>NZ_JAAALO010000003.1 GCF_009908295.1 Micromonospora rubida
ACGGTACAAGCGCACAGCGCGTTGACGTAGCTCGTCGGGGTATTTCTTCGGTGCTGCCACGGACGACTTCCTCCCCCACGGCCATCAGACCATGATCAAGAAGCTCCATGAAAGCGGGGGTGGCTCACTTCGCGAGTTGCTTGGAGATAGTGGTGCAGCACAGCCTTCGCATCGCCCAAGTCAGCCATGCCCGCCAGTCTTCCTTATGCGCCCAGCCATCATGCGAGGTGTCGCCTGCAAGATCAGCGCCCGCTGGGGCGGTCGGCATCCTGTCTGGCCGCGATCGTCCGCTGAGGTGTCGCACCATCAGCGACGTGAGCCCAGGATCGAGCGTGACCAGCGCGCCGAGCTGGTCGCCGTAGGTCACGCGACCGTTCGTGTAGGTTCCGCTTCAACGTCTGGGCCCGCCTACGGCGGGCACGTATGGATCGGGGGACGACCGAAGCAGGGCGACGACTGCTGCCTCGATGGGTTCGATGATTGGATCCTCGTGATCTGAGGTGTCCACTTCCACAACGGCGTCGAGTCCAGCTGGCGGCTCGAAGATCGACCGCTTCATCTCGCCTCGCTGGAACTGAGATTCGAGCTGCTTGTCGATAGCTGCGCCTTTGGCCGCTCTAGCGCGGAGGCGTCTGCGGATGACTGCCTCGTGGGCGACGACGTGAACAGCGAGCACTCGGGCGCCACCCGCGAGCAGCGCCTCGAGCAGCTCGTGGGACAACACCGAGGACTCCACGACGAAGCTTACGCGTGAGGTTGCGAGCAGCCGTGCTGCGTCGACCATCACGGCCTCAGCGCGGAGGCTCAGGGGACCACCGGCGATGTGGAAATCGGGATCGGGCTGAACGCCGCCGTCCTGAGTGGCGGAAGCGGACGACAGCCCGAGACCGGTCTTGATTTCGTCCCGGGTCAAAAGCGGCAGTCCGAGGCGGTGCGCCGTTGCAGAGGCAACCGTGGTCTTTCCGGCTCCAGGGGACCCGCATACGGCGACCACCACCGGCCTTTCTCTCCCGAACATCCGTCGATAGTGCCAAACGCCCAGCTGTGCTGTCGACGAGCCGTAACGTGAACGCCGGCTCGGGCGGTGCAACCAACATGTGGGCGGTTCGACAGCAACAGGCCCGGGCGAGGCCAGCGGCTGGGCGCAGACAGCTTCCCGAGGCTACGGAAGCCGAGGGGTCCCGCCGGACGAAGCGCCCAGAACGGGGTGCGATCAGGTGGTGGCCTGCTTCTTGGCACGCAGCGGGGCGAGGGCATCGCTCCAGGCGATGACCTGGTCGAGCATGGTGTTGAACGCCGGGAGGTTGTAGTCGCCTGGCTTGAAGTACCGGTGGTTCTCGAATTCGGTGGTGAACGGGAGGACGACCTGGGCGCGGACGTCGGCCATCATCAGCTCACCGGCCATCGCACGCAGGTGCTCGACGGCGCGGACCCCGCCGTGAGGGCCGTAGGAGATGAACCCCACGGCCTTGTTGTTCCACTCGGCGAACAAGTAGTCCAACGCGTTCTTCAGCACGCCGGTGGTGCTGTGGTTGTACTCCGGGGTGACGATGACGAACCCGTCGAAGGAGGACACCTTCTCGGCCCAGCGGCGGGTGTGCTCGTTCTGGTACTGCCCGAATGACGGAGGCATTTGCTCGTCGAGGTGCGGCAGCGGGAAGTCGCGCAGGTCGACAAGCTCGAACTCCGCGTCGTCACGCTTCGAGGCCAGATTGACTGCCCAGTGGGCCACCTGCTCGCCGTTCCGGTTCGGCCGGGTGCTTCCCAAGATCATCCCAATGCGGGTCATGGTCGCGGTCTCCTGAGGGCTGGGGATAGTTCGCGGAATAGATTGTACGCGTAGCGAACTGTACTCGGCGTGTACTCTAGCGGCATGTCCGCGTCCTCCCCAACCGACCCGGGTGGGAGCGCGCCGGTCGACCGCCTCGCCGCGCCGGCTGACCGCCTCGCCGCGCCGGCGGCCGGGGAGCCGTCGCGAAGCGGGGCCACGCAGGCTGGTTTCCACGTCTCGGCGGAGGCGGCGGACGACGCCTCGGCGCTGATCCAGCTCTCAGGGCTGGTGCAGGGAACGTTCGCGCGGGTAGCCGATCGCCATGATCTGACGGTGGTGCAAGGGCGGCTGCTGTGCGTTCTGGCCGAAAAGCCACGCGGCATGGCCGAACTCGCCCGCATCTTCGGGGTGGGAAAGGCGGGCCTGACCGGGCTGATAGACCGGGCGGCCCAACGTGGCCTGGTCGAGAGATCGCTGGTGCCGGGCGATCGCCGCGCGGTGCATGTGCTGCTCACCGAGGACGGACGCCGGTCGGCGGTGGCATTTCACAGCGACGTCACCAGCGAACTAAACAGTTTCTTGGCGCCGTTGACGGCAGAGGCGCGGACCGGTTTCGGCGAGACCGTCACCACCATCACGAACTCAACCGACCACACCGGCCGGAACGGCCCTCAGCGGGCGGGACGACCTCGGACGACACCCGATCCGACCGGCCCGCCGCAGGTCGTATCGAGGGGGTCAGGGATCTAAGTCCCTCAGCTCTACCGGAAAACGGGAGATCAAGGGCAGGTTTTCGGTTGATCGAGGGCTGCGTGTCCATGGTGGATCGTCCCGACCGGGCCGATGGGCGGCCTGCTGACACGCGTCCAGCTTGTCGTGCCTGTCAGGTCGCAGGCCGTTCCAACTGGGCGCGAACATGCGAGAACATGTCACCTGGCTTGTTGTTCTCCGGGAACCCCTGAAACATCACCATGCCGATGGTGTGCGGGTCGGCCCACCCGCACAGGTCCATGTAGACGCCTTCAAAGCCGCCTGCGGCGCGTTTCACCACGCCCTTGCCGCAACGGGCCTTTCCTCCCATCGGGCCTGCCGGAGTTTCCTTGATCCCGGTCAGACTGGGCCACCAGGAAAACAACTCGTCCAGTGCTTCGTCCGGCTCTGCCACCGGCCCGGCGACGCCACTGACCAGAGCGAGATGGGCGTTGTACGCCGTCGCGTACGCAACGCCGACGGTGCTTGTCGCTTGCCCCTGTAGAAGGGTCTCCAAGCCACCCGTGATCTGCTCGGCCTGCTCGTGCCGTATCCGGCTCGGCGCTTCAGGCCAATGGCCTAGCAGCCTGGCCGGCTTCTCGAGACGCACCATCATTGTGGGAGACGGCGATGGTGACGCGACGTTCGGCAATCCCGTGCAACCAGCCATCAGTAGCAGGCTGAGCGTGGCCGACGAGGCGCTTCGAACCGCACGCCCTCCGGTGTCCACTGCGCTTGTCTGACCAGACTTCACGTCCGTCCCCTTCACCGCGGCAGCGGATCGTAACCCGTGGCCGGTTTGGATGACGTACCGGTCGAGTCAGGGCTGCGCATGGTCAGGAATGCCTTTTGGGGGATCTTGCCGGTGCGGTGGATGAAACTTGCTGAACCATGATCCAGTACCGCCGTACGGGGCCGAGTTCGGTGTCCCGAACGTCTTCGAGTTCGCCACCGTGGTGCTCGATCGTCCTCGCCGAGGCGAGGTTGTCGACCTCGCAGGTGATCAGCACCCGATTCAGGCCGAGCGCCCGTGCCTCGCCGAGCATCCGGCCCAGCGCCCAGGTCGCCAAACCCCGCCGACGTGCGGACGGTCGGATGCCGTAGCCGATCTGGCCAGCGATCCGCAGCAGGTAGTCGTTGAGTTCGTGCCGCAGCGCGATCGCGCCGAGCACCTGGTCACCCTCGACGATCCAGCGGTACGTGCAATGCACCTGGCCGTCGTCCAGCGGCCCCGTCGGGTCCGCCGCGTCAGCCAGCCGGGTCACCCAGACCGCGAACCCGGCCGGCGAGCGGACCTCGTCGGAAGACCGCAGCCCGAAACCGTCCTCATGGCGGCCCGGTCCCCATTCGTCATGCGCCCTGAGCCAGGCGGCGTGCAGCCGGACGGTGGGCGCGATCAGTTCGGGCATCCGGCGACGATAGCGCTCTCGTCCCATGCCTGATCGACCCGCCGGGGCGCGCCGCAGGCGCACGGCAACTGCCCCTTCCTGTCGCCCAAGTCGGGCGGGTGATCGTCAGAGTGGAATGAGACCGGATCGGGCGGCGTACCAGCCGAGTTGCATTCGGCTGTTGGCTCCGGTCAGCTTCATCAGGCGACGGAGCCGGCGTTGCACCGTGCGTTCGCTGGTGCCGAGCCGCCCGGCGACGGCGGCTCGGCGCGGTTCGACGGCACCAAGCGACTGCAGGTGGTCTCGGCCGGGACCGGCACCTCCCAGGAGTACGCCGGGCTCGCCGTGCGGGGCAAGACCGCGCTGGTCATGCGTAGTGCCGCCATCTCGCCCGACCAGCAACTCGCCAACGCGGTCGCCGCGGGCGCGTCAGCGGTGATCGTCTACAACAACGCCGCCGAGCGTTGGGGCGTCGACCTCTGGACCCGCACACCCACCGCGATCCCGGCGATGACCCTCTCCGGCGAGCAGGGTGGGCGACTGCTCGACCTCCTGCGTCGTGACCGGGTCACGGTCGAGTTCAAGGGGGTGGCGGTCAGCCCGTACGCCTATGAACTGCTCCAGGTGGAGAAGGGCGGCCTGCCGGCGAACCAGCGGTACCAGGTCCGGCACAACGACCTGGCCACCCTGCGAACCTCCTACCACGCCTCGGCCAACGGCACCGAGGGCGGCCACTTCCGGTCCATCTGGGCACCGCGACAGGCCGTGGCGTATGGCACCTTCGACCGGCTGGTCATGCCGTTGACCCGGACCGAGTACGTCAGCGCCGGCCTGCGGACCGGACAGGTCACGCTGCTCGCACCGGTATGGCAGCTGGGCGGGTCTCAGCAGATCGAAACGGTCAAGGTGCTGAGCCCGGGGCAGCGGCTGTCCCCGCACTGGAACAAGTCCGTGGTCCGTACGGCGCTGTCAGCGGAATCGGTGGACGCGGCCTACCGCGACAACGACCTGGTGGTGGTCCAGTCTTCGGCGATGCTCGACACCGGAGCCGACCACAGGCAGCAGTCGCACCTCATCCAGACCGACAAGGTTCGCGCCTCGGTCTACCGCAACGGCGAGTACCTCGGATCCTCGAACTTCGCCGGGTTCGCCTTCCCGGCCCTGCCATTCGATCGACTACGACGTGGATGTCGACGTCAACAACCGGGCCAAGGCCGACTCCCGGTTCGACATCGACCTCACCGTCCGGCACCAGAACGGGCTGTCCGGGCCGGCAGTGCGGAACGCGAAGCTCTGGGTCTCCTACGACGACGGCGTGACCTGGAAGTCCGCCGACGTCGACCGGAAGCGGACGGGACAGTTCGAGTCCACCGTCCGGCACCCGAAGTTGGCCGCGACCAACGGGTTCGTGCCGCTGCGGGTGCAGGCCACCGACGCTGACGGCAACACCGTCGAGCAGACCGTGACCCGTGCCTACCAGCTCCGGTAACAGCTAGCGCTCACCCGAACGCTCCCATCCGGTTTGCCGGGTGGGAGCGTTCGGCGTACTGGCCCTGGGAGGCCCCCGACTGGGGGCTCCGCGACGGGTGTGGCCCGCATCGGCCCAGCGCACCTGCCCGCTGGGTCGATCTTCCGGCTTGGACGTCCCGACACTAGGATCGACATCCTTCTACCTCGTAGCCCAATCCGGAGGGAACTCCTCAATGACGGGTCTATTCGCCCGCGTCCTCACGTCGGCCTGCCTGGCACTCGCGACCGCCGGCGCCTCGGTGCTCGCGGTCGCGGGCACCACCGCTGTCGTGGCCACGCCGGCCCAGGCCGCCGGCCCCCGGCCCAACTTCCAGATGCCGGTTTCCTGCGGCGAGACCTGGAGAATGGCCACCTACTACGGCCACGACGACTACGACATCGACCTGACCTTCACCGGCGGGGCCAGCAACGGCCGGCCGATTCTCGCCTCGTACAGCGGCACCGTCACGTTCGCCGGCTGGGGGAACAGCGGCGGCTGGTATGTGATCATCGATCATGGCGGCGGTTGGCGGACCCTCTCCCTGCACATGATCGAGGCGCCGATGGTCGCTGCCGGGCAGTGGGTGTCGACCGGCCAGCAGATTGGCCGGGTCGGCAGCACCGGCAACTCCACCGGCCCGCACCTGCACTACGAGCAGGTGCGCGACGGCGTCAAGACCGAGTCGTACTTCAACGGGGTGCCCTCCGGCATCACCTCCGACGGCAGCCCGTCCACCGGCCCGCTGTACATCTCCGGCCCCACCTCGCCGGCCCGGAACTCGACCAGCCAGAACTGCGGGCAGGTCGTCTCCAACCGCCAGGTGTACGAGTCCGGCAGCCACAGCGGTTGGCAGATGCTGCCGGTCAACAGCATCACCGGCTCGGCCACCGCGTCGATGGTCATCAACGGCAACAAGCTGCTCTACACGGTCAACGGCGGCAGGGTGTACGAGGCGTCCAGCGACACCGGGTGGCGCAACCTCTGGACCGGCATCTCCGGCGTCAGCAACAACGCCCTGGCCGTGATCAGCGTCGACGGCGTGAAGTACGTCTACACCGTGGCCGGGGGAATGGTGCACGAGGCGTCCAGTGCCAATGGTTGGCAGAACCTGAACACCGGCATCGCCGGGGTCAGCGCCAACGCCCTGGCGGCGATCAACCTCAACGGCGTGAAGATCGTCTACACCGTGGTCGGCGGGATGGTGCACGAGGCGGCCAGCAACAGCGGCTGGCGGAACCTGAACACGGGTGTCTCCGGGATCAGCGCGAACGCCCTGACCGCGATCAGCGTCGACGGCGTGAAGTACGTCTACACCGTGGCCGGGGGAATGGTGCACGAGGCGTCCAGTGCCAATGGTTGGCGGAACCTCAACTCCGGCATCGCCGGGGTCAGCGCCGACGCCCTGGCGGCGATCAACTTCAACGGCGTGAAGATCGTTTACACCGTGGCCGGGGGTGTGGTGCACGAGGCGGCCAGCAACAACGGCTGGCGGAACCTCAGCTCCGGCGTCCGTGGCACGGCCGTCTCGGCGACGAGCAACAGTGGGGTCAAGATCCTCTACACCGTCTAACGGCCATCTCGGCACGCCCGGACACTCGACCCACGTGATCTTCCTCGGCTCCGTGTGGTCCGGGTGCCGCCACCGCAGGGCGGCACCCGGACCACACGGGTCAGCTACCGCAGATGCCGTACCCGTTGAGGCTCCAGGTGCCGGCGAAGCCGTCGGCGTCCTCGGTCGCCCGCACCCGCACGGTGGTGCCCGAGGTGATGTTGATGGCGTTGAGCAGCACCTGCCCGTTGCCGGCGTTGATGTCCGCCCCCGCGCTGTAGAGCGCCTTGCCGGCCGGGCAGGTCCTGAGGTGGGTGCGCTGCGGGTCGCTCGAACTCGTCCCCGTCACCACGATCCGCTCCAGCCCGGCCGGCGCGGTGGCGCAGACCGCGAACGACGTGACGCTCCAGCCGGTCGGCGAGGTGCCCTGCACCGCGACCGCCCGGACGGTCACCGACGTCAGGTCGGACGACGGCACCACCTGGTCGAGCACGACGTCACCCAGGCCGCTGTTGATCCGCCCGCCCATCCCGATGACCTTCTTCGTCCCGCAACTGGCCGTGACGAACTCCGTGCCGACCGCCCCGGTCGTCGCCACGACCTGATAGCCGGCCGGCGCGGTGGCGCACTGGGCGAGGGCCTGGAGCCCCCAGTCGGGGGTGAAGTTCGTCGGGCCCACCTCCCGCATCGTCACGAAGAAGCCGGTGCCGTTCGCCAGCGGCTCCAGCCGGTCCAGCCCGACCCGGCCGTCGGCCGTCGACCCGGCCGTGAGGAAGCCGCCGCCCCCGGTGACCACCTTGCCGGCCGGGCACGACGCGAGCGCCGACTTGTCCAGGCTGCTCTCGGCCGCCGACTGGGTGACCGTCTCCAGCCCTGCGGGGTCCGCCGAGGCCGGCACCGCCCCGCCGATCGCCCCCAGCACCGCCGCCGCCCCGACGACCGCCGTCAGCACGCCACGTCCCGTGATTGCTCGCATTGCCGATCTCCCTGTCCACCCCAGACGGCCGGTGCGCTGGCACCGGCCCGTCTCCGCCGGGCCTTCGCCGGCGGCTGGGGACAGCCTGGGCGGCCATGCTTGGCGTCCACTATCCGACGGCTTGCCGCCGGCCACCCCGCACGTGCCGTCCATAGACTTGGGCCGTCCGATCACGACTGGTGGGGAACGTCATGCGGTGGTCCGTCCTCGGTCCTGTCCAGGTCACCGCCGAGGGCCGGATTCTCGCCATCGACCGTCCCCAGCAACGCGCGGTGCTCGCGCTGCTGCTGCTCGACGCCGACCGGCTGGTCTCCACCGGGCAACTCGTGACGGCGCTCTGGGCGGACGACCCACCGGCCACCGCCCGGACCCAGGTGCAGGTCTGCGTCTCCCGGATCCGGGCGGCCCTGCGCGCCGAGGGCGCGGCCGACCTGCTGGTCACCCAGGGCGGCGGCTACCGGCTCACCGTACGCGGGACGGAGCTGGACCTGACCGAGTTCACCGCGACGGTCGAGCAGGCCCACGCCGAGGAGGCGGCCGGCCGGCCGGCGGAGGCGGCGCGGCTGCTGCGCGCCGGCCTGGCACTGTGGCGCGGCCCGGCGCTGGCCGGCGCGGCGGGTGCCTTCGTCGCCACCGCCGCCGCCGGCCTGGACGAGCAGCGGCTGGCCGCCCACGAGCGGCTCGCCGCCGTGGAACTCGGCCTCGGCCGGTGCACCGGGGTCGCGCACGCCCTGCGCCCCCTGGTCGCCGCCCACCCGCTGCGGGAGCCGCTGGTGGCCCGGTACCTGCTCGCCCTGGCCGGCTGCGGCCAGCAGGCCGCCGCGCTGCGGCTGTACGCCGAGACCCGGCGCCAACTCGTCGACGAGCTGGGCGTGGAGCCGGGTGCCGAGCTGGCCGAGGCGCACCTGCGGGTGCTGCGGGGCGAGGTGCCGGACCGGACCGTACCGTCGGGGCCCGGCCCGTCGCCCGCGCCCGACCGGCCCGCCGCCGGGCCGCCCCCGGCGCAGCTCCCCGGCGAGCCGGCCTGGTTCACCGGGCGGACGGCGGCGCTGCGCGAGCTGAACGACCTGCTGCCCGGCGATCCTGCCGGCGAGGACGGCACCCTGCGTCCCGGCGGCGGGGACGGCGGGGACGGCGGGGACGGCGCCGGCCGGGCGGTCGTGATCTCCGCGATCGCCGGCACCGCCGGAGTGGGCAAGACCACCCTCGCGATGCACTGGGCGCACCGGATCGCGCATCGCTACCCGGACGGGCAGCTCTACGTCAACCTGCGCGGGTTCGACCTCGACGGCCGGGCCGTCCCGCCGGCCGAGGCGCTGCGCGGCTTCCTGGCGGCGCTGCATGTGCCGCCCCAGCGGGTGCCCACCGACCTGCCCGGGCAGTCCGCGCTGTTCCGGAGCCTGCTCGCCGGACGGCGGGTGCTGGTGCTGCTCGACAACGCCCGCGACGACGAGCAGGTGCGACCCCTGCTGCCGGGATCACCGGGCAGCCTGGTCGTGGTGACCAGCCGCAACCGGCTCACCGGGTTGGTGGTCAGCGACGGGGCCCGTCCGGTGACCCTGGACCTGCTCGCGCCCGCGGAGTCGCGGGAGCTGCTGGGCCGTCGGCTCGGCCGCAGTCGCGCCGGCACCGAGCCGGTGGCGCTCAACGAGATCGTGCGGCGCTGCGCCGGCCTGCCGCTGGCGCTGGCCATCGTGGCCGCCCGGGCCGTCGGCCAGCCCGACGTGCCGCTGGCCGCCCTCGCCGCGGAACTGCGCGCCACCAACGCGGACCGGCTCACCGCGCTGGAGACCGGTGATCCCGCGACCGACGCCCGGGCGGTCTTCTCCTGGTCGTACCGGGCGCTGGACGCCGAGTCGGCCCGGCTGTTCCGGTTGCTCGGTCTGCACCCCGGCCCCGACGTCGCGCGGCCGGCGGTGGCCAGCCTGGCCGGCCTGCCCCCGTCCCGGGTCGGTCCGCTGCTGGTCGGGCTGGCCCGGGCGAACCTGCTCACCGAGCGTGCCCCCGGCCGGTACGCCATGCACGACCTGCTCCGCGCCTACGCCTCCGAGCTGTGTCACGAGGCCGACCCGGAGGCCGAGCGGGCCGCCGCCCGGAGCCGCCTCCTCGACCACTACCTGCACGCCACACACGCGGCCGACCACCTGCTCGACCCGTACCGGCTGGCCCGGCCGGCGACGCTGCCGGCACCGGAGCCGGGGGTGACGGTGGGCGACCGGCCTGACCATGCCTGGGCGACCGGCTGGTTCACCGCCGAACACCACGTCCTGCTGGCCGCCGTGGAACAGGCGGCGGGCACCGGGCTGGACCGGCACGCGTGGATGCTGGCCGCCGCCCTCACCACGTACCTCGACCGGCGCGGGCACTGGCCCGAGCTGACAGCCGCGCACCACACCGCCCTCGCGGCGGCCCGGCGCCGGGGCGACCTGCCCGGGCAGGCCCTGGCGCACCGGGGCCTGGCCATCGCCTGCACCTGGCTGGGCGACCACCGGGGGGCGCACCTGCACTACGGCCGTGACCTGGAGCTCTACCAGGAACTGGGCGACGACACCGGTCGGGCGCACACCCACCTCGGGGTGAGCTGGGTGCTGGCCCGGCAGGGCCGGCTCCGGGCGGCCCTCGACGAGACGCAGCGCGCGCTCGACCTCTACCGGGCCGCCAGCTACCGGGTCGGGCAGGCCAAGGCGCTCAACAACCTGGGCTGGATGCACGCCCGCCTCGGCGAACCGGGGCCGGCGCTGCGCTGCTGCCAGGCGGCCCTGCGGCTGCACGAGGAGACCGGCGACCGGCACGGTGCCGCCCTCACCTGGGACAGCCTCGGCTACGTCCACCACGGGCGCGGCGACCACGGGCAGGCCGCGGACTGCTACCGGCGGGCGCTCGCGCTGCACCGCGGGCTGGGCGACCGGTACGACGAGGCGGAGGTGCTGGACAACCTCGGCGACGCCGAGCGCGCGGCCGGCGACCTCGCCGCCGCTCGGCGGGCCTGGCGGGCGGCGTCGGCCATCTTCGACGAGCTGCGCCACCCCGACGCCGACCGGCCCCGGGCCAAGCTGGCCGCCACCGCCGGGCCGCCCCGACCGCAGTCGTACCGGCCCGCCCCACTCGTGGTCGGCCAGACCGCCCCCGGCCGCCCGGCGCCAGCCGAGCGGCACCCGTGACGTAGGGGTGCCTTCAGCCCTTCAGCGATCGGGTCATGTCGCGGTCGTCCGACCAGTAGAAGCACCGCCGGTGCGACCCATCGACGCGGCGGAGGCCGCCCCCCGGCAGGGGAGCGGCCTCCGCCGCGCTCACTCGACGCACCCGGACAGCCGGGTACGCGGATCGGACCTACGGCTTCCAGGAGCCAGCGGGCTCAAACTTGTGCCGGTACTCCATCGCGCCGTTCTGGTTGGCCACGTCGAAGGTGACGCTGCCGGTGCGCTTGCTGCCCTCCCGCAGGTTGACGCCGGAGTCGAGCAGGTCGCCGCAGCCGGCGAACGCGCCGGCGATCCCGTTCTCGGTGGTGCCGTCGTCGGCGACCCACTGGAAGTAGAACGGGTTGATCGACATGTTGCCCTTCTTCACCGTCGCGGTGACGTCCGCGATCAGGTAGAGCCCCTTGTCGGGGGCGGGCGAGTACGCCTTGCAGCCCTTGGCCGAGGTGCGGAACCGCAGCACCGTGATCTCCAGGGTGCCCTCGTCGTCGGTGATGACCAGGCTCTCGCCGGCCTTCAGGTTGAACGTCTCACCGTCCGCCGGGGTCGAGGACGAGGACGGGCGGTCGGTCGGCTGGCCGCCCGGTGCGGTGGTCCCCACCGGCCCGGGAAGCTGCCGCTCCGCCTCCTTCGCCGCCTCGTCGACGCCCTTGACGAGCGCCACCACGCCGCCGATGCAGCAGAGCAGGGCGAGCACCGCCGCGACGACCGCGATGATGATGATCGGCTTTTTGCTGCTCTTCTTCGGCTGGGCCGGGCCGAGCGGGTAGCCCGGGCCGCCCGGGGCGGCACCCGGCTGGTACGGCGGGTACGGCGATCCCGAGGTGGGCGGGTACGGCGTGCCGGACACCGGCGGGTATGCCGCGTCCGGGGCGGGCGGCGGCGGGTAGGCACCCGGCTGGTACGCCGTGTCCGGGGTGGCCGGTGGCGGATACCCACCCGGCTGGTATGCCGGATCCGGGGCGGGCGACGGCGTGAACCCGCCCTGCGGCGGCTGGTACGGGGACCCGGAGGCCGGCGGGTAGGGCGCACCGGAGACCGGCGGCGGGTACGGCGCACCGGACACCGGCGGCGGCGCGTACGGCGCACCGGACACGGGCGGCGGGGGCAGCGGCGCGGTCGGATCGGCTGGCCACTGTGGCACGGGTGCCGTCGGCGGTTCCTGGTTCGGCTGGTATGGGTCCTGCGGCCCGTAAGGGGGCTGGGGGTGGCTCACCGTACTCCTCGGCACCTGGTCACGATCGTGACGACCTGACGGTATCGCCCCCGGCAAGGCGCCGGGTGCACGTACCGTCTCAGCGGGGTAACAGGATAGCGGCGGTGCGGACCAGATCGGCGTCTACGGTGAACCGGCCGGTGATCGTCGCGGGTGGATCGGGCACCGGGGCCGCGTCCAGCCGGGCGGCGGCGATCCGGGCCGTGAACAGGCCGGAGTCCGGGTCCAGCTCGACCCGGGCGTCGTGGAAGTCGAGCCAGGTGCCGACGATCGGGTGCCAGACCTTGTAGACGGTCTCCTTGGCGCTGAACAGCACCGCCGGCCAGGAGACGCCGGCCGGCAGCCGGGCGCACTCGTCCCACTCCTCGGGCAGGCCGATCAGCCGGCGTACCCCGGCGTTGAGCTCTTTGTGCTGCTCGGCGTCCATGCCGACGGAGCGGACCTGGTCGGCGCGGGCCGCCGCCGCGGCGCAGTAGCCGTGGGTGTGTGTGATGGTGCCGACCACCCCGGCCGGCCAGACCGGGGACCGGTCCGGTGCCGACGGCAGGGCGACGGCCGGCATTCCGAGCTGGGCGAGCGCCCGCCTGGCGCAGACCCGCCCGGCGGTGAAGTCCCGCCGCCGGCTCTCCACCGCCCGCTCGCCGAGGCAGGCCCGCTCGGCGGGCAACAGCTCCCCGGCCCAGTCGTCGGGCCCGGCGACGGCCACCGCCACCTCGGGCGGCAGCAGGTCACGCATTCCCGCCTCCGGCCGCCGCGCCGCCCCCGGCCCGCCCGGCCAGCACCTGCTCGGTGGTCAGCTTTCGGATGCTCATCGGTGCCGAACGTACCGTAGGCGGGTGTCATCGGAGGGCCCCGGACGCGGCCCGACCGCTCCCCGCCGGTGGCCGCCCCCTGGGGGAGAGAGCGGCCACCGGCGGGTCGGTGCGAGGGACGGCCGGGAGGAGCGCCGGTCGAGGGCTCCGGCCGGGAGGGGCGCGGCGGTCAGGGGCGGCGCGGGCGGCGGGTCAGGGCGAAGCCGACCACGCCGGCCACGGCGGCCAGCACGCCGCCGGCCGTGGTCCAGATCCAGCGCGAGGACACCTCGGGCAGCCAGCCGGTGAGGAAGGACTCGTCGTCCTCCTCCTCGGCCGGTGCCGCCGCCGGCTCACCGGTCAGCACCGTGCCGGCCTTCGTGTTCGGCACCAGCGGCGCCTTCAGCTCCCCGTCGTCGGCCGGGGCGTCGCCGTCGCCCACGTCCGAGACCAGCAGGTCCACGTCGATCGGCAGGCCGAGGTCCGGCTCCGGCAGGTCCACCACCGAGAGCCGGACGTAGTACGTGCCGGGCAGAGGGTCGGCCGACCACGGCTCCGCCCAGGAGCGGACCTGACGCAGCGTGCAGCCGAGCGCGACGCTGGTCGCCGACGCCGTGGCGGTCGGGGCCTGTGCCCCCGCCGTGCACGCCTGCCGGCGGCGCAGGCCGTCGAAGACCTCGACGGTCCAGGTGGACGCGCCGGTGCGGCCCTTGGGGAAGCTGACCGTCCCGGTGATCTCGTGGATCTGCCCGGCGCGGGCCGGGAAGGACCAGTAGAGGTGGTCGCCGGTCGACGCGCCGACCCGGACCGGCTGCCCGGCGGCGATTCCGGTGGCGGTCAGGAACGAGGTGCCGGCCTTGGTGACCGTGGCGGCCCCGGGGGAGGGGGTGGGCGCGGCGAGTTCCTCCCGGGTCGCGGGGGGCGGCGGGCCGGCCAGCGCGGGCGCGGTCGTCAGGACCAGCGCGGCGGCGGTCGGCAGGGTCAGGGCGGCGGTGGCGGCCAGCGCCGCCCCGGACCGGATCAGCGGGGTACGCATCGTCAGTTCTCCCTCCAGGTCGCGACCCACCAGCGGGTGAGCAGGCCGGCGACGAGGCCGGTGAGCAGGCCGGCCAGGGTCAGCAGCATCAGCAGCACCCAGCCCCGGCCCAGGTCCGGCCCGCCCGGGGCGGGCGACGAGGCGACCACGTCCACGGTCAGCTCGATCGGCATGCCGGGGGTGGCCCTGGTGCCGGGACGGGGTGCGAGGGCGTTGCTGACCACCAGGCAGACGGTGGTCGGGGTGGCGCCCGAGTCGCCCGGCGCCGGGCTCGGCGTCTCCCCCTCGTCGGCGTCGTCCGAGTCGGCGGCGGCCGACCAGCGCAGGCCGGCGGAAACCACATCGGTACGGCCGCTGCCGGCGTCCACGCCGCGGACCAGTTCACGGCCGTCCGGCGCGGTGGCCCGCAGCAGCACCCCGTAGTCCGGGTTGACCGGGCGGTCCAGCGCGATGCTCACCGAGGCGCGCAGCTCCTGCCCGGGGCGCACCGGGACCCGGTACCAGCGGTGCTCGGAGAACTGCTCCCGGTCGGTGTAGACGCCGGGGGCGAGCAGCGGCGCGTCCGGGCACCGGGCGGAGCCGCCCACCACGGCCGGGGCCGCCGTGTACGTGTCCCGGGCGCGGTCGACCAGCTGCTTGATCCGGCCGGTCAGCTCGTCCGCGCTCTGCGCGGCCGTGTACGTCCCGCCGGTCGCGTTGGCGATGCAGAGTAGCTGCCGGCGCACCTTCTCGTCGGGGGCCAGGCCGAGGGTGTCCACCACCAGCTTGGTGCCCTGCGCGGCCAGCTCACGGGCCACCTCGCACGGGTCCGGCGGCGCGCAGGTGTCCTCGCCGTCGGTGATCAGCACGATCCGGCGGGCGGTGGCGCCGGTGCCCAGGTCCTGGGCGGCCGAGCGGAGCGCCAGCCCGACCGGGGTGAAGCCGGTGGGCCGGAGGGTGGCCACCGCCGCCTTGGCCTGGGTCCGGTCCACCTGACCGACCGGCACGATCTGCTGGGTGTCCTGGCAGCCGACCTTCTTGTCCTTGCCCTTGTAGGTGGCGCCGAGGACCCGGATGCCGAGCTGGGTCTCCTCCGGCAGCGCGTCCACGACCTCGTTGAACGCCTGCTGCGCCACGGAGATCCGGCTCCGCCCGTCGATGTCCCGGGCCCGCATCGAGCCGCTGACGTCGAGCACCAGCTCGACCCGGGGCGGCTCGGCGGGGGTCTCCTCGTCGGCCCAGGCGGGCGCTGGCCCGCCCAGCACGATCCCGGGACCTATCAGGACGGTCGCCGCCAGCAGTCCACCGAGGACGGATGTCGATCGTCTTCTGTTGATCACTAGGGCGAGTGTAGTGAGATCCACTCCGGATGGTCGGTCGCCCCCCGGCGGCTGCCCGCGCCCGGCCGACGGCCCGCGCGGCCAGCGCGGCGTCCTCTCCGGGTGCGGGGATCTCGCGAGGTTTTCGCCGGGTGACTGACGGTTAACTGCCAGGTGTAAACCACCAGGCCGGGGCGAGTCTCGTCAGAAATCTGACCCGAGTCCACCCGTTGTGCCGGTGGTGCCCGGTGGTTAAGCTCTACGTGCGCGCCCCAATCGCCCGCTTCCCCCGTGGCAGGCGATCGGGGCGCGCGTCTCCGTGTCCGGGCCCAGCGAGGCCTCGCGCCGGAGCCGTCGGCTATCCGATATCCGACGTCGCCTCCGGTTTCGCTCACCGGGCCACCTGCCTCGCCCCGCCATCACCGTCCGCGACAGCCGCAGCGGCCCTCACGCCGGCGGTCGACCACCGGGCGCGGTGCGCCGCCGCGAGGCCTTCGTCAGATCCAGCGGCCGTCGAGCCACATCCGGGCGGACCACTCGGCGTACGGCAGCAGCTTTCCCACGAAGATCGGATAGAAGTACGCGAAGCAGAGCGCGACCAGCAGCACGTACGCGCCGACCGCGATCCCGCCGATCAGCCGTCGGTCGGCCGCGTCGTCGCTCAGCACGGCGGGCTGGTCCCCGGCCGCCGACCGGGCCCCGGCGGGGGCCGGGGAGGCGATGGCGCCCAGCACGTAGACCACCGCCAGCACCAGGAACGGCAGGGCCGGCGCGGCGTAGAAGGAGAACATCGTCCGCCCGTCCAGGGCGAACCAGAACCAGGGCAGCAGGCCGGCCGCCGCACAGAGCAGGATCGCCCCGGCCCGCCAGTCCCGCCGGGCCGCGCCGATCCAGGCCGCCCCGAACAGGGCGGGCAGGAACGACCACCACAGCAACGGCGTGCCGAGCAGCAGGATCTCGGAGGCGCAGGTCGGCGCTCCGCAGCCGCCGTCACCGGACCAGTAGAAGGCCACCGGCCGGCCGAGCAGCAGCCACTGCCACGGCCAGGACTGGTACTTGTGTGGCTCGTCGAGCTGGGTGTGGAAGCCGTACGCGGCCTTGTGGTATTCCCACAGGTTGTTCAGCGCACCGAGGTACGGGGTGTCGCTGAGCTCTTTCACGTTCGGGTACCGGGCGGCGAGCCGGTAGTAGCCGTCGTCGGTCAGCAGCCAGCCCGACCAGGTGGCCACGTAGGTGACGACCATCAGCACCCCGGCCAGGGCAAGCCAGGGCACCTCGTCGAGCAGGGCGTCGCGCCAGGGCCGGCGCACCCCGGCGGACCGGCGGACGCCGACCTCCCAGAACAGGGCCAGCAGCGCGAAGGCCGGCAGGAAGTAGACCCCGCTCCACTTCACCGCGCAGGCGCAGCCGAGCAGCACCCCAGCCGCCAGCCGCCACCAGGGCCAGTTCCGCCAGCCGCCGGCCGGCCGGCCGGCCCGCCCCGGGGTGGTGGGGTCCAGCCCGGCCTCCAGCGCCCGGCTCCACCGCCGGCGCCGGGCGTCCCGGTCGAGGACCAGGGCGCCGAACGCGGCCAGCACGAACAGCAGCAGGAAGATGTCGAGCAGGGCGGTGCGGGAGAGCACCAGGTGGAAGCCGTCCAGGGCGAGCAGCAGGCCGGCGGCGCAGCCGAGGGTGGTGGAGCGGAACAGCCGGCGGCCGATGCGGACCAGCAGCAGCACCGACACGATGCCGGCGATCGCGGCGCCGAAGCGCCAGCCGAACTCCGGAGCGGTGGTCATCAGGTGCCCCGGCACGGAGATGTTGTGCTCGGCGTCGGAGTAGCCGAAGGCCCACTCGCCGAGCCCGATCAGCCACTTGCCCAGCGGCGGGTGCACCACGTACGACGGGCCGTTGTCCTTGTAGTTCCACTCGACGCCCTTGTCGACCAGCCCCCAGCCGTCGCGGGCGTAGTAGATCTCGTCGAAGATCTTGCCCTTCGGGCCGCTGAGGCCGACCAGGCGCAGGATCGCCGCGATCGCCACCACGACGGCGGTGGCCAGCCACGAGTTGACGTCCAGCCGGGCGTCGACGGTCGCCAGCCGCCGCCGCACGATCGCGGCGACGCCCCCACCGCCGCTGGTGGGGGGAGGTGCGGATTCCTCGGTCGCGGCGCCGGCCCCGGCGTGCTCCGATTCCGCCCGGCCCGCGCTCGCGCTCTGCGCTGTCGACGCACTCGTCACGAGGCGATCGTAGGCTGCGGAGGTGCCCGGTGGCGCCCGTCGTCCTCGATACCGGAACAACTGTCGATGAAGGAGTAGGTCTCGTGGGTGAAATGTCCGAAGTTGGCCGCCTGGTCCTCCTCGGCGCGCCGCTCGGCAACCCAGCCGACGCGTCCGCCCGGTTCCGCGAGGTGCTCGCCGCCGCCGACGTGGTCGCCGCCGAGGACACCCGGCGGCTCACCCGGCTGGCCCGGGACCTCGACATCACCGTGCCCGGCCGGATCGTCTCCTACTTCGAGGGCAACGAGGAGCGCCGCACCCCCGAGCTGGTCGAGGTGCTCCGCGAGGGGTACGTCGTCGCCCTGGTCACCGACGGCGGGATGCCCAGCGTCTCCGACCCCGGGTACCGGCTGGTCCGGGCCGCGCTCGACGCCGGTGTGCCGGTGACCGCCGCCCCCGGGCCGAGCGCCGTCACCACCGCGCTGGCCCTGTCCGGGCTGCCCAGCGACCGGTTCTGCTTCGAGGGCTTCCTGCCCCGCACGCCCGGCGCCCGGCGCTCCCGGCTGCGCGCCCTGGCCGCCGAGGAGCGGACCCTGGTGATCTTCGAGGCCCCGCACCGGATCGCCGGCGCGCTCGCCGACCTGGCCGCCGCGTTCGGCGCCGACCGGCCGGCGGCGCTCTGCCGCGAGCTGACCAAGACGTACGAGGAGGTGGTCCGCCGGCCGCTCGGCGAACTGGCCACCTGGGCCGCCGACAGCGGGCCGCGCGGCGAGATCACCCTGGTGGTGGCCGGTGCCGAGCCGGCCGCCGCCGAGCGACCGGACGACGCGACGCTGCGCGCCGCCGTGGCCGAACGGGAGGCCGCCGGCCTGTCCCGGCGAGACGCGATCAGCGAGGTCGCCACCGGGTACGGCCTGCGCCGCCGCGACGTCTACGCGGTCGTGCACGCCTGAGGTGTCCTGACGGTCGCCCCCCCGCCGCCCCGGCCGGCGGGGCGTCACCAGGCGTCGACAAGGAAGCCGGCCGTGATCACGAGCGGGCCGGCCACGGCGGCGGCCACCGCCCAGCGGCGGGCCCGCCGGTCGGCGAACAGGGTGGCACCGGTGCACCGGGCGATCGCCCCGCCGCACGCCAACACCAGCAGCAGCCCGAGCAGCCAGCTCAGGTGGCGGCCGACCCCGGTGTCGGCGTACGCCGCGTCGGACGCCGGACCGGTCATCGCGGCCGGCAGGACGGAGCCGGTGGCGCTGCGCTCGGTGGGCACCCCGCTGATCCGCACCCCGAACGTGACGAACCGGCCGTCGTCGGCGGTGAAGATCCCCCGGCAGCGCTGGGTCAGCCCGCCTCCGGTGCACTCGCCGATCACCACGGTGCCGGCGACGCGGTGCCCGACGGCCAGCCAGAACGGGCCCGCGCTCACCCAGGCGAAGAAGGCGGCGAGCAGGCTCAGCGCCAGCAGCGCGGAGAGCCCCTGCCAGGGCTCCGGCGGCCGGGCGGGGCGGTCGGCCCGCCGCCGTCGGGCCCGGGCACCGGCCGCCCGGTCGCCGTCGCCGCGCCGCCACCGGCCGTGTCCCTCCCCCAGCGGCGTGCCGTCCCAGTGCACCTCCTCGATCGGCGCCCAGAACAGCCCGTCGTCGGACCCCGACGGGTCGCCGACGGCGGTTCCCGGGCGGGGCCGGCCGCCCGGCTGCCGGACCGGGACCCGGCGCGGCACGGCGCCGACCGGTGCCCCGGTGGTCGGCTCCACCTCCACCGGCCGGCCGGGGCCGCCGGTGGCCTGCCCGGGCACGACGCCCGAACCGGCCGTCCCGGACGCGGCGGTCGACCCGGCCAGCAGCGCGCCCGGCCCGGGCGGCGGGTCGTCGTCGCGGGCCGACCCGGCGGGCGGCTCCTCGTGCTCTGGGGCGGCTCGTCTGGCGGTCACGGGCTTCATTGGACACCGGTCGGGGTGGGTGTCCAGGCAGCTCAGCCCGCGTGTCGACGACAAATCGGGCAACGGTCGCCCCCCCGGCGCCGTCCGGTCGCCGAGGCCCCCTCGACCTGCCCTCGTACGCGCCGGGCCGGGCCGGGCCGACGCGGCGTCGGCCGCCCGGGTGGCCCGTTGGTTCGCGGGGCACCCGACGAGGTCACTAGGCTTGCTGGTCATGAGTCACGTTCTCGCGGCGGTAGCCTGGCCCTACGCCAACGGCCCGCGCCACATCGGCCACGTCTCCGGTTTCGGCGTTCCCTCCGACGTCTTCGCCCGGTACATGCGGATGGCCGGCCACGACGTGCTCATGGTGTCCGGCACCGACGAGCACGGCACCCCGATCCAGGTGCAGGCCGACGCCGAGGGGGTCACCCCGCGCGCGCTGGCCGACCGGTACAACCGGGTGATCGCCGAGGACCTGCGGGCGCTCGGGCTGTCGTACGACCTGTTCACCCGCACCACCACCCGTAACCACTACGCCGTGGTGCAGGAGCTGTTCGCGGGGATGCACCGCAACGGCTACATCGTTCCGAAGGTCACCGTCGGCGCGATCTCCCCGTCCACCGGCCGGACCCTGCCCGACCGGTACATCGAGGGCACCTGCCCGATCTGCGGGTACGACAGCGCCCGCGGCGACCAGTGCGACAACTGCGGCAACCAGCTCGACCCGGTCGACCTGATCAACCCGAAGTCCAAGATCAACGGTGAGACGCCGGAGTTCATCGAGACCGAGCACTTCTTCCTCGACCTGCCGGCCCTGGCCGACGCCCTGCGGCAGTGGCTGGACAGCCGGGAGGGCTGGCGGCCCAACGTGCTGCGGTTCTCGAAGAACCTGCTCGACGACCTCCAGCCGAGGGCGATCACCCGGGACCTGGACTGGGGGGTGCCGATCCCCCTCGACGGCTGGCGGGACCGGTCGGACAAGCGGATCTACGTCTGGTTCGACGCGGTCATCGGCTACCTGTCCGCGTCCATCGAGTGGGCCCGCCGCACCGGCGACCCGGAGGCGTGGCGGAAGTTCTGGAACCCGAAGGGCGCCGAGGGCGGCACCGACGGTGACGTGCAGAGCCACTACTTCATGGGCAAGGACAACATCGTCTTCCACTCGGTGATCTGGCCGGCGCTGCTCGACGGCTACTCGGGCGAGGGCGCGCGCGACGGCGAGCCGGGCCGGCTGGGCCGGCTCAACCTGCCCACCGAGGTGGTCTCCAGCGAGTACCTGACGATGGAGGGGCGCAAGTTCTCCTCCTCCCGCAAGGTGGTCATCTACGTCCGGGACTTCCTGGAGCGGTACGACGCCGACGCGCTGCGCTACTTCATCGCCGTCGCCGGCCCGGAGAGCAACGACACCGACTTCACCTGGGCCGAGTTCCTCCGCCGCAACAACGACGAGCTGGTCGCCGGCTGGGGCAACCTGGTCAACCGGTCCGTCTCGATGGCGGCGAAGAACTTCGGGGTGATCCCGCCGGTCGACCCGGCGGGGCTCACCGAGGCCGACGAGGCGCTGCTCGCCACCGCCCGGGCCGGCTTCGAGACCGTCGGCGACCTGATCGGCCGGCACCGGCAGAAGCAGGCCATCGGCGAGGCGATGCGGGTCGTCGCCGAGGCCAACAAGTACCTCTCCGACCAGGCCCCGTGGAAGCTCAAGGACGAGGCGGACAAGCCCCGGATGGGCACCATCCTGCACGTCGCCCTCCAGGTGGTCAGCGACGCGAACACGCTGCTGACCCCGTTCCTGCCGCACTCCGCGCAGAAGATCCACGAGCTGCTCGGCGGCACCGGCGTGCACGCGCCGATGCCCGTGCTGGAGGAGGTCGACGACCTCGACGGCGGGCCCGCGTACCCGGTGCTGACCGGGGACTACACGGTCGGGACGCGCTGGGAGTCCGTACCGCTGGAGGCGGGCCGGCCGCTCGCGGCGCCGAAGCCGGTCTTCCGCAAGCTCGACCCGTCGATCGTCGACGAGGAACTGGCCCGGCTCGCCGGCTGACCACCGAGCCGGTCCGACCCACCGAGCCGGTCCGACCCACCGCCGGTCCGACCCACCGCGCTGGTTCGACCCGCTGCGCCGACGCGGTCCCCGCCCCCGGGGACCGCGCCGGCGGTACGGCCGTCGGGCGGCCTCAGCGTTGGCTCATCGCCGGGGCCACCACGAACTCCAGGATCGCGCGGTTGACCTCGTCGCTGTTGGTCCACGGGATGCCGTGCGGTGCTCCCTTGAGCGTGGTCAGCCGGCTGTCGGGCAGCATCGACTGCAACCGCTGCCCGGTCGCCGCGTACGGCAGCACCCGGTCCTGGTCGCCCTGCACGATCAGCACCGGCACGTCGATCCGGGGCAGGTCCGGCCGGAAGTCGGTCAGCCAGGCGTCCACGCACTGGTACGTGCCGATCGCCGAGGCCCGCGTGCCGATGTCCCAGTGCGCCCGGTACGCCTCCTCGCTGACTGATTTGCCCTTGTTGTCCGCATAGTTGAAGAAGTTGTCGCAGAAGCTGGTGAGGAACGCGAACCGGTCGGCGAGGATCGCCTGCTGGAACCCGTCGAACAGGCTCCGGTCCACCCCCTCCGGGTTGTCGGCGGTCTTCAGCAGGAACGGCGCGAGCGGGGCGAGCAGCACCGCCCGGTCCACCCGGCCCGACCCGTACGTGCCGAGGTAGCGAACCACCTCCCCGGTGCCCATCGAGTGCCCGATCAGGATCGTGTTGCTCAGGTCCAGCTCGGTCATCAACACGTCCAGGTCGGCCGCGAACGTGTCGTAGTCGTACCCGGCGGCCGGCTGGCTGGAGTTCCCGAAGCCCCGCCGGTCGTACGTGATCGTGCGGTAGCCGGCGGCGAGCAGGGCGCTGGTCTGCTTCTCCCAGGTCGCCCCGTTGAACGGGAACCCGTGGATCAGCACCACCGGCTGCCCGGCGCCGTGGTCCTCGTAGTACAGGTCGATGGGCGCGGAGTTCTCCGCGCCGACGGTCATGAAGGGCATGTCGTCTCCCGGAGCGGGGTCGGGGCCGTCGGACGCCCGGCGCATTCCCGGCCCTCCCGCCGTTATGCCCGCCCACCACCGCTCCGGGCCGACCGGCGGTGTGTGATGCTGACGGCGATGACAGAGCCGACTGAGTCCCGCCGCCAGCGGGCCACCCGCCGGGCCGGGGAGTTCCCGCCCGCGCCCGAGCCGTTGCCCCGCCCCGTGCCGGACAGCCACACCCACCTGGACATCACCGTCACCGAGGCCGGCGCCCCGGCCGGCGGGGCGGGCGGGAACGCCGCCGCCGACGACCCGGTCGCAGCGGCCGTCGCGGTGGCCGCCGAGGCCGGCGTGGACCGGCTCGTCCAGGTCGGCGTGGACGTGGCGTCCTCCGCGTGGAGCGCCGACGCGGCCGACCGCTACCCGGCGGTGCTGGCCACCGTCGCCCTGCACCCCAACGAGGCGCCCCGGCTGGCAGACCTCGACGAGGCGCTGCGGCAGATCGAGGCGCTCGCGGCCCGGGACCGGGTGCGCGGGATCGGCGAGACCGGGATGGACTTCTTCCGCACCGGCGACGAGGGCCGGGCCGCGCAGGAGGAGAGCTTCCGGGCGCACGTCGCCATTGCCAAGCGGTACGGCAAGGCCCTGGTCGTCCATGACCGGGACGCGCACGCCGACGTGCTGCGGATCCTCGACGACGAGGGCGCCCCGGACACCGTCGTGCTGCACTGCTTCTCCGGCGACGCCGGGTTCGCCGCCGACTGCGTGCGCCGCGGCTACCTGCTCAGCTTCGCGGGCACCGTCACCTTCGGCAGCGCCGTCGCGCTGCGCGAGGCCGCCGCCCTCACCCCGCTCGACCAGCTCCTGGTGGAGACCGACGCGCCGTACCTCACCCCCACCCCGCACCGGGGGCGGCCCAACGCGTCGTACCTGATCCCGCTCACCGTGCGGGCGCTGGCCGCGACCACCGGCGCGGACCTCGACGAGCTGTGCGCGGCGCTGTCGGCCAACGGCGAGCGCGCGTTCGGCCCGTGGTGACCGGCCTGCTCGGCCCGGCGGAGATCCGGGAACTCGCCGCCCGCCTCGGCGTGCACCCGACCAAGAAGCTCGGCCAGAACTTCGTGCACGACCCGAACACCGTCCGCCGGATCGTCACCGTCGCCGGCCTGGCCCCGGACGACGTCGCCCTGGAGGTCGGCCCCGGCCTCGGCTCACTCACCCTGGCCCTGCTGCCGGTGGCCGCGCACACCCACGCCGTGGAGCTCGACGCGACGCTGGCCGCCGCGCTGCCGGAGACCGCCGCCCGGTTCGCCGGGCCGGCCGCCGCCCGGCTGACCGTGCACCACGCCGACGCCCTGCGGATCGGCGCCGCCGAGCTGGCCGACCCCGCGCCGACCGCGCTGGTGGCGAACCTGCCGTACAACGTGGCGGTGCCGGTGGTGCTGCACCTGCTGGCCGAGCTGCCCAGCCTCCGGCACGGCCTGGTGATGGTGCAGAAGGAGGTCGCCGACCGCCTCGTCGCCGGCCCCGGCTCGAAGGTCTACGGCATCCCGTCGGTCAAGCTCGCCTGGTACGCCCGCTCCCGCGCCGCCGGTAAGGTGCCGCCCAACGTGTTCTGGCCGGTGCCCAACGTCGACTCCGGCCTGGTCGCCTTCACCCGCCGCGAGCCGCCCCGCCCCGACGTGCCCCGGAAGCAGGTCTTCGCCGTCGTCGACGCCGCGTTCGCCCAGCGCCGCAAGACCCTGCGGGCCGCCCTGGCCGGCTGGGCCGGCGGCGCGGACCGGGCCGCCGCGGCGCTCACCGCCGCCGGTGTCGACCCCGGCGCGCGCGGCGAGTCGCTCACCGTCGAGCAGTTCGCCGCCATCGCCGCGTCGGCCCCGACCGCCCCGTCGGCCGAGCAGTAGGCTGGCGCGGTGACCGAGGCCTGGGGACCGGACGACGATGACGACCAGCAGCGGCGCGGGGCCAGCGGCCCGGTCCGGGTTCGGGTGCCCGCCAAGGTCAACCTGCACCTCGGGGTGGGCCCGCTGCGCCGGGACGGCTACCACGAGCTGAACACCGTCTACCACGCCATCTCGATCTACGACGAGCTCACCGCCCGCCGCGGCGACACCCTCACCCTGACGATGGAGGGGGAGGGCACCGGCGAGCTGGCCCTGGACGACACCAACCTGGCCATCCGGGCGGCCCGCGCCCTCGCCGGGTACGCGGGCGTCCCGCCGCACGTCCGGCTGCACCTGCGCAAGCAGATCCCGCTGGCCGGTGGGCTGGCCGGCGGCAGCGCCGACGCCGCCGCCGCGCTGGTCGCCTGCGATGCCCTCTGGGGCACCGGGCTGTCCCGCGACGAGCTGGCCGGGATCGCCGCCGACCTCGGCTCCGACGTGCCGTTCCTGATCTACGGCGGCACCGCGCTCGGCACCGGCCGGGGCGAGGCGGTCAGCCCCGTGCTGGCCCGCGCCAACTCCTGGCACTGGGTGGTGGCCATCGCCGACGGCGGGCTGTCCACCCCCGCCGCGTATGCGGAACTCGACCGGCTCCGCGAGGCCGGGGCCGCCGGCCCGCCGCTGGGCAGCACCGACGGGCTGCTCGCCGCGCTGCGTCAGCGGGACCCTCGGGTGCTCGCCGCCAGCCTCGGCAACGATCTTCAGGACGCCGCGCTCGCCATGCGCCCCTCCCTGGCCGGCACCCTGAAGGCCGGCGAGGCAGCCGGGGCGCTCGCCAGCATCGTCTCCGGCTCCGGGCCGACCTGCGTGTTCCTCGCCGCGAACGCCGACGACGCCGACCGGATCGCCGCCGAGCTGGCGACCGCCGGGGTGTGCCGCCAGGCGCGCACCGCGCACGGCCCCGTGCCGGGCGCGCGGATCGGCTGAGCCGGCAGTACGCCCCCGGGCGGGTTGAGCCGGAGTACGCCCGCCGGGCGGGCTGAGCCGGGAATACGCCCGCCGGGTGGGGCTGAGGCGTACGCCCGCCGGGGCGGCCCGGAGTGTCCGCGTACCCTTGGAGGCCAGGCGTCCCCAGGTGCCCGCCGGCACCGGGACGCCTTCATCATGAAAGGTGGGTTCGTGGCCAACATCGTCAACCTGGACCGGGTGTCCAAGGGGTACGGCGCCGCCGGGCCGCTGCTCACCGACGTCTCGCTCGGCCTCGACGACGCCGACCGGATCGGCGTGGTCGGCCTCAACGGCGCCGGCAAGTCCACCCTGCTGCGGTTGCTCACGAAGCAGGAGGAACCGGACGACGGCCGGGTTACCCACCGTCGCGACCTGCGCGTCCTCTGGCTGCCGCAGGCCCTGACGCTCGCCCCCGAGGCCACCGTCCGGGACGTGGTGCTCGGCACCGCCTGGCTCGGCGAGAGCATGGGCGCCGAGCACGAGTGGGCCGGCGACGCCGGTGTCCGCGGCATCCTCGACGGCCTCGGCATGCCCCACCTCGGCCTCGACCAGCCCGTCGGCCCGATGTCCGGCGGCGAGCGCCGCCGGGTCGCCCTCGCCGCCCTGCTGGTCCGCGACTCCGACCTGCTCATCCTCGACGAGCCCACCAACCACCTCGACGTCGGCGGCGTCGACTGGCTGGCGAAGCACCTGGTCGGCCGCAAGGGCGCCCTCGTCGTGGTCACCCACGACCGGTGGTTCCTCGACGCGGTCTGCACCGACACCTGGGAGGTCGCCGACCAGACCGTCCGGGCGTACGAGGGCGGCTTCGCCGCCTGGACCCTGGCCCGCGTCGAGCGGGAACGGGTCGCCGCCGCCACCGAGGCCCGCCGGCAGAACCTGCTCCGCAAGGAGATCGCCTGGCTGCGTCGGGGCCCGCCCGCCCGGACCTCCAAGCCGCAGTTCCGGATCGACGCCGCCAACGCGCTGATCGCCGACGTGCCGCCGGCGCGCGACACCATGTCGCTGCAACGGATGGCCACCGCCCGGCTCGGCAAGCAGGTGTACGACCTGGAGGGCGTCCGGCTGCACGCCGGCCCCAAGGAGATCCTGCACGACGCCACCTGGCACGTCGGCCCCGGTGACCGGATCGCCATCCTCGGCCGCAACGGCGCCGGCAAGACCACCCTGCTGCGGATGCTGGCCGGCATCACCCGCCCCGACGGCGGACGGTTCGCCACCGGCTCCACCGTCCGGCCCGCGTTCCTCTCCCAGGAGCTGGCCGAGCTGCCCGGCCACCTGCGCGTCCTCGAAGCCGTCGAGGAGGTCGCCCGCCGGGTGCAGCTCGGCGACCGGGAGGTCTCCGCCGCCCAACTCGCCGAGGTCTTCGGCTTCGACGACCGCCGGCTCTGGACCCCGGTCAGCGACCTCTCGGGCGGGGAGCGCCGCCGGCTCCAGATGCTCCGGCTGCTCGCCGGCGAGCCCAACGTGCTGCTCTTCGACGAGCCCACCAACGACCTGGACACCGACACCCTCGCCGCGCTGGAGGACCTGCTCGACTCCTGGCCCGGCACCGTCATCGTGGCCAGCCACGACCGGTACCTCATCGAGCGGGTCACCGAATCGGCGTACGGGATGTTCGGCGACGGCCGGCTCGTGCACCTGCCCGGCGGCGTCGACGAGTACCTGGCGCGGGCCGCGAACCAGCCGCTGGCCGCAGTCGGCGGCGCACCCACCGCCACGGCGGACGCCACCCCGGGGGCCGGCGGCATGTCCGCAGCCGAGGCCCGGCAGGCGAAGAAGGACCTCACCCGGCTGGAACGCCAGATCGGCAAGCTGGACCAGAGGGAGGCGGCGCTGCTCGACCAGCTCGCCGCGAACGCCACCGACTACGCCAAGGTCGCCGAGCTGGACGCCCAACTCAAGGACATG
Organism: Micromonospora rubida; assembly: GCF_009908295.1. Taxonomy (GTDB): domain Bacteria; phylum Actinomycetota; class Actinomycetes; order Mycobacteriales; family Micromonosporaceae; genus Micromonospora; species Micromonospora rubida. The sequence goes on from NZ_JAAALO010000003.1 coordinate 27,409, forward strand.
CGGGCCGAACGGGAGCAGGTCGAGGAGACCTGGCTGGCCCTCGCCGAGCAGGTCCCCGGGAACTGAGCCGGCCGGCTTTCGGAAGGCGAGCCGGCCTCGGGTGGGGGGTGTGCGGCGTCACAGCCCGCCGTGCGGGACAATCAGGTGACCCCTCACCCGCACGGTCTTGGAGACTCAGACATGGCCCACACCCCCGTCAACCACCCCGCGCGGCCGATCTACCGGGCGATCGGCGGGCTCGTTGGTCTGTACTTCGTGGTCTTCGGAGTGCTCGGCATCATCGCCAGCGCCGGCAACGACTTCCTCGCCCAGGATGACACGAAGGTGCTCGGCCAGGGGACCAATCTCGGATTCTCGCTGCTCAGCATCCTGCTCGGCGTCGCGATCGTGGCCGGCACCGTGATCGGCCGCAACCTCGACGTCGCGATCAACCAGTGGCTGGCGTACGCGCTCATGGTCCTCGGCCTGGCCGAGCTGGCCTTCCTGCACACCGACGCCAACATCTTCAACTTCACCATCTTCACCGACATCGTGGTGCTGACCCTCTCGCTGGTGCTGCTGATGGTCGGCATGTACGGCAAGATCGGCACCGAGGAGGAGACCGAGGCCTGGCAGAAGGCCCGGCTCGTCCTCTGAGGCTCGTCGGCGGGCCCTGGTCGCCGCTGCTGGGATCGGCTGGTTCCGGTCCCGCCGCGGCGGTTCGGCCCGTATCCGGCGCTCGCGCGGGCGACAATCCTTTCGGACGGACACATCCGGACGGAGGGGTCATGGCGCACTTTCCGGTCAACCACCCGGCGCGGGCGCTCTACCGCGTCCTCGCCGGGGTCATCGGGCTCTACATCCTGGTCTTCGGCGTCTGGGGAGTGGCCTCGACCTGGGGCGAAGGGCTGTTCGACCGGGGCAGCACCTGGGCACTGGGCCTCCGCACCAACCTCGCGTTCTCGCTGGTCTCGGTGATCTTCGGGGCCGTGCTGATGGTCGGGGCGTCCCGGCGGAGCAACCTCGGCCACTACATGAACCTGACCGCCGGGGTGGTCTTCCTGGTCACCGGCGTGTTGATGATGTCCGTCCTGCAGACCTCGGCGAACTTCCTCAACTTCTCGATGTCCACCGTCATCGTGTCGCTGCTGTTCGGGCTGGTGCTCCTCGCCACCGGCCTCTACGACAAGGTCGGCCCGCCCGAGCACGCCGAGGCCGAACGCCGGCACCGCCGCGCCGCCGTCCCCGGCGGTCGCTGAACCCGGCCGTTCCGGGCCCCGGTCACCGGCCCTTCGCCGTGATCAGGGTCGGCTTCGCGTCCAGGTGTGACAAGCCGTTCCAGGCCAGGTTGACCAGGTGCGCGGCCACCGTCTCCTTACGCGGCTTGCGCACCTCCAGCCACCAGCGCCCCGTCAGTGCCACCATCCCGACGAGGGCCTGCGAGTAGAGCTCGGCCAGCTTCGGGTCGTACCCCCGGGTCTTGAACTCGGCGCCGAGGATGTGCTCGACCTGGTGCGCGACGTCGTTCATCACGCTGCTGAAGTTGCCCGTCGCGGACATCACCGGCGACTCCCGGACCAGCACCCGGAACCCGCTGGTCTCCTCCTCGATGTACCCGAGCAGGGCCATCGCCGCCTGCTCCAGCAGCTCCCGCGGATGGCCGGCGGTCAGGGCCGTGGTGATCCGGTCCAGCAGGGCCCGGACCTCCCGGTCCACCACCACCGCGTAGAGCCCCTCCTTGCCGCCGAAGTGCTCGTAGATCACCGGCTTGGAGACCTTGGCCCGGGCCGCCACCTCCTCGATCGAGGTCGCGTCGAAGCCGCGCTCGGCGAACAGCTGCCGGCCGGTCGAGATCAACTGCTCACGCCGTTGGGCCGCCGACATTCGCACCCGCGAGGGCGGCTTGCCCGCCGCCGGAACCGCGCGCCGCCGACCACCTGTGCCCTCGCCGACCGGACCGTCCACCATGTCGTCACCTCGCCGGCGCTCGGGGACGCCCTGTCGTGGGATGCCGCTGCCTCCGCTGTTCACGCCGCCGACCCGTCCGATTCCGGGCCGGTGCCGCCGCGCCGTCCGACCGTACCCGTGCCGGGGGTCCCGGCGCTGGCCGGCACGGTGGGACCCCGTTCGGGCCTGACCAGCCTGGCCGCGATCCGCTCCGGCTTCGGCCAGCGCGCCGTCCTGCGGGCCGCATGGGACAGTTCCGTGCGTGGATGCCTTCTTGCCGCGCGACGCGTCACCGGGCTGCCGGGCCGGCCGCTCTGGAGGGCCGAAGGGATCATGAGGGGAACGGGCGATGGCGTCGAGGGTTCGGGACGCTAAGGTGTAGGGGTCTGCCAGCTGTTTCGTTTGTCCGTTTAGACCGTCCCGGGTCGTCTAATGGCAGGACGTCAGGTTTTGGTCCTGATTATAGGGGTTCGAATCCTCTCCCGGGAGCTTCCGCTGTACCGCCGCCATTGCGTGGTTAGCATGGCCGCGAGACTGTCACCGTCCCGACGGGAGCTACGTCGTGCCCCAGCTCCACCTCCGTACCGTCGTCGTGCTCGCCGCCGGGGAGGGCAAGCGGATGAAGTCGGCGCTGCCCAAGGTGCTGCATCCCCTGCTCGGCCGGACCCTGCTCGGCCACGTGCTGACCGCAGCCGCGCCTCTCGTGGCCGATCGGACCGTCGTGGTGGTCGGGCACGGCGCGGACCAGGTCCGCGCGCATCTCGCCGAGGTCGCCCCGGAGGCCACCCCGGTGCTCCAGGCCGAGCAGCTCGGCACCGGTCACGCGGTCCGGATCGGGCTGGACGCGGCGCCGGACGCGGCCGGGACCGTGGTGGTGATCAACGGCGACGTGCCGCTGCTCCGCCCCGAGACCGTCGCCGCGCTGGTCGACGCGCATGAGGGCGCGGGGGCCGCGGCCACGGTGCTGGCCGCCGAGGTGCCCGACCCGGCCGGTCTGGGGCGCATCGTCCGGGACTCGGCGGGTCGGCTGGAGCAGATCGTCGAGGAGCGCGACGCCACCCCCGCCCAGCGCGCGCTGCGCGAGATCAACGCCGGCATCTACGCGTTCGACGCGGCGCGGCTGCGCGCCGCGCTGGGCAAGCTCTCCGCCGACAACGACCAGGGCGAGGAGTACCTCACCGACGTCTTCGGCCTGCTCGTCTCCGCTGGCGAGCCGGTGGCGGTGCACGTGGCCGCCGACCACGTCGAGACGCTGGGCTGCAACGACCGGGTCGAGCTGGCGGCGCTGCGCCGGCTGCTGCGCGACCGGGTGAACGAGGGCTGGATGCGCACCGGGGTCAGCATCCTGGACCCGGCGACGACCTGGATCGACGTGACGGTCGCGGTGGACCGGGACGCGGTGATCGACCAGAACACCCAGCTGCGCGGCGGGACCGTGGTCGGCGCGGAGGCCGTGGTCGGCCCGGACGTGACGCTGATCGACACGGTGATCGGCCCGGGGGCGACCGTGCTGCGCAGCCACGCCGTCGGGGCCGAGGTCGGCCCGGGGGCCAGCGTCGGGCCGTACGCGTACCTGCGACCGGCGGCGAAGCTGGCCGAGCGGGCCAAGGTCGGCACGTTCGTCGAGGTGAAGAACTCCGAGGTCGGCGCGGGCGCGAAGGTGCCGCACCTGTCGTACGTCGGTGACGCGACGATCGGGGCGAAGGCCAACATCGGGGCGGCGACGATCTTCGTGAACTACGACGGGGTCAACAAGCACCGCACCACGGTCGGGGAGGCGGCGTTCATCGGCTGCGACACCAGCCTGATCGCCCCGGTGGAGGTCGGCCCGGGTGCGTACGTCGCGGCGGGCAGCGCGGTCAGCCAGGACGTGCCGCCGGGCGCGCTCGGGGTGACCCGGGCGCCGCAGCGCAACATCGAGGGCTGGGTGGCCCGCAGGCGGCCCGGCACCGCCTCGGCGGAGGCCGCCGAGCGCGCCCGCCAGGCTGCGGCGGAAGCGGCGGAGGATGCGCCGGAGGCCTGAGGGCCGCAAGGGAAGGTGAGGCAATCCACGGGGGTGCCGAGGCGGTTCGACGGCCGTCAGGCGGGGGAGATACTGCAACCGCATAGTCCCGGCCATACCGCAGCCGGGACCACCGACCAACGGGAGCAGACGAGCCCATGGGCAGCATCGTCGCCGAAAACCGCAAGAGCCTGATGCTCTTCTCCGGACGTGGCTTTCCGGAGTTGGCCAAGGAGATCGGCGAGGTGCTAGGCGTCGCGCCGACGCCCGCCGACGCGTACGACTTCGCGAACGGGGAGATCTTCGTACGGTTCAAGGACTCGGTGCGCGGTTCGGACGCCTTCGTGGTGCAGTCCGTGACGCACGGGGTCAACACCTGGGTCATGGAGACCCTGATCATGATCGACGCGCTGAAGCGCGGTTCGGCCAAGCGGATCACCGTGGTCCTGCCGTTCTACCCGTACTCGCGGCAGGACAAGAAGCACCGGGGCCGGGAGCCGATCTCCGCGCGGCTGGTGGCGGACCTGCTGAAGACCGCGGGCGCGAACCGGATCCTCACGGTGGATCTGCACACCGCGCAGATCCAGGGCTTCTTCGACGGCCCGGTGGATCACCTGTTCGCGATGGACATCCTGGCCGAGTACGTGGAGCGCAAGTACGCGGGTCGGCCGATGACGGTGGTGGCGCCGGACTCGGGCCGGGTTCGGGTGGCGGAGCGGTGGACGGACCGGCTGGGCGGCTGCCCGCTGGCGTTCATCCACAAGACCCGGGATCCGCTCAAGCCGAACCAGGTGGTGGCGAACCGGGTGGTCGGCGACGTGGAGGGCCGGGTCTGCCTGATCGTCGACGACATGATCGACACCGGCGGCACGATCACCAAGGCCGCCGAGATCCTCCGGACGGCCGGGGCGGCGGAGATCGTCGTGGCGTCCACCCACGCGCTGCTGTCCGACCCGGCGACCGAGCGGCTGAAGAACAGCCCGATCACCGAGGTCGTGGTGACCAACACGCTGCCGCTGCCGCCCGAGAAGCAGCTCGACAAGATCACCGTGCTGTCGATCGCGCCCCTGCTCGCCCGGGCGATCCGGGAGGTCTTCGACGACGGGTCGGTGACCACCCTGTTCGGCGGCCTGAGCTGACGGCGACCCGCACGCCGGCCGTCGTCCCGAGGCCGGCGTGCGGGTAACGGCCCGGGTGCCGACCCGGTGCCCGACCGGGCATCGGGCAGGTGCCCCGGGCGCCCGGACAACCGGTGCCCGCTGGGCGTTTTTGCTCCTGCGGACGGCGGAGGCGGGGACTGCCGTCCGGGGCGTAATCAACTCGGGTAGACTACTGCGGTTGCCACGGCGAGGGTGCCCGGCGGGCCGCTGAAAAGCGCCGCACGGATGCACCGTCATCGACGCGGTGCTCCGGGCAGTCGTTCATGACGCATGAGCCCCAGCGAGCCCCTCGCCCCAGCACCGCCAGTCGACAAGCCGCCGCAGCGAAAGTATCAGGAGTTTTCCCGTGTCCGAGGTAAAGATCAGCGCCGAGCCCCGTACCGAGTTCGGCAAGGGTGGTGCCCGTCGTACCCGCCGGGCCGGCCTGGTGCCCGCCGTGCTTTACGGCCACGGCGAGAAGCCCAAGCACATCGCGCTGCCCGTGCGTGAGTTCGCCGCCGCGATCCGCAAGGGCGGCGCCAACCAGCTCTTCGCGATCGAGGTCAGCGACGGCACCCAGGTGCTGGCGCTGCCGAAGGCGATCCAGCGGGACCCGATCCGGGACACCTACGAGCACGTCGACCTGCTGCTGGTCCGCCGCGGCGAGAAGGTCACCGTCGAGGTCCCGGTCCAGCTGACCGGCGAGGCCGCGAAGGACACGCTGATCGTGCACGACCACGACACCCTCTCGGTGACCGCCGACGCCACCAAGGTGCCGGACCACCTGGAGGCGTCGATCGAGGGCCTGGAGGCCGGCACCCAGGTCACCGCCGCCGACGTGGAGCTGCCGACCGGCGTCGAGCTGGCCGCCGACCCGGAGTCCACGGTCGCCTCGGTGACCGCCGCGCCGACCGCCGAGCAGCTCGAAGCCACCCTCCCCGAGGTCGAGGAGGCCACCGCCGAGGCCGAGGCCGAGGCCGGCGAGGAGACCGCCGAGGGCGCCGAGACCCCGGCCGCCGAGGGCGAGCAGGCCCCGGTCGAGGCGAAGACCGAGGCCTGATCGGTCCCCGTTCCGTGCGACAGGCGCTCCCGTGGTCGGGGGCGCCTGTCGGCGTATCGGGGTGGTCGTCGGGTCGCACGGCCGTGGTGGGCGGCGCTGAGAGCGGGAGGGGCGTGGCGTGACGGACGAGGTGGGGCCGTGGCTGGTGGTCGGCCTGGGCAACCCCGGTCGGGAGTACGCGGGCAACCGGCACAACGTCGGCTTCATGGTGGTCGACCTGCTGGCCGCCCGGGTGGGCGGCAGGTTCAGCCGGCACAAGCGGGCGGTGGCGGAGGTCGCCGAGGGGCGGCTCGGGTTCGGCGGCCCGAAGCTGGTGCTGGCGAAGCCGCTGACCTACATGAACCTCTCCGGCGGGCCGGTGGCCGGGCTGGCGCAGTTCCACAAGGTGCCGCCGGGCCGGGTGATCGCGGTCCATGACGAGCTGGACATCGACTACGGGCAGGTGCGGGTGAAGTGCGGCGGCGGCGAGGGCGGGCACAACGGCCTGCGCTCGATGTCGAAGTCGCTCGGCACGAAGGACTACGTCCGGGTGCGGTTCGGCATCGGCCGTCCGCCGGGTCGGCAGGACCCGGCGGACTACGTGCTGTCGGACTTCCCCGCCGCCGAGCGCAAGGAGCTGGAGTTCCTGGTCGACCGGGCGGCGGACGTGGTCGAGTCGGTGGTAACCCGGGGTGTGGAGCCGACCCAGAACCTGTATCACGGGGCCTGACCAGGCGGGGCGTACGCGGGCCGCCGTGGCGTGGCCGGTAGTCTGCGCCTTCCGGGCGAACCGCAGCCGGCGGCCCGGTCGCCGGCGAGGCGACGGGAGCGATTTGTGGGCAGTCCTCCGATGATCGACGGCGCGGCCGTCGGCGCGGTCGGGTTGCCGACGCGACACCGGGTGCGGGGCACAAACCATCCGCCGGCGTACCCGCCGATGGTGCTGGACCCGGCGACCGCTGGTGGTGGGCGGGTCATCCGGTTGGCGGCCGGTCGTAGTCGTCCGCCGGTTTTTCTGACCGATCTGGCGGAGGATGTCGACGCCCATCTCGTTCCGATGGGCTCGGCGGGTGCGAAGATCGCCGCGGTGGTGACCGGCGAGGTCGACGCGTACAGCCACGCCGACGGCCAGTACGAGTGGGACTCGGCCGCCCCGGTAGCTGTGGCGACGGCCACCGGACTGCATGCTTCCCGGATCGACGGTTCTGCGCTGAGATACAACGAGGCTGATCCGCGCCTGCCCGATCTGCTGGTCTGCCGCAAGGATCTCGCCAGCCGATTGCTTGCAGCGTCGCAGAGGCAGTCCGGGTAGCCTGAGCGTTCTTCTTTACGTGTCCGACCGGAAAGGTCTGGAATCCCATGAGCGGATCCGAGCGAATCGAGGCCGTGTCATGACCGCCCCCGCCGCGTACCAGGTCTCGCACCTCGACGCGCTGGAGGCGGAGAGCGTCTTCGTGATGCGCGAGGTGGTCGCGGAGATGGAGCGGCCGGTGCTGCTGTTCTCCGGTGGCAAGGACTCGATCGTGATGTTGCGGTTGGCGCAGAAGGCGTTCGCTCCGGGGAACATCCCGTTCCCGGTGATGCACGTCGACACGGGGCACAACTTCCCGGAGGTCCTGGAGTACCGGGATCGCCGGGTGGCGGAACTGGGCCTGCAGTTGATCGTGGCGAGCGTGCCGGAGGCGTTGGCGCGGGGGTCTGTGCGGGAGGCGGCGGACGGGACGCGGAACCGGATCCAGACACCGGTGTTGTTGGACGCGGTGGAGAAGCACCGGTTCGACGCGTTGTTCGGTGGGGCGCGGCGGGACGAGGAGAAGGCGCGGGCGAAGGAGCGGGTGTTCTCGTTCCGGGACGAGTTCGGGCAGTGGGATCCGAAGAACCAGCGTCCGGAGCTGTGGTCGTTGTACAACGGCCGGCATCACCCGGGGGAGTCGATCCGGGTGTTCCCGCTGTCGAACTGGACCGAGTTGGACGTGTGGCACTACATCGCGCGGGAGCGGATCCCGTTGCCGTCGATCTACTACGCGCACGAGCGTGAAGTGGTGGAGCGGGACGGGATGCTCTACGCGGTGAACGAGTTCTTCCACCCCCGGGCGGGTGAGGAGCGGTTCAAGGCCCAGGTGCGCTACCGGACGGTGGGCGACGCCTCCTGCACGGCGGCGGTGCGCTCCGATGCGGATTCGGTGGAGCTGGTGATCGAGGAGGTGGCCGCGACGCGGATCACCGAGCGGGGCGCGACCCGGGGTGACGATCGGGTCAGTGAGGCCGCCATGGAGGACCGTAAGCGGGAGGGCTACTTCTGATGAGCACCGAAACTGTCGCCGCCGAGGTCGATCTCGGGGCGCGGCCGATGGACCTGCTGCGGTTCGCGACGGCGGGGAGCGTCGACGACGGCAAGTCGACGTTGATCGGCCGGCTGTTGTACGACACGAAGTCGTTGTTCACCGACCAGCTCGCCGCCGTCGAAGCCGTCAGCGCGGCGCGGGGGGACGAGTACACCAACCTCGCGTTGCTCACCGACGGCCTGCGGGCGGAGCGGGAGCAGGGCATCACGATCGATGTGGCGTACCGGTACTTCGCCACGCCGCGGCGGAAGTTCATCATCGCCGACACTCCGGGGCACATCCAGTACACCCGCAACATGGTCACCGGAGCATCCACCGCCGACCTGGCGCTGATCCTGGTCGACGCGCGCAAGGGCCTGGTGGAGCAGTCACGCCGGCACGCGTTCCTGTGTTCGCTGCTGCGGGTGCCGCACCTGGTGCTGTGTGTGAACAAGATGGACCTGGTCGATTTCTCGCAGGAGGTGTTCGAGCGGATCGCGGACGAGTTCACGGCATTCGCGGCGAAGCTGGACGTGCCCGACCTGACGGTGGTGCCGGTGTCGGCCCTGCGGGGGGACAACATCGTGTCCCGGTCGGAGAACATGCCGTGGTACGACGGCCCGTCGTTGCTGCATCATCTGGAGCGGGTGCACATCGCCTCGGACCGGAACCTGCAGGATGTGCGGTTCCCGGTGCAGTACGTGATCCGGCCGCAGTCCACGACGGTGACGGACTACCGGGGGTACGCCGGTCAGGTGGCCTCGGGGGTGTTGAAGCCGGGGGACGAGGTGATGGTGCTGCCGTCGGGGTTCACCAGCCGCATCGCGGCGGTGGAGACGGCGGACGGGCCGGTGGAGGAGGCGTTCCCGCCGATGTCGGTCACGGTCCGCCTCGAAGACGAGATCGACATCTCCCGCGGTGACATGATCTGCCGGCCGAACAACGCCCCGGCGGTGGCGCAGGACATCGAGGCGATGGTCTGCTGGATGGACGAGACCCGCCCGTTGCAGGTCGGCGGCAAGTACGCGATCAAGCACACCACCCGCTCGGCGCGGGCGATCGTGCGGGGTCTGCACTACCGACTCGACATCAACTCGCTGCACCGCGACGAGACCGCCGCCGAGCTGAGGCTCAACGAGATCGGCCGGGTCCGGCTGCGGACGACGGTGCCGCTGCTGGCCGACGAGTACCGCCGCAACCGCACCACCGGCGGCTTCGTCATCATCGACGAGACCACCAACCGCACCGTCGGCGCCGGCATGATCGTCGAAACCGCCTAACCCAGCCGCACTCCTCCCCACCCCTCGAACGCTTCGCAATTTCACGGAAAGAGTGGCCATCCGGGCTTGGATGGCCACTCTTTCCGTGAAATTGCAGGGCAGAGCGCGCGGGGCGCGCGGGGCGCGTGGGTGGGGTGGGTGGGGGCGCGGTGGGGTGGGTGGGGGTTAGGGGTGGGGGGTGGGGGTGGACAGGTGGGAGGTGGGGGTGGGGAAGTTGCGGGCGGCGTAGGCGGTGGTGATGGTGGCGGTCGTCGGGTCGGCGCGGTCGGCGTCGATCAGGGCGAGGACGCAGCCGCCGAAGCCGCCGCCGGTCATCCGTGCGCCGTACGCCCCGGCCGCGAGGGCCGCCTCGACCGCCGTGTCGATCTCCGGCACGGTGATCTCGAAGTCGTCCCGCATCGAGGCGTGCGAGGCGGTCAGCAGCGGGCCGATGTCGCTGATCCGGCCGGCGCGCAGCAGTTCGACGGTGTCGAGCACCCGCTGGTTCTCGGTCACCACGTGTCGGACCCGGCGGCGGGTCTCGTCGTCGTCGAGCCGGGCGAGGGCCTCGCCCAGCCCGGCGGCGGGGACGTCGCGCAGCGCGGCCACCCCGAGCAGCTTCGCCGCCCGCTCGCAGGCGGCGCGGCGGGAGGCGTACTCGCCGCCGGCGTGCCGGTGCGGGGCCCGGCTGTCGATCACCAGCACGGCCAGGCCGGCGGCGGCCAGGTCGAACGGGATGTGTTCGACGGACTCGGTGCGGCAGTCGAGGAACAGCGCGTGGCCGGGGCGGCAGCGGATCACGGCGGACTGGTCCATGATCCCGGTGGGCACGCCGACGTAGGCGTTCTCGGCCCGCTGGGCGAGCCGGGGTCGCCGCTCGGCCGGCAGGTCCACCCCGCCGAGGTCGACCAGGGCGGCCAGCACGGCGGCCTCCAGCGCCGCCGAGGAGGACAGCCCGGAGCCGACCGGCACGTCTGAGGCGATGGCGAGCCGCGCGCCGGGCACGTGGTGGCCGGCGTCCCGCAGCGCCCAGACCACCCCGGCCACGTACGCGCCCCAGCCGGTGACCCGGCCGGGCGCGGCGATCTCGTCGGCGCCGAACTCGACCGGGGCGTCGGACAGCTCCGACCAGACCGTCCACCGCCCGCTGTCCTGCGGCGCGGCGGCGACGACGGTACGCAGCGGCAGCGTGAACGGCAGCACGAAGCCGTCGTTGTAGTCGGTGTGCTCGCCGATCAGGTTGGCCCGGCCGGGAGCCGCCCAGCGGCCGGCGGGCGGTTCGCCGTACCGGTGCAGGAATCCGGCGGTGGCGCGGTCGGCGACGTCGCCGGTGGGGCCGGGACGGGCGGGGTCGGTCAAGGAAGTTCCAGGACGTGCGTGCGGTAGAAGGCCCAGGCGTCGCCGACCATGTCGTGCAGGGTGGGCTTCTCGGGCACCCAGCCCAGCTCCTCGCGGGCCAGCGCGGAGGAGGCGACCAGTTCGGCCGGGTCGCCCTCGCGGCGCGGTGCCACCTCGACCGGCAGCGGCCGGCCGGTGACCTCGCGGACCACGTCGATGACCTGCCGGTTGGTGAACCCGGCGCCGTTGCCCAGGTTGTAGATCCGGTGCCGGCCGGGCACGGCGGCGGTGAGCGCCAGCAGGTGGGCGCGGGCCAGGTCCTCGACGTGGATGTAGTCGCGCACGCAGGTGCCGTCGACGGTGGGGTAGTCGTCGCCGAAGAGCTGGAGCTTCTCCCGCCGGCCGGAGGCCACGTCCAGGGCGATCGGGATGAGGTGGGTCTCCGGGTCGTGCCGCTCGCCGAGGGCGAGGTCGCCGCGCAGGTACGCCCCGGTGACGTTGAAGTAGCGCAGCGAGACGGCGGCCAGGTCGTGCCCGATCGCCTCGGAGGTGAGCGCCATGTCGACGGCGAGCTTGGTGGCGCCGTACGTGTTGGTGGGGGCCTTGACGGCCGTCTCCGGGATGGGCAGCTCGACCGGGTTGCCGTAGACGGCGGCGGTGGAGGAGAAGACCATCCTCGGCACGCCGGCGGCCCGGACCGCGTCGATCAGGGCGAGCGAGCCAACGGTGTTGTTGTGCCAGTACAGCTCCGGCTTGACCATCGACTCGCCGGCGGCGATCAGGGCGGCGAGGTGCAGCACCCCGTCGAAGCCCGCCCCCGGGGTGAGCACCCGGGCCGCGTCGTGGATCGGCGCGTCGACCCAGGTGGCCTCCGGGGCGAGCGCCTCCCGGTGCCCGGTGCGCAGGTCGTCGAGGACGACCACCTCGTGGCCGGCGTCGAGCAGCAGCCGGGTGACCACGCTGCCGATGTAGCCGGCGCCGCCGGTGACGAGCAGTTTCACGTCGAGTCCTCCTGCCTGGCCGCGCCTCGCGTGGCCGTTCGTGATCACCCTACGGCGGCTCGCTGTGGCCGCACGCCCTGTCACCGAGCCTTCGGGGCTCTACCATCTACAGGCATGCGGGAAGCGGGCGGTCCCGGGCTCCGACGACGATCGCCGGGGCGGGTCCGGCGCGTTCCGGGGCCGCTGGCCCGGGCGGTCGCCCGGCTCGTGGTCCGGGCCGCCGACGGTGCCACCCGGATGGTCACCGACCTGCTCGGGGCCAGCCCCGCGGCCGGCCGGGAACGGATCAGCGAGGCGGAGCTGCGCGACCTGGTCGCCGCCAACACCGTCCTCGACCCGGACGAGCGGCGGATCATCGACGAGGTGCTGGTGGCCGGCGCGAGCCTGGTCCGTGAGGTGATGATGCCCCGCACCGAGGTGGTCTTCCTCTCCGCCGGGCTGAGCCTGGCCGAGGCGGAGCGGCTGGTCCGGGCGGAGACGCACACCCGCTACCCGGTGGTCGACGGCACCCACGACGACGTGGTCGGCTTCGTCCACCTGCGCGATGTGCTGCTGCGCCCCGAATTCGACCCGAACACCACCGTCGGCGAGCTGACCCGGGAGGTCAAGCGGCTGCCCGGCAGCAAGCGGGTGCTGGCCGCGCTGACCGAGATGCGCCGCGAGGGCCACCACCTGGCGGTGGTGGTCGACGAGTACGGCGGCACCGCCGGCATCGTCACGTGCGAGGACCTGATCGAGGAACTGGTCGGGGAGATCCACGACGAGCACGACGACACCCCCGAGCCGGCGCTGGCCGGGCTGCCCGCCGTGGTGGACGGCCGGCTCAACCTCGCCCACTTCGCCGAGCGCACCGGGGTGCGGCTGCCCGCCGGCCCGTACGAGACGGTGGGCGGGTACGTGATGGCGGCGCTCGGCCGGCTGCCGATCGACGGCGACGAGGTGCCGGTGCCCCTGGCCCCGGGCAACGGCGGTGCCCCCGACGTCCCGCCCGGCGGGTGGCTGCTGCGGGTGCTCACGCTGGAGGGGCGCCGGGTGGCCCGGCTCGCGGTCTCCGCGGTGCGCCTGCCCGAGCCGCGACGCGGGGCCGCCGCCACGATGTCGGCGGCCGAGAGCCGACCCGCCGGCCCGTCATGACGTACGCCGGTGAGTGCTGACAGAATTGCCGGCATGTTCCCGCCGGTGCGCTTCGAGTAGCCGGCGCGACGGTGCGGGTGGACGGGCCGGTGGCCGGAGGGGTGGCGCAGAGCGTGGATCGCAGTGGCGGGGCGCCGGTGGTCGGCGACACCATCCAGCTCGGGATCGCGGTGGACATCCCGGAGCCGTGGGGTGGGGCGCTCACCCGGCGCCGGGTCGAGGCCGGCGACCCCCTGGTGGTCCCGGCGCATGTGACGCTGCTCGGGCCCACCGAGATTCCGGTGGCGGCGCTGCCTGCGGTCGAGCGGCACCTCGCCGCGGTGGCCGTCGCCCACCTGCCGTTCACGCTGCACCTGCGCGGCACCGGCACGTTCCGCCCGGTCACCCAGGTGGTCTTCGTGGCGGTGGCCGCCGGGATCAGCGAGTGCGAGCTGCTGGCCGCAGCGATCAGCGCCGCGCCCGAGCTGCACCGGGAGGCCCGCTTCCCGTACCACCCGCATGTCACGGTGGCGCAGGACGTCGCGCCGGAGGCGCTGGACAGGGCGTACGAGGACCTGGCCGACTTCTCGGCGATGTTCGAGGTGGGCTCGTTCACCCTCTTCTCCCACAGTGGGCAGGCTCGGTGGCAGCCGCGCCGGGACTTCCTGCTCGGCGTCTGAACCGGCGGACCGTCGACGTGTCGGTGGCCGATCGGCGAGGATGACGGCGTGAACGTGATCGGGCGGATCGAGGCCGGCATCGACCGGCGGGTCAGCGCCGCGCGGCGCCGGTCACGGACGTTCGACCACCTGTGGCGGGCCGGGGCGCTCTACGGCGAGGTGCTCGCCGCGCGGCTGGCGGCGGCCATCGCGTACTACGGCTTCTTCGCGGTCTTCGCGCTCGCCCTGGTCGCGTACTCGATCTTCGGGGCGATCCTGGAGGACAACGACGAGATCAGCACCTCGGCCGCCGGGTTCCTCCGGGAGAATCTGCCCTTCCTGGACCCGGTGCAGATCGCCCAGAGCAGCGGCACCGTCGGCGTGGTCGGCCTGGTCATCCTGGCCTTCACCGGGATCGGCTGGGTGGAGGCGATCCGCTCGTCGCAGCGGCTGATATACGGGCTCAACCAGCAGCCCGGCAACCTGGTGGTGCGTCGGCTGGTCGACCTGGGCGTGCTGGTGCTGGTGTTCGTGATGCTCGGTGTCTCGGTGGCCGCCGTGGACACGCTGGAGTCGCTGCTGCGGTTGCTGCTGAGCAGCACCGGCTCGGTGGGGCTGACGGTGGTGAGCGCGGCGCTCAGCGTGCTGGTCAACGCGGTGCTGGCGACGGCGCTGCTGGTGGCGGTGCCCCGGCTTCGGATGAGCCGGCGCCGGCTGCGCCCGGTGGTGTTCGTGGTCGCGGTCGGGATCACGCTGCTGAACACGGTCGGGCGGTACTACGTGATGCGCACCGAGCGGAACCCGGCGTACACGGTGGTGGCCGGGGCGGTCGGCGTGCTGCTCTATCTCTACCTGCTCAACCAGCTCGTCCTGTTCGGCGCGGCCCTCGCCGCGACCAGCCCGTACGGCCGGGTGGTGGACCTGGCCGAGGGGCCGGTGCCGGCGGACATCGACGCCGACACCGACCCGGGTGCGCCCGGGGGAGCGAGCTGACCTGCGGATCGTCGTGGACCCGCACCGGATCGACGCTGAATAGCCGGCAATTCGGGCAAAAGCCACCCGCGTGAACGTGAGAATCCACCATGATGAGCGCGTGGGCGCTCTCGTGACGTTGGATCTGCCGGAAGACTCGCCGATGCTCGGCCTGCCGTGGATCATCACCTTCGGGCCGCTCGGCGACGCCGACGAGTGGGAACCGGTGGTCTGCGGCCCGTACGAGCGACCGCACGCGCTGGCCCTCGCCGAGTCGGTGGTGGCCGAGGAACAGCTCATGGCGGTGGTCGAGCCCCTGCTGCCGGCGCTGTCGCCGGACGAGATCCGCAGCGAGATCGCCGCCGCCCAGATCGCCGCGCAGGACGAGGACAACCGGATCGAGGCGGCCGACCTCTACGGCGACTTCGAGGACGTCATCGACGACGAGCTGGAGGCAGCGGCCGAGGCGGACGACCGGACCGGGCCGCTGCCGGCGCCGGACGAGGCCGAGCTGCGGGCCGGCTTCGCCCGGATCGCCAAGCTGCTCACCGAGAAGGGCGGCTGACCGGGCGGCCGGCCGGCGCTCCCGTCGCCTGACGGTGACGGGGAACACTTCCGCCGTGCCGCGATCCGGCGTGGCGCGGGTCGGTCCCGCGACCCAGATGGACGCCGGTGCCCCGCGGAGCGGACTCCGCGGGGCACCGGCGGCACCTCACCCCCCACCACAAGGGGTCGACTACCCAGTCGCCCGTCGGCGCGGGGCACAACGGACGACCAGGGGCTCGGTGAGAGTCTACCCAGGTCAGCGCCGGTCGAACCACGCGGCGGCGTCCACCGGCAGGACGTGCCCGACGCCCTGTTCGGTGAGCTCCGCGCTGGCGGCGACCGGCCGGCCGTAGCCGTCGACCAGGACCTCGGCGTCGCTGAGGTTGACCACGCAGGTCAGCTCGGCCTCGCGGGCGGCCCGACGGAAGGCCAGCACCCCCGGGCCGGTGGTCTCCAGCCAGGTCACCTCGCCGGCGTCCGGGCCGAGTGCGGGGTGGGAGTGCCGGATCCCCAGCGCGGCGCGGTAGAGCTCCAGCGTCGAGCCGGGCACCCCGGCCTGGGCGGCGACGGAGAGGGCGGCCCAGGTGGCCGGGGCCGGCAGCCAGCTCGGCTCGCTGCCCTCGGGGCCGAAGCCGTACGGGGCCAGCTCGCCGCTCCACGGAATCGGCACCCGGCAGCCGTCCCGGCTCTCGCCGGTGCGCAGGAACGACGGGTCCTGGCGCAGCTCGTCCGGCAGGTCGAGCACCTCCGGCAGGCCCAGCTCCTCGCCCTGGTAGAGGTACGCGCAGCCGGGCAGGGCGAGCATCAGCAGGCTGGCGGCCCGGGCCCGGCGCAGCCCGACCTCGCCGTCGCCGTACCGGGTGACGTGCCGCTGCTTGTCGTGGTTGGACAGCACCCAGGTGGTCGGCGCGCCGACGATCGTCGCCTCGGCCAGGGCGGTGTCGATCACCTTGCGGAACGAGTCGGCCGACCAGGTGGCGTCGAGGAAGTCGAAGCTGAAGGCCTGGTGCAGCTCGTCCGGGCCGATGTAGCGGGCCAGCCGCTGGGGCGTCTCGGCCCATGCCTCGGCGACCGCCATCCGGCCGCCGGGGTAGCTGTCCAGGATCGGCCGCCAGGCCCGGTAGATCTCGTGCACCTCGTCCTGGTCGAAGTAGGGCAGCCGGCCCTTGCCGAGCAGCTCCGACTGGCGCCGGCCGGTGGTCATGCTGTTGAAGCCGACGTCCGGCAGCCCCTCGGCCTTGATCATGCCGTGGGCCACGTCGATGCGGAACCCGTCCACGCCCCGGTCGAGCCAGAACCGCAGGACGTCCTCGAACTCGGCGCGGACCTCGGGGTGGCGCCAGTCGAGGTCCGGCTGGGCCGGGTCGAACAGGTGCAGGTACCACTGGCCGTCGGGCACCCGGGTCCAGGCGGGGCCGCCGAAGATGCTCTCCCAGTCGTTCGGCGGCAGCTCGCCGTCGGTGCCCCTGCCCTCGGCGAAGAGGTAGCGGGCCCGCTCGGCGGAACCGGGGGCGGCGGCGAGCGCGGCGGCGAACCACGGGTGCGCGCTGGAGGTGTGGTTGGGCACCAGATCGACGATGATCCGCAGGCCCAGGGCGTGCGCGTCGGTGATCATCGCGTCGAAGTCGGTGAGGGTGCCGAAGATCGGGTCGACGTCGCGGTAGTCGGCCACGTCGTAGCCGCCGTCGACCATCGGCGAGGTGTAGAAGGGGGTGAGCCAGAGCGCGTCGACCCCGAGGTCACGCAGGTACGGCAGGCGTTCGCGGACACCCCGCAGGTCGCCGACGCCGTCGCCGTTCGAGTCGGCGAAGCTGCGGACGTAGACCTGGTAGACGACCGCGGAGCGCCACCAGTCGTCGTCGGAGGTCAGCGGCGTGGGGTTGCTGTCGGTCATCGGTGGCGATCCCCGTTCTGCCGCGCGGGACGGCGTGGTGCGGCGTGGCACGGCGGTGTGCCACCCGGGTGTCAGAGCAGAATGCCGCCCGGCTACTGCAAGAGTCAAGCAGGGCTTGCGCAAGAATTGACGCCGCTGGTGGCGGGAGTGGCCCGGGGAGGGCTCAGGCGGGGACGGGGAGGGCCGGAGGCGTCGGTCGCTGCCGGGCCTGGCCGCCCGTCGCCGGACCGCTGGCGACCTGGCGCACGACGGCGGTGGAGCCCCGCACCACCAGCTCGGGCCGGAACAGGTACTCCGAGTGCGGCGCGGCGTGCCCGTTGATCTCGTCGACCAGGGCCCGGACGGCGGCCACGGCCATCGCGGCCACCGGCTGCCGCATCGTGGTCAGCGGCGGGTCGGTGAAGGCCATCAGGGGCGAGTCGTCGTACCCGACCACCGACAGGTCGCCCGGCACGGACAGGCCGCGCTGCCGGGCCGCCCGGACCGCGCCGAGCGCCATCAGGTCGGAGCCGCAGACCAGGCCGGTCACCCCGCGCTCCAGCAGCCGCCCGGCCGCCGCCTCGCCGCCCTCAACCCCGAACAGGGTCAGCTCGGCCAGCTCGTCCAGCCCGGCGTCGGGCAGGCCCGCCAGGCGCTGCATGGCGGCCCGCCAGCCCGCCACCCGGCGCTGCACCGGGACGAACCGATCCGGGCCGGTGATCAAGCCGATCCGACGGTGCCCGAGGGCGACCAGGTGGGCCACGGCCAGCTCGGTGGCCTCCCGGTCGTCGCAGGAGACGAAGGGCGCGGCGATGCCCGGCACGTGCCCGTTGATCATGACGACCGGCAGCGGCCGGGCGATCAGCGCCCGGTAGCGGTCGTGGTTGGCCGCGGTGTCGGCGTGCAGCCCGGAGACGAAGACGATGCCGGACACCTGGCGGTCGAGCAGCATCTCGACGTACTCGTCCTCGGTGACCCCGCCGGGGGTCTGGGTGCACAGCACCGGGGTGAACCCGCTCTGCGCCAGGGTCGACTCGATCACCTGGGCGAAGGCGGGGAAGATCGGGTTGTCCAGCTCCGGCACGACCAGGCCGACCAGGCCGGCGCTGCGCTTGCGCAGCCGGGCCGGGCGCTCGTAGCCGAGGACGTCGAGGGCGGTCAGGACGGCCTGCCGGGTCTCGGGGGCCACGCCGGGGCGGTCGTTGAGCACCCGCGACACCGTGGCCTCGCTGACTTCGGCCTGTTGGGCGATGTCGGACAGTCGAGCGCGCATGGGCGCACTTTAACCCACAGGCAAGTTCTTGCGTACGCGCTTGCAAGGTCTTCCATTTGCTGCAACGTCTTGCTAACGTCCCCGCAACAAACGGGAGTAGCGGCGCAGTAACCGGGCGTCGGGCAGCAAGAAATTACAAGGTTCCCAACGGCGGGCCGCCCTTCCCCCCGGCGCATCCGCCATGACGACAGGAGTACCGATGCGCATCCGTACCGCGGGTGTGGTCGCCGTCCTCGGCCTGGCGCTGGCCGCCACCGGCTGCGGCGGTGGCGACGACGACAGCAGCGCGCCGGCCGCGAAGGAGTCCGCCAAAGCCCCCGTCGGCGGCAAGCTGGTGATCTGGGCCGACGACAAGCGCACCGCCGCCCTCAAGCCGTTCGCCGAGAAGTTCGGCCAGGAGAACGGCGTCACGGTCGAGGTGCAGGCCGTCTCCAAGGACCTGCAGACCAACTTCGTGACCGCCTCGCAGCAGGGCAGCGGCCCGGACGTCGTGGTCGGCGCGCACGACTGGATCGGCAACCTCGTCCAGAACGGCGCCATCGACCCCGTGCAGCTCGCCGCCGAGCAGAAGAGTGGCTTCAACGAGACCGCCGTCAAGGCAGTCACGTTCAACGGCCAGCTCTACGGCGTGCCCTACGCCATGGAGAACCTGGCGCTGATCCGCAACACCGAGCTGGCCCCCGAGGCGCCGAAGACCATCGAGGACCTGGTCGCCGCAGGCAAAAAGCTCAAGGCCGAAAAGAAGGCCAGCGAGATCCTCTGCCTCCAGTCCGGCCAGAACGGCGACGCCTACCACGTCTACCCGCTCTACACCTCCGGTGGCGGATACCTCTTCGGCACGGCCGCCAACGGCGACTACGACCCGAAGGACCTGGGCGTGGGCAAGCCGGAGTCGATCGAGGCGTTCAAGAAGATCGCCAAGCTCGGTGAGAAGGGCGACGGCGCGCTGAAGCGCTCGATCACCGCCGAGAACTCGATCGCCAACTTCACCAGCAAGAAGTGCGCCTACCTGGTCTCCGGCCCGTGGGCCGTCGCGGACGCCAAGAAGGCCAACATCTCCTACGACATCACCCCGGTCCCCGGCTTCGCCGGTGGCAAGGAGGCCCAGCCGTTCGTCGGCGTCCAGGCGTTCTACGTGGCCGCGAAGGGCAAGAACAAGGCCCTCGCCCAGGAGTTCGTGGCCAACCACGTCACCACCCCCGAGCTGGCCGTGGCGCTCTACAACGCCGAGGCCCGCCCGCCGGCGCTGACCGCCGCCCTCGACCAGGTCAAGGGCACCGACCCGGACCTGGCCAAGTTCCAGGAGGCCGGCAAGAACGGCCAGGTGCTCCCGGCGATCCCGGCCATGGCCACCATCTGGGACCCGTTCGGCAAGGCCGAGGCCGCCATCATCGGCGGCGCCGACCCGGCCAAGACGATCACCGCGGCCGGCAAGACCATCTCCGGCCAGATCAAGTAATGAGCACGTCGCTGTCCGGCCCGGGGGCTGCCACGCAGTCCCCGGGCCGGGAGCCCGCCGGCCCCGGGCTGCCGGGCAAGTCCCGCACCGCGCGACACCGCGCGCCGACCACCATGACCGGTCTGCTCGTCAAGGTGGTCCTGCTCGGCCTGACCGCCGGGATCGCGATCTGGGCGGCCTTCCCGCTCGTCGAGGCGGAGAAGTGGGTCGGGCTGGCCCCGCTGGCCGCCACCACCGCCGGGCTCTTCTACCTCTACCTGACCAGCCGGCACATCCCGGCGAAGTACCTGGTCCCCGGCACGCTCTTCCTGATCGCGTTCCAGGTGGTCCCGGTGCTCTACACGGCGAGCACCGCCTTCACGAACTTCGGCGACGGCCACCGCGGCACCAAGGAAGACGCCGTCGTCGCCATCCAGACCGCCTCGGTCAAGCAGGTGCCCGGCTCCACCGAGTACGCCCTCTCCGTGGCCACCCAGGGCGACCCGGCGACCGGCCCGCTCGTCTTCCTGGTCAGCGACCCGGGCACCGGCGTCGTCTCGGCCGGCGACGCAGGCGGGCTGCGCCAGCTCGCCCCGGCCGACGTCACCGTGGCCGCCGGCGGCAAGGTCACCGCCGCCGACGGCTACACCGTGCTCAACTTCGGCCAGGCCAGCGCCCGCAGCCAGGAGATCACCGACCTGGTCGTGCCGACCTCCGGCGGCGCGCTGCGCTCCGCCGGCCTGTCCCGCGCCTACGAGGGCAAGGCGATCCGGGGGTACGACGCCGGTTGCGACTGCGTCAAGGACATCGATACCGGCAAGACCTGGACGGCGGACGAGGAGGCCGGCGCCTTCGTCGCCCCCGACGGCGAGCGGCTGGCCCAGGGCTGGAAGGTCACCGTCGGGCTGAAGAACTTCTCCCGGGTGCTCACCGACCCAGCCATCTCCGGGCCGTTCTTCGGCACACTGCTGTGGAACCTCGCCTTCGCCGTCGGCTCCACCGGCGGCACGTTCATCCTGGGCATGTTCATCGCCCTGGCGCTGCACTCGCCCCGGATGCGGGGCACCAACATCTACCGGGTCCTGCTGATCCTGCCGTACGCCATGCCGTCCTTCGCGATGCTGCTGGTCTGGCGGGACATGTTCAACACCGACTTCGGGCTGATCAACAACCTGTTCGGGCTCGGGGTGGACTGGTTCGGCCAGGAGTGGTCGGCCCGGATCGCGGTGATCCTGGTGCAGCTCTGGCTCGGCTACCCGTACATGTTCCTGGTCGCCACGGGCGCGCTCCAGGCCATCCCGAAGGAGCTGACCGAGGCGTCCTCGGTCGACGGCGCGTCGCCCTGGCAGTCGTTCCGGGCGGTCACCCTGCCGCTGCTGCTGGTGGCGCTCTCCCCGCTGCTGATCGCGTCGTTCGCGTACAACTTCAACAACTTCAACGCGATCTACCTGACCACCGAGGGCGGCCCGTTCCCGGCGGACAACCCGAGCGCGGGAGCGACGGACCTGCTGATCACGTACACGTACCGGCTGGCCTTCGGGGCGCAGGGCGCCCAGTTCGGCCTGGCGGCCGCGGTGTCGATCTTCATCTTCACCATCGTCGCGGTGGTGTCGGCGGTGAGCTTCCGGCGCACCCGTAAGCAGGAGGAGGTGTACTCGTGACCTCGCTCAGCGGCACTCCGGTCGGGGGCGGCGCGACCAGCACCGCCCCGGCCGTCAACCGCAACGCGGGCCGGCGTCGCAACCGGTGGTTCGCCCAGGTCGGCTGGCGTCACCTGGTCGCCGTGTCGGCGGTCGCGTTCAGCCTCTTCCCGATCCTGTTCGTGCTGTCGGCCGCGCTCAACCCGCTCGGCACGCTCTCCTCGACGGAGTTGCTGCCGACCGGGGCGTCCCTGGAGAACTTCACCAACCTGTTCGACCGTACGGCGTTCGGGTGGTGGTTCTTCAACTCGCTGCTCATCGCCGGGGTGGCCTCGTTCGCGTCGGTCTTCCTGTCGGCGCTGGCGGCGTACGCCTTCTCCCGGATGCGGTTCTCCGGTCGGCGGGTCGGGCTGCTGTCGCTCCTGCTGATCCAGATGTTCCCGCAGTTCCTGGCGATCGTGGCGATCTTCCTGCTCTTCACGACGATCACCGACCTGTGGCCGGCGATCGGCTTCAACACCCCGTGGGGCCTGCTGCTGCTCTACCTGGGCGGCGCGCTGGGCGTGAACACCTGGCTGATGAAGGGCTTCTTCGACACGCTCCCCCGGGAGCTGGACGAGTCGGCCACGGTGGACGGTGCCACGCACGCCCAGGTCTTCTTCCGGATCATGCTGCCGCTGGTGGCGCCGATCCTGGCGGTGACCGGCCTGCTCGCCTTCATCGGCACCATCAACGAGTTCCTGATGGCGAACGTCTTCCTGACCAACAGCGAGTCGAAGACCCTCGCGGTCGGCATGTTCGGCCTGGTGGCCGGCGAACGCAACAACAACTTCGGGATCTTCGCGGCGGGCACCCTGCTCACCGCGATCCCCACGGTGCTGGTCTTCCAGATGGTCCAGCGCTACATCGTCTCCGGCCTCACCGCCGGAGCCGTCAAGGGATGAATCGGATGGGTGGCCGCCCTCCGGCGGAGGACGGGGTCAGCGTGCCGGCTCCGCCAGCCGCCTGATCCCACCCGATCTCCCGTTCGCTGCGGCAAGGGCGTCGGCGTCCGACGTACACCGGAGCAGTCACGGATCGACCGCCGCGGTCGGGGAACCGGCCGCGGCGGGAGACCCATTCCTCTCCCCGTCCGACCGACGCGAAAGGCATTGCCATGTCCCTGTTGCCGCACCACGACGGATCCGCCCCGCCCCTGTTGCCGCACCACGACGGATCCGCCCTGTACGTCCCCGAACAGGAACCCGCGCTCGGCGACACCGTCGACGTCTTCGTGCGGGTGCCGGCCGGCGCCAACGTCCGGCAGGTGCACGTGCGGACCACCGGTGACGGCGAGCCCCGGTTCGCCGAGGCGGCCGTCGACCGCACCGACGGCGGCGACGTCTGGTGGCGGGTCCCCGTCGAGGCCCGCAACCCGGTCAGCAACTACCGGTTCATGCTCACCGGCAGCCGCGGCTACCGCTGGCTGAACGCGGCCGGCGTGGTGTCCCACGACGTGCCCGACAACGGCGACTTCAAGCTGGTCACCCACGCCCCGCCGCCCGCCTGGGCCCGGGACGCGGTGATCTACCAGGTCTTCCCGGACCGGTTCGCCCGCTCCGCCGCCGCCGACGGACGGGACCTGCCGGACTGGGCCATCCCGTGCGACTGGGACACCCCCGTGATCGGCCGTGGCCCGGAGACCCCCCGCCAGTTCTACGGCGGCGACCTGGACGGCGTCACCGAGCGGCTGGACCACCTGGACCGCCTCGGGGTGAACACCGTCTACCTGACCCCGATCTTCCCGGCCCGCTCCAACCACCGCTACGACGCGGCCAGCTTCGACACCGTCGACCCGCTGCTCGGCGGTGACGCCGCGCTGGCCCGCCTCGCCGACGCCGTACGCGCCCGGGGCTGGCGGCTGCTCGGCGACATCACCAGCAACCACACCGGCGACGCGCACGAGTGGTTCACCCGGGCCGCCTCCGACGTGTCCGCGCCCGAGCGGGAGCTGTACTACTTCGACGAGGCGACCGGCTGCGGCCGGGAGCCGTCGTACGAGTCCTGGAACGGGGTCAGGTCGCTGCCGAAGCTGAACTGGGGCAGCGCCGAGCTGCGCAGGCGCTTCGCCACCGCCGACGACTCGCTGCTGCGCCGCTGGCTGCGGCCGCCGTACGGGCTGGACGGCTGGCGGGTGGACGTGGCGAACATGACCGGCCGGCGGGGTGCCGACGCGTACACCCACGAGGTGGCGGCGCTGCTGCGCGAGGTGGTGGCCGACACCCGGGCCGACGGGCTGCTGATGGCCGAGCACGGCCACGACCACACCGGCGACCTGGACCGGGGCGGCTGGCACGGCACGATGAACTACGTCGGCTTCACCGACCCGGTCTGGTCCTGGCTGCGGCACGGCGACGACCCGGTGCCGAACTTCCTCGGCACCCCGGGCGGGGTCCGGCGGCGGGACGCGGACGCGGTGCTCGCGACGATGAACACCTATCGTTCGCTGATCTCCTGGCGGTCCTACACCCACTCGTGGCAGCTGCTCGGCTCGCACGACTCGGCCCGGATCCGCACCGTGGTCGGGGACGCGGCCCGGCAGGAGGTGGCCGCCGGCCTGCTCGCCACCATGCCCGGCACCCCGGTGATCTTCGCCGGGGACGAGCTGGGGCTGACCGGAGCCAACGGCGAGGGCTCGCGTACCCCGATGCCGTGGCACCGGCCCGAGAGCTGGGACGCCTCGACGTTCGCCGCGTACCGCGCCCTGATCGCGCTGCGCCGCGCGGAGCCCGCGCTGCGCCACGGCGGCCTGCGCTGGCTGCACGCCGACGCGGACACGCTGGTCTTCCTGCGCGAGGCCCCGACCGGGGCGGTGCTGGTGCTGGCCCGCCGCGCCGCCGGTGACCCGATCCGCCTGACCGGCCTGCGGCCGGCGGAGAACCTCCACGGCGGCGCCCCCGCCCTACGCCCCGACCCGGACGGCACGACCACCCTCCCGTCCGACGGCCCCACCTTCCAAACCTGGCGCCTAACCTGACCCACCCCTACCACCCCTACCCACCCCGCCCTGCCTTACCCCGCCCGCCCCGCCCGCCCGCCCCGCCCCAGCTGCGGCGATCTTGCACTCACGGCCCCGACAAAACGGGTATTCAACCCAGATCCAGGGCCCAAAGTGCAAGATCGTGGTGGGGGTGGGGTGGGGTGGGAGGGAGCGGGCGCCTGCGAGGTAGGTGGCGCGGTCCGGGCGGTCGGGGAGTAGGTGCTGGAGGAACCAGCCCTCGACGGCGCGGGCGCCGTCCGGCCCGTCGCCGTCCTGGCCGGGTACGCGCTGGTCGGGCTCGTGCTGGTGCTGGTCGCCCGTCGCCCGGCCGTCGGCGCAGCGCCCGACGGCGGGGGCGGTCACGGACACGCGTTGATTCGCCCCGCTACTACGATCCGTCGTTGATGGGGGAGGATAGTGCGCGTGGAAGCTCTGAGACTGATTCTTCTCTACGTCCATCTGATCGGGTTCGCCCTGCTGCTCGGCGGCACGATCGCCCAGTACGTCAGCGGTCGACTGCGGATCAACGCGGCCATGCTGTGGGGGTCGGTCATCGGCCTGTTGACCGGAATCGGCCTGTCCGCCCCGTTGCGCGACGGCGACGAACCGGCCCCCGCGAAACTTGTTACCAAGTTGGTGCTCGCGCTGCTGATCTTTGTCATGGTCTTCTTCTCCCGGAAGCGGGAGTCGATCAACCGTGGCCATTTCCTCGCCATCGCAGGCCTGACCCTGGTCAACGCGGCGGTGGCAGTCTTCTGGCGGTAGCGACCTGACCAGGGGGCCGGCTGTGGGAAACGGACGTTCGCGACACCGAACCGGTCCACTGTCAGCGCGACTAGTGATCTGCCGCACCCCAAAGGGTCACGTAGGGGTAACAGGCGCTCAACAGTCGTGCACGATTGTCGGTCGGTGGGTGGGCGCGGCGTACGCTCCCGTCCGTAACGTGGGACGCCGGCGGCGTAGCGCAGGCCGGCTCAAGGGCTGCCACCGCGCAGAGCGGTGTGCAATGGGAAGGAGACGTCTTGCGCTCTGTGCGTGGGATGCGGATCGCCTCCGCCTTCGTGGCGGGTGGGCTCGTGCTGGGCGCCGCCGCGTGTGGTGAGGCCCCCGAGGACGACAAGGACGCCGGGAGCACCGGCGCCAAGAAATACAGCGCCTGCATGGTGACCGACGTCGGCGGCATCGACGACAAGTCGTTCAACACCTCCGCCTGGAAGGGCCTGGAGGAGGCCAACAAGGTCAACAGCAACATCGACAAGAAGTACGTCGCGTCGAAGGCCGAGGCGGACTACGAGGTCAACCTGACCGGGTACGTCAACCAGAAGTGCGATTTCATCCTGGCCGTCGGCGGTCTCATGACCGACGCCACCAAGAAGATCGCCCAGGCGAACCCGAACCAGCAGTTCGGCATCGTCGACTCGAACCCGGGTGTGGCCAACATCTACCCGATGCAGTTCGACACCGCGCAGGCCGCGTTCCAGGCCGGCTACCTGGCCGCCGGGATGAGCAAGAGCGGCAAGGTCGGCACCTACGGCGGCCTGCCGATCCCGCCGGTGACCATCTTCATGGACGGCTTCGCCGACGGCGTGGCGCACTACAACAAGGCCAAGAGCAAGAACGTCCAGGTGCTGGGCTGGGACAAGGCGACCCAGAAGGGTTCCTTCACCAACGACTTCAGCAAGCAGGACGAGGGCAAGAAGGTCTCCGACACCCTGGTCGCCCAGGGCGCGGACATCATCATGCCGGTCGCCGGCGGCGCGGGCCTCGGCACCACCGCGGCGGCCCAGGCCTCCGGCGGCAAGTACTCGGTCATCTGGGTCGACGCCGACGGCTGCGAGAGCACCCCGAACTGCTCGGCGCTGCTGACCACCGTGGTCAAGAACATCGCCGACTCCGTCAAGGAGGCCGTGCTCAAGGCCGCCGGTGGCGAGAAGCTCCAGGCCACCCCGGGCTTCGTGGGCAACCTGGCCAACAACGGCGTCTCGCTCGCCCCGTACCACGACTTCGACAGCAAGGTCCCGGCGGACCTCAAGGCCGAGGTCGAGAAGCTCAAGGCGGACATCGCCGCCGGCACCATCACGGTCACCTCGAAGGCCCAGCCGGCCAAGTGACCGCTCCGTCGGCCACCGCGGTGCGATCATCGACCGCGGTGGCCGGCGGGCTCCACGTCTGACGACCGGCCGCCTCGACGTACGCGGGGAGCACCCCCGCGGAGCCGGGGCGGCCGGTCCGCGCCACCCGACGCCCGGCCCCGCGGCGGACCCGCCGCACCATCGCTCGCACTCCAGGAGGTTGCGCTGAAACTCGAACTGCGCGGCATCACCAAACGGTTCGGTGATCTGGTCGCCAACGACCACATCGACCTGACGGTTGAGCCTGGAGAGATTCACGCCCTGCTCGGCGAGAACGGCGCCGGCAAGTCGACCCTGATGAACGTGCTCTACGGGCTCTACCAGCCCGACGAGGGCGAGATCCTGGTCGACGGGAAGCCGCTGAAGCTGAGGGGCCCGTCGGACGCGATCGCGGCCGGGATCGGCATGGTGCACCAGCACTTCATGCTGGTGCCGGTCTTCACCGTCGCCGAGAACGTCATGCTCGGCGCCGAGCAGGTCAAAGGCGGCATCGCCGGGATCCTGGACCGGCGGCGTGCCCGGCGCGAGGTCGCCGAGGTCTCCGAGCGGTACAACCTGCGGGTCGACCCGGACGCGGTGATCGAGGACCTGCCGGTCGGCATCCAACAGCGGGTGGAGATCGTAAAGGCCCTCACCCGCGACGTCGACCTGCTGATCCTCGACGAGCCGACCGCCGTGCTCACCCCGCAGGAGACCGAGGAACTGCTCACGGTCATGCGGTCGCTCAAGGCCGCCGGCAAGTCGATCGTCTTCATCACCCACAAGCTCGGCGAGGTCAAGGCCATCGCCGACCGGATCACCGTGATCCGGCGCGGGAAGACCGTGGGCACCGCCTCGCCGACCGCGAGCCGGGACGAACTGGCCGCCAAGATGGTGGGCCGCAGCGTCCGGCTGACCGTGGAGAAGCCGCCGGCCACCCCGGGCCGGCCGATCCTGGAGGTCGCCGGCCTGGTCGTCGACGACGACCGGCAGATCCGCGCCGTCGACGGGGTCGACCTGACGGTGCGCGCGGGCGAGGTGCTCGGCGTGGCGGGCGTGCAGGGCAACGGCCAGACCGAGCTGATCGAGGCCATCATGGGCCTGCGTCCGGTCCTCGCCGGCACGGTCACCCTGGACGGCCAGCCGGTGCACGGCTGGTCGACCAAGAAGGTGCTGCGCGCCGGGGTCGGTTACGTCCCCGAGGACCGCAGCGTCGACGGCCTGGTCAAGGAGTTCTCCGTCGCCGAGAACCTGGTGCTGGACATCTACGACCGCCCGCCGTTCGGCAAGGGGCTGTCGTTGAAGCCGGACGCCATCGCGAAGTCGGCGCAGGAGCGGATCGAGCAGTTCGACGTCCGTACCCCGTCGGCCGACGCGGCCGTCGGGACCCTCTCCGGCGGCAACCAGCAGAAGGTGATCGTGGCCCGGGAGCTGTCCCGGCCGCTGAAGCTCTTCATCGCCGCCCAGCCCACCCGCGGCGTCGACGTCGGCTCCATCGAGTTCATCCACTCCCGGGTCATTCGGGAGCGGGACGAGGGCACCGCCGTCATGGTCGTCTCCAGCGAGCTGGACGAGGTGATCAACCTGGCCGACCGGATCGCGGTGATGTACCGGGGCCGGGTCATCGGCATCGTCGGCCCGGACACCCCCCGCGAGGAGATCGGCCTGCTGATGGCCGGCATCACCCCCGACGCGGCCACCGAAGCCGCCGCCCCGGCCGCCGACGCGGCGACCCCGGCCCCCGAGGGCCCCGGTAGCGAGGACGAGGCATGAACAACCCCAACCCGGTGTCGGGCTCATCCGACAGGGACCCGGTGTCGGGCTCTCCCGACAGGGACCCGGTGTCGGGCTCTCCCGACAAGGACCCGGCGACCGAGGCGGCGCGGGTCGCTGCCGGCGGTGCGAACCGGGCCGCCGCGGTCACCGCCCCGAAGCGGCCGGAGCCGGAGGCCCGCCCCTCGCTGGGCCGGCTGTTCCTGGACAACCTCTGGGCGGCCAACACGGTCACCGTCACGGTGCTCGCGGTGCTGCTGGCAATGTTCGTGGGCGCCGTGCTGATCATCGTGTCGGACCCGGACGTGCTGGCCACCTACGGCTACATCACCGCCCGCCCGCTCGACGCCCTGAACGCGAGCTGGACGGTGGTCAGCGAGGCGTACGCGAACCTGTTCAAGGGGGCGATCTTCGACCCCGAGGCGTCCGGGTTCACCGCGGTGCTCAGCCCGATCTCCGAGACGCTGACCTACACCGCGCCGCTGGTCTTCACCGGCCTGTCGGTGGCGCTGGCCTTCAGGGGCGGCCTGTTCAACATCGGCGCGCAGGGCCAGGCCACCATCGGCGTCATCCTCGCCGCGCTGGCCGGCTTCCTGCTGCCGCTGCCGCCGGTGCTGCACCTGATCGTCGCGCTGCTCGCCGGCGCGGTCGGCGGCGCGCTCTGGGGCTTCATCCCCGGCATCCTGAAGGCTCGCGCCGGCGCCCATGAGGTGATCAACACGATCATGCTCAACTACGTCGCGGTGTACTTCCTGTCCTGGATCATCATTCAGAGCGGCGTGCAGAACCCCGACCGGGCCGACGCGATCAGCAAGCCCGTCGACTCCTCCGCCCAGTTCCCCCGGCTGCTCGGCGGCGACCTGCGGGTGCACGCCGGCATCCTGCTGGCCGTGCTGGCCACCTGGTTCGTCGCCTGGCTGCTCAACCGCTCCACCTTCGGCTTCGAGCTGCGCGCGGTCGGCGCGAACCCGGACGCCGCCCGCACCGCCGGCATCAGCGTCGCGAAGACGTACGTGCTGATGATGGCGATCGCCGGCCTGCTCGCCGGGCTCGGCGGCAGCCAGATGGTGCTCGGCTCGACGGCGAACGCGCTCACTCCGCTGGTGGTCGCCCAGATCGGGTTCGACGGCATCCTGGTGGCCCTGCTGGGACGGGTCAAGCCGTGGGGCGTGCTGCTGGCCGCGCTGCTGTTCGGCGCGCTCCAGGCCGGCGGCAACCGGATGCAGTCGTACTCGGGGATCTCGCTGGAGCTGGTCACCGTGCTTCAGGCGCTGATCGTCATCTTCATCGCCGCGCCGGCCCTGGTGAAGGCGATCTTCCAGCTCCGGGCCGCCCGTGCCGCCCGGTTGCAGACGAGCCTGGCGAAGGGCTGGTAACACATGTCAACCATGGCTGTTCCGGACGTCGCCGTGGCCCAGGTCGACGAGGGCTTCTGGACCCGTACCCGCAAGATCGGCGCGGTGCTGCTGGCGCTCGGCGTGCTCGCGGCGGTGCTCTTCGGGGCGCTCGCCACCGACCAGCAGGCCCGCTTCACCCTCAGCGAGACCGAGGGCGGCGCTGCGCTGGAGATCCACGGCACCGTCGGCGCGATCCTGTTCGGCGTCATCGCCGCGGCGGCCGGCGCGGCGCTGATGGCCGGGGTGCCGAAGCGCTGGTTCACCGTGCTGCTCGGCGTCGGGCTGGTCGCCTTCGTGCTGTCGTTCCTGTGCTGGCAGGTCTCCGCCGCCCCGGAGGGGCGGAACTTCATGCCCCTGGTCAACATCGTGCGCGGCACCTTCATCCTGGCTCTGCCGCTGATCTTCGGCGCGCTGGCCGGGGTGCTCTGCGAGCGCTCCGGCGTGGTCAACGTGGCCATCGAGGGACAGTTGCTGATGGGCGCGTTCAGCGGCGCGCTGTTCGGCAGCCTCTCCGGGAGCGTCTGGGTGGGCCTGGTCGCCGCCGCGATCGGCGGCGCGTTCATCTCGCTGCTGCTGGCCGTGTTCGCCATCCGTTACCTGGTCGACCAGGTGGTCATGGGCATCGTGCTGAACCTGCTGGCGGTCGGCATCACCGGCTTCCTCTACGAGCGGCTGATGCAGACCAACGCGGAGAAGTACAACTCCGCGCCCAGGTTCAGCAACTGGGAGATTCCCCTGCTCAGGGACATCCCGGTGCTCGGGCCGGCGCTGTTCCGCAGCAACATCTTCCTCTACCTCGGCCTGCTGCTGGTGCTGGTGATCCACATCGCGCTGTTCCGCACCCGCTGGGGCCTGCGCACCCGGGCGGTCGGCGAGCACCCCACCGCCGCCGACACCCTCGGCGTGAAGGTGCTGGGGCTGCGCTACCGCAACGTCCTGCTGGCCGGAGTGGTGGCCGGGATCGGCGGCGCGTCGTACACGCTGGCGCTCTACTCGTTCACCAAGAACATGATCGGCGGCAAGGGCTTCATCGCCCTGGCCGCGCTGATCTTCGGCCGTTGGAGCCCGACGGGGGCGCTGCTCGCGGCGCTGTTCTTCGGCTTCGCCGACCAGCTCGGCACGTACCTCGGGGCGATCGGCAGCAGCATCCCGAGCCAGTTCCTGGCCATGCTGCCGTACCTGGCGACCATGCTGGCCGTGGCCGGGCTCGTCGGCAAGGTCCGCGCGCCGGCCGCCGACGGCAAGCCGTACATCAAGGGCTGAGGCCCTCGTCGAAACCGCGCCCGGTGGGAAAACCCCGCCGGGCGCGGTCGTGCCTGCGGCACGTGACGCAGCTGGGCGCCCGCCGCCGACGGGGCCTCGTATACGTCGACCCCGGTGTCGAGGCACGGCCCTGCCCTGCCCGCGCCTGGCCGGCGTGAATTGGGCAGAATGGCGGGATGACCGACATCGACTGGGAGCGGCTGCGGGCCGCCGCCACCGAGGTGATGCGACACGCGTACGTGCCGTACTCGAAGTTCCCGGTCGGGGCCGCCGCCCTGGTCGACGACGGCCGGATCGTGGTCGGCTGCAACGTCGAGAACGCCGCGTACGGCGTGGTGCTCTGCGCCGAGTGCGGGGTGGTCTCCTCGCTGCACGCCACCGGCGGCGGCCGGCTGGTCGCGCTCTCCTGCGTCGACGCCACCGGCGAGCCGCTGATGCCGTGCGGCCGGTGCCGGCAGCTGCTCTGGGAGCAGGGCGGCCCGCAGTGCCTGGTCGAGGCCAAGGACGGCCCGCTGAGCATGGCCGAGCTGCTGCCGCACGCCTTCGACGTGGCCGACATCGAGGCGGTGACCGGCGAGCGGCCGGTGCCGGTGGTGCCGGACCGGCTGGCCGCCTGGCGGGGGCGGGGCACCGTCTTCGTGCACCCGGACCTGTCCGCCGGGCAGCAGGTGTGGACGGCGTACTGGGAGCGGTCGGCCGGGGACACGGAGGGCGCCGAGACCGGCGTGCTGGAGGAGGGCCCGAGCTGGGGCGATCCGGCCGAGGCGATCGCCTGGGGTCATGCCCGCACCCCGCGCGTGGTGGTGGTCGACGCGACCGGCACCATCTTCTGGGCCGGCGAGGGCGAACCGCCGATGGAGGTGCCGGTCCGCTGGGCGGGCTGAGCCGGGTGGTGGCTGGCCGCGGGCCGGAAGTTGCGAGGACGAGAAGAGGAACTCAACGGTGAGTGCTTTCACGGCGGTCGACGTCATCCGGGCCAAGCGGGACGGTGGCGTGCTGAGCGACGCCCAGATCGACTGGGTGGTCGACGCGTACACGACGGGTCTGGTGGCCGACGAGCAGATGTCGGCGCTGGCCATGGCGATCCTGCTGCGCGGCATGACCGGGCCGGAGATCGCCCGGTGGACCGCCGCGATGATCGCCAGCGGGGAGCGGCTGGACCTCTCCGCCGTCGACCGGCCGACCGTCGACAAGCACTCCACGGGTGGCGTCGGTGACAAGATCACCCTGCCGCTCACCCCGCTGGTCGCCGCCTGCGGCGCCGCCGTGCCGCAGCTCAGCGGCCGGGGCCTCGGGCACACCGGCGGCACGCTGGACAAGCTGGAGTCGATCCCCGGCTGGCGGGCGGCGCTGAGCAACGACGAGTTCATCACCCAGCTCCGCGACGTCGGAGCGGTCATCTGCGCGGCCGGCGCGGGGCTCGCCCCCGCGGACCGCAAGCTGTACGCGCTGCGCGACGTGACCGGGACCGTCGAGGCCATCCCGCTGATCGCCAGCTCGATCATGAGCAAGAAGATCGCGGAGGGCACCGGCGCGCTGGTGCTCGACGTGAAGGTCGGCTCCGGCGCGTTCATGAAGTCCGTCGAGCAGGCCCGCGAGCTGGCCCGGACGATGGTCGAGCTGGGCGGCGCGCACGGCGTGCGGACCATCGCCCTGCTCACCGACATGTCCACCCCGCTCGGCCTGACCATCGGCAACGCCGTCGAGGTGACCGAGTCGGTCGAGGTGCTCGCCGGGGGCGGCCCCGCCGACGTGGTGGAGCTGACCCTGGCGCTGGCCCGCGAGATGCTCGACGCGGCCGGGCTGCCGGACGCCGACCCGGCGGCCGCCCTGCGCGACGGCCGGGCGATGGACTCCTGGCGGGCGATGATCCGCGCCCAGGGCGGTGACCCGGACGCCCCGATGCCGACCGCGAAGGAGGTCGAGGTGGTCCGCGCGGACGCGGACGGCTTCGTGGCGGCGGTCGACGCGTACGCCATGGGGGTGGCCGCGTGGCGGCTCGGCGCCGGGCGGGCCCGCAAGGAGGACCCGGTCAGCGTGCCGGCGGGGGTCGTGCTGCACCGGCGTCCGGGCGACCCGGTGCGGGCGGGCGACCCGATCTACGAACTGCGCACGGACGACGCCGCCCGGATTCCGGCGGCGGCCGACGACGCCGCGCGGGCGGTACGGATCTCGTCGGTCGCGCCCGCCGCGACGCCGCTGGTCATCGAGCGGATCGGCTGAGCGCGACGGTCGCCCGGGCGGCATGGTGCCGGCCGACCCGGAGCGCTATCCTCCCTGGCCAGGGGGACAAGCCGGCGCTGAGTCGTCGCGAGCAGACAGGAATTTTCCGCCGTGACCGTACCCGCCCCGGATCCACGGGAGGTGCGTGAGGCGAGCCTGGACGAGTTGTCCCGGCTGCGTCTCCCGCTGCCGCCGGCCCAGTTCCCGCTCGTGTGGGAGCCCGGCGACCAGATCGAGCTCCGACCCACGGTGGAGATCGAGGCCCGCATCGCGGTGCTGCACCTGATCCTGGCCCGCTGCTTCGGGATGCCGCCGCAGTCGGCGATGAGCTGGCTGCTCGCCTCGCACCTGGTCGACATGGTCACGCCGCCGGAGTTCCAGTTCGTGACCGGCGGCAAGGGCGACCACCGGTCGTTCGTGCTGCACCACGACGCGCTCTTCGCGCTGGCGTGGGTGCTCGGCCTGACCAAGCAGCTCGACCCGACGCTGCCGGTCGACGAGCGGCTGGTGGAGCGGATGCCGCAGATCCCCGACGGGGAGACCCTCGGCCTTTGGCGGGCCCGGATCCTCACCGCCCCGCAGCATCCCGCCGACGCGGCGGCCCTGCTGGACCTGCACTACTGCCTGGACTGGGCGTACCTGGAGACGGAGCGGGCCGGCCGGACGCCGCCGGGGCTGGTGGACGCGAACGCGATCGGCCAGCGCCGGTGGGCCCTGGAGTGGGCGGTGATCCTGCGCGGGCCGTACCACGACGAGCCCCCCGGCTGGGAAGAGGTGGACCTCTCCACCTGACCGGCCGGCACGGAAAGCGGCGGGCGGTCAGCGGGGCGTCGGGCGCCAGACGGCCAGCCGCACCGCGACGGTCACCCGGACGGGCTCGGGGAGGGCGGCCACCCGGGCGGCGAGCCCGGCCGGGTCGGTGTGCCAGGCGCTGGGGCCCATCCCGACCAGCGTCGCGACCTCCGGGCCGGTCAGCGCCAGCTCCCGCCGGTGCGCCGTGGACGTCGCCGGGGTGAAGTGCCCGCCGAGGCTCTCGGCGACCCGGTCCGCCTTGGCCGGGTCCACCCGCAGCAGGCCGAGGGCGCCGACCAGTTCGGTGAGGTGATCCTCGGCCGGGGTCACCACGAGCAGGGACCCGGCCGGGTCGAGCACCCGGTGGAACTCGGCCCCGTTGCGCGGGGCGAAGACGTTCAGCAGCACGGCCGTGGCGGCGTCGGCCAGGGGCAGCCGCTGCCAGGTGTCGGCGAGCGCCGCCGCCGCGCGCGGGTGCGCCCGCGCGGCCCGGCGCAGCGCCGGCTTCGACACGTCCAGGGCGAGACCCGCGGCGTCCGGCAGCGCCGCCAGCACCGCCGCGAGGTGCCGGCCCGTCCCCGCCCCGGCATCCACCACCAGGGGGTACGCCCCGACGGCGCGCGCCCCGACCAGGTGCTCCACGGCCTGCGTGGCGGCGGCGGCGAGGGCGGTGGAGATCAGGTCGTAGTGGCCGGCGGAGAGGAAGTCGGCGCGGGCGGCCACCATCTCGGCGGTGTCCCCGACGTGCGGGGCGCGGCCGGCGAGCAGGTTCACGTAGCCCTGGCGGGCCACGTCGAAGCTGTGCCGGCGCGGGCAGCGCAGCGCGCTGGCACCGCCGGCGACGACCTCGGCCAGCGGCTCGGCGCAGACCGGGCAGCGGAGCCGGTCGACGATGCGGGGGTCCACGTCAGGCGTCCAGGTAGGTCAGCACCGCGCGTACCCGGCGGTGGTCGTCGTCGCAGTCGCGCAGGGGCCGGCCGACGCCGAGCAGGCTGAGCCCGGCGGTCAGGAGGGTGGCCAGGAAGTACACGATGCCCAGGAAGGCCAGCCCCGCCGCGACGGTCAGCCGGGTGACCTGCCGCCAGATCTGCCGCACGCCGCTCATCGGACCATTCTCCCAGCCGGCACGACGGCCTCCGGTGGCGCGGGGCGCGTACGCCGGTCCGAAGGTGGCGTGGGCACCACCAGGGTCACCGCCGCGCGTCGTCCGGGCCGGTCAGGTGGTCGACCACCCGGTGGGTCAGCGCGTCCAGCGCGGCGATCTCGTCGGGGGTCAGCAGGTCGATGAGGTGCCGGCGGACCGCCGCCACGTGGCCGGGGGCCGCTGCCTCGACGGCGCGTCGGCCCTCGGCGGTGAGCGCGACGACCGCGCCCCGCCCGTCCGCCGCGCACTCCTCGCGGGTGACCAGGCCACGCTGCTGCATGCGGGTCAGATGGTGGGAGAGCCGGCTGCGCGACCAGAGCATCCGGTCGGCCAGCTCGCTGAGCCGTAGCCGCCGGTCGGGCGTCTCCGCCAGGTCGGAGAGGACGTCGTAGTCGGGCTCGGAGAGCCCCGCGTCCCGCATCAGCTCGCGGGCCAGCTCCAGGTCGAGCAGGCGGCGCATCCGCCGGTATCCGCGCCAGGCGCTCTGCTCCCGCTCGTCGAGCCAGCGTGGTCGTTCCATGCCATCCATCCTAGACATCTGGTTGACATGTCATCAATCTGCCTCCTAATGTAGGTGACATGTCAACCAGATGGCCGAGCCGGCTGGTCCGCCTGCTGGCCGGCCGCGTCGGCCCCGGCACCCTCCTCTTCGCCGTCAGCATCGGGCCGCTGGCGCACCACCTCATCCCGAAGTTCACCGTGCCGGCCCCGCGCCGGCCCCCCACCACAGGAACGACACCGCCATGCCCTGCCTGACCGTCATCGTCGCCAGCACCCGGCCCGGCCGGGTGGGCCGCCGGACCGGCGACTGGTGCACCGCGATCGTCGCCGAGCACGACGCCTTCGACGACGTACGCCTCGTCGACCTCGCCGAGGTGGGCCCGCCCTTCCACGACGAGCCGCACCACCCCTCCGAGAGGCGCTACCTGCACCGGCACACCGCCGCCGTCGACGCCGGGGCCGCCTTCGTCTTGGTGGCCCGGCTGTCCGCCGCCCTCGCCCCGCTGCGGGTGCCGGCATGAACGCCCGCCTGTGGGAGCTGTTCGGGGAGCGCGGCCGGGGCGTGCTGGTCACCCTGCGGCGCGACGGTCGGCCCCAGCTGTCCAACCTCGACTACCTCGCCGAGCCCGGCCTGATCCGCTGCTCCACCACCGGCGACCGGGCCAAGGTGCGCAACCTGCGCCGCGATCCCCGGGCCAGCCTGCACGTCACCACCTCCGACGGCGGGGCGTACGCGGTCGCGGAGGGCGTGGTCACGCTCACCCCGCCGGCGGCGGCGCCCGACGACGCAGGCGTCGAGGAGCTGGTCGAGGTCTACCGGCGGATCCGCGGCGAGCACCCCGACTGGGCCGACTACCGGGCGGCGATGGTCGCCGACGGTCGGCTGGTGCTCCGGCTCGCCGTCGAGCGGGTGTACGGCTGGCGTCCCTGACCAGGCGCGGGGCCGGCCCCGCGGCCCGGCCACGCGGGCCGGGCCGGTCGGGTGACCCGGGGCGCCTGGCCGGACCGGACCGGCGGTACGCCGACCGCCGATCCCCGCCGGTCCCGTAGGCGGGCTCGGCGGGGCCGACTAGGGTCTGAGCATGGTCGCGACAATCCGTTACGAGGACATCGTCAAGATCCCGAAGGCGCTGCTGCACGATCACCTCGACGGCGGCCTGCGGCCGGCGACGATCGTCGAGCTGGCCGCCGAGGTGGGTCACGAGCTGCCCACCACCGACCCCGAGGCGCTGGGCCGGTGGTTCGTCGAGGCGGCCGACTCCGGCTCCCTGGAGCGCTACCTGGAGACGTTCGCGCACACCGTCGCCGTCATGCAGACCGCGTCGTCGCTGCGGCGGGTGGCCAGGGAGTGCGCCCAGGACCTGGCCGCCGACGGGGTGGTCTACGCCGAGGTGCGGTTCGCCCCCGAGCAGCACCTGGAGCGGGACCTGACGCTGGACGAGGTGGTGGAGGCCGTCGTCACCGGGTTCACCGAGGGCGCGGCGCTGGCCGCGGAGGCCGGCACCCCGATCCGGGTCGGCACCCTGCTCACCGCGATGCGGCACGCCGCCCGGTCGCAGGAGATCGCCGAGCTGGCCGTCCGGCACCGGGACGCCGGGGTGGTCGGCTTCGACATCGCCGGCGCGGAGGCGGGCTTCCCGCCCACCCGGCACCTGGACGCCTTCGAGTACCTCCAGCGGGAGAACTTCCACTTCACCATCCACGCCGGCGAGGCGTTCGGGCTGCCGTCGATCTGGCAGGCCATCCAGTGGTGCGGCGCGGACCGGCTCGGCCACGGGGTGCGCATCGTCGACGACATCACCCCCGGCGACCCGCCGACGCTCGGCCGGCTGGCCGCGTACGTGCGGGACAAGCGGATCCCGCTGGAGCTGTGCCCGTCGTCGAACGTGCAGACCGGGGCGGCGGCGTCCATCGCCGAGCACCCGATCGGGCTGCTGCGCGACCTGCGCTTCCGGGTGACGGTGAACACCGACAACCGGCTGATGAGCGGCACCTCGATGTCCCGGGAGATGGCGCTGCTGGTGGACGCCTTCGGCTATGGCTGGAAGGAACTCCAGTGGTTCACGATCAACGCGATGAAGAGCGCCTTCATCCCGTTCGACGAGCGGCTGGCGATCATCGATGAGGTGATCAAGCCCGCGTACGCGAAGGTGTTGGGCTGATCAGTGGTGGTGCGGGTGGCCGGCGAGCAGGTCGGCCACCCGGCGCAACACCTCGCGGGCCGGGGCCGGCTGCGCGCCGAGCCCCGCCTGTCGGCGCAGCACCGCAGGCTCGGCGCGCAGCAGGGCCAGCCCTCGGCGCAGCAGCACGCCTGGGGCCTTGCGCTGTTCGGCGAGGTCACGGGTCAGCCGCCGGAGGAAGGTGGTCCCCCTCGGGCGGCGCAGCGCGTACGCCCCGGCGAGCAGCCCCCGGCGTCGACACTCCTCGACGATTTCGGCGGCGAAGATTCCTTCGGCGACGAAGAGCGGCGACCCGGCGACCTCGAACGGCCGGGTGGCCACTCGGCGATCCGCACCGATCGCATAAACCGGCACTTCGGCCTTTCCGTCTCGGGACAGCCGGGCGATCGTCTCCACGGCGGCCTCGGCGTCCCACGACCGCGGTGAATCCCAGTCCACAAGGTTGTTTCGGCGTGGCAACGTAGGGTCATCGCCGTTCTTGTAGAAGTCGTCCAAACAGAGAACCGGAAGCCCGGTTCGTTGCGCGATGTACGACTTTCCGGAGCCGGATGGGCCAGCGAGCAGGACGACGCGGTGCGGGTGATCCATTACTTTGTGTGACTCCGGCCAGACGGATTGCGAGCAAATTGCATCAACATCTCATCACACCCCCGGCAACCGCCAACCTGGGCTTTCTCTTTGGAAGTCGGCGTGATGGAATCTCGGAGGTCCGACCCGCCGGGTCGGTCGCTGGGCGGTGCCCGGGACAACACGCGGACGCTGTGATCGCGAGGGCGGTGACGTGAGCAAACGGCCGAAGACGGCGGGCTCCTTCCTGTCGCGACTGCGTCGGCCGGCCGGCCGGCTCCGCGACATGCCGATCTGGTCCAAGCTCGGTCTCATCATGATCGTGCCGACCATCGCGACGGTGGTCGTCGGCACCAGCGGCCTCGTCGACAACCTGGACACCCTGAACAACGCCAACCGCTCCGGCGACCTGGCCAACCTCGTCGGCTACTCCGGTGAGCTGGTCAACAGCCTCCAGGACGAGCGCACCTCGGCGGTGCTGCTGCTCGGGGCCACCGGCGAGCAGCCCACGGCCCGATACCAGGAGTTGTACAACCGGGTCAACGGCCGGGTCGACCAGGCCACGAAGCCCTACCTGCAACAGCGCGCCAAGATCGAGGACCTGCCGGCCAGCCTGGACAGCATCCTCGACGGGATCGACCGGAACCTCAAGGACCTGCCCGGCACCCGCAGCCAGGTGTTCAACGGCAAGCTGAAGAGCATCGACGCGATGCAGGCGTACGAGGGTCTGATCAACGACCTGCTCGCCGTCCGCGACTCCGCCACCCAGCTCGCCGGCGACAACGACCTGAGCGACCGGATGCGGGCCGCAGCCGCCGTCGCCCGCGAGAAGGAATACCTCTCGGTCCGCCGGGTCGTGGTGCACCGCGCGCTGATCCAGCGCGAGCTGACCCCGGTGCTGCGCACCGACTACATCGCCAGCGGCACCGGCCAGCAGCAGGCGCTGCAGAGCTTCAAGGCGGTCGCCAACTCCGCCGAGGCGGACCTGCACGACCAGACCGTGTCCGGCGGTGACCGGCGCGAGGCGCAGAACTACACCGGCTGGATCGACGGCAACATCAACGGCAGCATGACCGAGGCGCCGTTCGCGGCGGACCAGTGGGACGCGGCCATGGTGGCCAACGCCAAGCTGATCCGCACCGTCGAGGCGAAGCTGGACGGCGACGTGGTCCGGCAGGCCGACGGGTTGCGCTCGGACGTGCAGCGCACGGTGTTCCTGCAGACCGGCCTGCTGCTCAGCATGCTGCTGCTGGCCATCCTCTTCGCCTACCTGGTCGCCCGGTCGATGGCCCGCTCGCTGCGCGACCTGCGGGAGGGCGCGCTCAACATCGCCCGGTACGGGCTGCCCCAGGCGGTCGCCCGGCTGCGCGACCCGCAGATCTCCAGCCAGCTCTCCCCGGTCCAGGTGGCCAACCAGATCGCCGAGCCGCTGCCGGTCCGCAGCAAGGACGAGTTCGGCCAGGTGACCGAGGCGTTCAACGCGGTCCACCTGGAAGCCGTCCGGACCGCGGCCGAGCAGGCCGCGCTGCGCGCGTCCGTCGCGACCATGTTCGTCAACCTGGCTCGCCGCTCGCAGATCCTGGTCGACCGGCTGATCGGCCACCTCGACCGGCTGGAGCGCGGCGAGGAGGACCCGGACCGGCTGGCCGAGCTGTTCCAGCTCGACCACCTGGCCACCCGGATGCGCCGCAACGACGAGAACCTGCTGGTGCTCGCCGGTGCCGACTCCACCCGCGTGCAGCGCGAGCCGGCGGCGTTGATCGACGTGCTCCGGGCCGCCCAGTCCGAGGTCGAGCACTACACCCGGATCGAGTTCGGGGTGATCGACCGGGACATCGAGGTCGCCGCGCACGCGGTCAACGACATGGTCCACCTGGTCGCCGAGCTGTTCGACAACGCGACCGCCTTCTCCCCGCCGGACTCGCAGGTGATGGTGGAGGCCCGTCGCGTCGGCGACCGCGCCTCCCTCTACGTCGAGGACCGGGGCATCGGCATCAGCGGCGACCAGCTCGCCGAGCTGAACGAGCGGCTGGCCACGCCGCCGCAGGTGGACGTGGCCGTCTCCCGGATGATGGGTCTGGTCGTGGTCGCCCGCCTGGCGTCCCGGCACGGGGTCAGGGTCGAGCTGCGGCCCGGAGCCGACCGGGGCACCGTCGCCGACGTCACCCTGCCCACCTCGGTCCTGGTGCCCCGCGCGCTCTCCGGCCGGGTCCAGCAGCCGTCCGCGCTGCCAGCCTCCGGTCCGCAGTCGGCCGGTCCGCAGCCCTTCGGTCCGCACTCGTCCTCCAGCCCGCAGCCGGCCGGGGCACCCCCGGCCCTGGGTGCGTTCGCCGCCTTCGGTGGCGGCCCGTCGGCCCCCGTGCCGACGCAGCGGCCCGGGCACTCCGGCAACCAGGTCACCCTGGGCGGCCGGACGTTCGACCCGGCCTCGCGCAACGGCCACGACACGCCCACCCCGGCCGGGGGTCCCGTCCGGTCGATGCCGGCCTGGTCCGACCTGACGGGGGCCAGCGGGGTCGGCGGCGGTGACGCTGTCGGCCCGCGCACCTCGAACGGGCAGCCGATCGACCCGCTGCCGCAACGGCGTGCCCCCGGCGGCGCCGGCCCGGACAGCACGGGTCAGCAGCCGGTGATCCCTCGGCAGCTGCCGAGCAGCCCTGAGGCCCGGGGTTGGACCCCGCCGCCGGTCTCCGCCCCTCCGGTTTCGGGCGTGCCGGTCTCCGGCCAGCCGATCTCGGCCGCCCCGTTCCCGGGCGCGCCGGTCTCCGGTCAGCCGTATTCTGCGGCGCCCGTCTCCGGTCAGCCGTATTCTGCGGCGCCCGTCTCCGGTCAGCCGTATTCTGCGGCGCCGCTGCCGAGCCGGCCGGCGCCGTCGGCTCAGGGGCCGGCCGCGCCGCCGGCTTGGCCGCCGGTGGCCCCGCCGGCGCGGGAGCCGGCCACCCCGCCGGTGCCCGAGCGCCTCGCAGCCGCCCTGGACATGACCACGGAACTGCCGCGGGTGCCGCGCACCGACGGGCCGCCCGGGCCGTACGCCCCGGTCGCCCAGCCGACCCCACCGGAACCGGTCCGGCGGCCGGTGCCCCCGCAGGCCCAGAACCAGCAGCGGTACGCCGACGAGACGATGGAACTGCCGATCTTCCGGGAGCTCGAGTCGGCGTGGTTCCGCACCCGCCGTGGGGGCTCCGAGGAGGGCGCCGCCCAGTCGGCACCGGCAAACGGAGCCACGGACCGGACCAGCAGCGCCGTGACCCAGCAGTTCTCCGCGGTCGACGTCGCCGACCGGGCCGTTCAGACACCAGCACCCGGGACGACAGGTAACGCACCGATGGCAGACATCCCGATGGCCGGAGGAGTGCCCCGCGACAACGGGCTGACGACCAGCGGTAGCGCCCAACGGGGTCCCGCCGTCGACCCGTTGACGGCCCGCCGGCCCGGTAGCGCCTGGCAGACCTCAGCCGACGACGGCTGGCGGGCCGCCTCGGCGGCCACCGAGGTCCCGGTCGCGGAGACCACCCGCCAGGGCCTGCCCAAGCGGGTGCCGATGGCCCAGTTGGTGCCGGGCGCGGTGGAGAAGCCGACCGTCTCCGCCCAGCGCCGTACGCCGGAGGGAGTCCGGGGCCTGCTCTCCGCATACCATCGAGGCGTGCAGCGCGGGCGTACCCAACCCGACGGCAACCCGACCAGCCCGGACGTGACTCCGGGAGGGCAGCAATCCTCGCAGTCTGGCTCAGGCCCGGTGGCCGGGAGCGGGCAGAAGGAGCAACAACGATGACAACTACGCAGGATCTCGGTTGGCTGCTGGCCAACTTCGCCGACCGGGTGCCCGGTGTCGCGCATGCGGTCGCCGTCTCCGCGGACGGCCTGCTCCTCGCGTCGTCACGAGACCTTCCGCGTGACCGGGCCGACCAGTTGGCCGCGATCGCGTCCGGACTGGTCAGCCTGACCCAGGGGGCGGCCCGCTGCTTCGAGGGCGGTGCGGTGTTGCAGACAGTGGTCGAGATGGACAATGGCTTCCTGTTCCTGATGTCCATCTCGGACGGTTCGTCCTTTGCCGTGCTCGCAGCCCGTAGCTGCGACGTCGGGCAGGTCGGCTACGAGATGGCCCTCCTGGTCGACCGGGTGGGCGACGCGTTGACCCCGCAGCCGCGTGCGGCTGTGGGAATGATGGGCTGACCTACGCGCTGGCCGGTGGGTCAGGCAGGGCGGCAAGGACAACGACGAGGGGTTCCCTTCCAGGGCCCAGCCGGTGTCAGGGACGAAGGAGGTGAGCGGCGAGATGGTCGATCGTGACGAGCCGACCGGAGCGTTGGTCCGTCCGTACGCCGTCACCCGCGGTCGTACCCGCCCCCGGTTGGACATCGCCCTGGAAGCGCTCGTCGAGACGACGGTGCGCGGCCGTACCGCTGCCAGCAGCAACGGCAGCCAGGGTCGCGAACACCAGTACATCGCCGCGCTGTGTGACGGACGTGTACAGTCGCTCGCCGAGATCGCGGCGCGGCTGCAGCTTCCGCTTGGCGTAGCTAGGGTGCTCATCGCCGACATGGCGACGGACGGCCTGGTCGCGGTCCACGAGCCGACCATTCTGGACGACTCCGACGACACGGTGGGCACTGAACTGCTGGAGAGGGTGCTGAGTGGACTTCGCAGGCTCTGACATGTCGCACCGCCCGCCCGCGCCGAGCGGTCGGGTGACGTCGGCGAAGATCGTTATCGCCGGTGGGTTCGGCGTCGGCAAGACGACGCTGGTCGGCTCGGTCTCGGAGATCACTCCGCTGACCACCGAGGCCATCATGACCTCGGCCGGCGTGGGCGTCGACGACACCCGGCAGGTGCCGGGCAAGACGACGACCACGGTGGCGATGGACTTCGGTCGTATCTCGATCGACCGGGACCTGATCCTGTACCTGTTCGGCACACCAGGCCAGACCCGGTTCTGGTTCATGTGGGACGAACTGGTCCGGGGCGCCATCGGCGCGGTGGTGCTGGTCGACACCCGACGACTGGCCGACTGCTTCGCGGCCATCGACTTCTTCGAGCACCGGCGGCTGCCGTACCTGGTGGCCATCAACTGCTTCGACGGGATGCAGTACCACGACCCGCAGGACGTCCGGGACGCGCTGGCGATCTCCCGGGACGTGCCGGTGGTGGCCTGCGACGCCCGGAACCGGGAGTCGACGAAGCACGTGCTGATCTCGCTGGTCGAGTACGTGCTGACGATGCGCCGCTCGCGCGCCGTCACGCCGGCCTGAGATCGCCCGGGCAGCGCCCGGCCACCGGCACGCCGCCGGTCGCCGGGCGCTGCCTGCTGTCCGAGACCGCCCGCCGCCGTCCGACCCGCTCCGCCTCTCGGCGGGCTGGCGGGGTGGGGCCGGCCGCTCGGGCGACGGGCGGATCGGGTCAGGACACCCGGACCCAGCCGCCGTGGTCGACCCGGTAGATGCCGAGGGAGTTGCGGTCCATGCCGCCGTGCCGGATCGGCGCGAACGCGTACGCCCCGGCGATTCCCTCGGTGACCTGGTTCTGCAGGTACGCCCGCAGCCGACCCCGGTCGACGCTGGCCGCCGACCGGGCCGCGTTGGCGATCAGTTGCAGCGCGTCCGAGGCGTACGGGGCGAAGCCGCTGAAGCTGCCGTGTCGCTGGATGTAGCGGTACACGAAGTCCCGCCGGGCCAGCGCCGCCGTGGTGGTGTTGGTGAGGGTGGACCCGCCGAGGCAGATCGGGTGCACCGCGTACGCGCCCTCCAGGGCGGCCGAGTTGCCGTCGGCCAGGGTGTCCTCGGCGACGCCGCCCGCGTCCAGGTAGAGCGGCCCACGGTGGCCGGCCTGGCGCAGCGCCAGTACCGCCCCGCCGGTGTCGGGGGCGGTGCCCCAGACCACCACGGCGTCGGGCTCCGCCGCCACCACCCGTCGCGCGGCCCGCAGGAAGCTCTCCCCGGCCCGGGGTAGCCGGACGACCTCGCCGGGCGGCAGCTCGACGGCCCGTAGGGCCGCTGACATCGCCCGTACGCCCGAGTTGCCGTGCAGCCCGTCTGCTGCCAGCACCGCGACCCGTTTCCGCCCCTGCGAGGCGATGAGGCGGGCCAGCCGGCGGGCCACGTCGGAGGCGTCCGGGGTCAGCTTGTAGACGTACGTCCGCTGGGCCAGCGGCAGCACGATCCCGTCCCCGTACGCCAGCGAGACGTACGGGGTCCGGAGTTGCTGGGCGACGCCGACGATGGCGGCGGAGGTCTCGGTGAGGGTCCCGCCGAGCAGGGCGTG
Organism: Micromonospora rubida; assembly: GCF_009908295.1. Classification (GTDB taxonomy): domain Bacteria; phylum Actinomycetota; class Actinomycetes; order Mycobacteriales; family Micromonosporaceae; genus Micromonospora; species Micromonospora rubida. The sequence continues at coordinate 72,179 of NZ_JAAALO010000003.1, forward strand.
CGCCCCGTTCCGTTGGATCAGCTCGGTGGCGTGCCGGGCGGCCAACTCCGGGTCGCTGGCGTTGTCGCGCACCTCCAGCCGGACGGTCCGGCGCAGGTTGCCGACGGGCACACCGTCGGCGTTGAGCGACTCCAGACTGATCCGCAGGGCCCGCTCCTGAAGCACCCCGAGCGCCGCGCCGGCACCGGTCAGCTCCAGGCTGACGCCGAGCACCAGTTCCTGGTCGCCGGTCCGGGGCGTGCCGTCGGTGGGACCGTCCCCCGCCCCGGTCCGCCCGCAGGCGGCCAGCAACAGGACGCCCGCCGCAGCCGCGAGCACCCCCCGCCGGTTGGGTGTGGCCGGGTCGATCGCCGGTGTCGCCATGTGCCAGTCGCCTTCCCCACCCCGGCGACACCTGCCGCCGGCCGATACCGCCGGGTATGTTCCCGGCCGCCGCAACCCGGCGTCAACTTATCCGGGTGTGGGCAGGAACACGCAGGTGGGAGGCGGTTTTCCGGGGATCGATGGCGGTGGCGGGCCGCTGTCCGAGAGACGGTCTCACACCCGCCGCTCCGGGTTAACCGTTGTCGTCCGGCATGCCGACTGACCCGCCACGGGCATGGCTTGCCGACTGACCCGCCACCGGACGTGGCGGGTCAGTCGGTCGGCGTTGCACCGGCGCGTCGGGCCGGATCGGGCCTGCCGGGTCTCAGGACCGGTATCCGGCGGACCGGTACTCGTACTCCCGGTCGTCGTCGCGGTCCCCGGTGTCCCGGGTGAAGTCCCAGCCGCCGGCCGCTTCCCGTCCCGGGCGCCCGCCGACCGCGAAGCCGCCGATCTCCTGCCCGCGACGCCAGCCCCGGAAGTAGCCGGTGGTGTTCTCGGCCAGGCTGGCCGCGTCGCGGACGATCCGAAGCGGACGCTCCTCGCGCAGCGGTGAGCCCGGGACCAGGTTGGCCTGCGGCACCCGCTTCGGCAGCCCGGCCTTCGTCTCGGCGCCCACGGCCGGGCGGGCGGCCTGCTCGGCGGCCTGCCAACCGGTGTCCGCGGTGCTCGACCATTCGACCTCGGCCTCGTCGTCCTGGCCCACGAACCAGGCCGACTTGGCGGCGGCGAAGATCAGCAGGTCGCCGTCGCCCTCGTCGGAGATCGGCGGCGTGCGCCGCTCCATCGGAGCGGCACGCGGCGGCTGGACCGGGGCCGGCCGGTGTTCCATCCCGGGCCGGTCAAGGCGGCGTTCGAGGGTCGGCCGTTCGGGGCGGTGTTCCATCGCGGGCGGTTCGGGACGGTGCTCCGTCCCGGGCCGCTCAAGGCGGCGTTCGAGGGTCGGCCGTTCGGGGCGGTGTTCCATCGCGGGCGGTTCGGGACGGTGCTCCGTCCCGGGCCGCTCAAGGCGGCGTTCGAGGGTCGGCCGTTCGGGCCGGTGTTCCATCGCGGGCCGTTCGGGACGTTGCTCCATCCCGGGCCGGTCAGGGTGGGGCTGCGGGGCGGGCCGGTCGGCGCGGGTCGACTCTCCCCGGTCGACCAGCCGCAGCGGCGGCGTCTCCAGTTGCGGGTCACCGGCCGGGGCCGGCCCCTCGCGCAGCGCCCGGTCCGCCAGCGGCGGCGGCTCGACCAGCCGCAGCATCGGTGGTTCCTGGGGCAGGTCGTCGGCGAGCCAGGGCGGGGTGACCCGACCGTCGGCCGGCACCAGCTCCGTCGGCGCGTCGATCTGTCGCGCCCCTCGGTCCTCGAAGGACCGGGCGACCGGGTTGTCGGCGGCGCTGTCGGACGGGGCCTCGGGGTTGTTGACCAACGGCCAGTTCGCCCGCGAGCCCGGGGGAGCGGACTCCGGGCCGGGCCGCGGGGTCGGGACCGGCACGCTCAGGTCGGTGACGCTGAACCCGCCGGTGGGCAGGGCGGGCTCGCCGGTGGTCTTGGGCCGGGGTGGGATGACGGTGCGTTGCCGCTCCGCCCTGGCGTGCTGGATCGCGGCGGTGGTCAGCGTGGGCCGGAACGGCTCGCCGGCCTCGGCCGGCGGCACCGAGCCACGCTCGCGCTGGGCCGGCGCGAACGGGGTCATCCCCGGCGGCGGGGGCGGCGGCGCGGACACCGGCCGGTTGGTCGGGCCGTCCACCATCCGGCGCGGGTCGCCGGCCGACGGCGGTGCGGAGACGGGCGGGGTGGCGGTGGCGGCCGGGGCCATCGGGCGCGGGGCGATCGGCGGCGGTGCGATCGGCTCCGGTGCGCTCGGCGGTGGGCCGAGGGGCCGGGGCGAGGGCGGCATTGCTCCGCCGGGGATCGGCTCGGGGCGGCTGCGGCGGCCGACCGGCTCAGGTTCGGTGGGCCGTAGCGTGCGCAGCCCGCCGGTGCCGCCGAGGCCGGTCAGCTCGGTGACCGGCTCGCCCCGGCGAGCGGCGGACCGTCGGCCAGCCCCCTGGGCCGGGTTGGTGACCCGGGCACCGAGCGCGCTGACCAGCGCCTCACAGCCCGCGTCGCAGGCCCGCACCGAGGCGACCGCCTGGCGGACCGTCTCCGCCACGGCAGAGGTGAGCGCCCGGCTGACCGCCGCGCGGCGCGGGGTCTCGGAGATGGCGACCTGCAGGGCGGTCACCGCGTCGTTGATCTCGTCGGCGTCGGCCACCCCGTCGGCCGCGAGGTGGGCGGCGATGGCGTCCGCCGCAACCGACATCTCCCGGCCCCGGCCGAGCGTGCCGCCCAGCATGCCGGGCTCGGGCAGCGCGTCGAGCACGGCCAGCGCGACCGGCTCGGCCGGGTCCGGGTACGCGCGCAGCGCGGCCGGGTAGAGCTCCCGCAGCACCTCGCGCAGCGCCACGGCGGCGGAGTGCCGGCCGCTGGCGAGCGCGGCATGGGCCGCGAGGACCTGCTTGTAGCCGGTGAGGTCCCGGTGCGCCGGCAGGGTGACTGCGGAGAGCGCCCCGGCCTGGAGGGCCCGGGCCAGCCCGACCGCCTGCCGCTCGGCCGGCGGGGACTGCATCTCCTCCAGCGAGTCGTCGTCGGCGAACCGCTCGGCGAAGTCGTCCACCGAGTCGTCGTCGGCGATGGCCAGTGGCCGCCCGGCGGCGCTGAGCAGCGAGGTGACCGTGTGGTCGTCGCTGTCAGCCGCGATCGCGGCGCCGCTCGGCCCGCCCGACCGCTCCACCAGCAGGGCGACCAGCTGGGCGTATCCGGCCGGGTCGTCGCCGATCTCGCAGACATGGAGCAGCCGGCCTGCGTCGTCGACGACAGCGGACGTCAGCGTCGAACCGGCCGAAGCCGGTCGATCGGCCGGATCCGCTGAGGCCAGACCGCAGTACACGCGCACGAGCGCCACGGCGTCGTCCTCCTCCCGGGACTGATGTCTTTCTCTGCCAGAGACTGATGCTCCCTGGAACGCGTCAGTCGCGCCAGTCCACGACCGCAGAGATCTTGCCGACAATGGTGCGCCAACCGAGACTCGCGGTCTGCGCCCCGATCTTCTTCAGCCGCCGCCGGCCGAGGAAGCCGCCGATCCCGCCGTTGACCGTGGACCGCAGCGCCTCGTCCAGGTCGTCCAGGCTGGAGCCGGAGGAGAGCATGTCCAGCACAGCGGGCAGACGCAGCGCGTACGCGACGTCCCGGGCCGCCTCGCCGGCCTCGATGAGCAGGGGAGCGTCCCAGGTGTCGTGTCCGCCGCGCAGGTTCTCCACGACCAGGTCGAGCTCGTAGGTGTCCTCATCGAGGGGCACGATGTCGCCCGGGCTCAGCCGATCGGACAGTTCATTCCAGCTGTCCAGCTGGGACATGTCGTTGGGTGCGCCGGACCGGACGAAGCTGACCAGCGACTCCGGCGTCTTGAACAGCAGCAGCTTGCCCTGGTGGCTGAGGAAGACCGGGACCTCCTCGTCGCCCTCCTCGTCGTCCTCGTCTTCGTCTTCGGCGTCCGTGGCCTCGTCGGCCTCGTCCTCGTCGGTCTTGGTCGAGGAGTCGTCGGAACCCCGGCGTCGGGACTTCCCGCCGTTCTCCTCCTCCTCGGCCTCGGCGAACTCGGCGGCCACCTCCTCGTCGAGGATCACGACCTCGTCCTCGTCGCCGTCCTCGTCGACCTCGATCGCCTGACGGCGGGCCAGGAACGGGTCGTCGGTGTCGCGGTCGGCGACGTCGGTGGGGGTTAGCTCCCGAGCCGGCCGGTACGCCCGCAGGGTGTAGCCGGTGCCGGAGGGCAGGGCGATCTCCACCGGGTCGATGCGCACCTCGTCCCAGAGGGAGCGGTCGGCGTCCCGCGCCGACGGACGCTCGATCTCCTCGTCGACCTCTTCAACGGTGCCGTCCTCTTCGACGGTGTCGTTGGTCTCGTCGAGCTCGGGCTCGTCGGCGTCGGGCCGTTGGGGCGACTGGCGGGCCACGCTGACCTCCGGGTGCTTCGGGTTGCCCACTCGGCGGCGTCTCCGGCTGCCGAGTGACTCTGGGCACATACCCTAGTGGGCCGCTCGCGGGGACCGGTGCCCGCACCCCGGTGGCGATCGGTCGGGCGGACAAGTAGCTTTGCTACCTATTAAGGCCCAGGCCCTGCACGGACACCTCGACGCGTGCAGCCGGGCGTTCAACTCGCGCAGCCGGTCCTCCACGCGTACGTCCTCGCAGCGGGCCATGGGGCCGAGCCTGCCACGGCGGGCCCCGGTGCGCGTCAGGGGATTCCCGGAACGCGGGCTCAGGGCCGCCGGGTCAGGGCCAGGTAGCCGCGTTCCGCCGCCTCCTGGAGCAGCCACTGGTCCCGGTACCAGCCCGGCGCGGCCACCAGCTCGGCGTGCCGGCCGCGCTGCACCACCCGGCCGGCGTCGAGCACCACGATCTCGTCGAGACCGGCCAGCCCGCTGAGCCGGTGGCTGATCAGCAGTACCGAGTGCCCCGCCGGGGTGGCGGCCAACGCCGAGGCGAGCACCGCGTCGGCCGCGGCCGGGTCGAGGCCCTCGGTCGGCTCGTCGAGCACCAGCACCCCGGGCGCGGCGAGCAGCGCCCGGGCCAGCGCGAGGCGTTGCCGCTGGCCGCCGGAGAGCTGCCCGCCCTCCTCGCCGACCACGGTGTCCCAGCCGGCGGGCTGGGCGCGCACCCAGTCGAGCAGGCCGGCGGCCCGGGTCGCGGCGGTCAGCGCGTCGGTGTCGGCGGTGGGCCGGCCGAGTAGCAGGTTCTCCCGGACCGTGGCGTGGAAGACGTACGCCTCGGCGAGCAGGCCGCCGATCGCCCGGGGCAGTTCCTGCGCCGGGTACGCCGACAGGTCCACCCCGTCCAGGGTGGCCCGGCCGTCCCCGGGGCGCACCGTGCCGGTGAGGACGGCCGCGAGCGTGCTCTTGCCGGCGCCGCTCGGGCCGACCACGGCGACCCGGCGGCCGGCTGGCAGGTCCAGGGTGACCCGGTCCAGCGCCGGCGCGGCACCCACCCGGTATCGCACGCTCACCTCGTCCAGGTGCACGTCGTGCGGGGCGTCGGCGGTCACCGTGGCGGTCCCTGCGGCGGGGGTCTCGGCGGCGCTGGTCTCGGTGCCGGCCGGCTCGGTACCGGTCTCGGGGCCGGTCAGCGGGGCAGGGCCGGTCCCGGGGCCGGTCAGCAGGGCGGCGACCCGGACCAGGCCGGCCCGGAGCTGGGTGCGCTGCCGGGCGGCGCCGACCAGGGCGAGCGCCACCTCGACGGCGGTCAGGGAACCGACCGCCAGCACCCCGACCATTACCCCGCCGACCCCGGCGCGCAGCGCGGCGACCACCACCCCCGCGGCGGTCGCCCCGGCGACCAGCACCCCGGCCGCGTCCACGGCGAAGCCGGTCGCGGCGAGCCGCCGTTCCAGCCGGGCCAGCCGCCTGGCCCGCCCCCCGGCGGCGGCCAGCGCCTGCCGGGTGGCGCCGAACGCGGCCAGGTCGGCCGCGCCGTGGGTCAGGTCGACCGCGTCCGTGGCGAGCGCCCCGCGCAGCGGGGCGACCTCGTCGGCGGCCCGGCGGGTCAGCGCCGTGGCCGCCAGGGGCAGTGCGACCCCGGCGACGAGCAGGCCCAGCGCCAGCACCCCGGCGGCCGGGAGTGAGACGAGGCCGGCTCCCGCCACGGCCAGCACGCTGACTCCGGCGGCGGCAGACCCGGGCACGAGCACCCGCAGCAGCAGGTCCTGTACGGCCTCCACGTCGGAGACCAGCCGGCTCAGCGCGTCCCCGGTGCGTCCCCGGGCGGCGTCGCCCCGGGCCGCCAGGGTGGCGAACACCCGGGCCCGCACGTCGGTGATCATCCGAAGCACGGCGTCGTGGCCGGCCAGCCGTTCGGTGTAGCGGAACACGCCCCGACTGATCGCCAGGGCCCGGACCGCGACGATCGCCACGGTGAGCCGGTCCAGCGGCGGCCGGCCGGCGGCGCTCATCAGCAGCCAGGTGGCGGTGGCCATCAGGGCCAGCCCGGCGAATTCGGTGGCGGCGGCGAGCAGCCCCGCCCCGACCAGCCGCCCCAGGTACGGCCGGGCCAGCCGGAGCACGGTCCGCTCGGCGGCCCGGACACTCCGGCCGTCGGGCGGTGGGGCGGCAGCGGCGTCCGCGCCCGGGTTCGGCAACGTGTCGCTCGGCGGGGCCGTGGCGTCCACTCCGGCCGGCCCCTCGCCGAGCGCAGCGGCGTCCGCGCCCGGGTTCGGGAGCGGGGGGGACGCGCCGTCGGCGGGACCGGTGCTCATCGGGCCCCCTCCGTGACCTTCGCGGGGGTCAGCTCGGTGACCCGGCCGTCCTCGACCCGCAGGATCCGGTCGGCGTCCTCCAGCAGCGCCGGCCGGTGGGCCACCAGCAGGGCGGTCCGCCCGGCGACGAGCCGGCGGGTGGCGGCCAGCACCACGGCCTCGCTGGCGGTGTCGAGCCGCGCGGTGGGCTCGTCGAGGAGCACCACCGGGGCGTGCCGGAGGAACGCCCGGGCCAGCGCCACCCGCTGCCGTTGGCCGCTGGACAGCCCGTGTCCGCGCTCGCCGAGCATGGTGTCGAGCCCGTCGGGCAGGGCGGCGACCACCTCGTCCAGCGCGGCGGCGGTGACCGCCGCGGCGAGCGCGTCGTCGTCGGTGTCGGGCGCGCCGAGCCGGATGTTGTCGGCCAGCGTCGCGGCGAACAGGTGGGCGCGTTGCGGCACCCAGGCGAGCCGGCTCCGCCAGCCGTCCGGGTCGACGCCGGCCAGGTCGACCCCGCCCACGGTGACCCGGCCCCGCGTCGGGGCGACGAAGCCGAGCAGCAGGTTGAGCAGGGTGCTCTTGCCCGCGCCGCTGGGCCCGACGACGGCGATCCGCTCGCCCGGCCGGATGGTCAGCGTGACGTCCCGCAGCGCGACCGTCCGCTCGTACTCGACGGTCACGCCCTCGAACCGGATCTCGCCCCGCCCGTCGGGGGCCGGCGACGGCTCCGCTCGGGCGGCGGCCGGCTCGACCGCGGAGAGGGTGAGCGCCTCGTCCAGCGCGGTCAGCCCCTCCATGCTGGCGTGGAACCGGCTGCCCGCAGCCCGCAGCGGCAGGTACGCCTCCGGGGTGAGCAGCAGCACCAGCAGCGCGGTGGAGAGGGTCAGCCCGCCGCCGAGCAGCCGGATGCCCACCGGCACCGCGACCAGCGCCACCGACAGCGTGGCGACCAGCTCCAGCACCAGCGCGGACAGGAACGCGATCCGTAGCGTCTTCATGGTGGCCGCGCGGTGTCCGTCGGCGATCCGGCGCACCACCTCGACCTGCCCCCGTACCCGGCCGAACGCGCGCAGGGTGGGCAGCCCGGCGACCATGTCGAGGAAGTGTCCGCCGAGCATCGACAGCCGCCGCCACTGGCGTTCCGTGGCGGCCTGCGCCTGCCAGCCGAGCAGCGCGCCGAAGACCGGGATCAGCGGCAACGTCAACGCGATGATCACCGCCGAGCCCCAGTCGGCGAAGACGATCCGGGCCAGCACGGCCACCGGCACGGTGACACTGAGCACGAGCTGCGGAAGGTATCCGGTGAAGTACGCGTCCAACGCGTCGAGCCCGCGCCCGGCCAGGGTGGCGAGCTGGCCGGCCCGCTGGCCGGCGACCCAGCCGGGACCGTGCCGGCCGACGGCCGCGAGCAGGTCCTCCCGGAGCGTGGCCTTTACCGTCGCGGCGGCCCGCGCCGCCACCGTGCCCTGCGCCCAGGTGACCAGCGACCGCCCGGCAACCGCGGCGAGGAAACCGCCCAGCGCCGCCCGGTCCAGCCGCCCGTCGATCGCGGTGGCCAGCAGCATGGCCAGCGCGGTCGCCTGCCCCACGACCAGTAGCGCCGTCAGCCCGCCGAGTAGCGCGAGCACGGCGAGGTCGCGCCGGGCCGCGGGGACCCGGCGCAGCAGACGCGGGTCGAAGGGACGGCGGTTCACCAGTACACCGGTGCCCTGCCGTCGGTCCGTCCTCGGAACACCCACCAGCACATTGCCTGAAAGCCTAGTAGGGCCGGCAGGAGCGGCACCGTCAGCCAGCCCAGCAGCGCCAGGGTCGGCCCGCTGGCCGCCCCGCCGGTCACCGTCAGTGATGCCGCCGGATCGGCGGTGGAGATTAGCGCGTAGGGCCAGAGCGACGCCCCGACCAGCGTCACCGGCAGCGCCAGCGCCGCCGAGGTGGCGGCGAAGGCGACCCCGGATCGCCGCCGCGCGAGCGCCGACCGCGCCGCCAGAAGTGCCGCGACCAGCACAAACGGCAGCAGTACGGCGAACAACGGGCGCTGCGTCGCGGCGCGTACCCGATCGGAGAGGCCGCCCGCGACGGTGGCCAGGGCGACTGCGGCGAGTGCCACCGCGACCAGCCTGCGGGCGGCCCGCGCCAGCGGCGCGGCGTCGGCGGCCGGGAGCCGGAGCGTGAGGAAGATCGCACCGTGGACGGCCACCAGGGCCACCATCGCGACCCCGGCGGCGGCCACGAACGGGGTGGCCACGTGCCCGAGCCCCGCCACGTGCCGCCGGCGGTCGGATCGACGGGAGTCGGTCCGGTGGGCCGTCAGCTCAGGAAGAGGGAGATCGGCAGCGTGAGCAGGGTGGCCGCCACCGTCAGCGCGGTGGCCCCGATCAGCCGGGGCGGCCGGTCGGCGATCAGCAGTCGCTGGACCCGGACGTCCAGGTCCCCTTCGCCCATGCCGAGCGCGCCGGCCGGGGTGACCCGGTGGCCGGCCGCGGCGAACCGCCGCAGCGCGCCCGCGAGGGGCGCCTCGGCGTGCAGCTCCCGGGCCTTGTCGTCGGCGCGCATCTCGACCAGCAGAGCGACCCGCGCGTGCGCGTCACGCACCCAGCGGAACCAGGGCAGCGCCCGGCACAGCGCCGTGAATGGCAGCAGTACGAGGTCGTGCCGCTCCTGTGCGTGCGCCCGCTCGTGGGTGAGCACCGCCTCCAGCTCGGCCCGGTCGAGCATGCTGAGCGTTCCGGCGCTGACCACCACCCGGGGCCGCACCCCGGGCAGGCAGTACGCCGCCGCGCCCGGATGGTCCAGCACCAGCGCACCCGGCACCTCGGGATCCCGGCGGGCGACCAGGGTCAACAGGTCCCGGTGCCGGCGCTGGGCCCGGACGGCCGCGTGCAGGCTGCGTACCGTCGTGCCGAACAGCACCGCCCCGATGCCGAAGCCGATGCCGACCAGCCCGAGGTGGATCGCGCCCATCCCGGCGGGGAGGGTGCCGTGGGTCAGGTCGGAGCCGAGGGCGAGCAGCGCGCCGCCCGTCGGCCGGTCGTACGCGGTCAGCCCGAGCGCCATGGGCAGGCCCATCGCGGAGAGGCCGAGCGCGAGCCCGACCGCCTGCCAGCAGACGATCGCCACCCGGGGGCTGCGCCACGTCCAGGTGGAGGTCGCGAGGACCTGGGCGGTCAAATAGCAGGCCAGGACCGTCGCGGCGAAGTGCGCGGCGTACGCCATGACGGCGGCCCTACCGGTCCGTCGCCTCGTCGGCCAGGGCGGGCTGCCCGGCCCGGTCCGTACGCGGATCCTCGACCCGATCGGTCAGCGAGCCGGCCGCCTCGGCGCCCAGGGCGGCGCGTAGCACGTCGGCCTCGGTCCCGGTGACCGAGCGGGCGAAGCGCACCAGTGCGGCGTCCCGGCTGCCGCCGAGGTCCAGCGCGTCGAGCATGAGCTGGGCAATGTACGCCTCGCGGCTGGCCGTGGCCCGGTACCGCCAGGCCCGCCCCTCCCGCTGGCGCTGCACCATGCCCTTGCCGGCGAGCCGGTCCAGCACGGTCATCACCGTCGTGTACGCCAGCTCGCGCCCGTCGAGCGCGTCGGCGACCTCGCGCACGGTCACCCCGTCCGACGTGCCCGGGACGGTGTCCCACAGCACATCCATCACCGCACGTTCAAGATCCCCAAGCCGCGTCACCCGTCAATCCTACCCTCCGTAGTAGACCCCCACGGCCCGGCCGCTCCCACCGCCCCCCTCCGCGCGGGCCGCCCTCTCCGCGCGGGCCGCCCTCTCCGCGCGGGCCGCCCTCCACCGCACTGCCGAGCACGCTCTTTCCGTGAATTAGTGGCCTTCCCCCGTCGAATGGCCACTAATTCACGGAAACTGCGCGGGGTGCGGGGTGCGGGGTGCGGGGTGCGGGGCGCGGGTCGCGGGTCGGGCGGGGTGCGGGTCGGGCGGGGGCGGGCGGGCGGTCGGCCCGCCGGGCGCCCCAGTGGGCGGGCGCGGGCGGGCACCGCCGGGCGTGGGCGCGCTCGCACGGCAGGGCGCGGGCTGGGCTGGGTGTGGGCGGAGGTGGGTTCGGCGGGTGGGTTCAGGTGCCCTTGGGGTGCCAGACCGTCTTCGTCTCCAGCAGGGCGGTCATCCGGGTGATGCCGGGGTCGGCGGACCAGTCGTGGTCGGCCGGGGCCGGCCGGAGCACCCGCTTCAGGTTCTCCGCCGCCTTCACCTCCAGCTCGGTGGCGAGCGAGGGGTCGGTCACCCCGGTCAGGTCGATCGCGTTGACGTCCATGTGGCCGGCGAGCGCCGGCGCGGTCTCGGTGATCTTCCCAGTGAGGATGTTGACCACCCCGCCGGGCAGGTCGGAGGTGGCCAGCACCTCGGCCAGGGTCACCGCCGCCAGCGGCTGCGCCGGGGAGGCCGCCACCACCACCGTGTTGCCGGTGACGATCGCCGGGGCGATCACGCTGACCAGGCCGAGCAGCGCCGGCTGCTCGGGTGCCACCACCGCCACCACGCCGGTGGGCTCGGGCGCGGACAGGTTGAAGTACGGGCCGGCGACCGGGTTCGCGCCGCCGTACACCTGGGGGAGCTTGTCGGACCAGCCGGCGTACCAGACCCAGCGGTCGATCGCCGCGTCGACCTCGTCGGCCGGCACGCCGAGCGCGACGAACTGCTCGCGGCGGCCCTCCAGCATCTCGGCGACCCGGTAGAGGATCTGGCCCCGGTTGTACGCGGTCGCCCCGGCCCAGCCCTTCACGGCCGCTCGGGCGGCGACGACGGCGTCCCGGGCGTCCTTCCGAGAGGCAAGAGACACGTTCGCGGATTGCACGAGATACGACCGTCCCGACTCGCTGCGCGGGAACTTCCCGCCGATGAAGAGCTTGTACGTCTTGCGTACCGCGACCCGCTCAGACATTGAGGTAGCCCTCCAGCCCGTGCCGGCCGCCCTCGCGACCGTAGCCCGACTCCTTGTACCCGCCGAACGGCGAGGTGGGGTCGAACTTGTTGAACGTGTTGGCCCAGACCACCCCGGCGCGCAGCCGGTCGGCCATCCACAGGATGCGGGAGCCCTTGTCGGTCCAGATCCCGGCCGACAGCCCGTACGGCGTGTTGTTGGCCTTCTCGACGGCCTCGGCCGGGGTGCGGAAGGTCAGCACGGACAGCACCGGCCCGAAGATCTCCTCCCGGGCGACCCGGTGCGCCTGGGTGACCCCGGTGAAGATCGTCGGCGCGAACCAGAAGCCGCGCTCGGGCAGCTCGCACGGAGGCGACCAGCGCTCGGCCCCCTCGGCGGAGCCGGCGTCGGACAGCTCGCGGATGCGGGCGAGCTGGTCGGCCGAGTTGATCGCCCCGATGTCGGTGTTCTTGTCCAGCGGGTCGCCGACCCGCAGCAGGGCCATCCGCCGCTTCAGCGACTCCAGCACCTGCTCGGCGACGGACTCCTGGACCAGCAGCCGGGAGCCGGCGCAGCAGACGTGCCCCTGGTTGAAGAAGATGCCGTTGACGATCCCCTCGACCGCCTGGTCGATCGGGGCGTCGTCGAAGACGATGTTCGCGGCCTTGCCGCCCAGCTCCAGGGTGAGCTTCTTGCGGGTGCCGGCGACCGACCGGGCGATGGCCCGGCCGACCTCGGTGGAGCCGGTGAAGGCCACCTTGTCCACGCCCGGGTGCTCGACCAGGGCCCGGCCGGTGTCGCCCGCCCCGGTGACGATGTTGACCACGCCGGCCGGCAGGTCGGCCTGCTGGCAGATCTCGGCGAACAGCAGCGCGGTCAGCGGGGTGGTCTCGGCGGGCTTGAGCACCACCGTGTTGCCGGCGGCCAGCGCCGGGGCGATCTTCCACGCCAGCATGAGCAGCGGGAAGTTCCACGGGATGACCTGGGCGGCCACGCCCAGCGGCTGCGGGTCCGGCCCGAAGCCCGCGTGCGGCAGCTTGTCGGCCCAGCCGGCGTAGTAGAAGAAGTGCGCGGCGACCAGCGGCAGGTCGACGTCCCGGGACTCCTTGATCGGCTTGCCGTTGTCCAGCGACTCCAGCACGGCCAGCTCGCGGGAGCGCTCCTGGATGAGCCGGGCGATCCGGAACAGGTACTTGGCCCGGTCCCGGCCGGGCATCGGGCCCCACACCTTCTCGTACGCCTTGCGGGCGGCGCGGACCGCGCGGTCCACGTCCTCGCTCCCGGCCCAGGTGACCTCGGCGAGGACCTCCTCGGTGGCGGGGTTGACCGACTTGTTGAGATGCTCGCCGTCGACGAACTCGCCGTCGATGAACAGACCGTAGGAGGATCTGATGTCGACGATCGCGCGCGACTCGGGCGCAGGGGCGTATTCGAACATCACTCTCAGTCCAGGGTGAAGTAGTCGGGACCGGAGTAGACGCCGGTCGTCAGCTTGGTGCGCTGCATGAGCAGGTCGTTGAGCAGGCTGGACGCGCCGAACCGGAACCAGTCCGGGTCGAGCCAGTCCGCGCCGACGGTCTCGTTGACCATGACCAGGTACTTGATCGCGTCCTTGGTGGTCTTGATCCCGCCGGCCGGCTTCACGCCGACCTGCCGGCCGGTGGCGTCGCGGAAGTCGCGGACCGCCTCCAGCATCACGAGGGTCACCGGCAGGGTGGCGGCGACCGGGACCTTGCCGGTGGAGGTCTTGATGAAGTCGCCGCCGGCCAGCATGGCCAGCCAGGAGGCCCGCCGCACGTTGTCGTACGTGGCCAGCTCGCCGGTCTCCAGGATCACCTTGAGGTGGGCGTCCCCGCAGGCCTCCTTGGTGGCCACGATCTCGTCGTAGACCTCCTTGAAGCGCCCGGACAGGAACGCGCCCCGGTTGATCACCATGTCGATCTCGTCGGCGCCGGCCGCCACGGCGGCCCGGGTGTCGGCGAGCTTGACCTCCAGCGGCGCCTGCCCGGACGGGAACGCGGTCGCCACGCTGGCCAGGTGCACGCCGCTGCCGGCCAGCACCTCGGCCACGTGCGGGACCATCGCCGGGTAGACGCAGACCGCGCCGACGTGCGGGCAGGACGGGTCGGCCGGGTCGGGGCGCAGCGCCTTGGCCGCGAGCGCCCGTACCTTGCCGGGGGTGTCCGCCCCCTCCAGGGTGGTCAGGTCGACCATCCGGATGGCCAGGTCGATCGCCTGCGCCTTGGCCGTGGTCTTGATGGAGCGGGTGCCGAGCTGTGCCGCCCGCTGCTCCGCGCCCACCTGGTCCACGCCCGGCAGGCCGTGCAGGAAGGTCCGCAGAGCGGTCTCGGATCGTCCCAGCCCGGAGAGATCCGACCGGGCCGACGTCGCTGTCGCCGTCATGCCGGGAAGTCTACGCATCCACGGGCGTTGTGAGACTGGTCACGATGCGGCCGTCGCGGGCGCCGCCGCGCCGCCGCAGGCTCGTCGGGCTGCCGTCGAGGCACCGTCGGGGTGAGCCGGGTCGCTGCCGGGCCCGCTCCCGCACTGCGGGAGCCGACCGTTCGGTAGGTTGAGCGATCGTGGACGTACACGTCATTGACCACCCGCTCGCCCAGTCGCGGCTGACCGCCATGCGGGACGCCCGCACCGACTCCTCTTCGTTCCGGGCCGCGCTGCACGAGCTCACCACCATGCTCGTGTACGAGGCCGCACGATCCTTCCCCGTCGAGAAGTACCCGGTGCAGACCCCGGTGACCGGCGCCGAGGGCACCCGGCTGGCCAACCCGCCGCTGCTGGTGCCGGTGCTGCGGGCCGGTCTCGGCATGGCCGACGCGGCGCTCGGCCTGCTGCCCGAGTCGTCGATGGGCTTCGTCGGCCTGGCCCGGGACGAGGAGACGTACGAGCCGCGGGCGTACATGGAGTCGCTGCCCCGCGACCTGGCCGGCCTGCCGGTGCTGGTCCTGGACCCGATGGTGGCCACCGGCGGCTCCCTGGAGCACTGCTGCCGGCTGCTGGCCGACCGGGGCTGCACCGACATCACCGTGCTCTGCGTGCTGGCCGCGCCGGTCGGCATCCAGCGGCTGGAGCAGTCCGGCCTGCCGCTGCGGCTGGTCACCGCCTCGATCGACGAGGGCCTCAACGACAAGATGTTCATCGTGCCGGGCCTCGGCGACGCCGGCGACCGCCAGTTCGGCGGCATGCCCCGCTTCTGACGCCCGCTCGTACCATTCCGCCCGCCCCGGCATTGCCGGAGCGGGCGGTCTTTTCCTGCCGCCCGCTCGGCGCGCTATCGGGCGTCGAGTTGGTGCGCGGGAGTGCCCGCACCCGCTAGCGTGTCCGGCCATGACTGGTGTTGCTCTCGCCGAAGAGTTGCTTCTCCTCGCGTACGACGACGAATCCGGCAAGGCGACCATGCCGCGGATCAGCCTCGACCTCGGGATGGCCGCCGCGGTGTTGATCGAACTGGCCCTGGCCGGCCGGATCACGTACGCCGCCGGGAACCTGACGGTCGCCGACCCCACCGGAACGGGCGAGCCGACCCTCGACGGGGTGCTGGCCCGGATGGCCGCCGACGCCCCGAACACCCCCTCCTCGTGGGTGCAGCGGCTGCGCCACGGCCTGCGCGACCGGATCCTCGGCGACCTGGTCGCCCGGGGCGCGGTGCGCGACGTCGAGGAGACCGAGTTGGGCTTCATCGTCGTGCATCGCTACCCGGCGGCGGACGCCTCCGTGGAGGAGGACAGCCGTCGCCGGCTCGCCGAGGCGCTGGCCGGCGGGCAGCTACCCGACGAGCGGACCGCCGCGCTGGCCACCCTGGTCGCGGTGCTCCGGATGGAGCCGGCGCTCGGCCTGACCGGCGACGCCGCCCGGGACGCCCGGGTACGGCTGGAGGAGATCGCCGGCGGGGCCGGCTTCTCCGGCACGGTCGGCCTGGACGCCTCGGTGGTCCGCCCGTCGGTGGCACTGGTCGTCACCGCCCTGGGCACCGCCGTCGACGCCGCCCTCGGCAAGCGCGCCTGACCGCTCCAGCCGGGACGAACGACCCGGACCGACTGCCCACCCACCCCCCACCCCGCCCCGCATGATCGCGCTCTTACACGGAAAGAGTGGCCTCGAAGCGCTGCGAGGCCACTCTTTCCGTGTAAGAGCCAACATGCCGAACCCGCGTAACGGGGTTGATCGACTTTGGGGGGTGGGGGGTGGGTGGGTGGGTGGGTTAGAGGTTCAGGGTGGTGGCGATCTCGGTGCGGAGGGTGGCCGTGGCCGTGGCCGCGCGGGTGCGGGCCGCCGGCACGTCGCCGTCCGCGACCGGCTCCACGACCTCCAGGTACGCCTTGAGCTTCGGCTCGGTGCCTGACGGGCGGATCACCACCCGGGCCGTGTCGGTGCGCAGGATCACCACGTCCGCCTCGGGGAGCAGGTCCCGCGCCTCGGTGACCGGGTGCCCGAGCAGCGTGGTCGGGGTGGCCGCCCGGACCCGGGCCATCGCGTCGGCGATCACCCGCAGGTCGTCCACCCGGACGGAGAGCTGGTCGGTGTGGTGCACGCCGAACTCGGCGGCCAGCTCGTCCAGCCGGTCGGTCAGCGTGCGCCCCGCCGCCTTGAGGCCGGCGGCCAGCTCGGCGATGGTCAGCGCGGCGGTGATGCCGTCCTTGTCGCGCACGTGTTCCGGGGCGACGCAGTAGCCCAGCGCCTCCTCGTAGCCGTACACCAGCGGCGCGGACCCGCCGCCGGCCCGGACGATCCACTTGAACCCGGTCAGCGTCTCGTCGTACGGCAGGCCCCTGGCGGCGCACATGGCCCGTAGCAGGGACGACGACACGATCGTGGTGGCGTACAGGCCCCGCACGCCCCGGCGCATCAGATGGTCGGCGAGCAGGACGCCCACCTCGTCGCCGCGCAGCATCCGCCAGCCGCCGGGCTGCTCCTCGCCCGTGGCCGGAAGGCTCGCCGGCTCACCGCTCGGGCTCGCCGGCCCGCCGTCGCGGACGGCCACCGCGCAGCGGTCCGCGTCCGGGTCGTTGGCGATCGCCAGGTCCGCGCCGGTCCGCTCGGCGAGCGCGACGAGGCGGTCCACCGCCCCCGGCTCCTCCGGGTTGGGGAAGCTCACGGTCGGGAAGTCCGGGTCGGGCTCCGCCTGATCGGGCACCACGCCGGGGATGCCGAACCCGGCGTGGGCGAAGGCGGCGGTCAGCACCGCCGCGCCCACCCCGTGCAGCGGGGTGTAGGCCACCTTCAGGTCCCGGGGCCCGGCCGGGTCGATCACGGCGGCGGCCCGGTCCACGTACGAGGCGACCAGGTCGTCGCCGAGCACCTGGCCGGCCGGGCCGAGCGGCACCTGGGCGAGCGGGCCGACCGCCCGGATGGCCGCCTCGATCCCGGCGTCGGCGGGCGGCACGATCTGCGCCCCCGCGCCCAGTTCGCCGCCGAGCCGGGCGCCCAGGTACACCTTGTAGCCGTTGTCCTGCGGCGGGTTGTGGCTGGCCGTGACCATCACGCCGGCCGCCCCGTCGAGCTGCCGCACCGCGTACGCCAGCACGGGGGTGGGCAGCGGGCGGGGCAGCAGCAGCGCCGGACGGCCCGCGCCGGTGGCGACCTGGGCGGTGCGCTCGGCGAACTCCCGGGAACCGTGCCGGGCGTCGTACCCGATCACCAGCGGGCCGGTCGCGCCCTGGGCGGCGAGCCAGCCGACGAGCCCGGCGGCGGCCTGGCTGACCACGGCGAGGTTCATCCCGTTCGGGCCGGCCCGTAGCGGGCCACGCAGCCCGGCGGTGCCGAAGGTCAGCGGCCCGGCGAACCGGTCGGCCAGCTCGGGCGCGCTCGCCGGCAGCCGGTCGAGCACGGCTCTCAGCTCCTCGCGGGTGGCCGGGTCGGGGTCGTCGTCGAGCCAACGCTGGGCCCGGTCGCGAATGTCGTCAAGGTCAATGGTGTCCGCCGCCATGCCTCTTGATAGCAGGCGGCGGATCACCACGTCCCGGCGGCCTCGCTCCGGTCGGCCCGGTGGGGCTCAGTTGGCCCCGCCGAGCTTGAACGACTCCACCATCCGGTCGAAGATCGGCTTGCTCTCCGCGAACCGGGCGTCGGTGGAGGAGAGGTAGAACGAGTAGACCTTCCCCTCGTGCACCACCCCGCGCCACACGCCGTGCCGCATGCCGTCGCCCTCGCCGCAGGTGTACTCGAACTCGGCCGCAGCCTGACCGTCCAGCTTCTGCTCGGTCATCGACACCCGGTTGTACGGCTTCGGGCAGGAGGTCGACTTGGTCCGCAGGCCCTTCTCGGCGACCTCGGCCCAGCGCGACGACGACGTGCCGCCCCACTCCTCGGAGAGGACGCGCACCTTGCGGCCGCTGTCCTCCGGGTCGACGAAGTCGACCCACACGCCGGCGCTGTTGCGCTGCCAGCCCTTGGGCACCTGCACCGTGACGCCCCGGGTCGACTGCTCCTGCATCTCCACCGGCGCGGCGGCGGGGGCGGTGGGCTGCGCCGAGGGGGTGGTCGGCTGGTCCGGTTCGCCGCCGCCGAACAGGACGACCGCGCCGACCACCAGCAGCACGACGAGGCCGCCGGCCGCCGCGAGCTGCACCTTGCGCGGCCAGCCCTTGACGGTGGCGACGAGGCCGCCGATCCCGCCGGTCGCACCGCCGCCGGCCGGGGCGGGCGCCGTGGCCGGGGTGGCCCACGGCTGGCCGGTGCCGGGCACCGACCACTGGGCGCCGCCGTACGTCCCGCCCACCCGCTGGGTCGCCTCGGGCGGGCCACCGAAGCCGGGCACCGCCTGGGTGGCGTCGGGCTGGCCGACCCCCTGGGCGGCGTTCGACCCGGCGCCGAACGGGACCTGCTGGGTGGCGTTCGACCCGGCGCCGAACGGGACCTGCTGGGTGGCGTTCGACCCGACGCCGAACGGGACCTGCTGGGTGGCGTTCGAACCGACGCCGAACGGGACCCGCTGGGTGGCGTCCGGGCGGGGCCCGAACGGGACCTGCTGGGTGGCGTCGGGCGACGTGCCGTACGTCACCCGCTGGGTGGCCTCCGGCGCACCGCCCGCGTCCACCCGCTGGGTGGCCTCCGAGGCCCCGCCGTACGTCCGGCCGGCCGGCGACGTCGGCGTCTGCGTGGGCATCGCCCCGGTGGGGGTGTGCAGCGGGCCGGCGAGCGCGTCGGCGCTGGTGTCGTCCAGCGCGGCGGCGCTCGCGGCGGCGGCGGTCTTCTTCCTCGCCTTCTCGCCCCTGCGCAGGGCGGCCAGCCGGTCGGTCAGCGACTCCTCGGGGGAGAGCATCGCCCGGCCGCCGATCTGCCCGCTCGGCTTCGGCTCCGGGTCGGGCGGCGGTGGCGGGGCGACCACCGGCCGCTGCGCCGGCACCACCGCGTACGGGTCGGTGACCGAGTTGACGGCGGTCGCGGTGCTGGTCAGCGGGCCGGCCAGCAGCTCGCGCAGCATCGCCCGGGAGGTGTGCACGTCGAGCCGGCGGGCCGGGTCCTTCTCCAGCAGGCCCATCAGCACCCGGGTCAACGGGCCGCTGCGCTGCGGGGTGGCGGGCGGGTCCTCGACCACGGCGTGCATGGTCTCGATCGGGTCGCCCCGGTCGAACGGGGGCCGGCCCTCGACCGCCGTGTACAGCGTCACACCGAGGGAGAAGAGGTCGCTGGGCGGGCCGAACTCGTGGCCCATGGCCCGCTCGGGGGAGATGAAGTGCGGCGAGCCGAGCACCATCCCGGGGGTGGTGAGCTGCACGTCCGTGGGGAGCTTGGCCACCCCGAAGTCCGTCAGCACACACCGGCCGTCGGTGCAGATCAGCACGTTGGCCGGCTTCACGTCGCGGTGCAGCACGCCGATCGCGTGGGCCACCTCCAGCGCGCCGAGCAGGGCGATACCGATCTTGGCGACCGCGCGGGGCGCGACCGGCCCGTCCTCGATCACCATGTCGGCCAGGCTGCGGGCGTCCAGTAGTTCCATCACGATCCAGGGGCGGCCACCCTCGGTGACCACGTCGTACACCTGGACCACGGCCGGGTGCTGGATGGCCGCGGCGGCGCGGGCCTCGCGCAGCGTCCGCTCGTACATCGAGTCGCGGTCGCTGGGGGCGAGGCCCGGCGGAAGGATGACCTCCTTCACCGCCACGTCACGCCGCAACAGGGTGTCTGTGGCACGCCAGACCGTACCCATGCCGCCGTTGCCCACCGCGGACCGGAGCGAGTAGCGACCACCGATGGTGGTGCCGGGCGCCGCGCGTCCGTGGGGTGGACTGACCGGTCCGCCGCTCCACGTCGGGATCTGAGTCACAGAAAAGCCACCGGGGGAAATCGAGGGGGCTGGGACACAACTCCCCTATCTTGCTGGTTCCGACGCCCGATGCGAAACCCGACGCGACGGACGTTTCCCGAACTCCACGGTACGTGCTCGGTCGCTCACCCTGGGGTCGCCGAAGTTGGGGCCGTTGTGCGGAATCCCTCACCCTTCGATGCATCGGCGCGTCCTACCATCCGGGGATGAGCGAACGGCGGTCAAGCGAGTCCGGCTTCCCCATCAAGGGCCTCTACGCGGCGGATGACCTGCCCGAGGGCCTGGACTCCCGGCTGGGCGCCCCCGGCGAGTTCCCGTACGCCCGCGGGGTCTACCCCACCATGTACACGTCGCGTCCGTGGACCATGCGCCAGTACGCCGGCTTCGGCACCGCCACGGAGTCCAACGCGCGCTACCACCAGCTCCTGCGGGCCGGCACGATGGGTCTCTCCGTGGCCTTCGACCTGCCCACCCAGATGGGGTACGACTCCGACGACCCGATCGCGCACGGCGAGGTGGGCAAGGTCGGGGTGGCCATCGACTCCGTCGAGGACATGCGGCTGCTCTTCGCCGGCATCCCGCTGGACAAGGTCTCCACCTCGATGACGATCAACGCGCCGGGCTCGGTGCTGCTGCTGCTCTACCAGCTCGTCGCCGAGGAGTCCGGGGTCGAGGGTTCGGCGCTCAACGGCACCATCCAGAACGACATCCTCAAGGAGTACATCGCCCGGGGGACGTACATCTTCCCGCCGAAGCCCTCGCTGCGGCTGGTCGCCGACACGTTCGGCTACTGCCGCAAGGAGGTGCCGAAGTGGAACACCATCTCCATCTCCGGCTACCACATGGCCGAGGCCGGCGCGACGCCCGCGCAGGAGATCGCGTTCACCCTGGCCAACGGCGTCGAGTACGTCCGGGCCGCGCTGGCCGCCGGGCTGGCCGTGGACGACTTCGCGCCCCGGCTGTCGTTCTTCTTCGTGGCCCGGACCACCCTGCTGGAGGAGGTCGCGAAGTTCCGCGCCGCCCGGCGGATCTGGGCCCGGCTGATGCGCGACGACTTCGGGGCGAAGAACCCGAAGTCGATGATGCTGCGCTTCCACACCCAGACGGCGGGCGTGCAGCTCACCGCCCAGCAGCCCGAGGTCAACCTGGTCCGGGTGGCGGTGCAGGGGCTCGCCGCCGTGCTGGGCGGCACCCAGTCGCTGCACACCAACAGCTTCGACGAGGCCATCGCGCTGCCCACCGAGAAGGCCGCCCGGCTGGCCCTGCGCACCCAGCAGGTGCTGGCGTACGAGACGGACCTGACCGCCACCGTCGATCCGTTCGCCGGCTCGTACGTGGTGGAGGCGATGACCGCCGAGATCGAGGCGGCGGTGGTCGAGCTGATGGACCGGGTGGCCGACCACGGCTCGGCGGTGGACGCCATCGAGGTGGGCTTCCAGAAGCGGGAGATCGAGCAGTCCGCGTACCGGATCGCCCAGGAGATCGACTCGGGCGAGCGGGTGGTGGTGGGGCTCAACCGGTTCACCATCGACACCGACGAGCCGTACGAGCCGCTGCGGGTCGACCCGACGATCGAGGCGACCCAGGCCGAGCGGCTGGCCCGGCTGCGCGCGGAGCGCGACGGCGGTGCCGTCGAGCGTGCCCTCGCCGAGCTGCGCGCCGCCGCCGAGGGCACGGAGAACGTGCTCTTCCCGATGAAGGAGGCGCTGCGGGCCCGGGCCACGGTGGGCGAGGTCTGCGGCACCCTGCGCCAGGTCTGGGGGACGTACCGCCCGAGCGACCGGTTCTGACCACCCCCCGCCGGCCGCCCCGCGCTCGGGTGTGCGGCCCGGGGGCGATGGGTAACCCGTTCGGGTGAACGGGACGGACAGCGTGTGCGCGAGCGTCGCGTCCCGCCGTGTCACCGTCAGGAATCGCCCCGCCACCGCGTGCGGTCGGCTAATTGTCCGAGCGGCAGGCAACCGAAGCGACTAATGCGACAATTCGGGAAACGGCGGCCCCGGATCGACGGTGATTTCGTGACGCCGACTCGGTTACGGGTTGTAGGAGGTGGGGGGCAGATGACGGCGTTCGACCGCGATCTACCTGCTGTCCCGCAGATTGTCGAGCCCTTCCACCAGGGCTTTCGTGACTCTGCGCCATCTGATCGCTACGGGAATGAAGTTGCACAGCGTCACCGCCGGAGGTCTAGGCTGTCTGCTGTCATCCCCGATGATCCATCCATTTCTACTGATCGAGATTTCGACGTGACGAGTGCGTTGACGCTGCCGAACGGCAGCAAGCTGGCGTCGTCGGACTCGCCGGAGGCGCCGTCCGGATCCCAGCCCCTGCCCTTCGAGCTGGACCATCTGCTCGCCCTGCGGGTGCCCGGGCTCATCGCCACCCGACGGCACATCCACTCCCATCCGGAGCTCTCCGGCGAGGAGTTCGAGACCGCCGCCCTGATCGCCCGCGAGCTGTCCCTCGCCGGGCTGAACCCGCGCCTGCTCCCGAAGGGCAACGGGGTGATCTGCGACGTCAACGGCCGCCCCGACGGCCCCGTCGTCGCGCTCCGCGCCGACATCGACGCGCTACCGCTCACCGACATCAAGGACGTGCCGTACCGGTCCACGAAGGACGGCGTGTGCCACGCCTGCGGGCACGACGTGCACACCGCCGTGCTGCTCGGCGTCGGCATGTTGCTCGCCCAGCTCGCCGACCTGGGCGAGCTGGACGGCCGGGTCCGGCTGATCTTCCAGCCGGCCGAGGAGATCCTGCCCTGCGGCTCGCTGGAGGTCATCGAGGCCGGCGGGCTGGACGACGTGGTGCAGATCTTCGCCCTGCACTGCGATCCCAACCAGCCGGTCGGCAAGATCGGCCTGCGGGTCGGCCCGATCACCGCCGCCGCCGACAACGTCACCGTCAAGCTCACCGGGCCGGGCGGGCACACCGCCCGCCCGCACCTGACCGTCGACCTGGTCGACGCGCTCGGCCGGCTGGTCACCGAGGTGCCCGCCCTGGTCGCCCGCCGGGTGCCGGCCAACAGCGGGCTGCTGCTGGTGTTCGGCCACGCCTCGGCCGGCACCCGGAACAATGTCATCCCGTCCGAGGCGAGCGCCTCCGGCACCCTGCGGGTGATGGACCGCGACACCTGGGGGCAGGCCCCCAAGATCGTCGCTCAGGTGGTCCGGGACGTCATCGCCCCGACCGGCGCCACGGTCGACCTGGAGTATCTGCGCGGCCGGCCGCCGGTCTGCAACGACGCCAAGGCGATCCAGGTGCTCACCGCCGCCACCGTGGCCGCGCTCGGCCCGGACGGCGTGGCGGAGACCCCGCAGAGCATGGGCGGCGAGGACTTCTCCTGGTACCTGGAGAACGTCCCCGGCGCGCTGGCCCGCCTCGGCGTCGGCCGGTCCGGCCCGAACGTCGACCTGCACCGGGCCTCGTTCGACGTCGACGAGCGGGCCATCGCGTTCGGCGTCCGACTCATGGTGCAGACCGCGCTGCGGGCACTGGCGGCGACTCGCTGAGCACCGGCGCCGGCCTGCGCCGGCGCCGGCGCAGCACCGCCACCAGCAGCGCCACGGGCACGCCCAGTGCCACCGCGAAGGGCAGCAGCGCGCCCAGCACGGTGAGCAGCACGCCCAGCGAGGTGACGAACGCGTCCCAGCCGCCGCGCAGCCCCACCAGGAAGCCGGTCCCGTCCTTCTCCTCCTCGGAGGAGGCGTCGCCGTCCGACCCGACCAGGGTGAGGGTGACGGTGGAGAGCGCGGTCAGGTCGGCCAGCCGGCGCTTCTTCGCCTCCAGCGACGCGAGGTCGGCCTCCCGCCGGGCCACCTCGCCCTCCAGCGTCACCAGGTCGCCGATCGAGCTGGCCCGGGCCAGCAGCTTGCGGCCGCTCTCCACCCGGGCCCGCTGCGTGATGATCCGGGCGTCCAGGTCGACGGTCTCCTCGGTGACGTCCTCCGTGCGGATCGAGCGGCGCTCCTGCCGGCCCAGCTTGGCCAGGTCCTCCACCACGGCGGTGAACCGCGCCGCCGGCACCCGCAGCTCCAGTTCGGCGCGGGCGTTGTCGCCCGTGCTGTTGCGCTCGTCGCCGCCGACGAAACCGCCGACCGCCGTGACCGCCGTGACGGCGGACCGGGCGGCGGCGTCCACATCGTCCACCCGTACCCGCATGTTTCCCGTGTAGATGATCGACCGCTGGTCGACCCGTAGGTCCGGGGCGCCGGCGCCGGCCTTCGCCCCTCCCGCCTCGGCCGGGGCCGCGCCGGCCGGCGCGGCCTTCTCCGGCGCCGATGCGGCCGAGTCCTCCGACGAGTCCCCGCCGCTGAGACCACCGCACCCACCCACCGCCAGCAGGGCCGCCAGCCCCACCGCGGTCAGCAGTGCACCTCGTGCGCGTCCGTCCATTCCCGCTCCCCTTTTCCTGGCCCGTCGGGCGATACGTCAGACGTGACGCGGAGACCCGCAGGTTCCGGCAGACTGCGCTCAGGGACGTCACGATTTGATAATCAGGGGGTCATGATGCAACTCACCAAGTACGCCCACTCCTGCCTGCGGGTCGAGCACGACGGCGGGGTGCTGGTCGTCGACCCGGGCGGGTTCAGCGACCCGGCGGCGCTGGACGGGGCGGACGCGGTGCTGATCACCCACGAGCACCCCGACCATCTCGACGTCGAGGCGGTCACCCGGCAGCTCGACCGCCGGCCGTTCCGCGTCCACGGCCCGGCCTCGCTGGCCGGCGTCCTCGGCGACGCGGCCGAGGCGCTGGAGCCGGTCGTCCCCGGGCAGTCGTTCACGGCGGCCGGCGTGCCGGTCCGGGCGTACGGCGGGCGGCACGCCGTCATCCACCCGGACATCCCGGTGGTGGACAACCTGGGGTACCTGCTGAACGACGTGGTCTACCACCCCGGCGACTCCCTCGTGGTGCCCGAGGACGTCCAGGTGGACACCCTCTTCGCGCCGATCCACGCCCCCTGGTCGAAGTTCTCCGAGGTGGTCGACTTCATCCGCGCGGTCGCCCCGCGCCGCGCCTTCGCCGCGCACGACGGGCTGCTCAACGACAACGGCCTCGCGGTGCTCAACCGCCAGTACACGGCGCTGTCCAAGACCGACTATCAGCGCCTCGAACCGGGCAGCCGGCTCGACGCCTGACCCGGTGCCGCCCCCTCGGGACCTGGTCCGACGGCTCTACGAGGAGCCGCCGGACCGGTTCGTCGCCACCCGGGACGCCGCCGTCGCCGAGGCCCGGCGGGCCGGCGACCCGGCCACGGCCCGGGAGATCGCCCGGCTGCGCCGCCCGACCGTGGCCGCCTGGCTGGTCAACCTGCTCGCCGTCCGCTGCCCCGAGCTCGTCGCCGACCTGGGCCAGCTCGCCGAGGCGCTGCGCGCGGCCCAGCGCGACCTGCGTGGCCCCCGGCTGCGGGAGCTCTCCGCCCAGCGGCGCGCGGTGGTCGCCGCGCTGGTGGCCGAGGTGCGCCGGCTGGCGGCCGACGCCGAGGGCGGCCCGCCGGGCGGAAAGCTGCCCCTGGCCGAGGTGGAGGCGACGCTCAACGCCGCCCTGTCCGACACCGCGGTCGCCGAGCAGGTGCGTACCGGCCGGCTGCTGCGGGCCGCCAGCTACGCCGGCTTCGGCGAGGTGCCCCGCCCCCAACTGCGGCTGGTCACCGACGACGAGGAGCCCGCACCGGCCGCCCCGGGCCGATCGACCGACCGGGATCGGGCCCTCGACCGGGATCGGGCCGCCGACCGGGATCGGAACCGGCAGGAACGCGACGAGCGGGCGACGGAACGCGCCGCTCGGGCCGAGCGGGCCCGGCAGCGCCGGGCGCTGGAACGGGAACTGGCGAAGGCGCGTACCGACCAGGGCCGGGCCGAGGCGGAGCTGGCCGGCGCGGCGGACGCCGAGCACGACGGCGCCGAGGAACTGGCCGACATCGAGCGGTCGTTGGCTGAGCTGGAACGGCGGCGGGCCGAGGCCGAGCAGGAGCTGAGCCGGCGGAAACTGGCCCGGCGGGCGGCGGAACGGACCGTCACCGCCGCCCGCCGGCGCACCGGCGAGGTCGAGGGGGCGATCGAGGCGATCGACGCCGAAGAAGGGACTGACGCCGAAGAGGGGACTGACGCCGGGGCGGCGGCGGGGCAGACTGAACGACGATGACGCCGGAGCAGGTCGCCGCCGCGAGCAAGCCGTTCGTGCTGGAGCTCGGGGAAACGTTCACCCGCTGCCCCGGCACGCTGCGCCGGGCCCGCCTGCTGGGCATCTCCGGCTGGGCCTTCTACATCACCGGCCGGGCCGGGGCGCTGGGCGACGTCCGGGCCCCGACGGTGGCCGCCGCCCTCGGCTTCATCGCCCCGGACGCCGTCGCCGACGGCTGGGACGGCGCCGCCCGGGTGATCCGCCCGCTGGAGGTGGCCGCCGCGAACCTCGCGGAGTGCTGCCGCTGGGGCGACGAGCACCTCACGGCCCTGCCCGGGGTGCACCGGCTGGGCGCGCTGCTGCGTCGGGTCGTCGACACGGCGGACGCCAGCGGCATGCCGCTGTTCGCCGCCTGGCAGGCCATGCCGACACCGGAGGGCTCCCCGGGCGCCCGGGCCGCCGTCGGGTTGCTGCTGCTGCGCGAGCACCTCGCCGGGGCGTACCTGATGGCCGTGCGGGCCGGCGGGATGACCCCGCTGGAGGCGGTGCTGGCCGGGCCGGAGGGGGAGGCCGGCGCGCTGGCCTGCGGCTGGCCGCCGCCGTACCCCCGGGTCGGGCCCCTGGTGCGGCGGCGCTTGTGGGCGGAGG
Source organism: Micromonospora rubida (assembly GCF_009908295.1). Lineage (GTDB taxonomy): Bacteria > Actinomycetota > Actinomycetes > Mycobacteriales > Micromonosporaceae > Micromonospora > Micromonospora rubida. The sequence goes on from NZ_JAAALO010000003.1 coordinate 98,716, forward strand.
CGGTGACCGACCGGCTGGCCTCGGCGGGCTTCCGCGCCCTCGCCCCCGGCGAGGGCGCCGAGCTGCTGGACCTGCTGGCCGCCACCCGCGTTCAGGTGCGGGGACGGCCCGCCCAGCGGAACCCCGATTGGCCGGGGCGGAGATAAATGGGCGGCGGCGCGCGGTGAGTGGCTGCCAGGATCGGGGTACGACCAGTGGCGGGAGCACCTGCCCCCGTACGCCCGGACCTGGGACGAGTGGTTCGTCGCCGAGGTCGACGGGGTGCCGGCCGGCGCGTTGCAGTCGTCCGACCAGGCGTTGGAGCAGGACCAGGGGTGGGTCCGCACCCTGTCGGTGCTGCCGGCGTACCGGCGACACGGGGTGGGCGCCGCGCTGCTGCGGCGGGCCTTCACGGTCTACGCCGCCAAGGGCCGGCGGTCCGCCGGCCTGGGCGTCGACCTGGCCAACCCGACCTCCCCGGCGACGCTCTACCGCTCGGTGGGGCTGGGCGAAGTGCGGTGGACCGACATGTGCGAGCGGGTGGTTCCGGCGGCCGGCGTGTGACCGGAGCCGCCCGTCGGGGGGCGGCTCCGCGCGCCGCCACTCACCGGGAGCAGACTGGGGGCGTGGGAGACGCGCTACGCCGACGCGGTGCCGGTGGGGCGGGACCGCAGCTCGCTGACGTAGTCGTCGGGCGCGCCCGCCTTCTCGGCGGCGTTGGCGATCTCCGACAGGTACCACGCCGTTGGCAGGCCGCCCTCGTACCCGTCGAAGACGTAGACCCAGGCGGTCACGTCCCCGTCGAGGGTGGAGACCCGGACGTGCAGCTTGCGGTACGTCCCGGAGGTCACCCCCTCGATCTCGTCGAGCTGGACGGTGTCGTACGGGTTGATGTCGTAGAGCGCGACGAACACCCGCTCGCCGGGGGACTCGACGATGGTGCTGACCGCACCCTCCCAGCCGATGACGCCCTCGCCCGCGAATGTGAGCCGCCAGCCTTCCAGCCAGCCGATGCCAACCATCGGCGAATGCGGGCAGTAGGCACGCATCCGGGCGGGGTCCAGGTTTGAGCCGTAGGCGGCGTAGTGACGCACGGCGATGACGATAGCCCTACGGGCGGGTGGGGGAGAATACGACGGTGCGTGTCGGACGTGTCGGAGAGAAGAAAGTCACTGTGAGCATGGACGAGGGGCGAGAGCTGTGAGCCAGATCGTGATCATCGGCGGGGGGCCGGCCGGGTACGAGGCGGCCCTGGTCGCCGCCCAGCTGGATGCTGATGTCACCGTGGTGGAGGCCGACGGGGCCGGCGGTGCCTGCGTGCTGTCCGACTGCGTCCCGTCCAAGACCTTCATCGCCAGCTCGGAGGTGGTCACCGGGTACCGGGACACCGAGGAGTTCGGGGTGCACTCCGACGGGCTGGAGGCGGTCACCGTCGACGCCCGGACGGTGCACGAGCGGGTCAAGCGGCTCGCCCTTCACCAGTCCGCCGACATCCACGCCAAGCTGGTCAAGGCCGGCGTCACCTTCGTGGCCGGCACGGCCCGGCTCGGCGAGGACACGCTCGGTCACACCCACCGGGTCGTCGTCAATCCCGCCGACGGGGCCGAGGAGTACTCGATCGCCGCGTCGACCGTGCTGGTCGCCACCGGGGCCACCCCGCGTCAGCTCCCCACCGCCCTGCCCGACGGCGAGCGCATCCTGACCTGGCGACAGGTCTACGACCTGCCCGAGCTGCCCGAGCACCTGATCGTGGTCGGCTCGGGCGTCACCGGGGCGGAGTTCGCCAGCGCGTACCTGGCCATGGGGGTCGAGGTCACCCTCGTCTCCAGCCGGGACCGGGTGATGCCGCACGAGGACGCCGACGCCGCGATGGCCATCGAGCGGGTCTTCCGCTCCCGGGGGATGACCATCCTCAACAACTCCCGCGCCGAGGGCGTCCGCCGCACCGCCGACGGGGTGGAGGTGGAGCTGGCCGACGGCCGGCTGGTGCAGGGCTCGCACGCGCTGATCGCCGTCGGGTCGATCCCCAACACGGCCGGCCTGGGCCTCGGCGAGTACGGCGTGGAACTGGCCCGGGGCGGCTACGTCACCGTCGACCGGGTGTCCCGGACCAACGTCCCCGGCATCTACGCCGCCGGCGACTGCACCGGGGTGCTGCCGCTGGCCAGCGTCGCCGCGATGCAGGGCCGGATCGCGATGTGGCACACGCTCGGCGAAGCGGTCCGGCCGCTGCGGCTGCGTACGGTCGCGGCGAACGTCTTCACCGACCCGGAGCTGGCCACCGTCGGCGTCTCCCAGGACGAGGTGGACTCCGGCAAGACGCCCGCCCGTCAGGTGATGCTGCCGCTGGGGGGCAACGCCCGGGCGAAGATGGACGACCTGGCCGACGGCTTCGTCAAACTGTTCTGCCGCCCGGCCAGCGGCCAGGTGATCGGCGGCGTCGTGGTGGCCCCCAAGGCCAGCGAGCTGATCCTGCCGATCACCCTGGCGGTGGAGAACAACCTCACGGTCAACGAGCTGGCCCAGACGATCACCATCTACCCGAGCCTGTCGGGCTCCATCACGGAGGCCGCCCGCCAGCTCATGCTGCACGAGCTGGAGTAGCCGCCGTCAGCCGGCTCGTCGGTCAGTCGGCCGGGGCCTCGGGGCTGGTGCGGCGGGCGCTGAAGGCCGACATTGCCCAACCGGCGGCCGCGAAGCCGCCCGCCGCCGCCCCCGCGATCACCAGCAGTTGCCACGCCGACTCGGTCAGCGCCGTGCCGCCCAAATGCCCGACCAGCGCCCCGTACGTGGCCCAGCCGGCCGCCGCCACCGCCTCGTACGTCAGGAACAACCGGTACGGGTACCGGCTGCGGCCGGCGGCGAAGCAGGCGGCCATCCGGCCGCCCGGCACGAACCGGCAGAGCAGGATCACCAGCGGGCCGGGTCGGCGCAGCCCCCGGGTCATCCGTCCGGCCATCCGGCGGGCCCGGCTCGGCTCGGCCTGCCGGCCCTGCCGACGGTCGGGTGCGCCCCGGCCGATCAGGTAGCAGGCCAGGTCGCCGGCGAAGACGCCGAGCGCGCCGACCCCGATGGTCAGCGGGAGGTTCAGCCCGCCGTACACGGTGAGCGCCCCGCCGGTGATCATGATCGCCTGGGTGGGGATGACCGGCACGAACGCGTCCACCGCCAGCAGCCCGAGCAGCGCCGCGTACGCCCACAGCGGCGACGCCATGTGGGTGAGTAGCTCAAGCACGACTGACACCTCGGCGGGTCCGGCAGATTGGGTACCCCGAGCCTGACCCGGTGGCGGGCATCACCGGGGCCCACCCCGGCCGGTGGTGACCGCCGACACGGCGGTTCCGGCCCCTGACGTGCCGGAACGTGGCGGCTCGACCGCCCTGGGCGACCTCGGCGTACGGGCCGGGGCGGGCGGCGGATCGGCTACGGGCGGCGTACCGTTGTCGGCGCGCGGCCCCGGGCGCGTCGGGCCCCCCGTTTCCGACGACCGGGCCGCCGCGGGCCGCCGGCAGGTCCCGTGCCGGCGGCCCGCCCCTGCGCCGCCCACCCGCCGGAAGCCCGCGCTGACGCGATACGCGCACCAGGCTCGCTGCTGCCCCGACCCCGGGCCGTCACTCGGCCCGGGGTCGGTCGCTGTCGCTGGATCTCCGGCCACGACGATCAGCCCTGGACCGAGGCGGCGGTCTGCGGGGTGGGGTCGGGGGGGAGGACCGGGTCGGGCTGGCTGAACTGGGACTGGTAGAGCCGGTGGTAGGCGCCCCGGGCGGCCAGCAGCCGCTCGTGGGTGCCCTGCTCGACGATGCTGCCGTTCTCCATCATCAGGATCAGGTCCGCGTCCCGGATGGTGGAGAGCCGGTGGGCGATGACGAAGCTCGTCCGGTCCGAGCGCAGCGCCGCCATGGCCCGCTGGAGCAGCACCTCGGTCCGGGTGTCCACCGAGCTGGTCGCCTCGTCGAGGATCAGCAGCGACGGCTCGGCCAGGAATGCCCGGGCGATGGTGATGAGCTGCTTCTCGCCGGCGCTGACGTTGCTGCCCTCCTCGTCGATGACGGTGTCGTAGCCGTCGGGGAGGCTGCGGACGAACCGGTCCACGAAGGTGGCCTTGGCGGCGGCGACGATCTCCTCGTCGCTGGCGGTCGGCCGGCCGTAGGCGATGTTGTCCCGGATCGTGCCGCCGAACAGCCAGGTGTCCTGGAGCACCATGCCGATCCGGCCGCGCAGGTCGTCCCGGCTCAGGGTGGTGACGTCCACCCCGTCCAGGGTGATCCGGCCGGCGTCCAGCTCGTAGAACCGCATGATCAGGTTGACCAGGGTGGTCTTGCCCGCCCCGGTCGGCCCGACGATCGCCACCGTGTGTCCCGGCTCGGCGACCAGCGACAGGTCATCGATCAACGGCTTGTCCGGCTCGTACCGGAAGGAGACGCGCTCGAACTCGACCCGGCCGTGCGGGTCGGTCACCCGGGCCGGCGCGGCCGGGTCGGGGCTCTGCTCGTCGGCGTCGAGGACGGCGAACACCCGCTCGGCGGACGCCACCCCGGACTGGAGCAGGTTCGCCATCGCGGCGACCTGGGTGAGCGGCTGGGTGAACATCCGGTTGTACTGGATGAATGCCTGCACGTCGCCGAGGCTCATCGACCCCGACGCCACCCGCAGGCCGCCCACCACGGCGATCGCCACGTAGCTGAGGTTCCCGACGAACATCATCGCCGGCATGATGATCCCGGAGATGAACTGGGCGCCGAAGCTGGCCTGGAACAGCTCCTCGTTCTTGGCGGTGAAGGTCGCCTCCACCTCGCGCTGCCGGCCGAAGACCTTGACCAGCTCGTGGCCGGTGAAGGCCTCCTCGATCTGGCCGTTCAGCTCGCCGGTGTGCTTCCACTGGGCGATGAACTTCTGCTGCGAGCGCTTGGCGATCGCGCCGGTCACCACCACCGACAGCGGCACCGCCACCAGGGCGACCAGCGCCAGCAGCGGCGAGAGCCAGAACATCATGGCCAGCACGCCGACCAGGGTGAGCAGCGCGGTGAGCAACTGGCTCAGGGTCTGCTGGAGGGTCTGCGAGATGTTGTCGATGTCGTTGGTGACCCGGCTGAGCAGCTCGCCGCGCGGCTGCTTGTCGAAGTAGGGCAGCGGCAGCCGGTTCAGCTTCTCCTCCACCTCGGCGCGCAGCCGCAGCACGGTGCGCTGCACCACGCCGTTGAGCAGCCAGCCCTGCCACCACATCAGCAGGCTGGCCGCCAGGTAGAGGCCGAGCGCCAGCAGCAGCACCCGACCCAGCGCGGTGAAGTCGATGCCCACCCCGGGCACCAGGTCCATCCGGGCGAGCATGTCGGCGAAGTTGTCGTTGCCGGACGCCCGGGCCGCAGCCACGGCCTGCTCGGCGGTGGTCCCGGCCGGGAGCTGCCGGCCGATCACCCCGCTGAAGATCAGGTCGGTGGCGTGGCCGAGGATCTTCGGCCCGTACACGCTGAACCCGACGCTGACCAGGGCGAGCCCGACGATGACGACGAGCGGGAGCCGGTGTGGCCGCAGCCGCCCCATCATCCGGCGGGCCGACGGCCCGAAGTTCATCGACTTCTCGGCCGGCATGCCGGCGCCCGGCATCGGGCCGCCGCGATGGCCGCCCGGCATCGGGCCGCCGCGATGGCCGCCCGGCATCGGGCCGCCGCGATGGCCGCCCGGCATCGGGCCGCCGCGATGGCCGCCCGGCATCGGGCCGCCGCGATGGCTGCCCGGGGGCAGCCGCGTCGGCGTCCGCGCCTCGGCGCCGGCCGCGGGCGCGGGCTTCTGACCCGGTACGGCGGTCATGCCGGCACCCCCGCACTCTGCTGGGAGGCGACGATCTCCGCGTACGTCGGACAGTTCTCCAGTAGCTCGGCGTGTCGGCCCATCCCGACGATGCCCCCGTTCTCGAGCACGATGATCTGGTCGGCGTCGACGATCGTGGAGACCCGTTGGGCCACGATCACCACCGCGGCGTCCGCGGTGACCGGTCGCAGCGCCGCCCGGAGCCGGGCGTCGGTGCCGAGGTCGAGCGCCGAGAACGAGTCGTCGAACAGGTAGATCTCCGGCCGGCGGACCAGGGCCCGGGCGATGGCCAGGCGCTGCCGCTGCCCGCCGGAGACGTTGGTGCCGCCCTGCACGATCGGGGCGTCCAACCCCTCGGACAGCTCGGCGACGAAGTCGCGCGCCTGGGCGACCTCCAGGGCCGCCCACAGCTCCGCGTCGGTGGCGTCCGGGTTGCCGTACCGCAGGTTGCTGGCGATCGTCCCGCTGAACAGGTACGGCCGCTGCGGCACCAGCCCGATCCGCCGCCACAGCTCGTCGGGCGCCAGGTCGCGGACGTCCACGCCGTCGACCAGCACCGCCCCCGCCGTGGTGTCGACCAGCCGGGGGACCAGCGAGAGCAGGGTGCTCTTGCCGGATCCGGTGCTGCCGATGATCGCCGTCGTGCGCCCGGCCTCGACCCGGAAGGAGATGTCGTGCAGCACGGGCTCGCTCGCACCCGGGTACTGGAACCGCACGCCGCGCAGCTCCAGCTCGCCCCGGCTGGCGACCTCGGTGACCGGCGCGGCCGGTGGGACCACCGAGGAGTCGGTGTCCAGCACCTCGATGATCCGCTCGGCGCAGACCGCGGCGCGCGGCACCATCATCAGCATGAAGGTGGCCATCATGATGGCCATCAGGATCTGCATCAGGTACTGCAGGAAGGCGGTGAGGGCACCGACCTGGATCTGGCCGGCGTCCACCCGTTCCGCGCCGAACCACAGCACGGCGACGCTGGAGACGTTGAGGACCAGCATCACCACCGGGAAGACCAGGGCCATCAGCCGGCCGGTGCGCAGGGCGGTCGCGGTCAGGTCGGCGTTCGCGCGGCCGAAGCGCTCCTTCTCGTACGGCTCGCGGACGAACGCCCGGACCACCCGGATGCCGGTGATCTGCTCGCGCAGCACCCGGTTGACCGTGTCGATCCGCTCCTGCATGAGCCGGAACCCGGGCACCATCCGCCGGATGATCAGCCCGAACGCGATCGCCAGCACCGGGACGCAGACCAGCATCAGCCAGGACAGCCCGACGTCCTCGCGCAGCGCCATCACCACCCCGCCGACGCTCATGATCGGCGCGGCGACGAGCATGGTGCAGCTCATCAGCACGAGCATCTGCACCTGTTGCACGTCGTTGGTGTTGCGGGTGATCAGCGAGGGCGCGCCGAACCGGGCCACCTCGCGGGCGGAGAAGCGGTTGACGTGGCCGAAGATCTCCGCCCGGACGTCCCGGCCGAAGCCCATCGCTGTGCGGGCGCCGAGGTAGACCGCAGCGATCGAGCAGGCGATCTGAACCAGGCTGACCAGCAGCATCCAGCCGCCGGTGCGCACGATGTAGCCGGTGTCGCCACGGGACACGCCCTGGTCGATGATGTCGGCGTTGAGGCTCGGCAGGTAGAGCGACGCCATCGTGCCGACGAACTGGAACGCCACCACGGCCGCCAGCGGGCTGCGGTAGGGCCGCAGGTGGGCGCGGAGAAGCCGGATCAGCACGCCGGCTCCTGCGGTTTCGTTTCGGGACTTGTCATCTGTGGTTCCTCTCCACTGCCGATGACCTCGATCAGGAACTTCCGGATCACAGCTGCGTTCGCGGGGTCGGCGTCGACGGAGGTCAGCGGTCCCCTGGTCTGCATGAGGGTGGTGAGCTTGGCGACCCGGTCCCGGCCGGCGGGGGTGAGGGCCAGCCGCACGCTGCGCCGGTCGGCGTCGTCGCGGTGCCGCTCCACCAGGCCGTCGCGTTCCAGCGTGTCGACGATGCCGGTGAGGGTGGCGGGCCGGACGAAGCAGCGCTCGGCGACCACCCGGTGCGGCAGTTCACCGTGCCGGGCGAGGGTGATCAGGGTGCCCATGCCGGCCTGGGTGAGGCCGTGCTCCTCCGCCAGGTAGCGGTTCCACTGCTGGCCGACGATGTGGCCGGCGGTGACCAACAGACGGCCCAGCGGCACGTCCCCCAGCCCGATCACATCCATGTCCCTCAGATTAGCTCCCTGATGGTCAGGCCCCAAACGATATTACGGCGGCGGTAGCGAGGAACACCGCTTGGAGCAACGTGCGTGGGGCGAGCGGGGTCACGGGCCGCCCGGCCAGTGTCAGGCCGCGGCGGGCGGCCGAGACGTTGGCCGGGAACATGGCGATCAGTAGGAGCCCCAGCCCAGCCGCCGCCCATCGGGCCGTGGCGGGGACGAGCAGCCCGGCCGCGCCGGCCAACTCCAGCACCCCGGTGGCGGTGACCAGCAGCCCGGGGCGGGGCAGCCGGGGCGGCACCATGGCCAGCAGGCCGGCCCGGCGGGGGTTGGTGAAGTGGGCCAGGCCGGTGAACACGAACATGACGGCCAGCCCGACGCGCAGCGCGGGGTGCCAGCCGTCGAGGGGGCCGACGCCGGCCAAGCCGGCCAGCCGGGCGAGCGCGGTGCCGGCCACGAGGGTGATCAGCGGAACCATCAGGGAGCCTCCTCAGGGTGAATCTTGTCGCTGGCAAGTTTCCCCTCCCGGCGGCCATCTTGTCAACAGCAAGATAGGCTGGCGCCATGACTGGAACGCGCGGCTACCACCACGGCGATCTGCGCCGAACCCTGCTCACCACGGCGGTGCAGGTGATCGAGGAGTCTGGGCCGGCTGCACTGAGCCTGCGTGACCTGGCCCGCCGGGCCGGTGTCTCGCACGCCGCCCCCGCCCACCACTTCGGCGACAAGGCCGGGCTGCTCACCGCCCTCGCCGCCGACGGGTTCGACCTGCTCGCCAAGGCGCTGCACGGCGCGGGCGACGCCCTGCTGGACAGGGGCGTCGCGTACGTTGACTTCGCGGTCCGGCACCGCGCGCACTTCGAGGTGATGTTCCGTGCGGACCTCTACCGGCCCGACGCGGAGGAGCTGGTGGCGGCCCGCCAGCGCGCCGGCGCCGCGTTGAACTTGGGCGTCGCCGCGCTGCCCGAGGACCGCCCGACGGCGGAGGATCCACAGGGCGACGCGCTCGCGGCCTGGTCGATCATGCACGGCTTCGCCACGCTCTGGCTCTCGGGCGCGCTGCCGGCCCGGATCGGGGACGACCCCCGGGCCGCGGCCCGGGCGATCGCCGGCCGCCTCTTTCGGATGGAGTGACGGCGCCGGCCGCCGGACCGGCGGCTCACCAACTCGTGGGCAGTGGCATCCCCTCGGTGTAGCCGGCCGTGCTCTGGACCCCGACCAGTGCTCGGTCGTGGAACTCGGCCAGGTTCCGCGCGCCCGCGTATGTGAAGGCGCTGCGTACCCCGGCGATGATCTCGTCGATCAGGTCCTCCACGCCCGGCCGGGTCGGGTCCAGGTGCATCCGGGCCGAGGAGATGCCCTCCTCGAAGACCGCCTTGCGGGCCCGGTCGAACGGGCTGTCGTCGGCGGTCCGGGCGCTGACCGCCCGGGACGAGGCCATCCCGAAGCTCTCCTTGTACCGCCGGCCGTCCACGTCGGTGTACAGGTCGCCCGGCGACTCGTACGTGCCGGCGAACCAGGACCCGATCATCACGTTCGACGCGCCGGCCGCCAGCGCGAGCGCCACGTCGCGGGGGTGCCGCACCCCGCCGTCGGCCCAGACGTGCCGGCCCAGGTCCCGGGCCGCCGCCGCGCAGTCGAGCACGGCGGAGAACTGCGGCCGGCCGACCCCGGTCATCATCCGGGTGGTGCACATCGCGCCCGGTCCGACGCCCACCTTCACGATGTCCGCGCCGGCCTCGACCAGGTCGCGTACCCCGTCGGCGGTGACCACGTTGCCGGCCGCGACCGGGACGCCCGGGTCGAGCTTGCGCACCGCCCGCAGCGCGGAGAGCATCCGTTCCTGGTGGCCGTGGGCGGTGTCCACCACCAGCGTGTCCACCCCCGCCTCCAGCAGTGCGGCGGCCTTGCCGGTGACGTCGCCGTTGATCCCGACCGCCGCCGCGACCCGCAGCCGGCCCTGGTCGTCCGTCGCCGGCCGGTAGAGGGTGGCGCGCAGCGCGCCCTTGCGGGTCAGCACCCCGACGAGGCGGCCCTCGCCGTCCACCACCGGCGCGAGCCGCCGCCGGCCCGCCGAGAGCCGGTCGAATCCGGTACGCGGGTCCGCGTCCGCCGGCACCGTGTGCAGTTCGGTCGACATCACGTGCCGGAGCTGGGCGAACCGGTCCACCCCGACGGTGTCCGCCTCGGTCACCACCCCCAGCGGGCGGCCGGCCTCGTCGATCACGACCACCGCGCCGTGTGAGCGCTTCGGCAGCAGGTGGATGGCGTCGCCGACGGTGTCCGTCGGGCCGAGCGTGATCGCGGTGTCGTGCACCAGGTGCCGCCGCTTGACCCAGGCGACGACCGTGGCCACCACCTCGATGGGAATGTCCTGCGGGATCACCGCGATGGCGCCGCGCCGGGCGACCGTCTCGGCCATCCGCCGGCCGGCCACGGCCGTCATGTTGGCCACCACCAGGGGAATCGTCGTGCCCGTGCCGTCCGCGGTGGCCAGGTCGACGTCCAACCGGGAGCCGACCTCGGAGCGGGCGGGCGCCATGAAGACGTCGTTGTAGGTCAGGTCGTGCGCGGGGACCGCGCCTTGAAGGAAACGCACGTCGCCATCATTCCCGCCCGCCGGTGCCCGCGCCCCCGGTGGTAGCCGAAAACACCCTGACCCCGCCCGGAGCCGGCATGCTCAGCCGAGCAGCAGGGTCACCGCGACCGCGACCATCACGAGGGCGACCAGGCCGTCGACGAGCCGCCAGGCCGCCGGGCGGGCCAGCACGGGCGCGAGCCGGTGGGCGGCGGCGCCGATGACCGTGAACCAGACCGCGCTGGCTAGCGCGGCACCCGCGCCGAAGACCCAGTGGTGCGGATGCTGGCGGGCCACCCCACCGAGCAGGAGGACGGTGTCGAGGTACACGTGCGGGTTGAGGTAGGTGAACGCGAGGCAGGCCAGCAGCGTCGCCCCGAGGGGTGCCGGCGGCCGGTCGGCGGGGGAGAGCGCGCCGGGCCGCAGCGCGCGGCGAACGGCCAGCGCGGCGTACCCGAGCAGGAACGCGGCGCCGAACCAGCGGACGGCGGTGACGGCGGCGGGGTGTTCCGCCGTGGCGGTGCCCATCCCGGCGATGCCGAGCGAGATGAGCAGCGCGTCGGACGCGGCGCAGACGGCGACCACCGGCACGACGTGCTCCCGGCGCAGGCCCTGCCGCAGGACGAAGGCGTTCTGCGCGCCGATGGCGGCGATCAGCGCGATGGAGAGGGAGAAACCTGCGGCGGCGGAGCCGGCCACGGAGCTGCTGAGGATTTCGGGCACGGGCAGACGCTACGAGCCACCCGCGATGCAGCCCAGCTAAGGATTCTCATGGTGGATAAGCTCAGCTTCATCATGCTGGACTCGACGCAGCTCCGGACGTTCGTCGCGGTGGTCCGCGAGGGCAGCTTCGAGGCGGCGGCGCGGTCCCTGCACGTCACCCCCTCGGCCGTCAGCCAGCGGATCAAGGCGCTGGAACAGGCCGTCGGGCAGGTGCTCATCCGTCGCTCGAAGCCGTGCCGGCCCACCGACGCGGGCCGTCCGCTGCTGCGGCTGGCCGGGCAGGTGGCCCTGCTGGAGCGGGAGGCGCTGCACGCCGCCCGGCCGCCGACGGTCGGCGGGCCCGCCCCCACCCGGGTGACGGTCGTCGCGAACGAGGACTCGCTCGGCACCTGGTTCGTCGGCGCGCTGGCGCTGCTGCCCACCGAACTGGCGCTGCTGTTCGACGTCCGCCGGGACGACGAGGAGCACACGGCGGAGCTGATCCGCGACGGTACGGCGATGGCGGCGGTGACCGCGCAGCGGGAGGCCGTCCAGGGCTGCCGGGTGGAGCGGCTGGGCGCGATGCGGTACGTCGCGCTGGCCCGGGCCGGGTTCGCCGCCCGTCACTTCCCCGACGGGCTCACCGAGGCAGCCCTCGCGTCGGCGCCGATGATGGCGTTCGACCGCAAGGACCAGCTTCAACACAGGTTCGCCCGTACGGTGACCCGCCGCCGGATCGACCCGCCGATCCACTACGTCCCGTCCTTCGACGGCTTCAACGAGGCGGTTCGGCTCGGGCTGGGCTGGGGCCTGGTCCCGGAGCGGTTCGCCCGCGCCGACATCGCCGCCGGGCACTGCGTCGACCTCGGCGCCGGGCGTCACCTGGACCGCCCGTTGTACTGGCAGCACTGGCGGGTCGCCTCGGCCACCCTGGACGCGCTGACCGTCGCCGTCCGGGCGGTGGCAAGCGCCGAACTGCGCTGACGTCGCCGTGTCCGGGCGGTGGCGGGCGCCGAGCCGCTGACGTCGCCCCGCCTGCGCCGCGCCGGGGTGGGGTCGGCCTGTGCCGCGCTGGGGCCGCCCCCGCCCGGGGTGTGGGTCAGGCGATGGTGCAGATTGCCGCGCCAGCGGTGATGACGGCGCCGACCTCGGCCGCGAGGCCGCTGACCGTGCCCGCCTTGTGGGCGTGCAGCGGCTGCTCCATCTTCATCGCCTCCAGCACCACGACCAGGTCACCCTCGGCGACGGTGTCGCCGTCGACGACCGCGATCTTGACGATGGTGCCCTGCATCGGGGACGTGAGCGCGTCGCCGCTGACCGCGACGCCGGCCTTGGCCCCGCCGCCCCGGCGGGCCGGCCTGCGCGCGGCGGGCGCGGCTGCGGTCGTACCCCCGTTGAGGCCGGCGGGGAGGCTGACCTCCAGCCGCTTGCCGCCCACCTCGACCACGACGGTCTCCCGCTCGGCCGGGCCCTCGGCGGGGCCGGCGGCGGCGGTGAACGGCGGGACGGTGTTGTCGAACTCCGTCTCGATCCACCGGGTGTGCACGGTGAACGGCTCGGCGGTGAACGCCGCGTCGCGTACCACGAGCCGGTGGAACGGCAGGGCGGTGGCCATTCCCTCGACGACCATCTCGTCCAGCGCCCGCCGGGCCCGCTCCAGGGCCTCGGTGCGGGTCTCACCGGTGATGATCACCTTGGCCAGTAGTGAGTCGAAGTTGCCGCCGATCACGTCGCCGGCCGAGATGCCGGTGTCCACCCGGACGCCCGGGCCGGTCGGCAGCCGCAGCGCGGTGACCGTGCCGGGGGCGGGCAGGAAGTTGCGGCCCGGGTCCTCGCCGTTGATCCGGAACTCGATGGAGTGCCCGCGCGGGGTCGGGTCCTCGGTCAGCCGCAGCTTCTCGCCGTCGGCGATCCGGAACTGCTCGCGGACCAGGTCGACGCCGGCGGTCTCCTCGGAGACCGGGTGCTCGACCTGGAGCCGGGTGTTTACCTCCAGGAAGGAGATGGTGCCGTCCGCGCCGACCAGGTATTCCACGGTGCCGGCGCCCTGGTAGCCGGCCTCCCGGCAGATCGCCTTGGCGCTGTCGTGGATCTGGGCGCGCTGGGCGTCGGTGAGGAACGGCGCGGGGGCCTCCTCGACCAGCTTCTGGTGCCGGCGCTGCAGCGAGCAGTCCCGGGTGCCCACGACGACCACGTTGCCGTGCTGGTCGGCGAGGACCTGCGCCTCGACGTGCCGGGGCTTGTCCAGGTACCGCTCGACGAAGCACTCGCCCCGCCCGAACGCGGCGACCGCCTCCCGGGTGGCCGACTCGAACAGCTGCGGAATCTCCTCCATCGTGCGCGCCACCTTCAGGCCGCGCCCGCCGCCGCCGAAGGCGGCCTTGATGGCCACCGGCAGCCCGTGGTCGACGGCGAAGGCGATGACCTCGTCCGGGCCGCCGACCGGGTCGGGGGTGCCGGGGACCAGGGGAGCGCCGGCCCGCTGGGCGATGTGCCGGGCGGTGACCTTGTCGCCGAGGTCGCGGATCGCCTGCGGGGCCGGCCCGATCCAGGTGAGCCCCGCGTCGAGGACGGCCTGGGCGAAGTCGGCGTTCTCGGCGAGGAAGCCGTACCCGGGGTGCACCGCGTCCGCGCCGGCCCGCGCGGCGACGTCGATCAGCTTGTCGATCCGCAGGTACGTCTCGGCGGCGGTGTCGCCGCCCAGGGCGTACGCCTCGTCGGCCAGGGTGGCGTGCAGGGCGTCCCGGTCGGAGTCCGCGTAGACGGCGACGCTGCCGAGGCCGGCGTCACGGCAGGCGCGGATGACGCGGACGGCGATCTCGCCGCGGTTGGCGATGAGTACCTTGCGCACCTTGGTGGCTCCTCCCCGGAGGTTACTGACCGGGAGTTTATCGGCCACTGCCGTCGCCCTAACGATCGCTCAGTGTGGCATATGGCACTGCCCGAACGTCGATAGTCAAACTTGTCTAATACGCTCTTCCGGTGTCTGCCACGCGCATGATGATTCTCGGGCTGGTCAAGTGGATGCAGCCGGTGCACGGCTACGACGTCCGTCGTGAGCTGCTCAGTTGGGGCGCCGACAAGTGGGCCAACGTGCAGCCCGGCTCGATCTACCACGCGCTGCGCAAGCTGGCCCAGGACGGGCTGCTCCGCGAGGTGGCGACCGAGCAGGTCGGGGCCCGGCCGGCCCGGACGACGTACGAGATCACCCCGAGCGGGCTCGACGAGTTCGAGACCCTGCTGCGCGACCTGTGGTGGGGCAACCAGCAGCCCGCCGATCCGTTCATGGCCGCGTTCGCGTTCCTGCCGGCGCTGCCCCGCCCGGAGGCGGTGGCCGCGCTGCGTAGCCGGGGCAAGGTGATCCGGGCCGGCGTGGAGAGCATGCGCGCCTCGATGGAGTCGTCCTGGATCCGGGATTCCAAGCCGGTCGGGGTCGCCTGGACGTACGAGTTGTGGATCGCCCGGGGGGAGGCGGAGGCGGACTGGTGCGACCGGGTGGCCGACCGGATCGAGGCCGGCGTGCCGTACCTGCCGGAGGGCCTGGTCGGCCGCGACGGCTGGACCGTGGTGGAGCCGGCCCCGGCCGCCGCCCCGACGCCGGGGTCGGAACCCGGGTCCGCCCCGGACGCGGACGGGAACGCGTAATAAACAAAGTTGACTAGTGAAGCTATATCGCGTTAGTCTCGGCGGGACGTCCGGGGTGACGCCCCCGTGCCACCCCTGGGGAACGGCCGGCTCCGTCCGGCCACGGACGACCAGGAGCGAAGATGATCGAGACCAGAGGGTTGCGGAAGTCGTTCCGCTCCCGTGCCGGTCGGGACAAGAAGACCGTGGACGCCGTCCGCGGGGTCGACCTGAACGTCGCCGAGGGGGAGATCTTCGGCTTCCTCGGGCCCAACGGGGCCGGCAAGACCACCACGCTGCGGATGCTGGCCACCCTCATCGAACCCGACGGAGGCGCGGCCACGATCGCCGGCGCCGACCTGCTCCGCCAGCCCGCCGAGGTGCGCCGCCGGATCGGCTACGTCGCCCAGGGCGGCAGCACCTGGGACGAATCCACCGCCCGCGAGGAGCTCGTCCTGCACGCCCGGATGTACGGCATCCGCAAGGCCGACGCCCACCGCCGGGCGGAGCGCGCCCTGGCCGCCTTCCAGCTCACCGAGTACGCCGACCGCAAGTGCAAGACCTACTCGGGCGGCCAGCGCCGGCGGGTCGACATCGCCCTCGGCATCATCCACGAGCCACGGATCGTCTTCCTGGACGAGCCGACCAGTGGCCTCGACCCACAGAGCCGGGCCCACATGTGGGACGAGATCCGCCGGCTGCGCAGCGAGGGGATGACCGTCTTCATCACCACGCACTACCTGGACGAGGCCGACGCGCTCTGCGACCGGATCGCGATCATGGACCATGGCGAGGTGGTCGCCGAGGGAACCCCGGCCGAGCTGAAGCGCGAGATCTCCGGTGAGGTGGTCGTCGTCGGGCTGGACGCCGCCGCCACCCCGGACGCCGCCCAGCTGCTCGACTCCGAGCCGTACGTCAACAAGCTGGAGACCGTCGACGGCGGTGGCCTGCGCCTGCACGTCGACGAGGGGGCGACCGCCATCCCGCAGATCCTGCGCCGCATCGACCACGCCGGCCTCGCGCTGAGCTCCATCGAGCTGCACCGGCCCAGCCTCGACGACGTGTTCCTCACCAAGACCGGCCGCTCGCTGCGCGAGTCCTGATCCGCCCCCGACAGGAGAACCCCCGTGAAACTCGCCCGCGAAACGTGGCTGATCTTCCAGCGCCAGACACAACTGCTGCTGCGCAACCCGGTCTGGGTCGTCGTCGGCGTCTTCCAGCCGGTGATGTACCTGCTCCTCTTCGCGCCGCTGCTCAAGCCGGCCCTGAACGCGCCGACCCAGGCGGAGGCGTACAAGGTCTTCGTGCCCGGCGTGCTCGTGCTGCTGGCCATCTTCGGCGGCCTGTTCCAGGGCTTCGGCCTGATCGCCGAGCTGCGCGCCGGGATCATCGAGCGGTCCCGCGTCACCCCCGTGAGCCGGCTCGCCCTGCTGCTCGGCCGCTCGATGCGTGACGTGGTGTCGCTGCTGGTCCAGGCCGTCATCATCACCCTGCTCGCGCTGCTGTTCGACCTGCGGGTGTTCATCGGCGACCTGCTGCTGGCGTACCTGATGCTCGCCCTGATCGCACTGATGACCTCGGCCGTCTCGTACGGCGTCGCGCTCAAGGTCAAGAGCGAGGACGCGCTCGCCCCGCTGATGAACACCGTCGCGCAGCCGGTGCTGCTGCTCTCCGGCATCCTGCTGCCGCTCACCTTCGCCCCCGGCTGGCTCCAGGGCGTCGCCGTGTGGAACCCGTTCTCCTGGGCGGTCGACGGCACCCGGGCGCTGTTCGCCGGGGACCTCGGCAACGACAAGGTCTGGCAGGGGCTGGCCATCATCGCGGTGCTGGCCGCCGCCGGCGTCGGCTGGGCCGCCCGCCAGTTCGCCCGCAGCGTGCGGTGAGCCGAAGGGTGCTCTCCCGTCGCCCGCTGGATGCAGGGCAGGGGGACGCCAACCCTTACCGAGAGCTACCTCTCACCGAGGGCGGGGCACGGGTCCGGCGCGCGTAGCGTAAGGGCAGTGCCCCGCCTCACCCGTGACCGAACCACCTGGCTGGCCTACTCCCAACTGGCGCTGTGGGGCTTCTTCCTCTACGGCTTCGGCCCTGTCGTCCCGCTGCTGCGCGACGAGCAGGGCACCAGCGCCGCCGTCGCCGGCCTGCACAGCACCGCCATCGCCGTCGGCGCGCTCCTGGGCGGGGCGCTGTTCGCACCGGTCGCCCGCCGGATCGGCCGGGGCCGGACGGCCTGGCTCGGCCTCGCCGGGGTGGCCGTCGGTGTCACCGCGTTCGGCACCATCCGGCCCCTGCCCGCGACCCTCGCCGCCGTCGTGGTGATCGCCACCTTCGGGATGCTGATGATCAGCGGGGTCAACGTCATACTCACCGCTCACCACGGTTCCACCGCGTCGGCCGCCCTCACCGAGGCCAACGCCGCCTGTGCCGGCATGGGCATCCTGGCGCCGCTGCTCATCGGCGCGACCGTCGACGCGGGGCTCGGCTGGCGGCCGGTGATGGCCGTCGAGGTCGGCCTGATCGCGCTGCTCGCCCTCGCCGCCCTGACCTTCCGGGTACGCCCACCCGCCGCATCGCCGGCCCTGTCGGTCCCCGCCACATCGTCGGCTCCGTCGGTCCCCGCCACATCGTCGGTTCCGCCGGTCCCCGCCACATCGTCGGTTCCGCCGGTCCCCGCCGTGTCGCAGGTTCCGCCGGTCCCCGCCGTGTTGCCGGAGCACGGGCGCACGGGGGGCGGTCGGCTGCCCCGGCCGTACTGGATCGCCTGGTTCCTGATGGCGGTGACCGGCTCGATCGAGGTCTGCCTGTCGCTCTGGACCGCCGACGTGCTCCGCTCGCACGCGGGGCTGGGTGCCGGGGCGGCCTCGGCGGCGGTCGCCGCGATCGTCTGCGGGATGTTCCTCGGCCGGCTGGCCGGCGGCCGGGCCGCGCTGCGCTACCGGCCCGTGCCGCTGCTGCTGGTCGCGCTGGCCGTCTCGCTGACCGGGTTCGCCGTCTTCTGGGTCGCCCCGGTCGGCTGGCTGGCGGTGACCGGGCTCGTCGTGCTCGGCCTCGGCAACGCGCTGCACTACCCCCTGGCCATCTCGATCGCCCTGGCCGTCGCCGGGCCGGCCGCCGACAAGGCGGCCGGCTGGTCGTCGTACTCGATGGGGGTGGGCTTCGGGATCGCGCCGGTGGCGCTCGGCTGGGTGGCCGACGGCGTCGGCCCGCACCCGGCCTTCCTGCTGCTGCCCGGGTTCATCGCGACGGCCGCGCTGCTCACCCTGCGGCTGGGCCGCGCGCTGCGTCCGCACGACCAAGATCGACATGGCGTACGGCATGCCGGCGCCTCCCGCCCGGCCCAGCCCGCGACATCCCACACATCGATCTGATCAGGGAGGCCCGGAGGCGGTCAGCGCACCCGGGCGAGCGTCAGCCCGTCGGCGATCGGCAGCAGCACCGTCTCCACCCGGACGTCGGCCATGACCTCGTCGTTGAACGCGGCGATCGCCCGGTCGTCGGCGTTCTGCGGGGCGAGCACCCGGCCGCCGCGCAGCGTGTTGTCGACCGCGACGATGCCACCCGGACGCATCCGTGGCACCAGCTCCGCCCAGTAGACCGGATACCCGGTCTTGTCCGCGTCGATGAACGCGAAGTCCAGGTACCGGTCGTGCGGCAGCTCGCGCAGCGTCTCCCCGGCCGGCCCGATGCGCAGCTCGATCCGGTCGGCCACCCCGGCCCGCGCCCAGTACCGCCGGGCGATGCCCGTGTACTCCTCGGAGATGTCGAAGCAGGTCAGCCGCCCGTCCTCGGGCAGGCCGCGGGCGATCGCCAGGGACGACAGCCCGGTGAAGGTGCCCACCTCCACCGCCTGCCGCGCTCCGAGCAGCCGGGTGAGGAAGGTCAGGAACGCCGCCTGCTCCGGCGCCACCCGCATGCCCGCCTGGGCCGGCAGCGCGGCGAGGGTCTCCTCGACCAGGTCGGCCATCACCTCGTCCGGGGCCGAGCCGTGGGCCACGACGTACGCGTGCAGGTCCGGGGTCAGCGGCAGCGATTTGCTCATGCCTGGAAGCTAGCCGAGCGGCTCGACCGACTGGCCGCCGGGCGCGATCTTCGTCCACAAGTCGGTGATCTGTAGGTCCAGCTCGGCGAGGAGCCTGCGCAGCAGAGGCAGGGAGAGCCCGATCACCGTCCCCGGATCGCCGTCGATCCCGTCGAGGAAGGCCCCGCCCAGGCCGTCGATGGTGAACGCCCCGGCCACGGCGAGCGGCTCGTCCGTAGCGACGTACGCGGCGATCTCGTCGTCGCTGATGTCGGCGAACCGGACGGTCGTCGAGGCGACCGCCTCGGCGCGCGACTCGTGGACCACGTCGATCAGGCAGTGCCCGGTGTGCAGCACCCCGCTGCGCCCCCGCATCCGCTCCCAGCGCCCGACGGCGTCCGCCGCGTCGACCGGCTTCCCAAGGATCTCGCCGTCGAAGGCGAGCAACGAGTCGCAGCCCAGGACCAGGGTCCGCTCGTCCGGGGACGGCCGCATCCGGCCGACGACCGCCTGCGCCTTGAGCCGGGCCAGCTCCAAGCACAACTCCTCGGCGCTCTCGCTGACCACCTGGGACTCGTCGACCCCGCTCACCAGCACGTCGGGTTCGATCCCGGCGGCGTGGAGCAGCTTGCGGCGGGCGGGGCTCGCCGAGGCGAGCACGAGACGGAGTGGCATCGAGTTCGGCACGAAGCCGACGCTACCGGCTACCCCCGCCTCCACGCGTCGCGGCACGTGGCCCTTGGTTCTTTCGCCCCCGATCCCGCCTCTGATCGACTCCGTCTCAGTGACGCCGGGTGTCCCAGTGCCCCGAATTCCGCCACTTCACCGACGCGGAGTTGAGCAGAAGCGCCGGGCGGCCGATCCGATGCCGACCCCTCACCGGCTGATCCGTGGCGGCGGGTCGTCGCCACGTCGCCGCCGTCGGGCGACCAGCGCCCAAGCACCCCCGGCGGCCACGATCACACCCAACGTGGCCAGTCCTCGGGCCGTCGCCCCGCCTTCGCCCCCGTCGTTGCCGGCCGGCTCAGCGACCGCCGTCGTGCCCGGCCCGGACCGGTCCGGGGCATCCGCCGTCGCTGACTCGAAACCCAGCGGAGGTACGTCCGCCGTCAGCGCCGCGACCAGGTCGATGACGCCGTAGCCGTACTCGTCGTCCCGGCCAGGCGGGCCCTTGTCGACGGCGGTGGCGGTCAGACGGTGGACGACCTCGGTGGCGGGGAGATCAGGGTACTTGGAGCGGATCAGGGCGGCAGCACCCGCGACAATCGCAGTCGCGCTGGAGGTCCCTGTGCCCTTTGAGTACTTGCCGCCGTAGCTGGTGCTGTAGATGTCGACAGCCGGTGCTACGACGTCGAGTCCTGTGCCGGTAACCGAGACTGAAGCGTGATTGCCCTGCTGGTCGATGCCGCCAACCGAAATCACTCCCTCTTCGGTGGCGGGATACTGAATCCCTGAGTCTTCTGGGGCGTTGCCGGCGGCTGCCACTACTACAATGTCCGCTGCGAGCGCCCCTCTGACCGCTTGAATTAGGCGAGTGTTCGACCCGCCCCCGCTGGAAATGCTGATGACCTTTGCGCCGTGTGAAGTCGCGTACTCGATACCTGCAGCAAGATCGTCCGCCTCTCCCAAGTTGTATGAGGAGGAGGATATAATCGGCATGATCTTCGCCCTGGGTGCAATGCCCAGGGCGCCGCCATTTGCGTTTTGTCCGTGTGCTGCAATCAGCCCAGCCATGCTGGTTCCATGGCTATTCTGATCGCGATGGCCGTCGCCAGTTCCTCCCGCGACGACATCGATGCCGCTGAGTAGGTTTTTCTGGAGGTCTGGGTGCGGGTCGACGCCAGTGTCTGGCACCGCTACCACAACCCCTTCTCCTTGAGAAAGTCTTTGAGCTTCCGGTGCTCTAAGGAAGTTTAGGTGCCATTGGTCTGCGCGAATGTGAGCGCTGCCGTCTGTCTCGCGACCGAGCGTTGTCCTGCAAGGGTTGATCGTCAGTACATTTACCGCTAGGGCTAGTAGTGGAGCGGCAAGGCGCCACCGGGTGTTACTTCTCACCTGTCGAAGCCAATGGCCGGTCCGGGATCGATTGTTCCGTCCTCCGTCGGCGGGCGAACGACTGGCGGGACTCCCTCATTGGTAGCCCAAGGATGGTCAGGGTCCCAGCGCTGTGGGCTGGCATCACTCTGTGCGTGGGGTGAGGATCGTCCGAGTGGGCCATTCCAGCTTGGGGTGCCACTTGCTCCGAAAGAGCTGCCGAATGGAGGTGCAGCATGAGTTGCGCCAAGGTGAGGTCCGCGACCGGCACCTGGGCGGGAGCCTGCCCCGCCCGTTGGTGAAGTTCCAGCCCCTCCTCCTCCGATTACCCCCCCAATCGGGTTGATTCGTCGCGATGGATGGGTAGTGGCGGGCTGACTCACGCCCATTCCAGGAAGGCCACCAATCAAGCCGCCAGGTGGAAGGGGGCGGGGCGGGGGTGTCGGATTTAACCCGCTTGGGTTGTTGCTGCCCCACTTATCAATTGAGCCGCTCTGGTTTCCTGTCTGCCCGACAGGATTGCCTCGGCCTGGTATTCCTGATGCGTTCGGGGTGCTTTGCGGCAAGCTTATACCCGGCCCGACTGGCGGGGAGTTTTTAATGGTTTGATTTCCGGAACTAGGCGGGCTGGCTGGCGGAGTTGTGAGGCCTGCTCCGGTTCCGCCAAGAATAGGCCCCGTTCCTAGAATGGGCCCTTTTGCCGGGGCGCGACTGACCGGCAACGCCGTCCGTGGTCCCTTTACAAAAGAGCTTGACGAATCCGTAGTAGGTGCTGTGATTGGAACTGGTAGGACGGGCGGGATAACTGGGATGGTGGTGTTACCGTAGACGTCTGGGTCATTGGGCTGCCGACCAGGTCGGGATGGCGGCGGCGGGGGCTGGCGGAGCATTACCTGGGCCTGTTGGAGTTCGCCGCTGAGGCCGTACATCAGGTTCCGGGCTTGGGTGTTGAGTCGTTCCAGGTCGACGTCGGTCACCGGCTTGTCCGGTACCCGGCTGCCCATCGCCGCCTTCGGGTCCGCCAGCGTCGCCTCGTACGTCCGCTTCTGCTGGAGTTTGGTCACGTACTCGTCGTGGAGCGGCTTCAGCTCGACGCGGGCGCTGCTGATCGCGCGGGTGGCTGCGGCGAGGGCGTCGTAGTTCGCGGCGGCCGTGTCGTGGGTGCGCTGCACCTTGCCGATGAGGTCGTCAAGTTCGCCCAGGTACGCGCGGGCGGCGGCGTTGGTCGCCGGCGGCCACGCCTCGGCCAGGCCGCGCCGGTATTCCTTCAGGCGGCCCAGGTGG
The DNA here is from genome assembly GCF_009908295.1 of Micromonospora rubida. Taxonomy (GTDB): domain Bacteria; phylum Actinomycetota; class Actinomycetes; order Mycobacteriales; family Micromonosporaceae; genus Micromonospora; species Micromonospora rubida. Next base: position 120,940 of record NZ_JAAALO010000003.1, read on the forward strand.
GCCTGGGCGAGGTCGCAGACCTTGCGCCAGCCGGCGACCTGCTTCCAGTGCCCGGCGGGGTCATGGTCCTGAATGCAGGCCCACATGCTGAGCAGGTCCATCAGCCGCCACTCGGTGAGGCCGGACGTCCGGCCGCTGCCTCGCTCGATCACGGCAACACCACCGGCCTCGGCCCGCTGCCGGGGCCGGTCGGATCGGGCAGGGTCGGTGTGGGACGGGTCGGGACGACGGCGCCGGGGTTGGCCAGGGCGCGCTCGACGTCGGAGACGCGGGCGGCGGAGAAGGCGTCGGTGTCGGCGTACTTCGTGGCGATCCTGCCGGCCGCGGCGGCCAGGCGGCCGGTGGCGCCGCCGACGGACCAGACCATCGTGGCCGTGGCCTGCTGGGTCTCGTTGTGGGCCTGGAGGAACTGCACCAGCTCCACGAAGGCGTCGGCGGGGTTGGGGATCTTCGCCTTCATGTCGTCCGCGATGTACGACAGGTGGGGCGTGTAGTTCCGCTCCACCTCGGCCTGGAGCCGGTCGGCGAAGTCGCGCAGCTGGCGGATGTCGGCCTCGATGCCGCCGAGGTCGCTCATCCAGGGCGCGGGGCGGTCCTCCTCAGGGATCATCGACCCTCCCTACCTGTCACGGCGTCGTGTCCCTGAGTGAGGTTAACGGGTGCCAGTGACGTCCGGCAGTCCCGTACGCACCCCTCGCGTCAGCGGGGCAGGCCGGAGGCGCGCCACGCGCCGGGGCCGGCGGCGGGCGTCGCGGCGGCCGGCCTGCCGCTGCGGGCCCAGCCCGAAGTGGCGACCGGTTCGGCTGCGGCGACGGGGCGGGTCCGGGTGACAACGGCGCCGACCAGGGCGGCCAGTTCCTCGGCGGTCGGCACGCCCCGGGTCACCCGCAACAGCGGCTCTTCGGCAGACATGGGCTCAGCGTACGCGTCGCGAACTTGACCTTCGCCGCACTGTGGCGTGCCGGCGGTGTACGGCGAGCCGTTGCCGGGTACCGTCTCCTGCGATGTCGAACCCGCTTCCCCAACTCGTCGCCGACCGGTACCGGCTCATCTCGCCGCTCGGCCAGGGTGGCATGGGTCGGGTGTGGAAGGCACGCGACGAGGTGCTGCACCGGGATGTGGCGATCAAGGAATTGGTCCCGCCGCCCAGCCTCACCGCGGAGGAGCGCCGCGAGATGCGGGAACGCTCGCTGCGGGAGGCCCGCGCGATCGCGCGGCTCAATAACGTCAACGTGGTCCGCATCTTCGACGTGCTGCGTACCGACGGCGATCCGTGGATCGTCATGGAGTACGTCCCGTCGAAGTCCCTTCAGGACATTCTGGCCGAGGACGGGCCGGTGTCGCTGGCCAAGGCGATCGACGTCGGCCTCGGGGTGCTCGGCGCGCTGAATGCGGCGCACAAGGCCGGCGTCATGCACCGGGACGTCAAGCCGGGCAACGTGCTGATCGGCGACGACGGCCGGGTGGTGCTGACCGATTTCGGGCTGGCCACCATCCCTGGCGACCCGAACGTGACGCGGACGGGCATGGTGCTCGGCTCCCCGGCGTACATCGCCCCGGAGCGGGCGAGGGACGGCACCGCCGGGCCGGAGGCCGACCTGTGGTCGCTGGGGGCCACCCTGTACGCGGCCGTGGAGGGCAAGTCGCCGTTCGCCCGGCCGTCGGCGATCGGCACCCTCGCCGCGCTGGCCACCGAGGAGATGCCGCCGCCGAAGAATGCCGGGCCGCTCAAGTCGGTGCTGACCGGCCTGCTGCGCAAGGACCCGGCCGAGCGGATCGACGCGGTGGCGGCGGAGCGGCTGCTGCGCCGGGCCGCCGGCCGCCGGGCGAAGGGCATCTCGCTGCTCGACGGCGTACGCCGGCCGGGGCCGAACGGCCCGCGCGAGCCGCGCCGGACCGTGGTGCCGGCCCCGCGCCCGGCCGAGCAGGCCACGGAACGGACGGTCACCCCGCCCACGCCGCGTACCCCGGGGTTCGCCGCTGCCGCTGCGACCGGTTCGGGGGCGGCCGGCGCGAGCAGCGGCGACGCGACCGCGAAGGTCCCCGCCGGCGCGGACGCCGATCCGACCGCGAAGGTGGACCGGACGACGCCGCCCACCGACGCGGATCCGACCGCGAAGGTCACCGAACCGGGTTCGGCCTTCGGCCAGCCGCCGACCGCTGACCCGACGGCGAGGATCGCCGACGGGGCGGGGACGGCCGCCGACCCGACGGCCGCGCTGTCCGAGCCGACCGCGAAGCTGTCCGAGCCGGCGACTTCGCGGGGCGGTGGCGCCCTGCGTGGTGCCGCCGACGACACGCGCGTCGAGCCGGCTGCCGACGCGCCGGTCTCGCCGCCCGCCCCGCCAAGTGAGCGGGCCACGTCCCTGATGCCGACCCCGGTGAGCCCTTCGCCGGTCTCGTCGGGCCGGGCCGCCGTCGTCGCGGGCGCCAAGCCCGACCACCGCCGGCGCAACCTGCTGATCGGCGCGCTGGTCGCGGTGCTGCTGATCGGGCTGCTGGTGGCGGTCCCGCTGCTCGGCAACGACGACGATCCGGAGGAGGGCGGCGGCCAGCAGGCCGGTGCCACGAGCACCGCCTCCGTCGCCCCGTCGGCGCCGGTGACCTCGGCGCCCACGCCGTCGCAGACGAGCGCCTCGCCGACGCCGAGCCCGACCGGGCTGGTGCTGCCCGCCGGTTGGGCCCTGCACAAGGACCCGACCGGCTTCAGCATGCCGCTGCCGAAGGGCTGGCGGCGCAGTTCGGGCAGCACGTGGGTGCAGTTCCGGGAGCCGAACGGGGTCCGCGAGGTGACCATCGACCGGACCGACAGGCCAGGGGGCGACGCCGCCGCGGCCTGGCGGGACATCGAGGGCGACCGGGGGTCGAGAGTCAACAACTACAAGAAGCTGGGCATCCGCACCGTCCCGGGCTTCTGGAAGACCTGCGCGGACTGGGAGTGGCTGGAGACCCGGGACGGCACCCGCATCCACGTCCGCAACCGCGGCTTCGTGACGGCCAAGAACCGCGGGTACGCCATCCGCTGGGAGGTCGCCGCCTCCGAGTGGGCGGCCAACCTCGACGAGTTCGAGCTGATCGCGAAGAACTTCACGCCCGACCGCCAGGACTGACCGGCGGCGGAACACGGCCGCGTCGCGGCGGGATTCCCGTCCGCGCGAGATTGACTTGCATGACCTTCCGTCGCGCGGGGTACATGACCTCCACGACGGAAGGAGGTACGACAATGGGACACCGAATCAGGGATGCCCGGCCCCGACTGGCACTGTGGATGCTCGTCGCCCTCGGCGACGTGGTGCTGCTGCTGGTGAGCGCGGGTCTGCCGGTGCTGTTCGCGCTGTTCAGCGTCGTCACCGTCACCGTCGCCGGGGTGGCCGCCTGGCGGATGACCCGGCGCGGAGCGTTGGCCCGCGAGGAGCGGATCTCCGGCCCGGTCGCGACGCCGGTGGCGTCACGGCGGAGGGCCTGACCCCGGTCGTTCAGGTGACGAGCTGGCGGCAGCCGGACCAGTTGTCGACCGTACGGTCGTAGTCGATCCCGCTGCCGCCAACTGCCTGTTCGGGTGCCAGGATCAGCCGTTGTTCGCGAGCGCGATCAGCCGGGTGCGGTCGCCGTTCCAGTAGTTGCGGTCGACGTTGCCGCTGATCCCGGAGACGGCCCCGGTGGCGGTGTACTGCCAGAAGCTGTAGAACGGCGCACCGGCCGGCAGGGTGCCCGGCGTGCTCGCCCAGCGGGCGAGCCAGAGCGGGTGGTTGGCCCAGGGGCCGGTCCAGCTGCCGGTGCACTGGTTCCACCAGCTCGTGGTCGTGTAGATGACCGCGTACCGGCTGGTGCGGGCCCGGTACGTGTTCAGGAAGTCCTGGACCCAGTTGCGCATCCCGGTCGTGCTGAGGCCGTAGCAGTACCCGCCGGCGTAGGGGTTGCCCTCGAGGTCGAGCGCGGCCGGCAGGGTGCGGCTGTCCGCCGACCAGGCGCCGCCGTTGCTGGCGAGGTAGTTGGCCTGGGCGGCGCCGGAGGAGATGTTCGGCCGGGCGAAGTGGTACGCCCCGCGAATCACCCCGGCGTTGTAGGAGTTGACGTAGTTGGCGTTGAACTGGGGGTCCTTGTAGCTCGTACCCTCGGTGGCCTTGATGAAGGCGAACTGGATGCCGGAGTTGCGCACGCTGGTCCAGTTGATCGCCCCCTGGTAGTTCGAGACGTCGATCCCGGGGGTGGTGGCAGCCGCCGCCGGGCCTGCGGTGGCGACGAGGGCGGTGGCCGCAGCCGCCACGGCGGTGATGCCCGCCGCGATCAGTCGGCGCAGCATGAGTCCGGTACGGATCATGGATTCCTCCTCAGGAGCACCAATCTATAGATAGACATCTTTGAAGCTGATTGCCTGGAATCGCAAGAGATAGTAAAGAAATTTTCATCCACGGCTTGGCTACCCGGTAGGGGCAGCGGCCGGGGCGGCGCAGCCTGGCCGGGCCGGGGCCGGGGCCGGTAGGCTCGCGCCCCATGGTGTCGATCGACGGGCTGGGCACGCTCTGGGACCGGCTGTTCACCGCGCAGCCCGACCCGCCACCGCTGCTTGTCCTCGTCACCGCCGTGGTGGCGCTGGTGGTGGTGTCCACCCGGCTGCCCTGGCGGATCGCCCGGAACGCCGTCACCATCGCCCACGAGGGCGGGCACGCCCTCGCGGCCCTGCTCACCGGCCGCCGGCTGCACGGCATCCGGCTGCACTCGGACACCTCCGGCCTGACCCTCTCGGCGGGCCGGCCGACCGGGCCCGGCATGATCCTCACCCTGCTCGCCGGGTACGTCGCCCCGTCGCTGATCGGCCTCGCCGGCGCCTGGCTGCTGGGTGGCAACCGGATCACCCTGCTGCTCTGGGTGGCCGTGGCGCTGCTGCTGGCCATGCTGGTCATGGTCCGCAACGTCTTCGGGGCGCTGTCGCTGCTGGTCACCGGCGGAGTGGTGCTCGCCGTGTCCTGGTACGCCTCCCCGCAGGTCCAGGCCGCCTTCGCCTGGACCTGCGTCTGGTTCCTGCTCCTCGGCGGCGTACGGCCGGTGGTCGAACTCCAGCGGATGCGCTCCCGGGGCCGGATGCCGGAGTCCGACGCCGACCAGCTCGCCCGGCTCACCCCGTTCCCGCCGCTGTTCTGGGTGGCGCTGTTCGCGCTGATCAACCTGCTGGCCCTGGTCGTCGGCGCGGCGCTGCTGGCCGGCCCGATCCTCACCGACGCCGGCCTGACCGTCTGACCGCCCAGCCGATCGACCGCCGAAGGGCTCGGCCGGGCGGGGCGGCCGGCAAACCGGCTGGCTGATCCGGCAACCGCGCCACCCGGCCCACGCGTGTCCACTGCGACCGACACGGGGGAGGTGGCAGGTGCCGGACGTCGACGGGTTCGACGAGTTCTACCGGGGCAGCCGGCAACGGCTGCTCGGCTTCGTCTTCGCGCTCACGGGCAATCTCGCCGAGGCGCAGGACGCGGTGCAGGAGGCGTACATCCGGGCCTGGCAGCGCTGGTCCACGGTGCGCGGCTACGACGACCCGGAGGCGTGGGTCCGGGTCGTCGCCTCCCGGATCGCGGTCAGCCGCTGGCGGAGCCTGCGCAGCCGGGCCCGGGCGTACCTGCGGCACGGCGCCGACGACACCACGCCCGCGCCGAGCACCGACACCGTCGCGGTGGTGGCCGCGCTGCGCCGGCTCCCCGAGGAACAGCGCGTCGCCCTCGCCCTGTACTACCTGCTCGGTATGCCGGTCGCCGAGGTGGCGCGGGAGACCGCAGCCCCGGTCGGCACGGTGAAGGCCCGACTCTCCCGGGGGCGGGCCGCGCTCGCCGGGCTGCTCGCCGTCTCTGACCTGGAGGAGGCCACCGATGCGTGACGACCTGACGTTCGCCGAGAGGATGCACCAGGGCCTGCGGGACGTCCGCTGGCCCGAGCCGGCGGAGATCCGGGCCCGGGCCCGCCGCCGCAGCCGGCGTACGGCGGTGGCGGCGGCGACCGCCGTGCTGGCCGTCACCTCGTTCTCCGCCGTGGCGGTCGGCGGCCGGGACGGTGCGGTCGCGCCGCTGACGTCCTGGGCCGACTGGCGGATGTTCCAGCCCGAGCCGGAGCCGGAGCCGTCCAGGCAGGCCGAGATCCCGCAGGAGGCGCTGCTGGAGCTGACTGACGTCGGCGTGCCGAGCAACGTGCGTCTGGGGGACACGGGGCTGAGGGAGTCGGTCCAGGTGGACCCGCTGCTGGAGACCTGCGCCGACGGCAGGGGACTGTCGGGGCAGCAGACGGTGTCCCGCTACTCCCGCTCGCAGACCCTGCTTCAGAAGGACATGCCCGATCAGGCATGGTCGTCGGGTGCCCCGGTCCTCACCCAGGACGTCTACCGACTCGCCCCCGGGGCGTCCGCCCGGTTCTTCATCGAACTGGACCGCGTCGTGACCGCCTGTGCCGACTGGACCGAGGTGGCACCCAGGCAGTGGGGCCTGGGCGCCGTCACGGTCTCCGTGGCGCACACCTGGCGGGCGGTCGAGCGTGACTTCGCCGGCGACGAGGCGGTCCTGCTGCGGCACGCCCTGTCGCAGCCGGTCGACGTGGCGACGGGGAAGTCCCTGGACGTGCGGTTCCCCTCGGAGACCCGGATGGTCGTCCGGGTCGGGGATTTGGTCACCGTGATCGTGCCGGCGTCCGGGCTCGGCGTCGACGGGCCGGACGCCGTCCGCGCCACGGGCGACGCGGAGCTGCTCGAACTGGGTCGTCGCGCCGCCCGGCGGCTGTGCGTCGCCGCCAACCCGTCCTGCTGAGGGCCGGCGTCGGCCGGGCTCCTGCCGGGGGTGCGTGCGCCCGACAGGAGCCCCGTCGCCCGCCTACAGCGGAATGTTGCCGTGCTTCTTCGGCGGGAGCGTCTCGCGCTTGGTGCGCAGCACCCGCAGCGCGCGGACGATCTGGGTGCGCGTCTCGTGCGGCGAGATCACCGAGTCGATGTACCCGCGCTCGGCGGCGATGTACGGGTTAGCCAGGGTGTCCTCGTACTCGGCGATCTTCTCGGCCCGCACGGCGGCCGGGTCGTCGGCCTTCGCCAGCTCCGAGCGGTACAGGATGTTCACCGCGCCCTGCGCGCCCATCACCGCGATCTGCGCGGTCGGCCAGGCGAAGTTCAGGTCCGCGCCGAGGTGCTTGGAGCCCATCACGTCGTAGGCCCCGCCGTACGCCTTGCGGGTGATCACGGTGACCTTCGGGACGGTGGCCTCGGCGTACGCGTAGATCAGCTTGGCGCCCCGGCGGATGATGCCGTCCCACTCCTGGCCGGTGCCGGGCAGGAACCCGGGGACGTCCACGAAGGTCAGCACCGGGACGTTGAACGCGTCGCAGGTGCGCACGAACCGGGCGGCCTTCTCCGACGCGGCGATGTCGAGGGTGCCGGCGAAGTGCATCGGCTGGTTGGCCACCACGCCGACCGGGCGGCCCTCGACCCGGCCGAAGCCGACCACCAGGTTCTGCGCGTAGAGCGGCTGGACCTCCAGGAACTCGCCGTCGTCGAGGACGTGCTCGATCACCCGGTGCATGTCGTACGGCTGGTTGGCCGAGTCCGGGATCAGGGTGTCCAGCTCGCGGTCGGAGTCCGTGACCGTCAGGTCGGCCGGGGCCTCGAACACCGGCGGCTCGTCCAGGTTGTTCGACGGCAGGTACGACAGCAGCGCCTTGACGTACCCGACCGCGTCCTCCTCGTCCGCGCCGAGGTAGTGCGCGTTGCCGCTGCGCGAGTTGTGCGTCCGCGCGCCACCCAGCTCCTCCATCGCCACGTCCTCGCCGGTGACCGTCTTGATCACGTCCGGGCCGGTGATGAACATGTGCGAGGTCTGGTCGACCATCACGGTGAAGTCGGTGACCGCCGGGGAGTACACCGCCCCGCCCGCGCACGGCCCCATGATCAGGGAGATCTGCGGGATGACGCCGCTGGCCCGCACGTTGCGGAAGAAGATCTCGCCGTAGAGGCCGAGCGAGGCGACACCCTCCTGGATCCGGGCCCCGCCGGAGTCGTTGATGCCGACCACCGGACAGCCGATCTTCATGGCCAGGTCCATCACCTTGACGATCTTCTCGCCGTAGACCTCGCCGAGGGAGCCGCCGAACACCGTGAAGTCCTGGGAGAAGACGCAGACCTGCCGGCCGTCGACCGTGCCGTAGCCGGTGATCACCCCGTCGCCGTACGGGCGGGTCCGCTCCAGGCCGAAGTTGGTGGACCGGTGCCGGGCGAACTCGTCCAGCTCGACGAAGGAGCCCTCGTCGAGCAGCATCTCGATCCGCTCCCGGGCGGTCTTCTTGCCCCGCGCGTGCTGCTTCTCGACCGCCCGCGCCGACCCGGCGTGCACCGCCTCGTCGACCCGTCGCTCCAGGTCCGCCAGCTTGCCGGCGGTGCTGTGGATGTTGATCCCGGTCTCGGTAGTCACCCAGGGAATATAACGATGGTTCAGGCCGACGCCGGTGTGCAGTACGCCTCAGTGCGGGCTCCGCCGAAGGGACCAGGCCGGCCGCCGGGGCTGGCCGTAGGCTGACGGAATGCCCGGCTCCCCGTACACCGACCTGGACCGCCCGCCGCTGTCGGTGGCCCGGCTGCGCCGTGCGCTGGTCGCCCCGCACGGGCCCTGGCGGCACCTCGACCTGCGTGCCGAGACCGGCTCCACCAACGCCGACGTCGCCGAGGCTGCCCAGGCGGGGGAGCCGGAAGGGCTGGTCGTGGTCGCCGAGCGGCAGACCGCCGGCCGGGGCCGGCGCGGCCGGGCCTGGCAGTCGCCGCCCCGCGCGGGCCTCGCGACCAGCGTGCTGCTGCGGCCCGGCGAGGCCGTCGCGGAGCGCGGCTGGCCGCCGGCCCCGGCCTCGGGGTACGGCTGGCTGCCGCTGCTCGCCGGCGTCGCACTGGTCGAGACGGTGACCCGGCTGGCCGAGCTGGACGCCGCCCTGAAATGGCCCAACGACCTGCTCGTCGGCGACGCGAAGTGCGCCGGCATCCTGGCCGAGGCGGTGCCCGGCCCGGCCCCGGACCGGCCGACGGCGGTCGTGCTCGGCATCGGCCTCAACGTCACCCTGGGGGCCGCCGAGCTGCCGGAGAACCCGACCGGCCTGCCCGCCACCTCGCTGAAACTGGCCGGGGCCGCCGCCACCGACCGGGACCCGCTGCTGCGCGCCCTGCTGCGCTCCCTCGCCGACTGGTACGACCGGTGGCGCTCCGCCGGCGGGGACGCGCTGGCCAGCGGCCTGCGTGACGCCTACCTGGCGGCCTGCGGCACCGTCGGTCGGCCGGTGCGGGTGCTGCTGCCCGGCGGCGACGAGGTCACCGGCACCGCCACCGGCGTCGACCCCGACGGCCAGCTCGTCGTCGACACCCCCGCCGGCCCGCGCGCCCTCGCGGCCGGCGACGTCCTGCACCTGCGCTAGCCGCCAGGTCCTGCACCTGGCGGCAGCCGCCACGGTGGGAACCACCGCACCGGCTGATCCAACCGGTGGCGTCGACCGGTTACGGTCAGCGCGTCCGTTCTGCGAGGAGGTTTCCGTGGCGTTTCCCGAAGACGTGCTCACCGAGGACGAGCACGTCGTGCTGCACCTGCATCCGCACTGGAAGGCGGTGGCGCGGCCGGTGCTGGTGCTGGTCCTCGCCGTCGCCGCCGTGGTGGCGGCCTGGATCCTGCTCCCGGACGGCGAGGCCTCGACCATCGCCCTGTACGTGGTCGCGGGGCTCGCCCTGCTGCTCGTGCTCTGGTTCGGGCTCTGGCCGTTCCTGGTCTGGCGCAGCACGCACTACCTGTTCACCAACGAGCGGGTGTTGCTCCAGCAGGGGGTGCTCTCCCGGGACCGGCGGGACATCCCGCTCACCCGGATCAACGACCACGCGATGAGCCAGCGTTTCGTCGAGCGGCTGCTCGGCTGCGGCACGCTCACCATCGAGTCGGCCGGCGAGCGTGGCCAGTCGATGCTGACCGACGTCCCAGGGGTGGACCGGGTGCAGACCAAGCTGTACGAGCTGGTCGAGGCACACCACGACCGGCACTCCCTCGGCGACGGCGAGATGCGCGAGATCCTCGCCGACATGCGCGAGGGCAAACCCCTCCGCGACCCCACCCTCTAACCGCACCCACCCCCAACCCCAGCCACGCAAGCCTCTTGATCACTGCGTGAGCCCGCGCCGGGGCGTGGGGTGGGGTTGGGGTGGGTCAGGTGGGGCGGAGGGTGAACCAGCCGCGGAAGCGGGTGCGGAGCACCTCGCGGTCCGGCTGGTCGTCCGGCCCGAGGCGGAACATCGTGCCGGTGAGGCTGACCGTGCCGAGCCCCGGCCGGGCGGCGGACGGGCGGCTGCCCGCCACGTCCAGGCGCACCGCCAGGCGGTCGCCGGCCCGTACGGGGGCCAGCCAGCGCAGCTCCTCCAGGCCGGGGGAGGCGTCGGCCGCGGCCCGGGCCAGCACGTGATCGACGTACGCGCGCATGAAGAGGCTGACCGTGTAGAAGCCGCTGGCGATCAGCCCGCCGTGGTGGCTCGCGGCGGCCTGCTCGGGGTCGACGTGGTACCACTGCGGGTCGAACCGGCGGGCGAAGGCGACCATCTCGTCGCCGTCCACCCGCACAATGCCCAGGTCGAAGGTGCGCCCGGGGGTCAGGTCCTCGAAGAACAGCTCGGCCGGTGCGCCCGTGCCCGAGCGCACCGGAGGAGCCACCGGAGCCGGCGGGACGGCGCTGTCGCCCGGCATGGTGGCCGGCGTCTCCTGGTCGGCCGGTCGGCCCTGGCTCGGGACCGGCCCGGTGCCGATGGTGCCGGTCTGGTCCGGGACGACCCGTCCGGCCTGATCCCGGGTGGTGGGGTCGACACCGGCAGGGCTCGTTTCCGACCCGTCGAAGCCGGGACGATCGGGCTGTGGCGTGGCGAGGCCGGGACGGTCGGGGCCGTGCTGTGGCGTGGCGGCGGGGGCGGGGTGGTCCGGGTCGGTCCCCGGCGTGGCGATGCCGGTCATGTCGCGGCTCACCGCCGGCGCCGGCGGGTGCCGGCGTGCAGCTCGTCGGCGAGTTCCGCCGCCAGCTCACCGTCGAGCGAGGCCCCGAGCGCGGCGTCGGTCGGCGCGGGACGCCCCTGTGCGGGGGCGGCGCCGTCGCAGCGGGCCGCCGGCCGTCGCGGGGCGGGCCCGGGCTCGGCTTCCTCCAACTCGCTGACCGACTCGGCCAGCTCGGCGACCGGGTCCATCTCGGCCATCGTGTCCCACTCGTCTCTGGGGATGGTGTGCCAGGTGTCCGCCTGTGGCTCGACCGGCGCGGGCTGGAAGACGAACGTCCGGTACGACCAGAAGCGGAAGAGGGTGGCCAGCAGCACGCCGCCGGTCTTCGCCACGTTCAGGGCGAGCAGGCTGGTCATGCCGAGGCCGTACTTGGCCGCCGCCAGGACGCCGAGTTCGATGATTAGTCCGGTCGCGTTGAACAGGAAGAAAAGGACGTATTCGCGACGCAGTGCCGATTTCGGGCGATCTCGGTACGTCCAGTGGCGATTCATTAGATACGACGTGATCGTCGCCACCACGGTGGCGATGCCCGTCGCCTTGAGCTGACCGTCCCGGAAAACGGTGAGTGCCAGGGCGTTGAACACCGCGTAATTGATGACGGTGTTGATGCCGCCGACGATGCCGAATTTGAGCGCCTCGTGGATGAACTTCTGCCAGCGCTCGGGCAGCAGACGGACAAGACGCATGCGCAACACCTTAGGCGAGTGGGCGGGGCCGGTTCGGCCCGGCCGGACGAGAGGGACGGCAGGTCACGCCTGGGGTTCCCGGTCGTGGGCCGCCTCCGTGACGGTCTGGGGTCCCGCTTCGACGGTCTGGGTTCCCCCTTCCACGAAGACGAACCGTCGGTACGACCAGAACCGGAACAGGGTGCCGAGGCCGGTGCCGACGACGAAGCTGGCGACGTTGTCGGCGAGGGCGGTCTGGAAGACGCCGGGCCAGAGGGCGCCGAGGCCGTACCGGCTGATCGCCAGGCAGGCCACCGCGATGCCCAGGCCGACCGCGTTGAAGAAGAAGAAGAGGGCGTACTCGCGGGCCGGGTTGGAACGTTGGCGGTGCCGCCACGTCCAGAACCGGTTGCCGACGAAGGCGACCGTCGCGGCGATCACGGTGGAGATCGTCTTCGCGGTCACCTGCTCCATGCCCCGGGCGTTGGCCAGGTAGTTGAAGAGGGCGAAGTCGACGAGGAAGGCGACGCTGCCCACGGTCGCGAACTTGCTGAGCTCGCGGACCAGGTGACCGAAGCGGTCGATCAGGGCGCGTATCGCACGCGGGCGGGTCGGCGGGGGGCCCGACTGGTCCCCGGTCATCGTCGCGGCCACCCGCCGAGCGTACCGGTTCCGCCCTCCGGAGGCGGGCACCAACGGTCGACCGGCCGCCCGGCGCGCTGCGGGGCGCGGGCCGGCCGGCGCCGCCGTGAGGTCGACGCGCGCCGGTGAGCACACCGTAACCCGCGGTGCGCCAATTGTGGATGGGGTTGCCGAACGGATGCGGGGCACCCGCCGCGGTGCCGGAGCAGGACCGACCCGAAGCCGCCCGCCAAGCGGAGATCTCGGCGAAGGTTCACTGAAGGATTTGCGTGAAACTGCGCGTGAAAGCGGGTATCAGATCGTGATGCCGCAGCGTGGCCGTACCTTGTGCAGTTCTTCACAACCAGTCCCACTGACTCGCGACGTCGCCCGGTTTACGCTGAGGCCAATCCCAGGTTTCCACGAAGGCGACGCTTCGCGCCGTCCCAACTCGTGCATCCCATAGATCGGTCAGCGTCGACCACAAGGAGATGTGTCATGGTTGCTCCGGCTACCGTTCGGGGTATCGATCAGGCCCCGACGTCCCACCCCGAACTGCTCACCTGGGTCCGAGAAGTAGCGGAACTGACCACCCCGGACCGGGTCGTGTGGGTGGACGGGTCCGACGAGGAGTGGCGCCGCCTCACCGACGAGCTCGTCGACAACGGCACCCTGATCCGGCTCAACCCGGAGAAGAAGCCCAACTCGTTCTACGCCCGCACCGACCCGTCGGACGTCGCCCGGGTCGAGGAGCGCACCTTCATCTGCTCCGTGGACGAGGCGGACGCCGGCCCCACCAACAACTGGATGGCGCCGGCCGAGATGAAGCGGACGATGACCGAGCTGTACCGCGGCTGCATGCGCGGGCGCACCATGTACGTCATCCCGTTCTGCATGGGCCCGGTCGAGGCCGAGAGCCCCATGTTCGGCGTCGAGATCACCGACAGCCCGTACGTGGTGGCCTCGATGCGCATCATGACCCGGATGGGCGCGAAGGTCCTGGAGGCGATGGGCGACGACGCGGACTTCGTCCACGCGCTGCACTCCATCGGCGCACCGCTCGCCCCCGGCCAGCAGGACGTCGCCTGGCCGTGCAACGAGACGAAGTACATCTCCCAGTTCCCGGAGACCCGGGAAATTTGGTCCTTCGGCTCCGGCTACGGCGGCAACTCGCTGCTCGGCAAGAAGTGCTACTCGCTGCGCATCGCCAGCGTGATGGGGCGCGACGAGGGCTGGCTCGCCGAGCACATGCTGATCCTGAAGATCACCTCGCCCGAGGGACGGGTCTACCACGTGGCCGGGGCGTTCCCGTCCGCGTGCGGCAAGACCAACCTGGCCATGCTGGAGCCGACCATCCCGGGCTGGAAGGTCGAGACCATCGGCGACGACATCGCCTGGATGCGCTTCGGCCAGGACGGCCGGCTCTACGCGGTCAACCCGGAGTACGGCCTCTTCGGCGTCGCCCCCGGCACCGACTGGAAGACCAACGCCAACGCCATGCGGACGCTGGACCGCGGCAACTCCGTCTTCACCAACGTCGCCCTCACCGACGACGGCGACATCTGGTGGGAGGGGATGGGCGAGCCGCCGGCGCACCTCATCGACTGGAAGGGCAACGACTGGACGCCGCAGAGCGACAGCCTCTCCTCGCACGCGAACAGCCGGTTCTGCACCCCGATCACCCAGTGCCCGATCCTGTCCGACGACTACTTCGACCCCAACGGCGTGCCGATCGACGCGATCCTGTTCGGCGGCCGCCGCCGGGACACCATCCCACTGGTCACCGAGGCCCGGGACTGGGTGCACGGCGTCTACCTGGGCGCGACGCTGTCCTCGGAGACCACCGCCGCCGCGTCCGGCGCGGTGGGTGTGGTGCGCCGCGACCCGATGGCCATGCTGCCGTTCATCGGCTACAACGCCGGGGACTACTTCCGGCACTGGATCGAGATGGGCAAGGGCACGGACGGCGACGAGTCCAAGCTGCCGAAGGTCTACTACGTCAACTGGTTCCGCAAGGACGCCGAGGGCAGCTTCCTCTGGCCGGGCTTCGGCGAGAACTCGCGGGTGCTCAAGTGGGTCGTCGAGCGGCTGGAGGGCCGGGCCGCCGCGGTGGAGACCCCGATCGGCATGGTCCCGGCGCAGGACGCGCTGGACATCGAGGGCCTCGACATGACCCCGGAGGACGTGCGGATCGCGCTGAAGGTCGACCCGGAGGAGTGGCGCGCGGAGCTGCCGCTGATCACCGAGTGGTTCGAGAAGTTCGGGGACAAGCTCCCCGGCGTGCTCTGGGCCGAGCTGGACGCGCTGCGCGCCCGGCTCGACGCGGAGCAGCCGACGCGGTAGGTGTGATCCGCCCCCGTACGGGGCACAATCTGATTCCATGAGGACGGCCGCCGAGACCCAGGTCCGGCGGCCGTCCGCCGTCCGGGCGCTGACCATCCTGCTCGCCGTGACGGCGGCGGCCACCGTCGTGGTCGAGCTGCTCAACTGGTGGTACGCCCCGGAGCAGGAGTTCGGGCTCGCGGTACGCACCGGCTGGGCGATGCTCCGCTCGCTGGGCTTCCTGGTGCTGATCGGGCACGTCCGCCGGGGCCGCACCGTGGCCAGGCCGTTCGGGCTGATCCTCGCCGTCACCACGGTCTTCGCGGTGGGCCGCCTGGTGGTGCCCCGGCAGGGCGTGCCGCCACTGCCCGGGCTGCTCGGCTTCGCCCTGCTGGCCGCGCTCTGCGTGGCCGTGGTCTGGCTGCTGTACCGCTCGGACGCGGTCGCCGGCCACCTGGTCCGGCACCGCAAGGGCCTGGTCGTCTCCGGCGGGACGATCTCCTGGCGGGAGGTCGCCCCGAAGCGCCCGCCAGTCACCGGCTGGCTGTTGACCAGCCGGGTCGCCGCGTTCACGTACAGCCCGTTGATGCTGGTCCCGGCCCTGGTCGCCACCGGCGCGATCCTGGACGGCCGGTTGGCCGCCGTGCCCGCCGTGCTGTTCTGGTTCGCCGCCGGCATCGGGGTCAGCTACCTCGTGCTGCTCTGCACCGCCTTCCTCATGCGCGGCAAGCGCTGGGCCCGGTCGCTGCTGGTGGCGATCACCCTCGGCGCCCTCGCCGTCGACCTGCCGCTGTGCTGGTGGCTGCTCGGCCTCGACGGACTGGTTCGCGACGGCGGGCCGTTGCTCGCCGCCGCCGCTCTGGCGTTGTACGGGTTGTGGCGTGCCGGCCGGGTCGAGGGACCGGGCGTGCCGGGCTGAGTGCACCGAGCAGGTCGTGGTGCGCCGGCCGGGCGTGCCGGGCTGAGCGCAGGGAGCAGGGGAGGCGGCATGACCGACGAGTACGACGTGGCGGTGGTCGGGGCGGGCCCGGCCGGGGCGGCCGCCGCGCTGGCGGCCCGCCGGGCCGGGGCCCGGGTGCTGCTGCTGGACCGGGCCGACTTCCCCCGGGACAAGACGTGCGGGGACGGCATCGCCGCGCACGCGCTGGACGTCCTCGCCGGGCTGGGCGTCACCGACGCCGTCGACGGATACGCCCCGCTGCCCCGGCTGCGACTGGTCGGGCCCGGGGGTGGCGCGGTGGCCCGGCCGCTGCCCCGGCCCGCGTACACGGTGCCCCGGAAGGTCTTCGACGCCCGGCTGGTGGCGGCGGCGGTGGCGGCCGGCGCGGAGCTGCGCCGGCACACGGTGCGCCGGGTCGAGGCGCGCGACGGGCGGGTGGTGCTCGACGGCGACATCGCCGCGCGGGCGGTGGTCGGCGCGGACGGGGCCGGGTCGGTGGTCCGCCGGGCGCTCGGCCACCCGCCGAACCCGGACCGCCATCTGGCGCTGGCCGTCCGGGGGTACGCCCCGGCCCTGCCGGGCCCGCCCGAGCAGCTCATCGTCACCTCGGCGCCGCGCTGGCCGGCGTACGCGTGGTCGTTTCCGATCGGCGACGGGCGGGCGAACGTCGGGTACGGGGAGGTGCTGCGGGGCGAGCCGCTGACCCGCGCCCACCTGCTGGACCGGCTGGCCGCGCTGCTGCCCGGCACCGACCCGGCCAGGGTGACCGCCCTGCGCGCCCACCACCTGCCGCTGTCCACCCACCGCCCGTCGCCGGGCCGGGGTCGGCTGGTGCTCGCCGGGGACGCGCTGTCGCTGATCAACCCGTTCACCGGGGAGGGGATCTTCTACGCGCTGCTCTCCGGCGCGCTGGCCGGCGTGGCGGCGGCCGGCGACCCGGGCGGGGCCGCCCGACGGTACGCCGACGCTTTGCGCCGTCGGCTCGGCACCCACCTGCGGCACAGCTCGGCGGCGGCCCGGCTGGCCCGGCGGCGGTGGGTGGTCGACGGGGCGGTACGCGCGGCCCGCCGTGACGAGCGGGTCTTCGGCACCGTCGTCGAGTTGGGCCTCGGCGACGGCCGGCTGGACGCACGCACCCTTGCGATGATCGGCATCGGTATCTCGGGCCGGGATGGGCCACCGGGGGACTGATCGAGGGGGCGGGTCGCTACTCTGCAAGGTGATGACTCTGCGGAACCTCCTCTACTCCGTGTACGAGCGGCGACTGACGGCCAAGCTCGCGGGCACGCCGGTGCCTCGGCACGTGGGCGTGATGTGCGACGGAAACCGCCGTTGGGCCCGGGAGATGGGCTTCGTCGACCCCAACGACGGGCACCGGATGGGCGCCGAGCGGATCAAGGAGCTGTTGCGCTGGTGTGACGCCGCCGGGGTGGGACACGTGACCCTCTGGCTGCTCTCCACCGACAACCTGTCCCGCCCGGCGGAGGAACTGGACCCGCTGCTCCAGATCATCGAGGACCTGAGCACCGAGCTGGCCGAGGAGGGGAACCCCTGGCGGCTGCGGATGGTCGGCGCGCTCGACGTCCTGCCGGCGCAGCACGCGGCGGCGCTCAAGGCGGCCGAGGAGCGGACCCGGGGACGCGTCGGCGGCGCCCAGGTCAACATCGCCGTCGGGTACGGCGGCCGGCGTGAGATCGCCGACGCGGTCCGCTCGCTGCTGCTGGAGCACGCCGCGGCCGGCGGCACCATCGAGGAACTGGCCGAGGCGTTGGACGTCGAGCACATCTCCGAGCACCTCTACACCCGCGGCCTGCCGGACCCGGACCTGATCATCCGGACCAGCGGTGAGCAGCGGTTGTCGGGCTTCATGCTGTGGCAGTCGGCCCACTCGGAGTTCTACTTTTGCGAGCTGAACTGGCCGGACTTCCGCCGGGTCGACTTCCTCCGCGCGCTGCGCTCGTACGCCACCCGCCAGCGCCGGTTCGGCGGCTGACCCGCCCCTTCCCCGCGATCTTGCACTCGTGGCCCCTGTTCCGTCCGCTTTGTCGGCCCTGTCCGGGCCGAGAGTGCAAGATCGGCGGGGTGGGCGTCAGCGGAGGTGGGGGAGGGCCTCGGTGAGGAAGTCGCCGAGGGCGGCGGGGGAGTCGATCGTCAGGTCGGCGGCCTCGGCGACCTCGTGGCCGGTCTCCGGGTTCGCCACTGCCACGCAGACCCCGAGGAACTCCGGGTCCGCCGCCGCGCGGGCGCGCAGCGCCGCGAACGCCTTGATGTCGGAGACGTCGTCGCCGAAGTACCAGGCGCCGCCGGCGTCCCGGACGACCTCGCCGATGACCATGCCCTTGTCCCGGTCGACCGGCGGCTTGATCTCCAGCACCATCCGGCCGGCCTGGACGCGTAGGCCGAGCCGCTCGGCCTGTGCCCGGCCCCATTCCTGCACGGCCGCGCCGAGCTGCGGGGCGGTGCGCCAGTGCAGCGCCACGGAGAGCCGCTTGAACTCGACCAGCGCCCCGGCCGGCAGTTCGGCGCGGGCGAGGTCGGCCAGTTCCCGCATGGTCGGCACCCAGGGCAGCGCCGCCGGCTCGGTGACCGTCTCGCCGCCGGAGTGGCTGTGCTCCAGCCCGTAGAGGCCGTAGAGGTCGACGCCGTCCAGCCCGCCGAGGTGGTCGCGGAGGAACTCCACCGGCCGGGCGGAGACGATCGCGATCCGGCGGACCAGCGGCGCGAGGGCCTCGATCGCGGCCAGCACCTTCGGGGCCGGCAGGACCGCCGTCGGGTCGTCGTCGACGGGCGCGAGTGTGCCGTCGAAGTCGAAGAAGAGGACGGTGTCGGCCACCCGGCCGGCTGTCGCCCGCCAGGCCTGGCCGGCGTCCAACGGGATCTTCGGTTGCTGGTTGCCCAGATTCGACGGCGGCACGGGCGAAAGCGTACCCCGGAGTGGGCGGCGTATTCGTGGTCGAGACGAGTCTCCCGGCCCGGTCCAGGTCAGCGTTCGGCGGCTCCCCGACCCCGGCGTCCGAACGGCACCACCTCGGCGTCCTGGCCGTGGCTGAGCAGGTAGCCCTCCACGAAACCGGTGTTCCGGTCGCCGGTGCGCGCCTCGATCTCGTTGAGCCGGGCCACCAGGAACTCGGTGAGCGCGCTGAGCCGGTCGTTGAGCCGGTCGTTCAGCTCGGCGACGACGGCCAGGACGACCGCCGTGCCGGCGGTGGTGAGCGCGAGGACGTTGGCGACCACGGGAAGCTGCCCGCCGTCGACCACGCCGATCACCAGGTTGCCGGTCACGGCCGATGTCAGGGACACCACCGCGACCACGACTGCCAACCACTTCAGGGTCATGGACAGACCCCTCCTTCTGTCCCGCAGGGCTGGGTTTCGGCCTTGTCCCGTCCCCCCGCCGACGACGAGCCCAAGCAGTACGAATAGGGACGCTAGCGCTCCCGTTCTTCCCCCGAAGGCAAACGATTGGGTTCGACCTGCCGTTATTTCGCCATCTGAGGAACTAGCCCGCCCGATTACTCCTTTTTCGGACATCGGTAGCAAGAGTTGGGCGATAAGCGAGGTAACGAATGGTTTCTCGGATGTGGAATTTCTCCGCGTCCGACACGTTCGGGTCGATCAGCCGGCGCAGCAGCGCCTCCACGTCCGGGTCCATCGGGGGCGGGCCGGGCACGGGGCGCGGGGTGGTCGCCCGGTCCCAGCCCAGCGCCGCGAAGGCGGCCGTCGGCTTGAGACCGAGACCCTCGCAGAAGGCGACCACCCGCTCGGCCTCCGGGTCGCTGACCCAGTCCCCCCGGACCCAGCGGTTGACGGTCTGGCGGGAGACGCCGGTGCGCCGGGA
This sequence comes from Micromonospora rubida, assembly GCF_009908295.1. Lineage (GTDB taxonomy): Bacteria > Actinomycetota > Actinomycetes > Mycobacteriales > Micromonosporaceae > Micromonospora > Micromonospora rubida. The sequence goes on from NZ_JAAALO010000003.1 coordinate 140,344, forward strand.
GACCTCGGTGCCGCTCCAGGCGCGCATGGCCCGGGCGTCGTCGAGGGCCCGGCGGACGAAGGCGGCGAAGGCGATCTTCCGGGCCTGAGCGCTCTCGGTCACTCCGTGACGGTACGACCACTCACGTCCGGTCTGGTCGCCGGGCGCGCATGTGTCACGTGAGTGAGACACACGTACGGCGCGTCAATTGACCGTTCCGCGCCGTTTCCCGAGGCCCTCACCTGGGCAGAATGGCTGCCGGTCAGTGCCGATACGATCGGACGAAAAGCTGATACTGTCACGTTCATGGGACAATCTACCGTGTGTCGCGTGCCTGAGACGGTTGGTGCTCGCATGCGTCCCTCACCCGGTACGAGGGAGGCGTGGTGACCGAACTCGCCACCCGCGCCCAGGCCTTCGGCCTGATCGCGGAGGGGGTGGCCGCCGGGCTGAGCGCGCCGTGGCGCCTCTACCTCGCCCGGGGCTGCCGTTTTCTGTCGCTGAACGTGGGGGACCGGGCGGAGTGGACCGCCTGGCGGACCCATCTCGGCTGCCCGGAGCTCAGCGTCCGGGTCTACGACGCCGGCGGCGAGATCCGCCGCTCCTCGGTCGCCGAGGTGGTCCTGGACGGTTGCCGGATCAGCGTCGAACTGACCGAGGAGGTCAGCACCGACGACCTGGACCAACTGCTGGCCACCGACCCCACCTTCGTCGAGCCGGAGGAACGGTGAACGCCCTGCCGCCCCGCCGGGGAGCCACTCCGTCCCGCCGCGCAGCCGCCCCGCCGCCCCGCCGGGGAGCCGCCGGATGAGTCCCTTCCTCGCGGTCTTCCTCGTCCTCGTCCTCGGGTCGACCAGTTACGCGGCCGGCCGGCTGCACGGTCAGCTCAGCTATCGGATCGGCTACCGCTTCGGCTACCGGCAGGGGTACTTCGACGGCGACCGAGGCGCCTGGAACCGGCGCCGCCGGGAGGCGCAGGCGGCCATCGCCTCCGCCCTGGCTGGCCCGCCGCCGACCCGCGACCGGAGCGGACAGGTAGCCCAACAGGGCACCACCTACACCGGCTCGTCCTTTGCCACCCCGTCCCGTGGGGGCGCCGTGGCGGTCGCCGCGCCGGCCTCCGCGAGCGGGCGGCACCCCACCGGCGCCCTGATCCGATGGCAGGGCTGACCCGGCCCGACCGCCCGCCGGCCCCCGTCGGGCAGGGGGAGGGCGGACCCTCCGACCGCAGGCCGGTAGGAGGGGCGGACCCGCCGGCTCCGGCCGGAGCGGCACGAGCACGGTGCGCCGTCCGCGGCGGGCGCGCACCGGCGGGGCCACGTCAGACCGGTGACTGTGGTCCCACCGGCCGGGATGCGCGCAGGGGGCATGCATCCCGGCCGGTCCACCGGGCCTGCCCGCCGGCCCGTCGCCGGAGATCCAGTCGGCAACCTCTAGCCGGGAGGCCCCGGCGGGGCTAGCGTCTAGTCATGGCACGGGGCTCCCCCGAGCCAGCCGGCCAGCCCGGATCTGCGACCTTGCGCACGGGCCCGCATCCGACCCCGTGTCTCCGGGCACCGGACGAGGCGGAACGCGGATGGCCGGGTGCCCATCCGCCGGAGCAGGCCTGTGACGACTCGCCGTACCCCCGCCGGTGCCGACCAGACCCCGGCCGCGACTGCCACGACCCGCCGCGCCACCCGGAGCCGCCGCGCGGCCGCCCCGGTCGAGCCCGAGGAGCCCCGACCAGCCGGCCAGGCGTTCGTCCTGGACACCTCGGTCCTGCTCTCGGACCCGGCGGCGTTCCACCGGTTCGCCGAGCACGAGGTGGTGCTGCCCCTCGTGGTCATCTCCGAATTGGAGGGCAAGCGCCACCACCCGGAGCTGGGCTGGTTCGCCCGGCAGTCGCTGCGCATGCTGGACGAGCTGCGCGTACGCCACGGCCGGCTGGACCGGCCGGTGCCCGCCAACGACGACGGCGGCACCCTGCGGGTGGAGCTGAACCACACCGACGACGGAGTGCTGCCGCCCGGCTTCCGCAACGAGTCCAACGACGCCCGGATCCTCTCGGTCGCGCTCAACCTCGCCGCCGAGGGGCGGGAGGTGACCCTGGTCAGCAAGGACATGCCGCTGCGGGTGAAGGCGGCCTCGGTCGGGCTGCACGCCGACGAGTACCGGCACGGGCAGGCCAGCGACCCGACCTGGACGGGGATGGCCGAGCTGGAGTTGGGCGAGGACGAGATCGGTCGGCTCTACGCGGGGGAGGCCCTGGACGTGGACGCCGCGGCCGGGCTGTCCTGCCACACCGGGCTGGTGCTGCAATCCACGCGCGGCTCCGCGCTGGGCCGGGTGCTGCCCGACAAGACGGTCCGGCTGGTGCGGGGCGACCGGGAGGCGTTCGGCGTGCACGGCCGCTCGGCCGAGCAGCGGATCGCCCTCGACCTGCTGCTGGACGAGTCGATCGGGATCGTCTCGCTGGGCGGACGGGCCGGCACCGGCAAGTCGGCGCTGGCCCTGTGCGCCGGCCTGGAGGCCGTGATGGAGCGGCGTCGGCACAAGAAGGTGGTCGTCTTCCGCCCGCTCTACGCCGTCGGCGGCCAGGAACTGGGCTACCTGCCCGGCTCGGAAACCGAGAAGATGTCGCCCTGGGCGCAGGCGGTCTTCGACACCCTCGGTTCGGTGGTGCACGAGAACGTGCTGGAGGAGGTCATGGCCCGGGGGATCCTGGAGGTCCTGCCGCTCACCCACATCCGGGGCCGCAGCCTGCACGACGCCTTCGTCATCGTGGACGAGGCCCAGTCGCTGGAGCGGGGCGTGCTGCTCACCGTGCTGTCCCGGATCGGCCAGGGGTCGCGGGTGGTCCTCACCCACGACGTCGCCCAGCGGGACAACCTGCGGGTGGGGCGGCACGACGGGGTGACCGCCGTGATCGAGGCGCTCAGGGGCCATCCCCTGTTCGCGCACATCACGCTCACCCGGTCCGAGCGGTCGCCCATCGCGGCGATGGTGACCGACCTGTTGGAGGGCATTCCGGTCTGATCACGGCGCTTGTCCGTTAAGTGGCAACTCATCCCTATTCCAGCTGTGGCCCAAGTCACAATTGGGGCGGACGGTTTCCCATCGGTCCCGCCGTGCGCAATGGTGTCCAACGAGCGTCCACGTACCGGGAAGATCGTCCGCCGTCGTCGATGGCGGGGCGGACGGAACCCGGGTGCGTCGGCTGCGACCGGCAGGGTCGGGGCGCTTGCGACGCGGGTCGACCCTCCGCGGGTCGGGGCTGCGTCGTGTTCCTTGCCCCCGACGAAGGGACCACTTCGTGAGTCGGCTGTGGAGCCGGTTCGGCGCCCGTACCGCCGCCGTCGCACTGCTCTCTGTGGGCGTTGCCGGCGGCTTCTATCTGGGCGAAGACCGAGAAACCCAGCAACAGGGCCTGACCGCGCAGGTCGGCCTCCAGATCGACCAGGCCGAGTACGACTACCAGCGCGAGCGGCAGGCCGAGCACCGGGTCAGCTCCGCCAAGCAGCGCGCAGCGGAGTACCAGGCCAAGCTGCGCGCCGCCGAGGCGGCGAAGGAGGCCGCCGAGCGGGCCCGTGCGGCCGAGGTCGCCGCGGCGTCCCGCAAGAAGGAGCGCGAGGCGGCGGCGAAGAAGGCCGCCGAGGAGTCGGCGGCGGCCAAGGCGAGCAAGCCGTACGACGGCCCGATCCCGGCCTCGTGCAGCGAGTACGGCGGCAATCGGAAGATCGGCTGCGCGCTGATGCTCGACGCCGGATTCGGCATCGACCAGTTCCCGTGCCTGGAGAAGCTCTGGACCAAGGAGAGCGGCTGGAACCACAAGGCCCGCAATTCCTCCTCCGGCGCGTACGGCATCCCCCAGTCGCTGCCGGGCAGCAAGATGGGCTCGGTCGCCAGTGACTGGCAGACCAACCCGGCCACCCAGATCAAGTGGGGCCTCGGCTACATCAAGGGCCGGTACAACAGCCCCTGTGGCGCGTGGAGCCACTTCCAGAACAACGGCTCGTACTGACCGACGAGGCATAGCGGCGGCGGGGATGCGGGCGTCCGCACCCCCGCCGCCGTCGTCGTACCGGGCTCCGTCGCGCCCACGGGTGGCGGTCGGCGGGGTTTGCTGGTAGCTCTGGGGGGTGACCCTGCACAGCGACCTCCCGGGCGGCGACCCGCGACGCTTCGGCACCGGGGCCTTCTACGCCTCGATCGGCCGCGCCTTCGTCGCCATGTGCGCGGTCGTGCCGGTCCTCTTCCTGATCGAGGGCCTCGACGCCGGCCTCGGCATCGACCTCGACCTCGCCGCCGGCATCATCCCGCGCCGCATCGACGGGCTGGACGGGGTGTTCTTCTCGCCGTTCCTGCACGCCGACTTCAACCACCTCTACAGCAACAGCGTGCCGCTGATTCTGCTCGGCACGTTCGTGCTCGCCGCCGGCTTCCGGCGCTTCCTCTGGTCCACCCTGGTCGTCGTGCTGGTCAGCGGGCTGGGCGTGTGGTTCACCGGCTCGCCGAACTCGGTCGTGGTCGGGGCCAGCGGGGTCATCTTCGGCTACCTGGGCATCCTGCTCACCAGGGGCGTGGTCGAGCGGAGCTGGTGGAACTTCGGGGTGGTGCTGCTGGTCGGCCTGCTCTACGGCTGGCAACTGCTGGGCATCCTCCCCACCGACGAGCGGATCTCCTGGCAGGGTCACCTCTTCGGGCTGGTCGGTGGCGTGGTCGCCGCGATCCTGTTCCGGCACCGCCGCCGGGCCGGGTCCGACCTGGACGCCCCGCTCACCCTGCCCTGACGCGGCGCCTTCCCCTGCCGCCCGGGTGCGGCACATCGGTGTGGGACGTGCTTGCCCTGGTCCCCTGCCGGGCCTACCGTCGGCACCAGCACACCGTGATTCGTCAGCGGAAAGTGACGGTACGTCATGTCCGAGGTGGATGTCGCAGTGATCGGTGCCGGTCCGACGGGGCTCTTCGCCGCGTACTACGCCGGGTTCCGAGGGCTTTCCGTGGCGGTGGTCGACGCGCTGCCCGAGGCCGGTGGCCAGATCACCGCGATGTACCCGGAGAAGCTGATCCTCGACGTGGCCGGCTTCCCGGCGGTCAAGGGCCGGGACCTGGTGGCCAACCTGGTCGCCCAGGCCGCCCCGTTCCACCCGCGGTACCTGCTCGGCACCCGGGCCGAGAAGCTGTCCCACGCCGACGGGCGGCCGGTGCTCGGCCTCGCCGGCGGCCAGCAGCTCTCCTGCGGCGCGGTGGTCGTCACCGGCGGTCTGGGCAGCTTCAGCCCGCGTCCGCTGCCGGTGGCCGACAGCTTCACCGGCGCCGGGGTCGTCTACTTCGTGCCGGAACCCGCCGCGCTGGCCGCCCGGGACGTGCTGATCGTCGGCGGCGGCGACTCGGCGTTCGACTGGGCGCTGGCGTTGCAACCGCTGGCCCGCTCGGTGACGTTGGTGCATCGGCGGGAGAGGTTCCGCGCCCACGCCGGCACCGTCGCCCGGGTGCGGGAGCTGCCCGTCCGGGTCATCGTCAACGCCGAGGTCACCTGCCTGCACGGGGGCGGCACGGTGACCGGCGCCGAGATCACCGTACGGGGCGGCGGGGCCGAGACGCTGCCGGTCGACACGGTGGTGGCCGCGCTCGGCTTCACGGCCGACCTGGGCCCGATCGCCGAGTGGGGGCTGCGACTGGACCGCCGGCACATCGTGGTGGACAGCGCGATGGCGACCAACCTGCCCCGGGTGTTCGCGGCCGGCGACATCACCGAGTACCCGGGCAAGGTCCGGCTGATCGCCACGGGCTTCGGCGAGGCGGCCACCGCGGTCAACAACGCCGCCGTGGCGATCGACCCGTCGGCCCACCTCTTCCCCGGCCACTCCTCCGACCCCACCTAACCCCCACCCCACCCCACCCCCCCACGCGTCGATCTTGCAGTGGCGGCCCGGGCGAAGGGTGCACAAGGGGCGAACCGGGGGCCGGAAGTGCAAGATCGCGGGGTGGGTGGGTCAGCGGGGGAGGCCGACGAGGTCGGCCATCAGGGCGGTCTGGTGGTCGAAGTACTCGTCGCGGTGCGGGAGCGAGCGGTTGATCCGGCCGAACAACTCGAAGCTGATCAGCCCGAAGAGCTGGGTCCAGCCGGCCATCCCCCGGGCGAGCAACGCCTCCGGCAGCCCGGGGACGAGGGCGTCGGCGACCTCCACGAGGTCCGTCCGGAGCGGCTCCGGCAGTTCCCCCGGGTCGGGGGCGGAGAGTAGCCCGGCGGCCACGCCGTCGCGCAGGATGCCGACCAGGATGGCCGGCGGGCGCTGGGCCGGCCCCACGGTGTCGTCCGGGGCGGCGTACCCGGGGACCGGGCTGCCGTAGAGCAGCGCGTACTCGGCGGGGTGGGCCAGGGCCCAGTCGCGGGCCGCCCGGCACGCCGCGTGCCAGCGCCCCCGCAGGTCGAGCCGGTCCGCGCCCGCGTCGGCCGACTCCACCGCCGCCCCCAGCGTGTCGTACGCATCGATGATCAGCGCGGTGAGCAGGTCGTCCCGGCTCGGGAAGTAGCGGTAGATCGCCGAGGACACCATCCCCATGTCCCGGGCCACCGCCCGCAGGCTGAGGTTCGCCCCGTCGTCGGCGAGGTGCCGGCGGGCGACGGCCTTGATCTCGTCGAGCATCTCGGCGCGGACCCGGGCGCGGATCGAGGAGGCGGGCATGGTCCTCACTCTGCCATAGTCGAGAGCGGCCATCAAAACAGAGAGCACTGCTCTTGACGAACGGCCGGGCCGGGCGGCATGCTGGGCGGGCCACAAACGAGAGCAGTGCTCTCTAGTCGTACTCATGCTTCGAAAGGTGATCTGTGATGTCGCTGCATCTGATCGTCGGCGCCGGGCCCGTCGGCACCGCCACCGCCCGTCTCCTCGCGGCCGCCGGCGAGCGGGTCCGGGTGGTCACCCGGCGCGGGACCGGCCCGGACCACCCGGGCGTCGAGCGGGTCGCCGCCGACGCCGCCGACCCCGACCGGCTCGCCGCCCTCGCCGAGGGCGCGGTCGCCCTCTACAACTGCGCCAACCCGGCGTACCACCGCTGGTCGATCGACTGGCCGCCGCTGGCCGCCGCGCTGCTCGCCGCCGCCGGGCGCACCGACGCCGTGCTCGCTACGGTCGGCAACCTCTACGGGTACGGGCCGGTCGACGGCCCGATGACCGAGGCGACCCCGCCCGCGGCCCCCGGCACGAAAGGGCGGGTCCGCAACCGGATGTGGGCCGAGGCGCTGGCCGCCCACCGCGCGGGCCAGGCCCGGGTGACCGAGGTGCGCGGCTCCGACTACCTGGGCGCCGGTGCCACCTCGCTGCCGATGATGATGCTGCCCGGGGTGCTCGCCGGCCGCCGGGTGGTGCTGCCCGTCGACTTCGACGCCCCGCACACCTGGACGTACGTCGACGACGTCGCCCGTACCCTGGTGGCGGCCGCCGCCGACGAGCGCGCCTGGGGCCGGGCCTGGCACGTGCCCAGCCCGCCCGCAGTCTCCGCCCGCGAGCTGGCCACCCGGGCCGCCGCCCTGGCCGGTGCCCCCGCCCCGAAGCTCACCCGGCTGCCGTACCCGGCGCTCTGGCTGGGCGGGCTGGTCAACCCGTTCGCCCGGGAGCTGCGGGAGACCGCCTACCAGTTCGACCGGCCGTACCTGCTCGACTCGACCGCGGCCACCGCCACGCTCGGCCTCGCGCCGACCCCGCTGGACCGGGCGCTCGCCGAGACCGTCGCGGCCCTGCGCGGCGTCACCCCGCCCGTCGGCCGGACGCCGGCCGGTGACCGTCAACCCTGAGCCGAGGCCCTCCCTACCGGTGGCGGGCCGGGGTGCGGGCGGCGACCACCACCGCGACCAGGGTGAGGCCGGCACCCAGCAGCGTGGCCGCGTCGGGGTGCGAGGCTGCGGTCGGCAGCACCAGGTCGAGCAGGACGGCACCGACGACCTGGCCGGCGATGGTGGCCAGGCCGAGCAGCAGCACCCCGGTGAACCGCACGATGGTCGCCGCGATCGCGATGAAGACGATGCCGATCGGCCCGCCGAGGTAGAGCCACGGCTCGGTCGGCAGGCCCCCGGCGGGGCCGCCCCGGACGGCCACCCCGACCGCGAACGTGACGAGCAGCGCGACGGTGCCGACGGTGAAGTTGACCAGCGTGGCGGCCAGCGCGCTGCCGGAGGCCGCCCTGACCCGCCCGTTCACCGCCTGCTGCCAGGCGAGGCCGATCCCGGCCAGCAACGGCAGCACGGCCAGGCCCAGCGTGCCCGGTTCGCCCAGCCGGTCGCCGACGGCCAGCAGCACGGCCAGCACGGTCAGCGCCGCGCCGACCAGGCGGTTCGGGGTGACCGCCTGGCGGCCGGTCGGGCCGATCCCGGCCCGGTCGACCAGCAGGCTGCTTCCGGACTGCCCCGCGACCACCGCCACGGTGAACACGGCCACGCCGAGCGTGCCGATGGTCAGCCCCTGGCTGGCCACCAGGAACGCGCCGCAGACGCCGCCGAGGCACTGCCACGGCCGCAGCGACCCGTCCGCCAGCGCCGCCCGCAGCGCGGACAGGCCCCGCCGCCCGGCGGGGGTGGCGGGGACCAGCACCAGCAGCACCAGCAGGCCGAGGCCGAACGACACCACCGCGGCGGCGATCCCGTCGGCCAGTCGTACGCCCAGCTCGCCGTTGATCCGGGACTGCACGGCGACGGCGAGCCCGGAGGCGACGGCCAGCCCGACGCCGGTGATCCGGCGGCCGGCAGTCAGGGCCGGCGGCGCGTTCGTGATGGTGGCCGTCACTCCTGCTCGGCCAGCGGACGACCGTCGAAGTCGATCGCCGAGTACAGCGCCAGCTTCTCCAGCCGGTGGTACGAGTCGATCACCCGGATCGTGCCGCTCTTGGAGCGCATGACGATCGACTGCGTGAACACCCCACCGGCCTGGTAGCGCACGCCGCGCAGCAGGTCGCCGGAGGTGACCCCGGTCGCCACGAAGAAGCAGTTGTCGCCGGTGACCAGCTCGTCGGTGGTGAGCACCCGGTCCAGGTCGTGCCCGGCGGCGAGCGCCTTCTCCCGCTCCGCGGCGTCGGTCGGCCAGAGCTTGGCCTGCATCATCCCGCCCATGCACTTGAGGGCGCAGGCGGCGATGATCCCCTCGGGGGTGCCGCCGATGCCCATCAGCACGTCGACGCCCGACTCGCCGCGGGCGGCGGCGATGGCGCCGGCGATGTCGCCGTCGGAGATGAACCGGATGCCGGCCCCGGCGCGGCGGATCTGGGTGACCAGGTCGTCGTGGCGCGGGCGGTCCAGCACGCAGACGGTGACCTCGGAGATGTCGGTGCCCTTGACCTTGGCGATCCGGCGCAGGTTGTCGGCCACCCCGGCGTTGATGTCGACCACGTCGGCGTAGGCCGGGCCGACGGCCAGCTTCTCCATGTAGAAGACGGCGCTCGGGTCGAACATCGCCCCGCGCTCGGCCACCGCGAGCACGGCGAGCGCGTTCGGCATGCCCTTGCTCATCAGCGTGGTCCCGTCGACCGGGTCCACGGCGACGTCCACCTCTGGGCCGGTGCCGTCGCCGACCTCCTCGCCGTTGAAGAGCATCGGGGCGTTGTCCTTCTCGCCCTCGCCGATCACCACGACCCCCCGCATCGGGATCGAGTTGATCAGCTTGCGCATGGCGTCGACGGCAGCCCCGTCGCCACCCTCCTTGTCGCCCCGGCCGACCCACCGGCCGGCGGCCATCGCCGCAGCCTCGGTGACCCGAACCAGGTCGAGGGCGAGATTGCGGTCCAGATCCTGGGGGGTACGCGTCCTGGTGCTCGTCATGACGGCTTCCTCCTCGCGACTTTGCGGGGTGGACCGGCGGCATGCGGCCGTCGCCGCCGCCAGTTTTGTCGCTGATCCTCACACGATCGTCAACCTATCGCCGGGTCGGGGCGTTGGTGGCCAGCTTCCCGCCAACCGGTAGGTGGGACGGATCACCCGTTGCTCCGCTCACCCCGGCCGGCGGGGAAACGCGCCGACTGCCGGCGGTGGTGGTGGGCCGCTTCTCGTCCGCCGGGGCCTGGAAGAATGGGGAGGTGGATCCCGCACAGCCCGCCGAGCGCGCCCCCGCCGAGCCGACCCCTGCGACGCCCCCTGGGTCGGAGCCGACCCCGCCGGCCCTGGCCGGGGAGCCGGCCCTGGTCGAGCACCCTGAGCCGTCCCGGGGCGAGCCGGCGGTGTCGCCGGGTCGGCCCGTGGGTCGGCCGGCGGCCGGCAAGGAGAAGAACAGGTCCGACCGGTCGCCGAAGGACATGGCGATCTCGCTGTTGGTGCTGCTGGTCCCCATCGTCCTGCTGCTCGCCTTCTACCGGGGCTTCCTCGGCGGCGACCAGCCGAACACCGTCGACCCCGCCCCGGCGCTGGAGCAGGCCCGCGCGGCCAACGCGTTCCCGGTGAGCCAGCCCACCGGGCTCGGCGACGACTGGAAGACGGTCAACGCCAGCTACCGCAGCGTCGAGGGCGGCTCCAGCCTGCGGATCGGCTACCTGACCCCGGAGGGGCGGGGCGCGCAGATCGTGCAGAGCAACGTGCCGCCCGAGCGGCTGCTGCCCGCTGAGCTGACCGCCGAGGGGCAGCCCCAGGGCCCCACCGAGTTGGGTGGGCGCAGCTGGCAGCGGTACACCGCCCGGGGTAACGAGCAGGCTCTCGTGCTGCTCGAACCGGACCGCACGGTGATCGTGGTCGGCGACGCCCGGGAGAACGAGCTGCGCCGGCTCGCCGACGCCGTCCGCTAGCTGTAGCGCCCGTGTCGAAGTCGGCCGGGCCGGTCGACGGGTCTATGGGGGCACCGTGCTCTTCGGTAGGCTGCCTCGGCTCAACCCCCGGCGCGTGTGACGCGGCCGGGCAGTCTTTCGGAAAGAGAATCACGTGAACATTCGACGGTGGAGCGTCGGCGTACTCGCCGCCGCCCTTTTCGTCCCCGGTCTGGCCGCCTGCAACTCGTCGGCCGACGAGCCGGCCGCCGGCAAGGCATCCGCGGCCCCGGTTGTTCCCGCAGACCCCAAGGAAGCGCTCCTGGCCGCCACCAAGGAGATCAGCAAGGGCAACTTCACGTTCACCATCGCCGACGCCGACACGAGCGGTGGCGGCAAGGTGCACCTGCCGTCCAAGAGCGCCGAGATGAAGGTGGCCAGCACCAACACCGATGGCGAGGACTTCTCGGTGGACATGCACCTCGTCTTCACCGAGACCGACAGTTGGGTGAAGCTGGACTTCACCGGCTCGATCGCCGACATGTTCCCCGAGCTCAAGGACCGCAAGGGCAAGTACCAGCACCTCGACCGCACGAAGATCAAGGGTGCCAAGGACCTTGAGTTCGACTTCGCCGATGTCGACCCGGCTGGCACCGAGGCCCTGACCAAGGCGGTCACCGACGTCAAGAAGACCGGCGAGGGCACGTACGGCGGCACCCTCGACGCGACCAAGGTCACCGGCTCGGACCTGCTCGACGAGAGCACGGTCGAGGGCCTGGCAGGCAAGGCGAGCGCCCTGCCGTTCACCGCGAAGCTCGACGCGCAGGGCCGGCTGACCGAGTTCGCCGTCCAGGTTCCCGCCGTCGGCGAGGACAAGGCGCACGAGGTGAAGGTCAACTACGCCGACTACGGCGCGGCCACCGCCGTGCAGCAGCCCCCGGCAAACAACGTGGTCGAGGCGCCCGACGACATCTACAAGATGTTCAAGGACTGATCCGGTGCCGGTGGGCGGGCGGCGCACGCCGCCCGCCCACCGGTCCGCTCCGGGCAGGGCGGACCGGACGGGGGTTGCGGAACGCGGCAACAGGGAACAGAAGGGGTACGAGCCTCGTCGGCATGCTCGGTCAGCCGGCCGGGACTCGTACGTCGGAGCCGGCACCGGGCTGCGGCGCGACACCTCCGGCACCCTCGCGGGCCGGACGACCCACCTGAGAGGTTCACGTGACCATTCGAGGCTTCAGTGCGGCGGTCTTCGCGGCGACGCTGCTCCTCCCCGGGCTGGCCGCCTGCGACAGCACCGGGACCGGCGAGGCGGGGGCCTCCGCGTCCCCGACGGTCTCCGGCAGCGCGGCTTCCGGCAGCGCCACCCCGGGCAGCGCCTCGCCCGGTACGGGCGACGCCAAGCAGGCCCTGCTGAACTCGACCAACGAGATCCGCAACGGAAACTTCCGGTTCACCATGGCCGGCGTCGGCACCACCGCCGAGGGGCGGGTGCACGAGCCGAGCCAGAGCGCCGAGATGAAGCTGACCATCGGCGACGCCTCCTCGGACGTGTCGATGAAGCTGGACCTGGTCCACCTCAAGCCGGACAGCTGGGTCAAGCTCGACCTCGGCGGCCAGGCGGCCAAGCTGCCCGGCGTGCAGAGCCTCAACCTCGGCAAGTACCAGCACCTCGACCAGACCCGGATCAAGGGCAACCGCAACCTGGCCTTCGACTTCGACAAGGTCGACCCGGCCGGCAGCGAGGTGCTCACCCAGGGGGTCACCGAGGTCCGGCAGACCGGCGAGGGCGCGTACGCGGGCACGATCGACGTGTCGAAGGCCGCCGAGGCCGGCTCGCTGAACGCCGAGCTGATCAAGGCGCTCGGCCAGCAGGCCCAGTCGCTGCCGTTCACGGCGAAGCTGGACCCGCAGGGCCGGCTCAGCGAGCTGGTCATCCAGATCCCGGCGTCCGGCCAGACCAAGGCGCAGGACATCAAGATCACGTACGCCGACTACGGCGCGGCGAGCGCCGCCCAGCGTCCGCCGGCGGCCCAGGTCGTCGAGGCCCCCAACGAGCTGTACAACCTGTTCAAGTGAGGCTCGGGCGGGTGTGGGGCCGGCCGTTGCCGCCCCGCACCCGCCGTCAGGCGTCCGACCGCTGCTGGCGGGCCGCGTCGATGCGGGCCCGCGCGCCGTCGAGCCAGCCCTGGCAGGTCTCGGCCAGCTTCTCGCCGCGTTCCCAGAGCGCCAGCGACTCCTCCAGCGAGGTGCCGCCCGTCTCCAGCCGCTCCACCACCGAGGCCAGCTCGGCGCGGGCCTGCTCGTAGCTGAGCCGTTCGTCCGGCCCGGCGTTCTTCTCGTCAGTCATCGGTCCCATCCCAGCACATCCCCGTCCGTTCGCCACGCCGGGCGCTCCGCCGTTCCGTCCCGCGCCGCCCGTTCGACTCGCCGCGTTCACGCCGACCGCGTCGCGCCGACCGCGCCATCGGCTCGCCCCGCGCGCTCAACGGTCGACCGTCGCGGCCAGCTCGCCCTCGGCGAGGCGTACCCGCAGCGGGTCGCCCCCGCCCACCTCGCCGGCCGACCGGACCACATGGCCGTCGGCCCGCTGGACGATCGCGTAGCCCCGGTCGAGGGTGGCGGCGGGGGAGAGTGCGCGCAGCCGGGCCAGGGTGTGCCGCAGGTCCTCCCCGGCCGCGCCGAGACGGTGGTCCAGGCACCGCCCGGCCCGCTGGCGCAGCGCGGCGACCTCGGTGGCCCGCTGCTCCACCATCACCTGCGGCCGGGCCAGCACCGGCCGGGACCGCAGCCCGTCCAGGCGGTGCGACTCCCGGTCGACCAGGTTGCGCACGGCCCGCTCCAGCCGGTGCCGGGCCTGCCCGATCAGGCGCAGCTCCTCGCCCAGGTCGGGCACCACCCGCTTGGCCGCGTCCGTCGGCGTCGAGGCCCGCACGTCGGCGACGTAGTCGACCAGCGGCGTGTCCGCCTCGTGGCCGATTGCGCTGACCACCGGCGTACGGCAGGCGAACACCGCCCGACACAGCGCCTCGTCGGAGAACGGGAGCAGGTCCTCGATGCCGCCGCCGCCCCGGGCGATGACGATCACGTCGACGGTCGGGTCGGCGTCGAGCACCCGCAGCGCGTCGACGATCTGGGTGACGGCGCCCGTGCCCTGCACGGCCACGTTGACCGTGCGGAACTCCACGGCCGGCCAGCGCCGACGGGCGTTGGTCAGCACGTCCCGCTCGGCGGCGGAGGCGCGGCCGGTGATCAACCCGACCCGCCCGGGCAGGAACGGCAGCCGCCGCTTGCGGGCCCGGTCGAACAGCCCTTCGGCGGCCAGCAGCTTCTTCAGCTTCTCCAGCCGGGCCAGCAGCTCGCCGAGCCCCACCTGGCGGATCTCGTCGGCGCGCAGGCTCAGCGTGCCCCGGGCGGCGTAGAACTCGGGCTTGGCGTGCAGCACCACCCGGGCGCCCTCGCGCAGCTCGGGGGCGCCCGCGTCGAGCACGTCCCGGTTGGTGGTCACGGTCAGGCTCAGGTCGGCCGACGGGTCCCGCAGGGTGAGGAAGACCGTGCTGGCCCCGGGCCGCCGGCTGATCTGCGCCACCTGCCCGTCGACCCACACCCAGCCGAGCCGGGCGATCCACGCCCCGACCTTCTGGCTGACCACCCGCACCGGCCACGGCTCCTCGGAACTGCTCCGCCCGCTCTCAACCGCACTCACCCCCTCACCCTACGGACGCCCCTGACGATCACGGGTCCCGCGTCGCCGGGCGGAGGGCTCGCGGCCCGAACCTCGCGGCCTCCGAGGCGACGGCCGGCGCGACCAGGCCGGCGGTCGGCGGGGGCTGTGGCGGGGGTCGCAGCGGCGGTCGGGCTCGGGGCCGGCACGTAGGATGGGCGGGTGACCGAGGCTCAGGCGACCCCCCAGACCGGCAAGCGCGTGCTCCTGGCCAAGCCCCGCGGCTACTGCGCGGGCGTCGACCGGGCGGTGCAGACCGTCGAGGAGGCGCTCAAGCTCTACGGGGCCCCGATCTACGTGCGCAAGCAGATCGTGCACAACAAGCACGTGGTGCGCACCCTGGAGGAGCAGGGCGCGATCTTCGTGGAGGAGAACGAGGAGGTGCCGGAGGGCGCCACCGTGATCTTCTCCGCGCACGGCGTCGCCCCCGAGGTCTACGAGCAGGCGAAGGCCCGCTCGCTCAAGGCGATCGACGCGACCTGCCCGCTGGTGACCAAGGTCCACCAGGAGGCGAAGCGGTTCGCGGCCGAGGACTACGACATCCTGCTGATCGGCCACGAGGGGCACGAGGAGGTCGTCGGCACCGCCGGTGAGGCGCCCGCGCACATCCAGCTCGTCGACGGTCCGGGCGACGCCGACAAGGTCACCGTCCGCGACCCGAGCAAGGTGGTCTGGCTCTCCCAGACCACGCTGTCGGTCGACGAGACGCTGGAGACCGTGGCCCGGCTCAAGGCTCGGCTGCCGCTGCTCCAGTCGCCGCCCAGCGACGACATCTGCTACGCCACCTCCAACCGGCAGCACGTGGTCAAGGAGATCGCCCCCGAGTGCGACGTGGTGCTCGTCGTCGGGTCGCGCAACTCGTCGAACTCGGTCCGGCTGGTCGAGGTCGCCCTGGACGCCGGTGCCCGCGCCGGCTACCTGGTCGACTTCGCCCACGAGATCGACGACGCCTGGCTGACCGGGGCCCGCACCGTGGGGCTGACCTCGGGCGCGAGCGTCCCCGACGAGCTGGTCCAGGAGGTGCTGGCACACCTCGCCGAGCGGGGCTTCACCGACGTGGACGAGGTGGTGACCGCCAACGAGCGGCTGATCTTCTCCCTGCCTCAGGAGCTCAAGCGGGACATGAAGGCCGCCGCGGCGGCCACCCGGGTCTGACGGCCGCCCGACGCCCGACGGCATCGCGCCCGATCGCCACCCGGCGGCCGTCGCGCCTGACGGTCGGGCTTGCCCGGCGGTTCACCGTCCGGTCCGGTGCCGGTTCGTCGTCCTCGGCGGCGAACTGTGGCCCCGGCGTCGGAACGGATCGCCGCCCGGGCACGTCCGAGAAGGTATGAAGACTCCTCGGATGGCCCTCGCCGCACTGGTCGTCTGCGCCGCCCTGAGCGCCTGCGGCGGCCAGGGGGCCGGTGACGGCACGCCCCCTTCGGGAGGATCACCGGTGACCGACGCGACCAGCGCCGGCCCGACGGACCCGGCCGACCCGACCGCCGCTGTGCCGCCCCCGCACACCAAGACCCCGCCCGGGCCGAGCCTCCCGCCGGGCCCCGGCGCGGACACGCTGACGGGCACCGTCGAGGCCGGGGTGGAGCCCGGCTGCCGGCTGCTGGGCGGCCACCAGCTCGTCGGCGGCCCCGCCGACGTGCTCACACCCGGCACGAAGGTCACGGTCACCGGCCAGGCCAAACCGGACATGATGACCACCTGCCAGCAGGGCATCCCGTTCGTCGTCGAGTCCGCCCGCCGGGGCTGACCCGCCCCGGCCGAATGGGACGGCCCGGCAAAGCCCGTCCCCGACCGAACGGGACGACCCGGCAAAGCCCGTCCCCGACCGAACGGGACGGCCCCGCAGCCCGTCCCCGACCGATGGGGACGGGCTGCGGGTGACGCTGGATGTCGACGCCGACCAGGACGATCCGCCCCGGTCAGCGGTCGATCTCCCCGTTGGCGACGGGGGAGACCGGGCGGGTCACGGCCCTTCGGGGCGCCCCGAAGATCAGTTGGCCGTGGCCGTGTTGAACGACGCCGGATCCACATCGGGGACGGCGAACCTGGGGTTCGACCCCGCTGCGACGACCCGCATCACGAACCCTGCGGCCTCCTCCAGCTGGCGCGCACTGGTCAGCCCACCGATCACCGCAGTCCGTCCGCCAAGGTCCGCGATCAGCGCTCCGACGCGTTCCAACGCCTCGGGCTGGTCGCCGCAGATCGCCACGACCGGTGCCGAGTCCTGCGCCCCCGTGTAGGGCCAGGACACTCCGGCGAACAGGTGCAGTGCCTTCACCACGTGCGCCCCCCGCGCAAGGCGGGCCACGAACTCTGCGGCCGACCCCGACGTCGGCTTCAGCTGCCCGGTGGCGAAGTCGACGGCGTTGGTGCAGTCGATCACCGTCCTGCCGTTCAGGGAGCCGTCGGCCGCGCCGACGAGGGCGAGCGCCTCCTCCAGGCCCTCCCAGGCGACCGCGACAACGACCGCGTCGACCCGTGCTGCGAAGTCGGCGGGCCCGACAGCCTCAGCCGTGCCCCCGATCTGGCCGGCGGCCCGGCTGGCGTTCTCCGAACTGCGCCCCGTCACCACGACCGCGTGGCCAGCCGCCGCCCATGCTCGGCCGAGCGCGGTGGCGAGGTTGCCGGTTCCCAGGATGCCTACGTTCACGGTTATCTCCTCGATCTGTGGGGTGACCTGGAGAACGCTAGGAGGGCGGCTCCTACCGCCTGGTAGGAGATCGCTGCGACACTGGGAGGATGATCGACGGGACCTGCCAGACGTTCGTGTCGGACTGTCACGTCCGCACGGCAGTCGAACTGATCAACCACGCGTGGGATCCCGTCGTCCTGTCGGCGCTGCGCGCCGGCCCCACGAGGCGCAACGACCTGTTGGAACGCATCGCGGGCATCAGCGACAAGGTCCTGACGCAGGCGCTGCAACGGCTGCTGGCGCGAGGGCTGATCAACCGACAGGGCAACGACGAACGGGCGCCGGGGCGTCGCGGCGTCGTCTACCAGCTGTCGCCGCTGGGCGAGTCGTTCGCCAACGGCCCGCTCGCGCAACTGGCCCAGTGGGCCGCGGCGCACCAGGCGGAACTCCTCGAACCGTCGACAACGTGACGTTCCGCGACAGCTAGCGTTCCGTCGCCCGGGGCCGGTCGGCCACTGCCGAGGTCGGCTCCGCCAGCTCCGGCGCCTGCGGCTGGCGGGGGGCCACCTCGACCTGCGCGGGGACGGCCAGCGCCTGGTCGGACACGCCCAGCTCGGCGAGCTTGCGGGCGCTGACCAGCACCCGTGCCTCCAGTGAGCCGACCGCCCGGTTGTACGCCGTCACCGCCCCGCCGAGCGACGCGCCGAGCTTGCCGACGTGGTCGCCCAGGGTGGACAGCCGGCCGTACAGCTCGCGGGCCAGCGAGTGCACCGCGACCGCGTTGCGGGCCAGCGACTCCTGCCGCCACGAGTACGCCACCGTACGCAGCAGCGCCACCAGGGTCGCCGGCGTCGCCAGCACCACGTCGCGGGCGAAGGCGTGCTCCAGCAGCGTCGGGTCGCGCTGCAACGCCACGTCCAGGAACGGGTCGGCCGGCACGAACAGCACCACGAACTCGGGGGTCGAGTCGAACGCCGCCCAGTAGGACTTCGCGGCCAGCGCGTCGACGTGTGCCCGCAGGTGCTTCGCGTGCGCGTCGAGGTGGGTGTTCCGGCCCCGTTCGTCGCGCGCCTCCATCGCGGTCAGGTACGCGTCGAAGGGCGCCTTCGCGTCCACCACCACGGTGCGCCCGCCGTGCAGCCGGACCACGAGGTCGGGGCGTACCCCCTGGTGGTCGGTGGCGGCGGTGACCTGCTCGTTGAAGTCGCAGTGTTCCAGCATCCCGGCGGCTTCGACGATCCGGCGGAGCTGGTGCTCGCCCCAGCGGCCCCGCACCTGGGGCGCGCGCAACGCCGCCACGAGCTGCTTGGTCTCGGTGCGCAGCTCGCCGGAGACGGTGTTCATCGCGCGGACCTGCTCGCGCAGTTCGGCGTACGCGTCGACCCGGACGTGCTCCAGGTCGGCGACCCGGGACTCGTAGCGCCGGAGGGTGTCGTGCAGCGGCGCGACCGCCCGGGCCACCGCCTCCTGGGACTGGGCGGTCGCCTCGTAGCTGAGCGCCCGCATCGACTGCTCCAGCCGCCCCTCGCCCTCCCGGGTCGCGGCGAGGGTGGCCTCCAGCCGGGCGATGTCGGCCGCAGCCCGGGAGCGGGCGGCGAACCAGCCCAGCGCGCAGCCGGCGGTGAGACAGAACACCACCACGGCCAGCGTCGAGAAGCTCATCACCAGAGCTTGCCAAACGGGTACGAGGTGACGACGCCGGGTACGTTCGAGAGCATGGAATTTCTGCTCGTGGTCATCCTCGCGGCGCTGCTCGTCGGCGGTCTCCTCTGGTGGCGTCGGGATAGCGCGGCCCGGGCGGCCCGCAGCCTGGCCGACGCGCGCGCCGACGCCCAACGCTGGTACGAACGCCTCGGCGGCCAGGTGATGAACCTGCACGGCGACGCTCCGGCGGTGCGGCAGGCCCTGGTCGACGCAGGCGAGCGGTACAACGCGGCGGGCGGCCAGCTCGAACAGGCCCGCACGGCCCACCAGTTCCAGTTGGCCCGGGAGACCGCCCTGGAGGGGCTGGCGTACGCCCGGGCGGCCCGGATCGCGCTGGGCATCGACCCCGGCCCCGAGCTGCCGCCGCTGGCCTCCGCGCAGGGCGCCGGCCAGCTCACCCGGGAGCGCGAGGTCAACGTGCAGGGGCAGACCTTCCGGGCCGGCCCGCAGCCCGGCCAGGGCACGCCCTACTACTACCCGGGCGGCCGGATGCAGGGGCGGCCGGTGCCGGCCGGCTGGTACTCGACGCCGTGGTGGAAGACCGCGCTCGGCGCGGGCGCCGGGGTGCTCGGCGGCATGCTGATCGCCGACGCGC
This sequence comes from Micromonospora rubida, assembly GCF_009908295.1. Taxonomy (GTDB): domain Bacteria; phylum Actinomycetota; class Actinomycetes; order Mycobacteriales; family Micromonosporaceae; genus Micromonospora; species Micromonospora rubida. The sequence continues at coordinate 159,685 of NZ_JAAALO010000003.1, forward strand.
TCTTCTCCCCGGCGTTCGCCGACCCGGGGTACGGCGCCGAGGCCGGCGGCCAGGAGGGCTTCGACGGCGGCGGCGACCAGGGCGGCGACTTCGGCGGCGGCGACCAGGGCGGCGACTTCGGCGGAGGCGATTTCGGGGGCGGTGACTTCGGCGGGGGTGACTTCGGCGGGGGTGACTTCGGCGGAGGCGATTTCGGGGGCGGGGACTTCTGACGCCGGGCACGTCTGCCTGACGAAAAGGTCCCCTGCCGGGCGAGATGCGTCGGCAGGGGACCTTCCTCACGTCTCAGCCGGTGTTGCGCATGCCGGCGGCGATGCCGTTGACCGTGGTCAGCAGGGCCCGCTCCAGGGCCGTCCCGTCGTTGGGGGCACGCCGACCGCCCGGGGCGGTGGCCACGGCCCGACCGGCCGCGCCCGAGTCCCGGTACTGCCGCAGCAGCGCCACCTGGAGGTGGTGCAGCGGCTCCAGGTAGGTGTCCCGCACCGCGAGGGTGCGCTGGAGCACCGGCGAGTTCTCCAGCAGGGCCGGCGAGGAGGTGACCGCCAGCACCTCCTGCTTGGTCAGCTCGTACTCCTGCTCGATCTTGTTGAAGATCGGGTGCAGCTTCGTGGGCACCAGGGTCTCGACGTACCGGCGGGCGATGCTCAGGTCGGTCTTGGTCAGCATCATCTCGACGTTCGACAGGAACGTGCGGAAGAAGTGCCAGTTGCGGTGCATCTCGGCGAGCACGTCCCCCAGACCGGCCGCCCGCGCCGCCGCCAGCCCGGAGCCCACCCCGAACCAGCCGGGCACGATCTGCCGGGTCTGGGTCCAGCCGAACACCCACGGGATGGCGCGCAACCCGGCCAGGCCGGCCCCGGTGTTGGGCCGCTTCGCCGGGCGGGAGCCGATGTTCAGCGCGCCCAGCAGCTCGGTCGGGGTGGACGCCCAGAAGTACTCCGGCAGGTCGGGGTCCTCCACCAGCGACCGGTACGACCGGAACGCCGCGTCGGAGACCACGTCCATCGACGCGTCCCAGCGTTCCAGCATCTCGGCGGGCTGCCGGGGCGCGGTGTGCAGCAGGGTCGCCTGGAGCACCGCGGCGACGGTCAGCTCCAGGTTCTCCCGGGCCAGCGCCGGCAGGGTGTACTTGTCGGAGATGACCTCGCCCTGCTCGGTGACCTTGATCGCGCCGTCCAGGGTGCCGTACGGCTGGGCCAGGATCGCCTCGTGGGTGGGGCCGCCGCCGCGCCCGACGGTGCCGCCCCGGCCGTGGAACAGCCGCAGGTGCACCCCGTGCTGGGCGGCCACGTCGCGCAGCGCCCGCTGGGCCCGGTGGATCGACCACTGGCTGGTGGTGATGCCGGCCTCCTTGTTCGAGTCGGAGTAGCCCAGCATCACCTCCTGCACGTCGCCCCGGGCCGCCACCAGGGCCCGGTACGCGGGCAGCGACAGCAGCTCGTCCAGCAGTTCGCCGCCGGAGTCCAGCTCGGCCGGGGTCTCCAGCAGCGGCACGAAGCCGATCCGGGCCCGGCCGCTGTGCACGTCCACCAGCCCGGCCTCGCGGGCCAGCACCACGGCCGCGAGGACGTCGTCCACGCCGAGGGTCATCGAGATGATGTACGACTCGATGACCTCGGAGCCGAACCGGTCCTGCGCCTCGCGGATCGTGCCGAACACGTCGAACGTCTTGCGGGCGCTCTCGGTCAGCGGGGTGTCGAGCGTCGACAGCGGCCGGCGGCCGGTCAGCTCGTCCGCGAGGAGCTTGGTCCGCTCCAGGCGGCTCAGCGACGGGTAGTCGGGCACCTCGCCGACGGCCGCGTAGAGCTGGGTGAGCACCTCGTGGTGCTTCTCGGCGTGCTCCCGCACGTCCATGGTCGCCAGGTGCATCCCGAACGCGGACATCGTGCGGATGGTGGAGGCGAGGTGGCCGACGGCGGTGAGCTGGCCGGAGTTGCGGGCCAGCGAGGCGCGCAGCAGCTCCAGGTCGGCGATCAGCCCGGCCGAGCCCTGGTAGTCCCGGCCCGGCACGTGCGGGGTGCCCCGGCGCAGCCGTTCCCGGGTGTTGGCCAGCTTCGCCTTCACGCACCGGGCCTTCAGCCGGTACGGCTCCTCGGCGTTGACCCGGCGGAACCGGGCCGCCACCTCGGGCAGCGCGTCGAGGTCGGCGGCGAGGCTGGCGGAGAGGTCCAGCGACACCCCGCGCAGCCGGCGGGAGACGGACACCTCCTTGATCAGGTGCTCCATCGCCGCCTCGGTGGCCGCGATGCCGTGCTCGTGCTGGATCTGCAGCACCTCCCGGGTGACCGCCGGGGTGACGAACGGGTTGCCGTCCCGGTCGCCGCCGATCCAGGTGCCGAAGGTCAGCGGCCGGGACGTCGGCGCGGTCTCCACCCCGAGGGTGCGCAGCGTGTCGGCGAGGTCGTCGAGCACCTGCGGGGCGGCCTCGGCGTACAGGTCGCGCAGGTAGTAGATGGCGTTGCGGGCCTCGTCGGTCGGGTCCGGCCGGTCCAGCCGCAGCTCGTCGGTCTGCCACATCAGGTCCAGCAGCTCGGCGAGGCGCCGGTTCGCGGGCCCCTCGTCGCTGGCCCCGTAGAGGATCGCGTTGGCGGTCTCGGCGTCCAGCTCGTCGGCGATCGCCCGCAGCTTCGACAGGATCGACCGGCGGGCCGCCTCGGTCGGGTGGGCGGTGAACACCGGTCGGACCGCGAGCCGGCGGGCCGCCGCCGCGATCTCCTCGGCCGGCACCCCGCGCTCGGCGATCATCTTGGCCGCCTGGTCGAGCCAGCCGCCCTGCACCGCCCGGCGGCGGCGCAGGTCCCGGGCCCGGTGCACCTGCTCGGTGATGTTGGCCAGGTGGAAGTAGGTGGAGAAGGCCCGGGCCAGCTTGGTGCCGGTGGTCACGTCCAGCCCGCCGAGGCGCTGCGCGGCGGTGGGGACGTCGGAGCGGACCAGGGCGCGGATCTCCTCGACCAGGTCGAGCAGCGGGCGACCCTCCTGCCGGGCGAGGGTCTGCCCGAGCAGCGTGCCGAGGCGGCGGATGTCGGCCCGCAGTGCGGCGTCGGGGCCGTCGTGGTCGTACTGGTCGGTCACGATGCGCTCCTTACGTGAGTACGAAGGACAGCGCTGTCCGACTTCCTGGATCGTATCCGCGCCGACCCATCGGGACGGAAGGGGTCCTGCTCGTCCCTTTTCCTGGAATGCCCGGCTGCCGCCGCTGCCCTCACTCCGCGGATCGGGTATCCGTGCTGGCCGGGGCGGTCCTGATCGGCCGTCGGGCGCCGCGCCGGCCGCGTACCAGCGTGGCCGTGAGCAATCCCACGACGCCGAGCGCCGCCCAGAGCGCCAGCCCGCCCAGCGGCCATGCCATCGAACGGCGGTCGAAGTAGACCGCCGACTTGATCAGGTCGGTGGTCAGTCCGGGCACGTTCCAGAGGTGCATCCCGCGCATCCAGGTGGGCAGGAACTCCGGTGCGTAGACGCCGCCGGAGCCGGGGTTGCCGAGCACCACCAGCAGCAGGATGACGATCCCGGTGCCGAGCAGGCCGAGCCAGCCCTGCACGGCGGCGGCGACCATCGCGGCGGCGAAGACGGCCAGCGCCCCGACCGCGGCGACCGTCGGCACGTGGTGGTCCCACACGTCCAGCCCCGGCCCGACGATCAGCGCGCCCACCACGCCGAGCACCACCGCGTACGCGGCGAGGGCGGCGATCCGCAGCCCGGCGCGGGCGAGGCTGCGGGGCGCGGTGCCGGTCTTCAGGCCCAGGGCGGTGGAGGCGAGGTAGCCGCCCAGCACGTAGCCGACCGCGAGGTAGAACGGGACGAGGCCGCGCGGGTCGCTCGACTCGACCGGCACCTCGTCGGTTACCTGGAGCGGCAGGTCCGCCTGCCGGGCGGCCTGGCCGAGGACCTGCTCGACCACCTCGGTGGCGGCCGGCGCGGAGGCGCTGGCGGTGGCCAGGCGCAGCCCGCCCTCGGGCGTGGAGGTGAGCACCCCGTACACCTCGCGGGAGGTCAGCGCGTCGTCGGCGGCCGCGGCGTCGCCGTACTCGACGGGCTCGATCGTGTCGGTCTGGCCGCGCACGGCGGCCATGACGGCCTCGGCGTGCTGGTCGCCGACGACCACCCCGACCGGCAGGTCGCGGGGCGTGGGCTGGTGCAGCGCCCCCACGTACGCGGCGATGAACGCGGCGGCCAGCGCCAGCGTGCCGACCAGCAGGGCGGCGGCGCGGGGCAGCCAGTCGCGCACCGGGATGTCCGGCTCCTCGTCCACGTGGCCAGCCTAGGGGGCCATTCTCCCGGCTTGGGGCGTTTCGCCGGGCTGCTGGCAGGAGCCGAAAAGCGGTTCGGGCCGCCGGTAGCGTCTGATCATGGAGTCGCTGAGCTATCCACCGAAGCCCCGGCCCGGGGACCGGGTCGCCGTCGTGTCGCCCTCCGCCGGGCTGCCGGCGATCTTCCCCCACGTGTACGAGCTGGGCCTGCGTCGGCTGCGCGAGGAGTTCGGCCTCGAACCCGTCGAGTTCCCGACCACCCGGGTCATGGGCGCGGACCCGCGCGACCGGGCCCGGGACGTCACCGCCGCCTTCGCCGACCCGACGATCACCGCCGTGCTCGCCACGGTGGGCGGGGACGACCTGATCACGGTGACCCCGTACCTCGACGACGCCGTGCTGCGGGCCAACCCGAAGCCGTACTTCGGCTACTCCGACAACACCAACATCCTCAACCACCTGCACCGGCTGGGGATCGTGGCGTACCACGGCGGGTCGGTGCTGGTGCACCTCGGCCGGCCCGGAGCGCCGCACCCGCTGACCTTCGACTCGCTGCGCGCCGCCCTGTTCACCCCCGGCTGGTACGACCTCACCCCCGCCCCCGAGTGGGGCGACCAGCCCAACGACTGGCGCGACCCGGCCACGCTCGCCCACGAGCCGGCGATGCTCCCGGGGGCCGGCTGGCGCTGGCAGGGGCCGGCGGGGGTGGTGCGGGGGCGCACCTGGGGCGGCAACCTGGAGATCCTGCACTGGCTGCTGGCCGCCGACCGGGTCGGCGCGGTCGCCGACCACGAGGGCGAGGTGCTGATCATCGAGACCTCGGAGGAGTTGCCGTCGGCCACCGAGGTGTACCGGATCCTGCGCAACCTGGGGGAACGGGGGCTGCTCGCCGGCTTCCCGGCGGTGCTCGTCGGCCGGGCCAAGGCGTGGGACTTCGACCGCCCGCACACGCCTGAGCAGCGTCGCGCCTACGCCGACGAGCAGCGGTCTGCGGTGATCCGGGCGCTGAACGAGTACCGCCCGGACGCGGTGGTCGTCTTCGATGTCGATTTCGGCCACACCGACCCACAGCTGATCATCCCGTACGGGGGAGAGGCCGTCGTCGACTCGGTGCAGCGCCGGATCAGCGTGCGCTACTGACCGTCGGGCTCCCGCACGAACACCCCGGCACCCGGGGCGCCCTCGACCAACCCGCGAGCCTTCAGCCAGTCGACGGCCGACCGGACCACCTGGCGGGAGACGCTGAACTCGGCACACAGTTCTGTGCCGGAGGGCAGCTTTGCTCCCGGCGGATACTCGCCCGACTCGATGCGCTCGGTCAGGGTCTCGATGAGTCGTTGCTTCTTTGTGTACGCAGGCATGGGCTTACTTCCGTGGCAGGTAAGGCCATGTGATCACGGTTGGTGCGAAGCGTCAATGAAAAGTGCGCTCAGGTACTGGCCTGGCATGACAGGTAGTGCTAGCTTTGTGGCGGGCAACCGTGGCAGGTTCTGCCTACTGAACAAAGGGCGGCCCGGGGTGGAGGTGGCACTCCGCTCCCCGGGCCTTGACCGGGAAGGAGCCCGGCCCATGAGCAACCTACCGAACCATCTCCACCCGTCCTGGTGTCTTCGCGGCGCCGATTGCGCCGTGTCGGGCGGGCTGCACCTGTCCCGCCTGATCGACGCGGCGGTCCGCGGCGACGAGGTGTTCCAGGTGCGACTCGGCCTGTGGCGGATGGACGTCGGCCCCACCCCGCCGTCCGGTCTGCTGATCGAACTCTCCGCCGGCGAGCACGTCGAGCGCTGGCCGATCGACCAGGCGCAGTCGCGTGCGCTCGCCCGCATCTCCCGGAGGCTGCTGGCGGGCCTCGGTTCCGACGCGATGCGGGCCGCCTGACGGCCGGCTCGACAGCGGCAAGGTCAACTTAGGATGCGTGACATCGGGGTGGCTGCGCGGCGGGAGGCCTCGATGTGCGGGACCTGTCGTTGATTTCGAAAGCGGGTGGTGGTCAGGCGTCGAGCACGGCGAACGCGCGGACCGGGAAGGTGCCCATCCCGGCCACCCTCGGCGGCGCGGCGGTGAACCGGAAGCCGGTCGGGGGCAGCGCGTCCAAGCCGGTCAGGTGCTCCACGATCGGGATCCCGGCCGCCAGCAGGCAACTGTGCGCCGGGCGTTCACCCCGAGCCGCCGGGCTCATGTCGTCGATGTTGATCGAGTCGATGCCGACGAGGGCCGCCCCCGCCTCGACCAGCCACTCCGCGCCGTCCCCGGTCAGGTACGGCGCGTCCGGGGCCGCGTACCGGTCGGTGCCGAAGTGCGCGGACCAGCCGGTGTCCAGCAGCACCGCCCGCCCCGCCACCTCGTACGGGGCGAGCAGCAGGCGGTCCACCGCGCGGGTGCCGGCGGGCACCCGGACCACGATCCCCGGCAGGTCGGCGAGGCGGTCCAGCGGGACGCCGGTGAGGTCGGGCCCGTCGGCCCACCGGTGCGCGGGGGTGTCCAGGTACGTGCCGGTGTTGGCGATCATGTCGATCCGGCCGACCTGGAACTCGGTGCCCTGGGCGTAGTTCGCCCGGGACGCCTCCCGGGTCAGCCACTCGGTGATCCGGGGCGTCGGCCAGCCGGGCAACGTGGTCATGCCGTCGCTGATCACGTGGCTCAGCTCGACCAGCCGCCGCGCCTCCGGAGCCGGGGGAGGAACGGTCCCCCGGCCGCCCCGGTGCGGCTCCTCGACGACCTGCTTCTCTCGGATCCGCACCTCGGCCACCATGAGCAGCCCGAGGTGCCGGACGAACAGCGCGGCCAGCTCGTCGTCGCCGACGTCCTGCCCCGGTATGTCGAGCCGGAACCCCTCCGTCCGCAGGCCCCCGCCGTTGGCGAAGGTCACCTCCGCGTCGAACCGCGCCCGCCACTGTCCCGTCATGCCCCGGACTCGACCACGCCCCGGCCCTGCCGGTCAAGATCCTCCCCGAAACGCCCCCACACGCCCCCACGTCGCGCAAATTAACGGAAATAGTGGGCTCGGGAGGGGGCTGAAAACACAAAATACGGGAATTTTCGCGCCCCAGAGGGGGCGGGGGGGGGGGGGGGGGGGGGGGGGGGGGGGGGGGGGGGGGGGGGGGGGGGCACGGGGATAGGGTGGGGTGTTGTCAACCCCCCCCCGGCCAGGCCGGCGTGGGGGAACTGTCGTGTGCCACGACCGCGTCGCTGGGAAGTGATCAGATTGCTCACCGGACTCTTCGCCGCCGCCCTGGCCGATCCCGGGCTGGCCCGGGCGCGTGATCTGGCGCGCTCCGGTGCCGCGCAGGTCGACGGGCTGGACCTGACCGCCCCGGCGGCACTGCGCCCGTTCGCCGTCGCCGCCGTCGCCGCGGACCCGGCCGGAGCCGCCGGACCCGACGGAGGACCGATCGGGGACACGGGCATCGCCGGGCCCGACGGGAGGCCGACACCGGGTGGGGGGGCCGGGGGAGGGCCCGCCGGGGGCGCGGGGCGGCCCGTGCTGGCCGTGACCGCCACCAGCCGGGAGGCCGACGACCTGGCCTCGGCGCTGGGCAGCCTGCTCCCGGCCGAGCAGGTCGCCGTCTACCCGTCCTGGGAGACGCTGCCGCACGAGCGGCTCTCGCCCCGCTCCGACACCGTCGGCCGGCGACTGGCCGTGCTGCGGCGGCTCGCCCACCCCGACGCCGCCGACGCACACGGGCGCACCGGGCCGCTGCGGGTGGTCGTCGCGCCCGTCCGGTCGTTGCTCCAGCCGCAGCTCAAGGGCCTCGGGGACCTGGAGCCGGTCCGGCTCGCCGCCGGCGACGAGGCGGACCTGGAGGACGTCGCCCGCCGGCTCATCGACATGGCGTACGCCCGGGTGGACCTGGTCACCAAGCGGGGCGAGTTCGCGGTGCGCGGCGGCATCCTCGACGTCTTCCCGCCCACCGACGAGCACCCGTCCCGGGTCGAGTTCTGGGGCGACGAGGTGGAGGAGATCCGCACCTTCGCCGTCGCCGACCAGCGGACCATCGAGGCCGTACCGCTGCTCTGGGCGCCGCCGTGCCGGGAGTTGCTGCTCACCCCGGCCGTGCGGAAGCGGGCCGCCGCGCTCGCCGCCGAGCACCCGGAGTTGGCCGAGATCCTGGACAAGCTGGCCGAGGGCATCCCGGTCGAGGGGATGGAGTCGCTGGCCCCGGCGCTGGTCGGCGCGGACTCGCTGGAGTTGCTGCTGGACTGCATGCCGGCCGGCACCCACGTGCTGCTCTGCGACCCGGAGCGGATCCGCACCCGGTCGCACGACCTGGTCCGTACCTCGGAGGAGTTCCTCCAGGCGAGCTGGGCCGCAGCCGCCGTCGGGGGCCAGGCCCCGGTGGACCTCGGGGCCGCCGCATTCAAGACCCTGGCCGACGTACGGGCGGCGGCCCGCGTCCTGCGCCGGCCCTGGTGGACCCTCGCCCCGTTCGGCCTGGTCGAGGCGGACGCCGCCGCCCCGACTGTGCAGCCCTGGGAGGACGGGCCGACCGAGGTCGACGTCACGCCCGACGACGCCATCGCGGTGACCCTGGCCGCCCAGCCGGCCCCGCTGTACCACGGCGAGACCCCCCGCCTCGTCGAGGATCTCAAGCGCTGGGCCGGGGAGGGTTGGTCGGTCGCGCTGGTCTTCGAGGGGCACGGCCCCGCCCAGCGGGCCGTCGAGGTGCTGGGTGACTCCGGCCTCGGCGCGCGGTTCGCCGAGGAGGTCCCGCACTCGCCCGAACCCGGCGGCGTGCTGGTCACCTGCGGCGGGCTGACCAGCGGGTTCGTCGACGAGGCGTCCCGGTTCGTGTTGCTGACCGGCAACGACGTCACCGGCGGCCGGGGCACCTCGACCCGGGACATGCGCAAGATGCCGAGCCGGCGGCGCAACACCATCGACCCGCTGGAGCTGAAGGCCGGCGACCACGTGGTGCACGAGCAGCACGGCATCGGCCGGTACGTCGAGCTGGTGCAGCGCACCGTCAACGGCGCGTCCCGGGAGTACCTGGTCATCGAGTACGCCGCGAGCAAGCGCGGCCAGCCCGGCGACCGGCTGTTCGTCCCCACCGACCAGCTCGACCAGCTCTCCCGGTACGTCGGCGGTGAGCAGCCCACCCTGCACAAGATGGGCGGCTCGGACTGGCAGAAGTCCAAGGCCCGGGCCCGCAAGGCGGTCAAGGAGATCGCCGCCCAGCTCATCCAGCTCTACGCCGCACGGAAGGCGTCCAAGGGGCACGCGTTCGGGCCCGACACGCCGTGGCAGCGGGAGTTGGAGGACGCCTTCCCCTGGCAGGAGACGCCCGACCAGTTGGCCGCCATCGAGGAGGTCAAGCGGGACATGGAGCAGACCGTCCCGATGGACCGGCTGATCTGTGGCGACGTCGGGTACGGCAAGACCGAGATCGCGGTCCGGGCGGCGTTCAAGGCGGTGCAGGACGGCAAGCAGGTGGCGGTGCTCGTGCCGACCACCCTGCTCGTGCAGCAGCACTACAACACGTTCGCCGAGCGGATGGGCCAGTTCCCGGTCGAGATCCGGCAGCTGTCGCGCTTCCAGACTCCGAAGGAGTCCGAGCGGACCCTGGAGATGGTCGCCGACGGCACCGTCGACATCGTGATCGGCACCCACCGGCTGCTCCAGACCGCCACCCGGTTCAAGTCCCTCGGCATGGTGGTCGTCGACGAGGAGCAGCGCTTCGGCGTCGAGCACAAGGAGCACCTCAAGACGCTGCGTGCCTCGGTCGACGTGCTGAGCATGTCGGCCACCCCGATCCCGCGGACGCTGGAGATGGCGATCACCGGCATCCGGGAGATGTCGACCATCGCCACCCCGCCGGAGGAGCGGCACCCGGTGCTGACCTTCGTCGGGGCGTACGACGAGCGGCAGGTGGCCGCGTCCATCCACCGCGAGCTGCTCCGCGACGGCCAGGTTTTCTACCTGCACAACCGGGTCGAGTCAATCGACAAGGCGGCGCGGAGGCTCCGCGAGCTGGTGCCCGAGGCCCGGGTCGCGGTGGCGCACGGCCAGATGGGCGAGGACGCCCTGGAGAAGGTCATGGTCGGCTTCTGGGAGAAGGAGTTCGACGTCCTGGTCTGCACCACGATCGTGGAGTCGGGCATCGACATCCCGAACGCCAACACCCTGATCGTGGAGCGGGCCGACCTGCTCGGCCTGTCCCAGCTGCACCAGATCCGGGGCCGGGTCGGCCGGGGCCGGGAGCGGGCGTACGCGTACTTCCTCTACCCGCCGGAGAAGCCGCTCACCGAGCACGCCCACGAGCGGCTGGCCACCATCGCCCAGCACACCGAGCTGGGCGCCGGCATGTACGTGGCGATGAAGGACCTGGAGATCCGGGGCGCGGGCAACCTGCTCGGCGGCGAGCAGTCCGGCCACATCGAGGGCGTCGGCTTCGACCTGTACGTCCGGATGGTCGGCGAGGCGGTGCAGACGTTCAAGGGCGAGCGCCCCGAGGAGGAGGCCGACGTCAAGATCGATCTCCCGGTCGACGCGCACCTGCCGCACGACTACATCTCGGTGGAACGGCTGCGCCTGGAGATGTACCGCAAGCTGGCCGAGACCCGCGACGACGAGCGGCTGCGCGAGGTGGTCGCCGAGATGACCGACCGGTACGGCGAGCCGCCCGCCCCGGTGCAGAACCTGGTCGCGGTGGCCCGGTTCCGGCTGCTGGCCCGCCGGTACGGCCTCACCGACGTCTCGATGCAGGGCAAGCACCTCCGGTTCGGCCCGCTGCCGCTGCCCGACTCGAAGCAGCTCCGGCTCAAGCGGTACCACCCCGACTCGGTCTACAAGTCCGCGCTCGACCAGGTCAGCGTGCCCCGGCCGAGCACCCGCCGGATGGGCGGCGAGCCGCTGCGGGACCAGGCGTTGCTGGAGTGGTGCGCGCAGCTCCTGTCCGACCTGCTGGGCGATCCTGCCCCCGCGTCCCGGCCGGCCGGGGCCGGCGCCCGGTGAGTCGGTGAGCCGGTGGGCGGCGTCATAGCCGGTGGGCACGCATGAGAGAGTGACGGCCATGCGTGCTCGCCGTCTCATCGCCGCCGCCAGCGTCGCGGCCCTCGGTGTCCTCTCCCTCGGTGCGTGCGGGAAGTCCGCGCCGGACGTCGCCGCGTACGTCGGCGACACGAGGTACTCCATCGACCGGGTGGACGAGATCTACGACAACGCCCAGTCGATGTATGCCGCCGCCATGAGCGCCGAGGTCGGGCAGACCGGGGCCAAGCCGTCGCCGGAGCAGCTGCGCTCCTCGGTGACCCGGCAGGACGTGCTGAACCTGCTGGTCAGCATCGATCTGGGCAAGCGGGTGGTGGCCAAGCAGGGCCTCCAGGTGCCCGACGAGGTCAAGCCGGAGGATTTGGAGCAGCAGCTCCGGATCCCGGCCGCCGCCGAGTACGCGAAGCTGTGGGGCGAGTGGGTGGACATCACCACCGTGCTGGGCGAGAAGCTGCCCGCGGTCGAGGTCAGCGACAAGTCGATCATGGCTGTCTATGGCGCCATCGAGAAGGCCGGGGCGATCCAGCCCGGGCTGAGCGTCGCCGAGGTCCGGAAGATGTTCGGTGAGACCGGCGAGGGCGGCGAGGGCGGCTTCGTGCGCGGCGCCACCGCGCTCAGCTCGGCCCTCCAGGAGGAGGCGGAGAAGGCCGGCACCTCGATCCACCCCCAGTACCGGCCGATCGGCGTGCCGTCGGTGGTCAGCACCGGTCAGTCGCTGGTCTTCTACTCGCTGCCGTACATCGGTCAGGACGGCCCGGTGACCGACATCTCCACCCCCGAGGCCCCGGCCACGGAGTCGGCTGCTCCGGCGACCCCCGGGGTATGACAGCCCGGATCGTCCTGCTGGTCACCTCGCCCCGGCTCCCGGTCGGGCTGCTGACCGCCGCCGCCTGGGACGTCGTACGCGGCAATCCGGTGCTGGCCGGGGCGGAGAGCGAGCTGACCGCCGCCGTGCGGGCGGCGGGCGGCGAGGTGACCGTGCCGGACGGCCCGGCGACGCCGGCGCTGCTGAACGCGGCGGCGGCGCACGGCGCGGTGGTCTGGCTGGCCGGCCCGGTGGGCGACGAGACGCTGGCCCGGGAGCTCGGGCTTCGGCTGGCCCGGGAGCCGGGCCTGGCCGAGCTGGAGCTGATGTACGGCTCGTGGGACCCGCCCGGGGCCCGGCTGCTCGACGCCGTCGAGGTGATGGACCGGCTGGCCTCGCCCGGCGGCGACCCGTGGAAGCGGGCGCAGACCCACCGCAGCCTCGCCGGTTTCCTGATCGAGGAGTGCTACGAGGCGTACGACGCCATCGGCGCCGACGACACCGACGCGCTCCGCGAGGAGCTGGGCGACGTGCTGCTCCAGGTGCTGCTGCACGCCCGGCTGGCCGAGGAGCTGCCCGAGGGCGAGCGGTGGAACGTCGACGACGTGGCCGGCGGCCTGGTGGACAAGATGGTCCGGCGCAACCCGCACGTCTTCGCCGACGACCAGGCCACCACCCTGGACGAGATCACCGCCAACTGGGAGCGGATCAAACGGGACGAGAAGGCCCGGGACTCGGTGCTGGAGGGCATCGCGCCGAGCCTGCCCGCGCTCGCCCTGGCCGGCAAGATCCTTGAGCGTGCCGCCCGCGCCGGCCTGGCCGTACCCCCGCCCCTGGCCGACTCCCAGGCCGACCCGGAGGCGCGACTCGGCGCGAGCCTGCTGGCCACGGTCGCGGCCGCTCGTGAGGCGGGCCTGGACCCGGAGGCGGCCCTGCGCCGCGCCGCCCTGGCGTACGCGGACGCGGTCCGCGCCGCCGAACGGGCCACCGGCACCGACTGACCCGCCGGCGCGGGACCGGCCGCGACAGGCCCCAACCGGCCAGGTCGCCGGCCTGCTGGGAGACAACCGGGCGGCGGACGGCGTGCGGCCCGGCGCGGAGGTTGGCTGGCGAAGTTCTGCGCCGCCGGAGACCCCGATCCGCCGTCTCGTGCCGGCCCGGCGGGAACCCGGGCGGGCGAGCGGACAGAACAGGGTGTGGACAGTTCATATCGCGCCCGGCTTCGTGCTGGCGACGCAGGAGCGTTCGGGCAGCTGTTCGAGGAACATGCACATGCCGTGCACCGGCACGCGTTCCGGTCGACGGGCTGCCGGAGCACCGCCGAGGACGTGGTCTCACTGACGTTCCTGGAGGCCTGGCGACTGCGCGGCAAGCTGCGGCCCGACGGCGACAGCGTGCTCCCGTGGCTGCTGGGCATCGCCACGAACGTGCTGCGCAACACGAGCCGGGCGGCCCGACGGCACCGGGCCGCGCTGGCCCGGATCCCGCGCGCCGACACCGTCCCGGACTTCGCCGAAGCGGTCACCGACCGGATGGACGACGTCGACCGGCTGGTGGCGGCCAGGGCGGCGCTGCGCGCCCTGCGGCCGGCCGAACGGGAGGTCTTCGCGCTCTGCGTCTGGTCGGGGCTGGACTACGCCACCGCGGCCGAGGCGCTCGGGGTGCCGGTCGGCACGGTCCGGTCCCGGCTGTCCCGGGCCCGGACGAAACTGCGCGCCCTGGCCGAGCGGGCACTCGACCCGGCCCCGGCGCTCTCCCCGCCCCCGGCTCGGGAACCCGCGCCGGTTCGCGGACAGGTACAGGGTGGCCGCGTATCCGTGGCCCGGTCGATCCAGGAGATGAACCGATGAACCCACGGCTTGATCCTGCGGAGCGCAGCGCCCTCGCCCGGTTGGTGCCACCACCGTCGGAGCGGGAGTTGTCCGCCGACCGTCATCGCGTCCTGAAGGAGGCCTTCATGCACGAGATCACCCAGTCTCCGGCGGCATCCCCGGCCCGGCCGTCGCCCCGGCCCCGACGTCTGCTGGCGTGGCTCGCCCCACCGGTGGCCGCCGCCGCTGTGGCCGCCGTGCTGGTCGCCACCGTTGCGCTGCCCTGGGGGGACTCCGAGCGGGGCAACCCGGCGAACCAGCCCGGCGAGGCCGCCCAGGTGGAGCTGCTGATGGAACAGGTCGCCGGGGCGGCCGCCGCGAAGCCGGCGGTGCCGGTGGCCGCCGGCCAGTTCGTCTACACCCGCAGCAAGGTCGCCTGGACGAGCACCCGGCTCGCCCGCGACGGCCGCCCGACGGTCAGCAGGCTCGACGAGGTGCACGACCGCGAGGCGTGGCGACCCCAGGTCGGCAGCGACATGCTCGTCCGCGAGCGGGGCGAGATGCAGCGGTGGAGGAATTCCACCCCGAACAGCAGGTACGCCGGCCTCCCGACCGACCCGGAGGCGCTGCTTCGACACATCTACGCCGAGGTCAAGTCGGAGGGCCCGTCCAGGGATGTCAGCGCCTTCGAATACATCGGCCGGGCGTTGCAGGAGAGCCTGCTGCCGCCACTCGTGACCGCCGCCCTCTACCGCGCGGCGGCCCGGATTCCGGGGGTGGTCCTGGTGCCGAAGTCCGTCGACGCCGCCGGGCGGACCGGGGTGGCCGTGGGCCGCGTCGACGACAGGTTCGGCACGCGCACGGAGTGGATCTTCGACCGGACCAGCCTCGAGTACCTCGGTGAGCGGTCCTACCTGGTCCGGGACACCAAGATCGGTAAGGCCGGGATGCTCACCGGCACCACCGCTGTGCTGAGCCGGGGGGTGGTGGACAAGGCGGGCAGCCGGCCCAACTGATGTCGAACGCCGGTGCCGGCTCCCCGCTAGGGTCGTCGCATGTCATCCTTCGCACCCCGTGCCGAACGGATCGTCGACGCCCTGTTGGAGAGCCGGCCCGGCCTTGCCATGTCCGCCGGCGACCACCGGTGCGACGAGCGGCTGCCGGACCTCTCCGCCGCTGCCGTCGCCGCCGACCGGGACATGCTCCGGGACGCCGCCGACGCGCTCGCCGAGCTGGACCCGGACGCCCTCGACGTCGACGAGCGGGTCGACCACGCCCTGCTCACCGCCCTGGTCGACCGGGAGCTGTTCGAGGCCGACGAGATCCGGGCACCCGAGTGGGACCCGCTGCGGCACAACCCGGGCCCGCTGCTGCACGCCCCGCTCGCCCGCCCGTACGCCCCGGCCGAGGTGCGGCTGACCAGCCTGGCCGGCCGGCTCGCGGCCGTACCGGATGCCCTGGCGACCGCGCGCGCGACGCTGCGGGACATGCCCCGGGTGCACGCCGAGACGGCGGTCGGGCAGTTCGCCGGCACGGCGGCGCTGGTCCGCGACGAGGTGCCCCGGCTGCTGGCCGAGGCGCCCGCGCTGCACGACCGGGTGGAGCCGGCGGCGACCGCGGCGATCGCGGCGCTGGAGGAGTTCGTGGCCTGGCTGCGCACCGGCCTGGCGGCCGACGCCGGCCCGGGGCGCGACCCCCGGCTCGGCCGGCGGCGGTGGGAGGCCCGGCTCTGGCACACCCTCGACACCGAGCTGGGCGCCGCTGAGGTGCAGCGCCGCGCCTGGGCCAACCTGGAGCGGGTCACCGCCGAGATCCGCGAGGCGGCCGTCGAGCTGGTCGGCGGCGCGGGCGACGACGAGACGGTACGCCGGGCGCTGGACCTGCTGGCCGCCGAGCACCCCGACGACCACACCATCGTCGACCTGGCCTCCGTCACCCTCGACGAGGCGACCGACTTCGTCCGCGCCCGCGACCTGGTCACCCTGGTCGACGACCCGTGCGTGATCCAGGAGATGCCCCAGTTCGCCCGGGGCGTGGCGGTGGCGTACTGCGACTCGCCCGGCCCGCTGGAGACGGCGGACGTGCCGACGTTCTACTGCATCGCGCCCACCCCGGCGGACTGGCCGGCGGCCCGGGTCGAGTCGTTCTACCGGGAGTACAACGACCACATGATCCGCAACCTGACCGTGCACGAGGCGATGCCGGGGCACTTCCTCCAACTCGCCCACGCCCGCCGGTACGCCGGCCCGACCCGGGTCCGGGCGCTCGCCGAGTCCGGGTCGTTCATCGAGGGCTGGGCGGTGTACGCCGAGGAGCTGATGGTCGGCCTCGGCTTCGGCGGCCTGCCGGTGCGGTTGCAGCAGCTCAAGATGCAGCTCCGGATGACCATCAACGCGCTGCTCGACCAGCTCGTGCACTGCGACGACCTGCCGGAGTCCGAGGCGATCGCGCTGATGACGGGCCGGGGCTTCCAGGAGGAGGGCGAGGCGGCCGGCAAGTGGCGGCGGGCGCTGCTCACCTCCACCCAGCTCTCCACCTACTTCGTCGGGTACAGCGAGATCGCCGAGATCGCCGCGCTGCGCCCCGCCGGGGTGTCGGCGCGCGAGTGGCACGACGCGATGCTCGCCCACGACTGCCCGCCCCCGCGCCACCTGCGCACCCTGCTCGGCGTGTGAGCAGAGGGCCGGGTCAGCCCGCCGGGCGGGCGGCGACGTGGTCGACCAGCCACCGGGAGATCGAGTACGCCGAGGGCAGCTCGGCCGGCAGCGCGTCGAGCGGGAACCAGCGGGCCTGCGTCAGCTCCTTCCCGTCGACGACCGGCTCGGCGGCCGGGTCGGCGGCGGTCGCGGTGAAGCCGGCCAGCAGCACCCCCGGCCCGGACACCGCCCAGGGTTGGCTGCCGAAGTAGGAGACCGCGCCGAGGGTCAGCCCGACCTCCTCGCCGACCTCCCGGCGGGCCGCCGCCTCCAGCGACTCGCCGGCTTCCACGTAGCCGGCGACCAACGCCCACAGCTCCGGCGGCCCGTCCGCGTGCCGCACCAGCAGCAGCTCGTCGGGGCCGCCGGCCGGCCCGGGCCGGGTGATCGCCACCAGCACGGCGGCGGAGAGCTGCATCGGCACGTACAGGTCGCAGTCGGGGCACCGCCGGGACTGCTCGCCCGGCACGTCGGCCAGCTCTGCCCGGCACGCCCCGCACCACCGGTGGGTACGCCGCCAGGTGAGCACGGCCAGCGCCCGGCCGGCCAGGTCGGCCAGGGGGGTGGGCAGCTCGGCGGCGAGCGCCCGCCAGCTCCGCCAGCGGCCCGGGAGGGCCTGCTCGTCGACGTCCTCGCCGGCCAGGTCGGCATCGACGTCCTCGCCGGCCAGGTCGGCGCCCCAGGCGGGCACCCCGGCCAGGGTGCCCAGCGGAACCCAGGCGGTGTCGGCCGGCAGCTCGGCCACCCGGGGGAAGCCCTCCGGGCCGGTCAGCAGCCTCCGCCCGGCCACCACCAGGGCGAGGTCCCCGGGCTGCGGCGGGCCGGACCGTTGCGCTCCCGGCACGAACCCGCCGCCGTCGGGGGTCGTCGGCGGGGTGGTCACGAGCCGGCGGAGCGGCGGTCGACGACGACGGCCCCGGCCGGCAGCTCGAAGCTCGCCCCGTCGACCGTGTCGCTGTAGCGGGTCAGGGCCAGCTCCGTCGGCCGGCCGTCGAGCTGGCCGGTGAAGC
Organism: Micromonospora rubida; assembly: GCF_009908295.1. Taxonomy (GTDB): domain Bacteria; phylum Actinomycetota; class Actinomycetes; order Mycobacteriales; family Micromonosporaceae; genus Micromonospora; species Micromonospora rubida. Next base: position 177,245 of record NZ_JAAALO010000003.1, read on the forward strand.
TGCCGAGCGCGCCCTCGGTGGTCACGCAGGCGGTGAAGTCGCCGGCCGACCGCTGCACGTCCACGCAGGTGGCGTGGTGCCCGGCGATGGTGGTGCCGCGCTGGGCGACGACCGCCTCCGAGTCCAGCGCGGCCTCGGTGAGCAGCCCCACCACCACCGGCGGGGTGACCAGGCCACGCTGCTCGGCCTCGGTGAACAGGGTCACCGAGGGCTTCGCGGTGGTCACGGGCGGGGCGAGCAGGGTGCACACGGTCCCGGCCGTGCCGGCCTCGCACCGGGTGATGGCCTCGGCGGTGACGGTCAGCCTCCCGCCCGGCCAGGCGTACGCCGAGCGGGCCGGGTCCTGGGTCTGGGCGATGGAGGCGGTCTGGCCGCCGGAGAGCTGGTAGTCGGCCGAGTAGGTCAGCTCCAGCGCCCGGTCCAGCCGGGCGACGATGTCGTTGACCAGGTCCGATCGCCCGAACGCCCGGCCGGCGTCGTCCAGGGCCTGACAGCCGGTCACGGAAAGTGACGCGATGACCGACAGGGTGAGCGCGCGGAGCGTGGTCGAGACGGCGGGCATGGCGACCAGCCTTGTCGATCGGGTCCACGTCACGCAAACCGGTTGCCGGGTTGAGGGCCGAGAATCCGGGAATGTCCGACGTCCGCCCCCGGGGCCGGCACGCCGGGCGACGCGGTGCGCTGAGCCGCCGCCCGATACGCTGCGTTCAACACCTGCCCCAGCCGCACCGTCGCGGCCCATAGCGGACCGGAACCACACATACGAGGAGCGACTCAGTGGCAACCATCGAGGGAATCGTCGCCCGGGAGATTCTCGACTCGCGGGGCAACCCGACGGTCGAGGTCGAGGTCGGGCTCGACGACGGCACGATCGCCCGCGCCGCGGTGCCGTCCGGCGCCTCCACCGGCGCCTTCGAGGCGATCGAGCTGCGCGACGGTGACGCCGGCCGCTACCAGGGCAAGGGCGTCGAGAAGGCGGTCTCGAACATCGAGGACAAGATCGTCGACCAGCTCATCGGGTACGAGGCCAGCGAGCAGCGGCTGATCGACCAGAAGATGCTGGACATCGACGGCACCGACAACAAGGGCGAGCTGGGCGCCAACGCCATCCTGGGCGTCTCCCTGGCCGTGGCCAAGGCGGCGGCCGGCAGCGCCGAGCTGAGCCTCTTCCGCTACCTGGGCGGCCCGAACGCGCACCTGCTCCCGGTGCCGATGATGAACATTCTCAACGGTGGGGCGCACGCCGACTCCAACGTCGACATCCAGGAGTTCATGATCGCGCCGATCGGCGCGCCCAGCTTCCGCGAGGCGGTGCGCTCCGGCGCGGAGGTCTACCACGCGCTGAAGTCCGTGCTGAAGAAGAAGGGCCTCTCCACCGGGCTCGGCGACGAGGGCGGCTTCGCCCCGAACCTGCCCACCAACGCCGCCGCGCTGGACCTGATCGCCGAGGCGGTCGAGAAGGCCGGGTACCGGCTGGGCACCGACATCGTCTTCGCCCTGGACGTCGCCGCCACCGAGTTCTTCGACAACGGCACGTACACCTTCGAGGGCGCGGCGAAGTCCGCCGAGGAGATGAGCAACTACTACACGAAGCTCGCGGGCGACTACCCGATCGTCTCCATCGAGGACCCGCTGGCCGAGGACGACTGGAGCGGCTGGGCCACCCTGACCGCCGCTCTGGGCGACCGGATCCAGATCGTCGGCGACGACCTGTTCGTCACCAACCCGCAGCGCATCGCCCGGGGCATCGCCGAGAAGTCCGCCAACGCCGTGCTGGTGAAGGTGAACCAGATCGGCTCGCTCACCGAGACCCTCGACGCGGTCGAGCTGGCCCACCGGGCCGGTTTCAAGTGCATGATGAGCCACCGTTCCGGCGAGACCGAGGACACCACGATCGCCGACCTGGCGGTGGCCACCGGCTGCGGCCAGATCAAGACCGGTGCCCCGGCCCGCTCCGACCGGGTGGCCAAGTACAACCAGCTCCTGCGGATCGAGGAGGAGCTGTCCGACGCGGCGCGGTACGCCGGGGCGGGCGCGTTCCCGCGTTACCGTTCCGCCTGAGACGCCCAGCTAGCCTCGGGGGAGGGGTGTGACGATGCAGCAGCGCCGCACACCGGGTGGTCAGCGTCCCGCCCGCCGGCCGGGTAGCACCGGTCGGCCGGGCGGGGCCCGCGCCCGCTCATCGGTCCGCGACGGCGTCCGCGCGGAGGCGCGTACCGCCGGCCGGGCGCCCGGCTCGGCCCGCGCCGCCGACCAGGTTCGCTCCGCGAGCCGTCCCGCCGCAGCCCGGCGCACGGCGGCCGGCGGCAGCGTGAAGCGGCTCTCCGCGCCCCACCCCCGGCGCTTCACCGGGCGGGCCACCGTGCTCTTCGCGGTGCTGATCGCCCTCGCCCTCGCCTACACCTATCCGGTCCGGGTCTACCTGGACCAGCAGGCGGACATCGAGCGGATGGAGGCGGCCCAGGCCGCCCAGCGGCAGCTCATCGCCGAGCGCTCCGTCGAGGCGGCCAAGTGGCAGGACCCCGAGTACATCCGCATCCGGGCCCGGGAGCGGTTCTACATGGTCTACCCCGGCGAGGTCCCGGTGATCGTGCTCAACGATCCGGCCGGCGCGGCCCGGGACGCGAGCGGCGGGAAGGCCCCCGCCCGGCCGCAGACCCCCGATCCCTGGTACGACACCCTGTGGTCGAGCGTGCGGGCCGCGAACGCCGACCGCCCCGGCCAGTGAACGCAGCGCCAACAGAGCACCGACGAAAGATGGGCACCGTGACTGTCGTACCCCCGCAGCACCCGGCGGCGGAATCCGTACCCCCGCCGGAGCGGGAACCGGCCACCGAGCGTGACCTGGCCGCGGTGGCCGCCCAGCTCGGACGCGCGCCGCGCGGCACCCGGGCGGTGGCCCACCGCTGCCCCTGCGGCCTGCCCGACGTGGTGGAGACGACCCCGCGCCTGACCGACGGGACGCCCTTCCCGACGCTGTTCTACCTGACCTGCCCCCGGGCGACCGCCGCGTGCAGCCGGCTGGAGTCGGCCGGGCTGATGAAGGAGATGGCCGAGCGGCTGGCCACCGACCCGGAGCTGGCCGCCCGGTACCGGGCTGCGCACGAGGACTACCTGGCCCGCCGGGCCGCGATCGGCGAGGTGCCGGAGATCGCCGGCATCTCGGCGGGCGGCATGCCCGGCCGGGTGAAGTGCCTGCACGTGCACCTCGGCCACGCCCTCGGCGCGGGTCCGGGGGTCAACCCGCTCGGCGACGAGACGCTGGAGCTGGTGGAGCAGTGGTGGGCCGCCGGCCCCTGCGTGGACGTGCCGGCGGGCGAGTGACGATGCCGGCGCCCGACGAGCTCGTGGTGCGTCGCGCCCGCACCTCCGACGTGCGCGGCATCCGGCAGCTGGTGGACACCTACACCGACGACCGGCGGCTGCTCAGCAAGGCCACCGTCACCTTGTACGAGCACGTGCAGGAGTTCCGGGTCGCGGTCGACGGCGACGGTGCGGTGCTCGGCTGCGGTGCGCTGCACGTGATGTGGGAGGACCTGGCCGAGATCCGCACGGTCGCCGTGGACCCCAGGTGCCGGGGCCGGCGGCTCGGGCACCGGATCGTCGGCGAGCTGATCGACGCCGCCCGGGAGATCGGGGTGGCCCGGATCTTCGTGCTCACCTTCGAGACCCGGTTCTTCGGCTCGTTCGGCTTCACCGAGATCGACGGCGCACCGGTGCCGCAGCCGGTCTACGAGCAGCTCCTGCGCTCGTACGACGAGGGCGTCGCCGAGTTCCTCGACCTCGAACGCGTCAAGCCCAACACCCTCGGCAACACCCGGATGCTGCTGCGCCTCTGACCGGCGCTCGGTTGCTACGAGATTCGCTCGGGTGCCGGGCTTCAGCGTGCCGAAATCCCGCCGCCGTCCCTGTAATCCGTGGCACCGATTCCGACAGGTACCCGCGCTCCAGGCGGTCGGCCCCTCGGCGCTCAGCTGTGGCGCGGGTGGGCGGTTTCGGGGCATGCTGCCCGGATGGCGATCCTGCGTCCGACGTTCCGAGTGCTCGCGGCGCTGCTGAGCGCCGTCGCACTGCTCGGTGCGGTACGCCTGCTCATGCCCGCGACCGCCGGCCCGGACGAGCAGCCACCGGGGGTGGCCCGGCAGTTGACGTTCCTCCGGTCGGCGCTGGACGACGGCGCGGGCACCGACGCACAGGCGATGTTCCCGGAGGGCTGGTTCTTCGCCCATGCTCTGTACGGGCTGGCCCGTGTGGAGCAGGGCCTGCGGTCCCCGGAGGCGGAGCGGGAGACGGCGCTGCGTGAGGCCCGGTGGGCGCTGGCCCGACTGGAATCCCCGTCCGGGCGGGAACCGTTCAGCCCCGAGTTGACCCCGGCGTACGGGGTCTTCTATCAGGGCTGGACGAACTGGCTGCGCGGCGGCGTGCTCGCCCTGCAACCGGCGGACCGGCGCGACCCGGCCGAGGCGGCCCGGTTCGCCGAGGCGTCGGCGGCCGTCGGGGCGGCGTTCGACGGGTCCGCCTCGCCGTACCTGGCCGCGTACCCGGGGCAGGCGTGGCCGGTGGATTCGACGGTGGCGATCGCCTCGCTGCGGCTGCACGACGCGCTGCTCCCGCCCCGCTTCGCCGGCACCGTGACGCGCTGGCTGGACGGGGTGCGACAGCGCCTCGACCCGGGGACCGGGCTGCTGCCGCACCGGGTGGACCTGGCCACGGGGGCCCCGGCCGAGGTGGCCCGGGCCACGTCGCAGAGCATGATCCAGCGCTTCCTGGTCGACGTCGATCCGGCGTTCGCCCGCGAGCAGTACCTGCGCTTCCGGGACCGGTTCGTGGCCACGCCGCTCGGGCTCGGCCCGGCCGTGCGGGAGTACCCGCACGGGATGGACGGGCCGGGCGACGTGGACTCCGGGCCGCTGCTGCTCGGGGTGAGCCTGTCGGCCACCGTGGTCACCCTCGGCGCGGCCCAGTCCCAGGGCGACGCCGCGCTCGCCGGGGCGCTGGCCAACTACGGCGACCTGGTGGGCCTGCCCGCCGACACCCCGTGGACCCGCCGGTACGCCCTCGGCGTCCTGCCGATCGGCGACGCGTTCCTCGCCTGGTCGAAGACCGCCCGCCCGTGGGTGGCCGACCCGCCGGATCCGCCCCCGGCCACGGTTCGCTGGTGGTGGCGGTTGCCGCTGCTGTCGGCGCTGCTGCTCGTCGGCGTCGCCCTGTGGCTGCCGGACCTGTTCCGCCTCGCGCGTCGCCGTCGATCATCGAGCGTCCGGCCGGCGGCGGGGCGGGCGGCTGAGCCGGCCGGGGTGGGACGGCTGCCGTAGGGTTGCTGCCGTGACGACGCGCGTGGCCTCCATCGACTGCGGGACCAACTCGATCCGACTGCTGGTCGCCGACCTGCCCGACCCGTCCGCCGGGCCGGAGGCGCCGCTGGTCGACCTGTCCCGCCGGATGGAGATCGTCCGGCTCGGTCAGGGCGTCGACAGGACCGGCCGGCTCGCGCCGGAGGCGATCGAGCGGACCCGGGTCGCGTTGGCCTCCTATGCCGCCGAGATCGAGAAGTTGGGCGCGGAGCGGGTCCGGATGTGCGCCACCTCGGCGTCCCGGGACGCCTCCAACGCCGGGGACTTCCGGGCCATGGTCGAGCAGACCCTCGGCGTGGCCCCCGAGGTGGTCAGCGGCGACGAGGAGGCCCGGCTCTCCTTCACCGGCGCGGTGCGCGGCCTGCCCGCCGACGCGAAGGCGCCGTACCTGGTCGTCGACATCGGCGGCGGGTCCACCGAGTTCGTGGTCGGCACCCGCTCCGGCGGCGTCGAGGCAGCGATCTCGGTGGACATCGGCTGCGTCCGGATGACCGAGCGGCACCTGCACGGCGACCCGCCCGGCGCGGCCGAGGTCGCCGCCGCGCAGGCCGACATCACGGCCGCCGTGGATCGCGCGCTGGAGGCGGTGCCGGGGCGGCAGGCCGCCACCCTGGTCGGGCTCGCCGGCTCGGTCACCACCGTCGTGGCCCTCGCCGAGGGCCTGACCGAGTACGAGCCGGAGCGCATCCACCACGCCCGGGTCTCGTACGACGAAGTGGCCCGGGTGACCGCCGACCTGCTCGGCAAGACCCGCGAGCAGCGGCTCGCCACCCCGGTCATGCACCCGGGCCGGGCCGACGTGATCGGCGCGGGCGCCCTGGTCCTCAGGGTGATCATGGAGCGCGCCGGGATGTCCTCGGTGGTCGCCTCGGAGCACGACATCCTCGACGGCATCGCCTGGAGCCTGCTGCCCGCCGCCGGCTAGCCGACCCCCGGCATCGCCGCTGCTCCGGCCCGGCGTCCGGCCGCCGTTGCCGGCGTGATCGGTCGGCCTGTTTCCGGCGTGATCGGCCGGCCCGCCGCCGGCGTGATCGGCCGGCCCGCCGCCGGCGTGATCGGCCGGCCCGCCGCCGGCGTGATCGGCCGGCCCGCCGCCGGCGTGATCGGTCGGCCCGCCGCCGGCGTGATCGGTCGGCCCGTCGCCCAAGATCATGCTCGAGCTGGGATCGAGTGGCCTCCCCGCGCGCCCGATGCCACTGCATCCGTGTTCGAGCATGATTTCGATCGGGTCAGGGTCCAGGGCTCTTCGGCTTGGCAGGTCCCCGTGGGATGCCCGCGCTGCCGACATCATCGGCGTTCGCCGGGTCGGCTCCTGCCGGGCGGCTCCTGCCGGGCCGGCCTACCTCCCGTTGGGCCCTATGGAGCTGCCCCGTTTGTGCTATCGACGCAGTGGGCGCGTGGACGGGGCAGCTTCACAGGGGCCGAAGGACAGGTCCCCGACCGGATGCGGGGCCGTATTTGTCAGTCTGTCGCCAGGTCTGGCCGGTGCTCTTTGATCCACTTCTCGACGTCGGTCTTCCGCCAGATCTGCCCCATCACCAACACCTGGTAGGGGGCGGGGAAGTCACGCCGGGAGGCAACCACGGATGCACGGGCACGCGACACGCCGCCGAGCATGCCTCGTATCTCAGCGATCCCCACGAACTCGCCCATGGGTTGACGGTAGGTATCGGCGATTGTCCGACGATCGGTAACGGCGACCGGGGTTGACGATCGCCTACATCGGTACCACGATCGGGGGATGACTACGCCGAACGCTGCCGCCGTTCATGGCCGCCAACCTCAGGCCGTCCGCCCGCACGCCCCCAAGATCGGCCACGGGGGCGTCGGCGAGGGCCGGCCGTGATGGAGGACCACCCCCCGGAGTACCCGGGTGGGCCGTGTCTCGGGTGCGGGGAGCCGTGGCCCTGCCTCCCGCGCCAAGCGGCCATGCTGAAGGAATTCGCCAAAGCTCCCAATGAGGCCATCACGTACATGGGGGCGTGGGTCCAGGCGGGCGTTCTGGAGCTGAAAAGCCGCAACCGCCCTGTCGATCCAGGCATGTCGGAACGGCATCTGGCGTGGATTGGTCTCCTGCTGGAGTCTCAAGAAATCATGACGAACCTGCTTGACCCGGACAAGTCCGATGACTGAGCCCCGGTTGCCGAAGTCGGGAGACGTCCTCCACCTCACCCGGGTGGCCAGTGTTCAGTTCGTGAAGCCGATCGTGTTCCGTGTCATTCGGGTTCACGACTGGCCCACCTACGAGGGGTGGATCTGGGCGGACGGCTACCAGCTCGACCGGCGTGGGGACGCGATTGCCCGGCGGTCTCTGTTCGTCAGTTCGCTGGGTTGCAGTGGCTGGACAAGCCGGCGGGTGAGCGGCTGGCCCAACGTCACCCTGTATCCCGGTCTCGTGCGCGGGCGGGGTGAAGCCCAGGGCCCGGGCAGAGTCGCGGAGTGTCCGGTACCGCGCATATCAAGGCCGGTGCGCGGATGTCTCCGGCAGGAATCCGGCCTCGGTAACGAGATCGCACGCGCCGACCTCAAGCGTGCGCGTCGCCACCGCGCAATCGGCCACCCGTCCCGCCGCCGCTCCCGTCCCACGGAAGCCCCGTCCCGCCGCACTGGCCCCGCCCCAACCCTGCGGATCCCACCCCAACTAACTCCACCATCCAGGAACTCCGTTCCACATCTTAGGATGATCGGAGATCTTGGAAGGAAACGGCCCCTGGAGGGGCCGTTTCCTTCCAAGATCTCCCGTGCGGTCAGTCGCGGCTTCGGCTTGGCGCCGAAAATGGCGCGCATGTTCGTGGTGCACGGCATGCGGGAGGGGCCTCGGTCTCGCCGGACCTCAGCTATCCCACAGCCTCTGCGAATGCCCCGGAAGTCGCCGCCAAGCCGTCCATGTCGTCTCCCACATTGGGTAGTCCGGCGAATGCATGCCGGTTTGGTGGGGGACATGCCTGCCGCCCCTATGGAGCTGTCCCGTCTGCGCTCCCGCTCCGTCGATAGCACAAACGGGGCAGCTCCATAGGGGCCAAAAGAGGGTAGGTCGACCCGGCAGGAGCCGATGTTTCCACTCTGAGATCGCACCGATCCACCCCGGCGTCAGGGGGCTGGGTGCCGGTTACTCAGCCCTCCGGGTCAGCGCGGACTAGGAATGCGGCTTGTCGACGTACCCGATCTCCTCCAGCTTGTCGCCAATGAGCCGGTAGGTGGCCGTCCGCTCGATCACCAACTCGACCATTGAGGCGTCGTCGGGTCGGGTCAGGTAGACCACCTGCGCCTGGCCGGCACTGATGGTGACCTTCTCGATCGGGGTGCGGTCGCCGAGATCGACCGTGCCGACATAGGCCGGGGCGCCCTTGACGTTGCGCCAGAGCACGATGCCCCAGAACTTGCCCGTCCCGCCGCCGTCGAGCATGATCGCGCGCAGCGCGTCGGCGGCGCCGTCGCCGGTCAGGTCACCGATCGCGCACGGCGGTTGCAGGGCGACAACCACGCCGTCCTCACCGGCCCAGCGCCCCTCGGTCAGCGGGATCGGGTCGGGGTAGTTGTTGTACCGCACCTTGGTGCTGCCCAACTCCGATTCGGCCACCTGGTCGCAGGTCAGCGCGGGGACCTTCGCGGGCGGCGCGGCGGGCGGCGAGACGTTGTCGTTCGCGCTGCTGCCGTCGCCGAACGGCGGGTCGGCCACCGGCGAGTCCGACGGCACGGTGGTACCGCCGGGGCCCGGCGTGGCGGCGCCGTTGACCTCGATCTTGCACCCGCCCGCCACGAGGACCAGGGCGAGCGCGGCCAGCGGCAGCAGCGTCCTGCGCATGGTTGTTCCTTTCGATGAAGTGGGCCGCAGCGTAGTGCGCCCCCGCCAGTGTCGGACTGCCACCGTGTTTGTCGCGCGGGCCGGCGTCGAGGCCCCACAACGCGGCGACCTGGTCGAGGGTGAGCGCCCGGCGGTGGCCACGGTGACGATGTCGAGCGCTCACCGTGGTGAATGAATCGCGCTGAAGGGGCGTCGATCACCTGGCCATCGTGATCAGACAACGCCGATGCGTCGCAGCCCTTTCCATCTCTGTAGCATCGCTGCGACGACGAGGGGGCGCCGAGTGAGCGACATCATCCCGACCCTGCCCGCTCTGGGGCTGGAGTTCCTCCCTCTCGAACCGGAGGATCCCCGCTCGGTTGGCGACATCCGGCTGCTCGGCCGGATAGGCGAGGGCGGCATGGGCCGCGTCTACCTCGGAGTGACCCAGGCCGGTCGGGCTATGGCGGTGAAGGTCGTCAAGGACCCCTACTCGACTGATTTCTCGTTCCGTGCCCGATTCGCGCGTGAGGCCTCGATCGCCAGGCGGGTCGGGGGCGTCTTCACCGCCCCCGTGCTCAGCCACGACTCCGAAGCCGCCCGCCCGTGGCTGGCGACCGCCTTCGTGCCGGGCCCCAATCTCGCCGTCGCCGTCGCGCGCCACGGAACGCTGCCGCTGAACGGCGTGTGGCGGCTCGCCGCCGGGGTGGCCGAAGCCCTCAACGCCATTCACGGCGCCGGCATCGTCCACCGCGACCTGAAGCCCGGCAACGTGCTGCTCGCCGCCGATGGACCCCGCGTCATCGACTTCGGGATCTCCCGGGCCGACGGCGAGCTCGACCTCACCCAGACCGGCGTACGGATGGGCACCCCGTCCTACATGTCACCGGAACAGCTGCGCGGCGAGCGATCGACACCCGCCACGGACGTCTTCGCGCTCGGCTCCGTCGTCGCCTTCGCCGCCACCGGGAAGGCTCCTTTCCGCGCCGGCAGCGACGTGGAACTCGTCTACCGCGTCACCCAGGACGAACCCACTCTCGACGGCATCACAGATCCGGGACTGCGGGAGCTGATCAGCCGGTGCCTGGCCAAGGAGCCGCGTCTGCGACCCACGCCGCAGGACGTCATCACCGCCTACATCGACCGCAGCGCGGCAGCCGCCGGCCAGGGCTGGCTGCCCGAAGGTCTTGAGGAGACCCTTCCCCAGATCGGGGCCGCTCTGACCATCCCGCTCAGGCCGCCCGGCATCGCACCGACCCTGACCACCCCCGCACCAACTCTGATCGCCCCCGCACCGACTTTGACCACCCCCGCACCGACCCTGACCACCCCCGCACCGACCCTGACCGCCACCGCGTCGATCGGCCCGGACGGGCTCACCACCCTCACTCTCGGACGGGATACCGCTCCCGAGCCGGCCGCCGCGCAGCTGACGAAGCCACCGGATCTGACGACCCAAGCCATGCCGCCGACCGACACCCGGCGCCGGAAATGGCGTCGACCGGCTATCGCCGCGGCGATCGGCGTGCTCGTGGTGATACTGGGCGGGGCCTATCTCGTCGATGGCGGCGCGCCACCCCGCGATCCTTCGGCCGACAGTTCACCGACCGCTGCTGCCGTCGTGGCCGCCTCCGCCCCACCTGCCAGCGGGGCCGCCCGCCCTTCCAACGTTCCCAACGTTCCCCACGCGCCCGGTACGACCGGCGCGCCCGGCGGTGGCCCATTGGCGGCTGGCAGCCCTTCGGCCGGCCCGACGCGGGACAAGGGCGATCCGGGCACCGCGCAACCGACCAAGGCCACTCCGCGCACCTCGGCTTTGCCCTCGGGACCGTTCAACCCCGACAGCATGGTGATCGTGAGCTCCGACGGAACCGTGCTCAGCGCCACCGGCACGAGCGACGGCTCGAAGGTGGTGACCATCGCCTGGCGGAGTCTCCCCAGCCAGCGATGGCAACTCGAGTCGTCCGACGATGCCCTGGTCGTGAAGTCCGCACCGGCCAAGCAGCTCACCGTCGGCTACGACGGGGTCGGCGTGCTGTCATCGGTCGGCGGCGGAAACGGCTTCGGGTGGGTCTACGACTCGGCGAGGCGTCAGCTCCGCAAGCGGAACACGAGCGGGTGCCTGACCTCCCAGGGCCCCGGCCAGCAGGTCACCTATGGCGTGTGCAGCAGCAACCAGAACCAGCTTTGGCGGGTGGTGTCGTGAACTTCCCCCCGCGATCCTGAAGCGGCTCTGCCCGCCCGGTGTGCTGCTGGAGTTGTCCGCCGGCGACGACCCGGAGCGCTGGCCGATCGACCTGGCGCAGGTTCGCGCGCTGGTGCACGTACTGCGGGATCTGCTGCGGGTCGCGGACGGCGCGGCGCGGCGTGCGACCTGACCCGCGCGGCGTTTCTCTTTGACGCTACTGCGCATTGCGCACTAGTGTGTAATGCGTGGACACCACACAGCTGTTGAAGGGCGTGCTGGATCTCGCGGTCCTGGCCGTGCTCCGGGAGGAGGACGGCTACGGTTACGACATCATGCGTCGCCTGCGGGAAGCCGGCCTGGACGAGGTCGGCGACGCGTCGGTCTACGGCACGCTGCGGCGGCTCTTCGCCGCAGGCCTGCTGACCACGTACGTCGTGCCGAGCGAGTCCGGCCCGCACCGCAAGTACTACTCGCTGAACGCGGCCGGCCGGGACCAGTTGACCCGCTCCGGCAAGATCTGGCGCTCGTTCGCCACCACCATGGACACGCTGCTCGACGATCGGGGGGTGACGGCATGACCGTCATGGAGCAGGAGATCGCGGACTACGTGACGCGGGTCCGGGCGGCGCTGGCCGACCTGCGGCCCGCGGTCCGGGACGAGCTGACCGAGGACCTGGCCGAGCACCTGGCCGAGGTGGCCGCCGAGGGCGACGAGCCGCTGGCCGACCGGCTGGGCACGCCCGAGGCGTACGCGGCGGAGCTGCGGGCGGCGGCCGGGGCGGGGGGCCCGGCCGCAGCCCGCAACCTGGACCAGCGGGCCGCTGCCGTCGCGGCCTCGCTGCGCGCCCGGCTGCGGGTGGCCGACCGCAATCTCGGCCCGATCCTCGGGTACGCCTCGGCGAGCGAGTACCTGCGGCTGCTCCGCCCCGCCTGGTGGGTCCTGCGCGGATACCTCGCGGCGATGCTGATCACCATGGTCACCACGGGGGCGTCGTTCGGGCTGCTGCCGAGGCTGGGCGGCAGCACGCTCGCCGCGCTGCTGCTGCTCGCCGTCTGCGTGGTGGCCTCGGTGTGGCTGGGCAGGCGCACCCCCACGCTGGGCCGCTGGCCCCGGATCGCGGTCCGTGCGGGCACCGCGGTCCTCGCCGTCTTCGCGTTCGCCGGGTTCGTCAACGCGGACGACCGGCTCGGCTGGAACGAGTCCGGCTACCAGCCCACCTCGGAACAGGTGCCGTTCGTCCGCGACGTCTTCGTCTACGACAGCGAGGGGCGGCTGGTGGAGAACGCCCGCCTGTTCGACCAGGACGGCAACCCGATCCGCCTCGGGTACCGGGAGTGCGTGCGCGAGGGGCTGCCCGAGTCGAATCAGGGAGTGCCCGCGTACCCGTACTGCCCGGAGCATGCGCCGTTCCGTTCCGGGCCGGTCGGGCCGCGCCCGTCGCCCGTTCCGCCGACCCCGGCCCCGGCCCCGACCCCGACCGACGGACCGTCCGGCGGTTCCGCGCCGACCCCGTCCGGGGGCACCACGGCCGGTCCGGCCCCGAGCTCGGCGCCGCCGCCCCTCGCGCCCCTGCCGACGGCCCTCGCCCCGACCCCGGTGCCCACTTCCTCCTGAGGCGACGACGCACCGCAATCGGGGTGTCCGGCTTGCCGGGCACCCCGATTGATCAACCTTTTGTACGGTATATCGCGCTTATCATTTGTTCTACAGGCGCAATATCCGGCACATGGGGTCGGTCATCGGAGCTCACCGGGGGAGAATCTCGTGGGTCGGCACCGGCGGGCGTCTTTGCTAGAGTTTGCCCGGTGCCGCCTGCGGGCCGTCGACGAAGGAGCGTTGATTTCGGATGACCAGCAAGCACGTCTCGTCGGAAGCGATCGAGGACATCCGGGAACACCTCCAGAAGAACGTCGTGTCCGGCCCGAATGGGATCGACGCGATCAAGGCCAGGCTCGCGGAGACCGAGATTCCCTTCCCGCACTTCGGTGTGATCGGCACTCCACTCGCCCTGGCTTACGGCGACACCCGCGAGAAGGCCGCGACGGCGCTCGACGAGGTCCGTAATACCATCGACGACTATCTGAAGGAGTTGGCCACCGCGCGGGACAACTGGATCAAAGTCGAGGACGCGAACACCGTGGTGTCGAGTTAGCCGAGTGGAAAGGGGGTGGCGAGCGTGTTCAACCCGGGTAACCTCCTGATCTTCGCGGCCGTCAAGCAGGCGGTCGAGGCGAACGCGAAGATCGCGAAGACCGCCGTCCTTGCCCTGGTCGCGGTGGGCAGCATGGCGGCCAACCCGAACGACATGTCCGATGCGGCAACGGCCTGGAAGGAGATGGCGAACGACCTCACCTCGTTCGCCGCCCACCTGGACGGTGCGCTCGGCAAGGGCGGTGACTGGAAGGCCGACGACAAGGACGCGTTCGCCGCCTCCTTCACCAACTTCAAGGGCGAGATCCTGCAGTTCAAGGGCGCGGTCAGCGACATCGCCGGCACCCTGGAGGTGATCTCCAACACCTACATGGTCTCGTACGTGGCGCTGCTCGCCTTCCTCCTAGCCTGCCTGGCCATCCTGATCGGTCTGCTGGCGCTCCTCGTCATTCCGCTCACCACAGCCCCCGCGCGGGCAGCGATCGCGCAGATCGGGCTGGCCGTGACCGCGGTCTCCACCAAGGTCGCCACACTGCTCGCCGGCCTGACAGCGGCCGTGGCAGCGATGTTCGGCGCCGTCGCCTACGGGTGGGTCAACATCGGCTCGCGGAACGACAGCATCCCCGCCGCGCTCGACTTCAAAAAGATCCAAATCGACTACGAGGCACCGTAGCGCTTCGAGGTCAAGGGCGACTGACGTATCCACCACCAGGGCAGCGGAGAGTCTGACATGAACGACCCGAACATGGTGGACCTGGAGCGCATCCTGCGCGACAGCGAGCAGCGGATGCAGCAGTTGTCGGAGGTGGAGACGCTGCTGGCCGAGGTCACCTGCCGACACGTCACCGACGGCGGGATGGTTTCCGTCGAGCTGGGCGCGGACGGCACGCTCCGGCAGTTGGACATCAACTCCCGGGCCATGCGCCTGGACTCCTACGCCCTCGCCGAGCTGATCACCGAGGCGTTCAACGGCGCGCAGCAGGGCCTGCAGGAAGCCATCGCCCGGGCCATGTCGGACACGCTCGGCACCAGCGATCTCGGCGACGTGCTCGGCGAGACTCGCGACATCCGTAAGAGCATGGACGGCGTGCTGGAGACGGTGTCGCGCTCGGTAAACGACGCCATCGTGCAGGCCAGCCGCTTCAACAGCCGGCGCTGACCGGCGGGGGAGAGGACTCCGATGGGTCTCGGTGAGATGCTGCTCGCGGTGCTGTATGTCATCTTCGGTCTGGCGCTGGTCTGGCTCGGCTGGTGGTGGTTCCACCACGACCCGAAGTCCAAAGGCAGGGGCCCGGGCGGGAAGTAGCCGTCGTCGCGGCGCCGGCCGCGCTCCGTCCACGAGGGACGGACGTCACGTCCCAGGGGACAGCGGGAACGAGTGGCTCGTCGCTATCGTGTCCGCTGTTGGAGCCCCGGAAGGACAGCACGTGAACGAGCAGCTCAGCACCCTCACGCCGGCCGAGACCGAGACCACCACCCGGGGGCCGGCCGACACCGGCTCGGCGGCGTCGACGGAGGCCCCGGCGGGCGAACACGCCGGCCCCGACGAAGGTCCCGGCGACGATCCGGAGGGCGGAGCCCGCCGGCACCCCCTGCTGCCGGTGCTGACCGTGCTCGGCGTGGTGGCCGTACTGGTGGGGACGCTGGTCGTGCTCGGGCTGCGGTACGACGTGGCCGGCCGGCTGCTCGCGCCCGACCGGGCCGCCTCCGCCCGGGTCGGCGACTGCCTGGCCCGCCTGCCCGACGTCGCCGAGAGCGGGCAGCACCGGTCCGCGACGGCGCGGGTCGTCGACTGCTCCTCACCGGAGGCCGTCTACGGCGTGGTGGGGCGGCTCGACGGGCAGAGCGCGGAGCGGGCACGCGACGGCCTCCAGTGCGAGACCTTTGTCGCCCGGGGCGGCACCTACTACACGTACAGCAGCGTCCCGCCCGGCGGCACCGGCTATCTGCTCTGCCTCGCCCCCCGGAGCTGATCCGGCCCGCCCCGGCGACCCGGTGAACGGAGGTGAATACCACTATTCGCGCGTCTTCCCCAAGCCGCCCGGCGCGTGGCAGGCTACCGGCACGTAGGCACACCCTGCGACCAGCCAGCGTTGACTGACCGCTAGGAGGACCCGATGGGCGAGATGGTGAGCTACGCCAGCAACGGGGGGACGCGCGAGGGGTATCTCGCGATACCCGCCGCTGGCGCGTCCAGTCCGGCGGTCGTGGTCATCCAGGACTGGTGGGGCCTCGTGCCCCACATCCGGTCGGTCGTGGACCGGTTCGCGGAGGCCGGCTTTGTCGCCCTCGCCCCGGACTTCCGGCACGGCCAGCCGGCCAGCCGGCCGAGTGAGCCCCGGCAGATGCTGAACAGCGCGCAGATGGACGAGGCGGCGGCGGACGTCGCCGTCGCGGCGGAGTACCTCGCCGGCCGGCCCGAGGTCGCCGGCAAGGCCGGTTGCGTCGGGTTCTGTGCCGGCGCCAGCCTGGCCCTCTGGGCGGCCACCCGGTCCGAGCGGATCGTGGCGACCGCCGCCTTCTACCCGCGACTGCCCTGGGACGGGATGAGCCCACAGTGGAACGGGTACGCGGGCAAGGCCGCCGTCATCCACTGTGCGGAGGCGGACGGCACCTCCACCGCCGACGGCGTGCAGGCCGCCCGCCGGGCCGTGGAGACGGCCGGGGGCACCTGCCAGACGTACGACTACCCGGGCACCGCACACGCCTTCTTCAACGAGGACCGGCCGGAGAGCTTCGACCAGCGGGCCGCCGCCACCGCCTGGGCCCGCACCCTCGAACAGTTCCGGGCGAAGCTTGGCTGAGCCCCGTACCCCGGTCGAGGTGGTCGCGCGCGCCGCGCGGGCGGCCGACCTGGCCGACCTCGACGGCGCGGTCAGCGACTGTTTCGCCTGCCCGCGCCTGGTCGACTGGCGGGAGGAGATCGCCCGGACGAGGCGGGCGGCGTTCCGCGACCAGGAGTACTGGGGACGGCCGGTGCCGGGCTTCGGCATCCCCGACGCGCGGATCGGCATTCTCGGCCTGGCCCCCGCCGCGCACGGCGGCAACCGCACCGGGCGGATCTTCACCGGGGACCGCTCCGGCGACGTGCTCTTCGCCGCGCTGCACCGCGCGGGCCTGGCCAACCAGCCGACCAGCGTCGCCGCCGACGACGGTCTGACCCTGCGCGACACCCGGATCTTCGCCGCCGTGCGCTGCGCTCCGCCGGACAACAAGCCCACCCCGGCGGAGCGGGACACCTGCGCGCCGTGGCTGCACCGCGAGGTCACGTTGATCAGGCCCACCCTGCGCGTCGTGGTCGCGCTCGGCGCGTTCGCCTGGGCCGCGTGGTGGCCGGTGCTGCGCGAGGTGTACGGCGTCCGTCCGCCCAGCCCTCGACCGGCGTTCGGCCATGGGGCACACTGGTCCGGCACGACCGCACCGGCGCTGCTCGGCTGTTACCACGTCAGCCAGCAGAACACCTTCACCGGGCGGTTGACGCCGGGGATGCTGGACGACGTGTTCGCCCGGGCGAAGCAGTTGGCCGGGGTGGACTGACGGCGTGGGGCGGTGGCGATGGACCTCAGCGTGCTGCGCAGATGGTGGCCCGTCGGCGCAGTGACCGCCCTGCTCGCCGTCGCCGCGCTGGCCTCCGGTCACTCGTCCCTCGGTGCCAGCCGCATCCCGCCCGCCGCAGACAACATTCCGTACGTGCCGGACTACCCGTCGACGCAGCCGCCGCCCTCGATCCCGGCCGAGCCGCGCGACGCCGGGGAGGCCACCCGCGCCCACATCCCCGAGTGGCTCGGCACCGTCGCGGTGGTGCTGCTCGGCCTGGCGATCGCCGTTGCCCTCGGCTACCTGACCTGGACCCTGGTCCGGGGGGTGGCCCGCCGCACCACCCGGGCGCTGCCGTCCAGCAGGGCCCGGCGCACCGCCGAGGGAACCGCCCGCGAGGTGGTCGCCGCGCTCGACGCCGGCCTGGTCGAGCTGGACGACGCCGACGTCGACCCGCGCACCGCCGTGATCGCCTGCTGGGTGCGCCTGGAGGAGGCCGCCGACGCGGCCGGGGTGGCCCGGCGGACCGGGGACACCTCCACCGACCTGGTGACCCGGCTGCTGCGCGGCGACCCCGAGGCCGGGATCCCGGCGATCGTCAGCGCCGATGTGCTGGCCGAGTTCGCCCACGTCTACCGCGGGGCCCGGTACGCCACCCGCCCCGTCGACGGACACACCCGCGACCAGGCCCGGGCCGCGCTGCGCCGGCTGCGCGGCGAGCTGACCGCCGTGGCCGCCGGCGCACCGGTCGAGGGGGCGTCGGCGTGAGCGCCAGCATCGAGGACCTGCTCGCCTTCGAGGAGGAGCCGCCGCCGCAGGCCCGGGCCACCGGGGGCGGCCGGGTCAGGGGCGTGCTGCGGGCCCTCGCGGTCGCCGGGGCGCTCACTGCGGTCGTGGTCGCCGGGCTGCGCACGGTCGGCCTCCAGGTCTCGCTGGCGGTCGTCGTCGCCGGGGTGGTCGCGCTGCTCGCCGTCCGCCGGGTCACCGCCGCGCTCGCCCCGCCGCCCCCGCCCCGGGTCGGGGCCCGCGCGCCCGCCGGTGAGGAGGACGGCAACTACCACTGGGCCGCCCGGGACGCGCTGCGCGCCGCGATCAACGGCTGGGAACGGCCGCTGGACTGGTCGTCGGGCCGGCCGGAGCGGTTCGCCGAGCGGCTCCTGCCCCGCCTCGGCGAGCTGGCCGACGAGCGGCTGCGTCAGCGGCACGGCTTCACCCGCGAGTCCGACCCGGCCCGCGCCCGGGCCCTGCTCGGGGACCGGCTCTCGACGTTCCTCGACACCCCGTCCCGCCGCACCCCGTCGCCGCGCGACCTCGCGGCGATCGTCGCCGAACTGGAGAAGATCTGATGAACGACGTGGACCGCACCCTGCCCACCGTCGAGGTCGGCCGCCTGGCCCGGGCGGTGCTGGACGCGGTCGGCTCGGTCGTGGTCGGCAAGCGGGAAACCCTGGAACTGGTCCTCGCCGGCATCCTGGCCGGCGGCCACGTGCTGCTGGAGGACCTGCCCGGGCTGGGCAAGACGCTGACCGCCCGCTGCTTCGCCCAGGCCCTCGGGCTGGACTTCCGCCGTCTCCAGTTCACCCCCGACCTGCTGCCCGCCGACGTCACCGGGTCGTTCCTGTACGACCAGCGCAGCGGCGACTTCTCCTTCCGCGCCGGCCCGGTCTTCACCAACCTGCTGCTCGCCGACGAGATCAACCGGACGCCGCCGAAGACCCAGTCGGCGCTGCTGGAGGCCATGCAGGAGAAGCAGGTCTCCGTGGAGGGCGTCACCTACCGGCTGGACGAGCCGTTCCACGTCCTGGCCACCGCCAACCCGATCGAGTACGAGGGGACGTACCCGCTGCCGGAGGCGCAGCTCGACCGGTTCCTGCTGCGGGTGTCGTTCGGCTACCCGGACCGGGAGGAGGAGTGGGACGTGCTGCGCCGGCGGATCGCCCGCCGCCGCGAGGAGGCCGAGATCAAGCCGGTCGTCGACGCCGCCACCCTGCGGGCCATGCAGGCCGCGCTGGAGGACGTGGTGGTGGAGGACTCCATCGGCCGGTACATCGTGCAGTTGACCGCGGCCACCCGGGAGCACCCGTCGGTGCTGGTCGGGGCGTCTCCGCGCGGCTCGCTGGCGCTGCTGCTGCTGGCCCGCGCCAGGGCGGTCTTCGCCGGCCGGGACTACGTGGTGCCGGAGGACGTCAAGGAGGTGGCCGCGCCGGCCCTGGCGCACCGGATCACGCTGCGCCCGGAGATGTGGCTGCGCCGGGTCGACCCGTCGTTCGTGGTCGGTGAGGTGCTCGACCAGACCCCGGCCCCGGCCAGCGGCGCGCTCCCGAGCTACGCCGCCGGCCGGCCGGGGCGCTGACGGCCGTGCCCACCGACGAGGGGCAGCAGCCGGCGGCGGGCTGGGCGCCGACCCGGGCGCTCGGCCGGGCGGTGCTGCTCACCGGCCTGCTGCTGATCGCCGGGGTGCTGCTCGGCCGGGTCGACCTGGTCGTGCTGGCCGCGCCGTTCGCGCTCGGCACCGCGTACGCGCTGCGTCGCCGGCCGAGCGCCGGGCCGCAGGTGTGGGTCGCCGCCGACGAGGGGCACCTGGTCGAGGGCGGCGAGTTCACCGGCACGGTTACCGTCGGCAACCCGGACACCGTCGGGTACGACGTCGTCGTGGTGCGCACCCGCGTCTCGCCCTGGCTGCTGGTCGAGCGCGCCCAGGTCGGCGGGGCGCGGGTCGACCTGTCCCGCAGCGGGGTGGACCGGCCCTTCGTCACCGTCGTGGACACCGGCACCGCCGTCGACCTGGAGCTGACCGGGAAGGCGCGGCGGTGGGGCCGGCACCTCGTCGGCCCGGCCGGTGCCCGGGTGGCCGCCGCGGGCGGGCTGCTGGTCTCCCGGGCGGCGGTCACCGAGCCGGCCCGGGTGCGGGTGTACCCGAGGACGGAGCCGTTCGAGGCGGTGGAGGCGATGCCCCGGGCTGCGGGCCTGGTCGGCGCGCACCACTCCCGCCGCCCGGGCGAGGGCGGTGAGCTGGCCGGCGTGCGGGTCTTCGGCCCTGGCGACCGGCTGCGCCGCATCGACTGGCGGGTCTCGCTGCGGGCCCGGCAGCTGCACGTGGCGGCCACCCTGTCGGACCGGGACGCCGAGGTGGTGGTCCTGCTGGACGTGCTCGCCGAGGCGGGCCGCTCCGGGGGCGTCGGCGGGGCCGCCTCGGTGCTCGACACCACGGTCCGGGCCGCCGCCGCGATCGGCGAGCACTATCTGCACCGGGGCGACCGGGTGGCGATGCTGGAGTACGGGCCGGCCGCCCGCCGGCTGCGCGCCGCCGCCGGCCGCCGGCAGTACCTGACGGTGCTGGAGTGGCTGCTCGACGTGCGGGCCGAGTCGTCCCCGCACGAGCCGTACGACCAGGTCTTCGGCCCGCAACTGCTCTCCTCGGACGCGCTGGTGGTGGTGCTCACCCCACTGCTGGACGAGCGGTCCGCTCAGATGCTCGCCCAGCTGGCCCGGTCCGGGCGGTTCGTGGTGGCCGTGGACACGCTCCCGGCCGACCTCGCTCCGCCGGGCCGGCAGGGCTGGGCCGAGGTGGCCTTCCGGCTGTGGCGGCTGGACCGGGACACCATGATCGGCCAGCTCCGCGAGCACGGGGTTCCGGTGGTCCGCTGGGCCGGCGCGGGCAGCCTGGACCAGGTGCTGCGGGACGTGGCCCGGCTCGCCACCGCCCCCCGGGTGGGTGCCCGGTGACGGCCGCGAGGACGAGGGGACGGAACCGGTGAAACCGGTCGAAGTGGTGATGGAACGGGCCAAAGCCGCGCGCTCGGCGGTCTACCGGGTGAGCCTGGCGCCGCTGCTGGTCCGCGCCGGGATCTTCGGCATGGTGCTGGCGGGCCTGCTGCTGGCGTACCCGGTGCAGGTCCTCACCGGGCGGCCGCTGGCTGCCCTCGCGGTGGTGGCGCTGCTGCCGGCGGTCGGGCCGCGCCGGGTCTGGTCGACCTTCGCCGCCCTGGTCACGGTGGGCGGATGGCTGCTGGCCACCGAGGGATACGGCCGGCCGGTCGCGCTGTGGCGGCTGCTCGCCGTGGCGACGGCGCTCTACCTGGCCCACTCGCTGTGCGCGCTGGCAGCCCTGCTGCCGTACGACGCGGTGGTGGACCCGGAACTGATCGTGCGCTGGCTCACCCGGGCCGGCGGGGTGCTGCTCGCCTCGGCCGTGCTCGGGGTGCTCCTGGTCGAGGTGTCGGGCGTCGGCGGGAACCGTGGCTTCCTCGCCGCGACCGTGGTGGGACTGCTGGTCGCGGTGGCGCTCAGTGCGCTGCTGGGGTGGCTGTTGCGTCGCAGATAGCGGGACGGCGGGGGGACGTCGCGCAGCTCACAGGTGTTGTGCTCCGTCACAGAACGGGGTCTCGGGCGGGATTAGCCGAGTCGCCCGGGGAAAGATAGATGACGTGAACCCGAAGCGGATCCTTGTCGTCGGTGCCGGGCACGTCGGTCTCTACGCCGCCCTGCGTCTGTCGAAGAAGCTCTCCTCAAGTGAGGCGGAGGTCGTCGTCGTCGACCCGCAGCCCCACATGACCTACCAGCCGTTCCTCCCGGAGGCGGCGGCGGGCAACATCTCCCCCCGGCACTCCGTGGTGCCACTGCGGCGGGCGTTGCGCGGGTGCAAGGTGATGGCGGGTACGGTCACGCGGATCGAGCACGACCGCAAGGTGGCCACGGTGCAGCCGATCAGCGGCCCGACCACGGAGATCGCCTACGACCACGTGATCGTGGCCCCCGGCGCGGTCTCCCGGACGCTGCCGATTCCCGGCCTGCACGAGCACGGCATCGGCTTCAAGACCATCGGCGAGGCCATCTTCCTGCGCAACCACGTGCTGGACCGGCTCGACGTGGCGGCCGCCACGCCGGATCCGGACGTCCGGCGCAGCGCGCTGACGTTCACCTTTGTCGGCGGCGGGTACGCGGGCATCGAGGCGCTGGCCGAGATGGAGGACATGGCCCGGGACGCCCTGCGCTACTACCCGGAGCTGAAGCCGGAGGACATGCGCTGGGTGCTGGTCGAGGCGACCCAGCGGGTGCTGCCCGAGGTCGACCGGGACATGGGCGCCTACACGGTGCAGCAGCTGCTGAAGCGGAACATGGACATCCGGCTGGACACCCGCCTGGAGTCCTGCGTCGACGGGGTGGTGAAGCTCTCCGACGGTGACAGCTTCCGCTCCGACACGATCGTCTGGACGGCCGGCGTCAAGCCGTCGCCGATGCTCGACGCGACCGACTTCCCGCGCGACGAGCGCCGCCGGGTCACCTGCCTGCCGACCCTCCAGGTCGTCGACGGCGACCGGGTGGTCGAGGGCGCGTGGAGCGCCGGCGACTGCGCGGCGGTGCCGGACCTGACCAAGGAGCCGGGTAACTTCTGCTCGCCGAGCGCCCAGCACGCGGTGCGCCAGGCCGCCCGGATGGCCGACAACATCGCGAACGTGGTCCGCGGGCGCGAGCCGGTGAACTACGCGCACAAGCACGCGGGCAGCGTGGCGAGCCTCGGCCTGTACAAGGGCGTGGCCCAGGTGTACGGCATCAAGATGACCGGCCTGCCGGCGTGGTTCATGCACCGGACGTACCACATGAGCCGGATCCCGTCGTTCAACCGCAAGATCCGGGTCGTGGTCGACTGGTCGCTGGCGTTCTTCCTCAAGCGCGAGGTGGTCGCCCTGGGCCAGCTGCACGATCCGCGCGAGGAGTTCGTCGAGGCGTCCCAGCCGGTCGCCCCCCGCGTTTAGTAGTCGCACGAAGAAAGCCCCCTCGCCGACGAGGGGGCTTTCTTCGTCGGGCCGCTCAGACCCGCCAGATCCAGGCGTCGGCGATCCGGGTGGACGGGCCGTAGAGCTGGTCCAGGACGGCCCGCAGCTCGTCGGCGCGCGGCGTGCCCTCGGCCAGCGCGAAGCAGGACGCGCCCCAGCGGTCGGCGTCCCGGGCGGCCTGCTGGCGCTCCGCGTCGCCGATCACGGGCCGGCCGCCCTGCTGCGCCACGTCCGTGAGCAGGGCCGACGTGGGCCGCTTCCAGGTGCCCATGGCGGCCGTGTCGCCGCGGCCGTACGGGCCGATGAAGAAGCCCTCCGGCAGGCCGAAGGCCGCGTCCGCCGCGGTCGCCCAGCGCATCGGCCACGGATCCTTCGGGGTGGGCAGCGGCACCGGCACCAGCACCCCGCCGGGCCGGACGCACTCCCGCCAGTGGCCGCCGGTGACGAACTCGGGCAGCGCCGGCCGCTCGGCGGTGGGCAGCGGCGCCGGCAGGACCGGCAGCAGCGCGATCCCGACCGCCGCCGGGATCAGCCGGCGGTTCGTCCCGGCGTCGCGCAGCGCCCGGTCCACGGCCAGCACCAGCAGCGTCGCGGTCAACGGCAGCACCCCCAGGGCGAACCGCATCGGCAGCGCGCCGTCGACCACCGGCAGGCCGCCGAGCAGGGCGTACGGGCCGGGGACGGAGGTCCGGTCGCCGCCGAGGACCACGTCCGGGCCGAGCGAGAGCGCGCCCATCGTCAGCGCCCCCGCCGCGCAGGCGATCACCAGCGGACGGCGGCCCAGCCAGATCGCGCACCCGAAGGTGACCACCAGCAGCGGCCAGCCGAGGAAGGCGTTGTACTCCGCCGGCCCGGTGGTGAGGCGGGCCGCCTCGTCGCTGCCCACCACCGACAGCGGGGAGACGGTCCACCAGCTGCTCAGGTCGGCCGAGAAGTAGTGCGGGCTGAACATTCCGTCCGAGACGCCCAGCGGGCCGGCGAACTGGAACCACAGCGGGTACGCCAGCACGAGCAGGGCCAGCCCGGCGGCGAGCAGCATCCCGCCGGCGAAGCCGGGCAGCGCCCGGCGCAGCAGCGCCCGGTCGGCCAGCGCGTACGCGACGGCCATCACCAGCAGCGTCACCGCGCAGAGGAAGAGCACCTCCTCGCCGACGAAGACCTGGACGCTGACGGCGGCGGCCAGGCCGACGGCGGAGGTGAGCATCCGGCGCCGGTCCGGGCCGACCCGGGCCGGTCCCGTCCCGCCCGCGTCGGGCACGTCGCCCGCCCGGCCCCGGGGGCGGCCGGCCCGGCCCAGCGGGTCGGCGGCGCGCAGCAGCCGGACCACCAGCCAGACGATCACCGGGACCAGCCACTGCGCGGTCATGTGCAGGTGACTGTTGGTCTGCGAGATCATCCCCGGGCCGAAGCCGCACAGCCCGGCGCCGAGCGCGGCGGCCAACCGGCGGGCCCCCAGGACCCGGGTGAAGAGCAGGTGCCAGGCGAGCGCGGTGCCGGCCAGGTTGAGCGCCGCGAGCAGGGCGAAGGTGACCGGCGCGCCGAGCAGCAGGGTCACCGGGGCGAAGAGCACGCCGAGCGCGATGACCGTGGTGTTGGCCATCAGGTTCACCCCGTCCGGGGCGTTGAGCCGGTCGGTGAGCAGACCGAAGTCGCCGAGCAGGGCGCGCGAGTCGACGGCCAGGAACCATTCGTACAGGGCCTGGTCCTCCGGGTTGAGCGCCAGGACCCGGCCGGCGGGGTCCGGCCACAGGCCGTGGGTGAGCCAGACCGCGAGGGCCGCGAAGAGCAGCCCGACGAGCAGGTCCGCCCGGTTTCGGGCGGCGGCGGACCGGAGCCTGGCCCACCGGGAACCGGCCGGAGCAGGGGCGTCGGTAGGGAGGGCTTGTTCGGGGGCGGCGTCGGGGGCCGTGGGGGCTGCGCTGCTCACGCCCCGACCCTAGTGCGGCGGCGGCGACGGGGTACGCCCGGTCGACGTGGACCCGCTACGGTGACACTGAACCGGCGCGTGTCGACGCGTCGGCGTGGCCCGCCCGGGTGGTGGAACGGCAGACACGGCCGCCTTAAAAGCGGCTGCCGCAAGGCGTGCGGGTTCGACCCCCGCCCCGGGCACCCGCCTCTCAGCTTCTTCACAGCTCCTGCCTCGCTCGGTGATCTCCACGGCGTCGATCGCGGCGTTTACCCTTGAAGGGCACGTTCACGTGCGACGACCCCCTGAGGGAGGCCAGACAGTGAAGACTTCGAACCCGGTGCTCGCCCGACTAGGCCAGGCGGCCGAGCGGGAGCGCGCCACCGGGTACGCCCCGAACGGGCCCTACGGGCAGCCCGGATATCCCCCACAGCAGTACCCGGGCGCGACCGGCTACCCGGCCGCGCCGCCCACCGTGACGCCGATGTCCATCGACGACGTGGTGGTCAAGACCGTCACGCTCCTCGGCATCCTCGGCGTGTCCGCCGCGGCGGCCTGGGTGCTCGTGCCGGACTCGCTGCTCAGCGTCGCCTGGATCGGCGCCGCAGTGGTCGGCCTGGTGCTCGGCCTGATCATCTCGTTCTCCCGGATGGCGAACCCGGCGCTGGTCGTCGCGTACTCCGTCGTCGAGGGCGTCTTCGTCGGCATGGTGAGCAAGGCCTTCAACTCGCTCTACGACGGCATCGTGCTCCAGGCCGTGGTGGCCAGCTTCGGCGTGTTCTTCCTGATGGCCATGCTCTACAAGGCGCGGGTCATCCGGGCGACGCCCAAGTTCGTCCGGGGCATGGCCGCGGCGATGGTCGGCCTCTTCGCGGTGATGATGATCAACCTGGTGCTGGCGCTGTTCGGCGTCAACACGGGCCTGCGCGACGGCAGCCCGCTGGCGATCGGCTTCAGCCTGGTCTGCATCGTGGTCGCGTCGCTGAGCTTCGTGCTCAGCTTCGACGAGATCGAGCAGGGCGTCCGGATGGGCCTGCCCCAGCGCTACTCCTGGACGGCCGCGTTCGGCATCCTGGTCAGCCTGGTCTGGCTCTACATCGAGATCCTGCGCCTGCTGAGCTTCTTCCAGGGCGACGACTGACCCGCGTCGCCGACGGCGCCCGCCCCCGCGACCCGCGGCGGCGGGCGCCGTCGTCTGCGGGCCCGCCGCCGCCCGCCGCCGCCGGGAGCCGGGCCCGGCGTTTGCCCGCCGCCGCCGACCCCGCCGGGGCAGAGTGACTGCGAGGGGTACGTCGGCCAGGAGGTGACGGTGCGCAGTTCCAACCCGGTGTTGGACCGGCTGGACGACACCCGCCGACGGGAGCGCGAGGTGCTCGGGCTCGGCGGTGCCGAGGCGATGACCGTCGACGACGTGGTGGCGCGCACCGTCGGGCTGCTGCTGCTCACCGTCGCCACGGCGGCGGTCGCCTGGTTCGTCGTCCCGCAGGCGGTGTGGATCTCCGCCGCGCTCGCCGGCTCCGCGCTGGCGGCGATCGCGTTGGCGCTGGTCATCTCGCTGCGCGGGAGCACCAACCCGGCGCTGATCGCCGGGTACGCGGTGCTCCAGGGGCTGCTGCTCGGGGTGGCCAGCCGGGCGTTCGAGCTGGTCTACCCGGGGATCGTGGTGCAGGCCGTGGTGGGCACGTCCGGCGTCTTCCTCGGCATGTCGCTGCTGTACCGGGCCCGGGTGGTCCGGGCCACCCCGCGGCTGGCCCGGCTGGTGGCCGGCACGCTGCTCGGGATCGTCGCGATCGGCGTGGTCAACCTGGTCGCGTACCTGCTGACCGGCCGGCAGGGGCTGGAGGTGTACAGCCTGACCTCCGGGGTCGGCTGGCTGTCGTACCTGTTCTCGGTGGTGGCGATCATCGCCGGCGCGTTCAGCTTCATCCTCGACTTCGACCTGGTCGAACGGTCGGTCCGCGCGGGCCTGCCCCGCCGGTACGCGTGGTACTGCGCGTTCGGGCTGCTCTCCGGCCTGGTCTTCCTCTACTGGCAGCTGCTGCGACTGCTCAGCTACCTGCGCCGCTGACCGGCCGGCCGGCGGCCTTTCGTAGACTCGGCGGGGTGAGCGCAGCGGAACTGGACCGGGCGGTGGGACTGCTGGCCCGTCAGGTCGGGCACTGGCAGCAACCGCGCTGGGCGGCGTCCGCCGGGGACGGCAACGTCTCCCGGGCCGACCTGGTGCACCGGCTGGTGCAGGAGCTCGCGAACCTCGCCGCCGACGCCGAGGGGCAGCCACGGCGGGCGGTGCCCCGGCTCGGCAACGACCTCGCCCTGCCCGACCAGCTCCGGGTGGTCAGCGCCGACCTGCTGGCCGCCGCCCCGGCCGCCGACCTGCTGGCCCGGGCCGCCGCCGAGGTGACGGCGACCCGTACCGCGCTCTGAGCGGTGCCAGGCCGGGCCGGTGTCCGCCCGACCCGCCAGTGTCAGCCGAGGCGTTCGAGGACCATGGCCATGCCCTGGCCGCCGCCGACGCACATGGTCTCCAGGCCGACCGACCCGTCGTGCCAGTCCAGGGCGTTGAGCAGGGTGCCGGTGATCCGGGCGCCGGTCATGCCGAACGGGTGGCCGACGGCGATCGCCCCGCCCATCACGTTCAGCTTCTCCTCGGGGATGCCGAGCTGCCGGTAGGAGGGGATCACCTGAGCGGCGAACGCCTCGTTGATCTCGACCAGGTCGACGTCGTCGATGGTCATCCCGGCCCGCGCGAGGGCCTGCCGCGACGCCTCGACCGGGCCGAGACCCATGATCTCGGGGGACAGGGCGGTGACCCCGGTGGAGACGATCCGGGCCAGCGGGGTGATGCCCAGGTCCCGGGCCCGCTGGGCGCTCATGATCACCACGGCGGCCGCGCCGTCGTTGAGCGGGCAGCAGTTGCCGGCGGTGATCCGGCCGTCGGGGCGGAACACCGGCTTCAGCCCGGCGACCCCCTCCAGGGTGACCCCGGCCCGAGGCCCGTCGTCGGCGCTGACCACGGTGCCGTCCGGGGTCGTTACAGGGGTGATCTCGCGGGCCCAGAAGCCGTCGGCGATCGCCTTCTCGGCCAGGTTCTGGCTGCGCACGCCGAAGGCGTCCATGTCGGCGCGGGTCACGTCGTGCACCTGGGCCAGGTTCTCGGCGGTCTGCCCCATGGTCAGGTAGATGTCGGGCAGCTCGCCGGACTCGCGCGGGTCCGTCCAGACCTCCGCGCCGCCCTGGGCGCGCTGCGTCGACCGGTCCCGCGCCGCCGCGAAGCGGGGGTTCTCCCAGCCGCCACCCACCAACGCCTGCGCCTCGGGCGGCAGCCCGTCGGAGTTGCCCCGGGCGTACCGGGAGACCATCTCGACCCCGGCGGAGACGAACACGTCGCCCTCGCCGGCCCGGATCGCGTGCATCGCCATCCGGGTGGTCTGCAGCGAGGAGGCGCAGTACCGGGTGAGGGTGGCGCCCGGCAGGCCGTCCAGGCCCATCAGGGTGGCGACCACCCGGGCCATGTTGAAGCCCTGCTCGCCACCGGGCAGGCCGCAGCCCAGGTAGAGGTCGTCGATCTCGGTGGGGTCGAGCTGGGGGACCTTGTCCAGGGCGGCCCGGACGATGGTGGCGGCGAGGTCGTCGGGGCGGACGTCGCGCAGGGAACCCTTGTGCGCCCGGCCGATGGGGGAACGGGCGGTGGCGACGATGACGGCGTCGCGGGACGACTCGGTCGGCATGAACCAACGTTAACTCGCCGGTAACATGCCGGGGAAGCGTCCCACCCAGCGGGAAATGTCACCCCGGAGCCCGGAGCCCGGACGCGGCTGCCGTGCCGCCGGGCTCGGCGGCGGTCAGTGGCTGTCAGTGGCGGGAGGCCACGTTCGCCGCGGCGGCGACCGCCGGGATCAGCGCGTGGGCCCAGATCCGGTACCCGTCGGCGGAGGGGTGGAATCCGTCGTGGCAGAAGGTGCCGGCGTCGGCCCGGAACACCGGGCCGGTCTCGGTGCCCAGGTCGACCACGGACCCCCCGGCGTCGAGCACGGCGACGGTCTGCGCCCGGGCCACCCGCCGGCCGGCCCAGCCGACCACCTGCCGCAGCGGTGGGGCGATCGCGTGGACCGCCCCCAGGTCGGGGCAGGTGCCGACGACGACCTCGACGTGCGCCTCGCGCAACCGCCGCACGGCCGCCCCGAGGTAGGCCCCGGCCTCCGCCGGCCGGCGCAGCGCGGTGGCGTCGTTGGCGCCGATCAGGATCACCGCCACGTCGGGGCGCGGGCCGAGCAGTGCCCGGGCCACCTGGGTGGCCAGGTCGGTGGAGCGGGAGCCGGACACCCCGACGCTGGACAGGTGCACCTGGCGGCCCGCCGGCCCCTCGGCGAGCAGGTGGGCGAGCTGCCCGCCGATGGTGTCGCCCAGCCGCCCCACGCCGACCCCGAGGGCGGACGAGTCGCCGAGCAGGACCAGCCGCAGCGGCGGCGCGCCCGGCCGCCCCACCGTGGCGCGCAGGGCCAGCCCCAGCTCCGGCTGGGCGTACGGGCGGTTGCGGGCGACGAACGCCTCGCCGGCGAGGACGGCCGCGCCGCCGATCGTCCCGGCGATCAGGGACAGGGCCGCAGCCCGGGCCAGCCGGAGGGCGAGTTCCGCACCCGGGCCCCGGTCCCCGGCGCCGTGGCTGCCGCTGTGCTCGGTCATGGCCGTCCCTCCAGTGTGGGTGAGCCGGCGGCCGGGCCGGGTTGCGGCACCGCGCCGACGCCGAAGAAGGCCCGCCGGCGCAGCTGCGCCCACCGCCCGGCCGGCCCCCGGTCGCGCCCGTGGACCTGGACGGCGCTGACCTCCGTGCCCGCGTGCCGGGCCGCCTCCTGGGCGGCCTCCGGCAGCGACCGTACGCCCTCCCCGCGCGCGAGGCCAGGGCGACGCTCCTGCCCGGTGCCGAGCGCCGAGAGCACGGTCGGCAGCAGCGCGGCGGCGGCCACCGCGTACCCCTCGGCGGAGGGATGGAACCGGTCCCAGGCGAACATCCGGGTCGGCTCGGCGACGAACCGGGGACCGAGCAGGTCGCCGAGGGAGACCGTCCAGCCGCCCGCCTCCACCACCGCCATCGTCTGGGCGGCGGCGAGCTGCCGGCTCCAGCGTCGGGCCAGCCAGCGCAGCGGCGGCTGGATCGGCTGGATCGCCCCGAGGTCGGGGCAGGTGCCGACCACCACCTCGCACCCGCCCTCGCGCAGCGCGTGGACCGCGTCGAACAGGTAGCGCACGGCCAGGCTCGCCGGGGCGCGGTTGGTGACGTCGTTGCCGCCGATCAGGATCACCGCGACGTCCGGCTGGTGCTCCAGCGCGGACTCCACCTGCGGCTTGAGCCCCGACGAGATGGCGCCCACCACGGCGAACCGGTGCAGCCGCACCGGGCGGTGCAGGCGGCGGGACAGCCCGGTGGCCAGCAGTGACCCGGGGGTCTCCCGGCGGCGGTGCACCCCGTAGCCGGCGGCGGTGGAATCGCCGAGGATCACCACGGTCAGCGGCGGGCCGGGGAGCTTCGCGCCGTAGACGCCGTCGCAGCGGGGCGGGGGCGCCTCGGCCATCGGAATGGTGCGGCGGGCCTGCCGGGCCTGGCCGATCAGCACCCCGCCCGCGGCGGCGGCGGCAGCGGCGGTGGCGCCCGTGCCGAGCGCCGCCAGGCGGGCCACCCGCCGGGCGCGGCGCCAGCGCGGACCAATTGGTACGGCAGAACCAGCGACCCCCATACCGCGACATTATCGCGCCGGCACGACAAGTCGCTGTCGTCGTGCTGCCCTCTGCGATGGCTGGGATCCGACGGTTGCGGGTATTCCTTGCACCGACACCGCACGATGTCGGACGGAGAGGGGTGCGGAGATGGGTAAGACACTGAAGCGTGGCGCGGCGTTCACGGCGCTGGCCAGGGCGCTGTCCTCCGGGGCGCGGGGCGGCCCGTCGCTGGGCGCCCGGCTGGGGGCGCTGCCCCGGATGATCCGGGCCACCACCCGGGGCGAGTACGACGGCGGCCTCCGGCTGGCCCTGATGACCGCGGCGACGGCGTACATCGTCTCGCCGATCGACCTGCTCCCGGAGATCCCGCTGGCAATCTTCGGGCTGGCCGACGACGCGGTCATGGTCACCTGGTTGGCCGGCGCCGTGCTGGCGGAGACCGAGCGGTTCCTGGAGTGGGAGACCCGCCGCAGCTCGGTCATCCCGGGGCATGTGACGCCCTGACGGCACGTACCCTGGGCGTCGAATCAACGTCTGCCCGGCCGCCGTCGCCGGCGCCGCAACGGAGGGCACAACGAGGTGCAGTACTACGACAACGTCGTCGAGATGATCGGCAACACCCCGCTGGTACGGCTGCGCAACGTCACCGAGGGCATCCGGGCGACCGTGCTCGCGAAGGTGGAGTACCTCAACCCGGGCGGTTCGGTGAAGGACCGGATCGCGCTGCGGATGGTCGAGGACGCCGAGGCCGCCGGGATCCTGGGGCCGGGCGGCACCATCGTCGAGCCGACCAGCGGCAACACCGGCGTCGGGCTGGCCCTGGTGGCCCAGCTCAAGGGCTACCGGTGCGTGTTCGTCTGCCCCGACAAGGTCAGCCAGGACAAGCAGGACGTGCTGCGGGCGTACGGCGCGGAGGTGGTGGTCTGCCCGACCGCCGTCGCGCCGGAGGACCCGCGCTCCTACTACAACGTCTCCGACCGGCTGGCCCGGGAGATCCCCGGCGCGTGGAAGCCCGACCAGTACAGCAACCCGGCCAACCCGCGCTCGCACTACGAGACCACCGGGCCCGAGCTGTGGAAGCAGACCGGCGGCGGGCTGACCCACTTCGTGGCCGGGGTGGGCACCGGTGGCACCATCTCCGGCATCGGCCGGTACCTGAAGGAGGCCTCCGACGGGCGGGTGCGGATCGTCGGCGCGGACCCGGAGGGCTCGGTCTACTCCGGCGGCACCGGCCGGCCGTACCTGGTCGAGGGGGTCGGCGAGGACTTCTGGCCCGAGACGTACGACCGGAGCATCACCGACGAGATCGTGGAGGTCTCCGACAAGGCGTCCTTCGAGATGACCCGGCGGCTGGCCCGCGAGGAGGGGCTGCTGGTCGGCGGCTCCTGCGGGATGGCCGTGGTCGCCGCCCTGGAGGTGGCGCGCGCCGCCGGCCCGGACGACGTGATCGTGGTGCTGCTGCCCGACAGTGGCAAGGGATACCTGTCGAAGATCTTCAACGACGCCTGGATGGCCCGGTACGGCTTCCTGGACAACTCGGGCAACGAGCCGACCGTCGCCGACGCCCTCGCCAGCAAGCCGGGCGGGCTGCCCGAGCTGGTGCACGTGCACCCGACCGAGACGGTCCGTGACGCCATCGACTACATGCGCGAGTACGGCGTCTCCCAGCTCCCCGTGCTCAAGGCCGAGCCGCCCGTGGTGACCGGCGAGGTGGCCGGCTCGATCGCGGAGCGGGACCTGCTCGACGCCCTGTTCACCGGCCAGGCGCACCTGCACGACACGATCGAGCGGCACATGGCCGACCCGCTGCCGATGATCGGCGGCGGCCAGCCGGTGAGCGAGGCGGTCGCGCTGCTGGAGAAGTCCGACGCGGCGCTGGTGCTGGTGGACGGCAAGCCCAAGGGCGTGCTGACCCGGCAGGACCTGCTCGCCCACCTCGGCGCCCACTGACCCGACCGCGTCTCGGCACCTCCTGATGTGGTGGCGTGCCGCAGGGCCCCTTCCCCGACCGGGAAGGGGCCCTGACCCGTTACACAGCAGGCGCACAAGTTCGGCACAGGGTCCGCCCAACCCCTCGGCCTAGCGTCGGTGCCGGATCGGTTGATCCGTCGTCGAGCCACCCGGGAGGACCCATGCGTCACGACCTCGATCACCACGAAGGGCAGCGGGTCAGCCGTCGTCGGCTGATCGCCGGCGTCGGATCGATCGGGCTGGCCGGCCTGCTGGCCGCCTGCGGGCGGGGCGACGGGGCCGTCACCACGTCGACCGGTGAGGCCGTGACGCCGCAGGCCACCGCCGGCACGTCGGGCGACCTGGCCGCGCTCTTCGCCGACGCGAACACCTGCAAACTGACCGCGAGCACCACCCAGGGCCCGTACTACTTCGACGCCGACAAGATCCGTCGTGACATTCGGGAGGACCGGCCGGGCACCCGGCTGCGGGTGGCCATCCGGGTGCAGGACAGCGAGAAGTGCGCTCCGCTGCCGAACGCCGTCGTGGAGATCTGGCACTGCGACGCGGCGGGGCTGTACTCGGGCGCCGAGTCGCTGTCGACCGGCGGCGGCGCCCCCGGCGGCCCTCCGCCGAGCGGCGCTCCCGGTGGTGGACCGGGTGGCACTCCGCCCAGTGGTGCCCCCGGTGGTGGGCCGGGTGGTACTCCGCCGAGTGGCGCTCCCGGTGGTGGGCCGGGTGGGACTCCGCCCAGTGGTGCCCCCGGTGGTGGGCCGGGTGGGACTCCGCCGAGTGGTGCCCCGGGCGGTGGGGCGCCGGGCGGCGGCTCCGAGGGGCAGGCGGCCGACCTCAGGCCGACCGACGACAAGCGTTACCTGCGCGGTGCCCAGGTCACCAACGCCGACGGGATCGTCGAGTTCGTCACCGTCTGGCCGGGCTGGTACCGGGGCCGCACCGTGCACATCCACGCCATGGTGCACGTGAACAACAACAGGGTGCTCACCACCCAGGTGATGTTCGACGAGGCGCTCAACACGAAGGTCTTCGCCGCAGCGCCGTACGCCACGCACACCGGGCGGGACACCTTCAACGACAAGGACAACATCTACGCCGACAGCATGCTGATGAAGGTCGTCGAGGACGGCGACGGCTACCTCGGCGTGATCAACTTCTCGGCGGACTCGGACCGCGACGGCGCCTGACCCCCGCCGGGGGTGCCCCTACGCGGTCCACCGAGCGGCGATCGGTGTGGCAACCCCCGATCGCCGCTGCGCTCCACCGTCGGCGGCACCGCGCCTGGACCTTGGACCGTTGTCGTTAAGGGCGAACAAGAACTGTCCAAGAATCGCGATTCGGTGCCGCGCAAGGGCTTCGGAGGTGGTCGGCGGCTGGCGGGGCGCTGCCGGTGTCCGGGATGGCGCGGCCGGCGTTCTCGGGGTGGGGTTCAGCCATCGCAGTCCCGCCGGTTGGACGTAGATCGAGCGGCGGGCCACGGCGTCGCCCTTGGCGTCGATCTCGTAGCCGTCCAGCCACAGCCACCCGTGGTAGGTGTGCCAGTCGTCGTGGACTCGGATGACGCGGAAGACGATGGGCCGGACGAACTGGACGCTGGCGGCCCGGGTGACGTGCAGGAGATCCCCGCCCTGCGGCTTCCTGGACGTCGGCTTCCTGGGCGGCCCAGCCTCAGGCATCGCCGCTGCGCTGCTCGCCCTGCGCAGGCAGGACCATGTCGAGCCACCCCAGGTGCCGCAGCTCCATGTCCGGGTCGGGCGACAGGCCGCGCCGCTCACGTTCTTCAACCCCCAGGCGGTACCAGTCGCCCATGTACGCCACGAGCAGATCCCCCTGGCCGGCGAACTCGACGAGACTCGCCAACTGCCGCTCGAAGCACGGCCACGGCTTGCTGCAGACGAAGCACGGGCCGCCCGCGTACCTCGGTGGATGCTGGCCCATCACCGGTCCCGCGCCCCGGGCTCCAGCCGGGCCGGCGGGTCGTCGATGATCGCCTGCACCCGGACCATGACGACGCGCTCGCGCCACGGCGTGCCGTCGGGGCGCAGCTCCAGCCCTTCCAGCCGCACCCACCGCGACGCCAGGAAGTTCGCGTACCGAGGGACGTACGTGACCTTCAACCACAGCACCGTCTGCCCGATGCAGTAGTCGCACGGCTGAAGGGTCAGCACGTCGCCCGTGGTAACCAGCGGGTTCACTCCCGACACCGGGGCCAACCTCCGGGGTGTCCGCTCATCCTCTTCCCCTCCTCGCGGCGTAGGTGGGGGTCGCCAGCTCGTGGAAGGACCGGGCGACCCCCCGGCGCAGAACCCGCCCCCGCCGTAGGGCCAGAAACGGGTCCGCGTAGTGACAGTCTGGTGAGGACGCCGCTACTCTCGATACGCGCTCGCCCGGTTCGCGCAGGTCAGAGGGCTGGTCGAGCGAGCAAGCGAGACACACCCGACGAGGCTGAGCAAAAATTGGGGGACCGATGGGTACGGCCACAAACTATGTGCTCGGAGAGCTGCGACTGTTCCGAGCCTCGCTCGGGGCCAGCCAGGACGAATTCGGCCGAGCCATCGGCTACTCCGGCTCACATGTCAGCTCGGTCGAGACGGGCGGTCGCCCGCCGACGAAGGAGTACATGAAGGCGATCGACAGCCAGTATCACCTCGATGACCGTTTCGGTCGGATGCTCCGCGAGCTGGCCAAGCTGGACGCCGACCCGGTCTGGCTGCGCGAATGGATCGAGTTCGAGCGCGAGGTGACGACGCTGCGGTGGTTCGAGCTGTCGTACCTCCCGGGCCTGCTCCAGACCGAGCGGTACGCGCGGGCGACGCTGGCGGGCGGCCGGTTCACCCCCGACGAGGTCGAGCGGATCGTGGCGTCCAGGCTGGGCCGGCAGGAGATCCTGGAGCGCGATCGCCCGCCGCAGTTCATCGCCGTCGTGGACGAGAGCGTGCTGCGCCGGCCGGTGCTCGATCAGCCGGGGCTCATGGCGGAACAGCTCGACCACCTCGTCGCGCAGGCGATGCGGGAACACATCCAGGTGCACGTCGTGCCCGTGGACGCCGGGATGTACCTGGGGCTGGCCGGTCAGTTCATCATCGCCGAGCTGCCCGACGGCACCCGGGTGGCTCACGCCGACAACCAGCTCAGCGCGCAGATCGTCGATGCGCCCGTGGACGTTGCTAAAATCGCGAGAACCTGGGAGATCGTGCGGAACGAGGCGCTTCCCCGCCGGCAGTCCAGCGAGCTGATCAAGGAGGTGGCGAAGTCATGGAGTCGATGACCCCACAGTGGCGGAAGTCGAGCAGGTCCGGCGGCAACGGCGGGTCCTGCGTCGAGGTCGCGGACAACATGCCGGGCGTCGTGCTGGTACGCGACACCAAGGACCGCGACGGCGGCACCCTCCACCTCAACCCCGGCGCCTGGCAGTCCTTCGTGGACCTGGCGAAGAAGATCGGCCCGGTGGGCTGAAGTCTCCAGAACGCGATAGAGGTCCCCAGCACGAAGCTGGGGGCCATCTTCGCTCTGGGCTCAGTGGGGAAGCATCCGGCCATCAGTCGTTGGATGGGTGCCATGAACGTGCGGTCCGCACGGCGGCTTCCCCGCCTACTAGGGCTAGCAGGGTCGCCAAGGCCACTACTGCGACGACCCCTGCGACGAGGAGGTTCATCGAGAGCTCACCCGCATCGCGGATCACAAGTCCGAGCCATCCGAGGAAGCCAGCAACGATCGCGCCGATCACGCCGGCGACGACGAGCGGTAGCGCCATATTCCAACCGGCGATGCCGATGTAGAGGCGGCGACCTGCATTGTAGGCTGCGAGGACGCCGAGCGAGCTGGCCTGGCTGAGGAAGATACTGACGGCGGCGAAAGCCCCGGCGAGCACCAGCACAGCGACTCCCACCAATCCGAATGCCAGCACCCAGTTGAAAGCGGCGGCGCCTTCCAAGCCACCAGCGATCCAGTCTTGTCCCGGTGTCGAGACGTAGGGCTTGGCCAGGGTCGCGTAGGCAGCTTGCTGGATCTGCTGTACTCCGATCTTGCTCGCGTCGTTGAGCACGAAGAAGCCGGTGATCTCGCCGGTTGTCACCGGCGCTGCGGTCACCGCGAACTCTGGATCGGAAATCTCGGTGTCAAAGAGCAGCGCCCGCCCCCTCGCGCTGGCGCTGCTATAGGCGTCTTCGATGCGCACCGGCGACTGAGGGCATTGCGCTAGACGCCCGAGGGCGCGCAGTGCGGCGCAGGTACCTACGACTGTGGGTTGATCGGCGGTATCGACGACACGCAAGACACTGTCTGGGCCGAGTGCCTCGGCGAAATGGTCCGCGTCCGCAGCCGTCGCCTTGGTGCGGACGGACACGAGTTTGTCACCAACGGAGAGGGCTGAGCTAGAGGCGCCGTTGGCTAGTCCGCGGGTCCGCTCGATGACCCACTCCTGCTGCACCTGCACCTGCACGAGCAGGCCCAGGCCGATCACGAATGCCGCGCACAGTCGGGCGACGAGAGCGGGACGAGCACCAAGCCACCGCCCTCCCACGACCGCCGACGGCCAGCTGCGGCGACCACCGAGAATGGCGATCCAGCGCCCACCGGTGACAGCGAGGCTGGCCAGCACCGACGGCAGGGTCGCAAACGTTGCCGCCATGCCGACGAGGAAGACGACAAGGCCAACGGGAAAGCCGGGGCTGATACCGCCGTCGGAGTTGGCAGCGCCCCAGATAGCCGTGCCCAGCGCCAACGGGAAGATGGTCTGGGGTGCCCCCCGCAAACGCGTGCGCAGCTTCCAGGGCCTCGTCTGTCCCTGGACCCTGCTACGCAGCTGAGCGATCACTACGAGCGCGAGGACGCCAGTCACGACAATGAGTGTGAGGGGGGCGAGCAGCGCCCGCGTGCTGGCAAGATCATCGCCGCCGATGATGTAATCGGTGAGAGGAAGGCGCAGGTCGACCAGCGTCGCTAGCAGAGCGATCAAGCCACCCAACAGGGCTCCGGCGGCCACCGGCATGATGGCCTCGCCGATCAACACCCATGCCCGAGACCGGGTTGAGGCGCCGAGCGCGTCGAGCATCGCAAGGCGGCGGTCTCGCCGCTCGGCGTTGCTGCGCACGGCGAGCAGCACGAGCACGGCGGTCGGTATCGCCACGGCGCCTAGGACCAGGACCGCGACGTCGGTGGCTGTCCAGCTGCTGCCTGAGACAAAGACGGTGCTCGGTGAGAGGGCGCCCACCATGCGTTCAGGGTCGATCCCGAATCCGCTGATCGCCACTCGTCCCTCGCGCTGGTCGAAGGCCAGGTCGGTGGGAGGGCGATAGTAGGCGAGTCGCTCCGCCGGACCCGTCAGGCCGTGTCGAGCGATCGTGCCGCCGTATCGGCCGTAGCGTTGCTTCAGTGCTTGCGGGTCGGAGCTGTCGAGTAGCGCCGGTGAGAGGAACACCTCGCCTGGTGCGGGCCATCGAGGCAGGCCGGGCGGCGGCGGCGCGTCGGGGCGAAGTGGCGCCACGTAGAAGACGTCGAACTGCTTGTTGTCGTCGTAGTCGGAGTGGAGGATCCACCGGGCGGTCGCCGACGACTCCGTGCCGCTGGCGACGAAAACTGGCTCTCGGGCCGCGATGCGTTCGGTGCGTTCGGCAGCAACAGCGTCGATCGCGAGGAAGATCCAGCAGGTGAGCAGGACTGTCGCCGTCGCGGCGACGAGCGCCCAGCGGTGGACGGCGCTGCTGGCTCCACCACGCCGCCCCGCGCGACGACCGAGCGTGACGAGGATCAGAGCCCTGCTCATGGGGTGCCTGCGACGACGGTGGTGAGGTGCCCGGAGTCGAGGGATAGGCGGTGTTCCGCCCGGTCGGCTATGCGGTCGTTGTGGGTCACGACGATCAACGCGCAGCCATACTGTTCGGGTAGTCCGAAGAGCAGGTCCGCGACGATATCCGCCGAGGCGCGGTCCAGTGATCCAGTCGGCTCATCTGCCAACATCACCGCAGGCTCCGTGATAAGCGCTCGAGCCACCGCGACGCGCTGCCGCTCGCCGCCTGACAGCGTGGCGGTCGGCGCGTCGGCCAGGTCGCCGACGCCGAGATCCCGGAGCAGGTCGGCGGCACGGGAGTGAGCACGTCGCCGTCCCACAGCGGCCAGCAGCGCGGGAAGGGCGACGTTCTCCAGCGGTGTCAACTCGGGAAGCAGCTCGCCGAACTGATACACGACACCGACAGATTTAAGGCGGAGAGCCGCCCGTGCCTTCGGGGTGAGGGTGGTCAACTCCGTGCCGCCGATCCGCACCTGCCCGGCGGACAATGGTAGGACTCCGGCGAGGCACATCAGCAGAGTTGTCTTTCCAGAGCCACTCGGGCCCATAACCGCCATCGACCCGCCCGAACTGACCTCTAGATCCACCTCATCGAAGACTACTCTGTCGGCGATCGAGTAGCGCAGCCCTCGCGCATGCACCGCCAACGCGTTCCTAATTGCCGACACGTGCCCCCCTAACGCAGAAGTCTGGTGCGGGCCGGGTCGACCTTCTGCCCGCACCAGACTCACCCTGGAACTGTCATACCACGTGGTTAGCGAGTTGCGTCGGTACTGCAGGTGTTGCTTCCCGCGTCGTCAACACATGAGTTGAAGCGCTGGATCAGGTTCGAGGACGACTTGTCGCTGGTCTCGGTGGTGCCGCAGCCCTGGGAGTTGCGGAACACCTGCGCCAACCCGGAATCGCGCTTGTAGTCCGAGTACACGTCATTGGCGTCGCAGGCCGTGTCCTCGACCGAGATGCCCTGCCAGTTGTCGACATCTCTGGTGACGGACCCGTTGGTGCTCTTGGTGGCTGCGATAGCGAGGCTGGGCAGCGACCAAGCTACCAGGCCGATTGAGACAGCAAGGGCCAATTTGACCGGTGGCCTACTCAAGGGACCACTCCTTTCCGCTGAATCGAAGGTGCGCGCGGGGCTCCTTTGCGGATGCGAGATGTGAAGGCCGCTAGCAGACACTGCACACCCAGGCGAATCGACATTATTTCATGTTGGTGGTCAACAACAAGGAGCCACCACACCCAATCCGATGGCTATCGCCAATCTTCATGAGTCTCGTCAGAGATCACATCGCTCGTCCGGTCCGGCCGCACCCCGTCGCAGGCCGAAGCCTGGGCCGATCAGATCCCAGCCTGGAAGCAGGCCGCGCCGCACGCGGTCAACGCCTTCACCCTCTGGGAGCAGCGACTTCAGGAGAACCCGACCCACACCGTGGACCGCTCACGGTAGCCGCCCGCACCTGGGCCACCCACCGCCAGCCACTGATACAACGAAGGTGAGTCGGTACGACGCCTTACAGCTCGCGGGCGTAGCGGAGCTGGGGGGTTCGGACGGTGCCGATCTGCTCCTCGCGGCGCTCGCCGGTGGGCAGCCAGCCGCCGCGCTCGTAGAACCGGCGGGCGTGGGCGTTGGGCTCCAGCACCCACAGCACTCCCCGACGCCAGCCCCGGCCGCGCATGGTGGCCAGCGCGTCGGCCATCAGCGCCCGGCCGGTGCCCCGGCCCTGCTCGGCCGGGTCGAGGTGGATGGCGTTGAGCAGGCCGGTCGCCGGATCCTCCTGGTCGTCCGGGCCGACATAGCTGAAGCCGACCAGC
Source organism: Micromonospora rubida (assembly GCF_009908295.1). Lineage (GTDB taxonomy): Bacteria > Actinomycetota > Actinomycetes > Mycobacteriales > Micromonosporaceae > Micromonospora > Micromonospora rubida. Next base: position 217,223 of record NZ_JAAALO010000003.1, read on the forward strand.
CGGCCGTCCCGCTCGACGACGGTCATCAGGTGCTCGTCGCGCTCCCAGCTCCACCGCTCGGCCCAGTAGGCCCCCATCGCCTCCGGCGTCGGATCGGCCAGCGACGCCGCCGGCAGGAACGACGAGTACGCCGCCACCCGGGATTGGTGGTGCAGCGCCCCCACCGTATGCAGGTCGTCGGCGGTCGCGCGGCGGAGGAGGATCGTCACCCGGGCGAGGCTACCCGCCGGGGCGGGACCGGAACGGTCATCAGGTCCTCGGCGATCACCAGCTCACCGGCGAAGTGCTCCCGGGCCTCGTCGGCGAAGCGCCGGGCGTCGGCGTACCGCTGGGAGAAGTGGGTGAGCACCAGCGTGCGTACCCCCGACTCGGCCGCCACCCGCGCGGCCTGGCCCGCCGTGAGGTGCCCGACCTCGGCGGCGAGCGCGGCCTCGGACTCCAGGAACGTCGACTCGATGACCAGCAGGTCGGCGTGCTCGGCGAGGGCGTACACCCCGTCGCAGAGCCCGGTGTCCATCACGAAGGCGAACCGCTGCCCCGGCCGGGTCACGCTCACCTCGTCGCGGGTCACGCGGCGTCCGCCGACGTCCAGGTGGCCGACGCGGAGCAGCTCCCCGACGGCCGGCCCGGCGATGCCGTACGCGGCCAGCCGCTCCGGCAGCATCCGGCAGCCGTCCGGCTCGACCAGCCGATAGCCGTACGTCTCGATCGGGTGCCGCAGCCGGCGGGCCTCCAGCGTGCCGGCGCGCAGGGCGAACCGCTGCCCGTCGGCGGTGATCGGCTCGACGACCAGCTCGGCGGTCTCGTGGAAGCTCGACGCGTGCCGCAGCCGGTCGAAGTACTCGGCGCCGCCGGCCGGGAAGTGCACCGCCACCGGGCGGGGCACCCGGTCCAGGGAGAGCCGCTGGATGGTGCCGGGCAGGCCGAGGCAGTGGTCGCCGTGGAAGTGGGTGACGCAGATCCGGGTCAGGTCGGTGGCGGTGACGCCGGTGTGCAGAAGTTGCCGCTGGCTGCCCTCGCCCGGGTCGAAGAGGATCACCTCGTCGTCCCAGCGCAGCACGTACCCGTTGTGGTTGCGTTGCCGGGTCGGCGCCTGGCTGGCCGTCCCGAGCACCACCAGTTCGCGCATCGACACATTGCCCCCGGTGAGCATGGAGCGACCCCCGGGGTTTTCCGCGCTTGTGCGCGGGCCGGCTGGACTGGGCCGGCGCCCCGGGGGTCGGGTGGCTGTCTGGTTTTCGCCGCACCGCTGCCACACGGTCTCGACGATGGTGCATTGCCCGCCTCGCGGCGGACGAGTTTTCACTGTCGAGGACAGCGGCTAGCGGACAGCCACCTCACGAGTCCGATTGCTATACAAGTCTGGACCACCTCCTTTCACGTGTACGACCACGCTATCCACTACCCGGGGCGTCGGCAACGGATTTTGGATCACAGGGCCGGCGGGAACAGACGCGGGCGGGGGCGTGGCGGCCCGGCCCGGCTCAGTCGGCGAGGCCGATCGGGCCCTCTCGGGGGCCCTCCTCGCTGGCCGGCTGCACCGCCAGCGACGGGAAGTCGGCCAGGTCGCCCTCCGGCTCGGCGTCCCACTCGGGGAAGACCAGGTCGCTCTGGAGGTAGAGGCAGAGCAGTTGGGTCAGGTGGCTCAGCCCGTCGAGGTGGGTGCGCTCGTGGCCGTGGGTGGCGTCCACCCCGAAGCCGAGCAGCGCCACCCGGGCGTGCGCGCCCGCCTCGACCGCCGCCGCCACGTCCGAGCGGTAGTACTCGAAGACGTCCCGGACCAGGTCCACCCCGTGCTCGCGGGCGATCGTCGCCAGGTTGCGGGTGAGGTGGTAGTCGAACGGGCCGACGCCGTCGCCCATCGCCAGGGTGGCCGCGTTCTCCCGGGACTGCTGCCCGGGGGCGACCACCGCGGCGTCCACGGAGACGATCTCCGCGACGTCCGGGTCCAGGCCGTGGCTGGCCCCGTGCCCGATCTCCTCGGTGACCGTGACCAGCAGGTGTGCGGTCACCGCCGGGGTCACACCCGCGTCGACCATCGCCTTGAACGCGGTCAGCACCGCCGCCACCCCGGCCTTGTCGTCCAGGTGCCGGGACTTGACGTACCCGCTGGGGGTGACCGTCGGGTTGGGCAGGAACGCCACGAAGTCCCCGGCGTCGATGCCGAGGGCGCGCAGCCCGGCCTCGTCGTCCACCGGCTCGTCGACCCGGACCTCGACCTGCTCCCAGCCGACCCCCTGGAAGTCGACGGCCTCGTTGTAGCGGTGCCCGCTGGCCTTGAGCGGCAGGACCTGGCCGGTGACCACCCGGTCCAGGTCGTCGGTGAAGATCCGCACGTGCGCGCCCTCGGCGAACCGGGCGCTGTGCGTGCCGATCTGCATCAGCTCCAGCCGGCCGTTCTCCTTGAGCCGCTTCACCATGCCGCCGATGGTGTCGGTGTGCACCACGATCGCCCGGTCCGCGCCGGTCTGCCGGGGGCCCGGCAGGCAGGCGCCCAGCGCGCCGCGCCGGGTCAGGGTGGAGGAGATCCCGAACGCGGAGAGGCGCTCGCCGACGTACTGCTGCACGTGGTCTGTGCGCCCGGACGGGCTCGGGATCTCCAGCAGCTCCAGCAGCACCTGGCGGAGGTAGTCCAGGTCGATCTTCAGCGGAACGGGCTTGCGTGCGGTCATGCCTGAGAGCTTGCCGCACCGGCCGGTGACCAGAGGCGTTGCGGTGCCCGCGTGCCGGGGAAGAGCAGGTCGACGAAGCGCTCGGCGGTCGGCTGCGGCTCGTGGTTGGCCAGGCCGGGCCGCTCGTTCGCCTCGATGAACACGTGCTCCGGTCGGTCGGGGGCGGGAACCAGCAGGTCGACCCCCGTGACCGGGATGTCCAGCGCCCGGCTGGCGGCCACGCACGCCTCGGCGATCTCCGGGTGCAGCTCGCCGGTGACGTCGTGGATCGTCCCGCCGGTGTGCAGGTTCGCGGTCCGGCGGACGGCCAGCACCGTGCCCTCGGGCAGCACGTCGTGCAGCTCGTACCCGGCCTCGGCGAGCACGTCCCGGGTCATGTCGTCCACCGGGATGCGGGACTCTCCGCCGGTGGCGGCGGCCCGGCGGCGGCTCTGCCGCTCGATCAGCTCGGCGATGTCGTGCACCCCGTCGCCGGTCACCTGAGCGGGCCGGCGGACGGCCGCGGCGACCACCTCGTGGTCGATGACGATCACCCGCAGGTCCTCGCCGTCGTGCAGCTCCTCGACGAGCACGTCCGGGCAGAAGCCCCGGGCCAGCGCGACGGCGGTGGCCAGCGCCTCCGGGGTGCGCACCCCGACGGTGATGCCGTTGCCCTGCTCGCCGCGCGCCGGCTTAACCACCACCCGGCCCACCTCGGCCAGGAACGCGGCGTCGGCGTCGTCCCCGGTGGCGGTCCGGCCACGCGGCACCGACAGGCCCGCCTCGGTGAGGATCCGCCGGGTGACCCGCTTGTCGTCGCACCGGCTCATCGCCACCGCCGAGGTCAGCTCCGACAGCGACTCGCGGGTGACGATCGTCCGGCCGCCGTTGCTCAGCCGCAGCTCACCCCACTCGGGGTCGGTGACCTCCACCCGGATGCCCCGGCGCATCGCCTCGTCCGCGACGATCCTCGCGTACGGGTTGAGCCGGTCGTACCCCGGCGGGGTGGCGGGCAGGAAGAGCGGCGCGTTGATCGGGTTCTTCCGCTTCACGCAGAGCGTGGCGGTGCGGTAGAAGCCGAGCCGCTCGTACAGCCGGATCGCCCCGGTGTTCTCGGCCAGCACCGACAGGTCGACGAACGACCGGCCGCGCTCGGTGAGCCGGGCGGCCAGTTCGGTGAGCAGGGCCTGGCCGGTGCCGGGCGGGGCGGTGTTGAAGTCCACGGTGAGGCACCACAGGCTGGCGCCGTTGTCCGGGTCGGCGAAGACCGCCACGTGGTCCACGCCGGTGATCGTGCCGACCACGTCCCCGGTGGCGTCCTCGGCCACCAGGTGCAGGAACCGGTCCGTGCGGGCGTTGTCGACCAGCACGTCGACCGGTGCGGTGACCATGCCGTTGCGGGCGTAGATCCGGTTCACCGCGTCCGCGTCGTCGGCGTCGCGCAGCGTCCGGATCCGCAGCCCGGGCAGGTCGTCGGCCTCACGGGTGGCCGGGCTGTCGGCCGGGCCGGCGGGCAGCCGCAGCCGGTACGTCAGCGACGGGTCGATGAACAGCTCGTCGGGCAGTCGGGACACCAGCACGTGCGGGTCGCGCAGGTAGATGCAGATGTCCCGGGCGCCGGCGGCCTCCGAGCGCAGCACCGCGGCCACGGCGGCCTGGTCGGTGAAGGTCTGGCCGAAGACCAGCCGCCCCCAGCCGCAGTCGAGCACCACGCCGTCGCCTCCGGTCGGCCGGTCCGCCTCGGCCGGGGCTGGGGCCACGGGGTCCCCGCCCGGCCCGACCCGCTCGCGTCGCCGGCCGAGCACGCGTTCCCGGTCGGTGGGTGCCGTCCCGGTCGCCAGTGTGTCGCTCACCGTCAGTCGATTCCGTGGCTCTGGAGCCACATTTCCAGGAGTCCCAGCTGCCACAGCTTGTTTCCGTTCAACGGGGTGAGTTCGGCGTTCGGGTCGGACAGCAGCGCGTCGACGTACTCGGCGCGGAACAGGCCGCGCTGGCGGGCCTGCGGCGCGTGCAGCGCGTCGCGTACCCGGTCGAGGAGCTTGCCCTCCAGGTGGGTGAGGCCCGGCACGGGGAAGTAGCCCTTCGGCCGGTCGATGACCTCGTGCGGCAGGACCCGGCGGCCGATCTCCTTCAGCACGCCCTTGCCGCCCTGGGCCAGCTTCAGCTCCGGCGGGCAGCTCGCGGCCAGCTCCACGAACTCGTGGTCGAGGAACGGCACCCGGGCCTCCAGCCCGTGCGCCATGGTCATGTTGTCGACCCGCTTCACCGGGTCGTCGGTGAGCATGACCTGGGTGTCGATCCGCAGGCCGGCGTCGACCGCCGTCTGCGCGCCGGGCCGGGCCAGGTGGGCGGCCACGAACTCCCGCGCCGGGTCGCCGTCGGCCAGCCACGCCGGGTCGAGGACCCGGGCCAGCCCGGCCGCGTCCCGGTCGAAGAACGCCTTCGCGTACGTCTCGACGGCCCGCTCCCGGTCGACGCCGGCCAGCGGCGGGTACCAGTGGTAGCCGCCGAGGATCTCGTCCGCGCCCTGGCCGGACTGGACCACCTTGACGTGCTTCGACACCTCCTGGCTGAGCAGGTAGAACGCCACGCAGTCGTGGCTGACCATCGGCTCGCTCATGGCCGCCACGGCCGCCTCCAGGGGCGGCAGCAGGTCGCGGGCGGCCACCCGGATCTGGTGGTGGTCGGTGCCGAACGTCTTCGCCACCAGGTCGGAGTAGACGAACTCGTCGCCGGACCGCCCGCCGACGGCGTCGAAGCCGATGGAGAACGTGGACAGGCCGCGCTGGCCCTCGCCGGCCAGCAGGGCCACCACCAGGCTGGAGTCCAGCCCGCCGGAGAGCAGCACGCCGACCGGGACGTCGGCGACCATCCGGCGGCGCACCGCCGTGGTCAGCGACTCCAGCAGGGCGTCCTCCCAGTCGCGGGCGGACCAGCCGGCCCGCTCCTCGTGCCGGGTGAAGGACGGGTCCCAGTAGACCCGCTCGCGGCTGGTGCCGTCCGCCTCGTACACCCGGACGGTGGCCGGGGGCAGCTTGGCGACCCCGCGCAGGATCGTGCGCGGCGGCGGCACGATGCTGTGGAAGCTCAGGTAGTGGGCGAGCGCCACCGGGTCGATCGTGGTGTCCACGCCGCCGCCGGCCAGCAGGGCCGGCAGGGTGCTGGCGAAGCGCACCACGCCCGGGGTCTCGGCCAGGTAGAGCGGCTTGATGCCGAGCCGGTCCCGGGCCAGCACCAGCCGGCCGGTGTCCCGCTCGCTGATCGCCACGGCGAACATGCCGACCAGGTGGTCGACGAAGTCCGGCCCCCACTCGGCGTACGCCTTGACGACCACTTCGCTGTCGCCGGAGGAGAAGAACCGGTGGCCCTTGGCCTGGAGCTCCTCGCGCAGCTCACGGTAGTTGTAGACGCAGCCGTTGAAGACCCCGGTCAGCCCGGACGCCGGGTCGACCAGCGGCTGCCCGCTGGCGGCCGACAGGTCGATGATCTTCAGGCGGCGGTGGCCGAGGGCGGTCGGCCCCTGGGACCACACCCCGCTGTCGTCGGGGCCCCGGTCGCTCATCGTGGCCGCCATGCGCTCCACCGCCGCGACGTCGGCCCGTGAGCCGTCGCGGCGAAATTCCCCAGCCAGTCCGCACATGCCAGACAATGCTGCCAGAGGTGAGCGCGATTCGCCTGTTGAGATGATGCGGCCGTCGCCACCTGCTTGCTAAAATGCGCGCCGCCGTACCCGGGATGGCTTCCGCGCGGGCATTCGCGCCCGGCCCCGGCGGCCTGCTCGGCTACTCCTCGCGACCTGCCCGGTTCGCCCGGCCGACCGGGTGTGACAAACGCCGCACCGGTGGAACGCCGCCGTCCGCCCGTCGCCCGTACCCGCCGATCGGCCCCGCCCCGCCAGCACCGCCGTGTCGGGTTTCCATCCCGGCGGGGCATGGAGTCCAGTTCGTTCCCGTGCCACGCTCACCGGTGAGCCACGAGGAGGCGATGCTGATGCGCGCGACGACGCGACGACGGGTTGTCAGTACGGTCGGCCGGCTCGCCGTGGCCACCACGCTGGCCGCCGCCGGGGTGCTGGTCGGGGCGTCCCCGGCGCAGGCGGTCGCCACCCGGACGGTGGCCTTCTGGAGCATGGACGAGCCGGCGGGCGCCGCGGTCCTCGCCGACAGCAGCGGCAACGGCCGGCACGGGACCGTCGGCGCCGAGGTGGCCGCCGGGGTGCGCTACGCGGGCGCGACCGCCCACCGGTTCGCGTACCACAACCCCGTCGACCACGAGTACGTGCCGGGACACGTCGACCTGGTGCCGGCGAGCAACGAGTTCAACCCCGAGGCCGGGGACTTCTCGTTCACGATTCGGTACCGCACCACACGCTCCTTCGGCAACATCCTGCAGAAGGGGCAGGGCAACACGGCCGGCGGCTACTGGAAGTTCGAGGCGCCGGCCGGCAAGCCCCGGTGCATGTTCCGCGGCGGCGACGGCGCGACGCGCACCGGCTACACGGGCACGTCGATCGCCGACGGGCAGTGGCACACGGTGACCTGCAACCGCACCTCGACGTACGTCGAGATGTACGTCGACGGCGTGCGCACCAGCCGGCTCACCGGCCCCACCGGGACGATCGCCAACAACTGGCAGCTCTCCGTCGGCGGTAAGAGCGCCTGCGACGGGGTGGACGTCACCTGCGACTACTTCGCCGGCGACATCGACTGGATCAGGCTGCTCAAGGGCCCCGGCGGGGCGGCCAACACCCCGCCCGTGGCCCACCTCGCGCCGTCCTGCGCCGGGCTGGTGTGCGCGTTCTCGGCCGCCGGCTCCACCGACGCCGACGGGGCGATCCAGGACCACGCCTGGGCCTTCGGCGACGGATCGACCGCCGACACGGACAGCGTCCCGAGCGCCACCCACACGTACGCCGAGGCGGGCACCTACCCGGTCACGCTCACCGTCACCGACGACCGGGGTGCCACCGGCACCGTCACCCGGGACGTCACGGTCGCGCCCCTGCCGGAGCTGATCTCGTACGTCGGGCAGGCCACCGCCAACGCGAACGTCACGACCCACTCCGTCGCGGTGCCCCCGGGTGTCCGGGCGGGCGACGCGCTGCTGCTGTTCCTCAGCCAGAACACCCACGCCACCACCGGCGAGCCGACCGGGGTGACCGGGTGGACCCGGCTGGACCGCCTCGACGGCGGCTACGCCACCAGCACGGCCTGGTGGAAGGTCGCCGGCGACGGTGACGCGGGGTCGACCGTGCGGGTCACCCTCGGCGCGCAGTCGAAGGGCAACCTGGTGCTCGCCGCGTACCGGGGGACCGACCCGGCCGGCCCGGTCGCCGGGCACGCCCGGGCCACCGACCCGGCCAGCTCCGCCGTCCGGGTCACCCCGACCGCCCCGGTCACCGCCGCGCGGGGCTGGGCCGTGTCGTACTGGATGCACGGCGACGCCACGTCTACCGCGCTGACCGCCCCGCCCGGCGTCCAGTCGCGCAGCAACGGCTCGCAGACCGGAGGCGGCCGGGTCACCGGGCTGCTCGCCGACTCCGGGGCCTCGATCCCGACCGGCACGTACGGCGGCCTGAGCGCGACGGGCGCGGCGGCCAGCACCACCGCGACCACCTGGACCGTCGTCCTACGGGCGGGCTGACACCGTCAGCCGCCGGTGCGGGCCACGCCGACCGGGCAGCTCAGCCCGTTCGGGCCGTGGTTGCAGTAGCCGTTCGGGTTCTTCGTGGGCGCCAGGTACTGCTGGTGGTGGTCCTCGGCGAAGTAGTAGTCGCCGAGCCGGTCGATCTCCGTGGTGATCTCGCCCTTGCCGGCCCGCGCCACGATCGGCGCGAACGCGTCCCGGGACGCCTGCGCGGCGGCGAGCTGGTCGTCGCCGGTGACGTAGATCGCCGACCGGTACTGGGTGCCCACGTCGTTGCCCTGGCGCATGCCCTGGGTCGGGTCGTGGTTCTCCCAGAAGACCTTGAGCAGGTCCTCGTAGCTGATCCTCGCGGGGTCGTAGACCACCTGGACAACCTCGGCGTGCCCGGTCCGGCCCGAGCAGACCTCCTCGTACGTCGGGTTCTGCGTGACGCCGCCCGCGTAGCCGACGGAGGTGGTGAGCACGCCCGGCAGGACCCAGAACAGGCGCTCGGCGCCCCAGAAGCAGCCCATGCCGAAGACGGCGACCCGCGCGCCCTCCGGGAACGGCCCCTTTAGCGACGACCCGAGGACCTCGTGCCGGTCGCCGATCGGCATCGCGATCGGGCGGCCGGGCAAAGCCTGGTCGGGGGTGGGCAGTTCGGCCTTCATGCGGCGAAGGAACACGGTGGAACTCCTCTCGTACAACTCCTCGCGTGCAACACCGCCGGGCCCCGGTTCCTTACCCGCCCGGCCCGCGATCAGGCCGCGACCCGCTCCGGCGCGGCGGACCCGGGCGGTGGCGGGTCCGCCACGACGGGCCTCCGCCCCGGTTCAGCCGCCGGCCAGTGCGGCGGCGACCCGTTCGGCGTACCCCCGGGCCTCGGCGTCGTCGGCGTAACGGGTGCGGGGCCAGAAGAAGCCGCGCAGGCCGTCGCCCTTCGTCCTCGGCACCACGTGGGTGTGCAGGTGCGGCACGGACTGGGACACCCGATTGTTCATCGCCACGAACGTGCCGCCGGCCCCCAGACCCGACTCCACCGCCACGGCGAGCCGCTGGACCAGCCCGAAGTAGCCGGGAAGCGCGTCCGCCGGCAGGTCGGCGAGGGTGACCAGGTGGGTGCGCGGCACCACCAGCACGTGCCCCCGGAACACCGGCCGGGTGTCGAGGAAGGCGACCCCTTCCGGGGCGTCGACCACCCGGAACGCCGGCACGTCGCCCGCCACGATCCCGCAGAACACGCACCCGCCCATCCGGCCAGGCTAGTCCGGCGGGGGTGTCCGCCGCTGCCCGCAAGCAAGCGCATGTCGGGTCACAGGCGATGTCCCACTCGCTCCCCGGCACACCCGTCGGGCCGGTCTCGCCGTTCGCCAGGAGCGGTGTAAGGGGACCCGGCCCCGGCGGAGGCGTTGACGGGGGGCGTTCGCCTCCCACCGACTAACGTCTCGGGCATGAGTCACGGCTTCGACACGCTCGCCATCCACGCCGGACAGGACCCCGAGGCCCGCACCGGCGCGGTGATCCCACCGATCTACCAGACCAGCACCTACGCCCAGGACGCCGTCGGCGCGCCCCGGCAGGGCTACGAGTACAGCCGCTCCGGCAACCCCACCCGGGACGCGCTCCAGGAGTGCCTCGCCGCGCTGGAGGGCGGCCCCGTCGGGCTCGCCTTCGCCAGTGGGCTGGCCGCCGAGGACACCCTGCTGCGCGCCCTCTGCAAGCCGGGCGACCACGTGGTGATCCCGGACGACGCGTACGGCGGCACGTACCGGCTGTTCGCGAAGGTGGCCGAGCGGTGGGGGCTGGCGTACACCCCGGCCAAGGTCTCCGACGTCGATGCCGTGCGGGCCGCGATCCGGCCCGGCGCGACGCGGATCGTCTGGGTGGAGACGCCGACCAACCCGCTGCTCGGCATCGCCGACATCGCCGCGCTGGCCGCCGTGGCCCACGACGCCGGGGCGCTGCTGGTGGTGGACAACACCTTCGCGTCGCCGTACCTGCAGCAGCCGATCGCGCACGGCGCGGACGTGGTGGTGCACTCCACCACCAAGTACGTGGGCGGGCACTCGGACGTCGTCGGCGGCGCGCTGGTGGTGGCCGACCGCGGCCTGGGCGAGGAGCTGCGCTTCCACCAGAACGCGATGGGCGCGATCAACGGCCCGTTCGACGCCTGGCTGACCCTGCGTGGCATCAAGACCCTGGGCGTCCGGATGGACCGGCACTGCGACAACGCCGAGCGGATCGCCACGTACCTGGACGGGCACGCCAAGGTCGCTCAGGTCATCTACCCGGGCCTGCCGTCGCACCCCGGGCACGAGGTGGCCGCCAAGCAGATGCGCCGGTTCGGCGGCATGATCTCCTTCCGGGCCGCCGGCGGCGAGGAGCACGCCGTGGAGATCTGCAACCAGGCAAAGTTGTTCGTGCTCGCCGAGTCCCTCGGCGGGGTGGAATCCCTGATCGAGCACCCGGGTCGGATGACACACGCAAGTGCTGCCGGCTCGCCGCTTGAAGTTCCCGGCGATCTCGTGCGACTGTCTGTCGGCATCGAGACGGTCGACGACCTGCTAGCCGACTTGGAGCAGGCGCTGGGCTGACCGCTGGCTGGGGAGGGTGGCCGTGCAGGACATCATGCCGACCTGGGTGGGCGCGACCGCGAAGCAGATCGCCCGCGGCGTACGCCGGGGTGACGTATCCGCCACCCAGGTCGTGGCCGACCACCTCGACCACGTCGCCCGGGTGGACGCCGACCTCGCCGCGTTTCGCACGATACGCGGCGGGGAGGCGATCACCGAGGCGGAGAAGGTCGACGAGCAGGAGGAGCTGGCGAACCTGCCGCTGGCCGGGGTGCCGGTGGCGGTCAAGGAGAACACCCCCGTCGCCGGCCTGCCCACCTGGAACGGATCGGCCGCCGTGCGCAGCGCGGTGGCGGAGGCCGACCACGAGGTGGTCCGGCGGCTGCGCGGCGCGGGCGCGGTGATCCTCGGGGTGACCCGGATGCCGGAACTCGGCCTCTGGGCGCTCACCGACGACGGCAGCGCGGTCACCCGCAACCCGTGGGACTCCGGGCGCACCCCGGGTGGCTCCTCCGGCGGGGCCGCCGCCGCGGTCGCCGCCGGGCTGGTGCCCATGGCGCACGGCAACGACGGCCTCGGCTCGATCCGCATCCCGGCGGCCTGCTGCGGCCTGGTCGGGCTGAAGCCCGGCCGGGGCGTGGTGCCCTGCCAGCTCGGCGCCGACGACTGGTTCGGCCTGACCGAGCACGGCATGCTGACCTCCACGGTCGCCGACGCGGCCGTCGGCTTCCAGGTGCTCGCCGGCCGGCCGCAGGAGAAGCTGGTCCCACCGCAGCGGCTGCGGGTCGGCGTCTCGCTGCGGTCCCCGGTGCGCGGCATCTCCCCGGACGCGCCCAACCGGGACGCGGTGGCCGCCGCCGGCCGGCTGCTCGCCGCCGCCGGCCACGACACCATCCCCGCCGACCCGGTCTACCCGACCCGGCTCGGTCTCCAGGGCATCGCCACCTGGTTCGCGGCCGCCGCCGCCGACGTGCGGGCCGCCGGCCTCGACCGGCGCGACCTCCAGCGGCGCAACCGCCGGCACGTCGCGCTGGGGGAGTGGGCGCACCGCCGGGGGTACGTCCGGGAGGCCGACCGGATCGCCTGGCGCGAGCGCTCGATCGGCTTCTTCGCCGACCACTCGGTCGACCTGCTGCTCACCCCCGCGCTGGCCGGCCCGCCACCGGAGGCCGCAGGCTGGTCCGGCCGGTCCTGGAGCGCGAACATGAAGGCCAGCATCAGGTACGCCCCGTACGCCGCCCCGTGGAACATCGCCGGGCTGCCCGCGATCGTGGTGCCGGTGGGCCGCCGCCCCGACGGGTTGCCGGTGGCGGTGCAGTTCGTCGGCCCGCCCGGCTCGGAGCTGCTGCTGCTCGGTGTCGCCGGCCAGTTCGAGCTCCAGGCGCCCTGGGCCCGGCACGCCCCCGGCTACCCCCGGGTCGGGACGGGGTCGCCGGCCACCGCTTGATCGTCTAGCGTGTGCGCTCCTGACCGACGCACACACCCGGACGGACCACATGCGGTGCCAGACCTGCGGGGGCGGGACATCCCCGGCCCTCAACGAGTGCTCCACCTGCCGAACCCCACTCGGGCAGCCAGCCGTGGCGCCCGGGGTGCCGACGTACCCGGTGGGCGGGCTCGGCCGCGCGGTGGTGGCCGCCGTCGCCGCCACGGCGGTGCTCTACACCCTGGTGGCGTTCTACCCGGCGGTCGGCGCGGTGCTGGCCCGCCGCGCCGCCGAGGCGCAGGACACCGACGTGCTGCTCGGCGCCGTGCTCCTCGAGGTGCTGTTCATCCTGCCGTTCGGCGTGGCCCACCTGACCGCTGCCGTGCTGATGATCATCTGGACCTGGCGGGCCCGCAAGAACCTGGACGCGTTCCCCGGCGCGCTGCCGCAGCTCAACCCGGGCTGGGTGATCGCCGGGTGGCTGGTGCCGCTGGCGAACTTCGTGGTGCCGGTGCGGGTGATGGCGGGCATCGCCCGGGACAGCCTGTGGCGGGCCCGCACCCCGGTCCTGGTGGGCGTGTGGTGGGCCGCCTGGCTGGCGTTCAGCCTCAGCGAGCGGCTTGTCAGCTGGACCGACAACCAGGAGTACGAGCGGCTGCCCGAGGACCCGTTTAACGACATCGGATTCCAGGCGTACGTCGGCTACTACCAGGACGCGCTGGTCCGCAACCTCGTCCCGCTGGCCGCCTGCCTGATCGCCGCGGCGTCGCTGATCGTGCTGGTCCGCCGGATCACCGCCGCCCAGCAGGCCCGAATCGCGCTCGCCGTCCCCGCCTGGCCGGCCCCGCCCGGCTGGCCGGGCGCCCCCGTCCCGTACGGCTGGCCGGGCGCCCCTGCCCCACACCCCGCCGCCCCACACCCCACCGCCGCGCAGCCCGCCGCGACCCCGACGGCTGCCGAGACCCCGCCGGCCGTCGTAGCCCCGCCCGCTGGGGTGTCGCCTTCGGGGGTACCCGCCGGTTCGCCGGTTGCCGGGGCGTCGCCGTCGGTGACCGTCGGCCCTCCGGTCGCGGCGTCTCCGGAGCTGCCCGTCACAGACCCGTCGCCGCAGGTAGCGGGCGCGTTGAGCGCGGTGTCGCCGCCGGCCGCCGGGGCGGCGGGTGGCACGATCGGGGCATGACGGAACTGGTCGGTCTCGCCGACGTGCGGGCCGCGCGGGAACTGCTCGCCGGCATCACCCGCACCACCCCACTGGAGCCCTCCCGCCCGCTGAGCGCGGCGCTCGGCGGGCCGGTCTGGCTCAAGTGTGAGAACTTGCAGCGCGCCGGGTCGTACAAGGTGCGCGGGGCGTACGTGCGGATCTCCCGGCTGTCGGCGGCGGAGCGCGACCGGGGCGTGGTTGCCGCCAGCGCCGGCAACCACGCGCAGGGGGTGGCGCTGGCCGCCGGGCTGGTCGGCACGCACGCCACCGTCTTCATGCCGGTGAACGCGCCGCTGCCGAAGGTCGCCGCCACCAAGGGATACGGCGCCCAGGTCGAGTTGGCCGGCCACACGGTCGACGAGTCGCTGGTCGCGGCGCAGACCTTCGCCGAGCGGACCGGGGCGGTCCTCATCCACCCGTTCGACCACCGGGACGTGATCGCCGGGCAGGGCACCGTGGCGCTGGAGATCCTCGAACAGTGCCCGGACGTGAAGACGATCATCACCGGGGTCGGCGGTGGCGGCCTGATCTCCGGGATGGCGGTCGCGGCCAAGGCGCTGCGGCCGGACGTGCGGCTGATCGGCGTGCAGGCGGCCGGGGCGGCGGCGTACCCGCCCTCGCTGGTCGCCGGCGAGCCGGTCCGGCTGCCCGCGTTCAGCACGATCGCCGACGGCATCGCGGTGGGCCGCCCGGGGGAGATCACCTTCAGCCACGTCCGCGAGCTCGTCGACGAGGTGGTGACCGTCTCCGAGGAGGACATCTCCCGGGCGCTGCTGATGCTGCTGGAGCGGGGCAAGCAGGTGGTGGAGCCGGCCGGCGCGGTGGGCGTGGCCGCCCTGCTGGCCGGCGTGGTGCAGGTCGAGACGCCGGTGGTGGCGGTGCTCTCCGGCGGCAACATCGACCCGCTGCTGCTGCTGCGGGTGATCGAGCACGGGCTGGCGGCGGCCGGCCGGTACCTGCGCGTCACCGTGCGCTGCTCGGACCGGCCGGGGCAGCTCGCCTCGCTGCTCAGCGAGATCGCCGAGCACCGGGCGAACGTCGTCGACGTGGAGCACCAGCGGGCAAACCCGCACCTCGGGCTCGGCGAGGTGGAGGTGGCGCTGTCGGTGGAGACCCGCGGCGTCGAGCACTCCGACACGCTGATCAGTGCCCTGCGGGCCAGCGGCTACCAGGTGGTCTTCGCCGCCGAGTCCTGACCCGTGGCCCCGGGGCCGGGCGTCGGCCCCGGGGGTCATCGTCGGGGGTGGCTCAGCCCGCGAACGGCTCGAACTTGACGATGGTCACCTTGATGTCCGCGCCGCTGGGGGCGGTGTAGGTGACGGTCTGCCCGGGCCGCGTGCCGAGGATCGACTTGCCCAGCGCCGACTCCGGGCTGTAGACGGTCAGCTCGGTCGTCGCCGAGATCTCCCGCGACCCGAGCAGGAACGTCTCGGTGTCGTCGGTGTCGTCGTCGAAGTAGATCGTGACGACCATGCCGGGGGAGACCGAGTCGGCGGTCGGCGCCTCGCCCACCTTGGCGGTGCGCAGCAGTTCCTTCAGGTAGAGGATCCGCCCTTCCGCCTTGCCCTGCTCCTCGCGGGCGGCGTGGTAGCCGCCGTTCTCCCGCAGGTCGCCCTCCTCGCGTCGGGCGTTGATCTCGGCAGCGATGACCGTCCGGTTGGCGATCAGCTCGTCGAGCTCGCCCTGGAGGCGGTCGTGCGCGTCCTGGGACAGCCAGGTGGCGGGCGCCTCGTTGTCAGTGTTGGACACAGGCGGTCTCCTCGGTTGTGCGGACTGGCTGACAGGTGAGCTACCAAGTTACCAGTGTGCCGCCCGTCGGGGTGCCGACGATTACCGCGGGTGCCGACGACGGGACCCGCAGTGCGCGTGGTGTGAGGCGTTCCGGCAGTTCAGCCGGCTGGTCGGCAGCGCACCACCTCGCCGATGAAGGGCCGGGCGCTGGTGGTCAGCCGGTGCCGGGCGGTCACCTGCGACTCGCCTGCGGGGGCAGTCACCGTCACCTCCTCGCGGGCGAGCTCGGCGCCGTCGTGCGAGCGGGCCCGCAGCGCGCAGGTCGCCGAGCCGCCCGCCGGTACGGTCACCCGGAAGTCGACCACCACCTGAGAGTCGGTGATGTCGGTGTAGGTGATCACCTGGGCGTCGTAGTCAGGGTCGCCGTACTTGCCGTACTGGCTGAACGCGGCGACGCCGAGCACCGCCACCAGGGCGACGGCGAGCAGGGCGACCAGCGCCGGCCGGCGGCGGGCGGGCTCGCGGCGGCGGCCGTAGCGGCCCGGTGGGAACACCGGCGCGCCGGAGGTGATTGTGGCGTGCGTCTCGGTCACCGGCGGGTATCTCCTGGCGTTGTTGTCGGGGGCATCGGCAAGAATGGCAGAGTCCATCCTTCCAGCCCGGCGCTGACTCATCGGACGAGTGCTGAGTCACCGATGATGAGTCAAGCGATGATGAGTCAAGGATGACAGGTCGGCCCGCGTCGTCGACAGGTCAGCGCCGGTGGGCACGAACAAGGAGCGCCGCAAGTGGCAGAAAAGCTGCGTCTCATGGCCGTCCACGCACACCCTGACGACGAGTCGAGCAAGGGTGCCGCGACCATGGCGAAGTACGTGGCCGAGGGGGTGGACGTCCTGGTCGTGACGTGCACCGGCGGCGAGCGCGGCAGCGTGCTCAACCCGAAAATGGACCGGCCGGACGTCTGGGCCGACATCGGTGAAATCCGCCGCGCCGAGATGGACGCGGCCCGCGCGGTCCTCGGCGTCGAGCAGGCATGGCTCGGCTTCGTCGACTCGGGGCTGCCCGAGGGCGACCCGCTGCCGCCGCTGCCCGAGGGGTGCTTCGCCCTCCAGGACGTCGAGGTCGCCGCCGGCCCGCTGGTGCGGCTGATGCGCCAGTTCCGCCCGCACGTGGTCACCACGTACGACGAGGAGGGTGGCTATCCGCACCCCGACCACGTCATGACCCACAAGGTGGCCGTCGCCGCCTTCGAGGCCGCCGGTGACCCGGCGCGCCACCCGGAGCTCGGCGAGCCCTGGCAGCCGCTCAAGCTCTACTACGACGTGGGGTTCTCCAAGGGCAAGATCCTGGCGCTGCACGAGGGCATCCTCGCCGCCGGCTTCCCCTCGCCGTACGAGGATTGGCTCAAGCGGTGGGACGACCGCCCCGACAAGGGCCCGCGGATCACCACCCGGGTCGAGTGCGCGGAGTACTTCCCGGTCCGCGACGACGCGCTGCGCGCCCACGCCACTCAGATCGACCCGGACGGCTTCTGGTTCCAGGTGCCGATGGAGCTCCAGCAGCGCGCCTGGCCGACGGAGGACTTCCAGCTGGCCCGCTCGGTGGTCGACAGCCCGCTGCCCGAGTCCGACCTCTTCGCCGGGGTGCGCGAGACGGCCCATGCCCGCTGATCCGGCGGAGGGTTACCCTGGTCACCAGCCGCACAACGGAGGAACGCCATGCTGACCGCTGCACAGGTGCTCGCGGAGAACAACTTCGGTGACACCCGCACGGGTGGCCTCGCCGGCCCGATGGGCCTCTTCCTCATCCTGGTGCTGGCCGCCGCAACCGTGCTGCTGATCCGCAACATGAACGCCCGGCTGCGCCGGCTGCCCGACCGGTTCCCGGCGCCGGACGGCGCCGACGCGGGCCGGGTCGAAGCGGGAGTCGTCGATCCGACAGACGGGACCGCGATGCAGGACTCACGCCCGAACGCTCCCAAGCGGCCCCAGCAGGGCTGAAACGTATGATCCGCGCGTGATTCACGCCGAACCAGGCCGTCGCCCCCTGTTGCGGCCACCGGCTTTGGCTTAGCCTTCCGCCGGGGGACCAAAAGTCCCCGAGCCGCGCGCGGGAAGGGGCGCCGATGACCGGGTCAGCGACGGCCGCCCGCCGCGCCGTGCGACGACCTGCGGACGGGGGAGGTCGGTGACCTCCAGCCGGTCCGGCGGTCAACTCGACCGGTTCGGCGTGCGCGGCACCCCAGGCCGGGTCCTGCTGCTGACGGCCGCCGTTGCCTCGACCGCCCTGGCGGCGGCCGCAGTCGGTCTCACCCTTCCGACGGGCCTGCCCGCCGACGATTCCCTCCCGGGGCCCGCCCGGTTCGGCATCGGCGTCGCGGCGTTCGCCGTGGCCCAGCTCGCCCGCCTGCGGTTCCGCGTCGGTTCCGGGATGGTCAGCATCACCTGGGGCGAGGCCGCGCTCATCATCTGCCTCTACCTGGTGCCCGCCGGCTGGCTCCCGGCCGCCACGCTGCTCGGCACGGGGGCGGCCTGGACAGCGCTGTCCCTGGCCGCCGACCGTCGGCCGGCGCTGGAGACCGTCCGCATCGCGACCTCGCTGACCGCCGCGACCGCCCTTGCCGTCACCGTCGCCACCGCCCTCGGCATGCCCCTGCTGGCGGCCCCCACGCCGGAACTTGCGCCTGCCCTGGTGGCCGGTTCGGTGACCTACCTGCTCGTCAGCGCCTGGCTGGGCGGGGTCACGGTGGCGCTGCGGCACGGCGTGCCGTTCGGCCCGCCGCTGCTCGCCGCGCTGCGCGGCAAGCTGCTGATGTTCGTCGGGAACGTGGCCGTCGGGCTGGGCGTGGTGGCGCTGCTGGAGATCGACGCCCGCTGGCTGCTGCTGCTCCCGCCCGTGCTCTGGCTGCTCCAGCAGACCTACCGGCACCGGCTCGGGGCCGACCAGGAGCGGCGTAGCTGGCGGGCCTTCGCCGAGGCCACCGCCGCGCTCAACCAGCTCGACGAGCGGGGCGTCGCCACCGCTGCGGTGACCGGCGCGCTGACCCTCTTCGGCGCGGAACTGGTCGACGTGAACGTGGCCCGCGGCGACGGCCGGTGGCGGCGCTACCGGGGCGACACCGGCGGCCAGGTGGTCGACCGGGAGGTCGGCCCGCCCGCCCGATCCGGCCCCGACGCGCACGAGCTGGTCCGGCCGCTGACCGTCGGCGCCACCCGGGTCGGCGAGCTGCGGGTCCGCTTCCCCCGCACCGCACCGCCCAGCGCCCGCGAGCAGGACGCCGTCGCCGCGTTCTCCGACGCCCTCGCCGCCGCCCTGCACGACGCCGCGACCCACCGCGAGCTGCGGCTGGTCACCGCCCGCTCGTCGTACGAGGCGGTGCACGACCCGCTCACCGGGCTGCTCAACCGGGCCGCCATGCTCGGCAAGGGCGACCAGGCGCTGCGGCAGCGCGCCCACGACCACCCGGTGGCGTTGCTGCTGCTCGACATCGACCAGTTCAAAGAGGTCAACGACACCCTCGGGCACGCCGCCGGCGACCAGCTGCTGCGGCTGAGCGCCAACCGGCTCGGGGGGCTGACCCGCTCGGGCGACCTGCTGGGCCGGCTCGGTGGCGACGAGTTCGCCATGCTGCTGACCAGCGTCCCAGTCCTCGGCGGCCGGACCGCCCCGATGGCGTACGCGCTGCGCCAGGCCCGGGAGATCGCCGAGCGGCTGGCCGCCCCCACCGAGGTGGCCGGGGTGCGGATGTCCGTCGAGGTCTCCGTCGGGGTGGTGGTCGCCGACGCCGGCACCGCCGACCTGACCGAGCTGCTGCGCCGGGCCGACATCGCGATGTACCAGGCGAAGGAGGGCGGCGGCAACGTCGCCGCGTACGACAGCTCCCGGGACGCCGCGAGCACCGACCAGCTCGCGCTGCTCGCGGAGCTGCGGGAGGCGCTGGCCACCGACGACCAGCTCGTGCTGGCCCTCCAGCCGGCGGTGGACCTGGCCACCGGCGCGCCGATCGGGGTCGAGGCGCTGATCCGCTGGCGGCACCCGCGCCGGGGCTGGCTCGGCCCGACCGACTTCATCCGCCCGGTGGAGAACAGCGAGCAGCTCGGCACCTTCACCCGGTACGTGCTGGACAAGGCGCTCGGGGTGGCCGCCGACTGGGCCCGGGCGGGCCTGGACGTGCCGATCTCGGTGAACCTGTCGGCCCGCAGCCTGCTCGACCCCCGGCTGCCGGCCGAGATCGGCGAGGCGCTGCGCCGACACCAGGTCCCGCCGCGCCGGCTGGTGCTGGAGATCACCGAGACCGTGGTGATGAGCGAGCTGGAGATCATCGACGAGGTGCTCGCCACGCTCCGGTCGATGGGCGTGCAGCTCGCGGTGGACGACTTCGGCACCGGGTTCTCGTCGCTGGCGTTCGTGACCCGGATCGCCGTGGACGAGCTGAAGGTCGACCGGTCGTTCGTGATCCGGATGGCGGACTCGCCGGAGGCGGCGGCGATCGTCCGGGCGACCGTCGGGCTCGCCCACGAGCTGGGCCTGCGGGTGGTCGCCGAGGGCGTGGAGACCGCCGAGCAGCGGCTGGCGCTGGCCGAGCTGGGCTGCACGGCCGCCCAGGGGTACCACTTCTTCAAGCCGATGCCGGCCGACAAGATCGGCGCGGTGCTCGGGTCGCTGCTCGACACCGCCCAGGGCAACGTCTTCCCGCTGCGCGCCGACGGCGCCTCCTGACCCGTCCCCGACCCTGCGCGGGGCGGGGAGGGCCACACTCGGTCTCAGACGAGCCGCTGGATGCGGACTTTGGGCTGATCGTTGACGAGGTGGCATTGCTTGTGTTGGCGGACTTGCTCGTCCCAGACCTCCTGGTCGTAGTCCGGGTCGGGCGCGATCCACTTGTGGGAGCCGTCGCTGTATTGGAACTTCCCGTCGCCGCGTTGAACGATGCTCATCGGGTCCAGCCGCGGCGAGTTCCCGCCGGGCTCCAAGCCGCCAAGCCGGCGGAGCTGATCGAGCACTATGGAGTCACAGAGCCGGTGATCGACCGCGCCATGCAGGTCCTGCGAATCAGGGGCATGACCGAGACGCTGCCGGGCGTAGGCGTGCTCGTCACGGAGCAGCCTCGCTCAACTGCCTGAGGCATGCGTCGAAACTCAGCAGACGCACGATGGCCTTCTGGATCCTGACCACGCTCACCGGCCGGCCGCTGCACGGTTACGGCATTGTCGGCGAGGTGGCCGTCCTCTCCGAGGACCGACTATCCCTGCGCCCCGGCACCCTGTACGGCGCGCTCGACCGGCTGTTGGAGACTGACCTCGTCCAGATCGACCGGGAGGAAGTGGTCGATGGCTGCCTGCGCCGCTATTACCGCCTCTCGCGCGATGGCAACATCGCCCTGACGCCGGAGACCGAGAGGATGCGACGCAACGTCAGAGCCGTCACCGCGCGCCTGCGGAACCGAATGCCCGAGACCTGGCCCGCGACGCCGCAGGCCACCGGGGATTTGTATGAGGGATTGGAACGCCGCCACAGTATCGGCGACTGCTCTGGGCTTACCCCGCCGCTTACCGGCGTTCGCGCGGGCCGGAGTCGTCGGGACGGCTCCTTCGACTTCGTCTCATCAGCGGTACCGCCGCCGTCGTTGTAATCATGGGCACCTTGGTCTTGGTCGTGGCATTGGCCATCCGGCGCCGTGCGCGTCCCAGCCCCACGATTAGCATCCCCGCCGCGCCGATCCACCGGCAGTGCCCGACCGGCGGTAGGTGGCGGTCCGCAACAGGAGCTACCGCCATCGCGTCACCAGGGCTCAAACTTCGGACGGACGTTTCCCCTCCCGGCATCGGCGCAACCGCTCTCCTGCAGGGGCAGAGGAACTCGCAATCTGCCCGACCCTTTTTAGCTCAATCGCGCCCACCCTCAGGCAACTCTTGCGGCCATAAGCCAAGTCGGCCCCAACTCAGAACAGCGGCGTCAAGATGGTCGATTTCGGCGTAAGGCGCAAGGCGGCGAGACGCAGAGTCTGACGCTCGGGACCGTCCTAGCTGTCCAGGTCTGCCCGAATCTACCCGGTAGGGGCGATAGTGGGCGTAGTGTAGCCCTTGATCGGGATAGCGACCCCCGGGGACGCTTAGGCGGTGGACTGTCGGATTTCGGACACTACCTTTGGTAGGTCATTGGTAACTTCATGCAACCCCTGACCGATGAAGTTACAAAGGTGGACCCGAGTGGCCCGTGGTAAAGGCAGCGTAGCCGAGGTCCAAGAACTACGGGACGACGTCGAGCTCACTCAGTACGGAGAGGATGGCGAGGGTTTCCGCAACTGCCTTCGGGTAACAATCGGTGAGACGGAGATGTCTTTGATCATCGGTCGGCAGTCGAGGATGGCGGTTGCTCTCCTGGTCACCAAGGCTGCGCCACCTTGGGCAACGGCTCGATACACCACCGTGCGGGCCCTCAGGCAAGCTGGCTTCCAAGTCGTCCACTCACCCACCCGAGGCAATCCCCTCCACGTCTCGGTTTTTCCACCGTCTGGGCTGCACGGGCCTGACGAGTGGGACGACAGTATGGCGATGAGCTTCGACAAGTGCTTCACTGAGTCCACGGGAGGTGATACTCGTGAGTAAGTCCGTTCTGCCGGAGGTAGGCAACCTGGCATGGGCACCAGTTACCTCAGTGGAGGAGGTTGAGATATTCGACCGCTACAACGGTGTACCTACGCTGGGCATCTTTAGGACGGGCGGTCAGGCCCATCTGTTCTGGCGCGTGCTTGGCTATACCGGAGATATCTCTCTTTGGCTGTACGTCCCGCTCACGGCCGGGGACGAGCAAGCCCTTGATGACGACGAGGGTCCAGGCCTTCTTGACGGAATTGTCTACCAATCGCCGAGGCGGCGCTACGTAACTGTTGGAGTAGCCAACTTCTACAGGCTGATATTCGAGCGTGAGTGGAGTATTCCTTCAGAGGCGAAGCACTCAAGAATCCTTCTCGCCTTGATGGAGGACGTCAGAGAAGCCCTTCAGCTAGCAATTGATGAAGGGTTGCCTGCCAGTAGGAGAGAAGAATTCGAGAAGGCGCAAGAGGCCGTGCGCAATCTTGTATCTTGTTAACCATCTCAGCGAGCCGCTCCTAGCCCTCAACTGGGTGGGGAGCGGATCGTTTTGCACTGCGTCGTAGCGAACAGTTCGCCTGTCATCCCGTCCGCAGTCGACCCGCAGACCGGACCCGGCAGCTTCTCCTGGAGTCGTTACGCACCCGCCGGAGGTCGCTCTGACCCCAATTCCGCCCTTACCTCTGATGAGGAGCCGAGGGAGGGGCCTGATGGTCTTCGCAAGACCCCTGCCGGCCGTCAACGCGTGCGCTGGCGTGACCCAACGGTCGAAGACGTAGCTGCCTTCTCGCTGCCGCTGGGGGCCAGTGATCGTCAGGAGCGAATCAAGGTGCCTCCGTGGAGGTGTCGTCGGCAGGATAGGTCTTGACCTGCTTACCTCTGGTCAGGGTGGCCGGATACACCTCTAGCCGCGCGGGAGCACGTCGTCCACCACGCTCGGCAGGGTCGCCCAGTCGGCCGAGGCGACGCTGGCGTGTGCCCGGGCCAACTGGGCCACCCGGGCCGCCGCTGCGGCGGGGTCGGTGTTCCCCGTCGCCGGGGGCACGTTCTGCGCGTCGGTCATCACCAGCAGGTAGTGGTTGGCGTCGTACCAGGCGGTGTCGATGCCCCCGGTGACGTACGCCGAGGCGTCGCCGTCGAAGACCACGAACCAGGGCCGCAGGCCCGCGTCGGCGTACCGGGTGCGGGGGTCGCCGGCCTGGGCCTTGTGCACGGCCGGGAATGCCTGCGCCGAGGCGAGCGTCCCGGCGGCGGCGAGCCCGGCGAGGTGGCGGGCGTACTCGACGTCGGTCCACAGGGTGTCGGTGGGGTTGCCCTCCTCGACGGTGCCGGGGATCAGGTGCACGATCACCCGGCCGGCGAGTTGCTGCCGGGTCGGCCAGTTGTCGGCGCGGGCGGCGGCGTCCAGGGTGGCGTGCCCGCCCCTCAGGTCGGCGGGACGGAACACCGCCGACCCGAGCCGGGCGGCCAGCAGCGCGTCGAGTTGCACGGGCCCCTGCCCGGTCCGGCTGCTGAAGCCGGTCTTCAGCTCCAGTTTGAGGTGCAGCGGGCCGGCGTCGGGGTGGGCGGCGAGCCAGAGCCGGATGTCGTCGAGGCAGTGTTCGAGGTTCCGGTTGCGGGTGCCGGTGTAGAGCTGGGCGGCGCTGGTCGCGGCGACGCAGTTGTTGGCGCTGCCGAGCGGGTTGGAGTGGCTGACCCGCCACTGCCTGGTGATGATGTCGGGCCAGACGTCCAGCTCGATCATCCCCGGCCGGGCGTCGAGCGCCTGGGCCAGGTAGGCGTACGTGCCCTGCTCGTACACGTTGTGGGTGCCCACGGTGGTGGTCGCCGAGACCCGGGCGGCCGGGTCGACGGCCGCTTCCGCCGGGCCGGCGGCGAGCACGGCCGCGACCAGCGCGACCGATGCGAACGCTGACAGGGGACGGGATCCGCGCATGCGTGCCTCCTCGGAGGGGCCGGCGACGGTCGCCGGGCATGCACCGATATAAATACATGAACGTCAATGGCGGAAGGCCCGCCGGGGCAAGGTCTACCGTCGAGCGGTGCCGGGGCGCAGCATCGCCGGGTGGAGCATGGTCGCGTCGCCGCGCCGGTACAACGCCGCCGGGCGGCCGGTGGGCGGGTTGCGCCGCTCCCCGGTGGGCACCACGAACCCGCTCACCCCGGTGACCTTGCGGTGGAAGTTGCGCGGGTCGAGGTCTACCTGCCAGACGGCCTCGTAGACCGCGCGCAACTCGCCGATGGTGAACGTCTCGCCGCAGAACGCTGTGGCCAGGGGCGCGTACTCCAGCTTGGCCCGAGCCCGTTCGAGCGCGTCCCGCAGGATGGTGTCGTGGTCGAAGGCGAGCCAGCCGTCACCCAGCCGCTCGTGGTCGATCGGCTCCCACCGGGCCCGGGCCGCGTCGGTGCCGGCCACCGGCACCGGCAGGTCCGGGGCGATGGCCAGGTACGCGACCGAGGCGACTGCGCCGCGCGGATCCCGCCCCGGCGCGGCGTACGTGCGGACCTGCTCCAGGTGCAGCGCCCGGCCGTCGAGCCCGGTCTCCTCGGACAGCTCCCGTACCGCCGTGCCGTCCAGGTCCTCACCGTCCCGGACGAAGCCGCCGGGCAGCGCGGCCCGGCCCTCGAACGGCGGCTTGCCGCGCTCGATGAGCAGGACCGCCAGCCGACCGTCACGGATCGTGAGGATCGCCAGGTCGATGGCGAGGCGGAAGTCGGTCGGCCGGTCGGACACACCGGAAGGGTATCGGCCGTGCCTGCGGGCGACGGGTAGGCGTCGACCAGGTGGGGTGCGGGTCATTCCCGGGCTTCGCCGCCGGCCCAGATGCGGTCGAACTCCCGGGCGAAGTGCCGATACCACACCGGATCGCGGTCGGGGCGGAGCGTGACCGTCGCCTCGCGCCCGTCCGGTCGAGTGACTTGATGTCAACAAGACGATTACCCGCCGCCGATCGTCCCCGCAGGACCGGGGTGCCACCGTGCCACCCGGTGGATATGGTCATCCGGTGAACCGACTCGCGACCGCCACCAGCCCCTACCTCCTCCAGCACGCCGACAATCCGGTGGACTGGTGGCCGTGGTGCGACGAGGCGTTCGCCGAGGCGAAGCGGCGCGACGTGCCGGTGCTGATCTCGGTCGGCTACGCGGCCTGCCACTGGTGTCACGTGATGGCCCACGAGTCGTTCGAGGACGCCGCCGTCGGGAAGCTGCTCAACGACGGCTTCGTGGCGATCAAGGTGGATCGCGAGGAGCGGCCGGACGTCGACGCCGTCTACATGACCGCGACCCAGGCGATGACCGGGCAGGGCGGCTGGCCGATGACGGTCTTCGCCACCCCGGACGGCACCCCGTTCTTCTGCGGCACGTACTTCCCGAAGCCGAACTTCGTCCGGCTGCTGGAGTCCGTCGGCACCGCGTGGCGGGAGCAGCGCGAGGCCGTGCTCCAGCAGGGCTCAGCCGTGGTCGAGGCGATCGGCGGGGCGCAGGCCGTCGGCGGGCCGACCGCCCCGCTCACCGCTGAGCTGCTCGACGACGCCGCCGCCCAGCTCGCGAGGGAGTACGACCGGAGCAACGGCGGATTCGGCGGGGCCCCGAAGTTCCCGCCGCACATGAACCTGCTCTTCCTGCTGCGCCACCACCAGCGCACCGGTTCCGCCGAGAGCCTGGAGATCGCCCGGCACACCGCCGAGGCGATGGCCCGGGGCGGCATCAACGACCAGCTCGCCGGCGGCTTCGCCCGGTACTCGGTCGACGGGCACTGGACCGTGCCGCACTTCGAGAAGATGCTCTACGACAACGCCCTGCTGCTGCGGTTCTACACCCAGCTCTGGCGGCTCACCGGTGACCCGCTGGCCGCCCGGGTGGCCCGGGACGTCGCCCGGTTCCTCGCCGACGAGCTGCACCGCCCCGGCGAGGGCTTCGCCTCCGCGCTCGACGCCGACACCGAGGGCGTCGAGGGGCTCACCTACGCCTGGACCCCGGCCCAGCTCGTCGAGGTGCTGGGAGAGGAGGACGGCCGCTGGGCCGCCGACCTGTTCGGAGTCACCGAGGCCGGCACCTTCGAAGACGGCATGAGCGTGCTGCGGCTGGCCCGGGACGTCGACGACGCCGACCCGGCGGTGCGCGGCCGGTGGCAGGACGTCGTCCGGCGGCTGCTGGCCGCCCGGGACAACCGCCCCCAGCCCGCCCGCGACGACAAGGTGGTGGCCGCCTGGAACGGCCTGGCGATCACCGCGATCGCCGAGTTCGTCCGCCTCGTCGAGGCGCAGGGGGCGGCCGGCGGGGACGAGGCCGCCGCCAACCTGCTGGAGGGCGTCACCATCGTCGCCGACGGCGCGATGCGGGACGCCGCCGAGCACCTGGCCACCGTGCACCTGGTCGACGGTCGGCTGCGCCGGGTCTCCCGGGACGGGGTGGTCGGCAAGCCGGCCGGGGTGCTGGAGGACTACGGCTGCGTGGCCGAGGCGTTCTGCGCGATGCACCAGGTCACCGGCGAGGGGCGTTGGCTGGAACTGGCCGGCGGGCTCCTGGACACCGCGTTGGCCCGGTTCGCCGCCCCGGGCGGCGGGTTCTACGACACCGCCGACGACGCCGAGCAGCTCGTCACCCGGCCGGCCGACCCGACCGACAACGCCACCCCGTCCGGCCGGTCCGCGATCGTCGCCGCCCTGGTGGCGTACGCGGCGCTGACCGGGGAGACCCGGTACCGGGAGGCCGCCGAGGCGGCCCTCGCCACGGTCGCTCCGATCGTCGCCCGGCACGCCCGGTTCACCGGGTACGCGGCCACCGTCGGGGAGGCGCTGCTCTCCGGCCCGTACGAGATCGCCGTGGTGACCGACGACCCGGCCGGCGATCCCCTCGTCGCCGCCGCGTACCGGCATGCCCCGCCCGGCGCGGTGGTCGTCGCGGGCCGCCCGGACCAGCCCGGGGTGCCGCTGCTGGCCGACCGGCCGCTGGTCGACGGCCGACCCACCGTGTACGTCTGTCGGGGCTTCGTCTGCCAGCGCCCGGTCACCACCGTCGAGGACCTGCGCGCCCAGTTGTGAGGGTGCCGTCCCGACCGCCCCGGACCTCGGCCCGGGCCGGTCGGGACGCGCCGCTAGGCTGGCGGGCGAGATGGATACCCGAACCGGTCTGCCTGTTGTCGGCATGGTGGGGGGCGGCCAACTGGCCCGGATGACCCACCAGGCCTCGATCGCCCTCGGTCAGTCGCTGCGTGTGCTCGCGCAGGCCCCGGACGACGGCGCGGCCCTGGTCGCCGCCGACGTCCGGTACGGCGACCACACCGACCTCGCCGCCCTGCGTGCCTTCGCCAAGGGCTGCGACGTGGTCACCTTCGACCACGAGCACGTGCCGACGGAGCACATCCGCGCCCTCGCGGCCGAGGGGGTGAAGCTCTTCCCGCCGGCAGACGCGCTGCTGCACGCGCAGGACAAGCGGATCATGCGGGAGCGGCTCGCCGTGCTGGGCGCACCGAACCCGGTGTGGCGACCGGTCGCCGAGCCCGCCGACCTGGTCGCCTTCGGCGAGGCCCAGGGCTGGCCGGTGGTGTTGAAGGCGGCCCGGGGCGGGTACGACGGCCGGGGCGTCTGGCTGGTCGACGACGCCGCGCAGGCCGCCGAGCTGGCCGCCACCCTGCTCGCCGGGGGGACCAGCCTGATCGTCGAGGAGCGGGTGGCGCTGCGCCGGGAGTTGGCCGTGCAGGTGGCCCGCTCGCCGTTCGGGCAGGTCGCCGCGTACCCGGTGGTGGAGACGGTGCAGGTCGACGGGATCTGCGTCGAGGTGCTGGCCCCGGCTCCGGGCCTGGACGAGGAGCGGGCCGTCGCCGCCCAGCAGCTCGCCATCGACCTGGCCACCGCGCTCGGCGTGGTCGGCCTGCTCGCCGTGGAGCTGTTCGACACGCCCGCCGGGCTGGTGGTCAACGAGCTGGCCATGCGCCCGCACAACTCGGGCCACTGGACGATCGAGGGGGCCCGGACCTCGCAGTTCGAGCAGCACCTGCGGGCCGTGCTGGACTACCCGATGGGGGACACCGCGCTGACCGCCCCGGCGGTGGCGATGGCGAACGTGCTCGGCGGCGAGCCGGGCGGGATGTCGATCGACGAGCGGCTGCACCACCTCTTCGCCGCCGAGCCCGGCGCGAAGGTCCACCTGTACGGCAAGCAGGTGCGCCCCGGCCGCAAGATCGGCCACGTCACGGTGCTCGGCGCCGACCTGGACGACGTACGGGCGCGGGCCGCCCGGGCCGCCCGCTGGCTCCGCGAGGGCCACCAGTGAGCCTGCGACCCCCGCAGTCGTCAACGAAAGGCAGACCAGCATGAGCACCGTCGGGTTGATCATGGGCAGCGACTCGGACTGGCCGACCATGAAGGCCGCCGCCGAGACCCTGGCCGAGTTCGGGGTCGGCTACGAGGTCGGCGTGGTCTCCGCCCACCGCACCCCCGGCAAGATGATCGAGTACGGCCGCACCGCCGCCGACCGGGGGCTCAAGGTGATCATCGCGGGGGCCGGCGGGGCCGCCCACCTGCCCGGCATGGTCGCCTCGGTCACCCCGCTGCCGGTGATCGGCGTGCCGGTGCCGTTGAAGTACCTCGACGGGATGGACTCGCTGCTGTCCATCGTGCAGATGCCCGCCGGCGTGCCGGTGGCCACCGTGTCGATCGGCAACGCCCGCAACGCGGGGCTGCTCGCCGTCCGCATCCTGGCAGCCGCCGACGAGGAACTGCGGGCGCGCATGGTGGCGTACCAGGAGAGCCTGGAGGAGTTGGTCGCCGAGAAGGAGGCCGCCCTGCACGCCAGCCTCGGCTGACCCCCACCGGCCACGGGCTGACCCCCCACCGGCCTCCGGCGCTCACGTTCGTGGCCGGCCCACTCGGCGCGACACGGCAGCCACGCCCCAGGGCCCCTCCGTTTTCATCGCATGCCGCGCAGGGCGGTCTGGAGGCGCTCCTGGGCGCGGCGTCGGCGCTCGTTGCTCGCGCCGAGGATCAGCAGGACCAGCCCGACCGGGATCAGCACCAGCCACGGGCCGAGGCTGAACAGCGCGTGCACCGCTGTGATCGCGGTGACGGCCGCCCCGACGATCACCGGGGCCTGCTGCTGGCTGGTGGTGCCGAAGATCAGCACCGCCGCCGCGCCGAGCAGCAGCAGCACCTGACGCAGCATGCTGGAGTCGGTGGCCAGCACGATCGCCAGGGTCGGCACGAACGCGGCGACCAGCGCCGGACCGTACGCCACCCAGCTCGACAGGTCCGGTCGGTGCCGCAGCTCCAGCACCCCGACCAGCAGGGCCAGGGCCGCGAACGGCAGCGTGTACGCCTCCGGCAGCGCCACGTCGGCGACCCGCATCAGGATCCACCAGGCGACGATCTCGCAGAACACCACCGCCCAGAACAGGATCTGCCGCTCCACCGGCCGGCGGCCCGGCCGGGCGGCGGCCACCCCGAGCACGGCGCCCCAGGCGGCGAGCAGCGCGGCGATGTGCCGGGGCGAGTCGAAGGCCAGCGCCAGGGCGATCAGCGCGGCAGCGTACCCGCTCCACTCCACCGTGGCCGCCTCGCGCTGCGCCTCGGGGCGGCGCAGCCGGGGCAGGGTCGCGGCAAACACCTGTAGGGCCGCCCCGACCGCCAGCACCCCGAACGCGGACCAGACCGCGGCCAGCCCGGCCACCAGGCCGGCGACGAGGACGAACAACTGCGCCATCAGCGAGGCGAACAGCCAGCCCAGGATGCGGGCCCGCTGGGTGGTGCCGTACAGGGCGGCGACGGTGCCGACGCCCACCGCCCCACCCAGGGTGAACAGGGTCAGCTCCCGGGTGGCCAGGCTGCCGAGCAGCCCCGCCCCGCCGCCGGCCAGCCCGATGACGAAGACCAGCACCCGGGCGGTGCGCAGCGACCGGGCCCGCTCCGCCAGCGGCGGAGGCGGGGTGAGCGCCAGCCCGAGCATCGAGATGGTGAACACCGCCAGCGCCGCAAGCGTGCTCACCGGCCAGCCGTGCCCCAGGGCGATCGGGGTGATCAGCAGGGTCATCGCCGCGCCGGGCAGCACCACCGGCACGGCCCGGGACCGCCGCCCGCCGCTGAACCCGACGGCGGCCAGCGCCGCGGTCACGGTGAGTAGCAGCACGGTCAGCACGTGCGCCGGGTCGACCGCGCCGGCGGGCGGGATGATCAGCTCCGGCGGCGGCCCCTGCCACACCCGGCCCAGCGACCGGTACGGCTCGACCAGCGCCACCACCAACGTGGGGGCGAGTGACGCCACGGCCAGCGCGGTCGGCAGCGCGGCGGCGGCCAGCGCCCCGGCAGCCGGGCTGACCCGCCAGCGCGCCACCGTCGGATCGTCGTCCGGCGCCCGGCGCAGGGCGCCGTCGAGCAGCACCGACCAGCGCCGGACCGGCTGGGCCGAGCCGGCCGGCGGGACGGTGGCGGCGCGGACCAGCTCGGCGAGCACCCCGAGCAGCGCGCCCGCCGCCGCGTACACGCCGGCGGGCAGGCCGGTCACGATCGCGGCGACCGCACTGACCGTCGCGCCGCCCACCACGGCCGCGCTGGCGTACGGGAGATACTGCGGAACCTGCCGGCGGACCGCGGCGATCGCGGCCAGGCCCAGGCTGGACGCGGCCAGCGCGGCGGTCAGCACCACCTCGGGCGACCGGCCGAACTCGGCGGCCAGGGCGGCCACCGCGCCGGGCAACGCGAGCAGCGCGGCCCCGGCGGCGGCCCCACCGATCTGCACCAGGTGCGGCGGCATCCCCTCGGTGTCGACGTCCTCGACCAGCGGGGCGGCGAACACCCGGGCCAGGGTGGCCACGACGACGCCGATCAGCGCGATGCCGCCCAGCGCCAGCGCGGTCGTCCACGGCCGGACCAGACCGGCGCCGGCCGCGTGCAGGGCGACGGCCCCGGCCACGGTGGCCCGGGACAGCCCGGCACGCGGGTCGATCGAGGCCGCCGCGGCAGTGCCGAAGGCCGTGGCGACGGCCAGGCCGACCAGCACCGGCGACCACCAGGGCAGGTCGAAGGCGGCCGCCGCCCCGACGGTGGCCAGGGCGGCGGCGACGCCCGACACGTCGTACTTCCAGGGGGCCGGCAGCAGCACCCCGGCCG
Source organism: Micromonospora rubida (assembly GCF_009908295.1). Classification (GTDB taxonomy): domain Bacteria; phylum Actinomycetota; class Actinomycetes; order Mycobacteriales; family Micromonosporaceae; genus Micromonospora; species Micromonospora rubida. The sequence goes on from NZ_JAAALO010000003.1 coordinate 248,127, forward strand.
CGACGCCGAGCAGCGCCAGCGCGACGGGCGCCTGCCAGGTGGACCCGCCGACCGGCGCGGCCGGCCACCCGGACAGGTCGCCGGCCCAGATCGGGCCCGGGGTGGCCAGCACGCCCCACCCGCCGCGCAGCGCGCTCCAGCCGGCGAGCAGCCCGATCAGGGTGCCACCGACGGCGAGCCCGAGGATGGGCCCGCGTCGCCACTGCTCGGGCATCGCCCGGGCCGCGACGGCGACCACCGCCACGAGCGCGGCGGCCACCACGAGCTGCCCGCCGGGGGTGAGCACCGCCCCGATCCGCACCAGGGTGGCGACCAGCGCCGCGGTGACCGCGGCGGCGGCCAGGTCGGAGCCGTCCATGGCCAGGTCGGAGCGGCGGCCCGCGTCGATCGAAGGGGCCAGGAAGACCAGCACCCCGGCCACGAACAGCAGCCCGCCCACCCAGGCGTCCGCGACGGTGGCCCCGGGAGCGCCGAACGCGGCGGCGGTCACCGCCAGCGCCCCGAGGCCGGTGCCCACGGCCAGCGGCGCCGGGATGTGCCGCTCGGACACCTGCACCATGGCGGCGTACCCGAGGGTGACGCAGACCGCCAGGAAGCTCGCCGCCAGCACCGGCACGGTCGCCTCGCGCAGGCTCGCCGGGGTCGGCGTCGGGTCGGTCGGCACGGCCGCGGCGACGAACGCGGCGACCGCCCCGGGCAGGGCGAACGCCGCACCACCGGCGGCCCAGGCGGAGACGACGCCTGCCGTGGCGGGGGTGATCCGGATCCGGGGTGCCACCGCGACCAGCGCGCCGGCCAGGAAGAGGGCGAGCAGCACAGCGGCGGTCAGCGCCGGCCTGGCCAGCCCGGCGCCCGCGCCGAGCAGGCCCACCACGGCTGCGGCGACCGCGTGCACCGTGGCGGCCCGCGTCGTGCTCGCGGTGAGCCCGGCCGCGCCGATGCCGATCGCGACCAGCACCATCGGCCACGGCGCCGCCACCCAGCCCAGGCCGAACGACGCCGGCACGGCGAGCGCGGTCAGCGCCGCCCCGACCACCGCGAACTCGCGGCGGATCTCCGGCGGCAGGGCCAGTATCGCGGCGACGGTGAGCAGGAAGGCGCTGGCGGCGAGCTGCCAGGCCGCTGGCCCGACCGAGGCGGCCAGCTCGGCCGGGTAGCGGGCGAGGTCCGCCGCCCAGGCCGGGATGGCGGCCCGCGCCGGGGCCAACCCGGCACGCAGCGCGCCGCCGGCCACCACCAGGCCGCTGACCGTGAGCGCCGCGGCCGAGGCGAGCTGCGGCCCACGCCGGGCGGCTTCGGGTACGGCCCGCACGGCCAGCCCGGTGAGGGTGATGACGGCGGCGATCAGCAGCAGGGCCCGGCCGGGGAAGGCCACCGAAGCGACCCGGCCCAGCGCGCCGATCACCGCGAGGGTGAGGATGCCGGCGGCCACGTCGGGCAGCGGCGGGCGGCGCAGCACCAGCGCCCCGCCCAGCCCCACCAGCGCGGCCAGCAGCAGCACCGCGCCCGCCCCGGCCGCCGCCGGCACCGTGTCGGCGCGCAGCAGCGCGGTCACCGCGTACGCGAGGGCCAGCGCCACCGCCACGGCGTGCAACAGCCAGGTCAGCGCGCCCAACGCCGGGACCGGGCGGGCCGGCGCGGCGGCGACGGACGCGCCACCGGTGCCGAGCACCTCGCCGGACTCCTCCGGCGCGCCCTCCGGCCGGCTGTCCTCGGTGGGGCGGCGGGGCGGCGGGGCGGTGGAGGCGTCGGAGGCGGCCAGGGGAGTCGGCAGGTCCTCGCGCACCGGCCGCTCGACGGTGACGGGGGAACGGGCCAGCACCAGGTCCACGACGGCGACCACGGTCAGCACCAGCGCCCAGCCGGCCGGCCCGGTGACCCACCCGTAGGCCAGCAGCGGCAGCACCGGCTGCGCGGCCAGCACGGCGGCGAAGCGGGGGGCGCGCAGCCCCGTCCAGAGCGCGTAGCCGAACCCGACGGCGGCGGTGACCGCGAAGACCGCCCCGGCGAAGACCGCCCCGGACGCGCCCCCGCCGCCGATCCGGTCCACCGCCCACAGCGCGTACCCGGCCAGCGGCACCAGCAGCAGGCCGACGGCGGCGATCGTCTCGGCGGTCGAGGTGAGCCCGCGCCGGGCCAGCGCCGGTGGGGCGAGCAGCAGCAGCACCGTCGCGACGAGCAGGATGCCCAACCGGGACAGGGCGCCCATCGAGCTGGTGGCCACCGCGGCGAAGACCACCGCGGCCACGGCGAGCAGCAGCGCGCCCAGCCCGAGGGGGATGTTCTGCACCTCCCGCGAGGACGCCTCCGGCGGGTGCTCGGGGTTGTCGGCGTCCAGCCAGCGGGCCGCCGACTGCGGTGGCGGGTCCTCCGACCCGGGCGGCGCGGCGCCCTGCCGTGGCACTCGGGGCGGCGCCCCGGCGGCGGCGGTGGGTGGGCGGCGACCAGGCCGGCGGCGCAGCACCCGCCGGGGGCGGGCAGCCTGCTTGGTCCGCTCCTCACCGGCGTGCGTGAGGATGTCCCGCTGGAAGAGCGCGGCCTGCATCTTCGCGGCGATCTGCCGCTGCTCGGCGGCGATGGCGGCCTCGCGGGCCTTCATCTCCGCGATCGAGCGCTCGACGTCCGCCAGGTGCCCGGCCCACTGGGCCTGGTGCGCGCCGCAGTGCGGACACTGGGCGGCCGGCTTGATCTCCCGGCCGCACGAGGAGCACTGAAAGGTCTGCACGACACCCCTCCACCCGCTGGCCCGCACTGTGGACTCCCACTGTCGCAGCATGCCCTGAGCCGGCGCGGATTTCGACACCTGTCGGCGGGTTGACGGTGACGAACAGCGGACGGCCGGCCGCGGCGGGTCGCCGCAGCCGGCCGTCGCCGGTGTCGGGGTGGATCAGGGGCGGCCCATGCCCCGATATTCCCACCCGGCCTGCGTCCACAGTGTCGAGTCGAGGCAGTTTCGGCCGTCGACCACCCGACGGCCTGCGACCAGCTCGCCGAGGGCCACCGGGTCGGCGTTGCGGAAGTCGGCCCACTCGGTGAGCACGCAGACCAGGTCCGCCCCGGTCACCGCGTCGGCCATGCTGGACTCGTACGTCAGCTCGGGGGCCACCCGGCGGGCGTTCTCGGTGCCCTGCGGGTCGTACACGTGCACGTCCGCCCCGGCCTTGCCGAGCAGCCCGGCGACGGCGAGCGCCGGGGCGTCGCGTACGTCGTCGGTGTTGGGCTTGAAGGTCGCGCCGAGCACGGCGACCCGGGTGCCGGACAGGTCCGGGCCGGCCGGCCCGGAGCGGCGGCCGAGCAGCTCGGCGGCGAGCCCGACGACCCGGGTACGGCGACGCAGGTTGATCAGGTCGACCTCGTGCAGGAAACGCAGCGCCTCGCCGGCGCCCAGCTCCTGGGCGCGGGCCTGGAAGGCCCGGATGTCCTTGGGCAGGCAGGCCCCGCCGAAGCCGAGGCCGGCCTGGAGGAACCGGTTGCCGATCCGGGGGTCGTACCCGATGGCGCGGGCGAGCTGGGTGACGTCGCCGCCGGAGGCCTCGCAGACCTCGGCCATCGCGTTGATGAACGAGATCTTGGTGGCCAGGAAGGCGTTCGCGGCGACCTTGACCAGCTCGGCGGTGGCGAAGTCGGTGGCCACCAGCGGGACCTCCCGGTCCTCCGTGGCGGCCAGGTCGAAGACGCCCTTGTGGGCGGCGTAGAGCATGCCGTTGGCCCACTCGCTCTTGACGCCCACCACGATCCGGTTGGGACGCAGCACGTCGTCGACGGCGAAGCCCTCCTGGAGGAACTCCGGGCTCCACGCCACCTCGACCCCGAGGTTGGCCGGGGTGTGCTTGCCGACGAGCTGCTCCACCCACTCGGCGGTGCCCACCGGGACGGTGGACTTGCCGACGATCAGCGCCTTGCGGGTGAGGTGCTGGGCCAGGCTGGTCACCGACGCCTCGACGTACGACAGGTCCGCGCCCATCCCGTCGGCGCGCTGCGGGGTTCCGACGCAGATGAAGTGCACGTCGCCGAACTCGGCGGTCTCGGCGATGTCGGTGCTGAACCGCAGTCGCCCGGCGGCCAGGTTGCGCCGCAGCAGCTCGTCGAGGCCGGGCTCGTGGATCGGCACCTCGCCGGCGTTGAGCTTGGCGATCTTCTCCGCGTCGACGTCGAAGCCGAGCACCTCGTAGCCGAGCTCGGCGTAGCAGATGGCGTACGTCGCACCGAGGTACCCGGTGCCGAGGAACGTGACCCGGGGGCGGGCCGCGCCCGACGGCGGCGTCACCGCGGCGATGGCCGGCATCGGTTGGTTCGGGTACGGGATCGTCACGCCTGTCTTCTCCGCTCGCGCTGGCGGCGCTTCCTCGCGTCGCATTCGGCTGCGGCGCCGGGCCGGGCACCGAAGGGAATTGTGTCGTTTTGTGCGCGCCGTGCCGCATCGACGTCTCCGTCAGGCCCGAGCCTACGCGGCGGTAAGGATCACCCGAGCTCTGGTGGCTATCCTTCAGTCTGCGCGGTCGGCGGTTCCGAGACGCTACAGACTGCGCATGATAGCGGTGAAGGGGAGGGGCCGACATGGCCGCAGAGCAGTCGTTCGACGTCTACCGGTTGCCCGAGGAACACGGGGCGGTCCGCGAGGCGGTGCGTGAGGTCTGTGCCGCGAAGGTGGCGCCGCACGCCGCCGAGGCGGACGAGACGAGCGAGTTCCCGAAGGCGTCCTACGACGCCCTCCGCTCGGCGGACTTCCACGCCCCGCACATCCCCGTCGAGTACGGCGGCGCCGGAGCGGATGCCCTGGCCACGGCCATCGTGATCGAGGAGGTGGCCCGGGCCTGCGCCTCGTCCTCGCTGATCCCGGCGGTGAACAAGCTGGGCACCCTGCCGCTGATCCTGGCCGGCTCCGAGGAGCTCAAGCGCAGGTACCTCACGCCGGTCGCCGCCGGGGACGCGATGTTCTCGTACTGCCTCTCCGAGCCGGAGGCCGGCAGCGACGCGGCCTCGATGACCACCAGGGCGGTCCGCGACGGCGACCACTGGGTGCTCAACGGGGTGAAGCGGTGGATCACCAACGCGGGCGTCTCGGAGTACTACACGGTCTTCGCCGTGACGGATCCCACAGCGCGGTCGAGGGGCATCTCCGCGTTCGTCGTGGAGAAGTCCGACCCGGGGGTCAGCTTCGGCGCCCCGGAGAAGAAGCTCGGCATCAAGGGCTCGCCGACCCGCGAGGTCTACCTCGACAACGTCCGTATCCCGGCCGACCGGATGATCGGCGCCGAGGGCACCGGCTTCGGCACCGCGATGAAGACCCTGGACCACACCCGGGTCACCATCGCCGCGCAGGCCGTCGGCATCGCCCAGGGCGCGCTCGACTACGCCAAGGGGTACGTGCGCGAGCGCAAGCAGTTCGGCAAGGCGGTCGCCGAGTTCCAGGGCATCCAGTTCATGCTCGCCGACATGGGCATGAAGCTGGAGGCGGCCCGGCAGCTCACTTACACGGCCGCCGGCAAGTCCGAGCGGGGCGACGCCGACCTGACGTACTTCGGCGCGGCGGCCAAGTGCTTCGCCTCCGACGCCGCCATGGAGATCACCACTGACGCGGTGCAGCTCCTCGGCGGCTACGGCTACACCCGCGACTACCCGGTCGAGCGGATGATGCGGGACGCCAAGATCACCCAGATCTACGAGGGCACCAACCAGGTCCAGCGCATCGTGATGGCCCGCCAACTGCTCCGCGACTGACCGCGCCGACGCGGTGGCGGCGTCCGGTTGCCACCGCGCTCACCGGGTGGCGGCGTCCGGCCGTCACCCGGGCGACCGCCGGGCCAGCGCGGCGGCCCGCCGGGGCACCGTCTCCCCGCGCCAGCCGGCCAGCACGTCGTCGAGCTGCGCCACGAGCAGCCGCCCGTACGGGGTGAGGCCGTCGCCGGCCAGCAGCCGCCCAGCGACGTCACGGCAGGCCAGGCGGACGCGCTCGAACTCGACCTGGGCCCGCAGCAGCGGGCCCGGCTCGGTCTCGACGTGGCGCTGCCGCCGCCAGAAGTCGGCCACCCGCACGTGTGCGTAGAGGCCCTGCACCAGGGCCGGCAGCGGCCGGAGGCCGGCCCGCCACGGCACGGACAGCCGGACCCCGTCGGCCGGCTCGACGAGCGCGAAGAGGTCGTCCAGCGCCGCGAGCTTGTTGTGTGCCAGCTCGTGCACGAGGGTGGCGGCCAGCGTCTGGGCGTCGCCGTGGCCGGCGAGCGCGATGCAGCCCACCCCGGCCGGGAAGGTCCCGCTCACCAGCCCCGCGCCGCGTTCCCGGGACGTGCCGTCCCGCCCGCCGCCGGCCAGGGCCGCCCGTCCCGCACCGTCCCGGGCCAGCGGCATCAGCATCGCGACCGCGGCGGCCAACTCGGCCGCGTACCGGCGGTGCCGGGTGGCCAGCAGCCGCCAGGCCGGCGCCAGGCGGGCCCGCCAGACGGCGGCGTCGGCCGGGCCCACCGGGACGACGGCGCCGGGGCGGGCCACCGACCCCAGGTCGTCGAGCCGCAGGCGCAGCCCCGCCCGCCCACCCGCCCGCAGCACGGGCGTCCGGAACCAGACCGGCGGCCCAGGCTCCGCGCCGGGGCCCGTCGTCCGACCGGGCCGATCGGCCGCTGCCGGGACGACGGTGACGCCGTCGATCGCCACCGTGCCGTCGGCGCCGTCCACGGCCAGCTCGACGACCTGCGAGCCGCCGTGGGCACCGGGCGGGGCGGGCGGGTGGGCCGGCCGGACGAGGCCCAGCGTCGGTAGGGCGAACGCCGCCGCGCCCGTCGGGCCTGTCGGAAAGGCGACACGCAGCGGGAGGCCCGCGCGCAGGGCCGCCGCCGCGACCACCGGGCCGAGCATGGCCGGCTGCGCGACCGGCCCGTCGCCGGCCCGCAGCGCGGCCAGGGTCTGCGCCACCCAGGCGCTCACGGCGGGGTAGGTGAGCACCTGCCGGGCCGGCTGCGGGGCCGAGCGCCGCAGCTCACCAAGGTCGTGCCAGGCCCGCCGGACCAGCTCGGCGTGCGGGTGGCGGAGGTCCCCGGTCAGTTCCACGACCTCCCGCAGGGCGAGCAGGTTCCGGCTGTACTGACCGGCCAGCAGCCGCCGGACGGCGGAGGGCCCGCCACCGCCACGGGCGATCGCCAGGAACGTCCCGGGGGGCATCTCGTGCCGGTCGGCCCGCACCCGCGCCCTCCCCCGGCCATGCGACAGTCCACCGAAGCGACGGGTGAACATCGATGAACGCTACGATATGTTACTGGCGGAACGCTGGCTGTGCGGTTCGAAGTGGTGGCCTCGATGGATCGAAGGTTGGACGAGACATGTCGGAAGGGATGAGCAGCCGCGACGAGCCGCTGATATCTCATCTTCTCAATGCCGAAGAACTCGATCCGGCGGACCTCGACGCCGTGCCACGGAAGCTGCTGCTCCGGTCGTTGCGCCGGCTGATCGACGAGACTGGTGACCCGACGGCCGAATTCCTGTGGTTCCCCAACCAGACCAGCGATCCCGGGGGGCTGCGGAGCGGCCGGCGGGGACGATCCGGGTCCGGCGGGGACACCGGCGGGGACGGGGAGGGAAAACGATGAAGGGTGACCGTTGCCGGGTCGGGTCGGTCCGCCGGTGACCGGGTGGCCGGCGTCCTGGTCCGAGGCCGGTCCCACGGAGACCAGGGTCATCGCCTTCCTGGCCGGCACCAGCCTGACCGGCCGCACCAACGTGGCCAGCAACCTGGCCTGGGCCCTGGCCCGCGCGGGCCGGCGGGTCCTGGTGGTCGACGCAGGCCGGGGCGCGGTGCGGGTGCACGAGCACCTGCGGATGTTCCACACCGGTGAGTCGCCGGTGACCGACCACCTGCCGGCCGGGCTGGCCCGCCTGGTCTTCTCGCTGCCCGGGCTCGCCGGCACACAGACCACGCTGCGCGGGTATGCGGCCCTGCCCGGCCGGCTGGACGTGGTCTGGATCCCGGAGACGGCCGCCTGGCCGTCGGTGGCCGAGCTGGGCGGCGTGACCCGCAGCGAGCTGCGCCGGCAACTGCGCTTCACCGAGTACGACTACGTCCTGCTCGACCCGGCCGAGTCCACGGACGTCGTCGCGCAGTGGCTGGCGGTCCTCTGCGACGTGGTGGTCGTCTGCTTCCCGCACCGCTCCGCCCGGCTCGCCGACGCCGTGGCCGTGGCCGGGCAGGTGCACCGGGCCGCGCCGGCCGGCGTACGGATCATCGCCACCGCGACGGGCATGGACGAGAGCGACCCGGAGCGGGTCCGTAGCCGGGCGGAGGCCGTGCGTGCGGAGTTCCTCGGCGCGCTCGACGAGGCCACCCTCGGCGTCGACTTCGCCCAGGTGGACCTCCCCGGCGGCCCGGCCGGGCAGCCGCTGGCGCCGCTGCTGGAGGAGTCCCCGCACCGGGACCGCCTGCTGGCCGCCTACGGCGAGCTGGTGCGACTGGTGACCGACGGCGAGCTGCGCGACGTCCAGCCGGAGCCGGAGACGGCGCGCGGTCGATACCGGTACGGGCTGGGCCGGCAGGCCGCCGAGGAGTCCGGCGACGTGTTCCTCGCCCACTCCCCGCCGCAGCGCCCCTGGGCGGACTGGCTGCGGGCGGAGCTGGCGGCGGTCGGCCTTCCCGTCCGGCCGTGGAACGCGGCCGACGCGGCGCGGCGCGACGGGCCGATCACCGTGCTGGCGCTGGCCCCCGCCGACGACCCGGACGACCGCTGGCTGACCGGGATCGCCGAGGCGGTACGCGCCCGCGGCGACGCCGAGCTGGTGCTCGTGCGCACCTCGCCCGAGGCGGGCGGCAGCGACCCGGCCGGCGTGGACTCGAACGGCGTGGACCGGGTCGTCGACCTCACCGGCTGCACGGAGGAGGCGGCCCGCCAGCGGCTGCGCGGGGCGCTGGGCCTCGCCGTGGTCGCGGCCGTGCCCGTCGAGCGGGCCTGGCAGGCGGGCTTCCCGAGCGGTCGGAGCACCCTGCCCCGCGAGTTCCGGGTGCCCGCCCGGCCGAGGCTGTTCGTGGGCCGGGACCGGGAGCTGGGCGTGCTGCGCGACCTGCTGCTGGCCGGCCGGGAGGCCGAGCCCGTGCTGGTCCGCGGGCCGGCGGCCGCCGGCAAGACGAGCCTCCTCCGCGAGTACGTGCACCGGTTCCGCTGGGACTACGGCCTGATCGTCTGGGTCGCGGCGGGCAGCCGGCACGAGACGCGGTCGGTGCTGGCCGAGCTGGCCGACGAGCTGGGCGTCGAGCCGAGGGGCCACCCGGCCCAGGAGCTGCTGCACGAGCTGTCCCGGCGCACCGAACAGTGGCTGATGGTCTTCGACGGCATCGACGACCGGGAGCTGACCGGTCTGCTGCCGCCCGTCGGCAACGGGCACGTGGTGCTCACCCGCCGGGCAGACACCCCCGAGCCCTCCGACGGCGATCGTACGGTCACCGTCGGTGAGCTGACCGAGCCCGACGCCGTGCGGCTGCTCACCCGGCAGGTGGAGGGGCTCTCGCCCGGCCCGGCGGCGGCGGTCGTCGGAGCGGTGGGCGCCCTGCCGCTCGACCTGCGGCTCGCGGCGGGGCTGCTGGGGCAGGCCGGCATCCTGCTGCACGCGCGCCGGGCGATCACCGAGTCCCGGGCGGCGGACGCCGCCGTGCCGGCCTTCCGCGCGGCGGTCGCGCCGGCCCCGCCGGCCCCCGACGAGCCGGCCCTGCCCCGGATCGTCCGGGTGGCGCTGGCGCTGATGGGCGAGGAGTTCAGCGGCCGGGTCGCGGTGGTGCTGGCACAGCTCTGCGCGTTCGTGGCCCCGACGGGAATCTCCCTGGCGCTGGTGCAGTCCCGGCCGATGCGCGACCAGGTCGCGGCCGGGCTCTCCGCCGAGGACGCCGCCCTGCTGCGGGCCGACGGGTGGGAGATGGACCGGGCGCTGGCGGTCGCCACCCGGTTCCGGCTGGCCGACGTCGTCTGGGGTGGCGGCGGGACCGTCCGGGTGCACCCCGCCGTGCAGGCCGCCCTGCGGGACGGGATGACCGACGCCGAACGGGCCGCGCGGCGGGATCAGCTCCTGCGCGGCCTGGCCGCCAGCGCGCCCCGGACCGTCGCCGCGGCGTCGGCCCCCCGCCGAGAGCTGCACCGGCACCTGGTCAGCTCCGGCGCGCTCGACGTGACGGAACCGGACGAGGTCAGGCGCTGGCTGGTCGAGCAGCTTGAGCACCTGATCGCCCGGGGCGACGGGGAGGTCGCCGAGGCACTGCGCCTGTGGCGACCGGTGCTCGACCGGTGGCTGGCCCGGCACGGCTGGGACGACCGGCTCACCCTGCGCCTGGCGACCCGGCTCGCCGACGTCACCCGGGCGCTGGGCCGCAGCGACGAGGCGCTCGCGCTGAGCCAGGAGGTGCTCCGGCACGGCGCTTCGCTGCTCGGTCCCTACCATCCCAGGGTCCTGGTGACCCGCCGGGGGATGGCCGGTGACCTGCGTGGTCTGGGCCGGTTCCGGCCGGCCCTGATCGAGGACCAGACGACCTGGCGGGGCTTCCGCGACCAGTTCGGCAACGCCCACCCGGAGACCCTGATCGCCGCGCACAACCTGGCCAACTCCTACTACCTCGCCGGCCGGACCGACGAGGCGGCGCGGGTCGGTTTGCGGACCAGGGCCCGGCGGCTGCGGCTGTTCGCCGCCGACAACCCCGACACCCTCTGGCTGACCAGCGACATCGGCCGGTTCCTGGCCGAGCTGGGCGACCTCGACGAGTCCCGCCGGCTGCTGGACGACGCCTACCGGCGCCGGCTGGGCGGCGGCGGGCAGGGGGACGAGGACACCCTGCTGCTGCGGATCATCCGGAGCCTGGCGGTCACCGACCGGCGGCGCGACCAGCTCCCCCGGGCCAAGGACCTGAACAGCCGGGCCTACCTGGCGTTGCGCCGGCTGCTCGGCGAGGACAGCCCCCGGACCCGGTCGTGCCGGCTCAGCCTCGCCGTCGACTACCACCTGGCGGGGGAGAGCGAGCGCGCGGTCCGGCTGGCCGAGGACAGCCTCGCCGGTTACGAGCGCGACCTCGGCCCGGCGCACCCGTTCACCCACCTGGGCCGCAGCCTGCGGGCGGTCCTCGTGCGGGGCGCGGGCGGCGGGGAGGAGGCGGTCGTCGACGGGGAGAAGGCGGCGGCTGGCCTCATGGCGACGCTCGGTGAGTCGCATCCGTGGACCCTCGGCGGGCTGGTGAACCAGGCCGGGAACCTGGCGTTCGTACGCCGCGCCGCGCCGGCCGAGCAGCTCCTGCGCGCCGTCGTCGAGCAGGGCCGCGACCTGCTCGGCCCCGACCATCCCTACCTGCGTGCCGCCCGCCGGCTGCTGGCGACGGTGGTCAGCGACGGCGAGATCAGCGGCGGACACCCCTACGGCGGCGTCCCGCTCCACTTCGTCGACATGGAGGTGCCGGAGACATGAGCACGGACACCCCGGCCGGCGTGGCGGCGGCCGGCACCGGCGACCGCCGCATCGGCGTGGCGCTGGGCGGCCACCTGGACGGCCGGCGGCCCGCCGCGGTGGACGGCTGCGAGGAGCTGATGCAAACGGTCACCGGCATCGCGCACCTGGGCCGGTACACCAACGGCGTCTGCGACTTCGCCCTGGACGCCGATCCGGCCCCGGCCGCGACGGGATGCGCCGGCCTCGCCCCCGAGGAGCGGCAGCTCGTCGACCGGGACGTGGTGCACGTGACGACCGACCTGGACGCCCAGCTCCGCCCGGCGCGCAGCGGGGACCTCATCCGGGTCGTGCTGCACACCGCACTCGGTGCCCTCTTCACGCTCCAGGTGCGCCGGGAGCAGCATCTGGTCTGCGTGAGCGGGCCGGACGACCCGCCGGGGCCGCTGCCGCCCCGGGAGGAGGGGGTGCGCGCCGCAGACGTGGGCCTGTCCCGGCTCGCCAACCAGCTGCGCGAGGCCGTCAGCCAGCAGCCCACCGACTACGGCGGCTGGCTGAACGTCGTTGGGGCCGCTCCCGACCCCCCCGATCCGGCCGACGCCGCCGCCCCTGTGGTCACCAGCCCCCGGACCTGGGTCGGCGACGAGTCGTACGCCGGGCTGGCCGCCGCCTGCGCCGGCCGCCTCGGGGCCGACGACCTGCACTACGCGGCCGTCTGCCGCCCCGGGCGGGTGGAGGCGACGGCCGACCTGCTCGACGACCCCCGGCTGGCCCGGTTCTTCGACGACATCACCCCGACCCGCCGCCGGGACTTCTACGCCCTGGTCGGCCAGCGGATCGACGTGCTGCTGCGGGCCCTGGTGCGGGCCGCGCACCCGGTGGTCGGCTCCCGGGTACGCCGGCTGGTCCTCGACGTGGAGGAGGGGGCCCTCTACTGCTACCCGGTCGGCCTCGACCGTTACCTCCTCGGGGTCACCCTCGACCAGCACCGGGTGTGGGCGGCCGACGAGAAGGCGGCGCAGCTCAGCCGCGACCTGCTCGGATGAGCCGGCCGGCGGACCCGCCCGTCACGCCGCCCGCCGGGCGGGGGCCGGCCGCCGCCCCCGCCTCCGCACCGGCCGCGCCGGCCGTTCCCGCCGCACCGGCCGCGCCGGCCGTTCCCGCCGCACCGGCCGTCCCTGCCGCACCCGCGCCCCCGGCCCGCCCCGGCCGTGCCGGGGTGGTCGAGGCGGTCCTGCCATCGCTGCGGCGCAGTGGGCTCTTCGTCCTGGTGGCGGCGGCCGGCTGGGTCCTCGCCGGGCAGGCGGGCTGGACCGCAGCCCACCGGTCGGAGGGCTACCTCACTGTGGCCGGCGCCCTGCTCGCGGTCGGGCTGTTCGCCAGCACCCACGGCATCGACCTGCGGGCCGCCCGGGGAAACCTCCGCCTGGTCGGGCTGGCGATCACCCTCGGCGTGCTGGTCAAGGCGTCGCTGATCTCGGCGGTGATGTACCTGGCGTTCCGGGAGCCCGCCTACCTGGTCCTCGGCGTCGCGGTCGCCCAGATCGACCCGCTGTCGTTCGCGGCGGCCCGGTTGCAGTCCCGGATGTCCGGCCAGGCCAAGGCGATCCTCAGCGCCTGGGCGTCGTTCGACGACCCGGTGACCGTCCTGCTGACCGTGTACGCCGCCGCCTGGGTGCTGCCCCTGCTGCCGGCGGACCCGGCCGCGTCGTCCGCGCCGCCACACACCGGCATCGGGTCGTTCGGCCTCTCCCTCGCGGAGAACCTCGCCCTGGCCGCCGTGGCCGCCCTGCTGTGGTGGGGCACCGAGCGGGCACGCCGGACGGCGGCCGACCGGTCGCCGCGCTCCGGCCGGCTGCTGCGGCTGCTCCAGGTGCTCATCCTCGTGGGGCTGGGCGCGTTCGCGGTCTGGCAGTTCCTCATGCTGGGGCTCGCGCTGGCCGGGCTGGTCTACCGGCCGCCCATCGCGCCCGTGCTGGACCGGCTCACCCGGCTGGCGTTCCTGGCCGCCTCGTTCGCCCTCGGGCTGGTCCTCGTCGGGGGGCCGCACCTGGTGCCGGGGGTGGTGCTGGGGCTGTCCGCGGTCGCCGCGCACATGCTGGTGGCCGTCGTGATCGGGCGCCGGCTGCCGCCGTCGGACCGGCTGGACGTCGTGCTCGGCCAGCAGAACGGGATCACGGCGGTGCTCCTCGCGCTGGTGCTGGAACGCCAGTTCGTCGGGACGGTGGCCGTCGTCGCCCCGGCCATCGTCACCGTCAACCTGTTGCACGCGTTCGGCAACGGCCTGCGGGAGGCGTACCGGCGCGAGGCGCCCTCGACGGCCCCGACCGCCACCCCGCTGCCGGGTCAGCCCGGCCCCCGGCCCGCGCCGGCCCGACCCGACGCCCGCCCCGGCTGAGCGACCGACACCGGCCGGTCAACGCTGGCGGCTGCCCGGTCCCGCGAGCATCCGCCGCCGGCCCGGCGGCTGTCAGCGCTGGTCGGTGCCGAGGGCGGTCAGCAGCTCGCGGTGCACCCGAGCGCTGAAGTCGCCGAGGACGTCCTCCGCCTCCTCCTGCTGCTGCCGGGCCGCCCCGGCCGGGCCGACCAGCTCCCGCAGGCTGCGGACCTGGTAGAGCGGCAGGTACTCGTAGACCGCGTCGAAGATTCCGCACATGTTGGCCAGCCGTTCCCGTTCCCGGGGCGTCGGCCCCCCGGCCCGCTGGCCGACCGGCCGGTACCACTCGACGAGCGCCCGCCCGAACGCGTCGACGAGGGCGTCGAGCAGCCCCGCCACCCCGGCCGCCGACTGGATCTCCGGGGCCCTGATCCGGGCCCGGACGGTCTGCCGGGCGCCGCGCCCACCGGAGTCGTCCTGGAACGCCCGCCGCAGCAGCTCGCCCGCCGGGGTGAGCAGGTCCACCGCCGAGAAGGCCCGGTCGAACAGCTCGATCACGGCGACCGGCAGGGCGGTCAGCTCCCCGCGCCCCGTGCCGTCGCCGGTCGGCGCGGCGACCCCGCGCTGCACCTCGCGCAGCTCCCGGTGGATCGCGGCGAGCTGCTGGTCGTTGTGGACGCGCAGGTCCTCCAGCGAGCCGGTCAGCAGGCTCAGCATGTGCTGGGTCGCGGACTGCCGCCGGTCGAGGCGGGACAGGTGCGGCGCCACGGAGGCCAGCGGCCCTTCCAACGGGTAGCGCTCCTCCAGCCGGGCGGCCATCGCCTTGAACTCGACCGCGAGCTGGTCGGCGAAGGACCGGGGGCTGTAGTGCAACGGTTCCCGGCCCACCGCGTCGCGGATCCGTGGCAGGAACCGCTCCGGGGGCGGCTCCAGGACGACGAGGAGCAGCTCGCAGTCGCGGTGCGCGCGGACCGACCGCGCCCGGTGCTCCACCGCCGCGACGTCGCTCTCCTCCAGCAGTGGCCCGGCCAACAGGATTCCGCAGCCCGCGTCGTCGCGGCCGATCGGCACCCAGTAGTCGACCCGGCCGCCGGGGGTGTCGTCCAGGAAGTACTCCGGAACGTATGTCTCGTAGCCCACGGCGACCAGCACCTGGCGGATCTCCGCACGGACGTTCTGGGCGCTGCCTGCGTCGTAGATCTCCCGAGCGACCTGGCGGACCATCGGGTGGGTCACCGCGCCGCCCTGGTCCCGGGCGCGGCGCCACAGCCGGTGGCACAGCGAGATCACGCCGCGGGGGACGCCGTTGGTCAGCTCGACGACGTACCCCACGGTCTGCTCGGTGAACGGCTCCAGCCGGCCGCCCTGGCGGGCCAGGACGTAGTCGTGCACCTCGCGGGCGGTCAGCGGGGACATCCGCACACGCTCGCCGATCCGGTCCCGCACGTCCCGGCGCATCGTGGTGATCAGGTCGGGCAGGCCGGCGAGGATCAGGAAGGTGCTCGACGCGGCGAACACCCGCAGCATCTCCTTGAACGCGTCGAGCGCCTCGTCCTCGCGGCGGCCCGCCGCCGTGAGCAACTGGTCCAGCTCGTCGATGACCAGCACGAAGGGGCGCGAGCCATGCCCGAGGAGCAGGGCGAAGACCCCCATCGCCTGCAGGGCGGTGGCCTCGCTGCCGGTGATCGTGCCGGTGATGCCCCGCTCGCGGAGCACCTCGGAGGGAGGCCGGCCGGTGAACCACTCCCACACCGCGTCCTCGAAGCCGCCGCGCAGCAGCAGGGTGAGCGCCTGGGCGAACTCGGTGTTGTCGGTGACGTCCCGCAGCCGGCCCCGTAACCGCCCGAGGAGCTGGTTCTCCGGCAGGCTGAACGTGTCCACCACCTGCACGGGGTCGATCGAGCCGGCCAGCAGCGAGTCGGCGAGGGGCGCGGTGGCCCGGGACGTCCGCAACTCGGTGGCGAGGATGTCGGCGTACAGGCCCCGGACCCGCTCGTGGACCAGCTCCCGACGGTCGGCCAGCTTGTCGGCGAACGCCCGGTAGAGCGAGACGAAGGTGTCCGGCGGCGCGTTGAGGTGCAGCGACTGGACCGAACCGGCCGACTGCTTCGTGGCGTGCCGGATCAGGTATGACGCCAGGTGCGTCTTGCCGGTGCCGTAGTCGCCCACCACGGCGAGCACCCGGCCGGGGGACGCCTGGGGGCGGGCCTGCACGGCGGCCAGGTAGGAGTCCATGACGGCGGTCGCCCGCCGGACGGCGGCGGTGGGGATGGTGAGGACGGTCGACCCGGCGTCCGCGATCTGGGCGACGGCACTCGACGGGTAAGGATTGACCTCACCGCCGGGGTCCCGGTCGAACGCATCCATCAAGGCTGCCCCTCCAGGTCGCGCAGTCTCCTAATGAAGTGTCTGCTGATGTGCTCCCAGGTCACCTCATCCGGTCGGTCATCTTGCACCCGGAGTTCCTCGTACAAGCCGTAGAGTAACCATTGCATCTCGCGAATGGTTGCCAGTCGACCGTTGTCGATGAAGTCTTCCAGTGCGGTGGGTGCCAGCCGGGGGAGGGTGCCGGCCGGCAGCCGGTCCAGTCGGTGCTGGGCGAACTGGTCCGCGTGCCGGTGGTCGAAGCCGCTGACGTGCAGGTAGACGGGCGGCACCGGGCTGTCCCGGTCCAGCGCCTGGCGGTGCTCGGCGGGCAGCGCGTAGGCCGTCTCGGCGAAGAAGACGACCCGCCGGGGTGCCCGGGTCCCGTAGTAGACCAGCTCCTCGGTCAGGTCGGCCGAGGGCGGCAGCAGCACGATGAGGACCTGGTCGCGCTCCAGGCAGCCGGGCAGGTTGCGGTACGCGTCGTCCGGGCTGTCCCGCATCTCGTACGCGAGGTTCGTGGTGAGCAGCTGGAGCTCGAAGAGCTTGTCCATCAGCGCCCGGCACACGTTGCCCCGGCGCTGCGGGATGGCCTCGTTGTCCCGCGCCTCCCGGGTGAGGTCGACCACCTCGGCCGTCAGGTCGGCCTTGCCGAGCTGCTCCCGCAGCCAGTACGCGCAGCGGTTGATCAGCGCGGTCTTGCCGCATCCCCGTTCCCCGGTGACCAGCACCAGTCGGCCCTCATGGTGCAGGTAGGAAGGGTCGCCGAACTCCTCCTGGCACTGCTCGAAGGATTCCTCGGTGTGGTCCACCGGCACGTAGAAGTGCACGTGGTCGCGGTGGCGCAGCGGGTTGAGCGGGTCGACGTCCCGGCGCAGGCCCGGCACGGCGAAGGGGTTCGGCGGTCGCGCCGCCCGCCGCCGCCGACCGTTCCCGGCGGGCACCGACCCGCCGTTCCCGGTCCGCTCAGCCCCGCCGTTCCCGGTCTGCGCCGGCCCGCCTGCGCCTGCCGGCGCCGGCCCGCCGGCCGGGCGCGGAGCGTCGGCCGCCCGGTCCGTCCTGGTGGCGTCCGGGCTGGGGCCGAGCGGCTCGTCAGCGGTCGGGGCGGCGGTCACCGCACGCCCGCCGGGGGTCGACCGGGAAGGAGCCCGGAGTGCTGTACGGCCTGGGCCACCTGCTCCACCTCCGTCGCGAGCTGGCTGAGGGCGTCCCGCTGCCCCCTGATCCACTCGGCCCGGCGCTCCGGGTCCCGTCCAGCCGGGACGGCCCGGGACTCCACCGGGTTCTGGTCGAGGCCGGCGCTGAGCCGGCGCGGCAGCTCCCAGCCCCGGCGGGCGTCGGTCACCGCGTTCAGCCGGTTGACGAGTTCGAGCCGCCACTTCCGCGCCTCGCCGTCCTCCGGGGGAAGCCCCGGTCGGGCCTGCTCCAGCTCGCGCAGCAGCGCCTCGGCAGCGCGCCGGTACTCCCGGCCCGCCGTGCGCAGCGAGTCGGCCTCGGCCCGGCGTACCCCGGCCGTGGCCTGCCGCCCGCTGAACCAGGCGGCGAGCACCGCGCTGGCGGCGGCGAGCACGAGCGAGGGCGCCACCGTCGACCAGGGGGACGAGTTGCCGCCCGACGACCCGCCCTGCCGGCCGGCGGCGAGCAACCCCAGGCAGGCCCGGTCGAAGTCGGCCCGCCGGTCCGCCCGCCACTGCTCGATGTCGCCCTGCCCGGTCCGCCAGGTCAGCAGGCCGGTCGACGGGCCGGGTTCGACCAGGTCCAGCGCCACGGCGGCGTCCGCCAGGCTTGCCCGGTGCTCCGCGGACAGGCAGTGGATCCGGGCCCCGTCGTCGACCTTCGGGCCGGCCGTGGCCTGCCAGTACGCCAGCCCGACCGCGACCAGCACGAGCAGGACGGCACACGTCGCCACGACGGCCGGACGGCCGATGACGGATGGCACTCGCATAACGGCTGACTGTAGTGAAACCGAAGCATCCATGGATACCGCCGCCCGGTCGGAGATCCCGCTGACGCGCCGGCCCGGTCTCATCCGTAGGGCCTACCACCGGTGCCTCCGCCCGCCTGCCCCCTGCCGTCGATCAGCGGAGGTCGGTCGTGGTGTCCTCCGGCCGGTTCGCCGGACGCGGCGGCGCCGACCACGGCGACTCCCCGCCGGTACGCCGGGGCAGCGGCTCGGGCGCGCTCTGGTCCGGGTAGCCCAGGGTGAGCGGGCCGCTGTCCCGGTCGGGGCCGCTGTCCCGGTCCGGGCCGTTGCCGGGCGGCGGCCAGTCGGTGAGCGTGAAGGTGTTCTCGTCCGGCTTTCCGGCCGGGGCGGTCGCCGGCTGCGGCCAGCGCCGCCACCGCTGCCGGCTGGCCGTGGCCATCAGCAGCAGCACGCCGAGCAGGAAGAGGGTGCCGTTCTGCACCGGCAGGTGCAGCGGCAGCGGGTCGCTCAGCACCTTCCGATCCCCGGGGAGGAGGTCGCGCACCTCGAACGGCGTGACGAACATCCCGACGTACGGGGCGACCAGCAGCAGCCCCGCGACCAGCGGGCCGAGCGGCGAGACGCGCAGGGTGCCCAGCAGGCCGAGCAGGATGCCGGCGACGGCCAGGTAGACGGCCGGCTCGATCAGGTTGGCCGTGTTGAACGTGCCGATCTCCACCCACCGGGTGATCGTGCGGCTCGACCCGTCCTGTCCGAGGGTGACCAGCACCCAGGTGACGGGTGCCACCACCAACCCGGCGAGGAAGCTCCAGAGATGTCGCATCCGCGCACCGTACCGTTTCCCGCATGACAGATCATCCCTCCGCCTCGCCGCAGGGCAAGCCCACCTCGTACTCCCGCGTCACGCTCAGCCGAATCATGACGGCGGTCGATGTCAATCTGTACGGGACCGTGCACGGAGGGGTGTTGATGAAGTTCGTCGACGACGTGGCGGGCGCGGCGGCGGCCCGGCACAGCGGCGGCACGGCGGTGACCGCCGCGATCGACGAGATCATCTTCTCCGAGGCGGTCCGGGTGGGTGACCTGGTGCACGCGCACGCCCAGGTCAACTGGACCGGGCAGACGTCGATGGAGGTGGGCGTGCGGGTGGTCGCCGAGCGCTGGGACTCGGCCGAGGACGCGCCCGTCCGGGTGGCCACCGCGTACCTGGTCTTCGTGGGGGTGGACGTGGGCGGGGCGCCCCGCCCGGTCCGGCCGGTGCTGCCGGAGACCCCGGAGGACGAGCGCCGCTACCGGGAGGCCGAGATCCGCCGCGCCCACCGGCTCGCGAAGCGCCGCGCCATCCAGGCGCATCGGGAGAGCTGACCCCGCTCGGCGGACAGTGCCGCCGCGAGGTAGGGCAAGATGGCGCCAGGGCCCATGTCACAAGGTGGTGCGGGGCCCGGAGGAGGGTGGAGCAGTGGGTGACGTGCTGTGGACGCCGCCGGCGGACGTGCGTGAGCGGTCCCGGATCGGCGGCTACCTGCGCTGGCTGGCCGAGCACCGCGGGCTGGAGTTCGCCGACTACGACGCGCTGTGGCAGTGGTCGGTCACCGACCTCGACGCGTTCTGGCGCTCCGTCTGGGACCACTTCGGCGTCGTCGCGCACACCGAGCCGACGGCCACGCTGACCGACCCGGTGATGCCGGGGACCCGCTGGTTCCCCGGGGCCACCCTCAACTACGCCGAGAACGTGCTGCGGATGCCGGGGCTGGGCGACGACGACCCGGTGGTGATCGCGCACGGCCAGACCCGCGCCCCGGAGACCCTGACCGCCGCCGAGTTGCGCGAGCGGGTCCGCCGGGTGGCGGCCGGGCTGCGCCGGCTCGGCGTCGGCCCGGGCGACCGGGTGGCCGCGTACGCGCCGAACATCCCCGAGACGTACGTGCTGCTGCTGGCCACCGCCAGCCTCGGCGCGGTCTTCTCGTCCTGCGCCCCCGAGTTCGGCACCCGCAGCGTCACCGACCGGTGGCGGCAGATCGAGCCGAAGGTCCTCGTCGCCGTCGACGGCTACCGGTACGGCGACAAGCCCGTCGACCGGCGTGCCGAGGTGGCCGCGATCCGGGCCGCCCTGCCGTCGCTCCGGCACACCGTCAGCGTCCCGTACCTCTACCCGGCCGGGGCCGGCGGCCATGATTCGGCCTCGGCGCCGCTGGGCGGCGCTCCGGACCGGATGAAGGCCGCGCCCGGGGGCACGGTCTCCTGGGCCGAGCTGGCCGCGCCGACCGACGAGCCGCTGGCCTTCGTCCCGGTGCCGTTCGACCACCCGCTGTACGTGCTCTACTCCTCCGGCACCACCGGGCTGCCCAAGCCGATCGTGCACGGCCACGGCGGCATCCTGCTGGAACACCTGAAGATGCTCGCCCTGCACCACGACCTGGGCCCGGGCGACCGGTTCCTCTGGTTCACCACCACCGGCTGGATGATGTGGAACTTCCTGGTCTCCGGGCCGGCGGTGGGCGCGGCGATCGTGCTGTTCGACGGCAACCCCGGCCACCCCGACCTGGGCGGGCTGTGGCGACTGGCCGAGGAGACGGGCACCACGTACTTCGGCACCTCCGCGCCGTACCTGCTGGCCTGCCGCAAGGCCGGGCTGGTGCCGAGGGAGATCGCCGACCTGTCCGCGCTGCGGGGGGTCGGCTCGACCGGAGCGCCGCTGCCCGCCGAGGGCTTCACCTGGGTGTACGCCAACGTCGGCGACGCCCTCCAGCTCCAGTCCCTCTCCGGCGGCACGGACGTGTGCACCGGCTTCGTCGGCGGGGTGCCGCTGCTGCCGGTGCACGCCGGGGAGATCACCTGCCGGGCCCTCGGGGCGAAGGTGGAGGCCCGTTCCGCCGACGGCACCCCGGTGGTCGGCGAGCTGGGCGAGCTGGTGATCACCGCGCCGATGCCGAGCATGCCGGTCGGGTTCTGGAACGACCCGGACGGCGCCCGCTACCGGGAGGCGTACTTCGACGTCTACCCGGGGGTGTGGCGGCACGGGGACTGGATCACCATCAACGACCGGGGCGGCTGCGTGATCACCGGCCGCTCCGACGCCACCCTCAACCGGGGCGGGGTCCGGCTCGGCACCGCCGAGTTCTACTCCGTCGTCGAGGGCCTGGACGAGGTCGTCGACTCGGTGGTGGTGCACCTGGAGGACGACGAGGGCGGCGCGGGGGAGCTGCTGCTGTTCGTGGTGCTCGCCGAGGGCCTGGAGCTGGGCGACGACCTGCGCAAGAAGATCTGCCGCGAGCTGCGTACCGCCCTCTCGCCGAGGCACGTCCCCGACGAGATCCACCAGGTGCGGGCCGTCCCGCGCACCCTGTCGGCGAAGAAGCTGGAGGTCCCGGTGAAGAAGATTCTCACCGGCACCCCGGTCGACAACGCGGCGGCCAGGGGCGCACTGGCCAACCCGGAGTCCCTGACGGCCTTCGCCGCCTTCGCCCAGCGCCGCTCGGAGTCGGGCTCCCAGACCCCCGCCTGACCCCGTCGATCATCCAGGGGCGGTGCCGCGAAAGCGGCGCACGCCGCTGATCGGCGTCAGGTCAGGGCCAGGGTGACCTTTTCCGTGTCCGTGCGGGAGGGGACGCGGGCCGGGTCGAGGTTGGCGCAGAGGACGACGGTGGCGCCGGCCATCAGCGGGGCCAGCAGCCAGTCGACCGGGTCGGGGTGGGCGGCGGCGTCCAGCAGGACCCGGTCGCCCCGGGCGATGCCCAGCTCCGTCGCGCGGGTGGCCGCGCGGGCCAGCAGCTCCGCGTCCTGCGGCCCGCCCTTCGGGTACGGGGTGAAGTGGTCGCCGTGCGCCCGGACGGCGAGCACGTAGTCGGCGAAGCCGGCGGGCACCTCGCGCAGCGGCTGGGCGAACGGGGCGAGCGCGAGCACGTACCGCTCGCCGGCCGGCCAGGCGTCCGCCTCGGCGACCCGGTCGACGGCGGCGAAGAGCACCTCGGCCGGGCCCGGGCCGCCGGCCACGGTCAGCCCCACCGACCAGCAGCCGAGCAGCACGGCGGCGGTCTGCCAGTGCGGTGGCAGCAGCACCGCGGCCGACTCGCCCGGCCCGGTGCCGATTTCGTCGACGAGCAGGTTGGCGGTCTTGGCCACCCAGTTGGCCAGCGTCGCGCCGGACAGTTCGGCGCGCTCGCCGGTGGCGTCGTCGTACCAGGTCAACAGGGGGCGGGTGGGGTCGGGCGCGATCGCGTCGGTGAACACCAGGGCAATGTTGTCGGCCATCGGCGCGAACGATACGCCCCCCGCGCCCGCAGTCGTTGACAAGGACAAGTCGGCGTACCGTCGGGTCGCAGTCAGCGCCCGGCCCTGGCTCCGGCGTAGGCTTGCCCGGAGTGTTGTTCCCCACAGATTCGCCACTGCAAGGAGTCGCCCCGTGACCGCCGGTCGCCCGCCCCGCGTACTCATCGACGCCACTAGTGTCCCCGTCGACCGCGGTGGCGTCGGTCGATACGTCGATGGCCTGCTCGGCGCCCTCGGCAAGGTGTGCGGCCAGGGGGTCGACCTGGCCGTGGTCAGCCTCCGCACCGACCTGGAGCGCTACAGCCGGATGCTGCCCGGCGCGGAGATCGTCGCCGCCCCGGCCGCGGTGGCGCACCGGCCGGCCCGGCTCGCCTGGGAGCAGACCGGCCTGCCCCTGCTGGCCCAGCAGGTCGGCGCGCAGGTGCTGCACTCGCCGTTCTACACGTGCCCGCTGCGGGCGGGCTGCCCGGTGACGGTGACCGTGCACGACGCGACGTTCTTCACCGAGCCGGAGCACTACGACAAGTCCCGCCGGACGTTCTTCCGCAGCGCGATCAAGACCTCGCTGCGCCGCGCCAGCCGGGTGATCGTGCCGAGCAAGGCCACCCGGGACGAGCTGATCCGCCTGCTCGACGCCGACCCGACCCGGATCGACGTCGCCTACCACGGGGTCGACCACGCCGCCTTCCACGCCCCGGGCGAGGAGGAGAAGGCCCGGGTCCGGGCCCGGCTGGGGCTCGGCGACAGCAGCTACATCGCCTTCCTCGGGGCGAAGGAGCCGCGTAAGAACGTCCCCAACCTGATCCGCGGCTGGGTCCGGGCGGTGGCCGACCGGGTCGACCCGCCGGCGTTGGTCGTCGCGGGCGGCCAGGGGCACGACGACGACATCGACCGGGCGGTCGCCGAGGTGCCGTCGCACCTGCGGCTGCTCCGCCCGGGTTACCTGCGCTACGCCGACCTGCCGGGCTTCCTCGGCGGGGCGCTGGTCGCCGCCTACCCGTCGTACGGTGAGGGCTTCGGCCTGCCGATCCTGGAGGCGATGGCCTGCGCCGCCCCGGTGCTGACCACCCCGCGGCTGTCGCTGCCGGAGGTCGGCGGCGACGCCGTCGCCTACACCAGCGAGGACCCGGCCCAGATCGCCGCCGACCTGGTCGCCCTGCTGGACGACGAGCAGCGACGGTTGTCGCTGGCCAAGGCCGGTTTCGACCGGGCGAAGGAGTTCACCTGGGAGTCCAGCGCCGAGGTGCACATCGCGGCGTGGAGCCGGGCCCGCGCCTGAGGCTTCGGCCGACGGTGCGTCCGTAGCGTGGCGGTTCGGGCATGATGTGCTGATGCTCTACGCCGTCATCCCGGCGGGCGGCAGCGGCACGAGGTTGTGGCCGTTGTCCCGCGCGGGCCATCCCAAGTTCCTCCACCCGCTCACCGGCACCCCCGCGTCCCTGCTCCAGGCGACAGTGGACCGGTTGGCCCCGCTGACCACCCCGGAACACGTCCTGGTGGTCACCGGAGCCGCGCATGTCACTGCGGTGGCGCGACAGCTTGCCGGCCTGCCCGAGGAGAACATCCTTGTGGAGCCCTCCCCTCGGGACTCCTGCGCGGCGATCGCACTCGCCGCGGCGGTGATCGCGCTGCGCGAGCCGGACGCGGTGATGGGCTCCTTCGCCGCCGACCACCTGATCCGGGACGTCGACGCGTGGGTGGCCACGGTCCGCGAGGCGGTGCGCGGCGCCGAGCAGGGGCTGCTCATGACGGTGGGGATCACCCCCACCCGGGCCGAGACCGGGTACGGCTACCTGCACACCGGCGACCCGGTCGGCGACGGGCCGCTGCGGCCGGTGCGGGAGTTCAAGGAGAAGCCGGCCGCCGAGGTGGCGGAGGCGTACCTGCGCTCGGGGCACCATTTGTGGAACGCCAGCATGTTCGTCTGGCGGGTCGACGTGTTCCTGGCCGAGCTGGCCCGGCAGCAGCCGGCGCTGCACGCCGGGATCACCGCGATCGCCGCCGCCTGGGGCACCCCGGAGCAGGACGACGTCCTCGGCACGGTCTGGCAGACCCTGCCGAAGATCTCCGTCGACTACGCGGTGATGGAGGGCGCGGCGACCGCCGGCCGGGTGGCGACGGTCCCCGGTGACTTCGGCTGGAACGACGTCGGCGACTTCCACACCCTCGGCGACGTGCTCCCGGCCGACCCGGCCGGCAACGTGGTGCTCGGCGTGGACGCCGAACCGGGCGTGCTGTTGCGCGACAGCACCAACCTGGTTGTGGTCCCGCATTCCGGCCGGCTGGTGGCCGTGCTCGGCGTGCACGACCTGATCGTGGTCGACACCCCGGACGCGGTGCTGGTCTGCCCCCGCGACCGCGCCCAGGACGTGAAGGCCCTCGTCGACGAGCTGAAGGACCGGGGCGAGGAGAGCTACATCTGACCCGTCCGACCCGGGCGGCGGCGGCCGTTGCCCGGACCCGGGGCGGCCCTGGATCAGCCAGGGTCAGCCTGGGGCCGGCTCGTCGCCGGGCCCGGGCCGGCCCGGGTTCAGCGGGCTCGGCGGCGCAGGGCGGCCAGGGCCGGGGCGACGAGCTGGGCGGTGCCGCCGGCCAGCGGCTCGGGCAGCCGGTCCGGGGGGAACCAGCCGAGCGCCTCGGACTCGTCGCTGACCCGTTCCGTCGCGCCGGCCGGGGCGAAGACCGCGAAACGCACGTCGTGGTGCAGCGAGCCGCCCTGGCAGGCCACCGGGTGGATGTCCACGTCGATCGGGACCGGGTCGACGACCAGGCCGGCGATGCCGGACTCCTCGCCCGCCTCGCGCAGCGCGGCCCCGGCCAGCGTCCGGTCGCCGGGCTCGCAGTGCCCGCCGAGCTGCACCCACCGGTGGAACTTGCCGTGCAGGCAGAGCAGGATCCGCTCGCCGGTGGCGTCGAGGACCAGCGCGCTCGCGGTGATGTGACCGGCCCGGTGCTCCCGGCCCAGTGCCGCCGGCCCGTCGGCCAGCAGGTCGAGGGTGCGGTCCCGGGCCCCCCCGGCCGCCGCGCCGGTCGGCGTCCATCCGGCCAGCAGGGCCGTCGCGTCGGCGTGCAGGGCCGCGTACGCCCCGACGCCCGGGGCACTGTCACGAGAGGATTCCTGCTCCACCGGAGGCGTCACCAGGGGCCCCTTCCGCACGGCTGGCACGGGGAAACTCTAGACGCGTGCGTCCGCTGCCTACCTTCGCCCCGTGACCCTGCGACCCGTCGAGTTCGGATCGCGCTCTGGGTCGGCCGGCCGCCCCGGCCTGGCGGGCGGCCGGGGCGGTGGCCGGGTGGCACCCCTGCGGAACAAGGGCCGCAGACCCTCGTGGTGCCGCCCGGCCGCCGGATCCTCCCCGGCCCCGGTGCCCCGGGCCGACGTCGATCGACGGACCGGCCCGTTGCGGGGCAGACAGAGCATGCCGAAGTCGGGCCCGGGCCGTCGAGGTTTTTCAGCCCACGCTTAAAAATGGAGATAAATGCCGTCCGGGTACAGTGCGAACGGTCAGCGGGCCCGCTCGCTGTCCACCGGCACGGGAGCGTTCCAATGCTGAAGATCCACTTTTCCCCCGAGGACATCCTTCGTACCCGGGTCGCCCCGGGTGCGGATCCGCTCTGGGAACTGACCCTCAGCATGCACGTGCTCCAGGTGCGCCGTCAGGACCCGCTGACCTCAGGCTGGCGTCGCGGCGTCTCCCGGGAGCTGCGCCGGCACGTCGGCAAGGAGCAGCTCCGGCTGCTGTTCGCGCTGAACCCGGGCTGGGGCTACTTCCCCGACTTCCTCACCCCGCACGACAGCGTCCAGGGCTTGGAGGCGGGGCTGGACGCGGTGCGGAGCACGCCCGTCCCGCTGCTGCAGCGGGACCTCACCCGGGTGATCGCGGAGAATCCCCTGCCCTCCTCGGCGGCGGCGCTGGCCCGGGGCGAGCCCGAGATGCTGCGCCACCTCACCGAGTCGATGGAGCAGTACCGGGCGCTGGCGCTCAGCCCGTACTGGTCGCACATCCAGGCCGCGGTGGAGGCGGACCGGACTCGGCGGGCCCGGTCCCTGCTGAACCAGGGCGTCGAGGGGCTGTTGGCCAGCCTCCGCCCGATGGCCCGGTGGGAGGAGGGGGTGCTGGAGATCCGCGGCTACCCGGACAGCCGGGAGCTGCACCTGGGCGGCCGGGGCCTGCTGTTGGTGCCGTCGTTCTTCTGCGCCAGCATTCCGGTGGCGCTGCTCGACCCGGCGCTGCCGCCGGTGCTGGTCTACCCGGTGGACCGGTTGGGCGGGCTGGCCCCCGCCCCCGGCGAGGGCGGCGCGACCGGCAGCGGCCGGGAGGCGCTGGCCGCCCTGCTCGGCCGGACCCGGGCGGCGGTGCTGGAGGCCACCGGCGAGGGCTGCACCACCGGCGAGGTGGCCCGCCGCCTGCGCATCTCCCCGGCCGCGGCGAGTCAGCACGCCACCGTGCTGCGCAACGCCGGCCTGCTGGTCAGCCATCGGGACCGCAACACGGTGCTGCACACCCTCACCCCGCTGGGCCGCGCCATCCTCGACGCCTGAGCGGAACCGCCGCCAGCCGGCGGGCAAGGATCAGGTGTCAGAGGGCGAGCGCGGCGCTGGCCGTGCTGCCGGTCGGCGGTGACAGCAGCGCCGACGGAATCCCCTCGGCGGCCAGCGCGGTGCGCAGGCGTTGCAGGTCCGCGCCGAAGCGCACCAGGTCCGCGGGGTCCACCGGGGCCGGCAGCTCGCCGAGCACCAGGGCGGTGGCCCGCTCCGGCCAGCGGGGCACGGCGGCGACCAGCATGGCGCGTACGTCGTCGTCGGTGACGTGGGTGAACACCGCGCCGGGGGCGACCACGCCGGCCACCGCGGCGATCGCCCGCCGCACGGCGGCCGGGTCGACCGGGGCCTCGCCCGGGCCGTCCGGCAGCACCGCGGCGGCGGCCAGCCCGGCCGCCGTCGCCTCGGCGGTGCCGAGCGAGAAGAGGTCCAGCTCCGCGTCGCGGACCAGCTCCCGTGCGCCGGGGCCGTCGTCCCGGGCGGCCGTGAGGTACCCGCGGACCACCGCGACCGGCACCTGGTCGCACTTTCCCTTGATCAGCTCTCCGGCACCGGCCAGCTCGTCCACCACGGCCATCTCGGTGAGGTGGAGCTCGTTGCCGTACGGGTCGACCTCGCCCCGGTGGTCGCGGATCGCCGGCATCCCGGCGACCCCGAGCGCCACGTCGGTGAGCCCGTTGCGCCAGGGCCGGCCCATGGTGTCGCTGACGATCACCGCGACGTCCAGGTCGTAGCGCTCGCGCAGGGCCGCCCGCAGGGCCCGCGCCGAGGCGTCCGGGTCTTTCGGGAGCAGCACCAGCCGGGTCTTGTCGACGTTCGAGGCGTCGATCCCGGCGGAGGCCATCACGAAGCCGTGATGGGTCTGCACGATCCGGGTCGCCCCCCTGGCGGCCACCACCCGGGCGGTCTCAGCGGCCAGCACCTCGTCCCGGGCGGCCAGCCGCTCCGGCCCGTCGGCCGGCACGTCCACCAGCCTTCCCTCGGACTTGGAGACGATCTTGCTGGTGACCACCAGCACGTCGCCGTTGCGCAGCCACGGCGCGGCGGTCGCGATCAGCGCCGCCAGGTCGTCGCCCTCGGTCACGTCGCCGATGCCCAGCACCGGCAGAATCTCCAGCCTCACACCAGCTCCAACGCGGCCCGGACCATCGCCGCCGTCGCCGCCTCGTCCGTCATCAGCAGCGGCACCGCCCGGACCGTCACGTCCGGCACCACGGTGCCGGCATCCTCGGACGCCACGAGCCAGCCGTCCAGCAGGCCGCCGGAGGACCGGCTCCCGTACAGCCCGCCCACCCCGGCGGCGCTGCACTCGACGCCCACCACGGCCAGGCAACGGTCGGCCATCCCGCGCACCGCCGCGCCGTCGATGATCGGGGAGACGCCGACGACCGGGGCCGGCCCGTCCGTGACCGCCTCCCGCAGCCCCGGCACGGCCAGCACCGGGGCGACGCTCACCACCGGGTTGCTCGGCGCGACCAGCACCACGTCGGCCGAGGCGATCGCGTCCAGCACGCCGGGCGCGGGCTTCGCGGTCTCCGCGCCGACGAAGACGAACCGGTGGGTCGGGACGTCCGCCCGGTGCCGTACCCACCACTCCTGGAAGTGGATCGCCCGCTGGCCACCGGCGGGATCGTCCACCACGACGTGCGTCTCCAGCCGGTCGTCGGTCGCCGGCAGCAGGCGTACGCCGGGCTGCCAGCGGGTGGCCAGCGCCTCGGTGACCGCCGACAGCGGGTACCCGCCGGTCAGCATGGTGGTGCGGACGAGGTGGGTGGCGATGTCCTTGTCGCCGAGCCCGAACCAGGCCGGCTCCGCCCCATACGCGGCCAGCTCCGATTTCACCGTCCAGGTCTCGCCGACCCGCCCCCAGCCCCGCTCGGGATCGGCGCCGCCGCCGAGCGTGTACATGACGCTGTCCAGGTCGGGGCAGACCTTCAGCCCGTGCAGGTAGAGGTCGTCGCCGACGTTGACCACGGCGGTCACCTCGGCCCCCACCTCGCGGGCATAGGCCCGGGCGCCGAGCAGGAACCGGGCGCCCCCGATGCCGCCGGCCAGTACGACGATGCGCATGGCGTCCATCCTTCCCCACGCCCCGCCCCGGCGGCGCCGGTGCTCGGGGAGACTAGGCTCACGTCGGCAACTGTCCGTTACCGCCTCCGAGGGGGAGTTCGTGACCAGCCCCGCCGAGCCCGCGTCTGGTGACGCGGCGCCCGCGTCCCACCCCGCCACCCCGGCTCGCCAACTCACCGATCCGCTACGCGAGCTGATCGCCTTCGTCCTGCTCGGCGCGAACACCGTGCTGCTCTTCGTCGGCGTCATCCAGTTGCTCGCCCCGACCGACTACAGCACCTTCTACAGCCGGGCGGGCAGCAGCTTCTTCTCGTTCGCCGGGCTGGAAGCGACCGTGCTGCCGGTGCTGGCAGTGCTGCTCGCCACGCACGTCGCCCCGGTGGCGCCCCGGGCCAAGCTGATCACCCAGGTGGCGTTGGGCCAGTACGCCTTCGGCGCCCTGCTCGGTGCGCTCACCCTGCTGATCTGGACGGTGGACCGGCTGGCCAAGGCGGAGGTGCTCGACGCGTTCCTCGGCCTGCTCACCCGGATCGCCTGGCTGGCGATCTTCGCGACCGCCGCGTACGTCGTGGTCCGGATCTGGCGTGCCCACTACTTCACCCCGAAGCCCAAGCCGGCCCCGGGCATGTACGGGCAGCCGCAGCCCGGCTGGCCGCAGCAGCAGGGCCAGCCCGGCCCGCAGGGCGGCTGGGCCCCCCAGGCGCAGCAGGGCGGTTGGCCCGCCCCCGGCCAGCAGGCCGGCTACCCGGCCCCGAACCAGCCCGGCGGCCAGTTCGGCCAGCCCGGTCAGCCCGGTCCGGCAGCCGGCCAGTACGGCCAGTCCGGCCAGCAGACCCCGCCGTTCGCGCCGGCCCCGCAGTACTCGGCCCCGCCGTTCACTCCGCCGCAGTCGGCCCCGCCGTTCCCGGCCCCGGCCCCGCAGTCGGCGCCGCCGTACTCGGCCCCGCCGTTCACCCCGCCGCAGTCGGCACCGCCGTTCCCCGCAACGCAGCCCGCGCCGCCGTTCGGCCAGCCGCCGTCGGCCGAACCGACCCAGGCCATCCCGCGTCAGCCCACCGAGCCGGGCACGCCCGGCGGGCAGCAGGACTCCGACAGCGACCGCACCCAGCGCTTCCACCGCGAGGACTGACCGCCGCCGCACTTCGGGCGCATCTGCCGTCACTGCGACAACAGATGCGCCCGAAGGCCCGGGTGGCGTGGGGCTTCGCGTGCCGCCGGGGCCGGTTTCCTCCGCCGCGCAGAGTGGGCGCGGGCGCGGTAGAGACGCGTGCGAACCAGCGCATAGGCTGGGTGGATGGTTGATCGCACCGAGCCCCGCCCCACCGCGGCCAGCATCGAACGCGCGCTGCGTCGGGCCGGGTCCGGGCTCGCGCTGGACGTCGACGAGGCCGCCGCCCTGCTCGCCGCCCGGGGCCCGGCCCTGGACGAACTGCTCCGCGTCGCCGGTGACATCCGCGACGCCGGCCTGCGCGAGGCCGGCCGCCCAGGCGTGGTCACCTTCTCCAAGAAGGTCTTCATCCCGCTGACCCGGCTGTGCCGGGACCGCTGCCACTACTGCACCTTCGCCACCGTCCCGCACCGGCTGCCGGCCGCGTTCCTCGACCGGGACGAGGTGCTGGCCATCGCCCGTGAGGGCGCCGCCCAGGGCTGCAAGGAGGCGCTGTTCACCCTCGGCGACCGGCCGGAGGAGCGCTGGCCGGCGGCCCGGGAGTGGCTGGACGAGCGGGGGTACGACTCCACCCTCGACTACCTGCGCGCCTGCGCGGTGGCGGTGCTGGAGGAGACCGGCCTGCTGCCGCACCTCAATCCGGGCGTGCTCTCCTGGTCGGAGTTGCAGCGACTCAAGCCGGTCGCGCCGAGCATGGGGATGATGCTGGAGACCACGGCCACCCGGCTCTGGTCGGAGCCGGGCGGCCCGCACTTCGGCTCGCCCGACAAGGAGCCGGCCGTCCGGCTGCGGGTGCTCGACGACGCAGGACGGGTCGGCGTGCCGTTCACCACCGGCATCCTGATCGGCATCGGCGAGACCCCGGCGGAGCGGGTGGACGCGATCTTCGCGATCCGCCGCGCCCAGCGCGGGTACGGCCACCTCCAGGAGGTGATCGTGCAGAACTTCCGCGCCAAGCCGGACACGGCGATGCGCGGCATGCCCGACGCCGAGCTGCTTGACCTGGCCGCCACGGTGGCGGTGGCCCGGGTGCTGCTCGGGCCGAAGGCCCGCATCCAGGCCCCGCCGAATCTCATCGCGGGCGAGTACGACCTGCTGCTGCGCGCCGGCATCGACGACTGGGGCGGCGTCTCGCCGGTCACCCCGGACCACGTCAACCCGGAGCGCCCCTGGCCGCAGCTCGACGAGTTGGCCCGGCACACCGCGCAGGCCGGCTTCACGCTGCGCGAGCGGCTGACGATCTACCCCGAGTACGTCCGGGCCGGCGACCCGTGGCTGGACCCGCGCCTGCTGCCGCACGTGTCGGCGCTGGCCGATCCGGCGACCGGGCTCGCGGTCGAGGCGGCCCGCCCGGTGGGCCTTCCCTGGCAGGAGCCGGAGGAGGTCTTCGGCGGCGGCCGGACCGACCTGCACGCCACCATCGACACCACCGGCCGCACCGACGACCGGCGCGGCGACTTCGACAGCGTCTACGGGGACTGGTCGGAGGTCGCCCTCCAGGCCGACGCCAGCCTCGCGGGGGCGGCCCGGCCCCAGCCCGCTCTCGCCGGGGCGGCCCAGTCCGACGCGGGCCCCGGTGCGCCCGGCGTGGCTGCGGGGGCGTCCGCCGGCTCGGGCGACGCCGACCTGCGTACCGGGCTGCGGTTGGCCGCCGACGACCCGGCGGCGCTGCTCGACCCCCGGCACGCCGACGCGGCCCTGGCGCTGTTTGCCGCCGACGGCCCGGCGCTGGACCGACTCTGCCGGCTCGCCGACGACGTGCGCCGTGACGCCGTCGGCGACGACGTCACCTACGTCGTCAACCGCAACATCAACTTCAGCAACGTCTGCTACGTCGGCTGCCGGTTCTGCGCCTTCGCCCAGCGCGAACGTGACGCCGACGCGTACCGGCTCTCCGCCGGCCAGGTCGCCGACCGGGCCGAGGAGGCGTGGGCCGGCGGGGCCACCGAGGTCTGCCTCCAGGGCGGCATCGACCCCAAGCTGCCGGTCACCGGGTACGCGGATTTGATCCGGGCAATCAAGGCCCGGGTGCCGGGGATGCACGTGCACGCGTTCTCCCCGATGGAGATCGTCACGGCGGCGGCGAAGGCCGGTGTGCCGGTGAAGGAGTGGCTGACCGGGCTGCGCGAGGCCGGCCTGGACACCATTCCGGGCACCGCCGCGGAGATCCTCGACGACGAGGTGCGGTGGGTGCTCACCAAGGGCAAGCTGCCGGCCGCCGCCTGGGTCGACGTGGTCAGCACGGCGCACGAGCTGGGAATCCGGTCCAGCTCCACCATGATGTACGGCCACGTCGACCACCCCGGGCAGTGGCTGGCCCACTTCCGGGTGCTGGCCGGCGTGCAGGACCGCACCGGCGGGTTCACCGAGTTCGTGGCGCTGCCGTTCGTGCACACCAACGCCCCGATCTACCTCGCCGGGATCGCCCGTCCCGGGCCGACCTGGCGGGAGAACCGGGTGGTGCACGCGATGTCCCGGCTGCTGCTGCACGGCCGGATCGCCAACATCCAGTGCTCCTGGGTGAAGCTCGGAGACGAGGGCACGGTGGCGATGCTCAACGGGGGCTGCAATGACCTGGGTGGCACCCTGATGGAGGAGACGATCTCCCGGATGGCGGGCTCGGGCAACGGCTCCGCGCGCACCGAGGAGCAGTTGCGGGGCATCGCCGAGGCGGCCGGGCGGCCGGCCCGCAAGCGGACGACCGCGTACGGCCACGCGCGGCCGTAGCGTCGAGCCTCGCGGCGCCGGTGAAGGTGACGCCAGCGACCGGCCGGGCTGGTCAGGGCCTCTCCGCGCGGGAGAGGCCGGGCGGGGCGGTGCCCTCCACAGTGCCGGTCGCCCCCGTCCCGCAGGCGGGCGTCTATACCGCCTGATGGGACGCGGTGGACCCGTCGGTCCGGTGATCGTCTCAGGTGGAGCGGTGGCCGAATGGTCCTGCGCGAACAGGGAACTATCGGCCCTTCGCTGATCCTCCGATCAGGTTCGGCCGCCGCGCCAGGCCCACGATGTGGACGGGGCCTGGTTGGCGGTCTCCGCTCGACGGGCGATCGCGGCCGAGTCGCGTTAACCTGTGCCCCACCAAGATCAGCATTGTGGGTGGGGCACCTCGTCGGGGCTGCCGTCGGCGCGTCCGATGGCGTCGGTTGGTGGACCGCCACGGCAGAAAACTCGGGCAACTCGCCGAGGAGGGCGTTACTCGTCCGGGGTCTGAATCGATAGGGCAGGTTGCGAGGCTGGGCGGCCGGAGCGGTCGCCTGTGGCGTGTCGGGAGGGCGACTCCATTATCAAGTCCGGCTTGACGGCGCACGCATTACACGCGTGTAATTTGAATGGGGTTGTTCGCGCGGAACGCAACAAATCGGAACCGTACGGACAAGCACGCCTTCCGTGTGGGGGGTTGCAGCGGCGACGACGCCGGTGCGCGACAAGGAGGCATCTTTAGATGGACGGCCAGCTTGAGGTGGCCGACCTGCTCGGAAACGCGCCGGAGTGGCAGGAGCAGGCACTCTGCTCCCAGACCGATCCGGAGGCGTTCTTCCCCGAGAAGGGCGGCTCGACCCGCGAGGCGAAGCGAATCTGCTCGCGTTGCGAGGTCAAGACCGAATGCCTGGAATACGCTCTCGGCCACGACGAGCGGTTCGGGATCTGGGGTGGGCTCTCGGAACGGGAGCGGCGCAAGCTCAAGCGGCGGGCCGCCTGAGCGTTGCCGGGCCGAGGCGGTGGGGGCCGCCCGGCTCAGGCAGTCGGCCCGGGGCGATGCGGGCCGCCCGACGAGGCCCACGGCCCGGCGTCGGGTGGGCTCAGGCCAGCTCGTCCGGGTCGACCCCGAGCAGGTTCGCCACCTGCTCGATGATCACATCGTGCACCAGGTCGGCCAGGTCCTCCCGGTCCATGGCACGGAACTCCAGCGGACGGCGGTAGAGCACGATCCGGGGCGGCACCTCCTGCCGGCCGGGGCGGCCGGGTAGCAGCCGGGCGAGCGGCACCTCGCCGTCCTCCAGCACGTCGGAGTCGTACACGTTGAGGTCCGGCGGCACGTCCTCCACCGCGAACTCGACGCCGGCCAGCTCCTTCGCGAACCGTCGTTCCAGGGTCTCCACGGTGTCCAGCACGAGATCGTCGAAGACCTCGGCCTTGGTCCGGGCCAGCGGCACCGTCGCCGGCACCAGCCGCCCACGCAGACCCCGCCCGTGCCGGTCACGGTGGGCGCGCCGGCCGGAACTGGGGCGGCGGTGTTCCGGACTGGTCATGCGCACAGGGTAGCCCGCTGCGCGGCCCGGCCCCCGGCTGTACCGCTCCTGCGGCGCGCCGCCCCGCCCGGGCCACTGTCCTGCTCGTCGGATGTTGCGAATTGTGATCTCGATGACGGGCGTGTCGCAACGCGAACCAGTGCGTCGGACCCGGTAAGGGAGATACCCTCCCGCCGTGAGGTCACCACGGCGCTGCTCCCGAAACGCCTGCCCCCGGCAAGCGGTCGCCACATTGACCTATGTCTACAACGAGTCGACGGCCGTGGTCGGGCCCCTCGCGGCCTTCGCCGAGCCGC
Source organism: Micromonospora rubida (assembly GCF_009908295.1). Classification (GTDB taxonomy): domain Bacteria; phylum Actinomycetota; class Actinomycetes; order Mycobacteriales; family Micromonosporaceae; genus Micromonospora; species Micromonospora rubida. The sequence continues at coordinate 282,785 of NZ_JAAALO010000003.1, forward strand.
ACACGTACGACCTCTGTGAGCAGCACGCCCGCAGTCTGACCGCCCCCCGGGGCTGGAACGTGGTCCGCCACGAGGGCGAGTTCGAGCCTCCGCCGCCCAGCGCCGACGACCTCGTCGCCCTCGCCGAGGCGGTCCGCGAGGCGGCCCGGCCCGCGCCGCCCCGCCCTCCGGACGAGCAGCACCACCAGCAGTACCCCCAGCACCCGCAGACCGGCCGTCGTGGCCACCTCCGGGTGATCCCGCCCAACCACTGACCGCGCCGGGGTCAGTGGCCCAGGAAGCGGTTGAACAGGGCCGCCCGGCGGGACGGCCGGCCCGTCCGCAGCTCCGCCCGGTCGGCGGAGAACATCACCTTCAGGCCCGCGTTGACGGCCAGCCAGCGCACCGGCTCCGGCTCCCAGCGCGGCGAGCGGTGCCCCACCCACGGCAGCGAGGTCAGGTCGCTCTCCGCGCCCCGGATCAGGTCGGCGAGGGTACGCCCGGCGAGGTTCGTGGTGCCGACCCCGTCGCCGACGTACCCGCCCGCCCAGGCCAGCCCCGTCGAGGCGGCCAACCCCACGGAGGCCGACCAGTCCCGGGCCACCCCGAGCGGCCCGCCCCAGGTGTGGCTGACCGGCACCTCCGGCCCGAGCACCGGGAACAGCTCGCCCAGCACCCGGCGCAGCGCGACGAAGACCTGCGGCTCCCGGTCGTAGCCGGGGGAGACCCGGGACCCGAAATGGTACGGGGCGCCCCGCCCGCCGAACGCCAGCCGCCCGTCGGCGGTGCGCTGGCCGTAGATGATGACGTGCCGGTGGTCGGAGAACGTCTCCCGCTGGGCCAGACCGATCCGCGCCCAGGTCTGCTCGGGCAGCGGCTCGGTGGCCACCATCAGCGAGTAGACCGGCGCCACCACCCGCCGCTGCCCCGGCAGCCCCGGCGTGTAGCCCTCCGTCGCCCGCACCACCACCGGCGCCCGGACCGTCCCGACCGGGGTCACCGCCGCCCCGGCCCGGATCGCGGTCACCGGCGTCCGCTCGTGGATCCTCACCCCGAGGCGTTCGACCGCCCGGGCCAGCCCGCGGACCAGCCGGGCCGGGTGCACCACCGCGCAGTGCGGGGTGTACGTCCCGCCGCGTACCCCCTCGGCGGCGCACCTGGCGGCGGCCTCGGCGGCGTCGAGCAGCACCAGGTCGTCGGGGCCCAGGCCGTGCGCGCGGGCCTCGGCCACCTCGGCCCGGGCCCGGCCGAGCTGGGCCTCGCTGCGGGCCAGCACCACCGTCCCGCTGAGCTGCCAGTCGCAGTCGATCCCCTCGGCGGCGACCACCCGACCCACCTCGCGGACGGTCTCCTGCATGGCCCGCTGCATCCGCAGCGCCGCGTCCCGGCCATGCCGGCGGGCCAGCGCCGGCAGCGAGGTGGGGAACAGTGCCGAGCACCAGCCCCCGTTGCGCCCCGACGCGCCGAACCCGGCGACCTCCCGTTCCAGCACCGTGATCCGCAGCGTCGGGTCGGCGACCGCGAGGTAGTACGCCGTCCACAGCCCGGTGTACCCGGCCCCGACGATCACCACATCCGCGTCGGCGTCCCCGCCCAGCGGCGGGCGGGGCGTCAGCGGCTCGTCCACGGTGGACAGCCAGTACGACAGCTCCTGATAACGCATGACGGCCGACCGCTACAGCCGTGCCCACGCCTCGGTGAGCACCGCGCGCAGGATCTGCTCCATCTCGTCGAACTGCTGCTGCTCGGCGATCAGCGGCGGGGCGAGCTGCACCACGGGGTCACCCCGGTCGTCGGCCCGGCAGTAGAGCCCGGCCTGGAACAGCGCGGTGGACAGGAACCCGCGCAGCAGCCGCTCCGACTCGGCCTCGTCGAACGTCTCCCGGGTCGCCTTGTCCTTGACCAGCTCGATGCCGTAGAAGTACCCGTCCCCCCGCACGTCGCCGACGATCGGCAGGTCGTACAGCTTCTCCAGGGTGGCCCGGAAGGCGTCCTCGTTGGCCCGGACGTGCCCGATCAGGTCCTCCCGGGCGAACACCTCCAGGTTGGCCAGGGCCACCGCGCAGGAGACCGGGTGGCCGCCGAAGGTCACCCCGTGGGCGAACATGCCGGTCTCGGTGAGGAACGGCTCCATCAACCGGTCGCTGGCGATCATCGCGCCGAGCGGGGCGTACCCGGAGGTGATGGCCTTGGCGGTGGTGATGATGTCCGGCTGGAAGCCGTAGCGGACGGCGCCGAAGTATTCGCCGAGCCGGCCCCACGAGCAGATCACCTCGTCGGAGACGAGCAGCACGTCGTACTCGTCGCAGATCTGACGGACCCGCTCGAAGTACCCGGGCGGCGGTGGGAAGCAGCCGCCGGAGTTCTGCACCGGCTCCAGGAAGACCGCCGCGACCGTGTCCGGCCCCTCCCGCTCGATCGCCCGGCGGATCTCCTCGGCGGCCCAACGGCCGAACGCCTCCGGCGAGTCGCCGTGCTCCGGCGCCCGGTAGAAGTTCGTGTTCGGCACCTTGATCCCACCGGGCACCAGCGGCTCGAAGTCGCTCTTGATGCCGGGCAGCCCGGTGATCGACAGCGCACCCATCGACGTGCCGTGGTACGCGATGTACCGGCTGACCACCTTGTGCTTGTTCGGCTTGCCGGTGCGCTTGAAGTACGCCCGGGCCAGCTTCCACGCCGCCTCGACGGCCTCGGAGCCGCCGGTGGTGAAGAAGACCCGGTTCAGGTCGCCGGGGGTCAGCGAGGCGATCTTCTCGGCCAGCTCGATGGCCTTCGGGTGGGCGTACGACCAGAGCGGGAAGTAGGCCAGCTCGCCGGCCTGCTTGGCGGCGGCCTCGGCCAGCTCGGTGCGCCCGTGCCCGGCGTTGACGACGAAGAGCCCGGCGAGCCCGTCCAGGTAGCGGCGGCCCTGCGAGTCCCACACGTACGCGCCCTCGCCGCGCACGATCGTCGGCACCTCGCCGGCCGAGTAGCTGGCCATCCGGGTGAAGTGCATCCAGAGGTGGTCGGTGGCGTTGGCCATGTCAGCCCCATCGGGTCTCGGGCCGGTCAGGGGTGACACCGGCCGCTCTGCCCACGGTTATCCCACAGTCATCACCGGAAAAGCAAGTGAGATCAGTGGCACCAACCGCCAATAGCAACGGAATCAGCGAGTGGTTACGCCATGTGCAACGGAATCCGCATAATGCACAAGCGCTCGGATCCCCCCGCCCCGCCTCGCCCCGCCCCGCCCCGCCCCGCCCCGCCCCGCCACCCGCCCGCTGTCGCCCTGGGCCCTTGCTCTCCCGCCGTCGGCTCCACCGGTTCCGTCGGCTCCACCGGTTCCGTCGGCTCCACCGGTCTCGTCGGGGTTTACCGGGATCGCGGGGCTCTTCGGGAGCCGCGTTTCCGCGACGCGACGCTGCGGCACCGACCTGCACGCCCTCTCCGGCGTACCCCGCCGCGGGCCTGCCTCGAATGGGGGGTCCTTGCGAGCCGGGAGGCGAACGCGGTCGTCGGGGCCGCGCGAAGCTGCCTCGTCGGCGCTGCTGCTTCTGGTTGGCGTATCGCTCTTGGACGGCACTCCGGCGGGCGGGCACCTGGCACGGCGCACGGGGTCGTTGGTGCCCCCTATGGAGCTGCCCCGTTTGTGCTACCGCTGCTGTGTGGGCCGCCATGGCGGCAGACGTGGTCAATGGCCCTGTCGAGCTGCCCCGTTGGCGCTACCGGTCTCTGCGCAATGGCATATGCCCGGTGCCCGGTGCCCGGTGCCCGGTGCCCGGTGCCTGGTGCCTGACGCCCGGTGCCCGGTGCCCGGTGCCTGACGCCCGGTGCCCTGGTGCCTGGCTATCCGGTGGCCGGTGGCCGGTGGCCGGTGCAGCGTGGCTGACTAAAGCGGCCCACCAGGCCGAGGAGTTTGATGCGGGATCGGGGGAGGGCTTCCCGTGCTGCACCGCTGGTAGCACAGACGGGGCAGCTCCAAAGGGGCCCGTGGGGGACTCCCCATGCTCGTCGAATGGGCCTTCGTCTACCCGTCGCTGTCGCTCTACGACGAACGGGTGGAACGTGGGAGGGCCGAGCTGGCCTGGCTGACTGGCTCAGCTCAGCTCAGCTCAGCTCAGCTCAGCTCAGCTCAGCTCAGCTCAGCTCGGCTCAGCTCGGCTGGGCTCGGCTGGCTGGCTGGCTGGGCATAGCCAGGGCCTTTGACGGGCAGTTCAGGTCGTGAGCGATCCGGTCGACGTTGCTAGCCTGGGGCGCAGGTGGGAGAGCGTCACCGGCGAGGCGCTGCCCCGCCGCCGGTCGATCGAAATGATCAGGGAGGTGGCTACGACGTGGAGTTGACCCACGCACCGACGGCTGCCCGTTGGCGCACTGCGACCCGCAGCAGCAACAACGGCGGGGACTGCGTCGAGGTGGCCGACAACCTGGCCGGGCGGGTGCTGGTGCGCGACAGCAAGGACCGCGACGGCGGGACCCTCAGCTTCGCCCCGGCTGCCTGGCGGGCCTTTGTGGACCTCACCCGCCGGCCGCCGACCGCCTGACCAGCAGCCACCGCCTGACCAATGCGGTTGCCGGCCGCCGACGCCTGGCCGACCGCCTGACCGGTGCAGCCACCGCCTGACCAATGCGGTTGCCGGCCGCCGACGCCTGGCCGACCGCCTGACCGGTGCAGCCGCCGCCTGGCCGGCGGCCGACCGGGCGGTCGGGGCGGCCGGGCGTCGACGATCCACGGCGCAGGCCCAGGCCGAGAACGGCGAGGGCCAGGCTCAGGCCGTACCCCAGCTGTAGGTCTGCTTGCGGAGCTTGAGGTAGACGAAGGCCTCGGTGGCGAGCACGCCCTCGACGGCGCGCAGCCGTTGCAGGATCTCCAGCAGGTGGGCGTCGTTGCGGCAGACCACCTCGGCGAGCAGGTCGAACGAGCCGGCGGTGATCACCACGTAGTCGACCTCCTCGAACTCGGCGAGCCGGTCGGCCACCGCCTCCAGGTCGCCGTCGGTGCGCAGGCCGATCATGGCCTGGCGGGGGAAGCCGAGCTGGAGCGGGTCGGTTACCGCGACGATCTGCATCACCCCGGCGTCGAGCAGCCGCTGCACCCGCTGGCGCACCGCCGCCTCGGACAGGCCGACGGCCTTGCCGATCGTCGCGTACGGCCGGCGGCCGTCCTCCTGGAGCTGCTCGATGATCTGCTTGGCGACGTCGTCCAACAGAGCGTGACTGGCACCCCCGCGGACGGCGACGCGTCGCCCGCCGTTGCCGCTCTCCTGCTGCCGGATGGTCATCGTCCGCTCCCTATGTCCGCTTCTTCCACGGAATCGTAGTGCCCCGGCGCAGTCTGGCGTAATTCGTGGTGCATTGCTATCGCGGCAACGGAATCCCTTGTGAGGTAGGTCGGCTCATGTCAGGATCAGTCGTCCATCGCCTGAAGACCCTCCCGCCGTCGGGCCATCCCCCGTCCCGCCCGCCGGCGATGACCCCCCTAGGAGTCGTCACATGCGAACTCCCCTCCGGCCCCTCACCCGGCGTGGTCTGCTCACCGGCACGCTCGGATCGGCCACGATGCTCGTCACGGCGGGCGCGCTCGCCGGCTGCGGCACCAAGGGCGCCCAGCAGACCGAGGCCGGCTGCGTCAGCGAAGACCTCTCCGGCACGGAGAAGAAGCTGGCGTTCTCGAACTGGCCGCAGTACATGGACGTCGACGACAAGAACGAGTCGAAGCGGCCCAGCCTGGACGCGTTCGTCGCCTCCAGTGGCGTCCAGGTGACCTACACCGAGGACATCAACGACAACAACGAGTTCTTCGGCAAGGTGCAGAACCAGCTCGCCGCCTGTCAGGGCACCGGGCGGGACGTCATCGTGCTGACCGACTGGATGGCCGCCCGGATGATCCGGCTCGGTTGGATCCAGAAGCTCGACCCGGCCAAGCTTCCCAACGTGACGGCCAACCTGCTGCCGTCGCTGCTCAACCGCTCCTTCGACCCGGAGAACCGGATCTCGATCCCGTGGCAGTCCGGCCTCGCCGGCCTCGCCTACCACGGCGGCGTCACCAAGGAGATCCGTACGGTCGACGAGCTGCTGACCCGCCCCGACCTCAAGGGCAAGGTCACCGCGTTGTCCGAGATGCGCGACACGATGGGCCTGCTGCTCCAGTCGAACGGCCACGACGCGGCGAACTTCACCACCGCCCAGTTCGACGACGCGCTGAACAAGCTCAAGAAGGCCGTCGACTCCGGGCAGATCCGCAAGTTCACCGGCAACGACTACGCCCCCGACCTGGCCAAGGGCGACATCGCCGCGTGCGTCGGCTGGTCCGGCGACGTCATCCAGCTCTCCTCCGAGAACAAGAAGATCAAGTTTGTGGCGCCGGACTCCGGCGTGATGCTGTTCAGCGACAACATGATGGTGCCGAACAAGGCCACCCACAGGGCGAACGCCGAAGAGCTGATCAACTACTACTACCAGCCGGCGGTCGCCGCGAAGCTGGCCGCGTACGTCAACTACATCTGCCCGGTCAAGGGCGCGCAGGCCGAGATGGAGAAGATCGACCCGGAGTTGGCCGCCAACCCGCTGGTCTTCCCGGACGATGCCCTGCTGTCCAGGTCCAAGGTGTTCATGGCCCTCGACGAGAAGCAGGAAAAGGAGTACGAGGGCAAGTTCCAGCAGGTAATCGGGGCGTGACGGGGATGAGCGCGAAGACGACGGGACGCGACGCGCCGGCCGGCGACCTGCGGCTGGTCAACCTGACCAAGAGGTTCGGCATCTTCACCGCGGTCGACGACCTCGGCCTCACCATCCCGCAGGGCTCGTTCTTCGCCCTGCTCGGGGCGTCCGGCTGCGGCAAGACCACCACCCTGCGCATGATCGCCGGCCTGGAGCAGCCGACGAGCGGGCAGGTGCTGCTCGGTGACCGGGACATCGCCCGGCTGCGCCCGTACAAGCGGCCGGTCAACACCGTGTTCCAGAGCTACGCGCTCTTCCCGCACCTCAACATCTTCGAGAACGTGGCGTTCGGGCTGCGGCGGCGCGGCATCCGCTCCGTCGACGACGAGGTCATGCGGATGCTCGCGCTGGTGCAGCTCGACGACTTCGGCCACCGCCGCCCGGCCCAGCTCTCCGGCGGGCAGCAGCAGCGGGTCGCGCTGGCCCGCGCGCTGATCAACCAACCGCAGGTGCTGCTGCTCGACGAGCCGCTCGGCGCGCTCGACCTGAAGCTGCGCCGGCAGATGCAGATCGAGCTGAAGCGCATCCAGACCGAGGTAGGGATCACCTTCGTGCACGTCACCCACGACCAGGAGGAGGCCATGACCATGGCCGACACCGTCGCGGTGATGAACGCGGGGCGGATCGAGCAGCTCGGCGCCCCGGCCGACATCTACGAGTACCCGGGCACCGCGTTCGTGGCGAACTTCCTCGGCCAGTCCAACCTGCTCGCCGCCGAGGCCGCCGGGCCCGCCGGGTCCGAGGTGCCGGTCACCGCCCACGGTGCCAACTTCTCCGTGCCCGCCGACCGCGCCCGCGCCGACCGGGGCACGGTCTACCTGGGGGTACGCCCCGAGAAGCTGCACCTGGCCGACTCCGCCGACCGGGTTCCCGCCGGCCACCAGCACGTCACCGGCGTGGTCACCGACGCCTCGTACGTCGGGGTCAGCACCCAGTACCTGGTGCGCACCGGCTGGGGCGGCGAGCTGTCCGCGTTCGCGGCGAACAGCGGGCTCGGCGGCCGGCTGCCGGTCGGCGCGTCCGTGGTGGCGCACTGGGACCCCCGACACGCGTTCCTGCTGCCCCGGAAGCCGGGGCAGGACGACGACCGCACCGCCGGCCTGCTCGACGAGCCGGTGGGTGCGTCCTCGTGACGGCGCTGGCCCACGTACCCACGTCGACGGGGCAACCGCCGGGGCCCCCGCCGCCACCCCGGCGCGGGCGGCACCGGCTGCTGCCGTACCTGCTGCTCCTGCCCGGCGCGGCCTGGCTGCTGTTGTTCTTCGCCGTGCCGCTGTTCCAGCTCGCCGCCGCGAGCCTGTACGACCCGAGCGGCTCGCTCGCCACCGGGTACGCGCTGACTTGGGCATTCGGCAACTACCCGGACGTGTTGCAGGCGTACTGGCCGCAGTTCGCCCGCTCCTTCGGGTACGCCGGGATCGCCCTGGTGCTGGCCCTGCTGATGGGCTATCCGCTGGCGTACGCGATCGCGCAGAAGGCCGGCCGGTGGAAGAACCTGCTGCTGGTCTGCGTGGTCGCCCCGATGTTCACCAGCTTTCTGGTACGCACCCTGGCCTGGAAGACGATCCTGTCCGACAACGGCGCTCTGGTCGGGCTGCTGCGCGACGTGCACCTGCTCGGCCCCGACGGCCGGCTGCTGGCCACACCGATCGCGGTGATCCTCGGGCTGACGTACAACTTCCTGCCCTTCCTGGTGCTGCCGCTGTACGCGAGCCTGGAGCGGCTCGACCACCGGCTGCTGGAGGCGGCCGGCGACCTGTACGCGAGCCCGGTGCAGACGTTCCGCCGGGTCACCCTGCCGCTGTCGATGCCCGGCCTGATCGCCGGCACGCTGCTGTTCTTCATCCCGGCGACCGGCGACTACATCAACGCGGAGCTGCTCGGCACCCCCAACGAATACATGATCGGCAACGTCATCGACTCGGCGTTCCTGGTCCGGCTGGACTACCCGCAGGGCGCGGCGCTGTCGTTCCTGCTGATGGCGGCGATCCTCGCGGTGGTCTTCGGCTACCTGCGCCGGGCCGGAACGGAGGAGGTGCTGTGAGGTTCTCCCGCTGGCTGGCCGACCGCTGGGTGATGGGCGTGGCCCTGCTGGTGCTCGGCTACCTGTCCCTGCCGATCGCCGTGGTCGCCGCACTGTCGTTCAACCGCCCGTCCAGCCGCCTGTCGTACGACTTCAACGAGTTCACGCTCGACAACTGGCGGCAGCCCTGCGCCACCTCCGACATGTGCGACTCGGTGCTGCGCAGCGTGCAGATCGGCTTCATCTCCACCGTCGTCGCCACCGTGCTCGGCACGCTGATGGCGTTCGCGCTGGTCCGGCACCGGTTCACCGGCCGGTCCGGGATCAACCTGCTGATCTTCCTGCCGATGGCCACGCCCGAGCTGGTGATGGGCACCTCGCTGCTGGCCCTGTTCGTCTCCGCGGGCGTGCCGCAGGGCTTCTGGACCGTCGTCATCGCGCACGTCATGTTCTGCGTGTCGTTCGTGGTGGTGACCGTCAAGGCGCGGCTCGCCGGGATGGACCGGCGGCTGGAGGAGGCCGCGGCGGACCTGTACGCCGGCCCGTGGCAGACGTTCCGCCTGGTCACCCTGCCGCTGGTGCTCCCCGGCATCGTGGCCGCCGCGCTCCTGGCGTTCTCGCTCAGCTTCGACGACTTCATCATCACGAACTTCAACGCCGGCACCACCGTCACGTTCCCGATGTATGTCTGGGGTGCCGCCCAGCGGGGCATTCCGCCGCAGGTCAACGTCATCGGCACGGCGATGTTCGTGATCGCGCTGCTGCTCGTCGGGCTCACCTCGCTGCGCGGGCGGCGGTCCCGCCGCGCCGCCCTCCCGGTCGCCCCGACAGCAGGCCGCCCGGTCACCTCGGCAACCGGCCGCCGGGCGAAGAGCCCGTCATGATCCTCCCGCATACCGGCCGGGCGCTCGCCGACGCGGCGCCCGTTCCGTACTGGCTCGACCGGCCGGAACGCCCCGACCCGCTGCCGCCGCTGGCCGGCGCGCACGCCGCCGACCTGTTGGTGATCGGCGGCGGGTACAGCGGGCTGTGGGCGGCCCTGCTGGCCAAGCAGGCCGACCCCGACCGGGACGTGCTGCTCGTCGAGGCCGGCACCTGCGGCTGGGCGGCGTCCGGGCGCAACGGCGGGTTCTGCGCGGCCTCGCTCACCCACGGGCTGGCCAACGGGGCGGGCCGGTTCCCCGGCGAGATCGCCGAGCTGGAACGCCTCGGCCGGGAGAACCTGGCCGACATCGCCGCCACCGTCGACGCGTACGGCATCGACTGCGACTTCGAGCGCACCGGCGAACTGGCGGTGGCCGTCGAGCCGTACCAGCTCGCCGGGCTCGCCGAGGACGCGGAGCTGGGCCGCCGGTACGGCCACGACGTGCGGCTGCTCGACCGCGACGAGGTGCGCGCCGAGGTCGACTCGCCGACGTACCTCGGCGGGATGTGGGACCGCGACCGGGTGGCGATGCTCGACCCGGCGAAGCTGGCGTGGGGGCTGCGCCGCGCCTGCCTCGACCTCGGCGTGCGCATCCACGAGCACACCCGGGTCACCGGCCTGCGCGGCGACGGCCCCGCCCTGCGCGCCGCCACCCTCGGCGGGGCCGGGCGGGCCCCCGGCGTCGTTCGCGCCCGGCGGGTCGTCCTCGCCACCAACGCGTTCCCGCCGCTGCTGCGCCGGCTGCGCGCCTGGCTCGTCCCCGTCTACGACTACGCCCTGATGACCGAGCCGCTGACCCCGGCCCAGCGGGACGCGATCGGCTGGCGCAACCGGCAGGGGCTCGCCGACACCGGCAACCAGTTCCACTACTACCGGATCACCGCCGACGGGCGGATCCTGTTCGGCGGCTACGACGCGGTCTACCACCACGGCAACCGGGTCGCCCCCGAGCTGGAGCAGCGGCCGGCCACCTTCACCGCCCTCGCCGAGCACTTCTTCACCACGTTCCCGCAGCTCGCCGACGTGCGCTTCAGTCACCGCTGGGGCGGCGTCATCGACACCTGCACCCGGTTCTGCCCGTTCTTCGGCACCGCGTACGACGGCCGGCTGGCGTACGCGGCCGGCTACACCGGCCTCGGCGTCGGGGCCACCCGGTTCGGCGCGCGGGTGATGCTCGACCTGCTGGCCGGCGGGGACACCCCGCTGACCCGGCTCGACATGGCCCGGGGCAAGCCGGTGCCGTTCCCGCCGGAGCCCGTCCGGGCCGCCGGAATCCACCTCACCCGCTGGTCGCTGGCCCGCGCCGACGCGCGCGACGGCCGGCGCAACCTCTGGCTCCGTACACTCGATCGTCTTGGTTTGGGGTTCGATACCTGATGCGCATCCTGCTCGTCGGCGCCGGCGGTGTCGGTTCCGCCGCCGTCGCCATCGCCGCCCGCCGAACCTTTTTCGACACCATGGTCGTCGCCGACGCCGACCCGGCCCGCGCCGCCCGCGCGGTCGACGGCCACGGGGACCGCTTCGTGGCCGCGACCGTCGACGCCTCCCGCGCCGACGCGGTCGCCGCGCTGTGCCGCGAGCACCGGATCACCCACGTGCTCAACGCCGTCGACCCGCGCTTCGTCATGCCGATCTTCGACGGCGCGTACGCGGCCGGCGCCGACTACCTCGACATGGCGATGTCCCTGTCCCACCCGCACCCGAAGCGCCCGCACGCCGAGACCGGCGTGAAGCTCGGCGACGACCAGTTCGCCGCCGCCGACCGGTGGGCCGGGGCGGGCCGGCTCGCGCTGTGCGGCATCGGCGTCGAACCGGGCCTGTCCGACATCTTCGCCCGGTACGCCGCCGACGAGCTGTTCGGCGAGATCGACGAGATCGGCGTACGCGACGGCGCGAACCTGACCGTCGACGGCTACGCCTTCGCCCCGTCCTTCTCCATTTGGACGACGATCGAGGAGTGCCTGAACCCGCCGGTGATCTGGGAGAAGGACCGGGGCTGGTTCACCACCGAGCCGTTCAGCGAGCCCGAGGTGTTCCACTTCCCCGAGGGGATCGGCCCGGTGGAGTGCGTCAACGTCGAGCACGAGGAGGTGCTGCTCATCCCGCGCTGGGTCGACGCGCGGCGGGTCACCTTCAAGTACGGCCTCGGCGAGGAGTTCATCGAGGTCCTGCGTACCCTGCACAAGCTCGGCCTGGACTCCACCGAACCGGTCACCGTGCGCGGCGTGCCGATGTCCCCGCGCGACGTGGTGGCCGCCTGCCTGCCCGACCCGGCCACCCTCGGGGCGAAGATGCGCGGCAAGACCTGCGCCGGCACCTGGGTGCGGGGTCTGTCGAAGTCGGGTGAGCCCCGCGAGGTCTACCTCTACCACGTCGTCGACAACGAGTGGTCCATGCGCGAGTACGGCCACCAGGCCGTGGTCTGGCAGACCGCCGTCAACCCGGTCGTCGCCCTGGAACTGCTCGCCACCGGCGCGTGGTCCGGCACCGGCGTGCTCGGCCCGGAGGCGCTGCCCCCGCTGCCGTTCCTCGACCTGCTCACCGGCTACGGCTCGCCATGGGGGATGGAGGAACGTTGACCAGCCATCGCCAGGTTTAGCTTGGGCTATAGTTCTGGCGTGGCGGGATGTCGCAGTGCGGGTGTTGTTCGTCTTCGATCCGTGGTCCCAGGCCGTGCTGCTTGTCGCGGGGAACAAAGCGCACAACCGGACCCGGTGGTACCGGGACAACATTCCGCTGGCCGAGACGGCCTACAAGGCATGGCTGCACCACGAGAGTCAGCGAAGGGGGGAGCCGTGACCGAGTTCCACGACTGGGAGGACATCCGCGACGAGCTTCGGGACGACGAAGCCGCGTACGAGCAGGAGCGTGCCCGAACCGAGGCATGGGTGAGCGCCTTCCACCTGGCCGAGGAGCGCAAGCGGCTCGGGCTCACTCAGCGCCAGGTGGCCGAGCTGATGGGAGTCACCCCGGGTCGGGTGAGCCAGATCGAGAACGGTGACCTCGACGTCAACGAGGTCGCCACGCTGAGCCGCTACGCCGCCGCCCTGGGCGCCCGGCTCCGGATCATCTTCGACTACGGCAACGACCTGCGCCAGATCGCCTGACAAGCGGTGCCACCCGCTGCCCCGAGCACATTTCTCGCTTGAGGCAGCGGGTGGTCGTCGGTTACGGCTGGTCGAGTGATTCGTCGTTCCCGCGCCGGCCGGTCAGGGTGGGAGTGGGGGTGAGGTGGGAGCGGATCAGGAAGCGGAGGCCGTCGGGGGCCTCCAGGCTGAAGCCGCTGCCCCGGCCCGGGACCACGTCGACCGTGAGCCTGGTGTGCTTCCAGAGCTGCCACTGGGATTTCGAGATCCAGAACTCGACGGGCTCGGGGACGCCGTCGACCGCCAGCGACGCCAGCAGCACGTCCGACGCGCCGGTGCGGAACTCGCCCGCCGGAAAGCACATCGGGGCGCTGCCGTCGCAGCAGCCGCCGGACTGGTGGAACATCAGCGGCCCGTGCCGCCCCCGCAGCGACCGGATCAGTTCGGCCGCCGCAGGGGTGAGGGAGACGGGCGACGCCGCGCCGCCCGGGTCGGGTGGGAAACGCGCGCCGGCACCGACCGGGTCGGGCAGGAACTGCGCGCCGGCGCTGACCGGATCGGCCATCAGAAGAAGCCGAGCTTCTTGGGGGAGTAGCTGACCAGCAGGTTCTTCGTCTGCTGGTAGTGCTCCAGCATCATCTTGTGGTTTTCGCGGCCGATGCCGGACTGCTTGTACCCGCCGAACGCGGCGTGCGCCGGGTACGCGTGGTAGCAGTTCGTCCAGACCCGACCGGCCTGAATGGCCCGTCCGGCCCGGTACGCGGTGTTCATGTCCCGGGTCCAGACGCCGGCCCCGAGCCCGTACAGGGTGTCGTTGGCGATCTTCACGGCGTCGTCCAGGTCGGCGAAGGAGGTCACCGAGACGACCGGGCCGAAGATCTCCTCCTGGAAGATCCGCATCGAGTTGTCGCCCTCGAAGATCGTCGGCTGCACGTAGTAGCCGCCGGACAGCTCGCCGCCGAGGTCGGCGCGTTCCCCGCCGGTGAGCACACGAGCGCCCTCCTGGCGGCCGATGTCCAGGTAGGACAGGATTTTTTCGAGCTGGTCGTTGGACGCCTGCGCGCCGATCATCGTGTCGGTGTCCAGCGGGTGGCCCTGGCGTACCGCCCGGGTGCGGTCCACCGCCGTCGCGAGGAAGTCCGCGTAGTGACCCTGCTGGATCAGCGCCCTCGACGGGCAGGTGCAGACCTCGCCGGAGTTCAGGGCGAACATGGTGAACCCTTCGAGGGCCTTGTCGAGGAAGTCGTCGGACGCCGCGCTCACATCGTCGAAGAAGATGTTCGGGCTCTTGCCGCCCAGCTCCAGGGTGACCGGCTTGATGTTCTCGCTGGCGTACTGCATGATCAGCCGCCCGGTGGTGGTCTCCCCGGTGAACGCCACCTTCGCCACCCGGGGCGAGGACGCGAGCGGCTTGCCCGCCTCGACGCCGAAGCCGTTGACGACGTTGACCACGCCGGGCGGGAGCAGATCGGCGATCAGCGAGATCAGGTGGTGGATGGACGCCGGGGTCTGCTCGGCGGGCTTGAGCACCACCGCGTTGCCGGCCGCGAGGGCCGGGGCGAGCTTCCAGACGGCCATCAGGATCGGGAAGTTCCACGGGATGATCTGCCCGACCACGCCGAGCGGCTCGTGGAAGTGGTACGCCACGGTGTCGTCGTCCAGCTCGCCGAGGCTGCCCTCCTGGGCCCGGATCGCCCCGGCGAAGTAGCGGAAGTGGTCGATCGCCAGGGGGATGTCGGCGGCCAGGCTCTCCCGTACCGGCTTGCCGTTCTCCCAGGTCTCGGCGACCGCGAGGGACTCCAGGTTCTCCTGCATCCGGTCGGCGATCCGGTTGAGGATCAACGCCCGCTCGGCGGCCGGGGTGCGGCCCCAGGCGTCGGCCGCGCCGTGGGCGGCGTCGAGGGCGCGTTCGACGTCCTCGGCGGTGCCGCGGGCCACCTCGCAGAACGTCTGGCCGGTGATCGGGGTGGGATTCTCGAAGTACTGGCCGCCGTGCGGCTTGACGTACTCGCCGCCGATGAAATGGTCGTAGCGGGACTGCCAGTGGGTGGGCGCGTCGTAGCGCGTCATCGGTACCTCCGCCGTCGGTGCTCGGGTGACGGCGGCGAGGTTAGTTACCCCGACGTTGCAGCGACGTTGCGCGGCCGAGGTCGTACTCGATGCCGAGCTGGTGGGCGCGGGCCAGCGCGAGGGGCCGGCGGGGGGCGCCCGGCGGCAGCGCCCGCGCCAGGGCCTGCCAGGCGGCCAGGTCGTCGGTGCCGGCGGGCGTCGCGGTCCAGGCCGCGAGCGCCGCCGGGTCGCCGCCGGCCAGCACGGCGGCGCGCAACTGCCCGTCGACCAGCCGGCGCAGCCGCGCCACCCCCGGCGCGTCGGAGCAGGGCAGCAACGACCCCGGGTACGCGTCGAGCGCCCCCGCCACCTCACCCCGTTCCAGCAGCTCGGTGACGGTCCGGAAGTCCGCCCGCACCCGGGCGCGCAGCCGGTACGGGCGGGAGTCGAGCAGCTCCGCCCCCAGCGCCCGGCGCAGCCGGGACAGCTCGGCGCGCAGGGTGACCGGGTGCAGCAGGTCGTCGCCGTACAGGTCGAGGCCGAGCTGCTCGCCGGTGCGCCCCTCGGGATGGTGGAGCAGCAGCACCAGCAGCTCGCTGTGCCGGCGGCCGAGCCGGACGGTCCGCCCGCCGACGCGCACCTCCGCCTCGTCGCGGCCCAGCGCGCGCACGGTGACCGCGTCCGGCTCAGCCGGGCGGGCGGCGGCGAGCTGGGCCTCGGCGGCCCGGGCGGTGGCCCGCACCAGGGCGAGGCTCTGCGGGTGGGCGAGGTGGTCGCCGCCGGTGATGTCGACCGCGCCGAGCAGCCGCCCGGTGGCCGGGTCGTGGATCGGGGCGGCGGCGCAGGTCCAGCGCTGCACGCGCCGGCTGAAATGCTCGGTCGCGAAGATCTGCACGCTGTGGTCGCAGGCCAGCGCGGTGCCGGGGGCGTTGGTGCCGGCGTGCGCCTCGTCCCAGCGGGCACCGGGCACGAAGTTCATCCGCTCGGCGTGCCGGAGCACCCCGGGATGCCCCTCCACCCAGAGCAGCCGCCCGTGCGCGTCGCAGACCGCCATCAGATGCGCGCCGTCCAGCGCGATGCCGCCGAGCAGGTCCCGGAACAGCGGCAGCACCCGGGCCAGCGGGTGGGCGGCCCGGTAGCCCTCCAGCGCGTCGTCGGTCAGCTCGACCGGCGGTGCGACCTCGGGATCGACCAGCGCCGAGCGTTGCCAGGACCGGCGGACCACCTCCCGCACCCGGCCCGGCTCGGTTCCCGCGAGGAACGCCTCGTGGGCGGCGCCGACCTGCGCGATCCGCTCCGCCGGATCGGCGCCGAACTCCAGGGCGAGCCACGGGTCAGCCATCGGCGACCTCCTCGCGACCATCGTGACGCAGCTCACGCCGATCGCCAATACCGGTGGCCGACCTGGTTTCGTCCGGACGTCGCGCCCGTGGGTCCGGTGCCGTCCGGGGTGCGGGGCCCGTCAGCCGAAGGCGCCGTCGAGGATGTCCAGGCCGCGGGCCAGCTCCGCGTCGGAGATGACCAGCGGGGGCAGCAGGCGCAGCACGTTGCCGTACGTGCCGCAGGTCAGCACCAGCAGGCCGGCGGCGTGGCAGGCCGCCGCGACCGTCGCCGCGGCGGCCGGATCCGGGACCAGGGTGCCGGGCTGGACCAGCTCCACGGCGAGCATCGCGCCCCGGCCGCGCACCTCGGCGATCCGCGGATCGCCGGCGGCGACGGCGCACAGCCGCTCGTCCATCGTCGCCCCGATCCGGCGGGCGGCGGCGGCCAGGTCCAGCTCGTGCATGGTCTCGATCGTCGCCAGCGCCGCCGCGCAGGCGATCGGGTTGCCGCCGTACGTGCCGCCCAGGCCGCCCACGTGCACCGCGTCCATCAGCTCGGCCCGGCCGGTCACCGCCGCCAGCGGCAGGCCGCCGGCGATGCCCTTGGCCAGGGTGACCAGGTCCGGGACGACCTCCTCGTGGTCGCAGGCGAACCAGTCCCCGGTGCGGCAGAACCCGGTCTGGATCTCGTCGGCCACGAAGACCACCCCGGCCGCCGTCGCCCACTCGCGCAGCGCCGGCAGGAACCCCGACGCCGGTACGACGAAGCCGCCCTCGCCCTGGATCGGCTCGATCAGCAGCGCGGCGACGTTCTCCGCGCCGACCTGCTTCTCCACCGTCTCGATCGCCCGGGCGGCGGCCTCCGCCCCGGACAGCCCCCCGTCCCGCAGCGGGTACGACATCGGCACCCGGTAGACCTCGCCGGCGAACGGCCCGAACCGGTGCTTGTACGGCATGTTCTTCGCGGTCAGCGCCATGGTCAGGTTGGTCCGGCCGTGGTACGCGTGGTCGAACACCACCACCGCCGGCCGCCCGGTGGCGTGCCGGGCGACCTTCACCGCGTTCTCCACCGCCTCGGCGCCCGAGTTGAACAGCGCCGAGCGCTTCTCGAACGTGCCGGGGGTGAGCGCGTTGAGCCGCTCGCAGACGGCCACGTACGACTCGTACGGCGCGACCATGAAGCAGGTGTGGGTGAACCGTTCGACCTGCGCCTTCACCGCCTCGACCACCCGGGGCGCGGAGTTGCCGACGTTGGTGACCGCGATGCCGGCGGCGAAGTCGATCCACTCCCGCCCGTCGACGTCGGTGATCGTGCCGCCGCCCGCCCGGTCCACGTACGCGCCGACGACGCTGCCGACGCCCCGGGCCACCGCCGCGCCGCGCCGCTTGTGCAGTTCCTCCGAGGAAGTCACGGGGTCAGCCCTCGATGTTGTGCATGACGTGCTTGATCCGGGTGTAGTCCTCCAGGCTGTACACCGAGAGGTCCTTGCCGTGCCCGGAGTGCTTGAAGCCGCCGTGCGGCATCTCCGAGACGAACGGGATGTGGGTGTTCACCCAGACGCAGCCGAAGTCGAGCCGGCGGGTCATCCGCATCGCCCGGCCGTGGTCCCGCGTCCAGACCGAGGCCGACAGGCCGTAGTCGACGCCGTTGGCCCAGCGCACCGCCTCGTCCTCGTCGGAGAAGCGCTGCACGGTGATGACCGGCCCGAACACCTCGTCCTGGATGATCTCGTCGGCCTGGCGCAGCCCGGAGACCACGGTCGGCGCGTAGAAGTAGCCGCGCTCGCCCTGCCGGGCGCCGCCGGTCTGGATAGCCGCGTGGTCCGGCAGCCGGTCGACGAAGCCGCTCACCCGGGCGAGCTGGTTGGCGTTGTTCAGCGGGCCGTACAGCACGTCGGCGTCGTCCGGGGCGCCGGTCCTCGTGTTGCGGGCCTGCTCGGCGAGCGCGGCCACGAAGTCGTCGTGGATGCCGGGGCCGGCGAGCACCCGGGTCGCGGCCGTGCAGTCCTGGCCGGCGTTGAAGTAGCCGCCCATCGCGATCGCCTCGGCCGCCGCGGCGACGTCCGCGTCGTCGAAGAGCACCACCGGGGCCTTGCCGCCCAGCTCCAGGTGGGTCCGCTTCAGGTCCGGCGCGGCGGCGGAGGCGACCTCCATGCCCGCCCGGGTCGAGCCCGTGATCGACACGAGCTGCGGGGTCGGGTGCGCCACGAGGGCACGACCGGTGTCCCGGTCGCCGCAGACCACGTTGAACACCCCCGGCGGGAAGAACTCGGCGGCGATCTCGGCCAGCAGCAGCGTCGACACCGGCGTGGTGTCCGACGGCTTCAGCACCACCGTGTTGCCCGCCGCGAGCGCCGGGGCGATCTTCCAGACCGCCATCATCAGCGGGTAGTTCCACGGGGTCACCTGGGCGCACACGCCGATCGGCTCGCGCCGCACGTAGGAGGTGTGCCCGGCCAGGTACTCCCCGGCGGAACGGCCCTCCAGCAGCCGGGCCGCGCCGGCGAAGAAGCGGAACTGGTCCACCGCCGGGGGCAGCTCCTCTTCGGCGGTGAGCTGGCGGGGCTTGCCGGTGTTGCGGACCTCCGCGTCGACCAACTCGGCCGCCCGAGCCTCCACCGCGTCGGCGAGCCTGAGCAGCGCCCTCTGCCGCTCGCCCGGGGTGGTGTCCCGCCACGTCTCGAACGCGGCGGAGGCCGCCCGCATGGCCGCGTCCACGTCCGCCACGCCGGAGACCGGCGACTGGGCGAAGACCTCGCCCGTGCACGGGTCGATCAGGTCGGCGTACCCGCCCTCCACCGGATCGACGTACGCGCCGTTGACGAAGTTGCGCAGCTTCTGCTGATCGCTCATCAGGTGTCTCCGAGGAATGGCCGAGGGTGCGGACAGCGGAGGTTATCGAAATCTGACTGCCATTTTGGCTACCGAATTCGCGGCAGACAAGGGTTTGGGCGACTGTTTCCGTGCGAGGGCGGGTGGTCTAGGCTGCCGAGGTGTGGAACCGAGAGCCTTCTTCGTCGCCGGCCGCCCCGCACACGGCGAGGGCGAGCTGACCGTCACCCACCCGTACGACGGGCGCGCGGTGGGGCGTACCACCCTCGCCACGCCCGACCAGGTCGAGGCCGCCGTCGCGGCTGCGGCCGGGGTGGCGGCGGAGGCCGCGGCCCTGCCCGCGCACGCCCGCGCGGCGGCCCTGGACCACGTGTCGCGCCGGCTCGCCGAGCGGGCCGAAGAGGCCGCCGCACTGATCACCGCCGAGAACGGCAAGCCGGTCAAGTGGGCGCGGGTCGAGGTGGGACGCGCGGTGTCGACGTTCCGCTGGGCGGCTGAGGAGGCCCGGCGGTTCTCCGGCGAGCTGCAACGCCTCGACACCGATCCGACGGCCACCGGGCGGATCGCCCTGGTCCGGCGGGTGCCGAAGGGGCCGGTGCTCGGCATCGCGCCGTTCAACTTCCCGCTCAACCTGGTCGCGCACAAGGTCGCCCCGGCGATCGCGGTCGGCGCGCCCATCGTGGTGAAGCCCGCCCCGGCCACGCCGCTGTCGGCGCTGCTGCTCGGCGAGATCCTCGCCGAGACGGAGCTGCCCGAGGGGATGTTCTCGGTGCTGCCGCTGCCCAACGAGCGGGCCGCCGGACTGGTCGCCGACCCGAGGCTGCCGGTGGTGTCGTTCACCGGCTCCGGGCCGGTCGGCGCGGCCCTGCGCCGGTCCGTGCCCGACAAGCACGTCACCCTTGAGCTGGGCGGCAACGCGGCGGCCATCATCTGCGAGGACTGGAACACCGACGAGGACCTGACCTTCGCCGCGCACCGGATCGCCACGTTCTCCAACTATCAGGCCGGGCAGTCGTGCATCGCCGTGCAGCGGGTGTACGTGCACGAGTGGCTCTACGACGCCTTCCTGCCCAGGCTGGTCGCGTCGGTGGAGGCGCTGCGGACGGGAGACCCGTCCGACGAGCTGACCGACGTCGGGCCGCTGGTCTCCGTCGCGGCGGCCGAACGGGTCGAGGCGTGGGTCGACGAGGCGGTGGTGGCCGGGGCGACCATCGAGGTGGGCGGCCGGCGCGACGGCGCGACCTACCCGCCGACCGTGCTGTCCGGGGTGCCGGCCGACGCGAAGGTGCACGCCGAGGAGGTGTTCGGGCCGGTCCTGGTGGTCGCCCGGGCCGAGCACGACGCCGCCGCGTTCGCCGCCGTCAACGACTCGGCGTACGGCCTCCAGGCGGGCGTGTTCACCCACCGCCTCGACGTGGCCTTCGCCGCCCACCGCGCCCTGGAGGTGGGCGGGGTGATCGTCGGGGACGTGCCGTCGTACCGGGCCGACCAGATGCCGTACGGGGGAGTGAAGGGCAGCGGCGTCGGCCGGGAGGGCCTGCGCAGCGCGATGGACGACTACACCGACCCCCGCGTCATGGTGCTGACCGGCATGCTGTTGTAGCGCTACCAGGTGCCATCGTCGTGTACCCGGGCGGGGGCGCGGCCGAGCAGCAGGGTGGTGAGGGCGGCGTCGATGTCGTCGCCGAGGAACCACTCGCCGGCCTGGTCCAGCACGAACACCCGGCCCCGCTCGTCGATCGCGATGATGCTGTCCTGGCCCTCCGCGCCGAGGGGGAACAGCCGCGTGCCGAGGACCGAGCCGAAGTCGGCCAGGGTGTCCGCCGAGTGCGCCGCCCGCGTCGGATTGGTGTTGAACCAGCTGATCCACACCTCCTGACCGGGACCGCGACGGTGGGAGTAAACGGCCGGGAACGTGGTGAGGGCGGCCCGCGCCGCCGGGAAGGGCTCGTGTCGGTGCAGCCGACCGGCCACGTCGCACGTGTCCTCGATGGCCCCGGCCGCGAGGGCCGGGTTGAACATCGTGTCCTCCCACCCGCCGTCCATCAGCGCGTCGGCGACCTCGGCGGGGAAGCGGCCGGGGTGGACCGGCGGCTGCGATTCCGGCCGCCGCTCCCGGGTGTAGGCGAGATCGGACCAGTCGAGTGCGTGGAAGTGCACCAGGAAGTTCACGCACGAGTCGCAGGGCCGCTCGGCCGTGCCCCCCGCCGGGTCCCCGGGCTCGCGCACCCGGTGCACCTCGATCCGGCAGGTCTCGAGGAGGGCGCGGGAGCCGGCCATGGTCATCGGTTCCCCACCCTCGGCGGCGCGGCGGTGGTCGTACGCGTGCAGCAGGTCGGACACGACGATCACTTCCGCGTGTCGGTCTCCGCCCCGCGCCAGGTGGCCCGGAGGCAGCTCGTCGAGGTAGGCCCGGACCAGCGGGTGGTGCCGCAGTTCGACGTCGCCCTTTGCGCCCTGCGCCGTGTGGAGACCGCCCTCGACGGTCAGGTGCGCGACGGCACCGGGCGTCGGCAGGCGGCGTACCTCGCGGAGGAGTTGGCTCGCCGGGTCCACCGTGCGCGGCACCGGCTGCGCCGGTCGGCTGCGCCGGTACATCTCCCGCACGGCGGGAAAGGGCAGGCGGGGCCAGGTCGAGACCTCGCCGGTCTCCTTGTCCACCACCATGGTCGGCAGGTCGCCGGGTGGCACGGCGGCGGCCCGGGCCACAGTGGACGTGATCAGGAAGCCGAGGTCGAACTCCTCGACCAGCGGGGCGCACTCGTGCCCGAGGCGCTGGGAGTCCCGGTGGGCCCAGGCGGTGGCGAGCTGCTCGGCCTGCTGACGGTCGATCACCCGATTGAAGTTACCGGACCCCACGGATTCCGTGGCACCCGGTATGTTCTGGCCTACCGACGGTGACGGGGTGGGGAGGGTGGCGGTGGTGGAGAGCGTGGACCGGGACGCCAACCGGGCGCTGCGGGCCCGGTTCGACGAGGTGCACGGGCAGTACCGGCAGCTCCGCTCGGGACTGGACGAACTCCAGAGCCGACTCGCGCACCTCCGGGTCACCGAACGCTCCGAGGACGGCCAGGTGACCGTCGTCGCCGGCGCCCGGGGCGAACTCGTCTCGGTGGACGTCCACCCTTCCGTGTTCCAGGGCCGGGACGCCAAGGCGTTGAGCCGGAAGATCACCACGACTGTGCACCGGGCCACCGCCGTCGCGGTCGCCGCCACACAGGAGCTGGTTGCCGGCTACCTGCCGGCCGGGTCGGGGTCGGTGGAGTTCCTCCGCACCGGCGACTTCGGGGCGCTGCTGGGCCGGGTCGACGCCGTCATGCGGCGCGGGGAGTGAGTGGCGTGGCCGATGGGCAGCTCTGGCTGGACCCGGGCCGCGCGCGGCGCGGCGGCGCCGACCTGACCTCGGCCGGCGAGGCGGTGACCGCCCGGCGCGCGCAGGTGGGCAGCCGGCTCGCGGCGGCCAGCGCGGCCCACCCCTGGGGCCGCGACGACATCGGCGCGGCGTTCGAGAAGCAGTACCGCGGATTCGAGGAGACCCTGCTGCGCGCGTGGGCGGGGGTCGGGCGTGCCCTGGAGAACCTGGGCGAGGGCGCCGTGCGGTCCGTGGACAACGAGGTGACGACGGACGCCCGGAACGCCGGACGGCTCGACCGGATCTCCGACCAGCGGCCAGCCGGGCGCTGACGACCCCGAGGACAGCCGTGAGCCTGCTGCCGAGCCCGATCCCGCACCCGCTCGACTACTCGCCGTGGGAGCTGCCCGGCTGGGTCTACGAGGCCCTCGACTGGGTGATCGGCGTGGAGTGGCCGGAGGGCGACGAGCGGGCGGTCTGGGACCTCGCCGACCAGTGGTACGGCGTGGCCGAGGCCCTGGCCGGGCCGCACGGGGACGCGATCGCCGCCGCCGGTGAGGTACGCAGCGGGTACGGCGGCATCGGGGCGGTGGCCGAGGCGTTCGACGCGGCCTGGCGGCGGGTGGCCGACGGCGACGAGGCCCCGCTGCCGGTCCTGCTGGCCGTCAGTGGCGACCTCGGCCGGCTGGTCGAGGAGTGCGGCTGCGACATCGAGGGGGCGAAGCTCGAGGTCTGGATCGAGCTGGGCATCCTCGTCGTCGAGCTGCTCTCGTTGGCCGTGGCGGCGGTGCTCACCGCCGGTGCCGCCTCCCCCGCCGCCGGCGCCGCGATCACCGCGAGCCGGTTCGTCGTG
Source organism: Micromonospora rubida (assembly GCF_009908295.1). Taxonomy (GTDB): domain Bacteria; phylum Actinomycetota; class Actinomycetes; order Mycobacteriales; family Micromonosporaceae; genus Micromonospora; species Micromonospora rubida. The sequence continues at coordinate 305,902 of NZ_JAAALO010000003.1, forward strand.
CAGACGATCTTCAAGAAGCTGATGGCGCAGCTGGCCCGCAAGACCCTCAAACAGGGCCTGAAGGAGGCCGGGGAACGCGCCGCCAAGCGGGTCGCCGAGGGCGGTGTGCGGGGCCTGGCCCGGAAGGCGGCACTCGGGGGTGTGGAGGAGGCGGCCGAGGAGGCCGGGGTCACCCTCGCGACGCAGGCGTACCAGAACTCGACCGGGCGTCGGGACGGGCTGGACCTGGCCGACGCCGGAATGTCCGCGCTCGGCGGGCTGGCCGGCGGGGCGGTGGCGCCACTGGCCGGTCTCGGGCGGCACGCGACCGGGCGGGCGGCGCGGGTCGGCGAGCACTTCGGCCGCGAGATGACCGGCGAGATGATCGCCGAACAGGCGGCCAGCCTGGCCACCGGTCAGGGCCCCGTGTCGTTGGAGGACGCGGCGCGGGCGGCGGCGTCGGGCGTCACGGGATCGGCCACCGGGCAGACCGACGCGGCGCTGCACCACCGGCTGGATGGCCGGATGGCGGTCCTCGCCGGCGCGTCCTTCGCCCCGACGGACCTCGGAGCCGGGTCGGTGCCGACGCCGGCGGACGGCGCGCAGCTTCCCGCCGCCGGGACGACCGCCGGCGTGACGAGCAGGGAGGGTGACCAGCCCCAGCCCCAGCCTGTGGGCGGTGGCGCCCCGTCCGAGCGCGTCGCCGCTGCCGTTGCGCCACCGACCATCGCCACGACGCCCGCACCTGCGCAGGTGCCCTTCGTCCCTGCGGTTGACACCTCCGGGCTCCCGGCAACGCCGGTCCTGTCCGCCGTCACTGTCGATCCCGTGGGCGGCCTGCCCTCCGCACCGCAGTCCGGCCCCGCCTCGGTGGAAGCAGCGGCGCCCGCCCACCCGATGCTGTCGTCGATCCCGGCCGACGCCACGCAACCCGGGAGCCGCGGCGTGGAGACAGGGCCGTCGGCGGCCGCCGGCGGCATCTCGTCGACAGCCAGCGGATCGAGCCCCGCTCCACTGGCTAGCGCGACGTCGACCCCGCACTCATCGCCGATCTCGGCGGCGGCGTCCGGCGCGAACCCGAGCACCCTCCCACCGGTGGTGTCGGCGTCGCCGTACGGCACCGCCGGCCCACTCGGAGCGACCGGGCAGAACAGCTCGGCCACGGAGCACGATCCGACTCCGCCGCCACGCCTTCCCGCGTCGGAGACCGGGGGCCCGCATCCGCGTCCGGCTCCGCAATCGACCCCTCAGCCCGCGCCGGAGCGCCCCGGCCGCCCGGATCCCACCGTTCCTGTGCCGAGGTCACCCGAGTGGTATGCGGCGCGGTGGGCCGCTGAGCGCGAGGCGTTCGACCGGCGCCGGTACCAGGCCTACTTCCAGCGGCAGCGTGCCTGGTACGAGGACAAGCGGCGTCGCGATCGCGCGGCCGAGCTTCGTGAGGGGGCTGAGCGGCACTACGAGCAGGCGCGCTGGCTGATTCGCGAGGCGTACAGCCTGAACGGCGCAGGCCGCCGTGACCTCGCCGACGAGTTCGTCCGGGACGGCCGGCAGAAGGAGCGCCAGTACCACCGGCAGATGGGCCTCGCAGAGGAGGTGCTCGCCGGAAGCGTGGCCCCCAAGGTCGTCGAGGTGGACAACCGGGAGGACTTCGAGCGCATCAACAGCGACGACTACTCCCTCACCATCGGCGTCGTGGAAAGTGCCGGCCCCTCGGCGCTGACCGGCGACGACGACCCGCCCCCGATCGACCGGTCCCGCCGCTACGGGCAGTGGGGCGGGCTTCGCCCGCCGTTGGCGCTGCATCAGTCGGACCTCGAACAGGCGGTGCCCCGGGACGCCGATGGGCGGGTCCTGCGGACCGCCGACCCCCGGCGGGGCGACTGGTTCCGGCTGGCCAACGACGGCGGGCCGGCCGCCGACCCCACCCGGGGCATCAACTGCCTGGACTGCACCCTCTCCTGCTACGAGACGTGGATGCACGGGCGTCCCCGGGTCTCGGCACCCCGCACCTTCGACGGGTACGCCGCCGGGGACATCACCCGGCCCCTCGGCGGTGAGATCGACGGCCCGGGGCGGGTGGAGGACGCCACCGGCGGGCGCTTCCAGAAGGTTGTGGACCCCGATGAGGAGGTCTCCCCGGGGGATACGTGGAGCGCGGTGAGCCGGGGCTTCGGCAGCCTGGAGGGCCGGTTGCGGGCCGGCGGTCACGGCAGCTACGCGTTCCTCATCACCACGTACGAGGGCGGCGGGTCGCACGCCTGGGTGGCGCTCAACCAGAACGGGAGCGTGCTCTACCTGGACCCGCAGATCGGCACCGTCTCGGACATGCCGCTCTACACGCACAGCGGGTTGCCGGCCCCGCACAACGTGACGGGCCTGGACGCCCTGATCCTCGGCCCGAACGGCCGCCCGATGCCGCTGGCGGGGGCCGGGCCGGGGACGTTCAACCAGCGGGCCGAGGCGTCCGATGAGCCTCCCGCGCCCGTGCGGGAGCGGCAGCCGGGCCCCGACGACCCGTCGGACGACGACCTGTACGTCAACCGGATGCACCTGCTCGAAGGCCCAGGAACAGTCGATCCGGGGTCCTGGGGACCCGAGCAATCAGGGCGTCCGAAGGACTACCCTCCCACTTCTGGCGAGGGTGAGGCGGATTCTGAAGCCGAGAGGCTTCGCCAATCCCGTAACGAGGCCCGGGATCACCGTTTAGCGAGTGGGATCTCGCCGAAGGATGTCGTCGCTGCCAGCTCTGATCTCGATCAGGTATTCGCTGCCGGTGTCACACCGGTGGAGCTCGCGTCCGAACTGGACGGGGCCACCCTGCGACGGCTCGTGCCACAACTGCACGAGGCGGCAGCTCAGGATACTGTCAGGCTCCTCGCGGACCACAGGGTACGTCAGATGCTGGACGACACCTGGCGGGTTCCATCGATCGGCGAGCCGCTACTTGCCGAGATGCTGGTAAAGCAGGTGGTGCAGCAACCGAACCTGGTGCGGATGATGTTGGAGACGCCGGAGTTGGTCGTGTCCCTGACGGCGCGTCCAGAGACGCTGCATCACCTTGCGAGCTATGAGCGTGCGATCGGCGTACTGGAATCCGTAGCGGTCGAGGTCAACGGGCGCGATCTAGATTCGATGGCCGATGCGAGTGCGCCAAAGCCACTGCCCACGCCACTGAGCGCCGAACAGCGAGCAATCAGCGCGAGCATCGATCTGGGATCCAGTGATCCGGCGCAGCCAGGTTTCGACCAGACACGGCGTGCAGATGTCGAATACCAAGCCGAGTTCCTCGAACTCCTCTACCAGGCTTCGGTGGCCGCGCAGGAAGAGCTGGTGACGCTGGCCCAGGACCTGGCCCATGATGGGGACCGGGTGGTCGGTGCGGCGGGCTGGCGCCCTAGGCCCAAGGGCAGGAAACGCGCGGAGGACAAAATAAGGAAATATCAGGGTGATGTGTCGCGGTTGCTCGATCTCGCTGCGGCGAAGGTCGAGTTCAACTCGCTGGGTGATGTCTACAAGGCCCTCGAGCGCCTGCGTGACCACCCCAGAGTTCAAATCGTCGCTTGCGACGACCGGTTCCAGGCTCCACAGAACAGTGGTTATCGCGATGTCCAGTTAGTGCTTAGGATGTCCAACGGGTATCTTGCGGAATTTCGGCTGCACTTGGCAAGTATGGACGAGGTGGCTGTCTGGGAGCATTCTCTCTATGAGGTCAAGCGAGACCTTGAGTCTCTGGCGCGTCAGGATGGCCGGAAGTTGAATTTGCGAGAGCGGGCGATAGTTGACGGTATCCTTGAACGCCAGCAGCAACTTTTTTGGAACGCGCTAATTTCGTCCCTATAGGAAACCAAATGAGACCTGTGCCCGGCCTGATCCTTCCCTCCTTTTATCGCTACTACGCCTCACCGGTAAAGATCGTAGCCTCATCTGATGGCGGTATCCGGGTGTGGCGGGTCTCCATCGACACTGGCGGCTGGAAACAGGAAGATGAAATTTTCGAAGAGATTGTCTTTGCCGTCGGTGGTGAAATTTTCACGCTTTCGCCTGACCGGTTCGTGCAGGAGGTGGAAGCGTATCGAGGCCGGCATCTGTCAGGGGAAGGGCCGATTTTCGCGCTCTATGAGACAGTCGATGCAATCATCGGCGCGGAGACTCGAGAGGGTCGCCGTCTCACAGAGCGAGAGCAGGCGTTGGTGCGAGGCATCAGGCGGCAGACCTTCGTCTTGTTCGAGGAGCAGTTGCAGCAGGGAGGTGATCCTGGAGCAGACCCGTCCATCGCCGCTCCCTAGTCCGGAACTCCCCAGCGTGGATCTCTCGATCAGTCGTTCTGGCCGTGGAAGCGGTCCCTCCTCGGGGTCCGCGCTGCACCAAGATCCACTAGCGGTGTCTGAGGGGTTCGGGAGAGAGCGGGCCGGGAACCCGGTGGACGTGGGTGGTGGGGGTGTGGCTATTATTAGTCCGCACGCCGCCCGGCCTAGCCGGCGCGGGGAGCATGGTGGCTGTAGCTCAGTTGGCAGAGCACCGGGTTGTGGTCCCGGTTGTCGTGGGTTCAATTCCCATCAGTCACCCGTTACACGAAGGCCCCCTCCCTGCGGAGGGGGCCTTCGTCGTGCCCGGGGCTGCCGGTCAGGTGGTCGGCTCGGCGCTGGGGGTCTCGGCGGTGTCGCCGGGAGTGGCCTCGGCGCTCGGGGAGGCGGCGGCGTCCGGGTCGTACGGCAGGGCACTGCCCTTGACGTACTCGTCCCAGCTCATGTTCCAGTCGGTCCAGCCGTTGCCGTTGGCGAGCTTGCGCTCGGTGCCCTTGACGGTGATCGGGTCGCCGACCCGGGTGTTGGCGAACAGCCAGGCGCCGTTCTTCATCGAGACGTTCACGCAGCCGTGCGAGACGTTGACGCTGCCCTGCTGCCCCTCCGACCAGGGGGCGGCGTGGATGAACTCGCCACCCCAGGTGAGCCGCTGGGCGTAGTCGATCTTCGTGCGGTAGCCCTCCTCGGGGCCCAACTCCTCCATGGTGTCGAAGACCGTCTTGCGCAGCTTCTCGATGACGACCATGGTGCCGCTGGAGGACGGGGTGCTCTTCTTGCCCAGGCTGACGGGGATGGTCTTGATCACCTTGCCGTCCTTGGTGACGGTCATCCGCTTGGTCTTGTTGTCGACCGTCATGATCACCGCCGGGCCGGTCTTGATGTCGACCGACAGGTCGGCCCGGCCGTACCAGCCGTCACCGAGGGGCAGGCCGCCGGCCTGGATCCGGTACGAGACGGCCGTGCCGGCCTTCCAGAACTCCTTCGGCCGGAACCGGATCTCGGTGGGGCTGACCCAGTGCCAGATCCCCTCCTGGGCGGGCGTGGAGGTCACCGTCATCCGGCGCTGGACGTCGTCGCGGTAGTCCTCCGGGACGGCCCGGCTGAACTTCACGATGAGCGGCATGCCGACGCCGACGACCTGGCCGTCCCCGAGGAAGCTGCTGATCCGGACCTGCTTGCTCGGCTTCGCCATCGTGGTGAAGGTGCTGGTCGCCTGTGCCGGCCTGTCGTCGTCGCCGGTGGCGGTGACGGTGGCGGTGTAGGTCTCGCCGTACTTCAGGGCACCCTTCGGCAGCCAGCTTTTGCCGTCGCCGGCCACCGTGCCCTCGACGGCCGCGCCGGCGGAGTCCTTCAGCTCGACGGTGGTGTCCTTCGCGTCCTTGGTGGTGAAGGCGATGCCGGTGGACGCCGGCACGTCCTTGGCGTCGGCCGCGGGCCCGGTGATGCTGGCGGCGGCCTTCGGTGGGCTCTCGCCGCCGCCCTGCCAGGCTGGCGACTTGCCCCCGTCGCCGTCGTTCGTGCAGGCGGAGGTGACCGCCAGTACGGCGGCGAGCAGCCCCGCCGCGAACATCCGGCGGCGGCCGTCCCGCCGGCTCAGCTGGTCCTGCGTCGCGCGCATGATTCCCTCACTGTCGTGGTGCCCCGGTTGCCCCATCGTCTCTCACTGACGCACGGGAACGCGTACCCGTTGCAGGGGGTGAAGAGAAACACGCGGTCGCCTGCGTCCGAATGCCGATAAAATGTCGACCTTTGCGAGCGCTGCTCCTAAACGGCGGGGAGGGCAGGGCGCCCGAAAGTCGGGTGCCCTGCCCTCCCCGGGCGGTCGTCGCGTCAGGCCAGAGCCGGGCCGGAGCCGCCCTCCGGCACCGGCAGCGCGCTGCCCTTGACGAACTCGGCCCAGCTCAGGCTCCAGGCCGTCCAGCCGTTGCCGGCGGCGAGCTTGCGCTCGGTGCCCTTGATCGTGATCGGGTCGCCGACCTTGGTCTCCGAGAAGAGCCACTTCGCGTGCGCCGTCGAGACGTTCACGCAACCGTGCGACACGTTCTGCCGCCCCTGCGCGTGCTCGGACCATGGCGCGGCGTGGATGTACTCGCCGCCCCAGGTGAGCCGCTGGGCAAAGTCGATCTCGGTGACGTAGCGGTTGGCCGGGTCGGGATCGTCCCGGGTGTCGAAGGTCGTCGACTCCTTCTTCTCCATGACGACCATCGTGCCGCTGGAGGACGGGGTGCTCTTCTTGCCCAGGCTGACCGGGATCGTGCGAACGACCTGGCCGTCCTCGTAGACGGTCATCTTCTTGGTGGCGTTGTCGACCTTCATGACGAACGACCGGCCGATCTTGGCAGTGGCGCTTCGGTCGACGTTGCCGTACTTGCCGTTGCTCAGCGGGATGCCGGCCAGCGCGATCCGTACGGTGATCGTGGTGCCGGACTTCCAGTACTCCGGTGCCCGGTAGTACGCCTGCGTGCCGTTGGAGACCCAGTGCCACGCACCCGGCTGCGGCGGGTCGGTGCGGACGAACATCCGCTTCTGCACCGCCTTCCGGTCCTTGGCCGGGATGCCCGGGTGGAACTCGGCGACCACCGGCATCCCGACGCCGTACGTCTTGTCGCTGAACAGGTAGAGCCCGGAGGCGATCGTCGACTTCGGCTTGGCCATCGTGGTGAAGGTGCTGGTGCCCTGCCGGGTCTCGCCACCCTCGCCGGCGGCGGTGACGACGGCCGTGTAGCGGGTGCCGTACTTCAAGGCGCTGCTCGGAACCCACGACGAGCCGTCGGCGCGCCAGCGGCCCTCGACCTTGCCGCCGTTGGCGGCGGTGAGGGCGACGTCGGTCACCTTGCCGCCCTCGGGGATATTCGCGGAGATCTCGGCGCTGACCGGCCTGTTCTTGGCGCCGTCCGCCGGGCTGACCGTGAGTGACGGGCCGGCGCTGGTGGCCGGCTCGGCCGGGGCCGTCCCTGATTCCGCGGCGACGCTACTGCCGGCGGAGGGGGCGCCGCCGACGAACTCCGCCTTCTTGGGGTCATCGCCGCACCCGGTCAGTGCCAGCGACGCCATCAGGCTCAGGGCCCCCACCCTCGCCCCGACCCGCGCGAACCTGCCCATTCCCACCTCTGTTCTCGCGTACCTGGCGGACATCGTGCCGCATGAGGGCCAGGAAGTGTCGCCTGCGCGCACCTGAGCCGATGATTTGAGAGTGTATGTCCGGTAAGCCTGCCCGAAGGGGGGAGCCGGGTATCGGATTGGAGCACCCTCCAGAGGGCATGCTAATGTTCTCCACGTTGCCAACGAGCGCCGCTAGCTCAACTGGCAGAGCAGCGGACTCTTAATCCGCGGGTTCGGGGTTCGAGTCCCTGGCGGCGCACCAACGAGCAAGGCCCTGATCTGGCAGTTCTCTGCCGGTCGGGGCCTTTTTCGCGTACGCCGGTGGTGGATGGTCGCTCGGCGGGTGCTCGGGAGCCGTTGGACCCTGTCGGCGATGCGGGGACTGGCTGTTACCGGTGGGACGCGGCCTGAGAGGAGGCGATCACCGATGGGCGATCATGGCTCGGTCGATCTCGTCATCTTCGACTGTGACGGGGTATTGGTGGACAGCGAGCCGATCGTCAGCCGGGTACTCGCCGACCGGATGCGGCAGCTGGGTATCCAGATCACCGACCAGGAGTGCACTCGTGCGTTCGCCGGCCTCGATCAAGCGGCGGCGGCCCGGTTGATCGCCGATCGCCTTGGTGGTGCTGTCCCGTCCGGTTGGTTCGACGCGCTGACCATCGCGGTTGATGCCGCGCTGCGTGCCCAGGTGGCGCCGGTGCCCGGCATCGTGCCGGTGCTGCAGCAGCTTCGTGTTCCCGTCTGCGTGGCGTCGAACGGGCGACCCGAGAAGGTCGCGTTGACCCTGGGCACCTGTGGCCTGGCGGCGTACTTCGAGGGCCGGATCTTCACGGCCGCCGAGGTCGCCCGCGGCAAACCGGCTCCTGACCTGTTCTTGCTGGCCGCGTCCAGGATGGGCGTCCCGCCTGCCCGCTGCGTCGTTGTCGAGGACAGCGAGTCCGGGGTGGCGGCCGCACGTAGCGCAGGAATGCGGGTGCTGCGGTACGCGCCCGGCGGCTCCGCGCCGGGGCCGGTTCGAGCCTTCAGAAGCATGGCGGAGTTGCCGTCGCTGCTCAGCCTTGCCAACGGCAACAGGAGCATCTCGGTACGCGCCGATAGCCAATGAGGACGGAAGATCGATGGCAGCTCACGGTAGTGTCATGCCCATGGGTTCGACGGCGCGAAGGGTATCGCTGACCGGCATCAAGCCGACCGGTGAGCCGCATCTGGGCAACTACATCGGCGCGATCCTGCCGGCGCTGCGATTGGCCGACAGCTACGAGTCGCTGTATTTCATCGCGGACTATCACGCACTGACCACGATCCGCGACCGTGATCAGTTGCAGCACTACACCCGCTCCGTGGCGGCCACCTGGTTGGCGGCCGGACTCGACCCGGATCGCACCACGTTCTACCGCCAGTCGGACATCCCGGAGATTTTCGAGCTGAACTGGATCCTGGCGTGCATGGCCAGCAAGGGCCTGATGAACCGGGCGCACGCCTACAAGGCGTCACGAGACCGCAACCGGGAGGCCGGCAAGGAGGATCTTGACGCCGGCGTGAACATGGGCCTGTTCAACTACCCGGTGCTGATGGCGGTCGACATCCTCATCATGGATGCCGATGTCGTGCCCGTCGGCCGCGACCAGGTCCAGCATGTCGAGTACGCCGCGGACATCGCTGGCTCTTTCAACGCTGTGTACGGGGACCGGTTCAAGTTCAAGATCCCCGCTGCTGTCATTCCGGATGAGGGGTCGGCGCACACCTTGCCCGGCACCGACGGTCGCAAGATGAGCAAGTCGTACGGCAACACGATTCCTCTGTTCGCGCCAGAGCCCAGCCTGCGGAAACTGATCCGGCGTATCCCGACCGACAGCGTGCCGGTGGAGGAACCGAAGGACCCCGACTCGGCTGCCGTTTTCAAGCTGCTTGAACGGTTCGGTGCGGTCGACCTGGTTACCGAGACACGGGCGCGGCTGTCGGCCGGTGGGATGGGCTGGGGAGAGGTGAAGGCACAGCTCGCCGACGCGCTTGTCGCTGAGTTCGCGCCGCTTCGGGAGCGCTACGAGGCGTTGATGGCGCAGGGTAGTGAGCTGGACGACCTGCTTGCCCACGGCGCGGACAAGGCCCGGAAGCAGACCAGGCCGTTGCTGGAGCGGGTGAGGGACGCCATCGGTATCGGATAGCTTGGGCCCCGTCCGTCAGATGAGTGCGTCGACCACCTGGTCGGCGCAGTGCTAGGCGGTGGTCCATTTGCCGGGCAGCGCGACAAGCAGGTTCCTAGTGGGAGTCCACCCCTCCGGAGGCTGTCGGAGGTCCACGACAAGGCTGGATGGATCAGCATGCGGACTGGTCGGCTCGCACACGGTCCCCCAGATCAGCCTGAAGTCCGGGCGGGACTGGTGGAGACGGTGTCGATCGAGCGCTTCCAGTAGTCCCCTGTCTGTCAGGGTGAGTTGAGGCCAGCGGTTCATAGCAAGTCCGCCGGACAGGGCGAGTTCAGGATCGGGAAGCGTTGAATACTGCTGTTGACGTCGTGACGGCCCTGGATGGGTTCATGAGTCGCAAGAGGGGTCCGCGTTCGGGCGGGCCGCGGGCGCGCCGGTCGTTCACGTCGGGGCAGAAGTTGGAGTTGCTGGCCGGGTATGAGCAGGCTGTCGCGGCTGGTGAGGGCGGGGCGTTCCTGCGGCGGGAGGGCTTGTACTCGTCGTTGATGTCGGAGTGGCGCCGGGCCCGGGACGCGGGTCTGTTGCAGGGTAAGCCGGCTGGGGAGACGGTCGGGAGGCCGTCGGCGGAGCAGGCCGAGATCGCCCGGTTGCGTCGTGAGTTGGAGTTGGCGCGGGCGAAGCTGGCGCGGACCGAGACGGCGTTGACGATCATGGGAAAAGCGCGCGAGCTCTTGGAGGACATCTCCAGGAGCGAGCCGGACGGTCCGGACGTGTTCGGGCTCGGCAGACGCTGATGGCCGCCTATCATGGGTTGACCAGCGTGGGGACAACGACGCGGGACGCGAAGCGGCTGACCGGGATCGCCCGGTCCAGCGCTGAGCGCGACCGGCGGCGGCCGACACCGGCCCCGCCGGTGCGGCGAGCGCCGGCGAACGCGTTCACTCTGGCCGAACGTGAGCGGGTCCTGCGGCTGTTGAACAGTCCGGAGTTCGTCGACGCGGCCCCGGCCCAGATCTATGCGGCGCTGCTGGACCAGGGCGTGTACGTCGGTTCGATCGCCACCATGTATCGGGTTCTACGCGAGCACGCGCAGGTTCGCGAGCGTCGCCGGCTGGCCCGGCACCCGGCCCGCACACGCCCGGAGCTGGTCGCTGACGCGCCGCGGCAGGTCTACACCTGGGACATAACGAAGCTGGCCGGACCGGCGAAGGGTGTCTACTACGACGCCTACGTGATGATCGACATCTACTCCCGGTACATCGTCGGCGCCCGTGTGCACGCCCGCGAGTCCGGTCCCCTTGCCGAGTCGATGATGCGCGAGGTGTTCGGTGTCCATGGCGTTCCGCACGTCGTGCACGCCGACCGCGGCACGTCGATGACGTCGAAATCGGTGGCTGACCTACTCGAAGACCTCGACGTCACCCGCTCGCACTCCCGGCCGAAGGTGTCCAACGACAACCCGTACAGCGAGGCCTGGTTCAAGACATTGAAGTACGCGCCGGTCTTCCCGGACCGGTTTGCGTCCCTCGCCCAGGCGCGGGCGTTCATGACCGACTTCGTGACCTGGTACAACCACGCCCACCGACACTCCGGGATCGGCCTGCACACCCCCGCCGACGTCCACCACGGCCGTCACCACACCGTCCGCGCCAACCGCGAGGACACCCTCGCCGCAGCCCGCACGGCACACCCGGAACGGTTCGGCACCACCCGGCCCCTGCCCAAGATCCTCGACCTGCCCGAACAGGTCTGGATCAACAAGCCCGAGCCGCAACGACAAGCCGCTTAACTCCCGTTGGCCTCAATCCCTTGACACGTTCCGCCTCGCCAGGGCCAAGCCTGCCGGCTGGCGCTACATGGTCGAGGACGGGGGAAAGCTCGTGGCCAGCGCCGAGACCGAGGTGAACCCGGACGGGACCCAGGAGGTGGCGAGCTTCACCGAGGGACCGTTCGTGGCCGCCACCGACCTCGCCGTGAAGGCGGCCCGCAAGCTGCCCCAACTCGCCGCGATCGGCTTCGAGCTGCGGCTGCTGCGGGTCCCCGCCCGCTACCTGATGGCACTGTGGCTGCACTCACCCGCGGCCGACCTCCTGGTGCCGCTGCCGCCGTCACCGATCGGGAAGGAAGGCGAACCCGTCCTGCCTGCGGTGTTCTTCAGTGACCTGGCGGGGCTGGCCGCCACCGCGACCCCGCCGCCCTGACCGGTGACCAACTGCCGCGATGGCGTCGGTGGAGAGGCCGCCTAACTGGCAGCGACCAAAGAGGATGATCCGGGGGTCGACGACAACTGGCCACGGCTCGATGGTGGGTAGAGCGGTCATAGCGCGGGTTTCGACCAGGTCGAGGGTGGCCTGGAAGTGGGTAGCGAGTTTGTCGTAACGAGTGGCGAGGCCGAGCCCGTGTTTGCGCCGGCTCCGCCCACCGCTTCCGGACTGCGCAATCTAAGGACGTCGTCCGCAACTTTTACTGCACGGCGAGGAGTTCGGAGGCTTGCCTCGCACATCGATCGAGTTGAGACCGGCCGCCGTCGCGACGATGACGAGATCGGCGGGACCGCGCTGGATCTGATCGCGGGTAAGCGTGGTGATCACAACCGGCTCGCGATGGCGGTGCAGATCGGTACGGTGCGAGGCCGAAAGCGCCGTCGGCCCGCCGACGACACCGCTTCCACCTTGCCCGCCGAACCGCCCCTCCGTCACCTCCACCGGGGTGGCCGCCCAGCGGTACCACCGGGCAGCTGTTACCTGATCCACCGCCGCGACACCAGTCCAGTTATTGACGGTGATGACGTGATGACAATTCGTGTCGTCAGGAGAAGGCTGACACCGGCCGGCCTTCGCCGGCCGTCTTCGAGAGGAAGCCTCATGAAGATCACGTCTTCGTCCGTCGGCACCTTCACCACCGCCTCGCCCCCGCAGCAGGTGTCCATGGCCAGGGGGACCGACGGCCGCATCCTGATCGCCGCCAGGGCCAACGGTCTGATCTACACCGGCTGGATCACCTCCGACAGTGTCAAGACCGCCAACTCCTACGCCGGCACCGGTGCCAAGGCCGCCAGTGCGCCGGTCGCCGTGGCGGCGGCCGACGGCCGGATGGCGGTGTTCTACCGGGATCCGGGCAACCAGCTGATGTGCCTGCGGGAGAAGGCCGACCACACCGGCTGGGAGAACCCCGCCTGGGTGGCGGGCGCGCTGATGCTCGGTGACCCGGCGGTCGGCCGTATCGCCGACGGCCGGATCGAGATCTACCTCACCGGAACCGACGGCGCGTTGTACCACACGTGGGCCAACTCCTATGGCGCTGAAAGCTGGCAGCCCTCCGTGAAGTTCGGCGGCGGCAACATACGTGAGCTGGCGACGACGTCCACCGCCGACGGCTGGCAGGCATTCTTCCACCTCAACGGCGCCGGCCAGGTCTGGATGGTCCAGCAGACCCCGCCCAGCGGAGCATGGTCGGCCTTCTGCAACCCTGTGAACGGTGTCGGCGGCCAGTTGGCCGTCGCCCGCGCCAGGAACTTCCCCCTGATCGGAATGTTCCCCACCCCGGACGGCCTCCTGGCCTCCTTCCAGCAGAACACCGCCGGAGTCTGGAGCGGCCCGGCCCAGCTGTCGTTCGGCCAGGCCACGGCACCCGGCGCCTACGCCTCGGTGCGGCCGGTGCTGCTGCCGGGTCCGACCCAGGGGCAGCTGATCGTCGTCCACTATGGCGCCGGACAGCAGTGGATCGTGGAAGAGCCCGCGAACGGCTCCGGCCCGTGGACCGTGCTCCAGCACACCCCCAAGGAGGCCGCCGGCAAGGTCGCCAGCCAGGCAGCCACCTTCGACGGGACCACCCTGACCGTCGCCACGTGTTACGCCTCCGGCCTGCAGTACGACACGTACACCTGCACCGCCTGACCACCGTCAGGCCGGGCGGAGGTCTATGACGCCCCGGCATCGGGGAGCCGCTCATCCGGGGCTGGCCGTGCGGGTGTACCAAACCGGCCACCGGTCAGCCCGGTTGGCTCAGCGGAGGAAGGACGGCCCGCTGAGCCGACCGGCTGGCGCCCCGACGCCGGGGTGCGAGCGCCGTCGGCCGGCCGGTTTCTCATCCGTACTGCCAAGGCGCCGAGCGTGTAGCCGTGGGCGGCAACAAGTAGCCGTCGTTTCAGTGCGGCGGCGGAGTCGGGCGTTCGAAGATCCGGGTCAGGGTCTGTACTGCTTCGGTGAACCAAGGCTGTTCCTGGTAGGTCAAAGCCTGCGCGGCGACGCTGGTCACCCGATGCAGCAGGGTGTCGAAGTCCGGCAGATCGGGGATGGCCGCAGCGTCGGTGACGGACTGCAGTCGTAAGGCGTCACCATTGAGCGTTTCCCAGTAACGGTCCGTTGCGGTGCGAGGCCATCGGGGTGTGGTGTGGGGGGAATCGCCGAAGGCGTTGCGTTGCAACGAAAAGACGCAGAACCCCGATATGAAGGTGCTCCTACCACAGATCAACTTCATAGGGGTCCTGCGTGACAACGAGTTTCGCATACACCGCGCTGCTGACCGTGCGCGGGTCAAGTTAACGGCTCTGGCTCACTTTCGGTGGTGACACCCTGTAGCGGCGTCGCAGGTGTGCGCGCGAGCCTCTGACGTCGGCGCTTCAGGGCTGGCCGGTTTCGCGTGAAGGCTGCAACATGGAGCTGCTACGCCTTTTGCCCCGATAATGCAGGTTTAGACAGTGCTCCCGTCCGGCCGACTGGGCCGCTACTCTCTGCTACCACCGAATGTGAGCCAGAGCCGTTATTTGTACAGTCCCGGTCGCGAAGGATCACACCAGCCGCCGGGACGTAGCGAGGTCTCCGGCTTCAGATTCGGCAATGTTGCTGAATCATCCACCGGAGACCTCGCTACACGTCGCCTGGGGCCTCCGGTTACGGTCGGACGACTACTTTCGGAGCCCGTAGGCGCGGTCGATCTGCTGGGTCACCCGGTTGCCCGCCGTGTCCCAGGCTTCTGTCCGAAGGGAGACCGCGCCAGTGGTGCGACTCAGCGACGGGTGCGTGATCTGGACCTGATACACCCCGTCGCGTCCACGCGACACCCGGGCCGGCGTCCAGTGCGCGCCGTCGTCGTACGAGACGGAGAGCTTGAGCCCGGCGATGGCGGGTGTTCCGGTCGGTTGGGGCTGCCACGGGGTGACCGTGAAGGCGTACGGCCGCCCTGCCCGGGCGGTGTCGTCCAGGGCCAGGTCGAGGCCGTAGTTGAGCTGGATCAGCGGTTGCCAGCCACAGGCTCCCTTACTGCCGAGGATGTTGGACGGACACAGGTACGGGATGGCGACGTTGCTCGTCTCGACGTGGCTCGATCGGAAGGTCCAGTCGGTGCTGACCTTCTTGCCGTACTTCTGCCCGCTGAACTGGTCCTCGTAGGCGGTGCGCAGCGTGTACTTCGCCGGGTCCGCACCGAGGGCGTAGTGCGGGATGCCAAGCCCACCCGGGGCGGAGGGGATCTTGACGCCGTCGCGCTCCAGTGAGATGTTCGCGCTGCCGTCCGAGACGACCCACTTCTCGCGGTCGTTGACGGGGACCGTGCCGCCCAGGTAGACGTACAGGTCGTCGCCTTCGCGGCAGACCATGCAGAGGCTGGTCGCCGTGTTCGGCTTCCACTCGGCGCCGGGTGTGTTCATCCCGAGAACACTGGGCCCCTGGTTGATGGTCTCCGATTCGGACGAGGGGACGCTGAAGCCGTTGGAGGTCTGGATGGAGCGTTCCGGTAGGGCCGGGTCGTTGTGGTTGATCAGCGCGTAGTCCCGGCTCCACCGGATGTCCGGACCGGTCACGTTGTAGTACTCGGTCCGGCTGACCGGCGCGTCGAAGTGGTGCGCGTAGTTGATGCTGAAGTTGTCCTCGGGCGCGAAGGTGTGGCTCACCTCGTAGGCGTTCGGCGTAAGGGGCACCGCCGGGAACTGCGTGTGGTATTCGGTCTGCCGCACGGCCAGGTTCCTGGGGCTGACGCGGTAGTCGAACTTCCGGGGGATCCGGCCGTACTCGTAGAACCGCAGCTTGTACTCGTACGGACTGACGAGCTGGCTGCGGATGGTGACGTAGGGGCGGTGGGCGCCGTGGAGCACCTTCGCCACCTTCGACCACTGCGCCCCGTCCAGCCACAGCACGGGAATCTTCACGTTGGCCGCGTCCAGGAACGGCATGCTGCCGGAGCCGGTCGGGCTGTCACCCACCACGTGGCTGAGCACACCGGCCGCGCCGGCCCGGGTCGCCAGGTCCACGTCCTCGTCGATCCCGACCCAGGGCTCGTTGTCGATCACCACGAGCTTGCCGCGGACGTCCCGGCCGGCTCGCAGGTCCGCCTCCGTCGCGAGCTGCAGGCGCCGGTCGGTGGCGAACTTCGGTACGGTCTCGTAGTCGGCCAGGTAGATGGGCCGTACCTGCACGGCGCCCTTGCCGTGCACGGTGGTGACCGCCTCCGGCGCCGCCCGGAGCTGTTCGAAGAGGAACTTGTACGTGCCGACGGTGACCCGCTTCGAGGTGGGAGTCACGTAGAACCGCTGGCCGTAGGCGCTGGCCGCGATCGTCGCGCTGATATTCGTCCTGCCGCTCGCGGTGGTCCGGGTGTAGCCGATCATGTGCATCACGGCCTCGGTGGGCAGTGGGGTGGCGACGTCGTTCACCGGCACCGCGTCGGTGGCCAGGTCCCACTCGAACGTGGCGTCACGGTTGATCGTGACCTCCGGGTCGACGAGCGCCACCGAGGCGGCGATGCTGTTCTTTGCCGTCCAGCCGTCGTTGCACTGGAGGTCGTACCGGCCCTCGGGGATCCGGGCGCTGCCCTCGCTGACGTTGGGCCCGTCCCAGCTGCGGGACAGGCTGATCAGGTAGCTGTCCGCGTCGCCCTCGTCGTCCAGTTGCTGGAAGTTGCAGAGCTTCTCGCCGTGGGCGAGCGGTTCTCCCGGACGACCGACGATGCGGATGTTGACCGTGTGCAGCGGCGGCTGACGGATCAGCCCGACCGGAGTGGTGAGCCGGGTGCCGGTTGCCTCGTCGGTGGCCACGACCGACCCGGTGTACCTGCCGTTCTCGAGGACGGTCAGGTCGGCGGTGACCGTGACGGTGGCGGTGCCCCCGGCGGGCACGACGACGGTCGAGTCGACGGTCAGGGCGCCGCCGGGTGCGGCCGGCCCGCCGACGCCGCGCAGCGTCGGGGTCAGCTTCAGCGTCACGGGCTGCTTGGTGGGATTGACGTAGCTGATCTGCTTGCTGATCTGCGGCGTGTCGGTCGGGGACGCGATGCGGAAGTCCACGTTCGGCGTGGTGCTGTGGACCGGCTGGCGTACCGCGCGGGCTACGTCGAGCCGGCCCGCGCCCTGCTCGTACGCGGTGAAGCCGCCGTCCTTGGCGGTGCTCATCAGGGTCGGCTTGAGCTGGCTCGCCGTCCAGTCCGGGTGCTGCTGGGCGATGATCGCCGCGGCCCCGGCCACGTGCGGGGTCGCCATCGAGGTGCCGTTGGCGGCGGTGTAGCGATCATCCACCGGGCGGCCCATCGACGTACCGCTGGCCCGGGCGGCGACGATGCCCACGCCCGGCGCGGAGATGTCCGGCTTGAGCGCCCGGTCGGTGATCCGTGGCCCACGGCTGGAGAAGTCGGCGAGCTTGTCGTCCTTGGTCACCGCGGCGACGGTCAGTGCCGCGTCCGCCGTGCCGGGGGCGGCGACGCTGCCCTTGTCCGGGCCGTCGTTGCCGGCGGCGATGACGAAGAGGGTGCCGGTGCTGGCGGTCAGCCGGTTGACGGCCTGGCTCGCGGGGTCGGTGCCGTCGGTCGGCTGGGCGCCGAGGCTCATGCTCACCACCCGGGCGCCACTGGCCGCGGCCCATTCCATTGCGTCGATGGACCAGGACATGTTGCCCTGCCCCTGGTCGGAGAGCACCTTTCCGACGAGCAACTGGGCACCGGGGGCGACCCCCTTGTAGCGTCCGCCCGACGCCGCGCCGGTTCCGACGATCGTCGAGGCCACGTGGGTACCGTGCCCGTGCCCGTCGGCCAGGGCCGACGCGCCGGGCACGAAGCTCTGCGCGGCGCTCACCTTGCCCTTCAGGTCCGGGTGGTTGGCGTCGATCCCGGTGTCCAGGACCGCCACCTTCACCCCGGAGCCGTCGTAGCCGGCGGCCCACGCCTCGGGCGCGCCGATCATCGCCACGCTCTCGGCCAGGTTGACCTGGACCTTGCGGTCCAGCCACACCCGACGGAGGCCGCCGGCGAGGGCCGGGACGGCGGCGCTGCTGCGGGCACCGACCGTCGTACCCCCGGTCAGCGTTGACCAGAACGCGGCGGCCCGGCCCTTGTCGACGGTGAGGCCCTCACCGGAGAGGCTGGGCAGGTCGACCCGCCCGGTAGCGCCGGCCAGCCGCAATCCACCGGCCGCCGCGCTCCGTGCGGCGCTCGACTGGTAGCTGGTGATGACGGGCACGGTCTCGCTCTTGTCGTCGGCGTACCCGTTGTGTGCCAGGTACTTCACGTCGAACAGTCCACGGTCGACCGCGCCCGCGTTGACCAGGGACGCGGCGTTCTGCGGGATGACGTAGAAGCCGGTCTCGTCCCCGTAGCTGTGGTAGACCGGGGCTGTGCCGGGGCGCACGTCGGTGAGCGTCGCGGTCGTGCGGCCGTCCGGTGTCTCGGTGTAGAGCACCTTGTCGCCGGTGATCAACGTGATCGTGGCGCGCAGTCCGTCGGAGGCCCCGGTCGGCACGGTCGTGGTGCCGGTCGGCGGGACCGGTCCGCCGGTGGCCTGGTCGGGTTTGCCGGCCGCCGCTGCCGGCACGGCGACGGTGGCCAGGGCGGTCACGGCGGCCAGGCTGAGCGCGGCGTGCCGTCGGTGAGCAGGCCATCGGGCCCATCTCGATGTCGTCATCAGGCGTCCTTACGCTATTGATCTCCTTCCGCGAATCTCGCAGCCAGTTGACCTGCGGGGAAGTGCCGTGCGGGCCATCTTCTCGCCAATGGCGTGAAGATGGCATAGCATGGCCGCACGATGCGAGAAGATCATCAACCGCTCCGTATCCTCGGCCTGTCCGACCTGGATCAGTCCTGGTACGAGTCGCTGGTGGTCGCCGGGGCGACGGAGATCACCGGCAACGGCGACCCGGCCAGCATGGCCCGGCTGGAAGCGGCGGGTTTGATCGTGCGGCTCACCGCGGAGGAGCCGGCCCGGTGGGCGGTCGTCCCGCCCGACATCGCGCTCGACCCGTTGCTCGCCGAGCGTCGGCGGTGGCTGCATGACGACCGACAGCGCCTCGCCGTGCTCGCCGAGCGGTTCCGCGGCAGGGCCGGGAGCGACACCGACCCGTCCCAACTGGTTGAGCTGATCCATGGCCCCGACGCCGTCTTCCAGGCATCGGAGGAGCTGATCCGGGGAATCCGCAATGAGGCGCGGGTCTTCGACGCGCCGCCCTACGCGCGTGATCCGCTGGAATGCAACCCGACCGAGCTCGAACAGTTGCGCCGAGGGGTCCGCTGGCGGGCGATCTACGACCGGCAGGCGGTCGCCGTGCCCGGTCGCCTGGCCCACCTGTCCCACGCCATCGCCGCCGGGGAACAGGCACGGATCACCACGGTGCCGATGAAGCTCCTGCTGGGCGATCAGCCGCTGGCGATGGTGCCGCTGCGTCTACAGCCGGTGGACATCGCGTGCACGCTGCTCGTGCGCGACTCGACCCTGCTGTCCGCGCTGTCCGCACTGTTCGAGACGTACTGGGAGCGCGCTGTCCCGTTCGACGTCGGCATCGGCGACAAGCCACTGCCGAACGAGGACGGCCCTTCCGGTCCGGAGCGGGCACTGATGTCGCTGCTCATGGCGGGACTGACCGACCAGGCCACCGCCGACCACCTCGGCTGGCACCTGCGCACCGTACGGCGTCATCTCAGCGCCCTGCTCCGGCGGCTGGACGCCGCCACCCGCTTCCAGGCCGGCTACCAGGCCGTGCAGCGGGGCTGGCTCACTGCCGAGGACGTACCGGCGCCGTGAGCCGGCTGATGAGTCCCGGCGAGGAGGCGGCGTACGAGTTGATCGTCGACCGGCCGTCAGCGACCCTGGCCACCCTCGCCGGAAGCTGGTCGGGCGGCGAACCACTCCCCGCGGTGCTCGCCCGGCTCGCCGCCGCCGGCCTGATCACCGTCCTGCCCGGACCACCCGAGAGGTACGTGGCCACCGCCCCGGAGAAGATTGCCTCCACCGTGCTGGTCGAACGAGAAGTGGAACTGGACCTGGCGGAGGAGTTTGCCCAGCGGTTGGCGACGGCGTACCGAGAGGCGCGAGCCGAAGCTGCGACGGCGGACGTCGTCGAGGTCGTCACCGGACACCGCGCCGTCCGCCAGCGTCTCGCCCAGGTGCAGCGCTGCGCGCGACGGGAGATCATGTGCCTCGAGACGCCTCCCTATCTGGATCTGGACGGAACCGGCACGACCGACCTCGATCTGCTCGCGGCCGGCGTCACGTCGCGGTGCATCTATGACCGGGCCGCGATTGAACAGACCGGGGTGCTGCCCGAGATCGAGCAGATGGTCCGCGCCGGTCAACAGGCACGGGTATTGCCGAACCTGCCGATGAAGTTGTACATCGCCGACGGCCGGCTGGCCGTGCTGCCGTTGCAGCGTGACTCCGCCGGCTCCGAGGCCGTGATCGTCGTACACGCCTCGGCGCTGCTCGACGCGCTCGGCAAGCTGTTCGAAGGGCTGTGGCAGCGCGCCGTACCGTTGCGCCTACCGACCGTGAAGGCGCTGCCCGGGCCGCGGCGTCATGCCGTGTCCGAGGAGAGACTCATCGCCCTCCTGCTCTCCGGCATCACCGACGAGGCCATCGCCCGGCATCTCGGCATCAGCTACCGGACGGCGCAACGTCACATCGCCGCGCTGCTGGCCGGGCTCGGCGCGGACACGCGGTTCCAGGCCGGCGTCCAAGCCGCCTTTCGTGAGCAGCGCAATATCGGGACGCCACTCGACGGGCGGATCGATACCGATCGTGAGCTTCGGTAGCCCTGCGAACGTCCGCCGCCACTGGGGGCACCCGACGGGGACTCGGATGGCCGCATTCAAACCCGTTCCTACCACATCACGGCCATCAGCGTAAACGCCGATAACCGATTAGTCGTATTTGACGGTTTTGCCGTCTGGAACCACGCTGAGCAGCCTCGATGCGCCCCCGGGCCGGCCGAAAGTCAGGTCTGGACAGTTCATTGCCGGCACGTTACGGTCCCCTACATTCTATGGAATCCAGAATGTAGATCTGGCAGAGCAGGGCGGAGGCGATGGTGATGGCAACCTCCCGCGCGGCGGTCGTCACCGGGCCCGGCGGCCCGGTCGAGATCCGCGAGTACCCCGTACCCGCCCCCCGACCGGGCGAGGCGGTGATCCGGGTCGAGCTGTGCGGCATCTGCGGCACCGACGCGCACGTCTTCCACGGGCGGCTGCCGACCATCACCTTTCCGGCACTGCTCGGACACGAGATCGTCGGGACCGTCGCCGCGCTCGGCGCCGGGCTGGACACCGACTCCGCCGGCCGGCCCGTCGCCGTCGGAGACCGGATCGGGGTCTTCCCGGCGACCAGTTGCGGCACCTGCCACGCCTGCGTGGTGCTGCGCCGGCCCGGCCAGTGCCAGCGGCGCCCGCAGTCGTACGGTTTCAAGTCACCGGTCGACTCCGGCCCCCCGCTGACCGGCGGGTTCGCCGACTATCTGCACCTGGTCAACCCGGGGACGGTCTTCTACCGCACCGGGCTGCCGCCGGAGGTCGCGGTGCTGGCCGAGCCGATGTCGGTGGCCCTGCACGGGATACACCGGGCCGGCGTCGGGATCGGGGCCACCGTGGTGGTGCAGGGCGTCGGGGCGATCGGCCTGATGGTGGTGGCCGCCGCGCGGGCAGCCGGCGCGGCCCGGGTGGTCGCCGTGGACGGCAGCGCCCGCCGGCTCGCTCTCGCCACGGAGCTGGGGGCGGACGCGACCGTGGACATCACCCGGCTGTCCCCCGGCGTGGCGCGGCACGCGGCGGTCCGCGAGGCGCTCGGCGGCAGCGGCGCCACCGCCGTGCTCGGATGCAGCGGCTCGCCGGAGGGGTTCGTCGAGGCGATCGGTTACGTCGCCGACGGGGGCACCCTCGCCGAGCTGGGCAACTTCACCGACCGGGGCGCCATCGCCTTCAATCCCTACACGGACCTGCTCCGGCGGGACCTCACCATCACCGGCGTGTACGGCGCCGGGCCCGACATGCAGGCGCGCTACCTGCGCGCCCTGGAGATCCTCGAACGGGGCGGCCCGCCCTTCACCCGGGTGGTCTCGCATCGCGTCCCACTGCGGGACGTGGAACCGGCACTGCGCTCACTCAGCACGGGGCACCAGCTCTACGGGACCGACATCGTCAAGATCGCGATTGATCCGACCCGGTAGTCGCCGCCTCGGCACCGTTCATCCCACCACCGAAACACCCCCATGAAAGGGATTACCTGTGCGTAGCTTCCCCCGCGCCATGCGCGGCACAACCCGCCGGGCGGTCCTGGCCGGTGGCCTCGCCGCCGTCCTCACCGCGTCGCTGGCCGCCTGCGGCTCGTCCGACGACGAAGTCACCGGCGGTGGCGTCGGCACCGCCGAAAAGCCCGTCTCGATCCGGATGATCGCCAACGACGCGTTCGCGCGTCAGTGGCAGGACCAGATGGTGCCGGAGTTCAACAAGCTCTACCCGAACATCAAGGTCACCATCGACGGGGTGCCCTACGGCGACCTGCTCGCCAAGGAGATGCTGGAGCTGACCGCCCCGGACCCGACGTACGACCTCATCGTCGCCGACGATCCGTGGATCCCGCAGCTGGCCAAGACCGGCGGCCTGGCGGACCTCAAGGGCGACCTGGGCAAGTTCACGAAGGCCGACTACGACTGGGACGACTTCAACACCGGCCCGCTGGCCGCCGGCGAGTGGCAGGGCAAGCAGTACTCCGTGCCCGTGCGCTCCAACGAGCTGCTGATGTTCTACAACAAGACCCTGTACGCCAAGGCGGGCCTGCCGGAGCCGACCCCGAAGCTGACCTGGCAGCAGTACCTGGAGCAGGCGCCGAAGCTGGTCCAGGACACCAACAAGGACGGCAAGCCGGACGCCTGGGCGGTCGGCACCTACTTCACCAAGGATCCGCTGACGCCGACGATCTGGCAGACGATCCTGAACAGCAACGGCGGTCAGCTCCTCGACGGGGACAACAAGCCGGCCTTCAACACGCCGGCCGGCGTCGCCGCCCTGCAGACCCACATCGACCTGCTCAAGTACGCCCCGCCCGGCGCCGCCACCTACCAGTTCAACGAGCCGCTGGAGGCGTTCCGGCAGGGCAAGACGGCCACCATGTTCATGTGGGGCAGCGTCTACAAGGGCACCGCGGTCGACCCGAAGACCACCACGCTCAAGCCGGAGCAGGTGGGCATCCAGGTGATGCCGGTCGGCTCGCTCAGCGCCGGCGCGCACCGGGGTATGTGGACCGCGGCGGTGGCGAAGAAGAGCAAGCAGGCCGAGGCGTCGTGGACCCTGCTCCAGTGGCTCTCCTCCAAGCAGGGCGAGCAGTGGCAGAGCAACACCCTCGGTGTCTTCCCGGCCCGCAAGTCGACCCTCTCCTCCACCCCGCAGCAGGAGTGGCTGGTCCCGGTCTTCAAGGCCATCGCGGACGGCTACGTGGCGATCGACGCTGGCAAGATGTGGCGGCCCAAGCTGCCCGAGTCCGACGCCATCCAGCAGATCCTGGCCACCCAGACCAGCCGGGCCATGTCCGGGCAGGCCACGGCGGAGCAGGCATTGCAGACGGCGGCTGACGAGGTCAGCAAGCTGTTGAAGTCCAAGGGCTACTGAGCGCGGAGCATTTCATGACCACCAACACTCAGACTGCGCCGGCACGGGGTGGAACATCGTCCCCCGCCGGCCCGGGGGACCGGCGCTCGCGCCGGCCCCGGGCCGGCGGCCCCGGCCTGCGCCACCGCTGGCGGGATCTCGCCAGCCGCTGGGTCTTCCTCGCCCCCGCGTTGGTCATCCTCGCGGCGGTGCTGGCGTACCCACTCTTCTACACGGTCTGGATCAGCTTCTCGGAGCTGGACCTGGCCACGTTCACGCCGGCCCGCAGCGTCGGCTGGATGAACTACCGCACCGTCCTGGAGGATCCCGGGTTCCTCAACTCGCTCAAGGTCACCGGCGTGTACCTGGCGCTGGCCCTGCCGCTGCAGATGTTGCTGGGATTCGGCATCGCCTTCCTGCTCAACGTCGAGTGGCGTGGGCGGGGCGTGCTGCGGGCCCTGTTCCTCATCCCGATGGTGGTCGTCCCGGTGGTCGCCGGCGGGGTGTGGAAGATGCTGCTCGACCCGCTCTGGGGGTTCGTCAACTACGTGCTCGGGCTGGTCGGCATCGGGCCGGTCAACTGGCTCTCCGACCCGACCCTGGCGATGGTGAGCCTGGTGCTCATCGACACCTGGCGGTGGACGCCGTTCGTGGTCCTCATCGCCTCCGCCGGAATCATGTCGCTGCCCGGCGACGTGTTGGAGGCGGCCCGGGTCGACGGCGCGGGCTGGTGGGCGACGTTGCGGAAGATCGTTCTGCCGCTGCTGGCCCCGGTCATCCTCGCCGCGTTCATCGTGCGCTGGCTCGGTGCGGTGAAGATGTTCGACATCGCGCTGGCCGCCACCAAGGGCGGTCCCGGCCAGGCGACCGACGTGGTCAACCTCTACATCTACGAGAAGGCGTTCCGCAGCCTGGAGTTCGGCACCGCGTCCTCGATGGCGACCATGGTCCTCGCGATCACCATGGTGCTGACCTTCCTGTTCCTGCGGCTCAACCGTTACCTGGAGAAGCGATGGTGACCACGACGGCGCCGACGATCGACGCCCGCCGCCGCCCGGCCCGGCGTGGCCGGGCCGGACACCGGCTGCGCATCGCCGGCTCGATCGCCGCGGCGCTGCTGTTCCTCTTCCCGGTGCTGTGGATGATCAGCACCTCGCTGAAGCTGCCCCGCGACATCTTCGCCAGCCCACCGCGCTGGTTCAGCACGGTCACGCTGGACAACTACACGAGCTACATCACCCAGGCGGACATCGGTCCCCGGATGCTCAACACGGTGATCGTGGCGACCGGCGCGGGTCTGCTGTCGATCGTCGCCGGGTCGATGGCCGGGTACGCGTTGGCCCGGCTGCCGATCCGGGGCGCGGGGCTGATCGGTGGGCTGATCCTGGCCTCCCGGGGCGTGCCGCCGATCGCCCTGGCAGTGCCGATGTTCCTGGTGGCCCGTCGGTTCGACCTGACCGACCGGCACATCACGCTGATCCTGGCGTACTGCACGTTCCTGATCCCGTACGTGATGTGGCTGATGCGCTCGTTCTTCATGGCCCTGCCGAAGGAGCTCGAGGAGTCGGCCATGATCGACGGGGCTTCCCGGCTCGGCGCGTTCTTCCGGATCATCGTGCCGTGCAGCCTGCCCGGGCTGCTCTCGACGCTGATCTTCAGCATCATCCTGGCCTGGGAAGAGCTGCTGTTCGCGCTGGTCCTGACCAACCGGGAGGCGGCGACCATCCCGGTCGCCATCGCCGGCATGGCGGCGGACACCGAGCAGGGCGCGATGTGGGGACCGCTCACCGCGGTCGGCACGCTCACCGTCATCCCGGTGGTGCTGTTCGCGCTGTTCGTGCAGAAATGGTTGATCAAGGGCTTGGCGGAGGGCGCGACCAAGGGCTGAGGCCCGCTGTCGCACCAGGAAGGTGGCCGGAAGCATGAGGATTCGGGATGTCCGTGCCTCACTGATCGAGATCCCGTACCCGAGGCCGTTCGTGCCGTCCTGGGCGCCGGAGGGCAAGCACCGGGCCATGGCGGCGGTGGTGGTCGAGGTGGAGACCGACGCAGGTCTGATCGGGGTGGCCGGCGGCGACATGGGGCACGGATCCGGACCGCTGCTGCTGGCAACCATTCGCGACGTCATCCGACCGCTACTGGTCGGGCACGACCTGTTCGCCACCGAGCACATCGCCAACCGGTTGCGTTACGTGGCGCAGTACTTCTTCCCCCGTCCGTGGGTGGTCGGGGTCGCGGTGTGGGACGCGGTCGGCAAGGCCTGCGGCCGCCCCCTCTACCAACTCTGGGGCGGCGTCAAGAACGAGGTGCGGGCGTACGCCAGCTTCGGCGAGGTCCGCGATCCCGCCCAGCGGGTCGACGACGCGCTCGCGGCGGTGGCCGCCGGCTTCCGAGGCGTCAAGCTGCGGGTCCACTCGGCCACCGTGGCCGAGGACGTGCGCCAGGTCGAGGCGGTGCGCGAGGCGGTCGGCCCCGACATCGCGTTGATGGTGGACGCCAACCAGGGCGCGGCCCGGTGGCGTTACTCCCCCGACGGCAGCCGGCTGATCTGGTCCCTGGACCGGGCCCTGACCACCGCCCGGGAACTGGCCGACCTGGGGGTCGCCTGGCTGGAGGAGCCACTGCCCCGGCACGACTACCGCGCGCAGCGGGCGCTGACCGCCGCATCGCCGGTGCCGATCGCCGGTGGCGAGCACAACCGGGGCATCGCCGAACTGACCCGGTTGCTGGAAGATGACTGCTTCGACATCTACCAGCCCGACGCCAACGAGAGCGAGGAGATCCATGCCCTGCGGCAGTTCGGCGCGATGGTCGCCGCGCGGCATCGGCGGATCATCCCGCACGCGTGGGCGACCGGGCTGGGCGTCGCCGGCAACCTCCAGCTCTGTGCCTCCCTGGAGGCCTGCGACTGGCTGGAGTACCCGTACGATCCGCCGGTCATCGTGCCGGAGGTCTTCCACGTGATGCTGGCCGAGCCACTGCTGCCGGACCCGACCACCGGCGCCGTACGGCTGCCGGCGGGCCCCGGCCTCGGCGTCACACTGGACCGGGCGGCGATCGACGAGCTGACCGTGCAGCGAGTGTGAGGGGCGACCGGTGACCACCGATACCTTCCAGATGAAGTCCGACATCGCGATCAGCCACATCAAGCGGATGATCATGTCGGGCGAAGCGCCACCCGGTAGTCGGATCACCGCCCGGGTGGTGGCCGAGGCGTTGCGCATCAGCGAGACCCCGGTGCGCGAGGCGATCAAGTCGCTGGTCGCCGACGAGTGGCTGGTGCTGCGTCCGCACGTGGGCGCGGTGGTGGCGACCGTCGGGCTGGACAACATCCAGGAGATATACGGCATCCGGGCCAGCCTCGGCGGGCTCGCCGTCGAGCTGGCCGGCCCGTACTACCCCGAGCAGCGGCTCGCCGAGATCGACGCGGTGCTGCGCGAGTGCGAGCCGGTGGTCGCCGAGCAGGACGTGGACGCGTTCTCCCTCCTGAATCGACGGTTCCACGCGCTGCTGTCGGACACTCCGCAGACCACGGTGATCCACCGGATGCTCAGCTCCCTTTGGACACGTACCTCGAGCGCCAGGCGCGGGTTCCGGTTCGCCTCCTGGCGGCTCCCGGAGTCCCACGACGAACACGTGGCGATCCGCGACGCCGTGGTGGCCCACGACTTCGAGCTGGCCGCGCGGCTCATCCGGGAACACGAGCACGCCGCCATGGAAGCCCTTCTACAGGGACTGCAACACCAGAACGGACAGCGGCCGACGGCCGCCGACAGGAGATCCCAGTGAGTGAGTCAGGACGCGCGTACATCGACGGCACCTGGTGTGGGCCGGCCGATGGCGGGCTGTTCGAGGTACGAGACCCGGCCACCGGCGCCGTGTTCGGCACGGTCGCCGACGCCGGTGCGGCCGAGGCGCGGGCGGCGGTCGACGCCGCCGCGCGGGCGCTGCCCGGTTGGCGGGCGCTGCCCGCGCCGCAGCGCGCCGACAAGCTGCGCGCGGTCGCCGCGGCGCTGACCCGGCGGGCCGACGAGATCGCCCGGATCATGACCCGTGAGCAGGGCAAGCCGCTGGCCGAGGCCCGCGTGGAGGTGCTCTCCGGCGCCGAGCACATGCTCTGGGCCGCGGAGGAGACCCGCCGGCTGTACGGCGAGACGGTGCCGGCGAGCACCACCGGCTCGCGGATCTGGCTGCTGCCCGAGCCGGTGGGAGTGGTCGCGGCGATCACGCCGTGGAACTTCCCGCTCTCCATGGTGACCCGCAAGGTCGGCCCGGCGCTGGCGGCCGGCTGCACGGTGGTGCTCAAGCCCTCCGAGCTGACCCCGTTCTCCGCGTTGGCTTTCGCCGAGGCGTGCGTCGAGGCGGGGCTGCCCGCCGGCGTGGTCAACATCGTGCCGACCGCCCGGCCGGCCGAGCTGACCGAGGTCTTCATGAGCGCGCCGCAGGTGCGCAAGGTCTCCTTCACCGGCTCCACCCGGGTCGGCAAGCTGCTGATCAAGGCCAGCGCCGACGACGTCAAGCGGATGTCGGTGGAGTTGGGCGGGCACGCCCCGGTGCTGGTGTTCCCCGACGCCGACCTGGCCAAGGCCGCGGCGGGGGTGGCCCGGGCCAAGTTCTACAACGCCGGGCAGGCCTGCACCTCACCGAACCGGATCTACGTACACGCCTCGGTGGTCGAGGAGTTCACCGAGCTGCTGGCCGCCCGCACGGCGGAGCTGCCGGTCGGCAACGGCCTCGCCGACGGCACCCGGATCGGGCCGCTGATCAACGCCGCGGCCGTCGACAAGGTCACCGCCCACGTGACCGACGCGCTGGACCGGGGCGCGAAGCTGCGGACCGGCGGCGACCGGCCGGCCGGCCGGTCGTACGCCGACGGCAGCTTCCACACCCCGACCGTGCTCGCCGGGGTGACCGACGAGATGGTGGTCAGCCGGGACGAGACCTTCGGGCCGCTCGCGCCGGTGCTCACCTTCGAGTCCGACGAGGAGGTGCTGGCCCGGGCCAACGCCACCTCGTACGGGCTGGCCGCGTACCTCTGGAGCCGGGACCTGGGCCGGGTGATCCGCACCGCCGAGGGGTTGCAGTTCGGCATGGTCTCGGTCAACGGCGGCACGTTCGCGCCGCCGCAGGGCCCGTTCGGCGGCGTCAAGGGCAGCGGGTACGGCCGCGAGGGCGGCCACCACGGCGTGGAGCACTACCTCGACTACAAGTACCTGGCGGTGGAGCTCGATGGCTGAAAAACCGGCTGACAGTCGGCCGACCCACGAACGCGAGATCACCAGCCGGGTGGACCTGTGCCTGCCCGACGGCCGGCTCAACCCGGACGCGGTGGGCTGGACCCGGCAGCCGCTGCACCGGGCCAACCTGCGCGGCTGGGGCCGCAACAAGCGGTTCGAGTACTGGTGCGTGACCACCCCGACCCACCTGGTCGCGCTGAACGTCTCGCACGCCGACTACCGGGTCACCTACGCGGCGTTCTTCCTCGACTTCGCCACCGATCGGGCGGTGCAGATCGCCGAACGGTCCCTGCTGCCGCTCGGCACGCCGATGCCGCTGACCTCGGGCGAGGGCGGGGTCCGTGCCCGGGGGCGCAGCATCGCGCTGGGCTTCGACGAGACCCCGGCCGGCACCCGGCTGCGCGCCCGGTCGGCCCAGCTCTCGGTCGACCTGCTGGTGGACCGGCCGGAGGGGCACGAGTCGCTGGGGGTGGTGGTGCCGTGGAACGACCGGATGTTCCAGTACACCCGCAAGGACAACTGCCTGCGGGCGCAGGGCCGGGTGGTGGCCGACGGGCAGGCGTACGAGTTCGATCCGGACACCGCTTACGCCACGCTGGACCACGGGCGGGGCCGCTGGCCGTACTCGATCGTCTGGAACTGGGGTGCGGCCAGCGGTCGCTGCGGCGGCCGGGAGATCGGGTTGCAGCTCGGCGGCAAGTGGACGGTGGGCACCGGGATGACCGAGAACGCGATCCGGGTGGACGGCCGGCTGCACAAGATCGGCGAGGAGTTGAGCTGGTTCTACGACTCGCACGACTGGCTGGCACCGTGGCGGATCGCCGGTTCCCGGGTCGACCTGACCTTCACCCCGTTCCACGACCGGGCCGCACACAGCAGCTGGCTGGTGGTGGAGAGCGACGAGCACCAGGTCTTCGGGCACTACTCGGGGCACGTGGTGACCGACGAGGGCGAGCGGGTGCCGGTGGACGGCCTGCTCGGCTGGGCCGAGGAGGTCCGGCGCCGATGGTGACACCCCGCGTTGACAGCGGACAGATTCTATATTCTGCGGAAAGGACTGGCACGTGGACAGCGGAATGATCGATGCCACCCGACGGGCAGCCACCCTGACGGCACTGGACAACGGGACCTTCGACCTGCTCATCGTCGGCGGCGGGATCACCGGCACCGGCGCCGCCCTGGACGCGGCGTCCCGGGGTCTGCGGGTCGCCCTGATCGAGGCCGGTGACCTCGGCGGGGGCACCTCCAGCCGGTCCAGCCGGCTGCTGCACGGCGGCGTGCGCTACCTGGAGCAGCTGGAGTTCGGGCTGGTCCGCGAGGCGCTGCGGGAACGCGCGCTGCTCGGTGGGCGGCTCGCGCCGCACCTGGTCCGCAGGCTGCCCTTCGTCTACCCGCTCCGGCACCGGATCTGGGAACGGGCGTACATGGGCGCCGGCCTCAGCCTCTACGACGGGATGGGCCAACTGCCCGCCGGCCGGGCCGACCGGGTCTTCCGCCTCCACCGGCACCTCACCCGCCAGGGCCTGGCCCGGGCCATGCCCGCGCTCCGCACCGAGATGGCCGTCGGCGCGATCGAGTACGACGACGGCCAGGTCGACGACGCCCGGCTGACCCTCGCCGCGGCCCGCACCGCGGCCCGGGAGGGCGCGGTGATCGCCACCCGGGTCCGGGCGGTCGGCTACACCGCCCGCCCCGGCTCGGCCGAGGTCACCGTCCGCGACGAGCTGACCGGTGCCGAGAGCACGGTACGGGCCCGGCAGGTGCTCGCCGCCTCCGGCGTCTGGACCGACGAGGTGCAGCGCCTCGTCGGCCGCGAGGTGCTCCGGGTACGCGCCTCCAAGGGCGTGCACCTGGTGGTGCCGAAGGCGGCGCTGCGGGTGAACCGGGCACTGATCACCCGTACCGACCGCAGCGTGCTCTTCGTGATCCCGGTCGGCGAGACCGTGCTGGTGGGCACCACCGACACCCCGTACACCGGCGCCCCGAACGAGGTCGCCGCCGACGGCGACGACATCGCGTTCCTGCTGCACCAGGTGAACCCGTGGCTGCGCCGGCCGCTGGAGCGGGCCGACGTCGTCGGGGTCTACGCCGGGCTGCGCCCGCTGGTGGACCGGGCCGGCACCGCCGACACCGCCAAGCTGAGCCGGGAACACGTCGTCGCGAAGATCGACGACCAGTGCCTGGCCGTCGCCGGCGGCAAGCTCACCACGTACCGGGTGATGGCCCGCGACGCCATCGACGCCGTGGTGGAACGGCTCGGCGGCGGCTACCCGCGGTCCTGCACCGACCGGCTGCCGCTGGTCGGCGCGGACGGCTTCCAGGCCACC
The DNA here is from genome assembly GCF_009908295.1 of Micromonospora rubida. Taxonomy (GTDB): domain Bacteria; phylum Actinomycetota; class Actinomycetes; order Mycobacteriales; family Micromonosporaceae; genus Micromonospora; species Micromonospora rubida. Next base: position 336,828 of record NZ_JAAALO010000003.1, read on the forward strand.
TGGAACCGGCGGGGCGCCCTGGCCCGGGAGCACGGGCTGCCCATCGGCATCGTCGAGGGGCTGCTCCAGCGCCACGGCGCGACGGTGACCGAGCTGCTCACCGGGGCCGACCCGGCCGACCTGCGCCCGGTGGCCGGCGCCAGCGGCCTGCTGCGCGCCGAGGTCGGCTACGCGGTCCGGCACGAGGGCGCGCTCGCCGTCGAGGACGTGCTGCTGCGCCGCAGCCACGCCGGCCTGGAGACCGCCGACGGAGCCGTCGAGGCCGCCGAGGAGGTCGCCACGCTGATGGCCGGCCCGCTGCGTCGCGACCACGCCTGGGCCGAGCGGGAGGCCGGCCGGTACCGGACCCTGAACGGCTCGAACCGGGCCGCCCTGGTCGGGGCGGCCGGATGACCGTGCTCGCCATCGACGCCGGCACCACCGGCGTCACCGCGATCGTCCTCGACACCGACGGCCGGGTCGCGGCCCGGGGATACCGGGAGTTCCCGCAGCTCTTCCCCCGCTCCGGGTGGGTCGAGCACGACCCGGAGCAGATCTGGGACGCGGTCCGGGCGGCGAGCGCCGAGGCGCTCGCCGCCGGGCACCGGCCCACTTGCGTCGGCATCACCAACCAGCGCGAGACCGTGGTGCTCTGGGACCGGCAGACCCTGGCCGCACCCCGGCCGGCGATCGTCTGGCAGGACCGCCGCTCGGCGGACCTCTGTGAACGGCTGCGGGCCGCCGGGCACGAACCGGCGGTCACCGCCCGGACCGGGCTGCGGCTGGACCCGTACTTCTCCGCGACGAAGCTGGCCTGGCTGGCCGCCGAGGAGCCGCAGACCTGGGCCGGGGTACGCGCCGGCCGGACCGCGGTCGGCACCGTCGACAGCTACCTCGCCGCCCGGCTCACCGGCGGGCGGGTCCACGTCACCGACCCCTCCAACGCCTCCCGGACCCTGCTCTACGACCTGGCCACCGGGGACTGGTCCGAGGAGCTGTGCGAGCTGTTCGGCGTCCCCCGGGCGGCGCTGCCGGAGATCGTCGCGAGCAACGCGGTGGTCGGCCGGACCGACCCGGACGCCTTCCTCGGGCTCGACCTGCCGGTGGCCGCGCTGGTCGGCGACCAGCAGTCCGCCCTTTTCGGGCAGGCGTGCTTCACCCCCGGCACCTCCAAGTGCACCTACGGCACCGGGTCGTTCGTGCTGGTCAACGCCGGTACGACCGCCCCCGCGCCGGAGGCGGGGCTGATCACCACGGTCGGCTGGCGGCTCGACGGCCAGCCCACCACGTACGCCCTGGAGGGGTCGATCTTCGTCACCGGCGCGGCGGTGCAGTGGCTGCGCGACGGGCTCGGCGTGATTCCCGCCGCCGCCGAGATCGAGCCGCTGGCCGCCAGCGTGCCCGACTCCGGCGGGGTCGTCTTCGTGCCGGCGCTGACCGGGCTCGGCGCGCCGGACTGGGACCCGTACGCCCGGGGGGCGGTCTTCGGGCTCACCCGGGGCAGCACCCGAGCGCACGTGGCCCGGGCCACCCTGGACGCGATCGCGTTCCAGGTGCGCGACGTCACCGACGCGATGGCCCGCTGCACCGGCCGGCCGTTGACCAGCCTCACCGTCGACGGGGGCGCCGCCGCGAACAACCTGCTCTGCCAGCTCCAGGCCGACCAGCTCGGCCTGCCGGTGCGCCGTCCCACCGTCACCGACACCACCGCCCTCGGCGCTGCCTACCTGGCCGGACTCGCCACCGGGGTCTGGGCCGGCCTCGGGGAGATCACCGACCGGTGGCACCTGGACCGGGAGTTCGCGCCGGCCACGACCGGCGTCGGCGCCGACCGCGACGCGACCCACGTACGGTGGCGGCGGGCCGTCACGGCGGTGCGGGAGTGGGCGGCGTGAGCGGGCACAGCGAGGCGACCGGCGGCATGGGCGGCGCGCTGGACGGCATCCTGGTCGCCGACTTCAGCCGGGTCCTCGCCGGGCCGTACGCCACCATGTTCCTGGCCGACCTCGGCGCGGACGTGGTCAAGGTGGAGCGGCCCGGACGGGGTGACGACACCCGCACCTGGGGGCCGCCGTACGACGCCGACGGCACCGCGACCTACTACCTCGCGATCAACCGCAACAAGCGGTCGGTGGTGCTCGATCTCACCGACCCGGCCGACCTGTCCGCCGCCCGGGAGTTGGCCCGTCGGGCGGACGTCGTGGTGCAGAACTTCCGGCCCGGCACGATGGAGCGGTACGGCCTCGGCTACGCCGACGTCGCCGCCGGCAACCCGGACGTGGTCTACTGCTCGATCACCGGCTTCGGTTCCGGGCCCGGCGCCGACCTGCCCGGATACGACCTGCTCGCGCAGGCGATGGGTGGGCTGATGAGCGTCACCGGGGCGCGGGCCGGCGAGCCGGTGAAGGCCGGCGTCGCGGTGGTCGACGTGATCACCGGACTGCACGCCACCGTCGGCATCCTGGCCGCGCTGCGCCACCGTGACGTCACCGGCGCCGGCCAGCACCTCGAGGTCAACCTGCTCTCGTCGCTGCTGTCCATGTTGGTCAACCAGGCGTCCGGGTACGTCTCGGGGGGAGTGGTGCCGGGCATCCTCGGCAACGCCCACCCGAGCGTGGTGCCGTACCAACTGCTGCCCACCGCCGACCGTCCGCTGGCGGTGGCGGTCGGCACCGACGCCCAGTTCGCCGCGCTGTGCCGGGTGCTCGGCATCCCGGACACCGCCGGGGACGCCCGCTACGCCAGCAACGCCGGCCGGGTACGCGACCGCGAGTCGCTGATCGCGACGCTGAACGAGCGGACCGCGCTGCGTACCGCTGATGACCTGGCCGCCGCCCTGCGCGCCGCCGGAGTGCCGTGCGGGCCGGTCAACGACCTGGCCGGGGCCTTCGACCTCGCCACCGAGCTGGGGCTGGACCCGGTCGTGGAGATCGACCGACCGGACCGGGCGTGGCCTGACCGACAGGTCGCCAACCCGATCGGGCTGGCCGACACCCCGCCCGCCTACCGCCGGCCGGCACCCCGGCTGGGTGAACACACCGCACAGGTGCTGGCCTGGCTCGGCACCCCCCAGGAGCCGGCGTCACCGGCACTCCGGACCACACCCACCCCGCTGGAGGAGACCCGATGACCGATCCGCTGGAACTCGCCGCCTTCGACACACTCCTCACCGACGAGGAGCGTGACATCCGGGACACCGTACGCCGGTTCGCCACCGCGCAGATCCGTCCGCACATCGCCGGGTGGTACGCCGACGGCACGCTGCCGGCCCGGGAGATCGCCCGGGAGTGCGGCCGGCTCGGGCTGCTCGGCATGCACCTGGAAGGCTACGGCTGTGCCGGCGTCGGCGCGGTCTCCTACGGGCTGGCCTGCTTCGAACTGGAGGCGGCCGACTCCGGGATCCGCAGCCTGGTATCGGTGCAGGGCTCCCTGGCGATGTACGCCATCCACGCCTTCGGCAGCGAGGAGCAGCGCCAGCAGTGGCTGCCGGCGATGGCTGCCGGTGAGGCGATCGGCTGCTTCGGGTTGACCGAGCCGGATGCCGGCTCCGACCCCGGGGCGATGCGCACCACCGCCCGCCGGGACGGCGCCGACTGGATCCTCGACGGCGAGAAGATGTGGATCACCAACGCCGGGGTGGCCGACGTGGCGGTGGTCTGGGCCCGTACCGACGAGGGCATCCGCGGTTTCGTGGTGCCGATGGACACCCCCGGGGTCAGCACCCTGCCGGTCGGGCACAAGCTCTCGCTGCGCGCCTCCGTCACCTCGGCGCTGGTGTTGCAGGGCGTCCGCCTGCCGAGCGCGGCGCAGTTGCCCGGGGCGACCGGGTTGCGCGCCCCGTTGAGCTGCCTCGGCGAGGCCCGGCTCGGCATCGTCTTCGGCGCGCTCGGCGCCGGCTACGACTGCCTGCGGACGGCGCTGGAGTACGCGGGCAGCCGGGAGGCGTTCGGCCGGCCGATCGCCGGTTTCCAGCTCACCCAGGAGAAGCTGACCGAGATGACCCGAGGACTGGTCAACGGCCTGCTGCTCGCGGTCCACGTCGGACGACTGCGGGACGCCGGACAGGCGACGGCGGCCCAGGTCAGCCTGGCCAAGCTGAACAGCTGCGAGACGGCGATCGGGATCGCCCGCACCGCCCGGACCATCCTCGGCGCCAACGGGGTGACCCTGGAGTACCCGGTGCTGCGGCACGCCAACAACCTGGAGGCGGTGCTGACCTACGAGGGCACCAGCGAGGTGCACAAGCTGGTGGTCGGTCAGGCGTTGACCGGGATCAGCGCCTTCCGCTGACGGCGTCGACGATCGCCGGCCCCGCCCCACGAGGCCCAGGTCCGGCCGCGCCCCCGAGCGGCCGGGCGGCGATCGCGGTCAGAACAGGGTCAGGGGCGCGGCCGGCAGGGGATCGGGCAGTGCCGCCAACCCGGGTACGCGCGCCCGCACGTCGTCGTGGAGGCGGCGGGCGAGCACGGGCGCGTCGGCGTTGTCCGGGGTGTGCACGAAGATGGTCGGCGAACGGCCCTCGCGCAGCCACGCGACGGCGACGTCGATCCACCGCTGCCAGCCCTCGATGGTCCGTGCGGGGTCGTCGCGGCCGAGATACCGGACGATCGGCCGGTCCGTCAGCGCACGCGACCGGAACGGCACGCGCGGCTTCCTGGTCCACGCCTCCCGTTCCGCCTCGCTGGTCGGAGGGCTCCGGAAGAACTCGGTGGTGTCGAACGGGATCCACTCGGCACCCGTGACGGCGAGCGCCTCCTCCAGGAGCGCCGCCGAGCGGGGCTCGTCGAAGAACGCGGGGTGCCGGACCTCCACGGCGTACCGGTGCGAGCGGGGGAGCCGGCGCAGAAAACCGGCGAGCACGGGGACGTCGGAGGGGGCGAACGAGCCCGGCAACTGGACCCAGAGGGCGTGGGCCCGGGGGCCGAGCGGCTCGACCGCGTCCAGGAAGACCCGAAGCTCCCCGTCGGCGTCGACGAGGCGGCGTTCGTGCGTGATGAGCTTCGGCAGCTTCAGCACGAAGCGGAAGTCGGGGTCGGTCTGCTGCGCCCACGAAGCCACGGTGTCCCTGGTCGGGGTTGCGTAGAAGGTCGTGTTCCCCTCCACGGCATCGCACCAGCCGGCGTAGTGCCGCAGGCGCTCGTGGGACGGAAGTGGGTGCGCGAGCAGACGCCCCTGCCATGCCTTGTGGGTCCACATCGCGCAGCCCACGTGAAGACGCATCACCCCGACCCCTCCCGGCCTGCCGTTACCGGCGGGCGTCGACCGAACACGACCGCGGGCCTACGACGCCCGCAGCGCCGGGTAGGTCAGCTCCTCGCCGTAGGCGCGCAGCAACTCCGGCAGTACGTAGCAGTCGGGGTGATCCTCGACCAGGTGCAACCGCGTGAGCTCGCACACGAGTGGGTACACCTTGGCCGGGGAGACCATGGCGATCGCGGCGGCGTTCCTCGCCGTGAAGTGGCTCTCCGGGTGGCGGGCCAGCAGTCGGAACAACCGGGCGGCGTCCGGGGAGAGCGCGGCGTACGACCAGGAGAACACCGACCGGATGCTCGTCGTCGGATCACTGTCGGCGAGGATGTCCAGCCGCCGGCGCGCGTTGCGCAGCTGGACGGCGAGGTGGCCGAGCGAGGTGCCGGGATGCCGGTTCGCGAAGGTGGCCACGATGGCCAGCGCCAGGGGCAGCCGGTCGCAGTGTTCGATGATCTCGTCGAGCACCGGGTGGCCGGGGGCCGCCCGCCGGACACCGAGCCGGCGGATGAGCAGTTCCCGGGCCTCGACCGGTGGCATGCGAGTCAGCGTCACCAGGTCGGCGCCGTCGGCCGTGCCCAGGCCGGAAAGCCGGTCCCGGCTGGTCACCAGGACCAGCGAACCCGCCGACCCCGGCAGCAGGGGACGGACCTGCTGGGCATCCCGGGCGTTGTCCAACAGGATCAGCATCCGACGTTCAGCCATCAGGGTCCGGTAGAGGCCGACCTGCACGTCCGGGTCCGCCGGCACCTGGTGCGACGGGAGGTGCAACGCCGCAAGGAGGCTGTGGAGGGCTGCGCCGGTCGTCAACGGGCTCTGGTGCGGGTCGAACCCGCGCAGGTTGAGGTAGATCTGGCCGTCGGGGAACCGGTGGCGCACCCGGTGGGCCCAGTGAACGGCCAGGGCCGTCTTGCCGATTCCGGCGCTACCCACGATCGCCTGGGTGACCGTCACGCCGTCTTTCGAGGTCAGGTCGGCGTCGAGCAGCCGCATCGGCTCCGCCTGCCCGACGAACGAGGGGATGCTGGCCGGAAGCTGCGCCGGCACCGGGCCCGGCACCGGATTCGTTACGGTCCGTGTTGGAAGCGTACGCGATTCCGAGATCAACGTCGCCGCTTCGTCATCACTGAGGGTAAGCGCGTCGGCCAGTTTGCGAAGTGTTCCGGTGTGTGGCTGCTGGATCCGGCCGGTTTCGAGGCCGCGAATCGTGCCCACGCTCAACCGGGAGAGGTTGGCCAGTTCTTCCTGCGTAAGTAGGGCCCGCCTGCGTAGGGCACGCACGAGGCCGGCGAGCGGGGCCCCTGGCGCGGACGCGTCACGACTCGGGTCCTCCGCCAAGGCCGTGCCCCCAACTTGATGATTTATTGACGGTTAGTTATCTGGCTCTCCCCGCAGGGCCGGGAGAAAGTGTAGCCACTCTCCGTCGATTTTAAGGAAGGGGGCTCACGTAACCTCATGGCCTCAAACCCGTCCGCCACCTCGGCTTTCCGGCAACTGCTCAGGTACGTGCGTCCTCATCGTTCGGTCTTGCTGGTCGGCACCGTGGTCAGTTCCGCCGGCGGCGCCGCAGCCCTGGCGACACCGCTGTTGGCCAGGGAGTTCGTCGACCGCTTGGGCTCGGGGCGACCGATCCTGGGGCTGAGCGCCCTGCTCTGCGGGATCGTGCTCGCCGGTGCCGTCGTCGCCGGCGCGGGCCGGTACCTGATCGACCGGACCGCTGAGGAAATCGTCCGTGACGTCCGGTCCGGCCTGGTCACCCGGCTGCTGCGGCTGCGGGTCGGCGCGCTCAACACCACGCCCCCCGGTGACCTGATCTCCCGGGTCACCGCCGACACCACGCTGCTCCGTCACGCGACCACGAACGACCTGGTGGACCTGGTGCTCGGGACGGTCGTCCTGGTCGGGATGGCCGGGTTCATGGCCTACCTGGACCCGGTCCTGTTCGGCGTGGTGGCCGCGGTGATGCTGTTGGTCGGCGGGGCCACCGCCCTGGTCATGCCGCGCCTTGGCGCGGCGAACCGGCGGGCCCAGGACGCCCTCGGCGACATCGGCGGCCAGTTGGAACGCGCTCTCGGCGCGCTGCGCACCATCAAGGCCAACGGTGCGGAGCGGCGCGAGGCCGAGGTGATGCATCACTCGGTCGACACGGCCCGCGACGAGGGGATCACCGCCGCCCGGTGGAGCGCCGTCGCCGGTTCCGCCTCCGGACTGGTCGTCCAGCTGTCCTTCCTCGCCGTGTTCGGGGTCGGCGGCGCCCGGGTGGCCGACGGCAGCCTGCCGGTGTCGTCGTTGATCGCCTTCCTGATGTACCTGTTCTACCTGTACTCACCGATCAACCAGCTCGTGCAGGGGGTCAGCGGGCTGCAGGCCGGGATGGCCGCCGTGCGGCGCATCGAAGAGGTCGAGGCGCTCTCCACCGAGCCGGACGACCGGGTGCCCCCCGCCGGTGCCGGACGAGGCGCCCAGGCCGTCGACGTCGTTCCGCACGCCGCCGTCGGCGGGTACCCCGGCGGCCGCCCGTCCGGCGAGGTCGCCGTCGCCTTCCGCGCGGTCCACTTCCGGTACGCCCCCGACGGGCCGGACATCCTGTCCGGAGTGGACTTCGAGGTGCCGGCGGGCGGGATGACCGCGCTGGTCGGCCCCTCCGGTGCCGGCAAGTCGACGGTGTTCGCGCTGCTGGAGCGCTTCCACGAGGCGGACTCCGGTGTGGTGGAGTTCGCCGGTCGCAACGTCCGTGACCTGCCCATCCCGCGGCTGCGCGCCGACCTGGGGTACGTGGAGCAGGACGCGCCCGTGCTGTCCGGGACCCTTCGGGAGAACCTCCTCTTCGCCGCGCCGGACGCCTCCGCCGCCCAGCTCGCCGAGGCCATGGAACAGACCCGGCTGACCGATCTCGTCCGCCGCCTCCCCGATGGCCTGGACACCCGGGTCGGGCATCGGGGGATGAACCTCTCCGGCGGGGAGCGGCAGCGCATCGCGATCGCCAGGGCGCTGTTGCGCCGCCCCCGGGTGCTGCTGTTGGACGAGGCGACCTCCGCCCTGGACGGCCTCAACGAGCTGAGCCTGCGGGACGCGATCGCCGAGGTGGCGCGGGTCAGCACCGTGCTGATCATCGCGCACCGACTCTCCACGGTGACCATGGCCCGGCAGATCCTGCTCCTCGACGGGGGCCGGATCCGAGCCCGTGGAACCCACGCCGAGCTGATCGACTCCGACGACCTCTACCGGACCCTGGCGATGACGCAGCTGCTCGACGCGCAGTCCGGCGCGGATCGACGCACGGCCACCGCCTCCTGATCCACTGCGCAACGAAGGATTGGCCAGACAGACATGACACAGCAGGGCGAGATTGCGATCGTCGGGATGGCCGCCCGGGTTCCCGGCGCGGACAACGTCGAGACCTTCTGGAGCAACATCCTCGACGGCCGCGAGGCGATGGCCGCCACCGACGACGAAGTCGCGCGCCTGCGGGGCGTCAAGGAATCGACTCTGTCCCGGCCCGAGTACCGGCGGGTCTACGCCGGGGCCGCCGACCTCGACCTTTTCGACGCCGACTTCTTCGGCCTCAGCCCGCGGGAGGCCGCCCTGGCCGACCCGCAGTTCCGGCTCTTCCTGGAACTGGCCCACGCCAGCCTGACCTCGGGCGGGCACGACCCGGCGGGCGACCTCGGCCGGGTCGGCGTGTACGGGGGCAGCGCGGCCAGCGACTATCGCGAGGACTACATCGAGGCGAACCCGACGGTGGCCGACGCGGCCGGCGGGATGAGCATCCGAATCGGCAACAGCCCCGACTACATCGCCCCCCTGGTGTCGTACAAGCTCGGCTTCCAGGGGCCGAGCCTGTCCGTGTACACCGCCTGCTCCACCTCGCTGGTCGCCGTGCACCTCGGGGTGCAGGCCCTGCTCCTCGGCGAGATCGACGTGGCCGTGGCCGGGGGCGTCCAGGTGGACCTCCCCCTGGACGTGGGCTACGTGTACGAGGCCGGGGGCATCCGTTCCGCCGACGGCCATGTCCGCCCGTTCTCCGCCGACGCCTCCGGCACCATCTTCTCCAACGGCGGCGCCGTGGTGGTGCTCAAGCGGCTGGCTGACGCGCGGGCCGCCGGGGACCTCATCCACGGCGTCCTGCTCGGCTCGGCGATCAGCAACGACGGCAGCCTCCGGGCCGGGTTCGCCGCGCCCGGCGTGGACGGGCAGGTAAAGGTGGTCCGCGCCGCACTGGAGCGCGCGGGGCTGACCGCCCAGGCGATCGGGCTGATGGAGGCCCACGGCACCGGCACGGTGGTCGGCGACCCGATCGAGGTGGACGCGCTGACCCAGGCGTACCGGGCGGACACCGACGAGGCCAGCTACTGCGCGCTGGGATCGGTCAAGGGCAACGTCGGGCATCTCGGCGCGGCAGCCGGGGTGGCCGGACTGATCAAGGCGACCCTGGCGGTCCGGGAGGGAATCATCCCGCCGACGATCAACTGGGCCCCGGTGAACCCGGCCATCACGCTGGACGACAGCCCGTTCCGGCTGGCCACCGAACGTCAGCCGTGGACCGGTGAGGCCCGGCGGATCGCCGCGGTCAGCTCGTTCGGCATCGGCGGGACCAACGCGCACGTCCTGGTGGCTCCGGCACCGGAGCCCGAGCCGCGGCCCGATCCGGTCGGGCCGCACCTGCTCACCCTCTCCGCCCGTACGCCGGAGGCGCTCGCCACCGTCGCGGACCGGCTCGTGGCACACCTGGAAACCACCGACGTCCGCCTCGACGACGTCGCGTTCACCCTGCACGACGGGCGCACGGCGCACCCGGTACGACGGGCGGTGGCGGCCCGGTCGACGGCGGAGGCGGTGGACCGGCTGCGGGCCGCCGGCGCCCACCCGACCGCCCCGGTCACCGGTCACCGCGAGGTCGCCTTCCTCCTGCCCGGACAGGGTGCCCAACACCCCGGGACGGGGCGCGGGCTGTACGCGGCCGAGCCCGCGTACCGGGAAGCGGTCGACGCCTGTAGCGACCTGCTCGCGCCCCTGCTCGGCCTGGACCTGCGCACCCTTCTCCACGCCGACCCGACCGACGACGCGGCGCAGGCGGCCCTGGCCCAGACCGCCGTCACCCAGCCGGCGGTGTTCACCATGGAGTGGGCGCTGGCCGCCCTGTGGAAGGCCCGGGGAGTCGTGCCGGCCGCGCTGATCGGGCACAGCGTCGGTGAACTCGCCGCCGCCGCCATCGCCGGGGTCTTCTCCCTGGAGGACGCGCTGCGCGTGGTGGCGGCCCGGGGTCGGCTCATGCAGTCCGTCGCCCCGGGCGCGATGCTCGCCCTGCCGGTCGGCGTCGAGGCCGCGACCGACCTGCTCCCGCCGGACCTGGAGATCGCCGCGGACAACTCCCCGTCGGCGTGCGTGGTCAGCGGCACCGAGGAGGCAGTGGCCCGGTTCGCCGCCGAGCTGGAGGACATCGGGATCACCGGCACCCCGCTGCGTACCTCGCACGCCTTCCACTCGCGGATGATGGAGCCGATCCTCGACGAGTTCGCCGCCGTGGTCGCCGCGACCCGGCTCGCCGCCCCCACCGTGCCGTTCCTGTCCAACGTCACCGGGGACTGGGCCGACCCGGAGCAGGTCACCCGCCCCGGTTACTGGGTGACGCACCTGCGCCAGCCGGTCCGGTTCCGGGCTGCGGCCACCCAGCTGATCCGCCGGGGAAACCCGTTCCTGCTGGAGGTGGGCCCGGGACGCGCCCTCGGTTCGTTCGCCCGACAGACCGCGATCGCGCAGGGCACGACCCCGCAGTGGGCCGGAAGCCTGCCGACCGTGCGGGAGGGCACCGACGAGCGGGACCACGTCCTGGCGACCACCGGGGCGTTGTGGGCCGCCGGGGTGCCGGTCGACCTGGCCGCCGTCCGCACCGGACCGGCGCCCCGCCGGGTCGAGCTGCCCGGATACCCGTACGAGCGACGTCGGCACTGGGTCGACCCCGACCCGACCGCCCGGACCGTGGTGGCCGAGACCGAGCAGATCCCGAACGAACCGCTGCAGACCCCGTTCTACGTGCCGGTCTGGACCCAGTCGCCGCGCACCGCCGGAGCCGCGGACGTCTTCGGCGAGCACTGGCTGGTCCTCGGGACCGACCCGACCTTCACCGCCGAGGTCGCCGCCGTGGCCCTCGCCCACGGCGCCAGTGTGACCCGGCTCGACGCGGGACCGGCGTTGATCGAGGACTTCGGCGTCTTCGAGGCCGACCCGGAGGACCCGACTCAGATCCGGGCGGTCGTCGAGCAGCTGTGGGACAGCGGCCAGGCGCCCGACCGGGTGATCGTCGGGTACGACGTGCCGGGCCCGGAGGGGCACCCGACCGGCACCGACCCGACCCCGGCGCACCAGTCGTACCGGCGGGCCGCCGTCCTGGCTTGCGCCCTGCTCGACGTGGTTCGCGACCCGGTGGAGCTGGTCGTGGTCACCAGCCGGCTGTTCTCCGTGGCCGGTGAGGAGGCGGTGCCGTTCAGCGCGACCGCACTGGGCCCGTTCCGGGCGCTGCCACGGGAGGCCTCGATGGTGACGGTACGTCACATCGACCTGGACGGGATCGGCCCGGCGCGGGTGCTCGCGACCCGACTGATCGACGAGATCCGGCATCCCGCCGACGAGGTGGTCGCGGTGCGCGGGCACCGGCGGGCGATCAGGTCGTACGCCACCCTGCGACACGGGCCGGTCCACCGGTCCGCCCTGCGCCCCGGTGGGGTCTACGTCATCACCGGTGGTCTCGGCGGCCTCGGCGTCACCATCGCCGAGTCGCTGGCCGAGACGGAACAGGCCCGGCTGGTCCTGGTCGGCCGGACCGGCCTGCCGGAGCGGGCCCGGTGGGCGGATCTGGCCGAGGCGGCGGATACCGACGAGACGGTGCGCCTACGGGTCGAGGCGGTGCTGCGGATGGAGCGCCTCGGCGCCCAGGTGCGGGTGGTCGCCGCCGACATCACCGATCCCGACGCCCTGGCCACGGTGCTGGGGGAGACCGTGGCGGAGTTCGGTGCCGTGCACGGCATCGTCCACGCCGCCGGGCTGGCCGGTGGGCAGCTGCTCGCCCTGCACGACGAGCAGAACGCGGCGAGGGTCCTGCGCCCGAAGGTGGACGCGGTCCTGGCGCTGTACGACCAACTCACCACCGAGAAGTATCCGGAACTGGACTTCGTCGCGCTGTGCTCGTCCATCATCGCGATCACCTCCGGGTACGGCCTGTGCGACTACGCCGCGGCGAACCTGTTCATGGACGCGTTCGCGAACTCGGTGGCCGACCGGCCGGGCCGTCCCCGGGTCGTCTCCATCAACTGGGTCGGCTGGCGCGAGGTCGGCATGGTGGCCGACCAGGGCGCATCCCAGGGGGTGCAGGCACTGCGGGCGATCAGCCAGGGCGGTCGGACGGAACCCCTCGACCATCCGTTCCTCCAGTCGGTCACCGTGAAGGCGGACGGCACCCATCGGTACCAGGGGACCCTCAGCCCGGACGGGCACCGGGCCCTCATGGAGCACCGGATCGCCGGTGCGGCGGTGGTTCCGGCGACGATGCTCCTGGAGTCCGTCCGTGCGGCGGCCCACCACGCCCTGGGCGAGGTGCCGGTGCGGATCCAGGACCTCCTCTTCAGCGACCCGATCGTGGTCACCGGCCCGCTCACCCTGACCCTGTCGTTCGCGCCGGAGCGAGCCGCCGAGGGCGCCCCGTTCGAGATCACGGTCGGTGCGGACGGGGCGGGCCCGTGGACGGTGCACTGCCAGGGCGTGCTGCGGACGGTCGACAAGCTGGCCGGTGAGGCGGTCGACCTGGACCGGGTTCGGGCCGCGCTGCCGGCCGTCGACAGCCGCCGGCAGTCCTCCGGGATGGTGGCCTTCGGCCCGTACTTCGACGTGGTCCGGGAGTACTTCCGCGACGGGGACACCGGGCTCGCCCGGCTCGTGGCCGAGGACGCCGACCCCCGGCTCTGGTTGCATCCGGCCCTGCTGGACCAGGCCGCACACGGCCTGTCCGGCGCGGCGGCGAGCTACCTGCCGTTCTCGTACGCGGGGGTGGGGGTGTACGCGCCGATCCCGGCCGAGGCATGGGTGCTGCAGACGCACCGCCAGGACCCGGACCGACCCGAGTTCATCGAGGTCGACGAGGTCATCGTCGACCGCGACGGGCGGGTCTGCGTGCTGGTGGACAGCTACATCCTGCGAGCCCAGGCCGCAGTCGGGGCGGCCTGGGCCGCCGCGCCACCGACCCAACCGGCGGTGGCCGACGGGCCGACCAGGCCGCCGTCGGGTGAGGCCCGGATGTTGATCAGCAGCGAGCAGGGGATCGAGCTGTTCCGCCGGATGATCGCGGTGCCGGACCAGCCACAACTGATCACCTCGGTGGGGCCGCTCGAGAAGCGGATCGACGAGATGCGGGCGTTCTCCGCCGACGCGGTCACGACCCACCAGGACACCACGGCCAGCGCGGGTACCGCCCGCGCGGAGAACCTCGGCGGGTACGTTCCGCCGGAGACCGACGTGGAGAGCGCCATCGCCGAGCTGTGGGCGCAGGCGCTCGGCATCGCCCCGATCGGCCTCGACGACGAGTTCCTCGTGCTCGGTGGCTCGTCGTTGACGGCGGTCCAGCTCTCCTCGCGGACCCGGGAGCGGTTCGGCATCCAACTGTCCGTCGCCGAACTGTTCGAGCACTCGACGGTGCGCCGGCTCGCGGTCCTCGTGGACGGCCGGCTCGACGCCCTGTTGGACCGGCTCGTCAACCAGACCGCGGGCTCCGGGGACGGCTGGGCGTGAGCGGGGAACGGCCCACCCGAGCGGAGCTGCGGGCCCAGATCCTCGCCGGACGCCGGTCGTTCATGGCGCCGGCCCCGTCGCGGCCGGCGCCGCTTCCCGAGTACCCGGACCTGTTGCCGATGACGGAGGCGCAGCGGCGGCTCTGGTTCGCCGACCGGCTGGCCGGCCCGCAGCCGGTCTTCACGCTCAGCACGGAGATCGAGCTCCGGCCGGACCGGGACGCGATCGCGGCGGCCTGCCGCACCCTGGTCGACCAGCACGCCGCCCTGCGCGGTGCCGTCGTGGTCGAGGCGGGGGTGCCCTCGATCCGACTGCGTCCCGCCGCAGACTTCCCGGTGTCGTACGTCGATCTGGGCGGCCTCTCGGCGGTGGCGGCGCAGGCCGAGCTGGCCCGGCACCGTGCCCAGGCCGCCCGGTACCGGTTCGACCTGGAGCACGAGCCGCTGGTCCGCTTCATCCACCTGCGACTGCCGGACGGGAAGGGCCGGCTGCTGATCTCCGTGCACCACCTCACCTGCGACGGGCACTCCCTTTCCCTCCTGGCGGAGTCGCTGAGCACGGGCCGGCCCACGTCGGAGCGGATGGACTACCCCGACTACGCGGTCTGGCGCGACTCGGTGGAGCAACGTGCCGCGCTGCGCGCCGAGGTCGACCGGGCGGTGGCGGCGCTCGGCGACGCCCCCTACCCCGTGCGGATCCCGGCCGACCTCGCCCCCGCGCCGACCGGTGGGTCCGTGTCGCCGCAGGTCGGTGTGCCGGCGGACGCCTTCGAGCACGACATCGCGCTCCCGGCGGAGCTGCACGACGCGGTCCGGGCGGCCGCGCAGGCCCGCCGGACCACCGACACGGTGCTCCTCTTCGCCGCGTGGGCCCGGGTGGTGGCGGCCTGGACCGGTCGTACCGACCTCGTCCTGGGCATGCCGGTCTCGGTGCGCGACCACGAGGACGTGGCCCGGATAGTGGGGCTGTTCGTCAACACCGCTCTGGTCCGGGTCGCTGTCGACCCGCACGCTCCCGCCGAGGACACGGTGGCGGCCTGCGCGGCGGCGGTGGCGAGGGCGCTCGGGACCACCCAGGCCCCCCTGGAGAGGGTCCGCCGGGGCGTCTACGGTCCGGCCGCCGGCCCGTCCGCCGGCCTGGGCGTGTGCTTCAACAAGTTCTCCGTCGACCCGCGTCTGATGGATCTCGTCCCGCGGCTGCCCTCTCCGGGTGCCGCCGAAATGCCGGTCGTACTGGAGATCGCCGACGACAGCCGGCGCTATCACACCAAACTCGTCTTCGACCCGACCCTGTACGGTCCCGCCACGATCGCCCGGCTGGCCCGGGCCTTCCACGCCCAGCTGGCCGAGTTGATTCCCGCGTGCCCCGCCCCGCCCGACCTGGGCCGGTCCGCTCCGGACCTGCCCGGCCCCGGGACGTCCCACCCGGAGCCGACCAGCTCTGAACGGCTGGGTGCCGACCCGGCCGGGGGAGCGGAACTGCTCGACGTCCTGCGCGAACACGCGACGGCCGACCCGACGCGCACGGCCGTCGACGGGGAGACGGGGACGCTGACCCGGCAGGAGCTGTGGGACGCGGTCGACGACCTCACCGCTCGGCTGCGGGCGGCCGGGGCGCGACCCGGCGACCGGGTCGTGGTGGACACCGCGCGGGGCCTACCGGCCCTGATCGGGCTGCTGGCGTGCCTGGCCGCCGACACGGTGTACGTGCCGCTGTCGCGGCGGCTGCCCGGTCCGCGCCGCGCGGCCGTCGCCCAGCAGGCGGCGGCCTCCTGGGAGATCACCGACGTGGGCGGCGACGGGCCGATAATTCGCCCGCTGCCGGGCCGGCCCGGTCCGGAGCTGCCGACCGCCCCCGGGTACCTGATCTTCACCTCGGGGAGCACCGGGGTGCCGCGCGGCGTCCACGTCGCGACCGGAGTCCTGCTCCGACACGCCCGGGGCATGGTCGACCGGCTCGCCGTCCGCCCCGACGACCGGTACCTCCAGTTCGCCGAGCACGGCTTCGACGCGGCCATCGAGCAGGTCATCGTGCCCCTCCTCGCCGGCGCCACCCTGGTCCTGCGCGGCGAGCAGCCGTGGGACCCCGCCCACTTCGGCCGGATCTCCCGGCAAACCGGGGTGACCGTGGCGAACCTGCCCACCCCGTGGTTCGCCCAGTTCACGGGCGCACCGCAGGCGACCTGGTCGGAGCTCGCCGGCAGCGCCCTGCGCACCGTCCTGGCCGGCGGGGACGTCCTCACCCCCGAGACGGTCGCCCGGTGGGCGGCGTCGGCGCCGCAGCACATCGCCCTGCTCAACGCGTACGGTCCGACGGAATCGGTGATCACCGCGACGGTCGGCACGGTGTCGGTTATCGCAGGCGGTGCGGTGCCGGCGTACCCGTCGATCGGCTCGGCCGTACCCGGCCACGAGGTCCTCGTCGTCGACGCCCGGCTGGGCCCGGTCGCCCCCGGGGAGGTCGGGGAGCTGCTCGCCGGAGGGCCGCTCGCCACCGGCTACCTCGGCGATCCCCGGGCGACCGCGTTGGCCTTCGTCCCGCACCCGACGCGACCGGGGGAACGGCTGTACCGCACCGGCGACCTGGTCCGCCACTCGCCCGCCGGCGGCGGACTGGAGTTCCTGCGCCGCGCCGACGACCAGGTGAAGGTCCGGGGGGTCCGGATCGAGCTCGGTGACGTCGAGGCCGCGTTGCGCGCCCACCCCGACGTCGCCGAGGCGGTGGCCACGGTCACCGACGGCCCGGACCGGCACTTCGTGGGTTGGGTGGTGCTCCGCCCGGGCCGCGCCGTCGGCGAGGCCGAGCTGCGTACCGCGGCGGCCGGCCGGCTGCCGCAGGTCGGCGCGCCCCGCCGGGTGCACGTCCTGGACCACCTGCCCAGGAGCGCCGGGGAGAAACCCGACCGTCAGGCCCTGCGGGACCGCACCACCGATCCGGCCGCGCCCGCCGCCCCCGTGTCCGCCGCGCCCGCGCCCGCCGGCGGCGTCGCGGCGGTGGTGGCCGCCCTGGCCGGGGAGCTGCTGGCCACCACCGTCGAGGCGGACAGCGACTTCTTCGCCTGCGGCGGGGACTCGCTGAGCGCGGCGCAGCTCGCCGCCCGGTGCGCCGCCGCCTTCCACCGCGACGTCGACCTGGCCACGGTCTTCGCCAATCCGACGCCGGACCGGCTGGCCGAGGCGATCGGCGCGCTGCCGGAGGCCGCGCCGGACGACACCGGCGACGGCCCACCGGAGCCCCGCCGGCCACAGCCCGGCGACCGGACGGCACTGACCCCCACCCAGCAGCGGTTCTGGTTCGCCGCCCGGCTCCAGGGCCCGGCCGCCCAGGTCGTGCCGATCCCGCTGCGGCTGGCCGGCCCGCTCGACGTGGACGCGCTGCGCGCCGCCCTGGTCGCCCTGCTCGAACGGCACGGAGTGCTCCGTAGCTGGATCGTCGGGTGGGGCGACGGGGTCCGCGCCGAGGTGCACGCCGTCGACGAGGACGTCCTCGCCGGTCACCTCGCCCTCCGGACCGCCCGGGACGCGGCCGACGCCGACCGGGCCGTGGCTGCGGAGATCCGTCGGTCGTTCGACCTTCGGGAGTCGTGGTTCCGGCCGTACCTGAGCGTGCTCGACGACGGTGAGCACGTGCTGCACCTGGCGGTGCACCACATCGCGGTGGACGGCGACTCGGTCGGCATCCTGGTCCGGGAACTCCTCGACAACTACCAGCGCGCCCGCCGGGGGGAGTCGGTCCGGCGGGACCCGGTGATCCAGTACCCGGACGCCGCCTGGGCGCAGGAGGGGACCCGGCGGGCGGCCGACCGGCTGCCCGACGCCGTACGGGCGCTGGCCGGCACGGTCGACCTCGACCTGTCGGCCGCCGACCCGGACCCGGGGGACGCGGCGACCCGGCGGCTCACGGTGCCGGTCGACGCGTATCTCGCCGACGCGGTGGCCCGGCGCCACGGCGTCACCCCGTACTCGGTGGTGATGGCCGCCTGGCAGCGAGCGTTGGCCCGGTGGAGCGGTTCCACCGGCTTCGCCGTCGGGTTGCCGGTGTCGCTGCGCGACGGGACGGGCGCCGACGTCCCGGGACCGTTCCTCAACACGGCAGCCGTCCGCGCGGTGCCGACCGACGGCACCCGGGCCGAGCACCTCGCCCGGGTCCAGGAGAGCCTGGCTGCGGCGTACTCGTACCGGTTCGTGCCCTTCGACCGGGTGACGGCGCTCGCCGACCGGCGGCCGGACCGGGCAGTCCCGGCATTCCGGACGATGGTGGGCTGGGAGCAGGGCCACGAGGCCGCGACCGTGGGTGGACTGCGGGTGGACTGGTTCGAGCCGACCCCGCTCGGCCTGCCGGCGCCTCTGGTGCTCACCGTCACCGCCAACGGCCGGGCGCACACCCTGGCCGTCCGGTTCGACTCCGGCCAGGTCGGCCGGCGTCGGGCCGCCGACCTGGTGGACCTGCTGGTGGCGGAGCTGGGCGACGAGACTCACGTCGGGTGGGCCGGCGCCGCGACCGGGGTGGTCGACCGGTTGGCCGACCGGGTGGCGCGGCAGCCGGGCCGGCCCGCCGTCGTGCAGGGCGAGCGGGTGTACGACTTCGCGGAGCTGGACCGGCAGGTGAGCGCGGTGACGGCCGGGCTGCGGGCGTCGGGTGTCGAGCGTGGACAGCCGGTGCTGGTGTCGCTGGCGACCCGGCTGGACACGCTGGTCGTGGCGCACGCGCTGTGGCGGCTCGGCGCGGTGTACGTGCCGCTCGGCCCGACCCCGCCGGTGGACCGGGTGCGCCGGATCGCCTCGGTCAGCGCCGCCGGATGGCTGGTCGCCGACCGGGGCGCCGACGATGTCCCCGCTACGGACGGCGACACCGGCGGGGCGCAGTTGACCCGGATCGCCTGGCCGCTCGACGCCCCCGCCGGCCCGTCGGAGCACGTCGGGCCCGGGCCCACCGATGCGTCCAGCTACCGTCCGCTGCCGTCCGAGGCGGCGTACATCATCCACACGTCCGGCTCGACCGGGGAGCCGAAGGGCGTCGTGGTGGAGCACGGCCAGCTCGCCGCGTTCCTCGACGCCTTCGGCGCCTTCGCCCCGTGGACGGGAGCGCGGTGCCTGGTCGGGCTCGCCGCGCCGACCTTCGACGCGAGCGTGCTGGAACTCTGCTGGCCGGCCCTGCGCGGCGGCCCGGTCGTCTACCCGACCGAGTCGGTCACCTTCGACCCGGCCCCGGTGGTGCGGGCGTTCGCCACCGCTCGGGGACATGGCTGGCCCACAGCGTCCTTCGCCACCCCCAGCCTCTGGCAGGAGGTGCTCCGCCTGGACGCCGACGCCGTGCGCGATGTCGCCGTCGGCACCGGTGGCGAGCCGGTATCAGCCGACCTGCTGTCCGCGCTGCGCGCGGCGGGCGCCCGGCCGAGCGTGTTCTACGGCCCGTCCGAGGCGACGATCATCTGCGCCGGTGTCCAGGCCGCTGCCGAGCCCGGATCGGCGCTGGTCGGTGTGGCCCTCACCCCGAACCGGCTGCACGTCCTGGACGACGACGCCCGCCCGGCCACCGAGGGCGAGGCGTACGTGGCCGGGCCCCTGGTCGCCCGGGGCTACATCGAGGCCCCCCGGGACACCGCCCTGCGGTTCGTGCCCGACCCTGAGGGCACCGGGGCCCGGATGTACCGCACCGGTGACCGGGTTCGTCGCCGTGCCGACGGCGTGCTGGTCTTCCTCGGTCGCCGTGACGACCAGGTGAAGGTGCGTGGGGTACGGATCGAACTGGGGGAGGTGCAGGCGTGCCTGACCGCCCACCCCGGGGTGCAGGCGGCGGCGGTCGTCCTCGTCGGCGAGGGCGGGACGGCGCGGCTGGCCGCCGCCGTGGTCGCCCGCGATCCGGCCGCCGAGCCCGGTGACCTGGCCGTCCAGGTGCGGTCCTGGGCCGAGTCCCGGCTCGTCCCGCAGGCGGTCCCGGTCGTCGTGCCGGTCCAGGCCCTGCCGGTGTCGGACAACGGCAAGATCGACCGGCAGGCGTTGCTGGCCCGGCTCGGGGGCCACGCCGCCGAGCCCGACCGGCCCGCTGCCTCGGACGACGACCCGGTCGTCCGACTGGTCGCCGCGGTCTGGCAGGCGAACCTGCACGTCCCGGTCCCGTCGGCCACCACCGACTTCTTCGAGGCCGGTGGACACTCGATCGCGCTCCTGCACGTGGTGGAGACCATCGAGCGCATCTTCAGCATCGACTTTCCGATCGCGCGGGCGTTCGAGGTACGGACGGTCACGGCGACGGCGGACGAGATCCGGGCCATCGCCGGCGACAGCGCCGGGCCGACAGCGAGCATCGCGCTGGAGGTATTCGGAGGCAGCCCGCAATGACGTTGCAGCTCAACGATCCGGAGCGGATGGCCGAGTTCCAGCGCCGGTTGGCCGCCGCCGGGCTCACGCCCCCGCCGGCGGCAGCGGAGCGGGGCCCCGGCACCGGGGTGGGCGCCGATCGGCGGGCGTTGCAGCCCAGCGAGGCCGGGCTGTGGTTCCTCGACCGGCTGCACCCGGGCAGCCCCGAGTACATCGTCGCCGCAGCCGTCGCCATCCGGGGCGACCTGGACCCGGGTCGGCTCGCCGCCGTGTTCGCCGGGCTCGTCGCCCGACACCCCACCCTGCGCACCCGGTTCGCCGACAACGACGGCACCGCGTACGCCGAGACGATGCCGGCGGCGCACCCCCCGGCCCCGGTCGTCGAGACCCCACCGGACCTGGGCACCTGGTTGTCCGCCGCGGCGGCGGAGCCGTTCGATCTGCGTACCGCCCCGCTGGCGCGGTTGCGGCTGGCCGGCGACGGCACCCGTACCGTCGCCCTGCTGACCGCCCACCACATCGTGGTCGACGGCGCCGCGCTGGACACCCTGCTCACCGAGCTGTTCGCCGGGTACGCGGGCGCTCCGCAGCGCCCCGCGCCGGTCGTGCCCCGCGAGCACCCGCCGGCGACCCGGTCGCCGGAGAGCACGGCCTGGTGGCGGGCCAACCTGGACGGGGTCGAGCCGGTGGACCCGCCCACGACAGGCGCCCGCCCGGCCGGACCCCGCCGTGGCCGGCGCGTCGGCCACCGCCTCGACGCCGACCTGAACGAGGGGATCGACGCCCTCGTCCGGAGGTACGGGGTGACCCGGCCGGCGGTCTTCGCCGCCGCGTACCGGCTCGTCCTGCGGGCTTTGTACAGCCACGACGACATCCTCGTCGGAGTCCCGGTCAGTCTCCGCGCGAAGCAGGACGCCGGGGCGTTGGGCAACTTCGTCAACCTGGTCTGCCTGCGCAACCCGACCCGCGCGGCAACCACCGTTGCCGACCTGCTGCGTGCCGAGCAGCGGGCGCTGATCCAGGCGATCGCCCACCGGGACACCCCGTTCGACGAGGTGGCCGATCACCTCGCCGGAGGGGCCCGGGGCGGCGACCGGACGCCGGTCCGGGCGGTGTTCAGCCACCACCGCACCCGGGAGCGGGAGGCGACCCAGGTGGCCGGGCTGGTGGTGGAACGGCTCGACGTCGACCTGGGCACCGCGAAGTTCGACCTGACCCTGCAGGTGGAGGACGTCGGGGCCGGCTCCCGGCTGTGGCTGGAGCACGACATCGCGGTGTACCCCGCCGACATCGCCCGCTCCCTGCTGGACAGCTACCGGCGGGCGCTGAGCGCGGTGGTGGCCCGACCGCAGGCCGCCCTGTCGGCGGTCCGCCTCGACGACCGCCGCCCGGCCGTCGCCCCCGGGTGGACCGGACGGGGGAACCGGGGCGTGGTGGGCTGGTTCGAGGAGACCGCCGCCCGCCACCCCGACCGGATCGCGGTCGCCGATGGGACCACCTACGGCGAACTGGACGCCTGGGCGGACCAGATCGCGGCCCGGCTGCGCCCGGACGCCTCGGACGCCTCGGACTGCCCGGAGGCCCCGGCCGGCCCGGACGGCCCACCGGTCGCCGTCCTCACCGGTCGCACCCCGGGGATGCTCGCCGCCATCCTCGCGGCGGCGAAGGCGGGCCGCACCTACGTCCCGCTGGATGTCGAACACCCCCTGGACCGGATCCGCCAGATCCTCGACCAGGCGGGCGTCGACACCGTGATCACCGACGCGAGCATTCCCGAGGTGCCGTCCGGCCGGCGGGTCGTGGACGTCGACGACTGCCGGCGGGCACCGCGACCGGACACCGCACCGGAGCGTTCGCCGATCCCGTGGTCCGCCCCGCTGTACCGGATCTACACCTCCGGCTCGACCGGCGCCCCGAAGGGCGTCGCCGTCACCCACGCCAACCTCGGCTCCCTGATCGACGGGGCGCGGGACCTGCTCGGCCTGAGCCCCGACGACCGGTGGAGCGTGTTCCACTCGGTCGCGTTCGACTTCTCGGTGTGGGAGATCTGGGCGCCGCTGGTCGACGGCGCCACCGTCGTCCTGGTCGACCGGGACACCGCGCGGACCCCGCAGCGGTTCCTCCAACTGCTCCGCGACGAACGGGTCACCGTCGTCAACCAGACGCCGACCGCGTTCGGGTCGCTGACCCAGTCGGTCGTCGCGGACGACCTCGGGAAGCCGGACTCGCTGCGGCTCGTGGTGTTCGGCGGTGAGGCGTTGCGGCCGGCCACCCTGGCGGGATGGTTCGAACGGTTCGGGGACCGGACCCCTCGCATGGTCAACATGTACGGCATCACCGAGACGACCGTGCACGTCACGTGGCGGGACATCACCCGCGACGACGTCGGCGTCGCGAGCCCGATCGGCCGGCCGCTGCCCACCCTCGCCACGGTGGTGGTCGACGCCGACCTCAACCGCCAGCCCGTCGGGTTCGCCGGGGAACTCATGGTCGCGGGAGCCGGGGTGAGCCTCGGGTACGCCGGCTCCCCGGCCCGTACCGCCCTGCGGTTCGTCCCCGACCTCACCGGCGGTGGTGGCCGGATGTACCGCACCGGCGACCGGGTCCGTGAGCGCGCCGACGGTGACCTCGACTACCTCGGGCGCGTCGACGAGCAGCTCAAGGTACGCGGATTCCGGATCGAACCCGCCGAGGTCGAGCACGCCCTGCTCGCCCACCCCGACGTGACGGACGCTGCCGTGACCGCCGCCCGGGTCGGGCGGGCCGGCGTCGGGTTGATCGGCTTCGTGCAGGCCGACCCGGCGGCCGAACCGGATCAGATCCGCGCCTTCGTCGCCGTCCGGCTCCCCGACCACATGGTTCCCCGGGTGCACCGGCTCGACCGGCTGCCCCGCACCGTCAACGGCAAGCTCGACCGGCGGGCCCTGCTGGCCCTGGCCACGGACCTGGCCCCCCAGCGGTCCGGCCCGGCCGACGGCGGGCACCCCGTCGACGACCGGGAACGGGCGGCGGTCGCGGTCTGGCGGGACCTCCTCGGCGTCGCCGACGTCCGGGTCACCGACAACTTCTTCGCCCTCGGCGGCGACTCGATCCTGGCGGTCCAGGCGGCCACGGCGATGTCCGCCCGGGGACTGCCGGTCACCGTCGCCGACATCTTCGACCACCAGTCGATCCGGGACGTGATCGCGGCCGTCCCCGGCACGACGGTGGCGGAGCCCACGGAGGCCGGGTCCGCGCCGGTCGGCCGGGCGGACCACCGGCACCTGCTCGCCCCCGCCGACTCCGACCGGCTGCCCGCCGGGGTGGAGGACGCGCACCCGCTGACCCTGCTGCAGCAGGGGATGCTCTTTCACCAGCTGGAACAGAACAGCTACCTGAACGTCACCACCACCCGGGTCCGGTGCGCCGTCTTCGACGGTGAGCTGCTGCGGCAGGCGTTCGACCGGGTCGTCCAGCGGCACCCGGTGCTGCGCAGCGGATTCGACCTCGCCACCTGCTCCGAGCCGGTGCAACTGGTCTGGCGGCACGTCGGCGTCGACCTGCCCGTGGTCGACTGGCGGGGCCGGGACGACGCCGAGGTCCAACGGGGCCTGCGGGCGTGGATGGCCGAGCAGCGCCGGCGGCCGTTCGACCTGACCCGCCCGCCCCTGGTCCGGTTCACCGCCCACCGGGTCTCCGACACGGAGTTCTGGTTCAGCGCGGTGGAGTGCCACGCCATCCTGGACGGCTGGAGCTTCACCTCCACCCTGACCGAGGTGCTGGAGGAGTACGACCGGGTGTGCGCCGCCGCCCGGGACAACCGGCCACTCGCCCGGCTCGTCCCGCCGCCGGACTCGTTCGGCGACCACGTCTGGCGGGAGCGGCACGCCCTGGCCGACCCGGCGGCGGTCGAGCTGTTCCGGGACGTCATCGCCCGGGCCCGGCCGGTGCGGATCCCGACCAGGACCGAGGGCGGCGGGCCGGGGCACCGGCAGCGGGCCCTGCTGCCGCTCGACCCCGAGGTGCAACGCGGGCTGGAGGCGGCGACGGTCCGGCTGCGCCTGCCGATGAAGAGCCTGCTGCTGGCGGCGCACGCGGTGGTGATGTCCGTCCTGTCCAACGCGGACGTGGTCACCCTGGGGATGGTGACGAACGGCCGGCCGGAGACGGCCGGCAGCACCCAGACCCGGGGCCTGTACCTGAACACCCTGCCGCTGACCGTCAGCGTCGGCGGGCGCGACCTCGCCGACCTGGCCCGGGCCTGCCTGGCCGAGGAGAGCCGGCTGCTGCGCTTCCGCACCTACCCGGGAGTGGCGACGGAGCTGGCGTTCGGCCGGCAGCAGCTGATGACGACCGCCTTCAACTACACCCGGTTCCACGCGATGAAGCGGGTGAGCAGCGGCGGCGACGTCCGCCGGGTGGGGCACCTGGAGGAGGAGGCCCCCACCAACTACCCCCTGTACGTGTCGTTCGACCACGGTGCCGCCGACGACAGCGACCACCTGGTCCTCATCCTGATGGCCTCCCCACGGCACTTCACCGACGCCGCCGTGGAGTCCCTAGTCTCCTGCTACCGCACCGTGCTCACCGCGATGGCCGCCGACCCGAGCCTGCCGGTGGCCGACGTGGCGTGGTCGACGGGGGACGCCCCGACCGCCACCCCGGCGCCGGATCCGGGCGCCGTCCCGGGGCTGCACGAGACCGTCATCGACCGGGCGGCCCGCTGGCCGGACCGGGTCGCGGTGCGCGACGCCGGTGGCGCCGTGCTCACGTACCGGCAACTGGCCGACGCGGTCGGGCGGGCCGCCGGTGGGCTGCGGTCGGCCGGCGTCGGGCGGGGCGACACCGTCGGGGTCTGCCTGCCGCGCGACCACCGGTTGGTGGTGACCGTCCTTGCCGTCCTCTGCGTCGGCGCGGTGTACGTCCCGGTCGACCCCGACCTGCCGGCGGCCCGCCAGCGGGTGATCCGCGACCGGGCGGCCCTGCGGTACGTGGTCGCGGCCACCCCCACCCGGCCCCGCCTGGACCCGGACGTCCCGGTCCTCGACGTCGACGACCTGGCGGCACACCCCACGCCGGCCGGGCCCCCGGTCGCCACGCACCCGGGGGAGCTGGCGTACCTGATGTTCACCTCCGGGTCGACCGGGGAGCCGAAGGGCGTCATGATCCCGCACGGCGCGCTGAGCGCGTTCGACGTCGCGATCGGCGACCGGTACGCCCCGGGGGCGGTGATGCTGGCCGCCACCAACGCGTCGTTCGACATCTCCGTCGCGGAACTGCTGATCCCGCTGGCCCACGGCGCCGGGGTGGTCGTCTTCGACCGGGGCGGGCGCTTCGACCCGGACGACTTCGCCACGGTGGTGCGTCGCGCCGGGGTGACCATGGTCCAGGCCACCCCCTCGCTCTGGACCGAACTGCTCGCCGGGGACGCCGACCTGCGCGGGATCGAGGCGTGGACCGGCGGTGAGGCGTTGACCGCCCGGCTGGGGCGGTCGCTGCTGGACCGGGCCGGTGCGGTGCACAACTGGTACGGGCCGACCGAGACCACCATCTGGTCCACCGTCCACCCGGTGACCCCGGACGACCTCGACCCGGCGGTGGTGCCGGTCGGCCGGGCGCTGCCCGGTGAGGCCGCCCACGTCATCGGGGCTGGGCTGCGGCAGGTGCCCGACGAGATGGTCGGTGAGGTCTTCGTCGGCGGCGCCGGGCTGGCCCGCGGCTACCTCGACGACCCGGCGCGGACCGCCCTGCGGTTCGTCCCCGACCCGTTCGGGCCGCCCGGATCGCGGATGTACCGCACCGGGGACCGGGCCCACCGGCGGGCCGACGGGGTGCTCCACTTCGCCGGTCGCGTCGACGACCAGGTCAAGCTCAACGGGTACCGGATCGAGCCGGGGGAGATCGAGGCGGCGCTGGCCGGGCTCGCCGAGGTCGCCCGGGCGGCGGTCGCGGTACGGCACGGTCAACTCGTGGCGTTCGTCGTCCCGACGCGGGACGAGGTCGACCTCGCCGCCCTGCGGGGGCGGCTGCGGGACCTGCTCCCCGGTCACCTGGTGCCCCGCCTGGTCCGTGCCGACGACCTGCCGTTGAACGCCAACGGCAAGGTCGACCGGGGGCGGTTGCCGGACGTGGTGTTCACCCAGGACGTGTCGACGGCGACGTTCGTCGCGGCGTCCAGCGCCGCCGAGCGGACCCTGGCCGACGTGTGGCGGGAGGTCCTCGGCGCCGACCGGGTCGGCGTCCACGACAACTTCCTGGACCTCGGTGGGGACTCCATCTCCGCGTTGCGGACGGTCGCCCGGGCCAAGGCGCGGGGGCTCCAGGTCGCGGTGGCCGACATGCTCGGCCCGCAGACCCTGGGGGAGGTGGCTGCCGGGGCGACCACGGTTGCCGTATCCGTAGCGTCGACGGCCGTGCCTGCCGGGCCGGCATCCGCCGACGCACCGGTCCCGGCCGACGGACGTGCCGGATCGGACGGCACAGCCGGCACGGACGGCACAGCCGACCCGACCGGCTCGGGCCCGTCGGATCGGTCGGGCCCGTCGGACCGGGCCACCCGGGCCGGTGGCGGGGTGCGGCCGAACGCCGGCGGGATCACCGATCAGGCCGGCGAGCCCGGGCGGGCGGCCCACCCCGCCGCGCCGCTCGACGGCGTCGACATCAGCCTGGCCGGTCTCGACGAGGAAACCGCCCGTGCCCTGATCGAGCGGCTGAGCAGCAACGGAGAGGAACGTTCCCAATGAGCGGCCCGAGCATGGTCGAGGCGATCTACCCGCTGACCCCGCTGCAGGAGGGAATGCTGCTGGAGTCCCTCGATGCCGGGGACGCCCGGGCGTACCTCAGTCAGGTCCGCTACACCCTGCGCGGGGCGGTGGACGCCGATGCGCTGCGGGCGGCGTGGACCGCGGTCGCCGCCAAGCACCAGGCGCTGCGGGCCTGCGTGGCGTACACGGGCCTGACCGCCCCGGTGCAGGCCGTGTACCGGCAGCCGTTCGACCTGCTTGAGGTCGTCGACGGGGTGCACGACGACGACGCCCTCGACGAGCACCTCCGGCGGGACCTGGACGCCGGGTTCGACCTGGAACGCGCGCCCCTGCACCGGGTACGGCTTCTCGAACGCGCCGACGGCACGTGGGAGATGGTGTGGACCTCCCACCACATCATGATCGACGGCTGGTCCATCCCGATCGTGGTCAGTGACGTCTTCGTCGCGTACGGCCAGCGGTGCGCCGGGGCCCCGATCGATCTCCTCCCGACCGCCGACTACCGCGACTACCTGCGGTGGGTCGCCGGGCGGGACCGGGTGCAGGTGCTGGAGCACTGGCGGCGGGCACTGCGGGGGTTCACGGAGCCGACGCCCCTGCCGGCGCCGGCGCCCGGTGCGGTCGACCAGGGCCGCCAGGTCCTCGCCGCGACCCTGCCGCCCGTGGAGTCGACCCGGCTCGTCCAGCGGGCCAAGCAGGAACGGGTCACCCTCAACACCCTGGTCCAGGCCGCCTGGACGGTCGTCCTGGCCCGGTTCAGCGGCCGCGACGACGTCATGTTCGGCGCCACCGTCTCCGGGCGGCCGGCGGCCGTGCCCGGGTCGGAGACGATGGTCGGCCTGTTCATCAACACCCTTCCGGTACGGGCCCGGGTGCCCCGACGGGTGCCGGTGGCGACCTGGTTGCAGGACCTCCAGCGGCGTTTCCTGGCCAGCCGGGAGTACGAGGAGGCGTCGCTGCGCGACATCCGGTCGGTGGCCGAGGTGCCCCGACACCGGAGTCTCTTCGAGACCATCGTGGTGGTCGAGAACTACCCGCTGATCACCGACGACCGGTTCGGTGACCGGCGTCCCCCGGTGGCCATCGTCGCGGCCACCTCCCGGGAGGAGCTCGCCCACCCGCTCGTGCTCAGCGTGGCGGGCGGGGCGGAGACGGTGGTCGAGTTGTTCCACGACGACGCCAAGGTCCCGGCTCTGGCGGCCCAGGCGATGCTCGACGGGTTCGTCGCGGTGCTCCGGACGCTGGCCGACGGCAGCGCGTCCGGGGTGTCCGACCTGCTGACGGCGGTGCCGGCGGCACCGACGCTGACCGGCGGGACGCCGGCTGTCGCGGAGCCGCCGCTGGTGCCGGCGGTCCTCCGGGCCGTGGCGGCGGCGTCCCCCGACGCGGTGGCGGTGGTCGACGGTTCCCGCCGGGTGAGTTACGCGGCGCTGGTCCGAGCCGCCGACCGGGGGGCCGGACGGCTGCGCCGACACGGTGTCGTCCCCGGCGGGACGGTCGCCCTCCTCGCCGATCGCGGCGTCGACCGGGTCGCGGCGACCCTCGCGGTGTGGTTCGCCGGGGGCCAGTTCGTGCCGCTGGACCCGGCCTGGCCGGCGGCCCGGACCACCGCGCTGCTGGCCCAGGTCGACCCCACCGTGGTCCTCACCGACGCCCCGGCCGTTGCGGCGGCCGACGCCCCGGTGCTGACCCTTACCGATCTCCTCGCCGACGCCGACGCCGATCTCCTCGCCGACGCAGACGCAGACGCAGGCGGTGACGTAGACGCAGAGAACGACGGTGTCGACGTGCGGGAGCCGGTGGAGGCGGGCCGCACCGACGCGGCGTACACGATCTTCACCTCGGGGACCACCGGACGATCCAAGCCGGTCGTCGTCGAGCACGGGGCACTCGCCGCGGCGGTGGCGGGCTGGGAGACGGCCCACTCGTTCGCCGCCCGTACCCGCAACCACCTGCATCTGGCCAACCCGGCCTTCGACGTGGCGATCGGCGAGATGCTCCGGGCGCTGTGCGCCGGCCGGACGGTGGTCGTGGCCTCCCGGGCGGCCGGGGAGGACCCCGCGGCGCTGCTCGACCTGATCCTCGACGAGCAGGTCGACGTCGTGGACATCCCGCCCAGCCTGCTGCGCCCCCTGATGGACGAGGCGGAGCTGTCCGGGCAGCGCCTCGACCAGCTCAGCACCGTCCTGATCGGCGGGGAGTCCTGGTTCGCCCGGGACTACGTCCGCCTTGCCGGGGTCGCCGGCGCGCGGACCCGGGTGCTCAACGCGTACGGGATCACCGAGACCAGCATCGACAGCGCGTACGCGGTGCTCGGCACCGTCGCCGGCCAGGCCGAGACGCTCTGGCTGGACGCCACGTACCCGGGGGTGGACGCGCTCCTCGTGGACGGGGCCGGCCGGCTGGTCCCGGTGGGGGCCCGGGGCGAGGTGTGGCTCAGCGGCCCCACGCTCGCCCGGGGATACGACCGGGACCCGGCCCGCACCGCCCTGCGGTTCGTCCCCGACGTCCGCCCCGGCCGCGCCGGCGCGCGGGCGTACCGCACGGGCGACCTGGGCACCATCGACGGGCGGGGACGGCTGCACCTGCTCGGCCGGGTCGACGCGCAACTGTCGGTCAACGGGCACCGGATCGAGCCGCAGGAGGTGGAGGCGGCACTCCTCGTCCACCCCGACGTGGCCGGCGCCGCGGTCACGGTGCGCGACGGACACCTGGTGGCGTTCGTGACCTCCCCGATCGCGGCCCTGGACACCGAACAGGTGCGGGCCCACCTGCGCGCCCTGCTGCCGTCGTACGCCGTGCCGATGCTGGCCCAGGTCGACGCCCTGCCGGTCACCGCGAACGGCAAGCTGGACCGCGCGGCGCTGCCGGCCACCGTGGACGGCCGTCCCACCGTGACCGGCCACGTCGAGCCGTCCACCCCGACGGAGCGGATCCTGGCCGAGGTGTGGCGGGAGGTCCTCGGCGTCGACCTGGTCGGTGTCCGGGACAACTTCTTCGACCTCGGCGGCGACTCGATCGCCGGGTTGCGGGTCAAGGGCCGGGCCGCCGGGCAGGGCATCGACCTGCAGCCGCGCGATGTGTTCGCCTACCAGACGGTGGCTGAGCTGGCCGCCTACGTGGACGCCCGGGAGCCCGACCCGGCCGTGGCGACCTCGGTCCACGAGGGTGAGGTCCCGCTGCTGCCGATCCAGCGGCTGTTCCTGGACCACGCCGGCGCCGACCCGGCCCACTTCGACATGGCCCAGGGCGTACGGCTGGCCCAGGTCCTCGACCCGGACACCGTGCGGGCGGCGCTGGAGGCCGTCGCTCGCCGGCACGGCGCCCTGCGGACCCGGTTCCGGCGCACCTCCGACGGCTGGCGGCAGTGGGTCGAGGCGGCACCCGACGCGCTGGTGACCCTCCGGGTGGTGGACCTGCGGGGGCGTCCCGACGATCGGGCGGCCACCCACCGGTCGCTGCTCGACGGCCACCGTTCCGGCCACGACCTGGCCGCCAGCCCGCTCTGGTCCTGCCTGGTGGTGCTCGACGACGAGGAGACCACCCTCTACTTCGCCGTGCATCACCTGGTGATGGACATCTACTCGTGGCGGTTGGTGCTCCAGGACTTCCTCGGCAACTACACCGCCCTGGCCGCCGGTGGACCGCCCCGGGACACGCCGATGGCCGGCTACCCCGAGTACGCCGTCGCGGCGGCCGGGGAGATCAGGTCCCTGCGGGAGCTGGAGTCGGCCTGGCTGTCGACGATCGGCACGCCCCGGCCGGTCCCGACCACCGGGTCGGGCGGGGAGAACACCCTGGCCGGGGTCCGGAGCGTCGAGGGGGCGGTGTCCCCGGCGGCCACCGACACGCTGCATCGGCTGCGCGCCGACGGCGGCACCGCCAGCCCGGTCCTGGTCACCCTCCTGGCCGTGTTCTCCCGCGCCTACAGCCGGTGGTCCGGGGAGGACCTGTACCTGTTCGTGGAGACCCACGGCCGGGACACCGCTCTGGGCGGGGTGGACACGAGCGCCGCCGTCGGGTGGTTCACCGCGCTCTACCCGGCGACTGTGCCGTACCGGCCCACCGAGTCCTTCTCCGACACCTGGTGGCGGGTGCGCCGGCTGGTCGAGTCGGTGCCCCGCCCGGTGTCGTCGTTCGGGCTGCTCCGCGACGCCGAACCGCGGTCGGCGCTGGCCGATGTTCCGCTGCCACAGATCGCGCTGAACCACACCGGGACCATGTCGGCCGACGTCGACGGCTCACAACGGCACGGGTTGAGCGTGGTGCCGGTGCCGGCGCTGATCGCCGACCCGACCACCCTCCGCGACCAGTTGATCGACGTGGAGACCGGCGTCGCGGACGGCCGGTTCCAGTTCGCCGTCAACTACAGCTCCGCGCACTTCGACCAGGCCGGCATCGAGAAGTTCGCCGCCCTGTTCAGCGAGGAGATGGAGAACCTGCCTGACCACATCGAGGAGGAGAAGACTCATGGCGCTGTTTGACGAGGACGACGACACCATCATCTACGCCGTCGTGGTCAACCACGAGGAGCAGTACTCCGTCTGGCCGGTCGACCGGGAGGTACCGGACGGGTGGCGCGAGGTCGGGGTGACCGGGCGCGTCCGGGAGTGCCTCGACCACATCGAGAAGGTGTGGGTGGACATGCGCCCGCTCAGCCTCCGCCGGGCGCTGGAACCACAGTGACTGCTGCGATCGACCATGCCCCGCACGAACCGGCCGGCCCGCTGCCCTACGGGCCGGACTGGGCACTCCTGCCGTCGGTCTTCGCCCGGGTGGCCGGCATGCCGATGGACTGGATCCTCGTCGAGCCGGGGCCCGACCACGCCTCCGCGCGGGCCGTCGGGGAACGGGCCCTGGCCGAGATCGTCCGGCAGCCGCTGTTCGCCGAGGCGTTGACCTGGCAGAACCGGGGCATGTTCCAGCAGGCGCGGCGGAACCTCGACTCCACGCGACCGAAGCGACGCCGCGAGGCGCAGCGTCGGCTCTGGGCGTACGCGGCCCGGTACTGCGCGAAGAACGACACCATCGGGTTCTTCGGGCCGATCGTCTGGGGCTCGGTCACCACCGGCGCCACCGAGGTCGGTCCGGTGACCAACCGGTTGCTTCGGCGCGGAGTGTTCTTCGAGCACTGGGCGCTGCGGGCGGTGGCCGCCGAGATCGAGACCCGGCACGGCCTCGACCCGTGGACCATCCCGCGGCTGGCCGCCGGGGTGGCGGTCGTCGCCGACGGGGTGCTGCTCGCCGACAACGCCCCGTTGCGGCTGGCCGCGCTGCCGCGCCGGGTCGTCGAGGTGTGCGACGGCACCCGGACCGTCGCCGACGTGGTGGACGAACTCGCCGACCACCCCGCGCCGGAGGTCGACGCCGCCCTGACCCGGCTGCGAGCGATGGGAGTCCTCACCGCCGGGCTGGTGGTGCCCCGGCGGGTCGACCCGGAGGCGCACCTGCGCGGCCAGCTCGCCCGGGTCGCCGACTCGCGACGTCGGGTGGCGGCGCAGGCGGACCTGGCCGGGTTGGTGGCGGCCCGCAACCGGGTCGCCGACGCCGCCGGGGACGCCGACCGGCTCGCCGCTGCCCTCGACGGCCTCGACCAGTCGTTCGTCGGGATCACCGGACGTGCTGCCCAGCGTGGTGCCGGTCGCTTCTACGCCGGTCGGGGAGTGGCCTACGAGGACTGCCTCGGCGACCTTCCGGTCCGCCTCGGCGCCGACGTGCTGGACCGGATCCGTCCCGCCCTGGAACTGTTGCTGTTCAGCGCGGCCTGGTTCACCCGGGCCGTGGCCCAGGAGTACGAGCGGTTCGTCGCGGACCTGATCACCGCGCAGGAGTCGGCCCCCGGCGCCGGGGTGCCGCTGACGGTGGTCCTGACGGCGGTGGCCGGCACGACCGAGTGGGGTGCCTGGTCCCCGGCCGACGCCGTCGCGCAGCGGCTGCGCCGGACCTGGCAGGACCTCCTGGTCGCCGGGGCCGAGCCGGGCCGGCGGCGGATCGGGCACGACGCGGCCGCCCTGCGTCCCATGGTCGAGTCCGCCTTCGCCCACGACGTGGCGGGGTGGCGCGGCAC
The DNA here is from genome assembly GCF_009908295.1 of Micromonospora rubida. Taxonomy (GTDB): domain Bacteria; phylum Actinomycetota; class Actinomycetes; order Mycobacteriales; family Micromonosporaceae; genus Micromonospora; species Micromonospora rubida. Next base: position 369,962 of record NZ_JAAALO010000003.1, read on the forward strand.
CCGGCTGTACAGCCCCGACCTGATGATCGCTGCCCGGTCTGCGGCGGACCTGCGCGACGGGCGGTTCCTGGCCGTCCTCGGCGAACTGCACCCGGCCCACAACACCATGGACCTGGTGGCCGCCGACGCCTGGCACCCGGACCGTGACCGGTGGCACGGATGGCTGGACGGCAGCGCCCCGGCCGAGCGGGTGACGCCGCTGTACCCGCTGGACCACGAGCAGATCAACTCCCGGACCGTCCCGCCGTCGGCGTATCTGTCGCCGTCCGCCACCTATCTGGGGCTGGGCTCCGGCGTGCCGTACCACCCCCGGGGCGCCCGGCTGCTCCCGGTGTCGGCGCTGCGGGCGACCCGCGTCGGCGACCGGGTCGTCATCACCTCGTCGGTCGACCCGGAGTACGCCGGCGATGTGCCCACCGTCCTCGGTGAGCTGCTGGCCAACGCGGCGGCCACCCGGTTCGGCGTCCTGCCGGCCGCCGACCACCGCCCCCGGCTGTGCATCGACGACCTGGTGGTGCAGCGCGAGAGCTGGACGTTGTCCTGCTCCGAGTTGCCTGGCGCGAAGCACAGCTCCGATCGGGCGTACGCCGAACTGCGGGCCGTCGGCGCGGCCCGGGACATGCCCCGGCACGTGTTCGTGACCGTCGGCGGCGAGCGCAAGCCGTTCCACCTGGACTTCGACAATCCGCTGTCGGTGGAGGTGGTGCTCTCCAGCATCCGGCGACAGCGCCAGGCCGAGCCGACGGGGCGGGTCACCTTCGTGGAGATGCTGCCCGCCCCCGATCAGCTCTGGCTGACCGACGAGGCGGGTCGCCGGTACACCGCCGAGTTCCGGATCGCCTGCGTCGACCAGCGGACCGCCGGCGGCGGACCCCCCTCGTCCCCGGGAGCGCAACGATGAGTGTCGCCCGTCTCGTCCCCCCGCCAGGCCCCGCCGACGATCGCCCGGTGCTGGTCGTCGCCCCGTACGCGGGCAGCGGCGTCGCACCGTTCCGGGACTGGGGCGCCGACCTGGCGAGCCTGGCCGCGGTCACCGCCGTCCTGCTCCCCGGCCGGGAGCAGTTGTTCGGCAAGCCGGCGCTGACCTCGATGACCGACATCCTGCGCGGGCTGACCCCTCAGGTCGCCGCGCTGCGACCCCGGCCGGTGGTGCTGTTCGGGCACAGTCTGGGCGCGGCGGTCGCCTTCGGGCTGGCCCGCGAGCTGTGCCGGGAGGGCGTTCCGCCGGCCGCGCTGATCGTCTCCGGGGCCGGCAGCCCCTGCCGCCGGGACCCCGCCGACGTGATGCACCTGCTCGGCGACGACGCCCTGCTGCAACGCACCGTCGACTACGGCGGAATGCCCCCGGAACTGCTGGCCAGCCGCGATCTGCTGGCCATGTTCACCCCGATCCTGCGCGCCGACTACCAGGTCCTGGAGACCTGGACCGTGGACCCGTTGCCGCCGCTGGACCTCCCGGTCACGGTGCTGCGCGGGGTCAGCGACACCTCGGTCACCGACTACCAGGCCGACGGGTGGCGGGCCCACACCGTCGCGCCGCCCGTCGAACGGTTCTTCCCCGGCGGGCACTTCTTCGTCCACACCGCCCGGGAGGAAGTGCTCCACACCGTCCGCGACGTGCTGGCCGCCGTGCCCCGCCGCGCCTGTCTCTGACCCGCGACACAACGATTAGGAGAAGTCCCTTGCAAGCGATCTCGTTGACCGGTCACGGCCCCGGAGGCCTGGAGATCCACGACGTACCGGATCCGGTCGCCGTCGGCAACCAGACCCTGCTCCGCGTCAGCAGCGCCGGCGTCAACTTCTCCGACGTCCACCTCGTCGAGGGGACCTACTCCCTCAAACCGCCGCTGCCGTACCGCCCGGGGATCGAGGCGGTGGGCACCACCGCCGACGGCCGCCGGATGCTGGGCCGGGCCCGGCAGGGGGCCTGGGCGGAGGTGTTCGTCGCCGAACAGTTCCTCGACGTGCCCGACTTCGTCTCCGACCGGGCCGCCCTCGCGATGGCCACCCAGGGGTTCACCGCCTGGCACATCCTGCGGACCATGGCCCGGATCACCCGTGGGGACACCGTCGCGGTGATGGCCGCCGCCGGCGGCGTCGGATCGATCGCCGTGCAGCTCGCCAAGGCGTGGGGGGCCCGCCGGGTGATCGGCGCGGCGTCCACCCCGGACAAGCGCGCGCACGCCGCCGCCCTGGGCGCCGACGAGACGGTGGACTCCACCATCGGCGACATCGGCGCGGCCCTGGTCGAGGCGAACGGGGGCCGCATGGTCGACGTCATTCTGGAGATGCACGGCGGTCCGCAGCTCGACTCGGCCCTCGCCGCGCTGGCCCCGTGCGGGCGGATGGTGATCTTCGGCGCGGCCTCGGGGGAGCCCGGCACCCCGATCCGGCCCGAGTCGCTGATGGCCGGCACCCGCACCATCGCCGGCTTCTCCGCGTACAACCTGGTCTCCGACCGGCACGAGGTGTTCCCGGAGACCATGGTGGGGCTGTTCGGCATGATCAAGAAGGGCCAGCTCGACATGGAGACGGGCCGGTCGTACCCGTTCAAGGACGTGGCGCAGGCCGTGACCGACATGCGGGCGCGGGTCACGACCGGCAAGGTCAGCCTGGACTTCGCGGGCTGAGCCGGATGGACGCCGTCCCCGCCGGGATCCCCGCCGCCCTGTGCCGCGCCGTGGCCGCCCACCCCGACCGCACGGCGCTCGTCGTCGCCGACGACGCTGTCACGTACGCCGAACTCGGCCGCCGGGTCGACGCGGTGGCCGTCGCCCTGGCCGGGTACGAGGTGGGCCGGGGCGACGTGGTGGGCATCCGCCTCGACCGCTCCGTCGACATGGTGGTGGCCCTGTTCGGGGTGCTGCGGGCGGGGGCGGCGTACGTCCCGGTGGACCCGGCGCATCCGGCCCGGCGTCAGGCGGCGGTCCTCGCGGAGGCGGGCGTCACCCGGCTGATCACCGAACCGGGCACCCCGACCGGCCCGGACGTCGTGGTGCCGGAGCTGGCCGGCGCGCTGCGCGGGGCGGTCACCGCCGACCCGGCCGCGCTCGCCCGGCTGCCCGAGGTCACCGCCGCCGACCTGGCCTACGTGGTCTTCACCTCCGGTTCCACCGGTCGTCCCAAGGGGGCGATGGTGCCGCACGGGGCGGTCCTGGCGTTGGCGGGCGGGCTCCTCGCGTGCGGGGCGGCCGGGCCGGGACACGACGTGGTGGCGTGGAACGCCGGCCTGTCCTTCGACGCCTCGGTCCAGCAGTGGTCGCGGCTGCTGCGTGGGGACACCGTGGTGCTGCTCCGCGAGGCCGAGCGGCTCGACCCCGCCGCGTTCGCCGAGGTGCTACGCGCCCGTCGGGTCACCGACCTCGACATCACCCCCACCCACCTGCGGGCGCTGCTGCCGCACCTGGACCGGTCCGGGGACCTGCGCATCCTGGTCGGCGGCGAGGCCATCGGGGACGGACTGTGGGCGGAACTGACCGCCCGGCCCGGGACGAGGGCGTACAACGTCTACGGGCCGACCGAGTGCACCGTGGACACGGTGGTGGCCCGGGTCGGTGCGGCAGACCTGCCGGTGATCGGCCGGCCCCTGCCCGGCGTCCGGGCGCGGGTGGTCGATCCGGCGCTGCGCGAGGTGGGGCCGCAGGAGCTGGGTGAGCTGCTCCTCGCCGGCCCTCAGGTGGCCTGGGGGTATCTGGGACGGCCGGCGGCGACCGCCCTGGCGTTCGTGCCGGATGCCGGCGCCGGACCGGGCGGGCGGGCGTACCGCACCGGCGACCTGGTGCGGCGGCTGCCCGACGGGGACCTGGCGTACCACGGCCGGCGGGACCATCAGGTGAAGATCCGGGGGGTACGGATCGAGCTGGGCGACATCGAGCACGCGTTGCGCCGACTGCCCGGGGTGACCGACGCGGTGGCGCTGGTCCGCGACGGCGCTGTCGTGGCGGTGGTCACCGGGCGGCCCGACCCCGGCGCCTGGCGTGCCGACCTGGCCGACGTCCTGCCGGCCGCCGCCGTACCCGCCGACCTGGTGGTCCTGGCGGCGCTGCCCCGCAACGCCAGCGGCAAGGCCGACCGGGCGGCCGTGGCCGCCCTGCTCCGCGCGACCCCGGTCGACCCCGCCCCCGCCGGATCCGCCGCGCCGCCGATGACCGACCGGGAACGCTACGTCGCCCGGCTCTGGACGGAGGTCTTCGGGGCCCGCGACCTCAACGCGGACAGCGAGTTCGCCGCGCACGGCGGGCACTCCCTGTCCGCGATGGTCGTCGCCGGGCGAGCGGCCCGGGAGACCGGACGGGCCGTCACCGTCGCGGACGTGCTGGCCGAATCCACCGTCGGCGGGTTCGCCGCCGTCCTGGACGTCCGGCCCGCCGCCGTCGCGCCGCCGCGACCCGCCCGCGCGGTCACCGGGGCCCGGCGCAGCGCCCCGCTGGCCCCCCAGCAGGAGGGGCTGTTCCTGCTCCACCAGATGTACCCGCACTGCTCCGCCTACCACGTCCCGGCGCTGCTGCGCCTGCACGGTCCGGTCGACCTGGATCGTCTCGACCGCGCGGTCGCCACCGTGCTGGGGCGGCACGCGGCCCTGCGTACCCGGGTCGGCATGGTCGCCGCCCGGCCGGTCCAACTGGTCGCGGACCCGCCGGAGGCCGGCGGCCTTGTGGTGGTGGCCGACCCCACCGGCACCGTCGAGGACTGGGCGGCCGAGGTGGTGCGCCGCCCGTTCCGGCTGGACACCGGCCCCCTGTTCCGGGCGGAGGTGCTGGTCACCGGGGCGGACACCTGCCTCCTGGCCCTCGTCGGGCACCACATCGTGGTCGACGGCTGGTCCATCGAGGTGGTCCAGCGCGACATCGGCCGGGCGTACCGGGGCGAGAACCTTCCCGAGCCGGTGCAGTTCCCCGCGGTCGCCGCCGCCGGTCGTTCCCCGGAGCACCGGGCCGTGGTCGAGCCGGAACTCGCCTGGTGGCGGAAGCGGCTGGCCGACCTGCCCGGGCCGGTCCGGCTGCCGTTCGCCCGCCGCCGCCCGGTCACCCCCCGGTTCCGGGCCGGGCGGGTGGCCCACCGACTCCCCGAACAGGTGGCCGGAGAGCTGCGCGACCTCGCGGTACGTCATCGGGTGCCGCTGTTTCCCCTGCTCGCCCTGGGCCTGGCGACGGTGCTCAACCGGTACACCGGGCAGGACGACCTGGTCATCGGCACCCCGGTCGCGGACCGGGACGACGCGGACCTGGCCGACTCGGTGGGCTTCTTCAACAACTCGCTGGTCCTGCGCCTGGCCGTGGACCGGAACCGGTCGGTGCGGGACAACCTGCGCATGGTGGCCGACGAGGTCGGCGCGGCCCTGGCCCACCGGCGGGTGCCCTTCGACGAGCTGGTTCGGGAACTTGCCCCGCCCCGGATCGCCGCCGCCAACCCGATCTTCCAGATCTGGTGCAACCTGCTGTCGTATCCGGCGACGCCGCTGCACCTCGGCCCGGGGACCCGGGTCGAGGTGCTCACCCCGCCGATGCCGGGAGCGTTGTTCGACATCTCGGCGTACTTCGCCGACGACCGCGACGGTCTCGGGCTGGAGCTGGTCTACGACCTGGACCTGTTCGACCACGACCAGATCGAGGCACTGGCCGAGGACTGCGTCCGGGTGCTCGCCGACCTTCCTCGCGACGCCGCCCGCCTGCTCGGCGACGTCGGACGGGCCGACCCGAGCACGGTACGGTCGCCCTGGCTGGCGTACCCGCCGGTCACCTCGTCCGCGGCGGAACTCGGGCGCACCCTCCTGGCCGCGCTGCGGCGCACCGGGAACCGCCCGGCGGTCCTGGCCGGTGACGAGACGGTGACCGGCGACCGGCTCGCCACGGCCGTCGTCGACCTCGGGACGGCGCTGGACCGCGTCGACCCCGGGCGACGGCGTGCGGTGGCGGTGCTCGGCGGCCGGCGTCCGGCGTTGGTCGCGGCCCTGGTCGCCGCACTGGCCGGGGCCAGGACGTTTCTGCTGGTCGACGCCGGCCTGCCGCCGATCCGCCGAGAGCGGATGCTGGCCGCCGCCGGCGACCCGGTCGTGGTCGATGCCACCGGTGACCGCCCGGTCGTGCGCCCGGACGAGGCCACCGGCGCCCCGGCGGCCCGGGCCGGGGCGGCGCCGATGTCCGGTCCGGGATCGCTGCCTGCCGGGACGGCCTACCTCGCGTTCACCTCCGGCAGCACCGGTCACCCCCGGCCGGTGGCCGCCTCGGCGGCCCCGCTGGCGGCCCTGCTCCAGTGGTACCCGGCCGCGTACCGGCTCACGGGGGAGGATCGGTTCTCCGCGCTCGCCGGGGTCGGCCACGACCCCCTGCTCCGTGAGGTGCTGGTCGCGGTGGCGGTGGGCGCGCCGGTGCACCTGCCGGCAGCCTCGGAGGCGGCGTCGCCGACCGCGCTGGTCGGCTGGCTCGCCGCCGGGCGGATCACCGTTCTGCACCTGAGCCCCGCCCTGGGGCGGCTGCTCGTCGCGGCCGGTCAGGCGGCCGGCGTCCGGCTGGTCGACGTCCGGCTGGTCGCCTTCGGCGGCGGCGCGGTGGACGCTCGGGACGTCGCTGGTATCGCCCGGCTCTGTCCCGGGGCGCGGGTGGTGTCGCACTACGGTGCCACCGAGACCCCCCAGGTGGCCGCCACGATCGACCACGGCCGTCCCCGATCCCGGGAGACCACGGACAACCGGCCGCTGGTCGGCCCGGCCTCGCCCACCGCCGAGATCCTGCTCACCGACGACGACGGGCGCCCTGTGCCGGTCAACGCGGTGGGCGAGATCCGGGTCCGCAGCCCGTACCTGGCCCTCGGGTACCCGGGGGATCCGACCGGCACGGCCCACCGGTTCGGGCCGGACCCGGCTGGCGAGAAGGGCGTGCGGGTGTACCGGACCGGGGACCTCGGGATGGCCCGGCCGGACGGCACCATCGAGTTCCGGGGCCGGGCCGACCGGCAGGTCAGCCTCAACGGCACCCGGGTGGAGCTGGACGAGATCGAGGCGGTGCTGCGGGAGCACCCCGACGTGACCGACTGTGTCCTCGCCGACGGGCCCGACGGGGTGACCGCGTACGTGGCCGGGCCGCCGGAGCTGACCGGGGACGGCTTGCGCCGGCACCTCGCCGACCTGCTGCCGGCCACCATGCACCCCGGTGACCTGCGGATTCTGGCGGCCATGCCGCTCACCCCGAACGGCAAGCCGGACATCGACGCGCTGCGTGCGATCGCCACCACGGCCGCCGCACGTGCCGACGGGCCCATGGTGTCGCTGGTCGAGCGGGTCTGCGCCGCAGCCCTGGGCCGCGACACCCTCGGACCGGATGTCAACTTCTTCGATGCCGGTGGTTCGTCGCTCAGGCTGATCGAGGTGGAGGCCCGGCTCAGCCGTGCCCTGGGTGCTCCCGTCGGCTTGGCCACGCTCTTCCAGAATCCGACCGTCCGATCGCTGGCGGCGGCCGTCGACCGGGTCGCGACCCAGCCATCGATAGGGAGTGTCCACGGTGAGTAGTCCGGACGATCGGCGGGCCCTGGTCCTCGTCGGGTACGTGCAGGGTTGGCTGCCGATGCTGCGCCGCACCGTCGGCGACCTGCGGGTGATCATCATTGAGGAGCCGGCCGTGGCGTACGCCCGGGGGGCCCGCGCCCACCTGGCCGCCCACTGGCCCGAGTGCGACCTGTACGAACTGGACTTCCGCCGCCCGATGGCAGCCGACCTGTTCCACGTCTGGCATCCGGATCTGCGGATCCGGGCGGTCGTCCCGGTCGACGACGCGGGGGTGGTGTTCGCGGCGCGGTTGTCCCAGCGCCTCGGTCTGCCCGGCGCCGGACCGGCGTCGGCGGAGGCCCTCGGCGACAAGTTCCTGCTACGCCAGGTGGCGGAGGCTGGTGGCGTCGCCGGCCCGCAGTGGCGGCTCATCCGCTCGCCCGCCGACGCGGTGGCCTTCGCCGAGCGGGTTCCCGGCGGGCTGGTGCTCAAGCCGACCGCGCGGGCGGGCTCGTCCGGGGTGCAGATCGTCCGGGACGCCGCCGAGGTTCCGGCGGGATGGGAGCGGATGGTCGCCCCGCCGGCGCACAGCAGCACGCGTTTCTCGGCGGTGGAGTCGTACCTGGCCGAGCGGCGCATGGTCGGGCGGCAGTACAACGTGAACCTGCTGGTCCGCGGGGGAGAGGTGCTCTTCCGCAACGTCACGGCCACCGATGTCGCCCCGGGTGCGCATCCGGTGCCGGTGACCGAGACCATCGACCCGGACCTGCCGCCGGCGCAGTACGCCCAGCTGGTCGCCGCAGCGGAGCGGCTGGTCGCCGCAGTCGACTTCGACACGGGATTCATCCACAGCGAGTGGATCCTGGAGGACGGCGTGGTCCGGCTGGTGGAGTGCGCGGGACGCCTCGCCGGTGGCCCGATCATGCTGATGATCGGATACTCGTACTCCTACGACATCGTCGCGGCGTACCTGGCGGTGATGTCCGGCGAGCCGCTGGACGTGGCCCCGCCGGCCCGGCCGCGCCTGGCCTCGATGCTGCTGACCAAGCACGTCCGGCCGGGGCTGGTGACGGCGGTCACCGGCGCCGAGGCCGCCCGGGCGCGGGATGGTGTCCTGGCCCTGGACGTTTTCGTCGCCGAGGGAGACCGGGTGGGGGAGCTGGTTTCTCTGCCGAGCGTGGCCGCCCGGACGGTCATGATCGGCCGGACCGTCGCCGAGGTCCGGCGGGCCGGCGAGGACGCCCTCGCCGTCCTCGATGTCAGCACCGTCCCCTTCGGGGTCGAGGACGGCCGCAGCGGGAGTGCGGCATGAGCGCCGGAGCCGGCCGCAGGCGAGGTGGTCGTCAGGCCGACCGGGCAGGCGCGGGGTCGCTGACGACGCAGCCGGATCGTCAACCCGGGGTTGACGATCCGGCTGCGTCAACCTATGGTTGACGCATGACGAATCCTGCCCAGATGTCCAGCTCGATCCGCCTCGACGACCTCATCGCGGGGATCAAGAAGGCCCACACCGACACCCTCGACCAGCTCTCCGGGGCGGTCGTGGTGGCCGACCACCTCGGCGACCTCGCCGACCACCTGATCGGCCACTTCGTCGACCAGGCCCGCCGCTCCGGCGCGTCCTGGACGGAGATCGGCCGCAGCATGGGGGTGAGCAAGCAGGCGGCGCAGAAGAGGTTCGTGCCGAAGGCGTCCACCGAGCCGTCGACCCTCGACCCCAACCGCGGGTTCGACAACTTCACCCCGCGCGCCCGCAACGTCGTGATCGCGGCCCAGGAGGCGGCCCGCGCCGCCGGCAACGCCGAGATCCGCCCCGAGCACCTGGTGCTCGGGCTGCTCGGCGAGCCCGACGGCCTCGCCGCGCGGGCGGTCGTCGCCCAGGGCGTACCGCTGGAGCGGTTGCGGGAGGCCGCGACCGCGGCCCTGCCGGCGCCGACCGACACGCTGCCCGCCCTGATCCCGTTCGACCCCGGGGCGAAGAAGGCGCTCGAACTCACCATGCGGGAGGCGCTGCGGCTCGGTCACCGACACGTCGGCACCGAGCACGTCCTGCTCGGCCTGCTGGAGGTGGAGAACGGTGCCGGCGTGCTCACCGGGCTCGGCGTGGAGAAGGCCGCCACGGAGGCCACCGTCGCCGAGGCTCTCGCCGCCGCACAGGAGTAGGAGGGGCTCCCACGCCCTTCGGGTGGGCGGGGGCCTTCGCGCCGCCGCCCGGCGACCGCCGGGCGGCGACGGGGGCGTCAGGAGGCCGTGGGCGGCACCGGAGAGCTGGCTTCGGCGGCGGGGAAGCCGTACCGGAGCGCGTGCTCGGGGTCGGCCGGGTCGACCTGCCGGGCGCCGGCGTCGGCGAGCCGCTTGTTGACCTCGTCGAGCTGCTCGCGGACCAGCCGGGCCTCCTCCTCGGTGACCCGGCCCCGGTGCGGCTTGCCGGCATGCTCGATGGTGCCGTAGTCCGGCTTCTCGGCGCCCTTGCGCGCCTTCGGCGGGCGGACCCGCTCGGCGGTCTTGAGCAGCTGGGCCATCGGCACGTCGGTGGCCATCGCGTCGAACTCGCTGGCGGTCAGCACCACCCGGCGGGGCTCGCCGCCGCCGTGCTGGTCGTGGATCTCCACCACCGCGACGTCCAGCGTGGCGTCGTCGATGCTCTCCACCTCGGCCGAGGTGGCGTCCAGCTGCACGGGGCCGGCGACCAGGTCGGGGTGCTCCAGCACCACGACGCGGACCACCTCGTCGCCCGGCCGCAGAACGGTGCCGCTGAAGTCGGAGACGTGGATCGTCTTCTTGCCCATGCGCTGAGCTTCTCCTGTCGATGACCGGAATTTCGGACCAGAAGAAGTTACCCGACAGGTGTGCGAAAACCCCGGCTGGACCCGGCCGGGTGTGTCGCCGCCGACGTTGATCCGTTGCGCCCGCCGGGACGGCGGGCCATGCTCACCCGATGGCTGACCCGTCGACGACCCAACGGCCACCCGGACCCGCTGGCGGCCGGGTCGAAGCAGGCGACGCAACGGTCCGGGTCGGAGACCGAAGGGGAGAGGTGACCGGCCCCGGGCCGCGCACCGAGGCCGAGGCGCTCGCCGTACAGGACCGGTTGCGACCCCTCGCCGACCTGGTCGGGCCGGGTCCCGCCGCGCCCGCGACGGTGGCCGGCCTGGACGTCGCGTACGCCGAGAGCGGCGACCGGCTCGCGGCGGCCGTCACCGTGCTGGACGCCGGGACGTTGGCCGTGGTGGACCGGGCGGTCGGCGTGGGGCGGCCCGCGTTCCCCTACATCCCGGGGCTGTTCGCCTTCCGGGAGCTGCCCGCGCTGCTGGACGCGCTGGAGAAGCTGACCGTCCGCCCCGAGCTGCTGGTCTGCGACGGGCACGGGCTGGCCCACCCGCGCCGGTTCGGGCTCGCCTGCCACCTGGGCGTGGCCACCGGGCTGCCCGCGATCGGGGTGGGCAAGACGCCGCTGGTCGGCGAGTGGGAGCCGCCGGCCGTCCGGCGCGGCGCCTGGTCGCCGCTGCGCGACGGCGGGGAGGTGGTCGGCCGGGTGCTGCGTACCCGGGACGGGGTGAAGCCGGTCTTCGTCAGCGTCGGACACCGGATGAGCCTGGACAACGCCTGCGCCCGGGTGCTCGCGCTGACGCCGAGGTACCGGCTGCCGGAGACCACCCGCACCGCCGACCAGCTCTGCCGCGAGGCGCTGGCCGCCGCCTCCTGACGGACCCGCCGCCCGCCCCCGTGGTGCCCGCCCCTGCGGCGGCGGGGGTGGGGCGGTTTCCGTAACGCGGAGCACATGCGGGGCGCTCGACGAACCATCAGGTCTCGCACCCGGTAGTAACCTGACCAGCGGTCCCCACCCGGGGAGGAACGGCGAGGTGAGCATGGCGGTACGTCGGCAGGCGACGCGGTTCACGGCAGTCTGCGTGATGCTGGGCGGCCTCGTGGCCGTCGCGGCGGCGCCGGCCCTGGCCGACGGCGACTCGGTGCGGGTGCGCTCGACCAACAGCTTCCGGCCGGGTGGCTCGCCGGGGGCGGTCAACGTCGAGGTGCGCAAGCGCACCGAGGGCTGCGTGCTCGTCCGCACCGGGCTGGGGCTGCGGCTCGACGGCCTCGCCGCGGACCAGGTCACCGTCCAGGTGGCCATGGCCGGCCGGTGGTGGCCGGTGTCGGTCTCCGGCGGCGGGGGCGGGGTCACCGCGAGCCAGGTCACGCCGACGAATCCCACGCTGTGCAAGGGCAAGAGCGTCACGGTGCGTTACCGGGTGACGTTCCGGGCGGGCACGTCGGGCGGCCGGCTGGAGCTGGCCGGTACGGCGACCAACGCCCTCGGCCGTGCCCTCGGCCGGGACGCCACGGCGGCCCGGGTGGCCGGGGAGAAGAAGCCGGGCCCGTCACCCACCCCCACGCGTACGCCGTCGCCACGCCCGACCGTCGCGCCGACCGAGGCGGTGGACGTCGACGGCCCGACCCTGGCCGCGGCCGTCGCCCGGGCCGGCTCGGCCACCCCGGTCGCCGTCGAGGAGGACTCCGGCGGTCTGTCGGTGTTCATGCTCGTCGGCATCGGCCTGGTCGTGGTGGGCATCGGCCTGATCGTGCTGCTGGTGCGCCGGTCCCGGGCCGACAAGGAGCCGGCCGACGACCGGGGTGCGTACCCGCCGGTGCCGGTGCCGCGTAACCCGGGCGGTACCACGTACCGCTCCGGAGGCGGGGCGGCGACCCCGCCCGCGCCGCCCGCCAGCGGGGTGTACGGCCGACCGGCCGTGCCCTCGTCCGGCGGGGTGTACGGCGCCCGCCCCGGCCCGCCGGCCAGCGGCGGCGGGGTCTACGGCGGTGGTACGGCGTACCCGGCCGGTGGCGCCCCGCCCCGGCAGCCCGGCCAGCCCGAGGCGCAGGGACCGGGTGGCACGCCCGGACCGGGTGGGACCCCGGGGCGGGGTGAGCCGCCCGCGCCGGCCGGCGGGGGCGACGCGACGACGATCATGCCCCGGCTCCCCGGCTGAGGCGGGGGAGGCAGGGGCGCTCCGATACGCTCAGGTGCGTTGAGGACCTGCGGCCAAGGAGCGGAACCTGTGTCTGATCTGTCCCGGATCGTGAAGGCGTACGACGTCCGGGGCACGGTGCCGGACGAGTGGGACGAGCGGGCGGCCGAGGCGCTCGGCGTCGCCTTCGGTCAGGTGCTCGCCGCCGCCGACGAGCCCGGCGACGCGGTGGTGATCGCGCACGACATGCGGGCCAGCGGCCCGGCCCTGGCCGAGGCGTTCGCCGCCGGCGTCCGGGCGCAGGGGCGGTCGGTGATCGAGCTGGGGCTCGCGTCCACCGACATGCTCTACTACGCCTCCGGCATCCTCGGCCTGCCCGGTGCCATGTTCACGGCCAGTCACAACCCGGCCAAGTACAACGGCATCAAGTTGTGCCGCTCGGCCGCCCGCCCGATCGGGCAGGACAGCGGCCTGACCGACATCCGGGACCGGGCGCAGGCGCTGCTCGACTCCGGCGCCGCGCCCCCGGCCGGGGCGCCGACCCGGCCGACCGAGCGGCGCGATCTGCGCCCGGAGTACGCCGCCCACCTGCGCGGGCTGGTCGACCTCTCCGGCATCCGGCCGCTGAAGGTCGTGGTCGACGCCGGCAACGGGATGGGCGGCTGGACGGTGCCCAGCGTGCTCGGCGATGCCGTGCTGCCGGCGCTGCCGCTGGAGATCGTGCCGCTCTACTTCGAGCTGGACGGCACGTTCCCCAACCACGAGGCCAACCCGCTGGACCCGGCGAACCTGGTCGACCTCCAGCGGGCCGTCCGCGAGCACGGCGCCGACCTGGGGCTGGCCTTCGACGGCGACGCCGACCGCTGCTTCGTCGTCGACGAGCGCGGCGAGCCGGTCTCCCCGTCGGCGATCACCGCCCTGGTGGCGGCCCGCGAGCTGGCCCGGCATCCCGGTTCCACCGTGATCCACAACCCGATCACCTCCCGGGCGGTGCCGGAGATCATCGCCGAGCACGGCGGCAAGCCGGTGGTGGCCCGGGTCGGGCACTCCTTCATCAAGGCCGAGATGGCCCGCACCAACGCCGTCTTCGGTGGGGAGCACTCCGCCCACTACTACTTCCGGGACTTCTGGTTCGCCGACACCGGCATGCTGGCCGCGATGCACGCCCTCGCCGCGCTCGGCGGGCAGGACCTGCCGCTCTCCGAGCTGGCCCGGGAGTACGAGCGGTACGTCGCGTCCGGTGAGATCAACTCGACGGTGGCCGACCAGGCGGCGAGGGTGGCCGAGGTGCGCGCCGCGTACCCGGAGGCGACCGCCGACGAGCTGGACGGGCTCACCCTGAGCTTCGCCGACGGCGCCTGGTTCAACCTGCGTGCCAGCAACACCGAGCCGCTGTTGCGGCTGAACGTCGAGGCGCCGACCGAGGAGCGGATGATCTCGCTCCGCGACGAGGTGCTCGACCGGGTTCGCCGATAAGATCGCCTGCGCCGGTCGGCACCGTCGACCGCCGTCCCCGCACCGTGGAAGGAGCCGCACCATGGCCCTGGACCCGCAGTTGCTCGAGATCCTCGCCTGTCCGGACACACACCACGCCCCGCTGGACTACGACGCCGGGGCGCAGACGCTGACCTGCACCGAGTGCGGTCGGATCTTCGAGGTGCGCGACGACGTGCCGGTGTTGCTCCTCGACGAGGCGCGCGGCGGACCCGCGCAGCAGCCGTGATGGAGGGAACGGCCGGAGTCAGCGGTCGCCGGAACGCCGACGAGGCCCTGCTGGACGACCCGGCCGCCCTCGCGGAGCACGACCCGGGCGGCATGCTCCGGTTCACCGCCTCCGCCGGGGCGCAGGTCCGGGAGTCCGCCGCCCTGACCGCCGAGACGAACCTCACCGCGCTCGCCGACGACGGCCGTCCCCGGGCGGTCGTCATCGCCGGCATCGGCACGGCCGGGCGCACCGGGGACGTGCTGGCCACGGTCGCCGGGCCGCGCTGCCCGGTCCCGGTCATCCCGCACCGCAGCGCCGGCGTGCCCGGTTGGGTGGGCGCCGCCGACGTGGTGATCGCGGTCAGCGCCTCCGGCCGCAGCCCCGAGGCGCTCGGCGCCGCCGAGGCCGCGCACCGCCGGGGCGCCCGGCTGGTCGCCGTCGGCGCCCCCGACTCGCAGTTGCAGGCGGTGGCCGAGCGGGCCCGCGCCCCGTTCATCCCGGTGCCCCGCCGCGCCCCGGCCCGGGCCAGCCTGTGGGCGCTCACCGTGCCGGTTCTGCTCGCCGCCCGTACGCTCGGGCTCGTGAAGGTCAACGAGGCGGATCTTGCCGAGACGGCGGCGCGGCTCGACGCGGACGCCGACCGGTGCCGTTCGACGGCCGAGTCGTTCGTCAACCCCGCGAAGTCGCTGGCCCTCGGGCTGGCCGGCTCCATCCCCATCGTCTGGGGCTCGTCGCCGTTGGCCACCGTGGCGGCCCGCCGGTTCGGCGACACCCTGTCGGCCAACGCCCGCTACCCCGTGGTCAGCGGGGCGCTCGGCGAGGCCGGCCGGGGGCGGGTCGGCCTGCTCGACGGCGTGTTCGGTGGCCTTGCCGAGGGAATGCGGGACATCTTCGCCGACCAGGAGGAGACCGAGGCGGAGGGCACCCGGCTGCGGCTGGTGCTGCTGCGCGACGGCGGCCTCAACGCCGAGGACGACGCCGACGAGCCGTTGGCGGTCGAGGAGCGTCGGGCCGACGCCGTGCAGACCCTCGCCGAGCGGCGCGGGGTGCGCTGCGACGTGGTGACCGCCGAGGGCGGCTCCGCGTTGGAGCGGCTCGCCTCGCTGGTGGCGGTGCCGGACTTCGCCGCCGTCTACCTGGCCCTGGCACACGGACTGGACCCGATGGCGGTTCCGGCCATCACAGAAATGAAGGAGCTGGCAAACCAGTGAGCACGTGCGGCATCGAACGGGGACCGGCATGAGCGCCAACGGCGGCACCAAGGCGATCGTCGCGGCGCTGTTCGCGAACGTGGGCATCGCGATCACGAAGTTCGTCGCGTTCCTGTTGACCGGCTCCTCGTCGATGCTGGCCGAGTCGATCCACTCGGTGGCCGACTCCGGCAACCAGGGCCTGCTGCTGCTCGGCGGTCGGCGGGCCAAGCGCGCAGCCACCCCCGAGCACCCCTTCGGGTACGGCCGGGAGCGCTACATCTACGCGTTCATCGTGTCGATCGTGTTGTTCAGCCTCGGCGGCCTGTTCGCGCTGTACGAGGCGTGGCACAAGGCGGCCGACCCGCACGGGATCACGGAATGGCAATGGGTGCCGGTCGTCGTGCTGGTCGCGGCCATCGTGATGGAGAGCTTCTCCTTCCGCACGGCGATCAAGGAGTCCAACCACACCCGGGGCAACCAGTCCTGGGTGAACTTCATCCGCCGGTCCAAGGCCCCGGAGTTGCCGGTGGTGCTGCTGGAGGACTTCGGCGCGCTGATCGGTCTGGTCTTCGCGCTGGTCGGCGTGGGGATGACCCTGATCACCGGCAACGGCATGTGGGACGCGGCCGGCACCGCCATGATCGGCGTCCTGCTGGTGATCATCGCGATCGTCCTGGCGATCGAGACGAAGAGCCTGCTGCTCGGCGAGGGCGCCGAGGCGAAGGACGTGGCCGCGATCGAGCGGGCCGTCACCGCCGGCCCGGAGGTCGAGCGGATCATCCACATGAAGACGCTCTACCTGGGCCCGGAGGAGCTGATGGTGGCCGCGAAGATCGCGGTCCCGGCGTGCGAGAGCGCCGAGGATGTGGCTCGGGGGATCAATGCCGTCGAGGCCCGGATCCGCGCGGCGGTCCCGCTCGCCCGGGTGATCTACCTGGAGCCGGACATCTGGTCCGTCGCGGCGAAGCGGGCCGGCACCGGCGCCGCGGCCCCCACGGCCGTCCCGGACACCCCGGGGGGCGGCACGCCGGGGGCGGCTGTGCGCGAGACCCACGCCGGGAGCTGAGCATGGAACCGCTGCACGGGCCGATCCGGGACTACGCCTGGGGCTCCCGCTCGGCGATCGCCGAGTTGCAGGGGCGCCCGGTGCCCAGCGCGGGGCCGGAGGCCGAGCTGTGGCTGGGCGCGCACCCGGCCGCGCCGGCCACGGTGCGGCGCGACGACGCGGCGGCGAGCCTGGTCGACCTGCTGGCCGCCGAGCCGGGGCGCTGGCTCGGCGACCGGGTGGTCGAGCGGTTCGGCCCCCGGCTGCCGTTCCTGCTCAAGGTGCTCGCCGCGGACGCCCCGCTGAGCCTCCAGGCCCACCCGGACCCGGAGCAGGCCCGTGTCGGGTACGCGGCCGACGCGGCGCGTCCGGCGGGGGAGCGCAACTACGCCGACCCGCACCACAAGCCGGAGTTGCTGGTCGCGCTCTCGCCGTTCGAGGCGCTCTGCGGGTTCCGCGATCCGGCGGAGTCGGCCGAGGCGCTGGCCGCGTTCGGCGTACCGGCGCTGGAGCCGGTGGTGGCGGCGCTGCGCAGCGGCCCGGCGGGGCTGCGGGAGGCCGTACGGCTGCTGCTGAGCTGGCCGGCGGCGGAGCGGGCCGGGCTGGTGGCGGCAGCGCTGGCGGCGCAGGCCGCCGGGCCGGGCGCGGAGTTGGCCCGAGCGCTGGCCGCCCACCACCCGGGCGACCCCGGGGTGCTGGTGGCGCTGCTGCTCAACCATCTCCGGCTCGCGCCCGGGGAGGCGATCTGGATGCCGGCCGGCAACCTGCACGCCTACCTGCGGGGCACGGGCGTGGAGATCATGGCGGCCAGCGACAACGTGCTGCGCGGCGGGCTGACCCCGAAGCGGGTGGACGTCGACGAGCTGCTGCGGGTGCTCCGCTTCGAGGTGCTCGACGACCCGGTGGTGGCCCCGGAACAGGTGTCCGCCGGGGTGGTCCGCTGGCCGGTGCCCGTCGACGACTTCGCGCTGCACCGGGTGCGGCTGGACGCCGGTGCGCCGCCGGTCCGGCTCGCGGTGCCGGGCCCCCGGGTGGTGCTCTGCCGGGCCGGGAGGCTCTCGGTCGACGACGGTCGGGGCGGTGTCGCCCTTGTGCCGGGGCAGTCCGCGATCGGCCCGGCCGACGCCGGCCCGCTCGTCCTCGACGGCGAGGGCGAGGCGTACGTGGCCACCCCCGGGCTCGACTGACCGTCGCCCCAGTTGGGGGAAGGTCGGCCCCACTCGGCCGACACATATCCGAAATTCCCGGAATAGCTTGACGTTGCCCTGGCGCAGTGTGAATCTATGAGTACGCAGCGTTAACGCGACGAAGGTCCGGAAGCGTGCGGGGAACCAAACCGGGGGGATGCGCGGGGCGGCCGGGCAGTGGGCGGAAAGTCCGTTCACGACCGACCGCCCCGCGCGCTGTCCGCTCTCGCGCGTAAGGTAAAGGGTCGGGCAGCACTTCGTTCGTTCGACAGGAGCTTCTATGACCAGCACCCTCCCGGCTACCCCCAGCGGCAGGCCGTCCGAGGCCCGGCCGAGCACCCTCGCCGAGGGCGACTACAAGGTGGCGGATCTGTCGCTCGCCGAGTTCGGACGCAAGGAGATCCAGCTCGCCGAGCACGAGATGCCGGGCCTGATGGCGATCCGCCGAGAGTTCGCCGAGGCGCAGCCCCTCGCCGGGGCGCGGATCACCGGCTCGCTGCACATGACCATCCAGACCGCCGTGCTGATCGAGACCCTGTTGGCGCTCGGCGCCCAGGTCCGCTGGGCCTCCTGCAACATCTTCTCCACCCAGGACCATGCCGCCGCCGCGATCGTCGTCGGCCCGGAAGGCACTCCCGAGGCCCCGGCCGGCGTTCCGGTCTACGCCTGGAAGGGCGAGAGCCTGGAGGAGTACTGGTGGTGCACCGAGCAGGTGCTGGCCTGGCCGGACGGCGAGGGCCCCAACATGATCCTCGACGACGGCGGCGACGCCACCCTGCTCGTGCACAAGGGCGTCGAGTTCGAGAAGGCCGGGGCGGTTCCGCCGGTCGAGTCCGCCGACTCCGAGGAGTACGCGGTCATCCTTGAGGTGCTGCGCCGTTCCCTCACCGAGGACGGCCAGCGCTGGACCCGGATCGCCGCCGGCATCAAGGGCGTGACGGAGGAGACCACCACCGGAGTGCACCGGCTCTACGAGATGCACCGCGCCGGCACCCTGCTCTTCCCGGCGATCAACGTCAACGACTCGGTGACCAAGAGCAAGTTCGACAACAAGTACGGCTGCCGTCACTCGCTGATCGACGGTATCAACCGGGCCACCGACGTGCTGATCGGCGGAAAGATGGCCGTCGTGCTCGGCTACGGCGACGTGGGCAAGGGCTGCGCCGAGTCGCTGCGCGGCCAGGGCGCCCGGGTCGTGGTGACCGAGGTCGACCCGATCTGCGCCCTCCAGGCGGCGATGGACGGCTACCAGGTCGCCACCCTGGACGACGTGGTCGGGCAGGCGGACATCTTCGTCACCGCCACCGGCTGCTTCGACGTCATCACCAACGAGCACATGGCCCGGATGAAGCACCAGGCCATCGTCGGCAACATCGGTCACTTCGACAACGAGATCGACATGGCCGGCCTGGCCAAGCGCTCCGACGTCGAGCGGATCAACATCAAGCCGCAGGTCGACCTGTGGAAGTTCGCCGACGGGCACTCGATCATCGTGCTCTCCGAGGGCCGGCTGCTGAACCTGGGTAACGCCACCGGGCACCCGAGCTTCGTGATGTCGAACTCGTTCGCCAACCAGACGATCGCCCAGATCGAGCTGTTCACCAAGCCCGAGGACTACCCGATCGGCGTCTACGTGCTGCCCAAGCACCTGGACGAGAAGGTCGCCCGGCTGCACCTGGGCGCGCTCGGCGCGAAGCTGAGCACGCTGACCAAGGAGCAGGCCGCCTACCTGGGCGTCTCGCAGGAGGGCCCGTTCAAGCCGGAGCACTACCGCTACTGAGCCGCACGACAGGGACCGGGTCGGCCGCGCCGCGGCGGGCCCGGTCCCTTCGCGTGTCGGGCCGCCGCGTGGTCGAGTGACGTCGCCCCGACCGGCTTGACGAGTTCACGGAACGGGAGGAAGGTATGGCTGCCCTAAGTTAGCCGAGCAGCCTTACGGATCACGGAGTTCCGATGTTCGCCACCTACCTGATCGGCCTGCGGGAGGGCCTGGAAGCGACCCTGGTGGTCAGCATCCTGGTCGCCTTCCTCGTGAAGTCGCAGCGCCGGGACCGGCTTCCCCAGGTGTGGGCGGGCGTCGGGCTCGCGGTGGCCCTCTCGGTGCTGTTCGGCTGGCTGATCGAGTACACCTCGACCTCGCTGCTGGCCCGCTCCGAGGACCGGGAGCTGTTCGAGGCGGTCACCTCGGTCGCGGCCGTCGTCTTCGTCACCTGGATGATCTTCTGGATGCGCCGGGCCGCCCGGACCATGGCCGGTGAGCTGCGCGGCAGGCTGAGCGAGGCGCTCGCCGTCGGCTCCGTCGCGGTGGCCGGGATGGCCTTCCTCGCGGTGATCCGGGAGGGCCTGGAGACCGCCCTCATCTTCTACTCCGCCGCCCAGGGCGCGGCCGGGGACAGCGGGCCGCTGCTGGCCCTGATCGGCGGCATCGTCAGCGCCGTGGCCATCGGCGTGGGCCTCTACTTCAGCGCCCTGAAGATCAACCTGTCCACGTTCTTCACCTGGACCGGCGCCCTGCTGATCCTGGTCGCCGCCGGCATCCTCAAGTACGGCGTGCACGACTTCCAGGAGGCCGGCGTGCTGCCCGGCCTGAACGACCTGGCCTTCGACATCACCGGAGTCCTCGACCCGGGCACCTGGTACGCCGCCCTGCTCGCCGGGATGTTCAACGTCACCCCCGCGCCGAGCGTGCTGGAGACGGTCGCCTGGGTCGCGTACGCCCTGCCGGTGCTGCTGATCTTCCTGCGCCGGCCAGCCGCCCCGGCCCGGCCCGCCCCGAACACCGCCGTCGAACCGTCCGGCCCGGCGGCCCCCGGCACCGAATCTTCCACCACCAGCGGAACCGGGCCGGCGACCGCGTCGCCGCGCGCCTGACCTGACGAGGAGAACTCCTGATGCGTACCACCCGCTTCCTGGCGCTGGCCGCCACCGGCGTGCTGGCCACCACCGGCGTCGCCGCCTGCGGCGGAGCGGAGAAGGACGGCGCAGCCGGCGACGGGGGCCCGATCACCGTCAAGGCGAACGACACGACGTGCGAGGTCGGCCGGACCGACCTGCCCGCCGGTCAGACCTCCTTCAAGGTGACCAACTCCGGTGCCAAGGTCACCGAGTTCTACATCTACGCGGCCGGGGACCGGGTGATGGGTGAGGTGGAGAACATCGCCCCCGGGCTCAGCCGCGAGCTCCGCGTCGAGCTGCCCGCCGGGACGTACGAGACGGCCTGCAAGCCCGGGATGATCGGCAAGGGCATCCGGGGTGCGCTGAAGGTCAGCGGCACCGCCGCGACCGTCGCCCCCGACGCCGCGCTGGCCGAGGCCACCGCGAGCTACCAGCGCTACGTCAACAGCCAGACCGCCGCCCTGCTGACCAAGACCGAGGAGTTCGTGGCCGCGGTCAAGGCCGGCGACGTGGCGAAGGCCAAGGCGCTGTATCCGGTGGCCCGCACCTACTGGGAGCGGATCGAGCCGGTGGCGGAGAGCTTCGGCGACCTCGACCCGAAGATCGACGGCCGCGAGGAGGTCATCGAGGAGGGCATGGAGTTCACCGGCTTCCACCGGATCGAGAAGGACCTCTGGACGACCGGCGACATCAGCAAGGACGGCCCGATCGCCGACCAGCTCCTGGTCGACGTCAAGGCGATCGTGGCCAAGGCCAACGCCGAGAAGCTCACCCCGCTCCAGCTCGCCAACGGCGCGAAGGCGCTGCTCGACGAGGTCGCCAGCGGCAAGATCACCGGCGAGGAGGAGCGCTACTCGCACACCGACCTCTGGGACTTCAACGCCAACCTGGAGGGCTCGAAGGCGGCGATCGCCTCGCTCCGCCCCGCCCTGGAGCAGCGCTCCCCGGAGCTGGTCGCCCAGCTCGACAAGGAGTTCGCCAACGTGGAGACCGCGCTCGGCAAGCACCGCGACGGCGACGGCTGGAAGCTGCACACCGCGCTGAGCAAGGCCGACCTGAAGGAACTCTCGGACAGCATCAACGCGCTGGCCGAGCCGATCAGCAAGGTGGCGGCGGTCGTCGCCCGGTGACCGACCGCCCCGGTGGGCGGCGCAGCGAAGAGCAGGGGAGGGTGACGGCATGAGCGGGAACCAGGTGTCCCGGCGGAGGGCGATCACGCTCGCGGGCGCGGGGGTCGCCGGGGTGGCCGGCGTCGCCGTCGGGGCCGGCGCGCTGGCCCGGGGCGGGGGCGACCGCGCCGCCGCCGACCAGGGCGCGGCGGCCGGCGCGGTGCCGTTCCACGGCGAGCACCAGGCCGGCATCACCACCCCGGCCCAGGATCGGCTGCACTTCGTCGCGTTCGACGTCGTCACCAAGGACCGGGCCCGGCTCGTCGACCTGCTCCAGGAGTGGACGGCCGCAGCCGCCCGGATGACCGCCGGTCGGGACGCCGGGGTGCTCGGCGCGGTCGGCGGCGTCCCCGAGGCCCCGCCGGACGACACCGGCGAGGCCCTGGGCCTGCCCCCGTCGCAGCTCACCCTCACCATCGGCTTCGGCCCGACGCTGTTCCGCGACGCCCAGGGGAAGGACCGGTTCGGCCTCGCCGGCCGCCGGCCCGCCGCGCTGGCCGACCTGCCGCACTTCGCCGGGGACGCGCTGCGCCCGGAGCTGTCCGGCGGGGACCTCTGCGTCCAGGCCTGCGCCAACGACCCCCAGGTGGCGGTGCACGCCATTCGGAACCTGGCCCGGATCGGCATGGGCGTGGTGAGCGTCCGGTGGTCGCAGCTCGGCTTCGGGCGCACCTCGTCGACGTCCCGTGGGCAGGCCACCCCGCGCAACCTGTTCGGCTTCAAGGACGGCACCGCCAACCTCAAGGCCGAGGACGCCGGGCTGCTGCGCGAGCAGCTCTGGGCCCAGCCGGGCGACGGTCCGGACTGGATGACCGGCGGGTCGTACCTGGTCACCCGCAAGATCCGGATGCTGGTCGAGACCTGGGACCGCAGCTCCCTGGTCGAGCAGGAGCAGATCGTCGGCCGGACCAAGGGCAGCGGCGCCCCGCTGGGCCGGGGCGACGAGTTCGACGAGCCCGACCTCGCCGCGAAGGGCGACGACGGCCAGCCGCTGATCGCCGAGACCGCGCACGTCCGGCTCGCCCACCCCAGCCAGCACGACGGCGCGCGCCTGCTGCGCCGGGGCTACAACTTCGTGGACGGCTCGGACGGGCTGGGTCGGCTCGACGCCGGGCTGTTCTTCATCGCCTACCAGCGGGACCCGCGCAAGCAGTTCGTGCCGATCCAGACCCGGCTGGCCCGCAACGACGCGATGAACGAGTACCTGCGGCACGTCTCCAGCGGCATCTTCGCCTGCCCGCCCGGGGTGCGCGACGGCGGCGACCACTGGGGCCGGTCGCTCTTCGGCTGACCCGCCCGGCCCGCGTGCCGGCGGGTCAGTCGCCGGCCCCGGCGGCGCGCGGCCCACCCCCGGCCGGCGCCGGGGCCAGCTCCGGCCACAGCGTCGCGGTGCGGGCCCGGGCCCGGTGCAGCCGGTGGGTCGCCCGGCGGTGCCGCTCGGCCAGCACGGTGGCCAGGCACACCCCCTGGGGTACGCCGGCCGGCGGCGGCGGGGTCGTCACGGCTGCCACCTCCGCCCAGAGCGCCCCGGCCAGCCGGGACCGGGCCGGCTCGGCGAACCGGTGCGCCCGGGTGACGTACTGCCGGACGGCCAGCGCGAGGTCGTCGTCGAGGCGGGTGAGGTCCAGCGCGTACGCCCAACCGGCCAGCGCCGGGGCCAGCAGCGGGGCGGGCCGCCAGGCGGTGGCGACGCGGGTGTGCACCACCATCGTGCCGGCCACCAGGTCGCCGAGCCGCCGGCCGCGCCGGTCGGTGAGCATCACCGCCACGCTCGCCACCCAGCTCAGCAGAGGCAGCACCAGGCCGGGCCACTCCACGGCGACCCCGACCAGGGCCCGGGTCAGCGACTGCCGCAGCCCCACCGGCCCGCCGTCGACCCGGACCACCCGCAGCCCGACCGCCAGCTTGCCGGGCGTGCGGCCCCCGGCGAACCGCTCCCACAGCGTCGGGTAGCCGACCAGGACCAGGATCGCCCCGACGGTCTGTAACGCGCCGCTGAGCGCCGCGTCCGCGAGCCCGGCGGGGAACGCGGCCACCGCCGCCGACAGGCAGACCACCAGGACCACCGCGATCCCCGCCTGCGCCACCAGGTCGAGCAGCAGCGCCAGCACCCGGGAGCCGATCCGGGCGGCCCGGACGTCCAGCGCCACGGCCTCGCCGCTGACCAGCCCGGCGTCGCCGCCGGACGCGCCGGTGGCCGGTGCCGGTGGTTGCGCGTTCACCAGCACAGTGAACACTATGGTCGCCGGACGGGGGAGGACCAGTGGATCTCGACGCGTACGTCGCCGAGCACCGGGGCGAGTGGCACCGGCTGAAGGAGCTGTCGGGCCGGCGTCGACTCTCCGCCGCCGAGGCCGACGAGCTGGTCGCGCTCTACCAGCGGGCCGCCACCCACCTGTCGGTGCTGCGCAGCCGCTCGCCCGAGCCCGGGCTCGTCGCCGAGCTCTCCCAGCTCGTGCTGCTGGCCCGGGGCCGGATCACCGGCCGGCCCCGCCCGTCGTGGGCCGCCGTCGGGCGGTTCCTGCTGGTCGGCTTCCCCGGGGCGGTCTACCGGGCCTGGCCGTGGTGGTGCGCGGTGGCGACCGGCTTCAGCCTGCTCAGCGGCTTCCTCATCTGGTACGTCGCCGGGCACCCGGACACCGCCGCCGCGTTCGTCGGCGAGGAGGCCGCCGCCGAGCTGGTCCGGTCCGGGTTCGCCGGCTACTACACCGAGTTCTCCGCGCCGACCTTCGCCTTCCACCTGTGGACGCACAACGCCTGGCTGGCCGCCCAGTGCCTCGCCTCCGGGGTGCTCGTCGTTCCGGTGTTCTGGCTGCTCTGGCAGAACGCCCTCAACCTCGGGGTGGTCGGCGGGGTGATGGTCTCCTACGGCCGGGCCGACGTGTTCTTCGGCATGATCACCCCGCATGGCCTGCTGGAGCTCACCGGGGTCTTCGTGGCCGCCGGGGTCGGGCTGCGCACCGCGTGGGCGTGGATCGCGCCGCCGCCCCGGCTCACCAGGGGCCGGGCGTTGGCCGAGGCCGGCCGCTCCGCCGTGCTGGCCGCAGTGGGCCTGGTCGGCGTTTTCGCGGTCTCCGCCGGCCTGGAGGCGTTCGTCACCCCGGCCCCGCTGCCGGCCGCGCTCCGCATCGGCGCCGGCGCGGCGGTCTGGCTCGCCTTCCTCGCGTACGTCGTCGTGCTCGGCCGCCGGGCGGTCGGCGGGGGCGGCGTCCCGCCGGGCGCCGCCGCCGGGTCCACTGTCGAGGCCTTGGGGCTCAGAGCCGGCCGAGGGACTTGAGGCGGAGGTAGGCGTCGGCCACCTCGGGGGCCAGCCGGTCCGCCGGGGCGTCCAGGACCGTGACGCCGTACCGGGTCAGGGCGGCGCGGAGGCGGTCCCGCTCGGCCAGGGCGCGCCAGGCCGCCGCGGCGGCGTACGCGTCGGCGGGCCGGCCCGGCGCGGTGGTGGTCAGCTCGGTGAGCACGGGGTCGTGGGTCGCGGCGACGATCACCCGGTGCCGGGCGGCCAGCCGGGGCAGTACCGGCAGCAGCCCCTCACCGAGGGCCCCGGCCTCCAGCGCGGTGAACAGCACCACCAGGCTGCGTTGCCGCTCCCGGCGCAGCACCTCGCCGGCGATCAGCGCGAAGTCGGTCTCCACCAGCGCCGGCTGGAGCGGGGCGACCGCGTCCACCAACCGGGTCAGCAGCGCCGGCCGGCCCGCGCCGGTCACCACGGCCCGGACCACGGCGTCGGCGGCGATCAGGTCGACCCGGTCGCCGGCGCGGGCGGCCAGCGCGGTGAGCAGCAGCGCGGCGTCGAGGTAGGCGTCCAGCCGGGGCTGGTCGCCGATCCGCGCCGCCGAGGTCCGCCCGGTGTCGAGGACGCAGACCAGCCGCCGGTCCCGCTCCGGGCGCCAGGTGCGTACCAGCACGTCGGAACGGCGGGCGCTGGCCCGCCAGTCGATCGAGCGGACGTCATCGCCGACGACGTACTCGCGCAGCGTGTCGAACTCGGTGCCCTCGCCCCGGCCCCGGGTCACCTGGGTGCCGTCGATCACCCGCAGCCGGGCCAGCTTCTCCGGCAGGTGCCGGCGGGAGTCGAAGCGGGGCAGCACCCGCAGCGTCCACGCCGGGGTGGCGGGGTGGCCGGCGCGCTGCCGGAACGCCAGCCGCAGCGGCCCGTACGAGCGGATGGTCAGCGCGACCGCCGGCCGGTCGCCGCGCCGCGACGGGGTGAGCCGGGTCGGCAGGTCGACGCCCGCCCCCGGGTCCATCCGGACCACCCGCCCCGGCGGCACGTCCGGCCGCGCTCCGGCCGACGGCACCCACTCGTCCCGGACCCGGGCGCGCAGCGTACGGGCCGAGGCGTTGGTCAGCCGCAGGGCCACGGTCGCGGTGCCGCCGAGCCGGACCCGTCGGTCCCCGTCCCGGTCGGCCGCGATCCCGGCCGGCGGCGCGGCCAGCGCCCAGTCGACGGCGGTCAGCGCCAGCACGACCACGGTCATCAGGATGACCCCGACGAACGGCGCCGGCCACAGCGGCAGGGTGGCGGCGCCCGCCGCCAGCAGCGCCGCCGCCCGCCAGGTCATCGCGGCGTCGGCACGGTGGCCAGCACCGTGTCCAGCACCGTGTCCACCCCGACCCCCTCCAGCTCCACCTCCGGGCGCAGCCGCAGCCGGTGCCGCAGGGTGGGGCGGGCGACGGCCTTCACGTCGTCGGGGGTGACGTGGTCCCGGCCGGCCAGCCAGGCCCACGCCTTCGCGGTGGCGAGCAGGCCGGTCGCGCCCCGGGGGGAGGCGCCCAGCTCCAGCGCCGGCACGGCCCGGGTGCCCCGGCACAGGTCCACGACGTAGCCGAGCACCGGGTCGGCCACGTACACCCGGCCGACCGCCGCCCGGGCGGCGGCCAGGTCGTCGGCGGTGGCCACCGGCCGTACGCCGGCCGCGACCAGGTCGCGTGGGTCGAACCCGGCGTGGTGCGCCCGGAGCACCCCCAGCTCCTCGTCGCGGCTGGGCAGCGGCACGGTGAGCTTGAGCAGGAACCGGTCGAGCTGCGCCTCCGGCAGCGGGTAGGTGCCCTCGTGCTCGACGGGGTTCTGGGTGGCGGCCACGATGAACGGCTCCGGCAGCGGCCGGCGCTCGCCCTCCACCGACACCTGCCGCTCCTCCATCACCTCCAGCAGCGCGGACTGGGTCTTCGGCGGGGTTCGGTTGATCTCGTCGGCGAGCAGCAGGTTGGTGAAGACCGGCCCCTCGCGGAAGGTGAACGCGGCGGTGCGCGGGTCGAAGATCAACGATCCGGTGACGTCGCCGGGCATCAGGTCCGGGGTGAACTGCACCCGCTTGCTGGTCAGGTCGAGGGCGGCGGCGACGGTCCGGACCAGCAGCGTCTTGGCCACCCCGGGCACCCCCTCCAGCAGCACGTGCCCCCGGCAGAGCAGGGCGAGCACCAGGCCGGTGACCACCCCGTCCTGCCCGACGACCGCCTTGGCCACCTCGGTACGCAGCCGGTGCAGGGCGGCGCGGGCGTCGTCCGGGCCGGCGGTCGGCGGCTCGGCGGTTCCGGCGGGTCGGTTCACCGGGGGTCCTCCTTCGGCGGGGCGGGGCGGGGTCGGGGGACGGTCGCCGGCCGGTCGGGGCCCGGTAGGTCGGCCGGCGGGTCGGCGGCGACCGGGTCAGGCGGACGCGGGTCGGCGGCCACCGGGGGGCGCACGTGCGGGCCGGCGTCCGCCCGGGCCGCCTCGGGCGTCCCCGCGACGGTACGGGTCAGCAGGTCCAGCGAGCGGGCCAGGTCCAGCAGCTCGCGATCGGTGGTCGGCTCGTCGCCGTACAGCAGGTCGTGGGCCTGCGCGGCGGTGCCGCCGGCTCGCGCGGCGACGGCGGCGGACACCGCGTCGGGGGGCGGGTCGGCGGGCAGGTTGAGCCGGGGCAGCAGCCGGGCCAGGGCGGCGGAGCGCAGCGTGTCGGCGGCCGGGCCCCGGGCGCGCGCCCGCTGGTAGAGCCGGGCCCGGCCGAGCACCGTCTCGGCCGAGCGGACGGCCACCGGCAGCGGCTCGGAGACCGGCGGGCCGAGCCGGCGGGCCCGCCAGAGCACCAGCAGCAGCGCGGCCAGGGCGAGCTGCGTCAGCAGGGCCCAGAACCAGGCGGGGAAGGCCGCCCAGAGCGGGTTGGGCGGGGGCCGGCCGTCGGCGGCGGAGTCCCCGTCGCCCCGGTCGTCGCCGGACCCGCCCGGTTCGTCGCCGCCGCCGGGCGACCCGTCGTCGCCGGTCCCGCCGCCCGGGCCCTCGGAGTCGGCCGGCCAGCTCGGCCCGTCGGTGCCGTCGGGGCTCGGTGGTGGCGGGGCAGGGCCGTCCAGGTCGAGCCAGACCACCCGGCCGGTCGTGCCGAGCAGGCCGGTGGCCAGCTCCCGGTTGCCCCGCTCGCCGATCCGGTCGTTGCGGAACGGGTCGCTGGCCCCGATCACCACGGTCTCGGTCGACCGGGGCACCCGGGCCAGCCCGTCGGCGTAGCAGCGGTCCACGGCCGCCCCGGACCGGCCGGGCGGGACGGCGTAGCGCTGCCGCTCGGCGGCGGCGACCCCGGCGCGGGCGGCCTCGGGCAGCGCGCAGGGCAGCCCGTCAACGTCCGGCCCGACCGCCCGGGTGGCCCACCGCCGGCCGGCGGGGACCAGGGGCAGGCCGGTGGCCTCCAGCACCTGCCGGGGCGGGTCGACCAGCACGAGTCGGGTCCGGCCGGGCAGGTCGCGCAGCGCGCCGAGGGTGCCCGGGTGCAGCAGCTCCGGCGCGGGCACGAAGAGCGTCGCCCGCCCGGCGGTGGCCAGCATCGCCCGCAGCGGGTCGGTCTCCCGCTGCACGACGACGCCCCGGTCGCGCAGCGCCTCGGCGAGCCGGCTGCCGCCGTCCGCGTCGGTGGCGACCGGGGAGAGGAAGCCCGGCTCGGTGGGGTCGGGCTGGTCCACGGCGTGGGTGACCACGGTGATCGTGGTCAGCAGCGCGGCCAGTCCCAGCGGGATCGCCAGCCGGTGCCAACGCCGGCGGCGCGGTGCGGCGGCGGGTGCCGGTGCGGTGGGCGCCGGGACGGCGGGCCCGATGTCGTGCGGCACGGCGGTCACGCCCGCTCACCGCCCTGCGGGGCCGGGGCCGTGAGGACCTGGTGCAGTTCCGCGGCCAGCTCCCGCATCCGGCGGTCGTGCTCGGCGGCGGCCGGGCGCTGGGCGTACCAGAGGTCGGAGAAGATCCCGGCGGCGGCGGCGAGCGGCGGGCCGACCTGGGGACGGCGCGCCGTGGCGGCCGAGGTCAGCTCCGCGACCGTCATTCCCGGGCGCTGCTCCACCACCCGCCGGGCCACCAGTTCGCCGAGCATGCCGCGTAGCCGTTCCCGGACCGCCTCGGCGTAGCGGCCCTGCGCCGCCAGCCGGTCGGCCAGCGGGCCAGTCCCGTCCGGTGGGGCGGCGTCCGGCGCGGGCGCCGCCGTCCCGCCGGTGGCCGGGCCGGTGCCCTGATGCCGGCGGAGGCGGGGCAGCCGGGGCCGGCGGAGGCGGGGCAGTCGGAGCCGGGGCAGCCGGCGGGGAACCCAGGCCGGGTGGTGGTACCAGCCGAGCGCGACCAGCCCGGCGGTCAGCAGCAGGAGCAGCGCGGCCAGCGGCAACGGCAGGTGGTCGCCCAGCGCGGCCGTGGTCTCGGTCCACCACCGGCTGAGGCTCACCGGTCGGCCGCCAGCAGCGCCGGCTCGCCGAGGCCCGCCGGGGCCCGGGAGAGCCGGATGTCCAGCCCTTCGGTACGCATCCGGCCCTCCAGGTGCAGGACCGCGTCGAGGCAGGCCAGCGCCGGGTAGGCGATGCCGTTCACGCCGGCCCAGATCGCGCCGGAGACCGGCACGGCCCAGGCCGGGTCGGTGAGGTCCACGAGGCCCAGCGCGCGCAGCCCGTAGAAGACGCCCAAGCCCAGCCCGACCCGGACGATCCACCAGGCCAGGTAGCCGAGGAGGCGGACGGCGGCGGCCCGGCAGCCGGCGCGCAGCGCGAGGGCGGCGGCGCGCAGCGGCGCCCGGGCGGCGGCGACCCGGTCCACGACCAGCGCCGACGCGACCGAGCCCAGCAGCGCCCAGGCGACCACCCAGCCCGGCCCGAGCAGGGCGGCCACGAGCATGACCGCGCCGACCCCGGCGGCCAGCAGCACGGTCGCCCCCGGCCGGGCCCCGGCGGGCCGGACCAGCTCGCCGGGGCCGGCGGTACGGCCCAGCAGCGCCGCACCGGCGGCCCGGGCGGCCGGGTTGCCGAGCAGCAGGACGATCACCGCCTCGGTGGCCGCCCCCACCGCCAACAACCCCCAGTACGGGGGGAGCTGCCCGAGATGGAAGGCGAAGCCGGGCGGTCGGGCACCGGCGGCGACCCGCAGCGGGTGCAGCAGGAACTGCTCGGCGGTGGCGAGGACGAGCGCGGCCGGGATCAGCACCCGGGCGTGCCCGCGCAGCAGCAGGACGGCCGAGTCGAGCAGCTCCCCGACGGTCAGCGGCCGGCGCGGGAGCACGGCGGTCGGGCCGGCGTCTGGCACGCGTACTCCCCGGGGACGGCTGGCGATGGCCGGGGCTCGGTGGCACCCGCACCGGTCATGGTGACACGACCCCGCGCGCTGGACGTGCGGTGGACGGCCAACCGGCAGTACCGTGCCGGGTGACGCCGATCCAGGCGAACCGCCGACGCCGTCAGGGTGACGCCGGTCCCACCGAGACGAACGGGGATGGAAGTATAAATCCCATGAGAGCCCGGGTACTGGTGGTCGACGACGACCCCGCGCTCGCCGAGATGCTCGGCATCGTCCTGCGCAGCGAGGGCTTTCTGCCCTCGTTCGTCGCCGACGGGGAACGGGCGCTGGCCGCGTTCCGGGAAAACCGGCCCGACATCGTCCTGCTCGACCTGATGCTGCCCGGAATGAGTGGCATCGACGTGGCCCGGGCGATTCGCGGCGAGTCCGGCGTGCCGATCGTGATGCTCACGGCGAAGAGCGACACCGTCGACGTGGTGCTCGGGCTGGAGTCCGGCGCCGACGACTACGTGGTCAAGCCGTTCAAGCCCAAGGAGTTGGTGGCCCGGATGCGGGCCCGGCTGCGCCGGGGCGAGGACGTGGCGCCGGAGATGCTGACCATCGGGCCGCCCGGCAACCAGATCAGCATCGACGTTCCGGCGCACACCGTCAGCCGCAACGGCGAGGAGGTGAAGCTGACGCCGCTGGAGTTCGACCTGTTGGTCGCGCTCGCCCGCAAGCCCCGTCAGGTGTTCACCCGGGAGGTGCTGCTGGAACAGGTCTGGGGATACCGGCACGCCGCCGACACCCGGCTGGTCAACGTGCACGTGCAGCGGCTGCGGGCCAAGATCGAGCCGGACCCGGAGCGACCGGAAATCATCCTCACCGTCCGGGGCGTGGGCTACAAGGCCGGCACCGGATAGCCTGGGCCGTACTGTGACCACCTCCCCGACGTCCGGTCCCTCATCCACGGTCACCCGCCGGTCACCCGCCGTGCGGGAGCTGTGGCGTGTGCTGGCCGGGAGGGTGGCCCGGCTGGTCGCCGGCCTGCACCAGACCTGGCGCCGCTCGTTGCAGGTCCGGGTGGTGACCATCACGCTGGTCACCTCCAGCCTGCTCGTCGGCGGGTTCGCGTACCTGATCGCCGACAAGATCACCAACATCCTGATGGAGAACGCCGAGACCGACGTCCGGCTCCGGCTCAGCAGCGGCAGCGACTACGCGGCGAAGCAGCTCAGCCTCTACAGCCAGGCGCAGGAGGCCCAGCTCCAGGACACCATCGACGGCACGGTCAACTACCTGGCCGGCGGGGACCCGCAGCAGACCAGCGGGGTGGTGGTCGGGATCATCGCCGACGACTACACCGGCATCATCGAGCCGCGCTTCTCCCCGGACGTGGAGGTCGGCCCGCTGATCAGCCGCGAGCTGCGGGCCGCGGTCGCCGGGGGCAACATCGCCAGCCAGATCCGCACCGGCCGACTGGCCGCCGACCCCACGAAGTACCTGGTGTACGGCTCGCCGGTGCCGACCAGCTTCGGCCAGGTGGAGCTGTACTACCTGGTGCCACTGACCCGCCAGGACGCCACGGCGGCGGACGCCCGGGCCACCGTGGTGGCTACCGGGGCGGCGCTGGTGCTCCTGCTCGGCCTGCTGGCCGCCCTGGTCACCCGGCTGGTGGTGACGCCGGTGCGGGTGGCCGCCCGGACGGCCCAGCGGCTCTCCGCCGGCCTGCTCGACCAGCGGATGGCGGTCAACGGGGAGGACGACCTGGCGCTGCTGGCCGCGTCGTTCAACCAGATGGCCACCAACCTGCAACGGCAGATCCTCCGGCTGGAGGAGATGTCCCGGTTGCAGCGCCGCTTCACCTCCGACGTCTCCCACGAGCTGCGTACCCCGCTGACC
The DNA here is from genome assembly GCF_009908295.1 of Micromonospora rubida. GTDB lineage: Bacteria > Actinomycetota > Actinomycetes > Mycobacteriales > Micromonosporaceae > Micromonospora > Micromonospora rubida. Next base: position 402,002 of record NZ_JAAALO010000003.1, read on the forward strand.
ACGGTCCGGATGGCCGCCGACCTGATCTTCGCCGAGCGGGACGAGTTCGACCCGGCGGTGGCCCGCAGTGCCGAGCTGCTCCAGGCCGAGCTGGACCGGTTCGAGGAGCTGCTCACCGACCTGCTGGAGATCAGCCGCTTCGACGCCGGGTTCGCCATGCTGGACGCCGAGCCGACCGACCTGGTGCCGGTGGTGCACCGGGTCGCCGACCGGCTGGCCGGGCTGGCCGAGCGGGTCGGGGTGGCCATCGAGCTGGACGTGCCCGACGCCCCGGTGATCGCCGAGGTGGACCCGCGCCGGGTCGAGCGGGTGCTGCGCAACCTGGTCGGCAACGCCGTCGAGCACGGCGAGGCCAAGCCGGTCCTGATCACCCTCGGGCACGACCAGACGGCGGTCGCGATCACCGTCCGGGACCACGGGGTGGGGCTCAAGCCGGGCGAGGAGAAGCTGGTCTTCAACCGGTTCTGGCGGGCCGACCCGTCCCGGGCCCGGCAGACCGGGGGCACCGGTCTCGGCCTGTCCATCAGCCTGGAGGACGCCCGGCTGCACGGCGGCTGGCTGGAGGCGTGGGGCGCGCCGGGCCAGGGCGCCCAGTTCCGGCTCACCCTGCCGGCCCGGGCCGGCGACCGGCTGACCACGTCCCCGCTGCGGCTGGTCCCCGGCGACGCGGCGCTGCCGTTCGGTGGCCCCCGGGACGGCGGGCTGCTCGCCATCGGCTCCGGCACCGGGGGCGCGCTGGCCATCGGGCCCGCCCCGGCCAACGGCGACCGCGCGGAGGTGGGGTCGTGACGCCGCGTCGCAGGCTCGCCGCGCCCCTCGCCGGGCTGCTCCTGCTCACCGGGATCACCGGCTGCGGCATCCCCAAGGAGTCCGAGGTCAGGGTCGACGGGCAGGTGACCGCCGCCAGGTCCGGCTCGTCGAGCTACCGCCGGGACGAGCCACCGGGCCCCGCCGCCAGCGGCACCGACCGCAAGGCCTTCGTCACGAACTTTCTCTCCGCCGCCGCCGGTGAGGCGGACCGGGCCTACTACCGGGTCAAGCAGTTCGTCGCCCCGGACGGGCGCGGCCGGATCCAGGAGAAGCAGCCCAGCGAGGTGGCTCTCACCGTGGTGCGACTGCGCGAGACGCCGGTGATCACCGAGACCACGGACGGCATCAAGGTCACCCTCCGGGTGCAGCAGGTCGGCCTGTTGCGCGCCGACGGCACGCTGGTGCCGCCGGTGGCCACCGACACCGAGTACCGGTTCAAGCTGAGCGCCGCCCGGGAGGACAAGCCAGACGCCGGCTGGTACGTCAAGGACCCGCCGCCGAACGTGCTGCTGCTCAGCGACGACGCGCTGCGGCAGTACTACCAGCCCCACACCGTCTACTTCTGGAACACCGACCGCACCCGGCTGGTGCCCGACCAGCGCTACCTGCCCCTGGCCGTGCCCGACGAGCGGCGGGTCACCGAGGTGGTGAAGTGGCTGACGGCCGGGCCGTCGGAGTGGCTGGGGTCGGGGACGCGCCGGCTGCCGGACGGCACCCGGCTGATCAACAACGCGACCGAGTCGGACGGGCAGTGGGAGGTCAACCTCGACATGCCCGTCGACGCGGACGACAAGCGGGTCGAGCAGTTCGTCGACCAGCTCGCCTGGTCGCTGCCGGAACTGGACGGCCGACTGGAGCTGAAGATCCACAACCAGTCCCGGAAGAAGGTGCCCGACCTCGCCGCGCACCGCCGGGCGAATCCGGCGTACCCGGTCACCGGCGACCCGCAGCGGTTCTGCGTCTACGACGGGGCGGTCCACCCGCTCGCCTTCGCCGGCGAGGCGAGCGGCCGGGTGCCGGTCGTGGCGGCGTACAACAAGGGTGTCGTGTCGGCCGGGTTCAGCCGCTCCGGCGACGCGGTGCTGGCCGCCCTGGTGACCGCCGGGCCGGACCAGCGGCAGCGGCTCACGGTCGGCGCCGGGGCGGAGCCGGTCAGCGTCTTCCAGCGCAACCCCCGGTCGTACGCCTCGATGGGTCGGCCGGTCTGGCTGCGCTCGCCCGACCCGGAACGCCCGCAGGGGCTGGTGGTGGCAGACGGCCTGCTCTACCGGTTCGACGGGAACGCCCAGCTCCGGGAGCTGCCGCTGACCGTCGAGGGCGAGGTGACGGCGGTGGCCGCCTCGCTGGACGGGCACCGGATCGCGGCGATCGTCGGAGGCGGCCTGTACGTCGCGGCGGTCAACCTGAACGGCGGTGTGGTCTCCGTGGGCCCGGCCCGCCGGCTGGTCACCTCGCTGACCGACCTCTCCGCGGTCGACTGGGCGACGGAGAACAGCCTGGACCTGGCCGGGTCGGTGGGGCGGCCGGCGGTCTACCAGATCAGCGTGGACGGGGCCCTGGAGACGGCGCTGCGCAACGACGTCGGTGCCCGGGTGACCCACCTGTCGACGTACCCGCTCAACCCGGTGGCGCCGTTCTCCAGCGGGAACCTGATGTACGAGGCGAACGGGGTGGCGTACCGGAACAACCCGTTCGACACCATCAAGCGGGACCAGGTGCTGGAGGTGACCCCCCCGCCGGCCGGGGTACGGGCCGGCAACCCGACCGCCCCGTTCTTCCTCTACTGAGCGGGCGCAGTGCGCGGCGTCGTCGGCGGGCTCTGGGCGGACCTCACCGACCTGGTGCTGCCGGTGGAGTGCGCCGGCTGCCGGGACCGCACGGCGACCGTCCGGCGCGGGTTCTGCCCCCAGTGCGTGGCGGTGCTGGAGGCGCTGGTCCCCCGCCCCGTACGTCCCACCCCCGCCCCGGCCGGCCTGCCGCCGTGCGTCGCCCTCGGCCCGTACGCCGGGCCGCTGCGGGAGGCGCTGCTGGCGTACAAGGAGCGGGGTCGGCACGGGCTGGCCCGGCCGCTGGGCGGGTTGCTCGCGGAGGTGGTGGCCGACGCGGTGGGCGGGACGCGGCCGGTGCTGTTGGCCCCGGTGCCGGACACGGCGGCGGCGGCCCGCGCCCGGTACGGCGACCACCTGGGCCTGCTGGCGCGGCACGCGGCGGTCCGGCTGCGCCGGGCCGGGTGGCCGGTGCGGGTGTCCCGGCCGCTGCGGGCGCTGCCCCGGCCGGACTCGACCACCCTGGACCGCGCCGGCCGCGCCCGGGCGGTGGAGTCGGCGTTCCGCCCCCGTTCCGGGGCGGCCGTGCCCAGGCCCCGCGCCGGCACGCCGATGCCGGTGGTCGTGCTGCTCGACGACATCGTCACCACCGGGGTCACCCTGGCCGCCGCCGGCCGGGCGCTCAGCGCGATCGGCCTGTCACCGCAGGTCGCCGCAGTGCTCGCCGCAACGGAGAAACGGCACGGTCGATGACGGTTCGTGTTTTGTGTTTCACCCGACCGTGTCCATCCTGTGAAAGTTCTGAGCCTTTCCGCGTCGGGGGGTGACTGGCGGACGAACAGGGGTTAGCGTTTTCGTGTCGGGGGTAGGAAGGTATTCCCCACCCGCCCCCGGCGGTGAAAGGAGGCGGAGCCGCACTGACCCGGCCGACGCCGCACGGGCTTTCCAGAGGGCGAGCCGGCCGGGATTTCCGAATCGAAGGCCGTCCGAACAAGGGAGGTCACGTGGACATCGTGGTCAAGGGCCGCAACGTCGAGGTTCCGGATCATTACCGGGTGCACGTAGCCGAGAAGCTCGCGAAGATCGAACGTTACGATCATAAACTTATTCGTGTTGACGTCGAGTTGTTCCACGAGCGCAATCCACGCCAGTCCGACCATTGCCAACGGGTCGAGATAACGTGCGTTTCCCGTGGTCCGGTGATTCGGGCCGAGGCCTGCACCGACGATTTCTACAGCGCGCTCGACGCCGCGATCGCGAAGCTGGACAACCGGCTGCGCCGGGCAGCGGACCGTCGCCGGGTCCACCGGGGCCGGCACGCACCGATCTCGGTCGCGGCGGCCACCGCCGACCTGCCGGTGGCGGATCTCGGGTCTCCCGTCGAGGCCCTCGACGGCTCGCGAACGGCCACCGCCGTGGCGGAACGGGTCGAGGAGGAGCACGACGACCAGCCCTGGCACATCGCCCGGGCGAAGGTGCACCCCGCCGAGCCGATGACCGTCGACGACGCGCTGTTCCAGATGGAGCTGGTCGGGCACGACTTCTACCTGTTCCACGACAAGGAGTCCGGCCGCCCCAGCGTCGTCTACCGCAGGCACGCCTACGACTACGGAATCATCTCCCTCGACGCCTGACCCCGGCCGGCCGTTCCCCGCTGGCCCGCACGGGTCAGCGGGGAACGTCGGTGGCGAGCAGGCCGTAGATGAGAGAGTCGACGCGGGTGCCGTCCGGGCCGGGCAGCCGGCCGCGCAGCAGGCCCTCGCGGGAGAAGCCGGCCTTCTCCAGCACCCGCTGCGAGGCCACGTTCTCGGGGCGGGTGCCCGCCCAGATCCGCGCGATCCCGACCTCGTCGAACGCCCAACCGGCGACGAGGCGGGCCGCCCGGGTGGCCAGGCCCCGGCCCCGCCCGGCGGGCAGCATGCTGTAGCCGATCATCGCCTGCCCGGTCGCCGGCTCGTCGTGGTGCAGCATGCAGCCGCCGACCAGTTCGCCCGTCGCGGCATCCAGGATGGCCAGGTCGGCGGCGAACCCGGCCAACCAGCGGCTCTCCGCGAGGCGGCAGCGCCGCTCGATGTCGGCGAGCGACGGCGGCTCCGGCGGGACCCGGTTGGCGATCACCTCGGGCCGGCTGTGCAGCCGGTACATCCCCGCCGCGTCGTCCGCCCCGACCGGGCGTAGGGCCACCACGCCGTCGGTGAGCCGGCCGCCGGGCAGGTCGGGCAGGGTCCGGGTCACGGGGCCGGGCGGGTCGTCGGCCAGCCGCACCCAGCAGACGAGGTCGTGCCGGCCGCCGTCGCGGGCCTGGGTCGCCGCGCGGCGTACCCCCTCGTGCCGGAAGCCGGCGGCGAGCGCGACCCGCTGGCTGGCCGCGTTCACCGGGTGGGTTGACAACTCCAGCCGGGCCGCGCCGTGCGCGAACGCCGCCGCGGCCAGCGCCCGGGTCGCGGCCGTGGCCACCCCGCGCCCGCGCGCCCACGGCGCGACCCAGTAGCCGATCTCCGCCTGGCCCCGCACCGGAACCGGGTTGCTCAGGCCGATGCTGCCGAGCAGCCGGTCGGTCGCCGGATCCGCGACCGCGTACGCGGCCCCGCCGGCGGCCCGGGCCGCCGGGGCGCCCTCGGTGATCCACCACTGGGCGTCGGCCTCGGTGTACGGGGCCGGCAGGCCGGGCAGGAACCGCTGGGTGATCGGGTCGGAGCACGCCGACGTGGTGTCCGCGATGTCGTCGACGTGGAACGGCCGCAGCCGGACTCCCTCGGCCTCGACGGTGCCGGGCAACGCCCTCATGCCAGGTCCCCGGGGAGCAGGGCGGCGACCCAGAGGTCGCCGCGGGTGCCGTCGCGGGTGGGCAGCGCCGCCCGGGCCACGCCCTCCATGACGAAGCCGGCCTTCTCCGCCGCCCGGCGGGAGGCGGTGTTGCCGACCAGCGCCCGCCACTCGACCCGGGCCAGGCCGAGGGTGGTGAAGCCCCAGGCGGCCAGGGCGGCGGTCGCGGCCGGCGTGTACCCCCGGCCCCGGGCGCGTGGCGCGGTCATGAAGCCGACCATGCCCTGCACCGGGTCGGCGGGGGAGATCCGCAGGTCGATCGAGGCGAGGTACCGGTCGTCGCCGTCGGCGACGGTGAAGAACGCCCCCGTGCCGCGCGCCCACGTCGCCTCGGCGATGTCCCGCTTGAACCCCTCGGCGTGCGTCCGCTCGTACGGGGCCGGCACCGTGGTCCACTCGATCGTGTGCGGGTCGCGGCAGGTCTCGGTGATCGCGTCCAGGTCGCGCTCCTCGATCGGCCGCAGCCGCAGCTCCCCGGCCCCGACGGTGGCGAACAGGGTGGGCTGCGCCCGGCCGAAGACGGCGGCCCGGCGGGCGTCCAGGGTTTCCGGTCCGGCAGGCCCGGGGTCGCCCGGCGCGGGCAGTTCGCCGGGGAGCAGGGAGCCGATCCAGGCCTCCCGCCGGCCGTCGGGCGCCGGGTGGGCCAGCCGCAGCTCGCCCTCGACCCGGAACCCGGCGCGCAACGCGGCCAGCCGGGAGGCGTGGTTGCCGATCTCGGCCTGCCAGATCAGCCGGCGCAGCCCGAGCGCGTCGAACGCCCACCGGGCGACGGCCCGGGTGGCCCGGGCGGCGACGCCCCGGCCCCGGGCCCAGGGGGCCACCCAGTAGCCGATCTCACCGGTGCCGGCCGCCTTGTCCAGCGCCACCAGGCCGCAGGAGGCCAGCAGTTCCCCGGTGGCGGCGTCGCAGACGGCGAACGGGGTGCCGGTGCCGTCGCGCCAGGCCGCCGCGCCGAGTTCGGTGACGAAATCCCGGGCATGTTCGGGCAGGTACGGGCGAGGTACGGTGGTCCAGCGCTGGATGTCCGGATCCTGGCAGGCGCGGTGCACGGCGTCAGCGTCGGTCGCCTGCCAGGGCCGCAGCCGCAGACCGTCCTCGGTGAGTTCCACGGGTTCCACCCGAGCCATCGTGCCGGATCGTTCGCGCTGGGCGTAACCGGATATCCAGCCGCCGGCTCGTTGTCCGAGTGTTATGTCGGTTTCGGCAGATCGGACCGCCGCCACCAGTGACCATCGGGCCGACGGAGCGCCTACGATGGGTCGAGACTGTCTAGGGGAGCGTTGATCCGTGTCGATTCTGGAAAAGGTCCTCCGCGCTGGCGAGGGCCGCATGGTGCGCCGGCTGAAGGCCATCGCCGCCGCCGTCAACTCGATCGAGGACGACTACGTCAACCTCACCGACGACGAGTTGCGTGGCCTCACTGACCAGTACCGGGAGCGGCTGGCCGACGGTGAGACCCTCGACGACCTGCTGCCGGAGGCCTTCGCCACGGTGCGCGAGGCGTCGGCCCGGGTGCTCGGCCAGCGGCCGTACGACGTCCAGGTGATGGGTGGGGCGGCGCTGCACTTCGGCAACATCGCCGAGATGAAGACCGGTGAGGGCAAGACCCTGACCTCGGTCATGGCGGTGTATCTCAACGCGCTGTCCGGCAAGGGCGTGCACGTGATCACGGTCAACGACTACCTGGCCCCGCGTGACGCCGCCTGGATGGGGCAGGTGCACAGGTTCCTCGGCCTCACCGTCGGCGTGGTGCTGCCCAACCGGCCGGCCAGCGAGCACCGCGCCGCGTACGAGTGCGACATCACCTACGGCACCAACAACGAGTTCGGCTTCGACTACCTGCGCGACAACATGGCCTGGTCGAAGGACGAGCTTGTCCAGCGCGGCCACAACTTCGCGGTGGTCGACGAGGTCGACTCGATCCTGATCGACGAAGCCCGGACGCCGCTGATCATCTCCGGCCCGGCCGAGCACTCGGCCCGCTGGTACGGCGAGTTCTCCGGCGTGGTGGCCCGGCTCCAGCCCGGCAAGGACGGCGAGGGCGACTACGAGGTCGACTACGCCAAGCGCACCATCGCGGTGACCGAGCGCGGCGTGGCCAAGGTGGAGGACCGGCTCGGCATCGACAACCTCTACGAGTCGGTGAACACCCCCCTCGTCGGCTACCTGAACAACGCGATCAAGGCCAAGGAGCTGTACAAGCGCGACAAGGACTACATCGTCAGCGACGGCGAGGTCCTGATCGTCGACGAGTTCACCGGTCGCATCCTGCACGGGCGCCGCTACAACGAGGGCATGCACCAGGCGATCGAGGCCAAGGAAGGGGTGGAGGTCAAGCAGGAGAACCAGACCCTGGCCACCATCACCCTCCAGAACTACTTCCGCCTCTACGAGAAGCTCTCCGGCATGACCGGTACGGCCCAGACCGAGGCGGGCGAGTTCAACAAGGTCTACAAGGTCGGCGTGGTGACCATCCCGACCCACCGGCCGATGGTCCGGATGGACCGGGCCGACGTCATCTACAAGACCGAGAAGGCCAAGTTCAACGCGGTCGTCGAGGACATCGCCGAGCGGCACCAGGCCGGTCAGCCGGTGCTGGTCGGCACCGTCTCGGTGGAGAACTCCGAGATCATCTCCCAGCTGCTGCGCCGCCGGGGCATCCCGCACTCCGTGCTGAACGCCAAGTTCCACGCCAAGGAGGCGGAGATCGTCGCCCAGGCCGGGCGCAAGGGCGCGGTCACCGTGGCGACCAACATGGCCGGCCGGGGCACCGACATCCTGCTCGGCGGCAACGCCGAGTTCCTCGCCGCCAACGAGCTGCGCCAGCGCGGCCTCGACCCGGCGGAGAACGAGGAGGAGTACGCCAAGGCCATGGAGGAGGTCCTGCCCAAGTGGAAGCAGGCCTGCGAGGCCGAGGCGGAGGAGGTCGCGGGCGTCGGCGGGCTCTACGTGCTGGGGACCGAGCGGCACGAGTCCCGGCGGATCGACAACCAGCTGCGCGGTCGGGCCGGCCGGCAGGGTGACCCGGGCGAGTCCCGCTTCTACCTGTCCCTGCAGGACGAGCTGATGAAGCGGTTCCGGGCCGGCGCGGTCGAGGCGGTGATGGACCGCTTCAACATTCCCGAGGACGTGCCCATCGAGTCGAAGATGGTCACCCGTCAGATCAAGAGCGCCCAGGCCCAGATCGAGGGCCAGAACGCCGAGATCCGCAAGAACGTCCTGAAGTACGACGAGGTGCTCAACAGGCAGCGTCAGGTCATCTACGCCGAGCGCCTGCGGGTGCTCAACGGCGAGGACCTCTCCGACCAGGTCCGCAACATGATCGACGACGTGATCGGCGCGTACGTGGTCGGCGCCACCAGCGACGGCTACGCCGAGGACTGGGACCTTGAGCAGCTCTGGTCCAGCCTCAAGCAGCTCTACCCGGTGGGCGTCACCCTGGCCGAGCTGGAGGAGGAGATCGGCTCCCGGGCCGGCTTCGACCAGGACTTCCTGGTCGCCCGGCTCAAGGAGGACGCGAACGCCGCCTACGACCGGCGCGAGGAGCAGCTCGGCGAGGAGGGCACCCGCGAGCTGGAGCGGATGGTGCTGCTTCAGGTCATCGACCGCAAGTGGCGCGAGCACCTCTACGAGATGGACTACCTCCAGGAGGGCATCAGCCTGCGGGCGTACGCCCAGCGCGACCCGGTGGTGGAGTACCAGCGCGAGGGCTTCGACATGTTCGCCACCATGATGGACGGCATCAAGGAGGAGACGGTCGGCTTCCTCTACAACCTGGAGGTCCAGGTCCAGGAGGCCGAGCCCGAGGCTGAGGCCGAGGAGGTGCAGCTGCTGGAGAAGCCGGTGGAGATCCGGGCCAAGGGCCTGGGTCGCGCCCCCCAGCAGCAGGGCCTGCAGTACTCCGCGCCGACCATCGACGGTGAGGCCGGCGCCGGGGCGGTCGCCGTGGAGCGGCCCGAGGAGCAGGCCCCGCCGGTGCGCGCGGCCCGCTCCGAGCGGCCGGCCCGGCCGGCGGCCCCGCCGGCCTCCGAGGCTCAGCGCCGTCCGGCCGCCTTCGGCGGGAGCGGGCAGGCCGTGGCGGCCAACTCCGCCCGGGAGACGGTTCCGGCCCGGGGCGAGGCCGGCGGCCCGTCGCGCAACGCGCCGTGCCCGTGCGGTTCCGGCCGCAAGTACAAGCGCTGCCACGGCGCCGCCAACGGCGGAAACTGACCCGTCCGGCGTCGCCGACAACGGCACCCGTCCCACCCACCAGAGAACACCAGCAAGCGGCCCCGGCGACCGCCGGGGCCCCTTGCTGTCCGGCAGGCCGCCCCGGCTCCGGCCCCGTGCCCGGCCTGGCTGCCGGCCCGCTGCGGGGACCGCCTTCCGGCATGGCCCTCGGAGCGAGGGCGCGGCCGTCGGGGCGGTCAGACGAGCTGGAGCACGGTGCAGAGCCAGCGACCGCGTCGATGTTCCAGGCGCAGCGCCATCGCCCAGGTGTGTCCGGCGGCGCTGCCCAGGACGGCGGCGGCCTCCACGGCCGCCGGGCGGGGTTCGCAGACCCGCAGTCGGCGCAGCCGCACGGTCGGGCGGGTGGAGCGGCGGCGGACCGGGCCGATGCGCGCCGCCGCCCTGGTCAACTCGTGCATCACGTCCGCCGAGCAGGCCGGGTTGCTCATCGGGCGGATCTGCCCGAGCGGCCGGTATCCGTTGAGGATCTCCAGGCAGGTGGTGACGAAGCGCTGGGCGGCCCGGGTGGCCTCCGGCGTGGCCGTCACCAGCGCGGCGGTCGGTGGGACCTGTGGAGTGGCCCGCCCGGGGCCGCCAGGGGCGGGGCGGGGGTCGTGCGGGCGCCCGCCGGGGCGGGCCGGGGCGCGGCGGTGCGCCTCGAACAGATCGAGGGCCAGTTGGGCGGCGACCGGGCGGGGCCAGCCCTCGGCCGGCTCCTCGGTGAACGGCGGGTCGAGCGGGGGCGCCGGCCGCACCCGGATCGGAGGACGGACGGGTCCGGGACGACGGGACTCAATCATCGAAACCCCCGATGTTTGCGTTTGCCTTCGTTTGCCTCCGACAGGGTCGATTCTCGGGCAGGGTGGTGCCCGGGGTCAATGGCACCCGGTGCGGTGGCCGCTACTCGGCGTCGCGGTCGTTCAGCGGGTTGTCCCGGACCCACTCGGCGGTCTCGGCGTACTTGTGCTGGATGTACTCCTCCAGGCGGGCGCGCTCGACCCGCCACTGCCCCCGTCCGCCGACCTTGATCCCAGGCAGCTCACCGCTGCGCACCATGTGGTAGACCTGCGAGTCCGACACGTTGAGCTCGGCGGCCACGTCGGAGAGCAGCAGGAACCTCGGCTCCATGGGAACTCCCGGGGTTGACGTCGTTTGCCTCAGTTTGCCATTCGCTGCCGACAGGGTCGCCGACCCGCCGCCCGCGCGGCAACCTTCCGTGCGGCGGGTGCGGGGTGTATGACGGTCAAGGCGTACGGCATGATCGGCGCCCGGGCCGGCGCACGCCGGCCGGCAGGCGGAGCGGGGGAGACGACCGGTGACCGAGGAGCTTGTCCGGGTGTACGTGCCGGCGATCGTGCCGATGCTGGCCCGCCTCCCCGAGCAGGGGCTGCCCGAGACCGACGCCCACGCGGTGACGCCCGACCTGCGCGAGTGGTACGCCGAGGGCGACGAGGAGGAACTGGAGTACGTCGCGTTCATCCGGGCCGCCCAGGACGCGCTGCTCCTGCTCCGGGACGATCCGGCCGCGCCCCGTCGGCGCGCGGTGGTCTCCGTCGACGTTCCCGCCTCGGCGCTGCGGCGCACCGACGACGTGCTCGGCTCCAGCGCGGTTCGCCTGGTCCGACCGGTGCCGGCGACGGCGGTGGCCGCGCTGCACGTCGACGGCGACGACGCGCGTGACGACGTGGCCGCCGCCGTTTCAGTGGCCGCCGAGGCGCTGGCTGGCGACCCGGACGCCCAGTTCACCGTCGACGGCGCCGAGGACCGCGAGCTGGAGTGGTACGACGTCAGCGAGCTGGAGCAGCTGCTGCGCGCCGCGTCCTGACACCGGGCCCCACGCCCCCACGCCCTCCGTCTCGCCGGGCCGCTCCCGGGGTGACGGGTCGACCGTCAGCGGTCGGCCGCCGCCCCCGCCGCCGCACCGTCGTCGGCCGTCTCCTCGGTGGCGTCGTCGTCGTCCGGCGCGGGGCCGAGCGTGCGGCCGAAGGCGATCAGTGCGGTGAGCGCGCCGACGAAGAGCACCCAGATCCCGTTGTCGATCCGGGAGGTGCCCAGCGAGGTCTGGGCGACCGCGTCCGCCTCGCTCAGCGCGCCGGCCAGGTCGAGCAGCGAGCGCCCGCCGACCCGGATGATGATCTCGGCGAGCAGCAGGAGCAGGCCGGGGCCGGCCCCGGCCAGCAGGTAGCCGGGCCAGCGGGGGGCGGGTGAGGCCGGGTCGTGCCGCTCGGCACGCCGCCTGGCCCAGGTGAGGTACCCGAAGGCGAGCAGCCCCGCCAGCAGGCCGGCGAGCAGGGACTCCGACCGGGACACCCACTTCGCGGCACCGACCATCGACTCCTGGGTGTCGCCCGCGCCGAAGAGGTCGAACAGCGGGTCCCGGGCCTGGCTGAACGCCACCACGAAGACCAGCGCGCCGAGCGTGGCGGCGACGATCGCGCCGGCCGCCCGGGCGTTGCCGGCGCCGGCCACGGCGCCGCCGATGATCGCCGCCGCGGCGGTGGTGCCGGCGATGACGTTGGTGGTCGCGTTGTCGAAGTAGGTCAGGTTGATCACCACCGCCGCCGCGAGCCCGACCAGCACGCCGGTGCCGACCGCGACGGCGAAGCGCAGGGTGACCCGCTCGGTGCCCCGCCGGGCCAGCAGGTTGGTCGCCGCCAGGGCGATCGCCGCGCCGGTCACCAGGGCGGCCGAGATGACCCCGGGCAGCGCGAACGCGGAGAGGCTGATCGCGGTGACCCCCGCCTCGGCGGAGGTGATCGCCGCCCGGGTGGACCAGAGCATCGCCGCCAGCCAGCCCACGGCCAGCAGCGCCAGCACGACCGCCCCCGGGGCGCGGGTCGGAGGCGTACCCCCGGCGGCCGGCGCCAGCTCCACGGGCGCCGCCGGTCTCCCGTCGCCGCCTGGCTCGTCGGCCCCGGCCGGGGCGTCCCGCACCGGCTGGTCCGGCTCCGCGGCGGTGGAGCTGCCGGGCTGGTTGCTCATCGTCTCCCCTTCGACGGAGGCCCGGACCCGGCCGGCTCTGTCGGCGGGCGGGCGGGGCTGGTCACCGGCCATCCAGGGTACGCGCCACCCGACCGTCGACCCTCCGCCCGTCCGAAGCCCACCGCACCGCCCCACCCGTCCCGCGCCCGGGCGGCGGCGGGCGAGGAATCGTAGGCGCGGCGTGGGCCAGGCGACGGAATCGCCGGCACTGGAGGCGGGTCGGGCGGTGATTCGCAGGCGGTGTTCGCGGCGCGGTGCGGGCCAGGTCGGGCGGGGTGGGGCCGGGGTGGGACGAAACCGGGGGTGCCGCGTGGGAGAATCGGCGCAGGTCCCGCCGCCGCGACCGGTGCAGCCCGCGGCGTACGGCGTCCCGGCCGCCCGGTCGGTGCCCGTGGGTCCGATTTCGCCACCGCTGCCGAGATCGCCAGGAGCCCCGATGGACGCCGTGTTCTCCGTACCCGAGCCGCGTAACGAGCCGGTCCGTGCCTACGAGCCGGGCAGCGCCGACCGGGAGCGGCTCCAACGTCGCCTGGCCGAGCTGGCCGGCGAGCGCCTCGACCTGCCGATGACCATCGCCGGCGAGCAGCGGATGGCCGGCGGCGAGCCGATCGACGTGGTGCAGCCGCACCGGCACGACCACGTGCTGGGCGTCACCGGCCACGCCACCCACGACGACGCCCGCGCCGCGGTCAAGGCCGCCAAGGACGCCGCCCCGATGTGGCGGGCCCTGCCGTTCGAGGAGCGCGCGGCGATCTTCCTGCGGGCTGCCGAGATGCTCTCCGGCCCGTGGCGGGACACCCTCAACGCCACCACCATGCTCGGCCAGTCGAAGACCGCGATCCAGGCCGAGATCGACGCGGCCTGCGAGTTCATCGACTTCCTCCGGTTCAACGTGCACTTCGCCCGGAACCTGCTGCAGGAGCAGCCGCTCTCCTCCCCGGGAGTGTGGAACCGTCTCGACCACCGCCCACTGGAGGGCTTCGTCTACGCGGTCACCCCGTTCAACTTCACCGCGATCGCCGGCAACCTGCCCTCCGCCCCGGCGCTGCTCGGCAACACCGTGGTCTGGAAGCCGAGCCCGACCCAGCAGTTCGCCGCGCACTTCACCATGCGGCTGTTCGAGGCGGCCGGCCTGCCGCCCGGCGTGATCAACATGGTCACCGGGCGGGGCGAGGAGGTCTCCGACGTGGTGCTCGCCGACCCGGACCTGGCCGGCATCCACTTCACCGGCTCGACCAAGGTCTTCCAGCAGCTGTGGAGGACCGTCGGCGACAACATCCACCGCTACCGGGGCTACCCCCGGCTGGTCGGCGAGACCGGCGGCAAGGACTTCGTCGTCGCGCACGCCAGCGCCGACGTGGACGCGCTGCACACCGCGCTGATCCGCGGCGCGTACGAGTACCAGGGCCAGAAGTGCTCGGCCGCGTCCCGGGCGTACGTCCCGCGGTCGCTCTGGGAGGGCGGGCTGCGCGACCGGCTGGCCGCCACCGCCGACTCGCTGACCTACGGCGACGTCACCGACTTCACCAACTTCGGCGGCGCGGTGATCGACGCCAAGGCGTTCGACCGGCACGCCGCAGCCCTGGAGCTGATCTCCGGCGACAGTTCCTGCACCGTGCTGGCCGGCGGCACCGCCGACGACTCGGTCGGGTGGTTCGTCCGGCCGACCCTGTTCGAGTGCACCGACGCCGCGCACGAGACGTTCACCACCGAGTACTTCGGGCCGATTCTCGGCGTGCACGTCTTCGACGACGCCCGCTTCGACGAGGTCGTCGCCCAGGCCGAGTCGATCGCACCGTACGCGCTGACCGGGGCGATCTTCGCCACTGATCGCCGGGTGGTGGACGCGGTGGCCGAGCGCATGCGGTACGCGGCCGGCAACTTCTACATCAACGACAAGCCGACCGGCGCGGTGGTCGGGCAGCAGCCGTTCGGCGGCGCCCGGGCCAGCGGCACCAACGACAAGGCCGGCTCCTGGCACAACCTGGTCCGTTGGATGTCCCCCCGGACGATCAAGGAGACCTTCGTCGCACCGACCGACCACACCTACCCCCACATGGGCTGACGCGCCCGGCGAGGGCTCCCGCCGTGTCGCGGGGGCCCTGGCTGTGCGCAGCGTGACCGGCCCTCAACGGACTGTCGCCCGCCGACAGTGCACAAAGGAAACCCTCCAGGGTGGCGAAAATGGCAAATCCTGGACGCCGGGTCGGCAAAGTGGCAGCGTAAGGGGCATGGCGGATTCCGGAGTGAACCCCACGGCGGCGGCCCTCCTCGGGCTGCTCCACGAGGGTCCCATGACAGGCGGGCAGTTGATGGCCGCCGCTGAGCGCAAGCTCGCCCCGTATTGGTCGATGACCCGCAGCCAGGTCTACCGCGAGCTTCCGGTGCTGGCCGAGCGCGGTCTGGTGCGGTTGGGCAAGCCCGGCCCCCGGTCCAGCCAGCCGTACGCGATCACCGCGGCCGGCAAGCGGACGTTCTCCCGTTGGCTGGCCGAGGACCCGGGGCGGGACACCATCCGCAACCCGATCGCCCTGCGGGTCGCCTTCGGCGGCCTGCACTCGGCCACCCAACTGCGCAACCTCCAGGCCTCCGCCAACGAATACCACAGCGAGGCCCTGGCCCGGGTGCGGGAGCAGGTGAAGAACGCCAAGAAGGAGGGCGACTCGTTCGACGCCAGCGCGCTGGAGTTCGCCGTCGCCTACCACAAGGCCGCCCTGTCCTGGCTGAAGTCCGCCCCCGTCGGCTGACCCGATCGACGGCCCGCCACCCCGCCACCGGGCCGTCGGTCGGGGCTGGATCCGTCCGTGACCAGGGTGGCCGACACGCCCGGGCCGTCAGTCACGCGGACACTTTTCGCCCGTCACCGTGGGGCTCGCAAGCTGACCTCCCGTATTCGCAGTAGTCTTGTCTGTCGTGACCGCTGCCGATTACGCCGAACAGCTCAAGGAACTCGACGCCACCCTGCGCAACATCGAGGCCGTGCTCAACCTCGACCGACTGCACGAGGACAAGGCCCGGCTCGAGGAGCAGGCCTCCGCGCCGGACCTGTGGGACGACCAGGCCAAGGCACAGCAGGTGACCTCCCAGCTGTCGTACGTCAACGGCGAGATCAGCAAGCTGGGCAGCCTGCGCTCCCGGCTCGACGACGCCCGCGTGCTGCTGGAGCTCGCCGAGGCCGAGGACGATCCCGGGGTGCTCACCGAGGTGGAGACCGAGATCGGCGGGCTCACCAAGGCCATCCAGGAGATGGAGGTCCGCACCCTGCTGTCCGGCGAGTACGACTCGCGGGAGGCGCTGGTGGCGATCCGGGCCGGGGCCGGCGGCGTGGACGCGGCCGACTTCGCCGAGATGCTGCTGCGGATGTACCTGCGCTGGGCCGAGCGGCACGGCTACCCCACCGAGGTCTACGAGACCTCGTACGCGGAGGAGGCGGGCCTGAAGTCCGCGACCTTCGCGGTGAAGGTCCCGTACGCCTACGGCACGCTGAGCGTGGAGTCCGGCACCCACCGCCTCGTGCGGATCAGCCCGTTCGACAACCAGGGCCGCCGGCAGACCAGCTTCGCCGGTGTCGAGGTGCTGCCGGTGACCGAGCAGACCGACCACATCGACATCCCCGAGAACGAGATGCGGGTCGACGTCTACCGGTCCTCCGGCCCGGGCGGGCAGAGCGTCAACACCACCGACTCGGCGGTGCGGCTCACCCACATCCCCACCGGCATCGTGGTGACCTGCCAGAACGAGAAGTCCCAGCTCCAGAACAAGGCGTCCGCGATGCGGGTGCTCCAGGCCCGCCTGTTGGAGCGCAAGCGCCAGGAGGAGCAGGCCAAGCTGGAGGGGCTCAAGGAGAATGCCGCCGGCTCGTGGGGCGACCAGATGCGCTCGTACGTCCTGCACCCGTACCAGATGGTGAAGGATCTCCGAACCGAGCAGGAGACCGGCAATCCGACCTCGGTCTTCGACGGCGAGCTGGACAGCTTCATCGAAGCCGGTATCCGTTGGCGCAAGCAGCGACAGCTCGCCGGCGACGCAGCGTGATCGATCGCGGGCGGAGCGCGTCGTCGATCTCCCGATAACCGGGTGTTTCGATGACGCGCCTCGCATCGGCGGGGCGTGGGGGCTTGGTTCATCGGTTACACCGCGTAGACTCACCACCCGTGATTCAGCTTGAGCAAGTGACGAAGACGTACCCGAAGGCGTCCCGGCCTTCGCTCGACAACGTGTCCGTCTCGATCGAGAAGGGCGAGTTCGTCTTCTTC
Source organism: Micromonospora rubida (assembly GCF_009908295.1). Classification (GTDB taxonomy): domain Bacteria; phylum Actinomycetota; class Actinomycetes; order Mycobacteriales; family Micromonosporaceae; genus Micromonospora; species Micromonospora rubida. Next base: position 418,851 of record NZ_JAAALO010000003.1, read on the forward strand.
ATCGGTCCATCCGGCTCCGGCAAGTCCACGATCATCAAGATGCTGCTGCACGAGGTGACCCCCAACAAGGGGCGGGTCGTCGTCAACAGCAAGGACGTCACCTCGATGCGCTCCTGGAAGCGACCGCACTTCCGGCGTTCGATCGGCTGTGTCTTCCAGGACTTCCGGCTGCTGCCGAACCGCACCGCGTACGAGAACGTGGCGTTCGCCCTCGAGGTGATCGGCAAGACCAAGGCGGTTGCCCGCCGGGTCGTTCCCGAGGTGCTGGAGCTGGTCGGGCTCGGTGGCAAGGAGCACCGCTACCCGCACGAGCTCTCCGGTGGTGAGCAGCAGCGGGTCGCCGTCGCCCGGGCGTTCGTGAACCGTCCGCTGATCCTGCTCGCGGACGAGCCGACCGGAAACCTGGACCCGGACACGTCGATCGAGATCATGCGCCTCCTGGACCGGATCAACCGCACCGGCACGACCGTCGTGATGGTCACCCACGACTCGAACATCGTGAACCAGATGCGGCGTCGGGTCATCGAGATTGAGAGCGGTCGCATCGTGCGCGACCAGGCCCGTGGCGTCTACGGGTGAGCCGGCGCTCCACCCCTGTGCAGCCTGACGACGATCACCTCACGCCGGAGACCCGGAGGAATTCCCGATGCGCGTGAAATACGTCCTGTCCGAGGTACTGGTCGGACTGTGGCGCAACGTGACCATGACCATCGCGATGATCATCACGATGGCCGTGTCGTTGACCATGCTCGGTGCCAGCGGTCTGATGTACAGCCAGGTAAACGACATGAAGGACCTCTACTACAAGAACATCGAGGTCTCGATCTTCCTGACCAAGGAGGCCAACGAGCAGCAGCGCGCCGACATCGACGCCAAGCTGAAGAGCGATCCGCTGGTCAAGGAGGCCGTCTTCGTCGACAAGGCCGAGGCGTACAAGCGTTTCCAGGAGATGTTCCAGGACGCGCCCGACCTGCTGAGCGCGGTCAAGGCGGACAGCCTGCCCGAGTCCTTCCGGCTCAAGCTGGTGAACCCCGAGCAGTACCGGGAGATCTACAACCAGTACAAGGACACCGAGGGCGTCGACGAGATCGTCGACCAGAGCCAACTCCTGGACAAGATCTTCAAGATCCTCACCTCGGTCCAGAACATCGCCCTGGCGGCCGCGGCGGTGATGGCAATCGCCGCGTTGCTGCTGGTTGCGAACACGATCCAGGTCGCGGCGTACAGCAAGCGGCGTGAGGTCGCGGTCATGAAGCTGGTCGGCGCGTCCAACTGGTTCATCCAGGCGCCGTTCGTGCTGGAGGCCGTGGTCGCGGGCCTGATCGGCTCGCTGCTCGCCCTTGTCGCCCTGATAGCGGCCAAGTACCTGCTGTTCGACGGCGCGCTCAGTGACCTTCAGGGGCTGCTCTCCCCGGTCACCTGGGGCGACATTCTCGTCGTTTTCCCGATCATGGCCGGCGTGGGCGGTCTGGTCAGCGCCGTCACCGCGTGGGTGACCCTCCGGTTCTACCTGCGGGTCTAGTCACCCTCAGGTCTGCCCGACGCGGCAGGACCCTCCGGCGCGGAATAATCCGTGCCGGGGGGTCCTTGCCGTTCGGGTAGCATGATCTCCGCTTCCGGCCCCGGCCGGGAGCCACAACGAGGGGAGGTGGCGCCGGATGCCACGGGAGAAGGGGCGCAAGGTCGTCGCCTCCAACAAGAAGGCGCGCCACGACTACGCCATCCTCGACACGTACGAGGCGGGCATGCAGCTGACCGGCACCGAGGTCAAGTCGCTTCGGGCCGGGCGGGCGTCGCTGGTCGACGCCTTCGCCCAGGAGCGCGACGGTGAGCTCTATCTGCACTCCATGCACATCCCGGAGTACACCCAGGGCACCTGGACCAACCACGAGCCCCGGCGTACCCGCAAGCTGCTGCTCAAGCGGCTGGAGATCGACCGGCTGATCGGCAAGACCCGCGAGGGCGGCCTGACCATGGTCCCGTTGCAGGTCTACTTCTCCGACGGCTGGGCCAAGGTGGAGATCGCCCTGGCCAAGGGCAAGAAGTCGTACGACAAGCGGCAGGACCTCGCCAAGCGGGACGCGGACCGGGAAATCGCCCGGGCCGCCGGCCGGCGCGGCAAGGGCATGGACGACTGATTCGTTCCGTTCGTCCCTTCCCGGCACGTCGGGGCGGGCCTCGGGATGAAACCGGTTGCGGAAGGCGTTAGGCTTGTGTGGAGCCGCCGACAGGGGCGGCCCGTCGAGGGGGTGACTGGTTTCGACTTCGTACGCAGCGACAGGGGAAGCGAGCCGAGGAAGCCGACGTCGTCTCGAAAATCGGTCGTCGGAAACTTATAAGCGCCAAGAACACTCGCGCTGACTTCGCTCTCGCCGCCTGAGGCGAGTAGCTAAGTCTGTCGGCCTGGGAACGCCTTCGTCCCAGTCAGCCGGCATCAGTTAGAGGGCTGGCCAATCGGACCCGGTCGCGGGGTCCGTGCGGCGAGATTAATCAGCGACTGGGCCCGTCACACCAACTCGCTCGCGTGAGCGGTGGGGCCGAGTAGAGGCATAGCGAGCTGCGCTCGGAGAAGCCCTGACAAACCGGCGAAGGACCCGGGTTCGATTCCCGGCACCTCCACCACCTCGACCTGTGCGCCTCGGTCCACCCGGACCGGGGCGCACAGTCGTGTCCGGGCCGGTGGGGCCGGCGGGAAGGCCGGTGAATGCAAGCCGGGGAACCGGAAACGGGGCGGGCGCGTCGAAGGGGCATGCGTCGAGTTCTTGCCCTGGCGGGCCTGCCCCTGCTCATCGTTGCGGCCGGTTGTGGCCCGGCCGGGGTGGAGATGGGCCCCGGCAGCGCCGACGACCGGTGGGAACCGTTCCACCAGCGGGCCGTCGAGGTGGCCGAGGCGTGGCGGCCCGGGAACGCCTGGACCGCCGGGTACGTGCCACTTCAGGAGCCGACCGTACTGCTCAGGGAATTCGACCTCACCCCGGAGACCGAGCAGGCCTTCCGCAACGGCTGGTACCGGGAGCAAATCGCCATGCCGACCGCCGATCCGGCCGACGGCGTGATCCGCTTCCCCGACGGGACGCTGACCGTGCCGCTGTTCAGCGCCGCCACGGCGTACCGGCAGCTCGACCAGGGCGACCCGCCGCCGTGCGAGGGACGGCCGCAGGCCCCGACGCCCGAGAAGCGTCCCGGCTTCCGACCCAAGCCCGGCGCCACGGACGGCCCGATCGTCGAGCCCGGCCCGGACGGCCCGATCATCAAGCCTGGCCCGGACGGCCCGATCATCAAGCCTGGCCCGGACGGCCCGAGTATCGAGCCCGGCCCGGACGGCCCGGTGAGCAACGTGCCGTCGGCCGCCTGCGTGCCGCTGACCGTCACCGCCGTGCGGCTCGGCACCGCGCCGGTGCGTACCAGCCGGGGCGAGGCGCAGGTCCCGGCCTGGGTGTTCACCGTCGAGGAACTGGGGACCCCGGTGGCCCGGCTCGCGGTCGCGCCCGGCGCGGTCACCGCCGTGCCCCAGGGCGTCGCGCCCACCCGGCCGGTGCCCGACGGCGTGGTCGGCGCACAGGACCTCCAGACCGTCGAGGGTGCCCGGCTGACCTGGCGGATCGGCGTGGGTGCCTGCGACACCGGGGCCACCCCACTGGTGCAGGAGCGCGACGACGTGGTGGTGGTCGGCGGCGGTGTCACCCCGGCCACCGGCATCTGCACCGATCAGCTCGTGCTCAAGCCGGTCACCGCCACCCTGAAGGCGCCGCTCGGCGACCGGACGGTGCTCGACGTGACCACCGGAGCGCCGTTGATCCAGCGCCGCTGAGCCCTTCGCCGCCGGCTGTCGCCCTTCGCCGCTGGCTGTGGCCCGTCGCCGCTGGCTGAGACCCTCGCCCCTGGCTGTGGCCCCACGCTGACCGCGTTCGGTCCCGACGAGCCGAGGGATGCCGACGAGCGGTGAGTGGGTGGGGGTGCTCGGCGGTCCATGTGGAGCTGCCCCGTTTGTGCTACCGCCGACCGGTGGCACAAACGGGGCAGCTCCACATGGGCTAACCGGGGGTGGCCCAGCTCGGGGCGGCCCAAGCCAAGCCTGCGGTAGGCCAGCCTGGCGGTAGGCCCAACCGGGCCACAGACAGGCATTGGCCAGCGCGGACGGGCCGGACGGGCCGGACGGGCCGCATGGGTCTGGTGGGTTGGGCCAGGGCCGCGCGGACGCGCGCGCCGAAGCGGGCCAGGTGGTGCTGCTCGGGCCGGGCCGAGCCGGGGCGGGCTGGGCTGGGCGAGCCAAGCCGGGCCGAGCCGGGCCGAGCCGGGGCGAGGCACGCGGCGGGGGAGGGGCGGGGTGGTGGGCGGGTGGGCTGGGGCTCAGAGCAGCTGCGGAACGTCCGTGCTGATCGGCACCGGCAGCACGGTGGGCCGGTCGGCGGCCAGCGCCGTGCGCAGTGCGTCGCCCAGCCCGTCGGGCTCCTCGACGACCGTGGCGGCGCAGCCGTACCCCCGGGCCACTGCGGTGATGTCCAGGCCGGGCAGGTCCAGGCCCGGGACCCCGGGGGTGTGCTTCAGCTCGGCGAACGACTTGAGGATCGCGTACTGCTGATTGACCGGGACCACGACGGCGAGCGGCAGGTGCAGCCGCGCGGCCGTCCACAGAGCCTGCACCGAGTAGTGGAACGAGCCGTCCCCGATCACCGCCACCACCGGGCGGCCCCGCCCGGTGTCCCGCTCGGCCAGCGCGATCCCCACCGCCGCCGGCAGCCCGAAGCCGAGTCCGCCGCTGGCCATCGTGAAGTACGACGCGGGCCGGGTGACCGGCAGCCGGCGGCGCAGCGCGGCCAGGTTGGACGGCGACTCCTGCACCAGCACCCCGTCGGGCGGCCAGTGCCGGGCCAGGGCGGCGAAGAGGCCGTCCGGGCTCAGCGGCGGGCCCAGGTCGGGCGGCTCCGGGGCGGGCCGGGGCGGCGGGGGCGGGCGCTCGGCCGCCGGGACCAGGTCGCCCAGGGCGGCGAGCGCCAGGCCCGGGTCGCCGAGCAGGCTGTCCCCGACCGGCGCGCGGGCCGTCTCCTCCGGGTCGTCGGTGATGTGCAGCAGCCGGGTGCCGGCGGGCAGGTAGTCCCCGGGCACGTACGGGTAGTACCGGAACACCGGCGCGCCGACCACCAGCACCGTGTCGTGCCCGCGCAGCGCCTCGGCCAGTGGCCCGATCGCGTACGGCAGGACGCCCCGGTAGTACGGGTGGTCCTCGGGGAACGCGGCCCGCTCCGGGGCCGGCGCGGACCAGACCGGGGCGGCCAGCCGCTCGGCCAACGCGACCGCCGCCGGCCACGCCCCGGCCCGGTCGACCGCCCCGCCGAGGACGAGCACCGGGGAGCGGCTGGCGGCCACCTGGGCGGCGAAATCCCGCAGCCGGGTCGGGTCCGCGGCGTACCGGGTGGCCACCGTACGCACCTCGGGCGCCGCTGACGCCGGCTGCTGCCAGTCGTCCAGCGGCAGGGAGAGGTAGACCGGCCCGGCCGGCGGCTGCACCGCCGTGGCGTACGCCCGCATGAACGCCGCCGGGATGTCCTGGGCGCGGGGCGGCTCGTAGCTCCACTTGGCGTACGGCTGGGTCAGCTCGACCGCCCGGCGGTTGGTCAGCCGGGGCTCGATCAGCAGCATCTCCCGGGTCTGCTGGCCGGCGGTGACGATCAGCGGCGTCTTGTTGTGCCAGGCGGTGACCAGGTTGCCCATGCCGTTGCCGGTGCCCGGGGCGGTGTGCAGGTTGACGTGCGCGGGACGGCCGGTGGCCTGGGCGTACCCGTCGGCCATCCCGACTGCGGACGCCTCGTGCAGGGCGTGCACGTAGTGGAAGTCGGCGGGGAACTCCTGCAGGAACGGCTCCTCGGTGGAGCCGGGGTTGCCGAAGACGGTGGTCAGGCCCAGCGCCCGGAGCAGGTCGTACGTCGTCTCGCGGACCGTTGCCATCGGTGGGCCTCCGTGTCGCGGCGCGGGCTGCCTCCTCGCCGGAGACGACGCGGCGATCGGGTCCCCGACCTGCCGAATCTATCCGGAAAAGGCTCACCTATCGGGCGATTCGCCCAGCCCGCGCTGGCCGTCGCCCCGCCGCCCCGCCTCCCGGGGTCAGGGGAGGGGGAAGGGCAGCTTGATCCCGTCCAGCGCCCGCCCGCACGGGCAGTCCCGCCCGGTCGGCAGGGCGGCGACCGCGTCCAGCAGCACCCCGCGCAGCCGGTCGGTGTTCTCGCCGAAGACCCGGAAGACCTCCTCCTGGGTCACCGAACCGCCGCTCTCCACCCCCGCGTCCAGGTCGGTGACCAGGGCGATCGGGGTGTAGCAGAGGGCCAGCTCCCGGGCCAGCACAGCCTCCGGGTGGCCGGTCATGTTGACCACCGCCCCGCCGATCGCGGTGAACCAGCGCGACTCCGCCCGGGTGGAGAACCGGGGCCCCTCCACGACCACCATCGTGCCGCCGTCGACCGCCGACACCCCCCGCCCGGCCGCCGCGTCGAGCAGCGTTCGGCGACCAACCGGGCAGTACGGGTCGGCGAAGGTCACGTGCACCGCGCCCCGGTCGTAGTACGTCTGGACCCGGCCGCTGGTGCGGTCGATGAGCTGGTCCGGCACCACGAACGTGCCCGGCCCCAGCTCGGGACGCAGCCCGCCGACCGCGCACGGGGCGAGCACCTGGCGCACCCCGAGCGACCGCAGCGCCCACAGGTTCGCCCGGTACGGGATCAGGTGCGGCGGGTGCCGGTGGTCGCGCCCGTGGCGGGGCAGGAACGCCACCCGCCGGCCGCCCACCTCGGCGATCGTCACCGGGTCGGACGGCTCCCCGTACGGCGTCTCCACCTGGTGCTCGGTGGCACCCTCCAGGAGGGCGTAGAGCCCCGAGCCGCCAATCACCGCGATGTCCGCTGTCGGCCCCATCATCGCCCCCTCCGGTCCCACTCGATCACCCACCGGTCAGACCTTAGCCAGGGCCCCGACCGCAAGCTATGGTGCCAGGCATGGCGTTGACAGCAGGGATGAGCGCGGAGTCCCGTGCCGACCGGGTGTGGCCCTCCACCTCCCCGCTCGGCCCCGGTGTCGATGCCGTCCGGTCCGGCCGCGGTGCCGACGTCCGGGGCGATGGCCCCCGTCCCTCGGCGCGTGGCTGACGGATGTCTGACATGCAGGGAGAAGACCAGGCGATCGGCGGGCGTGCGATGGAGTCGATGACCGGACGGCTGCTGGTCGCGACTCCGACGCTCAAGGACCCGAACTTCGACCGGACGGTGGTGCTGCTCGTCGCTCACGAGCCGGGCGGGGCGCTGGGCGTGGTGCTCAACCGGGCCACCGAGCTCCCGGTCGTCGATGTCCTCGGCGACTGGAGTTACCTGGCCCGGGACCCGGCGGTGCTGTTCGAGGGCGGGCCGGTGCAGCCGGACTCGGCGATCTGCCTGGCCCGGATGCGTGGCCCGGTCAAGCGGTTGCGCGGCTTCCACCAGGTCGCCGGGGCCGTCGGCACGATCGACCTCTCCGCCGACCCGGAGCGGATGCGGGAGAGCATCGGCGGCATCCGGGTCTTCGCCGGCTACTCCGGTTGGGGTGCTGGCCAGCTCGAACAGGAGATCGAGGACGGGTCCTGGTTCGTCTTCGACGCGCTGCCCGGGGACGCCTTCGTCGACCGCCCGGACGACCTGTGGCCGATGGTCCTGCGCCGGCAGGGCGGCATGATGGCGGCGGTCGCCCACTTCCCGCCGGACGTCGCGCTGAACTGACCCGGGGGTGGGGCCCGCGAGATGACCATGGCGGCCGGCGTGTGTATAGTTCTCTCCGTGCCCGGGCGACCGGGGGCGAAGTCAAGGGGCCGTGGCGCAGCTGGTAGCGCACCACACTGGCAGTGTGGGGGTCAGGGGTTCGAGTCCCCTCGGCTCCACCTTGAGATTGACGATCAAAGGCCTGCTCACCGTTCGCGGCGAGCAGGCCTTTGATCGTTTCACCCTCACTTGACCCCGGGTGGGCCGTATGACCCGGCCACAGGGCCAATCATGTGACGGCCATCACTCTTCAGTCCGTGCGGGGATGGTGGGCCGGACGGTGTGGCCGAGCCGTCCGAAGACGGCTCGGCCACACTCCGGTTCGTCAGGGGTTCACCCGGGTGGCCGGGCTGTCGCCCGGCAGGTCGGTCCACCAGCCGGTTCGGGCGTCGGCGGCGTCCGAGGTTGAGTGGGGAACCGTACGCCTCCGGCCGCTCAGGGGCGGTGGCTGTCCGGGTTCAGCTCCGGGTCATCGTGGACGCGAATCCGCCCCCGCCCGGGTAGGTCCACTCGCCGGTGACCGTGGTGTCGTCGGCGCTGAACGTGCCCTCGTAGTAGGCCGGGCTGCCCTTCGCGCCGCCCCAGATGACGAGCTTGTCGCCGACGAGTTCGTAGACGTAGTCGAGGGTGTTGCCGGCCGCGTCGTAGAACCGCGACACCACGTCCGTGCCGATCGGCTCGCCGAACGGGTGCAGGTGGCCGATGACCTCCAGGCCGGTGACCGGCTGGCCGAACTGGGTCAGCTCCACGTGCTGGAGCAGGAAGAAGCCGCCGGTCATCCACTCGTACCGCACGGTTCCCTCGGCGCCGCCGGTCACCGTCCAGGTGCCGACCAGGCGGTCCAGGGCGGTCAGTTCGGCGCTCGGCTGGCTGTTCTCAGACATCGTGTCCTCCTCGGTGGGTGCTTGCCGGTACCTCGGCGGCCGCACCCCGGCTTTGACATCCCGTGACGTCGATCTGTTGTGGCCCACGTCATATCCCCTGCGCGTCAAAGTGCCCGGTGCGGCCACGAGGTAGCGGCGAACACCCACCCAGGAGGAAGCCATGACCACCGTCGCCGCCGCCGTTCCCGCCGTCCGCCGCTCGTCCGGGCGCCTGCTCCTCGCCGGCGCCCTCGCCGGACCGGTCTTCTTCGCCTCGGCCGTGACACAGATGCTGACCCGGGAGGGCTACGACATCACGCGACACCCGATCAGCCAGCTCGCCACCGGAAGCCTCGGCTGGGTTCAGATCACCACGTTCGTCCTCGCCGGTCTCGGCGGCCTGGCGCTCGCGGTGGGTATCCGAGGGACCCTCACCGAGGGGACCGGTCGGCGCGTGCTCCCGATCTTCGTCGGGGTCTTCGGCGCCGGGCTCGTCGCGGCCGGCGTGTTCACCATGGATCCGGAGCACGGCTTCCCGGTCGGTACCGCGGACGGGCCGGCCGGCGAGATGACCTGGCACAGCATCGCGCACTCGGCCGCAGCCGCCACGGCCTTCACCGCGCTGGCCGTCGCCGCCGTCGTATTGACCGTCCGCCACGCCCGTCGTCACGCAGCGCTGCCGGCCGTGCTCAACGCAATCACCGCGCTCATCCTGCTGCTGCCCATGTCGCAGAGCCACATGAGCATCCAGATCGCCGTGAACGGTCTGGTCGCCTTCACCTGGACGACGGTCGTCGCCCTCTCCCTGCGCCGTTCGGCCACCGGCGTAGCGTGATCCGAGGCCCGCGAACACGAGGATGACTGTGAAGTATCTGCTGCTCAGCTACACGCCGGCCGCCGCGTGGAACGCCGCGACCGCCGACACGCCCTCCGAGGAGGCGCTGGCCGCGTTCGCCGGGTACCAGCGGTTCGAACAGGAGCTGATCGAGACCGGTGAGTTTGTCAGCAGCGAGGGTCTCGGGCACCCGGCCGTCAGCACCACGGTCCGCAGGACGCCGGCCGGGCCGGTGGCGACCGATGGCCCGTTCGTCGAGCTCAAGGAGGTCCTGGCCAGTTTCGCGGTGATCGATGTGGCCAGCCAGGAGCGCGCCGTCGAGATCGTCTCGCGGATGGTGGAGGTGCTGGGCGAACCGATGGAGATCCGGCCGATCATGGGGGAGGACTTCGCCGCATGAACGGCCTCGGCGACGTCGCGGGCCGCCGAGCGGCCGGATTCGCGTGACGCATGCGGTCGAGCACCTGCTGCGCGCCGAGGCACCGCAGGTGCTCGGCGCGTTGGTGCGGCGCTTCGGCCATTTCGACATCGCCGAGGACGCGGTGCAGGAGGCGTTGCTCGTCGCGAGCCGGGCATGGCCGACCGACGGTGTGCCGGAGCACCCACGAAGCTGGCTGATCCGGATCGGGTACCGGCGGATGGTCGACCTGCTCCGCGCCGACCAGGCCAGACGCCGCCGCGAGCAGCACGCCGGCATGACCGAGCTGGCGATGCGGGATCCGGCCCGGCGGGCGCACCCGCCGCTGGAGACCGACGACAGTCTCACGCTCCTGCTGTTGTGCTGCCATCCCGCGCTGAGCGCAACCTCCCAGGTGGCGCTCACCCTGCGCGCGGTCGGCGGCCTGACGACCGCGGAGATCGCCCATGCCTACGGGACGGCCGAGAACACCATGGGCGCCCGGATCAGCCGCGCCAAGCAGCAGCTGGCCCGCGCTGGCGCCCGGTTCACCCCGCCGACCGACGCCGACCGGGACAGCCGGATGAACGCCGTCATGCAGGTGCTGTACCTGATCTTCAACGAGGGCTACACGGCCTCCACCGGCGACACGCTCGCCCGCGTCGACCTGACCCGCGAGGCGATCCGGCTGACCCGCATGCTCCACGACTCCCTGCCGGACGACGCCGAGGCGACCGGGCTGCTCGCGCTGATGCTGCTCACCGAGTCGCGGCGGGCCGCCCGTACGCGGGGCGACGAGCTGGTGCCGCTGGACGAGCAGGACCGGACACAGTGGGATGCCGAGCTGATCCGTGAGGGCACCGGGCTGATCGACGGCGTCTGGCGGCGGCGCGAGGTCGGCACGTACCAGTTGCAGGCGGCGATCGCGGCCGTGCACGCCGCGGCAGCGTCACCGGGCCGGACGGACTGGCCCCAGATCGCGGCGCTGTACCTCGGACTGGAACAACTCAGCCCGACCGCGCCGGTGCGGCTGAGCCGGGTGGTCGCGGTCGCCCACGCGTACGGGCCGGCCCGCGGGTTGGCGCTGCTCGACGACCTCAACCGGAGCCACCACCTCGACGAGGAACCGCTGACCCGGCAACGGGAACGCGCCGTCCGCGCCCACCTGCTGGAGCTGACCGGCGACCCGACCGGCGCGGCGGAACGGTACCGCGAGGCGGCCGCCCTGACGCGGAACCAGGTCGAACAGCGGTACCTGCTGGGCCGGGCCGGTCGCATCGAGTGACCGACTGCCCGCGCTGGACGCGCTCGCCGTCGCCGTCGCGCGTAGCGTGAACACGCAGCTCGAAGAAGCCCCGGGAGGAAACGAATCGTGACCCTGTCCACCCCCGCGCCCACGCTCGCGTACTTCGGCGTCGACGCGCTGATCGACGACGACACCCGGGCCCTCCAGGCCGCCGTGCGCGGCTTCGTCGACCGGCGGATCCGCCCGGAGATCGCCACCTGGTACGAGGACGGCAGCCTGCCCGTCCGGGACCTGGCCCTCGAACTCGGGCAGCTCGGCGTGCTCGGCATGCACCTGGAGGGCTACGGCTGCGCCGGCACCTCCGCCGTCGCGTACGGGCTGGCCTGCTTCGAGCTGGAGGCGGGCGACTCGGGGCTGCGCTCTCTGGTCTCGGTGCAGGGATCGCTCGCCATGTACGCCATCTGGCGGTTCGGCTCCGAGGAGCAGAAGCAGCAGTGGCTGCCCCGGATGGCGGCCGGCGAGGCGATCGGCTGCTTCGGCCTGACGGAACCGGACTTCGGCTCCGACCCGGCCGGCATGCGGACCAGGGCCCGCCGCGACGGGGACGACTGGGTGCTCGACGGCACCAAGATGTGGATCACCAACGGCTCGATCGCTGATGTCGCCGTGGTGTGGGCCCGCACCGACGAGGGCGTCCGAGGTTTCCTCGTCCCCGCCGGCACCCCTGGCTTCACCGCCCCGGAGATCACCCGCAAGCTCTCCCTGCGCGCCTCGGTGACCTCGGAACTCGTCCTCGACGACGTGCGGCTGCCCGCCGACGCGATGCTGCCGGAGGCCGCCGGCCTGTCCGGGCCGCTGTCGTGTCTCAACGAGGCCCGCTTCGGCATCGTCTTCGGGGCACTGGGCGCGGCCCACGACTGCCTGGAGACGACGATCGCGTACGCCCGCAGCCGCCTGATCTTCGACAAGCCGCTCGCCGCGTACCAGGCCACCCAGCTCAAGTTCGCCGACATGGGGCTGGAGCTGGGCAAGGGGATGCTGCTGGCGTTGCAGATCGGCGCGATGAAGGACGCGGGCACGCTCGACCACCGGCAGGTCAGCCTGGGCAAGCTCAACAGCGTGCGGGAGGCCATCGCCATCGCCCGCGAGTGCCGGTCCATCCTCGGCGCGGCCGGGATCACCCTCGACTACCCGGTCATCCGGCACTCGGCCAACCTCGAATCCGTGCTCACCTACGAGGGCACCTCCGAGGTGCATCAACTGATCATCGGCCAGGTGCTGACCGGCCACGCCGCCTTCAAGTGAGCGGGCCTGACCTGGCCGGTGGGGAGGCCTGGGCGTAGGACCCGTTCGCTGGTGTCCTCTATGGCCGAAACGACCGACACGACGGTGGAAGCCAGTCGCCCGAGAACATAGCGGTCGAGCGAGTTCTCCCTGGTGGGGAACTCCTCCGCCGGGCCACCGCGCGGCCCGAGCAGATCGTCCAGGGCCGTTGCAGCTCGTCGCGAATCATCGGCTCATCCGGTACGACGAGCACGCCCTGCGCCGGCTCAGGCCGGATTGGTTCCATCAGGTCAAGGAGGGACTGGCTGAGCTTGAGCTGGCTACCGCCGGGTGCGGGCCGGCTGCACTTCCGGATGGAACGGTCCCGGCAGCAGCTCGTGGTCGCCTATATCGGTGGCAAGCGGTTCTGACGGCCGGGGCTGGGTGCGTGCCGAAGCGCCCCCACGTGCAGGCGATGCCGGCACGGATCACCCGCCCAGCGACTGTTCGACGGGGACCAGGACGGTGCTGCCGGACCAGTCGATGACCTCGTTGGCAAAGGCCTTGTAGGGCTCGTCGTCCTCGTCCAGCGTGGAGTAGCTCGCGTGGTAGCGGCCGAAGTTGTATCCGCCGGCCGACAGGGTGGCCAGCGCCCACGGCAGTAGCTGGTCGCGCAGCTTCTGCGGTGCCAACCGGTCGATCGGCACCTGGATGACGCCGAGCAGGTCGTACCACTCGTCCGCCGTGCCGGCGTCGACAACCCGGCAGAGCGAGAACGCGTGCCGCACACGCGGCTCCTTGGCGATCCAGGTGACCTCGTTGAGCATGTCGCCTCCTGCTGCTTGGAAGGGCTCTCCAAAGCAGCATTGCCGACAGCTCCGCTTATATCAAGGGGGTAGCCGTCCGCGTGTCCGTCAACTATGGTCAGCAACATGGCACCGGCAACGATCGAATGGAGTTGAGATGGCATCGAGCCCCTCAAGGACACGTCGTAGGTCGACACCACCGCCCGCGTCGCCCACCGTGCAGGCGTGGGAGCTCGGGATGCGGCTGCGCGAGCGCCGCGAGGAGGTCGGGATGACTGCGGTCGCGGCGGGCCGCGCCAGCGGCATCACGCAGGCGTACATCTCGGGGGTGGAGGCTGGCCGGGTCAAGCTGCCGGCCGACCGGCTGGCCCAGCTCGTCAAGATCTACGAAATTGACCCCTCCGATGCCGCCGAGCTGGAGGAGTTGCGAGTCGGGGCCATGCAGCGGGCCTGGTGGCACCAGTACTCGCAGCTCTTCCCCGCCGACTTTCTCCGCTTCCTCGGCTACGAGGCGGGCGCCGAGCACGTCCGCAGCTACCACAACGAACTGTTGCACGGGCTGTTGCAGACCGAGGAGTACGCCCGCGCGGTCATCCGGGGCGGCAACACCTACGTCCGGCTGACGGAGATGGACCGGCGGGTCGCCGCACGGTTGGCGCGGCAGCGGCGGCTGGATGGTGACCACCCGCTGCGCCTGACCACCGTGATCGCCGAGGGCGCGCTGCGGCAGCAGGTGGGCGGCCCGGAGGTGATGCGCGCCCAGCTCGACCACCTCGACCGGCTGCTGACCGAGCGCCCCGGCCAAATCGAGATCCGGGTGATGCCGTTCGCCGCCGGGGCGCATCCCGCGCTCGGTGGCCCGTTCCAGATCCTGTCGTTCCCGTCGCCCCGGCTGCCCGAGCTGGTCTGGCAGGAGGTGCTCACCTCCAGCGACATCATCGACCAGTCCAGCCGGGTCGCGGACTACACGATGACCTTCGCCGAGGCGCGGGAACGGGCGTTAAGCTCGGCGGAATCGCTGGCGCTGATCCGGCGGATCGCCAAGGAGATGACGTGATGGCCCCTCGCCCCACCCCCGATCGTGGCTGGTTCAAGTCCTCCCGCAGCTCCGACAACGCGGCCTGCGTCGAGGTGCGGTTCGTCGGCGGCGCGGTGGGCGTCCGCGACACCAAGGACCGCAGCGGCCCGGCGCTCGCCTTCGACGGCCGCTCCTGGGTCGGTTTCATCGCGGGGCTCAAGGCCGAGTCGGCCAGTTAGCGGCCCGGCCTCCTGGGCCCGGAACCGCCATCCCCCCGGCGCGGGCGGCCACGACCGATCAGGCCGCCGAACAGGGGCGGGACCAACCCACCGGAGTGCGCCATTCCCCGCCCGAGACGGCCAGGGTCGATGTTTGAGCCGACCGGTCAGTCGCGTGTGGACGGGTCGATCGGAAAGCCGACAGACATAACCGCACGCATCGGCGTCTCCGTAGCCTCGTCAGCACCGCACGCCGAGGAGGTTGGGTGTCTCACGTCCGCATCCGGATCGACTTCACGCCGCTCGCCGACGACGACGAGTTCGTCCTCGGCGAGCTGACCGACGAGCTGGCGGACGACCTTCGCGATGTCGGCGAGGTGGATCGCATCGAGCGGCCCACCACCGACCCGGCTGCCAAGGGCGTCGGCGAGCTGGCGCTCGGCGTGGTGACCGTGCTGGCGGGCGTCGACCCCGGCTACGTGCAGGCCCTGGTCGACGTGGTCCTGGCCTTCCTGCAACGTCACACCGGCCGCCGGGTGCACCTGCGGGTCGGTGACATCGAGCTGACCATCGACCGGCCCACCCACGCCCAGACCGACGAACTGATCAGGACGGTGCGGGCCGCGATCGAACGGTCCCGCCGCTGATGGGTCGGCACGCCCTGCTGCTCGGCACGGCCGCCTGCCACGTCGACCGCGAGCTTGCGCCCCTTCCTTCGGTACGACAGGACGTGGCGCAGCTCAAGGCCCTGCTGGACGGGGCCGGCGAGTTCGACACCGTACGCGCCGAACTGGACCTGCCGGCCGCGCACCTGCGTCAGGTCGTCGAGGAGTTCTACGGCGCGCGGCGCAACGGCGACCTGGCGCTGCTCTACTACTCCGGCCACGGCGTGCTGCACGGCGACGGGCAGTCGCTGTTCCTGGCCGCGACCGACACGGTCTGCGGGCAGTTGCACGCGACCGCGTTCGACACCGACGGCACCCTGCGTCATCTGCTCAACCACACCAGGGCCAGCCAGAAGGTGGTCCTCCTCGACTGCTGCTTCTCCGGCGCGTTCACCGCCCGGCACCGCTTCCGGGGCGGGGTGCGCGAGGAGCCACGCCGCCTCAAGCGTGAGCGCGGCACCTTCACGCTCACCTCCAGCACCCACCTGAAGGCGTCGAAGGCGCAGGGGCCGGACCAGCCTTCGATCTTCACCGAGGTGCTCCTCAACGGCCTGCGGGGCGCGGCCGAGGGGACGGCGGACGACGGCTGGATCACCACCAACGACCTCTCCCGGTACGCCCTGACCGAGATGGCCCGGCGTCGTCAGCACAGCCCGGTCGAGTCGAGTGAGGGAGTCACCGAGCCGATCCGGCTCGTGACCGTGCCCGGCTCCGCTGCCGCCGCGAAACAGGTCGCCGCCGCCACGGCGAGCCCGGCGGACGAGGCACCGTTCGACGCCGACCAGTGGCGCCGCCTGGTGACCTACTACGTCAACTGCATGCAGCGGTCCACCGTGTTGCAGTCCTTCATCGACCCCCGGGCGACCGGCACGTACGTCGCGGCTCCGCCCGGGTCCGAGGCCGTCCTCACCTCGGACGCGCCCGTCCGGCTGGGCGGCGCGGCCGCCAAACTCGCCGCGCGGGCCCGGGCCGACGGCAGGGAGGTGCAGTACGGCTATCCGGTCGTCGCCGTTCGGCCCGGCCAGGGCAGACCTCCACGGCTCGCCCCACTCCTGGTCTGCGACGCCACCGTCGGCGCGGATGACGTCCTGCACGCCTCCTTTCCGCCCCGTCCCAGCTCGGCCCTCATGGACCTGTTCCAGCTCTCCGAGGTGGAAGCCGACGAGCTGCGGCAACGCGTCGAGCAGGTCTTCGTGCCGGGTGACCCCGCTGCCCTGGTCGCCACCGTCGACGTGCTCAGGAAGACGTTCGGGCTGACCCTGGTGGCCGAGCTCGACCCGGCGATGCTCGTCGGCACCATCCGGCCGGGACCGTTGAGCGGGGTGCAGAACGCGGCCATCCTCTACACCGTCGACGCCACCGAGTCGCCGCAGCGGCAGCTCGTCGACGACCTGCGAGGCATGGTCAAGAATCCGAAGCTCATCGAGCGGACCGCCCTGGGCGCGCTGGCGCTCCGCCCCGACGAGGTGGCTCCCACGCCGGCCGTGACGGTGGCGATGAGCGCCACGAACGAGGCGCAGGAAGAGATCATCCAGGCGGCGATGTCGCAGCCCTTGACCGTTGCCCAGGGGCCCCCGGGCACCGGCAAGAGTCAACTGGTCACCGCCCTGTTGGCCACCGCCACCGCCGCCGGCCAGAGCGTGCTGATCGGTTCCACCAGCAATCAGGCCGTCGACTCGGTGCTCGGCCGGGTCACCGACCTGATCGGCCCGGGCCTGCTGCTGCGTACCGGCAACAAGGAGCACCGGCTACAGGAACCGAAGCACCTCGCCGACATCCTCGCGGCCTATCCGCAGGCAGCGCCGCACGCCATGCCGGACGACCGCACCCCGCTGCACGAGCTGCGACTGCTGGCCGAAGAGGCCGCCGGCCTCCGTGGGACGCTCGACGAGCTACGTCTGCTCGAACGCGACCTCGCCGAGTTGGCCGTCGAGCGTGACGCCGACCCGAGCGCCGGGGCGGCCACCCTGCCGGACGACGACAGGGCTCTGGCGCAGCTCGTCCACCTGACCGATCGAGCGCTCGCCAGCAGGTGGCTCGGGTGGTGGTACCGGTGGCGGCTGCGGGCGTACCGGGTCGTCGACCGGGACGCCGTCGAGGCGCTCGCCGAGCGGGCCGTGATCGAGCTGCGCTGGCGCGAGCGGCGGCAGCGTCTCGCCGAGCTGCCCGACGCCGAGGCTCCCTGGCGCAAACTCGTCAGCCTGGTCGGCACCGACAGGCCCGCCCGCAGCATCGAGCTACTGCGGGCGCAGATCGCCCGACGGGTGGCTGCGGGAGCGCGCCTGTTGCAGGACCGGGCCGACGAGATGGCCAAGCCGCAGTCGGACAGCTGGGCCTACTTCCCCGAGCTGCTGCGGGCGCTACCGGGCTGGGCGGTGACCGCGCTCTCCGCCCGGCGGCTACGCAGAAGCCCCGCGCTGTACGACCTGGTGGTGATCGACGAGGCGGCGCAGTGCAGCATTCCCGCGATCCTGCCCATGCTCTACCGCGCCAAGCGGGCACTGATCATCGGCGATCCGCGTCAGCTCGCGCCCGTCGTCGACCTGCCCGAGACTGACGACGTCACCGAGCGAGCCCGGGCCGATGTGAGCACCGGCTGGCTGACCACCCGTCGGCTCACCTACACGGGCCACTCCGCGTACGACGCGTTCGCCGCCGCGGCGGGCGCGACGCACCTCCTCGACGAGCACTACCGGTGTCACCCGGACATCGTCGAGGTGCCGAACCGGGAGGTCTACCAGGGGCGGCTCACTGTGCTGACCGACCCGGCCCGGCTGGCCGCCCCGGCCGAGCCGGCGGTGCGCTGGCGCGACGTCCCCGGAAAGTTCAGCCCCGGGGCGACCGGTTCCGGGCGTAACCAGGTGGAGATCGATCAGGTCGTCACCGAGGTGGCGCACCTGCGGACGGCGTACCCCGATGCCTCGATCGGGGTGGTCACGCCGCTCGCCGCGCACCAGCGCCGCCTGGCCGCGGCCCTGCGCGACGCCGGCCTCACCGACAACCTGCTCTGCGCGACCATCCACAAGTTCCAGGGCAGCGAACGAGACATTATGGTCGTCTCGCCCGTCGGGGCGCACGGCATCCCGGACCGCACCCGGGGCTGGCTCGTGCACCAGACCAACCTGTGGAACGTCGCCATCACCCGGGCCCGGTCCCAGCTCGTCGTGGTCGGCGACCGTTCGTGGTGGTCGGGGCAACGTGGACTGCTGACCGCCCTGGCTCTCGGCCAAGGTGTCGCCGACGCTGCGCCGGCTGCCACGACGGGGCCAGTCGATCGGTTGCACCGTGCCCTTCGGGGTGCCGGCCTCGCCGTGCGGCGTGATGTTGCCATGGCAGGACGGACCGTCGACCTTGTGGTGCGGCACGCCGACATCGAGTTGGCGGTCGTCGTCGATGATCCGGCGGGCGACCCTGACGGTCGAGGGCTGCGTAAGGTGCTGGCGCTTATCGACATCACCGGTGGCCATGCCCCCGTCCGTCGAATACCGGCGTGGCGTTGTCTGGCCGAGCCAGCGGACGTGGCGGCAGAGTTGGTCGACGACCTGCGCCGGCCACAGCAGGAGCGGACGGCGCGGCGGGAGGGCGGTAGCGGCGCGGCGTGACGCGTGGCCTTGCTGCGAGCACGAGACCTGTCGGAGCTGCGCCCATCCGAAACGGGCTCAGCCCTGGTCGTCCGGGATTGCGCGGCGGGGGCAACCGAAGATCGCGTACGCGGCCAGGACCGCCGCGACCAGCGTGCCCCCGTGCTCGCCCCCGCGAGCACGCCCGGCTGGGCGGCGGAGACCGGCGTCTGCGGGGTCGCGCTCGCCGTCGGCCGCGACCGGTATCGCAGGCTCGACGGCTGGCAGTGACGCCACCGGCCCGCGCAGCGGCCGATCGGTCCAGGTGTGAGCGCCGTGGCGGCCTCGGAGATCGAGGCCGCCACGGCGTCCGCCCGTGAGCAGGGAATGCCCACCGGGCCGGCTCATCCCGTCCAGCGGATGCCCTCGGCGATCCGGAGCAGCACGTCCGTCGGCGGTGCCGTGGGCGTGGCCGGAAGAATCCGCTCGGACCCGTTCAACGACACGGACAACCGGCCGCCGTGGAAGCCGTCGATGATCACCGTCCTGCCCCGGTTCAACAGGTACGTCGGCAGGCCCTGGACATTTTGGTCCACGCGCTCGCCCAGTTCCTCCCCCGTCGGCTCCGATCCTGCCGGCTCCCAGCGGATCGAGTACCCGACGCCGTAGTCGATCGTGGGCTGGTCGGTGGGGATCCCGTCCTCGGTCAGCCCCTGGGCCGGCTTCCGGTCGAGCACCCGGCCGGTGCCCTCCCGACAGGAGAGGCCGGACGCGGTTCCGCAGAGCTCACGTGCTTTGGAGGACCGGTGTCGGTCTCGGTAAGGCCACTCGGCGGAATACGGGTCATCGTCGCGGCTCTCTTCGGAACCGTGCTGATCTGCGGTGCCGTCCTGCTCGATGCTCGCCTGGACGCCACCGTCGAGCAGCGGGTCAGCGAGGGGACAGCGGTGACCGGCCGGGTCGTGCAGGTGGAACGGTTCCGAATCAGCCGTTCGTCCTCGGTGACCCGGATGACCGTGGCGTATGCCGTCGACGGTGTGGCGTACCAGGAGCGGTTCTCCAGCGAGCTCGACGAGGGTCGGCACCACGCCGGGGAGGAGCTCACGGTGTACGTCGACCGCAACGATCCGTCCAAGGCGGCCACGGCTGACCGGTACGCGACGGAGGACCTGCTGCTCCAGTTGCCCGACCTGCTCGGGGTCGCCGGGGGCCTGGCGATCGTGGCGGCGCTCGTCTGGATCAAGACGGGTGGCCGTCCCCCCGGTACCAGGTGACCGGCTGCCGCCCCTGCCTCTCGTCGCGGGGCGGGGCGGCAGTCCTACCGGGGTCGGCCCGCGACCGCGCGTCAGTGACACTGCCTGCCCACGTGATCCCACGGTCGTGACGACTACCAGCTCACCACTGCTCCAGGTCCCGCCATGCTTCCAGTCAGGCGAGGTGGCCGTCGATCTCGGTCAGCTCCTCGGCGGTGAAGTCCAGGTTGTCCAGTGCGGCGACGTTCGCCTCCAACTGCCCCACGCTGCTCGCCCCGATGATCAGGCTGGTCATCCGCGGATCGCGCAGCGCCCAGGCGAGCGCGAGCTGGGCCAGGGACTGCCCGCGCCGCTCGGCGATCGCGCCGAGCGCCCGTACCGTGGCCATCTTCTTCTCGTCCAGGTCGCTCTCATTGAGGAAGCGGCTGGTGCGCACCCGGGAGTCGGCGGGGATGCCGCCCAGGTAGCGGTCGGTGAGCAGGCCCTGGGCGAGCGGGCTGTACGCGATGCAGCCCGCCCCGACCCGCTCCAGCGTGTCCAGCAGCCCGTCGTCCTCCGTCCAGCGGTTGAGCATCGAGTACGACGGCTGGTTGATCAGCAGCGGCGTGCCCAGCTCGCGCAGGATGGCGGCGGCCCGCTCGGTGCGCTCCGCGTCGTAGTTGGAGATGCCGACGTAGAGCGCCTTGCCAGAGCGGACGACGGCGTCGAGCGCGCCCATCGTCTCCTCCAGCGGGGTGTCCGGGTCGAACCGGTGCGAGTAGAAGACGTCGACGTAGTCCAGGCCGAGGCGGCGCAGCGACTGGTCCAGCGACGAAATCAGGTACTTCCGGGAGCCCCACTGGCCGTACGGGCCGGGCCACATCAGGTACCCGGCCTTGGTGGAGACGATCAGCTCGTCCCGGTATGGCTTCAGGTCGGTGGCGAGCATCCGGCCGAAGGCCTCCTCGGCGGCGCCCGGCGGCGGGCCGTAGCTGTTGGCCAGGTCGAAGTGGGTGACGCCGAGGTCGAAGGCACGTCGGACGATGTCCCGCTGCCGCTCGAACGGCCGGTCCGGGCCGAAGTTGTGCCACAGCCCGAGCGAGACGGCGGGCAGCCGCAGCCCGCTGCGCCCGGCCCGGCGGTAGGTCATGGTCTCGTAGCGCCCGTCGGCGGCAAGGTGGGTCACGGCATCGACCCTATCGCCGCCCCCCGGTGGCCGGGGGGCTCGCGCCCGCGCGGTGGCGGTGCCGGCGCGAACCTCCCGGGCCGTCGGGACAGGTCAGGCCGGGGCGCAGGTGGGCGTGGGAGTCGGGGCGGACCCGCTGCCGATCAGCCCGAGGGCGGCGGTGCCACCGGGGGCTCACCGGCCGTTCCAGTTGACGTTGCGGGCGTGAGCTGGTGGTGGTTGCCGCCGGAATGTGCTGATAAGGTGCCCTACCTTTCGCGTAGTTTCGGGGGATGCGCTTCGTGCAGCTGGACACCCCCAAGCCCTTCTCCAAGATCGGCCTCGGCACCTGGCAGTTCGGCTCGAAGGAGTGGGGCTACGGGCCCGACTACGAGCGCCGGGCGGCGGACATCGTCCGGCGGGCGCTCGACCTCGGGGTCACCCTCTTCGACACCGCCGAGGTGTACGGCTTCGGCCGCAGCGAACGGATCCTCGGCGCGGCCCTCGGCGACGACCGGGGCAGGGTCGTGGTGGCCAGCAAGGTCTTCCCGCTGCTGCCGGTCGCCCCGGTGGTGCAGCAGCGGGCGGTCGCCTCGGCGGCCCGGCTCGGCGTTCAGCGCATCGACCTGTACCAGGTGCACCAGGCCAATCCGGTGGTCCCGGACACCACCACCATGCGGGGCATGCGGGCGTTGCAGGACGTCGGGCTGGTCGCCGAGGTCGGGGTGAGCAACTACAACCAGCGCCGCTGGCGGTTCGCCGAGGCCGCGCTGGGCCGCCGGGTCCTCAGCAACCAGGTCCGCTACAGCATGGTCGACCGTGGGCCCGAGAAGGACCTCCTGCCGTACGCGGAGCAGACCGGCCGGATCGTCATCGCGTACAGCCCGCTCGCCCAGGGCTTCCTGTCCGGCCGGTACGACGCGAAGAGCCCGCCGAGCGGGGCGGTGCGCCGGGCCAACCCGTACTTCCTGCCGGAGAACCTGGAGCGCGGCACCGCGCTGATCGGTGCGCTGCGCGAGGTGGCCGACGCGCACGACGCCACGCCCAGCCAGATCGCCCTGGCCCACCTGCTGCGCCACCCCAACGTGGTGGCCATCCCCGGCGCGTCGAGCGTGGAACAGG
This sequence comes from Micromonospora rubida, assembly GCF_009908295.1. GTDB lineage: Bacteria > Actinomycetota > Actinomycetes > Mycobacteriales > Micromonosporaceae > Micromonospora > Micromonospora rubida. The sequence goes on from NZ_JAAALO010000003.1 coordinate 441,019, forward strand.
TCGAGCGCAACGCCGCCGCCGCCGAGATCGACCTGGCCGACGACGAGTACGCGGCGCTGGCAGCCGCCGCCCGCGCCTTCCGCCCGGTCACCGGCCTCGCGGCGGTGCCGAAGCTGATCCGCGCCCGAGCGGGACGGTGAGGGCCCAGGCCCGTCCGGGCGACGGGGCGGGGCGGGGGGCCGCGCCGCGCTAGCGTTGGTCGGGTGACTGAGCCCAACCAGGTTCTCCCGGTCCCGCCCGCCACCCTGCCCGCCACCTTGGGCGAGCTGCGGGCCGCCGGGCACCGACACCGCACGGTCAAGCAGGAACTCCGCCACAACCTCCTGGCCCGGATGCGCACCGGCGAGGACCGCTTCCCCGGCATCGTCGGGTACGACGACACGGTGCTGCCCCAGGTCGAGCGGGCGCTGCTCGCCGGCCACGACATGGTGCTGCTCGGCGAGCGCGGCCAGGGCAAGACCCGGCTGATCCGCTCGCTGGCGGCGCTGCTCGACGAGTGGACCCCCGTCATCGCCGGCTCGGTGCTCAACGAGCACCCGATGCGCCCCCTCACCCCCGCGTCCCTCGCCCTGGCCGAGTCCGCCGGCGACGACCTGCCGGTCGCCTGGCTGCACCGTTCGAAGCGCTACGGCGAGAAGCTCGCCACCCCGGACACCAGTGTCGGCGACCTGATCGGCGACGTGGACCCGATCCGGGTCGCCCAGGGACGCACCCTCGGCGACCCGGAGACGATCCACTTCGGGCTGGTGCCCCGCACCAACCGGGGCATCTTCGCCATCAACGAGCTGCCCGACCTGGCCGAACGGATCCAGGTGGCACTGCTCAACGTGTTGGAGGAGCGGGACATCCAGATCCGGGGCTACCAGCTACGGCTGCCGCTGGACCTGTTCCTGGTGGCCAGCGCCAACCCGGAGGACTACACCAACCGGGGCCGGATCATCACCCCGCTCCGGGACCGGTTCGGCGCGGAGGTCCACACCCACTACCCGCTGGAGCTGGAACTGGAGCTGGCGCTGATCCGGCAGGAGGCCGACCCGGTCGGCGAGGTGCCGGAGCACGTGCTGGAGGTGCTCGCCCGGTTCGCCCGCGCGGTGCGCGAGTCGCCGTCGGTCGACCAGCGCTCCGGTGTCTCCGCCCGGTTCGCCATCGCCGCCGCCGAGACGGTCGCCGCCGCCGCGCTGCGCCGCTCCGGCCTGCTCGCCGCCGGCTCCGATCAGGCGTCCGAGGCGCCGGTCGCCCGGATCGGTGACGCCGTGTCGGTGACCTCGACGCTGCGCGGCAAGGTCGAGTTCGAGAGCGGCGAGGAGGGGCGGGAGATCGAGCTCCTGGAACATCTGCTGTGCACCGCCACGGACGACACGTTCCGGGCCCGGCTGGCCGGGTTGGACCTGTCCGGCTTCACCGCGCTGGTGGACGACGGCCGGGTGGTCGAGACCGGCGAGCTGGTCTCCTCGGCCGAGCTGCTGCGCCAGGTCGGCACCGTGCCGGGGCTGGCCAAGGCGCTCGACCGGCTCGGGTTGGGCGACGCGCCGACCCCGGAGCAGGCGGCGGCGGGCATCGAGTTCGTCCTGGAAGGGCTGCACCTGGCCCGCCGGCTCGGCAAGGACGTCACGGACAGCGGGCGCACCGTCTACGGCAGCAAGGGCTGAGCCGTGGCCGGCAACCGGTTCCGGTACGGGCAGTGGCGCGGCGGGCCGGACCCGCTCGCCCCGCCGTACGACGTGCGGGCGGCGGTGGACGCGGTCGGCGCGGAGATGCTGGCCGGCGGCAGCCTGCGGAAGGCGCTGCGCGACCTGCTGCGGCGCGGCCCCCAGGGCCGGGGCGGCCTGGACGACCTGGTCGCCCGGGCCCGGCGGCTGCGCCGGGAGACGCTGCGCCGGGGCGACCTGGACGGCGCGGTGACCCGGGCCCGGGCGCTGCTCGACCAGGCCCTCGCCGCCGAGCGGGACGAGCTGCGCGGGCGCACCGACGAGGCGGCCCGGTTCGCCGAGGCGGTGCTGGACAACCTGCCCCGGTCCACGGCCCGCGCCGTGCAGGGGCTCTCCGGGTACTCCTGGGCCAGCGCCGAGGCCCGGCAGGCGTACCAGCGAATCCTCGACGGGCTGCGCGGCGACGTGCTGGAACAGCGCTTCGCCGGGCTGCGGGACGCGGCGCGGGCCGCCGCCGACCCGGCCGCCCGGCGGCAGCTCGCCGAGATGATGCGCGACCTGAACGACCTGCTTGCCCAGCATGCCCGGTCGGAGGACACCACCGACGCGTTCGCCGAGTTCATGCGCCGGCACGGCGAGTTCTTCCCGGAGCGGCCGAGGGACGTCGACGAGCTGGTCGACGTGCTGGCCCGGCGCGCGGCGGCGGGGGAGCGGCTGATGCGGTCCCTGTCGGACCGGCAGCGCGAGGAGCTGGCCGGGCTGATGCGCCAGTCCCTCGGCGACCGGCTGGCCGGCGAGCTGTCGGCGCTGGACGCGAACCTGCGGGCGCTGCGCCCCGACCTGAACTGGAACCGGGGCGAGCGGGTCCGCGGCGCGCAGTCGCTCGGGTACGGCGAGGCCGCCGACGCGCTCGGTGAGATCGCCGAGCTGGACGAGCTGCTGGACGCCCTCGACCAGGACCAGCCCGGGGCCACCCTGGACGACGTGGACGTCGACGCGGTGTCCCGGACGCTGGGCCGTGACGCCGCCGACGACGTGCGCCGGCTGCGGGAGCTGGAACGGGAGCTGCGCCGGCAGGGCTGGGTGACCCGGGACTCCGATGGGCTGACGCTCAGCCCGAAGGCGCTGCGCCGGCTCGCCGGCACCGCCCTGCGCCGGGTCTTCGCGGACCTGACCGCCGGGCCGCGCGGCCAGCACGACCTGCGCTCGGCCGGGGCCGCAGGCGAGGTGAGCGGGGCGTCCCGGCCATGGGAGTACGGCGACGAGCAGCCGCTCGACGTGGTGCGCACCCTGACCCGGGCGGTCGGTCGGGCCGGCCCGACCGTGCCCGTGCAGCTCGCGCCCGAGGACTTCGAGGTGATGGAGACCGAGCGCCGGGCGTCGGCGGCGGTGGCGCTCTGCGTGGACCTGTCGTACTCGATGATCTCGCAGGGGCGGTGGGGGCCGATGAAGCAGACGGCGCTGGCGCTGTCCCACCTGGTGGCGACCCGGTTCCCGCAGGACGCCTTGCAGATCGTCGGCTTCGGCCGGGAGGCGGCGCCGCTCACCCAGGCGGAGCTGGCGGCGGTGGAGCCGGACCTCCAGCAGGGCACGAACCTCCAGCACGCGCTGCAACTGGCCGGCCGGCACCTGCGCCGCCATCCGGGCGCGGAGCCGGTGATCCTGGTGGTCACCGACGGCGAGCCGACCGCCCACCTCGACCCCGACGGCGGCGAGGCGTACTTCCACTGGCCGCCGCTCTCGGAAACGATCGAGGCGACGATCCGGGAGGTGGACCGGCTGACCCGGGCCGGCGCCACACTCAACCTGTTCATGCTCGGCGACGACGAGGGCCTGCGCCGCTTCGTCGACGCGGTGGCCCGCCGCTCCCGGGGCCGGATGTTCACCCCGGACCTCGACGACCTCGGCGAGTACGTGGTCAGTGACTACCTCCGCGCCCGCCGGGGCCGCCGCTGACGGCAGGGCCGAACCTGCTCGCGGCGTGCCCTCTGCTCGCGGCGTGCCCTCTTGCCCTCTGCTCGCGGCGTGCCCTGCGCCGGGCTGGTCCGCTCCGACCGGCCAACCCCTCCGTCGCTCCCTATGGAGCTGCCCCGTTTGTGCTACCAGCCGACCACGGGACGGTTCGTGCTGCCGCCAGGCCGGGGTTCGTGCTGCCGCCGGCCCGGTAGCGCAGACGGGGCAGCTCCATAGGGAGCGCGCAGCGGCACCCGGGCGCTCGCAAACTCGGCCGTGGTGCCCGGGCCGACGGCGTGGGGCGACCACCGGCTCCCGGCCGTCAGGTCGGCTCCCGGGCCGGCCTCGTCCCCTTCCGGGTGAACCGGGCGCTCCCACCAGGGGGAGGAGGTCGGGAAGCCGGGTTGACTGGGGGCGTGGAGACCGGGCGGTTGCGGCGGGCGTACGACGAGGTGCTCGCCGAGGTGGACGCGGGCGGGTTCGAGCCGCCGGGCGGCGGGGAGCTGAGCGCCGAGCAGATCGTGGCGCACCTGGCCGCTAACGACGAGCTGATGAGCGAGGCCACCGAGGCAGTGCTGGCCGGGTCACCGTTCGCGTACTACGACCTGGAGACCATGCACCGGCCGCAGCTCGACGCGCTGGTCGCCGAGTGGGGCGGGCTGGCCGGGCTGGCCATCATGCTGCGGGGCACCAGCCAGAAGCTCTGCGTACTGGTGGACCGGCTGGGTCCGGCGGCGGCGCAGACGCTCGTCGAGACCCGCCTGCACGAGGACGTCGACCTGCGGGTCGACGAGGCGTTGCCCTGGGGTCGCAGCCTCGACCTGCACACCCGGGTCCACCTGCCCAAACACCTCGCCCAGCTCCGCGCCCTACGCCCGGAGCTGCACGCCCACCGCCGCTGACGCCCGCGACGCCAGCCAGCAAGCGCCCGCCCGCGCCGGGGCGGGGAAGCCCGTCCCCAAGCGGGCGTGGGGCCTAGTCGGTGACCGTGACGTCCTTCCAGAAGGCCACCCGGTCGCGCACCATCTCGGCATCCGGCTTTGGCTCCGGGTAGTACCAGACCGCGTCGGTGCTGGTCCGCCCGTCGTGCGCCAGCGTGTAGTACGAGGCGGTGCCCTTCCAGGGGCAGAAGGTGTGCGTCGACGACTCCCGGACCAGGTCGTCGCGCAGGGCGGTGCGCGGGAAGTAGTGGTTGCCCTCGACCACCACCGTGTCGTCGCTCTCGGCGATCACCAGGTCGTTCCAGATGGCTCTCGGCATGCTGCCCACGGTATGCCGTGTGACGTGGGAACGGCCACCGTGGACGTCCCACGGGATCGGCCCTGTCGCGCGTACAGTGATCTCATGTGTGCTGTCCGTGTGGATCATGGGGTTGACCACGACGGAGCGGTGGATCTGCTGCGGCGGTCGTACGCCGCGGTCCCCGCCGGTGAGACCGTGCGACTGGCCAAACGCACCTCGAACCTGTTCCGCCCGAGGTCGGCGTCGAGCGCCCCCGGGCTGGACGTCAGCGGCCTCGGCGGGGTGATCGGGGTCGACCCCGAGGCGCGCACCGCCGACGTGCAGGGCATGTGCACCTACGAGCGGCTGGTCGACGCCACCCTGGCGCACGGGCTGATGCCGCTGGTGGTGCCGCAACTGCGCACCATCACCCTGGGCGGCGCGGTGACCGGCCTCGGCATCGAGTCCACCTCGTTCCGGCACGGCCTGCCGCACGAGTCCGTCCTGGAGATGGACGTGCTCACCGGGGCGGGCGAGATCGTCGCCGCCCGCCCCGACGGGGAGCACGCCGACCTCTTCGCCGCCTTCCCCAACTCGCTGGGCAGCCTCGGCTACGCCACCCGGCTGCGCATCGAGCTCGCGCCCGTGCGCCGGTACGTGGCCCTGCGCAACGTCCGGTTCACCGACCTGGCCGCGCTGACCGACGCCATCGGCGAGATCACCGCCACCCGGTCCTGGGCCGGGGAGCCGGTGGACGCGATGGACGGGGTGGTGTTCAGCCCCGGCGAGGCGTACCTGGTGCTGGCGACCTTCACCGACGACGCGCCGCAGGTCAGCGACTACACCGGCCAGGGCATCTACTACCGCTCGCTGCGCCGGCTCACCCGCGACTGGCTGAGCACCCACGACTACCTCTGGCGCTGGGACACCGACTGGTTCTGGTGCTCGGCGGCGTTCGGGGTGCAGCACCCGGTCGTCCGGCGGGTCTGGCCGGCCCGGTGGCGGCGCAGCGACGTCTACCACCGTCTCGTCCGGCTGGAGCACCGGCACCAGGTCGCCGCGCGCATCGACCGGCTGCGCGGCCAGCCCGCCCGCGAGCGGGTGGTGCAGGACGTGGAGATTCCGCTGGAGGGCCTGGCCGACTTCCTGCGCTGGTTCTCCCGCGAGGTGCGGATGTCCCCGGTCTGGCTCTGCCCGCTGCGGCTGCGTGAGCCGGCCGGTCCCGGATCGGCCCGGCCCTGGCCGCTGTACCCCCTACGCCCCGGGCAGAACTACGTCAACATCGGCTTCTGGGGGACCGTGCCGATCGCCGAGGGTGCCGCCGACGGCGACGTCAACCGGCTGATCGAGCGCGCGGTGTCCGACGCGGGCGGCCACAAGTCGCTCTACTCGGACGCGTACTACGACCGTCAGGCCTTCGACCGTCTCTACGGCGGCGAGACCTGGCGTGCGGTGAAGGACCGTTACGACCCGGACCACCGGCTCACCGGACTTTACGAGAAGGCGGTAGCACGAAGATGAGCCTGACCGATCGAGAACAGGGGGCGGCGAGCGTCCCGTCCACCCCGCCGGCCGGCGGCCGGCGGCCGGCCCCGACCGTGGCCGACGTGGTCCGCGCCGTCACGGCCGGACCCCTGCCGGTGCGGATCACCGGGTACGACGGCAGCGCCGTCGGCCCGTCCGACGCCGGGATCACCCTGGACATCCGCTCCGAGCGGGGCCTGTCGTACCTGCTCACCGCGCCCGGCGACCTGGGCATGGCCCGGGCGTACGTCAGCGGCGACCTGGCCCTGGGCGGGGTCCACGCGGGCGACCCGTACGAGGCGCTGCGGGTGCTCAAGGACGAGCTGAGGCTCCGCCCGCCGGCGCTGGCCGACGGGCTGGCCCTGGTGCGCGGGCTGGGCTGGGAGCGGCTGATGCCGCCGCCGCCCCCGCCGCAGGAGGCCGCGCCGCGCTGGAAGCGGGTGATGAACGGGCTGCGCCACTCCCGGTCCCGGGACAGCACCGCCATCTCGCACCACTACGACGTCTCGAACGCCTTCTACGAGAAGGTGCTCGGCCCCTCGATGACGTACACCTGCGCGGTGTTCCGCGCCCCCGACGACACGCTGGAGCAGGCCCAGGCCGCCAAGTACGACCTGGTCGCCGGGAAACTCGCGCTCAAGCCGGGGATGCGGCTGCTCGACGTGGGCTGCGGCTGGGGCGGCATGGTGCGGCACGCGGCCCGCGAGTACGGCGTCAAGGCGCTCGGGGTGACCCTGTCGAGGGCGCAGGCGCAGTGGGCGCAGGCGGCGATCGAACGGGAGGGGCTGACCGATCTCGCCGAGGTGCGTCACCTGGACTACCGGGACGCGCCGCGCGAGCAGTTCGACGTGGTCTCCTCGATCGGCCTGACCGAGCACATCGGGGTGCGCAACTACCCGGTCTACTTCGGCGCCCTACGGGACCGGCTGCGCCCCGGCGGCCGGCTGCTCAACCACTGCATCACCCGGGCCGACAACCGGGCCCCGCACCGCTCCGGCGCGTTCATCGACCGGTACGTGTTCCCCGACGGCGAGTTGCCCGGCCCGGGCCGGCTGATCGGCGAGCTCCACGACGCCGGGCTGGAGGTGCACCACGAGGAGAACCTGCGCCAGCACTACGCGCTGACCCTGGCGGGGTGGTGCCGCAACCTGGTGGCGAGCTGGGACGAGTGCGTGGCCGAGGTCGGCGAGGGCACCGCCCGGGTGTGGGGCCTGTACATGGCCGGCTCCCGGCTGGCGTTCGAGCGCAACGGCATCCAGTTGCACCAGGTGCTGGCCACCCGCAACGGCCCGGACGGGGTCAACGGCTACCCGCTGCGCCCGGACTGGACCGCCTGACCCACCACAGGACGAAAGGGGCGGCCGTCCTCGGCCGCCCCTTTCGTCGAACCGATTGACAGACAAAGTCCGACGGGAAGACGAAGCTCACCTTCGCGCAGAGCGGCTTCGGCGAGCAAAACCCGCCGTACGCGGCGTGGAGCGGCACGTACGGCGGGTTCTGCGAGCTGGCCCACTACCACCAGATGCCGGACTGGCAGCCCATCTGGCTCCCGGAGGAGCCGGCGACCGCCGACGCAGCCCGCTGAGCAGAGGTGCCCGTCCGCCACGCCGACCAGTCGTGGCGGACGGGGGCCGTCTCGCCCCGAACCTCTGGAGTTGTGGGCGGCCTCAGGCGATCGCAGCGATGTCGCCGTCCTCGAAGTAGATCGCCTGGTGCAGGCGCCCGCCGATTGCAGCCGCGTACCGGGCCACCACCTCCTGCCCGGAGATCTTGCCCTGCTCGATCTGGGAAATGCGGCCCTTGGTCACCCCCATCCGGTCGGCAACCTGCTGTTGAGTGAACCCACGGGCCCGTCGGACCTCGGCCAGACGGTGGCCGACGGTCTCGGCCAGGAGTTCCTGCTTGCCGGCCTCGACCGCTTCCTCTCCACCGGCCCGCTCCACGTACCCGGCCCTGATGTCCTTCCAGCGGACATGGTTGCTCACTGTTCTCCCCCTTCCTGCTGCGTGCGTTCCTTCTGGTAGATCTCGTAGCGCTGCTCCGCGAGCGGGATGGCCTGCTGATACCAGGCGTTCCACTGTCCGGCCTTGTCACCCGCGACGAGCAGAATGCCGGGTCGAGATCGTCGATCCAGGCCCGCACCTCGTCGACGACGAAGATGTCCCACTCCTCCGGCTCCATTCGGCGAGTATAGCTAACGGTAAACTGGCTCGGCGCTGTCGAGGGGTATGGCAAATCGGGGTGCAGAAGGCTGGGCGAGTGGGTAATGCGGGGCGATGTTCTTCATATTCGGGCTCCGGACCAAGGTCGACCGGTCGGGCGTGGTGCAGCAGGTGTGCCGCAACTGCGGCAACCACGCCGCCCAGGTGATCACCCGCCGGTCCACCAGGTTCACCCTGTTCTTCGTCCCGCTGATCCCGATCCGTACCCAGTACGCGAAGCAGTGCACCTTCTGCGGCGCCCAGTACGACATCGCCAAGGCCGAGGCCGAGCGCCTCCCGGTCGGCTGATCCCTCGTGGCCCGCTTCCTCTGCTGGCTGATCGGCCGCCAGCCGGCCGGCGTCCCGGCAGCGCCGGTGCACACCGTCTCCCGCCCGCCCTGCACCCCCGGTCGCCGCCCGCGTCGCCGTACCCGTCGCCCGTTGGCCGGCACCGCCCTGCCCCGCTCGCCCTGGAACCGCTCCGCCGGCCGCTGACCATTCCCACTCCGCCGGCCGCTGAGCCCCCTGAGGCCGCCGGCCCGACCATCGGCACCTACGCTGGGGAGGCCGCGAGGAACGGGGAGAATCGTGCGCAACCGCCCTACCGTCGTACTCATCGCCGTTCTGCTGTCCACAGTGTCGCTGCCCATCTCGCTGACCGGCGCCTCGGTCGCGTTGCCGGACATCGGCCGCGACCTCGACGCCGGGCTGGCCGGGGTGCAGTGGGTGGTGAACGGCTACAGCGCCACCTTCGCCAGCTTCATGCTGGCCACCGGCGCGCTCGCCGACCTGTTCGGCCGCCGCCTGGTCTACGCCGTCGGCCTGGGGATCTTCGCGGTGGCCGGGCTGGCCGGTGCGGTCGCTGGGAACATCGTGCTGCTCGACGTCGCCCGAGTGCTCGCCGGGATCGGCGCGGCCGCCGCCGCCACCAGCGCCGCCGCCCTGCTCGCGGACGCGTTCCAGGGACCGGCCCGGGCCCGCGCGTTCAGTCTCTTCGGCACGACCATCGGCGTCGGCCTCGCGTTCGGCCCGTCGATCGCCGGGCTGCTGATCGGGGCGTTCGGCTGGCGGGCTGTCTTCGTGGCCCCGGCGCTGGTCGCCTGCGCGGTCCTCGCCCTGGTCCCGTGGCTGCCGGAGTCCCGCCCGGCGCGGGTCGGCGGGGTGGACTGGCCGGGCACTGTGTCGTTCACCAGCGCGCTGCTGCTGCTCATCTTCGGCTTCGTGCAGGGCCCCGAGTTCGGCTGGTCCGCCCCGGTGATCGTGGCGGCCTTCGTCGCGGCGGCGGCCCTGCTGGCGGTCTTCGTCCGGGTGGAGCGCCGCCGAGCCGAGCCGATGTTCGACCTGGCCCTGCTGGCGAGCCCCCGGTTCCTCGGCGTCTGCCTGGCGGCGGCCACCACCGTCGCGGTGCTGGTGCCGCTGCTGGTCTACCTGCCGTCGTACCTGACCACGGTGGTCGGCATGAGCCCCGGCGCGGCCGGGGGAACGCTCATCCTGCTCACCGCCCCCACCCTGGTGCTGCCGCTGCTCAGCGGCGCGCTGACCCGGCTGGTGCCGGCCCCGGCGGTGATCGTCGCGTCCGTGGTGGTGGTCGCGATCGGGGCGGCCTGGGCCACCGTGCTCGCCCCGGACAGCGGCGCCGTGGCCCTCGCGGGACCGCTGCTGACCATCGGGGTGGGGATCGGCCTGTCGATCGGGCTGCTCGACGCGATCGCGATCGGCAGCGTCGCGCCGGGCCGGGCGGCCACCGGCGCCGGGATGATCAACACCGCCCGCTTGTCCAGCGAGACGATCGCCATCGCGGTGGTCGGCGCGGTGCTGGCCAGCACCACCGCCGGCCGGCTCGCCGACCCGGGCTTCACCTCCGGGCTGCGTACCGTGCTCTGGGTGATGGCCGGGGCGGCGCTGGTCGCCGCCGCCACGGTCGCCGCGCTGGTGCGGCGCGGCGCGGCCCGCGCCGAACCGGCGGAGAGGGCCTATCGTGGCGTGTCGTGACGAGCACCGCGCAGCGACTGGCCGAGATCCGGGGCGACGTACCACCTCGGCGGCACAACGCCCGGACGATCGCCGCCCTGACCGGTAACCCCGGCTGCGCCCGCCGGGCCGTGCTGGACAGCGCCGGGGTGGACAAGCCGAAGCTGGCCGAGCGGGTCGGCTTCCCGGCCCGGTTCGGCCAGTCCCGGTTCGCCATCACCCGGGGCAACACGTTCGAGGCGCAGGTCAAGGCCGACGGCGGGGCCGAGCTGCTCCGGCTGGTCGCCGAGCGGCTCGGCGTCGACCCGGGCGGCCCGGCGACCTGGACCGACCTCGGCGCCGACGACCGGCCCGGCCAATCCGGCCAATCCGGCCAGCCCGACCGGTCCGCGCGGTCCCGGGCCGCGCTGGCCGCAGCCGCGCCGACCGGCGCGGGGGAGCAGGCCGCCCTGTTCGACCATCCGCTGCTCGGCCTGGACGTCGCCGGCCAGCGGGTGCACCTGGAACCGGACCTGGTCGCCGCCCGGCTCGCCGGCCGGTTCCACGTCGTCGAGGTCAAGTCGTTCCCGGTGATCGACGGGCAGGCCGACCCGGGCAAGGTGGCCGCCGCCGCGATCCAGTCCGCCGTCTACGTGCTGGCCCTGCGCGAGCTGCTCGCCGCCGAGGGGCACGACCCCGAACTGGTCTCCTCGGACGTGCTGCTGGTCTGCCCGCGCGACTTCGCCAACCAGCCGGTGGCCAGCCTCGTCGACGTGCGCAAGCAGCTGCTGGTGCTGCGCCGGCAGCTCGACCGGATGGCCCGGATCGACGACCTGCTGGCCGGCGTGCCGGCGGGCTTCACCGCCGACCCCGCGGCCGACCCCGCCGACCTGCGCCGGTCCCTGCTGTCGGTGCCGGCCCGCTACGCGCCCGACTGCCTGGCGGCCTGCGAGCTGGCGTACTTCTGCCGGCACGCCACCCGCGCCGAGACGGCCACGCTGGGCCGGCCGGTCCGCGAGGCGCTCGGCGGTGTGGCGACCGTGGCGGAGGCGCTCGCGCTGGCCGGCGGGGAACACTCCGGCCAGCCGGAGCAGGCGGAGGCCGCCGCGCTGCTGCGGGCCGCGGCCCGGCTGCGCGCCGACGCCCTGGCCGGGCGGCCCGCATGAGTACGCTGCGCGCGCTCGCGAAGGCCCAGGCGCTCGCCGCCGGGGTGGCCCAGCCGGTGGCTACCGTCCGGCACCTGCACCTGTCGCCCCGGCCGCTGGTGCTGGTGCCGCTGGCCATGGCCGGCGAGGCCAACGCCCCCCTCGCGGCGCTGGTCGGCACCGCCCCGGGCGACGCCCGGCTGCTGATCGTGCCGCAGCCCCGCAACCGGGACCAGCGCTTCGCGTTCGCCGCCGAACTGGCCGGGATCGTGCTGCCCTACCTGGACTCCTTCCGGGGGGTGTCCGAGGCCGTCGCGGTGGACCGGGGCCGGGACGTCCGGTATCGGTACGTCGACGCGCCGCAGCTGCTGCTGCCGAACCCGGGCGGGCTCGCGTTCCTTCGGCTGTTCGGCCGCTCCACCCGGTTCCGCCGGCCCGACGGCGAGTACCCGGTGCACCCGTCGGTGCCGCTGCTCGGGCGCTGGCTGACCTTCTTCGCCGAGCGGGCCGAGCACCCCGGGTCGTCGGCCCTGCTGGCGATGACCGAGGCGCTGACCCTGCACTGGGCCACCGGACAGAGCGCGGTGGAGGACCTGCACCTGCCTGCGGTGCTCGGCTGGCTCGACCCGCCGCCGGGGCTGGACGGCGCGCGGGCGGCGGCCCGAGCCGAGGACCCGGCGGTCTGCCCGCCCGCCGGCCCGGCCACCGACCCGGAGTTCGACAACAAGGTGCTCGCCCCGGCCATCGCCGCGTACACCGACGCGGCCGACGACGAGACGGCCCGCCGGTCGGCGTACGCGGAGCTGGAGCTGGCCCTGCGCGGGCAGCTCGCGCCCACCTGGGAGCTGATGTGGCGCGGCGTGGGGCTGCTCGCCGCCCTGCCGCCCGGCGCGCGGGTCGAGGGGCGCTGGGCCGGCGACCGGGACGCCTTCACCTCCCACGCCGAGCACGTCGACGCCGGTGGCGGGCCGCAGCCGCGTCGGGACGGTGCGGTGGCGGCGGCCGTGCGCCTGCACCGGCTGGAGCGGGCCGGCACCTCGTACGCGGTCCAGCGCGCCTACGACGACCCGCTGGTGATGGCCGAGCACCGGCTGACCGGGGAGGCGTTCGTCGCGGACGTGACGCTGGCCGACCCGAGGCGGGTGGACGACACCGGCAAACGGCCGGTGCTGCGGCCCCGGATCCAGGTGGTCACCACCGAGCCGGTGGCGGTGCCGGTGGGCGCGACGCTGTACTCGACGGCCAGGCCGGGGCAGAAGGCGAAGGTGGTCTTCCTGACCCCGGCCGCCGACGGCAAGACCGAGGTGGTGCTGGAACTCTCCGGCGGGATGGGCCGGGGGCTGACCGCCCCGCCGGGCACCGTGCCGGAGGTGGGGGAGCGGCTCAGCCTCACCACCCTGTCGGACGCGTTCCTGCCGGCGGGGGCGTTCCCCGACCCGGCGGAGACCCCGTGGACCCACGGCGGCCCCCCGGCCGCGGCCACCTTCGACCAGGCCCTCGGCCCCGCTGACCCGCCCGGTGCCGGTGCCGGTGCCGGTGCTGGCGCTGGGGTTGGTGCCGGTGTTGGCGTCGGTGCTGGTGTCGCCTCCACTCCGGTGGTCGGCCCGTCCGACGGCGACCCGGCCGAGGACTGGGCCTGACCGCTCGCCGGCGCGGCTCGGCGGGTGCACTCCTCTGCCCCTTTGGAGCTGCCCGCATGAACGGGGCACGGGGTGAGTGCGCCCGGGCCACCTCCCCGGGCCACCCCCTGGCCACCCCGGGCCACCCCTGGCTGTTCCTGGCGGGCCCTTGGCTGCCCCGTCTGTGGGGGCAGCTCCAAAGGGGCCGGCGGATACCACGTCGCGCCGACGTGGAGCCAGCTTCCTCCGCGCCGGCCCCACGAGCCATGGCAGCCCTCGCCGCAGGCGGCCGGACGCCCCTGGCGGCCCGCCCGTAGGCTGGCTACGCTTTCGTCGTTCGCCGTCAACGACCGGTCCTCACCATCGAGGTGCGCAAGGAGAGGAAGCCGGAGCGACTGCTGTGCTGCCCCACGACGCGCCTCAGCCCCGCTCGACCCCCGCCGGGGCGTACCGGCCCGGTCGGGCCGGACTCGTCGTGGCCGCGATCGTCCTGCTCGTCGAGGCGGTCTGGCTGGTCGCCCGCCTGCCCGGCGCGGCCCTGGTCAGCGATTTCGGCGCGATCGTGACGGCGGGCTGGGCCGGCTACGCGTGCGTCCACGCGGCCCGCCGTCATCCCGCGCCGCTACGCCGGTTCTGGGTGCTGCTCGCGGCCACCATGGGCCTCGCCGCGCTCGGCCGGGCACTGTGGACGGTGCAGCGGCTCGGCGACGGCGGCCTGCCGAACACCCCGCTGATCGGGTTGCTGTTCACCCTCGGCATCGTCACCGGCACCGCCGCGCTGCTCTGCTCCCTCGCCGCCCCGCGCAGCGCCGTCGGGCGGGCCCGGACGGTGCTGGACGGCGTCATCGTCGGGCTCGCCCTCATCCCGATCGGCTGGGTCGTGGTGTTCCGCGGCATCGCCGCCGCCGACCTGACCGACCCGCTGCGCACCTTCGGGCTGCTCTACCCGATGCTCGATCTGGTGCAGCTGACCATCCTGGTCGCGGTGGCCGGGCCGGCGCGTCCGATGTGGCGTCCGCTGACCCTGATCGGGGCCAGCCTGGTCACCAGGGCGGTCGCCGACGCCACGTACGTCTCGCTCTTCGCGAACGGCAGCTACGCCCCCGGCCACCCGATCGACGTCTGCTGGCCGCTGAGCTACCTGCTGATCGCCGCCGCCAGCCGGTACCCGCTGCCCCCGGTCTCGGACGACGCCGACGAGCCCACCGAGTCGCCGCTGCCGCCCTGGTGGCGGGTCGCCCTGCCGTACCTGCCGGTGGGCGGGGCGATCGTGGCGGTGGTACTGGCCCGGCGGCCCACCGGGCAGACCCCGCACATGGTCTTCGTCGGCATGATGGCGCTGCTCGGCGTCCTGGCGCTGCGGCAGGGGCTGGCCGCCAACGAGAACCTCCGGCTGGTCGCCCGGCTGCGCGATCTCGCCTACACCGACCAGCTCACCGGCCTGCCGAACCGGCTGATGTTCAACCGCCGGCTGCGCGAGGCGCTGCGCGACGAGGCCCCGGTCGCCGTGCTGTTGCTGGACCTGGACAGCTTCAAGCAGGTCAACGACCGGTTCGGGCACAGCGCCGGTGACACCCTGCTGACCAGCATCGCCGGCCGGATGGCGCGGGCCGTGGCCGACGACGGGAGCATCGCCAGGCTGGGCGGCGACGAGTTCGCCGTCCTCGTCGACGGCGACCGGCAGGTCCGGCCGGAGCGGGTGGCCGAGCGGCTGCTCGCCGCCCTGCAACCCTCCCCCGGGGAGGAGGAGGCGGGCGTGCACCCCTCGGCCAGCATCGGCATCGCCGAGTACGGCCCACAGCACACCTCCCACATCGACCTGCTCCGCGACGCCGACATCGCCATGTACGCCGCCAAGGCGGGCGGCAAGTCCGTGTACCGCACCTGCACCCCGGCCCTGCGGGAGGCGGCGGTGAGCCGGGCCGAGCTGATCGCCGACCTGCGCCGCGTCGTCGACGAGGGGCAACTGCACCTGGAGTACCAGCCGATCGTCGACCTGGCCACCGGCGAGGTGCGCAGCGCCGAGGCGCTGGTGCGCTGGCGGCACCCCCGGCTGGGGCTGCTCCCCCCGGCGCGTTTCCTGCCGCTGGCCGAGGAGACCGGGCTGATCCTGCCCATCGACCGGTGGGTGATCCACGAGGCCTGCCGGGCCGCCGCCACCTGGCGGAACCGCGCCCCGGAGGCGACCGTCGCGGTGAACATCGCCGCCGCGCACCTGCGCCGGCCGGACCTGATCGCCACCGTCACCGCGGCCACCGCCGGCGCCGGCCTGGCCCCCCGCGCGCTGACCCTGGAGCTGACCGAGTCGGCGCTGATCGACGGCAGCGACACGGTGCTGGAGCGGCTGCGTCAGCTCCGCGAGCTGGGCATCCGGATCGCCATCGACGACTTCGGCACGGGCTACTCCTCGCTGAGCTACCTGCACCACATCCCGGCCACCGAGCTGAAGATCGACCGGTCGTTCGTGGCCCGGCTCGGCGAGGACGCCCGGGCATACGCGACGGTGGAGATGGTGACCCGGCTGGCCGGGGCGTTCGACCTGACCGTGGTCGCCGAGGGGGTGGAGACCGACGAGCAGCACGCGGCGGTCACCGCGATCGGCTGCGTCCACGGCCAGGGCTGGCGTTACGGTCGCCCCACCAACCTCGCCGACCTGCGCGCCGCGCTGATCCCGGCGGTACGACCCCGGGGTTGACCCTCACGCGACGGGAGGCGGCAGGCTCGTCACCGGAAGGGAGGGAACCATGGCGTACGCGGTGGGAGAGGTGGCGAAGGCCGCCGGGGTGACGGTGCGGACGCTGCACCACTACGACGAGATCGGCCTGCTCTCGCCGAGCGGGCGCACCCCGGCCGGCTACCGCCGCTACGACGACGCGGACCTGGAGCGGTTGCAGCTCGTCCGCTACTACCGCGAGCTGGGGTTCCCGCTGGAGGAGATCACCGCGATCCTCGACGACCCGGCCGCCGACCCGAAGGCGCACCTGCGCCGGCAGCACGAGCTGCTCACCGGGCGGATCGGGAAGCTCCAGGAGATGGTCGTGGCGATCGAGCTCGCGTTGGAGGCGAGAAGGATGGACATCAGACTGACCCCGCAGGAGCGGTTCGAGGTCTTCGGCGACGCCGACCCCGAGGCGTACGCCGAGGAGGCGGAGCGGCGCTGGGGCGACGGCGAGGCGTACCGGGAGTCGAGCCGACGCACCGCCGGCTACTCGAAGGACGACTGGCTGCGCAACAAGGCCGAGAACGAGGAGTGGGGGCGGCGGATCGGCGCGCTGCTGGACTCCGGCGCGCCGGCCGACGGCCCGGAGGCCATGGCGCTGGCCGAGGAGCACCGGCAGTTGATCAGCCGCTGGTTCTACGACTGCACGTACGAGATCCACACCGGGCTGGCCGACATGTACGTGGCCGACGAGCGGTTCACCGCGCACTTCGAGAACATCCGCCCCGGGCTGGCCGCCTACGTCGCCGAGGCGATCCACGCCAACGCGATCACCCGGGCCTGAACGGGGGCCGGCCTGTCGGCCCCCGACGAGCGGGACCGACGGGCCGGCGGCTGCCCGGTCAGTGCGTCACAACAGCAGGTCGATCAGCAGGACGCCGGCAAAGCCGACCACCGAGATGATCGTCTCCATCACCGACCAGCTCTTGATGGTCTGCCCGACGGTCAGCCCGAAGTACTCCTTCACCAGCCAGAAGCCGGCGTCGTTGACGTGCGAGAAGAACAGCGAGCCGCAGCCGACGGCCAGGGCCAGCAGCGCCACCCCGGGCCGGTCCAGGGTCGCCGCCAGCGGGGCGACGATGCCGGCCGCGGTGATCGTGGCGACCGTCGCCGAGCCGGTGGCGACCCGGATGCCGACCGCGACCAGCCAGCCCAGCAGCAGCGGGGACAGGTTGGCGTTCTCCGCCGCGTCGGCGACCAGGTTGCCCACCCCGGCGTCCACCAGCACCTGCTTGAACCCGCCGCCCGCCGCGACGATCAGCAGGATGCCCGCGATCGGCGGCAGCGAGCCGCCGAGCACCGACGAGACCTGCTTGCGGCCGAACCCGGCCTGGAAGCCGAGGGTGAACATGGCCACGATCACCCCGGCCAGCAGCGCCACGATCGGGGCGCCGACGATGTCCAGGGCCTTGCGGCCGGTGCTGTCCTCGGCCAGGACCAGTTCGCCGACGGCCCGCAGCAGCATCAGCGCCACCGGCAGCAGCACGGTGATCACCGCCGCCCAGAAATTCGGGGCCCGGCGGGCGGTCTCGGTGCCGGAGTCGTCGACCGGCGCGCCGGGGCGGCCGGTGCCGGGGTTGACCAGGTCGTCGTCGGTGAGCAGTTCGCCGTCCACGCCGGCCTGTTGGCGGCCGGCCGGCCCCTGGTCGCGCCCGCTGCTCCCGGCGCCGGGGACGCCGGCCGGCGTGCGGGTCGGCAGCAGCCCCTCGGGGACCGTCGCGGGGACGTACCGGGAGATGATGTTGCCGAAGACCGGCCCGGCGATGATCACGGTCGGGATGGCGATCAGCAGGCCCAGCCCCAGCGTCAGGCCCAGGTCCGCGTTGAGCGAGGAGATCGCCACCAGCGGGCCGGGGTGCGGCGGGACCAGGCCGTGCAGCACCGACAGGCCGGCCAGCGCCGGGATGCCGACCTTCATCAGCGGCACGTCGGTGCGCTTCGCGACCAGCAGCACGATCGGCACCAGCAGCACCACGCCGACCTCGAAGAACAGCGGCAGGCCGATCAGCGCGGCCACCCCGGCCATCGCCCAGGGCAGGGCCGACCCGGAGACCTTGTTGACGATCCGGGTGACGATGCCGTCCGCGCCGCCGGACTCGGCGAGCAGGCCGCCGATCATCGCCCCGAGGGCGATGAGCAGACCGACCCCGCCGACGGTGGAGCCGACGCCGCCGGTGAACGACGTGACGATGGCGTCGGGCGCCACCCCCGCGACGACGCCGAGCACCGCCGCGCCGAGGATCAGTGACAGGAACGGGTGGACCTTGCCCCAGGCGATCAGGACCACCACCGCGGCGATGCCCAGCAGGGCCGCGACGATCAGTTGAGCGTTACCGGCGTCGGTGAGTGGTTCCGCCGGTGCGGCGAGCAGTGTGACCACGGCTATCACGACCTTCGGACGGCGTCCGTGCCAGGAGGGTACGGGCGATCACATGGGTGGGGAGGTTGGCGGTGGCTCCGGCGGCAGGCTCGGGGCCAGCCGTCGCAGCGACGTGAACGTCGGGATGAGCGCGTCGTACAGCTCGGAGAAGAGCGGAAGCAGGGCGGCGTAGACGGCGGCGGCGGTCGGGTCGGGGTGCACGGTCTCGTCGATCTTTACGAGGTCGGCGGCGACGTCGACGGACGCGATCAGGTCGAGGGCCTGCATGCCCAGCAGCGCCGCGCCGAAGCTGGACCCCTCGTGGCCGGCCGGGAACCGCACCGGCATGCCGAGCGCGTCGGCGAGCATCTGCCGCCACAGCGGGCTGCGGGCGAAGCCCCCGCTGGCCCGCACCTCCCGCACCTCGTTGCCGGCGGCCCGCACCGACGACAGCACCAGGGCGAGCTGCTGGCAGACCCCCTCCAGCGCCGCCCGCACCAGGTGCTCGCGGCGGTGGCCGTGGGTCAACCCGACGTACGCCCCGCGCGGCAGCGCGCTCCAGTGCGGGGCGCGCTCGCTGAGCAGGTACGGCAGCATGATCAGCCCGCCGGAGCCGACGGGCGCGTGGGCGGCCAGGTCGAGCAGGTTCTCCTCGAACTCCTCGCCGAGCTCGGGGGCGAGCGCGTCGCCGGCCCACTGCAACACGATCCCGCCGTTGTTGATCGCGCCGCCGACCACCCAGCGGTCCTCGGTCAGCGCGTAGCAGAACACCCCGCCGAGCGGGTCGACGGCGGGGCGTTCCACCATCACCCGCATCGCTCCGCTGGTGCCGATCGAGCAGGCCACCACGCCGGGGTGCACCGCGCCGAGGCCCAGGTTGGCCAGCGGGCCGTCGCCGGCGCCGACCACGATCGGGGTGTCCGCCGGCAGGCCGGTCGCGGCGGCGGCCTCCGCGGTGAGCCCCGGCAGCACGGTGGTGGTCGGAACGAGCTGCGGGAGCTGCTCCTCGGTGATCCCGGCGACGCGCAGCGCCTCGGCGTCCCAGGCGAGCCTCCGGATGTCCATCAGGCCGCTGGCGGAGGCGACGGAGTGGTCGGTGACCAGCGTCTCGCACAGCCGCAGCAGCACATAGTCCTTGATGCTGACCCAGTGGGCGACCCGCTCGAACAGTTTCGGCTCCTGCTCGGCGAACCAGACCAGCTTCGGCAGCGGCGCCATCGGGTGCACCGGGGTGCCGGTTCGCCGGTGCAGCGCCAGCCCCGACGGGACCGCCCGCAGCCGCTCTGCCTGCCGGCTGGCGCGGGAGTCCGCCCAGGTCACCGACGCGGTCAGCGGCTTACCGTCCGGGTCGAGCCCGATCAGGCTGTGCATCGCGGTGCTGAACGACAGCCCGGCGATCGGCCCGGGCAGCTCCGCCACCACCGCGCGGACCGTCTCCACCACCGCGTCGAAGATCAGCAGGGGGTCCTGCTCGGCGTAGCCGGGGTGCGGCTCGTCCAACGGGTAGCCGACGGAGTGGGTGGCGAGCTGCCGGCCGTCCGTGTCGAACGCGACGCTCTTGGTGCTGGTGGTGCCGATGTCGACCCCGATCACGACACGCGGGCGCTGGTCCGGGCCGGTCACGGGTCCCCCCTTCGCGTTGGTGCTGCCGGCGCGGCATCGCGGCCCGGCTGCGGCTGACGTTACCCAGTGATCCACCGATCCACACGGCGTCGCCGAGGACCGCCGAAAGAACGTGAATCGACGCGGCGTCATCCGCTTCTCGTCCGCTCTTGTCCACCGATCAGGTGATTCGCCCGCTTCGCCGGGTCCGTTCGGTCGGTCGGCGCCGTTGATCCGGATGACACCCCGGTTGGCGGCTCGCGCGGCTAAGGAGTCGGCGTGGCGAAGACTGATTCGACGGGTTCCACGTGGCGGTACCGGTGGGCGTACCGGCAGAACGAACGACGACAGCGGACGTACCGCGGCGCCGAGCAGGCGTGGCGGCGGCGCGACGAGGAGCTGCGGCGGCTGCGCGCGGTGGCGGTCGACTTCGGCCGGCGCGCGACGGCAGGCATCGGCCTGCCCCTGGAACTCGCCCCCGGCGAGCTGGTCCACTGGGCGCTGCCCGCCGCGCAACTGGTCGAGCTGCGGCACACCGCCGTGCTCCCCGCCCCCGACCTCAGCGTCGACCCGGCCCGGCCGGCGCTGCACCACCGACGCCCCGACGGGGTCAAGGTCACCGACGCCGGGATCGCCGTGCTCACCGACCGCCGGCTGGTCCTGCTCGGCGGGCGCGGCCGGCGCGACTGGGCGTACGGGAAGATGACCGGGCTGGCCCACGACCCGGCGGCGCCGGTCACGCTGATCCAGGTCCTCGACCGGCGGCGCACCTCTGGGCTGCTGCTGCCCGCCGAGGCCGCCGCCGAGTTCCGGTTCACCCTCGCCCTGGCCTTCGCCGACGCCATCGAGCAGCGGGGAGCCGTGCTCGCCCAGCTCGACGAGCTGATCGCCGAACACGACCAGACCCGGCCGTTCCGCCCTGCCATCGCCACCCCCGGCCAGGCCCGGATCACCGCCGCCGTGCCGGGCGGCCGGCGTACCGTCGCGGTGGCCGCCGCCGCGGCGCTGCTGCTGCCCGCGGTGCTCTTCGAGTCGGACCCGCCGGTGCGGCCCGGCTCGGACGTCGCCGCCGCCGCGACCGCAGCCCTCACCCCGACCCCCGCCCCCGCCACCACCCCGCCCGCGCGCGCGAGCTCCCGTGCCGCCGCCGTCGGCCGGGCCGCCCCCAAGCAGCCCCGGCGCGGCACCGCGTCACCCACCCCGGTGCGCGACGGGTTCTGCGGCGCCCCGGCCAACCCGTTCGGGTACGACTACTGCGGCGGCTCCCGCATCCGCAAGCCGGACGTGCGGGTGTGCGACTACTTCGACTGCGGGCAGGACTTCTGGGCCGGCCGGGGGTACCTGGTGCAGTGCCGCGACGGGGCGCTCAGCCTCACCGGGGGGCGTGCCGACGCGTGCGCCACCCACGACGGGCTCCGCCGCACGGTCTGGACCTGAGCCCGCCCCCGCCCTGCCCCGGCCCGGCGGGGTGGCGCGGGTGTCGCACCATCGGCGACGTGATCAATCTGAAGCGGAACCACCACCGCAAGAAGAAGCGTCGGGGCGACTCCTGCACCGACTGCGACTGCGATGGCCCGGACTGCTGCGACTTCGGGCTGTTCTCGTTCATGCTGACCCTCGGCTCGGTGGCCGCCGGGGCGACCCGCGCGCCCGTCGTCGACCGGGTCGGCCGGGCCGCGATCCTCGGCTACCGGCGCTGGCTGTCGCACCGCTGGCCGGGCCAGTGCCGCTACACCCCGACGTGCAGCGCGTACGGGCTGGCCGCCGTCGAGCGGCACGGCCTTGCGATGGGCGGGCGGATGGCCGCCGAGCGGCTGCGCCGCTGCAAGCCCCACGTGCCCCGGGGCACCCACGACCCGGTCCACTGACCGCCCCGAGCCGCCCTGCCCTGCGCCCCGCGCCGCCCTTTACCGGCCCGCGCCGCCCTCTACCGGCCCGCGCCGCCCTCTACCGGCCCGCGCCGCCTCCACCGCCCCGAGCCGCTCCGGCCGTTTCGGCGGCCGGGGCGGCGTCAGGCGGTGCCGAAGTCGGGGACGGTCAGGGTGCCGTCGGCGGCGAGCGGGAAGCCCGGGTTCCAGGCGATCTCCCACAGGTGCCCGTCCGGGTCGGCGAAGTAGCCGGCGTACCCGCCGTAGAAGGTCTCCCGGGCGGGCCTGGTGACCGTCGCGCCGGCCTCGACCGCCGCCCCGATCACCTCGTCGACCTCCTCGCGGGACCGGACGTTCTGCGCCAGGCTCAGGCCGCCGAAGCCGCCCGCGCCCGCGTCGCCGATGCCGGCGTCGGCGGCCAGCTCGTCCCGCGCCCACAGCACGACGGCGAGGCCGCCGGCCTGGAAGAAGACGGTCTGCTCGACCTCCTGACCGCGCCAGCCGAGCCGCTCGTAGAAGGCACGGGCGCGGGGCAGGTCGGCGACGCCGAGGGTGACGAGGCTGATCCGCTGTTCCATCCCCGCACCGTACCGCCGGCCTGGGGCCGGCTCACTCGGGCTGGTTCGGTCGGGGGACGCCCTCCCAACGCCAGTGGGTGAGTACGGGACGGCCTGGCAGCTCGCCCCGACCGGTGGCCCAGAGCAGCGTCGCCCACGGGTCGGCCCCGCCGGGTCGGCCCCGCCGGGTCGGCCCCGCCGGGTCGGCCCCGCCGGGTCGGCCCCGCCGGGTCGGCCTACCCTCCGTTGGCCCCTATGGAGCTGCCCCGTTTGTGCTACCGATGGAGCGGGCGCGTAGACGGGGCAGCTCCATAGGGGCCGAAGGGCAGGTCCCGACCGGATGCGGGGCGCGATCGTCCGGCCGCCACCCGACTGCCCGGTGCGCGGGGCGGCACGGGGCAGCACGGGGCGACATAGCGGCGACCCTCCCAGGACTTCGCGGGGGAGGAGGCTGGTCATTTCACGTCCAACAAATCGCGTCCATGGTCCGATGGACGTCCCGGCCCTCGGCCGCGACGAGGTCGGTGAGCAACTCGATCACCGTCGTCTTGTCGACGCCGCTCAGGCCGCCGACGCCGCTCAGGCCGCCGGCGAGGACGAACCAGTGGTCAGCGGCCGAACAGCCGCTCGTGCTGGGCCCGGGCCAGCTCCACCAGCCGGCGGCGCACGTGCGGCCACCCGACCTCCCCGAACCGGAGGCTGGCCGGGAAGTCGAACTCGTCGCCGGTCCGCATCGCCTCGTCCAACCCGTCGGCGGTCAGCTCCCCGGCGCTGTGGTCCAGCAGCCGCGCCGGGTCGTACCGGCCCGTGGCCAGCAGCCGGCGCCACTGCGGGGTGCCGGGGTAGGGGCGGAACTCGAAGATGCTCGCCCGGAAGGTGCCGGGCGCGTTCTCGGTCAGGTCCCACAGCTCGCGTACGTGCCGGACGGTCGCCTCCAGCTCGGCGCGCGTCTCGGTGGGCAGGCCGAGGACGAAGTGGCCCCTGACGTTGATGCCCCGGCGGGTGAGCCGGCTGACCACGTCCCGGGTCAGCTCGGGCCTGATCCGCCTGCCGAGGTGGCCGAGCACCCGCTCGCTGCCGGACTCGATGCCGAGCGCGACCTCCCGGCAACCGTTCGCCGCGAGCGTCTCCAGCAGGGCGTCGTCGGCGCGGGCGAGGATGTTGATCCGGCCGGTGGCGTCCCAGACGTACCGGCCGCCGACGTCGGCCTCGGTGAACGCGGGCATGCAGTGCCGGACGAACCGCTCGTAGCCGAGGAAGAGTTCGTCGACGAACCGGAACGCCCGCACGCCGTACCGGACGTTGAGTTCGTCCATCTCCGCGATGATGTTGGCCGGCTCCCGGGTGCGGATGGCGGCGTCCAGGTTGGCGCTGACGGCCGCGCCGCAGAACGAACACTCGTACGGGCAGCCGCGGGCGCCCACCATCGCCGCCTCCCATGGCCCGTCACCCGGTCGGTACGGGTCGGCGGCGAAGAACCGCCGGTCGACGAACGGCAGGGCGTTGACGTCCGGGGTCAGGTGCCAGGCCGTGCCTGGTACGCCGCCCGTGACCGGCGTACCCAGGATCGGGTCCCGCCACATCACGCCCGGAAGCCGTACCCGCTGTTGGTGGTCGTTCAGCAGCTCGACGAGCCGGGTCTCGGCCTCGCCGACGATCAGCGCCTCCAGGCGGGCGAACCGCGGGTCCGCGATGACCGCCTCCGGCCTTGCCTTCGCCTGGTGACCGCCGACCATGATCTGGATCTCGGGGTCGAGGCCGGCGGCGATGCGGGCGCTCAGCTCGTACGTCGGCGCCAGCAGGTTGAACCCCACCCAGCGGGGCGCGGCCTCGTTGACGATGCCCTGGATCTCCTCGACGCTGAGGCCGAGGGACTCCCCGTCGAGGACGCCCACGCTGAAGCCCTGCACGGTGGCGTAGGTGGCGAGGTAGCCCAAGCCGAGCACCGGCAGTGGGGAGTTGTTGACCCGGGGGCGGAGCGTGTAGTCGCGCAGCGGCGCGTTGACCAGCAGCAGGTCGAGCGGCGTGCCCGGCTCGACGCCGAGGATGGGCTGCTGCTCCGACGGCTGCGGACGGCCGGCAGGGGAGGGCGAGGGCGAGGGCGGTGTACCTGCCCAGGTGCTCACCGGTCACTCGCCGTGGGCGAGGAAGGCGGTGACGGCGTACCGGGGTGGCCTGCGCCCGATCGCCATGCCACTCTCGGTGTAGTCATCATCGCTCAGGGTTAGCACACGTTTTGTGGATGGAGAAGGGTGAATGTCCTTCTCATCGGATGGTGCGACCCCGTCCCCGAGAGCGTCGGGCGGGAAGCACGATCAGGCGGCGATCGTCCGGGCGGCGGAGTACATGTCGGCGGGTAGCGGATGGGCCAGCTCCCAGACGATCCGCATCGGCCGGTCCCCGCTGTGCTCCTGGTACGCCATCGGCCCGGCGTACAGGTAGGCCGGCGCACCGAGGTCCCGGTCCGGCACCCGGGTCTCCCGGACGAACAGGTGCACCGTCGACCCCTGCTTCTCGTGGTTGACGTACCGCTGCCCGGTCGTCGACACCGACGACGTGGTGCTCTGCGACTCCCACTGGAACAGCCGGTCCGTGATCGCCCGGTCCGCGTACATGGTGGTGGGGGAGTAGTGCTGCTCCGACTTGACCAGCGTGACGAAGAACAGGTCCGCCCGCTCGGACTCAAGCCACTTCACGCCCTCGCGCAGCGACCCCGGGTTCGGCATCCCGAACGCCGCGCACGCCTCGTTGCGGCTGTACCGGGCGTGCACCCGCAGCGCCCCCGCCCGCGTGGTAACCCGGTGGATCCGCTCTCGTAGCACCTCGGCGACCTGGCGCAGCTCGACGCAGCGCGCCGGCTCCGCCCACAGCCGCGCCACCCGTTCGTCCCGCGAGGCCAGCGACGCGTTCGGCCCCCACAGGTCGAAGTGCAGCATGTTCCAGAGCCGGCCGGCTGCGGGCCGTTCACCGGCCGCGACCCGGGCCAGCAGGTCCAGCCGGTCGGTGTCGTCGAGGTGCAGCATCCGCCCGACCGCCCGCCCCAGCTCGCGGTCGTCCGAGCCGGGCGTCGACGCCTCAAGGCCGGCGAGCCGCCGCAGCCCGGTCCACCCGCCGACCGACGCCGACCGGTACACGTCCTCGATCTCCAGCCCGGTCTCGCGCAGGAACCCGGCCAGGCTGACGTCCCCGAGCTGCCGCAGCTCCGCGACCAGGCCCTTCTTCGAGGTGGGCATGGCGCTCTTGAGGTTGCTCAGCACCACCTCCTTCGCCACCCGGTCCAGCTCGACGTGGCAGCCGCTCGGCAGGGAGGGGAAGCCCTGCTCGACGGCGTCCCTGATCGCCCGCCGGGTCACCCCGGTCAGCGCCCGCCAACGCAGGTCGAAGCGGAAGTTGGCGTGCTGCCCGCCGATGAAGTCCAGCACCGTGAGGCAGGGCTTGTCGTCGTCCAGCCGCAGGCCCCGGCCGAGCTGCTGAAGGAAGATCGTCGCGCTCTCGGTGGGCCGCAGCATCAGGATCGTGTCGACCATCGGCAGGTCGACCCCCTCGTTGAACAGGTCCACCGTGAACAGCACGCGCAGCTTCCCGGCCTTGAACTCCCGAAGCAGCTCGTCCCGCGACCGTCCGGCGCGGTCCGCCCGGGAGGTCACCGCAGCCGACGGTACGCCCCGGCGGGTGAACCAGTCCGCCATGAACTCGGCGTGCCCGATTCCCACGCAGAACCCGAGTGCCCGCATCCGGTCCACGTCGACCTTGTCCCGCACGGCCTTGAGGATGAGCCGAGCCCGCGCCTCGTTGCCGGTGTAGACGCCGCCGAGGTCGCCCAGGTCGTATCCCAGGCCGCGCTTCCACCGCAGGTGCGACAGGTCCACGTCGTCGTGCAGCCCGAAATACTGGAACGGGGCCAGCAACTGCCGCTCAAGGGCCTCCCACAGGTGCAGCTCCACGGCGGCGTGGCCGTCGAACCACCGCCGAACATCGCCGCCGTCGGCCCGGTCGGGGGTCGCCGTCAGCCCGAGCAGTACGCGCGGCTCCAACCGATCCAGCAGTTGGGCGTACGTCGGCGCCTCCGCGTGGTGGAACTCGTCGACGATCACCATGTCGTACGCCTCGGGGTTGATTTCTCGTCGGTGCAGCGACTGGATCGAGGCGAAGACGTGCCGCCAGTCGGTCGGCTCCTTGCCGCCGACCAACAACTCGCCGAAGCTACCGTCGCCCATCACCTGGCGGAACGTCGCGAGGCTCTGCTTGAGGATCTGCTCCTGGTGGGCGACGAAGAGCAGCGAGTCGACGGTCTTGCCGCGATGTAGCCGGCGGTAGTCCAGCGCCGCCACGACCGTCTTGCCGGTGCCGGTCGCCATCACCACCAGGTTCCGGTGCCGGCCGTGCACCTGCCGCTCGGCGTCCAGGTCGGCCAGGATCTCCGCCTGGTACGGGTACGGCCGCACGTCCAGATTCGAGATCTGGGTGACGCCGTCGTCCGACCGCTCGCCGCGCAGCGCCTGCCGCAGCCGCTCGGCGTCCCTGCCCGGCTCGTACGACTCGAACGCGGGGTCGTTCCAGTAGTCCTCGAACGTGGCGGTGAACGTGTCGATGACGTGCGGCTGCTCGATGTTCGAGATCCGGACGTTCCACTCCACCCCGTCGACGAGCGCGGCCTTGGACAGGTTCGACGAGCCGACGTACGCCGTGGTGGTGCCGTTGCCCCGGCGGAACAGCCATGCCTTGGCGTGCAGCCGGGTGGTCCTGGTCTCGTAGGAGACCTTGACGTCGGCGCCCAGCTCGGCGAGCCGGTCCAGCGCCCGCTGGTCGGTGGCGCCCAGGTACGTGGTGGTGATGACCCGCAGCTTGCCGCCTCGGCCGATCAGCTCGCGGATGGCCGGCTCGACGATGCGCAGGCCGTGCCACTTGATGAACGCGCAGAGCAGGTCGACGTGGCCGGCCGACGCCATCTCGTGGGTGACCTCGTGGCCGATCCGGGGCTGGTGGCGGCCGTTGACCAGGAGCGCTCCGGTGGAGAGCGGGGTGGTGGGGCGCTGCGGAAAGGCAGGCTGTGCGGGTGGGGTGGGTGGGGCGGCGATGGCGTGCAGGAGGTTCCGGGCGTCGGCGACCTGATCGTTGGGGCCGGCGGCGTCGGAGTTGAGATCCGCGATGGCGGTGGCGAGGCGGTTGGCCAGGTCGACCTGGCGGTGGATCTTGTCGTCGCCGTTGGGAACGGCTTGCAGGGCGCGGCTGATGAGGGTGGCGAGGTGACGGGTCAGGTGCTCGTAGGAGTCGGCGGGGTCCAGGGGGCGGTGCTGGACGAGGGCAGGATCGAGGTGGTGGAGCTGGCCGCCGAGCTGGTGGGTGATCAGGTGCTCGTAGATGCCCCGCTCAAGATCCGTCACTCCGGCAACCTAACGAGCGAAGACGAGTCGTGCTGTCCCTCCAGCGCTACACACCAGCGGCGAGTCGTCAGGGCCGGGAGTAGTACCGGGTTCGGCAGCTCGCTGATCCGCGCTGCCCGGTCGGTCGGGGTCTGACCCCGTCAAGCCGAGGACGTCACCGTGCTCGGTAAGAGACCGGCCGACGCCAACCGTTCGTAGGCCGTCGTGACGTGTGCTGGAGTGAAGAGGCGGGCCTTGCGTCCGCTCCACGCCCTAACCCGCTCGATCAACACCTCGATCTCGTGCGTGGGCGGATGCGCCTGCGCGGCGTAGTGCACGGTGGCGAGTAGCTCAAGGCTGTACGGTGCCTCAAACCCCTGGACAAGTACGGCAAGTCGTTCGGGAGCGGCCGAGATCGGCTGGCCGGGCACGTCGAACCACGCGTTGACGGCCTCGCTCGTCCCTCCGGTTAAGTGAATAGGACGTAGCTCCTCGACCCGGGATGAACGGTCACCGAACCCAACCAGGTAGTGCCCCTCCAGGCGGTCAAGGACGTGATTCAGGCTCTCCGCGTAGGGTCCGTACCGCCCGCGAGTAAAGGAGAGACGGAACGGCTCTCCAAACACCTGGAGAAAGTAGGCGATCTTCTGGATCTCCAGGGTCGTGATGCCTTCTCGCGGTTCCAGCGCACAGGACTGGTCGAGATACCGCTCGATGGCCCGTAGCAAGGTGGCGCGTCCAGGGGTCAGCGGAGGCTTCGGAGTAGCGACTGGCATATCGGACGGCTCGGGGGCGCCCTCCGGGGGGAACAACAGCACCCGGACGTTGGGCAGCTCGACGAAGGCTTGCTCGATCATCGGTCGGATTTGCTCCCAGTCGAGCCCACCGTTACCGCAGCCGAGTGCGGGCACCGCGACCGAGGAGATTTGGCGTTCACGCACCACACGGACGAGGTCGGTGAGGCCGGCCTCGATGTCCTCCAGCTTCGAGGTTGCCCGCCAGTGGCCCTTGGTAGGGAAGTTGATCACATACCGGCGAGGGCCGAGGCGGGTGGAGTCGAACAGGAACATCTCGCCCAACTGGACTCTTTTTGCAGCACAAGCCGCCCGGTAGGCCGCGTAGTTAGCGGGGTAGGCGCGCTTGAACTGAAGAGCGATTCCCTTGCCCATCACGCCTACGGTGTTGACCGTGTTGACCAGCGCTTCGGCGTCAGCGGTCAGTAGGTTGCCGTGGCTGACGATGATCATTCGCGCACCTCCCTCCGTTGGTATCCGTAGTACCAGTCCGGTCTGACACCAACGTACGCGTCGATGATGCCAGCAGCGCGGAGGACCTGCGTCAACTGTTCCTGTCGTGCTGGCGTCCGTACGGCGTACCCGGTCAGCAGGCCGAGAGGAAACTCACGATGAATCAGGAACTCGGCCATCCTTCTGCGAACACGGTCCGGATCCTCCGGGGTGTTCCTCCAGATCCGCTCCTTGAGTAGCGGCCAGTCGACCAGGTCGGCCAGATCGTTGAGGGCGGGGGAGAACCGAGTGAGGGTGGCGGCGCAGTTGCCGTCGCTCGCGACCCATCCCAGCTCGGCGGCGTGAACCAGCTCCACCGAACTCACGAGATAGACCAACGGGTCGTCTCCGCCCGGATAGCAGCCCACCTTGCCGTCCCTGTGCTCGCAAGCGATCCGGAACATCATGGGTGACTGCGGGGCGAAGTAGAACGGCACGTAGTCAGCGACGACACCGCCGGGCGGGCAGGGGACCGGCCTCGCCCGCCGGCTTGCCTTGATGTCGATGGCACCAACGTTTGTGGCCAGCCAGCTGCCGACCCCGTTGTCGGCGAACAGCCGGCCGGCGGTGAGGACGGCCGGCAGATTGTCGATATGGGTGAAGTGCATGATCAGGTGCTGCTTCGCCGGCCTGGCCGTCCCCGCCATGACTTAGTCCAGGTCGCTTGGGTCGATCCGGGCCTTCACATCAGCGTGTTCGGCGAGGAGGTACAGCAGGTTGGAGCCGTCGATGAGCTCCAGTGGCTTTCCAGAAGCGAACTCGTACGAGGTAGGACCGTAGCCGCTCGTGGTAACCAGGATGCCCTTTGAGGCACCCTCGTTCTGCAGCGTGCCGAACAGGTCCCGCACGGAGGACACGTCGACCGTGTTGCGATAGCGCTTGGCCTGGATGACGACTTTGCCGCCAAAGATCGGCCGCGGGTCGAAGGCTACGCAGTCGACCCCGCCGTCCCGCGATGCCCGGGTCTGCTTGGTGTCGAGGCCCATCTTCGCGAAGAGGTTCTGGATCAGGCTCTCGAACTCGGTCGGGGTGAGCTTCAGCAGGTTCGGTCGTTGGTCGAGGTCGGCTAGCACGTCGACCTCATCGACGAACCGCTTGTCGACCATGTCGAACTCCAGCACTGGCCGAACCGGTGCCAGCTCGGCGGGGCGCTTCGATACCGAGGCGTTGAGGTGCGCCAGGCAGGCGAGGGGCTCGACCAGGCGCAGGTTCAGCTCGGTGAACACCTCACGCGTGGTCCGCAGGGTCACCAGGCACGGCTGCACGGATGCACCGGTCCGTGGATCGGTCGTATCGACGATGCCGTTGAACACCACCGTGTCGACGAGTCCGGACCGGTCAGCCTCGAACAGCTCGTGCACGGTCCTCAGGGTGACCTGCGCGACGAGCGTGGCGTACCGCTCTTTGATCTCCTTGGCAGGGCGGGCGGTAGTGGTGATTTCGTCGCGGGCCTCGACGTAGCGGTACTCGCGGACCGTCGGGATAACGTCCAGAGTCGGTAGGTGGTATTCCACCACCAACTGCCGCGACTCCGGCACGTACGCTAGGCGGTAGTGCTGCGGGAAGTCGTCCGGGTAGACGGAGTTGCCCAGCACCATGCCGAAGTATTCGACGACGACGGTGGGATCGGCAGCGGCGAAGGCCGCCGCGAAGCGGTCGATCTCCGCGTTGTGCGCACTGATCTCGGCGTCGACCTTGGCGCACTGCTGCTGGTAACGCTGGTGGGCTGCGGAGAGCCGCCGCTGCCGGTCGGCCTCGGCGGCGGCGTGCTGGGCCTGCGCCTGGGCGAACGCCTGCTGCGCTCCGGCGAGCTGCTGCTGGTGTCTTGCCTGACCACCGAACATCTTGCTGAGCCCGCTCGGGGCAGGCGGCTCGAATCGCCGCCAGTCGGGCGGCGCCAAGGGGGTGCCGAGTGTGCCGGGGGTGAACGGCCTGTGCTGTGCCGACTTCCGGAGCCTTCTGAGGTCGATGTGATCATCGACGTCGAGCGTGGCAACCAGCAGGGTGTCCAGCTCATCGAGATGGGCCTGGAGGCCCGAGTTGTCGACGGCGATCTCGGCGACACGTGCCTCGACGTACAACCGCTTGCGCTCACGCTCGTTGGCGAGTGCGGTGCGCTGTGCGGCCTTCATTGCGCGCTCGGCCTCTCGGCGAAGTTGCTGGTGGTGCCGGTATGCAGCGGCTTGAGCCTGCGTCTGGGCGCGCACCTGCCGTGCGTGCGCCCGCTGCATCTCCTTGAGGATGCCCACGTCAGTCCTATGTGTTGCGAGGGAAGGCGGAGCCGACACCATAGCCACTACGCGTCCAGTCGAACACCCTGCGCGACGGTGTCCGCGACTCTAGTCAACAGTCCAACGGCTGATTTGCCCCACTTGAGGACTTCTAAATGTCAGATCCCGGACTCAAGGCTCCAAGATGCATTGGGACGCAAGGTGTGGATCTCCCGAGCTACTCGACCTGCGATGAGGCAAGTCAGCCGGCTCGGAGGGCTCACTCGGTCGCCAAGTGGGCCATGGTCACCGGCGGCTCTTGGCCGTGGGCGATTGTGGATGAGGCCTACCAGATGCGGTCGGACGCCTTGTTGCGGGTGGAGGGCAGGTTCGAGCGGGCGTTGTTCGTGGGGGATCCTGGGCAGCTCGATCCGTTCTCGACGGTCGAGACCGCGCGGTGGACGGGGTTGACCTGGGATCCGATGCAGTCCGCGGTGGCGGTGCTGCTGCGGCACAATCCGGAGCTGCCGGTGTCGTGGCGGCTGCCCGCGTCGGCGGCGCCGGTGGTCGCGGCGCCGTTCTACCCGTTCACCGGGTTCCTCTTACGAGACGGATCAGGAATTTCCTCTGGCGCTGGCAGCGCGACCGGGCGCGAGCGCGACACGACGGACTACTGGGTGATCCCCGATAAAGGGGCCGGGCACCCGCCACCAGAGCGGTGACAGGTGCCCGGGGTTGTGCGGGTCAGGTCAGGCGGGGCCGCCCGGCTGGACCACTCCGTTGACCTTCAGCGTGTACGGCGCGTACTGGTTGACCTGCTCGGTCGGCTCGTCGTAGGCGACCACGGCGACGACCTTCGGGAACAGGCTGAGCAGGGCCAGCTGCGCCCGGCTCAGCGTCAGGCTCGACTTGCCGTCGAACTCGAACTGCGCGGCGATCGAGTGCTTCTCGTCGATGCCGATGAGCCGCAGGTTCCAGTTGTTGACGGTGATCGGCTTGATCTCCGTCGGCGAGTCGAACGGGGCGAGGCTGGTGCCGTCGCTGACCGCCGTGCCGCCGACGGTGATGTCGTCGACCAGCAGGCCGCCCTCGTTGACGCCGCCGTCGCTGACGTAGCGGAAGCCGAGCAGGATCGTCTTGCCGGCGTACGCGGACAGGTCGTACGAGTGCGCCTCGAACCCGTCGGTCGTCCCGTTGAGCGCCGGCCCGAACGGCCCGTCGATCGTCTTGTCGCCCGGGATGGCGGTGTAGCTCGCGCCGCCGTCGGTGGAGACGGTGACGTAGCCGTAGTCGAAGCCGAACTCCGCACCGTACTTGGCGGCGAAGCGCAGCGTCGGGTCGGCGGTCGGCACGGCGACCGACGTGACCGCCGCGGAGTCGGTGTTGTTGCCGTTCCCGGACCACAGGACCGGGTTGCCGGGGCGGTCCGGGTCGTTCGGCACGACGGTCCACGACAGCGGCAGCGGCGGCAGCGTCTTGGTGCCCGCGAACGACAGCGACCGCAGGTCACGGCCGCGCAGGAGCTGCCCGTCGGCCTTCTGCAGCGGCACGAAGTCGGCCCCGTTCGGCGCCGCCCCGGGGGTGGCGTTGGCGGCCGGGTTGGCCAGGTTGACCGTGGAGCGCAGGCTCGGCGTGGTCACCCGGCTCTTCGGTACGCCGAGCATGATCCCGCGCCGCGAGTCCCCGACGATCTTGTCGACCAGCGTCATCGTCTGGTAGTCGTGGATGACCTGGTACATCTTGTTGACGCCCTTGGCCTTCAGCGCCGCGTCCAGGCTGGCCAGCCCCTGACGTTCGCCGTCCTTGTGCAGCCGGGAGATGATGTCCGTGCCGTACCGGTCGTACAGGAACTGCATGAACGAGTACGCGTTGCCGTAGTCGGCGAGCACCGCGTTCGGGTTCGGGCTCTCGCCCCACAGGGTGAGCGAGTTCTCCGGGCCGCCGCAGTCCCGCGGGTTGACGTTGTACGGCGTCTGCACCGTGCCGAAGCCCTGGTAGCAGTAGAGGTGGCTGTCGGCGCCCCGGTCGAAGACGGTCGCCGTGGTGTCGACGTAGCCGGTCAGCGTCTGGGCGAAGTCGGCCAGGCCCTCGTTGATCCAGTTTCCCTCGAAGGGGTCGGTGTAGTAGTGCGCCAGGTGCTGCCACTCGTGGGCGAACGTGCCCTCGTAGTTGAAGGGGCGGGCCGGGCGGCTGGTGCACAGGTCGTCGGTGGGCTCGTTGGGCGGGTTCGCCCCGGTGCGGTGGGCCCAGTCGAACGCGTCGATGGTCATGACGTTGCGGTCGAACAGCTCGTTGAACTGGGCCGAGAAGAAGCCCGCGATGTAGGTCGGGCTGGCCGGGAACTGGTAGTAGTTGTCGTCCCGGACGTTGTCGATCAGGGTGACCGTCTTGTTGCCGCCGCCGGTGTAGTCGCCGCCGTTGCCGTTGGCGTCCGGCCCGAGCAGGGCGTTGGTGCCGTCACGGTCCGGCGGCGTGCTGAACGCGGCCGTCTCCTTCGGGTACATGTTGGTGTCGAACTCGTGGACGAAGCTCGCCACCTGCGCGTCGGTGATCTGCGTCGACGAGGGGATCTGGGTGCGGCAGTCGCCGGCCGGGAAGGCGATGTCGTTGGCGACCCACACCTCGACGTTGTTGCCCGAGCCCCGCAGCGTGTAGTCCTTGCGGTAGAGCTGGCCCTGGAGGTCGTCCATCCCGAGCCACTGCCGGACCGTGCCGACCGGCGGCGTCGTACCGGCGGACGTGGCCTTCGAACGCTCCTGCACGCGCGGCTGGTACCGGGCCGGCGTCTCGACCTTGCGGCCGTCCAGCGTGAAGTCCTTGCGGGTCAGCTCCCGGGTGTCGCTGGGCTGAGCCTGCTTCGCCACGGGCTTCGCGGGCGCGGCCGTCGCGGTGGACGCGGGAAGGACGCCCATAAGTGGTAGGACGAGTGTGATGGCTGCTGCACCGGCGATGCGGCTGCGTGCCATGGGCCCCCCTCTGGGGATGATGTGAGTCCGGTTGACGGGGTCGCCGTCACAATCCACCGGGATGACATCCATGTTTGTATTGGCATTGATTGCCTTTGGCAATCGTCCTACCGCGTGGTCCGTCTTCACCGAGTCGGCTCTCCCGCCCCGTGGACGCCGCGTCGTGAGCCGGTGCCCCGACTACTAGAAGAAATTCGGTGCGACCGTGGTGGGCGCCGCGAAGCCGAGGTCGGCGTGTCGCCTGATGCGGAAGGAGAGCCCCTCCGGGAGGAAGGTGACCTCGTTCTCCGTGTCGTTGGCGAAGAACGAGAGCTGGTGCCCGACGGACTTCGGCCGTGCCGTCAGGTAGAGCGCGAAGATGCGGTGGTGCGGCACCACGGCCTCCGTCACGACGTTGCCGTGGATCGTCTTGACCGTGTAGAGCGAGGACGACTCGAGCGCCCCCCGGGTGGCGGTCAGCGGCACGTCGTACACCTCCGAGGGGTTTCCGATCTGCTCGGCGGTCAGTGCAGCGCCGTTGTCGACCCGGCGAAAGTACTCAAGGGCCGCCGTGCTCTCGGTGCGGACCACGGTGAGGGTCTCGGCGACGCTGTTGTTCGCCGGGAACGTGGTGTGGCGCAGCAGCAGCTGGGTCAGGGCGTGCCAGGTGATGACGGCCTGGCGCAGGTGGCGTTCCCGTAGTGCCTCGTCGCCCCTCGGCGCGAGGCCGAGGTACTTAGCCCGCAGGGCGGCGATGTCGTCCTTGGCCACGCTCCAGGGCTTCGCCGTGTCGTTGAGCTGCTTCCAGAAGTAGCTGTCGGGCCCGGGAGCCGTCCGCTGCCGGACCAGGAACTCCTTGACGATCTGCACCATCGGCGCCCACGACGAGTTTTCCACCCCCGAGGCGTACCCGACGACCAGGGAGATGATGTCGTCGGCGTCGCCCGGGAAGGTCTCCCTGATGTAGGTCTCGTAGGCGGCGACCGCCGACCCTTCGCCCCGCAGGGAACCGAACGGACGCCCGTCCTCGCTCGTCAACAGGTACGCGTCGTGGGCTCCTCGCCCCAGCGTCTGGGTCAGCAGCCGGGCGATGCCGGCCCGCTCCATGCCGGTCATGTGCCCGGTGAGTTCGTCGATGTAGGCGGGGCTCCACCTGTCGTCAATCATCTTCTCCCGCAGCGGCATCCGCGACTCCCTCGGCTCGGCACCGGCACGTGCCGGCCCGGTCGAGGATGCGGCCCGTGCGTGCGGTGTGCTGTCGTGAAGTCGATTCGCCGTTGTCCGGATCGCGTCGGTGTCGCCTGTCCACGATTGTCGGGCTCGCCGACGGCGATTCGCGGTGCCGGTAGTGTCCCGGAGAGCGATGGTGGGAGGGGCGTCGATGCTCGGGCTGGAGTTGCCGCCCGCCGTGGAGGCGGAGCGGGTCATCACGTCGGTGCTGGCCGACCTGCGCTCCGGTGACCACCGGGGCGTGGTGGTCGATTCGCCGCCCGGCGCGGGCAAGTCGACGCTCGTGGTCCGCGCCGCCGCCGAGCTGGCCGCCGCCGGTGAGCCGCTGATCATCATCGCGCAGACCAACGAGCAGGTCGACGACCTCATCGACCGGCTCGCCCGTAAGGCCCCCGAGCTGCGGATCGGCCGCCTCTCGGCGACCGACTACAAGCCGACCGAGCGGGTGAAGGGCCACGACACGGTCAAGGTCGCCGCGAAGGTCGCCGACCTGGGTGGGCCGGCGGTCATCATCGGTACGGCAGCGAAGTGGGCCATGATCACCGAGGGTTCCTGGCCGTGGGCGATCGTCGACGAGGCGTACCAGATGCGCTCGGACGCCCTGTTGCGCGTGGCCGGCAGGTTCGAGCGGGCGCTGTTCGTGGGCGATCCTGGGCAGCTCGACCCGTTCTCCACGGTCGAGACCGCGCGGTGGACGGGCCTGACCTGGGATCCGATGCAGTCCGCGGTGGCGGTGCTGCTGCGGCACAACCCGCAGTTGCCGGTGCACCGGCTGCCGGTGTCGTGGCGGCTGCCCGCCTCGGCGGCGCCGGTGGTCGCGGCGGCGTTCTACCCGTTCACCGGGTTCCGCGCCGGCACGGGGCATGGTGAACGGGCGCTGGCGTTGACCGAGGCCGGGCCGGGGGACGCCGTCGACGCGGCGGTGGAGCTGGCGGCGTCGTCGGGCTGGGCGCTGTACGAGCTGCCGGAGCGGCACACCCTGCGTACCGATGGGGAGGCGGCTGCGGCGTGCGCCGCGCTGGCGCTGCGGGTGTTGCAGCGGGGAGCGGTCGCCGTCTCCGAGCACGCGCCGGCCGGCACGCCGGTCACCGCCGACCGGATCGCCGTCGGGGCCGCGCACCGCGACCAGGTCGCGGCCATCCGCGCGCACCTCGGCGAGGCCGGGGCGGGCATCACGGTGGACACCGCCAACAGGCTCCAGGGCCGCGAGTACGACGTGACGATCGTGCTGCACCCGCTGTCGGGGCGGCGGGACGCGACGGCGTTCCACCTGGAGTCGGGGCGGTTGTGCGTGCTGACGTCCCGGCACCGGCACGCGTGCGTGGTGGTGGCGCGGGCGGGGATCGCGGAGCTGCTGGACGCCCACCCGTCGACCGAGCGGGTGCACCTCGACGTCCCGGTCAAGTTCCCAGACGGCTGGCAGGCCAACCAGGCCATCCTCGCCTACCTGCACAGCTCGGAAGGGCCTTGACGTCCTTCGGTCTGTTGGGGGACTGGACGCTCCGGCCGTCCGCTTCCCACCCTGGCCTTTGCCTATCTGTCGGCGTCGGCGTCGGCGTTGGTGAGCAGTCGGGCGGCTAGGGCGCGTATCTCGTCCTTGAGCTTCTCCGGTCGGTCGATCGTGAATGGCCAGCCGAGCCCGGCGAGCAGCTGTGCCGCACCGTCGAGCCGTTCGGCCCGGGCGGTGAGGCGTACCCCGTCGGGCACCTCGGTAAGTGTGCCGACCGACGGCGGAATCCGTTGCTGCGCCCGCGCCAAGCTGGTGTGCAGCACCACGCAGATGTCGTGCTCGTACGGCACGGCTGCCAGACCGGCAAGTACCTGCGTGGCCGGATCGAAGCCGGCCGGGATGTCGAAACTGCCCGGAGTGGGACGGGCTGTTCCGATCCGGTCGAGCCGGAACGTCCGTACGGCCCGGCGGTTGTGGTCGTGACCGGTGACGTACCACCGGCCGGCGTGGAAGACCAGCCCGTACGGGTCGAGCCGCCGCTCGCCGGACCGGCCGCGCCAGTTGGTGTAGGTGATGCTCACCGGTTGCTGATGTCGGGCCGCCTCGGCGAGCACGAGCAGCACCTCGGTGCCGGGTGGGGCGGGCTGACGGACCGGTGTGGTGAAGTCCACGGTGGCCAGCAGCGAATCGATCCGCCGGGCGAGGACAGCCGGCAGTACGCGGCGGATCTTCGCGGTCGTGCTCTCGGTGGCCGCACCTTCGGCGGTGGACAGCCCTGCCCGGGCGGCGGCGATGAGCCCGAGCATGACGGCGACCGCCTCCTCGTCGGTGAGCATGAGTGGCGGCAGTTTGTATCCGGGTGCGAGCTGGTAGCCGCCGTAGCGACCGCGCCGGGCTTCGACAGGGATGCCGAGGTCGGCGAGGTGCGCGGCGTAGCGGCGGATCGTGCGCTCGTCGACGCCTAGCCGACCGGCCAGGTCGGCGAGGGTGAAGCTGCCACCGTTTTGGAGGATCTCCAGCAGCGCCAGTACTCGCGCGGTGGGCCGGGCCATTGATCCGACTCCTTAATCTGGGCGGAATGTGTCCGGTATTGACAGTAGCGTTCGGTGCATGACGACATTCGTACTGGTTCCGGGGTTCTGGCTCGGCGCGTGGGCCTGGCGTCCGGTCGCCGCCGCTCTGCGTGGGCTCGGCCACGAGGTGTACCCGCTGAGTCTGACCGGCCTGGGCGAGCGCGCCCACCTGGCCCGCCCGGACACCGACCTCGGCGTCCATGTCACCGACGTGGTCAACCTGCTGCGCTACGAGGACCTGCATGACGTGGTCCTCGTCGGGCACAGCTACGCCGGCGCGGTCGTGACGACCGCCGCCGCCGACCGCATGACCGACCGCATCGCCCAGCTCGTTTTCGTCGACACCGGCCCACTGCCCGACGGGACGGCCAACGAAGAGTTCAGCCCGCCCGAGGAACGTGAACGCAACGCGGCAATGGTCGCCGAACACGGCGACGGCTGGCGGCTGCCGCCCCCTCCGTGGGCCGAACTGGCGGCGGGAGCAGCAGATGTGGATGAATCGGTCGTCGCGCTGCTCCGTGAGCGGTCGGTAGCCCAACCTTGGGCGACCGCTACCACCCCGGTGCGGCTCACCGGGGCGTGGGAGAAGCTGCCTCGCCTCGGCGTGCTGTCGAGCTTCACCGCCGAGCAGGTACGCCAGATGGCCGCCACCATGCCGCTGTGCCAGCACCTGGCCGGCGACTCGTGGCGGTACGAGGAACTGCCGACATGGCATTGGCCGATGCTCAGCCGACCGGCCGAACTGGCCCAGATTCTGCACCAGGCCAGGCCGACGGCATAGACCCACGGTGCCCGGGTGAGCACACATCGAGGTCACCCGGGCATCGGTGATTCTGGGTAGGGGCGGGAGGCGAAACGCGTTCCTGAGCCCTTGTCGACTGCTTCACCGGCGTCGGCGCTACTTCGGCCCGCAGCTTTCCGTACGACGTGACTGCGCCACGCCGGAGGGAGGTGCCAGCTCAAGTCTTCAACGGACGGATCAGGACGTCGAAGGTCGGAGCGTGCTCCCAGTTCGGGCGGAGCTTGGTGACTCTCTGCCAGCCCCAGGAGCGGTACGCGGCTTGGGCGGGGGAGTTGTCCGGGTTGGCCAGGAGGGTGGCCCGTTCCTCCGTACGTTCGTTGAGTAG
Source organism: Micromonospora rubida (assembly GCF_009908295.1). Classification (GTDB taxonomy): domain Bacteria; phylum Actinomycetota; class Actinomycetes; order Mycobacteriales; family Micromonosporaceae; genus Micromonospora; species Micromonospora rubida. The sequence continues at coordinate 480,070 of NZ_JAAALO010000003.1, forward strand.
TTGTTCGTGCAGGCTCCTGGCGATGCCCCGGCGTCGCCAACCGGGCGTCACCATGAGTTCGCTGATGGCGAAGGTGCGCTTGCCGTCCTCGTGGGGTGAGCCCGGCCGGGACGGATTCCTGGATGCCGGTCCACCATCCGGTTTCGGCGGGCAGTGGGAAGCCGTAGATGTATCCGACCAACTCTTCGCCCATCATGGCAGTGACCAGATCCCACCCGTCTCTCTGCATGTGTCCGCTGAGCTGGCGGCGGTAGCGGTCCTCGTTGTGGAACTCGTCGCCGTCCGCGTACACCTTCAGGTAGAGGCCGACGAGCTGATCAACTAGCCCGGCCGCCTGCGCGGCGGTGTGGTGGCGGAGCTTCATGTTCTCGATCATCGGCCCACCGCCTGGTCGTAGGCATCGGTGAATTCGCGGGTGGCGGCCGTCGACCGTTGCGGCTGTCCCAGGCTCGACCGGACCTGCGCGAGATGACGACTCACCCGCCCGGAACTCACCTGTCCCATTGCGGGCAGAACACTCATGGCTGTGTGCGCTGCATCATCAAGGTCGCCCTGCCGACATTGCGCATCGGCGAGCTGAACCGTGTAGTAGATCTGGTTGCGCCGGAGTGTGGGGGAAGGGTTCTCCGTGATCGTGCGGAAGGCTTGGGCTGCGCGTTCCGGTCGGCCCAGGGCGAGATAGGACAGCCCCTCGATGCCCCTGAGTTCCTGCGGGGTCACGAAGTGCAGGAACGGCATGTCGTCCTCAGTCGTTCCGCGGTCAAATTCGCGGTGGGCCTTGGCCATCGCTCGACTGAAGCTGCTCATGTCCTTCAGGGTGGCGTAGGTGTGGGCGGCCCGCAGGTGCAGCAGGGTCGCCAGCCGAGAGGTTCCCCAGCCGGCGGAGGACCGCAGGGCGGCATCGGCGCTCCGTAGCGATTCGCCGGGGTGATCGTCCCGAATCAGCAGGGAGAGGCAGGCAAGAGCGCGGACTTCCATGCGCGGGTCGTCGGCGATGCGAGCCCGGGTGATCGCCTCGTTGAGGTACGGCCTCGACTCCGGCCGTCGCCCTGCGTCGATTGCGAGCCAGGCGGTCTCGATGGCGAGGTCCGCCAGGGCGGTTTGCAGGGCGTCGCCGACTTCTCGGCTGTAGGTGGCCTTGGTGGCCCAGGACGACAGGTGGGCGTGGACTCGGATGGCGATGTCGCAGAGCTGATCGGCTCCGACGGCCGCGTCGGCGCGGCGGAACTCGTCGACCAGGGAACTGGCGAATCGCACCTGCTCCATCCCGATGATTCTGGGTGCGTCGGTGGGTGTGGCGAGCAGGTCGAGGGAGCCGGTCGCGGCGATGCCCGCGAGGGCGGCCAAGGCGTGGAACTGTCGGCGGTCCGTGGTGCCACCTCCTTCATCCGATGCCGTGGTCGCGGCATCCGCCCGGCTGAGCTGCGCCTGCGTGATTCCGAGCCACCCGGCGACGGCGCTCTGCGGCAGTGGGTTCTGTCCGTGGAACGGGTGGCAGCGGAACGCCCGAATCACCCGCCCGAGGTGTCGCGCGGCCAGCGCTCGCCGCACCGGCTCGTGCTCCCAGAAGTGGGCCGGCACCATCGGCGGCTGGCTCAGTCGGTCCCGCTCGGCGGCCTGGCACGGGGTGCACCGCCCGCTGTCGTTGTCGCGGGCCAGCCGGCCGCCACACCGGGGGCAGTTCGCGTGTGTCACGGGAAACCTCGCCATTCGCGGGTGGCTCCGTCCGTAGCGCCTCGTCGAGCCTACCCATTCAAATCCGTTCCGTGGAGGACCGGTATACGTACCGTGCATATCGAAGCCGCGTTCGCGGACGCCTTCGGTGCGCCCATGACTGGCTGACCATCGCGCCCGCGTCATGGCGCGACGTTGCGTGGGATGCCAGGGAAATCCGTTACAGATGGTCGTGACATGTGTAGGGTTTCCGTGTGGGGTCAGCGGATGAGTCGGGAGCCGGGAGCGATCCGCTCAGCCTTCTCTCAGCCACCTTTAGCTACTCCGAAGCTCTTGCCGCTGGTATCTCTGAGTGGCAGCTGTACCGGCTGCGTGATCAAGGGCTTATCGAGCCTCTCGGACGGGGCCTGTACCGACGCCATGACGCTGGGACGGCGGATCTTGATCTCATTGAGGTTGCTCGCCGTGCGCCGTCGGCCACGCTTTGTCTGACTACTGCACTGGCTCGGCATGGCCTCGCCGACGAGATCCCCGCTCGCATCGATGTCGCACTGCCTCGCGGGCGGCATCGACCAGCCACCATCGCGCCGGTCGCCTGGCACGGGTTCGATCCAGCCACGTTCGAGATCGGGCGTACCGAGTTGCCCATCGAGTCCGAAACCTCGATCGGGCTCTACAACCCCGAACGCAGCATCATCGACGCCATCCGACTGCGGCATCGAGAAGGGCCGGATATGGCGTACGCGGCGCTCAGGCGGTGGCTGAGGCAGAGCGGCGCATCGCCGTCCAGGCTGCTGGGGATGGCACGGAAGTTTCCAAGGGCAGAGCGACCACTCCGAGAGGCGCTGGAGATCTTGCTGTGACCGTACGTCCGACGCGGGCCACTGTTGCCGGCCGCGCTTACCTCGACCTTCAGAGCCTTGCTCGCCGTACCGGTCGGCCCACGGACGAGCTGCACCAGATTTATGCGCTGGAGGGCTTCCTCGCCCGTCTGGTCCCATCCCAATATGCGAACAAGCTCGTCCTCAAGGGCGGGGTGCTGCTGGCTGCCTACGCCACTCGGCGGCCGACCCGGGACGTGGATCTCCAAGGCCGATGGATTTCGAACGACACTGATCAGGTGCTCGACATCGTCCGGCACATCGCGGCTGTGCACCTTGATGACGGTCTGGTGTTCGAGGCGGCGAATGCGACGGCCGACACGATCCGGGACGACGACACCTACTCCGGGGTGCGGGTCAGCCTCACTGGGAGTCTCTCCGCCGCGCGGCTGACCTTCCACGTCGATGTCAACGTTGGTGATCCAATCTGGCCCGAGCCGCAACCGATCAAGCTGCCGCGCCTGCTCGACGGAGAGATCGTGCTCACCGGCTACCCACTTCCCATGGTGTACGCCGAGAAATTGGTGACGGCGTTGCAGCGCGGCGTGGCCAACACCCGGTGGCGCGACTTCGCCGACGTCTACCTGCTCTCGGGTCGACACGATGTCGACGGCGGCGAGTTGGCGGCGGCCATCCAGCGGGTCGCGGAGTATCGGCAGGTGATACGCGAGCCGCTGAGTCGGGCCCTTGACGGCTATGCGGTGCTCGCGCAGTCGCGGTGGGCCTCGTGGCGGCGTAAGCACCGCCTCGACGGTCAGCTTCCCCAGGACTTCGAGGTGGTGTTGCGGCGAGCGTCCGCGCTTGCCGACCCTGCCTTGTCTGGGCTTTCGCAGGGTCAGGCCTGGAGCGCGACGGCCTCGGGCTGGACGGCTGTGTGACTCTCGCTGACGAGGTGCTGGCTAAGGGGGAGGCCGGTGGGCCCGCCTTCGCGGACGCCTACGGTGAGGGGTCGGTGTCGGGGAGGACGAAAGAGTCTTGGTCATCCCCCGGTGCATGATCGTGGCGGCGAAGCCGGACATCCCGGATGCGTGACCTGCTCAGCTTGGCGACGGGTAAGCGCCTGGATCTCGCGGAGTACGACGTCGACTTCTATGCGACCGTCGAAGCCGTCGACGGCCCGATCCTCAAGACCGAGCGGATCCAGACGTTCCGCGAGCCGGGCAGCCCGAGCTGTGAGGCGTACGCGGAGGGTCGGTGGCGGGAGGCGCTGCGCATAGCCGCCGAGCCCAACCCGGAGCTGGTGCGGTTCTTCCGGCAACTGGAGGAACGCGGCTCCGGGCTGCGGCGCCTGCGGATCGTCGAGCCGCCGCTCACCCCGTACCTGATCTGGGAGCTGCACTTCCTCCGCTACCGGGCCGATGCCGGCGAGCAGATCCGGGTGCTTGACGCCAGTCTCGTCGGGGAGATGGAGGAGGAACGCGGCACCGTGCCGGAGCTGATGGTCATCGGTGTACGAGGTCAGGTACGACGAAAGCGGTACCCCCGTCGGAGCGGACAAGTTCGTCGACCCGGCGGTAGTCGAAGACTGCCGAGCGCAGGTCACGGCGCTGCTGGACAAGGCCGAGCCGTTCGACTCGTTCTTCGCTCGCGAGGTCGACGGGACCCGGCCGCCAGCATTCGACGCTCAGTAGCTGCCCGACGCGATCTCACCTGGTGACGCCTGTTGGGAATCCGCCTTCGCGAGAAGGGTCAGCAGCGTGTCAGACAACGCGGGCGCTGCGGCGATCGTCATTGCCGAGAGCGCATCGTGGCTCGTGCCGTCGCGGTCGACCACCGAGGCTCCCGCCTCCCGCGCTATCGCCACTCCTGCGGCCATGTCCCAGGCATGGTTGGACAGGGTCAGCGCCGCGTCGATCCGGCCTTCGGCGAGCCATGCCAGGTCGAGGGCGGCTGACCCGGTCATCCGTACCCGTTGGGCCTTTTCGGCGAGCCGAGCCGTCAGTGCGAGACGCAGCCTGTTCTTTGCGGACGCGTCTGGTCCCACTGCATAGTCGCCGATGGCGACGATCGCCTCGCTCAGGTCCTCGACGGTGCTGGCCTTGATCGACTGGCCGTTGAGGCTCGCCCCATCGCCTCTGGCGGCGGCGTAACGGCTGCCGAGGAAGGGCAGTTCGATGACGCCAAGTACGGCGTCGTCACGGTGAACCAGCCCGAGCGAGACGGCGCACAGGGGGATTCCGCGTACGAAGTTGGCGGTGCCGTCGATGGGGTCGAGAACCCACTGCAACTCTGCTGAACCTGTGCTGCCCTCCTCCTCACCGAGGAAGCCGATGGCTGGTGTTGCGTGGCGGAGGAAGGCGCGCAACTCCCGCTCGATCGTGAAGTCCAACTCGGAGACAAGGTCCCGGTCGCCCTTGACGGTCAGCGATCCCGGTGAGCGTCCCCGCATGGCCTCCGCTCCTCGCCCGACCGCCTCGAAGGCAACCGGGAGCAGTTCGACGTAGCCGCTCACAGCCGCCGCCTTCGCTTCCACTGGACCGGCACCCCGATCAGGGCGGACAACGTCGTCGACCCCGACCTCATCGACGTCTGCTGGACGCAGGTGCTGACGCTGCTTGACGTTGCCGAGCCGATCGATTCCTGCTTCCGTCGGGAGGTCGACGGAGCGCGACCGTCGGTCATCGCCCCTGAGCGACTGCCCGAGGCGGCCTCGGGTGGCGACGTTTGAGGGAGTCCTCCACTTCGCTGACGGTGATGAGCTGCCCAGCCCCGATGAAGCGCCGGGCAACCAACAGACCCGCGTCGTGGGCTGCCTGCCCGCCGTGGCTGGCGGAGGCGTCGGTCACCAGCCAGGGGGTCAGATCCCGCTCGAAGGCGTCCACCGCCGACTTCAGGACACAGCTTTCCGTCGCCACCCCGCAGAAGATCAGGTCTGTCCAGCCCTCCTGCTCCGCCAGGTCAGCTCCTTCCGAGGAGAAGTACGAGTAGATCCGCTTGTCGATGACCGCACGTGCCCGGTCTGTATGCGCTGTCAGCTCCGGCACGATCTCAGTCGCTGGCGGGCCCTGCACGGCGGTCCAGTGGATCAGCCGCTCGAAGGGACTGCCTGGGTAGTTGTGGTAGCGGGTGAAGACCACCGGCCGCCCGGCTGCCTCCCAGCGCTCGACCAACTCCACGACCTTTGGGATGACGTGTCGGCTGCGATCGTTGATGAAGCCGTTCTGCATGTCGATGACGACCAGGGCTGCCCGCGTCGTACTCATGCGCTGACCCTCTCACTCAGGGCCTCGGTCTCCCTGAGCGCAGCCTGCGCCTGAACGAGCCGCTCCGACAAGCCGCTCGTGCGCAGAGCCGCCTGTCGCATCATGCAGTGCTGTGCGGTCTCGCGGACGCGGGCGGTGGCCAGGCGCGAGTGCGCCGCCCGCAGGAACCGCCAGCCGAACCTCGGGGGCATCATCGGGTCGTGGGTTTCCTCGACTGCGCGCTGGATTTGTCGGCAGTAGGCCCAGAGCATCTGGACGTCGATCTCGCAGGCCACCAGGTCATCGACCGGTAACGCACGCTCCGGGGAGAGCGCGTGGTATGCCAATCCGGACCAGCTCGCATAGCCGACCGATACTCCGTTGACGCCGAACGGCTCGACCGCAGCCTGCTCGAACCCCTCGGTCAGCAGCCTGCTCTCGATGTGATTCTCGACCGGTTGCGGTTCTGCGGCCGAATGTCGGTCGACCAGCACCGACGGCAGGCTCATCAACCGGAGCGCATTGTCCAGTTCGTCGCCGGTCCACGCGGATTCGCTAAGGACATACATCGACAGGACGTACTCCGGTTCGACGGCTTTATCAGCGAGGCCGGCGAGCAGGAAGCCGGTGATCTGTTCGGCCGCCCACGGCAGGTCGTCCTCGTAGCTCGTGTAACGCCACGTTGCCAGCGAGCTGAGTCCGGTGAGTTCGAGATCCTGCACCAGGTGCAACACCACCACACCGCAGGCGTACACGTGAGCGGTGCAGCTCCCTTCCGGAGACGGAATTTTGGTCGTCGACACGTCCAGCCACTGATGCGGGCGTGGCGTCAGGGCCGTCACGGAGGCAAGACGTTCCGCCGTTGCCGCGCCCAGGTATGCCGGGATGAACTTGTGGGACTGGACGCGATACCTGCCGGCGGTCTCTCCGCTCGGTTGAGGGCTGTGACCCAGGGTTGTGCTGAACCTGGCTACTGCCTCGTGTGAAGCCCTGCCAAGTGCCGTGTCGAGGGCGGCCTGCATCTCCGGGCGTGGGCAGACGGCGTCCTGCCCGGCCTCCCACTTCGACACGGTGCGCTCGGCCACGCCTAGGTGCGCGGCGAAGTCCCGGATGCTCATCCGCAGCGCATGCCGCAGAGCCCTGGTCTCCCGGCCGGTCCACCGCTGCACCGTCGTCATCGCGCCACCTTCGGTCACGTCGAGCCGCTTACGGGCAGCGTATCGGCAGTAGATGCAGCACGGTTACCGCCTAGGTGCAGTGCGTAGTCGTTCTGGCTGAGCCCGCTCCCGATGATGGTGGACACATGGCCCGGGGCGGGTGCTGGCTCCGGGGATGCGTCCTCCCCCGACGCGTCCCCGCCCCCGCCCGCCCCGGCGCCATTCCACCGATCAACCGGGGCCCTCCCCGCATCGAATCCGATGACGAGGGCTCCTCCTTTCAGCAGGGAGCGTGAGCGTGGCGTACTCGGACGAGGTCGTGCGGGAGGCCGTCTGGCGATGGCTGCGGCTCGTCGCGGCGGACGCGGAGCTGGAGCCGTACCTGGTCGGGGTCGATCTGGGCCGGTTCGCCGACCACCTGGCGGCGACCCTCGGCGCGGCGCTCGACGGGCGCGCGGCGGCGGAGGCCTGGCCGGGGCTCGGGCTGGGGGAGGAGCAGCACCGGCGGCTGGTCGACTACCTCGCCGGGGTGCTCTGGGCGCTCGACGTGCCGCAGGCCGCCATCGCCGCCGCCCGCGCCGTCTTCGCCGGGGAGGCACGTCCAACCGGGGCCGCCGGGAAGGCACATCAGACCGGGGCCGGCCGGTGAGGGACGTCGACCTCGCCGCCTCCTGGGCGGTCACCGTCGCCGGCATCGACCGGGCCGCCGACCACTTCTGGTGCGCCCTCGCCGACCGGATGCCCACCCTGCTGCCCGAACGCGACGCGCCGCTGTTCCTGGCGGCCCTCGGCCAGTTTGCCGCCGGCGACGACGACCGGGCCGGGCGGGCCGCGCTGCTGACCGTACTCGGCCGCGCCTGGCGCGACTGTCACCTCGGGCCGCACCACCAGGCGCTGGTCGGTGACGCCCTGGTCGCCACGGTGGCCCGCCACGCCCGCCCACAGTGGACGGCCGCGCTGGCCGCCGCCTGGGAGCACGCCGCCCGCCGCACGCTGACCGCCGTCCGGCACGCCGCCGCCCGTGTCGGCGACGGCCCGGCCTGGTGGCCGGTCGAGGTGCTCGACCACGACCGGCCCGCCGAGGGCGTCGCCATTCTCACCGTACGTCCCTGGCGGCGGCTGCCGTTTCGCCCCGGCCAGGCCGTCCCGGTCAGCGTGCCCGGCCTGCCCGGCCGGTGGCGCTGGTACTCACCCGCCAACGCGCCCCGCCCCGACGGCACTATCGAGCTGCACGTCCGCGCCGCCGGCACCGTCTCCCGCAGCCTCGTCGACCGGGTACGCCCCGGCGAGCTGCTCTGGCTCGGCCCGCCCCGGGGTGCCGGCCTCACGCTCGCCCCCGACTCGACCACCGACCTGCTCCTTGTCGCCGGGGGCACCGGCCTCGCCCCGCTACGCGCCCTGGTCGAGCAGGTCGCCGCCGAGCAGGTAGTCCCCGAGCAGCCGACCAGGGCCGGCCGGCGGGTGATCCTGGTCGTCGGCGTCCGCGCCTTCGCCGACCTGTACGACCCGATCAGCCTCGACAAGCTCCAGACCGCCCACGACTGGCTGACCGTCGTGCCCGCGTTCTCCCACGACGTGCACGCCGAGCCCGACGAGCGGGGCGACGCCCTCACCGTCGCGCTGCGGCACCACCGGCCGGGCCAGGAGGTGTACGCCTGCGGCCCGCCCGCGATGGTGGCCGGCACGCGGCTGCGGCTGCTCGCCGCCGGGGTGCCCGCCGCCCGCATCCACCTGCCCGACGACTGCGACCGCTGACCGCACCCGGCCGGCCGGGCCTGCCCGGAGTTTCCACAAGCGGCCAGTAACGGGTCAGCGTGTCCACACGCGATGAGTGGCGGGTCAGCGGTCCGGCGATCCGACGCCTACGCTGTGTGGGGGCGCCGGCCGACCGGGAACCTGCGGCGGGCCGGGGCCTTACCTGGCCGCACGAACGATGAGGATTCCCGTGGGTTCCGCAACCCCTCAGGACGACCACACCGCTCGGCTCTCGGACCGATTCGACACCAGCGTGCCCCACCCCGCCCGGCGCTACAACTACTGGCTCGGCGGCAAGGACAACTTCGCCGTGGACCGGGAGTCCGGCGACCGGATCGCGGCGGCGTACCCGGCCATCCGCACCCTCGCCAGGGAGAATCGGGCCTTCCTCCAGCGGGCGGTGCGATACCTGGCCGCCGAGGCCAACGTCCGGCAGTTCCTCGACATCGGCACCGGCATCCCGACGGCCGACAACACCCACGAGGTGGCCCAGGCCGTGGCCCCCGAGTCGCGGGTCCTGTACGCCGACAACGATCCGATGGTGCTGGCCCACGCGCGGGCGCTGCTGACCAGCTCCCCGGCCGGCGCGACGGCATACCTGGACGCCGACCTGCGCGACCCGGAGCGCATCCTGGCCGCCGACGAGCTGCGCCACACGCTGGACCTGTCCCGGCCGGTGGCGCTGCTCCTGGTCGCGGTCGCGCACTTCCTGACCGACGCCGATCGGCCGTACGAGGTGGTCGGCCGGCTGGTCGAGGCGCTGCCGTCGGGCAGCTACCTGGTGCTGAGCCACGTCACCATCGACCTCATGCCCGCCGAGGTCGTCGAGCGGATGAACGTTCAGCTGGCGGCGCGTACGGTCGAACGGGAAGCCGTCCCCCGGTCCCGGGCGGAGTTCGCCCGGTTCTTCGACGGCCTGGAGCTGGTCGAGCCGGGCGTCGTCCCGGTGACGCAGTGGCGTGCCGAGGTCCCCGAGTCCGAGCGCCCGCCGCTGGCCGAGGCGTCGATCTACGGCGCGGTCGCCCGCAAACCCTGACCTCCGGCGCGTCCGCCGTGCTGCCCGCTGCTGCGGTCTCGCCGGTCCTGCGCTGTGTCCCCTCTCCCGCGAATGCCCCGGGAGGTCGCGGTCCCGTGCCGCCCATGCCGCCCGTGCCGCCCGTGCCACCCAGCGCCGCCCGTGCCGCCCGTGCCACCCAGCGCCGCCCGTGCCGTCCCACGCACCGGGCAGTCGGGTGGCGGCCGGACGGTTGCGCCCCGCATCCGGTCGGGGACCTGCCCTTCGGCCCCTATGGAGCTGCCCCGTCTACGCGCCCGCTCCATCGGTAGCACAAACGGGGCAGCTCCATAGGGGCCAACGGAGGGTAGGCCGGTCCGGCCGGGGCCGGTCCGGCCGGGGCCGGTCCGGCCGGGGCCGGTCCGGCGAAGACCGATCAAGCGGGGGCCCATTTGGCGGCGGCACGGCGAGGGCTGAGGGTGTCGGCAGCGTGCGTATCCCTGGGGCCTGCCAAGCCGGAGATCCTTACGGCTCTGCCGGGGCCCTGGGTCGCGGCCTGCCCGATCGGGTCGTCGCGCTCGGCGATGTCACCCCAGGTAGGCCAGGGATTTGCTCAATCAGCATCAATGCGTGTGCGGCGGATCTCCGGTTCCGTGGGCATACACGGATCCGCGATTTCCGCCGCCAGCGAATCCCGTGATTACTGTCGTCGTCCCGATAGAGCGAGCGCTCTGGTGATCTATCCAGGTCGATAGAGTCCCCGGGCAAAGGCCGTCACCGAAAGGCGGGCCATGAAAGCCCTTCCTCCTTCCCTGTCCCGTCGGCGTCTCCTCGTCGGCGCGGCTGCCGCCTCGGCGCTCACCGCCGTTGCCGGGACCGCCGCCGAGGCAGCCCCGTCCAACCCGTCCACCGCGTCCACCGGGCTCGCCGGTGCGCCCGTCGCCCGTGACCGGATCGCCGCCGCCCGCCTTTTGGTGACCGGCGTCGGCCCCGCCACGGCCAACTTCCAGGCCGATCTTCACGACCGGCTCAGCGCCTGGCTGGCCTTCTGGTCGGCCAACTCGCCCCCGTCGTGGAGCGCCCCGGTGGAGGTGGTCGGCGAGCCGACCGTAGCCGGCGACGCCTTCACCCTGCACACCCTGCGCGTACGGCGGGGCGAGCACCTCGCCGACGGCTTCACCGCCGGCCGGCGGGACGCCGCCCACCTGGCCACCGAGGCCAGCCTGCACCACCACTTCCCCACCGTCCGGCGGCTGTCCGGCAGCGGGCTGCGGGTGACCGACGGGGCCGCCGCGTTCACCGGCTCACCCGAGCAGGTCGCCTTCGCCGCGGCGGCGTGCCGCGAGCTGTGGGGCTTCGCGGCGGCGGGCACCACCGACTGGCGGGACCACGCCAACCGGGCGCTGACCCGGGCCGGGCACCGCGCAGACGTCGCCTCCCGCGCCGGGTGGGCGGCCTTCACCAGGGCGAGCCTGCGGCTCGGCCTGGGCACCGAGTCCTACCAGTAGAGAAGAGACAGCAGATGGCACGCAGCGAGTTCCGGTTCGTCGTCGACGGGGTCGACCTCACCGCCGACCAGCAGAGCCTCATCTCCCGGGAGATCCAGAAGGCCGGCCTCAACGCCCTGAGCGTGGCCGGCAGCAAGCTCACCAACCCGCTCACCGTCGGGCACGGCAACATCAAGCTCCGGCCCGAGTGGTACGGGCTTTGGGTGATCAACGGGCCGTTCGCCGACGAGATCGGCCAGAAGATCAACGACCTCGGGTTCTGGATCCAGAAGTGACCCAGCCCCACCATCGGCCGGACCCGCCGGAGCGGATGTGCCCGAGTACGCCGGCGGCCAACGCCACCGTCTTCCTCGGCATGATCACTCCGGCGGGGCGGGTCGCCTACGTCACGCCGCAGCTCCCGGCCGAGGTCGCGCTCGCCACGGTCGCCGGGTCGCCGGAGCCGGTCGAGTCCCGGTACCGGCTCGCCGGCCCCTGCGTCACCTCGTCCTGCGGCTTCTGGACGGGCGACCACTGCGGCCTGGGCGCCCGCGTCGCCGAGTCGTACCGCGAGGTCACCGAGTCGACCGAGGCCGAGCTGCCGCGCTGCGCGATCCGGCACTCCTGCCGGTGGTACGCCGAGCAGGGCGCTGCCGCCTGCGCCGCCTGCTCCCACGTGATCACCGACGCCCGCTGAGAAACTGCCGGCGCACCCGCCGCGAGGCGACCCGCCATCGGGCGACCGCCCGCCGACCGGCCGCCGGAGTCAGGGGCGGGCCGCTCCCGCTGCGGCGACGCGACGTGCGGCCCCGTCCAGCCAGCGGCGGTACCACCCGGCGAAGCCCAGCGGCGTGCTGTCGTCGTCCAGCAGCGGCTCCAGCCCGCCCTCCTCGGCGGTGCCGTCGGCCCACATCGTGCCCCGGGCCGGCCCGGTGACCACCAGGACGTCCCGCAGCGCACAGCCCTTGTGACACAGGTACAGCAGGCCGACGAAGTGCGCCTCGTCGTACATGATCGCGTTGTGCTGCTCCCACCAGGACTCCTCGGCCGTGGCGTACTCCTCGGCCGAGGCGAAGTCGTCCTCCTCGGGCATCTCGGGCACGTCGTCCGCCTGGTTGAACGCCTCGGTGTAGGGGAACGGCCGGACCAGGGAGTCCGGGGTCGTCATGTCGGCGCCGTCGCCCTCCCACTGCCACCGACCGTCGACCCGCCTCGGCGGGAACAGCCCGTACGCCGGGCCCGCGCCGCCCCGGCCGGCCTGGAGCAGGAACGACCGGTACTCCGCCGGCAGCTCCACCTCGAACTGGCCCTCCAGCTCGGCCAACTCCGCCGGGGTCAGCGGCGGCTCCAGCTCCCAGCCGTGCCCGTCCGCCCCGAACACCTCGTCGGCCCCTGGCGCGGCGGCCAGGAGGCCCAGCTTCTGTCGTACGTCAGACCAGTCGTGTCCCGTCACGCCCGGGACCGTACCGGCCCCCACCGACGCTCCGGGTTGTCGGTGCTGTGGGGTTGACTGTGCGCACCGGTCGGCGGCGGGCGCCGATTATGGAGGAGGGCCGCATGGGCGGGGCATCGACGGGAGTGCGCATCGAGCGGTGGGCCGAGGACGACCTCGACCTGCTGCGCCGGCTTAACATCCACGAGGTCCGGGAGCACACCGGGGGCCCGGAGACCGAGGAACAAGTCGTCGCCCGGCACGCCCGCTACGTGGCCGGGCCCGGCCCTGGCAGCGGGAACATGTTCACCGTCGTGCTGCCCGAGCGCGTCAAGGTCGGCAGCGTCGGCTTCTGGGAGCGGGTCTGGCACGACGAGCCGGTGTACGAGATGGGTTGGGCGATCCTGCCCGCGTACCAGGGGCGCGGGCTGGCCACCGCGGCGGTGCGTGAGGCGCTGGCCCTGGCCCGCGCCGAGCGGACCCACCGGCACGCCCACGCGTACCCCTCGGTGGGCAACCCGCCGTCGAACGCCGTCTGCCGCAAGGCAGGCTTCGCGCTGCTCGGCGAGACCGAATTCGAGTACCCGCCGGGCCGGTGGATGCGCTGCAACGACTGGCGCATCGCGCTCACCGGCTGACCGCATCCGCTGACCGCCGGTCGCCCCCGCCGGTCGCCCCCGCCGGTCGGCGGCGCGGGGCGGCGGCGCGGGGCGGCCGGCGGCGTCCCACGCCGCCGGCCGGTGCCGCTACCAGGGCAGAATGCCGTACCCGCCGTCGCCGGTGGCGAGGTGTCCCCAGAGCACCCCGCTCGGGCCGTCGGCCGGCAGCGTCGCCAGGTGCACGCTCGCCTCGGCCCCCTCCTGCGGGCTGCGGGGCCCGGAGTGGCCGTTGAGGTCGGTGGCGCAGTAGCCCGGGTTGGCCGCGTTCACCTTGACCGGGGTGTTCCGCAGCTCCTTGGCGTACATCACGGTGATCATGTTCAGCGCAGTCTTCGACGACGGGTACGGCACCGAGGTCAGCGCGAAGAACGGCCCCGCCGGGTCGGTCATCGTGGCGAGCGAGCCGATCTCGCTGGACACGTTGACGATCCGGGCGGCCGGCGCGCGCAGCAGCAGCGGCAGCATGGCGTTGGTCACCGCCACCACCCCGAAGACGTTCGTCTCGTACACCCGGCGCAGGGTGCCGACGGTGGTGTCGCTGGGCCGCGACCGCTTCCCGTCGCCCAGCAGGATCCCCGCGTTGTTGACCAGCACGTCCAGCCTGTCGTACCGCTCGGCCACCCAGGCCGCGGCGGCGGCCACCGACGCCTCGTCGGTGACGTCCAGCGGCACGAAGGTCGCGTCCACCCCGTCGGCGCGCAGCTTCTGCTCGGCCTCCCGGCCCCGGTCGGCGTCCCGCGCGCCGATCAGCACGGTCATCCCCCGGGCGCCGAGCTGCCGCGCCGTTTCGTACCCAATTCCCTTGTTCGCCCCGGTGATCAGGGCCGTCATCGTCGTCATGCACCGAGCATGCCGCCGTCGGGGGCCGGCTGGGAGAGACCGCCTGACCCTGGGACCAGCAGTACCACCCTCGGCCCGTCCGGCCGGGGCAGACTGGGGGCATGACGACGAGCGGATTGCGACGCGACGAGCTGGCGGCATTCCTGCGCAGCCGGCGGACCCGGCTGCGGCCCGCCGAGGTCGGCCTGCCCGACGGGGTACGCCGACGCACCCCCGGCCTGCGCCGCCAGGAGGTCGCCCAGCTCGCCGGGATGTCCGTCGACTACTACGTCCGCCTCGAACAGGGGCGCGGCCCGTACCCGTCCCGGCAGGTGCTCGCCGCCCTGGCCCGGGCGCTGCTGCTCTCCCGGGACGAGCGGGAGTACCTGTTCCGGGTGGCCGGGGAGAGCCCGCCGCCGTCGCCGGGGCCCAGCCGGGAGGTGTCCGACGGGCTGCGCCACCTGCTCGACAGCATGACGCTGACCCCGGCGTACCTGGTCGACGCGAAGTACGACCTGCTCGCCGGCAACCGGCTGGCCACCTTCTTCGTCGGCGACGGCGTGACCGGGAAGCCGAACATGATCCGCTGGATGTTCGGCCGACCCGACGCGGACACGTCCTGGGACGATCCGGACGTCCGGCGGTTCGTCCGGACATCGGTGGCCGACCTGCGCGCGGCGTACGGCCGGTACCCGGGCGACCGAGGGCTGGCCGAGATGGTCACCGAGCTGCTCGGTGTCTCGCCGCGGTTCGCCGGGCTCTGGGCCGAGCACGACGTGGCCGAGCGCCGACCGGTGGTGAAGCGGGTGCCGCACCCCGAGCTGGGGCCGCTGGAGTTCGAGTGCCGGGTGCTGCACGTGCCCGACGCCGACCAACGTCTCATCGTCTACGTCGCCGCGCCGGGCTCGCCGACCGAGGCCGTGTTCCACCGGCTCGCCGAACGGGTCAGCTCCTGAGCGGCTGTCCCCGCACCACCGGGTGAATCCGCCGGGGCGGAAGGATCGACTGTCTCCCCCCGCCCCGACCCCCCGTGGTTGTCTCCTCAGCTTGTCCAATGGCGGCGAGCCGGCCCAACCTGCCACGGCCGGAGGTGCTGACCGCCTTCGTGCGCGCCTGCACGGGGAGCGAGGAACAGGTCACGAGCTGGTCGGCGGCTCGCGCCCGGTTGGCCGCGAGCAGTTCCCCGGCAACGGTTCCGCCGCCACCGGCACGCCCGGCGGTTCCGCCGGCCACGTGGCGACGTCGCGTGGGGATCGGGGTGGCCGTGCTGGTCGCCGTCGGCGCGATGGTCCTGCTCCGCGAAGAGGAACCGGCCGCGCCGCCGGGTGCGGCTGACGCGTCCACGCCCGCGCCCGCCGGCCCGCGCCTGGCCACCGGAGGAAGCGTGGTGCGGATCCGCCCGGTGGGCGTTCCCGGGTTGTGCCTGACCGAGGGCCGGGACAGCACGGGACAGTACGAACACGCCGTCGTGGTCCAGCGGGCCTGCGCGGGTGCGGAGCCGCCACAGACCATCCTGCAACTCGTGGCCGACGGCCTGCACCAGATGAAGTGGAACCACCCGACCCAGGGCATCGGGTGCCTGACGGTGCGCGATGCCGGCCCCGGGACGGGCCTGGTCGAGCCCTGGACGGACTGCGCGGCCGGCGGTTCCCGGCAACTGTTCCGGTTCGAGCCCGCCGGGGCGAGCGCCTACCGGCTGCGCTCGGTGGCGAACGACGCCTGTTTCGGCATCAAGGGAAACGCGAAGGCCAGCGGCGCGGAACTGGCCCGTCAGCAGTGCACAGCGTCAGACAGCCAGGTCTTCCTGGTCGATGTGGTCGCGCCGGCCTGAGGCGAGCGGCACGGGGCCCGGCCGGCTGCGGAAGCGGGCCCTCCCCACCGGCCGCGAGGGCGGTGACGAGGGCCCGACGCGTCCGCTCTCAGCCGGGGAGGTAGTCGAAGGTGTCCGGGTTCGGCCCCTGCCGGCCCGCCTCGCCCTTGTCCAGGCCGCTGATCCGGGCCATCGTCGCGTCGTCCAGCTCGAAGTCGAAGATCCGGAAGTTCTCCTCGACCCGGCTCGGGGTGGTCGACTTGGGGAAGACGATGTCGC
The DNA here is from genome assembly GCF_009908295.1 of Micromonospora rubida. Classification (GTDB taxonomy): domain Bacteria; phylum Actinomycetota; class Actinomycetes; order Mycobacteriales; family Micromonosporaceae; genus Micromonospora; species Micromonospora rubida. The sequence continues at coordinate 496,199 of NZ_JAAALO010000003.1, forward strand.
CGCGCTGCACGTGCCAGCGCAGCACGACCTGGGCCACGGTCCGGCCGACCTGCTCGGCGATGTCGAGCAGGGTCGGGTCGTCGAGCACCTTGCCCTGCGCGATCGGGGCCCACGCCTCGGTGCGGATGTCGTGCGCGCTGTCGTACGCGCGCACCTCCTCGTTGCCCAGGTACGGGTGCACCTCGATCTGGTTCACCGCCGGCGTCACGGTCGCCTCGGCGGCCAGCCGCTCCAGGTGCGGCACCTGGAAGTTCGACACCCCGATGGAGCGGGCCCGGCCGTCGCGCTGGAACTCCTCCAGCACCTTCCACGTCGAGACGAAGTCGCCGTCGTAGCGGGTGGGCAGCGGCCAGTGGATCAGGAACAGGTCGATGTGGTCCATCTTCAGCGCCGCGAGCGTGGAGTCGAACGCCCTGCGGGCGTCGTCCGGGCGGTGGAAGCCGTTGTTCAGCTTGCTGGTGACGAAGACCTCGTCACGGCCCAGGCCGGAGGCGCGAACCGCCTGACCCACCTCGGCCTCGTTGCCGTACATCTCGGCGGTGTCGATGTGCCGGTAACCGATCTCCAGGGCCCGGCCGACCGCCTCGGCGGTGTCCTTCGGCTCGATCTGGAACACCCCGAAGCCGAGCTGCGGGATGGTGTTGCCGTCGTTGAGTGCGATGTCGGGAACCGTGTTCGCCATTCGCCTGCCTCTCCCATTCGTCCGGGGCCGGCCGGTGCGGGAGCGTTCCCGCCCGCCGTCCGGCCCGGCCGTGCCACCCGGTTGTCGTACCCCTTCCGGCCGTTCCCTCACGGCCCCGGGTAAGTGATGTGCGACAACCGGGCGGCCCCGGCGGCCGAACGAACGGGCGGGCGGTCAGTTCCAGATCGCGGCGGCCCACTCCGGGTGGTCGATGAACGGGTTGCGGTTGCCCTGCCAGCGGTCGTAGATGACCTGGTTGCGGCGCTGCTCGAAGGCGTCCGGCGGGTCGAGCTGGTTCCAGGAGAGCAGCACCGACAGCTTGCCCAGGTACGGCGCGCTGCCGTTGGACACGGAGTTGTTCATCTCCAGGTTCGGCCAGCCGTCGCCGCCCTCGTACCGGATCGCCATGTACATGATCATGCGGGCCACGTCGCCCTTGACGGCGTTGCGCGGCTCGAACGAGTCGGAGTCGGTGTAGCAGCCGGCGGCCTCCGAGACGGCGCTGCCGCCGTTGTCGAAGTCCTTGTTGCCGCGCGTCGAGTTGACCGAGACGTCCTCGGGGCGCAGGTGGTGCACGTCGGTGCCCGGCCCGGTGGCAGTGCCGAAGTCCCCGTGCGACTTGGCCCAGACGTGCTCCCGGTTCCAGTCGTTGACCCCGCCGCCGTTGGTGGTCTTGCTCTGCGACCGGCCGGTGTAGAGCAGCAGCACGTTGTTGGCGTTCGCCGGGTCCTGGTCGGTGTCCTTCAACGCCTCCCACACCTGGTCGTAGCTGAGCTTCGTCTGCGTACTGACGATGGTGTGCAGCGAGTTGCGCAGCGCGGTGCCGGTCTTGCCGACGGCGTTGAGGTAGTACGTCGAGTCGTACGGGCCGGAGCCGCCGGTCGGGCTGGGCGACGGGGTGGGCGTGGCGGTGGGCGACGCGGTCGGCGTCGGGCCGGGGGTGCTGCCGCCGCCGAGGCTCATCGCGGTCGGGTTCTTCAGCCCGCCGTGGCTGAAGTACGCGGTCAGCGCCCCGGTGGTGGTGACCTGTTTGCCCCGCAGCCCCGGGTTGGTCAGCAGCCCGAAGCCGCTCCGGTACGCGGCGGTCACCTGGACGTAGAGCATCCTGCTCGTGCTGGTCTCGGCGGCGGTGTCGGCGATGGCGATCGCCGTGTCCGCCGTGTATCCGGACGTGATCACCGTGGACGTCGCGGTCGGCTGACCGATGACGTACCCGGTGACGGTGGCCGCGCGGCCGTCCTGGGCGGCCAGCGCCTGAGCGACGGTCAGCGGGGCCGCCGCCGACGCGGAGGTGCTCGCCACGACGGGTGTCACCAGTGCCACGGCCAGTGCGAACGCCGTGATCAGCCGCCCGGACAGCGAGCGGGTGACGCTCTTTGTATTCATGCTCAGCGATGTTAACGGCGGAGGTGTGAACACCGGGAGAGCGCCGGGGAACTTTTACGGGGGTGAATCCGCCGATCGGGGTTCGAACAGCACCGGCCAGGGGCGCAGGCCAGGGGTGAGCGGGTCGGTCGGCGGCGTCGGGCCCGCGTCGGCCAGCACCCCGGCGGCCAGCTCCCCGAAGACCGGGGCGGCGGGGTGGCCGGCGCGCTGCGGCCAGGCCGCCGAGGTGCGCTTCACCAGCGGCGACCCCGCGACCGGCCGCCAGACGACGCGCGGCTCCCGCCGGGCCACCGCCGCCGGCTCGACGGCCACCGCCCCGCCGGCCAGCACCAACCCGAACAGGAACTCCGGGTTCCGGGCCGGCCGCACCCGCCCCGGCGTGAAGCCGTGCCGCCGGCACACGTCCAGGACGTGGTCGTGCCACTGGGGCGCCGTCGCCCGGGGCGCGGCGATCAGGTCCAGACCGGCCAGCGCCGCCAGCTCGACCTCCCGGGGCCGCGCCAGCGGCGACGCGCGGGGCAGCACCACCCCCAGCGGTACGGCCACCACAGGCCCGAACCGCAGCCCGTCGGCGCTGACCGGGTGGTGCAGCAGCCCCACGTCCAGCCGCCGCTGCGCGAGCATCCGGACCTGCTCGGCGCTGGTCAGCTCGTGCAGGTCGACGTCCAGCCCGGGGGCCCGCGCGGCGAGCCGGTCCAGCAGCTCGCGCAGCGTCACCGCCGGGGTCTCCGGCGGCACCCCGGCCCGCAGCACCCCGAGCGTCCCGGCCCGGACCTGGCGCATCAGGTTGCGCGCCCGCTGCTCGGCGGCGAGCAGCTCGTCGGCCTCGCCGAGCAGGAGCTGGCCGGCGGTGGTCAGCCGCACCTGCCGGCGGGACCGGTCGAACAGCTCGACGGTCAGCTCCCGCTCCAGCCGCTGGATCGACTGGCTCAGCGGCGGCTGCGCCATGCCCAGCGTCTCGGCCGCCCGCCCGAAGTGCAGCTCGCGGGCGACCACCACGAAGTGTCGCAGGTGCCGGAGCAGGTCCACGGCCGTCGACCCTACGCCAGCGGCCAGGCCGGGAGGGCGGGGCGGGGAACGGGGCGGCGACACCCGGGACGGCCCGTCCGCGTGACGGCGGCCCGTCCGTCCGCGTGACGGCGGCCCCTCCGCGCGGCGACGGTGGCGGGCCGACGCCCGGGACTCGCCCGCCGGTACGGTGCCGGGGTGACGGTGGGGGAGCGAATCGCGGACGTCTTCGGCCGGGCCGGGGTGGCGGCCAGCCTGCACGTGGTCGACGTCGACGACGACCCGGAACGGGTTCCCGGCGACGCGGACCCGGGGCGGGTGAACTGCGACGCGGACCCGGGGCGGGCGGGCGGCCCGGCCCGCGAGGTGGCGGTGCGCGCCGACGAGCAGGTGGTCATCGCGTCGGTCTTCAAGATCCTTCTGGTGCTGGAGTTCGCCCGGCAGGCCAGCGTCGGGCAGCTTGACCCGACCGAGCGGGTGCTGGTCCGGGCGGCGGACCGGCTCGGCGGCTGGGGGGTGGCCGGCTGCGCCGACGACGCCGAGGTGTCGCTGCGCGACCTGGCGTACTTCGCCATGTCGGTCAGCGACAACACGGCCGCCGACCTGCTGCTGCGCCGGGTCGGCCGGGACGTGCTGCCGATGCTCGCCGCCGAGCTGGGGTTGCCGCGTACCCGGATCGTCGGCGGCCCCCGCGAGCTGGTGGAGACGATGCTCGCCGACGTGGGTGCCCGCACCGAGGCGGAGTTCGCCCGGATCTTCCCCACCCTCTCCGACGAGCGGGTCCGGGCCATGCGGGTGCTCGACCCCGCGCACACCACGTCGAGCACCGCCCGGGAGATGACCCGGCTGCTCGGCCTGATCTGGCGCGACGAGGCCGGCCCGGCGCCGGCCTGCGCGGCGGTCCGGGAGCTGATGGACCGGCAGCTCTTCTGGACCCGGCTCGCCTCCGGCTTCCCGCCCGGCGTGCGGGTCCGCGCCAAGACCGGCACCCTGCCCGGCCTGCACCTGGAGGCCGGGGTCGCCGAGTACCCCGACGGTCGCCGGTACGCGATGGCGGTGTTCGCCCGCACCGAGCGGCTGGCGACCCGCCGCATCGACGTGGACCTGGCCATGGGCGAGGCGGCGCGGATCGCCGTCGAGGCCCTGCGCGACGGCTGATTTTCCCGGCCCGTCGCCGCCGGGAAGGGCCGCTGGGCTGGGCCGATACCCGATCGCGTATCGGCCGTGCGTGCCGTCGATCTTGGACGTGGCCCCGGGCGCGGTGGTGAGGTCGGGGGGTACCTTCCGCACCACCTGACGGGGAGAACCCACCATGCCCGAGAACCACCTCGACCGCCGCCGCCTGCTGCGCGACGCCGCCGCCGGAGCCGCCCTGGTCACCGTCGGCGGCCTCGCCGCCGCCACCGGACCGGCAGCCCCGGCCCGGGCCGCCGCGCCCACCCCGGCCCCCGCCCCCCGCCGCACCGGAGCCGTCAGCTTCCGCTGGTGGGGCACCTCCGGCTGGCGGATCGACATCGGCAACCGGACGGTGCTGGTCGACCCGTACCTCAGCCGGTACGACACTGGGCTGTTCACCGGGAACTTCAACCAGCAGAAGTCCCTCACCGTCGCCGAGGACGTCCTCGACCGGTACGTCGACCGGGCCAGCACGATCCTGGTGACCCACACCCACTGGGACCACTTCAACGACGTGCCCCGGATCGCCGAGCGCACCGGCGCGCGCGTGTTCGGCACGCTCACCGCGTACCACCTCGGGTTGGCGTACGGGCTGCCGGTCGGGCAGCTCAGCCCCGTCAAGGGCGGGGAGGTGCTCCAGTTCGGCGACCACACCGTCGAGGTGGTCGGCTCGCTGCACAGCCGCAACGCGTCGTACTCGATGGCCTTCCCCGGGGTGCGGGTGACCCCGCCGGCCCGGCCCGAGACGATCGCCGACCTGCCGGAGGGCGACACCCTCGCCTACCAGGTGCGGATCGCCGGCGGCCCGGCCGTGTTCTTCATGGGCGCCAGCGACTTCGTCGAGCGCGACCTCACCGGGCTGGCCCCGGACGTGGCGATGATCGCCCTCCAGTCCGGCACCGCCACCGCCGACTACGTGCCCCGGCTGATGGCCGCCCTCGACCACCCGAAGGTCGTGGTGCCGGTGCACTGGGACAACTTCGAGACGCCGCTGGTCAACCCGCCGACGGTCGCCCCGGCCGACCGTGACCGGCTCAACGCGCTGGTCGCGGCGGTGCGCGCGGTGTCCCCCCGCACCCGGGTGCTGGTGCCGGAGTACGGCACGGCGTACCGCTTCTGACGGCCGCCCCGGCCAGGACCGTCGGTGCTAGAGTCTGGCCGGCTCGGCGCGTCCTTGGGGGGGAGGAACTGCGATGGTGGGAGCCTTCCGCGACACCCTGTCCCAGTTGCTCAAGGCCCGCGTCCCGGTGCTCCAGGTCTGCTCGTACGAGGAGCAGCGGGTGCTCGGCGAGATCGCCGCCGTCGCCCACGACATCGCCCTGGTCCGGACCCCGCGCGGGGTCTGGACCTGGTCGGCGACCCGGGGCCTGGTGCCGCCCGACGGCAACCGGCGGCAGGGCACCACCGATCCGATCGCCGCCCTCGACGCGGCCTGGCGGATCGACGAGCCGGCCCTGCTGGTCATCTCCGACCTGCACCCCGCGCTCGGCGCTGGCGGCCGGCCCGCCGACCCGGGGGTGGTCCGCCGGCTGCGCGAGCTGGCCGTGGCCTACCGCAGCGGCCCCGTGCCACGCACCCTGGTCCTGCTGTCCCCGGTGCCGGACCTCCCGGTCGAGCTGGCCAAGGACGTCACGGTCGTCGACTTCCCGCTGCCCACCGAGCCGGAGATCCGTGCGGTGCTGGACGGGATCATCGTCGCCAACGCGGCCACCGGCCGGATCCGCATCGACCTGGACGAGCGGGGCCGGGAACGGTTCGCCAAGGCGGCCCTCGGGCTGACCCTGCACGAGGCGGAGAACGCGTTCGCCCGGGCCATGGTGGACGACGGGGTGCTCGACGCCGGCGACCTGCGGCTGGTGCACGAGGAGAAGCGGCAGGTCGTCCGGCGCAGCGGGCTGCTGGAGTTCCTCGACGCCCCGGTGGCGCTCGCCGACGTCGGCGGCCTGGAGAACCTCAAGCGCTGGCTGGCCAAGCGGGAGGGTGCCTGGCTCGCCGAGGCCGCCGCGTACGGGTTGCCGGCCCCGCGCGGAGTGCTGATCACCGGCGTCCCGGGCTGCGGAAAGTCGCTGACCGCGAAGGCGGTCGCCGCGGCCTGGGGGCTGCCGCTGCTGCGGCTGGACATCGGCAAGGTCTTCGCCGGGCTGGTCGGCTCCAGCGAGCAGAACATGCGCGAGGCGATTCGGATCGCCGAGGCGACCGCGCCCTGCGTGCTCTGGCTCGACGAGATCGAGAAGGGCTTCGCCGGCGGCGCGGGCGGCGACTCGGGCACCTCCGCCCGGGTCTTCGGCTCGTTCCTGACCTGGATGCAGGAGAAGACCAGACCGGTCTTCGTCATCGCCACCGCCAACGACTTCGCCGCCCTGCCGCCGGAGCTGCTGCGCAAGGGGCGCTTCGACGAGATCTTCTTCGTCGACCTGCCGACCCGGGCCGAACGCGCCTCGATCTGGAGCCTGCATGTCGCCCGCCGGCTGCGGCACCCGGCCGTGGCCGGGGAGCTGACCGTCGACTCGGGACTGCTGGCCGAGCTGGCCGGGCTCAGCGACGGCTACTCCGGCGCGGAGATCGAGCAGGCCGTCGTCGCCGGGCTCGTCGACGCGTACGCCGAGCGCCGGCCGCTGCGCCGCGACGACCTGTTGCGCGCACTCGTCAACATGGTTCCATTGAGTATCACCCAGGCCGAGCGGATCGCCGCCGTGCGGAGCTGGGCGGAACACCGGGCGGTCGCCGCGACCGCCGCCGAGGACTGGGACCTCGACCCCCGTCCGGCGGGTGGCCCGGGGCTGCCGGGCGGCGGGCACGGGGGCCGGGCGGTGGAGTTCTGATGCCGGCCCCGCCCCCCGCCATCACCACGACGACGACAGGAGAGCGCCGGTGAGCATCTCGCTGATACTCGTACCCCTGGCGGTGGCCACCGTGGCCGCCGCGCACGCCGCCACCGCCGACCGCGACGGCGAGGGCCGGATGGTCTGCCAGGTGCAGACCCGGATGCGCGACGAGGCGCTGCTCGCCGCCGCGCTACGGGACACCGACGCGGCGGTGACCGTCGCCGCCGACGAGATCACCGCCGACTGGGCCGGGGTACGGGCCGGCTTCCACCGCGGCCCGGACGGCATCTGGACCGCGCACCTCAGCGGCGAGGTCGACGAGGAACGGGCAGTGGAGATCATCCGCTCAATCGACGCCGCGTACGGGCGGCAGGTGCAGGGTGCGGTGCTGGAAAGGCTGCGGGCCCAGGCCCCGGCCGCCGGGCTGCGACTGGAATCGGAGCAGGTCACCGAGGACGCCTCGGTCCGGCTGGTCTTCGCCGTGCAGGAGCGGGACCGGTGACCGGGCAGCCCCGCGTCGTCGTCACCGTCAACCCCGACGGCTCGGTCAGCGCCGAGACCCAGGGACTGCTCGGCGAGAGCTGCCTCGACTACGTGGCCGTGCTGGAGGACCTGCTCGACGCGCGGACGGTGCGCAGCGCGTACACGGCCGACCGCGACCGGGTGGACACCGTCGTCGCCGACGAGCAGCACGATGTCGACCGGGCCTGACGGTTGGCCGCCCGCGTCGGGCCCGGCGGCGTACCCGCCCGATGCCGGCCCGAAGGGGTACCCGCCGCCGCCCGGCCCACCCACCTGGGCCGCCGCGCCGCCGGTGCGCTCGCCCGGGGCCCGCGTCTGGTGGCGGCTGCGGCACAGCTGGTGGGTGCTCTTTCCGATCCTCGGATTCAGCTGCTTCGGCGGGGTCGGCTTCCTCTACGTGGGCATCCGGGCCCGGCGCGCGGCGTGGTGGATCTCCGGCATCGTCTACCTGCTCGTCGGCTGGGGCAGCCTCATCGCATTCGACGTCGCCGAGGTGGACAGCGCCGCCAGCACCTGGTTCGCCGTCCTGTGGTTCCTGGCCTGGGTCGTCAGCGCCGGACACGCCCTCGTGGTCAACGTGTTCTGGTTGCGGTGGCGGGCCGGCCACCGGCCCGGGTACGCCCAGCCCGCGCCGGGCTGGCCCGGGTACGCCCAGCCGGCGCCGGGCTGGCCCGGGTACGCGTACCCGCCGGGGGGCCTCGCCCCGCCCCCCGGCCCGCCGGCGGGCGGAGCTTTCGGCGGCACCGTCTCCGGTTCTCCCGTCGTCGGGCAGCAGGCCGGGTACTGGGCCACCGGCCCGGCCGCGACGAAGATCCCGGGCGACCCGACCGCCGGCCCGCCGCTGCCCATGGTCGACCCGACCTCCGCGCCGCTGGGCTTCGGCACGCCGCTGAGCTTCGGCACACCGGTCTTCGGCCCGCCCACCACCCCGCCGTCCCCGGCCGCGCCGTCCCCGGTGGACGTCAACGCCGTCGGGGCGGAGCAGCTCGCCGCGCTCCCCGGCTTCGACGCCGCCCGCGCCGGGCGGGTGCTCGCCGCCCGGGATGCCCGCCGGGGGTTCGGCAGCGTCGCCGAGTTCGCCGCCGCCGCCGAGCTGGCCCCGCACGAGTACGCCCACCTGCGCGACCTGCTGGTCTGCGTGCCGCCCGCCGGCCCGCCCGCCCACCCGGGGATGTCCGGTGGACGCGTACTCGATTTCTGAGACCGGCCCGGTGCGGCGCTCAGCCGCCGGGCCGGAACTGGTGGCGCTGGCCCGGTTCCTCGCCTCGACCCGGGCCGAGGGGCCCGGCGAGCGGACCGCCCTGTGGGTGCAGGGCTGTGCGATCCGCTGCCCGGGCTGCTTCAACCCCCAGCTCTGGACCTTCCGGGGCGGGGAACTCGTCGCGCCGACCGAGCTGGTCGAGCGGGTCCTCGCCGCCGGCACCGAGGGGGTGACCCTGCTCGGCGGCGAGCCGTTCGACCAGGCCGGCGCGCTGGCCGAGGTGGCCGCCGGGGTGCGCCGGGCCGGGCGGTCGGTGATGACCTTCACCGGCTACACCCGCGACGGCCTGCGCCGCGCCGTCGACAGCGGACGCGAGGAAGTGGCCGCCCTGCTGGCCGAGACCGACCTGCTGGTCGCCGGGCCGTTCCGCGCCGACCTGGTCGACACCGACCGGCCCTGGGTGGGCTCCACCAACCAGGAGTTCGCGCTGCTCAACGACCGCTTCCCGGAGCTGCTCGACGAGCTGCCCCGGACCCCGGACCGGGTCGAGGTGACCGTCGACGCCGCCGGCCGGGTCTCGGTCAACGGCTGGGCCGAGGTCGACGCGCTGGACGAGCTGCTCGCCTCGGTGGGCCGCCCTCAGCGCCGGTCGGCCAACGCCGAGCGCCGGTAACCGTAGAGCCCGTAGACCAGCGCGCCGAGCAGGAACCACACCCCGAACCGCAGCCAGGTCACCGGGTTCAGGAAGGTGATCAGCCAGATCGAGAACAGCGCGCCGAGCGCCGGCACCACCGGCATCCCCGGCAGCCGGAACGTGCGCGGCGCGTCCGGGCGGCGGTAGCGCAGCACGATCACCGCGACGCAGACCACCACGAACGCCAGCAGGATGCCGATGTTGGTCAGCTCGGCGGCCTGCCGGATCGGCAGGAACCCGGCGATCAGCGCCGAGCCGACGCCCACGATCCAGGTGACCCGGCTGGGCACCCGGCGCACCGGGTGCAGCTTGCCGAACCAGGCCGGCATCAGGCCGTCCCGGCTCATCGAGAACCACACCCGGGTCACCCCGAGCATGAACGTGAACATCACCGTCAGGATGCCGATGATCGCCCCGACGGCGATGACGCTGGCCAGCCCGGACAGCCCCACCGACGCGAACGCCGAGGAGAAGCCGCTCTCCGGATCGATGTCCCGGTAGTTCTGCATCCCGGTCAGCACCAGCGTGGCCAGCACGTACAGCACCATCGAGATGGCCAGCGACCAGACGATCGCCTTCGGCATGTGCCGGCGGGAGTCCTTCGCCTCCTCCGCCGCGGTGCTCATCGCGTCGTACCCGAATACGGCGAAGAAGACAGTGGCCGCGCCGGTGAACGCCCCGCCGACCCCGAACGGGAAGAACGGCGAGTAGTTCGCGGTCTTCACGTGGAAGAAGCCGACCACGATCACCAGCAGCACCACGGCCACCTTCAGCCCGACCACGAACGTCTCGAACCGGGCCGCCGAGGAGATCCCCCGGTTGAGCAGGAACGCGATGAGCAGGCAGAGCAGCACCGCGAACAGGTCCACCACGTGCCCGTCGCCGGTGCCCGGCGCGCCCAGCACCCAGTCGGGCAGCGCCAGGCCCAGCTCCCCGAGGAGGAAACCGAAGTACCCGGAGATGCTGATCGCGACCACCGCCACGATCGCCGTGTACTCCAGCAGCAGGTCCCAGCCGATGAACCAGCCCACGGCCTCGCCGAGCACCACGTACCCGTAGGTGTAGGCCGAGCCGGCCTTCGGGATCATGCCGGCGAACTCGGCGTACGACAGGGCCGCCGCCGCGCTGGCCAGGCCGGCGATCAGGAACGAGAGGAGCACGGCCGGGCCGGCCGTCTCGTGCGCCACCGCCCCGGCCAGGGCGAAGATGCCGGCGCCGATGATCCCGCCCACCCCGATCGCGGTGAGTTGCCACAACCCGAGGGACCGGGACAGCCCCTCGTCGGTCTCGTCGGCGATCTCCTCGACCGACTTGCGCCGAAAGATCCCCGTGCCGCCGCCCGGCGCACTCTCCCTGGAGGTCATCGTCGGTCCCCTCTCGTTCCGGCCACGTCGCCGTCGGTGGAGAACTGCCTCCGTATTGTGACGGACGTAGATGTCCAACGAGAAGCTCCGCGCGCGGATGCGGGGACATTTCACCCCGGGGCCGCCCGCCGGGTCAGCCGCCAGTACTGCCGCTTCTCCTCGTCCCGCACCACCACCCCGAGCCGGGCCAGCTCCCGCCGCAGGTCGTCGGCGTCCCCGCGCCGACCCCGGTCCACCGCGTGTTGCCGCGCCCGCAGCAGGGCGTCCGCCCCCGCAGGCAGCCCCGGCAGCCCCTCCACCCACCGCCGGTACGCGTCCCGGTACGGGTCCGCGTCCGCCCACGGCCAGCCGTGCCCCCGGAACGCGGCGGCCAGCCGCCCGGCGCTCACGTCGCCGCGCTCCCGGGCCAGCTCCTCCTCCCCGTCGCCCAGCAGCACCAGGTCCCGCCGGTCGACGAATACCACCCGCACGGATCGGCGGGTGATCTCCCGGTCCTGCCCGTCGCGGCGCAGCCGGACCCGGTCCGCAGTCACCTCGACCCGCAGCCGCTCCCGGGTGCCGATCCCGGCCACGACGAGCCCGGCCAGCGCGCCGAGCGCCACCGCCCCGGCCGTGGCCCGGGGCTCGGGCAGCTTGGCCAGCAGCTCGAACCAGCCCTGCGCGGGCACCCACGGCAGCCCGGCGACCGGGCCGGCGACGGCGGTGAGCAGCCAGCCGGCGCCGGCCCCGACCAGCGGGAAGCCGCCCCACATGACCGCCAGCTCGCCCGCCCCGCCGTCGACCCGCGTCGGCGCGTCCCCGGCCCCCACGGTCAGGACACCTCCCGGCGCAGCGTGCGGACGAGCCCGGCCGCCAGCGGCAGCACCGCCCAGACCAGCACCGACACGGCCATTCGCCCCCACTGGCCGGCGGTCACCTCGGGACCGAAGAGCGGCTCCATGGTGACGCTGGTGTCCAGCCAGCGGGCCGGCTCCCGCAGCGCCGCGACCATGCCGGCCAGCACCGCCCAGACCGTGGGCAGCAGCAGGTAGGTGACCACCGCCAGCGGGGTGTTCAGCAGCAGCAGGCCGAACGCCGCGCCCATCAGCACCCCCAGCACCTGCAGGACCACCGCGTGGAACAGCCGGGCGGCCTCGAACGACCAGTCGCCCGACCCGCCCGTCGCCTTCGCGACCAGCGTGCCGACCGCGGCGACGGCCAGGGTGACCAGCACCGACGCCAGCGCGGCCAGCACCACCGCGGCGAGTTTCGCGGCGATCACCCGCTCCCGGCGGGGCACCAGCGCGTACGTGGTCAGCGCGGTGCGCTGGGACCACTCCCCGGTGATGGACAGGATGCCCAGTATCGGCAGGAGCAGGCCGGCGGGCAGCAACTGCGGGACGAAGAACGCGGTGAACGTCTGTTCGTCGTCGGCCAGCACCCACAGTTGCACCACGACGATCGCGACGGAGACCAGGCCGATGCCGACCAGCAGCCACCGGCCGGCCCGGGTGTCGACGAGCTTGCGCAGCTCCACGGCGGTCAGCCGGGGCAGCGACGGTCCGCGTACCCCCGGGTGAGCCGGCGGGGCGACGGCGGGTGCGGTGGGGGCGGTGCTCGCGCTCATGCCGTGGTCTCCTTCGTGGACGTGCCGCCGGTGAGGGTGAGGAAGAGCTGTTCCAGGCCGCCGGCACCGGCCGGGCGCAGCTCGGTGAGGACGACCCCCGCGTCCGCCGCTGCCTGCCCGACCACACCGGGCTCGGCCTGGACCAGCAGCCCGCCGCCGGGCGACGCGGCCGGGCCGGTGGCGCCCGTCGCGGCGAGGCCAGCCTCTGCCAGCGCCCGCCGCAGGGCCTCCCCGTCGCGGGCCCGGACCAGCGTGCCGGCGTCGGCCAGCAACTCGTCCGTGTCGCCGGAGGCGACCACCCGACCACCCCCGATCACCACCAACTGGTCGGCCACCGCCTCCACCTCCCGCAGCAGGTGGGAGGAGAGCAGCACGGCGCCGCCCCGGTCGGCGAAGTCGCGCAGCAGGCCGCGCATCCAGAAGATGCCCTCCGGGTCCAGGCCGTTCGCCGGCTCGTCCAGGATCAGCACCCGGGGGTCGCCCAGCAGCGCGTGCGCCAGGCCGAGTCGCTGCCGCATCCCCAACGAGTACGCCCCGACGCGCCGCCGCGCGGCACCCGCGCCCAGCCCGACCTGGTCGAGCTTCACGTCGACCTCCCGCCGGGGCACGCCCATCGTGATGGCGGCCAGCGTCAGCACCTCCCGCCCGGTCCGCCCCGCGTGCTGCGCCGAGGCGTCCAGCAGCACCCCGACCTCCCGGCCCGGATTCGCCAGCCGCCGGTACGGCACCCCGCAGACGGTGGCGGTGCCCGCGCTCGGCGGGGCCAGCCCGCAGATCATCCGCATCGTGGTGGACTTGCCGGCCCCGTTCGGGCCGAGGAAGCCGGTGACGCTGCCCGGCGCGCAGGTGAAGCTGACGTCGTCGACGGCGGCGTGGCCGCCGTACCGCTTGGTCAGGTGCTCAACTTCGATCATGGGTCGAGCCTGCCCGCGCCACCCGGCCGGGCGCTGCGGTCACCGGTCGAGAACCACGTCGACCTCCGGCCACGGTCGGCGTCGACTTTGGTAGCTGTCGGCGGGGCCGCGGCCTTCCTAGCATGGGGTGGTGACCAGCGCCGCCGTACCGGATCATCCCTGGCTGCTGCCGGGCGCCCTCGCCGACGTGGCGTCGTCCGGGGCGCGACCCCGACGGACCGCCCGCGACTGGCTGGTGGACGTCCACCTCTTCCTGTTCGCCCTCGGCTGGGCCGTCTCCGTCGCCTGGGACGCCCGCCAGCCCGACCCGGAGCTGGCCGGGCGGCTGCCGTACGAGTGGTTGCAGGACCTAGACACGGTGCTCGGGCTGCTGGCCTGCGCGGCGCTGTGGCTGCGCCGCCGCTGGCCCTTCGGCCTGGCGGTGGCCATCCTGCCGCTCGGGCTGTTCTCGGCGACCGCCGGGGTGGTCCTCGTGGCCATCATGTTCACGGTCGTGGTGCACCGGCCGTTGTCGCAGATCGCGCTGGTGTTCGGCGGCAGCGCGCTGACCAGCGTCAGCTACGCGATGCTCCGCCCCGACCCGGTGATCGGATTCTGGGGCGAGCTGGCCTGGGCGGCCGTCTTCACCGGCTCGGTGCTCGCCTGGGGGATGTTCGTCCGGGCCCGGCGGCAGCTCATCCTGTCCCTGCGCGACCGGGCCGACCGGGCCGAGGCGGAGCAGCAGCTCCGGGTGGCGCAGGCCCGGCAGCTGGAGCGCACCCGGATCGCCCGGGAGATGCACGATGTGCTGGCGCACCGGATCTCCCTGCTCAGCCTGCACGCCGGCGCGCTGGAGTTCCGGCCGGACGCGCCGCCGGAGGAGGTCGCCCGGGCGGCCGGCGTGATCCGGGAGAGCGCCCACGCCGCCCTCCAGGACCTGCGCGAGGTCATCGGCGTCCTGCGCGCCGACGACCCGCCCCCACCCGGCCCGGCGTCGTCGGGCCAGGTGCCGGCCGGGTCGGCCCGCCCCGGACCCGCCCCCGCCCCGGCGGCCCGGTCGGCGACGACGCCGCAGCCGGCCGCGGTGGAGCGGCCACAGCCCACCCTGGCCGACGTACCCACACTGGTCGCGGAGTCCCGGGCCGCCGGCATGCGGGTGGAGGTGGTCGACACCGTCGAAGCGGCCGGGACCGCGCCCGTCGCGCTCGGGCGCGGCGCGTACCGGATCGTCCAGGAGGGGCTGACCAACGCCCGCAAGCACGCGCCGGGCGCGGCCGCCACCGTCCGGCTCTCCGGGGCGCCCGGCGATGGGCTGACCGTCGACGTTCGCAACCGCTGGCCGGTGGGGGCCGGGTGGCAGCCCGTCATCCCCGGCACCGGGACCGGCCTGGTCGGCGTCGCCGAGCGGGTCAGCCTGGCCGGCGGGCACCTGGAGCACGGGCGGGACGGGTCCGGCGACTTCCGGCTGACCGCCTGGCTACCCTGGCCGGCATGACCGGGCGGGAACACGACACGGGTGCCGGGGCGGCTCGTCCGGAGCCCGTGCGGGTGCTGATCGTCGACGACGACGCCCTGGTCCGGGCCGGCCTGTCGATGATCCTCGGCGGCGTGCCCGACCTGCGGGTGGTCGGCGAGGCCGCCGACGGCGACCAGGTGCCGGCCGCCGTCGCCGCCTGCGCGCCCGACGTGGTGCTGATGGACATCCGGATGCCCCGGGTGGACGGGCTCGCCGCCACCGAGGCGCTGCGCGCCCAGCCCCGCCCGCCCGAGGTCCTCGTCCTGACCACCTTCGACGCCGACGACCAGGTGCTGCGGGCACTGCGCGCCGGGGCGGCCGGGTTCCTGCTCAAGGACACCCCGCCCGCCGAGATCGTCCGGGCGGTGCGCCGGGTCGCCGCTGGGGAGGCCACTCTCTCACCGACGGTCACCCGGCAACTGATCCGGCACGTCACCGCGTCCGGGCCGGCCGGCGTCGATCCCCGCCGTGAACGGGCGCTGCGGTTGCTGGCCGGGCTCAGCGAGCGGGAACGGGAGGTCGCGGTCGCGCTGGGTCAGGGCCGGACCAACGCCGAGATCTCCGCCGAGCTGTTCATGAGCGTGGCGACGGTCAAGGCGTACGTCTCCCGCCTGCTCACCAAGCTGGACCTGAACAACCGGGTCCAGGTCGCCATCCTGGTCCACGACGCAGGCCTCGCCTGACCCGGCCATCGCCGCAGCTCCCTACGCCCCGCGTGCTTCCTCGTGGGCCGTCTCTTGATCCGGTGGCGGCCGGACGATTGCCTCCCGCATCCGGTCGGGGACCTGTCTGTCGGCCCCTATGGAGCTGCCCCGTTTGTGCTACCGATGGAGCGGGCGCGTAAACGGGGCAGCTCGAAAGGGGCCGACGGAGGGTGGACTGACTGTGATGAGACACGCCAGCCGCTAACTGGCGGTCAAGCCATCACCTACGGACCGACCAGGTCAGCCTCACAGTCAGTCCTCGCGGCCGGGCCGACGGTGTCCCGCCTGGCGGCTCCGGTCAGTCGCTGCCGGCGCCGATCCCGCAGTCCGGCGCGGACCAGACGGTCGTGTTCGATGTCTGGTCGCTGTTGTTCTCCCGGCGGGAGTCCACGTGGACGTGGTCGTCGTGGTCCGGGTACCCGGGGCCGTAGATGCCGCTGAAACCGTGGTCGCGGGCCGCGCGGGCGGCGTCGCACAACGACGAGTCGCGGGGGACGAGGTCGGCGGCGGTGCCGTAGAGGTGCTGGCTGTCCGATGCCCCACCGACCTGCTGGTTGCACTCCTTGCTACGGAAGCCGCTGGTGACGAGCACCGGCTTGTCCCCGAGGTCGCGCCGCAGCGCCTCCAGCTTCCACATGGTGCGCAGCGCGTTGGCCTTCGTCTTCGTCGCCGACAGCGGGCCTCCGCTCCAGCCGCCCCGCCCGCAGCCGTCGTCCAACTCCTGGTAGCTGAAGTGACGTGGGGTGCAGTCGTTGTCCTGGAGCGCGTACAGCTTGGTGTACGTCTGCGGCCCGGCGACCCCGTCGGCCTTCAGCCCGTACGCCGATTGGAAGCGCTTGACCGCGGCGGCGGTCTTCGGGCCGTACCGGCCGTCGTTCTCCACGATGTCCCGGGTGCCGGCCCACCCGGCGACCCGGATCTGGAGCTGGCGGACGTCGTCGCCGGAGCGCCCCTGGTACAGGTTGCGTTTCCAGGTGTAGCAGCCGTCGGCATGGGCCGGCGGGGCGGCCACCACCGTGGCGATCGCGGCACCCGGCAACGCCAGGGCGAACGCGACCATGGCCCGCTTCAAGGTTTTGGCACGCACGGAAGTCCTCCCGTAAGGAGAGCGAATGGGGTGAGCCGGGTCCGTCGGCCGGGACGTCCCGTCCGTTCCACCCTCGCATCGTGGCGTCCTCTTGGAGGCAAATAACCGGAATTGTTCTCGGTTTGGCTCGCGCCCGGGGATCTGCCGGGAAAGAAGGGCGAAATGGGTACGCCCCATTGCGCGCCGCCGATGCACAGAGCGGCCGAAACGGTACGCCGGGCGCGGCGCGACGGAAACGTGAATCGGATCCGACGGAGGGTGACCGTCGGGGCGCGGGCGGCCGGCGGGTAACGTCACCGGAGGGCTGGGAGGTGGCTGTGGCACGCGGTGGCGTCTTCTGTGTCGAGGGGCAGTGGCACCGCGACCTCAACGAGCGCGGATCGGTCCTGCCGACCCTCGAACTGCTCGAACGGCTCGGCAAGATCCGGTTCATCCACAAGGACGCGGCCACCCGGGACGAGCTCTTCTACTTCCTCGACCGCTGGCTGCTCAAGCAGTACGCCGACTACCGGGTGGGCTTCTTCGCCATGCACGGCGAGCCGAGCCGGCTCTGCCTCACCGACTGGGACTCCGTCGATCTCGCCGACGTGGCCGAGCGGATCGCCGGCCGGTGCGACGGCCGACGGCTCTACTTCGGCAGCTGCTCGGTGCTGCGGGCGTCCGACGCCGTGCTGCGCGACTTCCTCGACGTCACCGGCGCCGCGCTGATCTGCGGCTTCACCCGCGAGGTCGACTGGGTGGAGTCCGCCGCGTTCGAGACCGTGCTGCTCGACGTGCTCGCAAACGGGCACCGGCACAACGCGGCCGAGTTGCGGATGGGCTCCGCACACTGGGCGCCCCTGGCGGCGTACCTGGGCTTCCGGGTGATCTACGCCAACGGCCGGGCGTGGCGGCCGACCGTGCGGCCCCGGGTGCCGGCCCAGCCCACGGGACGGACCGCAGCCCGCCCCCGCTCGGCGGGGACCGGCTAGACGATTGTCGGCACGAGGCTCGGCGTCGGTGAGCCGGAACCCGGCGGCTCAGTATCCGGCGGTGAAGCGCATGTTCTCGAAGCGCGGGTGCTCGATCTCGTCCACGACGGCGACGGCCAGGTCCTCGTAGCTCAGCACCGCGCGGCCCCGCTCGTCGGTGACCGGCTCTTCCGTGCCGGTCCGGTAGCGGCCCGTGCGCTCGCCGGGGTGGAACTCCAGCGGGGGTGGGGAGACGTACGTCCAGGTCACCCCCTCGGCCGAGGACCGGTACCAGGCCAGCGCGTCGGCCTGGCCCAGCGCGGCGTCCCGGTACTCCTCGGGGAAGTCCGGCTCCTCAACGAACGGGACACCCCTCGGGCCGAGCAGGGTCGCCCCGCCGCCGACGTGGATCACCCGGGGCGGATTCGGCAGGTCCCGCAGCACCGTGATCAGGTTCTCCGCCGCGTCCCGCCACAGCGCCCGTTCCCCGCCGCCGACCGCCACCACGATCGCGTCCGCGCCCGGGGCCAGCTCCCGTACGCTGCGCGCCGAGGTGGCGTCGCCGGTGACCAGGTCGACCCCGGCCGGCAGGTAGCTGACCGCCTCCGGCCGGCGCACCGCCGCGGTCACCCGATGACCCCGGTTCACCGCCTCGGCGGTGATCCGCGAACCCGCCGTGCCGCCGGCCCCGAACACCACGATGTCGCTCATCGCCTGACCGCCTCCCGCGCCGCACGACCGTCGTCGTCCGTCCCCAGGCTAGGGAGCCGAGCGCCCCGGCGGTGCCGTTCCGGCGATCCCGGGCGGGGAGACCACGGCTCGCCGCTCGCCGCTCGGCGATCGGCCGCCTTCTGGAGGCGGCCCGACCGGGCTCAGTCGACGAGGGCGGAGTAGACGAGCTGGCGCAGCTGCGACCGCAGCGGGTAGGTGCTCGACGGCAGGAGCTGGGTGAACAGCAGCGCCGTGATCTCCTCCACCGGGTCCACCCAGAACGCGGTGCTGGCCATCCCGCCCCAGTAGTACTCGCCGACGCTGCTCGGCACCCGGGCCGGGACCGGGTCCTGCACCACGGCGAAGCCGAGCCCGAACCCGATGCCCTCCAGCACCGTCTCGGCGAACCCGGACGGGGAGAACGAGGCCAGGTCCCGACCGCCGGGCAGGTGGTTGCGGGTCATGAAGCGCACCGTCCGGGGCCCGAGCAGGCGTACGCCGTCCAGCTCGCCGCCGCGCAGCAGCATCTGGGTGAACCGGTGGTAGTCGGCGGCCGTCGAGACCAGCCCGCCGCCGCCGGACAGCCACGACGGCTCGGTCAGCGCGGCCCGGCCGATCGCGTCGGCGCGGAACGTCTGGCCGGTCGCCGGGTTCGGGGCGTACAGGGCGGCCAGCCGCCGGGTGTCCGGCTCGTCGACCCACCAGCGGGTGTCGGTCATGCCCAGCGGGCGCAGGATCCGGTCGGCGAGGAACTGGTCCAGCCGCCGTCCGGAGACGACCTCGACGAGCCGGCCGAGCACGTCGGTGGAGACCCCGTAGTTCCAGCTGCTGCCCGGCTGGAAGAGCAGCGGCAGCCGGGCCAGGGTCCGCGTGGCGGCGGTCAGGTCGGCCCCGGCGGGCACGCTGAGGTCGAAGCCGGCGGCCCGGTACAGGCCGTCGACCACGGAGACCTGGGCGAAGCCGTACGTCAGCCCGGCGGTGTGGGTGAGCAGGTGCCAGATCCGGATCGGCTCGGCCGCCGGCACCGTGTACGGACTGGTCACCGGGCCCCTGTCGTAGACCCGGGCGTCGGCGAACTCCGGCAGCCAGCGGCTGACCGGGTCGGTCAGCTCGAACCGGCCCTCCTCCCACAGCATCATCGCCGCGACGGAGGTGATCGGCTTGGTCATCGAGTAGATGCGCCAGAGGGTGTCCGGCTCGACAGGAATGCCCGCCTCCCGGTCCCGCAGGCCGTAGGTCGAGGAGTGGGCGATCTCGCCCCGGCGGGTGACGACGATCTGCCAGCCGGCGAGCCGCCCCTCGTCGACGTACCTGCCGAAGTGTTCGTCGATCCGCGCCAGCCGGGCGGGATCGAAGCCGAGCCGGTCGGGGTCGCTGCTGCGCGCCACACTCACCCGTCGAACCTACTGTCCGGTACGGGCTGTGCGGAAGACGCCGGCTTGCCCAGTAGGCTGACCAGGTGCTGGAGCCGACCGAGGACGCCACTTTCCGCCACGAGGACTGGTACGGCGAGGAGTTGGTCGACCGGCACTTCGTGCGCTGCGAGTTCTTCCACGTGGACCTGACCGAGGCGGTCAGCCTGGGCGCCGTCTTCACCGACTGCACCTTCGGCAACGTGGCGTTCAACGCCTCCCGGCACACCGACTCGGCCTTCACCCGCTGTGTCTTCAAACGGTGCAACCTCTTCGACGCCGAGTTCACCGGCTGCAAGCTGGTCGGCAGCAGCTTCGAGGAGTGCGACCTGCGTCCGCTGCGGATCGACGGCGGGGACTGGTCGTTCGTGGCACTGCCGGGGGCCGACCTGCGTGGGGCGCGCCTGACCGACGTGCGGATGCGCGAGGTGGACCTGACCGGCGCCGACCTGACCGGTGCCACGGTCACCGGCGTCGACCTGTCCGGGGCCCAGCTGCACGGCTCCCGGCTGTCCCGCGCCGACCTGCGCGGCAGCGACCTGTCCGCGCTCGACCCGACCGAGGTGGAGCGGGCCGACGCGCTGATCGACGCCGAGCAGGCGCTGTTGCTGGCTCGGGCGCTCGGCTTCCAGGTCGGCTGACCCCGGCCGGTCCTGAGCGCCCGGGGGGACAGTTTGTCCGTCGCGCCGCCGCGGAGCGGCCGTACGTTTCTGCTGTCCCGGTCCGTCCATCCTCTGTGGAGGCTTAACCGATGAGCAGCACCGCCACCCGTACCGTCCGTCCCGCGACCCCCCTCGGTGCCGAGGAGTCGGGGGAGACGCTCCGGGAGATCCCGCTGCCGCCGTACATCACGGGGGAGGACGCGCAGTTCGCGGTGCGCGCGGTGGTGGTGCACGCGCCCCGGCGCTGGTCGGGCGGGACGGTCTGCCGCAACGACGCGAGCCCGCACCCGTGCCGGCTGCACCGCTGGGGCCGGCGGGTGCTCACGCTGCGCGGCCTGCGGTCCGCCGAGATCGACGCGCTGATCGAGCGGGGCGACCCCACCGTGACGGTCCGCCAGCCCGACCGCCCCGGCGCCTGAGGACGCGGCGGGCCCGCCTCCCGTCCCGGCGGGCCCGCCGCCCCGTCTCCCCGTCACACCAAGCCTGCCGTCCCGCCCCGCCAGGCCCGCCGCCCCGCCCAGGCCCCGTGGCGCACCTCGTGGCCAGCGGCCCGGGCCCCTTCCTTCGCACCTGGAAGGGGCCCGGGTCGGTCAACAGGTGATCGGCTTCACCCAGGAGCACTCCCGGCCCTCGGCGGTCCGTGGCGTGTCGGGCGCGGCCGGCGGCGCCTGCCGCGCCGCCCCCGGATCCCTCTCGGTGTACGACGCCAGCGTGATCGCGATCTGGTCCTCCAGCCCCTTCACCGACGAGGCGAGGTAGTTGTTCAGCACGACGGAGAAGGCCAGCAGATGCCCGTCGGCGTCGGTGACGTAGCCGGAGAGGCTGGACGCGCCGGTCAGGCTGCCGGTCTTGGCGTGCACGTTGTCCGCCGCAGCGGTGCCGCGCATCCGGCTGCGCAGGGTGCCGCCCACGGAACGGTCGGCGTTGCCGGCGACCGGCAGCGCGGCGTACCAGGCGTCGAACCACGGCTCGGTGCGGACCGTGGCGAGCAGGGCGGCGAACTGGGCCGGCGGGATCATGTTCCGCCGGGACAGCCCGGAGCCGTCCCGCTGGCGCAGCGCCCCGGTGTTCATCCCGGTGTCGGCGACGTACTCGCTGATCGCGGTGAGCCCGGCCGGCCAGGTCCCGGAGCCGGAGAGGATGCGGCCGATCTCCTTGGTCAGCACCTCGGCGTGGCCGTTGTTGGACAGCTTGAGGAACGGCACCATCAGTTCGGCCAGGGCCATCGAGTCGTGCCGGGCGACCGGGGTGGCGTCGGCCGGGGTGGCCCGCCCGGGCACCGTCCGGCCGAGCACCCGGACGCCGTGCCGGCGCAGGGCGGCGCGGAACACGTCGGCGGCGTACCCGGTCGGCTCCCAGACGGTCACCCACTCGCTGGCCGGGTCCGCGCCCACGGCGATCTGGCCGGTGACGACGACGGTGTTGCTCCCGTGCGCGCGTTCGAAGGAGAGGGTGGTCTCCCCGGTGGCCACGGTCTCGGCGCGGTTGTCGATCCGCAGGTACCCGTTCGGCGGGGTCATGGTGACCGCCGGCTTCCCACCGGCCGTGGTGGCCGGCGTGGCGTGCACGATCGCGGTGCCCGCGTCGTAGTCCGTGTCGGGGGCGACGGTCAGCGCGGAGACCTGTGCGCCGTAGTAGTAGGGCTCGTCGTCCGAGGTCCAGTCCGAGCCCAGCCGGGCGTCGTCGTAGCGGGTGTCGTCGGCGACCAGGTCCCCGGTCACCACCCGCACGCCGGTCGCGGCGACCTGGGTGGCCAGGTCGTCGTAGTCGGCGGCGAGCATGGTGGGGTCGCCGCCGCCGCGTAGGTAGAGATTCCCGGAGACCAGCCCGGCCCGCCGCCGCCCGTCCGTGCTCACCGTCGTGCTGAACCGGTGGCCCGGGCCGAGCAGTGCCAGCGCCGCCGTCGAGGTCAACAGCTTGGTGTTGGAGGCCGGTACCAGCCGGCGGTCACCGTTGCGGTCGTAGAGGGTCTCGCCCGTCGCGGTGTCCACCACGACCACCCCGGCCTGTGCGCCGGCGAGCCGGGAGTCGGCCAGGATCGTGTCGATGGTCGCGGTGAGGCGCGTCCGGGCGGGGGTGGGCGCCTCGGCGGTGGCGGTGGGGGCGCCGGCCGTGGCCGCGACGGCGACCAGCGCCGCCAGCGCGAGCGCCCGGGGGAAGAGACGACGATGCATGCGCTGATGCTGCCATGCAGTTTTCTGCCGGGAAACCCCATCGGGTGAAGGTTAATGCCAAACCGGGCAGGTCGGGGGTTCGCGCCGTGCCGTCCCGGCAGGCCGGCAGCGGGCCGCCGGGCAACTCGGCCACATGCCGCCTCTCGTCGCCCATGGGCCCAGCGTAGGGAGTATCGGGGCAGCTGGAAGGCGGTTTTGCTGCGAGGTGTCGGTCGAGCACGGTCTATTTGACGGATGCCCCGACAGGAGGCAACGTAGGCAGGGAGGGGCGTGCGACCTGCCCCGTTTCGTATGGCGACGGGCTTTTCGTCGCCCAGCTCCCCCGCGTGCTCGCCTGCGGGTCGAGCCCGGCCTGCGCCGACCGCGATCCGGAACAATCCACGAGGAGCCCACCATGCTGACCATGACCGACAACGCCGTGCTCGTGATCCGCGACCTCGCCGCCCAGGAGGACGTCGCCCAGGACGGCGGCCTACGGATCGCTGCCGATGCCGACGCCGGCTCGCTCACCATCGAGTTGGTGCCCGAGCCGGCGCAGGGCGACCAGGTGGTGGACACCGAGGGGGCCCGGATCTTCCTCGACCCCGACGCCGCCGAGCTGCTCAGCGACACCTCGGTCGACGCCAGCATCGACGACGAGGGGGTCGTCCAGTTCGGCTTCACCGACAAGGAGTAGCCGTTCCGGCTTCACCGACAAGGGAAAGTTGCCGTTCCGGCTTCACCGACAAGGGGGAGTTGCCGCTCGGGCTTCACCCGCGAGGAGTGGCGGCCGCGACTCAGTCGGCCCGTCCGGCCTCGCCGCCCCGGTACGGTCGGCCGGGGCGGCCACGCTCCGGGCCGCCGCGCCACCCGCCGGTCCGGCGCTCGCCACCCGACCACGCGCGGTCCTCCCCGCCGGGCCGCGTCCCGGGCCGCCGGTCGTCCACCGGCCGCGCCCCGTCCGGTCGGCCCAGGTCGAACAGCACCCGCGCCAGGTGGTGTGAGGTGCTCCAAGCCGCCCAGTTCGTCGTCGACCCGGCCCCGGCCATGCCCCGGGACCGACGCAGGATCTCGTGGTCGCCCCAGGAGAAGCCCGCCCCGCCCGCCGGCCAGTGCGGTGCCGACACCAGCGTCCGGCACAGGTCCGCCACCCGCTCGTCGCCCCGGCCGCCCCGTCGCGACCAGCGGTACACCCACCACGCCCCGTCGGTCGTGTAGCGGACGGTGGGCAGCCGGTCCCCGGCGGCGTCCGCCCCGGGCACCGCGCAGTCGACCCCGTAGTCGCCGTACCCGACGCCGAGGTCGGCCAGCCGCCGCCAGAGCAGCCAGTCCCAGCGGTCCAGGCGTACCGGCTCGTCGGCGGGAAGCCCGGACAGCGTCGGAGGCACCCCGCCGGCAGCCACGGTCACCGCCTGCCAGGCGTGCCGCCGGGCCCAGTCCACCAGCCGGCGGACCCGCGGCTCAGCCGACCGGACGTCGGCCGGGCAGCAGACGTCCCCGGCGTCCACGAGGAGTTCGCACTGTTCCGGGGCCAGCCGGGTGAGCCGCCAGATCCGCTCCACGGCGGCCGTCGTCGCGTCCGGGCCCGACCGGTCGAGGCCCGCCCGCAGCCGCACCACCAGCCGGCCGGCGTACGCCCGGGCCGCCAGGCCGTGGGCCGTCAGCCGTGCGTCGCTCTCCGCGAGACCGGCCACCGGGACCAGCGGTACGCCCCAGCGGGCCAGCTCGCCCCCCGCCCCGTCGGGCAGTGCGGTCACGTCGACCGCCGGCAGCAGCCCCGGCGGCAGCCGGGTGAAACTGTCCGAAAGGGAAGGGTCCGTCGTGGACACGACGAGCACGGGGGCGAGCAGGGCGGCCGTGGCGCCGTCGAGGTGTCGGAGCGCCTCCAACGCGCCCCGTCGACCGGCGAGGACGGGGCGGTAGACCGGCTCCGCCGCTCGGTCCCACTGCGCGGGCACCATAGTTCAATGTAGCGACACATGAGCGCTCGTCACAGGGATTCCGCCAAATGCGAGCACGCGCGTGCGTCGGCCGCTATCATCCCCGGGATGTCCGGCACCCCCATCCGCTACCGCTCGCCCGACGAGGACAGCGCCCGGTGGCGCGGTTTCCCCTTTCGCGACGGCGACATCGTCATCAGCACCCGGTCCAAGAACGGCACCACCTGGATGCAGATGATCTGCGCCCTGCTGGTGTTCGGCACGCCCGACCTGCCGGCGCCGCTGCCGGAGCTGTCGCCCTGGTTGGACTGGCTGGTCGAGCCCCGCGACGAGGTGTACGCCCGGCTCGCCGCCCAGCCGCACCGCCGGTTCGTCAAGACCCACACCCCGCTCGACGGGATCCCGCTGGACGACCGGGCACACTACGTCGTGGTGGCCCGGCACCCGCTGGACATGGCGGTCTCCCTCTGGCACCAGAGCGGCAACCTCGACCGGGAGCGGATGGCGGAGCTGACCGGCCAGCCGGCACCGCAGGGGCCGCCCGCCCCGCGTACCCCGTTGGTGGAGGCGCTGGGGCGCTGGGTGGACCGGGAGGTCGACCCGCGCGAGGAGATGGACTCCCTCCAGGGGGTGATGTGGCATCTCGGCGACGCCTGGGCCCGCCGGGACCGGCCCAACGTGGTTCTGGTGCACTACGACGACCTGGTGGCTGACCTGGCCGGGCAGATGCGCGCGCTGGCCGGCCGGTTCGGCATCGAGGTGCCCGCGCCGCGCTGGCCGGAGCTGGTCGAGGCCGCCACCTTCGACCGGATGCGCCAGCGGGCCGACCGGCTCGTCCCCGACCCGGCGGGCGTGCTCAAAGACCGGTCTGCCTTCTTCCGGCGCGGGCGCTCCGGGCAGGGCCGGGAACTGCTCGACGCGGCGACGCTGGCCCGGTACCGGGCACGAACCGCCGCCCTCGCCCCGCCGGACCTGCTCGCCTGGCTGCACCGCGACGGCTGACCCTGCTCGCCCGGCCGCCACGCGACGGCTGTGGCGACGTATGCGCAGCTCGATGGCCTGATCACATAGCCGAGAGTCCATGATTGGACAGCTCCTGCGCTGGCTCTGGATGGGCGGCAGCGATTAGCGTTTGCCTTATAAAGGGTATTGATCAGATTGAACCGGCAAGTGGCATCTGATCGGTATTTATCTCCCTTTCACCCCTCTAGCTCGTCGCCCCTCGCAGGCGGCAGTCAAGGAGCCACCATGTCCACCGCCGCCAAGCAGCCCGCCGATCAGCCCGCCGCGAGCGCCAGCGACCGCACCGAGGCCAGTGCTCAACTCGTCCCCGCGACCGTCGCCGGGATGCCACCCACCGCGCAGCTCTTCTGGGCGGTGATCGAGTCCACCGGGGTGCTGGTCCGTGGCTTCGGGGCCGCCTCCGCCGCCCGACTCGGCGTCGGCATCTACCAGGTCGTCTTCGCCCACGACGTGTCCCAGTCGGCGTTCGTCGGGACGATCGGCCTGACCGGCAGCGTCGGCAGCTCGCCCAGTGGCGAGATCGCGGTGGTCGGCCGCGCCGGCGTGCCCAACGGGGTCTTCGTCCAGACCTTCACCTCGGCGGGGGTGCCCGCGGACCGGTCGTTCCACCTGACCGTCTCGTCCTGACCCCTCGAAATCCGGTCCCCGTCACGTCCGGTGGCGGGGGCCGGTCGGGTGTCGGGCCCGGACACGGGCGCACGGCGCCGCCGCGACCCGGGGGTCGTAACGTCGCCGCGCTCCGGCCGTCTCCCACCACCGCAGCCGTACGGCGGTACGCCAGCGGGGACTTGGCTCGACCGGCCCGGTTGCGCCGGCTGATGCTCTCGATGCCCGGTGCGGGCGGGCCCAAACCCCGGATCAGTGAGGATTTCCATCATCTGTCGTTCCCGGCGTGACGGGCGCCGCCAGCGGGTATGTGCCCGGCATGGAGCATTTCACGATCGCGACCGTCGCCGAGAAGAGCCCGGATTTCCGGCGGGTGCAGTGGACCGGTGAGCACACCCAGCTGGTGATCATGACCATCCCGCCGGGCGGCGAGATCGGCGAGGAGGTCCACGAGGGCACCGACCAGATCCTCACCTTCGTCAGCGGCACCGGCGAGGCCCGGGTGGGCGGGGAGAAGAAGGAGGTCACCCAGGGTGACCTGGTGGTCGTCCCGGCCGGGACGAAGCACAACTTCGTCAACACCGGCCCCAACCCGCTGGTCCTCTACACCGTCTACGGCCCGCCCGAGCACGCCGACCAGGCCGTGCACCGGACCAAGGAGGAGGCCGACGCGGCGGAGGCGGCCGGCAAGGACGAGCCGCCGACCTCCTGACCGGCCCGGCCCGGCCGGCGGGGGCCCTCGCGCCCTCGCCGGCCTGATCGGGGCGGGCGCGGGTACCCGGCGCGGGTGGACCAACCGCCGATCTCCGACTACGGGTTTCTGTCCGACTGCCGCTCCGGCGCGCTGGTCGGCCGGGACGGCTCGGTCGACTGGTGGTGCCCGGACCGGTTCGACGGCGCCTCGGTCTTCGGCCGGCTGCTGGATCCGCGGGGCGGGCACTGGCGGCTCGCGCCGCTCGCGCCGGCCCGGGTGGAACGGGCGTACCGGCCGGACACGCTGGTGCTACGCACGGTCCACCACACACCCTCCGGCAGCGTCGCGGTCACCGACGCACTCTCCGCCCAGATCGGCGCGCGTGGCCACGAGGTGGGGATGGGCTCCCCGGCCGTGCTGCTGCGGGTGGTCGAGGGGCTCACCGGCCGGGTCCGGATGGGCCTGGAGTTCGTTCCGCGCCCCGAGTACGGCCTGCTCACCCCGTACCTGCACGAGCAGGACGACGGGGGTGTGCTGGCCGCCGCCGGGCCGGTCACGCTCGTGCTGCGCGGCACCGGGCCGGCCCTGCGCGCCGACCAGGACCGGGTCCGGCAGGAGTTCGAGGTCGCCGCCGGGCAGCGCTTCGGCTTCGACCTGGCGTACGCGCCGGCCTACCGCGATCGGCCGGCCCGGCTGGACCCGGTCGTCGCGCTCGCCGAGACGGTGCTGGCCTGGGAGGGGTTCCGGGAGACGCACCGCTACGACGGCGCGTACGCCCCGCAGGTGCGGCACGGCGCGACCGTCCTCACCGGTCTGACGTACGCCCGCAGCGGCGCGGTCGCCGCGGCCCTCACCACGTCGTTGCCGGAGCGGATCGGCGGCGACCGCAACTACGACTACCGCTTCTCCTGGCTGCGCGACTTCTCGATGACCATGAACGCCCTCTGGGTGGCCGCCTGCCCGACCGAGGCCTCCCGGCTCTTCGCCTGGGCGGCCCGCTCGATCGGCCGGGTCGGCGGGACGCCGGTGCCCGTGCTGTTCGGGCTGGAGGGGGAGCGGGACCTCTCCGAGCAGGACTGCACCCACCTGCGCGGGTACGCCGACAGCCGACCGGTCCGGGTCGGCAACGACGCCTGGCGGCAGCGCCAGCTCGACGTGCCGGGCGAGGTCATCTCGGCGGTCTGGCGGCTGCGCGAGCAACTCGGCGAACCGTTCGCGGAAGAGCTGCGGGAGATGGTGGTGGGGCTCGCCGAGCAGGTCGCCGCGACCTGGCGGCTGCCCGACCGGGGGATGTGGGAGACCCGGGACACCGACCGGCACTACCTGTCGTCCAAGGTGCTGTGCTGGACGGCGCTGGACCGGGCGGTCGTGCTGGCCCCGCAGCTCGGCGACCGGGCCGACCCCCGCCGCTGGGCGGCGATCCGGGACGAGATCCGCGCGACCGTGCTCCGCGAGGGCTGGAACGACCGGGTCGGCGCGTACACCGGGGCCTTCGGCTCGACGGAGCTGGACGCCTCGGCCCTCTTCCTGCCGGTGGTGCACTTCCTGGAGGCGTCCGACCCGCGGATGCGCGCCACCATCGCGGTGGTCGAACGCGAGCTGGGCACCGACGACGGGCTGGTGCGGCGCTGGAACACCGACCCGGCCGGCTTCCTGCTCTGCTCGTTCTGGCTGGTGGAGTGCCTGGTGCTGGCCGGTGAGCCGGAGCGGGCCCGGCGGCTGTTCGAGCGGGTCCTCGGGCACGCCAACGACGTGGGGCTGTTCGCCGAGCAGATCGACCCGCGCACGGGGGCCCAGCTGGGCAACTTCCCGCAGGCGCTGTCCCACATCGGCTTGATCAACGCCGCCTGGCGGCTCACCGACCCGGCGGCGGCCTGAGCGGGCCGCGCGCGACCGGTCGCGGGCGTGCTGCCCGGGTTGGGCATGGTCGGTGGGATCGTGGGTAGAACAGCCGCCATGGACAGCCTCGACGAGCCCACCGCACTGCTCCCCGGCGATGTGCGGATGCCGCTGCTCGGCTTCGGCACCTGGCAGGCCACGGGCCAGGCCGGGTGCGACGCCGTGCTCGCCGCCCTCGACGCCGGTTACCGGCACCTCGACACCGCCACCATGTACGGCAACGAGGAGGAGGTGGGCCGGGCGGTCCGGGAGAGCGGGCTGCGCCGGGAGGACATCTTCATCACCACGAAGCTGCCGCCGGACCGGGTGGGGCGGGAGCGGGAGACGATCGAGGCGAGTCTCCGC
The DNA here is from genome assembly GCF_009908295.1 of Micromonospora rubida. Lineage (GTDB taxonomy): Bacteria > Actinomycetota > Actinomycetes > Mycobacteriales > Micromonosporaceae > Micromonospora > Micromonospora rubida. The sequence continues at coordinate 525,258 of NZ_JAAALO010000003.1, forward strand.
GCGCTCGGCACCGACCACGTCGACCTCTGGCTGATCCACTGGCCGCCGTCCACGCCGGGCGACAGCATCCCGATGTGGCGGGAGCTGCTCGCCGCCCGGGACGAGAACCTGACCCGGGCGGTCGGGGTGAGCAACTACAGCACGGCGCAGATCGACGAGCTGATCCAGGCCACCGAGGAGAACCCGGCGGTCAACCAGATCCGGTGGAGCCCGTCGCTGTACGACCGGCAGCGGCACCTGGAACACCGGGACCGGGGTGTGGTGCTGGAGGGGTACAGCCCGTTCAAGTCCAGCGACCTGGCGGACCCGGTGCTGACCCGGATCGCCGCCGCGCACGACGTGTCGCCGGCCCAGGTGGTGCTGCGCTGGCACATCGACCACGAGACCGTGGTGATCCCGAAGTCGGTCACGCCGGAACGGATCAGGGCCAACGCCGATATCTGGGGGTTCTCGCTGACCGCCGAGGAGATGCGCGACATCGACGCCCTGGGCACCTGAGCCCCGCCGGTGTCGCCATCGTCGCGTCGGGCCTCCTGCCGCCGGCCCCGCCTCGACGGACACGATCAACGAATCCACACACGCCCTTCCGGAAAGCAGTGTCGACAGCGCCGGCATGGACGTCGACGTGAGGATCCAAGCGTTCGCTCGCCCGCTCTTTCACGGAAAGAGTGGTCATCCCGGCCGGGATAACCACTCTTTCCGTGAAGTTGCGCGCAGGTGCGCCCGCCCTCGGCGGGTCGGCCGTGACCGGGGGGAGCGGTCCCGCGAGATCGGCGGCACTTTGGCCAGGGCCTCGGTCTCGCCTGTCCTCAGGATCGAAATGACGTCGACTGTGGTGGGCCGGACTGGTACACCTGTTGACGGTGAAGGGGCGCGGGTGGAAGCGGAATTGATGCTCGGTGTGCTGGACGGGCCGGTGCCTCGGCTCGACGAGTTGGCCCGCCAGTTGGGCCAGGTTCTCGGCTTCGACCTGAATCGGGAGGGCTCGGGCGAGGAAATGTACGGCGGTGCGAACAGTTTGTGGCGGGTGTGGCTCACCTTTGACCCGGCGGACCTGGAGCCGTTCAAAACCCATCCGTACACGCTGGAAATCGGTTTCCTCGGGCATCCTGCCCTCGATCAGGTGGAGTCGTTGTACGAAAGGCTGGCGGCGATCGGTCGCTACCGGATCATGATGGCTGTCGACTATAGATGTATTCGGTCGACACACACGCTCTGTGAGGACTACTGACACCCGTCGCTTTCCCCGAAAGCTGAGACTTGATTGCGGGTGGAGTGGAAGAAGCCCGTCCTCCGGCCGAGCAAGCCGACTACGGCGATCTTCGTGACCGGTTGCTCGCCTCCGGCCCCAACGGCCACGAACTGGACTCGCCGTGGAGCACGTACGCGCAGGACGCCCTCACGTGCATCGACGCGGCCTTGGTCGCGTCGTCGCTTTCGGCTGAGGAGTTTCGCGACGTCTGGATCGAGTTCGCCGTGGAGCCGATGGTCGCGTCGCTCAACGCGCGTGGCTACGACGTCTGGCACGAGCCCGTCCCGGCCGGTGGCAGCCCACTCCAGGTCGAACTCGACAACGTCGTCGAGTTCCTGACCGAGGCTGCCGTCAGGCTGTCCCGGTCAGACGAGGTCACTTCCTCGGACTACGCCGAACTGATCCGGGAAGCGGCAGTGATCCGGCCACCATTCGACAGGTAGCCGGGTGCGTGGAGGGGTGGAGGCCGCACCGGCCCATCCCTCCACGCACGTTCGGCGTCAGCGCCGCGTGCAGGTCTGGCCGTTGAGCGTGAAGCTGGTCGGCGAGGAGTACGTGCCGTTCAGCGTCCCCTGGTAGCCGAAGCTGGCGGTGCCGCCCGGGGTGAGCGTCCCGTTGTGGCCGATGTTCCGGGCGGTCACCGCCGACCCGCTCTGGGTCACGGTGGCGTTCCACGAGCCGGTGATCTGCTGCCCGGTCGGCAGGCTGTACGCCAGCGTCCAGCCGTTGACCGTCGACGAGCCGGTGTTGGTGATCTGCACGTCGGCGGTGAACCCGTTGTTCCACGAGTTCGGCGTGTACTTCACCGCGCAGCCGCCCCCGGCCGGGGGCGTGGTCGGAGGCGGGGTGGTGGGCGGGGTGCCACCGGTGTTCACCGACTGCGAGAACGAGTTGACCGCCAGCCCCGCGCCGCCCTGCCACGGCTCGAAGCCGGCCTGGATGCTGGTCAGGTACCAGGAGCTGGTGATCGCCCCCCGGTTGCGCGTGTCGTTGATGAAATCCAGGACGTCGAAGTTCATCGACGGGATCGCCGACGGGGCCAGGTAGGAGATGACGTTGTTGCCGCCGTTGTTGCCCCGCCAGACCTCCCAGGTGCGGCCGGCGACGGTGGCGCTGCCCACCGGGGAGCCGATCGGCTGGATCGAGCCCTGTCGGTTGAGCCAGATCATGATCTCCATCTGGTTCACCCCGTCCCGCTTCGGCGACGGGTCCAGCCAGATGTCGTACGAGGCGTTGTAGGTCGCCCCACTGACGTAGTTGTAGCTGATGCTGCTGGGCGCGCTGCTGATCTGGCTCACCTGGACCGGCAGGTTCGTGCCGGGGGAGCAGTTGGTGTAGTGGCAACCCACGAAGATCGACGGGTACGACACCGGCGCTCCGTTGGTCGGGGCCGAGCCCTGCTGGCTGGTGATGCCGAACCCGCTGCCGGTGGCGTTGATGCACTGTTGGGCGCTGGTGCCCCAGCGGTTGTTCTGCACGACGTACTTCCCGCCGACGACCGTCGAGCCGTACTGCTCGCAGATCTGGGTGTCGGCGGAGGCGCTGCCGCCGAGGGCGACGGCGACGAGCGAGCCTGCGGCGAGCAGGCCGGCGGCCGCGAGGGCGCGGAGTGGACGCTTCATGATGCTCCTTGGCTTCGGCGTCGGATGGGTCCTGAGGTGGGGCGGGAGCGCTCCCATGCTCTGTAAACACATTCACATGCTTGAAACCCTTGCGCAACCGGGACCGGCTCGTTTTCGTCCCCGGCCGCATTCGTCGGCGTGAATCACGCCCCGGCGGGCGCCTGGCCGGCCGGGCGCCGGGCCCCTCCGGTGATCGACACGGTCCCGTCGGGGGAGGTGACCCGCCCCGGACGAACGGCCCTGGCGTGCCCCGATCGCACCGAGTAGTGTCTTGCCTCCAGCGCGTGCCGAACTCCCCTCCGGAGGCGTACACCACGATGGGTGGCTCTCCCCTGCGCATTCTCGTCGTCGGCGCGGGCATCGCCGGTCTGGCTGTGGCCCGAGCGCTGCGGATGGCGGGTTTCCGGCCCGACGTCACCGAGAAGCTGCCCCCGTCGGAACTCGTCGACACCGGCCTCTACCTGCCCGGCAATGCGGCGCGGGCGCTGCGCCGGCTGGACCTCGACGGCCCGGTGCGCCCGCTCGGGCAGGTCGTCCACCGGCAGCGCTTCCTCGACGCCTCCGGCGCCCCGCTGTGCGAGGTCGACCTGGACGCCCTCTGGGCCGACGTCGGCGAGTGCCGGGCGCTGCCCTGGTCCGAGCTGTACCGGGTGCTGCTCACCGGGGCCGGCGGCGCGGTCCGGCACGGGGCCGAGGTGTGCGGGATCGAGCTGCTGCCCGCTGCCGTCGGCGTCACCTTCGCCGACGGCACCGCCGCCGAGTACGACCTGGTGGTCGGCGCGGACGGCCCGCGCTCGGCGGTGCGCTCCCTGGCCGCGCTGGGCGGGCCGTCCCGGCCGGCGGGTCAGGTGGTCTACCGGGCCGTGGTCCGGGGCGGCCCCCGGGTCGACGAGTGGACCGCGCTGCTCGGCCAACGGGCCGGCTTCCTCGTCGTGCCGCTCGGTGCCGGGCGGCTCTACTGTTACGCCGACGAGGCGGGCACGGTGCCGCCGGCCGACCCGCAGGCCCGGCTCCGCGAGCTGTTCGGCGGGTACGGCGGGCCGGTGCCGGAGGTGCTGGAGGTGCTGGAACGGGTGCACGTCGGCACCACCGAGGAGGTCGAGCTGGGGCGCTGGTCCCGGGGGCGGGTGCTGCTCGTCGGCGACGCCGCCCACGCCACCGCCCCGACCCTGTCCCAGGGGGCGGCCATGGCGCTGGAGGACGCCGTGGTGCTGGCCGACTCGCTGAAGGGGGCCGACACCGTCGAGGCGGCCCTGATGGCGTACGAGAGTCGCCGTCGTCCGCGTACCCGGTGGGTGCGGGACCGGACCAGGGACCGCAACCGCACCCGCGACGTCCCGCCGGCGCTGCGCGACCCGCTGCTGCGCGGGCGCGGCGCGCGGATCTTCGGCGAGCACTACCGGTTGTTGGTCGACCCGCTCTGAGGGCTCGCCGCGGGGCGGTCATCGTAGCCGCCCACCCCACGCGGCACCCCCACCTGCCGGGGACTATCCTTCCTCCGGATGACGGCTCGTAGATAACCACGCGTGCCGAGCGGCACAACCCAGAACCGGAGGCCACTCGTGACCACCGTCGCACCCAAGCCGGTCGTGACCCGGCCCTGGCCGGTACGAGAGCCGGTCAAGGGGTCGGCCTTCTCGCGGCTGCTGCGCACCACGGACGCGAAGCAGATCGGGATCATGTACATGATCACCGCGTTCGTGTTCTTCATGGTCGGCGGCCTGATGGCGCTGATCATGCGGGCCGAGCTGGCTCGCCCCGGGCTGCAGTTCCTGTCGCCGGAGCAGTACAACCAGCTGTTCACGATGCACGGCACGATCATGCTGCTGTTCTTCGCGACGCCGGTCGTGTTCGCCTTCGCGAACTATGTGGTGCCGCTCCAGATCGGCGCCCCGGACGTGTCGTTCCCGCGACTGAACGCCTTCGCCTACTGGCTCTACCTGTTCGGCGGCCTGATGGCGACCGGCGGCTTCCTCACCCCGACCGGCGCGGCGGACTTCGGCTGGACGGCGTACACCCCGCTGAGCTCGGTCGAGCACTCGCCGGGCATCGGCGCCAACATGTGGGTCGTCGGCCTGGCCATCTCCGGTCTGGGCACGATCCTCGGCGCGGTGAACCTGATCACCACGATCCTGACCCTGCGCGCGCCCGGCATGACCATGTTCCGGATGCCGATCTTCACCTGGAACATGCTGGTCACCAGCCTGCTGGCGATCCTGATCTTCCCGCTGCTGGCCGCCGCGCTCTTCGCGCTCGCCTCGGACCGGCTGCTCGGCTCACACGTGTACGACCCGGCCACCGGCGGGCCGATGCTCTGGCAGCACCTGTTCTGGTTCTTCGGGCACCCCGAGGTCTACATCATCGCGTTGCCGTTCTTCGGCATCATCTCCGAGGTCATCCCGGTCTTCTCCCGCAAGCCGATCTTCGGGTACAAGGGTCTGGTCGCCGCGACCATCTCCATCGCTGCCCTGTCGATGAGCGTGTGGGCGCACCACATGTTCTCCACCGGCCAGGTGCTGCTGCCGTTCTTCAGCTTCCTGAGCTACCTGATCGCCGTCCCGACCGGTATGAAGTTCTTCAACTGGCTCGGCACCATGTGGCGGGGCCAGATCACCTTCGAGACGCCGATGCTGTTCGCGGTCGGCTTCCTGGTGACGTTCCTCTTCGGCGGCCTGACCGGTGTGCTGCTGGCCAGCCCGCCGCTCGACTTCCAGGTGCACGACTCGTACTTCGTGGTGGCGCACTTCCACTACGTGCTCTTCGGCACGATCGTGTTCGCCGTCTTCTCCGGGATCTACTTCTGGTTCCCGAAGATGTTCGGCCGGATGCTCGACGAGCGGCTGGGCAAGATCCACTTCTGGCTGACGATGATCGGCTTCCACACCACCTTCCTGGTGCAGCACTGGCTCGGCGCCGAGGGCATGCCCCGCCGGTACGCCGACTACCTGCCCAGCGACGGCTTCACCACGCTGAACACGATCTCCACGATCGGCGCGTTCATCACCGGCATCTCGACCCTGCCGTTCATCTGGAACTGCTGGAAGTCGTACAAGACCGGCCCGGTGGTCGAGGTCGACGACCCGTGGGGTCACGGCAACTCGCTGGAGTGGGCGACCAGCTCGCCGCCCCCGCTGCGCAACTTCGACCGGATGCCGCGGATCCGCTCCGAGCGCCCGGCGTTCGACGCGAAGTTCCCGGAGCTGGCCGCCGGCCAGAGCCTGGCCGGCCCGCCCGAGGGCGGCGCGAAGCCGCTGACCAGCGAGTCCAACGGTGGCGCCAGCTACCAGGAGGACACCGCCGGGAACCTCGACCAGCGCTGACCCACACCGCACCGTACGACGGGCGCCGCACCCCACCGGGGGTACGGCGCCCGTCGTTTCTTCCCGGGACGAGTTGTCACGCCGTGCCACCCCGGCGACTCGCGAGTCGGTCGACGGAACCGGAGGCCAGATCGCCTGAAACTGGCAGTTCGAGGGTGAGCAGCGGCTCCGCGAACACCGGCGCTGGCGCGTCGGGGTCTGCGGCGACAGCCTGCTCCAGCCGGCGGAAGCCGGCGTCCAGTTCGTCGGGACCGAGCTGCGCGAAGAACGAGAGGGTGCGCAGGCGCAGCCGTTCGAGCATGTCGGCGCGGGTGCCCGAGGGCGGCTCGGTGACCGTGCCGAAACCAGCAACGCGCCAGCCGACCGAGGTGAACGTCGCGATGGCCTCGTGCAGCGGCTGAAACAGCGCGGCGTCCGCCTCGTAACCGCGTGGGAAGTGCTCCAGCCACCATGGTCGGGGATGGTGGTCGCTGAAATTCGCGCGCAGTAGCAGCCGCCCGCCGGGCCTGAGCACCCTGGCCAGTTCCCGGGCTGCTCGGGGCTTGTCCTGGACGTGGTGCCAGGACAGGAACATGAGAGCGTAGTCGGCGCTGCCGGACGGCACCGGCATGTCCTCGGCGGCGCCTGCCAGATATCGCACACCGGGATGCTGGGACCGCGTCTGCGCGACCTCGCGCATGCGGACCGACGGCTCGACACCGGTGACCGGCCCGAACGCTTGGGCCAGCGCGGGGGTGAACCGGCCGGTCCCCGAGCCGACGTCCAGCCCCACCAGCGGACGCCGCTCGGGCAGCACCGCTCTGAAGGCGCTGATCCACACGCCAAGTTGCCGCTGGGTGAGCGCGCGGCCCTGCGCGTAGTCCTGGTGCTGCTCCGTGTCGTAGTCGATCGACCTCATCGCACCTCCCGCGTCAGCCGGGCGACCGCAGGCCCTCCGCCCGATATATCGGCTCGATATATCGGACGATATCCATTGCCGCGCCACCCCACAAGGCGCGCAGCTTTCCCGACACCGTCAGAAGGGCCGGGCCAGCTCGCCGACGCCCGCGGCGGCCGGGGCCGGGGCGGGGGTGCGGCGGTGGCGCAGCTCGGCGGGGAGCACGGCGGCGGCGACCAGCAGGCCGATCGCGCCGGTCACCACGAACCCCCACCAGGGCGCGGAGGCGTCGATCACCGCACCGGCCAGCGGGGCGCCGAGCGCGATGCCCACGGTCACCGCGGAGCCGTGCACGCCCATCGCCTCACCGCGCACGGCGGCCGGGACCAACTGGCTGACCGCGTCGGCGGTGGCGGCGAGGGTCGGCGCGCAGAGCATGCCGGCCGGGACCAGCGCCAGGCTGAGCAGCCACCAGTGCCCGCCGCCCAGCCCGACCGGAAGAGTGCACAGGCTGAGCGCGGCCACCAGCGCCAGCGGGGACACCTGCCGGCTGACCGCGCCGTACGCGAAGCCGCCGACCAGCGAGGCGACCGCCCACGCGGCGAGCACCGCGCCCGTCCAGCCGACCTCGCCGCCGGCCCGCAGCACGGCGACCACCGCGACGTCGGTGCCGCCCAGCACCAGCGTGGCGGCGAGGCTGGCCACCAGCACGGCGACCAGCCGGGCCGTCAGCCACTCCCGGCGGGGCACCCGGCGATTCTCGCGGGCCGGCTCTTCGGCGGCGCGGGTGGGCGGGTTCAGCAGCCAGAGGGCGATGCCGGCGCCGACGACGCCCGCGCCGACCGCGTACAGGGTGAACCGGGCGGACACGGCGGTGGACAGGGCCACGGCGAGGGCCGGGCCGACCATGAACGACAGCTCCATCGACATCGAGTCCAGCGCGTACGCCGGGCGGCGCCGCTGTGGCGGCACCAGCGCCGCGATCGACTGCCGGATCACCGAGAAGATGGGCAGGGCGAGCAGCCCGGCGACGAACGCGGCCGGCAGCAGCACCGGATAGGGCAGCGCCGGCGCGGTGGACCAGAAGACCCCCTCGGCGACGGTGGTCAGGGCGAGCACCGGGCGCAGGCCGTGCCGGTCCACCAGCCGGCCGAGCAGCGGGCCGCCCAGCGCCGCGCCCACGGTGGTGGCCGCCCCGACCAGGCCGGCCGCGCCGTACCCCCGGCCGAGGTCGAACACCACGTGGAAGGTGATGGTCACCCCGGTCGCGGTGAGCGGGACGCGGGCGAGCACCGCGACCAGCAGCAACGACCGGAGACCGGGCAGGGCGAGCACCTGCCGGTAAGGCTTCATGTTCACGACGGTCCGTACCTCCCGGGCGACATCCTCGCCCCCGGGTACGACACCCGCCAGCGGTTTACCGCCTCAGGCGGCCCGGATCACCGGCTCGCCGTGCATGGCCACCCCGGCGCCCTCCATCGCGCGCAGCGCGACGTCCAGCGTCTCCGGCGCCACGGCGGCGGTCAGGTCGAGCAGCACGGTGGTGGCGAACCCCTCCCGGGCGGCGTCCAGCGCGGTGGCCCGGACGCAGTGGTCGGTGGCGATGCCGACCAGGTCGACGCGGTCCACCCCCCGGGCGCGCAGCCAGTCGGCCAGGCACTCGCCGTCGTCGGCATGCCCCTCGAAGCCGGAGTACGCCGCCGCGCGCTCGCCCTTGTGGAAGATCGCCTCGACCGGGCCGGTGGTCAGCTCCGGGTGGAACTCGGAGCCGGCCGTGCCGACGACGCAGTGCACCGGCCAGGAGTCGATGTAGTCCGGCGGGTCGCCGAAGTGCGCGCCCGGGTCCACGTGGTAGTCCTTCGTCGCCACCACGTGGTCCCAGCGGTCCGGCTCGGCGGCGAGCAGCCGGGAGATCCCGGCGGCGACGCCCGCCCCGCCGGCCACCGCGAGGGACCCGCCCTCGCAGAAGTCGTTCTGCACGTCGACGATGATCAGCGCGTTGGCCATGTCAGGGGTGCTCCTTCGCGGTGCGGGTGGGCGGGCCGGCGGGGCAGCGGCGGGCCGTCGGGGGCGGGTCAGCCGGCGGGGCGGCGGGTGCGGGTCAGCCGGCGGGGACGACGGTCACCGGGACCGCCGGGTCGCCGGCGGAGAGCTTCAGGCCCTCCCACGGGATCGAGATCAGGCACTGCCGAAGGTGCTCCCGCGACTCGTCCAGCGTCGGCAGGTCGACCGGCCCGCCGCCAACCACGTACGACCGCTGGAGCAGCCGATCGTGCGGCTGCCGGTCCGGCACGCCCTGCGGGACGACGATCTCCTCGGTCGCGGTGCCGGTCGGCTTGTGCCGGCGGACGGCCACCTTCCGGCCGCCGATGGTGGCCTTGTGCTCCGAGCGCTTCACCACGGGCCGCCCCGCCACCTCGACCAGCTTGTAGACCAGGCCGGCGGTGGGCGCCCCGGAGCCGGTGACCACGGCCGTGCCCGCGCCGTACATGTCGACCGGCTCGGCGGCGAGCGCGGCGATGGCGTACTCGTCGAGGTCGCCGGAGACGATGATCTTCGTCTCGGTGGCGCCGAGGGAGTCGAGCAGCTCGCGGGACTGCTGGGCGATCACCGTCAGGTCGCCGGAGTCGATCCGGACCGCGCGCAGCTCCGGCCCGGCGACCTCGATCGCGTTGCGGATGCCCTGGCTGATGTCGTACGTGTCGACCAGCAGCGTGGTGTCCTTGCCCAGCGTGGCGACCTGGGAGGCGAACGCCGCCCGCTCGTCGCCGTGCAACAGGGTGAACGCGTGCGCGGCGGTGCCGGCGGTGGGGATGCCGTACCGCGCGCCGGCGGCCAGGTTCGAGGTGAACCGGAACCCGGCCAGGTACGCGGACCGCGCCGCGGCGACCGCCGCCTCCTCGTGGGCCCGCCGGGAGCCCATCTCGATCAGCATCCGGCCCCGGGCCGCGGTGACCATCCGGGCGGCCGCCGCGGCCACCGCGCAGTCGTGGTTGAGCACCGACAGCACCAGCGTCTCCAGCACCACGCACTCGGCGAAGCCCCCGGAGACGGTGAGGATGGGGGAGCCGGGGAAGAACAGCTCCCCCTCGGCGTACCCGTCGATGTCGCCGGTGAAGCGGTAACCGGCCAGCCACTCGGCGGCGGCGTCGTCGACCACCCCGGCGCGGCGCAGGAAGTCGACCTCGTCGGTCGAGAAGCGGAAGTCGCGGATCATGTCGATCAGCCGGGCGGTGCCGGCCACCACGCCGTACCGGCGCCCGGTGGGCAGCCGGCGGCTGAAGACCTCGAAGACGCACGGGCGGTCGGCGGTGCCGTCCCGCAAAGCGGCGCTGACCATGGTCAGCTCGTAGTGGTCGGTCAGCAGCGCGGGGCGGAAGGTGCTCACCCGCCCAGCCTAGAGTTCACTGCGCGGGCTCGCCCTCCTGGCCCGGGTACGACCGCAGCGCGGAGCGCAGCTCGGTGCGCCCGGTCACCCCGAGCTTGCTGTAGACGTGTTGCAGATGGTTGTCCACGGTCCGGCTGGACAGGAAGAGCCGCTCGGCGATGGCGCGGCTGGTGGCACCCTGCGCGGCGAGCCGGGCGACCTCCCACTCCCGGTCACTGAGGGCGGGCTTCCCGAGCCGCAGCGCCGGGGTGTCGACCTGGTCGCACCGGCCGAGGAGCTCGCCGAGTCGTGCGTGGGCGGCGGAGGCCGAGCTGGACCGGCGCCGCCGCAGCCGTCGAGTCGCCGCCGCGGTGGCCTCTGCGGCGTACACCCGCAGGTCCAGCCCGGCGAAGTTGTCGGCCACCGCGAGCAGCTCGTCGGCCGAGTTGTCGGCGACGGCCCGGGCGCACCGGGCCAGCAGCGGCGGCAGCGGGCCGTCGACCTGCTCGGACAGCTCGGCCAGCCGCTGAGCCACCGTCCGCCGTCCGCCGTCGACGCAGGTCGGCCCGACCAGGGCGGTCGCCTGGCCCAGCCGGACCAGGTCGTGCAGGACGAGCACCTCGTGCCCGGCGAACCCGTCGTCGCGGAGCCGGTCGGCCAGAGCGGCGAGGTGCTTGGCGGCACCGGCCGGGTCGCCGGCGCAGGCGAGCACCGCCCCACGGGCCTGCTCCAGCCAGGGGTAGAGCACCGCCATCCCCGGGGCCTGGGTGCGGTCCGCCTCGGCCATCGCCTCGGCGGCGTGCGCGGCGTCGCCCCGCAGCGCCGCCGCCTGGGCCCGCTCGGCGTGCGCCAGGCCCGCGTACACCCGGCTGGTGGCCAGCACCGCGCACGCGCCGAGGCTCGTCTTCAGCGCCATGCCGCTCTGGCCGCGCAGCCGCGCCGCGTACGCCTGAAGGATGACCAGGTAGCCGGTGCCGAGCCGGAAGTCGCCCGCCCCGGCCAGGTCGGCGAACTCGTCGGCCACGATCGCGTCGATGCCGGCCAGGTCGCCGGCGAGCGCGAGCCGGGTGCCCCGGGCCAGCTCAAGGGCGAGTTGGAGGTAAGGCATGTCGCCGCGCCAGCGGGCCGCCTCGGCCTGCACCTGGTGGATCGCCGCGCCGCTGCGGGTGAGCTGCCCCTGGGCGGCCTGGAGATGCGCCAGGGTGCACCGGGCGAGCTCGCGGGCGGCCACCCCGGCGGCCGGGCGGTCCAGCACCGCCCGGGCCAGCCGCACCGCGGCGTTGGTGTCCAGCCGGTGCAGCCGCATGATCGCCTCGAAGGCGTTCACCCGGGCCTGGTCGGTGGCGTCGGGCAGCTCCCCGGCCCACGCCGCGACCTCGTCCACCGTGGACTCCCGGCTGAGACCCCAGTAGCTGACCATCCACCGCACGGTGAGCCACCGGCTGCGCCGCCCTGCGCCCGCCGCGTCGTCGGCGACCGCGTCGAGCATCACGATCGCCTCCTCCGGCCGGTCGGCGAACATCAGGAGGGTGGCCAGCAGCTCTGCGGCATCGAAGCCCTCGTCGGCAGCCAGCGCCGCCCGGGCCAGCCGAGTCGCCAGCGACACGTCGTACCGGGCGAACGCCTCTGCGGCCGCGTCCAGCAGCGACGCCGGGTCCTGCGCGGTGCCGGAGTTTAGCCGCCACACCGCCACCCGCAGCAGGTCGTCGCGGCGCCGCGTGCCCACCGCCTCCACCAGCTCGGCCAGCCGGGCCTGCAACCGTCGGGTACGGCTGACCGGGCAGCGCCGCCGCATCATCTCGCCGTAGAGCGGGTGCGCCAGCCGAACGTCGGTGCGGCGGTCGTTGTGCTCCACCGCGATCAGGCCGCGCTCCTCGGCGGTCTCCACGTCGGCCGGCTCCACCGCCTGCCCGAGCAGGTGCAGACCGAGCGGCTCGCCGAAGGCGACCAGCTCCAGCACCGCCCGGACCCCGGAGGTGAGCTGCCCGATCCGGGTGTCGATCAGCTCGGTGAGGGTGGGCGCCAGCGTCAGCCCGCCGGTCCACCGCCACATCCCGTACGTGCAGGTCAGCTCGCTGGGCGGGGCGGCCATGACCAGCTCGCGCAGGAGCAGCGCGTTGCCGCCGGAGAGCCGCCACAACCGGTCGGCAGAGCACGGCTCGATCGGCCCTTTGAGGATGGCGGCGAGCAGGTCGGTGGTGTCCGCCAGCCCCAGCGGGGCCAGCTCCACGTGGTCGACCAGGCCGTCGGTCCACAGTGCTCCGATCGGCAGCGGCAACTGCTCGCCGTCGCGCAGCGTCCCGATTACGGCGGCGTTCCCCGCGCGGCCGATCAGGTGCACGAGCGCGGCCGACGGCGGGTCGAGCAGGTGCGCGTCGTCGACCGCCAACACGATGTGCCGCCCGGCGGCCTGCTGCTGCACCTGCTGCACCGCCCAGCGCAGCACGCCCGCCGGGGAGAGGCCCTGCGGCTGCTCGGCCGGGAGCAACTGGACCAGCCCGCCGAACGGCAGCGCCACCGTCGTGGCGCTGGCCGCGATCGTCCAGACGGCGTACTCGTCGGTGGGGATCCCGGCCAGTGCCTCGTGCAGCAGCCGGCTCTTGCCGACGCCGGCGGACCCGCTGTAGAAGAGCCCGCGCCCGTCGGCGCCGGTCGCCGCGGCCAGCAGACGGTCGAGTTCATCCCTGCGGCCGACGAACTCCCACCGACTCATCGGGGCAGCATATCGACCGAAGCCGGTGCGCGTGCGCGCGGTGACGCTCCGAAGTTGAGTAATCCGTCGATCAGCGCTGAGTACTCGCTTTGTGCGGTTCACGTTCCCGCCGGCCGTAGTCTTCCCGCATCCGGAGGTGTCCCCGCCGGACGAACCGCGCGGCCGGGTCCGAGCACGGCCGCCTCACCGGGAGGCAGCCTGATGCAGCCGGGTCCGCTCCCCTCGGTCGACGTGTCCGACGAACCGAGCGGGCCGACCGGCCCGCCGCGATGCGGCCCGACGCCCACCCAGCTCGGGGTGACCGAGCCTCGACCGGACGACCCGCTCGCCGTGGTCGCCGCCGGCCCGGCCGGCGCCGCCCGGCGTGACGTGCTCGCCTCCCTGCTGGGGCTCGCCCCGGGGATGCTCGCCGTCCCGCCCGGGAGTTGGCTGCTGGTCGACCACGCCCGGGTGCCGACCCGGGCCGCCTACGTGCCCGGCTACCGCCAGCCGCACGCGTACGCGCCGGACCAGTCGGCGGCGGGCCCGGCGTTGGCCCGGCCGCCGCGCCGGGTCGAGCTGACCGTCGCCGAGCCGCTGCTGCGGCACTTCACCGTCGTCGACACGCCCGACACTGGCACGTTGGGCGTCGCCGGCGGGCGGGTGCTGCTCGACGCGGTCGGCCGGGCCGGGGCGCTGCTGTTCGTGATCGCGGCGGGCCAGGCGTTCACGGCCGCCGAGTTGCACCTGCTGGCCGAGGCCGCCCACGCCGCGGCCGAGGTCTTCTTCGTGGTGACGCCCGGCGTCTCGGGCTGGACCCTGCCCCCGGACGGGCGGCCGGGTGCCGGTTCGGGCCGATCGGACGGGCCCGGGGCGCGGGGACGGGTGACGCGCAGCCGCCGGGACCCGGCGTGGACGGACGGCACGGGGGCTTCCGTCCCGACGGGTTCCGGCGGCCGGGTCACCCGGCCGCCGACGCGGTCCGCGCGGACGGGCGGGCCGGTGGATCCGCGGCCCGCCCGTCCGCCGGCCGACGCGGCGGGCCCGGCCGACGCGGCGGGCCCGGTCGACGCGGCGGGCCCGGTCGAGGTGGTGCTGGCCGCGCACCGTGCGGCGCTGCTCGCCGCCGTGCCGGCCCTGGCCGGTGCCCACTGGTACCCGGCCAGGCCGGAGGACGTCGGCGCGCTGCGGCGGGCGCTGGTGGGCTGGGCCGCCGACGAAGGGCTGCGCCGGGCCAGCGCCCAGCCGCCGGTGCTGCCCGGGGCGCACGGCCGGGTCCCGGTGTCGCCCGGGGCGGACGCGACCGGGTGGGCCGACCGGCTGGACCGGCAGGCCCGCTCCTGCGCCCAGCGGATCCGCCAGGACGTCGCCCTGGAGCTGGCCAACACCCACCTGCGGGTGGTGCAGGAGATCGTCTTCGGGGTCGGCTGCGCCGGCCTGCCGCAGCTGCTCGACCGCGAGTTGGAGGCGATCTCCCTGCTCGCCACCGCCCAGTGCGACGCGGCGGTGCGGGCACTGCTCGACGATGCCGCAGGGCGGGTCCTGGGCGTCCCGGTGCCCGAGGGGGTCCGGCGGCGGATCGGCAACGCCGTCCGCTGGGGGCTCGCCGACCACCCGACCGGCCGGGACCTCGACCGGGTGCTGCTGGTGACCAGCACCGCCGGGGTGACCGGACTTTCCGGCGCCGGTGCGGTGGACGCGGTCTCCGGCTACCCGGCCCGGGAACGTGTCGAGGTGCTCCCGCCGATTGCCGTGGCGCTCTCCGGTGGCTGCTGGCAGCACTGGCGCAGCCCCGACAACGACGACCCGGGCGGCGCCCGGTCCTGGGCGCAGCGGGCGCTGCGCGAGGTCGAACTGGAGCTGACCCGGGACGTCTCCCGACGCTTCGAGGCCGTCCGCCGCTCGCTCGGCTCGGTGCTTTCCGGTGCGGTCGATCACGGCGCCCTGCTCGCCTGACGCCGGCCCCGACCGGCCGGTGGAGCCCCGACGAGGTCCTGCCGGGCCGGCCCGCGCGCCGGTCGTCGGGGCGGCTCCGGCCGATGATCCGGGCCCGTCCGGCGTTCCGGTTCATCGCTTCCCGGCAACCGGTGGCACGATGGGGGGCATGGCGGCTCCGCAGGTTGCACCGGTCGAGACGCCGGCCACCGAAGAGGTGCCGGCCTCCGACCGGCCGTGGGTGACGATCGTGTGGGACGACCCGGTGAATTTGATGTCGTACGTGACCTGGGTCTTCCAGAAGTTGTTCGGGTACAGCCGGGAGAAGGCGGAGAAGCTCATGCTGGACGTGCACCACAAGGGCCGGGCGGTGGTCTCCAGCGGCGCCCGGGAACGGATGGAGCACGACGCGGCGCAGCTGCACGCGTACGGGCTGTGGGCCACGGTGGAGCGGTCGTGAGCATGTTCCGGCGCCGGGGCGACCGGTACGTCGCCACCCTCGCCGTCGACGAGGTCCGGGTGCTGCGCAAGGTGGCCTCCGAGGTGGTGGGGCTGCTCACCGACGGCTTCGACCACTCCGACCCGGTGCTGGGCCGGCTCTTCCCCGAGGTCTACCCGGACGACTCGGCCGGCACGGCGGAGTTCCGCCGGTACACCGAGGGTGACCTGAAGACCGGCAAGATCGACCAGGCCGGGGCGATCCTCGCCGCCCTGCCGGACTCCTCCGGCGGCGAGGTCCAGCTCGACGCCGAGGCGGCCGAGGCGTGGCTGCGGGCGCTCAACGACGCCCGCCTGGCGATGGGCGTCCGGCTGGAGGTCAAGGACGGCACGGACCTCGGCGCGGAGCTGGACGAGGCGGTCGCCGCCGACCCGTCGTCGAGCCGGGTGTTCCAACTGTCGGTCTACGCCTACCTCGGGTACCTCCAGGAGTCCCTGCTCAACGCCATGCTCGACTGAGCGTGACCGTCGCCACCCTCGTGCGGGCGGGCGGAGGGGCTAGGCTGGACGGCGTGCTGAGCATCGACCGGCCGATCATCGACGCGATCGTCGCCCACGCCCGCCGGGACCACCCGGACGAGGCGTGCGGCGTGGTCGCCGGTCCCGCCGGCAGCGACACCCCGAGCAGGCACATCCCCATGGCGAACGCGGCCCGCTCCATGACGTTCTACGAGTTCGACTCGATGGAGCACCTGCGGCTGTGGCGGGAGATGGACGACCGCGACGAGGAACCGGTCGTCATCTACCACTCGCACACCGCGACCGAGGCGTACCCGTCGCGCACCGACGTCTCCCTCGCCGGCGAGCCTGGCGCGCACTACCTGCTCGTCTCCACCCGCGAGCCCGACACCGAGGAGATCCGCTCCTACCGGATCGTCGACGGCGTGGTGACGGAGGAGCCGGTCCGGATCGTGGATGCCGCAGTGGACCCGAACGCCGTCCAGTCCTACATGTTCGGGCAGAGCCCGGCGACGGTCGACTACGAGTGTTCCGACCGCTGATCCCAGCGGCACCGCGACATTCCTTCCTTCCCGTCACCGAGCAACCGCACATCCGGACAAGGAGCACGACACCATGGCCATCGAGGTTCGCATCCCCACCATCCTGCGCAGCTACACCGGCGGCGCGAAGATCGTCGAGGGCGCCGGCGACACGGTCGCCGACCTGCTCGCCGACCTGGACTCCCGGCACGCCGGCCTGCGCGGCCGGCTGGTCACCGACGCCGGCGTGCTGCACCGCTTCGTCAACGTCTACGTCAACGACGAGGACGTCCGCTTCCTCGGCGCGCTCGACGCCAAGCTCAACGACGGCGACAGCATCACCATCCTGCCGGCCGTGGCCGGCGGCGCGTTCGGCTTCGCCGCGGCGGCGGCGATCGCCTCGCACACGGTAGCCACGCGCGCCGCCGCCGCCCGCTGAGGCGGGGCGGCGATGGCGCGGTACGACAGCCTGTTGGACGCCTGCGGCGGCACGCCACTGGTCGGGCTGCCCCGGCTCTCACCGACGGTGCCCGAGGGGGCGCCGCCGGTGCGGCTCTGGGCCAAACTGGAGGACCGGAACCCGACCGGCAGCATCAAGGACCGGGCGGCCATGTTCATGGTCCGCCGGGCCGAGGCCGACGGCCGGCTCCGCCCGGGCGACACCATCCTGGAGCCGACCAGCGGCAACACCGGCATCTCGCTGGCCATGGTGGCGAAGCTGCGGGGGTACCGGCTGGTCTGCGTGATGCCGGAGAACGTCTCGACCGAGCGGATCCAGTTGCTCCGGATGTACGGCGCGGAGATCATCTTTTCGTCGGCCGCCGGCGGCTCCAACCAGGCCGTCGCCACCGCCAAGCAGATCGCCGCCGAACACCCCGACTGGGTGATGCTCTACCAGTACGGCAACGAGGCGAACGCCCGGGCGCACTACGAGACCACGGGCCCGGAGCTGCTCCAGGACCTGCCCACGATCACCCACTTCGTGGCCGGGCTCGGCACCACCGGCACCCTCATGGGCACCGGGCGCTACCTGCGCGAAAAGGTCGAGGGAATCCAGGTCGTGGCCGCCGAGCCCCGCTACGGCGAGTTGGTCTACGGGCTGCGCAACATCGACGAGGGGTACGTCCCGGAGCTCTACGACGCCACCGTGCTGTCCCGGCGGTTCTCCGTCGGCACCAGGGACGCGGTGCTGCGTACCCGGCAGCTCGTGGAGGTGGAGGGGATCTTCGCCGGCTTCTCCACCGGGGCCATCCTGCACGCCGCCCTGGCGGTGGCGCACGAGGCGGTCCGGGA
Source organism: Micromonospora rubida (assembly GCF_009908295.1). Classification (GTDB taxonomy): domain Bacteria; phylum Actinomycetota; class Actinomycetes; order Mycobacteriales; family Micromonosporaceae; genus Micromonospora; species Micromonospora rubida. The sequence goes on from NZ_JAAALO010000003.1 coordinate 543,094, forward strand.
CGGGTGCCGGGCCGACGTCGCGTTCGTGGTCTGTGACGGCGGCTGGAAGTACCTCAGCACCGGCGCGTACGGCGGCACCCTCGCCGACGCCGAGGAGGCCCTGGAGGGGCAGCTCTGGGCCTGAGGGCGAGACTGACGGCGCGGACGGGCCGGGACCGGGTTGACCGGTCCGGCCCGTCCGCCGTTCTCGGGACCGGTGACGGCTGCGGGTGTCACGTTGATGACAACTTGCACTAGATGATTCTTGCCCCGGCGCGCGCCAGCGTAGGCTGCGCAGCGTGTCGTACACGTCGATGAAGATCATGGGCGGGACGGCGGCCGACGTGACGACTACGGTTCGTGACAGCGGGACAACCTCATGCGACTGACCGTCCTCGGCTGTGCCGGGAGCTTCCCCGGCCCCGACTCCCCCTGCTCGGCCTATCTAATCGAGGCCGACGGGTTCCGGCTCCTGATCGACTTTGGTTCTGGCGCGCTGTCCACCCTCCAGCGCTACGCCGGTCTGCACGCTCCGGACGCCATCCTCCTCACCCACCTGCACTGCGACCACATGCTCGACGCGGTGGCATACGTGGTGGTGCGCCGGTACGCCCCGGACGGCCCATGCCCGGCCCTGCCGGTGTACGCCCCCTCCGGCGCGCCGGACCGGCTGGCGTTGGCCTACGGGCAGGAGGACAGCACCGTCGAGGACGTCTACCAGTTCTACGGCCTCGAACCGGGCACGTTCCCGATCGGCCCGTTCACCGTCACCGTCGACCGGATGAACCACCCCGTCGAGACGTACGGGGTGCGGCTGGAGCACGACGGCCGGGTGCTCTGCTACTCGTCCGACACCGCGCCGTGCGAGGCGCTGCTGCGGCTGGCCCAGGACGCCGACGTCTTCCTCTGCGAGGCCAGCTACCTCGACGGGGTGGACAACCCACCGGACCTGCACCTGACCGGCCGGGAGGCCGGCGAGGCGGCCACCAAGGCGGGGGTGGGCCGGCTGCTGCTGACCCACCTGGTCGCCGCGTGGGGCAGCGAGGCGCTCACCGTCGAGGAGGCCGGCGCCGCGTACGACGGGCCGCTGGAAGTGGTCCGCTCGGGCGGCTGCTACGACGTCTGACCGGTTTCGGCAGGCGGCTGGCTCGGGCAGCGGGACACCCCGGGGCCGTGCGATCACCGCACCACATAGGGTGCAGGCATGGCGCGACCTGACGGGCGGCGGCCCGACCAACTCCGACCGGTGACCTTGACTCGGGGCTGGAGCACCCACCCGGAGGGCTCCGTGCTCGTCGAGTTCGGCGAAACCCGGGTGCTCTGCACGGCCAGCGTCACCGAGGGGGTGCCCCGCTGGCGCAAGGGCTCCGGGCTCGGTTGGGTGACCGCCGAGTACGCGATGCTGCCCCGGGCCACGAACACCCGCTCGGACCGGGAGAGCGTCAAGGGCCGGGTGGGCGGGCGGACCCACGAGATCTCCCGGCTGATCGGCCGCAGCCTGCGGGCCGGCATCGACCTCAAGGCGCTCGGCGAGAACTCGGTCGTGCTGGACTGCGATGTCCTCCAGGCCGACGGCGGCACCCGCACCGCGGCGATCACCGGCGCGTACGTGGCGCTGCACGACGCGGTGAGCTGGCTGGCCGACCGCAAGTCGCTGGCCGGGAAGCCGGAGAAGGTGATGCACCGCTCCGTCGCCGCGGTGAGCGTCGGCGTGATCGCGGGCGAGGCCCGGCTGGACCTCTGCTACGAAGAGGACGTGGCGGCCGAGGTCGACATGAACGTGGTCTGCACCGGCACCGGCGAGTTCGTCGAGGTGCAGGGGACGGGGGAGTCCGGGGTCTTCGCCCGCGACCAGCTCGATGCCCTGCTCGACCTGGCCGTCGCCGGCTGCGCGGAACTGGCCGAGGCCCAGCGGAAGGCTCTCTCATGAACAAGGTGCTGCTCGCCACCCGTAACCGGAAGAAGCTGATCGAGCTCCAGCGGATCCTCGACGGCGCGCTCGGCGCGCACCGGGTCGCCCTGCTCGGCCTCGACGACGTCGAGGAGTACCCGGAGCTGCCGGAGACCGGCCTGACCTTCGGCGAGAACGCGCTGATCAAGGCGCGGGAGGGCTGCCGGCGCACGGGCCTGCTCACCATCGCCGACGACTCCGGCATCGCCGTCGACGCCCTGAACGGGATGCCGGGGGTGTTCAGCGCCCGCTGGGCCGGCCGGCACGGCGACGACCGGGCCAACTTCCAGCTCGTGCTGGACCAGATCGCGGACCTGCCCGACGACAACCGGGGCGCGTCGTTCGTCTGCACGGTGGCCCTGGTGCTGCCCGGCGGCAAGGAGCACCTGGTCGACGGCCGGCAGGCCGGCCGGCTGCTGCGCGCGCCGCGCGGCGAGGGCGGCTTCGGGTACGACCCGATCTTCCTCGGCGACGGCCAGGACCGCACCAACGCGGAGCTGACCCCGCCGGAGAAGGACGCGATCAGCCACCGGGGCAAGGCGCTGCGCGAGCTGGCCAAGCTGATCGCCAAGGTCATCCCGCCGGCGGCCTGACGGCGGGCGACGGACCGACCGGGGTGGCCCGTGCCGGGTGTCCGGCACGCGCCACCCCGAAATGGTCAGCCGAGCGGGCCGATCTCCCGCTCGATGGCGGCCCGCAGGTCCGGCCCGGCCAGCACGGCCCGGGCCGCCTCCATCAGCGGGGCGAGGAACACGTCGGGCCCGGGCTCCCCGGCTGCCTCGCCGAGCGCGGCCAGGGCGGCCCGGCCGGCCGGCGACGGCGTCAGCGGGGCGCGTAGCTGGAGCCCGCGTACGGCGGCCAGCAGCTCCACCGCGAGCAGGCTGGTCAGGTTGTCCAGCACGGTGAGCAGCTTCTTCGTCGCCGCCCAGCCCATCGAGACATGGTCCTCCTGCATCCCGCTGGTGGGCAGGGAGTCCACCGACGCGGGGGCGGCCAGCCGGCGGTTCTCCGCGACGATCCCGGCGGCCGTGTACTGGGCGATCATCAGCCCGGAGTTGACCCCGGCGTCGGGGGAGAGGAACGCCGGCAGCTCCCGGGACCGGGTCACGTCGAGCAGCCGGTCCACCCGACGCTCGGAGATCGCCCCCACCTCGGCGGCGGCGATGGCCAGGAAATCGGCGGCGAAGCCGAGCGGGGCGCCGTGGAAGTTTCCGGTGGACTCGACCCGGCCGTCCGGCAGCACCACCGGGTTGTCCACCACGGACACCAGCTCCCGGTCGGCCACGGTCCGGACGAAGTCCAGGGTGTCCCGGGCCGCCCCGGCGACCTGCGGCGCGCAGCGCATCGAGTACGCGTCCTGCACGGCGTGCGCCAGGTCGTCGCGGTGCGAGTCCATCACCGCCGACTTCTGGAGCAGCCGGTGGATGTTCGCCGCCGACGCCGACTGGCCGGGGTGCGGGCGGATCGCGTGCAGCTCCGGCAGGAAGGGCCGCTCCGAGCCGAGCATCGCCTCGATGGCCAGGGCGGCCGTCACGTCGGCCATGGCGAACAGGTGCGCCGCGTCGTTGATGGCCAGCAGCAGCATGCCGAGCATGCCGTCGGTGCCGTTGATCAGCGCCAGCCCCTCCTTCGCGGCCAGCTTCACCGGGGTCAGCCCGGCCCCGCGCAGCGCGTCGGCGGCGTCGATCCGCTCGCCGGCCGGGCCGAGCACCCAGCCCTCGCCGAGCAGCACCAGTGCGCAGTGCGCCAGCGGGGCCAGGTCGCCGGACGCGCCGAGCGAGCCGTGCTCCGGCACCCACGGGGTGACGTCGTGGTTGAGCAGGTCGACCAGGGCCTCGGCGACCAGCGGACGGACCCCGGAGTGGCCCAGCGCCAGCGAGCGGACCCGCAGCAGCATCATCGCCCGGACCACCTCGCGCGGCATCGGCGCGCCCACCCCGGCGGCGTGCGAGCGGATCAGCGCGTGTTGCAGCTCCGCGCGCCGCTCCGGCGCGACGAAGGTGTTCGCGAGGGCCCCGAATCCGGTGGAGACGCCGTACACGGGCCGGCCAGCGGCCTCGATACGGTCCACGATGGACCGACTGGCCGCCATCGCGTCCACGGTGGACGGGGCGAGGGCGACCCGGGCGCTGCCTCGGGCCACGGCGAGCACGTCGGCGGGGCGGATCCCGGTGGGCTGGACGGTCACGATCGACATTGCGGCACTCCGTTGTGCAGAACCTGGCGGATCAGGGGGACACCGGGCCGGTAGGCCAGGTGCAGGTACGACGGGGCGTCGAGGATCATCAGGTCGGCGCGCGCGCCCCGCGCGATCCGCCCCACGTCGCTGCGGCGCAGGGCCGCCGCCCCACCTGCCGTCGCGGCCCAGACCGCCTCCGCCGGGGTCATCCGCATCTCGCGTACGGCGAGTGCGATGCAGAACGGCATCGACGAGGTGTACGACGAGCCGGGGTTGCAGTCTGTCGCCAGGGCCACGGTGACGCCGGCGTCGAGCAGCCGGCGCGCGTCCGGGTACGGCGAACGGGTGGAGAACTCCGCCCCGGGCAGCAGCGTGGCGACGGTGGTGGTGTGCGGGCCGTCCGGGCACATGCAGCCGACCCGGCGCGACGCGAGCGCGTCTATGTCGGCGTCGGACAGGTGGGTGCAGTGGTCCACGCTGGCCGCGCCCAGCTCCACGCCGAGCTGCACGCCCGGCCCGGGGCCGAGCTGGTTGGCGTGGACCCGCACGCCGAGCCCGACGGCCTGCCCGCAGGCGAGGATCGCCCGAGCGTGGTCCACGTCGAAGGCTCCCCGCTCGCAGAACACGTCGATCCAGCGGGCGTACGGGGCGGCGGCGGCCAGCATCGGCCCGCACACCATGCCCACGTAGTCGTCGGGACGGTGGGAGTACTCGGCGGGAACCACGTGCGCGCCGAGGAAGGTGGTGTCCTCGGTGAACTCGGCGGCGATCCGCAGCGAACGGGCCTCGTCGGCGACGGTCAGCCCGTACCCGCTCTTGACCTCGATGGTGGTGGTGCCCTGCCGCATCGCCTCGCCGACCAGCCGGCGCACGGTGGCCCGCAGCGTGTCGTCGGAGGCCGCCCGGGTCGCGCCGACCGTGGTCCGGATGCCGCCGCCGGTGTACGGCTGGCCGGCCATCCGGGCGGCGAACTCGGCGGCCCGGTCCCCGGCGAACACCAGGTGGGCGTGGCTGTCCACGAACCCGGGCAGCACGGCCGCCCCCTCGGCGTCGATCCGCCGGTCGGCGGCCGGGGCGTCCCGGGCCGGCCCGACCCAGACCACCTGCCCGTCCTCGACCAGCACGGCGGCGTCCCGGCGGATACCCAGCGGCCCGCCCTCGCCGCTGATGTCGTTGGTGACCAGCTCCCCGATCTTGTCGATGAGCAGGCTGCCGGTGTTCCGCGGCGCCGGCCGGACCCGATCGCCCGGCCCGGCCGGCCGGTGCTGCCAGTTGCCCGGGCTCACGAGGTCACCGCCTGGATGGCATGCCGCAGCTCCGCCGGCACGTCCACGGTCAGGTGCCGGCCGTCGGCCACGACCGTCCGCCCGTCGACCACCACGTGCGTCACGTCGGCGGCGGTGGCCGCGAAGAACGCGCCGACCGGCGGCACCCCGGCGGTCCGGGCGCTGTCCAGCCGTACCGTCACCAGATCGGCCCGGTCGCCGACCGACAGCCGGCCGGCGTCGCCCCAGCCGAGCGCGGCGTGCCCGGCGACGGTGGCCGCGCCGACCAGCTCGGCACCGCTGAAGTGCCCCCGGCGTCGGGTGCGCAACCGCTCGTCCAGCTCCACCGCGCGGGCCTCCTCGAACAGGTCGATCACGGCGTGGCTGTCGCTGCCCAGGCTCAGCGCGACGCCCGCCTCGGCCAGCCGGCGGGCCGGCCCGATCCCGTCGGCGAGGTCCCGCTCGGTGGTGGGGCAGAGGCAGACCCCCGTGCCCGTGTCGCCGAGCAGCGTCACGTCGGCGCTGGTGGGGTGCGTGGCGTGTACGGCGACGGTGCCCGGGCCGAGCACCCCGTGGTCGGCCAGCAGCCGGGCCGGCGTGCGGCCGTGCGCGGCCCGGCAGGCGTCGTTCTCGGCGGGCTGCTCGGACAGGTGCAGGTGCAGCGGCGCCCCGCGCCGGTCGGCCCAGCCGGCCACGGTGGCGAGCTGCTCCGCCGGCACCGCACGGACCGAGTGCACCGCCGCCCCGACCAGCACGCGCCCGGTGCCGCCGGTCCGTTCGGTGCTGCCGGTCCGCCCGGTGCCGTCGGTCCGTTCGACGGTGTCGGCGAGGGCCGAGGCCCGGTCGGCCCAGCGCAGCGCGTCGCCGTCGCCGAACCGCCGCTGCGGCCCGGTCAGCGGCTCGCCGTCCACGGTGGCGGTCAGGTAGCAGGTGTCCAGCAGGGTGAGCCGGATCCCGGCCTGCGTGGCGGCCTCGACCAGGGCCGCGCCCATCGCGTTCGGGTCGGCGTACGGTGTGCCGTCGGGGCCGTGGTGCAGGTAGTGGAACTCGCCGACGCAGGTGATCCCGGCCAGCGCCATCTCGGCGTACGCGGCCCGGGCCAGGGCCAGGTAGCTGTCCGGGTCGAGCCGGGCCGCCACGTCGTACATGACGTCCCGCCAGGTCCAGAAGTCGCCCCGGCCGCCGTGGGTGCGCCCGCGCAGCGCCCGGTGGAACGCGTGCGAGTGGGCGTTGGCCAGCCCGGGCAGGGTCAGCCCGGGCAGCCGCGTGGCGTCGCCGAGCACCTCCACCCCGGCTGTGGGCGTGCCCGTTCCGCCGAGCGGGGTGACGGCGGTGATCCGGCCGTCCTCGGCCTCGATCAGCACGTCGGCGGTCGGCTCGGCCCGGTCGGGCAGCCAGGCGTACTCGGCCAGCCAGCGGATCGGGGTCACCTCTTCCGCCCCATGTGGAGCTGCCCCGTCTGTGCGGGCAGCTCCATAGGGCCCAGGGTGGGCGGGCGGGCCGGCGTGCGCGGGCCGCCTCGGGTGGGGTTCGCGCCGGCCGGGGTGTGCGGCTGAGCCACGCCGTCCCCGCCGGCCGGCGTGCGTCGGCCCGGCCCTGGGTTCGTAGCCGGCCCGGCCGTCGGAAGCCCCGGCCCGGCCGTCGGAAGCTGGATCAGACGCATGTCAGCTCCTTCAAGGCCCGGGCCAGGGCGGTGACCCCGGCGGCGCAGTCGGCGTCGGTGGCCGCCTCGGCGGGGGAGTGCGACACCCCGGTCGGGTTGCGCACGAACAGCATTGCGGTGGGCAGGTGCCCGGCCAGCACCCCGGCGTCGTGACCCGCCCCGGTGGGCAGCACCGGCGCACCCAACAGCGCCGCCAACCGTCCGCCGAGGCCGCCGTCGAAGGCGACCAGCGGGGTCGCCGACTCCTCGGTGAGGGTGACCTCCGTGCCGTCCCGGCCGGCCCGCTCGGTGGCCTTGGCGCGCACCGCGTCGACCAGGCCGGTCAGCGTGTCCGGCTCGGCCGCGCGGGCGTCCAGCCAGCCGGTCACCTTCGACGGGATCGCGTTGGTGGCGTTCGGCTCGACCCGGACCCGACCGACCGTGGCGTGCGCGCCCCGCAGCCGGGCCTCCTTGTTCGCCGCGAGCACCGTGAACGCGTACGTGAGCATGGGGTCGCGGCGGTCGGCCATCAGGGTCGTACCGGCGTGGTTGCCCTCGCCGTGGAAGTCGAAGCGCCAGCGGCCGTGCGGCCAGATGGCGCTGGCGACCGCGACCGGCGCGTCGCGCTCGACCAGCGCGCGGCCCTGCTCGACGTGCAGCTCCACGAAGCACGAGAACCCGCCCAGCAGGTCGGGCCGGGCACCCGCGGGCCGGTCGCCCAGCGCCTCGGCCAGGCTCACCCCGTCGGCGTCGCGCAGTCCGGCCGCGCGGCCCGGGTCGAGCGCGCCGGTGAGCAGCCGCGACCCCAGGCACGGTACGCCGAACCGGGCGCCCTCCTCCTCGGCGAACGCGGCCACGACGAGGGGACGGACCGGGGTGGCCCCGGCGGCGCGCAGCTCGTCCACGGCGAGGAACGCGCTGACGATGCCGAGCGGCCCGTCGTACGCGCCGCCGTGCGGCACCGAGTCGAAGTGGCTGCCGGTCAGCACCGCGTCCCCGGCGGCCGGGTCGCCCCAGCGGGCGAAGAGGTTTCCGTTGCCGTCGGCGGTGACCGGCATGCCCCGGCTGGCGGCCTGCGCCCGGAACCAGTCGCGCAGCGCCAGCTCCGGCTCCGTGAACGCGTACCGGAGGTAGCCGCCGCTGCCCGGGTCCCGGCCGACCGGGGCGATGGAGTCCCAGAGCGCCCGGAACCGGCCGGCCAGGTCCGCGTGGTCCGCGTGGTCCGCCGTCATGCCCGGCCCTCGGCCATCGGCACCCGTACGCCGGTGTGGTCGGCGACCTCGCGGGCGGCGTCGTAGCCGGCGTCGACGTGCCGGATGACGCCCATCGCCGGGTCGTTGGTCAGCACCCGCTCGATCTTCTGCCCGGCCAGCGCGGTGCCGTCGGCGACGCAGACCTGGCCGGCGTGGATGGACCGGCCGATGCCGACCCCGCCGCCGTGGTGGATGGACACCCAGGACGCCCCGCTGGCGGTGTTGACCAGCGCGTTGAGCAGCGGCCAGTCGGCGATCGCGTCGGAGCCGTCGGCCATCGCCTCGGTCTCCCGGTACGGGCTGGCCACGCTGCCGCAGTCCAGGTGGTCCCGGCCGATGACGACCGGCGCGCTCAGCTCACCGGAGGCGACCATCTCGTTGAACCGCACCCCCGCCTTGTCGCGCTCGCCGTAGCCGAGCCAGCAGATCCGGGCCGGCAGGCCCTGGAAGGCGACCCGCTCACCGGCCAGCCGCATCCACCGGGCCAGGGACTCGTTCTCCGGGAACAGGTCCAGGATCGCCCGGTCGGTGGCGGCGATGTCGGCCGGGTCGCCGGAGAGCGCCGCCCACCGGAACGGGCCCTTGCCCTCGCAGAACAGCGGCCGGATGTACGCCGGCACGAAACCGGGGAAGTCGAAGGCCCGCTCGTACCCGCCGAGGCGCGCCTCGCCCCGGATCGAGTTGCCGTAGTCGAAGACCTCGGCCCCCGCGTCGAGGAAGCCGACCATCGCCTCGACGTGCCGGGCCATCGACGCCCGGGCCCGGTCGGTGAACTCGGCCGGCTTCGCCTTCGCGTAGTCCCCGGCGTCGGCGGGCTCAATGCCCTCCGGCAGGTACGACAGCGGGTCGTGCGCGCTGGTCTGGTCGGTGACGATGTCGATCTCCACGCCCCGGCGCAGCAGCTCGGGGAAGACGGTGGCGGCGTTGCCCACCACGCCGACGCTGAGCGCCCGGCGGTCCCGCTTCGCGGCGAGCACCCGCCCCACCGCGTCGTCCAGGGAGTCGGCGACCTCGTCGAGGTAGCGGTCGTGGACCCGGCGGTCCAACCGGGTGCGGTCCACGTCGACGATGAGGCACGCGCCGCCGTTCATGGTGACCGCGAGGGGCTGGGCCCCGCCCATCCCGCCGCACCCGGCGGTCAGCGTCAGCGTCCCGGCCAGCGTCCCGGCGAATCGTTTCGCGGCGACGGCGGCGAACGTCTCGTACGTGCCCTGGAGGATGCCCTGGGTGCCGATGTAGATCCACGACCCGGCGGTCATCTGTCCGTACATGGTCAGGCCGAGCTGCTCCAGGCGGCGGAACTCCGGCCAGGTGGCCCAGTCGCCGACCAGGTTGGAGTTGGCCAGCAGCACCCGGGGCGCCCACTCGTGGGTGCGCAGCACCCCGACCGGTCGGCCGGACTGCACCAGCATCGTCTCGTCCTCGCGCAGGTCGGTGAGCGTGCGCACCAGCGCGTGGTACGACGGCCAGTCCCGCGCGGCCTTCCCGGTGCCGCCGTAGACGACGAGGTCGTCGGGGCGCTCGGCCACCTCCGGGTCGAGATTGTTCATCAGCATCCGCAGGGCGGCCTCCTGCGGCCACCCCCGGGCGGTCAGCGCGGTGCCGCGGGCGGCGCGGACGGGCTGGGGCATCTCGGTTCTCCTCTCAGCCGAGGAACAACTGGCGGCGGGCGGCGGAGGACTCGAACGCCTCCAGCCGGCGCTGGGTCTCGGCGGGCGCGGCGTCGCAGATGGCCTGGAGGACCACCATCGCCAGGGTCATCGGGGCGGTGTGCAGGTCGAACACGAGATCGGTGCCGACGGCGGCGGGGAGCACCACCTCGGCGTGTTCGGTGGCCGGGCTGACCGGTGAGTCCGTGATGGCCACCACGGTCAGCCCGGCGGCCCGCGCCTCACGCAGCGCGTCCAGGGTCTCCCGGGGGTAGCGGGGCAGCACGAACGCCAGCAGGGCGGTCGCCCCGGCTGCGGCCGCCTGCTCAAGGCGATCGGTGAGCAGGCTGCCGCCGTCGTCGAGCACCCGCACGTCCGGGTGCACCTTGGCGGCGAAGTACGCGAAGTAGGCGGCCAGCGGCGCGGCGGCCCGCAGCCCGAGCACCGGCAGGGGGCGGCTCGCGGCGAGCAGCTCGCCCGTCTCGGCGATCCGGCCCCGGTCGGCGAGCTGTCCGGCCAGCCGCTCCAGGTTGCCCAGCTCGGCCCGGACGGCGCGTTGCAGCTCGTTGCCGCCGCCGGAGGGCCCGCCGGTGGCGGCGCCGGTCAGCTCGCGCAGCCGGCGGCGCAGCGCCGGGTAGCCGTCGTGGCCGAGTGCCACGGCGAACCGGGTCACCGACGGCTGGCTGACCCCGGCCAGCTCGGCCACCTCGGCGGCGGAGAGGTACGCCGCCGTGGCGGCGTGCTGCACCAGGCTGTGCGCGATCCGGCGCTGGGTCGGGGTGAGCCGGACGCCCCGGAACAGGTCGACCACCCGGTCGGTGGGCGCCCCGACGGTGCGTCCGTCATTCATTCGTCGACTCTATGCATCAAAACTTTCAGAGGCAACCCGTGAGCACCGCCGTTGTCGCGCCGTCTCTGTACTATCCGCACGGCGGGTGAGCAGAGGAGTGGGGCATGCAGCCGGAGGGCGCGTACAAGTTCACCGAGGCCGTGGGGGCTTGCCAGGTCGGCCGGGCATGGTCCGCCGTGGACGGTCAGGGGCGGCCGGCGCTCGTGGTGGTGCTGGACGGCGTCGCGGCGGCGGACCAGCGCTGGCGGGAGGCCTTCGCGAACGTGGCGAACACGCTCGCCCAGACGGCCGACGGCCACCGCTACCTCGCCGCCGACTTCTCCGCCGCCCACCCCTGGGTGGCATACCCGCCGACGGAGGCCGGCGCGCCGCAGCGGCTGTTCCAGACCCTCGGCATGGACTACCGGCCCGTGGCGGGCGGGTCAACGCCGCCTCCACCGCCCCAACCGATGTCGCCCCAGCCGATCTCGGCTCAGCCGATGTCGGCTCAACCGATGTCGGCCCAGCCGGTCTCGCCCCAGCCGATCTCGGCCCAACCACAGCCCACGTCGGCGCCGCCCCAGCCGGTGTCGGTGCCCCCGCAGCCGACGTCGGGCCCGCCCCAACTGCCCTGGGTGCCCCAGCCGTGGGCGGTGACGCCGCAGCCGGTCTCCGGAGCGCCGCTCTCACCGGCCGCCGAGCCGACGCCCGGCAGCTCCCCGCCGTACGACACGTTCTCCGCGCCCGGCCGGCGGATCGCGCCGGTGGACCCGCCCCGGCGCAGCCGCACCGGACTCTGGGCCGCCATGGTGGTGCTGGCGGCGGTCGTCGCCGGCGGCGCCGGGGTGTTCGTCGGCACCACCCTCGATGACGACGGGGCCGCTCCCGGCCCGGGCCCCTCGGCCAGCCCCACCGTGGCGCCGTTCGAGGCGAACCAGTTCTCCCTCAACAAGCCCAAGTTCGAGGGCGACCTCGCACCGCTGGCCGAGCCGTGGCTGGCCCGGATGGGCGGCTGCGCGGCCGACACCGAGGCCGGCGGGCCCAAGCGGCCGGCCGACGAGAAGCGGCACGTGTTCTGCCGCTACGGCGGGCTGTCCCTGCACTTCGGCCTCTACGAAGCCAGGTCCACGAAGGACACCGCGCGGGCCTACCGGCAGCAGCTCAACCTGGCCGGCGGCTCCCTCGCCCCCGGCCTGCGGGAGGCCACCCGGACCACCGGCGGCGTCAGCGGGGCCGCCGGCAGCTACATCGAGTACGCCTTCAAGGGCGACGACGGCCGGACGATCTGCGGGGTGTGGTGGGACCGCGACGACGGGCTCGCAGCGCTCTACCTGGAGACGCTCTGCGAGGCCGGCGTCGGCGGGAACTGGGATGCGCTGCGGGACCTGTGGCGGCGCACCAGCTGACGGTCGTCGCGGGAGTTGACAACGGCTGCGGCGGCGTCATTAATGGACACGGCCGTCGGGGGACCGGTGTGACACCGCCCGCCCAGGCGGGTTCTTGGGCGCCCGGTCCGAGGTGGCGCACCGTGTCCCTGGGGAGCATCGGGTTGGGCGACAAGTCATGACGTCGGTCGAGGACGCCGGTCCCGTGTCGGCCCCGCACGTCGGCCCGCCGCTGTTGGCCGGGCGCTCCGTCGCGCTCGTCCACGAGTGGTTCAGCGCGGCCGGCGGGTCCGAGAACGTCTTCCTCGCCATCGCCGACCTGGTCCCGCACGCCGACCGGTTCGTGCTGTGGGCCGAGTCCGACGTCCCCCGGGACCGGCTGCGCCTGCGGGAGTCCTGGCTGGCCCGGACGCCGCTGCGCCGCAGCAAGGCCCTCGCGCTGCCGTTCCTGCCGCTGGCCTGGCGTGCCGCCGCCCGTCCCGCCGGGTACGACGTGGTGATCTCCTCCAGTCACGCCTTCGGCCACACGGCCCGGTTCGGTCCGCCCGAGCGGACGCGGCACCTGAGCTACGTCCACTCTCCGGCCCGGTACGTCTGGAGCCCCGACTTCGACGGGCGCGGCGCGGGGCGGCTGCTGAGCGGGCCACGCCGGGCGTTGCAGGCGGTGGACGTCCGGCTCAGCCGGCACGTGCACGCCTACGCCGCGAACTCCCGCGAGGTCCAGGCCCGCATCCGCCGGTACTGGGGGCGCGACGCGGTGGTCATCCACCCGCCCGTCGACGTCGACTTCTTCGCCGACCCGCCGGCCGCCCAGCGCGACCAGGCCCGCGAGTACCTGCTCGGGGTCGGGCGGTGGATCCCGTACAAGAACTTCGATTTGATGATCGCGACCGCCGACGAGGCGGGCCTGCCGCTCGTCCTCGCCGGGGGCGGCCCGGAGGAGGCCCGGTTGCGCCGGCTGGCCGCGCGGGCGTCCGTCCCGGTGACGTTCGAGTCGCGGCCCGGCCGGGAGCGGCTCCGGGAGCTGTACTGGGGCGCCCGAGCCCTGCTGTTCCCCGCGCACGAGGACTTCGGCATCATCCCGGTCGAGGCCCAGGCGTGCGGCACCCCGGTCGTCGGGCTGCGCGCCGGCGGGCTGCTGGAGACCGTCGTGGAGGGCGAGACGGGATTCCTCGTCGCATCGCGGGAACCGACCCGCCACGCCGCGGCCCTGCGCCGGCTCGACGGGCTCGACCCCGACCGGGCCCGCCGGCACGCGGCCGGGTTCGGGCGGGACAGCTTCGCGGCCCGGATGGCCGAGTGGGTCGCGCATGAGTCCGGCTGAGCGGGTCGACACGACCGTCCTCGAATGCTGCGGCGTCGGGGACGGCGGGATCACCCGGGTGCTCACCGAGGTCGTCCGGCACTGGCCCGGCCCGCAGCGGCTCCGGGTCGTCGCCGCGCCACCCGCCTGGGTCGTCCCCCCGACCGACCCGGCCGTCCAGGTCGAGGTGGTCAGCCGGCAGCCGGCCGACCGGGCCCGGGCGATCGCGTCTGCGGCCACCGCCCTGCGCGGCGTCACCGGCCGCACCGACCGGGGTGCCGCCCCCGCCACCAGGGTGCTGTCGCTGAGCCCGTCGCTCGCCGTGCGGGGCAGCCGGTTGCCCGTCACCACCGTCGTGCACGACCTCGCGTTCCGGCTCTGGCCGCACGGCCTGTCGGGTGCCGTCCGGCAGTACCGGCGGGTCAGCTACGGCACCGCGATCGGCCGGTCCGCGCGGCTGCTCTGCGTCAGCGCCCGCACCCGGCACGATCTCCTCGGCCTGTACGGCGTCCGGGACGACCGCACGGCGGTCTGGCACCCGGGCAGCAGCCTCGACACCGCCTCCGGCCCGCTGCCCGCCCCGCTGGCCGCGCGGGTCGCTGGCGGTGGGCGCTACCTGGCCGTGGCCGGGCACGCCGCGCACAAGGGCGTCGAGATCGCGGTCGACGCCCTGCCCGACCTGCCCGGGTACGTGCTCGCGGTGCTCACCGGCGGGCAGCGGGTGCCGGAGTTCGAGGCCGCCGTCGCCCGCTGCGCCGCGGCGGAGCGGGTGCTGTTCCTGGACCGTCTCCCCGAGGACGGGTACGCCGCCACGATCGCCGGCGCCGCCGCGTTCCTGATGCCCAGCCACTTCGAGGGCTACGGGCTGCCGGCGGCCGAGGCACTGCGGCTCGGCACGCCGGTGGTCGTCTCCCCCGACCCGGCCCTGCACGAGGCCACCGGCGGGCGGGCGGCCCGGATGACGACCTGGACGCCGCGCGCCCTCGTCGACGCGGTGACCGAGGCGACGACAGCGCCCCGACCGCCGGTGGGGGAGTGCGGCCGGTCCTGGCGCACCGCGACGGCCCACCTCGCCGACCTGCTCGCCGGGGCGCCGGCGGCCACCCGACCGGCGGGGCGGTGACGGCCGTGCGGATCGCCATGGTGCACTCCGGCTTCGCCGTCCGGGGCGGCGCGGAGCGGTACGTCCGGGACCTGTCCCGGGCGCTCGCCGACCGTGGCCACGAGGTCCGCGTCTACAGCCGGACGCCCGACGCGGAGCACCCGGAGGACCGGCCGGTCGGCGAGCGGGTCTCGGCCCGCCTGGCCCGGCTCGCCCCCCGGCTGGCCAAGCTCTGCACCCACCTGGGCGACCTGGTCGACCCGACCGGACTGGGCCCGGACGACCTGCGCGACTTCGACCCCGACGTGGTGCACCTGCACAACTGGCAGGGGCTCGGCGTCCGGCCGGTGGCGCGGCTGTCGCGGCGGTGGCCCACCTGCCACTCCGTGCACGACCACGCCGTCCGCGACCCCAACAACGCCCTGGGCAACCTGGGCCGCTCGACCGCCGTGGACGCGCTGCTGCGGCTGCGGTCCCGGTGGGTGCTGCGGCAGTTCCGGCGCTGCACCCTGCTGTTCCCGTCCGAGCGCACCCGCCTGCGGGTCCTGGCCGGCGCTTCGGGGGCGCGGCCGGCAACCCGGCTCCTGCCGCTCGCCGTGCCGCTGCCGGCCGGGCCGCGCGACTGGCCGCCCGGCGACCGCCGCGTCTTCCTCTACCTCGGCGCACTGGACCGGCACAAGGGCGTGGACCTGCTGCTCGACGCCTGGGCGGAGGCCGCCGACGCGGTCGGCGGCACGCTGCTCGTCGGCGGCGACGGCCCGCTGCGCGCCGAGGTCGAGCGGGTGGCCGAGCGGTCGGACTCCGTGCGGTACCTCGGCTACCTCGACGCCGAGGGCAAGCGTGCCGCGTTCCTGCGGGCGGGCTGGCTCGTGTTCCCCAGCCAGTGCGCCGAGACGTTCGGCCTGGTCTGCGCGGAGGCGCTGATGGCGGCGCGGCCCATCCTCGCCAGCGACATGGCCCGGCCGCCGATGGCCGGGGACGCCTCGGTCCTGGTCTTCCGCACCCGGGACGAGCTGGCTCAACTGCTGCGCCGCGCCGTCCGGACCCCCGACGACGAGTACGCGGCGATGGCCGCGTCGGCCGCCGCCGACGGGGCACGCCTCGACTGGGACCGGCACGTCGACGCCGTCGTCGAGACCTACCGGACGGTCGGCGCCCCAGCCGGTGCCGGCCAGCGACCCGAGGTGACCCGCCGATGATTCCCGACACCGGGCGCCGGCCCGACGCGACGGCACCCGGAACGGCCCCGGCCCGCCGCCGCCCGCCCACCCCCTGGCTGGTCGCCGGCGCGCTGCTCCTGCTGGCCGTCGTCGGCTGCGCGCTGGCCGGCGTCTCCCCGGTGGCGCCCCTCTTCCTGGCCGGCCTCGGCGTCGTCGCGGCCCGCCCGGTGCCCGGCCTGGTGTACGTGCTGATCGTCCTCAACGCCCCGCTGGGGCTGTGGATGACCGGCGTCCAGTGGCTCGTCGGCGACGCGTTCGGCGGCCGCGAGTACGTGCTCAGCGTCTCCGCCGCCGCGGTGGTCGGCGTCCTCTTCACGCGTACCGCGCTGCTCGGCCGGTGGACCCGGACCCGGCTCCTCACCGGCGCGGCGGTGCTGCTGGTCGTGGCGGTGTGGAGCCTGATCGGCGTCGCCCACCACGGTGCGGCCCAGACCCTCGTCGGCGTCCGGCTGACCCTGGTCCCGCTGCTGCTGCTCGTGGTGCTCGCCGCGCTGACGCGGCCCCAGGTGCGGACGGTGCTGACCGCCCTGTCCTGGCTGCTCGTGGCCAACGCCGTGGCGGCGGTCGGGGAGTTGGCGGTCGGTCCGGCCCGGCTGGTGCGGTGGGGCTTCGAGGAGGACCGGGCGGTCCGCTACATCGGCGACACCTTCCGGGCGCCCGGCCTCACCGAGTTCAACGGCGAGCTGGGCATCCTGGCCGGCGCGTACCTGCTCGGCTACGTGACCCTGTGGCTGACCCGGCGTGCCCGGCGCGCCCCGTGGCCCTGGCACGCCGGAGGGGTCGCCGCCGTCGCCTGCCTGGCCCTGAGTACCAGCCGGTCGGGGGCGCTGCTGGTGGTGGCGGGGGTGCTCGCTGCCGTGCTGCTCGACCGCTCCGGCGGGGCCGCCGGGCGACGCCGCGCGCGGCTGGTGGGCCTGGGCGTGGTCGCCTGCGTGGCCGTGGGCTTCGCGGCCGTCGGCGCCACCGGCGCCCGCAGCCTCTTCGAACGGTTCGACGTCTGGGCCGGGCTGCTCGGGGGCGGCCTGCCCCTCTGGGGGTACGGGATCGGCGGGGTCGGCGCGGCCACCACGTCCCGGGTGACGGCCGGCCCGCAGGTCTTCGTCGACAACTACTTCGTCAGCGTCGGCCTCCAGTACGGCCTGTGGGCGATGGTCGTCCTGGTCGCCGGCATCGGGTACGGGCTGGTGCGGCTGTGGCGGCGCACCGCCGCGCACCCGGCGTCCGTGCTGCACGTCGCGGTGCTGGCCGGCCTGGCCGCCTCGTTCCTGGTGATCGAGGCGTGGGAGTACCCGGGCGCGATGATGTGCCTGGCCGCGTTCGTGGCGTACGGCCTGCGCCTGGACGACCCACCCGTGGCCGCCCCCTGGCCCGCTGCCTGGCCCGTCGCCTGGCTCGCCCCCACCCCTGCCGACGCCCCCGCCTCCGACGCGCCGGCCGTCCATCCCGCGCCCGACGCCCCCGCCTCCGCCCCCGACGAGCCGGCCGTCCACCCCGCGCCGGACGCCCCCGACGCCGACGCGCGGCGGGCCTGAGCCGTGCGGCCACTGCTCGCCGTCGGAGCACGGTTGCAGGGCTCGCAGCTGTCGGTGCAGGCGCTCACCCGGCTGTGCAGCGTGTACGTCTTCCTGCTGGCGTCCTGGGCGGACACCGACCGGCTGCCGGCGGTGGCGTTGCAGGGCGCGCTGCTTGCCATCCCGTACACGCTGTTGGAGGCTCTGGTCGGCCGGCCCCTCTCCGCCGGCCTGGTCCCGGGAAACTGGCACGTGGAGAGCTGGGCGGGCCGCGTCGCCGCCGCGACGCTCGCGCCGGTCGCCGTGGTGGGCTACCTGTGCGCCACGGTGGCGCTGCCGGACACCGGCGCCGCCGACCGGTTGATCCTGCTCGCACCGGTGCTCCTGCAACTGCCGCTCGAGGCGTTCTTCTGGGCCACCGCGGGCACCCGCACGCCCCGGCGGGCGAACCTCGTCCCGCAGTTGACCGCAGTTGGGACCCTGCTCGGCGGCGCCGTGTTCGTCGCCCTCGACCTGCGGGTCGACGTCGTCGCGGTGCCCGCGCAGGTCGCCGTCCTGGCCTGGGTGCTGCTGCGCCGCCCCGTCGCCGCGCCCGCGGCTGTCCGCCCGGGCCTGCGGCGCGGGTTGGGGGTGGGGTCGGTGTACTGCGTCGCCGCGGCCGTCGACCTGTCGTACACCGTCACGCTGCCCTCGGTGGCCGGCGCCGTGGCGGGACCGGTCGCCGTCGTCGTCCTGCGGGCGATGGACCTGGTCTTCGGCCCGTTCCACGTCGTGCTGTCGGCCAGTGTCCGGGAGGACGTCGTCGCCGGCCGGCGCGGCCGTTGGCGGACCGGCACCCGGGCGTTGACCGTGGTGGCGCTGGTGGCGGTGTCGGCGGTGGTGCTCGCCAGCGGGCCGCTGCGGGCCCTCGTCGCCCCCGACCTGGCCACCGTCGGCGTCGGGGTGATCGCCCTGTACTGCGGCTACAAGGCGCTCCTCACGGCGGCGACCTGGCTGTCCACCCGGCACATGGTCTGGGCGGCGCCGCGCCGCTACCTCGTCTCGGCCGTCGGGTCGCGGGTCGTCGCGTTCGGCGGGCTCGCGGCGTCCGCCCTCTGGGTCACCGGGGTCGCCGGCCTGGTCGGTCAGCTGCTGGTCGCCGAGGCGTTGGTGGTCTGCTGGTTCCTCGCCCGGATGCGGCCGTGGGCCGCCGAGGGGCCCGTCGCGGAGCCGGCCCGGGACCGGGACCCGGTGCCGACCGGGGGCGCCGCCGGCCCTTGAATCGCACCCCGGCCCGCCTGCCGTTCTGCCCGTGGCCCCCGGCCCGTCATTCCTTCCGTCCGTGCCCCGGTCCGTTTGCGGTTTCGCCCGTGCCCCGGCCCGAGCCGGGGATCAGGGCTCGGCCGCGAGCACCTGCACCGCGCCGCTGGGGAACAGCGCGCACAGCTGCGTCCGGCCACCGACGTCCCGCGCGAAGACGCGCACCGAGCCGTCGCCCGGGCGGGCCGGCTCGGCCTCGGCACGCAGGTCGAACGCGGGCCGCACCACGAGGTTCTTGTCCGGGTGCCCGAGGCCCTGGGTGATCTCGACCAGCGTGGTCGGCGCCGGCGTGCCGATCCAGCCGCGGCCGGTGCCGGGGATCACCCGGCCGTCGGCGTCCACGGCACCCGGCTGGGACAGGCTCACCCGGACGCTGGACAGCCCCCGCTCCGCGCCGAAGTCCACGGCCGCCGTGCCGCAGTTCACCACCTTGCTCTCCACCAGGCAGCCGGAGGGCTCCTCGGGCTGGACGCCGGGCACGAACTGGATCCCGATCTCCGGGTGCGGGTCGGTGTGGTTGTAGCCCAGCACCAGCCCGCCGATCCAGCGGATGTCGTTGCGGGAGATCCGGACGCCGACCCCGCCGTTGAGGTCGGCGTAGCAGTTGGAGCAGCTGATCCCGCTGGCCGCCAGGTCGAACGAGATGTTCTGCTTGATCCCCCAGGCGTGGCAGTTGACCATGGACGTGCCCATCGAGTCGCCGGCCAGCCGGAACCCGCTCGCCCCGTTCTCGAACGTCAGGCAGTTGATGAACATCGAGTCGTGCGGGCCGTGGAAGTTGATCCCGTGCCCGTCGTTGCCGTGCGTACGCACCGCCGACAGCCGGGCCTCCATCTGGTGCGAGGGCGCCGGCAGTGCCCCGGCCGGCCCCCACTCGCTGACGATGCCGTCGTTGCGGCAGTTGAAGACGATGACCTCGGAGATCTCGTAGCCGTAGCCGTAGACCCGCAGCCCGTACCCGCCGGAGGGGTTCTGCTCCTTGTTGCCGTCCAGGGTCAGGTCGCGCACGCTGAACAGCGTGATCCCCTGGTCGGACCGGGTGCCGGCGAGCCTGGAGAACCCGTCCGACTCGAGGATGGCCGAGTTCGCCCCGGCGCGCAGCCGCAGGGTGGTCGCGTCGCCGCCCGAGCCGCGCAGGTGCACCCGGGAGCGGAGGGTCAGCCGCCCGGTGAGGTACGTCCCCGGCGGGAAGAAGACGATGCCACCGTCCCGGCCCGCGGCGTCGATGGCCCGTTGCAGGGGCGCCGTGTCGTCGCTGCGGCCGTCGCCCCGCGCGCCGTGCTCGCGGACGTCGACCACGCCCTGGCCGCCGGAGCCGTTCGACGACCAGGGGCCCAACGCGGCGACGCCCACCGCCGCGGTGCCCAGGCCGGCGGCGACGGCCCCGCCGCGCAGCAGGGCATTCCGCCGGCTGACGCCCGATGTCCCCGACGCGCCGTCGAGGTCTCCGTGGGCCATCTGGTCCCTCCCGTGAACCGGCCTGGTCAGCGGTGTGGACCGGCCCGGATCGATGATCCCACGACCCAGGCGGGGCCCCGGACGGGCGGCACCCACCGTCAGTGCCGGCCGCCGCGGAACACCTCCGCCACCGTACGGAGGATCACCTTGACGTCCAGCCACAGTGACCAGTTCTCGATGTAGTAGTTGTCGAAGCGCGCCCGGTCGGAGATCGGGGTGTCCCCCCGCAGGCCGCTCACCTGCGCCAGCCCGGTCAACCCGACCGGGACCCGGTGGCGCATCGCGTACTGCGGGTACTGCGCCGAGAACTGTTCGACGAAGTGCGGCCGTTCGGGGCGCGGCCCGACCACGCTCATGTCGCCCCTGAGGATGTTCCACAGCTGGGGCAGCTCGTCCAGGGACGTCCGGCGGAGGAACCGGCCGACCGGGCCGACCCGCCGGTCGTGGGCGATCGACCAGGTGGTGCGCGACTCGTCGTCGTCGACCGGGCGCATGGAGCGGAACTTGACGACCCGGAAGAGCCGACCGTGCCGGCCCACCCGCTCCTGGAGGAAGAAGATCCCGCGCCGGTCCTCCAGGAACGTGGCGAGGGCGCAGAGCAGCAGGACGGGGCTCAGCGCCACCAGCGCGACCGAGGCGATCACCACGTCGGAGGCCCGCTTGACCGCCCACTTCGGACCCGAGAACGTGGTGTCGCCGACCTTGACGATCGGGATGGCCCCGATGTGGTCCGGATTGCCGTCGTGGGTGCGGGACCCCCACAGCCGGGGCACCGCCCACAGGTCGCACCCGGAGCTGGCCGGGCGGCGGAGCAGCTCCATCAGGGACGGCTCCGAGCAGGACGGGTCGGCGATGATCAGCACCTCGCACTCGACCAGCTCGACGAGCCGCTCCAGGTCGTCCAGCGTGCCGATCACCGGCAGTCGGCCCGGCGCGTACGCTCCCGCGGCGTCGTCGACGCAGCCGACGAAGCGCAGGCCGTACCGCGGGTAGCGGCGCAGCATCCGGGCCAGCTCCGCGGCGACCGGCCCGCTGCCGATGACGAGCGCGTTGTGCTCGACCCAGCGGCGCCTGCGGGCCATGTCGGCGAGGGTGCGGGTGACCGCCCGGCTGACGATGACCAGGCCGGCGGAGATCCCCACCCGGCGCATGAATCCGGCTGCGTCATCCGCCGAGTCGTGCCGCATCGCCGCGATGATGGCGACGACCGCCCCGCAGGCCAGCAGCCGTCCGGTGAGGCTGGGCAACTCGTCCAGGAGGCTGGTGTGCCGGCGGGCCCGGTAGAGCCCGCCCACCGCGAAGACGGTCACCGTCAGGGCGGCCATGACCAGGGTTCCGCGCCAGAACTGCGTGGTCAGCAGCAGCGGAGCCAGGAGCGCGGCCAGGTCGGCCGGGCCGGTGATCATCCAGGCCCGCAGCGTTCGGGTGCGCCGCGACGCCCGCGATCCCGCGTACGGCAGCACCGCCGTGGTGTCCAGGCCCGGCCGGCCCGGGGCGGCCTCCGCCGGTCGGGACGCGCCCGACCGGTCGCCAGGCGGCGGAGGCTCGGCGTCGGCACCCTCGCCGGCGACGGGCGGCGCCCCGGCCGCCGGTGGCCTGCCGTCGGCGTGGGCGGCGGCCGCAGCCTCCCGGCTCACCGCAGGCTGGCTGGACATGATTGCGTGACCTCCCCCGTCACGGCCACGGCATCGACAGCGATCCGTCAGGCCGAAGGCAGGATACGGCCGGCCATCGCCGGTCGCCATACCCGAAGGGCGATCCGATCGCTACGCCCCAGCCTTGAGGATGTCCGGCACCGAGTCCCGGCGGACCGCGTCGAAGAAGGACCGGGCCTTGGCGGTGTCGGCGAACACCACGCTCTCGCTGCCGACCCGGCCGGTGCCCCGGGTCGGGCAGGTGAAGAAGCCGAGGTTGCCGCTGCGCAGGTGCCGCGTCTCCGTGGCCAGGTCCACCAGGGACAGCGACTTGTCGACGGACACGGCGTCGGTGGTGGCCCGCACGAACGCGTTGAGCCGGGCCGGGTTCGTCAGCAGCCCGCCCGAGGCCGCCTTGTCCAGGATGGCCTTGATGACCTGCTGCTGGTGGCGGATGCGGGCGAAGTCGCCGTCGGGGAAGGCGTAGCGCTCCCGCGCGTAGTCGAGCGCGGCCGCACCGTCGAGGGTCTGCCGGCCCTGGGCGAAGGTGCGCCGGCTGTCCGGGTTGAGGGAGTGGGTCGAGGTGAAGCCACGCTCGATGTCGACCTCGATGCCGTCCAGCGCGTCGACGATCTCCTTGAAGCCGGCGAAGTCGACCATCGTCACGTGGTCGATCCGCACCCCGGTGAACTTCTCCACCGTCTGCACCATCAGCGGCACCCCGCCCCAGGCGAACGCGGCGTTGATCTTCGCCTCCCGGCCGCCGTGCCGGCCGTCCTTCGAACGGGGGACCGACACCCAGGTGTCCCGGGGAATCGAGATCAACTGAGCGCTCGACCGGCCCTTCGGCAGGTGGGCCAGGATGATCGTGTCGGTCCGAGAGCCGCCGCTGTTCTCCGGGTCCCGGGAGTCGCTGCCCAGGATCATGATGTTCAGCGCGCCTCGGACCACGGGCTCGGGCCGGGCCTCCTCCGGCACGTCGGTGAACGCGTCGACCCGGTCGATGCCCTGCTCGACCGACCGCAGCCACAGCATGCCGGCGACCGTGCCGCCCGCGCCGAGCAGCGCCACCACCAGCACGGTCACGAGCGCGATCCGCCGCCACCGCCGCCGCTTCGCCGGCCGCACGGCCGGCTCCGCGCCGGCACCCGCCCGCGTCGAACCGACCGGGCTCTCCGCGGCCGGCTCCGCGACCTGCTTGGGACGAGACATGGCGGCGATGCTACTGATTTCGCGCCCGGCCGGCGTGCCCGGCCCGGGTGTCGGCCCGGCCCGGGTGTCGGCCCGGCCCGGTCCGTTGGCGCGCGACGGTGGCACGGGCCCCGGCGACGGCCGGCGGGTGAATGGAAACTTTCCTCACCCCGCGTTCTTCTGAACCTGGTACGACCCTCACGTGGACGCGACGAAGCTGCGGCGGGCCATCGCCCGCACCCTGGTCGTCGGCGACTCCACCGCCTCGATCGAGGCCCCCGACCGGCCCGTCGACCTCTTCCTGCACGACAGCGACCACGGCCGGGCGCCCGACGAGCGCGAGTTCGACGCGGTCGAGCCGAGGCTCGCGGCTGTGCACACGTACCCGGTCAAGGGCTGCCACCGCCTCGACCACGACGGCGCCCGGGTCGAGCCGTGGGGCCTGGCCGGCGACCGGCGTTGGACGGTGGTCGACGCCGACAGCGTCGGCGTCACCCAGCGGGAGGCCACCGCGCTGGTCGGGCTGCGGGTCGCGCCCCGCGACGGCGGCCTGGTGCTGCGCGCCGCCGGCCACCCCGACCTGGGCGTCGCCGAGCCGATCGGGGTGGAGCCGCTGCCCGTGCGGGTGTTCCGCAACCGGCTGCCGGTCCCCGCGCTCCCCGCCGGGCCGGCCGCCGACGACTGGCTCGGCGCCCTGCACGGCCGTTCGGTCCGCCTCGTCCACCTGGCCCGGCCCGCCCGGCACCTGGCGCCCGGCGACCGCGCCCACGACACCGGCGACCGGGTCAGCTTCGCCGACGAGTACCCCCTGCTGCTGACCGCCACGGCCTCCCTCGACGCGCTCAACGGCTGGCTGGTCGAGGCCGGCGAGGTGCCCGTGCCGATGAGCCGGTTCCGGCCCAACCTGGTCGTCGAGGCACCCCCGCCTGGGCCGAGGACGGCTGGGCCGGCCGACCCGTGTGGATCGGCTCCGCCCGGTTCCGCGCCGCCGGGTCCTGCGGCCGCTGCGTGGTCACCACCACCGACCAGGAGACGGGGGTACGCGGAAAGGAACCGCTGCGCACCCTCGGACGGCACCGCACCATCGACGGGAGGCTCCCCTTCGGACTGCACCTCGTCCCCGACGGCCCGGGCGTGGTGCGGGTCGGCGACCCGGTGACGGTGGCGGACTGACCGGTCGTGCCGCCCGGCGGTCCACGCGGAGCGATCGGCAGAAAGTCACGGTCGATCGCGCGCGGTGCCCGACAGGAACGTCGCGAGGCGATCGGCTTCCTGGGCGACCGCGGTGCGTTCGGCGCGGGTGAAGTCACGCAGTGGTGTGACGCTGATGGTTCCGGCGGTGCCGGCCCAGGTGGCGGCCACTCGGCCGTCGACGAGGACAAGGCGCTCCCCGGCCACGGACAGGCCCCGGTGGCTGTCGTCGATGATGCGACTGCGGTCGTGGTAGCCGAGGACGACGTTGTCGAAGGCTGGTAGGAGACGGACGGGTGCGGGCGTGTCGGGCTCGGGTCGTGGGGCGTCGGGGAGGTCGAGCAGTTCGCGGCCGCGGTGGTCGCGGAAGCTGATCAGCTCGTCGCGGATCGCGGTCACGGCCTGGGGCAGCCCGGCCAGTCCGCACCAGGCGCGCAGGTCGGCGCCGGCGGCGGGGCCGAACGCCCGCAGGTATCGGCGCACCAGGTCCTCACCGGCCGGGTCGGCACGGCCGGCATCCGGCGGGGCGGGGCGGCCGAGCCAGGTGGACAGGGGCAGATACAGCGCGCCGGCGGTGCTGCGCCAGGTGCCGCGCGGCGGGATCTGAACCGTCGGCACGAGCGCGGCGACGACGGCTTCGCCCAGTACGCGAGGTGCCGGTCCTGGTCGGTGCCCGGCCAGGGCACGTCCGACGTCGCCGAGTGAGCGGGCCTGACCGTCGGCCATGAGCGCCTGTGCCCGGACGGCGAGGTCGTCCAGGTCGAGCCCGGTGAGCTCGCGGCGGTAGGTCCCGAGGGTCCGCTGCCGGAGCAGGGCGTGGTGGCGTGGCCGCCAGTTCCATGCGTCGTCCGCGGTGACGAGGTGCATGGTGCGGCGCATGAGGTGCAGCCGTACCAGGGCCCGCTGATCGAGGAGCCGGGTGAGTTCCTCGGGGTCGAAGCCGTTCATCCGGGACCAGAGGCCGACGAAGGGTTCCTGCGGTTCCTGGGCCTGCAGTCCGCCCAACTGGGCGACCATGCTGAGCACGGTCGTGTCGGTGCGTTCGAGCAGGAATTGGCGTGCCAGGGTCGCTCGGTTGAGCGCGCGGGCGTCGAGCGTGGTCACAGCTGCTCCGTCATGGTCAGGGCAGGCGGCCCGGGCGGCCCGGGCCGTGTGCATCGGGCGGGGTGTCAGCCGGCGTTGTACTCGACCGCGACGTCGAGAACCCAGGTGACGCCGAAGCGGTCCTTGAGCATGCCGTAGAGCGGGGCCCAGCCGGCGGGGCCGAGGTCCTGGATGACGGTCGCGCCTTCGGACAGGCCCTTCCAGCAGATGGTGATCTCGTCGTCGTCCTGGCCTCGGACGGAGACGAAGACCGGCTTGTCACCCGGGCTGTAGGACTGGTTGCCGGGCACGTCGTAGGCCATGACGTGGAAGCCGTTGTCGGCCTGGACCTGGCCCCACATGACCTGGTCGGCCTCGGCCGGGGCCGAGACGTTGTGGGCGTCGGAGTAGGTCACCAGGGCGAGCTGGCCGCCGAACACGGACTGGTAGAACTCCAGCGCCTCGCGGGCGTCGCCGCGGAAGTTCAGGTGGGTGGTGGTGATGATCGTCATGAGACGAGACTCGCAGCAGTAGGTGCCAGGATGTGGCACCTACTACGGGCAGAATCGAATTCATGCCGAAAACCTCCGCCCGACTGCTGGCCCTGCTGTCGCTGCTGCAGGCCCGCCGGGACTGGCCCGGCACGCTGCTGGCCGAACGCCTGGACATCAGCCTGCGCACCGTGCGCCGCGACGTCGACCGGCTACGCGAACTTGGCTACCCCATCGCCGCCGTCAAAGGCCCCGACGGCGGCTACCGGCTCAGCGCCGGCACCGAACTACCCCCGCTGCTGTTCGACGACGAACAGGCCGTCGCCCTCACCGTCGCCCTGCAGATCGCCGCCACCACCCCCGGCGACGGCCTCGCCGAAGCCGCCGCACGGGCGCTGAACACCATCCGGCAGGTCATGCCCGCCCGGCTACGGCACCGCGTCAACGCCCTGGAAGTCACCGCCGTCGAGCCGCCCACCACTCGGCCGGTCGCACCGGTCGACGGCGACGTGCTCCTGGCGATCAGCGCAGCCGTCCACGCCCACGAGGTGCTGCGCTTCGACTACGGCTCCGAGAGCGCGGACAGGCCCCCGCGCCGCGTCGAGCCCCACCACGTCATCACCTGGGACGGGCGCTGGTACCTCGTCGCGTGGGACCTCGACCGCGACGAGTGGCGCATCTTCCGCGTCGACCGGATCATCCTGCGCACCCCCAACGGGCCCCGGTTCACCCCACGCACGCTGCCCGGAGGAGACGTCGCCACCTACGTCATCGGCAGGTTCCGCGGCTCCGACGACGCCTCCGGGGGCTGGCCCTGCCGAGGCACGGTGATCCTCGACCTGCCCGCCGCCACCGTAGCCCTCTACACCAGGGACGGCGTCGTCGAGGAATTCGGCCCCGACCGCTGCCGGCTCACCCTCGGATCATGGTCATGGCCCAGCCTCGCCGCCGCCGTCGCCCGATTCGACGCCGACATCGACGTCATCGGCCCCGACGAACTGACCAACGCCTTCGCGCACCTCGCCCGCCGGTTCACCAGAACCGCGGCCGGCACTGGCGGTTAGGTCGAGCCACATGAGGACCTCGTCCCGGTCGTCGCCCAGGGCAACCCGCAGCGCGCCCGGCAGCCGGCCCACCTCCCGGTACCCGAGCCGCGCGTAGAACCGCTCCAGCCCCAACCCGCCCCGCACCGTGACGTGCAGCGCCTCCCGCCCCAGCTCGCGGCCGAGCCGCTCCGCCTCCCGCATCAGGGCCGAGCCGAACCCCCGGCCCTGGGTGTCGGGGTGCACCATCACCCGCTTCAGCACGCACCAGTGCGTTTTGAGGTGGAACCGGTTGTCGGCGAAGACCAGCACGGCGACGGGGCGTACGCCGTCGTACCCGACGAGCAGCCGGTCCGGGCCGTCGACGAGATCGGCGAAGGTCGCCTCGGCGGTGGGGCGGACGTCGGCAACGGTGACCGGCGCGACGAAGCCGACCGCGCCGCCGGCGTTGGTGGCGTCGACCCAGAGGCGGACGATCTGCTCGCGCAGTTCGGGGGTCAGCTCGGGATCGAGGACGAAACGCAGACTCACGCCGCCATCCTGGCCCAGCCGTCAGCGGGGGCACTACGTGTCGTGACGTGCGTGACACCATCCTCGGCGAATGGTGTCAGGTGTTAAGTAGGGCCGACGGGATTCGAACCCGCACTGGTACGGACCTAAACCGTATGCCTCCTGCCGTTGGGCTACGGCCCCTTTACCGCGTACACCGCCATCTTCCACGACCACTGAGGCGGCCGACGAAGTCGCCGGCCGATCGGAAAGCCCGTTGGTGTCACGGCCATCGGATCGTAGACCACATCGGGTGCGACCACAGCCGGCCGGCGGGCCCCGGCGTACGTGGCGGTCTGACTGTGGCAGTTCGGGCAGAGTAGCCGCAGGTTGTGCGGCCGGTTGTCCAGAAAATCGCCGTTGATGTGATCGACGTGCAGCGTGAGGGCCGCCCCTTGCCAGTTCGGGCCGGTGTCGCACACCTCGCACTCCTCCGGCAGCCCGATCAACGCCAGCGCTCGCTTCAGCCGGCTCCCGGCGACCCGTCGCGATCCCTCAGGCCGCCGGACCAGGAGCGCCGACGCCGGAACCCGGATGTTGCGCTCTCCCCGGTTGTGAGCACCTCCGGTGAAGTGTGAGGTGTCGATACCGAAGCGTTTGAGCTGACGGCTGATGTGCGCGTGCGAGCCGCCGCTGAGACGCACGCCCAGCAGCCGCATCACCTCGGTGATGCTGCGGGCCTGTGCCGCCGCAGTAGCCAGCGCCTCCGGCGGGTATTTGTAACGGGCCATGTGCGAACGGTAGTGGCCCGGTGCGACAGGCTCAGTCCAGGCCGAGGTCGCGGCGCAGCTTGGCGACGTGGCCGGTGGCCTTGACGTTGTAGAGCGCCCGCTCGATCTTCCCGTCCGGGTCGATGACGAAGGTGGACCGGATCACCCCGGTCACCGTGCGGCCGTACGACTGCTTCTCGCCGTACGCGCCGTACGCGGTGAGCACCGCCCTGTCGGCGTCGCCGACCAGCGGGAAGGTGATGGCGTCCCGTTCGCGGAACTTCGCCAGCTTCTCCGGCTTGTCGGGGGAGATGCCGACCACCTCGTATCCGGCTGCCTGGAGCGAGGCGAGCGAGTCGCGGAAGTCGCACGCCTGCTTGGTGCAGCCGGGCGTCATCGCGGCGGGGTAGGCGTACAGGATGACCTTCCGGCCGCGCAGGTCGGCCAGGGAGAGGGTCTCGCCG
Source organism: Micromonospora rubida (assembly GCF_009908295.1). Lineage (GTDB taxonomy): Bacteria > Actinomycetota > Actinomycetes > Mycobacteriales > Micromonosporaceae > Micromonospora > Micromonospora rubida. Next base: position 571,475 of record NZ_JAAALO010000003.1, read on the forward strand.
GTGTCGGTCGGCAGGGTGAACTCGGGCGCGGGGTCACCGGGGTTGAGGCGGGCGGGCGCGGTCATGGCGGAAACCCTACCGCCGTCCCGGCGCGGGCCGGCGGGGGCGACGCGCCGGCATTCGTGATCAACTTCATGCTTGTTGCAAGCTATTGGCAACAGTGCTGCTCTGGAAATAAACTCACCCCGTCGGTGTGGGCCCGCCCACCGCACCCCGGGAGGTCGAGTGGAAACCCTGGCGATGCACATCTCCAACGGGATCGTCAACGGTCCCGTCGCCGCCCTGTTCGCCGTCCTCGCGCTGGCGGTGCTGGCCCTGTGCGTGCTGCGTGGCCGGCGCGACCTGGACGACCGGCTCGCCCCGATGGCCGGCCTGGTCGCCGCGTTCATCTTCGCCGTCCAGATGCTCAACTTCCCGATCTTCACCGCCGGGGTGAGCGGTCACCTGCTCGGCGGCGCGCTCGCCGCGATGCTGGTCGGCCCGTGGGTCGGCGCGCTCTGCGTGGCGGTCGTGCTGGTCGTGCAGGCGCTGGTCTTCGGTGACGGCGGGGTGGCCATGCTCGGCCTGAACATCAGCAACATGGCCGTCCTCGGCACCGCCGCGGCGTACCTGCTGATCACCCTGCTGCTGCGGGTGCTGCCCCGCACTCCGGCCGGGCTCGGCGTGACCGCCTTCGTCTCGGCGCTGGTCAGCGTCGTCGTGGCGTCCCAGGGCTTCGTGCTCCAGTACTGGCTGGGCGGCACCACCGACCTGGGCGGCAACCTGGCCGGCCTGGCCGGCACCATGGCCGGCGCACACCTGCTGATCGGCATCGGTGAGGGCCTGATCACCGCGACCACCGTGGTCACCGTCGCGAAGGTCCGCCCCGATCTCGTGTACGCGCTGCGCGCCCTGAAGCCGGCCGCGCCGGCTCCCGTCGTCCCGGTCGCCGGAGGTGCCCGATGAGCAAGCGTCCCTGGGGATTCGTCGTCGGCGGCCTGCTGGTCGCCCTGCTGCTGGCCGGCGTGGTCAGCAACTACGCCTCGGCACACCCGGACGGGCTGGACTCGTCGCTGCTCAAGGGCTGCACGGTCAACGCCGAGGACGAGATCACCGGCGGCAGCTGCCCGGCCCAGCAGGCGCAGGACCACGAGCTGGCCGACAGCCCGCTGGCCGACTACGGCATCCGGGGCGTGGACAACGAATTCCTCTCCACCGGCCTCTCCGGCGTCCTCGGGGTGCTGCTCACCTTCGCCGTCGGCGGCGGCGTGTTCTGGCTGCTGCGCCGCCGGGGCCCGGCGCAGCGCGCCGGCCACGCCACCGCCGCCGGACCGGCCGGCGATGGCCGGGCCGGGGACGACCCGGTCGGCGGCGGGCGCGGCGACGACGCCTCGCGCGTGACGAACAGCCGGTAGGCGGGGCTGCGATGGGGGCCGGCCACGCCCACGTGCTCTACCGGGAGTCGACCTCGCCGGTGCACCGCCTCCCGCCGGAGGTGAAGATCGCCGCGATGGTGCTGTTCACCCTCGCGGTGGTGGCCACCCCGCGCGCCGCGTTCTGGGCCTTCGGCGGGTACGCCCTGCTGGTCGCGGTGGTGGCCGCGCTGGCCCGGGTGGGGCCGGGCTGGCTGCTGCGCCGGGCGGCGATCGAGCTGCCGTTCGTGCTGTTCGCGTTCGCGCTGCCGTTCCTCGGGGCGGGCGAGCGGGTCGACGTGGCGGGGCTGAGCCTCTCCGTCGACGGGCTGCTCGGCGGGTGGAACATCATCGCCAAGGGCACCCTCGGCGTACTGGCGTCGTTGCTGCTCGCGGCGACCACGACGACCCGGGACCTGATCGTCGGCCTGGACCGGCTGCGCTGCCCGCAGATCCTCACCCAGATCGCCACCTTCATGCTGCGCTACCTGGACGTGCTGGTCGGCGAGGCCCGCCGGATGCGGGTGGCCCGGGTCTCCCGGGGTGACGACCCGCGGTTCCTGTGGCAGCTGCGCGGCTTCGCGGCCGGCATCGGGGCGCTGTTCCTGCGCGCGTTCGAGCGCGGCGAGCGGGTCTACCTGGCGATGGTGTCGCGCGGCTACTCCGGCCGGATGCCGGCGGTCTGGCAGGGCGCGGGCGCGGCGACCGCCGGGCAGTGGCTGGCCGGGGCGGTGGTGCCGCTGGTCGCGGCCACCATCGCCGGCTCCGCCGTCGTCCTGCAATGATCGGGTACGTGCAGACCCCCGATCCTGTCTCCCTCGACGTGCGTGGCGTGCGGTTCGCCTACCCGGACGGGCACGTCGCCCTGCACGGGGTGGACCTGACCGTGCCGCGCGGCGAACGGGTGGCGCTGCTCGGCCCGAACGGCGCCGGCAAGACCACCCTGGTGCTGCACCTGAACGGCATTCTCACGGCCACCGAGGGTTCGGTGCGCGTCGGCGGGCTGACCGTCAGCCGGGACCGGGCCACCCTCGCGGAGATCCGCCGCCGGGTGGGCATCGTCTTCCAGGACCCGGACGACCAGCTCTTCCTGCCCACCGTCGCCGAGGACGTGGCGTTCGGGCCGGCCAACCTGGGGCTGCGCGGGGCGGAGCTGACGGCCCGGGTGGACGAGGCGCTGGCGGCGGTGGGGATGGGCGAGCACCGGGACCGCACCCCGCACCACCTGTCGTTCGGGCAGCGCCGCCGGGTGGCGGTGGCCACCGTGCTGGCCATGCGGCCGGAGATCCTGGTGCTCGACGAGCCGTCGTCGAACCTCGATCCGGCGGCCCGCCGGGAGCTGGCCGGGATCCTGCGCGCCCTGCCGGTGACGCTGCTGATGGTCACCCACGACCTGCCGTACGCGCTGGAGCTGTGCGACCGATCGGTCATCCTCGACGAGGGACGCATCGTCGCCGACGCCCCCACCCGCACCCTCCTGGCGAACGAGGAGCTGCTGTCGACCCACCGCCTGGAACTTCCCTACGGCTTCACCCCCCACCCCTGACCCGGGGCCATTCGGGGAGCCGTGGCGCCCGGTGGGCGGGGCGCTAGGACGGTTCGTTCCCCAGCGCGAGCCCCTGATCGACGCCGGAGGGCGGCGGGGCGGGGCGGGCCGCGGCGGCGGCGCGGAGGCGGAGGACGCCGGCGGCCGTGGCGCCGGCTCCCGCGGCCAGGACCAGGGTGACCAGGAGACGGGCCAGGCCGCCGGGCCAGGGGGCCGGGGGAACCGAGCGGCCGAGGACGGCGAGGTTGGTGACTCCGACGAACAGGGTCAGGCAGGCCCCGGCCAGCGCCAGCGCGAAGTCGGCGGCGGGGCGGCGGGCCAGCGCGTACCCGCCCGCCGCGAGCGCCCCCAGGCCGGTGAGCAGCGCCCAGACCTGCCCGGCGAGCAGGCCGGCCAGCACCCCGCCCACCCCGGACGCCCCGGCGTCCAGCTCCCGGCCGACGGTGAGCACGATCGCGGCCACCCCGCCGACGGCCAGCGCCGCGCCGACCCCGGCCAGCGCCCGCGCCGCCGCCCCGGTGCCGGCGGCCAGCAGCCCGGCGGCGCCCAGCGCGAGGAAGCCGAGGGTCGCCGCCACCCACCACGGGTACGGGTCCGGCGGCGGCACCCAGTCGAGGGTGCCCCGGACCTCCACGGGCTCGGCGCCGTCGCGCAGTGGCACCGCCCAGTCCAGGACCCGCTGCTCCCGGGTCGGGTCGGCGCGCACCCGCGCGGGCGGCTCGGGCTCCTGCCACCGGATGCGCCGGTCGTGCCAGCGGGCCGCCGGCCCGTCGTCGATCCGCCGCCAGTCCGGGGCGGCGGCCGGGTCGGCCTGGGCGGGCAGGGTGGCGTCCCCCGACAGGGTCCGGTTCAGGTATGTCGCCGGGGAGCGGCTGTTCTCGAACACCCCGTCGGGCCCGACCCGCAGGTACGGCTCCCCGGAGTAGCCGATCACCTCGACCGGCCGCCCGGTGTGGTTGACCAGCTCCAGCCGGGCCCCCGCCTCCACCACCCGGACGGTCAGCCCCGGGCGGGCCGGGGCGATCCCGATCGTCTCGGCCCGGTAGTCGGTGCCGTCCGGGGCCTCCCCGCCGTGCGCGGCGGCCGGCGCGGCGGCGCCGAGGACGGCGACCAGCGCGGCGGCGGCGACCAGCCCACCCCGGCGGGCCGCCCGCCCAACCCGGCGTAGCGGCCCGCCCCGGCGCAGTGGCGCGAGGGTCACTTGCCGGCCGCCACCGCCGCCGTGATGCCCTCGGGGCTGCGGTCGGAGAGCTCCTTGCCGTTGACCTTGATCGTCGGCGTGCCGGTGATCCCGGCCTTGCTCGCCTCCTCGGTGACGTGCTCGGTCCACGCCCGGTACGTGCCGTCGGAGAGGCAGGAGGAGAAGTCGTCCCGGTTCAGCCCGACGCCGGCGCCGATGTCGGCCAGCTCGTCGTTGCTCAGCCCGGCGCCGCCCTCCGGCGGCTGCCGCTCGAACAGCGCGGCGGCGAACTCCCGGAACTTGCCGCCCTTCGCCGCGCACCCGGAGGCGGCCGAGGACCGGCTGGAGTATTCGGTGGTCGAGAACCGGTTGAGGTAGGCCACCGGGTGGAAGACGACCCGGGCCTTGCCCTCGTTGACCAGCTGCTCGATCGTTGCGCCGCTGGTCTGCTGGAACTGCTTGCAGGCCGGGCAGATGAAGTCCTCGTACAGGTCGATGGTGGCCGGTCCGTCCCCGTACGCGACGCCGGTGCCGTTCTCGGTCGCGCCGGGCGGGGCGGTGAAGGTGTCGGAGCGCTGGCTGGACCAGACGGCCCAGCCGATCCCGCCGGCGATCACCAGCACGGCGACCGCCGCCACCGAGGTCCAGAGGGTCCGCCGCCGGCGGCGTTCCCGGGCCAGTTGTTGCCGGACCACCCGGGCGGCGTCCCGCTGTCCCTTGCGACTACTCATCCTCGTCCTCCACAGGTGCGTCCGCGAGCCAGCCGTCCACGGAGACGGGGGTGCGGGGCCAGCTCAGCAGGAATCCGGCCAGCGCCAGGAATCCCAGGTCCCGGAGGATCTCCGGGAGGTAACTCGGGGCCTGCCCGGCGGCGAGCTGCCCGCCGCTGCCGAAGCAGCCGCAGTCGATGGCCAGGCCACGGGCCCAGGCCGAGGCGATGCCGGCGACGAAGACCACCAGCAGCGCGGCCGACACCCCGGCAGCCAGCCGGGTGGCCAGCCCCACCAGCAGCAGCAGCCCCAGGGCCAGCTCGACGAAGGGCAGCGCCGCGCCGATCACCGTCGCGACGTCGTACGGCAGAACCTGGTACGCGTTGACGGCGCGCCCGGAGGCGGCCAGGTCGCCGACCTTGGTCCCGCCGGCGACGAGCCAGACGGCGGCTAGCCCGAGCCGGGCGGCGACGCCCAGCCACGGGCGGACGGCGGGCCAGCGAAGGGCCCCGATGTGTCGTGCGGTCATGGTCATTGGTCGCCCCGGCTCCGACGGAAGTTCCCGGTCATCCGGCGAGCGCGTCGTCGACCGCCTCGACCAGGTCGGCGCGGGCCCGGGCCACCCGGGAGCGGATGGTGCCGACGGGCACCCCCTCCACGGCGGCGGCCTCCGCGTACGACAGGCCGAGGAGCTGGGTGAGCACGAACGCCCCGCGCCGCTCGGCGGGCAGCCGGCGTACCAGATCGGTGGCGCCGAGCTGCCCGGCGGGGTCCGGGTACGGGCGGTCGGCGTGCGCGTGGCCGACCAGCCGCTCGGCGAGCCGTCGCCGACGGACCACGGTGCGCAGGTGGTCGGCGCAGGCCCGGCGGGCGATGCCGAGCAGCCAGGTCCGGACGCTGGAGCGCCCCTCGAAGCCGGGCAGCGCCCGGAACGCCCGCAGGTAGGTCTCCTGGGTGAGGTCGTCGGCGCTGTCCCGGTCGACCAGCGCGGCGGCGAACCGCCACACCTCGGCCTGGGTGGCCCGGACGAACGCCGCCTGGGCGACGGGGTCGCCGCCGCGCGCGGCGAGCGCCCAGTCGGTCGCGCCGTCCCGGGCGGCGTCGCCCGCCGGACCCCGGGCACCGGCGACCGCGGCATCGGGCGGACCGACGGCGGCGGGGTCGCGCGGGGCGGGGATCACGTCACATCAGGGTACGCGGCAGATTTGGGCCGGGCAGGGTCCTTCGGCCCTTCCATGGCGTGGCCCACTCGGGGAACTTTCCCGGTGCCCGGCCCGACTATCCGCTCATGACATGCGACGACGTGCGCGCGGCGTTGTCGGCGCGGCTGGACGGCGAGGACCCGCAGGCGCGGGCGGCGGCGCTGGACGGGCACACCGGCTCCTGCCCCGGCTGCCGGTCCTGGCTGGCGCGGGCCGAGCGGGTGACCCGGCTCACCCGGCTGCGGCCGGTGGAGGTGCCCGACCTGACCAGTTCGATCCTCGCGGCGGCGGCCGCCGACCGGGCGTCGGCCCGGGACGTCGCCGCCACCACCGCGCGGGCCCGGCGCCAGGTGCTGCGGGTGGCGGTGGCGGTGGCCGCGGTCGCCCAGCTCGCCGTGGCGCTGCCGGTCCTGCTCGCCGGGTTCGGGGTGGGCGCGGACCCGCACACCGGCCGGGAGATGGCCTCCTTCGACGTGGCGCTCGCGGTCGGTTTCGCGCTGGCGGCCTGGCGGCCCGAGCGGGCCCGGGCGTTCCTGCCGGTGGCGGTGGTGCTGGCGGCCTGCCTGGCCGCCACCAGCGCCCTGGACATCGCCAACTCCACCACCGCGCTGGTGCACGAGGTGGGGCACCTGGCTGCGGTGGCGCAGGCGGGGCTGCTGTGGGCGCTCGGGCGGGCCGGCGGGGAGCCGGACCGGCCGCTGGGCGTTGCCGTCGCGGCGGGGCGCGGGTGAGGCCCGTCACCCCGGCGGGCGCTCCCGAACACCGGGTCCGGGCCGACACGGGTGCCGGCCCGGGTCGCCGATCGGCCCCCGCGTCGGCGAGCATGGCCGACATGACTGCTGCCAATCTCCGGCCTCCCCGCCGCCGGCTCGCGCGGGTGGGCGCGCTCGCCGGCCTGCTGGTCACCGTCGTCGCCCTGCTGCTGGCGCCGGCCACCCCCGCAAGCGCCCACGCGGTGCTGGTGAGCAGCAGCCCGGCTGCGTCCGCCGTGGTGCCCGGCGGGCCGGCCGAGGTGGTGCTGACGTTCAGCGAGCCGGTGCGCAAGGTGGCCGGGAAGATCCGGGTGATCGCCCCGGACGGCGCGCGGGCCGACCGGGGGGAGCCGGCCTTCGAGAGCACGGTGGTGACCGTGCCGGTGGACCCGTCCGCCGGGCGGGGCACCTACCTGGTCAGCTACCGGGTCATCTCGGCGGACAGCCACCCGGTGTCCGGCGCGTTCACCTATTCCGTGGGCGCCCCGTCGACGCCGCCGACGGACGCGGGGTCCGACAACCGGGCCGACCCGGTGGTGGAGAACGGGGTGAAGGTCGCCAAGTACCTCGGGTACGCGGGGCTGCTGCTGCTGGTCGGCCCGGCGCTGGTGCTCGGCGCGCTGTGGCCGCGTCGGCTCTCCCGCCGGGGGCCGGCCCGGCTGGCCTGGACCGGGCTGGGCCTGCTGGTGTTCGCCACGCTCGCCGAGCTGTGGTTGCAGGTGCCGTACACCGCCGGGGGCGGGCTGTTCGACGTGACCGGGGCGGGCCTCGGCGACGTGCTGGGCAGCACGTACGGCGCGACGCACCTGGTCCGGCTGGGCCTGCTCGCGGCGGCGGCGTTCCTGCTCCGCCCGCTCTTCGTCGGGCCGGTGGGCCGCACCGACGGGGTGATCCTGGCGATCCTCGGCGGCGCGGCGCTGCTCACCTGGCCGCTGGCCGGGCACCCGGCCGCCTCGCCCGCCCCGGCCGTGTCGGTGGTGGTCGACGCGGTGCACCTGGGCAGCATGGCGGTCTGGCTGGGCGGCCTGGTGATGCTCGGCGGGTTCCTGCTGCGCCGGGCCGACGAGCGGGAGTTGGGCGCGATCCTGCCGATCTGGTCGCGCTGGGCGGCGCTGGCCGTCGCGGCGCTGCTGCTCGCCGGCACGGTGCAGGCGCTGATCGAGGTGGCCACCCCGACCGCCCTGGTCGACACCACGTACGGGCGGCTGGTGCTGGCCAAGATCGTGCTGTTCGTCCTGGTGCTCGGCGTGGCCGCGTACTCCCGGGCGCTGGTGCGCCGGCGCACCGCCGCGGGGCGGCCGACGCCGGTGCGGCGGGCGGTGTGGGTGGAACTGGCGATCACCGCGGTGGTGCTCGCGGTGTCGGCGACGCTGGTGCAGACGCCGCCGGCCCGCACCGCCGGCGCCGACGTGGCCGGCACGCAGGCAGGCCTGTTCACCACCACCCTGTCCAGCCCGCTCTACTCCCTCCAGGTCGAGATGGACCCGGCGGAGCGGGGCAACAACTCGCTGCACCTGTACGCGTACACGTTGGACAACCGGCCGCAGCCGGTGGAGGAGTGGAAGGCCACCGCCGCGCTGCCGGCGGCCGGGATCGAGCCGATCGAGATCCTGCTGCTGCCGCTGACCGACAACCACGCGACCGGGGAGATCAACCTGCCCGCCGTGGGGGAGTGGCAGTTCCGTTTCACCGTCCGGACCTCGGACATCGACCAGGCCACGGTGAGCGCCACCGTGAGCATCCGCTAGAGAGAGGCAGTTCCCATGCTCCGTCACCGGCGTTCCGCTACCGCCGCCGTCCTGGCCCTCGGCGTCGCCGCCGTGGTGCTCGGCGTGGCCGCGCCCGCCTCGGCGCACGTCTCGGTCAACCCGAAGGAGGCGACCCAGGGCGGCTACGGTCGGTTTGCGTTCCGGGTGCCGAACGAGAGCGACGAGGCCTCCACCACCAAGGTCGAGGTGGTGCTGCCGGAGAACGCTCCGGTGGGTTCGGTGTCCACGATGCCGGTGCCGGGCTGGACGGTGGCGGTGGAGAAGCGCAAGGTGGACCCGCCGGTGCAGGTGCACGGCAGCGAGGTCGCCGAGGCCGTGTCGAAGATCACCTGGACGGCGACCGGCGACGCGGCGGTCAAGCCGGGCCAGTTCCAGGAGTTCCCGGTCTCGATGGGGCCGCTGCCGGAGGTGGACACGATGGTGTTCAAGACGCTCCAGACGTACTCGGACGGCAACGTGGTGCGCTGGATCGAGGAGCCGTCCGCCGCCGGCGCCGAGGAGCCGGAGAAGCCCGCGCCGGTGCTCACCCTCACCGGGGCGGCCCCGTCGGCGGGGGCGTCGGCGCCGGCCGCCGCAGCCGCCGACGACGATGACGACTCCGACGGCGGGGCGGGCACCGCGTTCGGGGTGGCGGGGCTGGTCGCCGGGCTGGCCGGCCTGGCCCTGGGCGGCCTCGCGTTCGCCCGTACCCGGCGGGAGCCGGCCGCGAGGTCCTGAGCCGTCCCGTCCCGTACCGCCCCTGGCCCGCCGGTCCACACCGGCGGGCCAGCCCCTTTTCCCGCGTCGCCGTACGCCGTTGCTGGTGATATCGGGTGATTGTGTGATTTGCATCGGTATGGTCGTCCGGGTACCCGGCCACGGAAGGAAACGACACGGATGCGGTTCGCTCGCACGCTCGTCGGCATGCTGCTGCTCACCATCGGGATCCCGGCGCTGCTGGCCGGCGCCGCCCTCGGCCTCGCGACCCGGCGCGCAGACCCCGCCGACGGCATCGCCGCCCGGATCGGCGCGGTGGACCTACACGCGGAACTCGCCGCCGGCTGGCTCCCCGTGGCCGTCTGGGCGCTGATCGTCCTGGGTGGCCTGCTGGTGGTGTCCGCCGCGCTCCTGCTGCGACCGGTGCGCCCCCGCGAGGTGGTCTTCGTGGTCGAGCCCGACCAGGTGCCGGTGCTCGCCGGCCGGCTCGGGATGACCTCGCTCGACGCGCTCGGCGCCCGCCCCGCGCCGGCCCCGGCGGTCTCCGCCGAACGGCAACTGGTGGCGGTGGGTCCGCCTGCCGGCCGCCCCCGCCCGGCGCTGGGGCCGGCCCCGGCCCGCCGCCCGGCCACCCTGGCCGACCTCACCCCGCCGTCCCGGTCGGCGTCGCTGGCCTGGCCGCCGCTGAACCCGGAGGCCACGGCCCGGCCGGTGCGCATCGAGCCCCGCCGCATCCGCCCGGCCGCGCCCGGCCCGGCCCGCGCCCGCCAACCCTCCTGACCGGTGCGTGCCCCGGCCCGGCCCGCGCCCGCCAACCCCCGTGGCCGGTGCGTGCCCCGGCCCGGCCCGTGCCCGCCAACCCCCGTGGCCGGTGCGCCGAGCCCGCGCCGTGGGGCGGGTGCGCCTGTTCGCCGGAGGCGTTGACGGGAGAATTCGTCCGTCGACGGCGAGCGGCCCTCCGCGCTGCCGACGCGGAGGGCCGCCTCACCGGGGGATCGGTGCCACGGGAGATACCCGACGTACGGGCAAGATTAGCCGGTATTGGCGCTACTCGGGGGTTCTGTCCAGTTGGTGCGATTTTTTGTCCCGGGCGGCGGTCGGCCCGCCCCGTCGGGCGACCGGCAGAGCCACCAGCAGCAGCAGGCTCAGCAGCACGTACGTGTTGCGGATCAGGAACTCCCCGGGCGAGTCCGTGCGGACCGGGGCCACCCCCCAGTTCTGGAACGAGACCACCCCGTAGACGATCACCGCGCCGGTGAGCACGGCCAGCCCGGTCAGCCACCGGCGCCGCCGCGCCCCGCCGGGCGTGGCCGGTTCCGCGCCCAGCGCCGTGTCGGCCAGCACCACCATCGCCGGGACGAACCAGTAGATGTGGTGGGTCCACGTGATCGGGCTGACCAGCGCACCCACCAGCCCGGTCAGGGTCAACCCGGTGAGCACGTCCCCGGCCGAGGCGGCGCGGGCGGCCCGCCACAGCCCGTACCCGGCGACGAGCAGGGCCAGCGCGAGCCACAGCGCCCGGTTCGGCTCGGCCGGCGCGGTGAACCGGCTGAGCAGCCCGAACAGCGACTGGTTCCCGGTGTAGTCGGCGCGACCGACCCGGTTGGTCGCCCACAGCTCGTGGGTCCAGAACCGCCACGAGTCCGACGGGGCCACGGCCGCCGCGAGCAGGGTCGCCCCGGCGGCGGTCGCCGACGCCACGGCCGCCTCCCGCCAGCGGCGGGTCGCCAGCAGGTAGACGATGAAGATGCCGGGGTAGAGCTTCAGGGCGGTGGCCAACCCGATGCCGACCCCCGCCCAGCGCCGCCCCTGCGGCACCCCGAAGAGCAGGTCGGCCAGGATCAGCACGACCAGCAGCATGTTGATCTGACCTAAAGTGATCGTCTCCCGGGTGCTCTCCATCGCGAAGACCAGCAGCACCGCGACGGTGAGGGTGAACGTCCGGGGCAGGCCGTGCCGGGCGATGACCGGGGCGACCAGCCAGCGGGTGGTCACCACCACGGCGAGCGCGGTCAGGGCCGTGAAGACCGCGATCGTGAGGCCCAGCGGCAGCAGCGCGAACGGGCGCAGCAGCAGTGCGCTCAGCGGGGGGTAGGTGAAGTACAGCTCGCCCTGGACCCGGTCGGGCTGCGCGTAGTCGTAGAGCGGGTTGCCGGCGGCCCACCACTTCATCGCCCGCATGTAGATCTTCAGGTCGAAGAAGTCGTGCACCAGCCCGGGCAGGTACAGCGCCGGGAGGACGGCAGCCAGGGCCAGCACTGTGACCAGCCGGCGGACCCTGCGGCCGCCCGGCTCGGCGGCGGTGACGGAGGGTGGTGCGATCGGTTCGGCTGGCACGGGGAAACCCTAGCGGTCCATCCGGCCGACAGTGCCGAGGCGCGAGGGCGTGGGCTGCGCGTAGGCTGTGGCCGTGGCTGACCTCCTCGTCTGGATCGACTGTGAGATGACCGGATTGGACCTCGGCAGGGACGCCCTGATCGAGGTCGCCGCGCTCGTCACCGACCCCGACCTCAACGTGCTCGGTGACGGTGTCGACGTGGTGATCCACGCCGACGAGGCGGCGCTGGAGGGGATGCCGGAGATCGTCCGGACCATGCACGGCAAGTCCGGCCTCACCGAGGAGGTCCGGCGTTCGGCCGTGACCCTGGCCGAGGCCGAGAGCCTGGTGCTCGACTACGTCACCAGCCACGTCAAGGACCCGCGCACCGCGCCGCTGTGCGGCAACTCCATCGCCACCGACCGGGGCTTCATCGCCCGGGACATGCCGCGCCTGGACGCGCACCTGCACTACCGGATGATCGACGTCTCCTCCATCAAGGAGCTGTGCCGGCGCTGGTACCCGCGGGTGTACTTCGGGCAGCCGAAGAAGGGGCTGGCCCACCGGGCGCTGGCCGACATCCGGGAGAGCATCCGCGAGCTGGAGTACTACCGGCGTACCCTCTTCGTTCCGCTGCCCGGCCCCGATGTGGACAGCGCCAAGGCCATCGCCGCCGAGCTCTGAGCCGCTCCCCTTCCCTGGTCCCCGGCCCCTGGCCGTGCGGGCTCAGCGGGCGGTGAGACCGCGCCGGGTGGAGACGCCGGCGGGCAGTCGGTTCAGCTCCGCCCAGGACAGCGCCGGCTCCGTGCGGCGCGCGTTGCGCACTTCGCGGTACGCCCGCTGCGCGGGGAACCGCCCGCTCCCGGCCTCCCGCCAGCGGCGTTCGGCGTCCTGCTGGTACCGGTCATATGGCAGATTCGGCATGACCATACCGTCCCAAAGAAAGTTGTACATGTATGGAAATGGCTATGACGTTCGATCGATGCGTCCGGTTCCCGTCGTCGGCAACCGGACAACGAATCGATGGTCATCGGTGATCTTCCGTACGTCTACCCGCCCGTCGGGTGCCTCAATCGGCCTGCGCGCGATCTTTCCGGCCCGGCCCGCCGGATCTCTCGGCCGGTGAGGGTGTGGCGGGTCGGAGACCGCTCGCCGTCGGGCAGGGGCTGACCCGGCAGGGCACGCGTGGCGCGTGCCGGCCGGCGGGGCTCCGGGCTGTGCCAGGTTGGCGGCGTCCGCCGCGCCCCTGCTGCTCGGGAGTGACGGACGTCGCTTGTCGCATACCCCCGGGGGGTATACGGTCGCCGGCATGGAGAACGCGAATCTCACCCGGCTGGCCGTCGCGGCCACCCTGCACTGCCTCACCGGCTGCGCCATCGGTGAGGTGCTCGGCATGGTCGTCGGCACCGCCCTGGGCTGGTCGACCCTGCCGACCGTCCTGCTCGCGGTGGCCCTGGCCTTCCTCTTCGGGTACTCGCTGACCATCCGGCCCGTGCTGCGCTCGGGCGTGCCGCTGCGCCAGGCGGTCGGGGTGGCGCTGGCCGCCGACACGGTGAGCATCCTGGTCATGGAGGTGGTCGACAACGGCGTGATGCTGGCCGTCCCCGGCGCCATGGAGGCCGGCCTGACCAGTTGGCTGTTCTGGGCCAGCCTGGTCGGGGCGCTGGCCGTGGCGTTCCTGGTCACCGTCCCGGTCAACCGCGCGCTGATCGCCCGGGGCCGGGGCCACGCGGTCGCGCACAATCACCATTCCCACTGACCACCCCACCCCCACCCCGCTCCGGTCGCCCCGCCCCGATGATCAAGAGGTTTGCGTCACGGAGCCGTTGACGGTTGACGTAAACCTCTTGATCAACAGGGTGGGGCGGGGCAGGGTGGGGTTCGGGTTCGGTGCAGTGGGTGGGAGGGGGACGGGTGGTTGACCGGCGGCTGTATCTGCACCTGGCGACCTGGCTCGGGCAGTGGCCGGCTGGTCCCGGGCTGCACGTGGTCCGCTCGCACCGGCGTGCCCTGCCAGCCTGGGACGGCCGGCTCCGCCCGGCGATCGCGGTCGGCGACGGCAGTGGCACGGTGCTCTCGGTGGCGGCCCGGCACGTCCCGGCTGTCCGGGCGCTGGCCGGTCGGTCGGAGCGGCAGCTGATCGCCGGCCTGCCGGCCGCCGTGGACCACCCTGGGTGGGTGTGCCACGAGGACGTTTTCCGGTGGACCCTGGCCCCGGCCCCGCTGCCGGACGTGGGGGAGTGGGTCGCGTCGACCGAGCCCGGGCTGCCCCGGTGGCTGCGGCTGTTCGACCGCGAAGTGCTGGTGGTGCGGGGCGCCGACGGACGGTACCTGGCCGGAGCGGCGATCAAGCGGCACGACGTTCACGGGCACGAGCTGGCCGTCGGCACCGCACCGGAGGCCCGGGGGCGCGGGTTGGCACGCCGGCTTGTCGCCAGGGCCGCCCGTCGGGTGCTCGACGGGGGCGCGGTGCCGACGTACCGGCACGATCCCGCCAACGTCGCGTCGGCGAGGGTCGCCGAGGCGGCCGGTTTCGCGGACCGGGGTTGGCGGTCGTACGGGGTGTACCCGCCGTGAGCCCAGGCCCCGGCGGCCCGTAGCTGCCCGCAGGCCCCGGCCGATGCCCGTGGCCGCCGGTGTGACGGCGGACACCGGTGGGTAGGGGTGGCCGCATGCCTGACAACCGCGCATCGACACCGGAGCCCGAGGCTGAGCCCGGGCCGAGCCCCACCGGGCCGCCCGGCCCGTCCCGCCGCAAGGACCGCACCCGGTACCTCTACCTCGCGGTCATCGCCGCCGTCCTCGCGGGCATCGTGGTCGGGCTGGTCTTCCCCGACTTCGGCAAGTCCCTCGCCCCGCTCGGCACCGGTTTCGTCAACCTGATCAAGATGATGATCGGGCCGGTGATCTTCTGCACCATCGTGCTCGGCGTGGGCTCGGTACGGAAGGCGGCTCAGGTCGGCAAGGTCGGCGGCCTCGCCCTCGGCTACTTCCTGCTGATGTCGACCGTCGCGCTGGCGATCGGCCTGGTGGTCGGCAACCTGATCCACCCGGGCTCGGGGCTGGCGCTCGACGGCGCGCTCGCCGGCGCGGGCCAGAAGGCTGCCGGCGGGGAGTCCGAGGGCACCGTCGACTTCGTTCTGGGCATCATCCCGACCACCCTGTTCTCCGCGCTGACCGAGGGTGACGTGCTCCAGGCGCTCCTCGTCGCGCTGCTGGTCGGATTCGCGGTGCAGAGCCTCGGCCGGCGTGGCGAGCCGGTGATCAAGGCGATCGCCGTGCTCCAGCGGGTGGTCTTCAAGGTGCTTGCGATGATCATGTGGCTGGCGCCGGTCGGCGCGTTCGGGGCGATCGCCGCCGTGGTCGGCGCGACCGGCGTGGACGCGCTGAAGAGCCTGGCCCAGATCATGCTCGGCTTCTACGCCACCTGCGCGATCTTCGTGTTCCTGGTGCTCGGCGCGCTGCTCTGGTTCGTCGCCCGGATCTCGATCTTCAAGCTGCTGCGCTACCTGGGCCGGGAGTTCCTGCTGATCCTGTCCACCTCGTCGTCGGAGTCGGCGCTGCCCCGGCTGATCGCCAAGATGGAACACGTCGGGGTGAGCAAGCCGGTGGTCGGCATCACCGTCCCCACCGGATACTCGTTCAACCTCGACGGCACCGCGATCTACCTGACCATGGCCGCGCTGTTCATCGCCGAGGCGATGGGCAAGCCGCTGTCGATCGGCGAGCAGGTCTCGCTGCTGCTCTTCATGATCATCGCCTCGAAGGGGGCGGCCGGGGTGACCGGGGCGGGCCTGGCCACCCTGGCCGGCGGCCTCCAGTCGCACCGCCCGGACCTGGTCGACGGGGTGGGGCTGATCGTCGGGATCGACCGGTTCATGTCCGAGGCCCGGGCGATGACCAACTTCGCCGGCAACGCCGTGGCCACCGTGCTGGTCGGCACCTGGACGCAGGGCTTCGACCGGGACCGGGCGAAGCGGGTGCTGCGTGGCGACGACCCGTTCGACGAGGTGACCATGCTCGACGACCCGCACGGGGACGACGTGCCCCGCGACGGAACGGAGGCGGACGCGCGGGCTGCCGACCCGGCCCGCCCGGTGCCCGCCCTGCGCTGACGCTCGCCGGCCGGCACCGCAGGCGGGGCGCGGACCGTGGATCCCGGGCCGGATCCACGGTCCGCAGCCTTCCCCCAGGCCCTCCCGGTCGTGCCCGCCAGCCGCCGTCCCGCCCATGACGCTACGTATCGATAATGGGTCGAGCAAGGGGGGATTGGCGGGTTGTCGGTGTCGTCTAGTGGACTTGACCTGGGGTGCGGTGAACCGGCGGCTTCTGGGATTGGTGACGCAGAGTGCGGTTCGGGGTCAGTCGGCCAGGCCGAGCACCTCCGCCGCGGCCCGCCCGTTCGCGTGGCTGGCCCCGTACGTGTTCACGTAGGCGCGGGCGCCCGTCGGTCGCCACCGACCCGGCCAGCCCATCTCCACCACGATCACCGGGTGCGTGGCGGCCAGCGCGTCGACCAGGTCGGGGACGCCGGGGAGCCGGTGCAGGTGCCGGCCCACCAGCACGATGGGCCGGGCCCCGGCGAGCCCGCGCAGGGACGCCGGGTCGGCCTCGGCGGCCACCACCCGCATCTCCTCCAGCCCGGCCAGGTGCGGGCCGAGCCCCCACGGCACCCGCTCCTCGACGATCGTGGACGCGGTGTGCAACTGGACCACCAGCGGCCGACCCAGCCCCGTGATGTCGCCCTCGACGCGGACGGCACGCCGCGCGGCGGCGTACCCGAGGTCGGTCGGGGCGGGGGGCGGCGTGCCGGCGGGCCGGGTCCAGGCGGCGAGCGCCGCGGTGCGACCGGCGGCCTCCTCCACCCGGGCCCGGTCCAGCCGACCGTCGACGAGCGCGTCGACGATCTCGGCGGCCACCCGCTCGACCAGCGCGGCGTCGACCTCGCAGCCGATGCAGAGCAGGTCCGCCCCGGCGGCGAGCGCGCGGACGGCGGCCGGGCCGACGCCCCCGGCGGCGAGCGCCGCGCCCTTCATCTCCAGCGCGTCGGTGATCACCGCCCCGGAGAAGCCGTACTCGTGGCGCAGCAGGTCGACCAGGACCGCCCGGCTGAAGGTGGCCGGGTCGTCCCCGGTCAGGGCGGGGATCCGGATGTGCGCCGTCATGATCGACCGCACCCCGGCCCCGATGGCGGCGGCGAACGGCGGCAGGTCCCGCTCGCGCAGCACGGCCGGCGGCACGTCCACGGTGGGCAGCTCGTGGTGCGAGTCGGCGGTCGCCGCGCCGTGGCCGGGGAAGTGCTTGGCGCAGGCGGCCACGCCCGTCGACTGGAGGCCGGCGACGGCGGCGGCCGAGTGGACGGCCACCCGGGCCGGGTCGGCACCGAACGAGCGGGTGCCGATCACCGGGTTCTCGTCGGCGGTGTTCACGTCCACGACCGGCGCGAGGCCGACGGTGATCCCGAGGGCGGCCAGCTCGGCCCCGATCGCCGCGTACACCCGCCCGGTCAGCGCCGGGTCGTCGATCGCGCCGAGCGCGGCGTTGCCCGGGTACGGGCTGCCGGTGGCGCGGGCGAGCCGGGTGACGTCGCCGCCCTCCTCGTCGATGGCGACGAGCACGTCGGGCCGGGCCGCGCGCAGCGCCGCCGTGCTCGCCGCGAGCTGGGCGGGGTCGTGCACGTTCGTGCCGAACAGGGTGTGCCCGGCCAGGCCCGCACCCACGAGCTCGACGGCCCAGTCCGGCGGGACCGGCCCCGGGTACGCGGCGAGCAGGGTGCCCAGTGCGAGTCGGCGCAGTCCTGGATCGGTCGCCACGAGTCTGTTCCCTTCCGGTGCCCTGAGGGCACGAATGTCGTACCGGGGCCGCCGGTGGGACCACGGTGGCTGCCGGGTCGTCCGACCACCCGGGTTCGGGCGGCCGTTAGGCTACGGGCACCCGTCTGCAGGTCGGTAGTGGGTAGTAAAGTTTACGAAAAGCTAGAGGACATGGCATGAGTGCGACCCGGCTGCCCGGCACCCCCCGCCTGTTACGAGCGCTCAACGACCGCGCGACGCTGGAGCTGCTGCTCGAGCGCGGGCCGCTGACCCGGGCCCGGATCGGCGAGCTGACCGGGCTGTCCAAGGTCACCGCCAGCCAGCTGGTCGAGCGGCTGGAGGAACGCGGCCTGGTCGCCCGGGTCGGCGAGCAGGCCGGCGGGCGGGGCCCGAACGCCCAGCTCTACGCCGTCCGGCCCGGCAGCGCGTACGTGGTCGGGGTGGAGGTCGGCGCGGACCGGGTGGTCGCGGCCTGCGCCGACATCACCGGCGCGGTGACCGGCCGGGTGGAGCAGTCCACCCGGGACACCGACGACCCGGTCGGCGTGGTGCACAACGCCGTAGTCCAGGCCGCCAGCAGCGCCGGGGCCGAGTTGTCCGGCGTGCGCCGGGTGGTGCTGGGCACGCCCGGTCTGGTCGACCCGGGCACCGGCGACATCACCTTCGCCTTCAACCTGCCGCGCTGGCACCGCGGCCTGCTCGCCGCGTTGCGCGAGGACCTGGACACCCCGGTGGTCTTCGAGAACGACGTGAACCTGGCCGCCGTCGCCGAGGCGCAGTCGGGCGCGGCCCGGGAGTTGGCCGACTTCGTGCTGGTCTGGTTGGGCGCGGGCGTCGGTCTGGCGATCATGCTCGGCGGCCGGCTGCACCACGGCAGCAGCGGCGCGGCCGGCGAGATCGGCTACCTGCCGGTGCCCGGGGCGCCGATCCCGCGCGACGTGTCCCGCCGGGCCAAGCCGGCCTTCCAGCAGCTCGCCGGCAGCGACGCGGTGCTGGCGGTGGCCCGGGAGCACGGCATCGTCGCCGACCGCGCCGCCGAGGCGGTGCGCGCGGCGGTCGAGGCCGATGCCGCACCGGTGCTCGACGAGCTGGCCCGCCGGCTGGCCCTGGGCGTGGCGAGCACCTGCGTGGTGCTCGACCCGCCGCTGGTGGTGCTCGCGGGTGAGGTCGGGCGGGCCGGCGGTGCGGCGCTGGCCGGGCGGGTGCAGCGCGAGGTGGCCGCGATCACCCTGGTCCGGCCCCGGGTGGTGCCGACCGGGCTGACCGAGGAGCCGGTCCTGCACGGTGCGCTGCGCACCGCGCTCGACGCCGTGCGGGACGAGGTGTTCGGCAGCACCGTGGGTTGACCACACGTCCGTCACCGTAGAAATTCTTCACCATGACCCGGGGCGCTGCAACAAGTTGTCGCGCGCCCCGGGTGCGCAGGTCAGATCAGGTCGCGGCGGCGGAACACGGCGAACGCGGCCACCGTCAGCCCGCCGACCAGCGCCAGCAGCACCGCCAGCCCGAGCCCCCAGCCGAGCTGGTAGGTGCCGTCGCAGTAGCCGGACGACAGGTCCTGACACACGGTGGCGTCGGCGAGCCGGGCCTCGCCGGTCAGCCAGGCGTCGAGGTAGGTGGAGAGCATCCAGTCCTCGCCCCGCGGTATGCCCACCACCTCCACCACCACCCGCAGGCCGAGCTCCCACACCACCGTGTACGCCATGACCGCGCCGAGCGCCGCCGCCGTCCGCCGGCCGAGGATGGCGATGGCGAAGCCGGCCGTCGCGGCGAACAGCACCAGCGCCACCCCGCGGGCCCAGGTCAGCCACAGCCACGGCCAGAAGTCCCCGCCGGTCGCCCCGGGCATCCCGGCGGTCTGCCCGATCAGCCAGAACGTGCCCCCGTACGCCGTCGACGCCAGCACCGACACCACTGTCAGCGCGCCGAGCAGCGTGCCCAGCTTCGCGCCGAGCACGGCGAGCCGCCGGGGTCGCCAGATCAGCAGGTTGACCACCCCGCCGGTGGACAGGTCCGCCCCGATGTACGAGGCGCCGACCAGGAACCCGAACAGCACCAGGAACAGGATCAGGAGGTACAGCAGCGGACGGGCCTGGGCGGCGAAGTTGAACACCCCCTGGAGGTGGTCGGTGGCAACCGGCAGCCGGTCCCGCTGGGCCCAGTCGAGCGCCGAGCAGTCGTCCGGGAAGTCGTCCGCCTCCTCCGGCGGCAGGGTTCCTCGCGCGGCAGCCAGGCACTGCTGGTACGCCGCCTCCAGGGACTGCCGTTCCTCGGCAGCCGCCCGCTGGGCGTCGGCGACCTCGGTCGACGACGGCCGGTGCGAGCCGACCAGGGTGGTCATCGCGGTCACCGCGAACGCCGCCACCAGCAGCGCCAGCATGAGCTGGACGAAGCGGCGCGCGGCCAGCCGTTCCAGCTCGGCCCGTACCAGGTTCATGCCCTTGCCTCCGGGTCGTCGCCGACGGTCACGTCGAGGTCGATGAGCCGGCCCTCGCCCGCGTCGGCGGGGGCCGGCTCATCGACCAGCTCGGGACGCTCCGCCCCGTCGTCGGTCAGCTCCAGGAAGACGCTCTCCAGGTCGGGCCGCAGGGGCACCAGCTCGCGGACCCAGAGCCCCTGCTCGCCCAGCAGCCGGCTGAGCTCGCCGACGTCCGACACCCCGCCGACGACGAGGTGCTCGGCGTACTCGTCCACCGGCAGCCCCGCCCGGCGCAGCAGCTCCGCAGCCCGCCCCTGCTCGGGCACCCCGACCCGCCACTCGTGCTGGTCGTGGCCGGCCAGCACGCCCTCCACCGGCCCGGCCGCCACCCGCCGCCCCCGGGAGATGATCGTCACGTGGTCGCAGATCAGCTGGATCTCGCCGAGGATGTGGCTGGACAGCAGCACGGTCGCCCCGGCGGCCGCCAGGTCCCGCATCAGGTCCCGCATCTCCCGGATGCCCGCCGGGTCCAGCCCGTTCGCCGGCTCGTCCAGGATCAACAGCTCCGGCTCCTTGAGCAGGGCCGAAGCCACCGCCAGCCGCTGCCGCATGCCCAGTGAGTAGCCCTTGACCTCGTCGTCGCCCCGGCCGCGCAGCCCCACCTGGTCCAGCACCTCGTCCACCCGCCGGGTCGGCACCCCGCCGGCCAGGGCGAGCAGCCGCAGCGTGCGGTGCCCGGTGAAGTTGCCGAAGAACTGCGGTGTCTCCACGATCGCGCCGACCCGCCCGGCCACCGCGGCCGACCGGTGCGGCACATCCTCGCCGAACAACCGCATCCGGCCCGCGTCGGCGCGGACCAGCCCGAGCAGGGCGCGCAGCGTGGTGGTCTTGCCCGAGCCGTTCGGCCCCAGGAAACCGTGGATCTCGCCCCGCCCCACCAGGAGGTCGAAGCCGTCGACGGCGACCTGGCGGCTGCGGTACGGGCCGTGGAACGTCTTGCGCAGCCCCTCGATCTCGATGACCGCGCTCACCCGAGACGCTCCCAGCAGCGGAATGGCATCTGCATCCTCCCCCGTGCGGTGACCAACGCCACGGCGCATCACCCTATGGCGTGGCTGCCGCCCATGGGGGGCGGCGCAGTGGTGCGTGGTTGGATGGGCGGGTGACTGGTGACCTGATCCCCGGCGTCGTCGGCCCCGCCCCTGCCACCGCCCCCGTGGACGCGGATCTGGTGGTCAGCCTGGACGGTGTGGGCGTACGCCGGTCCGCCACCGCGCTGCTGCACAACGTGGACTGGCGGGTCGAGCTGGACGAGCGCTGGGTCGTGCTGGGCCCCAACGGGGCCGGCAAGACGACGCTGCTGAGCCTGGCCGCCGGTCGGCTGCATCCGACCACGGGCACGGCGCACGTGCTGGGCGAGCGGATCGGCCGGACCGACGTCAACGAGCTGCGGACGCGGATCGGCCTGACCACCGCCGCCCTCGCCGAGCGCGTGCCCGCCGAGGAGCGGGTCGCCGACGTGGTGGTCACCGCAGCCTGGTCGGTGGTCGGGCGCTGGCGGGAGAGCTACGACCGCACCGACGAGGCCCGGGCCCATGCCCTGCTCGGTCAGCTCGGCATCGGCCACCTCGCCGACCGGGCGTACGGCACCCTCTCCGAGGGGGAGCGCAAGCGGGTGCAGATCGCCCGGGCGCTGATGACCGACCCCGAGCTGCTGCTGCTGGACGAGCCCGCCGCCGGGCTCGACCTGGGCGGGCGCGAGGACCTGGTGGCCCGGCTGGCCGAGCTGGCGTACGACCCGGACGCTCCGGCCCTGGTCCTGGTCACCCACCACGTCGAGGAGATTCCGCCGGGCTTCACCCACGCCCTGCTGCTGCGCGAGGGCGGCGTGATGGCCCAGGGGCTGCTCGCCGACACCCTGACCGCCGAGAACCTCTCCAAGACCTTCGGCCTGCCCCTGACGGTCGACCGCGTCGGCGACCGCTGGGCGGCCCGCGCCGCCTGAGCCGCGAGGAGTGTCGAGCGTGCAGCAGACCCGGGTGGTCGTGGTGGGCAGCGCCAACATGGACCTGGTCGCCACCGCGCCGGCCCTGCCGCGTCCCGGTGAGACGCTGCTCGGCAGCGACTTCGTCATGGTCCCCGGCGGTAAGGGCGCCAACCAGGCCGTCGCCGCCGTGCGGGCCGGCGCGTCCTGCGTGTTCCTCGGCGCGATCGGCTCCGACGCGTTCGGGGTAACCCTCAGGGCCCGGATCACCGCGGCCGGTGTCGACACCGGCCAGCTCCGGGTGGTGTACGGGGCGTCCGGTGTCGCCCTGGTCATGGTCGGCGCCGACGGCGAGAACGCGATCATGGTCACCCCGGGGGCGAACGCCGCGTTCACCGATCTCACCGAGGGCGAGCTGGCCGCCGTGCGCGCCGCTGACGTGCTGGTCGCCCAGTTGGAGATCCCGGTCGCGACGGTGACCGAGGCGGTGCTGGCCGCCCGCGCCGCCGGCACCCGGGTGATCCTCAACGCGGCGCCCGCCCAGCAGGTGCCGGACGAGCTGCTCGCCGCCGTCGACCTGCTGGTGGTCAACGAGAACGAGGCGCTGGCGCTGACCGGGCACGGCCGGGACGACCCGGGCGCGCTGCTGGCGCTCGCGCCCCGGGCGGTGCTGACCCTGGGCGGGGACGGCGCCTGGTACGTCGAGCGGGACGCCGAGCCGGTGTACGTCCCGGCGGTGCGGGTCGACGTGGTCGACTCGACGGCAGCCGGGGACGCGTTCACGGCGGCCCTCGCCGTGGCCTGGGGCGAGGGGCGGGACCTGCCTGCCGCCGTGCGGTGGGCGGCGGCGGCCGGCGCGGCCTGCGTACGCCGGCTCGGCGCGTCCGTGGCCCTGCCCCGCCGGGCCGAGATCGACCAGCTCCACGCCCCGTCGGCCTGACGGGGCAGGCGCAGTCGGTCGGTCGACCCCGCGTCGGTCCGCGTCGTCGGTCAGCCCGCGTCGTCGGTCAGCTTTTCGCCCCGGCGGCGCAGCATGCCCAGGCCGGGGATGCCGGCGACGGCGAGCTTCAGGTCCCGGGTCACGTCGAGCAGGTCGTGCAGGTCCGGCCCGACCCGGTCCAGGGTGGCCAGGATCGGCAGGATGTCGGCGGTGAGGTGCTCCTTGAGCTTGGGCAGCTCGTCGGCCAGCCGGATAGCCGCCGTCACCTCCTCGTGGCTGAGTTCCTCGACGAACCGCGTCGCCATCGGCGCGGCCCGGCGCAGCGCCGGCTCGTACGCGGCGAGCAGCTCGCCGGCGGTCTCGGCCGCCCTGGCGGCGGCGTCCACCGTGCCGGCGGCCCGGCCGGCCACCCGCTCTGCCTCGGCGACCACGACGGCCGCTGCTGCGGAGACCTGCTCCGTCTGACCGACCACCACGGTGGCCGCTGCGGCGACCTCGGTCGCGGTCCCGATCACGGTGGTGGCGGCGGCGCTGATCACGGCGACCTCGCGGACGGCCACCTCGGCGTCGTCGAGCACCCGGTCGGTGCGGTCGAGGGTGCCCTCGATCCGGTCCACCACCCCGTTGATCCGGTGCAGCAGCGCCTCCACCCCGTCGAGTACCGCGAACGCGCGGGCCGGCACCGCAGCGAACGACGCGGCCGAGCCGAACGCCTGGTCCAGGGCGGAGCGGGTGAGGCCGACGACGGCGCCGGGCCGCGGGAAGGGGATCGCCATCTCACCAGTGTGCCCTGGGCCGGCCAGCGGCACCCGGCGACCGGGGAGCGGTACACGTCACCCCCTCCCGGGGCCGGTCAGCGCACGCCCTCGAAGCTGACCTGCGGGTCGTTCTGCGCCGGCGCGCCCCACACCGCGTTGTCGTACGACGTGTCGCCGGTCAGGTAGCGCAGGAACCATTCGGTGAGCAGTCGGCGGCTCAGCGTGAGCTGGGTGTCCCGGCTGATGGACCCGAAGTCGCAGAAAGCCGCCCCGCTGTCCATGAATCCACAGTGGAAGCCACCCTTGATGATCCGGAGCTGCTTAACCGGCGGCTTCGCCTCGTACATCGGGCGCTGGTTGCCGCTCACCCCGGCGGTGGTGTCCCGGTCGCCACCGATCAGCCGGACCGGCACGGTCAGCGTCGCGGCAGCCGCCTTGGCGGACGGGTTGGTCTCCGCCGCGGCCAGGTTCGCCACCGTGACCACCTTCGGGTTGCGGGCCGCGGCCAGGATGCTGGCCCCGCCGCCCATCGAGTGCCCGGACAGACCGAGCCGGTCGCCCCTGACGTGCCCGGCGAACCGGGAGCCGGCCGTGGTGTCCTGAGCAGCGGCCCAGGTCAGGGCGGCGTTGAGGTCGTCGGCGAAGGCGCCGTGGTTGGGCAGGAGGCCGCCCTGCGAGGCGGGGGCCACCACGATGAAGCCCCAGGTCGCCAGGTGGGAGATCGTCGAGTAGTACCTCGATACGCCCTGGAGGAAGCCGTGGCCGAAGGCGATGACCGGGAACCGGCCGGCCGCCACCGGTTGCCCGCTGCCGGCGGTGGTGGCCGGGTAGTAGACCCGGGCGGAGAAGGAACGGCCGGCGGCGCTGACCGTCGTGTCGACGTATCCGGACGCGTGCGCGCCGGGCGCGGACGGGTCGGCGAACGTGGCGGCCGGGGCAGGCGCCGGTGCGGGCGCCGCGCCGTGCGCGGGCGCGGGCAGCGCCAGGGTGAGCGCCGCCGCGAGCGCGACGGTGACCTTCCTCAACATGACAGCCTCCATAGATTGATGGACGCCTATTCAATCAGGAGGCAGGGGTGGACGGTGCTGTCCACGTCCCGGTTTTGCCATAACCGAGAAGTGTGGCCGGCCGCGGGCCACCCGGACGGCCCACCAGATCAGCGGGGCCTGCAACGGCAGCCGGCCGTAGGCGATCGCCCGCTTCGCCGGGTTCCGCCGCCGCCAGTCGTGCGCCATCTGCACGTTCGCCGGAAGGACCGCAGCGAAGAGGCACGCCGCGGCCAGGCCCCCACGGCGTCGGGTCGCGCGGCCACCGCCAGCTCGGCGACACCGCTGGCGTACGTCCAGCAGCGGGCGGGCCCGGGCAGCGCCCGTGGCACGATCGGATCGTAGAAGCCGGGCCGGACGAAATGGGTGACGGCGGCGGCGGCGAGCAGTCCGGCGAGCGCGACGGCCTCGCCGCGACGACTGGTCATGGATAATCTCTCTGCTGCTCGACGGCGCGCTGTACAGCCCGGTAGATCTGCCCGAACCGTAGCGCGTCGGGCGTGCGCAGCAGCATCACCTCTTGGCCGTGGTGCTGCACCCACAGCTCGTTCACCCGGTTCCCCCGCTCGTACGAGCGGTCCAGCCAGCCGAGCGGCAGCTCCAGGAACGGGACCAGGGCCAACGCGCCCACGGCACAGGCGGCCAGGATGATCAGGGCCAGCGTCCAATTGCCCCGGTCCTGCGCCGACCAGGCGAGCGACACCACACAGAACAGCGCCACCAACGGCGGCAGCGACAGAAGCAGCACCAGCGCGCCCCGGCCGACCACCCGCCCCCGCACGGCGAGCGTGGTCCGCCCCCGCGCGTGCCAGACGTACGTGACGTCGGCGATTGCGACGGAGTGGCCGCCCGCCCGGATCGACTCGGAGGTCACCTGCACCACGTCGTCCCGGTAATAGAGGGTCATCACTAAGCCTAACCGGCCGTGGCCGCGCCGCGCCTCCGCGTGCGGGGTCTTTCCGGCGCGGATCCAGCGGTGGCCGGCGCGGATTCGGCGCGGATCTGGCGTGGGGCCGGCGCGGGGCTGGCGTGGGGCCGGCGCGGGGCCGGCGTGGCGGGCGGTGGTGTGGTGGGGCGGTGGGCCCCGGGCCCTTTGGAGCTGCCCCGTCTGTGCGCCCGCGGCGAACGGGGCCACCGCCGCCGAGTTTGCCGGTCGGGTCCCGCAGCCTGCGCGCCCGCGACGAGCGGCGCATCCGAGCGGCGGCTGTGCGGGGTGTGCGCCGTGCGCGTGGCGGGGATATGTGCCCTTCGCATCGGTTAGCGGGGGTATGCGCCCTTCGCGTCGGTTAGCGGGGGGCCTGCGCGTCGGCTGGGCGGGGGTGTGCGCCGTGCGGCGGCGGGTGGGCGAATCGGTCGGCGCGGCGGCCGAGTCTGCCCGGGTACGGCGAGCTTCCGCGCCGGCGGCTGTGCGCGGTTCGTCGGCCCGTCCTCCGGGTCTGCCCCGTCTGTGCGGGCAGCTCCGTATGCGGCCGGAAGCACCCCGTCGGACGCGAGCGGCGAACCTCCCGGCCCCAGGCGTACCGTCCGTCGGGCGGGATCGGGCGGGATCGGGCGGGATCGCGACGTCGAGGGTGGTGCGGAGGGGGCGAGCAGGGCCTCTACGGCCCGTTGCGCGGCCTGGCGATGCTGCCCGACGGGCCCGTGTTCCGCGCCGGGAGGGCCGGCGACTGGCCACTCTCCACCGCCCGCTGAACGGCCCGGTAGATCTGCCCGAAGCGCAGCGCGTCGCGGGTGCTCAGCAGCAGCACCGGCTGCCCGCGCCACCGGACCCACAGCTCCAGCTGCCGGCTGCCCCGGGCGTACGAGCGGTCCAGGTGTTCGAAGAGGAAATCGGCGACCGGCCCGACGGCGAGCCCGACCAGCACCGAGGCCCCCACGATGGCGATCGTGACGGTCAGCGAGCGGTGCAGCCACAGCGCCAGCGCCACGCCCAGCGCGGCGGCGACCAGTGGCCCGGCGAGCGCGGCGCCGAGCGCGCCACGGCCGGCGAGCACCCGCCAGGACCGGCTGCCGCGCAGGTGCCAGACCATGCTGATCTCGGCCAGCGGGTACGCCCGCCCGTCCACGTGGATGGCGGCGGAGGTGACCTGCACCGACCTGTCGTCGTAGTACCTGACCATGGCGGACTCCGGGACGCGGGGCTGACACCAGACTACTTACCCCAACGACCCGGGCCGTAAGGTTGGCACGCGACTTCGACGAGGAAGTGAGGGCGGCGTGAGCGAGTTCGTGCGGCTGGAGATCAGGGACGGCATCGGCACCATCCGGCTGGAGCGGCCGCCGATGAACGCGCTCAACAAGCAGGTCCAGGAGGAGTTGCGGGCCGCCGCGACGGCCGCCGCCGCCGACCCCGAGGTCCGCGCCGTCATCGTGTACGGCGGGGAGAAGGTCTTCGCGGCCGGCGCGGACATCAAGGAGATGGCCGACATGTCCTACGTGGACATGGCGGGGCGGGCTGCCGGCCTGTCCAGCGCGCTCGGCGAGTTCGCCCGGATCCCCAAGCCGGTGGTCGCCGCGATCACCGGGTACGCCCTCGGCGGCGGTTGCGAGCTGGCCCTGGCCTGCGACTGGCGGGTGGTGGCCGAGGACGCCAAGCTCGGCCAGCCGGAGATCAAGCTCGGCGTCATCCCCGGCGCGGGCGGCACCCAGCGGCTGGCCCGCCTCGTCGGCCCGGCCCGGGCGAAGGACCTGATCATGTCGGGCCGGATGGTGGACGCCCAGGAGGCGCTGCGGATCGGCCTGGCCGACCGGGTGGTCCCGGCCGCCGAGGTGTACGCCGCCGCCGTCGAGCTGGTGAAGCCGTACCTGAAGGGGCCGGTGCAGGCGCTGCGGGCGGCGAAGCTCGCGGTCGACGGCGGCCTGGACATGGACCTCACCTCCGGCCTGGCCTGGGAGAGTCAGCTCTTCGCGGCGCTGTTCGCCACCGACGACCGGCGCGAGGGGATGGCCGCCTTCGTCGAGAAGCGCAAGCCGGACTTCACCGGCCGCTGACCCGAGAACGGTTCACATTCCGCCTACCGGCCAGTAGCGTGTGACTCCGGCCACGGACGAGAGGATCGGCGATGACGGAGCGGGTCGAAGGTCACGGCGGGGAACTGGCGCTCGCGGCGCTGCGCGCGCACGGCGTACGGGAGATGTTCACCCTCTCCGGCGGGCACGTCTTCCCGCTCTACGACGCGGCCCACAAGGCCGGATTCCCGCTCTACGACGTCCGGCACGAGCAGTCGGCGGTCTTCGCGGCCGAGGCGGTGGCCAAGCTCAACCGCCGCCCCGGCCTCGCCGTGCTCACCGCCGGCCCCGGCGTCACCAACGGCATCTCCGGGCTGACCAGCGCGTTCTTCAACGCGTCGCCGGTGCTGGTGCTCGGGGGCAGGGCCCCGCAGTTCCGCTGGGGGTCCGGCAGCCTCCAGGAGATGGACCACCTGCCCCTGGTCGCCCCGGTCACCAAGCACGCCGAGACGGTGTTCAGCGCCGACGACATCCCACGCGCGGTCAGTGCCGCGTTGACCACCGCGCTCACCCCGCACCGGGGCCCGGTCTTCCTGGACGTCCCGCTGGAGGCGGTCTTCTCCGTCGGCGACGCCGAGCTGCCCGAGGTCGCCCCGCCCGCGCCGGTCGAGGCCGACCCGGCGGAGGTGGCGCGGGCCGCCGCGCTGATCGCCGCCGCCAGCCGCCCGGTGATCATCGCCGGCTCCGACGTGTACGCCGGGGACGCCGTCGACGCCCTGCGGGCCGCCGCCGAGGCGTTGCAGGTGCCTGTCTTCACCAACGGCATGGGTCGGGGCGCGCTGCCGCCGACCCACCCGCTCTCCTTCGCCAAGGCCCGCCGGGTCGCCCTACGCAACGCCGACGTGGTGGTCGTGGTCGGCACCCCGCTGGACTTCCGGCTCGCCTTCGGCGACTTCGGCGACGCCAAGGTGGTGCACGTGGTGGACGCGCCCAGCCAGCGCGCCACCCACGTCCAGCCGGCCGCCTCGCCCGCCGGCGACCTGCGGCTGGTCCTCACCGCGTTCGCCGACCACCCCGGCGACCGGGCCGACCACGCAGACTGGGTCGCCGAGCTGCGCGTCGCCGAGGACGCCGCGAAGGCCCGCGACGCCGAGGAGATGGCCGCCGAGACCGACCCGATCCGACCGGCCCGGGTCTACGGCGAGCTGCGCCGGGTCCTCGCCCCGGACGCCATCACCATCGGCGACGGCGGCGACTTCGTCTCGTACGCCGGGAAGTATCTGGAGCCCGCCCAGCCCGGCACCTGGCTCGACCCCGGCCCGTACGGCTGCCTCGGCACCGGCATGGGCTACGCCATGGGGGCCCGGGTCAGCCACCCGGACCGGCAGGTCTGCGTGCTGATGGGCGACGGCGCGGCCGGGTTCTCGCTGATGGACGTGGAGTCCCTGGTCCGCCAGCAGCTCCCCGTGGTGATCGTGGTCGGCAACAACGGCATCTGGGGTCTGGAGAAGCACCCGATGCGGGCCATGTACGGCTACGACGTGGCCGCCGATCTCCAGCCCGGGCTGCGCTACGACCACGTCGTGGAGGCCCTCGGCGGCGCGGGGGAGATGGTGGAGAAGGCCGCCGACCTCGCCCCGGCCCTGGGCCGAGCCTTCGCCTCCGGCGTGCCGTACCTGGTCAATGTCCTGACCGACCCGGCCGACGCGTACCCCCGCTCCTCGAACCTCGCCTGAGGCCGCCGCTGGCCCCGGCGTAATCCGCCGAGGGCCGAATCAGCGGATTGTCAGCGCCCGTCGCCGTAACGTCAGCCGCGTCTCGGCAGTTTGTCAGTGCCGTCGGACGGGATGCCGGGCTGGCTCCAGCACTGGGTCGAGGTCAACCCGGTGACCATCCTGGCCGACGCCCTGCGCGGACTGCTGGTCGGCGGCCCGGTGGTCGGCCCGGTCGTCCAGTCGATGCTCTGGGCCGTCGCCCTCGCCGCCGTCTTCGCGCCGCTGGCGGTCCGGGCGCTCAGGCGTCGAGTGTGACCCACACCGACTCACCGGCCGTCTCCAGCCGGCCGGCCTGACCGGGGCGGCGTCTCCAGACGGGCGCCGGGCGGCCTGACCGGGGCGGCCTGACCGGGCTCGCCAACGCGTCAGGTCCCCGGCCGGTCGTCCTCCCGGGGCGGGTCGCCCTCCCTGCGGCGCAGGTCGTCCTCGCGTCGGCGCAGGTCGTCCTCCCAGCGGCGGAACAACTCCCGGTCCTGCTCGCGGGAGCGCTCGGCGAGGGAGCTGAGGAACTCCGGGTCGTCGTCCGGGGCGACGGGGCGGCGGCGCTCGGTGGGCGCGCGGCCGAGCGGCCCGGCGGGCCGGGGTCGTCCCCCGGCGGGCTCCCGCCCCGCGACGAACCAGGCGATCGAGCCGACCAGCGGGAAGATCAGGATGATCAGCACCCAGGCGATCCGGGGCAGGCCGCGGACCTGGCCCTCCTCGGCCGAGAGACAGCTGATCAGCGCGCAGACCGCGAGGACGATCTGGATCAGGAAAAGTAGGACGTACAGCCTGGCCATCCACCCATCATGGCGCACCCGCGCCCGATCACCACACTCCTCGTACCGTCAGCAGCACACCCACCGCGGCCTGCCCGACGGCGGCCAGGGCGACCACGGGCATGGTCCGCGATGTGTCGCGCATCGGGCCCGAGCCGACGGCCCGCCGCCAGCAGAGGGCCAGCGCCGCCGCCCAGCCGGCGATCGCCACGCCGGCCAGCACCGCCCCGACCGCGTCCCCGCTGAGGGCCAACCGGACGGTCAGCACGGTGACGACGGTGAGCGCGAGCAGGGTGCGCCGCCAGGCCAGCCGGGTCCGTTCGGGTTGCAGCCCCGGGTCCCCGGTCATTGGCCGCCGACCGCCCGGACGAGCACGGCCACCACCAGCAGCAGCGCGCCCAGCCCCACGGCGAGCGCGAGGACGGCGGGGAAGCGGGACGCCGGCAGTTCCTCGCCGAGCCGGATGGCCCGCTCGGTGCGGGCCCAGTGGTCCACGGCCCGCACCGCCACCGTCCCGCCGAGCAGCAGCAGCGCGACGGCGATCGCCTCGCGCAGGTGCGCCAGCGGCAGCGGCGGCAGGAACTGGGCCGCGGCCAACCCGCCGGCGACCAGCGCCAGCCCGGTGCGCAGCCAGGCCAGGAACGTCCGTTCGTTGGCCAGGGAGAACCGGTAGTCGGGCGTGCTGCCCACCGACCGCAGCTCCCGCGGGTCAAACCACCGCCGCACCGTCTCCCACACGAAGCCGATTATCCGCTTTGCCCCGGGCTTAGCCTGGACCGGTGACCGATCTTGACGCGATGACGCTGCGTGAGGCGTACGACAACCAGCTGAAGGCCTGGGTGCCGGACCCGTTGCCGGCCGGGGTGACCGTGGAGCGGGACGGCCCGCTGGTCCGCATCCTCGGCCTGGATCACGGGGGTTTCCTCGGCTACCGGGACCTGGGCGGCCTGACCGGGGCGGCGCTGGACGAGCTGATCGCCCGGCAGGTGGAGATCTTCCGGGCCCGGGGCGAGCAGGTGGAGTGGAAGCTGCACGGCCACGACGAGCCGGCCGACCTGGCCGACCGGCTGCGGGCCGCCGGGTTCGTCCCGGAGGAGCGGGAGACCGTCGTGATCGGCCCGGTCGCGCCGCTGGCCGCCGCCCTCCCGGTGGTCCCCGAGGGGGTACGCCTGCGTGAGGTGACCGCCCGCGCCGACCTGGACCGGATCGTGGCCATGGAGGAGGAGGTCTGGAACGAGAGCCGGGGCCACCTCGCCGATGGGCTGGAGCGGGAGATCGCCGCCGGCCCGCAGTCGATCACGGTGGTGGTCGCCGAGGCGGGGGAGACCGTGGTCAGCGCCGGCTGGGTGCGCTACGTCCCCGGCACCGGCTTCGCGACGCTGTGGGGCGGCTCGACGCTGGAGGGCTGGCGTCGCCGGGGCATCTACCGGGCGTTGGTCGGCCACCGGGCGCGGCTGGCCGCTCAGCGCGGCCGCACCCTGCTCCAGGTGGATGCCTCCGACGACAGCCGGCCGATCCTGGAGCGGCTCGGCCTCGTCCCGGTCACCACCACCACGCCCTACATCTACACTCCGTGACCATGGGGCAGCGACTGACGGACGACGAGCGGCTCACCCTGAAGACCGGCGCGTTCGGGGCGGTCTTCCTGGTCTCGAACGCCGATCCGGGCATGCTCGCGCTGCTGCGGGAGAGCTTCGCCGCGTCCGGGGTGATGGCGCAGGCGGGGGGCCCGGTGAAGGAGGCCCTCACCACCGGCCCGCTGCCGACGCTGCCCCGCGACTCGGCCCTGGAGGTCGAGTCGGTGGTGCTGCCGGCGCTGGGCCGGGCGGTGGAGATCCTGCGGGAGAAGTCCCCGGAGGACGTGGCCGGCTACCGGTCGTTGGTGCTCGCCGCCGCCGACCGGGTGGCCCGGGCGCACCGGGGCGTGGCGCCGGCCGAGGCGGCGGCGATCGACAAGATCAGGGCAGCGCTGGCCGAGCCGGCGTGACCTCCGCCGCACGCGATCCCGGTCCGGCCGGGGTCGGGTGCGGCGTGCCGATCAGCGACGTGATGCGCGGTGATCTGTGTCACTTCGAGGCTCCCCGAGGTCGAAGCTACTTGCGGGTAACATTGGTTCGTGGCCAAGTGCACAGCAGCCCGCGGTTGACCGGGAGTCAACGGACGCGCAAGGCTGCGCCCGAGACCGGGCGAGCAATCGCAACACCAACAGGAGGGTCGTCGAATCGCGATGAACATTGTCGTACTCGTCAAGCAGGTGCCCGATTCGGGCGCGGACCGCACCCTGCGTCCTGACGACAACACCGTCGACCGCGGTTCGGCGAACAACGTCATCAACGAGATGGACGAGTACGCCATCGAAGAGGCGTTGAAGATCAAGGAGGCGCACGGCGGCGAGGTCACCATCCTGACCATGGGTCCGGACCGGGCGACCGAGTCGATCCGCAAGGCGCTCTCCATGGGGCCGGACAAGGCCGTGCACGTCGTCGACGACGCCCTGCACGGGTCCTGCGCCGTGGCCACCTCGAAGGTGCTCGCCGCCGCCCTCGGCCAGCTGGGTGCCGACCTGGTGATCTGCGGCGCGGAGTCGACCGACGGCCGGGTCCAGGTCCTGCCGCACATGATCGCCGAGCGCCTCGGCGTCGCCGCGCTGACCGGCGCTCGCAAGCTCACCGTCGACGGCGCCACCCTGACCGTCGAGCGGCAGACGGAGGAGGGCTACGAGGTGGTCACCGCCTCGACCCCGGCCGTCGTCTCCGTCTGGGACACCATCAACGAGCCGCGTTACCCGTCCTTCAAGGGCATCATGGCCGCCAAGAAGAAGCCGGTGCAGACGCTCTCCCTGGGTGACCTCGGCGTCGCCCCGGCCGAGGTGGGCTTCGACGGCGCGACCAGCGCCGTGCTGGAGCACACCAAGCGCCCGCCGCGCTCCGGCGGCGCGAAGGTCACCGACGAGGGCTCCGGCGGCGTGCAGCTGGTCGAGTTCCTCGCCACCGAGAAGTTCGTGTGAGGGGTCTGGACATGTCTGAGGTTCTCGTCGTCGTCGAAGCCACCCGGGAGTTCGGCGTCAAGAAGGTCACCCTGGAGATGCTCACCCTCGCCCGCGAGCTGGGCACGCCGAGCGCGGTCGTGCTCGGTGGCCCCGGCGCCGCCGAGGCGCTGAGCGCCAAGCTGGGCGAGTACGGCGCGGAGAAGGTCTACGCCGCCGAGGGCGAGGAGATCGACGGCTACCTGGTGGCCCCCAAGGCCACCGTGCTGGCCGAGCTGGTCAAGCGCGTCCAGCCCGCCGCCGTGCTGCTCGCCTCCGCCCAGGAGGGCAAGGAGATCGCCGCCCGGCTGGCCGTCAAGCTGGACAACGGCATCCTGACCGACGTGGTCGGCCTCGCCGCCGACGGCACCGCCACCCAGGTCGCGTTCGCCGGCTCGGCCATCGTGAAGTCCAAGGTCACCAAGGGCCTGCCGCTGGTCACCGTCCGGCCGAACTCGGTCACCCCGGTGCCGGCCGCCGCCACCCCGACCGTCGAGCAGCTCACCGTGTCGGTCACCGACACCGACAAGCTGGCCAAGGTCGTCGACCGGGTCGCCGAGCAGAAGGGCTCGCGCCCCGAGCTGACCGAGGCCGGCGTGGTCGTCTCCGGCGGTCGCGGCGTCGGCAACGCCGACAACTTCAAGCTGGTCGAGGAGCTGGCCGACCTGCTCGGCGGCGCCGTCGGCGCGTCCCGCGCGGCTGTCGACTCCGGCTTCTACCCGCACCAGTTCCAGGTGGGTCAGACCGGCAAGACGGTCTCCCCGCAGCTCTACGTCGCGCTGGGCATCTCCGGGGCGATCCAGCACCGGGCCGGCATGCAGACCTCGAAGACCATCGTCGCCGTGAACAAGGACGGCGAGGCCCCGATCTTCGAGCTGGCCGACTTCGGCGTCGTCGGCGACCTGTTCAAGGTCGTCCCCCAAGCGGCGGAGGAAATCCGCAAGCGCAAGTGACCGCCGCCCCCTGAGGGGCTCGGCGTTTACACGGAAAGAGTGGCCATCCCGCGCGGGATGGCCACTCTTTCCGTGTAAACGCCGCGTTCGAGGGGGGTGGGGGTGGGGGTGGGGGGCTGATCGGCGGGTCGGGGAGCTGAGCCGGCCCGCCGATCAGCCCGTCAAGGTGCCCCTCGGCCGGGGGTTGCCGGAGTGGGCGGGGGTTGTCGGGTCGTCGGGTGAGACCTCGTAGTACCCCGGAACGGTCAGGAGATTCGCCGCGTGCTGATGTGAGGGAATTCGTCCGCGCCACGGTGGGCTCCCCCGAGCTCGGCGAGGGTGCCCTCCGGCTTAGGGCCGCCGGTGTGCCGGTCAGTAGGCTGAACGGTGATGGCATACCTGGATCACGCGGCGACGACTCCGATGCTCGACGAGGCACTGGAGGCGTACCTGGCCGCAGCCCGCGAGGTCGGCAACGCGTCGTCACTGCACGCGGCCGGCCGGCGTGCCCGGCGCCGGGTGGAGGAGTCCCGCGAGCGGGTTGCCGCCGCGCTGGGCGCCCGCCCGTCCGAGGTGATCTTCACCGGCGGCGGCACGGAGAGCGACAACCTCGCGGTCAAGGGCATCTTCTGGGCCCGCCGGTCCGCGTCCCCGGGCCGGCGGCGGCTGGTCTCCAGCGCCGTCGAGCACCACGCCGTGCTCGACGCGGTCGACTGGCTGGTCGACCACGAGGGGGCCGAGGTGGGGTGGCTGCCGGTGGACGCCGCCGGCCGGCTCGCCCCGGAGACGCTGCGCGCCGAGCTGGCCGCGCACGGCGACGAGGTGGCCCTGGTCACCGCCATGTGGGCCAACAACGAGGTGGGCACCCTCCAGCCGGTCGCCGCGCTGGCCGCCGTCGCCGCCGAGCACGGCGTGCCGTTCCACACCGATGCGATCCAGGCCGTCGGTCAGGTGCCGGTCGACTTCGCCGCCAGCGGCGTCTCGGCGCTCACCGTCACCGGGCACAAGCTGGGCGGCCCCGCGGGCGTCGGCGCGCTGGTGCTCGCCCGGGACGTCGCGGCCACCCCGCTGCTGCACGGCGGCGGGCAGGAGCGCGACGTCCGCTCCGGCACGCTGGACACCGCCGGCATCGTCGCCTTCGCGGTCGCGGTGGAGGCGGCCGTGAAGGGCCAGCAGGAGTACGCGGCCCGGGTGGCCGCCCTCCGCGACGACCTGGTGGAGCGGGTCCGGCACGCCGTCCCCGAGGTGGTCTTCAACGGCGACCCCGCCGACCGGCTCCCGGGCAACGCGCACTTCTCGTTCCCGGGCTGCGAGGGCGACGCCCTGCTCCTGCTGCTCGACGCCCAGGGCATCGCCTGTTCCACGGGCTCGGCCTGCTCGGCCGGTGTGGCCCAGCCCTCGCACGTGCTGATCGCGATGGGTGCCGACGACGATCGCGCCCGTTCCTCGCTCCGTTTCACCCTCGGCCACACCAGCACCCAGGCAGAGATCGACGCCCTGGTGACGGCCCTCCCGACCGTGGTCGACCGCGCCCGCCGCGCCGCCGCCCTCCGTACCCCCCGCTGACCCCCACCCCGCCGATGATGGACTCGTGGCGCCCGGTTCGGCGTCCTGCGCGCCTTCCGTTCCCGGCACCGTTCCATGATCGACGGGGCGGAGGGCGGGGCCGGTACGCTCGGGTGGGGAAGGGAGCGTGACGGGGTGAGGGTTCTTGCGGCCATGTCGGGCGGGGTTGACTCCGCCGTGGCGGCGGCGCGGGCCGTGGAGGCCGGGCACGACGTCACCGGCGTGCACCTGGCGCTGGCCCGCAATCCGCAGACGTACCGCACCGGGGCGCGGGGGTGCTGCACGCTGGAGGACTCCCGGGACGCGCGGCGGGCCGCCGACGTGGTCGGGATCCCGTTCTACGTCTGGGACATGGCCGACCGGTTCCACGAGGACGTGGTCGACGACTTCGTCGCCGAGTACGCGGCCGGCCGTACCCCGAACCCCTGCCTGCGCTGCAACGAAAAGATCAAGTTCGCGGCGGTGCTGGACCGGGCCGTGGCCCTGGGCTTCGACGCCGTCGTCACCGGCCACCACGCCCGGCTCGGCCCGGACGGCCTGCTGCGCCGCAGCGTCGACATCGCCAAGGACCAGTCGTACGTGCTGGCGGTGCTGACCCGCGCCCAGCTCGACAGGTCGGTCTTCCCGCTCGGCGAATCGACGAAGGCGCAGGTCCGCGAGGAGGCGGCCCGCCGCGGGCTGGCCGTGGCCGACAAGCCCGACTCGCACGACATCTGCTTCATCGCCGACGGCGACACCCGGGGCTTCCTGGCCGGGCGGCTGGGCGAGGCGCCGGGCGACGTGGTCGACGCGCTCACCGGCGCGGTGGTCGGCAGCCACACCGGCGCGTACGCGTACACGGTGGGGCAGCGGCGCGGCCTGCACCTGGACCGGCCCGCCCCGGACGGCCGGCCGCGTTACGTGCTCTCGATCACCCCGAAGACCAACACCGTCACCGTGGGGCCGGCCGAGGCGCTGGAGGTCTCCTCGGTGCGCGCCGAGCGTGTGGTGTGGACCGGCGGGGCCCGTCCGGCCGGGCCGGTCGGGTGCGAGGTGCAGTTGCGCGCCCACGGCGACGTGGTGCCGGCCACCGTCGAGCTGACCGGTGACACGCTGCGCGCCGAGCTGGGCCGTCCGCTGCGCGGGGTCGCCGCAGGCCAGGCCGTGGTGGCGTACCGGCCGGATCCGGCCGGTGACGTGGTGCTCGGCTCCGCCACCATCACCGCCTGATCCGTATACCCTTCGCCGGTGACAGATCTTGCGTGGCCCTGGCCGGCCGGCGCGGCGACCGGTATCGGCTCGCTGCCCGGCACCGACGTCGCCGAGGCGCAGCGGGTTGTCCTCGGGGAGCTGCCCGCGTTGCCCCACCTGCCCGAGCTGCCCGGGCGCGGCCCGGGCGCGGACCTGATCGGCCGCGCCGGCGGCCTGCTGGTCGAGCTGCCCGTCGAGCTGTACGCGGGCCGATGGCGGGTCGCCCCCCGGCCGGGCCGGGACCTGCGCCGGGCCCGGGACCTGATGGAACGCGACCTCGACCAGCTCGCCGAGCAGGCCGAGGAGTACGCGGGGACGGTCAAGGTGCAGGCGGCCGGCCCGTACACCCTGGCAGCCTCGCTCGACCTGCCGATCGGCGGGCGGATGCTGCGGGACCCGGGCGCGGTGCGGGACCTCACCGGGTCCCTCGCCGAGGGGCTGCGCGCGCACGTCGCGGCGGTGGCCCGTCGGCTGCCCCGGGCCACGGTGCTGCTCCAGCTCGACGAGCCGTCCCTGCCGGCCGTGCTGGCCGGGCGGGTGCCCACGGAGAGCGGCCTCGGCACGTACCGTCCGGTGGCGCAGCCCGACGCGGCGGACCTGCTGCGCACGGTGGTCGAGGCGGTCGGGGTCCCGGTCGTGCTGCACTGCTGCGCGCCGGACGTCCCGCTGGAGCTGTTCCGCAGCGCCGGAGCGGCCGCGGTCGCGCTGGACCTGAGCCTGGTACGGGACCTGGACCCGCTCGGCGAGGCGATCGACGCCGGGCTCGGGCTGCTGGCCGGCGCCGCCCCGGCCACCCCGCCGCCGGCCGGTGGCGCGCCGACCTCCGCCCAGGTCGCCGACCGGGTACGTCAGGTCTGGGACCGCCTCGGCTTCCCGCGCCGCCGCCTCGCCGATCAGGTGGTGGTCACCCCGGCCTGCGGTCTCGCCGGGGCCAGCCCGCAGTACGTCCGGGCGGTGCTCGAGGCGTGCCGGGACGCGGGACGGCGACTCGCCGAGGACTGAGGTTTCCTGTCGGTCCCGGTGGGCAGAATGACCCCCATGGTTGGACAACTGCGTTCCACGGTGATCGACTGCCCCGATCCCCGCGCCCTCGCGGCGTTCTACGCCGAGCTGCTGGGCTTGTCGGTGGCGGAGGAGGACTCCGAGGGCGACGAGTGGGTGGTGCTCGGCGGTCCGGTCGGCCGCCATCCCCGGATCGCCTTCCAGCGGGCGCCCGACCTGCGCCTGCCGGCCTGGCCAGACCCGGAGCGGCCCCAGCAGTTCCACCTCGACGTCACCGTCTCCGACATCGAGGTCGCCGAGAATGCGGCGCTGGCCCTGGGCGCGCGGCGGCTGCCCGGCGAGGGCGAGGGCTTCCGGGTCTACGCCGACCCGGCCGGTCACCCGTTCTGCCTGTGCTGGGACTGACCCGCGCTCCCGTGGCGGGTCTTGCGACGGCCCGGCATGATCACAAAGATGATCGACTCCTCGCTCCGGCGGGCCTCCGGCTCGCTCTTCGGCCTCGCCTACGGTGACGCGCTGGGCCGGCCGACCGAGTTCCTGACCGTCGCCGAGATCCGCCGCCGGTACGGCCCCTCCGGCCCTCACGAGTTGGAGGGCCATCCCGCGCTGGTCACCGACGACACCCAGATGGCGCTCGCGGTGGGCTGGGCGCTGCACGACGCGCCGGCGTTCACCCCGGAGGCGGTTGAGCCGCTGCTGCGGGAGCGCTTCATGGCCTGGGCGGTCAGCCCGGACAACAACCGCGCCCCGGGGATGACCTGCCTGCGGGCCTGCGCCGAGCTGTCCCGGGGGTTGCGCTGGCAGGAGGCGACCGTGGCCGGCTCGAAGGGCTGCGGCGCCAACATGCGGGTCACCCCCGTCGGGCTGCTCCCCGTCGACTTGGACACCCTGGCCGGCCTCGCCCAGCTCCAGGCCGGGCTGACCCACGGCCACCCCACCGGGCTGGCCGCCAGCGAGCTGACCGCCTACGCGGTCCGGCTGCTGCGCGACGGCGCTGCCCTGGCCGAGCTGCCGGCGCTGCTCGTCGAGCGGGCCCGCGAGCAGCGCCGGGTCTACCGGTCGGACTGGCTCGGCGACCTGTGGCAGCGCCCGGGCGTGGACTCCCCGGAGGACTTCATCGCCCGCGGCTGGGACGAGTGCCTGGCCGCCCTGGGCCGGCTGACCACGACGCTCACCCGTCCCGACGACGGCGGCGACCCGTGCCGGCGTACCGGTGAGGGGTGGGTGGCCGAGGAGGCGCTGGCGACGGCGCTGCTCTGCGCGCTGTGGCACGCCGACGACCCGGTCGGCGCGCTGGCCCGGGGCGCGACCACCGCCGGTGACTCCGACTCCATCGCGGCCCTGGCCGGCGCCTTCGTCGGCGCCGCCCACGGCCTGCCCGGCTGGCCGCGCGCCTGGTCCACCCAGATCGAGTACGCCGACCAACTAACCACCCTCTCCACCCCCCACGACTAACCACCCACCCCACCCCCGACCAGTCCGTTGATCAAGAGGTTTACGTCAGGATCCGCCTCGCTGGCGACGCAAACCTCTTGATCAACGGGGTATTCGGGGGGTGGGGTTTGGGGGTTTGGGTCAGGGGGTGGGGAGGTGGGGGAGGGTGCGCAGTTGGCGCCAGAGGGTGGGGTCGCAGCTGCCCGCGTTGTCGCGGAAGGCCGAGGTGGCGATCCGGATGGGTTCGCTGATGTCGAGGTAGCTGTCGTGGTCGGCACCGGGGTCCCAGTCGCGGGTGGGGATGCGGACGTGATCGTCCCGGTCGGACTTGTCCTGGCTGGTGACCTTGAGCACGTCGGCGCCCCGGCCGTCGGTCCGCAGCACCACGCAGGGGCGGACCTTCGAGCCGGTGCCGTCGGCGTACGGGACCTCGGCCCACCAGACCTCGCCGGGTCGGGGCGTACCGGTGGGGGCGGTGGTCCGCTCGGCGGCGCGCGGCCGGGGCGGGGCGGCCGGTCGGCCGGTCGCCCGGGTGCCGGCGCCCCGGCCGGGGCGGGTGGCGGTGGATCCGGGGCGCGGCCGGTCCCGCTGCGGCCGGGTCCGGTCCCGCCGGGCGCGGGCGCGCTCGGTCCCCGCGCTGCGCCGACGCCACTCGCTCCACGCCCAGCCCGCTGCGACGGCCAGCACGATCGCCAGTGCCCAGAGCAGCCAGTCCGGCATCCGCGCCTCCCTCTGTCCGGCGGCGGTCCGGGCCCGCCGACGTGCGGCGATCCTCGCACGTCGGCGGGATGGCGGCCCGCCGGGCGCGGCGGGCGGGCGGCGGATTGTCACACCCGACCGATACGGTGCGGGGGTAGCTTGATCACGGGAGGTCGCACGACGTGTCCGGTGGCGGCAAGGTGTCGGGGAGCGGCGGGATGTCCGAGAGCGGCAGGGCGTCCGAGGGCGGTGGGATGTCGGAGAGTGGTAGGGCGTCGGGGGACGATCCGGCGTCGACGGCGGGTCCGGCCGCGCCGGACGGTGTTGAGGGCGACGGTGTTGAGGGCGTGGTCCCGCAGCAGGTCACCCCGGCACAGGAGGCGGCGGCGGGAGCCGAGCCGACCCCCGAGGCGCGGGAGCGGCACGCCCTCCTCAGCCAGGAGTTGACCGAGCACCAATACCGCTACTACGTGCTGGACTCCCCGATCGTCACCGACGCCGAGTTCGATCGGCAGCTACGCGAGTTGGAGGCGCTGGAGGCCGACTTTCCGGCCCTGCGCACCCCGGATTCTCCGACCCAGCGGGTCGGCGGCACCTTCTCCACCGACTTCACCCCGGTCGCCCACGCCGAGCGGATGCTCTCCCTGGACAATGCCTTCGCCGACGAGGAGCTGGCGGCCTGGGCCGAGCGGGTCGAGCGGGACGCCGGCGGCCCGGTGCCCTACCTGTGCGAGCTCAAGGTCGACGGCCTGGCGATCAACCTGACCTACGAGAAGGGCCGGCTGGTGCGAGCGGCCACCCGGGGCGACGGGCGCACCGGCGAGGACGTCACCGCCAACGTCCGCAGCATCCGGGACGTGCCGGCGCGGCTTACCACGTCGGCGGAGTTCCCCGACGTGCCCGAGTTCATCGAGGTGCGCGGCGAGATCTACTTCCCGATCGCCGGCTTCGCCGACCTCAACGCCAGCCTGGTGGAGCAGGGCAAGGCCCCGTTCGCCAACCCGCGCAACGCCGCCGCCGGCAGCCTGCGCCAGAAGGACCCGCGGATCACCGCGTCCCGGCCGCTGCGGCTGGTGGTGCACGGCGTCGGCGCCCGGCGCGGCTTCACCCCGACCGCCCAGTCCGAGTCGTACGCGGCGCTGAAGGCGTGGGGGCTGCCGACCAGCGACCGCTGGCGGGTGGTGCCCGACATGGTCGGCGTCGCGGAGTTCATCGCGTACTACGCCGAGCACCGGCACGACGTCGAGCACGAGATCGACGGCGTGGTGGTCAAGGTGGACCCGGTCTCCATCCAGGGTCGGCTCGGCTCGACCAGCCGGGCCCCGCGCTGGGCGATCGCCTTCAAATACCCGCCGGAGGAGGTCAACACCAAGCTGCTCGACATCGACGTCAACGTCGGCCGCACCGGCCGGGTCACCCCGTTCGCCGTCCTGGAGCCGGTCCTGGTGGCCGGCTCGACGGTGGCCCTGGCCACCCTGCACAACGCGCAGGAGGTGGAGCGCAAGGGCGTGCTGATCGGCGACACGGTGGTGATCCGCAAGGCCGGCGACGTGATCCCCGAGGTGCTCGGCCCGGTGGTCGACCTGCGTCCGGCCGACGCCCGACCGTTCGTCATGCCGACCACCTGCCCGGCCTGCGGCACCCCGCTGCGGCCGGAGAAGGAGGCGGACGTCGACATCCGCTGTCCGAACAGCCGTAGCTGCCCGGCGCAGCTGCGCGAGCGGGTGTTCCACCTGGCCGGCCGGGGCGCGTTCGACATCGAGGTGCTCGGCTACAAGGGCGCGGCGGCGCTGCTGGACGCGCAGGTCATCACCGACGAGGGTGACCTGTTCTCCCTCGATGCCGAGAAGTTGGCCCGCTCGCCGTTCTTCGTCAACAAGGACGGCAGCCTCGGCAGCAACGCCGCGAAGCTGATCGACAACCTCGCCGTGGCCCGGGAGCGCGACCTGTGGCGGGTGCTGGTGGCGCTCTCCATCCGGCACGTGGGCCCGACGGCTGCCCAGGACCTCGCCCGGCACTTCCGCTCGATGGCGGCCATCGAGGCGGCCGGCGAGGAGGAGCTGTCCTCGGTCGACGGCGTCGGCCCGACGATCGCGGCCAGCATCAAGGAGTGGTTCGCCGTCGACTGGCACCGCGAGGTGGTCCGCAAGTGGGCCGAGGCGGGCGTACGGATGGCCGAGGAGGCCGCCGAGGAGGGGCCACGCCCGCTGGAGGGGCTCACCGTCGTGGTGACCGGCACCCTGGAGGGGTTCTCCAGGGACCAGGCCGCCGAGGCGATCCAGACCCGGGGCGGCAAGGTCACCGGCTCGGTCTCCAAGAAGACCGGCTTCGTCGTGGTCGGGGACAACCCCGGCTCCAAGGCCGACAAGGCGGTCAGCCTGAAGGTGCCGGTGCTGGACGAGGAGGGCTTCCGGGTCCTGCTCGACCAGGGCCCGGACGCGGCCCGGGAAGTGGCCCGCGTCGGCGAGTGACCCCACCGCCCCGGGTGCCACCTGCGTGGATGGAGCGGCCGGAGGGACCTGCGGAGGCGGGTCGTGAAACTTGACCGCACCTGGTCGCGTATACCAACTTAATTACGACTACGACCGATTCGTGGCTGTCGTCTCGGAAAAAGCGGCACTCAGGGCGTTTCATGGGGGCACGACGGGCGCAGGGCCCGCCGTGGCCGCTGCCCGGGAGGTGCGATGGAGGCCGTCGATCCGCGAAACTCCGTCCCGCCGGGACGGGTGACGCCCTTCTACGGCTTCGTCGCCGCCGTCGCGGCGCTGGCGATCCTGGTCTCGGCCGGGCCGTTGACCGAGCTGCCGGGCCGGCTCTCCGAGCTGCCGGTGGCGTTCTGGACGATGGCGGCCCTCGCCGTGGTCTGCGACGCGCGGCCGTTCGTGCCCCCGGGGCGCCGGCAGCCCTCGGCGGTTTTCCCGTCCACCTGCTTTACCTTCGCCATCCTGCTCGGCTGGGGGCTCGGCCCGGCCGTGGCGGTGCAGACGGTCGCGGTGGCCGTCTCAGGCTGGCGGATGGGCCACGCCGCCTGGCGGTCCGGCTTCAACGCCGCCCAGTACGCCTGCGCGCTGGCCGCCGCCGCGGTGGTCACGGGCCTGGGGCCCGGCGGGATCTTCGATGGTGGGCACCTGGGCTGGACTGACGTGCTCGCCGTCGGCGGGGCGGCGGCGGCCTGGTTCGTCGTCAACTACGGTCTGGTCAGCACCGCGATCCGGTGGCGTTTCGGGGGCCGCTGGTGGCCCGGCGTCCGGTCGGGCCTGGGGTACGAGCTGATCTCCACCGGCTCGTTGCTGCTGCTCGCCCCGGTGCTGGTGGCCGCCGCCCGGGCCAGCGCCGCGCTGATCCCGCTGGTGCTGGTGCCGCTGTTCGCGGTGTACCGGATGGCACACCTCGCCGCCGAGCAGGAGCAGCTCGGCGCGCTCGACCCGCTCACCGGCCTGCCCAACCGAAAGGCGCTGCTCGCGGAGGTGGCCGAGCAGGTCCACCTGCACGCCGAGCGGGCCGCCCGGGGCGACCCGGACGCCCACCTGGCGCTGCTGCTGATCGACCTCGACCGGTTCAAGAACGTCAACGACGCGCTCGGTCACGCCGTGGGCGACCGGCTGCTGGTCGAGGTGAGCGCCCGGCTGGCCGGCGCGGTGGGGGAGCGGGACCTGCTCGCCCGCCTCGGCGGGGACGAGTTCGCCATCGTCAGCACCGGGCTGACCGGCGTGGACGCCGCCCGGGAGACCGCCGAGCGGCTGGTGGGCGCGCTCGCCGAGCCGGTGGCGCTGGACGGGCTGCCGCTGGACGTCGGCGGCTCCATCGGCATCGCGCTCTACCCCGAGCACGGGGAGGACTTCGCCACCCTGATGCGCCACGCCGACGTGGCGATGTACGACGCCAAGCAGCGCAGCGACACCGTCGCCGTGTACGCCGCCGAGTCCGACCACAACTCCGCCGAGCGGCTGGGTCTGCTGGCCGACCTGCGGCGCGTACTCGAATCGGGGTCGGAGGGTCGGGGGGCGGCCGGGGTGCGCGGCGGTGACGGCGCCGCGCTGCCCGCCGCCCTCGCCCCGCCGACCGCCGGCCGCGGCGGGGGGCGCTCGGTGCCGGGGTTGGCCCGCTGGGGCGCCCGCCGGCACCGGGAGCACCCGGGGCCGGCCCACCCCGATGAGCTGATCCAGCGGATCGTCACCGCCGCCGACCCGATCCGGCGCCGAGCCACCGTGACCGGCGCCGAGACCGGCGCCGCGACCGGCGCCGCGACCGGCGCCGAGACAGCCGGCGTGACCGGCGGCGGGCCGGGGCAGCCGGTCGAACCGGGTGGCGGCGGGGCGGCGGAGGCG
Source organism: Micromonospora rubida (assembly GCF_009908295.1). Classification (GTDB taxonomy): domain Bacteria; phylum Actinomycetota; class Actinomycetes; order Mycobacteriales; family Micromonosporaceae; genus Micromonospora; species Micromonospora rubida. Next base: position 615,696 of record NZ_JAAALO010000003.1, read on the forward strand.
GATCCCGGGACCGGGGTCGCGTACGCGGAGCCGGCCGGCCGGCGGCCGGGGCACGACGAGCCGGGCGACCCTGGCGAGATCACCATGTACTACCAGCCGCAGGTAGCCATCGCCACCGGCGAGGTGGTGGGCGTGGAGGCGCTGCTGCGCTGGCGGCATCCGCGCCGGGGGATGGTCGACCCGGAGGAGCTGATCCGGGTCGCCGAGCAGAGCGCGGTGATGCGGCTGCTCACCCGTCGGGTGGTCGACGACGTGGTGGAGCAGCTGGCGAAGTGGTCGGCGGCCGGGATCAGCCTGCGGGCGGCACTCAACGTCAGCGTCCGGGACCTGCACACCGGCGAGATCGCCGACCAGATCGCCGACCGGCTGGCCCGCTTCGGCGTCGAGCCGGAGCGCCTGCAACTGGAGATCACCGAGGGCGCGCTGATGGCCGACCCGCGCCGGGTGCTGGCCACCATCTCCCGGCTGCACGCCATCGGGGTGGCCATCGCGCTGGACGACTTCGGCACCGGGTACTCGTCGATGCAGCACCTGCGCCGGTTGCCGCTGTCCGAGGTGAAGGTGGACCGGTCGTTCGTGCTCGGGATGGCCGACGACGCGGACGACGCCGCCATCGTCCGGTCGATGATCGAGCTGGCCGGGGCGCTCGGCCTGCGGGTCGTCGCGGAGGGGGTGGAGGACGAGCGGACCTGGCGGCTGCTGCACGCCGCCGGCTGCGACGTGGCGCAGGGCTGGTTCTACGCCCGGCCGATGCCGGCCGAGGAGTTGGCCGCCTGGCTCGCCCGGTACCGGCCGCTGCGGCCGGCCGCGCGGGGCGCGGAGAGCCGGCCCCCGCGCAGTCGCTGACCAGACGGCACCCTGGGCGCCGCAGGGCCGGAAGGGCAGTCGGGACGTCGGGGGCGCCGCAGGGCCGGAGGGGGAGTCGGGGACGCCGGGCCGGTGCTGGACAATAGACTCGCTCCGGTCACCGCACGTCATCGTCATCCCGACGCGCGGCGGGCCACCCGCCAGAAACCAGCACGACAGCCACGAAGGGGGCACTGATGGCCGCCATCTCCCGCGAGGAGGTCGCGCACCTGGCGCGACTGTCGCGGCTCGCCGTCACGGAGGAGGAGCTGGACACCTTCGCCGGCCAGCTCGACACGATCCTCCAGGCGGTCGCCCAGGTCGGCGAGGTCACCGCGGCGGACATCCCGCCGACCTCCCACTCCGTACCGTTGACGAACGTGCTGCGCGAGGACGTGGTGGTGCCGGGCCTGACCCCGGCGGAGGCCCTGTCGGGCGCGCCCGACGCGGAGGAACAGCGGTTCCGCGTCCCGCGGATCCTGGACGAGGATGTGGCGTCGTGACTGACCTGACCAAGCTGACCGCCGTCGAGATCGCCGGTCTCGTCGCCGGCGGGGAGACCTCGGCCGTCGAGGTGACCCGGGCCCACCTGGACCGGATCGCCGCCGTCGAGGGCCGGGTGCACGCCTTCCTGCACGTCGACACGGAGGGCGCGCTCGCCGCCGCCCGCGCGGTCGACGAGCGCCGGGCGGCCGGGGAGGAGCTGGGCCCACTGGCCGGCGTCCCGGTGGCCGTGAAGGACGTGCTCACCACCAAGGGCGTGCCGACCACCGTCGGGTCGAAGATCCTTGAGGGCTGGCGCCCGCCGTACGACGCGACGATCGTGCAGCGGCTGCGGGCGGCCGGCACGGTGATGCTCGGCAAGACGAACATGGACGAGTTCGCCATGGGCTCCTCCACGGAGTACTCGGCGTACGGCCCGAGCCACAACCCGTGGGACCTCGACCGCATCCCGGGCGGCTCCGGTGGCGGCAGCGCCGCCGCCATCGCGGCGTACGAGGCGCCGCTGGCGATCGGCTCGGACACGGGCGGCTCGATCCGCCAGCCCGGCGCGGTCACCGGCACCGTCGGGGCGAAGCCCACCTACGGCGGCACCTCCCGGTACGGCCTGGTGGCCTTCTCCTCGTCGCTGGACACCCCGGGCCCGTGCGCGCGTACGGTGCTCGACGCGGCGCTGCTGCACGCGGCGATCGGCGGCCACGACCCGCGCGACTCCACCTCGATCCCGCAGCCGATGCCCGACGTGGTGGCGGCGGCGCGGCTCGGCGCGACCGGCGACCTGACCGGCGTGAAGCTCGGCATCGTCAGCGAGTTCGTCGGCGAGGGCGCCGAGCCCGGTGTGATGGCGGCGTTCCACGAGTCGGTCGACGCGCTGACCAAGCTCGGCGCCGAGATCGTCGAGGTCTCCTGCCCGCACTTCAAGTACGCGCTTCCGGCGTACTACCTGATCGCCCCGAGCGAGTGCTCCTCCAACCTGGCCCGCTACGACGGCGTCCGGTTCGGCCTGCGGGTCGGCGACGACGGCAACCGGTCGCTGGAGGAGGTCATGTCGCTGACCCGGGAGGCCGGCTTCGGCCCCGAGGTCAAGCGCCGGATCATGCTCGGCACGTACGCGCTCTCGTCGGGCTACTACGACGCCTACTACGGGCAGGCGCAGAAGGTCCGGACGCTGATCACCCGGGACTTCACCGCCGCCTTCGAGCAGGTCGACGCGCTGATCTCGCCGACCACCCCGTTCGTGGCGTTCCCGATCGGCGCGCGCACCGCCGACCCGTACCAGATGTATCTGGCGGACCTGTTCACCATCCCGACGAACCTGTACGGCGGGCCGGGCATCTCGGTGCCGTGCGGCCTCTCCGAGGGGCTGCCGGTCGGCCTCCAGGTGATGGCCCCGACGATGGCGGACGACCGGATGTACCGGGTCGCCGCCGCGCTGGAGTCCGCGGTCGGCACGTTCACCCCACCGGCATTGTGAGGCAGGAGCACCGATGACGACCACCTTGCCCGCGTACGACGACGTCGTTGCGCGCTACGAACCGGTGATCGGCCTGGAGACCCACGTCGAGCTGGGCACGAACACCAAGATGTTCTGCGGCTGCCCGACCGACTTCGGCGGCGAGCCGAACACCCGGGTCTGCCCGGTCTGCCTGGGCCTGCCCGGCTCGCTGCCGGTGGCCAACAAGGCGGCCATCGAGGCGACGATCCGGATCGGCCTGGCGCTGAACTGCTCGATCGCGCCGTGGTCCCGGTTCGCCCGGAAGAACTACTTCTACCCGGACATGCCGAAGGACTTCCAGATCAGCCAGTACGACGAGCCGCTGTGCTTCGAGGGCTACCTGGACGTCGAGGTGAACGGCGAGCTGGTCCGGATCGGCATCGAGCGGGTGCACCTGGAGGAGGACACCGGCAAGTCGCTGCACGTCGGCGGTGCCACCGGCCGCATCCACGGCGCGACCGAGTCGCTGGTCGACTACAACCGGGCCGGCATCCCGCTGGTGGAGATCGTCACCAAGCCGGTCCCCGGCATCGGCGCGCTCGCCCCCGAGGTGGCCCGCGCGTACGTCACCGAGCTGCGCGACGTGCTCCGCTCCCTGGGCGTATCCGACGTGCGGATGGAGGAGGGGTCGCTGCGCTGCGACGTGAACACCTCCCTCAACCTGCCCGGCGCCGAGTGGGGCACCCGCACCGAGACGAAGAACGTCAACTCGCTGCGTTCGGTGGAGCGGGCGGTCCGCTCGGAGATGCTGCGCCAGGCGTCGGTGCTCGACGCGGGCGGCCGGATCGTCCAGGAGACCCGGCACTTCCAGGAGGACACCGGGGGCACCCGGCCGGGCCGGTCCAAGGAGACCGCCACCGACTACCGGTACTTCCCGGAGCCGGACCTGGTCCCACTCGCCCCGGAGGCCGCGTGGGTGGCCGAGCTGAAGGCCGCCCTGCCGGAGCTGCCCCGGCTGCACCGCCGCCGGCTCCAGGAGCAGTGGGGCCTGTCCGACGCCGACATGCAGTCGGTGCTCAACGCCGGCGCGGTCGAGCTGATCGAGGCCACCGTCGCCGCCGGGGCCACCCCCGCCGCTGCCCGCAAGTGGTGGCTGGGTGAGCTGTCCCGCCGGGCCAACGAGACCGGCGTGGAGCTGGCCGACATCGGGGCCACCCCGCACCAGGTCGCCGAGCTTCAGGGGCTGGTCGACGCCGGCAAGCTCAACGACAAGCTGGCCCGGACCGTCCTGGAGGGCGTGGTGGCCGGCGAGGGCTCACCCACCCAGATCATGGCCAACCGGGGCCTGGAGGTCGTCTCCGACACCGGCGCGCTCACCGCCGCCGTGGACGAGGCGATCGCCGCGAACCCCGGCGTCGCCGAGAAGGTCCGCAGCGGCAAGGTCGCGGCGGCCGGCGCGCTGGTCGGCGCGGTCATGAAGACCACCCGGGGCCAGGCCGACGCCAAGACCGTCCGCGAGCTGATCCTGGAGCGCCTCGGCGCCCAGGGCTGAGCCCCGACCGGGAAGGCCGCCGCCGGGACCCGGCGGCGGCCTTCCCGCCTCTTCGAGTACGCGGCCCCCGCACCCCCCTCGCGAGGGCGTCAACGGCGACGCCCGGATGGAGCCACCGTGAACCAGCACGACCTCGATGTCCTCGACGAGATCCAGCGGCGGGTGCTCTGGCTCGCCACCCGGATCGTCGACGCCGCCAACCACGACCGGGACACCGGCGACGGGGTGAAGGTCGGCGGCCACCAGGCGTCCAGCGCCTCCCTGGTCACCGCGATGACCGCGCTGTGGTTCGCCCATCTCGACGCCGAGGACCGGGTGGCGGTCAAACCGCACGCCTCCCCGGTCTTCCACGCCGTCCAGTACCTGCTGGGCAACCTGGACCGGTCGTACCTGCCGAGGCTGCGGGCCCGGGGCGGCCTCCAGTCGTACCCGTCGCGCACCAAGGACCCGGACGGCGTCGACTTCTCCACCGGCTCGGTCGGCCTCGGCGCCGCCGCGCCGCTGTTCGCCGCCGTCACCCGGCGGTACGTCGACGCCCACTTCGGCGAGCGCCCGCACTCCCGGTTCGTCGCGCTGATCGGCGACGCCGAGCTGGACGAGGGCAACATCTGGGAGGCCGTCGCCGACCCCGCCACCAACGGGCTGGGCAACGTGATGTGGCTGGTCGACTTCAACCGTCAGTCGCTGGACCGGGTCGTCCCCGGGGTGCGGATCAACCAGTGGCGCGGCCAGTTCGAGGCCGCCGGCTGGCACGTCGTCGAGGTCAAGTACGGCCGCCGGCTCGCCCAGGCGTACGCCCGGCCGGGCGGGGAGGCGCTGCGCGACTGGATCGACGCGATGCCCAACGAGCAGTACCAGTCGCTGTTCGGGCTGGCCGGCCCGGCGCTGCGCGCGCAGTTCCTCGACGGGGCGCCCGCCGGGATCGCCGAGCTCATCGCCGACATCGCCGACGACGAGCTGGGTCCGCTGGTCACCGACCTGGGCGGGCACGACCTCGCGGCGATGCTCGACGCGTACGCCCAGTGCGACGCGGTCACCGACCGGCCCAGTGTGGTCTTCGCGTACACGGTGAAGGGGTGGGGGCTGCCGATCGCCGGCAACCCGCGCAACCACTCGGCGCTGCTGTCCACCGGGCAGGTCGACGCCCTGCGCGCCGCGCAGGGCCTGACCGCCGAGACCGAGTGGGACCGCCTCGACCCAGCGACCCCGGCCGGCATCCGGGCCGGCGAGCGCCGCGAGGCGCTGTCCCGCGCGCCCCGCGAGCGGGCGCTGCCGGTCACCGTTCCGGAGACCACCCGGGTACGCGCCAACAAGCCCGTCTCCACCCAGGAGGTCTTCGGCCGGGTGCTGGTGGAGCTGGCCCGGGACGAGAACATCGCCCCGTACCTGGTCACCACCGCGCCGGACGTGGCCACCTCCACCAACCTGGCCGGGTTCATCAACAAGACCGGGGTGTTCGCCCCGACCGCGCAGCGGTCCTGGACGGAGGACCGGATGCTGCGCTGGACGGAGAGCCCGTCGGGCCAGCACATCGAGCTGGGCATCTCGGAGATGAACCTGTTCCTGCTGCTCGGCCAGCTCGGCCTGTCCTGGGACCTGTCGGGGCAGCCGCTGCTGCCGGTCGGCACGGTCTACGACCCGTTCGTGCTGCGCGGCCTCGACGCGTTCCTGTACGGCACATACTCCGGCTCCCGGTTCGTGGTCGCCGGCACCCCGTCGGGCATCACCCTCGCCCCCGAGGGCGGCGCACACCAGTCGACGATCACCGCCTCGGTCGGGCTGGAGCTGCCCGGGGTCACCTTCGTCGAGCCGGCGTACGCGGCCACCCTCGACTGGCTGCTCTGCGACGCGATCGGGCAGATCGCCGCCGGTGGCGTGCCGGCCACCACCGCCGCGCCGGCCGAGGACGGGGCGTACTACTTCCGGCTCAGCACCCGCCCGATCGACCAGGCCCCCTTCGAGGCGGCCCGGGCCCGGCTGGGCGACGCGGTGCTGCGCCGGCAGGCGGTCGCCGGGGCGTACCGGCTGGTGGACGCGCACGAGGCGTACCCGCACCTGGCCGACGCCCCGGTGGTGCAGCTCGCCGCGTCCGGCGCGGTGCTGCCCGAGGTGCTGGCCGCCGCCGCCGAACTGGCCGAGGAGGGCATCGCCGCGCACGTGGTCGACGTGACCAGCCTGGACCGGCTCTACCGGGCCTGGCAGCGCACCCTGCGCCAAGGCGTGCGGACGGCCACCGTGCCGAGCGTGCCGGGGGCGCTGCGGTCGGCGTTCGTCGACCGGGTGCCGGTGGTGACCGTGCACGACGCCGCCTCGCACGCGATGGCCTGGCTCGGTTCGGCCCTCGGCGCGCACGCCGTGCCGCTGGGGGTGGACGAGTTCGGCCAGTCCGGCAGCGTCCGCGAGCTGTACGAGCTGCACGACCTGCTGCCCGGCAGCATCGTCAACGCCGCCCTGGCCGCCCTGTCCCTGCGCTGACCCGTTGCCGCCGTCCCCGGCCCGCCGCGCTCAGGGCACCGTAGCGACATCCACCGCATGGGGGTAAATGCGGTGGATGTCGCTTGATCGATGGATTGCGCCGAAAGCCCTGACCATGTTGTCGGCCCTGGCCGATGTGGGTGGGCGGGTGAGGTGGGAAAGCGGGCCGGCCGTCCGAGTGGCTGGGGTGCCGGGCGGGTAGTGCCACCTCGCCCCTTTGCTCTGCTGCCGCCACCGCAACACCAGCACTGCCGTGCAACGACCAGCACCAGCGTCGCGCAGTCGCTTCGGGTCGGGTGGCGGCACGTAGGGGTCGGCAGAACCGTCACGCTCGGCGAGCGTTGCGCCGGGGGCAGCAGTGCAAAGGGGGCGCTGCGGGGTTGCCCGCCGGTCGGCGACGGCGTTCCCGCCCCGCCCCTGGGGTGGGGTGGGCTTCACGATCGTCTGCTGATTTTGGAGAACTCGCCCGGCGTGTCGTCTCACAAATCAGCAGACGATCACGCCACGACAGGCTGCCCTGCACCCCGGACGCCACCGCGCACATCGTCGCCACCAAAGGGTGGGCTCCGTCGACGACTTCGACACACGCTAGCGGGTCGGGGTGGGGGTGACGGGGACCTCCGCGCCGGCCTTCGGGTCCCGCACGACGTGCCGTTCCAGGCTGACCTGCGACTGGCCGGTCCCGCCGACGGTGATGTCGTCGTACGCCTGGAGCAGCTTGTCCTTGTCGAGGTAGAGCACCGTCATCGACAGCGGGGTGGGCTTCTCGCCCTCCAGGCCGCGCAGCCCGGCCCCGCCGGTGGACCCCTCCACCATGAGCTGGGTGGGCATCTGGCCCGGCACCTGCGGCAGCTTGGAGACCTGCCGGGCGTGGCTGTGGCCGGCGAGGACCAGCGGGCAGGTGCCCGACAGCGGCCCGGCCGACGCCGGGTCGTGCACCAGGGCGATGTTCACCGGCGTGGGCGAGTTCCGGACGGTGGTGGCGAGCTGGTCGCCGGCCCCGATCACCTGGTCGGCGACCTGCTTGGTCAGGCCGCTGCCGGCGGGCGAGGTCTCCTTGTCCGGGGTGAACCGGGGGTCGCCGATGCCGGCGATGGTCAGCCCGGCGACGGTGGTGGTCGAGTTGTTCAGCACGATCGCGTTCGGCTGCTGGGCCACCGCGGCCGCCGTCTTCCCCGAGTCGTGGTTGCCCCGGATGTACACGTACGGCTTCTTGAGCAGCCCGATCGATGCGACGTAGGACGCCTCCGGCTCGCTGCCCCAGTCGGTGAGGTCCCCGGTGTCGATCACCACGTCGATGCCGAACTGCTCGACGACGGTGCGGATGAGCTGCCAGCCGGTCGGGTTGAGGTGCATGTCGGAGACGTGCAGGATCCGGGTGGTGCCGGGTGCCGGCTCGTACACCGGCAGGGCGGACACGGTGGTGTAGAGCTGGCTGACGTTGCCGACGAGGCGTTGGAGCTGCTCGGCGTACTTGGTGTAGTCGTTGGCGATCTTCCGGGCGTCACCGACGATCGCCGGGGCGTTGACCAGCAGCCCCTCGTACCGGGGCTCCTCGATGGCCTGCGGGCGGAGGGTGGACGCGGCCAGGCCGAGGCTGCCGGTGGTGACCGCCAGGGCCAGCCCTCCGGCCCAGGCGGTGCGCCGGGTGTCCCGGAAGACCAGGGCGGCCAGCAGCAGGGTGACCAGCAGCGTCGCGCCGACGGTACGCAGGCCGAGGCGCATCACCCCGGTGCGGACGTCGGTGACGGCGGACTGGCTGGCCCGGCTGATGCTCGCCGGGTCGCCGATCAGCGCCTCGGTGCGTCGCTGGTCCAGCGCCCCCAGCCCCACGGTCAGGTGGGTCGGCCCGTCGTGGCTGTCCAGTTTGAGGGCACCCAGCGGCGGGATGTCGACGGTGGTGCCGCCCGTGAGGGCGGGCGTGAGGGTCAGCTCGGCCCGGAACGGGCCGATGTCGGTCTGCACCCGCCCGCCGGCGAAGGTGCCGATCACCACCCCGGCCAGGGCGATCGCCACGACGGCGAGCGCCACGCCCACCCGGCGGGCCAGGGCCAGGCCCCGGCCGGGCGAAGCGTCCCCGCCTCGGCGCCGGAGGGCCCAGCGCCGGCCGCGACCGGTCGCCGGGGTGTCGGCGTCCCCGGTCTTTCGCTGTTCGTGCTCCTGGCCGTCCATGTTGAGATTCTGACCTGCCCAATGAAGGATCTTGGCAAACCCTGGATTCCGCCGCGCCGCGCGGGCCGGGTGCTACGGCCGCTACGCGTCGCGGCTAGCCACGCCCCGCGCCGCCGTCGGAGAAGACCAGGCGCAGGATGCGGTCGTCCTCGGGGGCCGGCTCGCCCCGCCCGTCGTGGTTGGAGGTGGTGACCCAGATCGACCCGTCGGGCGCGACGACCGTCGCCCGCAGCCGACCGTACTTGCGGGTGAGCAGCTCCCGGGGCTGGCCGAGCATGGTGCCGGTGTCGGTCAGCTCGGCCAGCCAGAGCCGCTGCCCGCGCAGGCAGGCGGTGACCAGCAGCCGGTCGGTCGCCGCCAGGCCCGAGCAGGACGCGTCGGAGGTCTTCCACTGCACCAGCGGGTCGGTGTACCGCTTGTCGCCGGCCTTCCCCTCGACCAGGGGCCAGCCGTAGTTGCCGCCCTTGGTGATCTGGTTGATCTCGTCCCAGGTGTTCTGGCCGAACTCGACCGCGTACATCCGCTTGCCGGCGTCCCAGGCGACACCCTGCACGTTGCGGTGCCCCAGTGACCAGACCGGGGACGCCGGGTAGGGGTTGCCCGGGGCCGGCTTGCCGTCCGGGGTGATCCGCAGGATCTTGCCGCCGAGACTCTTCCGGTCCTGCGCGGACTCCCGGTTGCCGGCGTCGCCGGTGCTGGCGTACAGGTAGCCGTCCGGGCCGAAGGCGAGCCCGCCGCCGTTGTGGGTCCCGGACCGGGGGATGCCCGTCAGGACCGGCGTCGGCCGACCGCCCAGCTCCAGCTTGACGATCCGGTTGTCCCGCTCGGTGGTGTGGTAGACGAAGACCGTCCGGTCCGTCGCATAGCGGGGGGACACGGCGATGCCGAGCAGGCCGCCCTCCCCGCCGGCCGCGACGTCGGGCACGGTCTGCACGGCGGTGACGGTCAGCCCGTCCCGCCCTGACCCGGGCCCGACCTGGAGGATCCGGCCGCTGTCCCGCTCGGTGACCAGCGCGCCGCCGTCGGGCAGGAACGCGATCCCCCACGGCACCCGCAGGCCCTTGGCCAGCACGGTGGCGACCGCCTGCTGGCCGGTGCCGCCGCCGGGGGCGGAGGCGGACGGGGTGGGCAGGTTCGGCGGCTCGCCGGCCGGGTCCGGGTCCGGCTCGCCGAAGCTGCATCCGGCGGCGGCCAGCAGCAGCGCCGCGCACGACGCCGCGGCCACCGCGCGCACAGAGGTCTTCCGGGGGTACGGGCGACGGGGGCTCACCCTGCCCAGCCTAGCCGCCCGGAGGGGTCCTGCGCGGGGGCCGCGCGGTGGCCCCGCCCCACCTCCCAGGCCCCGCCCCACCTCCCAGGCCCCGCCACCGGGTGGTCCGGCCCGTCACCGCCCTCCGGGCCCCGCCATCGGGTGGTCCGGCCCGTCACCGCCCTCCGGGCCCCGCCATCGGGTGGTTCGGCCCGCACCGGCGGGGGACGGGCATCGCCGGGCGGCTATCGTCCACGGGCGTGAAGGTATGGATTCCGCACCCGGCCGGTCGCGGCCTGCTCGGTGACGTGCCGCCCGGGGTCACCGTCGAGGTGGCCGAGTCGCCGTCCCGCCTCCCGTCCGACGCGGCCGACGTGCGGTTCTGGGTGCCCCCGTTCCTGTCCGGCGGGGACGCCGCCGCCCTGCTCGGCGAGCTGCCCGACCTGCGGGTGGTGCAGCTCCTCTCCGCCGGGGCCGACGCCTGGGTCGGCCGGGTCCCGGCCGGGGTGACGCTCTGCGACGCGCGCGGGGTGCACGACTCCGGCACCGCCGAGTGGGTGGCCACCGCCGTCCTCTCCCAGCTGCGCGGCTTCCCCGCCTTCGCCGTGGCCCAGTCCCGCCGCGAGTGGGCGTACGACGAGGTCTGCCCGACCGACGAGCTGGCCGGCAAGCGGGTGCTGATCGTCGGGGCGGGCTCGATCGGGGCGGCGGTGCGCGCCCGGCTGACGCCGTTCGAGGTGACCTTCACCCTGGTCGCCCGGACGGCCCGCCCCGCCGAGGGGGTGCACGGGGTCGGCGAGCTGCCGGCGCTGCTGCCCGAGGCCGACGTGGTGGTGCTGCTGGTGCCGCTCACCGAGGCGACCCGGGGCCTGGTCGACGAGGAGTTCCTCGCCGCGATGCCCGACGGCGCGCTGCTGGTCAACGCCGCGCGCGGCCCGGTGGCCCGGACGGACGCGCTGGTCGCCGAGCTGGCCTCCGGCCGGCTGCGGGCCGCGCTGGACGTCACCGACCCCGAGCCGCTGCCCGCCGACCACCCGCTGTGGGGGCTGCCCAACGTGCTGCTCACCCCGCACGTCGCCGGCTCGGTGCGCGGCCTGCTGCCCCGGGCGTACCGGCTGGTGGGGGAGCAGGTGCGGCGGTTCGCCGCCGGCCAGCCGCTGATCAACGCGGTCTCGGACGGCTACTGACCCGTCCCCGGGCCGGTCCATGCCGCTATCCCCTGTCTCGATCAGCCGGTCTGAGTCGCGGATTCTGGTTGTCGCATCCTCGATGATCAGCGCGGTTCAACGACCTCGAGCAGAATTCTCAACAGGTCCTTCGGCGCGTCCCGCATGAGGTTGTGCCCGCTGTCCAGTGCGTGCGTCGTCCACGAAGGATCCTCACGCAGCCGAAGGTAGAAGGGGCTGAACGGGGACTCGCCGGGCCACCCTGCGGCGTACACGTAGACCCTGCGCCGGATCTTGGTGAGGTCGCTGGTCAGCTGTAGCGGCTGGAGCAGCGAGGCGAGCGGATGAGGTGTCGCCCGCGCGTCGAAGAACGGCAGCGGCCGTACCGCGTAGCCGTTGTCCACCACGTCCAGGTACCACTGCCGCTCCCTGTCGGAGACCAGGTCGAAGCAGGAGTCGCCGTTCGCCGGCACCACGGCGTCCAGGTACACCAGGGAATCCACCGCTTCGGGCATGCGGTCGGCGACAGCGGTGATCACCATTCCCCCGTAGCTGTGGCCGACCAGCACCGCATCCTGGATGTTCTCGGCCGCGAGCACGCCGATCACGTCCTGGATGTGCGTTTCGAGGTTCACTCCGGCGTGCAGCAGGTGGCTGCGTTCGCTGACCCCGGTCAAGGTCAGCGGGTGGACGCGGTGCCCTTGGGCGCGGAGCTGTTCGGTGAGCTCAGCGAAAGTCCAGCCGCCATGACACATGCCGGGGATGAGGACGAACGTTGCCACGATCCTGCTCCTTGTCGTTGTTGAACTGTGTGTCTCGTACGCGGCCGAGGTGCCGCTGGCCGCAGGGGATCTGGATGCGAAATCACGGGACCCGGACCTCAGGCGGCTGCCTCGGTGACGCCGGGTCGCGCTCCGTGGTGGTCGTGGGGGTGCGGAAACGGCCTGCGGTGGCGGCGATCCCGGCTGCCACGGCGCACAGGACCGCGGTCCACGCCACGGTGGCGTCGGTCGAGGTGTGATCGGCGACGATCCCGGCGATCCAGGGGCCGGCGGTCTGACCGACGGCGAACAGCATGGTGAAGGCCGCCAGTGTGGCGGTCCAGTCGGTGGGCGGGGTGTTGGCCCGGATGAGCGCGGTGACGGCGGCGGGTACGCCCATGAACGTCGCCCCGTAGACGATCGCGGAGGCGAGGATGACCGGCGGCGTGGGCGCCACCAGCGCCAGTGCCGCGCCACCAGCCAGGACGCCGAGCAGTGTGGCCAGGGCCCGGGTGCCGGACCAGTGGGTGGTCGGGCGGCTCCACAGGGCGGGCGCCGCGACGACGGCCAGACCCAGCGCCGTCCAGGTGAGCACCACCTGCGCGATCGGGGCGTGCCGGTCGGCGAGGTAGGCCGACAGGAAGGTGATGTAGGTGATGTAACCCGTCGCGAACAGGAGGTAGGCCAGGGCGATTCCCCACAGCGGGCGTACCCGTGCCCGTCCTGCGGTGCGGGCTGGCGCGTCCTGCTTCGTACCCGCGGCGGCCCAGCTGACCAGCGTCGCCGCCCCGGCGGCGACACCCAGGGCGACCCAGGCGAGGCGCCAGTGGTCCCCTAGCGCCGGGATCGTCGCGCCGCTGAGGACGATGCCCAACCCGGTGCCCGCGAAGTACACGGTGATGGGCACGCTGGAGGCGACGCGGGCGGCGATGCGCGATGCGATCACACCACCGGTGACGAACACCACCGCCCCCGCCGCCCCGGCCGCCGCTCGCGCCAGGACCAGGGTCAGGAAGTCATCGCCGATCGCGGTCGCGGCCAGCGCCACGGCAGTGAGTGCCATCCCCCAACGGAAGGCGGCGGTGCCCACGCGGCGTACGACGGGGGCGGTCACCAGCGCGCCGACGAGGTAGCCGACTCCGTTGGCGGTGCTCATCGCCCCGGCTTCGGCCAGACTCCAGTGCAGGTCGTCACGCATGGCCGGCAGCAGCAGCCCGTAAGCGAAGCGCGCGAGCCCGAGGGCCGCGGCGGTGCCCAGAGCCAGTCGCGCCGCCTGCCATACCCCCTGGCGCAGGACCGGTGACCTCATCGCTCCTGCGCCAGTGAGGTCGACCGGCCGCCGCGGGACGGGATCGGCCGGGCAGCCGAAGCGACCCGATCGCTCCGGGGACCGGTGACGAGAAGGTCTGGCATGGCAGCTCCAAAGATCGAACCGATCGGTACGATCTCAGATGCTAGCAGCTGGCCGAACCGATCGGTACCATCTGTGCCATGCCAGTCGCCAAGGGCTCGACGATCGATCCGGAGCGCACCCGCGCGACCATCCTCGAAGCGGCCACCCCTGTGCTGTACGAGCGTGGGCTCGACGGCATCGGGGTCGCCGAGCTATGCGCTCGGATCGGGGTGTCCAAGGAGACGCTGTACCGGCACTTCGGCACCAAGGATGCGCTGGTGGAGGCCGTGCTGGAGGTGCGTAGCGACCGGGTGGTGAGCTGGCTGGCCAGTGCCGTCGCGGCGGCCGGGGAAGAACCCGCCGACCAGCTCGGCGCGGTGTTCGACGTCCTGCAGAAGTGGTACGACGAGCCCGTCTTCCGCGGCTGCGCGATGCTGAACGCCGCCGCCCAGCACCATGTCGAGGCGGTACGTGCCATCACCGCGCGTCACCTGGGCCGCTACCTCGAACTTCTTACCGGAATCGCCAGCCGCGCCGGAGCCGCCGATCCGCATGTTCTGGGGCGGCAGTTGCTCATGCTGGTAGAGGGTGCGACCGTCGTCGCCGCACATCAGGACGCAGTCGGCGCGGGCGAGCACGCTCGCCGTGCCGCACTTACGCTGCTGTCCGCCGTCCGAACCAGCCTTGAAGCTTGACGCATCGCATCGGTTGGTCGACGACCGCTCGGTGACGGCCCGTCAGCGCCAAGTGCCAGCTACGGGGTTCGCCGGCGAAGCTAAAGGGTCTGGCCGGTGACGGCGACGAGCCGGGGCAGCTCGGTGCCGCGTACCGCGGGCAGGACCAGCCACTCGCCGTCGTCGAGCCGGACGACGGCCCGGCCCCGGGCGTCGGCGGTCAGCTCGACGATCCGTTCCCAGCCGATCCGGCGCTGCCCGGTCAGCGCCCGCAGGCGCAGCTCCCGGGCGTCCGCCTCCGTGCCGGAGCGCCAGGCCCAGACGGCGGCGGCGAGCGGGACGAGCAGCACCGGCAGGAAGTACCACCCGGCGGCGGCCAACGGCAGCGCGCTGATGAAGGCGATCACCGCCGCGACCAGGATCGCCTGGTTGGGGCGGAAGCGGACGGTCTCGGCGCTGCTCACCCCCTGATGGTCCCACCTGGGCGGGGCCGGGCCCCGGGCGGGCGGGGCGCAGGTGATCGGCGCCATGGAAGTGACCTGAATCACTCATGTTCACGGCCTGGTGGCCGTTTCCTGTGGTGACGATGGGTCGTTTCACCATGTTGGGCCGGCTAACCAGTCGCGCCCACGCCCGGACCGCCACTCCGGGCGACGCCGCCGACCGCAACCCGCACCGTCGTACCGCACCGCCCGTGCCCCCTCACGAAGGCGATCGCCGTGTCCGTCGCGTATCCCCCCGGCGCCTCCCACAGCCTCCCGCGTCCCGCCGACCTGCTGGTGCTGGCGACGGCGGCGCTGCTCGCCCTCGCCGGCCTGGCCGGCGCGATCCCGCCGCTGGCCGCGGTGGCCCTCGCCGGCGCCGCCGGCAGCGTCCTGGCCGGCGTCCGGCTGTCCCTGCTGGCCGTGCCCGCCCGGTACGCCGGGCCGCCCGGCGGCGGCCCCGACCAGGCCGGCCGCCGCGCCATCCGCTGCCGCTCGGCAGCGGGGCTGCTCGACGCGGCGGTGGCCACGGTCGGGCTGACCGTCGCGGTGCTCCCCCTCGTCGGCACCGGCCTGCGGGTGACCGTCGGCGCGGCCGGTCTCGGGGTCGCCGCCCTGCTGCACGCCGGCGGGCTGCTCCTGCTGCCCGGCCGTAGCCGGCTGCCGAACCGGGCCCGGGTCCGCCGCGTGGTCGACATCGTCAGCCTGGGCCTGAGTCTGATCTTCGCCGCCTGGGTGCTGCTGCCGCCGGGGGATACCCCGCCGGCAGCCCGGGTAGCGGTGGTGACCGGCGGGTTCGGCCTCGCGGCCATCGGCGTCGCGGTGTTGGCCGACTGGCGGCGTCGGCCGGGCTCGGCGATCTGCCTGCTCGGCGCCGGGGCGGCCCAGTTCGGCCTGCTCGCGCTGATCGTGCTGCTCGCCTACGACGCCCCGGACCGGGCCCTGCTGGCCACCGTCGGGCCGCTGGTGGTCGGGGCGCTGCTCACCGCCGACGGGGTCCGCCGGGTGGCCGCCGGAGACCCGCGCCGCCCGGGTGGCCCGACGCCCGTCTGGCCCCGGGTCAGCGCGCCGGCCGCGATCGCCGCCCTGGCCGCCGGCGGGCACCTCTACGCGCACGGCGACTTCACGCCGGGGGCGATCCTGCTCGGGCTGGCGGTGACCCCGCCGCTGGTGGTCCGGGAGTTGATGACCGCCACCGACAACCGCCGGTTCGCCGCCCGCCTCGCCGCCCAGGAGGCGTACTTCCGGGCCCTGGTCTCGGGCGGCGACGACCTGATCCTGCTGTTGGACGACGCGCTGCGGGTGTGCTGGCAGTCGCCGGCCGCGACCCGGCTGTTCGGGCTGACTGATGCCGACGTGCTCGGCCGGCCCTTCGCCGACCTGCTGCACCCCGCCGACGTCCCGCGCGCCGCGCTGCTGCTCGACGGGGTGCGCGCCGGCACCCGGCCGACGCTGCTGGCCGCCCGGATGCGCGACGGGCGCGGGGTGTGGCGGGAGACCGAGTCCACGATCAGCGACCAGCGCGAGGTGCCCGAGGTGCACGCGCTGGCGTTGTACGTGCGTGACGTCGGCGAGCGTCGCCGGCTGGAGCGCGCGGTGCACCAGCTCGCCGCGACCGACCAGCTCACCGGGCTGGCCAACCGGCGCGAGCTGCTGCGCGAGCTGGCCGCCCGGCGGGCCGGGGCGGGGGCGCTGCTGGTGGTGGACCTGCACGGCCTGGGCGCGGTCAACGACGGTCGCGGCCACGCGGTCGGCGACGTGGTCGTGGTGGAGGTGGCCCGCCGGCTGCGCGCGGCGGTCGGCCCGGACGACCTGGTGGCCCGGCTGGTCGGCGACGAGTTCGGCGTGGTCACCACCGTCGGCCCGGTGCTGGCGTACGCGCTGGGCACCCGGCTGCTGGAGGCGCTCGGCGAGCCGTACCGGGTGGCGGGCGACGAGGTCCGGTTGCAGGCCAGCATCGGCCTGGCCGAGATCCCCGGCGCGGCTGCCGACGACGTGCTGCGCCAGGCGGACCTGGCCCGACGGCGGGCCGCCCAGCTCGGCCGGGACCGGATCGAGTGGTACGACGCGTACCTGGAGGAGCAGCTCGTCCGCCGGCTCGACCTGGAGCGGGAGCTGCCCGGCGCGGTGGCGCGGGGCGAGCTGGACCTGGTCTACCAGCCGGTGCTCGGGCTGGCCGACCGGCTGCCGGTGGGCACCGAGGCGCTGCTGCGCTGGCGCAGCCCGGTGCTGGGCACCGTGCTCCCGGCCGAGCTGCTGCCCGTCGCCGAGGACCTGGACCTCGTCGGCGAGGTGGGCCGCTGGGTGCTGGACCGGGCCTGCCGCCAACTGGCCGACTGGTCAACGGGGGGCTGGCAGCTCTGGATGTCGGTGAACGTCACCCCTCGGGAGTTGGCCGCGCCGGACTTCCTCCAGCGTGCCGCGGCGGTGCTGGCCACCCACGGGCTGTCGCCGGAGCGGCTGGTGATCGAGGTGGCCGAGCCGCGCATCGGCGCGGAGCTGTCGACGACGGTGGCCCGGCTCGCCGGGCTGCGCTCGCTCGGCGTGCGCACCGCGCTGGACGACTTCCGGGCGGCGCACGCCTCGCTGGCCCAGCTCCGCCGGCTCCCCATCGACCTGCTCAAGCTGGCCCCGCACCGGGCCGGCGGGGCCGACCAACTGGTCGACGTGGTGGTCAGCCTCGGCGACCGGCTCGGCCTGGAGATCGTCGCCGCGCAGTTGGAGACGCCGGCCCAGGCGGACGCCGCCGGCCGGGCCGGCTGCCGCTACGGGCAGGGCTTCGCGCTGGCCCGCCCGGCGACGGCCGAGCGGGTGGAGGCGTACTTCGAGGAGTTCCCGTCCGCGTCCCGGTGAGGGGTCGGTGCCGGCGAGCGATGCTGAACCGGTTCACCTGACCCGGGGCGGCGCGGTGCTGCCCCGGGGCGTGAGGTGGGCGGTCTCGTCCTGGAGCTCGCCGGTCGGCTCGCCGGCGATCACCCGGAGCAGTTGCCGGGCGGCGTGCGCGCCGTACGCGGGGATGTCCCGGCCGAGGGCGGTCAGCGGCGGGTGCACGAGCTGGCACAGCGGGGAGTCGTCCCAGGCGACGATCGACAGGTCGCCCGGGACCTGAAGGCCCATCTCCTGGGCCACGGACAGCCCCGCTATCGCCATCACGTCGTTGTCGTAGATGACGGCGGTGGGCCGGTTCGGCGAGCTGAGCAGCCGCCGGGTGGCCCGGGCCCCCTCCTCGCCGGTGTAGTCCGACCAGACGGTGACCGACTCGTCGAGCCCGAGCCGCCCGCACACCTCGGTGAACGCGTCGCTGCGGATCTCGGTGTGCAGCAGCGCGGGCAGGCCGCCGACCCGGGCGATCCGGCGGTGACCCAGGGCGACCAGGTACTCCACCGTCTCGGCCAGCGCCGCGGCCTCGTCGGACCAGACGCTGGCCAGCGAGCCGGTGTGCCCGGGGCCGCCGATCACCACGGCCGGCAGTTGCAGCTCCTCCAGCGCCGGCACCCGCCGGTCGTCGGTGCGCAGGTCGCAGACGAAGACCCCGTCCACCCGGCGCTCGGCCCACCAGCGCCGGTAGACCGCGATCTCCGCGTCCTGGTCGGCGACCACCTGGAGGGTCAGCGCGTACGACCGGGCCGACAGTTCGGCCTCGACGCCGCTGATCAGCTCCATGAAGAACGGCTCGATGCCGAGGATCCGGGCCGGGCGGCACAGGGCCAGGCCGACCGCCTTGGCGGTGGCGCCGGAGAGCGCCCGCGCGGCGCTGCTCGGGCTGAACCCGATCTCGGCGGCGATGGCCAGGATGCGCTGTCGGGTCGCCTCGGAGACGCCGCGTTGCCCGTTCAGCGCGTACGAGACCGCGCCCTTGGACACCCCGGCCCGCCGCGCGACGTCGGCGATGGTCGGCCGCTTCACCGGCGTGTCTCCTCCACTTGCTGGGCCCGCCCCGGGCGGGTGTCACGGCGCCGGGTGACCGGCGGCCCTCACGCTACTGCAACCGGCCCGGCGGGTGACCGGGCCGGAGCCGCCTCGCCGCGCGACCGAACGGATTGCTTGCCCGGTTAAGGATACGGGTCGTCGGCCGGGCGCGGGTGACGCTGTCGCCGATCGGGATGCTGCGGAGCGGTCAACCACGAGTGGTCGCGCTCCCATGCGGCCGGAAGTTACGGAACGTCCCCGGGCTTAACCGTTCGTTGACACCGCGGAGACGGGATCGTACGGTGGCTTCACTTATCCGGTTCAGTCGACGTCTCTCGATGTCGGGAGCGTTCCCATCTTGCTCGGAGGATGACATGAAACGGTCCTGGACCCACTGGGCCCGCGCGGTCGCCGTGGGCGCGGTCAGCCTGGCCGTGGTGGCCGCGTGCAGCGGAAAGAGCGCCAGCGGCGGCGACGAGGCGGGTGGCGGCGCGGTCACCCTGAAGATCAACTTCTGGGGCGACTTCGGGCTCCAGGACCTGAAGACCAGGTACGAGGCCGCACACCCGAACGTCAAGATCCAGCTCAACTCGGGCGAGTACAACGCGCAGCACGAGGACCTGCAGAAGAAGCTGGTCGCCGGCTCGGGCGCGGCGGACATCGCCGCCATCGACGAGGGCTTCATGGTCCAGTTCCGCAGCCAGTCCGACAAGTTCGTCAACCTGCTGGACAAGGGCGCCGGGCAGTACGAGAGCAAGTACCTGCCGTGGAAGTGGAAGCAGTCGCTGTCCGCCGACGGCAAGACCCAGATCGGCCTCGGCACCGACGTCGGCGGCCTGGCCATGTGCTACCGCACCGACCTGTTCAAGGCCGCCGGCCTGCCCACCGAGCGGGACCAGGTCTCCGCGCTCTGGCCCACCTGGGACCGGTTCATCGAGGTCGGCCAGCAGTACACCGCCAAGACGAACAAGAAGTTCCTCGACGCCGGGACCAACCTGTTCAACCCGGTCCTCGGCCAGCAGCAGACCGGCTTCTACAGCGAGCAGGAGCAGCTCCAGATGGAGGGCGGCCCGAAGGTCGCCTTCGACTACACGGTCAAGGCCCTCCAGGCCGACATCTCGGCCAACCTGACCAGCTTCCAGGCCGACTGGGACAAGGGCTTCACCAGCGGCGCCTTCGCCGTCCTCGCCTGCCCGGCGTGGATGCTGGGCCACATCAAGGACACCGCCCCCGGCACCAAGGGCAAGTGGGACATCGCGGCGGTGCCCGGCGGCGGTGGCAACTGGGGCGGGTCGTTCCTGACCGTCCCCAAGCAGAGCAAGCACGCCGACGAGGCGTACAAGCTGCTGGAGTGGCTGGTCCAGCCGGAGCAGCAGATCGAGGTCTTCAAGAAGGTCGGCAACCTGCCGTCGCAGCCGGCCCTGTACTCCGACCCGGCCATCGCCGAGTTCAAGAACCCGTTCTTCAACGACGCGCCCGTCGGGCAGATCTTCCCGAAGATGGCGCAGGGCCTCACCCCGCAGTACCTGGGCAAGAAGAACGGCCCGACCCGCGTCGCGGTGGAGAACGTCATCAAGCGGGTGGAGAACAAGACCCTCAAGCCGGACGCCGCCTGGGCGGAGGCGGTCAAGGAGGCCGAGAAGGCCGGCAGGTCCTGACGATCCGATGACCGGCGGCGGGGCCGCCCCGCCCCGCCGCCCTGCCGCCACCGCCCGGCGTCCCGCCCCGGAGACAGTCCACCTCGGCCCAGGAGCGTCCCATGTCCTCCACCCGTGCCGCGCCCGCCCCGCCGGGCCGTCGTACCCCGCGCAAGCGCGGCGCCGACGGCTCCGGGGCCGACCAGCGGCGGCTCACCTGGCGCAACCGGCTGTACCGCTTCGACATGCGCTACATGCCGTACCTGCTGATCGCCCCGTTCTTCCTGATCTTCGGAGTCTTCGGGCTCTTTCCGCTGATCTTCAACGGGGTCGTCTCGCTGCGGAACTACCGGCTCGACGACCCGACCCTGCCGCCGTGGGCGGGCTTCGACAACTTCGCGAAGCTGCTCGGCGACGAGGACTTCTGGAACGCGCTCTACAACACCTTCGGCATCTTCCTGCTCTCCTCGGTGCCGCAGCTCCTGCTCGCCCTGGTGGTCGCCTCGCTGCTGAACCGCAAGCTGCGCGCGCAGACCTGGTGGCGGGTCGGCATCCTGCTGCCGTACGTCACCCCGCTGGTCGCCTCGACCATGGTGTTCAGCGTCTTCTTCTCCCGCGACTTCGGCATGGCCAACTGGCTGCTCGGCCTCGTGGGCCTCGGCGGCGACGCCCCGGCCGACTGGCGGGCCGACAAGTTCCACTCCTGGATCGCCATCGCCACCATGGTCAACTGGAAGTGGATCGGCTACAACGCGCTGCTCTACCTGGCCGCGATGCAGTCCATCCCGCGCGACGTCTACGAGGCGTCGGCCATCGACGGCGCCGGCCCGTGGCGGCAGCTCTGGCGGATCACCGTGCCGATGATCCAGCCGGTCGTCGTCTTCACCGTGGTGCTCTCCACCATCGGCGGGCTCCAGCTCTTCACCGAGCCGATGCTGTTCGACCTGAACGCGCAGGCGGCCACCGGCGGCCCGAACGGCGAGTGGCAGACCATCGCCCAGCTCATCTACAAGGTCGGCTGGAAGGACCTCGACCTCGGGTACGCCGCCGCGATGTCCTGGGCCCTGTTCCTGATCATCCTCGTCGTCGCCGGCATCAACACTCTGCTGACGAACCGCCTGTCCGGAGGTCGCCAATGAGCGCCGTCGACACCGTGCGCCGGGCGGCCGACGCCGGGCCGCCCGGGCGCAACCGGGCGCGGCTGACGGGCCGGGCCCCGCAGGACACCGCCGCCGGCGTCTGGACGTACCTGCTGCTGGCGACGACGATCCTGCTCTCCGCGTTCCCGCTGTACTGGATGTTCGTCATCGCCACCAGCAACGACGAGGCGCTCGCGAAGATCCCGCCGGCGGTGGTCCCGGGCGACCGGTTCATGACGAACCTGGACGAGGTCTTCTCCCTCCAGGACGTCTACTTCGCCGCCGGCCTGGTCAACAGCGCCCTCGTCTCCACGGCGGTCACCGCCTCGGTGCTGTTCTTCTGCTCGCTGGCCGGGTTCGCCTTCGCGAAGCTGCGGTTCAAAGGCAGCAGGTGGCTGATGCTCTTCGTGGTGCTCACCCTCACCGTGCCCAACCAGCTCGGCATCGTCGCCCTCTACATCGTGATGGGCAAGCTCGGCTGGAACGGCACCCTGCTCGCGGTCATCGCCCCCGGCCTGGTCACCGCGTTCGGGGTGTTCTACATGCGGCAGTTCATCCTCAACACCGTGCCCGATGAGCTGGTCGAGTCGGCCCGGATGGACGGCGCGACCACGATGCGCGTCTACTGGAACATCGTGCTGCCGGCGATCCGACCGGCGCTGGCCGTGCTCGGCCTGCTCACCTTCGTCGGCACCTGGAACGACTTCCAGTGGCCGCTGATCACGCTGAGCGGCACCGATTTTCCCACCTCGATGGTGGCCATCTCCGACCTGGCCAGCGGCAACTACGTGATCTACCGGCGGGTGCTCGCGGGGGCGTTCGTCGCCACCGTGCCCCTGCTGATCATGCTGGTCGTCGGTGGCCGCCAGATCGTCCGCGGAATCATGGAAGGTGCGGTGAAGTCGTGACCCGGCAATCGTTGTCCGAGGGGTGGGTGTTGCGGGCCGTCCCCGGCCCGCAGGTGCCGCCGGAGATCGTCGACCGGGCGGTCCCGGCGACCGTGCCCGGCTGCGTGCACACCGACCTGCTCGCCGCCGGCCTGATCCCCGACCCGTATCTGGACGACAACGAGGCGGCGCTGGCCTGGATCGGGCGCACCGACTGGGTGTACGAGAACACCTTCGACGCGCCGCCGGGCGACGCCGACCGGGTCGACCTGGCCTGCGCCGGCCTCGACACGGTCGCCACCGTCACCCTCAACGGGGTCGAGGTCGGCCGCGCCGAGAACATGCACCGTGGCCACCGGTTCGACGTCACCTCCGCGCTGCGGCCGGGGGCCAACACGCTGACCGTCCGGTTCGACTCCGCCTACCGCTACGCCGAGGCGCACCGGGACCGGCTCGGCGACCGGCCCAACGCGTACCCGGAGCCCTTCAACTTCATCCGGAAGACGGCCTGCAACTTCGGCTGGGACTGGGGGCCGACGGTGGTCACCGCCGGCATCTGGCAGGACATCGCCCTGGACGCCTGGTCCACGGCCCGGCTGGCG
This sequence comes from Micromonospora rubida, assembly GCF_009908295.1. Classification (GTDB taxonomy): domain Bacteria; phylum Actinomycetota; class Actinomycetes; order Mycobacteriales; family Micromonosporaceae; genus Micromonospora; species Micromonospora rubida. The sequence goes on from NZ_JAAALO010000003.1 coordinate 638,576, forward strand.
GCCGTCCGCCCGCTGGTCACCGTCGCCGACGGCGTCGGCCGGGTCGAGCTGCGCGTCGAGGTCGAGCGCGCCGCCGACGCCCCGGTCACCGTCCGCGCCGAGGTGGCGGGCGTCGCCGCCGAGGCCGTCGTGGCGGCCGGACAGCGCACGGCCGCGCTGGCCGTCGAGGTCCGCGACCCCGCGCTGTGGTGGCCCCGGGGGTACGGCGACCAGCCGCTGCACCCCCTCACGGTGACCCTGCACGCCGTCGACGGGCGGAAGCTGGACGCCTGGTCCCGGCGGATCGGCTTCCGCACGGTCCGCCTGGACGCCGCCCCGGACGAGCACGGCTCCGCGTTCGCCCTGCACGTCAACGACGTGCCGGTGTTCGTGCGCGGCGTCAACTGGATCCCCGACGACGCGTTCCCCAACCGGGTCACCCGGGAGCGGCTGGCCGAGCGGTTCGACCAGGCGGCCGGGGCGAACATCAACCTGCTGCGGGTCTGGGGCGGCGGCCGGTACGAGTCGGAGGACTTCTACGAGCTGGCCGACGCCGCCGGGCTGCTCGTCCAGCAGGACTTCCTGTTCGCCTGCGCGGCGTACCCGGAGGAGGAGCCGTTCCGCTCCGAGGTCGAGGCCGAGGCGCGCGAGCAGGTCACCCGGCTGGCCGCCCACCCGTCGCTGGTGCTGTGGACCGGCAACAACGAGAACATCTGGGGCTGGCACGACTGGGACTGGCAGGAGCCCCTCGCGGGCCGCACCTGGGGCCGGGGCTACTACCTCGACCTGCTGCCCCGGATCGTCGCCGAGCTGGACCCGACCCGCCCGTACTGGCCGGGCAGCCCCTGGTCGGGCGGGTCGGACGGGTCGGGCAGCGACGAGATCCACCCGAACGACCCGGCGCACGGCACCACCCACATCTGGGACGTGTGGAACACCGACGACTACACCAGATACCGCGAGTACGTCCCCCGGTTCGTCGCCGAGTTCGGCTACCAGGCGCCCCCGGCGTACGCGACCCTGCGCCGGGCGATCTCCGACGACCCCCTCGCGCCCGACTCGCCCGGCATGGCCCACCACCAGAAGGCCGCCGACGGCGACGCGAAGCTCCAGCGCGGCCTGGACGCGCACCTGCCGCCGCCGGCCGACTTCGACGAGTGGCACTACTTCACCCAGCTCAACCAGGCCCGGGCCATCCAGCTCGGGGTGGAGCACTTCCGCTCGCACCGGCCGGTCTGTATGGGCACCATCGTCTGGCAGCTCAACGACTGCTGGCCGGTGACCTCCTGGTCGGCGATCGACGGCGACGGCCGCCGCAAACCCCTGTGGTACGCGCTGCGCCGGGCGTACGCCGACCGGCTGCTCACCGTCCAGCCCCGCGACGGCGGGCTGGCCCTGGTGGCGGTCAACGAGACCGGCCGGCCGTGGCGGGCCCCCGCAACGGTCACCCGGCTCACCCTGGCCGGCGAGCCGAGGGCGAAGACGACGTACGACCTCGACGTGTCGGCGTACGGGACGGTGGAGCTGGCGCTGCCGGCGGACCTGGCCCGGCCGGAGGAGGCCCGGCGGGAGCTGCTGGTGGCCGAGGCGGGGGAGAGCGCCGAACGGGCGTTCTGGTTCTTCGCCGAGGACAGGGACATCCCCTGGCCGGCGGCCGACTACGACGCCACGGCCGAATTGTTCGACGGTGGTGTGCGGGTTCGGGTTATCGCCCGCACGATCCTGCGCGACCTGACCCTGTTCCCGGACCGGCTCGACCCGGCCACCGAGGTCGACGACGCGCTGGTCACGCTGCTGCCGGGCGAGTCGACGACGTTCACTGTCCGCTCGCCGCACCAGTTCGACGTGAACGCCCTGACTACTCGGCCCGTTCTGCGAACGGTCAATTGAAGGGAGCGGGCCGGCGCACCATCCACGATCAGGCGTGATCGTGGATGGTGCGCCAGCCCGCGCGGAGAGCGGCAAGTGGGCCTGTGGTCGACCGGGCCTTCCGCCGGCCGGGCGTTATGCCGCCTTGAACACCTCGTCAAGGTGCCATTCCAGGAACTCCCGGTGTGGCCGTTCCCGGACGGCCGCTGGTACTTCGATCTGCGTCCCAGCCCGGGAGTAGAACTGCTCTCCGTTGCCGAACTCGGCCCTGAGCCGTGGACTGACCAGGAGCCGGTGTTTCGGGTCGACCGCCAGGTACCCCTGGTCGTAGAGCGTGTGGACGTCGGACCGCAGAAGCATGCCATTGTCGATGCGATGCTCACCGCCAGCCGGCAAGGGTTTCACATGTGCGGCCTGGAGTACCGGTTGGATGCGGTCACCGGTTATCGCGCACCGCCGTCCGTACGCGTTCAGCACGACGGCCTTGAACGCCTGCTGCCCCAGCCGGTGTGGCGAGAGGCGGGGGTCGCCATACGTCGGGCCCGGCCGGTGCCACGGCTGGCTGAAGTCGACATCCACTGGAGCGCCGAGAAGGCGACCGATTAATACCTCGAAGTAACCGGCCGAGTTGCGAGCCGCGAGGTCGTACCCCTTGCCCTGAACGATGTTCGAGGCGAATTCGGGAGGTGGTTCGGATGGCCGGTCAGCGGGGAAGAAGACGGTGTCCCGGAGGAGGACGCAGCCGATCACCGGGTCGTCGGCGGCGGCTATGGGTTCCCGTCGGTACCGTCCGACGATCCGTCGCATCTCAGCAAGGCTCGGCACGCCGTTGCCGTCGCCGAAGAGACTCCACGCCTCCGAGATGCGCAGTTGGGCGAAGCCGCTGAAGAAACCCCCGCCGATCACCCTGTTGTGCGGGTGGTGCGTCTTGAAGATAAAGGGTTCGCCTGCTGACAGCGCGCGGAAGGCCCGGGAACCGGCAGGGCGCCAGAAGTTGACTTCTGTCAGGCCGGGGCGGGCGGCCAGAAAGCGATACCAGTCTCCATCGGTCACTCCGACATAGGCCTTCACGGCCACCATCCTGCACTCTGAGGGGTAGGCCGACAATCCCGAAGAAGGCCGGAGAGCCGAGGGTAAGGACGACGTATGGCTTGGACATGGGCCGCATACGGGAAGGTGGACGGACCAGCGTTCAGCGAAGCGCCGCGATGATCTGCCCCACGGCGGTGGAGGGGTTGCCCTTGGGGGGCGGGTCGAGCTGAGTCGCCCGCCGGAGGGCATCCTCGATCCGGTCGCGGAACCTGTCGAAGTTGAGCGCGGTCTTGTCCCAGTGGGGCTCGTGCTCCCGCAGCAGGTCGCGGGCCTTCTTGGCGTTTTCGACGAACCGGGTGCAGTTGTCGTAGTGGAGCAGCAGCCACACCTCGAAGCAGGGATTGGACCAGGCCAGCTTCACATCGGAGGCGACGGCCTCGACCGACGCCGGCTGGGTCGGGTACTCATCGATGTCGCAGACGGCCCACGCCTCGTCGAAGTCGTCGCGCTGTCGGCGGCGCCCGGCACCCCGCACCAGATCGACCGGCGAGCCGCGTTGCACCACGACGACGACCCGGGGACGTACCCAGGATTCCTGCTTGAGCCCGTTGAAGTAGGCCCGCTCCGTGGACTCGCCGTTGGTGGCGATCAGCACGGTCTTCCGCTGTTCCCTGGTCTCTGTTCGCCGCCGAAGGTCGGTCTCACGACCCCGCCCGGAACGTGCCGCGTCGGGCACGCGCCGGTCACCCTACCTCGGCATCCGTACCTCCGCGGGTGGCGAGCGCCTGCTCGAAGAGGTGGGTGGAGAGATCGGGTACGGCACCGTAGTTGCCGTTGAGGTAGCGCCGCTGCCGGTTCTCGCCCTCCTTGCGGGGCTTGAAGTCGGTCAGGGGATACAGCGATGAGGCGCCCTCGTCGTCCTTCTCCACGAACCAAATTTCATCACGGCGCAGGATCTCCTCCGCGTCGAGAGTGCCGAGCAGCGCGGCGTCGTGACTGGTGAAGATGAGCTGACTGCCCAGGGGGTTGGCCTTCGTGCTGCGGAACAGGCTGATCAGCTTCGCGGTGAGGATTGGATGCAGGCTGGCGTCGATCTCGTCGATCAGCATCGTGGCTCCAGTCCTGAGTACCTCGGCAGCGTGCAGACCGAGGGTGAGAAGTTGGCGGGTGCCGGTTGACTGGTCATGAAGGTCGAGCAGGGCGGTGCCGTGCGGGCCTTGGTGGGCGAATTGGATCCGGCGCGGTGGTAGCGCTGGGGACATAGCGGCATTTATTCGATCCCGCATACCTCGGCGTTGTAGGTGCCAGGAAACGTCGTCGTCGCCTCGATCGGGGGGGAGCACGACGCCGACGATGCCCACGTCGGCAGCCCGCAACAGATCGACCACGAGGTGCCGCACCTGCTCGACATCCGCTCTGCCGCCTTCAAGCAGGGCGGACAGCCCAGAGGTGGCGTCGGCTCGAGGGCTGGTCAGGTAGAACCATCGGTAGATGCCGTGCAGCGGCTGTGGATCCGTCGGATTCAATTCCGAACGGCTGTGGCCGAAGCGAGCGACCGTGCTGAGGAAAAGGGCAGTCGGCGCGGTGATCCCGGCGATCTGCCCCAGGTCGCTGCGGCGACCAGTCTCCTCGCCCCAGGTGAAGTCATCCCCGTCGCGTTCGAAGACGCGCCGCCGGCGTCCCAGCGGATAGTGGAAGAGCCACTCCTCCAGCACCCGCTCGTCGTCGATCGTGAACCCGTACGTGTGGCGTATCCCGCCGAGCCGAAGATCGACGACGTACCGCGATGGCCGCGCGACACCATCGGCATCCAGCCGGAACGGCTCTCGGGACAGCCCTTCACCGGGCTCGACGGCCCGGTCCGACCCCACGACCATCTGCCGCATGAACGCCAGCGCGCCCAGGCAGTTGGACTTGCCCGAGGCATTGGCCCCGAAGACGCCGACGACCTGGACCGCCTGTGGAGCCGATTCGCTCGCCTCGACGCCATCACCGTAGACGGGAACGAGGTTGAGCTGGTGCTCGTCTCGGAACGAGCGATGGTTGGTGAAGCGGAAACTCAGCAGCATCGACCGTTCACCCCTCAAGGACGGGCGGCTACAAGCTCATCCCTGCGAGTAAACCACGAGGAGGTGGCCCAAAGCCCACCGGAAGCAGGCAGCGCCCCCGGCGGGTTCGTCGGGGCCCTGTGCGGCTGGGGTACGTCAGCGGGGAACTGCCCGACGTCGAGGTGGCTGCCGCCGAGGCTCAGCACCGTCGCCACAGTGTGCCGCTGGTCGGCGAGGCTTGCGCTGGTCGGCCGGCGATGTCGGTCTGGCAACGACCAGCTGCGCCGAACCAGGCGGCGGGAGTCGACATGGACCGGCCGGTCATGGGCGGGGCGCCGAATTGCCGGTCGGGCCCGCGCCGACGGGTGGTAGTCGCAGACCAGCAGGTGCCGGACCTGCCGGCCACAGATCAGCAGCGACATGCGTGTGCGCCTCGTTCAGCTTGGACAGATCCACCACGCCTCCTTTGAACTTGGCGCCGTTCAGGGAAATGCCGCCCCCGGGAAATCGGGCGCCGTCGAAGGAGACCGTTCCGGCAGCGAATGCGCAACGGTCGAATGACAGCCGACAGGCTATTGTGGCGTCGGCGAAGGTGACGGTGCCGCCTCCGCTGAAGGTCGCACCAGTGAAGTCGCCGCCGTCGAAGAAAGCACCGGAGAAGTCGAAGTCGTGGCCGCGCCAACTGCGCGAGTCGTCTTCAGGCGTATGCAGGTTGTCGCGGATTATCCGAATGATCGTGAGCCGGACCTGCCGTTCCTGCCTTGGGTCCCGGAGGGCTGGCCAGGGGTCCGGTGTGATTTGCGCGGACACAGCCAGGTTCGACGACACCATCTCACCACGGGTGTCGCTACTCGATGGCGGGTTGTAGGGCTGGCGCAGGTAAGTGCAGAGAACATCGATGCATCCCTGACGAGCCTCGGGCGCGTCGTTGGCCAGGGCGGCATACGCATACACTCCGGCGACACGCACGGAAGCATCAGGTGAACCCAGCAGCTCTGCCGCCTGACAGAAGCGTTCGAGTAGCAACTTGGTGTCTTCGCGATGAGCCTCTACCTCGTTCAGGCGCTGCCGCCGATAGGCCACGGTCAACGCCACGACGGCCCCGATGCCCGCCACGATTGTCAGCACGGTCTTGATCGCTTCGAGTGCTTCCTGCGTGCTCCACACCGACGGCGCTGGCGAGGCGGCCGGTGCTGATCCCGGGTTGGTGCCAATGGTCGGCTGTCCCAGCACCTGCCACAGCAGGGCTCCTGCGGCCACAGCGACGACGAAGGTCAGGGCCAGCAACAGCGCCACCTGCAATAGGAGTGGCATTCTCGGCGTGCGGGGCCGACGACCCAGGGCCATGGCCACTTTCTGGTGCCGGCCGGCCGCTGCTGTCGCGGCGAGCACCAACAGCACCACCGGCAGCCAGAATCGGCTCGCCCAATGACCAACTGAGACAGCGAAATCCGACCACCACTGCGGTGACAGCGAGACTACGGCGGCAGTTGCCAGGGCCACGGCCAGGGCTGTTCGCCAGCGGGACCTACGCGGAAGGCCCAGTGCCGCACGACTCACCTGCAACGGCTCGCTCATAGCTTCACATCTTCTTCGATGCGCGCCAGCGACGTGGTGGCGGGCGACTGGCCGCCGGCAACCGGACGCGACGCTCCGGCATCGTCTGACCGTCGCCGCCGGCCTACTTCTCGAAGACGGCGAGGACGTTGAGCCCCGGCCCTGACTTCAGCGTGCCGACGATGCGCAGCCCGTGCTGGTTGCCGCGGCGGATCATGGAGTACGCGAAAATTCCTGTTTCGAACTTGCCGCGGCCTCGAAGGGAGAGTTGAAGGGCCCTGTCCTCGATGTGAACCCGGTAGTCCACCCAGCGAGCCAGACCGCCGTCACCTATGCCGCGTTCGAGCACGTTCATCGCTGAAATTGGATTGTAGTTGTCTGAGAACCAGCGCCAGTATTCGCGTTTCGTCTCAGGCTCCTCGGCCGCCCCATAGATCGGCGTTCTCTGGTCCCGATGCGGGCCCCCAGCTTTCCGTTGGTGCTGGTCCTCGAAAGATGGATGTCTCTCGTGGATATTGAGATCTTGCCGGCCTCGTGTTCCGGCATGACCACTGCGTCGTAGAAGGCCGACACCTGTTCACCGTCGATGAACAGCGGGGCGTCGGCAAGCCAGGAAAGCGGAATTTCCAGCCCGGAGTCTCTCGGTTGATCGTCCATCTCTCCCCGTCGGAAGTCGGTGGTCCTGTTACGTTCCACGCCTTGCCGGCCCTGCCGCACCGTCCAAGGTAGAACAATGTTCTTGCTTGGGGTACCCGTGCGACAGGTCGCCGCTACCCGACTCCAGGCCATCGGCGGCCCTGCTCGTGAGGTCGCGGGGGGCGGAATAGGCTTCAACCATGAGTGGTGTGCTCAGTCGTGGCCAAGGCGCGATGAATCCCCTGCGCCAGCTCTCACTGGACCAGCTCCGGCAGCGGACGAGCATCAAGTGGCGGGCGTACCCGGACGACGTGCTGCCGCTCTGGGTGGCGGAGATGGACGTCCCGCTGGCCGAGCCCGTCGCCCGGGCCATCACCGATGCCGTCGCACGCGGCGACACCGGCTACACCGCCGGCACGGCGTACCCGCAGGCACTTGCGGAGTTCGCCCGGCGGCGGTGGGGTTGGGACGGGCTGGCCGTGGAGCGCACCGCGCTGGTGCCCGACGTGATGCAGGGCGTCGTCGAGGTGCTGCGGGTGGTCACCGAGCCGGGGGACGCGGTGGTCGTCAACTGCCCGGTCTACCCGCCGTTCTACAACTTCGTGGCGCATGCAGGCCGCCGGATTGTGGAGGCCCCTCTCGGCGAGGACCTGCGGATCGATCTCGGCACGTTGGAGGACGCATTCCGGGAGGCGCGGGCCGGTGGGCGGCCGGCGGCGTACCTGCTGTGCAGCCCGCACAACCCGACCGGCGTCGTACACACCGCAGACGAGTTGGCCGCCGTCGCCGGCCTGGCCGAGCGGCACGGGGTGCGGGTGGTCGCCGACGAGATCCACGCCCCGGTGGTGGCCGGGGGCACGCGGTTCGTGCCGTACCTCTCGGTTCCCGGCGCGGAGAACGCCCTCTCGCTGATGTCCGCCTCCAAGGGGTGGAACCTCGCCGGCCTGCGCGGTGCGCTACTCGTCGCCGGCCCGGCCGCGGCCGGGGACCTCGCCCGCGTTCCGGTCGAGGTCAGCGCCAGCACCAGCCACCTCGGCGTGATCGCCCACACCGCCGCCTTCCGCGATGGCGGCGAGTGGCTCGACGCCCTGCTGATCGGCCTGGACGACAACCGTCGACTCCTCGCGGCGCTGCTAGCCGAGCACCTGCCAGAAATCCGTCACCACCCTGGTCAGGCCACCTATCTCGCCTGGCTCGACTGCCGTGCCCTGGGCCTCGGCGACGACCCCGCCGCCGTGTTCCTCGATCGTGGCCGGGTGGCGCTCAACTCCGGCCCGGCCTTCGGCACCGGCGGCGCCGGCCACGTCCGGCTGAACCTGGGCACCGGACCGGAGTTGATCACCGAGGCGGTACGCCGGATGGCCACCGCCGTCGCCTGAGAAGCGGCCTCGGCCGCTGCCGACCGCCGATGTTTGCGGGTGTCTCGGGTACGGAGTCAGCGGCGAGTCGCGTCGACGAACGTGCTCCAAGCGGCGGGGCAGAAGATGAGCGTCGGGCCGCCTGGGTTCTTGCTGTCGCGTACGGCGACGACGCCGGGCAGGTTGTCGGCGACCTCGACGCAGTCGCCGCCGTTGCTGCCGCTGCGGGTGCTTTTGCGCCAACGGGCGCCGGTCAGGTTGACCATGATTGACCTCCTTGATGGTTGTGTCGTAGTCGCATCAAGTCGGGCACCTTGCGGCCTCGCCGGGGCCGGGGTGTCGCTGTGCTGCGTCGTCAGCCGTGCATTGCGCTGGTGAAGACCGTCCATGCTGCGGGGGAGAAGGTCAGGACCGGCCCGTCCGGGTTCTTGCTGTCGCGTACGGCGACGACGCCGGGCAGGTTGTCAGCGACCTCGACACACTCGCCGCCGTTGCTGCCGCTGCGGGTGCTCTTGCGCCAGTGGGCGTTGCTCAGATCAACCATGGTGGACCTCCCCAATGATCTTGTTGATTAGATTCCTAGATTGTCCTTTATCGAGGGCGAGCTGATCCAGGCTTTCCCACACCTTCTCGTAGGCAGCGAACTCTTCCGGTCGGTCGAGATAGAGAGCGCCTGTCCACGACTCGCTGTAGACCACTGGTGGCTCGGGGGTGGCGCGGTTGCCCAGCGGAAAGTTGAGCATTACGAAGGACCCAGCCTCGACGCCACGGTGCAGGCCGGCGGCGAGAGGCAGGATTCGGATCGAGTTGGTCGCTATGTCCGCCAATACCAGCAGGTGGCGAAGCTGGTCCGCCATCGTTTCGGGGTCGCCGACTGTGCGCAGCAAGGCCGCCTCGGAGAGGAGCACGTCCAGCCTCGGAGGCGGAGGTAGGCGGCGTTTGAGTAGAGCTTGGCGTTGCAGCCGGACCTGTACCAGGCGCTCGCGCTCTTCGTCACTCACCTCCGTGCGGTGCTGGTATACCCCGAGCGCGTAGCCATGACGTTGTAGCAATCCCGGCACCATCGCTTCGTTGAAGAAGCGTAGGTGGCAGGCGGCGGATTCGAGGCCGACGTACAGCTCGAACCACTCTGGGATGGCATCGCCGTAGGCATGCCACCAGCCCTTCGCCCTCGTCTCGCCGGCCAGGGCGAGGAGCGCGCGGGTCAGCTCGGCCTTCGCCCGGTACAGCTCGCACATGGCCCGGACGTCCACGCTGCGCGCCGAACCGAGCCCGCTCTCGATCCGCCACACCTTCTGCCTGCTGCACTCCAGCGCCTCGGCGGCGGCGTCGAGGGTTATCCCCGCCTCGTTACGCAGGTCACGCAGCGCCCTGCCGAGCCTGCGTCGGGGCACCGTCGATCCCATGTCCTCGGCCATCGGGCCTCCTTTCCGGTTGCGTTCTGCAACATCTCGACGCCCGTCCTGAAACACCGGAATGTTGCAGACAATTGGCTGAACAGTGTGAGGGAACCTTCGTTGTGATAGCGCTTCCGACCTTACAAGATAGCTCTGACAAAGGCGATGACCGTGGAATTTCCACCTTTCATCAATTGCCAATCTGGTCAGCCGTCCGAGAGGAAGTGGGTCTGTCGTGCGCGCGTTTTCTCGTCAACCGTGTTCGGTTGGGTCGGTGAATTCGGCGGTCGATCGGTGAGCCCGTGTTGGGTGGCGCACCTGCCGTTCACCGCCGCCGATTTGCCCGCCGCCCGCCGGTTCGCCGGGGCGCTGGCCCGGTCGGTGACCTTCCTGCCCGACGTGGACGCCGGGGAGACGACTGTCTCCGCCGAGGACGCTCAGGGCGTACGACATCGGGTCTTCTGCGACCTGCCGCTGCCGGACCGTACCCGCTGCGTGCGCCGCACCGACCACGACGGGCCCTGCACGGGTCGGCGGCCCCGGTGACCGGCGCACCCACCGTCGCCTGCCCCGACTGCGACGGCGTGACCTTCCGCCTCGACCCCTGCCGCTGCACCCGCTACGGCGACCGGCTCCTGGCCGACGACGGCCCACCCGGCGACGCGGAGCCGCGCCGGGAGCCGTACCGGAAATGCGAACTGTGCCGGGGCGTCGGGACCGTCGCAGTCGCCTGCCCGGGCTGCGGCCGGCGCGGTCGCCGCCGCGCGCAGCTCGTGCTGACCGTGGCCAACCTGGACACGGGCGCGGTCGCGTCCCACCTGGTCGCGCCCGGCACCCTCGACCCCCGACCGGACCCGGCGGGTGACTGGGTGGCCGACCTGACTTCCCGGGTACGCGAGCTGGCCGCCGCGACCGGCGTCGCCGCCACCGTCGACCCGCTGACCGTACGGCTGCCGCCGGCCTGGCGGCCCGACCTGCCGGCGGACGAGCGGCACGAGTTGGAGGGTCGGGCCGTCGCCGAGGCCGCCCGGCCGGCGTGGCGGGTGCTGGTGGGCCGGTCGACCGCGCCGCCCCCGCTCGACCTGGCCGCCCGGTTGGCCCAACTCTGTGCGCTGGCCGACCTGCTCCTGCTCGACCTGGTCGTCGAGGCCCGCCGGCACGGCGATGCCGTCCGCTGGAACGTCCGGTACGAGGTTCCCGGCTCGCCCGTGCCCGCTGCACCGACGGAGCCCCGCGCGGACCTGTCGGCGGCCCTGGCCCGCACTGAGGTGGCCGATGCGCTGGCCGGGCTCGGCGAGCGCGGCCCGGCCGCCCCCGCGCGGATGCTCCGCCCCGACCTACCCCGCCCGCTGGCCGCGCCAGCCGTCGACGTTGACGAGGTCGAGCGGCGGATACGCGCCGACTGTGCCGGCCTGACCGACGGGGAGGAACCGCCCGGCGCGCAGGCCGTGTGGCGGGACGGGCACTGGTGGCACACCGGCCTGGGTCCCAGCCAACCGGTCGAGACCCTGGTCGAGCAGCCCACCGGCCAGGTGGTCCGCCGGGTCCGGGTGCCGCTGCGCCGGCTCGCGGAGCCGCCCGATCCGCCCTGGCTCGGCGAGCCGGTGCCGTGGAGGCCCTGCCCGGACTGCCGCCCGGGTGAACCGCTGCGCGCCTGCCGGTGCCGGGCCGGTGGCCGTCCGGCCGACGACGGCTGCACCGCCTGCGGCGGCCTCGGTCTGCGTCCGTCCGCGCTGGCCTGCGCCACCTGCGGCGGCACCCGCCGCCTGCACCGGGCGGCGCTGGTGACCCTGACCGACCTGAGGCACCGGGTGGTGCACCTGACCTGGCAGGCCGGTGCCCCGGAGGCCGCAACGCCGGCCGGGAACGGGCCCGGCGGCCGGCCGGTGGTGCGGCTGCCCGGCCGCTACCGGCTGGGTGCCTGGGCGACCGTGTTCGGCGTACGCCCGGAGGACCTCGCCGAGGCCGACGGCGGCCACGAAATCCCACCCGATGTGCGCGATGGCTACGTCACCCTGCCCTGGGCGGGTGCCGACCCGGTGGGGGAGCTGGTGGCCGCCGTCGGCCCCGCGCTCCCCGCCGCGCGCCTGTTGGTGATCGCCGTACGTCCCGACGCCCCGCCGCTGGCCGAGCTGCTCCGGCTCGCCCTCGGCCTCGACCTGGCGCTGGTGGTGAGCGCGCTCGACCTGCGGGGTCATCCGGCCGACCCGATGCGGGCGCACGGGCTGCTCTGGTCGGTCGACCTGCGCTCGCCGGCCGACCCGGTGCGCCCCGACGACCTGCCGTGCCGACCCAGCCTGGAGGCGGCCGTGGCGCACTGCCTGGAGTGCCTCGACGTCGCCCTCACCGAGACCGTCCCGGCCGACCCGGAGAAGTCGATTCCGGTGCCACAGTCGACGCCCCGAGCGTTACCCTCCGACCCGCTACCCGGCCTGCTTCGACTGGCCGCCCGGCATGCCGGCCGGACAGTCACCGTCCGGTTCGCCTGGTCGGGCTGCACCGTCCATTGCCACGACGAAGACGGGCCGCTTCATCTCGCCGAAGGCTCCGACCTTGGATTTTGCGGTTGAAGTGACACTTTGGGGAACATGTGTTCGAGGTGTGGGGGAGATCCGGGACATGCCATCACTGGCCAGAGGGCAGGCCCGGGATGGGATACTCCAACTCGCTGCGGATCTCCACGAACTCGCCGTCCGGAAGGCCCAGACGCCTCTCCGGACTGAGGAAGGTGACCATCCCGACGCTGATCTGATCGGCCCAGGCGCACATCGTGACGTAGTACTGGGCGTTGCGGCCGTTACCGCAGCGGGCTATGCCGCCCAAAGGGCCAGGGTCCACCGCTCGGACCTCACGTATCCGCGGAAACAATCTGAAGACCTTGTCCAGCGTTGCTTCCTCGTCCCTCACGGTGCCGGCCGTAGCGCTGACCAGTACCGCGTAGTCGCCGTCGGTTTCACCGTTGTAAACCTGCCCGGCTATCTCCTTCCGGTCGTCCACCAGCCGACCCAGTTGTTCGGCGCTCTCAATCACAGGGGACAGCAGCGGCCGATGAAAGAACCGCGAGCGATTGCCCAGCCGCATCGGCAGCTCAAGGCGTGCCCGCATACCGGACGGGCTCGCGGAGGGCTGCACCGACGCAGAGGGTGGAGGCACCGCCGCCTGTGGGCCGGACTGGGGCGAGCAGCCGAATACCGTACCTCCGACCAACACAGCCAACACCCCCCGAGCGACCCCCCAGGCGAACGTCCCCGTGATGGCCTTGCCCATGCGACTCCCTCAAGGATCAACAGTTCGGGCGGGACGATACATCAGCTGTGGCCGCCCCCGAACGAGCCGGCCGCGGTGAAGCCTCTGTACCTGCTGACCCGGTCCGGTTCGGCTGATGCACCCCGAGCAGCTCGTGTCCGTCCCCGATGCCCGCCCGGCACCGATCGTCGGCAAGGATCTACCAAGATCAGGTGGGCCGCCGCGCCGGGAGACCGATCCGGGGACGGCACCGCCAACGCCGCACCACCGAGGGGGAGCCATGATCGCGGAGCACGTGCGGGACGCGTCGGCCACAGCAGTCGTGTTCGGCTTCTTCGCGTCGAGCTGGTTCGGCTGGGCCCAGGAAGCGCCGCCCAAAAGTTGGCGTCCAGTGCTCGGCGTCGGATCGGTGCTCTCGCTGCTCACCCTCGTCGCCGGTGGAATTCTCACCTGGCGTCGCTGGTCCGAGCCGACGGCCTTCGACGCCGACACCAGCCGCACCTTCGGCCTGATCGTCGGCATCGAGTTCGGCGTCGCGGCCCTCGGTGCCGGGCTGCTCGCCCTGCGGGGCCGCCGGGAGCTGATCCCCGCCTGGGTCGCGCTCGTGGTGGGGGTGCACCTGTTCCCGGTCGCGGCACTGCTCGACTATCCGTTGATCCACGTGGTCGCCGCCCTGGTGACGGCGGCGGCGCTGGCGGCGGTTCCGGTGGCCAGGGCCCGCGCCGTGCCGGTGAGCGCGGTGGTCGGAGTCGGCGCGGGCGGGGTGCTGCTCGCCGCCGCGGTGTCGTCGCTCGTCATCGCCCTGGTCGGGTACTGAGCGTCGCTTGTGAGCAGGGCCCTGCCGGCCGCGAGGCGACGGCAGGGCCCGAGCGCCTACTCCGGCACCCGGCGGTAGGCGCCGTCGCTCGCCGAGGTGGCCATCGAGGCGTACGCGCGTAGCGCCGCCGACACCGGCCGCTGCCGGTCGATCGGCGTGTACGGCTTGTCGCGCTTCTCCTGCGCGACGCGGCGGGCCTCCAGCACGTCGTCCGGCACGTTCAGCTCGATCGACCGGGCCGGGATGTCGATGACGATCTCGTCGCCGGGCTCGACCAGGGCGATCAGGCCGCCCGAGGCCGCCTCGGGGGAGGCGTGCCCGATGGACAGCCCCGAGGTGCCGCCGGAGAACCGGCCGTCGGTGAGCAGCGCACACGATCGGCCCAGCCCTCGGCCCTTGAGGAACGAGGTGGGGTAGAGCATCTCCTGCATGCCGGGGCCGCCCCTGGGGCCCTCGTACCGGATCACCAGCACGTCGCCGGCCGCGATCTCCTTCGCCAGGATCGCCGTCACCGCGTCGTCCTGGGACTCGTACACCTTCGCCGGGCCGCGGAAGGTCAGGCACTCCTCGGGCACCCCGGCGGTCTTCACCACGCAGCCGTCCGGGGCGAGGTTGCCGTGCAGGATGGCCAGCCCGCCGTCGGCGCTGTAGGCGTGGGCGAGGTCGCGCACGCAGCCGCCCGCCGCGTCGGTGTCCAGCGTGGACCAGCGGTTGGTGGTGGAGAACGGCTCGGTGGTGCGCACCCCGCCGGGGGCGGCGTGGAACAGCTCGACCGCCTCGGGGGTGGCCGAGCCGCCCCGCACGTCCCAGTCGGCGAGCCACCGCGCGAGGCTGGGGGAGTGCACGGCGTGCACGTCCCGGTGCAGCAGGCCGGCGCGGTCCAGCTCACCGAGGATGGCCGGGATTCCGCCGGCCCGGTGCACGTCCTCCATGTGGTACTGGGGCGAGTTCGGGGCGACCTTGGCCAGGCACGGCACCCGGCGGGAGATCGCGTCGATGTCGGCGACCGAGAAGTCCATCTCGGCCTCCCGGGCGGCGGCGAGCAGGTGCAGGATCGTGTTGGTCGACCCGCCCATCGCCACGTCCATGGCGACCGCGTTCTCGAACGCGGCCCGGTCGGCGACCTGCCGGGGCAGCACCGAGGCGTCGTCGCCGTCGTACCAGCGCTTGGAGATCTCCACGATGGTCCGGCCGGCCTCGACGAAGAGCGACCGGCGCGCGGCGTGGGTGGCCAGCGTCGAGCCGTTGCCGGGCAGGGCCAGGCCGATCGCCTCGGTGAGGCAGTTCATCGAGTTCGCGGTGAACATGCCGGAGCAGGAGCCGCAGGTCGGGCAGGCCGACCGCTCGATCTCGCCGAGCTGGTCGTCGGTGACCGCGTCGTTGGAGGAGGCGACCATCGCGTCGATCAGGTCGATCTTGGAGTGCACGATCCCCTCGATCGCCGTCGTCTTGCCGGCTTCCATCGGCCCGCCGGAGACGAAGACGGTGGGGATGTTCAGCCGCAGCGCGGCCAGCAGCATGCCGGGGGTGATCTTGTCGCAGTTCGAGATGCAGACCAGGGCGTCCGCGCAGTGCGCGTTGACCATGTACTCCACCGCGTCGGCGATCAGCTCCCGGCTGGGCAGGGAGTAGAGCATCCCGCCGTGGCCCATGGCGATGCCGTCGTCGACCGCGATCGTGTTGAACTCCCGGCCCACCCCGCCGGCCTCGGCCACCGCGTCGGCGACGAGGCCGCCCATGTCCTTGAGATGCACGTGGCCGGGCACGAACTGGGTGAAACTGTTGGCGATGGCGACGATCGGCTTGCCGAAGTCGTCGTCGGTCATCCCGGTGGCCCGCCACAGGGCCCGGGCACCGGCCATCGTCCGGCCATGCGTGGAGGTCTTCGACCGCAGCTCAGGCATGCGTACCAGTCTTGCACCGTCGGCGGGACGCTCCCAGGGGGCGAGCGTCGTGTCCCAACAGTTGCGCACCCGGCCCCCATGTGAAGCGGGCATCCGGCACAGTTGAGGACGTGTACTTTCCCCCGGGCATGATCGCCGTCGCGGTGCTGAGCGGCCTCGTCGCCGCCGGCGCCACCGCACTGCTGGTCGTCCTCGCCCGCCGGGCGGGGCGAGGGCCTGGGCAGGCCGTCGCGCTGGTCGCCGCCGCCGGGGTGTTCGCGCTGTTCAGCCTGCTGATCGGGTGGGCGGTGCCGCTCGTCGGCGGCGCGCACCTGGCCGATCAGCAGGGGCTGCGCATCGGCTGGGCCACCCTGGTCTCCGTCTGCACCGCGGTGAGCGCGTTCGCCTTCGGCGCGGGCCTGCTCCGGCTGACCGGCGCGGGGGTCACCCGGGCGGCGACGGCCCGGCTGGTGCTCGACGGCCTGATCATGGCGACCGCGCTCTGGTTCGTCGGCTGGGTGCTCCTCTCCGAGCCGACCCGGCTGCTCGCCGCCGCCATCCCGGCGGCCTGCGCGCCGATCCTGCTGGCCAGCGTCAGCGTGGCGCTCACCGCCGGGCTCACCCTGATCGTGCTCATGCGGGCCGCCGCGCCCCGCCGCCGGCTGGCCCTGCTCGGCGTCGGGATCACGGCGGTCACCTGCGGCGGGTTGGGCATCGCCGGCGGGCTCTGCCAGGACGTGCCCGGCATGCTGCTGGCCGGCATGGTCCTGCTCGCGGCCGGGCTGCTGGCCGCCGCGCTGGCCGTGCACCGGGCCGTGCACCGGGCCGCCCCGCCCGGGCAGCTCGACGTCGACCTGATCCGCCGGGACGGCGCGTACGCCTTCGTCCCGATGGGCGCGATGGCCGCCTCCGCGATGTACCACCTGCTCCAGGGCGGCCGGTTCGACGCGCTGGGCATCGTCGCCGGCAGCGTCGAGGGGTTCGCGCTGGTGGCCCGGCAGTACCTCGCCCTGCACGACGTGCGCCGGTACGCGGGCCGGCTGGCCGAGCGCGAGGCGCACTTCCGGGAGCTGGCCCACACCGACCCGCTGACCGGCCTGGCCAACCGGCGGGGGCTGCTGCGCGCCCTGCAGGACAGCGCCGGCGCCGGCGTCCCGTGCGTGCTGCTCGGCCTGGACCTGGACGGCTTCAAGAACGTCAACGACATGCGCGGGCACGACGTGGGCGACGAGGTGCTGGCCGAGGTGGGCCGGCGGTTGCGCGGCAACCTGCGCCCCGGCGACCTGGCCGCCCGGCTGGGCGGCGACGAGTTCGCGGTGCTGATGCCCGGCCGCCCGCCCGACGCCGGCCGGGTCGCCGAGCGGCTGCTCGGGCTGCTCGGCAGCCCGTACGAGCAGCCGGGCGGGCCGGTCTTCCTCTCGGTCAGCATCGGGGTGGCCGGGCAGCCCGACGAGCCGGACACCGAGCTGCTGCTGCGCCACGCCGACCTGGCCCTGCGCTACGCCAAGCAGCGCGGCAAGAACCGGATCGAGCACTACGACGTCACCTACGACGAGCTGCTGCGCCGCCGCACGACGCTGGAGCACGAGCTGCGCGGCGCGATCGAGCGCGACGAGCTGCGGTTGGTGTTCCAGCCGGTGGCGTCGCTGCCGTCGGTGCGCCCGGTGGGCGCGGAGGCGCTGCTGCGCTGGCGCCACCCGGAGCTGGGCAACGTCCGCCCGGACGAGTTCATCCCGCTGGCCGAGGAGTGCGGGATGATCGCCAAGCTCGGGGCGTGGGTGCTGCACCAGGCGTGCCACCAGCTCTCCCGCTGGCTGGCCGACGGGTACGACGTGTGGGTCTCGGTGAACGTCTCCCCCCGGGAGCTGCACGCCCCCGAGTACGTGGTCCAGGTCGCCGAGGCGCTGCGCGCCCACCGCGTGCCGCCGCAGCGGCTGGTGCTGGAGGTCACCGAGCACGCCGTCGCGACCGACCTCGACGAGCTCGTCCGGCGGCTGACCGCGCTGCGGCGCACCGGCGTCCGGATCGCCCTGGACGACTTCGGCGCGGGGTACTCGTCGCTCGGGCAGCTACGCCGGCTGCCGATCGACATCCTCAAGATCGACCACAGCCTGGTCGCCGAGCACGAGCCGGTCCGCCCCGTGGGCACCGACGGCCCGGCCTTCGCCCCGATGGTCGACATCGTCATGCGGCTGGGCCACCAGCTCGGGATGGAGGTGATCGCCGAGGGGGTGACCACCCCCACAGAGCTGGCCGCGGTGGTCGCCGCCGGTTGCCGGTGGGGGCAGGGCGCGCTCTTCGGCTGGGGGGTGCCGGGCGAGCACCTGGAGGCGATGCTGGAGGCCGCCACGTCCGCTGGCGCGCGTCCCGCCCCGGTGTCGGCACCGCCCGCCGGGCACCCCGCAGCCGTGCCGGCCCCGCCCGCGGCGGCGCGTCCGCGACGGCTGCCGACGGTGCCCGCCCAGCGCCCCGGCGGGGAGGCGTCCGCGCAGCTCGGGGCGGCCGGAACCAGCGTCCCGGAGGGCGTCGCGCCGACGTCCGTGAACCAAAATGTGGGATCAGTTGACTCATCGCGTGAGATGCGTCAGGCTTGACCGCATGTCGTCGACCTCTCTTCGAGTACTTACCTGAGCGCACTCTCCGTCGTCGAGAGTGCGCTGGCCCCGTGCATCTGCACGAGGGCCGTTTTTATTGCCGTCGGACCCATCGGCGCGGGCCCCGCCCGCGTTGCACCGCCTGAAGAGCATCAGCCACTCCAGCCGAAGGCCTGAACCGCCATGACGAGACCCACGCCAGAGACCCTCGCCCACTCAGCCCGCCGGACCCGAGCCAACGCCGAGCCGGCGACCGCCGACCAGGTCGCGCCGGGCACCCACGCCGCCGCCAGCCCGGCGGCCCCGGGGGTACGGCAGCCCGCTCAGATCTCCGGCGCCGGCTCACTCGTGCGGTCCCTGGAGGCGCTCGGCGTCGACGTCGTCTTCGGCATCCCGGGTGGGGCGATCCTCCCGGCGTACGACCCGCTCTACGACTCCACCGTCCGGCACATCCTGGTCCGGCACGAGCAGGGCGCCGGGCACGCGGCCACCGGGTACGCCCAGGCCACCGGCAAGGTCGGGGTCTGCATGGCCACCTCCGGCCCGGGCGCGACGAACCTGGTCACCCCGATCGCCGACGCGTACATGGACTCGGTGGCCGTGGTGGCGATCACCGGTCAGGTGGCCCGGCCGTCGATCGGCACGGACGCCTTCCAGGAGGCCGACATCCAGGGCATCACCCTGCCGATCACCAAGCACAACTTCCTGGTGCAGACGCCGGAGGAGATCCCGCAGGTGCTCGCCGAGGCGTTCCACCTGGCCTCGACCGGCCGCCCCGGCCCGGTGCTGGTGGACATCCCGAAGGACGTCCTTCAGGCGCAGACCACCTTCTCCTGGCCGCCGACGCTGGACCTGCCCGGGTACCGGCCGACCCTGCACCCGCACGGCAAGCAGATCCGGGAGGCTGCCCGGCTGATGAACTCGGCCCGCCGGCCGGTGCTCTACGTCGGCGGCGGGGTGCTCAAGGCCGGCGCCACGGAGGGGCTGCGCCGGCTTGCCGAGCTGACCGGAATCCCGGTGGTCACCACGCTGATGGCGCTCGGGGCGTTCCCCGACTCGCACCCGCAGCACCTGGGCATGCCGGGCATGCACGGCACCGTGTCGGCGGTCTACAGCCTGCAGAAGTCGGACCTGATCGTGGCGCTGGGCGCCCGGTTCGACGACCGGGTCACCGGCAAGCTGGACTCGTTCGCCCCGGACGCGGCCGTCGTGCACGCCGACATCGACCCGGCCGAGATCGGCAAGAACCGGCACGCGGACGTGCCGATCGTCGGCGACGCCCAGCATGTGATCGACGAGCTGATCGTCGCGGTGACCACCGAGCGGTCCGCCGTCCACCCGGCCGACCTCGGCGACTGGTGGACCCAGCTCGACGATCTGCGCAAGCGGTACCCGCTGGGCTACGAGGAGCCGACCGACGGCACCCTCTCCCCGCAGTACGTGATCGAGCGGCTCGGGAAGATCGCCGGGCCGGACGCCGTCTACGTCGCAGGCGTCGGCCAGCACCAGATGTGGGCGTCGCAGTTCATCTCGTACGAGCGGCCGGGCACCTGGCTGAACTCCGGCGGCCTCGGCACCATGGGCTACTCGGTCCCGGCCGCTATGGGGGCCAAAGTGGGCAGGCCGGACACGGTGGTCTGGGCGGTGGACGGCGACGGCTGCTTCCAGATGACCAACCAGGAGCTGGCGACCTGCGCGCTGGAGGGCATCCCGGTCAAGATCGCCGTGATCAACAACGGCAACCTCGGCATGGTCCGGCAGTGGCAGACGCTGTTCTACAACGAGCGGTACTCGAACACCGAGCTGGGCACCCACAAGCACCGCATCCCGGATTTCGTCAAGCTCGCCGAGGCGCTCGGCTGCGTCGGCCTGCGCTGCGAGAGCGCGGCCGACGTGGATTCCACCATCGAGGCGGCGATGGCGATCAACGACGCACCCGTCGTGATCGACTTCGTGGTCGGCAAGGACGCGATGGTCTGGCCGATGGTGGCCGCCGGCACCAGCAACGACGAGATCATGTTCGCTCGCGGCGTCCGCCCGACCTTCGACGAGGACGATATTTAATGAACCTGCACACCCTGTCCGTGCTCGTGGAGAACAAGCCGGGCGTCCTGGCCCGGGTCTCCGGGCTGTTCTCCCGGCGCGGCTTCAACATCGACAGCCTCGCCGTCGGCGAGACCGAGAACCCGGACGTCTCCCGGATCACCATCGTGGTCAACGCCGAGTCGTCCCCCCTGGAGCAGGTCACCAAGCAGCTCAACAAGCTGGTCAACGTGCTCAAGATCGTCGAGCTGGACCCGCAGGTCTCGGTCGCCCGGGAACTGCTGCTGGTCAAGGTCCGCGCCGACCGGGCCACCCGTGGCCAGGTGCTGGAGACGGTCAACCTGTTCCGCGCCCGGGTGGTCGACGTCGCACCCGACACGCTGACGATCGAGGCCACCGGCACCCCCGACAAGCTGGACGCGCTGCTGCGCGACCTCGAATCGTTCGGGATCAAGGAGATGGTCCAGTCCGGCACGGTGGCGATCGGGCGCGGCTCGCGTTCGATCACCGCCGGCCCGGCCCTGCGGGCCGCCTGAACCCCTTACCCGCCACACCAACCGCACAAGCCACGACGGGCCGCCCGGGCCGCCGTACGAAAGGGAAGTCAATGAGCGTTGAGGTGTACTACGACGACGATGCCGACCTGGGCCTGATCCAGGCCAAGAAGGTGGCGGTGATCGGGTACGGCAGCCAGGGCCACGCCCACGCGCTGTCGCTGCGGGACTCCGGCGTCGACGTGGTGATCGGCCTGCCGGCGGGCTCGAAGAGCCGGCCCAAGGCCGAGGAGCAGGGCCTGCGGGTGCTCACCCCGGCGGAGGCTGCGGCCGAGGCCGACGTGATCATGATCCTGGCCCCGGACACCGCGCAGCGTGACCTCTACACGGAGGCCATCGCGCCGAACCTGGCCCCCGGCAAGGCCATCCTCTTTGGCCACGGCTTCAACATCCGGTACGACCTGATCAAGCCGCCGGCCGACGTGGACGTCGCGATGGTCGCCCCGAAGGGCCCGGGTCACCTGGTCCGCCGCCAGTACGTCGACGGCAAGGGCGTGCCCTGCCTGGTCGCCGTCGAGCAGGACGCCAGCGGCGACGCGTTCGCGCTGGCCCTGTCGTACGCCAAGGGCATCGGCGGCACCCGGGCCGGCGCGATCCGGACCACGTTCAAGGAGGAGACGGAGACCGACCTGTTCGGCGAGCAGGCGGTGCTCTGCGGCGGCGCGGCGGCCCTGGTGCAGACCGGGTTCGAGGTGCTCACCGAGGCCGGCTACGCCCCCGAGGTGGCCTACTTCGAGTGCCTGCACGAGCTGAAGCTCATCGTCGACCTGATGTACGAGGGCGGCATCGCCAAGATGCGCTACAGCATCTCCGACACCGCCGAGTACGGCGACCTGTCCCGGGGCCCGCGCGTCGTCGACAGCCGGACCAAGGAGGAGATGCGCAAGATCCTCTCCGAGATCCAGTCCGGCGAGTTCGCCCGCGAGTGGGTGGCCGAGGACGAGGCGGGCCGGCCGAACTTCGCCAAGTGGCGGGCCGAGGGCGCGGCGCACCCGATCGAGGAGACCGGTCAGAAGCTGCGGTCCATGATGAGCTGGGTCGACCGGCCGATCACCGAGACCGCCTGAGCCCTGCCACCAGCGGCGACCCGTCCGACGCCCACCCGGCGTCGGGCGGGTCGCCGCTGGTGTTTCCCGCCCGGTACCCCACTGACATGTCGGGTTTGTGAGGGCCCTCACCCCATGGTCCGGGGCACGCCGGCCGGCCCGCGCCCTACGATCGCGGGTAGGTGCGTAGCCGGCACCTGACGGCCATGGCACGACTCGGCGCAGGGCGCAGCGCGGCGCCCCGACGTCCCGGCCGACCGCCACACGACCTCTACGAGGACCGATGACTCCTGTCGTACTGATCGCCGAAGAACTCGCCCCCGCCGCCATCGAGGTGCTCGCCCACGACTTCGACGTCCGTCACGTCGACGGCACCGACCGCCAGGCCCTGCTCTCCGCGCTCTCCGAGGCCGACGCGGTGATCGTGCGCAGCGCCACGCAGATCGACGCCGAGGCGATCGCCGCCGCCCCGCGGCTGAAGGTGGTCGCCCGGGCCGGCGTGGGTCTGGACAACGTCGAGGTTCCGGCCGCCACCGCGCGGGGCGTCATGGTGGTCAACGCCCCCACCTCCAACATCGTCTCCGCCGCCGAGCAGGCCGTCGCGCTGCTGCTGGCCGTGGCCCGCAACACCGCCAGCGCCAGCGCCGCGCTGAAGGCCGGCGAGTGGAAGCGGTCGAAGTACACCGGCGTCGAGGTGCAGGGCAAGACCGTGGGCGTGGTCGGCCTCGGCCGGATCGGGGTGCTCTTCGCGTCCCGGATCGCCGCCTTCGGCACCCGGCTGATCGCGTACGACCCGTACATCCAGCCGGCCCGCGCGGCGCAGCTCGGGGTGCGCCTGGTCGGGCTGGAGGAGCTGCTGCGGGAGAGCGACTTCATCTCGATCCACCTGCCGAAGACCCCGGAGACCGTGGGCCTGATCGGCGAGAAGGAGCTGGCGATCGTCAAGCCGGGGGTGCGGATCGTCAACGCCGCCCGCGGTGGGCTGATCGACGAGCAGGCCCTCGCCGACGCGCTCGCCGAGGGCCGGGTCGGCGGCGCCGGCGTCGACGTGTACATCAAGGAGCCGTGCACCTCCTCGCCGCTGTTCGCCTTCGACAACGTGGTGGCCACCCCGCACCTGGGCGCCTCCACCGCCGAGGCGCAGGACAAGGCCGGCCTGGCCGTGGCCCGGAGCGTGAAGCTGGCGTTGCAGGGCGAGTTCGTGCCGGACGCGGTCAACGTGCAGGCCGGCGGCGTCGTCGCCGAGGACGTCCGCCCGCTGCTGCCGCTGGCCGAGAAGCTCGGCCGGGCGTTCACCGCCGTGGCCGGCGGGGTGGCCGCCAGCGTCACCGTCGAGGTGCGCGGGGGGGTCGTCAACCACGACGTCTCGGTGCTGAAGCTCGCGGCCACCAAGGGGCTGTTCAGCTCCGTGGTCGAGGAGCAGGTCACCTACGTCAACGCGCCGCACCTGGCCGCCGAGCGTGGTGTCGAGGTCAACCTCGCCAGCCAGGCCGACACCGCCGAGCACCCGACGCTGGTGACCGTCCGTGGCGCGCTGCCGGACGGCCGCACGGTCAGCGTCTCCGGCACGGTCGCCCACGCCGGCGCCCGGGACGTCCCCAAGCTCACCGAGGTCGACGGCTTCGACGTGGAGATCGGCGCGGAGGGCATCCTGCTCTTCCTGCGCTACGCGGACCGGCCGGGCGTGGTCGGCACCGTCGGCACCCTGCTCGGCGAGGCCGGCATCAACATCGCGGCGATGCAGGTGGCCCGCCGGGAGGCCGGCGGCGAGACGCTGATGACCCTCACGGTCGACCAGGCGCTCGGCGCGGACCTGCTCACCTCGGCGGCCGACTCGATCGGCGCGACCTCGGCCAGCGCCGCCGACCTGCGCGACGAGTAGGCCCGCCCAGGAACCGGGTGACACGACGTCCACCCAGGACGGATCGGGGGCCCGGCCGAAAGGCCGGGCCCCTCGCCGTCGACGGGTCAGCGGCGCGCGGGGGCGGGTGGCGGGTAGACCGAGCCGTCCTGGTAGTCGAACAGCATCAGGTTGCACTCGCCGGCCAGCCGCTCGATGTCGAGCAGCACCTGGTCCTCGCAGGCCGGGTTGAGGTTCATCTCGATGTGGTCGTTGGCCGCGTGCAGGGGCGCGACCTCCCACGGGGAACCCGGGCCCGCCGGCCGGTCCGGATAGCGGGCGGTCATCGCCCGGTAGAAGGCGACGACCCGCGGGTCCGGGTAGCGGTCGTCGTGCTGCCCCTGTCGGCACCGTTGCACCGCTGCCCGCACGTCCATGGGCGTGGCCCCGTCCGGGAGGGCCCACACGCTCAGATCGAAACTCACGGCGGACAGCGTGCCATCCCGGGCCGGGGAAGTCACCGCGACCCCGCCGCAGGTCAGTCGCGAAACTTCCGATCGTCCTCCGGAGACGGTCCGCTGTGGAGACTCTTGCGTCGAGTTGCGTCGATTCGCTAGCGTACTCGTGCGGTCACTGGTTGAGTTCGGCGTCGGCCCGTCTTCGGGTGGCGCGGTCGAGGTCCGCCCCGGCCCGGGTCCGCACCCCTCGATTGCGCGAGCCACGCGCACTCGTCGCTGACCGGCCCCCACGGCCGTTGCCGAGACCGTGGGGGCCGATCGCGGGTCGCCCACGGCCGGGATGCGAAAGGCCGGCCGCCGAGGGTGGCCCGGGGCCTCAGCGGTGGCGGTGCGCGAACAGCGCCCGGTAGTCCGACCCGTTGCGGAACCATTCCAGCCCCGCCGGGCCCGCGGCGTAGAGCGCGGTGGCGTAGGCGTCGGCCACCGCCAGGTCCGGCCCGATCACCGTGGCGGCGTCGAGCTGGTCGGCGGGCTCCCCGGTGTGCGGGTCGACCACGTGTCCCCGCCGCCCGGTCACCCCGGAGGTGCCCACCGCGCCGGCCGTCATCTCCAGCACGAGAGGTGCCCGGCGGGTGTCGGTCGGGTGGTGCACGGCCACCCGCCACGGGCCGCCGTGCGCCGCGTGCCCGCGTACCACCAGGTCGGCGCCGGCGAGCACGGCGTAGTCGTGGATGCCGGCGGCGCGCAGCCGGGCCGCGGCCCGCTCCACCGCCCAGCCGCCGAGCAGGCCGCCCGGGTCGAAGCCGCCGGGCACCGCCCACGCGTCGAACCAGCCGTCGGTCGCCGCCCGCATGGCGGCGCACCGGTCCACGAGGTCGGCCAGCGGCGGGTACGACTCGGGGCTGATCTCCCCCCGGCGCAGCCGGGAGACGAGGCTGTCGCGCCGGTTCGGGCCGTAGGTGAGGTCGATGGCGCGCAGCTCGGCGACGGCGTCGGCGAGCGCCTCGCTCACCCCCCGCCGGCCCAGCCAGCTCGGGGCGTTGAGCAGCAGCGAGTACTCGGCCGTGCTGGTCTGGACGGTGTGCTGCACGGCGATCCGGTCGACGGCGGTGCCACCGGCCCGGTCGAGGCGGTGGCTGCGGCTGCCCAGGCGCAGGTCGGGGCGGCGGCTGGCGAAGGCCGACTGGTCCACCCAGCGGGTGCGGGGCTGCTCGTCGACCCACCGGTGCCGAGGCTGCTCGTCGATCCGCATCACAGTCGCTCCTTCGCTGACGGCGCCCCAGCGCCGCGACGAATTTCGTCCGGGCCCCCGTGACCCGTTCGCCATAGACCCTAAGCAGCGAAGTTGACCACACCATGAATCTCACCTGGGAGCCTGCTGTGCGTCCAATTTCCCAGCATGCGGAAGCGCCGTACCGGGAGGCGGGACAGAGTCGTACGGTTGCCGAAGACGACGAGGTAGGGAGCTCACGACGTGGCACGGATCGCGGTGGTGGCCGGGGACGGGATCGGACCCGAGGTGGTTGCGCAGGCCCTCAAGGTCGTCGACGCCGTGCTCCCTGGGGTGGAGACCACCGCGTACGACCTCGGCGCGGCCCGCTACCACCGCACCGGCGAGGTGCTGCCGGACTCCGTCCTGACCGAGCTGGCCGGGCACGACGCGATCCTGCTCGGCGCGGTCGGCGACCCGACCGTCCCGCCGGGCGTGCTGGAGCGCGGCCTGCTGCTCAAGCTCCGGTTCGCCTTCGACCAGTACGTCAACCTGCGCCCGTCGCGGCTGTGGCCCGGCGTGGCCGGCCCGCTGGCCACCGTCAAGCCCGGCGAGGTCGACCTGGTCGTGGTCCGGGAGGGCACCGAGGGGCTCTACGCCGGCGCGGGCGGCTCGCTGCACCGGGACACCCCGGCCGAGGTGGCCACCGAGGAGAGCCTGAACACCCGGCACGGGGTGGAGCGGGTCATCCGCGACGCGTTCGCCCGGGCGTCCCGCCGCGAGCGGCGCAAGGTCACCCTCGTGCACAAGACCAACGTGCTGACCCACGCCGGGTCGCTGTGGGCCCGCGCCTTCGCGGCCGTGGCCGCCGAGCACCCGGACGTGGCCACGGAGTACCAGCACGTCGACGCCGCCGCGATGTTCCTGGTCACCCAGCCCCAGCGGTACGACGTGGTGGTCACCGACAACCTCTTCGGCGACATCCTCACCGACATCGCCGCCGCGGTCACCGGCGGCATCGGGCTGGCCGCCAGCGGCTGCATCAACCCCACCGGTGCGTACCCGTCGATGTTCGAGCCGGTGCACGGATCCGCGCCGGACATCGCCGGCCAGGGCGTCGCCGACCCGGTGGCCGCCGTGCTCTCCGCCGCCCTGCTGCTCGACCAGCTCGGGCACGCCGACGCCGCGGCCCGGGTGACCGCCGCCGTCGGCGCGGAGCTGGCCGGCCGCGCCCAGGGCGTACCGCTGCGCACCGCCGAGGTGGGCGACCGCCTCGCCGCGCACGCGGTGGCCTGACGGCGGGCCAGCCCCGCCCCGACGCCCCGGGAAAGGGTGTCCCACCAGCCGGAACGCCCGTCCGGGGCAGCCGTACCGCCGGCACGCGGCTACCCGCTGAACGACCGTTCGGGGTAAGTTGCTGGCACCAGTGAATCCGGCGTGCGGTCCCGTGCGCCGTCGTCTCAGGGAGGACCGCGCGATGAGCGGTGGTGACATGCTCGACTTCGAGATCCGTCCGAATCCCACGCCGGTATCCGCTGTGGACCGGGCCGCCCTGCTCGTGAACCCGGGCTTCGGCCGGGTCTTCACCGACCACATGGTCACCATCCGGTACGCGGACGGAAAGGGCTGGTACGACGCCCGGATCGAGGCGCGCGCGCCGATCCCGATGGACCCGGCCGCCGCGGTGCTGCACTACGCGCAGGAGATCTTCGAGGGCCTGAAGGTCTACCGCACCGGCGACGGCGCGGTGACCATGTTCCGTCCGGAGGCCAACGCCGCCCGGTTCGCCGACTCGGCCCGCCGGATGGCGATGCCGCAGCTGCCGCCGGAGACGTTCGTCGAGTCGCTGCGCCGACTGGTCGAGATCGACCGGGAGTGGATCCCCGAGGGCGACGGGAGCAGCCTCTACCTGCGACCGATCATGTTCGCCAGCGAGGTCTTCCTCGGCGTCCGTCCGGCCAACGAATACCTCTACGTGGTCATCGCCTCCCCGGCGGGGGCGTACTTCTCCGGCGGGGTCAAGCCGGTGACGGTGTGGGTGTCGCCGGACTACACCCGGGCGGCCCCGGGCGGCACCGGCGCGGCCAAGTGCGGCGGCAACTACGCCGCCTCGCTGGCCGCCCAGGCCGAGGCGATCGAGGCCGGCTGCGACCAGGTGGTCTTCCTCGACGCCGTGGAGCGCCGCTTCGTCGAGGAGTTGGGCGGGATGAACGTATTCTTCGTCTACGACGACGGCACCCTGGTCACCCCGCCGCTGACCGGCACCATCCTGCCGGGCATCACCCGCGACGCGATCCTCACCCTGGCCGCCGAGGCCGGCCACCGGGTCGAGGAGCGGCCGGTCAGCCTCGCCGACTGGCAGGCCGACGCGGCCAGCGGTCGGCTGCGTGAGGCCTTCGCCTGCGGCACCGCGGCCGTGGTCACGCCGATCGGCCGGGTCCGCTTCTCCGACGGCGAGTTCCTCGTCGGCGGCGGCGAGCCGGGCCGGGTGACCACCGACCTGCACCGGCGGCTGGTGGACGTCCAGCGCGGCCGGGTCGCCGACCCGCACGGCTGGGTCACCCGGGTCCTCTGAGCACCGGCTGCACCGCCCGGGGCGCCAGTCGCCCCGGGCGGCTTGCCCCACCGCGCCCGGCGCCCGTCGTCACCTCACCTCGCCGGGCCGGGGGAGCGGCCGGGACGGAGGTCAGTCCAGCAGGTGGTCGCGGAGGGCGGTGAGCTGGGCGTCGGTGACGCCCGCGTGCCGCAGGTACCCCTCGACGGAGCCGTGTCCCGCGCGCAGCTCGGTCAGGAACAGCGACATCGCCTCGGCCGGGGACGCCAGGAACGGCGCGGGGAGTTCCTCGGCCTCGGGGGTGGTGGCGGCCACCCAGGCGCTGAACCGCGCCGACGCCTCCGTGCTCAGCGCGTAGTCGGCGGCGATGTCGGCGTCGCTCACGCCGAGCGCCGAGAGGGTCAGCGCGCAGACGATGCCGGTGCGGTCCTTGCCGGCCACGCAGTGCACGACGACCGGGGCGGCGGCGCTGTCGGCGATCAGCCCGACCGCCTCGGCCAGCCCGGCGGCGCCGGTCCCGGCGAGGTCGGCGTACCGGTCGGCGAGGTAGCGGGCCAGGCTTGAGCCGGGCTCGTACTGCGACTCCGTCCACGGGGTGTGCTCCGGGTGGATGTGCCGGTAGGCGAGCCCGTCCAGCTCCGGCACCCGGCCGTCCCGGGCCACCTCGTACGGCCGGCGCAGGTCGATCACGGTGCGGACGCCGAGGGCGACGAAGGCGTCCCGGTCGGCACCGTCGATCCGGTGTGGCGAGTCCGAGCGGTAGAGCCGTCCCCAGGCGACGGTGTGCCCGTCGCCCGCCGGGTAGCCGCCGACATCGCGGAAGTTGAACATCGCGGAGAAGGGAATCCTGCGGTTTACCTCGATCGCGTCCACCCTGACACGGTAGCGGCCGGTGGGGGTCAACCCCACCGGCCGTGACGGTGAACCGAGTCCCGCCGGCCGGGCCGGCGGCCCCGCTCAGCGGGCGGTGCCCGGGGGCAGGTTGCCGTAGCTCTCGTCGTAGTAGCCGCCGAGCTTGTCCCGGTACGCCGGGTCGCTGTGGCCGTCCTCGTCGTACTCGGGTGCGGCCTTGATCTGGTCCTTGTCGCGGTCGACGTGCACCTTGCGCTCGTCGTGGTCGACGTGGTTGACCGTGCCGGCCGGCAGCATGACCTTCTTGCCGAAGATCCACGGGCCGGTGTCGACCACGAGGTAGCTGCTGCCGACCTCGTGACTCGCGCGGTCGATCTTGCCGATGCTGCCGTCGGTGGCCTCGACCTTGTAGCCGACCAGGTCGGCGTCGGCCGCCGACGCCCGGTCGCGGTAGCTCCACGGGTCGAACGCGCCGGCGGGGGCGCCGCCGGCGATCGAGCCCTGCCCGCCGTGGATCGAGGGCTCCGGCGTGCCGGGTGTGGTGTGCGGATCGAGCCTGTCCATGGGGTGCTCCTGCCTCGACTGTCGTAGTCGTCTCGGAGAGGGGGTGTTCTCGTGTCCGAAATACACCTACCCAGCCCGGTCGGCCCCTACACGCGCACTGCCGGAAACGCCGATTCCGCCGGCACCGCGGTCACGGCGTCGGCGGAATCGGGTTGGACGGCTCAGGCCAGCGCGGCCTGCGCGTCGAGGGCCACCGCGGCGGCGTGCACCACGGCGGCGATCCGCAGCCCCTCGTGCACCTGCTCGCGGGTGAAGCCGGCCCCGCGCAGCGTCTTCTCGTGCGACTCCAGGCAGACCCCGCAGCCGGTGATGGCCGAGACGGCGAGGCACCAGAGCTCGAAGTCGCCCTTCTCCACACCCGGCCGGGCGATGATCTGCATCCGCAGCCGGGCCGGCATAGACGCGTACTGGTCGTCGCCGATGAGGTGCTTGGCCCGGTAGTAGACGTTGTTCATCGCCATGATCGTGGCGGCGCCCTTGGCCGCCTCGATCGCCTCGGGGGTGAGGTGGGTGACCGCCTCGGCGGCGATCTCCCGAAGCACCACCGGGTTGCGTGCCGCGACGGCGCAGGCCAGCGCGGTACCCCAGGCCTGCTCCGGCTTCAGCGTCGAGGCGCCGACGGTGGAGCCGAGGTTGAGCTTGATGTCCTTGGCGTACTCCGGCAGGGCTGCCTTGATCGCGTCGAGGCCCATCGTCAGGCCCCGGCGCCGGCGAGCAGCTTGGTGGCGTCGAGGGTGTCGCCGCCCTTGTTCCAGTTGCATGGGCACAGCTCGTCGGTCTGCAGCGCGTCGAGCACCCGCAGCACCTCGGAGACGTTCCGGCCGACCGAGCCGGCGGTCACCATGGCGAACTGGATCTCGTTGTCCGGGTCGACGATGAAGGTGGCGCGCTGCGCCACGCCGTCCTCGCCGAGCACGCCGCAGTCGGCGGTCAGCTCGCGCTTGATGTCGCTGAGCATGGGGAAGGGCAGCTCGCGCAGGTCCGGGTGGTCCTTGCGCCAGGCGTAGTGGACGAACTCGTTGTCCACCGACACGCCGAGCACCTGGGCGTCCCGGTCGGCGAACTCGCCGTTCAGCCGGCCGAACTCGGCGATCTCCGTCGGGCAGATGAAGGTGAAGTCCTTCGGCCAGAAGAAGACCACCCGCCACTTGCCCTGGTGCGACTTGTGGTTGATCGACTCGAACGCGTTGTCGGCGTCGAGAGACACGCAGGCGGTGAGTTCGTACTCGGGAAAGCGGTCACCGACGGTGAGCACGGGGTCCTCCTTGGCGGCGGCACGAGGCCGGTATCTGGATCTGTTCCAGATACTGCCGCAGCGGTGTTTCGGCTTGATAGCGGCCGGGTGACTTGTGAACCCGATCACCGGCGGCGGGTTCTACCCGGCAGGCGGGAGCGGATGAGGTATCGCAACCCTGTGTCACCGTCCCGCCATGTGGATTGTGCCTCCCAAAACCGTGGGGCGGGTGGCAGAGTGGCGTTCGTGACCAGCAGCGTCGTCATTATCGGCACCTAGCGCGCCCGGCCTCCCCTCCGCCGAGCGCGCAGACCTCCCGCATCCGCGGGGGGTCTTTTTGTTGGTCCCGCCCCGTCCCGCCCCGTCCCGTCACACCGCCCCGCCCCAAACCGCCCCGCCGCCCCGTCCCGCCCGCGCCCGAGAGGACTCCCCATGACGTTCCAGGTCTACGACACGACGCTGCGCGACGGCGCCCAGCGAGAGGGGCTCACCTACTCGGTGGTCGACAAGCTGGCCGTCGCCCGGCTGCTCGACGAGTTCGGGGTCGGCTTCATCGAGGGGGGCTGGCCGGGCGCCGTGCCGAAGGACACCGAGTTCTTCCGCCGGGCCCGCACCGAGCTGGACCTGAAGCACGCCCAGCTCGTCGCGTTCGGGGCGACCCGCAAGGCCGGCGTCGCGGTGGCCGCCGACCCGCAGGTCCGGGCGCTGCTGGACGCGCGGACCCCGGCCGTCGCGTTGGTCGCCAAGGCCGACCTGCGGCACGTCGAGCGGGCGCTGCGCACCACCGCCGCCGAGAACCTGGCGATGATCCGGGACACCGTTACGCACCTCGTCGCCGAGGGGCGGCGGGTCTTCGTCGACGGCGAGCACTTCTTCGACGGCTACCGGCACGACCCGGCGTACGGGGCGGCGGTGGTCCAGACCGCGCTGGCCGCCGGCGCCGAGGTGATGGTGCTCTGCGACACCAACGGCGGGATGCTGCCCTCCCAGGTGACCGCCGCGATCGCCGACCTGGTCGCGCGGACCGGGGTCGATCCCGGGCGGCTCGGCATGCACGCCCAGAACGACACCGCCTGCGCGGTGGCCAACACCATCGCGGCCGTCGAGGCCGGCGTCCGTCACGTGCAGGGCACCGCCAACGGGTACGGCGAGCGCCCCGGCAACGCCGACATCTTCGCCGTCGTCGCCAACCTCCAGCTCAAGCTCGGGCTGCCGGTCCTACCGGAGGGCTGCCTGGAGCAGATGGTGCGGGTCTCCCACGCCATCGCCGAGATCGCCAACATCGCCCCCGACACCCACCAGGCGTATGCCGGGGCCGCCGCCTTCGCCCACAAGGCGGGGCTGCACGCGAGCGCGATCAAGGTGGATCCGCTGCTCTACAACCACGTGGACCCACTCGTGGTGGGCAACGACATGCGGATCCTGATCACCGAGATGGCCGGCCGGGCCAGCGTCGAGCTCAAGAGCCGCGAGCTGGGCCTGGACCTGGCCGGCCATCCGGAGACCCTGTCGAGGGTGACCAGCCGGGTGAAGGAGCTGGAGGCCGAGGGCTGGTCGTTCGAGGCCGCCGACGCCTCCTTCGAGCTGCTGGTCCGCTCCGAGCTGCCCGGCGCCGCGCCGACCCGGCCGTTCGCCCTGGAGTCGTACCGGGTGATCGTCGAGCACCGGGAGGACGGCGCGGTGGTGTCCGAGGCCACCGTCAAGATCCGGGTACGCGGCGAGCGGGTGATCGCCACCGCCGAGGGCAACGGCCCGATCAACGCCCTCGACGAGGCGCTGCGGGTCGGCCTGTGCCGGCACTACCCGGAGCTGCGCGACTTCGAGCTGGCCGACTACAAGGTGCGCATCCTGGAGGGCAGCCACGGCACCGGCGCGGTCACCCGGGTGCTGGTGGAGACCGCGGACGGGACGGGCCGGGACTGGACGACCGTCGGCGTGCACCCCAACGTGGTCGAGGCGTCCTGGCACGCCCTCGTCGACGCGCTCACCTACGGCCTGGACCGCGCCCACGTCTGAGCGGGGGCGTCGTGCCGACGCGCAGGGGCCGCCCGCTCACCCGCCCTCGGGCACCCGCAGCCCCGCCAGAACCGCGCGGTGGTCGCTGCCCGGCAGCGGGTGCACCGCCACCGACCGGACGGCGATCCGCCGGTCCACCAGCACGTGGTCGATCGTCACCGGCGGGATCAGGTCACCGTCGTAGGGGCCCCAGGTGCCGGTGAGCCCGGCGCCGGCGGCGTCGGCCGCGTCGGCGTACCCGGTCGCCAGCAGGGCGCGCAGCGGCGCGTGGTCGAGGGTGGCGTTGAAGTCCCCGGCGAGGATCGACAGCCCCGCCGCCGGGGTGGCCGCCGGCTGCGTCTCCAGGTCGGCACGCCAGGACCCGGCCTGGTCGATCGCGTACGGGGCCGCCGGGTGGGCCGACTCGATCCGCACCGGCGGCCCGCCCGGCGGCGTCACCGTGCCGTACGCCTGGCTGAAGCCCCAGCCGCCGCGGTTCTGCCGGATCCCGCCCCCGGCGATCGGGAAGCGGGCGTAGAGGCCCGAGCCGGTGGTGCCCACCTGCGGGTTGAGCTGCCGGTGGGGCAGCAGGCCGGCCAGGCCCAGCCGGTCCAGCTCGGTCGCCGCGTCCGGGGTGAACTCCTGCACGGTCAGCACGTCGACCCGGTGCGCGCGGACCAGGTCCACCACGGTGCGGGCGTCGGCCGCGCCGGCCAGCAGGTTGGCGGTGAGCAGCCGCAGCTCCGGCCCCTGCGCGGCGGGCTGCCCGCCGGGCAACGCCCGGGGCGCGACCGCCCCGATCAGCGCCACCGCGACCAGGGCCGCGACCGCCGCCGGCCAGCGGCGCCGCAGGGCGAGCGCGAGCAGCAGCGGCACGGGCGTCCAGGCCGCCACGTACGGGGTGAAGGCGACCGCCTGCACGAGCGGGCCCCGTTCCAGGCCGGTCAGCCGGACCGCCGCCCAGGCCAGCCCCGGCACCACGGCCAGCCAGCAGAGCCACCCGCGGGTCCGGACGCCCCGGTCGAATCCGGGCGGGGCCTTCTCGGACGTGTTCACGGCGACACGCTAACGCTTCCGCCGGGTGCCCGGCGTCCCGGCCCCTTTCGTGAATTGTCCAGCGCTCACGTTTCGCAATTCCCCGATCGCCTGAACAAATCTGAAACGCCGCAGCATTCTATTGACCAGGCACTTTTCTCGGTGCTAGTTTCCACCTGGTTCCAGCCCTGGCGCTCTCGGTGGTAATGGCTGCTCAGAGGTTGTCCGGTGGGCCGCTCTTCCGGCATCGTCAATATGTCGGCGGCGGCTGTGCCGACGCTTTTCCGAAGCACCGATCGGGCTCGGAAGCAATCCGACTCGTTGCCTGACGAGCCGGTCGTTTCGACACGGTCAACAAAAGGGGAACCTGTCATGGCGAGATTCATTTCCGGTAGGGCGGTCGCGGTCACGTTCGGCGTGCTGGCGCTGACGCTGGCCGGTGGCGGCTTCGCCGCCGCCCAGGCGACGACGGCGAAGCCCGTGGCCCAGACCGGGCAGCCGGGTGCCCGCCCCGTCGCGTCGGTGGGCCAGCCGACGGTGACGCCGGCCGAGGCGGCCCAGGCCAAGGCGGCGATGCGGGACGGCGTGAGCCCGTCGTTCGTGGCCGGCTCCGCCTCCTTCGCGGTGGTCAGCAGCGCCGGCGTGCTGCTCCGGGGGCACGACTCGGTCTCCGCGACCAGGTACGGCCCCGGCCAGTACCAGGTCATCTTCAACCACAGCCTGGTCCGGGGCGGGTACGTGGCCAACATCGGCGATGCCGCCAACTGCTGCGTCCCGCCGGCCGGCGAGGTCTCGGTCGCGCCGCGGCTCGGCACGCCGAACGGGGTGTTCGTGCAGACGGTCGACTCGACCGGCGCCCCGTCGGACCGGCCCTTCCACCTGGCGGTGTTCACCCCCTGATCCCGTGCCGTCCGACGACGCCGGCCCCGGTGGGCCGGCGTCGTCGCGTCCGCTACCGGACCCGGGACGTGTTTCGCGGCGGATGGCGACGGTCGCCCCGGTCAGGGGGACAAAGGGCCCCCGAGTGGCGTAATTTCCGACGTTTGCCGGACCGCCGCCCGGGAAGCAAGCACCGTGACGGACATCTCGGACACCCTGGCCAGCCTGCCCAGCCCGGTCGATCCCGATCCGACCGGCGCCGAGCTGCAACAGACGCTCTTCGAGGTCAAACGCGTGATCGTCGGGCAGGATCGGCTCGTCGAACGCCTGCTCACCGCGCTGCTCGCGAACGGCCACTGCCTGCTGGAGGGCGTCCCCGGCGTGGCCAAGACGCTCGCCGCGCACACCCTCGCCACCGTGGTCGGCGGAACCTTCTCCCGGATCCAGTTCACCCCGGACCTGGTGCCCTCCGACATCGTCGGCACCCGCATCTACCGGGCCTCGAAGGAGAGCTTCGACGTCGAACTCGGCCCGATCATGGCCAACCTGCTGCTCGCCGACGAGATCAACCGCGCTCCGGCCAAGGTGCAGTCCGCGCTGCTCGAAGCGATGGCCGAGCGGCAGGTCACCATCGGCGGGCGGAGCTGGCCCGTCCCCGACCCGTTCCTGGTGCTCGCCACCCAGAACCCGATCGAGTCCGAGGGGGTGTACCAGCTCCCCGAGGCGCAGCGCGACCGGTTCCTCCTCAAGATCGTCGTGGACTACCCGGGTGACGCCGACGAGTTGGCCATCCTCTACCGGATGAGCGCCGGCCGGCCGAGCCCGCGCCCGGTTCTCGACCCCGGCCGGCTGCGCGCGCTCCAGCGCCGGGCCGGCGACGTCTTCGTGCACCACGCCCTCGCCGAGTACGTCGTCCGGCTGATCCTGGCCACCCGCGACCCGGGCCGGTTCGGGCTGCCCGAGATCGCGCCGTTGCTGGCGTACGGGGCCAGCCCCCGGGCCACCCTGGGCCTGGTCGCCGCCGCCCGGGCCCAGGCACTGCTGCGCGGCCGGGACCACGTGCTGCCCGAGGACGTCCGGGAACTGGCGGTGGACGTCCTCGCCCACCGGCTGGTGCTCTCCTTCGACGCGGTCGCCGACGGGGTCTCCGCCGAGGCGGTGGTGCGCCGGCTGGTCGAGGCGGTGCCGCCGCCCCGGATCGCCACCCACCACACCGGGTACGCCACCGACCTGGCGGCGGCGTGAGGGGCCCCGCCGTCCCGCCCGCGCGGGGCGGGACCACGCGGTCGTCGACCGGGGCCACGCCCGCGTCGAACGGGACCCCGTCGACGTGGAGCGGGGCGACGCCGGCCGGCCCGACCCCGGCCGATCCGACTCTGGCCGACCCGACTCTGGCCGACCTCGCGCCCGCCGGGCGGCTGCGCCGGTTGGAGCTGACCGTCACCCGCCGCCTGGACGGGCTGCTGCACGGCCAGCACCGCGGGCTGCTGCCCGGCCCGGGCAGCGAGGTCGCCGGCAGCCGCGAGTACCGGCCGGGCGAGGACGAGGTGCGCCGGATGGACTGGGCCGTCACCGCCCGGACCACCGTCCCGCACGTCCGCGAGGTCGACGCCGACCGGGAGCTGACCACCTGGCTGCTGGTGGACGCCAGCCCCAGCATGGAGTACGGCACCGCCGACCTGGACAAGCGCGAGCTGGCGGTGGCCGCGGTGGCGGCGGTCGGCTTCCTCACCGCCGGCTCCGGCAACCGGCTCGGCGCCCAACTGCTGGCCCCGGACGGGCTGCGCCGGTTCCCCGCCCGCAGCGGCCGGATCCACCTGCTCGGGCTGCTCCGGGCTCTGCTGTCCGCGCCGCGCGTCGGCGGGTACGAACCGGACACCGCGCCGCTGGCGCCCCCGGACCTGACCGACGGGCTGGCGGCGGTGGGGCGGGTCGCCGCCCGCCGGGGCCTGGTCGTGGTGGTCTCCGACTTCCTCGACGGGCTGCCCGACGACCCGGCGGCCCCGCCGCCCTGGGAGGTGCCGCTGCGCCGGCTCGCCGTGCGGCACCAGGTGCTCGCCGTGCAGGTGACCGACCCGCGTGAGCTGGAGCTGCCGGACGTCGGCCTGATTACCCTGGTCGACCCGGAGACCGGCCGGCGGCGGGAGGTGTGGACCGGCGACTCCCGGCTGCGCGAGCGGTATGCCGAGGCCGCCGCCGCCCAACGCGACCAGATCAGCCAGGCGCTGCGCCGGTGCGGGGCGGGCCATCTGCCGCTACGCACCGACCGGGACTGGTGCGCCGACATCGTCCGGCACGTGCACGCCCAGCGCCGGCTCGCCCTGGCACCGGCGGCGAGCGGGGGCGCCCCGGCGCGGGGGCCGGGCGGGACACCGGGGCTGGGCGCGGCACGGGGGCTGGGCGCGGCGCGGGGAGGTGCCGCGTGAGCTGGCAGTCACCCGCCCGGCTCTGGCTGCTGCTCGGGGTCGCCGCCCTGGCCGCCGGCTACCTGCTGGCCCAGCGCCGCCGCAGCCGGTACGCCGTCCGCTTCACCAACCTGCGGCTGCTCGACCGGGTCGCCCCACACCGCCCCGCGTGGCGCCGACACCTGCCGGCCGGCCTCTTCCTGGCCATGTTGGCGCTGCTGGTGGTGGGCTTCGCCCGCCCCCACGACGAGGTGCGGGTGCCCCGGGAACGGGCCACCGTCATGGTGGCCGTGGACGTGTCCACCTCGATGCTCGCCTCCGACGTCGAACCGGACCGGCTCAGCGCGGCCAAGCACGCCGCCCGGCGGTTCGTCGACGGCCTGCCCGACGAGTTCAACGTGGGGCTCGTCGCGTTCGCCGGCAGCGCGGCGGTGCTGGTGCCGCCCGGCACCGACCGGGAGGCCCTGCACGAGGGGATCGACCGCCTCGCCGAGGGCGCCACCGGCGTGCAGGGCACCGCCATCGGGGAGGCGATCAACACCTCGCTCGGCGCGGTGAAGGGGCTGGACAGCCAGGCGGCCAAGCAGCCACCGCCGGCCCGGATCATCCTGCTCTCCGACGGGGCGAACACCTCCGGCATGGACCCGATGGAGGCCGCCGCCGAGGCGGTCGGGGCGAAGGTGCCGGTGCACACCATCTCGTTCGGCACCCCGTCCGGGTTCGTCGACCGGGGCGGCCGACCCATCCAGGTGCCGGTGGACGGGCAGACCCTCAGGGCGGTCGCCGACTCCACCGGGGGCGGCTTCCACGAGGCGACCAGCAGCGCGGAGCTGCGGGCGGTCTACGACGACATCGGCACCTCGGTCGGCTACCGCCGGGAACGGCAGGACGTCTCCGCCCGGTTCATCGGGCTCGGGCTGGTCCTGGCGATGGGGGCCGCGGCGGGGTCGATGCGGTGGTTCTCCCGGCTGCCCTGAACGCGTCAGGACCCGGCCCGTCGGCACGCCGACCCCTCCGGGTTCCCGAGACGGACATCCGCGGTGACAAGGACGTGAGGAGCGCACGCATGGCAGTGCAGACCGGACTGGGCGAGCCGCGCGGACCGTGGTTCGTCTCGCCCGAACTCGACCCGGACGGATGGGGCCGGTGGGACGTACCCGGTCCGGAGGGGGGTGGCCGGCGGCGCGGCTGGCGGGACCGGCTGCTGGCCGCGGCCGGGGTGGTGGCCCTGTCCACCCTGTCCGGCGCGGCGGCCGGCCTGTGGGTCGCCGACCAGGCCGGCGCGCCGGGCCCGGCGGCGGCGTCGGCGGCGCCCGTGCCGGCCGAGCTGGTCACCGCCGCCGAGCGGACCGTGCCGGGCGTGGTGTCGGTGCTGGTCGGGGGCGGCTCCGGCGCCGGGGCGACCGGCTCCGGGTTCGCCATCGACGACCAGCAGCACCTGATCACCAACGACCACATCCTGGCCAAGGGCGGCGGGGGAGCGATCACGGTGGAGCTGCCGGACGGCCGACGCTTCCCCGCCGAGGTCGTCGGCCGGGAGCCGGGCAGCGACCTGGCCGTGCTCCGGGTGCCCCCGGACGCCGGTTTGGCCCCGCTGCCGCTGGCCAAGCCGGGCGCCACCAGGGTCGGCGAGCCGGTGCTCGCCGTCGGTTCCCCGCTCGGGCTGGCCGGCACCGTCACCGCGGGCATCGTCAGCGCGCTCGATCGCCAGGTGCGGCTCGGCACCAACCGGCACCGGGCGGTGCAGACCGACGCGTCGATCAACCCGGGCAACTCCGGCGGCCCGCTGGTCAACGCCCGGGGCGAGGTGGTCGGGGTGAACACCGCCATCGCCACCATCGACGGCAGCGGCTCGATCGGCATCGGCTTCGCCATCCCGATCGACCAGGTGCAGCAGACCGCCGACACCATCATCGGCAAGGGCGGCTGAGCCGAGCATCCCCCGGGTCCCTCGACGCCACCACGCCCGACCACGGGCGCGGGCGGGGCGCTAGCCTCGTGGCGTGGACGACGGACTGCGGGTGACCGACCGGCTGGTGGTGCCGGGAGCCGAGCTGCGCGAACGGTTCTCCCGTTCGTCGGGCCCGGGCGGGCAGGGCGTCAACACCACCGACTCGCGGGTGGAGCTGAGCTTCGACGTGGCCGGCTCGCCGACCCTGCCGGAGCCACTACGCACCCGGGCGCTGCAACGCCTGGCCGGCCGGCTCGTCGACGGGGTGATCACCATCGCCGCGAGCGAACACCGGGCCCAGCTCGCCAACCGGGAGGCCGCCCGGGAGCGGATGGCGGCGCTGCTGCGCGAGGCGGTGGCCCCGCCGCCCCCGCCGCGTCGCCCGACCCGCCCGTCGCGGCGCGCCAAGGAGCGTCGCCTCACCGACAAGAAGCGCCAGTCCCAGCGCAAGCGCGACCGCCGGGCCGACGACGACTGACAGCCCCGGCGCAGGCCTGCGGCGTCGCGTTGATCGGCTGGGCGTTCCCGGCGTAGCCAGGGTGCCGCGTGGATCGGCGGTGACCGTCCCCGGGCGGAAATCGGAGGCGGCGCGGCGGGGCCGGCCGTAGCGTGCCGGGACGTGAGCACGCCACCGACGCCCGACTTCTCCGTCAAGCCGACCCTCACCGGAGATCGCGTGGTCCTGCGCCCGTTCGTCGACGACGACGTGGCGGCCCTCCGCGCCGCGGTGACCGACCCCGAGGTCCGCCGGCTGACCGGCAGCTCGCCCGACGAATTCGACGAGCAGCGGCTGCGCGACTGGTACGGCAGCCGCAACGCGCAGACCGACCGGCTCGACCTGGCCGTGGTCGACCGGGCCACCGGCGACTGCGTCGGCGAGGTCGTCCTCAACGACCGGGACGAGTGGAACCGCGCCTGCAACTTCCGCACCCTGTTCGCCGCGTCCGGCCGGAACCGGGGACTTGGCACCGAGGCGGTGCGGCTGGTCGTCGGGTACGGCTTCGAGCGGCTCGGCCTGCACCGGATCTCGCTGGAGGTGTTCGCCTTCAACCCCCGGGCCCGCCGGGTCTACGAGAAGGTCGGCTTCGTCGCCGAGGGGGTGCTGCGCCAGGTGCTGCGCGACGGCGACGACTGGGTGGACGCCACGGTGATGTCGATCCTCGCCCCCGAGTGGGCCACGCATCGCGGTCACCCCTGACCCGGGCCGCGCCCCGGCCGGGTCGGCGTGGAGCGACCCGGGGCCGGCGGGTGCCGGCATGCGGGAGGGCATTGAGGGGGAGCCGGCGATCTGGTGGAATGGCTCCGGGAGCAACCGGGCCGTCACCGACCGTACGACGTCACGTGACAGGAGCCCCCTCACCATGCTTCGAAGGCCAATCGTTCCGGCTCTGCTCGCCGCCCTCGCGGCCGTCTCCCTCACCCTGCTGACCGGGCTGTTCGCCGCCACGCCCACCCTTCCGGCGTCCGCCGCGCCGGCCGCCGCCGCGCCGGTACGGATCATGCCGCTCGGCGACTCGATCACCGGCTCGCCCGGTTGTTGGCGGTCCCTCCTCTGGAACCGCCTCCAGTCCACCGGCCACACGAACATCGACTTCGTCGGCACGCTCGGCCCGCAGGGCTGCGGGCAGGCGTACGACGGTGACAACGAGGGCCACGGCGGGTATCTGGTGACGAACGTCGCCAACCAGAACCTGCTGCCCGGGTGGCTCTCCGCCACCCACCCCGACATCGTGCTCATGCACTTCGCCACCAACGACGTGTGGAGCAACATCGCGCCGGCGACCATCCTGGCCGCCCACTCGAAGCTGGTGGACCAGATGCGGGCCAGCAACCCGGCGATGCGGGTGATCGTCGCGAAGATCATTCCGATGGCCCCGGCCAGCTGCGCCGAGTGCGGGCAGCGGGTGGTCGCGTTCAACGGCGCGGTCGACGGCTGGGCGGCGGGGAAGACCACCGCGCAGTCCCCGATCGTGGTCGTCGACCAGTGGACGGGCTTCAGCACCGCCACCGACACGTACGACGGGGTGCACCCCAACGCCGCCGGCGACCAGAAGATGTCGGACCGCTGGTACCCGGCGCTGGCCGCCGCGCTCTCCGGCACCACCCCCACCCCCACCCCGACCCCGACCCCGACGAGCACGCCGACGCCGACGCCCACCGTCACGCCCACGGCGGGGCCGACCTCGGGGGTCGGCTGCACGGCCGGCTACCGGATCGTCGGGCAGTGGCAGGGCGGCTTCCAGGGCGAGGTGACCGTCCGCAACACCGGGACCGCCCGGACGGTCGGCTGGACGGTCGGCTTCACCCTCCCCGGCGGCCAGCGGATCAGCCAGACGTGGAACGCCGAGCTGACCCAGCAGACCGGTGGCGCGGTCACCGCCCGCAACGTGAGCTGGAACGGGGCGCTCGCCCCGGGCGTGGAGGCCACCTTCGGCTTCCTCGGCAGCAGCACCGCCGCGCCTACCGTCCCCACCCTGAGCTGCACGGCGAGCTGAGGCCGGGAGGTTGAGCAGGGGCCCCGGCCGCGCCACGGGCGTCGGGAGGGGCCTCTCCGCTCAGCCGAGCGCGGCGAGCAGCCGGGCGCGCAGGACGGCGGCCCGCTCGGCGAACCCGCGCTGCGCGGCGGCGTACTCGGCGCGGCCCTCCGGCGTCTCCACCCGTACCGGCGGGTACCCGAGCGCGGCCAGGTCGTACGGGCTGGCCCGCATGTCCAGCGCGCGGATCTCCCGGGCCAGGGCGAAGCCGTCGGCCACCAGCTCCGAGCAGATCAGCGGGGACAGCTTGTACGCCCACTTGTAGAGGTCCATGTTGGCGTGTAGACAGCCCGGCTGCTCCAGGTCGTGCTGGCTCTCCCGGGTCGGGGCGAGCAGGTTCAGCGGCCGGGCCGGCGCGGTGAAGAACCGGTACGCGTCGAAGTGGCTGCACCGCACGCCCCGCTCCTCGACCACGGCTGCCGTCTCCGCCGGGCTGAGCCGCAGCGGCCACGCGTTGTGGCGTACCTCCTCCTGGGTCTGCCGGTAGACCATCGCCCACTCGTGCATTCCGAAGCAGCCCAGGTGCGCCGGCCGGCCGGCGGTCGCCGCGAGAAGGGCGCGGATCCAGTCCACCGAGCCGGCCCGCCGGGCGCGTACCGGATCGGTGTCGAGGGTGAGCCCGGCGGCGGTGGCCCGGTAGTCCGGGCCGAACTCGGTCGGGTCCGCGCCGCGCAGCACCACCCCCGCCCCGGGATGCCAGCGGCGGAGCTGGGCGGGGCGGTGCGAGTAGTAGGTGAAGAGGAAGTCCTCCACCGGGTGCTTCGCGCCGGTGCGGCGGCGGGCCAGGTGCGGGGCCAGCCACCCGTCGACCCGCTCCTCGTGGACGCGCCGCCGGGCCTGCCAGTCGGCCAGGTGCAGCGGTGCGGCGGGGACGAGGGCTGCGGTCACCGCCCCAGCGTACGACCGCCGCCCGCCCGCCCCCTGCGCCCACCCCGGCGGCGCCACCGGCCCCCGTCCCGGGTCAGGGCACGTCCACCCGGACCCCGGCGGAGAACACCCCGCTGCGCAGCTCGAGCTGCTTCGGTCGGGTCGGGCCGTCGACCGTGAACACCAGCGGCAGCACCAGCCGACTGCCCGCGGCGAGCGGCTGGGCGAACACGTCCCGCCCCTGGTTGGCCAGCCGGGTCGCCGCCTCGTCGGTGCTGACCCAGGTGCCGCCCGGCAGGTACGCCCGCTGCATCTGACCGTGCCAGGTCTGCTGCTGCGGGCTGACGTTGCGGACCCCGACGGTGGCCTGGCACT
Source organism: Micromonospora rubida (assembly GCF_009908295.1). Lineage (GTDB taxonomy): Bacteria > Actinomycetota > Actinomycetes > Mycobacteriales > Micromonosporaceae > Micromonospora > Micromonospora rubida. The sequence continues at coordinate 681,388 of NZ_JAAALO010000003.1, forward strand.
GCCCGCCGGCGACCGGCCTGCTCGGGCAGGCGACCCGGTAGACGGTGAACTCCAGCGCCTGCTCGCGCAGCGGCACGCCGACCACCCCCGTCGCGCTGCGCCCCACCCAGGCGCCGCTGGTCGGCTGCTTGGCCGTGTCGATCGCGGCGACCCGCCGGGTGGCGGTCAGCGTGGCCGCGAGGACCACCCCGGCCAGGACCGCCAGGGCCGCCCCCACCAGCAGCCAGACCGGGGGCCGGCGGCGGCGGGCCACGGCCGTCGGCGTGGCGGGCCGGGGGTACACGGTTCCCCGGTCGCTCGTCCCCGGAGCGGTCGCCCCGGCGGTCCCGGCCGGGGCGGTGGCCCCGGGCTGCCGGGCACCGGGGCGCACCCGTCGGCGCCGCTGCCACCACCACAGCCCGCCGAGCCCGGCCAGGAGGACCACGGCCAGCGCGGCGAGCAGCACCGGGGGTCGGCGCCACGGCGGGGCCGCGGTGACCTCGGCCGCCGGCACCGCCGCGCCGCTCCAGGTCGCGGTCGCACAGTCGTACGGCCGGTTCCCGTCGCTGGTGAAGGCGCAGGCCGGCGCGGAGAGCGGCCGGCCCGGCGCGGCGGCGGAGAGCGCCGTGTGCAGCGTGGTGGTGCTGCGGGCGGGCAGGTTGAGCTGCCAGGTCACCTCGGTGCTCGCCGCCGAGCGGGTGGCCCGCCCGCCCGGAGTGATCCAGGTCGCGGACGTCCCGGCCGGCAGCTCCTGGCGCACCGTGGTGGCCAGCGGCCGGCTCCCGGTGTTGCGGACCTGGACCTGGTAGCCCGGCGCGGGTGTGCCGGCCGGCGTGACCGCCACCGTCACCGGTGACGGCGCGCCCTGGGTCGGCACCACCACGGACGGCGAGACCAGCGGCGGCGGCGCGGGAGCCGCCGGCGTCGGCGCCGTCGCCGAGTCGGTGGGTGTCGGGGTCTCCGTCGGCGTGGCGACGGCCGCCGCCGGGCGGGCCGCCGCTGCCGGCGTGGCCACCGCCTCCGGGGCCACCGCGGGCAGTGCCGGCACGGCGGCGAGAATGCCGAGGCAGTGTACGAACACTGCGAGGGCCCTGTGGTGTCGTGTCGATGCAGGCATACGAACGAACCTCCGGTAGCCGACGCTAGGCGCGGCCCCACGTCGTGCGGGTACGAAGTGGCGAACCCGGCCCGCACCGGCGACGGACGACGTAGGGTGGCCGCCCCGGGCCCTCTGCCGACGCCCGCCCGCCGCCCGGGGGTGCACTCCCCGTGCGTAGCAGGAGGGCCTCGCCGCCCTGGCTTGCCCGTCGACGCGGCCGGACCTCGTCCCGGGGCTAGATTGGCCTGGTGCGTATCGCTCGTTTCGCTCATGCCAAGGGAATGTCGTTCGGGGCCGTCGAGGGCGAGCCGGAGGCGGGCCCGCAGGGCCTGACCATCGCCGAGATCGAGGGCCACCCGTTCGGTCAGATCCAGTTCAGCGGCGCCCGGTGGGCGCTCTCCGACGTCCGACTGCTCTCCCCGATCCTGCCCAGCAAGGTGGTCTGCGTCGGCCGCAACTACGCCGAGCACGCCGCCGAGCAGGACAGCGCGGTGCCGAAGGAGCCGCTGCTCTTCCTCAAGCCGTCCACCTCGGTGATCGGCCCGCGCGACGCCATCCGGTTGCCGATCTTCTCCAAGCGGGTCGAGCACGAGGCCGAGCTGGCCGTGGTGATCGGGGCCCCGGGGGCCCGCCGGGCCGACCGGGCTGCCGCCGCTCGGGCCATCTTCGGCTACACCTGCGCCAACGACGTGACCGCCCGGGACCTCCAGCGCTCCGACGGGCAGTGGACCCGGGCCAAGGGCTTCGACTCGTTCTGCCCCATCGGCCCCTGGATCACCACGGACCTGGACGTCACCGACCTGGAGATCCGGTGCGAGGTGGGCCGCAACCCGGAGGAGATGGAGGTGCGGCAGCTCGGCCGGACGCGGGACATGGTCTTCGACGTCCCGGCCCTGGTGTCGTACGTCTCGCACGTGATGACGCTGCTCCCCGGCGACGTGGTGCTCACCGGCACCCCGGCGGGGGTTAGCCCGCTCGTGGAGGGGGATACCGTCACCGTGCGTATCGAGGGGATCGGGGAGCTGACCAACCCGGTCGTCCCGGTCGGCTGACTCGTCGGGGCCCGAAACCGCAGCACAGCATGGGTTTCGGGCCCCCGATTTGGCCTAGCCGGGGCCGGGAGGGTAAAGTTTCTCTCCGGTGCCGCAAGGCACCGAACGGCACCGTGAGGTGCCAATGGGGTATGGGGTAATTGGCAGCCCAACTGATTCTGGTTCAGTTAGTCTAGGTTCGAGTCCTGGTACCCCAGCAATCGGTGTTCGCGAGAGCGCCGGTCGCTGGATCCCACTGGAGAGCAATCCGGTCGCCCGCAAGGGGCCGGAAGAATTCTCTGGTAGAGTTCGGCGGCACCGCCCGGCAGGGCGGTGCAGGAGAAGGTTCTGGCCCCGTCGTCTAGTGGCCCAGGACGCCGCCCTCTCAAGGCGGTAGCGCCGGTTCGAATCCGGTCGGGGCTACAGTTCCGTTCAGCCCGTCTCACTTCGGTGAGGCGGGCTGTTTCGCATTCACGGGACCGGTATTGACCCGTGCGGCCGTAAGGTAGCCGTCGCCGGGCGATGCGGTGGCGACGCTGCGCTCGGCCCCGCCGCCCACCCCCTGCGCGCCGGCGAGGGACCCGCCGCTAGACTACAGCGGCGCCGGCCGGCAGGCCGGTGATGTAGGAAAAGTCTTGGCCCCGTCGTCTAGTGGCCCAGGACGCCGCCCTCTCAAGGCGGTAGCGCCGGTTCGAATCCGGTCGGGGCTACAACTCCACTCGGCCCGTCTCACCTCGGTGAGACGGGCCGTTTCCATCCACCCCCACCCGCCCGCTCCGGCGATCGAGGGGCGTCGGCCTCAGCTCGGATCAAGACGTGAACCCCTTGATCACCGGGGTGAGGCGGGCGGGGGAGGGGGTCAGAGGCCGGAGAGGCGTTGGCCGGCTCTGACCACGGCCATGGCGTGGCGTTCTCCGGGGCGACGGCCGAGGCGCTCGATCGGGCCGGAGATGCTGACCGAGGCGATCACCCGGCCCGTGCGGTCGCGGATCGGGGCCGAGACGCTCGCCACGCCGGCCTCGCGCTCGGCGACGCTCTGCGCCCAGCCCCGCCGGCGCACCTCGGCCAGTGTGCGGCCGGTGAACTTCGACCGGGGCAGCAGCGGCATCACCGCCTCCGGCGGCTCCCAGGCCAGCAGGATCTGCGCCGCCGAGCCTGCGGTCATCGGCAGCACCGAGCCCACCGGCACGGTGTCCCGCAGGCCGCTGGCCCGCTCGGCGGCGGCCACGCAGATCCGCTCGTCCGCGCGGCGCAGGTAGAGCTGGGCGCTCTCCCCGGTGGCGTCGCGCAGCGCGGCCAGCAGCGGCTCCGCCGCTGTCAGTAGCACGTCCGGCGCGGCGTTGGCGAGCTCACCGAGTCGAGGGCCAGGGCGCCAGCGGCCCTGGGTGTCCCGGACCAGCATCCGGTGGATCTCCAGCGCCTGCGCCAGCCGGTGCGCGGTGGCCCGGGGCAGCTTGGTGCGTTCAACGAGTTCGGCCAGGCTGGCGCCGTCGACGCAGGCGGCCAGGATGACCACCGCCTTGTCGAGAACGCCGACACCGCTCATACTGTGTCCCACAAGCCGAAACTTACCTCCCAGAATTTAGGATGTCCAGATGGTGGGAGTCACTCAACCGAGGACCCTGGCCGAGAAGGTCTGGGACGCACACGTCGTCCGGTCCGCCGAGGGCGAACCGGACCTGCTCTACATCGACCTGCACCTGCTGCACGAGGTCACCAGCCCGCAGGCCTTCGACGGGCTGCGGCTCGCCGGCCGCCGCGTGCGCCGCACCGACCTCACGCTCGCGACCGAGGACCACAACACCCCGACGGGGTACGCGGACCCGGCGTTCCAGCAGCGGCGCGGCGACCTGCTCACGATCGCGGACCCCACCTCCCGCACGCAGATCGAGACGCTGCGCCGCAACTGCGCCGAGTTCGGCGTCCGGCTGCACCCGCTCGGTGACGCCAACCAGGGCATCGTGCACGTCATCGGCCCGCAGCTCGGCGTCACCCAGCCCGGCATGACGATCGTCTGTGGCGATTCACACACCGCCACCCACGGGGCGTTCGGCGCCCTCGCGTTCGGCATCGGCACCAGCGAGGTCGAGCACGTGCTGGCCACCCAGACGCTGCCGCAGGCTCGCCCGAAGACGATGACCGTGAACGTCACCGGCCAGCTCGGCCCCGGCGTCACCGCCAAGGACCTGGTGCTCGCCCTGATCACCCAGGTCGGCACCGGCGGCGGGCGCGGGCACATCGTGGAGTACCGGGGCGAGGCGATCCGCGCGCTGTCCATGGAGGGGCGGATGACCGTCGCCAACATGTCCATCGAGTGGGGCGCCAAGGCCGGCATGATCGCGCCGGACGAGACCACCTTCGCGTACCTCAAGGGGCGGCCGAACGCGCCGCAGGGGGCCGACTGGGACGCGGCGGTCGACCACTGGCGGACGCTGCCCACCGACGAGGGGGCGACCTTCGACGCCGAGGTGACCCTCGACGCGAGCCGGATCACCCCGTTCGTCACCTGGGGCACCAACCCCGGTCAGGGCGCCCCGCTGGGCGCGGCCGTGCCGGACCCGGAGGAGTTCGACACCGACTCCGAGCGGGCCGCCGCCCGCCGGGCCCTGGAGTACATGGACCTCGTGCCCGGCACCCCGCTGCGCGACCTCTCCGTCGACGTGGTCTTCGTCGGCTCCTGCACCAACGGCCGGCTGGAGGACCTCCGCGCCGCGGCCGACGTGCTGCGCGGGCAGAAGGTCGCCGACGGCGTACGGATGCTCGTGGTCCCCGGCTCCGCAGCCGTCCGGGAGGCCGCCGAGGCCGAAGGGCTGGACAGGGTGTTCACCGACGCCGGGGCCGAGTGGCGGTTCGCCGGCTGCTCGATGTGCCTGGGCATGAACCCGGACACGCTCTCCCCGGGGGAGCGTTCCGCCTCGACCTCCAACCGCAACTTCGAGGGGCGCCAGGGCCGGGGTGGCCGCACCCACCTGGTGTCGCCGCCGGTCGCCGCCGCCACCGCCGTGGTCGGCCGGCTGGCCGCCCCCGCCGACCTGTAGAAGGGCAGCCGCGACAGATGGACAAGTTCACCACGCACACCGGCACCGCCGTGCCGCTGCGCCGTTCCAATGTGGACACCGATCAGATCATCCCCGCCGTGTACCTCAAGCGGGTGACCCGGACCGGATTCGCCGACGGGCTCTTCAGCGCGTGGCGGGAGGACCCGACATTCGTCTTTAACGATCCTACGCATTCAGGTGCGTCGATTCTCGTGGCGGGCCCCGAGTTCGGCACGGGGTCGTCTCGGGAGCACGCCGTCTGGGCGCTGCGGGACTGGGGGTTCCGGGCGGTGATCTCGCCCCGGTTCGGCGACATCTTCCGCGGCAACGCCCTCAAGGAGGGTCTGCTGCCGGTCGAGTTGGAATTGAAAGCCGTCGAGGAGTTGTGGCGCCTCGTCGAGTCCGACCCCACCGTCGCCGTCACCGTCGACCTGACCTCCCGCGAGGTCCGGGCGGGGGACGCCGCCTGGTCGTTCCCCCTCGACGACTTCAGCCGCTGGCGGCTGCTGGAGGGGTTGGATGACATTGGACTCACGCTCCGCCACGAGGCCGACATCACCTCGTACGAGCGCGGCCGACGGCCGTTCCTGCCCGCCGTGGCATAGCCGTACGCCCGATCCAGCATCGCTTTCCGCCCCCACCGGCCCGCCCGGTGGGGGCGAATCCGTTACGACACAAGGCCTTTTTTCGACCGAATGTTTGTGTCCAGGCAGCACAGGGCATACCGTGCGCGCAGAATGGCTCGCGTCGAGTCAGTTGCACAATTGGGAGGAAGTCGTGAACAAGGCCGAGCTCATCGAGGCGCTCGCCGTTCGCCTGGGGGACCGGAAGACGGCGACGGCCGCGCTCGACGCGGTCCTCGCTGAGGTCCAGGCGGCGGTCACCAAGGGCGAGAAGGTGGCGATCACCGGATTCGGAGCGTTCGAGAAGCGCGTCCGGGGAGCCCGAACAGCGCGCAACCCGCGAACCGGCGAGGCGGTGAAGGTCAAGAAGACATCCGTGCCGACCTTCCGGCCCGGCGCCGGGTTCAAGGAGATGGTGGCCAGCGGCAAGGTGCCGAAGGCCACGGCGGCGGCGAAGAAGACCGCCACGGCCGCCACCAAGAACACCTCCGCCAAGGCGACCGGGGCCAAGGCGACGACCGCGAAGGCCACGACGGCCAAGGCGGCGGGCGCCAAGGCCACCGGTGCGAAGGCGACCGGTGCGAAGGCCACGACGGCCAAGGCGGCGGGTACGAAGGCCGCCGGCACCAAGGCCACCGCCGCGACGAAGAAGGCGGCCCCGGCCAAGGCGACCAAGACGACGGCGTCCAAGGCCGCCACCAAGAAGGCCGCCCCCGCGAAGAAGACCGCGGCGGCGACCAAGTCGACCGCGGCGAAGAAGACCACCGCGGCGGCGACCAAGAGCGCGGCGGCCAAGAAGGCGCCGGCGAAGAAGTCCCCGGCCAAGAAGGCGGCAACCAAGCGCTGACCGGCCGAACCGTCGGAAGGGGCGCCCACCGGACCGGTGGGCGCCCCTTCCACTTGTCCGGGTACGGGTTCCGGTTGTCCTGGTACGGGTTCTGCCCGTTGACCGACGGCGTGCGGCGCGCGCAGAATCGCCGGACCCCCACCGGTCGGCGAAAGGCAGCCCGTGCGCTACCGCCACCTCCACACCGTCACGCTCGCCCTGGGCATCGTCGTTCTGATCGACGTGCTGCGGGTCTTCCTCCCGTCGGTCATCACCATCTTCGGGCAGGCCGCCACCACCCCCGCCGAACTGCTGGGAGCGTTCGCGCTCGGCTGGTTCGTGCTCGCCCTGGCCTTTCCCGCGCTGCTGCGCCGGCTGGGCGCCCGCCCGGTCACCCTGGTCGCCGCCGTGGCGCTGGCCGGCCTCCGGCTCGCCCTCACCGCCGCCCCGGGCGGCCGGGCGCAGCTCTGGCTGGCCACCGCAGGACTGGTGGCCGGGCTGCTCTGGCTGGCCGGCACCGCGGCCGGCACCGACCGGCCGGTGCCGGGGCTGGCGTTGGGGCTGGCCCTCGGCGCGGTCGTGCACGCGGGGCTCGGCACGTACGACCTGGTCTGGCGGGGTGGCTGGGTCGGGTGGGCCGGCAGCGTCGTCCTCGTGGGACTCTTCCTGGCCGGGACGGCCCGTCCCACGCCGCCGGGGCAACCGGGGGGCGATGCCCGCGCGTGGCTGCTCGCCGGCCCGGCGCTGCTGCTGACCGGGATGGTGGCGCTCTCCCCGGCGCTGGCGGCGACGGGGTCCTCCTACCGGCGAGGACCCGGCGACGGCCTCGCCCGCTCGGCAGCGGCCGGCGACGTCTCCGCCCTGTTCAGTTACGCCGTCGCCTTCTTCCTGTTCGCCGCGTTGGCCAGGGCACCACGCGGGTACGCCCGGCTGCTCGGCCCGCTCGCGCTGGTGCTCGGGGCGGTGCTGTTCGCCGCCGGGGAGCCGGGCTGGCTGGGGCCGGCGGTCCTGCTGACCGCCGCCGGCGTCGGCGGGTGCCTCAGCCTCGCCGGGGCCGGGGCCGCAGCCCCGATCGCCCCCGCCGCCCCCCCCGCCGCCCCCGCCGCCGCCCCCGCCCCCGCCGCCCCCGCCGCCCCCGTCGCCTCGGCCACCGCCGTCTCGGCCACCGCCGTCTCGGCCACCGCCGTCTCGGCCACCGCCGTCTCGGCCTCCGCCGGGGCCCCGGGCCGGCCCGGGCGGTCGCCGCTCGCGGTGGTGCTGGGCATGTTGCTCTTCGCCGTCGCCGCCGTCGGCTACTACGCCGCGTACGACCTCGGCTATTCGAACGCGGCGGTGCCGGTCGTCGTGGCCGGCCTCGTCGCGGTCGTGGCGCTCGCCCCGGCCGCCCGGGGCGGGCCGGCCGCGCCGCCCAGGGTGGTCGCCCGGGGCGGGACGGCCGCGCCGCCCAGGGTGGTCGCCCGGGGCGGGACGGCCGCGCCGCCCGGGCCGGCCTCCTGGGCGTGGGCGGGAGGCGTCGCCGCGGTCTTCGGCGTGGTCACCCTCCTCACGACGAACCTGCTGGCCGCCGAGGTCGCCCCGGGCCGGCCCGGCAGCCCGCCCGCCGACGTGCGGGTGGTGGCGTACAACGTGCGGATGGGGTTCGGGATGGACGGACGGTTCGACCCGGACGGGCTGGCCCGGGTGGTCGCCGCCGAGCGGCCCGACGTGGTGCTGCTGAGCGAGGTGGACCGGGGCTGGCTGCTCAACGGCGGCCACGACACCCTCACCCTGCTCGCGGCGCGGCTCCGCATGCCGTACGTCTTCGCGCCCGCCGCCGACCCGGTGTGGGGCGACGCGGTGCTCAGCCGGTTCCCGGTGGAGTCGGCCCGCAGCGAGCGGCTGGCGGCCCTCGGCGCGCCCACCGGCGCCCAGGCGCTCGGCGTCACCCTCGACCTCGGCGGCGACGCGGGCCTCGCGGTGGTCGCCACCCACCTGCAACCGCCGCCGGGCCGGGAGCCGGTGGCGCAGGCCCGCGCGGTGGCGCGGTTCGCCCTGGGGTACGCCGACGGTCGGCCGCTCGTCGTCGCCGGTGACCTGAACACCGAGCCGGGCGCCTTGGCGTACGCGGAGTTCACCCGCGCCGGGCTGGTGGATGCGCTCGCCGTGGCCCGACCCCTGTTCACCAGCCCGGCCGACGACCCGCACGAGCAGATCGACCACGTCCTGGTCTCGCCGGGCGTGGTGGCCGGTGGACCCGTGGCGCCGCGCAGCACCGCCAGCGACCACCTGCCGGTGGCGGTCACCCTAACCCTGCCGCCCACCGCCGCCGGCTGAGAACGCCGCCGGCCGCGCCCTTGCGTCAGAAGCCGCCGGCTGACGCCCGAGCCGAACGCCGCCGGCCGCGCCCTTGCGTCAGAGGCCGCCGGCTGACGCCATCACAGGGGGTCGGCGGCGAGGAGGCGGTCGGCGGCGAACGCGAGCAGCCAGCCGCCGGCCTTCGGGGTGGTGAAGTCGTCGGCGCGGCCGGTGAGGCGTTCCAGCGCCCCGGGGATCACCTTGCCCTGGGTGCACACTCCGGCCATGGCCCCCTCGGCGGCCAACTCGGTGAGGCAGGCCGCGGCGGCCAGCGCCCGCTCGTCCGGGTCCTGGCCGGGCTGCGGCTCGTCCAGGTCACCGGCCACCTCGATCGGCAGGTCGAGGAGGGCCGCCGCCGGGTCCAGGGTCTGCACGCAGCGGCGGGCCGAGGCCGACAACAGCCGGGCCGGGCGGACCAGGGCCACCAGGGGCGCCAGGGCGTGCGCCTGCGCCCAGCCGGTGCCGTCGAGCGGTCGGCAGGCGTCCGGGCCCGACCAGGTGCCGCGCCTGCCGGCGTGGGCGTGCCGGACCAGCGCCACCGTCGCGGTGACCGGCGGCAGGGCGGCGAACGCGGCCAGCACCTCGGCGTCGTGCGGGTAGCTGACCAGGCGCGTCGCCTCCGCGGCGGGGAGCCAGCGGATCCCGTCGACCTCGGTGTCGGGCTGGAAGCCCCCGTCGGCGACCGCCAGCATCGACCAGTAGTCGACCGCCTTCGGCCGGCCCTCGCTGCGGTACCGCATGGTGGGCAGCCGGACCTGCGGCACCGCCCGCACGTCGGCCTCCTCGGCGACCTCCCGGACGGCGGCGGACAGCGGGTGCTCGCCCGCCTCCAGCTTGCCCTTGGGCAACGACCAGTCGCCGTACCGGGGGCGGTGCACGAGGCAGACCAGCACGTCGTCCCCGTCCGGGCGCCAGACGACCCCGCCCGCCGCCCGGATCATCCGTTCCCCCTCCGACATTCGCCCAGCCTAGGCTCAACCCGGGGTGCCGCCGACACGGCGCAGCAGCAGGTCCTGCAGATGGGTCAGCGGCGCGTCCGGCGTTCCCGTCCGCCGGGTCCAGGACCCGTTCCCGGCCAGCTCGAACGCCTCCACGTCGGGGCTGAACGCCGCAGCCAGCACGTGGTCCAGCTCGGCCCGGGCCACCGGATCGCTCACCTGCACCAGCGCCTCCACCCGGCGGTCCAGGTTGCGGTGCATCAGGTCGGCCGAACCCATCCAGAACTCGGCCGCCCCGTTGTTGCCGAACCGGAAGATCCGGGAGTGCTCCAGGAACCGGCCGAGGATCGACCGGACCCGGATGTTCTCCGACAGCCCCGGCACCCCCGGGCGCAGCGTGCACATGCCCCGGATCAGCAGGTCCACGTGCACCCCGGCCCGGGACGCCCGGTAGAGCGCGTCGGTGACCTTCTCGTCGACCAGCGAGTTCACCTTGAACTGCACCAGCCCCGGCATGCCGAGCCGGACGTGGGTGATCTCCCGCTCGATCCGCTCGATCAGCCCCCGCCGGATCCCCTGCGGGGCCACCAACAGCCGCCGGTACGCGGTCTGCCGGCTGTAGCCGGTGAGCACGTTGAACAGGTCGGTGAGGTCGGCGCCGATCTCCGGGTCGGCGGTCAGCATGCCGAAGTCCTCGTACAGCCGGGCGGTCTTCGGGTGGTAGTTCCCGGTGCCGATGTGGCAGTAGCGGCGGATCTGGTTGCCCTCCTGGCGCACCACCAGGGCGGTCTTGCAGTGCGTCTTGAGGCCGACCAGGCCGTACACCACGTGGCAGCCGGCGCGCTCCAGCGTGCGCGCCCAGCCGATGTTGGCCACCTCGTCGAACCGGGCCTTCAGCTCCACCAGCACCACCACCTGCTTGCCGGCGGCGGCCGCGTCGACCAGCGCGTCGACGATCGGGGAGTCTCCGCTGGTGCGGTAGAGGGTCTGCTTGATGGCCAGCACGTCCGGGTCGGCCGCCGCCTGCTCGACGAAGCGCTGCACGCTCGTCGCGAACGAGTGGTACGGGTGGTGCACCAGCACGTCCCCGTCCCGCAGGGTGGCGAAGACGCTGCGCGGCACCTCGCCCTCGGTGAGCCGGGGGTGGGTGGCCGGCACGAACGGCGGGTCCTTCAGGTCGGGGCGGTCGGCGTCGCCGTAGAGCTGCCACAGGGCGGAAAGGTCGAGCAGGCCGCGGACCCGCAGCACGTCGTGGCCGTCCATGTCCAGCTCGCGGACCAGCAGCTCCAGCATGTGGTCGGAGATGGAGGCGGCCACCTCCAGCCGTACCGGCGGGCCGAACCGGCGGCGGGCCAGTTCCCGCTCCAGGGCCTGGAGCAGGTCCTCGTCGCGGTCCTCGTCGACCTCCACCTCGGCGTTGCGGGTGACCCGGAACAGGTGGCACTCGACCACCTGCATGCCGGAGAAGAGCTGCCCCAGGTGCACCGAGATCAGCTCCTCGACCGGGATCACCCGGACCCCGGGGGAGTCCCGGTCGACCCGGACGAACCGGGGCACGTTGTTCGGCACCTTGACCCGGGCGAACAGCTCCGAGCCGCCGTCGGGGTCGCGAACCGCGACGGCCAGGTTCAGCGACCGCCCGGAGATGTACGGGAACGGGTGCGCGGGGTCGACCGCGAGCGGGGTGAGCACCGGGAAGATGTGCTCGCTGAAGTAGGTGCGCAGCCGCTCCCGTTCGGGCGCGCCGAGGTCCGACCAGAACAGGATGCGGATGCCCTCGGCGGCGAGCTTCGGCAGCACGTCGTCGACGGAGCAGGCGGCGTGCCGGCCGACCAGGTCGGCGGTCCGCTCGGTGATCAGCTCAAGCTGGGTGCGCAGCGGCAACCGGTCCCCGCCGCGTACCGGCAGCCCCGCCGACAGCCGGCGCTTCAGCCCGGCCACCCGGACCATGTAGAACTCGTCGAGGTTGCTGGCGAAGATGGACAGGAACTTCGCCCGTTCCAGCAGCGGGGTGCCCGGGTCCTCGGCCAGGGCCAGCACCCGGGCGTTGAAGTCGAGCCAGGACAGCTCCCGGTTGAGGAACCGGTCCTCGGGCAGCGGCTCCGGCGGCGTCGGCTCGTCGGGGCCAGGGTCGGAGTCGGGCGCGGGCGCGGGCCGTACCGCCGCCGGCTGCTCGCTGGGCGCGTCGAGCACCTCCTCCAACCCGGCGGAGGCCGCCCCGGCGGAGGGGCCGGACGCGGTCAGCTCGTCCTCGGCGGTCTCCCGGGGGCGGAAGCGGCCGTCGACGCCGCGCTGGCGGGACCCGTTGCGGGCGGGCGCGGGGTCGACGGGTTCCCGCCCACCGGTGGGGCGGTCGTCGACGGGTGGGTGGTCGTCGGTGGACGGGCCGGTGGGAAGCTCGCGAGGGGTGCTCACCCGCTCATAATGTCCCGGAACGGGTTAACGCAAAATGAACTTCGGCGGGTAGCTCAGGGCATCGTCGGCAGCGTCACCCGGATGATCTCCCCGGCGGCGTCGGTCTCGATCCGGACCCGCTGGCCCAGCCGGAGCAGCCGCAGCCCGGAGGCGTCGAACGCCCGGGCCGGGAAGGCCAGCTCGGTGCCGTCGTCGAGGAGTAGCGCGCCGCTGCGGGTCGCCGCGTCGTAGGTGGCCACCGTGCCCTGCATGGCAGCACCGTACACCCCGCGCCGGGCCGGTCGGGTCAGCCCGGGTGGGCGGCCGACCGGTCGACGCCGGCCAGGGCGGCGGTGCGCGGGCCGAGCCCCAGCCGGGCGGCGGCGGCCAGGTCGGCGGCCGTGTCGACGTCCCGGCGCAGGGTCGGCCAGTCGCCGGTCAGCGGCACCGCGCCGCCCGCCAGGTGAGCCGCCGCCGAGCCGACCCCGAACCGGGGGCCCAGCGGCACGCCGGGCGGCGCGGCGAGCAGCACGGTGCCGCTCCCCGGGGCGTCGGCCACGAACCGGCGTACCCCGGCAAGTCCGGCGGTGGCCGCAGTCAGCGCGGCGGCCAGCTCGGCCGGGCGCAGCGCCGGCAGGTCCGCGGTGAGCCCGGCCACCCATGCCCCGCCGCCGGCGGTCGCGACCGCGGCGCCATGCCGGAAGGCGGCGTTCAGGCCGGCCCCCGGGGCGTCCGGCACGGCCCGCGCGCCCGCCGCGCCGGCCATCGCCGCCACCAGCGGGTCGTCGGTGACCACCACCACGGCGGCCACCGCCGGGCACGCCCGCACCGCGGCGACCGTGTCGGCCGCCAGGGCCAGCGCCAGCTCCTCATGGGGTACGCCGGGCAGCGCCCCGCGCAGCCGGCTCTTCGCCGCGCCGAGGCGCTTCACCGGCACCACCACAGTCCAGGTCCGCTGCCGCACGGCACAATCCTGCCAGCCGGGCGGCGGTACCCTCACTGGCCGTACCCGGGGCGAGCAGGCATGATTTCGCTGCGGGCAGCGCGGGCGGGCGCGGCGCGGCGCGGGTCGGGGCTACGAGGAGGCAGGGTGACACGGCGCAGGCTGGGGTTCTGGCAACGGTTCGCCGTGCTGCTGGTGAAGCCCGTGATGGTGGTCTGGACCCGGCGCACCTGGCGGGGCATGGAGCAGCTGCGCCGCCCCGGCGGGATCATCATCGTGCCGAACCACATGTCACACGCCGACCCGCTGGTCTCCGCGCACTTCATCTACGACGCGGGGCGCTGGCCGCGGTTCCTCGGCAAGGCCAGCGTCTTCCGGGTGCCGGTGGCGGGCTGGATCCTGCACCGCTGCCGGCAGATCCCGGTGGAGCGGGGCACGGCGGACGCCGTCAAGTCGCTGGACACCCTGATCGCCGCGCTCTCCGAGGGGAGCGCGGTGGTGATCTACCCGGAGGGGACCATCACCCGCGAGCCGGAGCTGTGGCCGATGAAGGGCAAGACCGGCGCCGCCCGCCTGGCGCTGGCCACCGGCGCCCCGGTGGTCCCCGTCGCCATGTGGGGCCCGGAGAAGCTCTTCGACCCACGGACCAACCGGTTCAGCCTGCGGCCCCGCATCCCGGTGACCGTGGTCGCCGGTCCGCCGGTCGACCTGAGCCGGTGGGCCGGCTCGACCCCAACCAAGGCCACCCTGGAAGAGATGACCGAGGCCATCATGCTGCGCCTGCGCGACCAACTCGCCGAGATCCGCGGCGGTACGCCGCCACCGCTCTGGGAACGGCCGGCCAGGCCCGCCGTCCCCCGCTCCCTGCCGGGCGAGGGGGGTGCGGCGTGACCGGCCACGTGGCCGTGCTGGGGGCCGGGTCGTGGGGGACGGCATTCGCCAAGATCCTCGCCGACGCCGGCCGGGACGTGACGATCTGGGCCCGGCGTCCGCCGGTGGCCGAGGCGATCCGGTCACGTCGGCACAACCCGGAGTACCTGCCGGACCTGCGCCTGCCGGAGCGGGTCACCGGCACGGCCGACGCCGCCGAGGCGATCACCGGCGCGGAGATCGTGGTGCTGGCCGTGCCGTCGCAGACGCTGCGCGGCAACCTCGCCGACTGGACCGGCCACCTGCACCCGGACTCGACGCTGGTGTCGCTGATGAAGGGCATCGAGCTGGGCACCACCAGACGGATGAGCGAGGTGATCGTGGAGACCGCCGGGGTCACCCCGGACCGGGTGGTGGTGGTCTCCGGCCCGAACCTCGCCCCCGAGATCGCCGCCGAGCAACCCGCCGGCACCGTGGTCGCCGGCACCGACGACGCCCGTGCCCAGCTCGTCCAGTCGTCCATCCGGACGCCGTACTTCCGGCCGTACACCAACGACGACGTGATCGGCTGCGAGCTGGGCGGGGCCGTGAAGAACGTGATCGCCCTCGCGTACGGCATCGCCACCGCGATGGGTTTCGGCGACAACACCCGGGCGATGCTGATGACCCGGGGGCTGGCCGAGACCGCCCGCCTCGGGGTGGCGCTCGGCGCGGACCCGATCACCTTCGCCGGGCTGGCCGGGATGGGCGACCTCGTGGCGTCCTGCTCGTCGCCGCTGGCCCGCAACCGGACCTTCGGCGAGCACCTGGGCCGGGGGGAGACCCTGGAGCAGGCCCAGGCGGCCACCCGGCAGACCGCCGAGGGCGTGAAGAGCTGCCTGGCCATCCGGGACCTGGCCCGCTCGCACGGGGTGGAGATGCCGATCACCGAGCAGATCGAGCGGATCTGCCACGAGGGGATGGACCCCCGGCTGGCCGTGGACCTGCTGATGAGCCGTACCGCCAAGCCCGAGTCGTACGAGTGAGGCCCGCATGAGCGCACCGACCAGCGACGGCGACGGCACCCGCTGCGTGCGGGCCGGCCTACCCGAGCCGACCCCGGGGCAGCCGTTCCTGCCCGGGCCGGTCCTCGCCGCGACGTACCACCTCGACCCGTGGCAGGGGCCGGCGGCCACCCCGAACGGGTACGGCCGGCCGGACAATCCGACCCGCCGGCTGCTGGAGGCGGCCATCGGCGAGCTGGAGGGCGGCGACGTCCGGGTCTTCGCCAGCGGGCAGGCGGCCGTCACCGGCCTGCTGCTGGCGCTGCTCCGCCCCGGCGACACCGTGCTGCTCCCCGCCGACGGGTACTACCCGATGCGGACGTTCGCCACCGACACCCTGGCCGGGATCGGCGTGCGGGTGCTGTTCGCGCCGACCGCCGGGCCGTACCCGTCGTTCGACGGGGTCCGGCTGGTGCTGCTGGAGACCCCGGCCAACCCCGGCCTGGACGTCGCCGACATCGCCGCGCTGGCCCGGGACGCGCACGCCGCCGGTGCCCTCGTCGCGGTCGACAACACCACCGCCACGCCGCTCTGCCAGCGCCCACTGGATCTCGGCGCGGACCTGGTGGTCGCCTCCGGCACCAAGGCCCTGACCGGGCACTCCGACCTGCTGCTCGGCTACGTGGCGACCCGTACGCCGGAGCTGCTCGACCCGGTCGCCGCCTGGCGCACCGTCACGGGCGCGGTGCCCGGGGCGTTCGACGCGTGGCTGGCGCACCGCTCGCTGGCCACCCTCGACCTGCGGCTGGCCCGGCAGTCCGCCAACGCCGGGGCGCTGGCCCGGCTGCTCGCCGGCCGCCCCGACGTGACGGGCGTGCGCTGGCCGGGCCTGCCCGAGGACCCCGCGTACCCGGTGGCGGCGGCGCAGATGCGCCGGGTGCCCGGGGTGCTCGCGTTCGACCTGGGCGACGCCGAGCGGGTCGGCCGGTTCGTCGACGCGGCCCGGCTGGTGGCCGCGGCCACCTCGTTCGGCGGCCTGCACACGACGGCGGACCGCCGGGCGCAGTGGGGCGACGACACCGCCCCCGGCTTCGTCCGGCTCTCCTGCGGGGTGGAGGACACCGCCGACCTGCTCGCCGACGTCACCGCCGCCCTGGACGCCTGAGCGGAAGGCCCTCGCCAACGCCTGCGGCAGGGGGCCCTTCTCACCTCCGCGCGGGCGGAGCGCGACGGGCCGGCGGCCGGTTGGCCGTGGGTCGGCGGGCCGGTGGGCTATCGTGAGCAAGCCCACATCGGGCCCCCGACCGGAGGAGGTGAGTCCGATCCCCCAGCGAGAAGGACCGGCGCTCCGCCCCGGGTCCGTGCCGCCGCGACGGTAGGCCGCCCACGGGAGCGCCGACGAGCGTTCCCCGGAGGCTTCACATGACATCCATCCAGTTCCACCCCGACCGTCCCGCCCTCGTTTCCCGGCTGCGCGCCGCCGGCTGCGTCTTCGCCGAGGACGAGGCGGAACTGCTCATCGCCGCCGCCGTCTCGGCCGAGCGGCTCACCGACCTGGTCGACCAGCGGGCCGCCGGCCTGCCGCTGGAGCACCTGCTCGGCTGGGCCGAGTTCTGCGGCCTGCGGGTCGGCGTCGACCCCGGAGTCTTCGTCCCGAGGACGCGTACGGCGCTGCTGGTCTCGGCCGCGGCGGCGGTCACCCGACCGGGCGCGGCGGTGCTCGACCTGTGCTGCGGGTCCGGCGCCGCCGCGCTGGTCCTCGCCAGCCGGCTCGCCCCCCGCTGGCTGGCCGCCGCCGACCTGGACCCGGCCGCCGTGGCCTGCGCCCGGCGCAACCTCGCCCATCTCGGTGTGCCGGTCTACCAGGGCGACCTGTTCGAGCCGGTGCCGGTGCGGTGGCGGGGCAAGCTCGACCTGGTCGTGGCCAACGCCCCGTACGTGCCGACGGACGCGGTGGCGCTGATGCCGCCCGAGGCGCGGCTGCACGAGGCCCCGGTGGCGCTCGACGGCGGGTCCGACGGGCTAACCGTGCTGCGCCGGGTGGCCGAGGCGGCGGCGGACTGGCTCGCCCCGGGCGGGCACCTGGCCGTGGAGGTGAGCGTCGGTCAGGTCGACACGCTGTGCGCGACGCTGACCGGTCTGGGCCTGGTGCCGGCCGTGGTGCACGACGACGACCTCGACGCCACCGTGGTGACGGCCCGCCGCCCCGGCTGACCCGGCCCTTCGGCGACGGCCCGTCGGTGCCGACCCCGACGGGCCGGGGCGTTTGCGGTCGCCGGGGCGCGGGGACAGGACGCGGGGGTGGGGTGGTGGCCCACCCGCCGGCCGGCGGTGCGGACCGGGCGGCGGGTGGACCACGACGAGGGGCCGGGCGGGTGCCGGCCGGGGTGGGCCGCGCCGGACGGCCGGGGCGGGACCCCCCGGCCGGCCGGCGCGGCGGTCAGGGGCGGGGCGGGGACGCGGCGAAGGCGGTCCAGGCTGCCGGCGGGAAGGTCAGCGCCGGGCCGGCCGGGTCCTTGGAGTCGCGGACCGCGATCGCGCCGGGCACGACCGCCATCTCCACGCAGGCACCCTCGTCGCCGCTGCGGCTGCTCTTGCGCCATCGCGCCGCAGCCAGTGCCGCGCTCGTCGTCGGGGTCATGGTCCTACCGTCCTTTCAGCATGCGGAAGAGCTGATCCCGGCTGGCCGCAGGGCTGAGCGCGACCGTCCGTAGATGCTCCATGATCTTGGTGCAGGTGCGCAGGTCACCGGGCCGGTCCAGGACCATCTGCCCGGCCACCGTCTCCACCGACGCGATGATCGGATCCGCCGGGTCGGGAAACTCCAGAATGTGCAGCGAGCCCCGGGTGCCCCGGTGGTAGCCCGCGACCAGCGGGATCACCTGGACGGTGATGTTGGGCAGCTCGGACGTCTTGAGCAGATGGCGCAGTTGCTCCTCCAGCACGCTCCCACCGCCCACCGGCCGCAGCAGCGCGCCCTCGTCGATGATCGCGTCGAGGATCGGTGGATTCTCGTCGGTGAGCCGCTGCTGGCGGTCGAGTCGCAGGTGGACCCGCTGTTCCACCTGGCCGTCGCTGAGGGTGTGCGGGCCGCCCCGCATCACCGCCCGGATGTAGTCGGCCGTCTGCAACAGGCCGGGCACCACGGACGGCTCGAAGTTGGCGATGCCGGTCGCCTCCGCCTCCAGCGCGATGAAGTCGATGGTCCGCCGGTCCAGCAGGTACGAGTAGGACACCCACCAGCCCGGCTTGCGGGCGTCCTTGGCGAGCTGGACGGCTGCGGCGAGCTCGTCGGCGCCCACGCCGTAGAGGGTGAGCAGGGCGCGCACCGTGGCCGGGCTGATCAACGTCTGGGCGTTCTCGTACCGGGACAGGGTGCTCCGGGTGCTGTTGATCTCGTCGGCGGCGGCTTCGAGGGTGAGGCCGGCGGCCTCTCGGTGGGTGCGCAGCGCGATGCCGAGCCGTCGGGCCCTGGCGGTCTTCGGTGCCATGCCATTGATGGTGACACACATCTTCGGGAACGTGTACATGAGAGAACGCCGATGAGAGTTGCATTCACGCCTATCCACGTGTCAATGTGTGACCAGTTCCTCACCGCCGGTTGTCGTGGCGACGGTGGTGGTGAGTGACCGGAGGGGATGGGGCGCGTGGCGATCGGGTTTTCTCCCCCGTACCCGATCGCCGCGTGCCGCCACCCGGGACGCACCGGAAGGGAGTCGCATGACGGTGACCGCCTCCTGGCCCAGGGTGTCGCGGTGCCGCTGGTGCGCGCACCCGGTGCTCCGCGACAACGACGACGCGTGGATCCACGCGAGCCTGGCCTACGTCTGCCGGGACCGCTCGGGCGGCCTGGCGGCGACCACGGCGGAGCCGGAGCAGGCGTCCGCCCGGGCGGGTCGGGGCGGGACTGGAGGGCGGCCATGACCCGGTTCTTGGTGGTGCTGACCGACGTTCGGCCCGTCGACAGGCCCGTCCGGGACGAGCGACGCGCGCCGGAGCGGCGTCGTCAGGTGGTCGGCGCGAGCAGCCGGGAGGCGGCCGACCGGATCGCTGGCGCGTTCACGGCGCTGGGCATGGTGCGGGCCGGCCGGCAGCGGGTGAAGGTGATCGCGGTCGGCCGCCGTTACGGCCTCTGACCGCCGGTCGACCGCCGGCCGCCCCGACTGCCGGAGCTGCTGAGATTACGCTGCGTATAGGCTATGTTGACCGGTTGCGGTGTATTGCCGCTCTCCCCGGGTATCGGCATCCGTGTCTCGCCACCCACAGTAAGGTCAACCGGGCGAGCGCCATCAGCCTCGCAGTCGCGGACGAAAGGGTGACCGAGTGACCACCCCAGGCAAGACCCGTGTGGCCCTCGTCTTCGGCGGCCGAAGCCCCGAACACGGCATCTCCTGCGTCAGCGCCGGCAGCGTGCTCGGCGCGCTCGACCCCGACGAGTTCGAGGTGGTCCCCGTGGGCATCACCCGGGCCGGCAAGTGGGTGCTGACCAGCGGTGACCCTCGCGACCTGGCGATCAGCGCCCGGCTGCTGCCGGAGATCACCGCCGAGGCCGGCGTCGACATCGTGCTGCGCGCCGACCCGACGGGCAACGGGCTGATGGTGCTCGACCCGACCCAGGGCCCCCGGGCGCTCGCCGACGTCGACGTGGTCTTCCCCGTGCTGCACGGCGCCTACGGCGAGGACGGCACCATCCAGGGCATGCTGGAGATGGCCGGCATCCCGTACGTCGGGGCGAACGTCTTCGCCTCCGCCGCCGCCATGGACAAGGAGTTCACCAAGAAGCTCTGCGCCGCCGAGGGCATCCCGGTGGGGCCGTACGCCGTGTTGCGCAACGGGGTGACCCTCGCCGAGGAGGACAAGCAGCGGCTCGGCCTGCCGGTCTTCGTGAAGCCGTCCCGGGCCGGTTCGTCGTTCGGCATCACCAAGGTCGACGACTGGGCCGACCTGGAGGCCGCCGTCGCCGTCGCCCGGGAGATCGACCCGAAGGTGCTGGTCGAGGGGGCGATCGTCGGCCGGGAGATCGAGTGCGGCGTGCTGGAGGACGAGGCCGGCGGCGGGGCCGAGGCGTCCCTGCTGGCCGAGGTGCGCGCCGGCGGCGAGCACGACTGGTACGACTTCGAGGCGAAGTACCTCTCCGAGCCCGAGTACGACCTCCCGGCGCCCCTGCCCGAGCACGTCACCCGCCAGGTCCAGGAGTACGCCGTCCGCGCGTTCGCCGCGCTGGACTGCGCCGGGCTGGCCCGGGTCGACTTCTTCGTCACCCCCGAGCTGGACGTCTACCTCAACGAGATCAACACCATGCCGGGGTTCACCCCGACGTCGATGTTCCCGCTGATGTGGGCCGCCTCCGGGCTGGAGTACCCGAAGCTGGTCAACCGCCTGATCCGCACCGCCCAGCGGCGCGGCGTGGGCCTGCACTGAACCCCGCACCCGGCCCGCTGCGCCGGGCGGGCCCGGCCCGCGCTCAGCCCGTGCAGCCGGCCGGGGCGGTGCCCCCGGAAGGCACCGAGGCGACCACCACGTCGGAGATCGGGCTCACCCACTGCAGGGCCGGCCCGTGCGCGTGGGGGACGGTGACCCGCACGGCG
The DNA here is from genome assembly GCF_009908295.1 of Micromonospora rubida. Lineage (GTDB taxonomy): Bacteria > Actinomycetota > Actinomycetes > Mycobacteriales > Micromonosporaceae > Micromonospora > Micromonospora rubida. Next base: position 702,034 of record NZ_JAAALO010000003.1, read on the forward strand.
GTCTCCCGGTCGAGGGTGGTGAGCACGGTCGCGTCCGGCCCCTCGACCGCGTACCAGCAGACCTTGTTGACCACCCAGACGTCGTCGGTGGACCCGGGGGCGGGCTCGTCGCCGCCGCAGGCGACGGTGAGCGCCGGGTCGCCGTACGCGGCGTTCTGCTCAGGGCCGGCGGTGACCGGCCGCTGGCCCAGGCCCCGCACGGTCGACGGGAGCTGCGACGTCAGGGCGCGGCACACGATCTCGGGCCGGTCGGGCAGCCTCGGGGCGGCCATCTCGACCGGCGCGGTGGACTGCGGCCGGGCGCTGGTCGCCGACGGGGCCGGCTCGGCGGCCGGGGTGTCCGGGGCGAGCTTGGCGAGGGTGAACCCGGCGACGGCCACGGTCACCGGGACAGCGATCAGCGTGGCCCACAGCGCCGCGCTCCGATTGGGCCGGTCCCGGCGCGGCGGACCCTGGGTCAGCCCGTCAGCCCCGTCGGTCCTGCCGGCACTGTCGGTGTTGTCGACCCTGTCGGTCTTGCCGGCACCGTCGGTCTTGTCGGAGGAGTAAGTGATCTCGTCCACTTACAGGCGCACCACCGAACACGTGAGGGTGCGGGTGATGCCGGGCACCATCTGCACGTTGCTGACGATGAGTTTGCCCAGCTCGTCGACCGTGTTCGCCTCGGTGAGCACGACCACATCGTACGGGCCGGTGACGGCGTCGACGCGTACCACGCCGGCAAGGTCCGCGATCAGATCGGCCACGTCACGCGCCCGGCCGACCTCGGTCTGGATGAGGATGTACGCCTGTACCACGACTCGACCTCCGTCCGTCGCCGCCCGAGGGCGGCCCGAAGGGTGAAACTACCTTACGGACCAGGTCTGATCCCTATCGGTGGCCAAGGAGAAGCGGTGAGCGAGCGCGACAGGCGCGACGGCGGGTGGGCTGCGGAACGGTTCCGGGCCCACGGCGGGTACGGGCGCGACGGGGGACGGGCATGAGCGTGGCCGGGATCGGCGAGTTCGGGTTGATCGACCGGGTCACCGCCCGGCTGCCCCAGGGGGCGGCCTGTCTGCTGGGGCCCGGCGACGACGCGGCGGTGCTGGTCGCGCCGGACGCCCGCGTCGTGGCGTCCACCGACGTGCTGGTCGAGGGGCGGCACTTCCGGCGGGACTGGTCCAGCGCCCGGGACGTGGGGCACCGGGCGGCGGCGGCCAACCTGGCCGACATCGCGGCGATGGGCGGCACCCCGACCGCCCTGCTGGTGGCGTTGTGCATGCCGGCGGACCTGGACCCGGCCTGGGCCGAGGAGCTGGCCGACGGGCTGGCCGCCGAGGCGGCCACGGTGGGGGCGAGCGTGGTCGGCGGGGACATGTCCGCCAGCCCGACGCTGACGATCGCGGTCACCGCCCTCGGTGACCTGGGCGGGCTGGCCCCGGTGGTCCGCTCGGGCGCCCGAGCGGGGGACGTGCTGGCCCTGGCCGGCCGTAGTGGGTACGCCGCCGCCGGGTACACCGTGCTGTCCCGGGGCTTCCGCACCCCGAAGCTGCTGGTCGAGGCGTACCGGCGGCCCGAGGTGCCGTACCCGGCCGGCCCGCACGCCGCCCGGCTCGGCGCCACCGCCATGATCGACGTGTCGGACGGGCTGCTGGCCGACCTCGGACACGTGGCCCGGGCCAGCGGGGTCGGCATCGACGTGCGCCGGGACGCCTTCGAGGTGCCCCGGCAGATGAGCGACGCCGCCCAGGCGCTCGGGGTCGACCCGTACTCGTGGATCCTCGGTGGTGGCGACGACCACGCGCTGGCCGCGACCTTCCCCCCGGCGGTGGCGCTGCCCGCGCCGTGGCGGCCGGTCGGCCGGGTGGTCGAGGGCGGGGGCGTGACCGTCGACGGCGCACCGTACGCCGGGCCGACCGGCTGGGACCACTTTCGGTAACGGCTGGTCAGGGACGTACCCTTCACCGGTGAGTGAGATCGAGATCCGCGCGGCCCGCTTCGACTCGCCGGAGTCGCAGCGACTCGTCCGGGCCGCCCTGGCGGACCTGGGCCAGCGGTACGGGGGCAGCGGGGACGATACCCCGGTCGACGCCGTCGAGTTCGAGCCGCCGGGCGGGGCGTTCCTGGTCGCGTACCTGGCCGGGGAGCCGGTGGGGTGCGGCGGCTGGCGCAGCCACGGCGACGCCGGGGACACCGCGGAGCTGAAGCGGATGTACACCAGCCCCGTGGCGCGCGGACGGGGTGTGGCGCGGGCGGTGCTCGTGGCCGTCGAGCTGTCGGCGCGCGAGCAGGGGCGCAAGCGGCTCATCCTGGAGTGCGGGGACAAGCAGCCCGAGGCGATCGCCATGTACACCTCGGCCGGGTACGAGCTCATCCCGAACTTCGGGTACTACCAGGACGCCCCGGGCTGTATCTCCTTCGGCCGTACCCTCTGATCGTCCCCCACCCCCGCCGGGCTCCGTCCCGACGGCGGACACGAAAAGCCGGCGGGCCATCGGGCCCGCCGGCTTTCGGCGAAAGGTGGGTCGGCGCTACCGCGTCAGGCGCGGGTGACCTTGCCGGCCTTGATGCAGGAGGTGCAGACCTGCAACTTCTTGGTGTTGCCGCCACCGGCCGGGGTGCGCACCGACTGGATGTTCGGGTTCCAGCGGCGGTTGGTCCGCCGGTGCGAGTGGGACACGTTGTGGCCGAAGCCCGGTCCCTTGCCACAGACGTCGCACACGCTAGCCACGGGATACTCCTGGGTGTTTTTTGGAACGTTCATGAGGTCGCCGCCAGACGCTGCCCGGGCAACCTGGTCAGGCTACCCGATGCCCCCGTGCCTGGCCAACCGGCCCCTGTCGAGCGGACACGCCGGGACAGGACGGTCGGCCCGGGCGCGTGTCGGTGCGCGCCAGTAGGCTTCTCGCCGTGCTGGACACCCTCGACGCCGCCGCGGTGCGCCGCTGGTGCGCGGGCGGGTTGGCCGCGCTCCGCCGGCACCAGAGTGAGATCGACGACCTCAACGTCTACCCGGTCCCCGACGGTGACACCGGCACCAACCTCGTGCTCACCCTCACCTCGGCCCAGCAGGCCCTGGCGATGGACCTGGCCACCGTCGGCGACGGCGGGTCCACCCCGCACGGGCACGCGCTGCGGCTGATGGCGCGTGGCGCGCTGCTCGGCGCCAGGGGCAACTCCGGGGTGATCCTGTCGCAGCTGCTGCGCGGCTTCGCCGAGGCCCTGGCCGCCGTGCCGGCGGTGCGGGGCCGCCAGCTGGCCGCCGCGCTGCGCGACGCCACCGCGGCGGCGTACGCCGCCGTCGCCCGCCCGGTCGAGGGCACCCTGCTCAGCGTGGTCGCGGCGGCGGCCAAGGCGGCCGAGTCGGCGGACAGCGACGACCTGCGCACCGTCGCCGGGGAGGCGGCCGGAGCAGCGGCCCAGGCCCTGGCGCGCACCCCCGAGCAGTTGCCGGCCCTGGCCCGCGCCGGAGTGGTCGACGCAGGTGGTCGTGGCCTGTGTCTGCTGCTCGACGCGCTGGTCGAGGTGATCACGGGAGAGAGCCCGGCCCGGCCGGCGCTCGCCCCGCGCGAGGCCCGCCCGCCGGCCACCGCCGCCCGGGAGACCGGCTCGGCGGAGTACGCGTACGAGGTGCAGTTCCTGCTCGACGCCGGGCCCGAGGCGGTCACCCGGCTGCGGGAGACCCTGGCCGGGCTCGGCGACTCGCTGGTGGTGGTCGGCGACGGGGCCACCGATGCGGCGTCGACCACCTGGAACGTGCACGTGCACGTCAACGACGTGGGCGCGGCCGTGGAGGCGGGGGTGGAGGCAGGCCGGCCGCACCGGATCTCGGTGACCCGCTTCGCGGACCAGGTGGCCACGCCGATCCCGGCCCGGGACGGCCGGGCGGCCGTGGTGGTCGCCTCCGGCGTCGGCATGGCGGAACTGTTCGAGGGGGAGGGGGCGACGGTGGTGCCGGGCAACCCGTCCATCGGTGAGCTGCTCGACGCCATCCGGGCCACGGCGGCGGCCCGGGTGGTGGTGCTGCCCAACGACCCGAACACCCAGGCCGTGGCGAGCGCCGCCGCGCGGGAGGCACACGCGCTGGGGGTGAAGGTCAGCGTGGTGCCGACCCGGTCGCCGGTGCAGGCGCTGGCTGCCCTCGCCGTGCGCGACCCGGAGCGCCGCTTCGCCGACGACGTGATCGCGATGGCCGAGGCCGCGGGCGCGTGCCGGTACGCCGAGGTCTGCTGGGCCAGCCGGGAGGCGCTGACGGTCGCCGGCCCGTGCCGCACCGGCGACGTGCTCGCCCTGGTCGAGGGGGAGGTGCACCTGATCGGCGTCGACCTGGCCGACACCTGCGCCGCCGTGGTCGACCGGATGCTCGGCGGCGGCGGCGAGCTGGTCACCCTGCTCTCCGGCGCGGACGCCCCCGACGGGCTGGCCGAGGCCGTCCGCGAGCACGTCGCCCGGCGCTGGCCGTTCGTGGAGGTCCAGACGTACCCGGGCGGCCAACCGCACTATCCGCTCCTGGTGGGGGTCGAATGACGACGTCCGAGCCGGCCACGGTCGACACGCCGCTGAAGAAGCTGGTCGGGGACAAGACGGCCAAGGCCCTGGCCGCGCACCTCGACCTGCACACCGCCGGCGATCTGGTCTACCACTTCCCCCGCCGGTACGACGAGCGCGGCGAGCACACCGACATCCGCTCGCTGGACGTCGGCGAGCAGGTCACCGTGCTGGCCCAGGTGCAGAGGACCGCCGTGCGGCCGATGCGCCAGCGCCGGGGCAACCTGCTGGAGGTGACCGTCGGGGACGACTCCGGCGGCGTGCTCACCCTGACCTTCTTCGGCAACCAGGCGTGGCGGGAGCGGGAGCTGCGCCCCGGCCGGTGGGGGCTGTTCGCCGGCAAGGTCACCGAGTTCCGGGGCAAGCGGCAGCTCAACGGCCCGGAGTACGTCATGCTCGGCGACGGTGACGACGGCGAGGCTGCGGTCGGCGAGGAGGTCGAGGAGTTCGCCGGGGCGCTGATCCCGGTGTATCCGGCCGCGGCGGCGGTGCCGACCTGGGTGATCGCCCGCTGCGTGCGGGTGGTGCTGGACACCCTCACCCCGCCGGAGGACCCGCAGCCCGCCACCGTCCGGGCCGACCGCAAACTCGTCGGGCTCGGCACCGCGCTGCGCGAGATCCACCGGCCGTCCAGCAAGGAGAACCTGTACCGGGCCCGCCGCCGGCTCAAGTGGGACGAGGCGTTCGCCGTGCAGCTCACCCTCGTGCAGCGCAAGCTCCGGGCCGCCGCCCGGCCGGCGAAGGCCCGGCCGCCGCGCGCCGGTGGGCTGCTCGACGCGTTCGACGCCCGGCTGCCGTACGAGCTGACCCCCGGCCAGCGAACGGTCGGTGCGGAGATCGCCGCCGACCTGACCGTCCCGCACCCGATGCACCGGCTGCTCCAGGGCGAGGTCGGCTCCGGCAAGACGGTGGTGGCGCTGCGGGCGATGCTCCAGGTGGTCGACGCCGGCGGGCAGGCCGCGCTGCTCGCCCCGACCGAGGTGCTCGCCGCCCAGCACCACCGGGGGATGCTCGACCTGCTCGGCCCGCTCGCCCGGGCCGGTGAGCTGGGCGCCGCCGACGACGCCACCCGGGTCGAGCTGGTCACCGGCTCGCTCGGCGCGGCGGCCCGCCGGCAGGCCCTCGCCGAGGTGGCCGGGGGCCGCGCCGGGATCGTGCTCGGCACCCACGCCCTGCTGTACGAGGGGGTGGACTTCGCCGACCTGGGCCTCGTGGTGGTCGACGAGCAGCACCGGTTCGGCGTGGAGCAGCGCGACGCGTTGCGCTCCAAGGCCGACCAGCCGCCGCACGTGCTGGTGATGACGGCCACCCCGATCCCGCGCACGGTGGCGATGACCGTCTACGGCGACCTGGAGACGTCCACCCTGTCCCAGCTCCCGCAGGGGCGCTCGCCGATCGCCTCGCACGTGGTGCCGGTCGCCGAGAAGCCGGCCTTCCTAGACCGGGCCTGGCGCCGGCTCCGCGAGGAGGTCACCGCCGGCCACCAGGCGTACGTGGTCTGCCCCAGGATCGGGGAGGGCCCGCAGAGCGAGGAGGAGCCGCCCCGGGAGGACGACAACGGGCGGCGCCCCCCGCTAGCGGTGACCGAGGTCGCCCCGCTGCTCGCCGAGGGGCCGCTGCACGGGCTGCGGATCGGGGTTCTGCACGGGAAGCTGCCCGCCGACGAGAAGGACGCCGTGATGCGTTCCTTCGCCGCCGGCGACCTGGACGTGCTGGTCGCCACCACGGTCGTCGAGGTCGGCGTCGACGTGCCCAACGCCACCGTGATGATCGTGCTGGACGCCGACCGGTTCGGCGTCTCCCAGCTGCACCAGCTGCGCGGCCGGGTTGGGCGGGGCTCGGCGGCCGGGCTCTGCCTGCTGGTCAGCGAGGCGGCCGAGGGCTCCTCGGCCCGGGAGCGCCTCGACGCGGTGGCGTCCACCACGGACGGTTTCAAGCTCGCCGAGCTGGACCTGGAGCAGCGCCGCGAGGGCGACGTGCTCGGGGCCACCCAGTCCGGCCGGCGCTCGCACCTGCGGCTGCTGTCGCTGTTGCGCGACGCCGACCTGATCCGGGAGGCCCGCGCCGAGGCGATCGCCCTGGTCGAGGAGGACCCGGAGCTGGAACGCCACCCGGCGCTGGCCGCCTCGGTGGCCGCCCTGGTCGACTCCGAACGAGCGGAGTACCTGGAGAAGGGCTGATCCCGCCCCGGGCGGCCCCACCGGAGGCGTGGCCGCGCCTAGGCTCGGCTGCGCCTAGGCTCGGCTGATGTCGACCCCATCTCTCCTGCGTGGCATGGCGCTGCTGGCGCAGGGCGACCGGCGCGCCGTCGAGCAGGCCACCGGCCTCGCCGACGACGCCACCGGTCAGCCCTGCTCCGCCCGGACCCGGTTCCAGATCGCCTCGATCAGCAAGAACATGGCCGCCGCGGCCGTCCTGCTCCTCGCCGAGCGGGGAAGGCTCGACGTGCACGATCCCGTCGACCGGTGGGTGCCGAACTGCCCGCCGGCCTGGCGGCCCATCACCCTGCACCATCTGCTCACCCACACCTCGGGCCTCGGGCACTGGGAGGAGTACCCGCTGCTCGACCTGGCCGGCGCGATCGACCCCGACGAGCTGCTGGCCAGGTTCCGGGCGCTCCCGCCGCTGTTCGCCCCCGGTGCGGGCTGGCACTACAGCAGCCCGGGTTACGTCCTGCTCGCCCGCGCCGTCGAGCGGGCCGCCGACCGGCCGTACCGGGACTTCCTGGCGGAGGAGGTCTTCGCGCCGCTGGGCATGACCGGCAGCTTCGCCGGCTCCGGTGCGGGACGCGCCGACGTGGCGACGGGCCACTCCGGCGGCCGTCCGGTGCCCTCCTGGGACCTGGACACGGTGAGCATGGGCGCAGGTGACGTCTGGTGCACCGCCGGCGACCTACTGGCCTGGCTCGACGGGCTGCGGGACGCCCGACTACTCACCCCCGCCTCGGTCGCGCGGATGACCACCGCGCACGCGCAGGTCGGCTCCGGGCCGCAGGCGTACGGGTACGGCTGCTTCGTCGGCCCCGTGGCGGGGGAGCGGTCGGTCGGCCACTCCGGGCACAACCTCGGCTTCAAGGCGTTCGTCGCCTGGCTGCCGGACTCCGACCGCCGGCTGGTCGTGCTGACCAACGACGACGAGGACCCGGTCGCCCCAACCCTGATCGACCGTCTCCTCGCCACCAACTGACCACCCCCGCCGCGCCCCCCGTCGCGCCCCCCCGTGGGCCCTCTTTCACGGAATGAGTGGCCTCCGGCGAGCACGACACCACTCATTCCGTGAAAGAGCGCGACTCTGCGGGGTGGGGGGTGGGGTGGGTGGGATCGGGTGTGACGAGGGCGCGTCGGCCAGGTGGTCGACGCGCCCTCGGGTGGGTGCGGTTCGGGCGAACCCGATCAGCTCGGCGAACCCGATCAGCTCAGCGGATCAGGTCGGCTCGGGTGGGTCAGGAGGTGAAGCGGATCCGTCGACGCCGGGCGACGACGAAGAGCACCGCGCCGGCCGCCAGCAGGGCCACCGCGCCCGCGGCGATGCCGCCGGCCGCCGCGCCGGTCACCGGCAGGCCACCGTCCTGGTCGCCGCCACCGGTGCCGCCCTCGTCGCAGCCGGAGACCGGGGCGGTCCACTTGATCGGCTCGGCGGACTCCAGGTCGCCGGTGACGGCGACGGTCAGGCCCTTGGAGGCCGGGAAGCGCACGGACTTGTTGGTGCCCGGCTCGATGGTGACGGTCTGCGGCTTGCCGGTGCTCGGGGTGAAGGTCGAGGTCAGGCTGACGCCGTTCTTCGGGTTCTGGACCAGCAGGACCAGCTCGTCGCAGGTGGACTCGTAGGAGGTCTCCGGCTCGCCGACCTCGGGCTCCTGGCACTCCGCCGGGGGCTGCTGGGTGCCGGTCCAGAGGCTCTTCTCGTTCGCGGTGACGGTGATCTGGCCGTCCACCGTGGCGGCGTCCAGCTCGACCTTCTCGATGCTGCGCAGGGGGACCGTGACGGCCTTGTTGTAGCCCTTGTCGGTGGTGATCACGAAGTTCGCCGCGGCGTTGCCGTTGCGGTTGATCAGGTTGAACGTGACCTTGCCCTCGCAGTCGGACTCGACGACCACCTCGGGGGCGGCCTCACAGGTGCCGCCGCCGCCGTTGTACCAGGCCTGCGGGCCCTCCGACCGGGAGCCGATCCCCTTGGGGCTGCCGACCTTGCGGTTGCCGTAGAGGTCGTTCTTCGTCAGCGGGTCAATGATCTTGTCGCCGAAGACGAAGTCGACCTGGGTGTAGCAGGTGGGGACCTCGACCTTGAACTTCAGCGTCGACCGGGTGCCCACCTCGTCCTTGGCGACCGAGGTGAACTTGTCCACCGACTTGCTGAGCACGTACTGCGGGAACTCGACCTTCGTCGACGGGGCGACGTACGAGACCAGCGCGAAGGACTGCTCCTCGCCCTCGCAGAGCGGGCCGTTGACCAGCGTGATGCTGGCCTCGCCGCGCTTGCCGCGGAAGGTGTGCGTGTACCGCGCGTCGGCGGCGCTGACGCAGCTCGGCCCCTCGGGGGCAGGTGTGGCCGGCGTCCCGCTGGCGGACGGCGTCGGCGCGGACGTGGTCGGCGACGTCGACGGCTGCGGGGACGGGCTGGCGGCCAGCGTCGGAGACGACGCCGCGAACGCCGTGGCGAGGCCGGCCAGGGCGGCGGCGGCCACGAGGATCGGCCGCCGCGGCGACAGCTTGGGACGGATCACGCGTACTCCCGGGGTGAAGAAGCGTCAGGGGCGCGGCGCGGGGCAACGGTGGTCAGCGGTCGCGGCCGGGGTGCGGCGCGCTCGCGACGAGGCCTCCCGGCACCGGTGGGCCGGCTGGACGCGGCCGGCACCCGGCAGACCCTAGCGAGAACGGACCGGCCGGCACAGCGCACGGAAACCTCCGAAAATGATGTTATAGATTTGAGATCATTGATGTACGTTCGGTGATCGCGGCGCGACGCCGGCGGCACGCGCCGTGGCGCCCCGCGGGGTCGCGTAGCGTCGGGTCATGAGCAGGAGCAGGCGGTGACCCGGATCGTGGCCGGGACGCTCGGCGGCCGGCGGATCGCCGCGCCGCCCGGCGCCGGCACCCGACCCACCTCCGACCGGGTGCGGGAGGCGCTGTTCAGCGCGGTGCAGGCCGACGTCGACCTGGCCGGTGCGCGCTTCGCCGACCTGTACGCCGGGTCCGGAGCGGTCGGGCTGGAGGCGCTGTCCCGGGGCGCGGCGCACGTGCTGCTGGTCGAGTCCGATCCCCGGGCCGCCCGCGTGGTCCGGGAGAACATCGCCGCGCTGCGGGCCGCCCCGGCCGCCCGGCTGGTCAGCGGCCGGGTCGCCACGGTGCTGGCGGCCGGGCCGGACGGCGGGCCGTACGACGTGGTGTTCGCCGACCCGCCGTACGCCGTGCCCGACGCCGAGGTCACCGAACTGCTGGCCGCGCTGGTCAACGGCTGCTGGCTGGCGGCGGACGCCCTGGTGGTGGTGGAGCGGTCCAGCCGGACCGGCCCGGTCGCCTGGGTGCAGGGCATCACCGGGGAGCGCAGCCGCCGATACGGGGAAACCACCCTTTGGTACGGTCGCCGCTCATGAGACGTGCGGTGTGCCCCGGCTCGTTCGACCCGGTCACCAATGGACACCTCGACATCATCGGGCGGGCCGCCCGACTCTTCGACGAGGTGATCGTCGGCGTGCTGGTGAACCAGTCGAAGAGCGGCCTGTTCACCGTCGAGGAGCGGATCGACATGCTCCGGGAGGTGACGTCCTCGTACGACAACGTGCGGGTCGCGTCCTTCCGTGGCCTACTGGTCGACTTCTGCCGGGCGCAGCAGGCCAGCGTCCTGATCAAGGGCCTGCGGGCGGTCAGCGACTTCGACTACGAGCTCCAGATGGCCCAGATGAACATGGGCCTGGCCGGGGTGGAGACGTTGTTCATGCCGACCAACCCGCTCTACTCCTTCCTCTCCTCCAGCCTCGTCAAGGACGTGGCCAAGTGGGGCGGCGACATCTCCTCCCACGTCCCGGACCTGGTCCGCGACGCCCTCCGGTCCCGGCTCACCCCGCACCCCTGACCCGTACGTCCGATCTCGCGCGACGACCACCGGATCGCCCCGTTGCGGGCGATTCGTCGGGCCCGCCCGTGCCCGATCTGCCCTGCGGGGCGCGACACGACGCGCGCCGGGCGGGGCGGACCGGCGGGCGGTGGCCCTGGCGCGACATGATGGGTCGAGCGGGAACCCGGCCGTAGCCCGCATCATGTAGGTCGGCCGACGAACGACAGGAGTGAGGTACCGGTGGACCCGCTCGATCGCATCGACGAACTGATCGCCATGGTGGAGCAGGCCCGCTCCGTCCCGATGTCCCGGAACAACTGCATGGTCGACCGGGGCGAGATGATCGCCTTCCTCGACGAGATGCGCGCGGAGTTCCCCGCCGACCTGCGCCGGGCCGCCGTCCTGTTGGAGGAGCGGGACAAGATCATGGACGCCGGCAAGCGCGAGGCCGACCGGATCATCAGCGAGGGTGAGGCGGAACACGCCCGCCTGGTGTCGGTGAACGAGATCACCGTCTCCTCCGAGCACGAGGGGGCCCGGATCATCGGCGAGGCCCGGGCCGAGGCGCAACGGCTGCGCGACGAGGTCGACGACTACGTCGACACCGCGCTGGCGAACTTCGAGCAGTTCCTCACCCGGGCGCTCGCCTCGATAGAGCGCGGCCGGGACAAGATGCACGCGCTGCGGGAGATCGGCACCTTCGGTGGGGACGAGGCGGATCGCCCGCTACCCTTCTGAACGGCACCTCAGCAGCCGACAAGGCGGGTCGGGCGTCGCCCCCGGTTCAACGGTCCGGCGGTCGCCCAGGTAACCTTTTTTGTCGGCCTCTCACCGGCCGGAGTCTGACTATGCCCAAACACTCGTCTTCATCACTCAACCCCAAGGCGCCGCTGGTCCTCGACACGAGGGAACTGCCGCGTCGCCCTGGCGCGTTGCGTACGGTCAAGCGGGTCGTCCCGGCACCGGCGGACCTCGGCGGGGAGTTGATCGGCGTGCCGGAGGGCACCGACCTCGACCTCGACCTGAGGCTGCAGTCGGTGTCCGAGGGCGTGCTCGTCTCGGGGACCGTCAGCGGTTCCGTCCGGGGCGAGTGTGGCCGGTGCCTGCGCGAGATCAACGACTCGGTGGCCGTGACCGTCCAGGAGCTGTACGCGTACGAGGACAGCACCACGGACGAGACGACCGACGAGGACGAGGTGGGCCGGATGCAGGACGATCTGATCGACCTGGAGCCGGCGCTGCGGGACGCGGTGGTGCTCGCGCTGCCGACCAACCCGCTCTGCCGGGAGGACTGCCCAGGATTGTGCCCCGAGTGCGGGGTGCAGCGGGACGATCTGCCGGCCGACCACAGTCACCAGCAGATCGACCCGCGTTGGGCGGGCCTGTCGCAACTGACCCGTACAGAGGAGTAAGAACCGTGGCCGTCCCGAAGCGCAAGATGTCGCGCAGCAACACCCGGTCCCGCCGGGCGAACTGGAAGGCGGCCGTGGTCGCGACCGTGGCCTGCCCGCAGTGCAAGTCGGCGAAGCTGCCGCACACCGCCTGCTCCGTCTGCGGCACGTACAACGGCCGCCAGGTCATCGAGGTCTGACCTGGACGCCGAGTGACGCCCCCGACCCCAGGTCGGGTGGCGCGCGCATCCTGGCGATCGCCCGGTGCCCCGGCTCCCGCCGTCGCCGGCCGGCCCGTTCCGGCCGGCGTTCTGGTGGAGCCGGGCACCGCGCGGATCGCCGTTGACCTCCTCGGCGGGGACGATGCTCCCGCCGTCGTGGTTGACGGCGCTCTGCGGGCCATGCGCGCCGACCCAGACCTGCACCTCCTGCTCGTCGGCCCCGCCGAGGTCGCCGACGGGCTGATCGGTGCCCTCGACCCGATGCAGCGCACCAGGGTCACGGTCCGGCCGGTGCGGGCCGCCGTCGGCATGGCCGACCACCCCGTCGCCGCCCGCGCCGACAGCACCGTGCGGGCGGCGGTCACCGCCGTCCGCGACGGGACCGCCGACGCGGTGGTCTCCGCCGGTGCCACCGGTGCCACCGTCACCGCCGCCGCCCTGGGCCTCGGCCGCTGGCCACACGTGCGACGGCCGGCGCTGGTGGCCACCCTGCCGGCCGTCGCCGGCCCGGTGGTGCTGCTCGACGTCGGTGGCTCCCTGGAACCCGGCCCCGCCACGCTGGTCCGGCACGCCGTGCTCGGTGCGGCCTATGCGGCCGTCGCGCACGGGGTGGCCGAGCCCCGGGTCGGGCTGCTGTCCGTGGGGACCGAGGCCGGCAAGGGGGACCGGCTGCGACGCACCGCCGATCCGATGCTCGTCGCCGTGTCCCTGCCCCACGGAGCGCGCTACGTCGGCCTCGTCGAGGGGTACGACATCGCCTCCGGCGCGCGCGCCGACGTGGTGGTGACCGACGGCTTCACCGGCAACGTGCTACTCAAGGCGATCGAGGGCGCGTACGCGATGGCCGGCGGACCGCCCGCCAGCGGCGGCGTCCCCCGGGCGGCGGCCCTGCTGGGGGTGGCCGGGACGGTGGTCGTCTGCCACGGCGCGGCCCGCGAGGACGACGTCGCCTCCGGCATCGCCCTCGCCGCCCACCTGTGGCGTCGGCGGGCCACCGAAACGGTCGCCGCGCTGCTCGATCGCGCTCCGCAAACCCCCGCCCAGCCCGGTGACCACGCCGATCGCACCACCGATACCGAGGTGAGCCTGTGACCGCCCGTCCCGTCCCGGCCCGACCAGCCGCGCGCTCCGCGCCGACCCCGGAGGGCCTGCCGTGCGCGGCCCGCCCGGTCGCGAACGAAGAGGTAACCGCATCATGACCAACGACAAGCGGCGGCGGGCCCCCGTCGGCCACCTGGAGTCCGCCTTCGGGGTCTCGCTGAGCCCGGAACTGCTGGAGCGGGCCCTGACCCACCGCTCGTACGCGTACGAGAACGGCGGCCTGCCCACCAACGAGCGGCTGGAGTTCCTCGGCGACTCGGTGCTCGGCGTGGTGATCACCACCGCGCTCTTCCACAACCATCCCGACCTGCCCGAGGGGCAACTCGCGAAGCTGCGGGCGAGCGTGGTGAACATGCGCGCGCTCGCCGACGTGGCGCGCGGGCTGGGCCCGGACGGGCTGGGCGCGTACCTGCTGCTGGGCAAGGGCGAGGAGAGCACCGGCGGCCGGGACAAGGCGAGCATCCTCGCCGACACCCTGGAGGCCCTGCTCGGCGCGATCTACCTCCAGTACGGCCTCGACACCGCCGCCCTTGCGATCCACCGGCTGTTCGACCCGCTGATGGCCGAGTCGGCCGGGCGGGGCGCCGCGCTTGACTGGAAGACCAGCCTGCAGGAGCTGACCGCCGCGCTGGGGCTGGGCGTCCCGGAGTACCGGATCGAGGGCACCGGCCCCGACCACCTCAAGACGTTCACCGCGTGGGTGGTGGTCGCCGGCAACCGCTACGGCGGGGCGGAGGGGCGCAGCAAGAAGGAGGCCGAGCAGCGGGCCGCCGAGTCCGCCTGGCGGGAGCTGACCGCCCAGGCCGAGCGAGACCAGGCCGAGCGAGACCAGGCCGAGCGAGACGCAGCCGAGCGCGCGGCGGCCGGACAGCCGTTGCCCGGAGAGTCCGGGGAGCCCGGGAAGCCCGGGGAGCCCTGGACGCCGGCGACGGTGGGGGCGCGCGCCCCCGGCGGGGCGAACGGGGCCACAGCGGACCCGGCCGGTGGCAGCGCGCCGGACGCCCGGGCGGCCGACGAGGCGGGCCGTGCCTGAGCTGCCCGAGGTCGAGACCGTCCGGCAGGGCCTGGCCCAATGGGTCACCGGCCGGCGGATCACCGCCGTCGAGGTGCGCCACCCCCGGGCGGTCCGCCGCCACCTGGCCGGCCCGGCGCACTTCGCCGACGTGCTGGCCGAGCGGACGGTGTGCGACGTGCGGCGGCGCGGCAAGTACCTGTGGCTGCCGCTGGACAGCGGTGACGCCATCCTCGGTCACCTCGGCATGTCCGGCCAGCTGCTGCTCCAGCCGGCCACGGCGGCCGACGAACTGCACCTGCGAATCCGGTTCCGGTTCGCCGACGACGGCCCCGAGCTGCGCTTCGTCGACCAGCGCACGTTCGGCGGGCTGTCGGTCTCCGAGGGCGGGGCGGAACTGCCGGGGGAGATCGCGCACATCGCCCGGGACCCGATGGACCCGGAGTTCTCCGACGCCGCCTTCGTCACCGCACTGCGCCGCCGCCGCACCGAGGTGAAGCGGGCGCTGCTCGACCAGACCCTGATCTCCGGGGTCGGAAACATCTACGCCGACGAGGCGCTGTGGCGGGCCCGGCTGCACGGCGCCCGGCCGACCGACGCGCTGACCGGGCCGACCACGCTGCGGCTGCTCGGCCACGTCCGCGACGTCCTCGGCGAGGCGATCACCGAGGGCGGCACCAGCTTCGACGCCCTGTACGTCAACGTCAACGGCGAGAGCGGCTACTTCGACCGCGCCCTCAACGCGTACGGCCGGGAGGGCGAGCCGTGCCGGCGGTGCGGAAGGCCGATGCGCCGCGAGGCGTTCATGAACCGCTCCTCGTACAGCTGTCCCCGCTGCCAGCCCCGGCCCCGGGGGGCGCTCCGGGGCTGACCCGGGGCACCCCGACCGGGGTGCGTCCCGTCAACGTGACGGCAGGATTGACCGCCCGGCCCGCGGGGCATCTGGGCCGTCATGGACGCACAGCGCATGCCGGTGGACGGCCCCCGGGCCGATGCCCCGGACGAACCCGAATCCCCGCGGAGCCGGCCATGAGCGCCGACGTGCGGGCCGGCACCGTACGGACCAACGTGCCGGCCCGGCTCGACCGGCTCCCGTGGTCCCGCTGGCACTGGATGATCGTCATCGGCCTCGGCACGGTGTGGATCCTCGACGGCCTAGAGGTCACCATCCCGCGCTGGGCGCGCTGCTGACCGTGCCGCTGCTCAACGGCCTGCCCACCGGCGTCGGCTGGCGGGTGGCGTTCGGCCTCGGCGCGGTGCTGGGGGTGGCGGTCCTGCTGGTCCGCCGGCACGTGCCCGAGAGCCCACGATGGTTGTTCATCCACGGCCGGAGCGAGGAGGCCGAGCGGCTGGTCGACTCCGTCGAGCAGGAGGTGGAGCGGGAGACCGGCCGGGAACTCGACGCCGCCGACAGCTACATCGAGATCCGCCAGCGCCGCAGCACCGGCTTCCTGACCATCGCGAAGACCCTCTTCGCCCGGTACCCGAAGCGCGCCGTCCTCGGCTTCTCGCTCTTCGTCGGGCAGGCGTTCCTCTACAACGCCATCACCTTCGGCTTCGCCCAGATCCTGGAGACCTTCTTCGAGGTGCCGCCGGGCAACAGCGGCTACTACTTCGCGGTGATCGCGGTCGGCAACCTGCTCGGCCCGCTGCTGCTGCTGGGGCGGCTCTTCGACACGGTCGGCCGGGTGCCGATGATCGCCGGGTCGTACATCGTCTCCGGCCTGCTGCTGCTCGGCACCGCCGCCGGCGGCATCACCGGCCCACTGCTGTTCTCGAAGCTGGTCGGCAGCGGCCAGGTCGGCGACACCGTGCTCGCCTTCGTGATCGGCGCCTCCGTGATGATCGTCGGCGGCATCGTCGAGCTGCTCCTCGGCGTCAGGGCCGAGGGGAAGTCGCTGGAGGAGCTGGCGATGCCCCTGAGCGCCGAGGAGGCCGGCGTGCCCCGGCAGCGCGGGTCGGACGACGCCGCGACCCCGGCCGCCACCGGCTGACGCGGCACACGCTGGCCCGGGCGGTCAGGGAGCGGCCGGGCACGGTGCCCGCCACACGTCGAGCCGGCGGTCCTTGCGCATCGAGGCGAAGCCGTACCCGACCGTGGCCACGCAGAACCCGGCGGGGTCGCCGGTGTACTCGACGTGGAACACCGGCTTTCCGGCCTCGGCGAACGGCAGCAGCTTGGCGCACCGGCGCAGCCGGACGCACTCCTCGTCGACCGCGAAGTCGAAGTCCGGCGCCAGCGCGGCCACCTGCGGCACGTCGCCCAGCAGGCCGGGGGAGAGGCTCAGCGTGCGGGCCAGCGCGGCGACCCGCCGGTTGAACAGCAACTGGTCGTCGAAGTCCAGGGGGAGGCCGGGCCGGTGGGCGTACCCGTCGGCGTCGGCCAGCGCCACCGCGCCGAAGCCCTTGCCCCGGCAGAGCCGGAACCGGTCGGCGAGGATCGGCTCCAGCACGTCCCACCGCCGGACGTCCACCCAGCGGGTGTCCGGCCGGGGGCCTGCCACGCCGCGCACCGCCGCCGGGTACCGGTCGGCGTCCGGATCCGTCCCGGCGTACGAGCCGACGGCGACCTGACAGACCAGCCGGCGGTCCCGGGCGCGCAGCGCCGCGGTCTCGGTGGCGGTGGTACGCACCGGGTCGAGCAGGAAGACGTCCGCGTCGACGGTGGTGTCGAGCGGCCCGGTGAGCTGCCACTGCCAGCGCCAGTGCCGGGCCGAGTCGGCCGGCCACGGGGTGGGCGAGCCCGGTGGGAGCAGGTCCGCCCGGCAGCCGTACGCCGCCGTGAGCAGCGCCACCGCGACGAGTGACCGCAGCAGCCGGCGCGGCCCACACCCCACGCCGGGCGAGCGCAGCCGGATCCGCATCGGCAGCTCCCGGGTAGCTCGCGGCCCCCGGCCGCCCGGTCGGGCCTGCCGCCCCCACGTACCGCCTCGGCGGGCCTCACCCGGTGAAACGAGCGGGGCCCCTGCGACGACTCGCCCGGGCCGCAGGGGTCACGCTCGCCGCCTCAGCGCGGGGTGCCGAAGTCCTGCGTCCAGTACGGCCCGTTGCTGGTGGCCACGCCGACGCCGATCTCCGTGAACGAGCAGTTCAGGATGTTGGCCCGGTGCCCGGAGCTGTTCATCCAGGCGCTCATCACCGCGGCCGGGGTCTGCTGGTTCCAGGCGACGTTCTCGCCGTACGCGCGCCACGCGTACCCGACCCGGTCGAGCCGCTTGCCGACGTTGCTGCCGTCGCTGCCGTCGTGCGACATCTTCCGGTGGTCGGCCTGGTCCTGGCTGTGCGCCTGGGCGGCCGTTGTCAGCTTGCTGTTGATCTTCAGCGCCCCGCAGCCGGCTTTGGCCCGTTCGGCGTTGACGAGGTCGACGACCTGCCGGGCCTGGCTGCTGACGCCCGTCCCGGCGACGCTGCGGGACGTCGTCGCCGGGGTGCTGCGCTGGTTGCTCCGCGACGCGGCGGTGGACCGGCTGGGCTCCGGCGTCGGCTTGGCGGTCCGACTTGGCGTGGCCGACGGGCGGGCGGTGGTGGGTGAGGCGCTCGGCGAGGAGGCGGACGTCGCGTCGGGGCCGGCCGGCGCGGCGGCGACCGGGCTGTCGGCGGCGGCCGGTTCGGTCCGTGGGCCGTCCCCGCCGGGCAGGGCCAGGGCGCCGACGCCGAGGCTGACGACCAGGGTGGCCGCCGCGGCGGCCCCGCCGATCAGCAGCGGTCGCGGGAACCGGCGGGCCGGCCGGTGCCGCCCCTCGCCCTCGGCCGGGGCGTCCCCGGCCTGGCCTCCCCGGTACGCCGTGAGGCCCGCCCCGGGTCCGCCGGCCGCCGACGCGGCGGGCCCGACGACCGGCACGACCCGGGTGCGCTCCGCGTCCCCCGGCCCACCGACGGGACGGTCGTGCCACTGCCCGGTCGGCTGGTCGTGCCACTGCCCGGTCGGTTGGTCATGCGACTGCCGCCCGGTCGGCCGGTCGTGCCACTGCCCGGTCGGTTGGTTGTGCCACGGCTCGGCGCCGGGCTGCCACGGCTCGCCCTCCGGCCGCTGCGGCTCGCTCGCGGGCTGCCACCGGCCGGTGGGCTCCTCCCGCCAGGGCTCGTCGCCCGGCCGCCCCGGCTGAGCGGTGGGCTGCCGCGCCCACGGCCGGTCGGTCGGCTCCGCGCTGCGCGGATCGGCGGCCCACCGGTCACCCGGCTGGTCCGGCTCGTCCCCGAACAGGTACGCCGACCGAGGCTCGGGCCGGTCGGTCAGCCAGGCGGGCTTGTCGGCCGGGGGTCCCTGGCGCCGGCGGGCGCCCTCCGGGTCGTTCGGGTCGTTCGAGCCATACACGCCTGTCGCCTCCACGGGTCGGTTGCGGGCTGAACCTACGGGTGCGGTGCGAGCTGCGGCAACGTGGCTAAGGAAGAGTTAAGCGAATCCCACTCGCACGGATGGCCACTTCCGGTGATCCGAGGCGTACAGTTAACGCGTCCGGACAGAGCGTGTCCGTGCCTGGTGGCAGCCCCCGACAAGTGGACCGGCAGACGTGGAGATGATCTACGGCCTGCGGGAACTTGACGAATGGCGGTTGTCGGCTCAATATGTAGGTGTCGCCAGTCGCGCCCCGGTCATGCCCAGAATCGCTGGGAATGGCAGCCGCGAACGAGTGGGCGCGCGTTGGCCGGCCTTTCCGGCAGCGCATATCAAGGAGTCAGTATGGCGAAGGCCCTCTATGGCCACGTAGGTGCAGCGCCCGATCGGCGTCTGCTCGACGAGGTCACCCGACTGCGGTCCAGGGTTCAGGCACTGGAGTTCGAGATCACGCGCCTGCGTGCCGAGAATGATCGGCTCGCGGCGGCTGCGGCGGAGGCGGATGATCTGCTCCGTCTGGCCGAGCCGGCGCTGACCTGATCTTCGGTTGTCGGACAACTGAATCGCACCACGCAAAATCGCGCGCCGACACTTATGTGCCGGCGCGCAGCCATGTCCGGGGCCATTTCCCGACGCCATTTCCTGATCTTGAATAATTGATCAAGGGTCGGTCCGGCGATCCGTACCGCTGACGCCCCGCGTCGGTCGCGCCGAGCCGGCGGCGGACGGACGCCCGGGGCGGGTCGCGTGCGCGGCCCCCGGCGACGCCGGGTTAGTCTGCGGGTTCACCAGGTCCGCGCAGCCCACGACGGTCGGCGACCACCGGACGAGGATCGAGAAGGTGTATCTCAAGAGCCTGACGGTGAAGGGGTTCAAGTCCTTCGCCTCCACGACGACGCTGAAGCTGGAGCCCGGGATCACCTGCGTGGTGGGCCCGAACGGCTCCGGCAAGTCCAACGTCGTCGACGCCATCGCCTGGGTGCTCGGCGAGCAGGGGGCCAAGGCGCTGCGCGGCGGCAAGATGGAGGACGTCATCTTCGCCGGCACCGCCGGGCGGGCGCCGCTGGGCCGGGCCGAGGTCACCCTCACCATCGACAACACCGACGGCGCGCTGCCGATCGAGTACACCGAGGTCTCCATCACCCGCCGGATGTTCCGCTCCGGCGAGAGCGAGTACGAGATCAACGGCGACTCCTGCCGCCTGCTCGACATCCAGGAGCTGCTGTCGGACTCCGGCATCGGCCGGGAGATGCACATCATCGTGGGGCAGGGCCGGCTCGACGGGATGCTGCACGCCAAGCCGGAGGACCGGCGGGCGTTCATCGAGGAGGCGGCCGGCGTCCTCAAGCACCGCAAGCGCAAGGAGAAGGCGCTGCGGAAGCTCGACGCGATGCAGACCAACCTCAACCGGCTCACCGACCTCACCGCCGAGCTGCGTCGCCAGCTCAAGCCGCTGGGCCGGCAGGCCGAGGTGGCCCGGCGGGCCGCCGCGATCCAGGCCAGCCTGCGCGACGCCCGGCTTCGCCTGCTCGCCGACGACCTGGCCACCCTGCGCGCCACCCTGAACAAGGAGATCGCCGACGAGAGCGCCCTGCGCGAGCGGCGCGAGCAGGTCGAGGCGGAGCACGTCGAGGTGCAGGGCCGGCTCGGTGAGCTGGAGGCGGCGCTGGCCGAGGACGCCCCGCTGCTGGCCGCCGCCCAGGACACCTGGTACAAGCTCTCCGCGCTGTCCGAGCGGTTCCGCTCCATCGAGCAGCTCGCCCGGGAGCGGCTGCGTCACCTCAGCGCCACCGGCGACGACGAGCGCCCCGGCCGCGACCCCGACCAGTTGGAGGCCGAGGCCGAGCGGGTCCACGAGCAGGAGGAGGAGCTGCGGGCGGCGCTCACCGACGACCAGATTCGGCTCGCCGAGGCCGTCGAGCACCGGCAGGAGCTGGAACGGCAGCTCGCCGCCGCCGAGCGGGAACTGGTCGCGGCGGCCAAGGCCATCGCCGACCGGCGGGAGGGGCTGGCCCGGCTCACCGGGCAGGTGAACTCGGCACGAGCCCGCACCACGAGCGCCGGTGAGGAGATCGACCGGCTCGCCGCCGCGCACACCGACGCCCTGGCCCGCGCCGAGCAGGCGCAGGCCGACCTCGACGCGGTGGCCGAACAGTCCACCGAGGCCGACCGGGACAACGCCGACCTCGACGCCCGGCACGCCGAGGCGGTCGTGGTGCAGGAGAAGGCGCAGGCCGCCGTCCGGTCGCTCGCCGACGCCGAGCGGGCCGCCGAGAAGGACGCCGCGACGCAGAAGGCCCGCGAGGAGGCGCTCGCCATCGGGCTGCGCCGCAAGGACGGCGCGGGTGCGCTGCTCGCCCGCGCCGACGAGGTGCCCGGCCTGCTCGGCAGCCTGGCCGGGCTGCTCACCATCGCCCCCGGCCACTCCGCGGCGGTCGCCGCCGCGCTCGGCGGGCTCGCCGACGCGGTCGCCGTCAGCGGCGTCGACGAGGCCGTCGAGGCGATGCGGCTGCTGAAGATCGCCGACGCCGGCCGGGCCGGCCTGCTGGTCGGCAGCCCCGCCGGGCCGGGCATGACCGGGCCGGCCGACACGCTGCGCCCGAAGCTGCCCGAACACGCCCGCTGGGCCCCCGACCTGGTTGAATGCTCCGCCGAGCTGCGCCCGGCCGTGCATCGGGCGCTGCGCGACGTGGTGCTGGTCGACGACCTAGCCGCCGCGTCCGAGCTGGTCGCCGGCAACCCCGAGCTGCGCGCGGTCACCGGGGACGGCGACGTGGTCGGGGCGTACGCGGCGGCCGGCGGGTCGGCCAAGGCGCCCAGCTTCATCGAGGTGCAGGCCGCCGTGGAGGAGGCCCGGACCAACCGGACGGCCGCCGAGCGGGCCGCCGCCGAGCTGCGCGACCAGCTCGGCGAGGCGCGCGCCGAGGTGGCCGCCGCGAAGGAGATGGTGCAGCACGCCGCCGCCGCGAAGCGGGAGGCCGAGAGCCACCGCAACGCCGCCGCCCGCAGGCTCGCCGAACTGGGTGCCGCCGCCCGGTCGGCGAAGGCGGAGACCGACCGGCTCGGCGACTCCCGGTCCCGCGCCGAGGCAGCCCGGGAACGCGACCTGACCGCCCTGGCCGAGCTGGCGGAACGGCTCCGGCTGGCCGAGGCCACCCCGCTCGACGCCGAGCCGTCCAGCGAGGATCGCGACCAACTCGCCGCGATGGTGCCACAAGCCCGGCAGAACGAGATGGAGGTCCGACTCGCGGTGCGTACCGCCGAGGAGCGGGTCTCCTCGATCGCCGGCCGGGCCGACTCGCTGCGCCGGCAGGCCACCGCCGAGCGGGCCGCGCGGGAGCGCGCGGCGGCCCGGCGGGCCGCCCGGGCCCGGGGCGCGGACATCGCCCGCGCCGTGGCCGGCGGCGCCCGCGAGGCGCTGGCCCGGCTGGCCACCACGATCGCGCGGGCCGAGGAGCACCGGGACGCCGTGGCGCGCGAACGCGCCACCCGGGAGGCCGAGTTGTCCGAGGTACGCGGCGCGGCCAAGCGCCTCGGCGCGGAGCTGGAGCGGCTGACCAGCCAGGTGCACCGGGACGAGGTGGCCCGCGCCGAGCAGCGGCTGCGCATCGAGCAGTTGGAGGCGAAGGCCGCCGAGGACTTCGGCCTGGACGTGGAGACCCTGGTTGCCGAGTACGGCCCGCACCAGCCCGTGCCGCCGACGCAGGCGGACGTGGCGGCGGCCGAGCGGGACGGGCTGCAGTTGCCCGAGCCGGTCTCCTACGAGCGCCCGGTGCAGGAGAAGCGGGCCGCCAAGGCGGAGCGGGAGCTGGCCCTGCTCGGCAAGGTGAACCCGCTCGCGCTGGAGGAGTTCGCCGCGCTGGAGGAACGCTTCAAGTTCCTCACCGAGCAGTTGGAGGACCTCAAGGCCACCCGCCGGGACCTGCTCACCGTGGTCAAGGACGTCGACAACCGGATCCTGGAGGTCTTCGCCAGCGCGTTCGCCGACACCGCCCGGGAGTTCGAGCAGGTCTTCACGGTGCTCTTCCCCGGTGGCGAGGGCCGGCTGATCCTCACCGAACCCGACGACCTGCTCATCACCGGCGTGGAGGTGGAGGCCCGTCCGCCGGGTAAGAAGATCAAGCGGCTCTCCCTGCTCTCCGGCGGCGAGCGGTCGCTGACCGCGGTGGCCATGCTGGTGGCGATCTTCCGGGCCCGGCCCAGCCCGTTCTACATCATGGACGAGGTGGAGGCGGCCCTCGACGACGTCAACCTGGGCAGGTTGATCACGTTGCTGGCACAGTTGCGGGAGAAGAGTCAGCTGATTGTCATCACCCACCAGAAGCGGACGATGGAGATCGCCGACGCCCTGTACGGCGTGACCATGCGCAACGGGGTGACCCAGGTGATCAGCCAACGGCTCAACCGGGCCGACGGGGACGACGAGCGGCGTGGCCGCGGCGAGGAGAACGAGTAGTGGGTCGGGAACGGGCGACGGCGCTCCTGATGGATTTCGACGGCGTCCTGCGGCGGTGGGACCCGACGGTGGCTGCCGGGGTGGAGCGGGAGTACGGGCTGTCCGAGGGCGTGCTCACCGAGATCGCCATGCACTGGGGGCGGCTCCAGCCGGTGCTGACCGGCAGGGTCAGCCACGCCGACTGGATGACCAGCGTCTCCGACGCGCTGACCGACTCGGTGGGCGACCCCGAGCGGGCCCGAGCCGCCGTCGAGCAGTGGCAGCGCTATCGGGGCGAGGTGGACTCCGAGGTGCTCGACTTCGTCCGCGAGGCGCGGGCCGGAGGGATCCGGGTCGGGCTCGGCACGAACGCCACCGACCTGCTCGACGCCGACCTCGCCGCGCTCGGCCTGGTCGGCGAGCTCGACGTGGTGGTCAACTCCTCGGAGATCGGGGTGAGTAAGCCGGCGAAGGAGTACTTCCAGGCCGCCTGCGACGCGCTGGAGACCCCGCCGGCCCGGGTGCTCTTCGTCGACGACGAGGACCGGGCGATCCGGGGCGCCCGCGTCGCCGGGCTGTCGGCGCTGCGCTGGAGCGGCCCGGCTGACCTGCGCTACCTGCGGGCCGCGCTGGCGTACTGAAGGCGCGAGGCGGCGGCCGGGTCGGTCACTCGCCGGTGACGCCGTCGATGCGTTCGCGGATCAGGTCGGCGTGGCCGTTGTGCCGGGCGTACTCCTCGATCAGGTGCACGTAGACCCAGCGCAGGTTGAACGTCCGGCGCTTCGGGCCGACCTCGGTGAAGGTCTCGTCGAGGGATCGGCCGGCGGTGGCGGCGCGGGCCAGCGCCACCTCCCGGTGGTAGGTGGCGAAGTCGGCCTCGGCGTCGGCGGCGCTGACGTCGAGGTCGGCGTCCGGGTTCTCCGGCGTGCAGTAGGGGTGGTCGATCCGCTCGCCGGCGAAGTCCTCCCGGAACCACGAGGCCTCCACCTCGGCCAGGTGCCGGACCAGGCCGAGCAGGGTGAGCCCCGAGGGCTCGACGCTCGGCGTCCGTAGCTGCTCGGCGGTCAGCCCGGCGCACTTGAGCAGCAGGGTCTGCCGGTGGTAATCCAGCCAGCCCTCCAGCATGGTGCGCTCGTCGCCGACGTAGGGCTCGGGGGTCCGGGTGATCTCCGGTGCTCTCCAGGTCATCGGGTCATTCTGACCGGTCCCTCCGACAGCCGGCGATCGGATTAGGGCCTGTGTCGAAGTCATCGGCGCAGCCGCCTTGGTGGCGACGATGTGCACGGTCGCGTCGGGGTGCAGGGCGGCCTGTCGTGGCGTGATCGTCTGCTGATTTGTGAGACGACACGCCGGGCGGGTTCTCCAAAATCAGCAGACGATCGTGAAGTCCCACCCCAGGGGCGGGGCGGGAGCGCCGCCGCTGACATCGTCGCCGACTGGCGGGCAACCCCGCAGCGCCCCCTTTGCTCTGCTGCCCCCGGCGCAACGCTCGCGGAGCGTGACGATTCTGCCGACCCCTCGTGCCGCTACCCGACCCGAAGCGACTGCGTGACGCTGGTGTTGGTGTTGGTGTTGCACGGCAGGCGCTGGTGTTGCGGTGGCGGCAGCAGAGCAAAGGGGGCGAGGTGGCACTACCCGCCCGGCGCCCCCGCCGCTCGGACGGCCGGCCCGCTGTCCTGTCCCACCTCACCCGCCCACCCACATCGACCAGGGCCGACAACATGATCAGGGTTTTCGCCGCGATCCATCGATCAAGACCGCGGCTATCGCACTCACCCCATGCGGTACAGGGCCCTAGCCGGGGGAGGCGGCAGCGCCCCTCCGGTCAGGGAACGACGACGACGGGCCAGCGGCCGGTGCGGACCAGGCGGGTGGCGACGGACCCGACCAGCCGGTGGCCGGCCTGCTCGGAGGAGCCGACCACCACCAGGTCCGCCC
Organism: Micromonospora rubida; assembly: GCF_009908295.1. Classification (GTDB taxonomy): domain Bacteria; phylum Actinomycetota; class Actinomycetes; order Mycobacteriales; family Micromonosporaceae; genus Micromonospora; species Micromonospora rubida. Next base: position 727,049 of record NZ_JAAALO010000003.1, read on the forward strand.
GGGTCTCGTCGGCCGCCGCGCACAGTTCGGCGTACGCGTCCCCGCGCCGGCACAGGAACGTGACCGGCAGGCCCAGCTCCTCGGCGTCGCGGCGGCACTCCTCGCGCAGCTCGGCGGCCAGCTCGTCGTGGGTCTGCTGGACGGATTCGGCCACCAGTCCCGGCATCATGGCCGTGTAGGGGGCCGGTGTGCTGACGAAGACCACGACCAGCCCCGCGCCCTGCCGACGGGCCAGCCCTGCCGCGTACGAGGTGGCCCGCAGCGAGGTCCGGGTGCCGTCGACGCCGACCAGTACCACGCGGGGCCCGTCCGTGCCGCGCTCGAAGGGCAGCGGACGGGCCGCCGGGCCGTAGTCCTCCCGGTCGAGAGGTGCTCCCACGCTCATGCCGTCTCCTCAGCTCCGGCCGCCGCTGCGGACCGCTGCCGTGTCGACCTTGCCGGCCACCGCCGCCGTGTCGACCTTGCCGGCCGCCGCCGGCTGCCGCTCGGCCCCGTCTGCGACCGCCGACTCGCGCTCGGCCTCATCGGCCGTCGGCCCGTTGTCCCGCCGCAGCGGGACCTCCTTGATGAAGCTCACCGCGATCAGCGCGATCAGCGCGAGCGGTGCGGCGGCCAGGAAGACGTCGCCGGCGCCGTGGCCGTACGCGCTCTCCACGACCGTGCGGATCGGGGCGGGCAGGGCGTGCACGTCGGGCAGGCCGCTGCCGCCCGAGGCGGAGGCCGGAAGGCCGAGGCCGGCGAGCCCGTCGGCGATGAAGCCCGATACCCGGTGGCCCAGGACCGCGCCGAGGGCGGAGACGCCCACCGCGCCGCCGAGGCTGCGGAAGAAGGCCACCACCGAGCTGGCCGCGCCGAGGTCGCGCGTGCCGACGGTGTTCTGCACGGCGAGCACCAGGTTCTGCATGGTCATGCCCAGCCCGACGCCGACGATGGCCATGTAGCAGCTGAGCACCCAGAAATTGGTGTCGTAGCGGAGCGTGCCCATGAGGGCGAAGCCGATGGTGAGCAGCGTCGTGCCGGCGACCAGGTACCGCTTCCAGCGCCCGGTCTTCGTGATGACCCGGCCGGTCACCGTGGACGAGACCAGCAGGCCGAGGATCATCGGCAGGGTCATCAGGCCGGACATGGTCGGGCTCTGGCCGCGGCTGATCTGGAAGTACTGGCTGAGGAAGACCGACGCGCCGAACATGCCGACGCCGACCGCGATGCTGGCGACGGTGGCCAGGGTGATGGTGCGGTGGCGGAACAGCCGCGGCGGGATGACCGGCTCGGCGGCGCGGGTCTCGACCCGGATCGCCAGCGCGCCGATCAGCAGCGCCCCGACCACCATCACGGCGCTCTGCCAGGACAGCCAGTCGTATTTGTCGCCGGCGAGGGAGACCCAGATCAGCAGCAGCGACACGGCGGCGGTGATCAGGGTGGCGCCCCACCAGTCGATCTTCACCTGGCGACGGACCACGGGCAGGTGCAGGGTCTTCTGGAGCACGACGAGGGCGGCGAGGGCGAACGGCACGCCGACGTAGAAGCACCAGCGCCAGCCGAGCCAGGAGGTGTCGACGATCACGCCGCCGATCAGCGGGCCGCCGATGGTGCCGACGGCCATCACCGCGCCGAGGTAGCCGCTGTAGCGGCCCCGCTCGCGGGGCGAGATCATCGAAGCCATGATCACCTGGGCCAGCGCGGTGAGGCCGCCGGCGCCGACGCCCTGGAGCACCCGGCAGGCGATCAGCCACTCGGTCGACTGGGACAACCCGGCCAGCACCGAGCCCAGCACGTAGATCACCAGGGAGAGCTGGACCAGGGCCTTCTTGCTGATCAGGTCGGAGAGCTTGCCCCACAGCGGGATGGTTGCGGTGGTCGCCAGAAGCATCGAGGTGACCACCCACGTGTACGCGGACTGGCCGCCGCGCAGCTCGGTGATGATCCGCGGCAGCGCGTTCGAGACGACCGTGGAGGAGAGGATCGCGACGAACATGCCCAGCAGCAGTCCGGAGAGGGCCTCCAGGATCTGCCGGTGGGACATGGCGACGCCGGTCGCCCGGCTGGGCGCTGCCGTTGAGGACATCGTGGCTGCCTCCGGTGGGAGAGAAGTGGTTGCCTGGAGCAACCATGTGATTTGGTTGCCTGAAGCAACAACCAGCCCAGAGGGGGATCCATTCCCGGCGGCACCGGTCGCGGATCAGTCGAGGGCGTCGTTGAAACGCCGCAGGAGCTGGGCGAAGTCCTCCACGTCCCGCCTCTCCCAGCGCTCCAGAATGCGCCGGAATTCCGCCAGCCGGGACGACCGGGCGGCGTCGAACCGGCGCTGCCCCTCCGCAGTCAGGCTGAGCGGGGACGCCCGCCGGTCGCCCGGGTCCGACTCCCGGCGCACCAGCCCCAGCGCCTCCAGGCTGTTGATCTGCCGGCTCAGCGTCCCCTTGCCGACCCCCAGCCGGGCGGCCAGGTCGGTCAGCCGGATGGACTCGCACCGGCGCAGCCAGAGCAGCAGCCCGTACGCGTTCGGATCCAGGTCGGGGTGCACCTCCTTGGCGACCTCCCAGGAGAGCGTCCGCCCACGGCGCAGCAGCGCGGTCAGTTCGTGCTCCACGGCCCGCAGGGTCTCCGGCTGATGCTCGTCCACGGTGCCAGGGTACGGCGTACGGTGACCCGCCTCACGCTGGGCGATGGTGAGCGTTCGTACGTCGGGGGCCGGCTGCCGACGTGCGTGGAGTGTCCCGATCGTGCCCGGGTGTCGGGGTCATCCGCCACGGGCTTGCTCAATCCGCCGAGCCTCCCCCGCAGCGGCCCGCGACAGCTCGATCGCGAGTCTCGCTGACGGGGGAGGCACTGTCCCGCCCGCAACCGGCCGGGCCGCTCGGAGCGATCTCCCGAGGTGCTTCGTCAGCGCCTGCCGACGATGGTCACCTGGGCGGAGCCGTCGGGCGTGCCGGTGATGCTGACGTTGCTGCCGGCTGCCGTGGTGGGTGTGCCGACGCCGGTCAGTGGCTGGAGCCCGGCCCAGGTGCCGTTGGGGCTGCGGGTCTGGTGGTAGATGCCGTTGTCGGCGCCGACCATGAGCATCTGGGCGGAGCCGTCGGGCATTGCGGTGATGGCGACGTCCTTGCCGGCTGCGGGGGATGACGTGTTGTAGCCGCTGACGGGTTGGAATCCGGTCCAGGTGCCGTTGGGGTTGCGGGTCTGGTGGTAGATGCCGTTGTCGGCGCCGACGATGAGGATCTGGGCGGATCCGTCGGGCATTCCGGCGATGCTGACGCGGCTGCCGGCTGCGGTGGTGGGTGTGCCCATGCCGGTCAGGGGTTGAAGTCCGGTCCAGGTGCCGTTGGGGTTGCGGGTCTGGTGGTAGATGCCGTTGTCGGCGCCGACCATGAGCATCTGGGCGGAGCCGTCGGGCATTGCGGTGATGGCGACGTCCTTGCCGGCTGCGGGGGATGACGTGTTGTAGCCGCTGACGGGTTGGAATCCGGTCCAGGTGCCGTTGGGGTTGCGGGTCTGGTGGTAGATGCCGCTGTTCGCGCCGACGATGAGGACCTGGGCGGATCCGTCGGGCATTCCGGCGATGCTGACGCGGCTGCCGGCTGCGGTGGTGGGTGTGCCCATGCCGGTCAGTGGCTGGAGTCCGGTCCAGACGCCGTTGGCCCTGCGGATCTCGTGGTAGATGCCGCTGTCGGTGCCGACGATGAGGACGTGGGCGGAGCCGTCCGGCATCCCGGCGATCGCCATGTCGCGTGCCTCGCCGGGGGCTGTCGTCCCGTAGCCAGCCAACGGCTGGAACCCCGTCCACGACCCGTTCGGGTAACGCGCCTGGTGGAACATCGGGCCGTTGTTCGGGTTGGGGGCCGGACCGCCGGCCATGGCGGCTGCGACGTCGCGGCGCATCGCGTCGAGGTCGATGAAGGAGGGGTCGATCTTTCCGGTTGTGCTGGTCTCGCGGTGGCCCCGGGCGTAGCTGGCGTCGCGGCCCAGCGTGCGGAGCACCGCGGCGGTGGCGGCGACGGACGCGGCGTACTGGGCTGCGGTCATCGACTGGTTGACGCCGTTGTAGTCGATCTCCCACCCGATCAGCAGCGTGTTGCCGCTGCCCACGGGGATGGGCCCGCTGCCCCGGCTGTTGCCGGCGTGGTTGGCGCGGTTGGCGGAGATCAGGTGGAACACGCCGTTGTAGTCCACCAGCGCATGACACAGGGGACCGGGCAGGTCGGATCGGCCGCTGATGCAGACGCCCAGAGCCGGTGCCGGTCTGCTCGGGCTGGATGTGGCGGCGGTGTGATGCCACAGCACCCCGATCGGGGCGAAAGAGCCGCTGACACCCCGCGAGCGCCAGTCTCCTTCCTCGACGACCGCGACGCCGGCCGCTCGCAGGACATCGGCAAGCCAGGGAATCCCCATGCAATTCTTCCTTCCACCCGACGGGTGACCGTGCCCTCGCACGGCAAGGGCAGAGCGTGTCCTGACGGAACACGGGAAGATCATCGCTGTTGAATGTCTCGTTTCGGCATCAACCATGCAGTCGCCGCGAGTATGGGCAGGCTGACCACGCCACGGAGCGGAACGGGGCAAAGTCGCGACTCGATGCCTCACGTCGCCGCTCGGCCGCCGAAACCCCAGGCGGTACGGCGGAAGGTCAGTCGCCGGACGTGAGGCGCTGCCGCATCACCTCACGCAGGTGGCCCGCGCTGGTGGTGCCCTCGATGGTCACCTCGGCCGTCCGCCCCGCGTGTACCAACGTGGCGACCGCGTTGCCGAAGTACGGCCCGGCCAGCCGCTTCCACCGAAACGGCGGGCGGCGGACCCCGGCGGTGCGGGCGAGGGCCCGGGTGGCCCCGGTCGGCCCGGACAGCCAGCCCAGCTTCATCAGCGGGCGCACCCCGGCGGGCACCTGGTTGTGGATGGGCGAGCAGGTGAGCTGGTGCACCGGGGTGACCACGTCCGGGTCGTCGAACCGCGCCCGCGCCACGTACGAGTGGTGCACGTCGCCGGAGAGCACGCTGATCGACGCCGGTGGCGCGTACGCCGGCCCGGCCCCGACCCGCTCGCCGGGCTCGCCGGGGGTGCCGCTGCCGATGCGGGCGAAGAGGGCGCCGAGCGCGTCGAACGAGCGGCGGAACGCGGCCCAGTGCTCCAGGTCCAGCGCCCGGCGCAGCTTCTCCGACAGCCGGGCGACCCGGCGCTGTCGGGAGTCGGCGAGCTTCTCGTTCCACGCCTCCACGTGGTGGATGCCCGGCGGCAGCAGCCAGGGCAGGGACGCGCCGACCACGAGGTGGTCGTAGACGCCGTGGGCCCGGTCGAGGAACCACGACCACTCGCCCGGGGGCAGCATCGCCCGCTGGCCGGGCTCCAGCACCCGGCTGCACCGGTTGTCCAGCATGACCAGTCGGGTCCGGCCCAGGTCCAGCGCGTAGCTCCACTGGTACTGCACGGCCCGCCACCGCTCGGTGTCGTGGGCGAGGTCGGCCTCGGTGTCGACCCGCTGCCCGAACTCGCGCAGCACGCCGGTGGCGTCCTCCGCCGCGCTGACCCTGGCGAAGACCGGGTCGGCGGCGATCTCGTCGGGCGAGAGGTTGCCCAGGTGCTGGTAGACCCAGTACGAGGCGAGGCCGCTGCTGATCCGCTCCGCCCACCAGGGCTGGTCGCGCATGTCGGCCCGCCACTCGGCCGAGGTGTTCCAGTCGTCGATGACCTCGTGGTCGTCGAAGATCATCACGCTCGGGACCGTGGAGAACAGCCAGCGGATCTCCGGGTCCCGCCACGACTCCAGGTAGAGCTTCGTGTACTCGTCGAAGCTGACCACCTGGTCGCGTGGCGCGCCCTTGGGCCGCCGACGGCGCCGCTTCAGCAGCCGCCGGACCGTGGGGGAGGTCACGTCGGCATAGACCTGGTCGCCGAGCAGCACCAGCAGGTCGGGCTGGGCGGCGGCCTGGTCCGGGTCGGCCATCAACCGCCGGGCGTACGCGTCGAGCGCGTCCGGGGGCAGCTTTCGGGCGGTCGAGTGCTGGGTGGTCTCCCGGCAGGAGCCGAACACCAACTGCACCGGCTGGTCCAGGTCGTCGACGGCACGGGTACGGATCACGCACGGCGGGAAGCCGTCGCGCGGCTCCGGCCAGGCCACCTCGTCGTCGACCAGCACCTCGTACGCCGTCGTGCTGTCCGGGGTGAGCCCTGTCACCACGACGAGCGCGTAGTGGTGGTCGTACGCCGAGAAGGTGGCCGCGGAGCCCTCGGCGCCGTCGGCCGTGCGGACCCGGACCGTCGCGGGCGCACTGGTTTCCACCCAGATCGTGGCCCGCGTGCCGACGACCCGGCGCAGCAACGGGCCGATGAGCAGGCGGGGAGCCGGCATGAATGACCTCCAGGGTGAGCCGATCTCGTCATTTCTACCCGGTCGGCGGCTGCGCCAGCCACGGCTGGGCGAGCGTACTCGCAGCTCGCACGCCGGCCAGGTGCGGTGGCTGGGACGCCGCTGCCGGCATCTGACAGGATTTCGGCATGAAGGAATACCTCCTCATCGCGCTCGCCCTGCTCGGCGTGCTGATCCTCGGCGGCCTCGGGCTGGTGGTGCCACGGCTGCGTCGGCGCCCCGAACCGCCGCTGCCTGAGACGGAGGTGGACACCCGGGCCGAGGAGGACCTCGCCGGGCCGCCCGTCGAGGCATCCGAGTCCGACCTCTCCACCGGGATTTTGGTCGAGCCGCCGCCCGTGGTGGAGGCGCCCGCGCCCACCGTCGAGGTGCCCGAGCCGACCGCCGGCCGACTGGTCCGGCTGCGCTCCCGGCTGTCCCGCTCGCAGAACGCCTTCGGCAAGGGCCTGCTCGGGCTGCTCTCCCGCGACCACCTCGACGAGGACGCCTGGGAGGAGATCGAGGACAGCCTGATCACCGCCGACGTCGGGATCGACGCCACCCGGGACATCGTCGACCGGCTCCGGGAGCGGACCAGGGTGCTCGGCACCCGGTCCGCCACCGAGCTGCGCGCCCTGCTCGCCGCCGAACTGGTCAACGCCCTCGACCCGAGCCTGGACCGGTCGCTGCTGACCGCCCCGAAGGACGGCGTCCCGGCGGTGCTGCTGGTGGTCGGGGTCAACGGCGCCGGCAAGACCACCACCTGCGGCAAGATCGCCCGGGTGCTGGTCGCCGACGGCCGTACCGTGCTGCTCGGCGCGGCCGACACCTTCCGCGCCGCCGCCGCCGACCAGCTGGAGACCTGGGGTGGCCGGGTCGGCGCGGAGACCGTCCGCGGGCCGGAGGCCGCCGACCCGGCCAGCGTGGCCTTCGACGCGGTCAAGCGGGGCATCGACACCGGCGTGGACACCGTGCTGATCGACACCGCCGGCCGGCTCCAGAACAAGATCGGCCTGATGGACGAGCTGGGCAAGGTCAAGCGCGTCGTCGAGAAGCACGGCCCGATCGACGAGACCCTGCTCATCCTCGACGCCACCACCGGCCAGAACGGCCTTGAGCAGGCCCGGGTCTTCACCGAGGTGGTCAACGTGACCGGTGTGGTGCTGACCAAGCTCGACGGCACCGCCAAGGGCGGCATCGTGATCGCCGTACAGCGCAAGCTCGGCATTCCGGTCAAGCTGGTCGGCCTCGGCGAGGGCAAGGACGACCTGGCCCCGTTCGACCCGGCGCAGTTCGTCGACGCGCTGCTCGGCACCGAGCCGCTCGCCCGGGACGCGTAACCTCGCAGTGACCAGTGACGATCGCGCCCACGCCGGATGGCGCGAGGACCGCCACCCGGCGCCGGGCCTCGGGAGACCGTACGTGACTTCGCAGGAGATCCCGCTGCACGGCGGGAACGTGAGCACCGTGGTCCGGGTGGGCGACACCGTCCGGCGCAACGCCGGGCCGTGGACCCCGTCCGTGCACGCCCTGCTGCGCCACCTGGAGTACGTCGGGTTCACCGGCGCCCCCCGGGCGCTCGGGATGGACGAGCGCAACCGCGAGGTGCTGTCGTACCTGGAGGGGGAGTGCGGGGAGTACCCGCTGGCCCCGCACTGGGTCACCGACGAGGCGTTGGTGACGGTCGCCACCATGCTGCGGATGTTCCACGACGCCCAGTACGGCTTCGCCCCGCCGCCCGGCGCGGTGTGGCGCTCCTTCGGGCCGCCGCCGCCGGACACCGAGGTGATCTGCCACCACGACGCCGCCCCGCACAACGTCATCTGGCGGCCGGACGGCACCCTCGGGCTGATCGACTTCGACCTCGCCTCGCCGGGCGCGCGGATCTACGACGTGGCGTACGCGGCCTGGACCTGGGTGCCGATCTTCTCCGACCGGGACTCGATCACGCTGGGCTGGAATCGCCCGGACCGGCCGCGCCGGCTGCGGCTGTTCGCCGACGCGTACGGGCTGATCCCGCGCGACCGGCACCGGCTGATCCGGACCATCCGCAAGCGCGTCGTCGACCACGTCGAGGGCATCCGCCGGATGGCCGCCGCAGGCGAGCCGGCGTTCGTCCGGATCGTGCACAAGGGTCACCTCCGGCGCCCCATGCGCGACCTGCGCCTGCTCGACTACGAACGCCACGCCCTGGAGTACGCCCTCCGCTAACCTCACCCGCCCCGCACCCGCGCGCCCCGCACCCGCGCGCCCCGCACCCGCGCGCCCCGCACCCGCGCGCCGCGCGCCCGCGCGCCCCGCACCCGCGCGCCCGCGCGCCCTGCGCCCGCACTTTCACGGAAAGAGTGGTCATTCCGACGGGGATGGCCACTCTTTCCGTGAAAGTGCGGGGAGGACGAGGCGGGGCGGGGCCTGGCGGTACTTCGACGGCTCGACCGCGTCGAACGGGCAAAGTCGAAGGGCGACCCGTGGCAGGTGTCGATGATGTCGGCAGGGCGTGCATCCCCGGGGGGCTGCCAAGCCGGAGACCCTCACGACTTTGCCGGAGCCGTGGGGGGAGGGGAGATGGGAGGGGTGGGCTGGTGGCGGTGAGGAGTTCTTCACACGTATGAAACACAGCGTCACGGGTTGGAAATCGACGGGTGACGGTGAAGGAAACAGGAGGCGACCAAGCTTCCGCGCATCCGGCGTACGGGCGACGCTGCCCCGGAAGCCGCGAAGGAGGGAACTTCACCTTTAGGAGGCCAGCGTGCCTGAAGCACCGACGATCGACGGCGCCAACACCGTTTGGCTGCTGGTTTCGACCGCGCTCGTGCTGCTCATGACGCCCGGGCTCGCGCTGTTCTACGGCGGGCTCAACCGGGCCAAGGGCGTGCTCAACATGATGATGATGAGCTTCTCCGCCATCGGGCTCATCTCTGTTCTGTGGTGGTTCTACGGCTTCAGCGTCGCCTTCGGGGCCGACGTGAACGGATTCTGGGGCGACCCGGGCGCGTACCTCGGCACCAAGACCTTCCTGGCCGAGACGGACCTGTGGGGCGCCACCGCGGAGAACCCCAGCGGCATCGGGGTCCCGCTGTACGTGTTCATGGCGTTCCAGATGGTCTTCGCGGTGATCACCGTCGCGCTGATCAGCGGCGCCATCTCCGACCGGGCCAGGTTCGGCGGCTGGCTGCTGTTCGCCTTCGGCTGGGCGACGCTGGTCTACTTCCCGGTCGCGCACTGGGTGTGGGGCGGCGGCATCATCGGCGGCGACATCCATGCGCTGGACTTCGCCGGTGGCACCGCGGTACACATCAACGCCGGCGCGGCGGCCCTGGCCGTGGCGCTGGTGCTCGGCAAGCGGCTGGGCTGGCCCCGCGAGGGCATGAAGCCGCACAACATCCCGCTGGTCGCGCTCGGCGCCGGCCTGCTCTGGTTCGGCTGGTTCGGGTTCAACGCCGGCTCGGAGTTGACCGTCGACTCGGTCGCCGGGCTCGCGTTCATCAACACCCAGCTCGCCACCGCCGCGGCGGTGCTCGGCTGGCTCGCGGTGGAGTGGATCAAGGACAAGAGGCCGACCATGGTCGGGGCGTCCTCCGGCGCCGTCGCCGGCCTGGTCGCGATCACCCCGGCCTGTGGCTTCATCGCACCCTGGGCCGCGGTCCTGCTCGGCATCGTCGCCGGCGTGGTCTGCGCGCTCGCCATCAGCCTGAAGTACAAGCTCGGCTACGACGACTCCCTCGACGTGGTCGGCGTGCACTTCGTCGGCGGCTGGATCGGGTCGCTGTGGCTCGGCCTGTTCGCCACCAACTCGGTCAACGCCGCGATCAGCGACGTGGTCGGCGCCTCCGACGGCCTGTTCTACGGCGGCGGCGTCACGCAGCTCGGCCGCCAGGCGATCGCCGGCCTGATCGTGACCGTCTGGTCGTTCGCGGTCGCCTGGGTGCTCGCCTTCGCGATCGAGAAGACCATCGGCTTCCGGGTCAAGCCCGAGGCCGAGGTCGAGGGCATCGACATCGCCGAGCACGCCGAGAGCGGCTACGACCTCTCCCCGGCCGGCGGCAGCGGCAGCGGCGGCGCGTTCGCGCTCGCCGGGATCGGGTCGCCGGGCGGTACCGCCGGCACCAAGCCGGCGTCGGAGGAACCCGCCGAGCCGGTCAGCGAGAAGGTCGCCGGTTAACGTTCGTGGGATGGAGGGGTTGGACATGAAGCTGGTGACCGCAGTCATCAAGCCGTACCAGCTGGACGCGGTGAAGGAGGCTCTGCACGCCCTCGGGGTGGCCGGGCTGACCGTCAGTGAGGTCCAGGGGTACGGCCGGCAGAAGGGGCACACCGAGGTCTACCGGGGTGCCGAGTACACCGTCGAGTTCCTGCCCAAGATCCGGGTGGAGGTGCTCACCGACGAGATCGACGTCGACAAGATCGTCGACGCCATCGTCGGTGCCGCCCGGACCGGCAAGATCGGCGACGGCAAGGTATGGGTCACGGGCGTCGAGGAGGTCGTCCGGGTCCGCACAGGCGAACGCGGCCTGGACGCCCTCTAATCCGGAATGCGGAAGATGACCTCGTTGATCAAGAGGAATGCGTCGGAAAGTGCCGGCGACGGTGACACAAACCTCTTGATCAACGAGGTCGTTGGCGTTGTTGGGGGGGTGGGGGAGGGGGCTCGGAGGGCTCGGGCGGAGGCGTTCGAGCGGTGGTTGGGGGGACTGCTGCCCTGGCCGGGTGGGGTGGCGTTGGTTGCCGTGGGCGGGCTCGGGCGGCGGGAGTGTGCCCCGTACGGGGACCTTGACCTGGTGTTGGTGCATGCCGGGGTGGGCGGGATGGACGAGTTGGCCCCGAAGGTCTGGTACCCGATCTGGGATGCCGGGCTGCGGCTGGACCACTCGGTGCGTACCGTCGCCGAGGCGCTCTCGGTGGGCCAGGACGACGTCAAGGTCGCCCTCGGCCTGCTCGACGCCCGGTTTGTCGCCGGGGACCGGGAACTGGCCGACACGCTGGTCCGGACCGCCACCGACCACTGGCGGCGCACCGCCGTACGCCGCCTCCCGGGCCTGCGGGAGATCACCACCGCCCGCTGGCAGGCCCACGGCGAGCTGGCCTTCCTGCTGGAGGGCGACCTCAAGGAGGCCGCCGGCGGGCTGCGCGACGTGGGCATCCTGCGGGCCATCGCCACCGCCGGCATCACCGACGCGCTGCGCCCCGCCGTCCGGGCCGCCCACCTGCGACTGCTCGACACCCGCGACGCCCTGCACGAGCAGGCCGGCCGCCGGGTCGACCGGCTGGTCGCTCAGGAACGCGACGGGGTCGCCACCCGGCTCGGGCTACGGCAGCTCCAGCCCGACGCCGCGCAGCGACCTGAAGCCGTCGCGGGGCAGCTCCAGCCCGACGCAGGGCAGGGGGCGGGGGCCGTCGCGGGGCAGTTCCAGCCCGGCACCGGGCAAGGGGCCTTCGTGCGCGACGGCGACGCGCTGCTGCGCCGGGTCGCCGGGGACGCCCGCACCGTCAGCCACGCCCTCGACGACGCCTGGCGGGCCGCCGACCGGCTGCGCTCCGGTCGCCGCAGGGGCGTCGGCTCCCGGCCGGTGCGCCGCCCGGTCGCCCGGGACGTCGTCGAGCACGACGGGGAGCTGGTGCTGGCCCGCACCGCCATCGGCGCCCGCCCCGACCCGAGCCTGTCGCTGCGGATGGCCGCCGCGGCGGGCACCACCCGACTGCCGATCGCCCGGGCCACCTGCGAGTGGCTGGCCGCGTACTGCCCACCGCTGCCGTCGCCGTGGCCCGCCGAGGCCCGCGCCGCGCTGATCACCCTGCTCGGGGCCGGTCCCGGCCTGGTGCCCGCCTGGGAGACCTGCGACCGGTACGGGCTGATCGACGGCTGGCTGCCCGAGTGGCCCCGGCTGCGCAGCCTGCCCCAGCACAACCCGGTGCACCGGTACACCCTCGACCGGCACCTCGTGCAGACCGCGTACGAGGCCGGTCGGCACACCCGCGAGGTGGACCGGCCGGACCTGCTGCTGCTCGGCGCGCTCCTGCACGACATCGGCAAGGGGCTGCCGGGCGTGGGTGCCGCCGGGCATGAGCCCGTCGACGCCTTCGCAGACCACAGCATCGTCGGCGCGCCGCTGGCCGAGGCCGTGGCCGCTCGGATCGGCCTGCCCGGGCCCGAGGTGGCCCTGATCGGCACGCTGGTCCGGCTGCACCTGCTCCTGCCCGACGTGGCCACCCGCCGCGACCTGTCCGACCCGGTGACCGTCGCCCGGGTGGCCGAGCAGGTCGGCGATCCGACCACCCTGGACCTGCTGCACGCCCTGGTCCGCGCCGACGCGGCGGCCACCGGCCCGGCCGCCTGGTCGGACTGGAAGGGCCGGCTCGTCGCCGAGCTGGTCACCCGGGTCCGCACGGCGCTGGACACCGGCGTGCTGCCCGCCCCGCCCGCCCCGGACCCGGCGCTGGTCGCCGGGCCACTGCCGGTCGTACACCTGACCGGGGACCGGGTGGCGGTGGCCGCGGCCGACCGGCGGGGGCTGCTCGCGACGGTGGCCGGCTGCCTGGCCCTGCACCGGCTGGAGGTGCTCGCCGCGGACGCCGCCACGGTCGACGGCCGGGCCCTGGTCGAGTTCCGGGTGCAACCCCGGTACGGCCTGCCGCCCGACCCGATCGCCCTCGGCGGCGACCTGCGCCGGGCGGTCGCCGGGGACGTCTCGGTCACCCAGCGCCTGCGCGGCCGGGCCCTCGCGGCGCGCGGCTGCGGGGCGGCGCCCCGGGTGGTCTGGCACCGGGAGGCGGCCACCGATGCGGTGCTGCTGGAGCTGCGTGCCGCCGACGCGGCGGGGCTGCTGTACCGGGTGACCTGCGCCCTCGACGAGGCCGGCGCCCAGGTTCGCGCGGCCCGCATCTCCACCCTCGGCGGCGACGTGGTGGACGCCTTCTACCTGGTCGGCGGCTGGCCCTCCGACGACGAGCGGGCCCGCCTGGAGGCCGCCGTCCTGGCCGCCGTGTGAGGGACTGTTCCGGCCGCCGGGTGGGGGGCCGTTCCGGCCGCCGGGTGGGGGACCGTTCCGGCCGCCGGGCGAGGGGGGAACGGTCGTCCCCGCCCTGGGGCCCGCCTCCCGCCGCCGCGATCCCGCTGCCCGGCGGCGGGGCCGAAGCGCGGGCGCGGGCGGCGGGCTACCCTAGCCATGGCCGGACACCTGAGCCCGGCCGCGTTGTGCCCGCCGGAACACTGACAAACGGGATGTTCGCGTGTTTGACACCTTGAGTGACCGCCTCTCCGGGATCTTCACCAAGCTCCGCGGCAAGGGTCGGCTCACCGACGCCGACATCGACGCCACCGCGCGCGAGATCCGCATGGCGCTGCTGGAGGCCGATGTCGCCCTGCCGGTGGTCAAGGGCTTCATCGCGAACGTCAAGGAGCGGGCGCGCGGCGCGGAGGTCTCCCAGGCGCTGAACCCGGCGCAGATGATCGTCAAGATCGTCAACGAGGAGCTGATCAAGGTCCTCGGCGGCGAGGGGCGGCGGCTCCAGTTCGCCAAGCAGTCGCCGACGGTGATCATGCTCGCCGGCCTCCAGGGCTCCGGCAAGACCACCCTGGCCGGCAAGCTCGCCCGCTGGCTCAAGGCCCAGGGCCACCAGCCGCTGCTGGTCGCCGCCGACCTCCAGCGTCCCAACGCCGTCGGGCAGCTCCAGGTGCTCGGTGGCCGCGCCGGCGTCGAGGTGTACGCCCCGGAGCCCGGCAACGGCACCGGCGACCCGGTGCAGGTCGCGCGCGCCTCGATCGAGCACGCGAGGCGGGCCGCCCGGGACATCGTCATCGTCGACACCGCCGGCCGGCTCGGCATCGACACCGAGATGATGCGGCAGGCCGCCGACATCCGCGACGCGGTCAACCCGGACGAGGTCATCTTCGTCATCGACGCGATGGTCGGCCAGGACGCCGTACGCACCGCCGAGGCGTTCCGCGACGGTGTCGGCATCACCGGCGTCGTGCTCTCCAAGCTCGACGGCGACGCCCGGGGTGGCGCCGCGCTCTCGGTCCGCGAGGTGACCGGGCAGCCGATCCTGTTCGCCTCCACCGGCGAGAAGCTGGAGGACTTCGACGTCTTCCACCCCGACCGGATGGCCAGCCGGATCCTCGGCATGGGCGACGTCCTCACTCTGATCGAGCAGGCCGAGCAGGCCTTCGACTCCGATCAGAAGGAGAAGATGACCGCCAAGCTGATGGGCGGCGAGCAGTTCACCCTGGAGGACTTCCTCGACCAGCTCATCGCGGTCCGCCGGATGGGCCCGATCGCCAACGTGCTGGCCATGATGCCGGGCATGGGGCAGATGAAGGACCAGCTCGCCGAGCTGGACGACAAGCACTTCGACCGGGTCACCGCGATCATCCGGTCGATGACCCCGGCCGAGCGCACCAACCCGAAGATCATCAACGGCTCCCGTCGGGCCCGGATCGCGGGCGGCTCGGGCGTCACGGTGATGGACGTCAACCAGCTGCTCAACCGCTTCACCGACGCGCAGAAGATGATGAAGCAGATGGGCGGCATGATGGGCCTGCCCGGCGGCGGCCGGCGCAAGGCGACCAAGTCGCCGAAGAACAAGCGCAAGGGCACCAAGGGCGGCAACCGGCCGCGCACCGGAGCGGGCGCCGGGATGCCGGGCGGCTTCCCGGGCGGCATGCCGCAGCTCCCGCCGGGCCTCGACCCGAACGACCTGGCCGGCGGGCAGGGCCTCCCGCCCGGCTTCAAGCTTCCGAAGATCGACTTCAACAAGCTCGGCAAGGGCGGCGACAACGGCCCCCGCTGACGCGTGTCGGTGACGGTGGGCGACAATGTCGACGCTCAGGGTGATATTGCCTCCTGGGGGGAGATGTCATGACCGCAGCGCCGATCCTGCCCGAGCGGCATGAGTGGACGGTCGACGACCTGTCGAAGGACCTTCCGTACGAACTGATCAACGGAAGGTTGATCCTGCCGTCGCCCACCCTGCTGCACCAGGACATGTGCGTCGAGCTCGCCGACCTCCGCCTGCTCGCCACCGACGGGGAGTGATCGGGTAGGACTGTGCACATGGCTCTGCATGTGCGCGGTGTGCTGCTCCCCGACGACGAGGTCCGGGATCTCTGGCTGGTCGGCGACCGGGTCACCTTCGACCCGGTGCCCGGGGCGGAGACGGTCGTCGACGGCGGCTTCATCCTCCCCGGGTTGACCGACGCCCACTGCCACCTCGGCATCGCCCGGGGCGGCGCCCCGGTCACCTCCCTCGACCAGGCCCGCGCGCTGGCCCGCGCCGACCGGGACGCCGGGGTCCTCGCGATCCGCGACGCCGGCTCGCCGTACCCGTACCCGGAGCTCGACGACGACCCGGAGCTGCCGCGACTGGCCCGCGCGGGCCGGCACGTCGCCCCGCCGAAGCGCTACCTGCGCGACATCGGCGTGGAGGTCGACGCGGCGGAGGTGGCCGCCACCGTCGCCGCCCAGGCCGCCGCCGGCAACGGCTGGGTCAAGCTGGTCGGCGACTGGATCGACCGGGGGGTCGGCGACCTCGCCCCCGCCTGGGACGCCGACACGATGACCGCCGCCGTGGCCGCCGCGCACGCCGCCGGGGCGCGGGCGGCGGTGCACACCTTCGCCGAGTCCGCCGTCGAGATCATGGTGCGGGCCGGGGTGGACTCGGTCGAGCATGGCACCGGGCTCAGCCTCGACCTGATCGACCTGATGGCCCGGCAGGGCACCGCCCTCGTCCCCACGATGATCAACATCGCCACGTTCGGCGGGATCGCCGAGCAGGCCCGCGCGAAGTTCCCCGGGTACGCCGACCACATGCTCGCCCTGCGCGACCGGTTCCCCGAGGTGGTCCGGTCCGCGTACGAGGCGGGGGTGCCCATCTACGTCGGCACCGACGCGGGCGGCGGCATCGACCACGGGCTGGCCGCCGAGGAGATGATGCTGCTGCACGAGCGGGCCGGCATGTCGGCGGTGGACGTCCTGGCCGCCGCCTCCTGGAAGGCGCGGGAGTGGCTGGGCTTCCCGGGCCTGGTCGAGGGCGGCCTCGCGGACCTCACCGTCTATCCGGAGGACCCCCGCCGGAACCTGTCGGTGGTCCGCACCCCCAGCCGGATCATTCTCCGCGGCCACCCCCTCCGAAGAGGGTGAGGGCCAGGTCGGTCAGGGACTGAGCGGTTCGGTCGATTGGGGAGCGGGGGAGCACGATGTGGCTGACCACCAGGCGGACGATGGTGTCGGCGGCGAACGCCAGGGCGGCCGGGTCGGCCGTCGGGAGGCGGACGGTGGCCCAGTCCAGCAGCGCTCCGGCCGCCTCGGTGAGCACCAGCTCGGCGCGGGTGGTCAGGTACGGCAGCAGCTCGTCCGAGCCGCCCCGGGCGCTGGTCAGGATCGCCTTGAGCAGCGGGTTGTCCGCCGCCGCGGCGAGGGTGTGCGAGATCGCCGCGTACGCCCCGGCCCGGACGTCGTCGCCGTGCGCGTCCAGGTTGGCCCGCACGTCGGTGACGAAGCGGTCCACCTCGCGCCGGGCGAGGGCCTCGGCCAGCCCCGCCTTGCTGCCGAACTCGTTGTAGACGGTCTGCCGGCTCACCCCGGCCGCGCCGGCCACCTCGCCCATCCGGACGCCGTCCCAGCCGCCGGCCACGGTCTGCGCCCGGGCGGCGTCGACGATGCTGTCCCGCAGTCGCTGCCGGGCGGCGTCCCTGAACTCACCCATAATGGTCGAAGTCTACGGCCGGGGCGACCCGGCCCGCCGCCATGGGCGGCCCGACGACGGCCGGTCGGCGGGTGGCTCGGGAGTGGCACGTCAGGCCGTATGGCCGCCGCTCGGCGGGTGGCTCGGGGAGTGGCATGTCGCGCCCGATGGTGGCGGTCCGGCGGGGGCCGCATAGGATCTGCGGTCATGGCACGCGTGCTCACTCCCCGAGCGGAGGACTTTCCCCGCTGGTACCAGGACCTGATCGCCAAGGCGAAGCTGGCCGACAACGGCCCGGTCCGGGGGACCATGGTCATCCGACCGGCCGGCTACGCCATCTGGGAGCGGATGCAGGCCGAGATGGACGCCCGGATCAAGGCGGCCGGCGCGGAGAACGCGTATTTCCCGCTGTTCATCCCGGAGAGCTACCTCAAGCGCGAGGCCGAGCACGTCGAGGGCTTCTCGCCGGAGCTGGCGGTGGTCACCCACGGCGGCGGCAAGCAGCTCGCCGAGCCGGTGGTGGTGCGCCCCACCAGCGAGACGGTGATCGGCGAGTTCATGGCCAAGTGGATCGACTCGTACCGGGACCTGCCGCTGCTGCTCAACCAGTGGGCGAACGTGGTCCGCTGGGAGCTGCGCCCCCGGATCTTCCTGCGCACCAGCGAGTTCCTCTGGCAGGAGGGGCACACCGCCCACGCGACCCGTTCCGACGCCCAGGCGTACGCCCGGAGGATCCTGCACGAGGCGTACGAGGACCTGATGGTCAACGTGCTCGCCATCCCCGTGGTGGTGGGCCTGAAGACCGCCCGTGAGCGCTTCGCCGGGGCCACCGCCACGTTCACGTGCGAGGGCATGATGGGCGACGGAAAGGCCCTCCAGCTCGGCACCAGCCACGAGCTGGGGCAGAACTTCGCCAAGGCGTTCGACATCAGCTACTCCTCCGCCGAGGGCGGCCGGGAGCACGCCTGGACGACCTCCTGGGGCACCTCGACGCGGATGCTGGGCGGCCTGATCATGGCCCACGGCGACGACAACGGGCTGCGGGTGCCGCCGAAGCTGGCGCCGGTCCAGGCGTACGTGATGGTGGTCAAGGCCGGCGAGGGCGTCGGCGAGGCGGCGGCCGAGCTGGTCGACGCGCTGCGCGACGCCGGGGTCCGGGTCGCGCTCGACGACCGCACCGACACCCCGTTCGGCCGCCGGGCCGTCGATGCCGAGCTGCGGGGCTATCCGGTACGCGTCGAGGTCGGCCCCCGCGACCTGGCCGCCGGCAACGCGGTCGTGGTCCGGCGTACGGACGGCTCGAAGTCGCCCACCCCGGTGGCCGACGTGGTCGGCGCGGTGCTGGCCGCCCTGGACGCCGACCAGCGGGTGCTGCACGACCAGGCACTCGCGCACCGCGAGTCCCGCACCGTCGAGGTCGCCACGCTCGCCGAGGCGATCGAGGCCGCGGCCACCGGCTGGGCCCGGGTGCCGTGGTCGGCGGTCGGCGTGGCCGGCGAGGCCGAGGCGAACGGCCAGGGCGTCACCGTGCGCTGCCTGCTGCGCGCCGACGGCTCGGTCCCGGACTCCGAGGACGAGCCCGACCTGGTCGCCATCCTGGCCCGCGCCTACTGACCCACCGCCTGCGAGGGGCGGCCGGCACCCCCGGCCGCCCCTCGACGCGTTCCCGGCCACCGAGGCCCGGGCGTCGGAACACCGGCGTGCCGCGCCCCGGTAGGGTCGGTGCCCATGACGTTCGCGCCAGGCCGGTTGATCATGCATCGCAACGTGCGGCACGGCCGGATCGGTTGGGTCCGGGCGGGCCGGGTGGTCAGCGACGACGAGCGTGGCCTGCTCATCTTCGTCGCCCGCGACTCGCCGGTGGCCTACGAGGTCACCGAGGCCGGCCTCGGGATGCGGGCGATGCCGTTCGCCGAGTGGGTCACGTCGTCGTACCGGCTGGCGTCCGGGCGGTGGAACGGGCCGTCGGTGCTCAAGTTCCTGCCCGTGGGCGCGGCCCACTCGGTCTGGTGGTTCTCCGACGCCGACGGGCGCTTCGCCAACTGGTACGTCAACCTGGAGGAGCCGGGCGTCCGCTGGGACGACGGCGACGTGGCCGGGGTGGACATGGTCGACCAGGACCTCGACGTGGTGATCCGACCGGACCGCGGCTGGGAGTGGAAGGACGAGGAGGAGTTCGCCGAGCGGCTGGCCTTCCCCGACGACTACTGGGTGGCCGACGAGGCGGCGGTGCGCGCCGAAGGGCTGCGGGTGATCGCCCGCGCCGAGGCCGGCGAGTTCCCGTTCGACGGCACCTGGTGCGACTTCACCCCGCCGCCCGGGTGGGAGGTGCCGGAGAAGCTGCCGGACGGCTGGGATCGTCCGCCGGCACGTTGACCGCCGCCGCGAGTGCCCGAAAAGCCGGACAAAGGGCGCGGAGGGGCGTCATCCGGTGGTCGGGTGAGTGACCTGGCCCGCCGGTGTGAAGGATCCCGGCCCGATCTGGCAGAATAGGTCGCTGGTATCCGGCACGCGTTCGGCGCCCTCTAACCCGGGCGCGTCGCCAGTCCACCGAGCAGTCTCCGGCTCAAACCCCACTGTGCCGGTCGGCGCTCACCCGTGCACCGCCCGTGTTGGGTCGGTGAGATCGCAACAGGAGCGAAACAACTGTGGCCGTAAAGATCCGGCTCCTGCGGATGGGCAAGATCCGCAACCCGCAGTACCGCATCGTCATCGCCGACTCGCGCACCAAGCGTGACGGTCGCGCGATCGAGTTCGTCGGCGTGTACCAGCCGAAGGAGCACCCTTCGGTGATCGAGGTCAAGTCGGAGCGGGTCCAGTACTGGCTGTCCGTCGGCGCGCAGCCGAGCGAGGCCGTGCAGCGTCTGCTCGAGCTGACCGGGGACTGGCAGAAGTTCAAGGGCCTGCCGGCCCCGCCGCCGCTGCTGGTCGCGGCCGAGCGCGTCGACCGCAAGGTGGCGTACGAGGCCGAGGCGAAGGCCGCCGCCGGCCTGACCGAGGCCCCGGCGAAGCCGGCCAAGAAGGCCGCCAAGGCCGAGGCTGAGGCACCGAAGGCTGAGGCACCGAAGGTCGAGGCGCCGAAGACCGAGGCGCCGAAGACCGAGGAGCAGCCCGCCACGAACGCTGGCGAGCAGGCCTGACATGGAACTGCGTCCGGCGCTCGAGCACCTGGTCAAGGGCATCGTCGATCACCCGGATGACGTCCGGGTCCGGATGGCCGACTCCCGTCGGGGCAAGCGGCTGGAAATCCGCGTGCACCCGGAGGACCTTGGCACGGTGATCGGGCGGTCCGGCCGGACCGCCAAGGCGCTGCGCCAGGTGATCGGCTCCATCGGTGGGCGTGGCGTGCGCGTCGACATCGTCGACTCGTACTGATGCGGCTCATCGTCGGCAGGATCGGTAAGCCGCACGGCCTTCGCGGTGAGGTCACCGTGGAGGTGCGCACCGATGAGCCCGAGGCACGCTTCGCGCCCGGCTCGGTACTCAGTACCGAGCCGGGCGCGGCGCCCCCGGCCAACCCCGCCCCCGGCCCCGGCGTGCCGTTCCGGGTCCCGGCCGAGCTGACCGTGGAGTCCGCCCGCTGGCACCAGGGGCGGATGCTGGTCGTGTTCGAGGGCATCCTCGAACGCGACGTCGCCGAGGCGCTGCGCGGCACCCTGCTCGGGGTGGACAGCGGCAGCGTCGCCCCGCCGGAGGACCCGGAGGAGTTCCACGACCACCAGCTCGTCGGCCTCGCCGTGGTCACCCCGGGCGGCGAGCACCTCGGCGAGGTGGCCCGGATCGACCACGCACCCGCGTCCGACCTGCTGGTGCTGCGCCGCCCCGAGGGACGGACCGCGCTCATCCCGTTCGTCAAGGCGATCGTCCTCGAGGTGGATGTCGCCGGCGGACGTGTCGTCGCCGACCCGCCGGCCGGTCTGTTCGATCTCTAGACCGCTGGAGCACCCGCGCATGCGCGTCGACGTCGTGTCGATCTTTCCCGAGTACTTCACGCCGCTGGACCTCTCCCTGATCGGCAGGGCCCGGGCCAACGGCGTGCTGCGGCTGGCCGTACACGACCTGCGGGGCTGGACCCACGACGTGCACCGCACCGTCGACGACACCCCCTACGGCGGCGGACCCGGCATGGTGATGCGGCCCGAGCCGTGGGGGGCCGCGCTCGACGCCCTCGCCCCGGCGGAGCCGACCCCCGACGGGCCGACCCCCGACGGGCCGACCCTGCCCCGGCTGCTGGTGCCCTCCCCGGCCGGGGAGCCGTTCACCCAGGCCATGGCGCACGAGCTGGCCGGCGAGTCGCACCTGCTGTTCGCCTGCGGCCGGTACGAGGGCATCGACCAGCGGGTGCTCGACCACGCCGCCACCCGGATGCGGGTGACCGAGGTGTCGCTCGGCGACTACGTGCTCTTCGGCGGCGAGGTGGCGGTGCTGGTGATCCTGGAGGCGGTCACCCGGCTGCTGCCCGGGGTGCTCGGCAACGCCGGGTCGCTGGACGAGGAGTCGCACGCCCACGGGCTGCTGGAGGCGCCGATGTACACCAAGCCGGCGGCCTGGCGGGGGCACGAGGTGCCGGAGGTGCTCCGCTCCGGCGACCACGGTCGGATCGCCCGCTGGCGGCGCGACGAGGCGCTGGCGCGCACCGCGACCCGCCGGCCCGACATGTTCGCCGCGCTCGACCCGGCGAGCCTGGACAAGCGGGACAGGGCGGCTCTGGACCGGGCCGGATTTCAGGCGCCGCCGGGGCATGTGGCAAAGTAGGGGGGTTGCCGCAACCGCCCGCGCCGTGGGCGGCTGCGAGGATTCCCGACCGGGGCCGCCCGTCGGTCGCCACCCGGGGATCAGAATCACCCATCCGCGCACCGATTGACGGTGTGCCGTGAGCCTCACGAGGACACAGCGATGAATATCCTGGACGCCCTTGACGCCCAGTCGAAGCGGGTCGACATTCCCCAGTTCCGCGCCGGTGACACCGTCAAGGTGCACGCGCGGGTCGTCGAGGGCAACCGGTCCCGGGTCCAGATCTTCCAGGGCGTCGTCATCCGCCGCCAGGGCGACGGCCTGCGCGAGACCTTCTCGGTCCGCAAGGTCAGCTTCGGCGTGGGTGTCGAGCGGACCTACCCGGTGAACAGCCCGGGCATCGACCGGATCGAGATCGTGACCCGCGGTGCCGTCCGTCGCGCCAAGCTCTACTACCTGCGCGAGCTGCGGGGCAAGAAGGCCAAGATCAAGGAGCGCCGCGAGAAGCAGTCGAGCTGACTGCTCGCTAGCCACGTCGCCTGAGCTGCGCGGATGTCGTACGGGCCAGCCCCGGTTACGCTGTTCGCACGGGCATAGGCGGGCATCGGCGCGTCGCGGCGGCAGCCGCGGCCACAGATCGTCCCACTGCCGCCCGTGGGGCCTCGTCGAGGCTCCCGGGCGGTAGTGGCATTTCTGCGGACCGGGGAGTGGCCAGGTGCGGACCCTTGACGAGGACGGCGCCGTCGACCCATGGCGCCGGCGCCCCCGGCGTTTCCGCCGGCAGATGCCGCTCTGGCAGGAGCTGCCCCTGCTGCTGATCGTCGCCTTCTGCCTGGCGGTGCTGATCCGCACCTTCCTGCTCCAGGCGTTCTTCATCCCGTCCGGGTCGATGGAGGACACCCTGCTCATCGGCGACCGGGTGCTCGTCAACAAGGTCGTCTACGACGTGCGGGACCCGCTGCGCGGCGAGGTGGTGGTCTTCCGGGGCACCGACGGGTGGGTCGCCCAGCAGGTCCAGGAGCCCGAGTCCGGGATCGCCGGGAAGTTCGCCCGTACGATCGGCGGCCTGGTCGGGGTCGGCCGCCCCGGCGAGAAGGACTTCATCAAGCGGGTCATCGGCCTCCCCGGCGACCGGGTGAAGTGCTGCGACGCCGAGGGCCGGGTCACCGTCAACGACATCCCGCTCGACGAGCCGTACGTGATCCGGAACTCCCCGCTGGACCTGCCGCCGAACCCCCGTGAGTGCCGGTCGCGGCGCTTCGCCGAGGTGGTGGTCCCGCCCGGCCAGATCTTCGTGATGGGCGACCACCGGCTGGTCTCCCAGGACGCCCGCTGCCAGGGCCCGGTGCCGATCGACAACGTCATCGGCCGGGCGTTCGTCGTGGTCTGGCCGTCCTCCCGATGGGCGTCGCTGTCGGTGCCGGAGACCTTCGCCGGGGTCACCAGGCCCGGCACCGCTGCCGGTGACTCCCCGGCCCCGGCCCGCCCCACCGGATCGGGCGGTGTGCTGCTGCTCCTCCCGGTCTCGGCCACGGTGTCCGTCCTCGCGCGTTCCGGGCGGTCCGGGTGGTCGCGGCGACGTAGGCTCCACCCGTGATTGACGAGCAGACCGACAAGAAGAGCGGCTCCTTCTGGAAGGAGCTACCCATTCTCCTGGGCGTGGCGATCCTGGTCGCGGTGCTGGTGCGGGCCTTCGTGCTGCAGACCTTCTACATCCCGTCGCCGTCCATGGAGAACACCCTCCAGATCGACGATCGGGTGCTGGTCAACAAGCTGGTGTACGACTTCCGGGCACCGCACCGGGGCGAGGTGATCGTCTTCAAGGCGCCCACCGAGTGGAGCGGCAACCCCGACGGCGAGGACTTCATCAAGCGGGTGATCGGCGTCGGCGGCGACCATGTGGTCTGCTGCGACCCGCAGGAACGATTGGTGATCAACGGCAGGTCGCTCGACGAGCCGTACATCTACTCGGCGAACGGGCAGCAGGACAAGCCGGCCGACCAGGAGTTCGACATCACCGTCCCGAAGGGGCGGCTGTGGGTGATGGGCGACCACCGCTCGGCCTCCGGCGACTCGCTGGAGCACTGGCAGCAGTCCGGCCAAGACATCCAGAGCGCCACCATCCCCGAGGACCGGGTGGTCGGCCGCGCCTTCACCGTCTTCTGGCCGGTCAGCCGAGCCACCTGGCTCACCGTCCCGGACTCGTTCGACGACGTCCCCAACCCCTGATCCGCCCGCCGACCCCCGGGTGGGCGTGGGCGACGCGGGCCGGGTCTGGCAGGCTGGGATGGTGACGGTCTACACCCCTCGACGTGCGGCGCGCGTGTTGCTCGTCGACGCCGCCGACCGGGTGCTGCTCTTCGCCGGCTGCGACCCGGCGCGACCCGAGCACCGGTACTGGCTCACCCCCGGGGGCGGCCTGGAGCCGGGTGAGTCCCCGGCGGCCGGCGCCGCCCGGGAGTTGGCCGAGGAGACCGGCCTGCGGCTCGCCCCGGCAGAGCTCGGCGAGCCGGTGTGGCGGGAGACGGTCCGGTTCCCCTTCGACGGCGTGCGGTACCAGCAGGAGCAGGAGTTCTTCCTGGTTCGGGTGCCTTCCTGGGAGGTGGACACCGCCGGCTTCGACGCCGTCGAGCGGGCCAGCGTCTCCGGGTACCGCTGGTGGCCGGCCGACGAACTGGCCGCCACCACCGAGCGGTACTACCCGCCCGACCTGCCGGCCCTGCTGCGCCGGGTGCTGGCCGCGCGGCCCGACGCGCCGCCCCCGCCCGCCGGGTCCGCAGGGGTCGTCCCCACGGCCGGCGGTACGCCGTGCTGACCCCGCCGCGCACCGTGGTGCGCCGGGAGGCCGGGCTGTACGCGTTGGAGCGCGCCCTGCAACGCCGGGGCTTCCGGCACGTGGCGGGCGCCGACGAGGCCGGCCGGGGCGCCTGCGCCGGCCCGCTGGTCGCGGCTGCGGCGGTGCTGCCCGAGGGGCGGCGCGGCGAGATCGACGGGCTGGCCGACTCCAAGCTGCTCACCCCGGCCAGCCGGGAGCGCATCTACGGGCAGGTGGTCGCCCGCGCCCTGGCGTACGCGGTGGTGGTGATCCCGGCCGACGAGGTGGACGCCCGCGGCCTGCACGTGTGCAACCTCGCCGCGATGCGCCGGGCGCTGGCGTCGCTGGACACCCGCCCGGACTACGTGCTGACCGACGGCTTCGGCGTCGACGGGCTGGACGTGCCGGGGCTGGCGGTCTGGAAGGGCGACCGGGTGGCCGCCTGCGTGGCCGCGGCGAGCGTGCTGGCCAAGGTCACCCGGGACCGGATCATGGTCGAGCTGGACGGGACGTTCCCCGACTACGGCTTCGCCGAGCACAAGGGCTACATCACGGCGGAGCACACCGCCGCCCTGCGGGAGCACGGACCGTGCCGGGAACACCGCTTCTCGTACGTGAACGTGGCCGCCGTGTCCGGGCTGGACGGGCGTCCACCCAGGTCCCGCCGACCGGTGGGTGCGCGCCCGGACGAGCCGATGGAGCGCTTCGGCGCGTCAGGAGGTACCGTCGGCGTGGCGTTGGGCGAGCAGCCCCGACCTCCCGCGCCGGTGGGGGAAGATGTGGTCATGGAAGGCGGAGTGCGATGAGCGCGGAAGATCTCGAGAAGTACGAGACCGAGATGGAGCTCCAGCTCTACCGGGAGTACCGCGACATCGTCCGCCAGTTCTCCTACGTCGTGGAGACGGAGCGCCGCTTCTACCTGGCCAACCAGGTGGACCTGCACGTGCGCAACTCCGACGGCGAGGTTTACTTCGAGGTCGAGATGCACGACGCCTGGGTGTGGGACATGTACCGTCCTGCCCGGTTCGTCAAGAACGTCCGGGTGATGACGTTCAAGGACGTCAACGTCGAGGAGTTGGAGAAGCCCGATATCTCCCTGCCGGCCGACTCCGGCTTCGGCGGCTGACGGCCCCTCCGGCAGCCACCCGCATCGACCGGGCGGGCGCCTGCCGCGCGTCCCCACCGTCGGGCCCCGCCGCACTCTGTCGACACCACGCCGGCCCGAGCCCGACAGCACCGCGCCCGCGCCGTTCCCGGCCCCTGTTCCGGCCTGCTCCCGCTGGTCTGACGCTCACTCGGCTGGTCTGACGCCCATTCCGCCGGTCGGCGCCGTCGCGCCCGCTTTCCGCCGGTCGGTGCCGACGCCCACTCTCCGCCGGTCGGCACCGCGACGCCCACTCTCCGCCGGTCGGCGCCGCCACGCCCAGGGCGTCCCGCCGTCGGTGGTCACCTTCACCCAGCGGCGCGTGCCCGGACCGCGTCCGATCGTCCACCGTGCACCGCCCTGGCCACAGCAGCCGGGCGCGGGGCATGAGGTTCGGGGAGCCAGGCGGTGGACCAGGGGGTGGGGCTCTGTCCGGGGCGCCGGCTCGTCCGCCGGGGGGACCCCGTCCACAGTGGTCGTCCTGCGCTTCCTGGTCTGGCCGGCGGTGCTGGTCCGGCGGTGGGCCGGGGTGCCGGCCGGGACGCACCGGGTGGGGCCGGGACGAGCCGGGTGGGGCCGGGCCGGGTGGGGTGGGGCCGGGCCGGCCGTAGCAGATCATCGGTCCGGACGAGGGCTGTCCACAGCCCGTTCGACCGTCCACAGGCGAGTGGCCGGCGGTGGCGGCGCGTCCCGGGATTCGGGCACGCTGCCGGGCATGTGGAAGAGGGTCGGGGCCGGTGGCCCAGGGTGGGGCGGGACCGGCGCCGGCGGCCGGCGGGCCCGGGGCGGGGCTGCTCGACGGCCGGCGCGACCGGCCACGGCGGTGCTGTCCGCAGCGGCGCTCTGCGCGATGGCCGTCGGCGTCGGGGCCGGCCCCGTGGCTCGGTCGCAATCCGGTGCTGCCGGCGTGGTGATCGTGTCCGCCGTGCGGCCCGGCCCTGCCCCGACCGGGCCGTCCGGTGCCGGGTCGGCGGCAGCGCCTGCCGCAGCGGCCCGGGCGCAGCCGCCCGCGCCGGCCGCGCGGTTCCGGTGGCCGCTCGACGGCGTCCCGCGACCGGCCCGCCGCTTCGCGCCGCCCCCGCAGCCGTGGCTGCCCGGCCACCGGGGCGTCGACCTGGTCGCCGCGCCGGGCATCGTGGTCCGGGCCGCCGGGTCGGGGGTGGTGCTGTTCGCCGGCCCGGTCGCGGGGCGCCCCGTGGTCACGGTCGGGCATGACGCGGGGCTGCGGACCACGTACGAGCCGGTGCGGCCGGGCGTCCGCGCCGGGGACCGGGTGGCCGCCGGGACGCCGTTGGGCCGGTTGCGGCCCGGGCACATGGGCTGTCCCGAAGCGGCCTGCCTGCACTGGGGGCTGCGCCGGGGAGAGGAGTACCTGGACCCGCTGGCCCTGCTCGGGCTCGGCCCCGTCCGGCTCCTGCCCACCTGACCGGCCCCGCCGCCACGTGCCGCCTTCACGCAGCCGCCTTTGACCTGGCCGGGACTGGACGCGACGTGCTCGGCGCGTGGTCGGCGCGTGGTCGCCGGTGTGGTCGCCGGTCAGCGCCGGGCGAGCAGCGCCGGCAGCCGCGCGGCGAGCCGCTCGTACTCGTGGGGCGCGTTGTAGACCTGGGCGCACAGCCGTAGCCAGCCATGGTCGTTCCAGGACATCACCGCCACCTCGGCGGACAACTCCTCGGCGATCCGGCCCCGCAGGGCGAGGGCGTCGTCGACCGTGGCGGCCAACCCGGCCGGCAGCGGGACGATCCGCATCGCCACCGTTGGCCCGCCCGGATCCGGCAGGTCGGCCGGTGCCACCCCCAGCGCGTCCCCCACCACCCGCTGCCCGTACGCGGCCAGCGCGGCGTTGTGCGCCCGCACCCGGTCGACGCCGAGGGTGCGCAGGGTCCAGACGCCAGCCGGCGCGGCCAGCCACGAGGTGTAGTCCAGGGTCGCCTGCCACTCGACGTTGCCCGGGAAGCCGGCCCCCTGCTCCCAGGAGACCACCAGCGGTTCCATCCGGTCCCGCCACGACGGGGCCACCACCAGCGCGGCGGTGCCGCGCGGGGCGTACCCCCACTTGTGCAGGTTGCCGACCCAGAAGTCCGCGCCGATCCCCCCGACCGGGGCCGGCAGCATGCCCGGCGCGTGGGCGGCGTCGACGAGCACCGGAACCTCGTGCTCGTGGGCGGCCCCGACGATCGCCGCGGCCGAGAAGAGGCGGGCGGTGGCCGAGGTGAGCTGGTCGACGACGAGCAGCTTCGTCCGCCCGGGCCGCAGCCCCGCCCGGACGAGCTGGACGACCTGCTCGTCCGTCGCGGTCAACGGCACGTGCAGGATGCGGTGGGTCGCCCCGGTGCGCCGGCACTCGCGGTCGACGGAGAAGCCGACCGCGCCGTAGCCGTGGTCGGTGGTGAGCACCTCGTCGCCGGGGCGCAGGCCGAGCGACTGGAGCACCACGGCGACGCCGGTGGTGGCGTTGCCGACCAGCGCGGTGCCGTCGGGGTCGGCGCCGAGGAAGGCGGCCAGGTGCCGGCGGGTGTGGGCGATCCGGTCCACCAGGCTCGGCCCGAAGAAGCGCAGCGGGTTGGCCTCCATCTCGTCGCGCAGCCGCTGCTGGGCGCGCTGCACGCCGATCGGCACCGCGCCGAACGAGCCGTGGTTGAGGTGGCTTACCGCCGGGTCGAGGGAGAAGAGTAGCCGGGCGCCGGGGATGGGCTCGGGCGGCTGCGGCGCGCTCATCCCATGATCGTAGCCCGACATCCATCGACGGTGCCCTCCAACGACCACGCGACGGCGGCGGCGCGCTTCCCCGGTCGCGCACCGGTCGTCCCGCGCACCGGTCGTCCCGCGCACCGGTCGTCCCGCGCACCGGTCGTCCCGCGCACCGGTCGGTCTGAGGGGCGCGTCGGCGCGGGGCAGGGCCGGCGCAGACGCGTGGGGCGCGGGGTCACCCGGCTCAGGCACGCGGGTGCGCCTGCCGGTACACGGCCCGCAGCCGCTCGACCGAGACGTGGGTGTAGATCTGCGTGCTGGCCAGCGACGAGTGGCCCAGCAGCTCCTGCACCGCCCGCAGGTCCGCGCCGCCCTCCAGCAGGTGGGTGGCGGCCGAGTGACGCAGGCCGTGCGGGCTGGTCCGGGGCAGTCCTGCCGCCGCCGCGTACCCGGCGACGACCCGTCGGGCGATGGTCGGGTGGAGTCGGCCGCCCCGCGCCCCGAGCAGGAGGGCTCCGCCGGACTCCGGGCCGGCGAGGACGGGTCGCCCCGCCCGCAGCCACTCGTCCAGTGCCCGTTGCGCCGGCACCCCGTACGGCACGGACCGCTCCCGGGAGCCCTTGCCGAGCACCCGGACCACCCGGCGGGCGTCGTCCACATCGGCGGTGTCCAGGCCGCACGCCTCACTGATCCGCGCCCCGGTCGCGTAGAGCAGCTCGAGCAGGACCCGGTCCCGCAGCACCACGGCCCGCGCCGCCTCCCCGTCGGCGGGAGGAGGCGGTGAGGCGTTGGAAGGATCCGGCCCCGCCATGGACCGTTCGTCGTCAAGCCCTTCCGCCCCTGCGGCAGGGGCCGGGGCCGGGGTCGTCGGGCGGGAGGCCGGGGCCTCGATCAGGGCGGTCACCTGGTCGGCGCGGAGCACGGTCGGCAGGTCCCGGTGGGCCCGAGGGCTCGCCAGCGGGGCGGCCACGTCGGTGGGCAGCAGGCCGGCGCGGTGGGCCCACGCGCTGAACGTGCGCGCCGAGGCGGCCCGCCGGGCCATCGTGGTCCGCGCGGCCCCGGTCGTTCGCTGCTTCGCCAGCCAGCTGCGCAGCACGCCGAGGTCGAGGTCGGCCACCCCGACGCAGCCCATCCGGGCGGCGTGGTCGAGCAGGGAGACCAGGTCGCCGACGTACGCCCGGACGGTGTGCGCCGAGCGGTTGCGCACCCGGGACAGGTGGTCGGCGAAGTCGTCCACCGCCTCCCGCAACGCCACCGGAAGGGCCGCGTGCGTCTCCCTCGTGCCGCGCTCGGCGCGGTTCACCGGGCGCCTTCCGGCCCGCCCGCAGCAGCCGACCAACCGGGCCGTGCCCCTCCGTCGCCTCGCACCGGCTCAGCTTACGAGCGCCCCGCCACCCGGGCAGCACGGCGGGCCGGCGGGGCGGCGGGTGGCGGGGGAGCGGCCGCGTGGCCACCGAGCCGGGCGGGCGGACCCGGAACCCGTCCGTGCCGACGCGAGATCGCCGGACGGGCCCTCAGGAAGGCGGGACCGAGCATGGGCCTGGATGTCGTCCTCTACCGGCTGGTCCACCCCGGCCCCGGCCGCCGTCGCCCGTCGTACGCCAGCGTGCAGGTGG
Source organism: Micromonospora rubida (assembly GCF_009908295.1). Classification (GTDB taxonomy): domain Bacteria; phylum Actinomycetota; class Actinomycetes; order Mycobacteriales; family Micromonosporaceae; genus Micromonospora; species Micromonospora rubida. The sequence goes on from NZ_JAAALO010000003.1 coordinate 757,063, forward strand.
TGGCGGACCCACGCGACGTGCTGGTGAGCCTGGCCCGGCGCTGCCTGTGCGACCACTACGTGCAGCTCCGCTTCGAGGGCGACTGAGCGACGCGGCTGGCCCCACGTCCGCGACGACGCCGACCGTTCGCGCCGAGGAGCCGACGTGACGGACCGGCCCGGTCGAGCCGTCACGGCGGCGGGTCCGCGATGGAACCGGGTGCGCGGGCCGGAGGGGTGCCGGGTGCGTGGGCCGGAGGGGTGCCGGCCGGGCGGGCGACCAGGGCGTACCCGTCGTCGCGGCGGCGGACCATGCCCAGCTCCTCCAGCAGGGAGAGTTTGCGCAGGGCGGTCCGGAGGTCCACGCCGGCGCGGGCGGCCAGCCGGTCCACGTCGACCGCGCCGCGCCGGGGCATCGACTCCAGCACCAGCGTCGCCTCGTCGTCGAGCAGGTCCCGGGGGCGTTGCGGGGCGCGGGCCGGTGGCGCCAGGTCGGCGCCGATGCGGCCCACCTCCTCCAGCACGTGCGGCACGCCGGTGACCAGCCTCGCCGACGGCTGTTCGCGCAGCAGTTCGTGGGCGCCCACCGACATGGCGGAGGTGACCGGACCGGGCACCACCATCGGGCGCCGGCCGACCGCGAGGGCCCGATTGAACGTCTGGGTCGCGCCACTGCGTGCCGCCGCCTCCACCAGCACCGTGCCCAGCGTCGCCGCCGCGATCACCCGGTTGCGGATGAGGAACCGGGGACGGAACGGCTCGGCGCCCGGCATCCACTCGCTGACCAGCAACCCGGTCTCGGCGATCCGGTCGAACAGGGCCGCGTTGCCCATCGGGTAGGGCTGGTCGATCCCACAGGCGAGCACCGCCACCGTCAGCCCGCCGGCGTTGAGCGCGCCCCGGTGCGCCGCGGCGTCGATGCCGAAGGCTCCTCCGGAGACCACCGTCCAGTCCCGGTCGGCCAGCCCGTAGCCGAGCTCGGTGGCCACGTGCAAGCCGTACCCGGTGGCGGCCCGGGCGCCGACCACCGCGACCGACCGGTCCAGCGCCTCCCGGAGCGGCCAAGCGCCGCGCGTCCAGAGGCAGAGCGGGGGCGCGGTCTCCCGATCCACCCGCCGGTTGGCGCCCGGCAGGACCATCCGGCGCAGGTCCTCCACGCGCGCCGGCCACTCCTCCTCGTCGTCGGGGGTGACGATCCGGGCACCCAGCCGCTGCGTACGGGCCAGGGCGTCGGCTGCCACGGCCCGGGCGTCCCCCTCCCGGGACCGGGCCGCCACGGCTGCGCGCAGCCACTCCTCGGGCGCCCCGCCGTCGAGCAGCAGGTCCAGCGCGCCCGCCGGGCCCAGCTCGTCGACCAGCCGGTGTACCGACCAGGTGCCGGGCTCGGCGAGCCAGGTCAACGCCACCCGGGCCAGCAGGTTCTCCTCGGTGTTCACGCCGCGTCCCCCGTCCTGAGCTGGATGGCCTCCCGGACGTCGTCGGAGTGCGGCCGGTCCCGCCCGTCGAGGTCGGCGACGGTCCATGCCATCCGGATGATCCGGTCGAAACCGCGCGCCGACAGCGAGCCGGAGTCGAGCCGGCCCCGCAGCTCGCGGGTGTCCCGTTCGGGCAGTCGCCAGGGCGGACGGCGCAGCCGGGGACCGGGGACCTCCGCGTTTACCCGGCAGCCGGTACCCGCCCAACGCTCGGCGCCGGCCCGGCGGGCGGCGGCCACCCGGGCCGCGACGGCAGCCGACGGCTCCTCGGCCATCGTCGCCTCCATCAACTCCGCCGCCCGCAACGGCGGCAGGGTGACCTGCACGTCGATCCGGTCCAACAGTGGGCCGGAGAGCCGGCCGAGATAGCGCCGACGGGCCAGCGGGGAACACTCGCAGTGGATGTCCCCGGCCGGCTTCGCGCAGGGGCAAGGGTTGGCGGCGAGCACCAGTTGCGTTCGGGCCGGGTACTCGGTGCCACCCCGGCTGCGGGCGAGCAGCACCCGGCCGTGCTCCAGCGGCTGGCGCAGCGCTTCCAGCGAGCCCCTGCCGAACTCGGGCGCCTCGTCGAGGAAGAGCACCCCGCGGTGGGCCAGCGACACCGCGCCGGGGCGGGCCAGCCCCGACCCGCCGCCGACCAGCGAGGCCACCGTCGCGGTGTGGTGCGGCGCCTGGAACGGCGGCCGGCGCAGCAGCCGGCCGCCCGCCGGCAGCAGCCCGGCGATCGAGTGCAGCGCGGTGACCTCCAGCGCCGCCTCGTCGTCCAGCTCGGGCAGGATGGACGGCAGCCGCTCGGCGAGCATGGTCTTGCCGGCCCCGGGCGGCCCGAACAGCGCCAGGTGGTGCCCGCCGGCGGCGGCCACCTCCAGGGCACGTCGGCCCAGCGCCTGCCCGGCCACGTCGGCCAGGTCCGGCCCGTCGGGGCCGTGGGACGGCGCCAAGGCGGGCGGCTCGATCAGCGGCGTGCCGTCCCGGACGAACTCGACCAGCCGGTGCAGCGTGTCCACGGCGCGGACCCGGATGCCCGGGACGACCGCCGCCTCGGCCGCGTTGTCGGCCGGGACGATCACCCGTTCGAGGCCGGCCCGCGCCGCGGCGGCCACCATCGGCAACACCCCACGCACCGGCCGGACGGTGCCGTCGAGGCCCAGTTCGCCGAGGACCACCACCCGATCCAGCGCCAGCAGCGGCAGTTCCCCGGAGCCGCCGAGCAGCGCCACGGCGATCGCCAGGTCGAAGGCCGAGCCGAACTTCGGCATCGTGGCCGGAAGCAGGTTGAGGGTGATCCGCCGGTTCGGCCATCGCTGGCCGGAGTTGACGACCGCGGCGCGGACCCGGTCGCGCGCCTCGTGCAGGGCGGTGTCGGGCAGCCCGGAGATGACCACGGCCGGCAGCCCCGGTGCGAGGTCAGCCTCCACCTCCACCACGTGCCCGGCCACCCCGACCAGGCCGACGCAGAGCACCTTCGCGTAGCTCACGCCTGGCCGCCCATCAGAACGCCCCCTTGAGGTGCTCGACCCGGGCCGCGCCCGCGTCGGGCAGCTCGACCGACAGCACGTCGAACCGCACCTCGTCAGCGGTGGTGCGGGTCTCCGCGAGCCAGCGGGCGGCCAGCCCTCGCAGCCGCCGAGCCTTGGACGGCACGACCGCCTCGGCCGGCGTGCCGAAGTCGGCGGTGCGTCTCGTCTTCACCTCACAGAAGGCGAGCACCGCGCCGTCCCAGGCGATGATGTCGATCTCGCCGGCCGGGCAGCGCCAGTTCCGGGCGACCGGGCGTAGCCCCGCCCCGATCAGGTGTCGGACGGCGCACCGTTCCCCGTACGCGCCGACCGCCTGGTTCCGCTTCGTCATGCGTCGCACCATGCCGGGCCCGGCAGCCCCTCCGGGGGGAGCCTGTGGACGACGGGGTCGCTGTGGACAACCGGACGATCATGCCCCCTGCGTGCTATGGACAGCCGTACCGTCGGTGGCCGTCACCGGCCGTCGCGCACGCCGCGCCGGACGGCGTCGCGCAGGCCCGGCCTCCCGGAACGTCCGACCCGCCGACCCGGGGCGGCGGGTGCCGTCCGGGGGAAGCCAGCATCCGGATGGCGCGGGGGTACGACTGTCACATACGGTGCCCGTCGTGAACGCACGACGGAGCTTTCCCGATGATCAGGAGTCGAGCCGGTACCCCGGCGAGCGCGGGTACGGCGAGCCGGACTGGCGTCCGCCGGGCGACGACCGTTATCCAGCGGACGAGTTTCGCGTCTCGGACCAGCGCGGGGACACCGGTGAGCGACGCTATGACGAGCTGACAGACCCGCCCGTCGGCCGGTACTCCGAGGCCGGGCGGCACGGGGCGGACGACGCCTTCGGGCGCACCGACACCGACACCGACAGTTACCGGCCGTCGCGGTCGAGGCGGGCCGACACCGGCTCGTTCGGGGTGTCGGCGGACGAGCTCGCCGCGGAGCGGGAGGCGCGTCGGGCGGCCCGGGCCGCCGAGGCCGGGCTGTCCGCCGGGCCACGGGGCGCGGACACGGGTCTGTCGGGCGGCCAGCGCTCCGTCGCGTTCCCGCCGCCTGCCGGCGAGCGCTCCGTCGAGTTCCCGCTGACCGTCGGCCAGCGGCCCACGCCGGTCTCCGGCGCCCCGTACGACCCGATCTCCCGGGACACCCCGCCCGAGCCGGACCCGCTCGGCGTCGACCCGGCCGGGCGCAGGTCGGAGGCCGGCCGTCCCCTGCCGCTCGGCGGCTACCCGATCGTCGACCCGAACCGTCTCGGGGAGCCGGACCGCACGGACGGGGCGGCCCGGGGCGCAGGCCCCGGCCCGGCGGCCGAGGCAGGCCGCTCGGTCGAGGCGGGGCGCGGGGCCGAGCCTGGACACGAGGCTGAGGCGGGACCGGCGGCCGGGTCGCCGCACCCGCTGGAGATGCCGACCGGGCCGATGCCCGCCATGGCCGTCCGACCGGATCTGCCCCTGCCGGGCCTGGAGCCGGCGTACACCCCGGACGGGCTGCGCCGCCCCGGCCCGCCGCCGTCCGACGGCGTCTACCGGACCCGCCGCCCGGCGCTGGCGGTGCTGATCGCGCTGCTGGTGGCGGTCTTCGAGGTCCCGGCCCTGCGGGTCCTGCGGCACGGCGTGCTCGGGGATCCGCTTTCCGCCGCCGACGTCGTGGTGGGCATCTTCCTGGTCGCCGGGCTGCCGATCTTCGGCGTCGGGCTCTACGGGCTGCGCACCGGCGGCCTCGCGCTCGCCGACGGCAGCCGGGGCTGGCTGCGCCCGCCGACGGCGTACCTCACGGTGGGCCTGGTGCTCTTCGTTGCCGCGGCCCTCGCCACCCGCTGACCGGAGGGCCGCGCAGAGGCGTACACTGGTCGACTGGCGACCGCCGCACGCGGTCGACCTCGCGCGCCCTCCCCACGCGCCGTCGTGGGGCGGCGGCCTCCCTGGTCCCGATCTTGATCGGGAACACCATGGCCGACGACCAGGCGCCAGGACGCCCGGCCACCGGCCGGGCGTGACAACCAGGGATCTTGAGGAGTACCCACCATGGCCGTCGTGACCATGCGTCAGCTGCTGGAGAGCGGTGTCCACTTCGGGCACCAGACCCGGCGCTGGAACCCGAAGATGAAGCGCTTCATCATGACCGAGCGCAACGGCATCTACATCATCGACCTGCGCCAGACCCTCGACTACATCGAGAAGGCGTTCGAGTTCGTCCGCAACACCGTCGCCGAGGGCGGCAGCATTCTCTTCGTCGGCACCAAGAAGCAGGCTCAGGAGGCCATCGCCGAGCAGGCGACCCGGGTCGGCCAGCCGTACGTGAACCACCGCTGGCTCGGTGGCATGCTGACCAACTTCCAGACGGTGTACAAGCGGCTGCAGCGGATGAAGGAGCTGGAGGCGCTGGGTGACCTGAGCGGCACCGCCGCCGGTTACACCAAGAAGGAGACCCTGCAGCTCTCCCGCGAGAAGATCAAGCTCACCCGCACCCTGGGTGGTCTGCGGGACATGCAGAAGCTTCCGGCCGCGGTCTGGATCGTCGACACCAAGAAGGAGCACATCGCCGTCGACGAGGCCCGCAAGCTGGGCATCCCGGTGATCGCGGTGCTCGACACCAACTGCGACCCGGACGAGGTCGACTTCCCGATCCCGGGCAACGACGACGCGATCCGCTCGGCCGAGCTGCTGACCAGGGTCGTGGCCGCCGCCGTCGCCGACGGCCTGATCGCCCGTTCCGGCCGTCGCCGGGGCGGCGACGAGAAGCCGGAGCCGGGCCAGGTCGGGACCGACGAGCCGCTGACCGAGTGGGAGCGCGAGCTGCTCGAGGAGCCGAAGAAGACCGACGAGCAGCCGGCGCAGCAGGTCGAGCAGGTCGAGCAGCAGGCCGAGCCGGTCGAGCAGCCCGCCCAGCCGGTCGAGCAGCCCGCCGAGCAGCCGGCTGTCGCCGCCGCAGAGTGACCGCACCGCCGTTCCCCGCCGTCCGGGAAACCGGACGGCGGGGAACGGCAGGTACGCCGGGCACAGCCGGCCCGGATCCGGCTAACCGGGACCCAGAACATCCCACCCGCTGTCTCAAGACCGAAGAGAGAGTCATGTCCAACTTCACCGCCGCGGACGTCAAGAAGCTCCGCGACCTCACCGGCGCCGGCATGATGGACTCCAAGAAGGCGCTGACCGAGGCCGAGGGCGACTTCGACAAGGCCATCGAGATCCTGCGCGTCAAGGGCGCGAAGGACGTCGGTAAGCGGGCCGGCCGGACGGCCGCCAACGGCTTGATCGCGCACTCGGGCAAGGCGCTGCTGGAGCTCAACTGCGAGACCGACTTCGTCGCCAAGAACGACGCCTTCATCGCGCTGGCCCAGCAGCTCGTCGAGCACGGCGAAGGCAGCGGCGCGAACACCGCCGAGGAGCTGCTCGCCAGCACGATCGACGGTAAGCCGGTCGCCGACCTGATCCAGGAGCAGTCCGCCAAGATCGGCGAGAAGCTGGTGCTCAACCGCTTCGGCAAGCTGGACGGCACCGTCGCGGTCTACCTGCACCGCAAGAGCCAGGACCTGCCGCCGGCCGTCGGCGTGCTGGTGGAGTACGCCGGCAAGACCGACGAGGCCGGTGACGCCGACGCCCGTGGCGTGGCCATGCAGATCGCCGCGATGCGGCCGAAGTACCTCACCCGCGACGAGGTCCCGGCCGACGTCGTCGAGGCCGAGCGGCGCATCGCCGAGCAGACCGCCCGCGAGGAGAACAAGCCCGAGGTGGCGCTGCCGAAGATCATCGAGGGCCGGGTCAACGCCTTCTTCAAGGACTACGTCCTGGTCGAGCAGGCGTCGGTCGCCGACAACAAGAAGGCCGTGAAGCAGCTGCTGGCCGAGGCCGGCATCGAGGTGACCCGCTTCCTGCGGTTCGAGGTCGGCCAGGCCTGAGCCGCCGGTCGGGCGTGATTCGCCCGCGGGCAGGGAACGTCGACGAGGAGGCCGCTGGTGTACGTGACAGGCACCGCGGCCTCCTTGTCGCATAAGGTCAGCGACGGCAGGTACGCGGTAACCGGCGCACGTGGGGTGCGCGTGGGGAGGGACGGGGCGGATGACGCAGGTTGTTGGTGACCGGAGCCTGGAGGCGGACGATCCGACCGCCCCACCGCCCGGCCGGGCCCGTCGGGTGGTGCTGAAGCTCTCCGGCGAGGTCTTCGGCGGCGGGGCGATCGGCGTCGACCCGGACGTCGTGCAGGCCATCGCCCGGCAGATCGCCACCGTGGTCCGTCGCGGCGTGCAGGTCTCGGTGGTGGTCGGCGGCGGCAACTTCTTCCGCGGCGCGGAGCTGCAGAAGCGCGGGATGGACCGGGCCCGCGCCGACTACATGGGCATGCTGGGCACCGTGATGAACTGCCTCGCCCTCCAGGACTTCCTGGAGAAGGAGGGCATCGAGACCCGGGTGCAGAGCGCGATCACGATGGCCCAGGTCGCCGAGCCGTACATCCCGCTGCGCGCCATCCGGCACCTGGAGAAGGGCCGCGTGGTCATCTTCGGTGCCGGCGCGGGCATGCCGTACTTCTCCACCGACACCGTGGCCGCCCAGCGCGCGCTGGAGATCCGCGCCGACGTGGTGTTGATGAGCAAGAACGGTGTGGACGGCGTCTACTCCGCCGACCCCCGGATCGACCCGACCGCCAGCAAGTTCGACTCGATCACCTTCTCCGAGGTGCTGCGCCGCAACCTGCGGGTGGCCGACGCCGCCGCGTTCAGCCTGTGCATGGAGAACGGCCTGCCGATGCTGGTCTTCGGCGCGCAGGGCGAGGACACGATCATCCGTGCGGTGGGTGGCGACAAGATCGGCACCCTGATCACCGCCTGAGGGGCCGGCGGCCGGCGAGCGGCGGTCCTCCGACACGACAGCACAGCCCACCACGAACACAAGAAGGAGGCGAGGAGACCGGTGATCGACGACACCCTCCTCGAGGCTGAGGAGAAGATGGAGCGTGCGATCGAGCACGCCAAGGAGGAGTTCGGCGCCATCCGCACCGGTCGCGCCAACGCCGCCATGTTCTCCAAGGTCATCATCGACTACTACGGCACCCCGACGCCGCTGCCCCAGATGGCGTCCATCGGGGTCCCCGAGCCACGCATGGCGATCATCAAGCCGTACGACAACTCGCAGATCAACGCCATGGAGAGGGCGATCCGCGACTCCGACCTCGGCTTGAACCCGAACAACGAGGGCAACCAGCTGCGCATCCTGCTCCCGCAGATGACCGAGGAGCGGCGCCGCGAGATGATCAAGGTCGCCCGGCACAAGGGCGAGGAGGCCAAGGTGGCCATCCGCAACATTCGCCGCAAGGGCAAGGAAGAGCTGGACCGGCTCGTCAAGGACGGCGAGGTCGGCGAGGACGACGGCCGCCGCGCCGAGAAGGACCTCGACGACCTGACCCAGAAGTACGTCGCAAGCGTCGACGATCTGGTCAAGCACAAGGAGACCGAGCTTCTGGAGGTCTGATTCGGGGCCGGCCCGGGCCGGTCGCGTGACCTGCCGTGGCACCGGTGTGCCGTCGCCGTCGGGCGGCGGGACGCCGGTGCCTTCGTCGTCGCGGGTCGTCGCGTCCCCTGCGGGGCGGACACTGGGCCAGCACCCGGGCCTTTGCCGGGCGAGGAGTCCCGTGCACCGTCGCCGGCGGTGCGGGTGGCCCATCGTCCGCCCGGTCCGGGCGGGCGGTGCAGTAGGCTCGGCACGATTCCGGCCACCACGCGGTTAACGGCCGGAACCGGCCGGCCGTCGGGCCGGTCAACCGGACGGAACAGTCGTCGTAGGGGATGGTCTTGGTCGTACGTCATGTGGTGAACCCCGTACCGCGTCCGTTCGGTGCGTGATGTCCCACCTCGACCCCTACCGCAGCGCCGAGCCCCGAAGCTGGGACCGGCCGGACGCCCCTGCCGCGCTTCCCTGGCCCGACCGTGACCTCGAACCAGGGCAGTGGGCCCACAGCGCCGCCACCGACGCGTACGCGTCCTCTGCTCCCGACACGCTCGACGCCTCCGAGGCCGACCCGATCGCGCCGGCCGCGACCGGTGCGTCCGAGCCCGGGGGCCGGGCCGAGCCGCGCCGGCTGGGGCCGCTCGACGCGGACCCCACCGACCCGTACGGCATCCGCCCGCTGCCCGGCGACGACGAGCCGGTCTGGCCCGGCCTCCCCGACATCGGGGACCTGGATCACGCCGACTGGGGCCGGCAGACCGGCCCGGGGCGCCCCGCCGGCCCGGCCGACGAGCCCCTCGGACACGAGTCGGCCCTGCCGCCATACCGGCCGGAGGAGCCCTCCGCGACGGTGGCCGGCGGTGGCGCGGAGCCGGAACGGCCCCGGGGTCGGCGGCAGCCCGGGCGTCGGCGGGCCAGCGCGGACCGGCCGCCCACCCGGCAGGCGCCGCCCAGCCGAGCGGGGCGCAACCTGCCCGCCGCGATCGGGGTGGGCGTCGGTCTCGGCACTCTCGTGCTGGTGCCACTCTTCTTCTACCTGCCCGCCTTCCTGTTCGTCCTCGCCGCCGCCATCGCGGTCGGCACCTGGGAGATGGTCCGGGCGGTTCGCCGTGGCGGGGCACACCCGCCGCTGGTGCCGCTGCTCACCGGCGGCGTGCTCACGGTCGGGCTGGCCTGGTTCGCCGGCCCCGACGCGCTCAGCCTCGGCCTGCTGGTGACCGTGCTGGGCACGATGATCTGGCGGCTGGGGGACGGCCCGGGCAACTACCAGCGTGACCTGACGGCGGCCACCCTGATCGCGGTCTACGTGCCGTTCCTCGGCGGGTTCGCGGCGATGCTCGCCGCAGCGCCCGGCGACGGGCACCTGCGGGTGCTGGTCACCCTGGTCGGGGTGGTGCTCTCCGACACCGGCGGGTACGCCGCCGGGGCCAACTTCGGCAAGCACCCGATGGCCCCCTCGATCAGCCCGAAGAAGTCCTGGGAGGGCTTCGCCGGTTCGGTCACCGCCGCCGCCCTCGGCAGCGCTTTGCTGATCTGGCTGCTGTTCGACGTGGCCCCCTGGTGGGGCGCGCTGTTCGGGGTGGCCGTCTCCTGCGCGGCGGTCCTCGGCGACCTGGCGGAGTCCATGATCAAGCGGGACCTCGGCGTGAAGGACATGAGCAACCTGCTGCCCGGCCACGGTGGCCTGATGGACCGCCTCGACTCGATTCTGTTCGCGGTTCCCACCGCGTACCTGCTGCTGGCGGTGTTCGTGCCGGTGGTGGGCTGAGGCATGGATCACGCCGGGCACCCCGTGCCGACCGCCCGGTCGGGGGCGATTCGGCACCTCCGGCCAGGTGTGTCGTCCGTTCGGCGTGGGAGACTGGGAGCGCCATGACGAGCCTTCCGCTGATTCCTGTCGCCCCGGACGCCCCCGCCGCACGCCGTGCGGCCATGCCGCCCCGCCACCTCGCCGACTTCGACCTGGCCGGTCGGCAGGCGCTGGTCACCGAGCTGGGCGAGCCGGCGTTCCGCGCGAAGCAGATTTCCACCCACTACTTCGGCCGGCTGGTCCGCGACCCCGCGGGGATGACCGACCTGCCCGCCGCCACCCGGGACCGGCTGGCCGGTGCGCTGTTGCCGACCCTGCTCACCCCGGTCCGCGAGCTGGCCTGCGACGACGGGGCCACCCGCAAGGCGCTCTGGCGGCTGCACGACGGCTCGTTGGTGGAGAGCGTGCTGATGGGCTACCCGGACCGGGTCACCGTCTGCATCTCCAGCCAGGCCGGCTGCGGGATGGCCTGCCCGTTCTGCGCGACCGGCCAGGCCGGTCTGACCCGTAACCTTTCCACCGCCGAGATCGTCGACCAGGCGGTCTACCTGGCCGGCGTGGCCGCCTCCGGCGCGGTCGCCGGCTCTCCGCCGCGGCTGTCCCACGTCGTGTTCATGGGGATGGGCGAGCCGCTGGCCAACTACTCGCGGGTGATCGCGGCGATCCGCCGGCTGGTCGCCCCCGCCCCGGAGGGGCTCGGGTTGTCCCAGCGACACATCACCCTCTCCACGGTCGGCCTGGTCCCGGCCATTCGCCGCCTGACCAGCGAAGACCTGTCGGTGACCCTTGCGTTGTCCCTGCACGCGCCCGATGATGAGCTGCGCGACGAGCTCGTGCCGGTCAACCAGCGCTGGAAGGTGGCCGAGGTGCTGGACGCAGCGTGGGACTACGCCGCCCAGACGGGGCGCCGGGTGTCCATCGAGTACGCGATGATCAAGGACGTGAACGACCAGCCGTGGCGGGCAGACCTCCTCGGTCGGTTGCTGGCCGGCAAGCTGACCCACGTCAACCTCATCCCGCTCAACCCGACCCCGGGCAGCCGGTGGGACGCGAGTCCCAAGCCGGTCGAGCGGGAGTTCGTTCGGCGCCTGCGCGCCGCCGGGGTGTCCACGACGGTGCGGGACACCCGGGGGCGCGAGATCGACGGCGCCTGCGGGCAGCTCGCGGCGGCCGAGGACAACGACACCGACGCGCCGCAGGAGGCGGCGGCGTGACCGGGCGTAGCGAACGAGACCAGGAGACATAGTGGCGAGTCAGGGTCAGCGTTTCCGGCGTAAGGCGCTCCGTCGGGGCTACAAGGTCGACGAGGTGGACGCCTTCCTGGACCGGGTCGAGGCGACACTCGCCGGACAGCCGGTCGGCGCGCCCGTGGCCTCCCAGGAGGTCCATGACGTCGTCTTCCGGGTCCGCTTCAACGGCTACGACGAGTGGCAGGTCGACCTGCACCTCGACCGGGTCGAGCGGCAGCTGGCCGAGCTGGAGGAGCGCGGGGGCGTGGTCAGCCGTGGCACCGACTCCGGGATGTCCGACCGACTCGGCGCGGCGAACCGAATAGGCCCGCCGATGCGCGATGACCGTGGCCCTGGCCCGATGCGTGACGATCGGGGCCCCGTGCCGATGCGTGGCGATCGGGGCCCTGGCCCGATGCGTGGCGACCGGGGGCCCGTGCCGATGCACGACGATCGTGGCCCGGTGCCGATGCACGACGATCGGGGCCCTGGCCCGATGCGTGGCGACCGGGGCCCCGTGCCGATGCACGACGATCGTGGCCCGGTGCCGATGCACGACGATCGGGGCCCTGGCCCGATGCGTGACGATCGTGGCGCGGTGCCGATGCGTGGCGATCGCGGCCCGGTGCCGATGCACGACGACCGCAGCCCGGTGCCGATGCGTGGCGATCGTGGCCCTGGCCCGATGCACGACGATCGGGGCCCGGTGCCGATGCGTGACGACCGTGGCCCCGGGCCCGTGCCGCCCCGACCGATGCCCGCGCAGGCCGGTCCGCCCGCCGACCGGTACGGCCGCTACGACGAGCCGAGCGGCGCCTTCGCCGCCGGCGGCTACGACGCCCCGCATGGCGGGTACGACACCCCACGAGGTCCGGGCGGCCCTGGCCCGATGGGCCCTGGCGGCCCCGGCCCGATGGGTCCCGGCGGCCCCGGCCCGGGACATGGCGGCCCCCCGCTGCGGGGCCTGCCCGCCGGGCCGGGCGGCTACGGCCCGGACGACCGGTTCGACGGCTTCGAGGCGGGCCGGCACGGTCGGGCCGACATGACCGCCGAGATCCGGATGCCCGAGCGGGACCTACGTGAGCTGCGCGGTCGCGGCCCGGCCGCTCCGCCGCCCCTGCCACATCAGCCGCTCGGTGGCCCGCCGATGGCCGGGCCGCCCCCGATCGGTGGCCCGCCGGTTGGTGGCCCGCCCCCGATCGGTGGCCCGCCGGTTGGTGGCCCGCCGCCGATGGCCGGCCCGCCGATGGCCGGCCCCCCCGGCAGCGACCTCCACCGCGTGGACCAGATCCGCCGCAGCTTCGAGGTGCGCCGCTTCGGCAGCGGGTACGACCCGGAGCAGGTCGACCGACTCTTCGACGGCATCCTCGGCGGCATGACCGGCCGAGGCCCGATGCCGGTCAACCCGAAGGACCTGGACACCCTGCGGTTCGGCCTGGTGCCCGGCGGCTACTTCGAGGCGGAGGTCGACGCGGCGCTGAAGGATGTCCAGGACATCCTCTTCGGTCGCTGACTGGCCGGCGGGTCCCGCCGACGACGTACGACGAGGGCCCGCCCCCTGTTCAGCAGGGTGACGGGCCCTCGATGCCTGACGGGGTCGGCGGGCGGCCGGTCGTGGTCAGGAGCGCAGGCCGTTGCGCCGCAGCACCGCGTCGCCGATGACAACGGCCAGCAGCAGCACGGCCAGGCCGACCAGCCAGATGTCCTCGACCCTGCCCTCGTGGTTGCCGCACAGCATCGCCAGCAACGCCAGCGCGGAGAGCACCGCGCCGATCCGCCCCGCCTTCCGGTGCCCGGGCTTGTGCTGATCTGGCGACGTCACCGGCTCGCTTCCTGCCACTGTCGGTCCTTCCCTCGCGATCGGATCTCCGGTTAGTCTGGCACGCCCCGCGCCTGGCCCCGTCCGGTGGGGGTTTCCCGGTGTCCGGAGCTCAGGCTCGTCTCTTGGGGCCGGCCCGCCTGGGATGGGACGGATCGGCCGCAGGGCCCGGATCCGGCCCACCATCGGCCGTCGGGTGCCGGGTGTCGCTCATCGTCGGGTGCGTCCGCCGTCGGGTGCCGTCCGGCCCGGGCCGGACGGCACTACCGGCGTCGCGGGCTGTCGACGACACTGCCTCCGGTAGCGTTCTGGCGTACACCTTGATTGCCTTTTTGAGGGGGACTGCGGTGCTAGTGACCGGTACGGGACATGCCAGCATGCGGATCGACACGGCCGCGGGCAGCATCCTGTGCGACCCGTGGGTCAATCCCGCCTACTTCGCGTCCTGGTTCCCGTTCCCCGACAATTCCCTGCTCGACTGGGAAACCCTCGGCCAGGTCGACTACCTGTACGTGTCGCACCTGCACCGGGACCACTTCGACGCGGCGCACCTCAAGCGGTACGTGTCGAAGGACGCCACCGTCCTGCTGCCCGAGTTCCCCACCTCGGAGATGGAGGACGAGCTGCGGGAGCTGGGCTTCACGAAGTTCCTCCGGGCGCCGAACGAGCAGGTCGTCGAGCTCGACGGCGGTCTCAAGATCATGATCCAGGCGCTGACCAGCCCCACCGACGGCCCGATCGGCGACTCCTCCCTCTGGGTCGAGTACGACGGGGTTCGGCTGCTCAACCAGAACGACGCCCGCCCGACGGACCTGAGCGTCTTCACCGAGCTGGGCCACGTGCACGCGCACATGCTCCAGTTCTCGGGCGCGATCTGGTATCCGATGGTCTACGAGCTGCCGCAGTCGGCGAAGACCGCGTTCGGCAAGCAGAAGCGGGAGCGGCAGTTCGACCGCACCTGGCGCTACATCGCCGACCTGAAGGCCGACCACGTCTTCCCGATCGCCGGCCCGCCGTGCTTCCTCGACGACGCGCTGTGGCAGTTCAACGACATCCACGGCGACGAGGGCAACATCTTCCCCGACCAGTCGGTGTTCCTGTCCGAGTACGCGAAGGTCGGCGGCACCAACGGCATCGTGCTGCTGCCCGGCAGCGTCGCCGAGGTCACCACCGACGGCGCGACGACCACCCACCCGGTGCCGATCGAGGAGTTCTTCGCGAACAAGGTCGCCCACCTGGAGGAGATGCGGGAGCGCAAGCGCGGCGTCATCGAGGCGGAGAAGGCGTCCTGGCGGCACCCCGAGGTCGACGTGCTGGCTGGGATGAAGCGCCGGATCGAGCCGCTGCTGGAGGACTCGATCTACCTGGCCAAGGGGGTCGGCGGTCCGGTCCGTTTCGACCTGGTCGGCTACGACGGCGAGAGCGTCGAGTCGATCGTGGTGGACTTCCCGGGCAAGGAGGTGCGCCCGTACGCCGACGAGAAGGTCCGCTACCGGTTCCGCACCGACCGGGCGCTGGTCGAGCACCTGCTGCACATCGGCGAGGTGGACTGGGTCAACTCGCTCTTCCTGTCCTGCCGGTTCTCCGCCGCCCGGATCGGCCAGTACAACGAGTTCGTGTACGCCTTCTTCAAGTGCCTGTCCACGGAGCGCCTCCAGTACGCCGAGGGCTGGTACGACGAGCACGAGCGGAGTACCGACGCGGAGGACGTCACCCTCGGCGACTGGGTGGTGCAGCGCCGCTGCCCGCACCTTAAGGCGGACCTGACCCGGTTCGGCATCGTCGAGGGCGATCAGCTCACCTGCCAGCTGCACGGCTGGAAGTTCGACCTGCCCAGCGGCCGGTGCCTGACCAGCGTCGGTCACAAGGTCCGCGCCCACCGCGCCACCGCCGAAACCCCCATCCCCTGACCCGCCACCACCCCACCGCCCACCCGTTCGTGATCCGACGGGGTCGGCGGTGGGACGGACGGGTCAGCGCCCCAGGTCGGTGAGGATGCGGCGGGCGGCGTTGTGGCCGGCGGCGCCGATGACGCTGCCGGCCGGGTGGCAGCCGGCGCTGCCCGCGTACACGCCGTCGACGCCGGTGGCGTAGGGCATCCGGTCGGTGAAGGAGACCGTGTTGTCGACGTGGTGGATGTGGCCGCCGGTGATGCCGAAGTGGGCCTCGATGCCGGGCGGGGGGAGCGGGACGGCGTCGGCGATCAGGTCGGCGGTGCCGGGGGCGTACCGCTCGCAGATCTCCACCAGCCGCGACACGTACCCGGGCAGGGCCTCGTCCCAGGTGGTGCCGGCCAGCTCGTAGGGGACCGACTGGACGAACAGCGCCGAGGAGTGGTGGCCGGCGGCGTCGGACAGCGACGGGTCGACGGTGGTGTGCAGGTACCACTCGATGGTCGGCTCGTCGGGCAGCCGGCCGGCCTGGACGTCCGCCCACATCGCCCGCAGCGCCGCCATCGGCGGCTCGCCCCCACCGCCGACCAGCGAGGCCGAGCCGGGCAGCAGGTGGATGGTGGAGCCGAACGGGCTCGGCGCGCCCTCGGGCAGGCAGGAGAAGCGGGGCAGCCCGGTCAGCGCCAGGTTGAGCTTGAGGGTGGTGCCGGGGCGGCGGACCGCCGCCATCCGCTGGGTCAGCGGCGCCGGCAGCGCGCCGTCGGGCAGCAGGTCGATCAGCCGGTACGGGTCGCAGGCCCCGAGCACCACCCGGGCGGCCACGTGCCGGCCGTCGGCCAGGGTCACCCCGCCGGCCGCGCCGCCGTCGAGGGTGATCGCGGCGACCGGCGTCCCGGTGAGGATGCGGGCCCCGGCGGCGCGGGCGGCGTCGGCGAAGGTGCGCGAGACCGTACCCATCCCGCCCTCGGCGATCATCCAGGTGCCGTCGGAGCCGGGCAATCTGCACATGTTGTGCGCGAGGAAGTTGTGCCCGGTGCCCGGGTCGTCCGGGCCGGCGTTCAGCCCGGACAGGCCGTCGGTGACCGCGTACATGCTGACCAGCAGCTCGGAGCGGAAGTCGAAGCGGGCCAGGTGGTCGGCGACCGAGCCGCGCACCAGGTCGACGAAGACCTGCCGCAGCGCGGGCCGGACGTGCCGCTCGGCGGTCTCCTCGACCGGCAGCGGCTCGGCCAGCCAGGCGGGGGCCAGGTCGTCGCGCAGGGCCGCCAGCTCGGCCTGCATGGCGTCGTCGGCGGCCACGTCGGCGGGGGAGAAGAACTCCGTGAGCTGCCGCCGGGTCGCCGCGTGGTCGCTGCCCATCAGCAGGTACGGCGATCCGGCGCCGCCCGGGGTGGGCAGGAAGTAGTGCGGGTCGCGGCGCAGCACCGGGATGCGCACGTCGAGCGTGGCGAGCAGCTCCGGCGGCATCAGCCCCAGCAGGTACGACCCGGTGGAGTGGCGCAGCCCCGGCACCTTCGGGAACGGGTTCTCGGTGCGGGTCGCCCCGCCGATCACGTCGGCGGCCTCCAGCACCAGTACGTCCAGCCCGGCGCGGGCCAGCAGGATCGCCGAGACCAGCCCGTTGTGCCCCGACCCGACGATCACCACGTCGGCCCGGGTCGGCAGCTCGCCTGCCCCGCTCATGCGGCTGTCACCGTTGCGCTCGCCCCGCTCATGCGGACATCACCGCTGCGCTCGCTCATGCTCGGGCAGCCTAGCGCCGCGCGGCCTTCGGCGGGAGTCCGTCGCCGGCCGGTGGCCGCGTCCGCCGCTCATTAGGATCGCCGCCATGGGAATCCTCGCCACGGAACGCCTGGTCCTGCGGGACTGGACCGTCGACCCGGCCGACCTGGCCCGGATCTTCGACATCTACTCCCGGCCCGAGGTCGCCCGCTGGCTGAACGCGCCCGGCCTGCCGATGACCGACCCGGCGCAGGCGGCCGAGCGGCTCGCGGCGTGGCGACAGCGGCACGCGAACCACGGCGACCGGTACGGCACCTGGGCGATCGAGGTCCGCGACACCGGCGTGGTGGCCGGTACGGTGCTGCTCAAGCCGCTGCCCGGCCGGGACGAGGGCGTGCTGACCGAGGACATCGAGGTGGGCTGGCACCTGCACCCGGATGAGTGGGGCCACGGGTACGCCACCGAGGCGGCCCGGGCGGTGGTGACCCGGGAGTTGGCGACCGGCACCCCGCGGGTCTGGGCGGTCGTGGCGCCCGGCAACACCGCGTCGGCGGCGGTTGCCCGGCGCCTCGGCATGGTGCACGTGGGCCGGCGCACCGACTGGTACGGCGGCGAGGAGGTGGACGCCTTCGTGCTCCACGCCGAAGCCTGAGCGGCCTGCGACTCGTGCCCGGTGGAACGGGGCGACGGGCCCGAGCAGCGGCTGCTCGGGCCCGTCACCGCCGTGCGATCAGCCGAAGGCCTTGACGCCGCTCCAGTCCTCCCCGAGGACGACCTTCACCGGCGCGTTGGTGTTGGTCGTGGACGGGTGGTAGATCGACATCTGTCCGGTCGTTCCGGACCGGGTCCAGATGTCGGGCACCTGGTTGCCGTTCACGTCCGGGATGCCGATGGCCGCGCTGATGTTCGCCTCCGTCCACGAGTTGCCGTAGGAGACGTCACCGTCGCGGGAGTTGGCCGCCGACTTGAAGGAGTCCAGGTTGACGCTGCCCGCGACCGGGCCCGGCTTTCCGTGCCGGACGTACATGTTGCCGTTGTCCAGGTTGCGCCAGAGCACGTCGGGCGTGGTGTCCAGGTCGATGTCCGCCACGTTGACGATCTCCCGTCGGGCCCAGGAGACACCCTCCATCAGGGTCGCCTCGGCGAAGCTCGCCCCGGTGTAGCCGCTCAGCACCCAGAACGCGGGGCCGGCGCGCAGGATCAGGTCCGGGCGCTTGTCGCCGGTGAGGTCGCCGACAGCCTTGAGCTGCGTCCAGGTCGCGGGCGCCGGCGCGTTGGCGGGCAGGAGGACCCGCAGCCGCTGGTCGACGTCGAAGCTGCCGTACCCGTCGCCGGGGTAGAGCCAGAAGCCGCCGTCCGGGGTGCGGGCGAAGAGGTCGGTGATGCCGTCGCCCGGGTACACGTCGGAGTGCTTGGCGATCAGCGCGGCCTTGTCGGTGGCCGGGTCGTACCAGTGGCCCGGCGGGTTCAGCCCGTGCTCGGCGCTGTAGGACGCTTCGAGCCACCCGTACAGTTCCCCGTCCACGTCACCGGCGTAGTTGCGGAGTTTGCCGTCGGCGGTGATGAGGAGCAGGTCGGCGATGCCGTCGCCGCCCGTGTCGCCGGCGCAGTCGGTCGAGACGCCGGCGGGGCAGCCGGCCGTGTTGCCCGGCGGGACGTAGAAGGCGTAGTCGGTGCGGACGCTCCGGTTGCCAACCGCGTTGTAGGCGTACACGTGCAGGGTGGTGGGGCCGGCGTGCCGCGGCCTCAGGTCGGGCACCGTGGCGATGCCGTTGGTGGCCGGCACGTAGGTGGTGCCGACGCTCTCGAAGGAGTAGCTGAACTGGGTCGCTTCTGCGGCCTTGAAGGTGATGGGGCCGGTCTGGCCGAACGTCACAGTCGCCCAGGTCGCGCCGTCGGCGGTGGCCTCCTTGAACACGTCGCTCTCGACCACAGGGGCCGGTGGGGCGGAGGCGTCGACGGTCAGGCGGCAGGCCGCGGTGCCGGGCGGGAAGTACGAGGACTCGGCGTTCGAGACGTCCTCGGAGCGCACGTCCCACGAGTAGGACGCCCCGTCCACGAGGGTGGTGGCGGGAATCGTCAGGCTGGCGGTGCCGGCGTTGGGGCCGGTGCTGATGGTGGTGACCAGGGTGCCCGCGGGAACCGCCGCGCCGTCCTTCCAGAAGCGGAAACGCAGGCCCTTCAGGTCGGAGGGGCCGTCGGGGTCGGTGCCCTTCGCCCACAGGACGAGGTTGGTCTTGGCGACCGTCGCGCCCGCACCGGTGCCGGGAACACAGGCGCCGCCGGGCGTCACCTTGCCGCCCGTCGGCTCGTTGGGGGTGCTGTTGAAGACGACGGTCAACTGGGCCGTGCTGACCTGGAACTTGCGCCAGGTCAGGGTGTCGGACTCGCTGGTCGCGCGCATGCCGAGCGTGATGTTCGGCCAGCCCTCGGTGGCGGCCTGCTGTGCCCCCACCTTCACGTTGAAGCTCACGTAGTCGTCGGCGCAGTTGCTGCCGTAGCCGTAGGCGAAGGACTTCCGCTGCTGCTCCTCCCGCCAGGCCGGCTGCTTGTTCCAGGTGGTGCCGGAGGAGATGGCGCCGGTGAGCCAGAGCTGCATCTCGCGGGCGGTGCAGTTCCAGGAGTGGTTGTTGAGCACCTTGAAGCTGGCCTCGCTGACCGTCGCGCCCTTGTAGCTGCTGCTGAAGCCCATGCGCCAGAAGGAGCGGGCCTTCAGCGGCGTGTCCTCGTCGTAGCCCACCCGGGCGTCGGTGGTCCCGGTGTTGAAGTTGGTGCCGTTCCAGGTGTTGGTGTTGGCGTGCTGCGCGTAGACGGTCGCCCAGGCCTGCTTGCCGCTGATCAGCGTCGGGTCGAGGAAGACGGGGAAGAGCGCGTCCTTGCGGGTGAGCAGGCCGGTGGCGGCGGCGTCCAGGTGCAGGCGAACGTCGCCGGTGCCGTCGCCGTCGAGGCGGGTGGGGATCCGGGCCTGGCGGGAACCCGGCTCGCTGCCGGCGAGCCCGGAGAGCTTCAGCACGTCGGCGGGGGTGGCCGTCGTGGTGCGGGGAGCGGCTTCGGGGGCCTCGGGGTCCCGACCGGCGGAGTCCCACGCGAACGGGGTCGGGATCGAGCCGATCTCCTCGCCGCCGGCCCGGTCCAGGGCGCGCACGCCGCCGGTGGTCGCGTCGTGGCGGAAGAGGGCCGTCGAGGATCGTAGGCCGTAGGCGAGGCTCTTGAGGGCCCCGATCGTCTCGGCCGTGCGGTTCTTGACGATCAGCAGCTGCCCGAAGCCGCCCGCGTCGCGGGCGACGACGAGCAGGTCCACCCCGGGCAGGACCTCCGGGTACAGGGCGCGGGGGCCGTCGAGCACCGGCTTCGGCAGGGCGCCGGGCCACGTGTACGCGATGGTGTGACCGTCGAGGTCCACCTCGGCCAGCACGCTCGCGGCGGCGCGTGCGCCGGCGCGGGCGCTGGTGCCGCCGGCGGTGGCCTCCCCGTCGGCGGTGCCGGCGGAGAAGCGGACCGGGACGGGCGGGTTGACCGGGCGGACGTCGAGGCCGCCGGGGGTGTCCTCGGCCCGGGTCAGCTTGGTGTCGACGGCCGACCACCGCCCCTCGGCGTCGACGACCCGCTGGGGCACGGCGTGGATCGTGCTGCGCAGCTTTCCACCGGGGAGAGCCCAGGTGAGCGAGGTGGCGGTCGTGGCGGTGTCCACGAGCACCTCCTTGCCGGTGCGGACGGCTTCGATCCTGGCGGCCGCCTCGTCCCTGGCCGGGACGGCCGGTGCGGCGGCGGGTGCCTTCGGAGGGTCGTCGGTCCCGAGCCACCAGGGCAGCGGCGCGGCGATGAGTACGGCGAGCAAGAGGCCCAGGGTGAGGGCCAGCCTGGCGCGCGTACGCACGAATGGGCTGAGCAGGCGAGGCGCGGTCAAGGCGGTCTACTCCCGTGGGGACCGATCGGACAGGGCGGGCACAGCAAGCAGCCCCGTTCGGGCGGGCCGCAGGGCAGAACGCGGCCACACGATGCACGTTGGTAGCGGCTCCCGTCTATCCCGTTCGCCGTTATGAATCTGTTACGCATAACCGAACGTGTCGCCCGTTATGCCGGGAATTTTGTCTTGCGAAAGTTTTTCACTGCCCCCATGACGGACAAATCGGTCCAGTCCATTGTGGGAAGAAAGACGGCATGGTGAATCTTTGTCGGGATCGCGCCGTGGCATAGATCACTTCCGTTACGCCATGATTACGCTCCGCAGCCTTGAGGTCCGACGCCCCCTGACGCAGAGTGCTCACGCACATGCCCTCCGGTGTGTGCTCTGCGGTCCTTCCGCACTTCTCTTTCACGTCTTCGCGCCTGGGAGTCGACGCATATGCGTGGTACCGGTTTGCTTTCCCGGCGGTGGCCTGGCCGCCTGACCCGTACGGGTTCAGGTCATCCCCGCCCGCGTCGGGCTCGTACGGCACTGGTGCTGCTCCTGTCGACGACCCTGGTCGCCACGGGCCTGCCGACCCAGGCGTTGGCGGTGCCCGGGGCGGGCATGACCCGCAACCAGGTGAACCTGCCGGACGTCCCGCAGACCGCGCGGATCGGTCAGGACGAGAACGCCGAGAAGGACCTGACCACCGCGGACCCGGTCCCGGTGGTGCCGTACGCGCCCGTGGCCGTCACCCCGTGGCAGCAGGACAGCGGCACCGTCGACCTGACCGGCGTCACGGCCGGCGCGACCAGGCCGGTCGACGACCTGCCGGTCGCCCTGGGCGTTCCGGAGGGCGGTGACCCGACCGCGCTCGCCGGCACCTGGACCGTCGACCTGGCCGCCCCCGAGGCGTCCCAGGACGCCGGGCTCTCCGGCCTGATCATGAAGATCACGCCGCCGACGACCGCCGATCCGGCGGCCGAGGTGGCGCTCAGCGTCGACTACACGCCCTTCACCGACCTCTACGGCCCGCAGGCCGCCGACCGGTTCGGCGTCATGCTGCTGCCGGACTGCGTCTACGACGCCCCCGAGACCGGCGACTGCGCCCTGGAGGGCAGCGCCCCGACCGCGCCGGCCGCCGCCCGGGCGGTGCCCAGCGAGGTGACGCTGGTCCCCGCCAAGAAGGCACGCAAGAGCGCCGCCGCCGAGGGTGACGCCTCGACCCGCCGGATCGTCACCGGCAAGGTCCCCGTCGGCTCGCTGCGCGAGGCCCAGGCTGGGCCGGGCGCCCGGTCCTCTGCCACGGCCGCGGCGGGCGCGAACGTCGTCGGCGTGCTCGACACCGGCGCCTCGGCCGGCGGCGACTTCACCGCCACCCCGCTGCTCTCCTCGGGTTCCTGGGCGGCGGGCTCCTCGTCCGGCGCGTTCACCTACTCGTACCAGGTGCAGGTGCCCGAGACCGCCGGCGGCCTGATGCCGAAGGTCGCCCTGTCGTACTCCTCCCAGTCGGTCGACGGGCGGACCTCGGCCAGCAACAACCAGGCCTCCTGGATCGGCGACGGCTGGGACTACAACGCGGGGGCGATCACCCGCAGCTACGCCAACTGCCGGCAGGACTCGAAGAAGGCCGGCGCGAACAACGCGGGGCACCGCACCGCCGACCTGTGCTGGGGTTCGAACAACGCGACGCTCTCCCTCGCCGGCTCGACCACCGAGCTGGTCTGGGACCAGACCAAGAACTCGTGGTTCACCGCGAACGGCGACGGCTCCAAGATCGAACTGATCAAGGACACCGGCCTGGCGAACGGCGACGCCGACGGCGAGTACTGGGTCGTCACCACCCGCGACGGCACCCGCTACCACTTCGGCCGCCACCGCCTGCCGGGCTGGTCGGACAACGGCACCGCCGCCGACGACCCGGTCACCAACTCGGTGCTGACCGTGCCGGTCTACGGCAACCACCCGGACGAGCCCTGCTACCAGGCGAACGACTGGGCCGGCTCGCACTGCGCCCAGGCCTGGCGGTGGTCGCTCGACTACATCGAGGACATCCACGGCAACGCCATGACCATGTGGTGGGCCAAGGAGAAGAATTACTACGCCCGGAACTTCAACTTCAAGGCCCCGGTCGAGTACGACCGCGGCGGCTACCTCACCCGCATCGACTACGGCCAGCGCGCGGGCAGCCTCTTCTCGGCCGCCACTCCCGCGCTGGCCCGGGTCAACTTCTCGGTGGCCGAGCGCTGCTACGACGAGGGCGCGCTCACCTGCAGCGACGCCAACTTCGCCGACAAGAACCCCAACAAGTACCGCATCTGGTACGACACCCCGGCCGACCTGCGGTGCGAGTCCGGCAAGAAGTGCTGGAACGCCGGACCGTCCTTCTTCTCCCGCAAGCGGCTCGACAAGATCACCACGTCGACGCAGCGGCGCACCGACACCGCCGCTCGGCAGGTCGTGGACGAGTACCAGCTCAAGCAGTCCTTCCCGGTCCTGCGGACCGGCCCCAACACCGCCCTCTGGCTCGAGTCGGTCACCCGTACCGGCTACGGCCGAATGGGCACGACGGACGCGAAGATCACCCTCAACCCGGTGCGCTTCGAGGCCAACGCCGAGGACATGCCGAACCGCGTCAAGCGGGACAACCGTCCCGGCTTCTCCCGGCTGCGCGTCGGCCGCGTCATCAACGAGTACGGCGGCGAGACGGTCGTCACCTACCAACCCCCGACCGGCGACTGCAAGACCGGCACGGGCCTGCCGGGCAAGAGCGACACCGCCGAGCTGAAGGCGAACAACCGGTTCTGCTACCCGAGCTACTGGCACCCGGACCCGGCCGTCGAGGACATCGACTGGTTCCACAAGTACGTCGTGCAGTCCATCGAGGAGCTGCCCAACGTCGACGGCGCGTTCAGCTCGATCACCCAGTACAGCTACGACAACCCGGGGTGGCGGCTCGCCGAGCAGGAGTTCACCAAGAAGGCCACCCGCACCTACTCCCAGTTTGCCGGCGTCGAGCGGACCGCCGTGCTCACCGGGTCGGACGATCCCGACATCGGCAGCCGGCGTACCAAGTCGGTGACCCGCTACTTCCGTGGCATGGGCGACACCGTGTCGATGAAGGACGTCGCTGGCGTCGAGATCGCCAAGGACAGGGAGGCATTCGCCGGGCGGGTCGCCGAGGAACTCACCTACGCCAACGCCAACGACGACACCGAGACCGGCTGGCTCACCCGCAGCGTCACCCGCCCCGCCGCGCAGCTCCTCGCCAGCCGCACCCGCGACGACGGCCTGTCCCCGCTGGAGGCCTGGCGGGTCACCGAGCCCGGTCAGGTCTCCTACACCAGGTCCTCGGGCACCGGCGACGACGCGCGCACCCTGCGCACCGTCGAGACGAAGACCACCTACGAGGCGACGTACGGCCTGCCCACACACATCGAGTCCCTCGGTGACACCGGCAGGACCGGCGACGAGTCCTGCACGTTCGTCGAGTACCTGCACCACATCGACAAGAACATCATCGGCCTCACCAAGCAGGGGCGCGTCAGCCCGACGACGTGCGCCGCCGCCACCTTCGACACCCTGACGACGCTCAGCTCCGCCAGCCGGGTCGCCTACGACGGCCTGGCGTACGGCGTGGCCCTGGCCGCCACCACCCGCGGCCTCGCCACCCAGACGTGGTCGCTGAAGGGCGACGGCTCCGGCTTCCAGTCCGGCGGCACCACCGGCTTCGACGCCATCGGCCGCGTCGTCACCAAGACCGACCCGGACGCCAAGACCTCAAAGATCACCTACGGCCCGGCCACGGGACAGGCCTTCACGGTCACCGAGGAGAACTCGCTCGGGCACCGGCAGATCCAGGAGCTGGACCCGGGCCGCGCCGTCTCGGTCAAGACCACCGACCTCAACGACCGGGTCAGCGAGGCCAGGTACGACCCGCTGGGCCGCCTCGTCGAGGCCTGGGCCGCCGGCCGCACCCCGTCGGTCTCGTCGACTCCGGACTTCCGGGCCGAGTACGCCACCCCGCCCGGCAAGCCGCCGTACGTCACGACCTTCAGCCGTGGCCACGAGAACCGGATGCAGACCTCCGTCACGCTCTACGACGGCCTGGGCCGTGAGCGGCAGAGCCAGGAGGAGGCCACCGGCGGCGGCCGGCTGATCACCGACACGCTCTACAACAGCTCGGGCGAGGTGTGGCAGACCAACAACGCCTACCTCGCCGGGGGCGGCCCCACCGGCACCCTCTTCACGCCGCTGGCCGACCCGGAAAACCCGGTCGGCGTGCCCAACGCGACCCGCTACACCTACGACGGCCTGGGCCGCGTGCTCAAGGAGACGCCCGTCCTGCGCGGGGTCGACGAGCCGGCCCGGGGCACCAGCTACACGTACGGCACCGACCACTCCACCGTGATCAACCCGACCGGGGCGGCCTCCTACCGGCTGTACACCGACGCCCTCGGCCGGACCACCCGGGTCGACACCTTCACCGACGCCGGCCGCACCGAGTTCACCACCATGCGGTACGAGTACGACGCGCGCGGCCAGCTCGCGAAGGCCACCCACTCCGCGGCACCTACCAAGCCGTGGACCTGGACCTACGACCAGCGCGGCCGGATGGTGACCACCGCCGACCCGGACAGCGGCACCACCGGGATGACGTACGACCACCGGGACCGGCAGCTCACCTCCACCAACGCCCGCAACGTCACCGTCTGGAACGGCTACGACGAGCTGTCCCGGCCGACCCAGCAGCGGCTGGGCGACGCCGCCGGCACGTTGCTGTCCCAGTTCACCTACGACTCGGTCGCCGGTGGCAAGGGCCTGCCCGCCACCGCCACCCGCTACACCGACGGCCTGCCCTACACCCAGTCGGTCGGCGGCTACACCAGCGACTACCAGCCGACGTCGACCACCCTGACGCTGCCGCAGACGATCGCCACCACGTGGGGCCTGAACAGCTCCTACACGTACGGCTACACGCACACCGACGCCGGCCTGATGGAGTCGAGCAGCCTGCCGGCGGTCGGCAGCCTGCCGGCGGAGAAGATCCTGGTCCGCTACACCAAGGACGGCCTGCCGCTGTCGGTGTCCGGCAAGGACTGGTACGGCTCGGAAACCGTCTACTCGCCGTACGGGCAGGTGCTGCGCTCCACCCTCGGCGCCCAGCCGTACCGGGTGTGGACGACGGCCACCTACGACGACGCCAGCGGCGCCCTCAACAGCCAGCAGGTCTACCGCGAGCAGTCCGGCGACAAGACCATCGTCGGCGGCAACCTCGTCTCGAACCGCTCCTACTCGTACGACAACACGGGCAACGTCACCGCGATCCGGGAGAGCTCGGTCGGCATCGAGGAGCGGCAGTGCTTCCGGCACGACGCGCTCGGCCAGCTGACCACGGCCTGGACGGCCACGGATCAGACCTCCTGCGCCGCCGGCCCCCTCGGTGCGGGCGGCGTCGTCAACGTCGCGGCGGGGCCCGACAAGGCCGGCTACTGGCAGGAGTACGAGTACGACCTCCTTGGCAACCGCAAGAAGCTGGTGGAGAAGGACCTCACCGGCGCGACCGCCAAGGACGCCACCACCACGTACGCCTACGGCAAGGCCGACGGCAGTCAGCCGCGCACCCTCACGAAGGTGACCAAGAACTACGTCACCCCGGCCGGTGCCGCGGTCACCGCCGCCGCCGAGCGGCTCTACGAGCTGACCGGCGAGACGAAGTCCGTCACCTCGGTGGAGAACGGCGACCAGCAGACGCTCTCCTGGACCTACGACGGCCAGGTCGAGCGGATCGCCGGCCAGGGCGGGGGCGGCAAGACCCCGTACGTCGGTCTCGCGAACAAGTGCCTGGACCTCGACCACTCCGTCGGGGCGGCCGGCCAGCCGATCCAGCTCTATTCGTGCAACGGCGGGCCCGCGCAGAGGTGGTCCTTCACCCCGGCCCCGGGCCAGACCAACGCCAACCTGGGCACCCTCTCCATCCATGGCGACTGGTGCGTCCAGCCGGCGGCCAATACCGCCGCGTCGGCGCTGGCGATCCAAAAGTGTTCCGGCACGGCAGCTCAGCACCTTGAGCGCACCTCCACCGGCCAGTTCCGGCACCCCGCCTCCGGGCTCTGCGCAGCCGTCAAGGACGCCGCCACGGCCAACTCCACCCCGATCGTGCTGATGGCCTGCGCCAGTGCCCCCGCCCAGCAGTGGGAGGCCCAGAACGAGACCCGGCACATCTACGGGCCCGGCGGCAACCGCCTCCTGACCGTGCAGGGCCGCCAGGCCACCCTCAACCTGGGCGAGGCCCAGGTCACCACCCAGCAGGGCGGCGCGCTGGTCAGCAGCCAGCGCTCGTACGCCACCCCCGGCGGCGCGATCATGCGCCACTCGTCCGGCACCGCAGTGTCCAGTCTCATCGCCCTTACCAGTGACCATCAGGGGAGCCCGTACGCGGAGGTCGTACAGAGCGGCGGGATGACCATTCGGATCAGTAAGCAGGATCCGTTCGGCAACCGGCGTGGTGCGGCACCGGTCGGCGTGAACATGCAGACCAACACGGGGTTCCTCGGCGCGGTCCGCGACGACTCCTCCGGCTACACCCCGCTGGGTGCGCGTCTGTACGACCCGGTGGTGGGGCGGTTCCTCTCCGCCGACCCGGTCCTGGACCTGACCGACCCGATGCAGGCCAACGGGTACGCGTACGCCCACAACAACCCGGTGACGCACTCGGACCCGTCGGGTCTGTCGGTGGCGCTGAACGCCTCGGAGATGGCGGCGGCGCTGGCCGGTGCGGGGCTGTCGGCGGCGCAGGTCTCCGAGGCGCAGGCCAACATGGGCCGCTCGCTCATGTCGGTGGTTCTCGATGCGGCGTGGTCGATGTTGAAGGACTTCATCGGCATCACCGATGCGATGAACTGCTTCGGCGGTGACATGTGGGCGTGCGGCAGCCTGATCATCGGGGCGATCCCGTGGGCGAAGCTCGGCAAGATCCCGGCGGTGTTGCGGGCGGTCAACCGGACGATTGCCGCTATTCAGGCGTGGCAGACGGCGCGGAAGGTCGCCGAGGCCGTCCTGGCGGCGGCGAAGGCGGCGGAGGCCGCGGCGGTCAACGCGAAGAAGTTGGCCCTTGAGCGGGCGAAGAAGGCGGCGCAGGCGGCGAAGAAAAAGGCCGCCGACAAGATCAACACGACCAGCAACAAGGCGTCCAACGCCACGAGGAAGACCGGCAACCCGGTCCAGAAGCAGGCCCAGGCCAAGAGCAGCCCGAAGGCGTCCTCGGCCGCTTCCAGTGGCGCTGGCGGCAAGGGTGCCGGTGGCGGCGGCAAGGGAGACTCCAAGCCGGGCGGTTCCACGGGCGGTGCCTCGCGCAGCAAGGGCGGCACGAGCGGTGGCGGCGGCGACGGCAAGGCTGCTGACGGCGGCGGCGAGTCCTGCAAGACCAACAGCTTCGTCCCCGGCACGAAGGTCCTCATGGCGGACGGTTCCGCCAAGGCGATCGAGGACGTCAAGCCTGGCGACAAGGTCATGGCCACGGACCCGGAGACGGGTCGGACCGAGGTGCAGACGGTCACCGCGGCGATCAAGGGTGACGGCGTCAAGCACCTGGTAAAGGTCACCGTCGACACCGACGGCGAGCAGGGCTCGGACACCGCCGAGGTCACGGCGACCGACGGTCACCCGTTCTGGGTCCCGGAGATCGACGAGTGGATCGACGCCACCGACCTGCGATCCGGGCAGTGGTTGCAGACCAGCGCCGGCACCTTCGTGCAGATCACGGCGATCGACCGCTGGACCAGCCCCGGGGCCACCGTCCACAACCTCACCGTCTCCAACATCCACACGTACTATGTGCTGGCGGGCAACCAAGCTGCCCTGGTCCACAACTGCGGCCTCTCCGGCGTAGTGGCAGATCATCGAGCAAACGCCAACGGTGGATTGGGAATTGCTGCAAAAAAGAACATTGCGGCTATGGAGGCTGCAATCGATGGCGCTGCGCCGAGGACTACTATTGCAACGAGCGGCGGCCATGTAAATCCAGGGGAAGTCGGAATGCCTGCCACTCGGATGTTCACCGCACCAAATCCATCGCGCACCCTCGACTCTGAGGTATTTTTGTTCGAGGATCTAGCTCAAGGTTTAAATCCGAATTCCACTGGCACCATCAATCTTTATTCGGAAAGGAGAGTCTGCCCAAGTTGTGGCGACGTGATCGATCAGTTTAAAGCCCAATTCCCAGGAATCAAGATAAATATCCAAACCGGCGAAGACTGAGCAGGATGTACACAGTATCGGAAATCGCAGAACGGCTACGACGCGAAGAGCCTGGTGTGGTAGTCGGACTTGAACTGAGTGATATTCAACAGGTTCAAGCTGCCTGGGGGGTGCATAGCCTCCCATCGGCGTACGACGAATTTCTCACGAAGATGGGTGCGCGGGCGGGTCGCGTCCTTCTCGGCACCGACGCCTTCTTTCCCTCAATAATTGAAATGAACGAATGGGCGGATGAATTTTTTGAGGAGAATGCCAGCAGCCTCGAAAGGCCAGAAGGAGCTCTAGTTTTCGCAATGCACCAGGGCTATCTTGCTTACTGGATGACGGATGCTTCGATTTCAGATCCCGAGGTAACTCTCTTTATGGAGGGGCAGTCTGAGCCAATGAGGGTTTGGCCCTCATTCACTGCCTTCCTTAACTCGCACTATCTCGATGAACCCGGAGTTAAGTAGCTGGTTGCATAGGATGCGGGCAAAACAATTGCTGCCCTTGGCGTCGGCTCTCATGCCGATCTCGGCATGCAGCGGTCGCAGTGTGGATCGAGGACGAACTCGGATTCGATGAGGGTTCGATGCTGGAGTGAGGTATGCCCAGCGTTACTGACCAGGACTCCTTACGGGAAATTCTTTCTCAGGTTGACTCGTCGCTCGCTCGTAAGGCAAGAGGGCAGGCAAATTAATTAACCGTCCGAGGTGAGACAGCAGTACCCATGAATCCTCGTCAGGCCTTGTCCTGGCGGGGTTTCTGGGTTTGGCTGCGGTAGTCGATGGCAACTCCGCGGACTGCGGTCCAACGGGTATGCGTAGGCGCACAGCAACCCGGTGACGCTGTCGGACCCGTCGGGTCTGTCGGTGGCGCTGAACGCCTCGGAGATGGCGGCGGCGCTGGCCGGCGCGGGGCTGTCGGCAGCGCAGGTCGCCGAGGCGCAGTCCAACATGGGCCGTTCGCTCATGTCGGTGGTCCTCGAAGCGGCTTGGTCGATGCTGAAGGACTTCATCGGCATCACCGACGCGATGAACTGCTTCGGCGGTGACATGTGGGCATGCGGCAGCCTGATCATCGGCGCAATCCCGTGGGCGAAGCTCGGCAAGATCCCGGCCGTGTTGAAGGCCATCGACCGGACGATCGCCGCGATCCAGGCGTGGCAGACAGCGAGGAAGGTCGCCGAGGCCGTCCTGGCGGCCGCGAAGGCGGCCGAGGCCGCAGCGGTCAACGCCAAAAAGCTGGCCATCGAGCGGGCGAAGAAAGCCGCGCAGGCGGCGAAAAAGAAGGCCGCCGACAAGGTCAACCCCACGAGTAACAAGGCGGTCAACAACAAGAAGAACACCGGGAACCCGGTCCAGAAGCAGGCCCAGGCCAAGAGCAACCCGAAGGCGTCCTCGGCAGCCTCCGGTGGCGCTGGCGGCAAGGGTTCCGGCGGTGGTAGCAAGGCGTCCGGTGGCGGCGGCAAGGGCGACTCCAAGCCGGGCGGTTCCACTGGCGGCGGCGCGCGCAGCAAGGGCGGCGCGAGCGGCGGCGGCGGCGACGGCAAGGCGGCCGACACCGAGCCCGGCTGCAACAGCTTCGTCCCTGGCACCAAGGTCCTCATGGCGGACGGCTCCACCAAATCGATCGAAGACGTCAAACCCGGCGACAAGGTCATGGCCACCGACCCTGAGACGGGTCGGACCGAGGTGCAGACGGCTACCGCGGCGATCAAGGGCAAGAACCTGGTGCGGGTTACCGTCGACACCGACGGCGAGCAGGGCTCGGGTACGGCCGAGGTCACGGCGACCGACGGCCACCCGTTCTGGGTCCCGGAACTCGACGAATGGATCGACGCCACCGACCTGCGAGCCGGGCAGTGGCTACAGACCAGCGCCGGCACCTTCGTGCAGATCACGGCCGTCAAGCGCTGGAGCACCCCCCGTGCTGCCGTCCACAACCTCACCGTCTCCAACATCCACACGTACTATGTGATGGCCGGTGATCAGCCGGTACTCGTACACAACACCAATGGATGCCTTGAGGGCGAGCGCGACTACGATGTCTACGACCCGGAGTCAGGGGATCGAATTACTGACATCGACCACATTGAAGGCGGTGTGCTATGGGAAGAGAAAAGCGCGATCTTCGGCGATGAGTCGTGGCTGAATAAGCACGTCAACAAGAAGCTGGACGCGTACCTTCGGGCGCGTCAGCACCTGGCAGGTTCAGTCGGTCGTAGCATTTGATCTTGGTGGTTCGGTGGGACAGGATGTTTCGCCGTGCGTGCGATGTTGACCTTGGGTGATCGTGAAGAGATATCCCGTGGCCTGGCCGAAGGCTTGGAGTACAAGCAGATGGTAGGTTCAGCCGGTGGAAGCATTTGCCTCGACGAGTTCGGTGAATATCTCGGAGGGCTTCTTTCGGCAAGTGGGGCAGGTTCCGCCGGTTGTAACATTTGATCTTTATGCTGCGTGTTAATTCCGGCTCCTGCAACAGAGGGGTCGCTCGGCAAGTTACTGTTTGGCTGACAGTCGAGGTGCCGGTAAAGTCGCGGCAAGTGTCCAGGCGCGGCCGTTTTAAAAGATCATGAGGCTCCTGCGTCTCAATTTGCCAAAAATGAGTCATGCCAGCCTTGCCGTCATCGCTGAATATCGCCGTATTGGCGTCTGTCGTATTCAATCGACTCGGCCTCCTCCGGACTCCAGCCACAGGTGCCCGGCAAGGAGCCCTGCGAGACCTTGGAAACCTGCCGGCTTCTGCGGACGGGAGGTGTCCAAGGTCTGCCGGAGGTGGGGTCGGGCGGTGACGCGTTGGGCAGGTGCAGGGGTGAGGGCTGGCGGGTCCAGGAGATGAAGCGGTCGAAGTAGCCCTTCGGGTCGACCTCGTCCGGGTGGGTGCGTAGCCGGTCTGCGATCGCGTCGTGCATCAGCACGCAGAGGTAGATCGCCAGCGCGACCCGGTCCCGGGCGTACTCCGTGCGCAGGCTCAGCTTCGCCGGCTGGCACGGCCACGGTGCGGCGCAGACCCGGCACCGCCACGTCGGGCGGGCCGCGGTGTGCCGGCGCAGTTCGGCCAGCGACACCCCGTACCCGCTCACCGCCGTCGCCCGTCGCGCCGCAGGGGCCCGGCGGCCCGGTGGGTCGGCGTCGCCGGGGCCGCCGTGTCGACGCGGACGATCACCGTCGGCCCGGCCCACCGGTGGGCACGGCCCTTCGGTGGGATCGGCGGGGGATTCGGTACGCCCGTCAGCAGGTCCGGGCAGGGCCAGCGCAGCCCGCACACGCAGCGCCGCCCCCAGCGGGACCAGTCGCGGCGGTGCCGCGGGCCCAGCGGTACGGGGCGGTCGGCTCGCCGGTTGCCGAAGACTCCCACGGGCACCTCCGATGGTGGTCGGGACGGGGCCGGGGGCGGAAGTCGAGATGAGGTTTCGGGAGGTGACTCCCGCCCCCGGCGTGACCGACGCCGGCAAGCGCGGTCACCCACGATGGTCGTTTCGTAGCTGGCGGTGAGCAAGCATTCGGAGAAGGATGCGGACCAAGGGATGAGGTGCCTTACGCGACCGCAGAAAGGGAGCTGACGTGGATGACTCGGGGAGCACCGTCCCGCGTAGGCAACTCGGCAGATATCTGAGAGAACTTCGCGAGAACGCGTACGTCACGGTGACGGCGGCGGCCAAGGAGCTCGAATGGTCGGCGCCCCGGATTTGGCGGTACGAGACCGGCCAGGTCCCCATGCACCCGAACGACGTGGAGGCCATGTGCCGGGTGTACGGCGCATCGCGGGAGACCGTCGACACCATGCGCGCCCTGGCCCGGGAGACCAAGGCGCACGGCTGGTGGCACAGCTACGGGGAGGCGATCAAGGACTGGTTCAAGCTGTACGTCGGCCTGGAGGCCGCCGCGACCAGCATCCGGCATCATGAGGTCAACCTCGTGCCCGGCCTGTTGCAGACGGTCGAGTACATGACCGAGGTGATCGCCATCGACTGCCCACAGTTCAGCGAGGCGGAGCGTAAGGCGAAGGTGGACGTCCGGCTGCGCCGGCAGCGGCTCCTCGCCAGAGCGGTCCCCAGGGCTCCGCAGCTCGACGTGATCCTCAGCGAGGCGGTGCTGCGCCGGCCACTGCGGGACCGGGCGGCGATGGCCCGGCAGCTCGACGCCCTAGTGGTGATGAGCGAGCAGCACAACGTGAGTGTCCGGGTGCTGCCGCTGGAGGCGGGGCTGTTCCGCTGGTCGCAGGCGGGCACGTTCACCATGCTCGACTTCCCGACCGACGTCAGGGAGCCGGAGCCGACCACGATCTACATGGACGGGCCGTGCGGCGCGGTCTACCTGGACAAGCCGCACGAGATCGAGACCTACGAGGATGCCTGGCGCTCGCTCGCCGAGCGGGCGCTGAGCGGGGCCGAGTCCCGCGAGCTGATCAGATCGATAGCGAAGGAGATGTCCAGTGCAGCGTGACGGTGTGTGGCGCACGTCCTCCCGATCCGGCGGAGAGGGCAACTGCGTCGAGGTGGCGGCGTTCGCCGACGCGGTCGGGGTCCGGGACAGCAAGGACCGGCAGGGGTCGGCGCTGAGCTTCGCGCCGGCGGCCTGGGCCGGCTTCGTCCGGGCGACCCGATCGGGAGCCCTCGACCGCCCGTAGTGGACGGTGCCCCGGTGCCCCGCCCCGAGCGGGGCACCGGGGATCGGGGCGTCACACGGCCGGGGAACCGAGTGGCTCAGTCAACGCTTTCGGCGTCCCGCCGAGTGAACGCGAACGGGTCATAGGACTTCCCCCGGGCGATCTCGACGTTGAGAGCGAACAGTCGTCGGCCGATCTCGTCCTTGTCCTGGGCGATTGCCGTGGGCCATCCGTAGCAGGCGGCCACCGCTTCGTCCAGTTCTTCGTGCAGCTTCCTGAGGTCGGCGTAGGCGCCCTCGTCCACGAGGTCGTAGAGCCTGGTCAGCCCGAACTGCTGCTCGGCACAGATGTCCTGCTGGCGGGCGATCACCCGCCGGCTTGCCTCCGCCACCCGCGCCCGCTGGTCGTCCGTGACGGGGGAAGGCCACGGGAACGTCAGGAATGTGGAGGTCGGGGCATAGCGTAGATCGTCCTTGACAGTCGAGGACTGAAACCACGCCCAGGCGCTGTGAGCGAAGGAGGAGAGGATTCCCATCGAGTAGTCGTCATCAAGCTTGATGGTGACTACCTGATTGCTGGGGCAGGTCCAAGACTCACACCAGGTCGTCAGTAGGCGTTTGTCCTGTAGGCGCAGAGCGATGTAGCGGCGCGGAACGAGATGCCAGTGAACCCGCAGGCCAGGATCCTTGCCGAACTGCCACCACCTTTCGCGTACGTCCTTACGTCTGTCGTTGTCGCGGATCGGTTTGACGCGATCTCGCAGGATCTCCAAGGCTGCTGGATACTTCATTGCCTCTTCAAGAGGCCGTCGGCCAAAGTCAATGATCCAGCGCCGGGGCCGCTGAGCCGGATCGCTGGCGATGTCGTCGCCCTTCAGATAGGGCCGGACCACGTGTTGGTAGGGTGCATCCGTCCGGTTGAGGAGTGACCTCGCCTCCTCGGTGGTCAGGACGAAGCCCTTGCCCATCGGGTTCGGGCCCTGTTGACATTTTCCCTCGTTCAGGGTCATCCGCTGTGCTTTGTCCGGTGTGGATTGATCAATGAAGGAACTGCCGGGTATCACCCAGAGCGACTTGTACCGGTCCGGCAACTCGGTGAGCGGGAAGTCAGCCAGCGGAGCCTTCGGATGCTGGCCCGGCAACCAGATCTCGAAATGGTGGAACGAGCAGAGCACGACGAACTCCGGACGGTGTCGGGTGGTGACGCTCGTCCAGTTGCGCCAGTGGTCCAGCGCGTCCTTGCGGTGCTGGGCGAGGCGCGTCGTCTCCTCCGGCGCCTTCATCTCGAAGATGAGCCGGGCGGGCAGGTGCAGGTCCACGATCCCGGTGGGCGAGTGTGCGTCTTCGAAGACCGCATAACTGCCCTCGCGGCTGACCCCGTAGCACTCGAACAACTCGTTCAGATAGGTTTCCGCCTCCGAACGCCCGGTGCCGGCGTAGGTCTGCCATCGGGCGACGAAGCTGACCAGTGCCGCCTGGACCTGTTCATGACTGCGCATGGTCAGAAGACCCTAGGCGATCCGCCGGGAGAGACAATCCCTATGCCACCTCGACGAAGTCGAGTTCCGCCCAGCGGCTCAGGTTGGTGAAGCGCAGCGTGTTGTAGCCCGCGTTGAGCGTGACGTCGACTCCGGTCTGCCGCCAGACGTCCCAGCCCGTGTTGGGGTAGTTGACCACCTTCGGGTTCGCGCCGTTGACCGTCAACGTGTGCTGGGCGTCGCCGTACCCGGCGGCGTAGGCGACGTGGGCGCGGTAGCCGCCGGCCCGGGGCGCGAAGACGGTCATCTCGACCCAGCTGTCCGCGTAGTCGATGTACGCCACCACCTGGCCCTGCGACGTGTTCGGGGCGGTGCGTGCGGCGCAGTGGTTGAGGGTGCCGCGCTCGGCCTCGTACCGCACCCGGCTGCCCCGCACCACGGGATACCCGCCGGTCCAGCCGAGCGCCGCCACGTACATGCCCCGGGCGGAGTAGTTGTTGATCCAGCCGTGGAACACGATGTGGTCGCCGCCCGCCTCGCGGACCACGTCCGCGCCGCCCGGCCCGCGCACGGCCGAGTCCAGCGACGCGGTGGTCATCAGCGAGCGGTACGCCTTCGTGTACGGCCCGGTGAGCGAGGTCGACGTGGCGTAGCTGGTCTGGTAGCCGTCGCCGCCGTAGCCGCCGAGGGAGTAGAACAGCACGTACTGCGCGCCGACCTTGGTCAGCACCGGGGCCTCGATGATGCCGGCCTCCTCGGCGCGACCGCTGCGCAGCAGCTCGACCCGGCCGCCCTGAAGAGTCACGCCGTCGGCGGCGACCTGTTGCAGCCAGAGGCTCGTCGGCTGGCCGATGGCGTTGCCGTCGTCCTTGTAGAGCAGGTAGCGCAGCCCGGTGCTGTCGGTGAAGCTCGCCGCGTCGATGTCCCCGCCCTCACCGGCGTTGCAGACCAGCGGCTGGGTGCCGACGGCGCTGAACGGGCCCAGCGGCGAGGTGGCCAGGGCGG
Source organism: Micromonospora rubida (assembly GCF_009908295.1). GTDB lineage: Bacteria > Actinomycetota > Actinomycetes > Mycobacteriales > Micromonosporaceae > Micromonospora > Micromonospora rubida. The sequence goes on from NZ_JAAALO010000003.1 coordinate 793,160, forward strand.
CGCCGAGGCACTGCCGGCCGGTGGCCCGGCTGCGGGCGGTGTAGTAGAGCAGGTATTGCCCGTCGGCCCGCTGGGACACGTCGGGGGCCCATGTCAGGCCGCCGTTCGCCCAGGCGCCGAGGGTCGGCATCGCGTCGGACCGTCGGGTCCACGGGCCGGTCAGCGAGCCGGCCGTGGCGACCGGGACGTTGCCGTTGCCGTTGTTCGTCGAGTACGCGTAGTAGGTGCCGCCGAACTTGACGACGTCGGGGTCGGGGAAGTCGCTGGCGATGACCAGCGACGGCGCGGCGGTGGCGGCCTGGGCAGCTCCCGGGCTGACCAGCAGCGCACCGAAGACGAGTGTGACGGCCAGCCAGACGAGACCTCTTCGCATGACAAAATTCAACCACAGCTATCGATGTATCGAAAGATTCCTCCGGATGGTCGCCGGCGGTGCCGTCGCCCGTGTCGGACAGGTTGTGCGATGTTGTGCGGCTAGGGCTGGGGCGGCGAGGCTGTTCTGGGCAGAATGTCCCGCTGAGGGGGTGAGCTTGGATGGCCCGAGCCGCATTCACGCCCGAGCCGTCGTTCGACCACGCAGAGCAGGCGCCGCAGCCCGCCGAGCCGTCGTTCGACGTGCTGCGGTGGCACGATGAGCCGTGGACCGCCCAGCTCGCCCTCGACCTGTTGCCGGAGAACAACGGCCCTCGGGTCGAGGTGCTCCGGGGCGGCGTGGTGGTGACTCCGGGTGGCAGCATCGACCGCCGCGTGGCGCAGCGGGAACTGGCGTACCTGCTCAAGCGGGCAGCCCGCCGGGCGGAGTTGTGGCTCTACCACGAGGTAAACGTCGTCTCGGGCGACGACCTTTTCATTCCGGACATCGTCGTCCTCGACGTTCCGGGAGGCGGCCGAACGGCGATGGACATCGGGCCCGCCGTGCTGCTCGGTGAGATCGTCTCGCCCGGCAACCGGCGTAAGGACATCATCGACCGGCCACGGGAGTACGCCGCAGCCGGCGTGCCGTTTTTCCTCCGCGTCGATCTACGCAACCGCGTGCCCACCATCGCCCTGTTCGAGCTGGTGGAGGGGGAGTACCGGCCGGTGGCAGCCGCTGCCGCCGGCACCCGCTTCGTGATGCGGGAGCCGTTCGAGTTCTCCATCGATCCGGCCGACCTGCTCGGCGAGGAAGCACCGCCGGAGGATCCCGACACCGAGGGCTGAGGCTCCCAGCGGGCGCTCAGCGACGCTGGGGAAGAATGGGCGGGTGACAACTCCCCGCGATCTCGTCCTGCTCGGGTCGACCGGTTCGATCGGCACCCAGGCCATCGACATCGTCCGCCGCAACCCCGACCGGTTCCGGGTGGTGGCGCTCGGTGCCGGTGGCGGCAACGTCGAGCTGCTCGCCGCCCAGGCCCTCGAACTGCGCGTCGACGCGGTCGGGGTGGCGAAGGCGTCCGCCGCGCAGGACCTCCAACTCGCCTTCTACGCCGAGGCGAGCCGGCGCGGCTGGTCCACCGGCGACTTCAAGCTGCCCAAGATCGTGGCCGGGCCGGACGCGATGACCGAGCTGGCGCAGTGGCCCTGCGACGTCGTGCTCAACGGGGTGGTCGGCTCCCTCGGGCTCGCGCCTACCCTGGCCGCGCTGCGCTCCGGTCGTACCCTCGCCCTGGCCAACAAGGAGTCCCTCGTCGCCGGCGGCCCCCTCGTGAAGGCGGCGATGACGCGGCCGGGGCAGATCGTGCCCGTCGACTCCGAGCACACGGCGCTGGCGCAGTGCCTGCGCTCCGGGTCGCGCGGCGAGGTGCGCCGGCTGATCGTCACCGCCAGCGGCGGCCCCTTCCGGGGCAGGCGGCGCGACGAGCTGACCGAGGTCACGCCGGAGCAGGCCCTGGCGCACCCGACCTGGAACATGGGGCCGGTGGTCACGATCAACTCGGCGACCATGGTCAACAAGGCGCTGGAGGTGATCGAGGCGCACGAGCTGTTCGACGTGCCGTACGCCGACATCACCGTGATGGTGCACCCGACCTCGGTGATCCACTCGATGGTCGAGTTCGTCGACGGCTCGACGATCGCCCAGGCCAGCCCGCCGGACATGCGGCTGCCCATCGCGCTCGGCCTCGGCTGGCCGGACCGGGTGCCCGACGCCGCCGCCGCCGTCGACTGGACGACGGCCCACACCTGGGAGTTCGCCCCGCTCGACGACGAGGCGTTCCCGGCGGTGGCGCTGGCCAAGGCGGCCGGCGAGACCGGGCGCTGCCGCCCGGCGATCTACAACGCGGCCAACGAGGAGTGCGTGGCGGCGTTCGTCGCCGGCCGGCTGCCGTTCCTCGGCATCGTGGACACCCTCCGGCAGGTGCTGGAGGACACTCCCGATTTCCCCGAACCAGGTACCGTCGAGGACGTGCTCGCCGCCGAGTCGTGGGCGCGCGCGCACGCGCAGGAGATCATCGTGGCATCTGTGGAAGGAGCTTGATGGCGTACCTGCTCGGGGTGGTGCTCTTCGCCCTGGCCATCCTCGTCTCGGTCAGCCTGCACGAGGCGGGGCACATGCTCACCGCCAAGGCGTTCGGGATGAAGGTCACCAAGTACTTCGTCGGCTTCGGCCCGACCCTCTGGTCCTTCAAGCGCGGCGAGACCGAGTACGGCGTGAAGGGCATCCCGCTCGGCGGCTTCTGCAAGATCGTCGGCATGACGCCGCAGGACGACGACGTCGACCCGGCCGACGAGCCCCGGGCGATGTGGCGCTACCCGGTCTGGAAGCGGACGATCGTGATGTCCGCCGGCTCCATCACCCACTTCGCGCTCGCCCTCGTCGCGACCTGGATCATCGCGATCTCCGCCGGCCTGCCCAACCCCGACTTCCCGACCACCGACGCCCAGGCCCGCCAGGAGCCGGCGGTGATCGCGCTCGCCAAGTGCGTGGTCCCGGAGAACACCGTCCGGGAGTGCGCCGCCGCCGACCCGGCCAGCCCCGCCGCCCAGGCCAACCTGCGCGACGGCGACCGGATCACCTCGCTCAACGGCACCCCGGTCAACAACTACGGCGACCTGCTGACCACCCTGCGGGCCACCAAGCCCGGCGACAAGGCCGAGATCGGGTACGTCCGCGACGGCCAGCCGGGCACCACGAGCACCGTGCTCGCCCAGACCCAGCGCCCCCCGCTGGACGACCCGAAGGGCCAGGTCGCCCCGGTCTCCGCGCTCGGCATCGGCCTCCAGTTCAGCACCCCGACCCGGGTCGAGTACGGGCCGGTCTCCGCGTTCGGCGGCACCGCCCGCTTCACCGGCGACATGGCCGTCGGCACGTACGAGGCGATGAAGCGCATCCCGCAGAAGGTGCCCGCCCTCTGGACGGCGATCACCGGCGGTGAGCGGGACATGGACACTCCGATCAGCGTGGTCGGCGCGAGCCGGCTCGGCGGCGAGGCCGTGGAGAACAACGCCTGGCTGATCTTCTTCATGCTCTTCGTGTCGCTGAACTTCTTCATCGGCGTGTTCAACCTGCTGCCGCTGCTGCCGCTGGACGGCGGGCACATCGCGATCGCCTGGTTCGAGCGGGCCCGGTCCTGGGTCTTCGCCCGCTTCGGCAAGCCGGACCCGGGCCGCGTCGACTACCTCAAACTCATGCCCATCACGTACGCGGTGATTCTGATCGGCGGCGTGTTCACGCTGCTGACCATCACCGCGGACGTCGTCAACCCGATCACGCTCTTCTCAAGGTGAGTGCCTGAAGTGACCGCTGTCAGTCTCGGTATGCCCGTCGCGCCGCTCCCCGCGCTCGCCCCGCGGCGGCTCAGCCGCCAGATCATGGTCGGCTCCGTGCCGGTCGGTGGCGGTGCGCCGGTGTCGGTGCAGTCGATGACCACCACCCTCACCTCCGACGTCAACGCCACCCTCCAGCAGATCGCCGAGCTGACCGCGTCCGGGTGCCAGATCGTCCGGGTGGCCGTGCCGAGCCAGGACGACGTCGAGGCGCTGCCGGCGATCGCCCGCAAGTCGCAGATCCCGGTCATCGCCGACATCCACTTCCAGCCGAAGTACGTCTTCGCCGCGATCGACGCCGGCTGCGCCGCCGTGCGGGTGAACCCGGGCAACATCCGGCAGTTCGACGACAAGGTCAAGGAGATCGCGAGGGCGGCCGGCGACGCCGGGGTGCCGATCCGGATCGGGGTGAACGCCGGCTCGCTGGACAAGCGGCTGCTCGCCAAGTACGGCAAAGCCACCGCCGAGGCGCTGGTCGAGTCGGCGCTGTGGGAGTGCTCGCTGTTCGAGGAGCACGGCTTCCGGGACATCAAGATTTCGGTGAAGCACAACGACCCGGTGGTGATGATCCGGGCGTACCGGCAGCTCGCCGAGAAGTGCGACTACCCGCTGCACCTCGGCGTGACCGAGGCCGGGCCGGCGTTCCAGGGCACCATCAAGTCGGCGGTCGCCTTCGGCGCGCTGCTGGCCGAGGGGATCGGCGACACGATCCGGGTCTCGCTGTCGGCCCCGCCGGTGGAGGAGATCAAGGTCGGCAACCAGATCCTGGAGTCGCTGGGGCTGCGCGAGCGGGGTCTGGAGATCGTCTCCTGCCCGTCCTGCGGCCGGGCCCAGGTCGACGTCTACAAGCTGGCCGAGGAGGTCACGGCCGGCCTGGAAGGGCTGCCGGTGCCGCTGCGGGTGGCCGTGATGGGCTGCGTCGTCAACGGCCCGGGCGAGGCCCGCGAGGCCGACCTCGGCGTCGCCTCCGGCAACGGCAAGGGGCAGATCTTCGTCAAGGGCAAGGTCGTCAAGACCGTCCCGGAGGCGCAGATCGTGGAAACCCTGATCGAGGAGGCGCTGCGGATCGCCGACGAGATGGGCGCGGAACTCCCCGAAGAGCTGCGGAGCCTGGTCCCAGGAGCCACGGTCACGGTCCACTGACCCACCCACCTGGGCCCACCCCGCGCCCGAGCGCCCCGCGCCCGAGCGCGGCGTGCAAATTCAGAGAAAGAGTGGCCACCCGCACGCGGGTGGCCACTCTTTCTCTGAATTTGCGCTGGAGTTGGAGCGGGAGTTGGAGCGGGGACGGGGTGGGTTAGTCGGATTCGGCGAGGATGGCGTAGAGCTTGCGGCGGGTCTCGGCGAGGACCTGGGCCGCCCGTTCCCGCTGGTCGTCGGTGCCGGTCGTCATCACCTGGCGCAGCGCCTGCATCGCCTGGTTGCCGGCGTCGCGGATGTCGTGCCAACTGTTGACCGTGTCCTCGGCGAACTCGCCCCACGGCGGGGCCTGTGCCGCCCCCTCGGCCTCGGCGCGGCCCGCCTCGGTGACCGTGAACCGCTTCCGGCCGCCGCCGGCCTCCTCGGTCGCGACGGTGACGACGCCCTCGTCTTCCAGGAGCTGGAGCGTCGGGTAGATCGACCCGGGGCTGGGCCGCCAGGCCCCGCCGGTGCGGGAGTCGAGTTCCTGGATCATCTCGTACCCGTGCATGGGCCGCTCGGTGAGCAGGGCCAGCACGGCCGCCCGCACGTTGGGCCGACGCCCTCGGCCCCGGTGACCCCCCCGGCCGCCGCCATGCCCGTGTGGACCGGGTGGGAACGGCGGCCCGGGGGGACCGGGCGGGAACGGCGGGAAGCCGAAGCCGCGCATCCGGGCCTCGTGCTCACGTACGTGCATTCGTTGGTGGAAACCCATCAGGGTTCTCCTTCCGTGTTCTGTCGCTGATGCATCAACGATATATCGGCAACGTGTCGCCGACAAGCTTTCGTGTTGTCGGACATGTATCGGGGGTGGCGCGGCTCGACGTCTGGTGTACCGGTCCCGGTGGGGCTCGGCACTCGGCCGGCGAGGCGGCGGGGTGATCTGGCAGGCTGGTAACCGTGCTGACGATGCCGGTGCGGCAACTCGGGGAATCGGAGCGGCGCGCGGTCGAGCGGCTGCTCGACCTCGACCCGTTCGCGGGCGCGCAGGTCGCCGAGCGGGTCGCCGCGCGCGGGCTGGCCTGGTGGCGGGCCGAGGGCCGGATCCTGGGGTACGGAGCGCGCCGCAGCCTGGAGTCGATCTGCTGGCTCGGCGGCAACCTCACCCCCGTGCTCGCCTCGGAGCCCGCCGTCGCCGCCTACGCCGAACTGCTCTCCGCCGAGGAGCGTCTCTGCTCCTCCATCGTCGGCCGGGCCGACGCGGTGCTCGGGCTCTGGGACCGGCTCTGCGGGCACTGGGGGCCGGCCCGCGATGTCCGCCCCAACCAGCCGCTGCTGGCAGCCGACGAGCTGCCGTCGGTGGTCGTCGACCCCGACGTGCGACTGGTACGACCCGACGAGATCGACCGGCTCTTCCCGGCGGCAGTGGCCATGTACACCGAGGAGGTCGGCGTCTCACCGCTGGCCGAGGACGGCGGGCACGGCTACCGGAGGCGGGTCACCGACCTGGTCCGGGCCGGTCGGGCGTACGCCCGGTTCGTCGACGGCCAGGTGGTGTTCAAGGCCGAGCTGGCGGTGGTGACCCGGCGTACCGCGCAGGTCCAGGGGGTCTGGGTGTCGCCGGAGTGGCGCGGCCGGGGGCTCGCCACGGCGGCGATGGCGGCGGTGACCCGGGACGCCCTGCTGCGGGTCGCCCCGACGGTCAGCCTGTACGTCAACGACTTCAACCTGCCTGCCCGCCGCGTCTACGAGCGCTGCGGCTTCCGCCCGGTCGGCACCCTCGCCACAGTGCTGTTCTGAGGGTGCGGGGAAGCTCCCTCCGCTGACGCCCGCGCCTGACCGGGCTCCCCGGCGTCTCCTTCTGGCGTTCCCTTCCGGCGGCCTTCCGGCGGCCTTCCGGCGGCCCTCCGGCGGCCCTCCGGCGGTCCGGGGCTGGCTCCGGCGGCGTACCCCGATGGGGTAAATGCGTTGAACGGCGCGGCCGGATCACGCAGGGTGGAGGCACCGCCGCCCCGGAGTCCGGAGGGACCGACATGCGCCTTTTCCGTGACCTGTGGGCCACCTCGGCTCGCCGGATGACGGTCGTCGCCGTGCTGATCGTGCTCGGCGGCACCGGCCAGGCCGCCGCGGCGGCGCTCGCCGGCCCGGTGCTGGTGCACCGCTCGGAGGCGCTGTTCGCCGTCCTCGCGGTGGCGCTCTGCGCCGCGGTCGTCACCGACCTCGCCATCGGGCTGGTGATGGCCGGGCTGACCGCGGACTGGTCCGCCGACGTCCGGCGGCGGCTGTGCCGGGTGGCGTTCGGGCAGGACCTGCCCACCCTGGAGGGGACGCCGGTCGGGGAGCTGCTGGACCGGATCGACGGGGACGTCTACCAGGTGGCCTCCGAGGTGCGCGGGCACGGCGTACGGATCGCCCAGCTGTCCGCCACGGGCCTGCTCTCCACGGTCGTCGCCCTGGTGGTCTGGTGGCCGGCCGGGGTGAGCATGCTCGCGCTGACTGCGCTGCTCGCGGTCGTGCTGCGCCGGCCGACCCGGCGGATCGCCCCGGCCCGGATGGCCGAGGAGGAGGCCTGGACGGACCTCGCCGCCGTGATGGAGGAGGCAGTCCACGGCCAGGACGACGTGCGCACCAGCCTGGCCCGGCCGTACGTGCTGCGGCTCTATGCCCGGCGGGCCGCCGAGGTGCTGGCCCGGGGGCGGCTGGTGTGGCGGATGTCGGCGGCGGTCACCGCCGTCGGCGCCGGGGTCATCCGGGTCGGCATCGTCGGGGTGGTCCTCGGCGGGGCCTGGGCGCTGGCCTCCGGCCGGATCGACGCGGCCCGGCTGACCGCCGTCTGGCTGCTGGTGCTCGCCTTCGGCGCGACCGTCGAGCACATCAGCCGGATGGTGCCCGAGCTGCAGTATGCTCTCGGCGCCTGGGGGCGGGTGCAGCTTCTCCAGGACGCCCGGCAGGAACCGACCGGCGGCCGGGAGCCCGTCGAGGGTGACCTCATCATCCGGAACCTCACCTTCCGCTACCCGCAGGGCGGGGCGGAGGGCGACCGCGCGCCGGCGCTGCGCGACGTCTCGCTGACCTTCGTCCGGGGCCGGTCGTACGCCCTGGTCGGGCGGACCGGGTCCGGCAAGTCCACCCTGGCCAAGGTGCTCACCCGGGCGGTGGACCTGCCGCGCGGCACCGTCCTGCTCGGCGGGGAGGACCTGCTCGACCTGGACGTCGAGCGGCTGCGCCGGTGGGTGGCCGTGGTGTCGCAGCGCACGGAGATCCTGGCCGGCACGCTCGCCGAGAACGTCGCCCTGTTCGACCCGGACCTGCTCGACGACGCCGCCCGGGCGCTGCGCGAGCTGGGTCTGGCCGGTTGGATCGCCGAGCTGCCCGACGGCCTGGACACCCGGCTCGGTGAGGGTGGGCACGTGCTGTCCGCCGGGCAGGAGCAACTCGTCGCGTTCGCCCGGATCCTGGTCCGCGACCCGCACGTGGTGATCCTCGACGAGGCCACCGCCCGGCTGGACCCGGTCACCGAGACGCTGGTGCAGCGGGCCACCGAGCGGCTGCTCACCGACCGGATCGGCATCGTCATCGCCCACCGGCTCTCCTCGGTCCGCAGCTGCGACGAGGTGGTGGTGCTGGCCGACGGGGCGGTGGTCGAGGCCGGCCCGCTGCGCTCCTCGAAGCGGTTCGCCGAGTTGCTGGCCGTCAGCCACGCCGCCGCGTACGCCGAGGCGGGGGCTGCCGGGCGGGGCGGCGGCACGGCGCTGCTGACCGATCCGCCACCGGCCCCGACCCCGGGTGCCGGTCCCGCCGGGGCGAGCGCGCCGGCCGGCGTGGCCCGGGCGAAGGTCGAGCCGCCCCCGCTGTCGCCCGCCCGGGCGAAGGTCGAGCCGCCTCCGCTACCGCCGACGCCGCCCGCCCGGACGATGCGGGAGATCCTGCGCCTGACCACCAACGATCCCCGGTACGGCCTGACCGCGATCGCGTTGTTCGGGTTCGGGGGGCTGCTGGGCCTGGACGGCTCGGTGCTGCCCTGGCTCTGGGCCGACCTGGTGAACGGCTCCGGCGGGCCCTGGTGGCCGGCGGTCGGGATCGTGACCGCGCTGTTGGTGACCATGCCGGTGCCCTACCTGACCGGCGTCTGGTTCCCCAACTGGTGGGTCCGTCAGCAGCTGCGGATCAGCCTGCGGCTGGTGCACGGGCAGACCGGCCCGCGCCGGATCAGCGGGCACACCCCGGCCGAGGTGGTCGCCCAGGGCGGCGACACCGAACGGGTGGTGATCCTCGCCGACAACCTGCTCGACCAGGGCATCGTCGTGCTCATGGTGGTCGGCATGACCCTGGTGTCCGGCAGCCTCGTCCCGGCCGCGTTCTTCGTCGGGACGATGGTCGTCTCCGGGCTCGCGGCGACGCTGTTCGGGCCGCGCCTGGAACGGTCCGCCCGGGCCACCGTCGCGGCCCGGGCGGCGTTCGCCACCTCGCTGGTGTCGTCGCTGTCGGCCGCCCGCACGGTGAAGCTCGCCGGCGCCACCCGGCCGGTGCTGGGCCGCCTCGCCGACCTCGACGCGACCCGCAGCGAGCGGCAGCGTCGGGAGATCTCCGTACAGGTCTGGTCCCGTTCCACGCCGGCCCTGGTCAGCGGCCTGCTGCCGATCGGCGCCTGGGCGCTCTACCTCAGCGGCGGCCTGTCCGCCGGGGCCACCCTGGTCGCGGTGTCCACCCTCGGCGCGGCCCGCTGGTTCGCGTGGACCACGGCATCCCTGGTCTCCCAGCTCCCGTCGGCCCGGGTGTGGACGCGCCGGACGGTGGCGATGGCCGGGGTGGGGACGTACTCGGCGCCGGTGGACGGGGTGGACCTGGCCGCCGGGACCGCGTCCGCGCCCGAGCCGCCGCCCCGGCACCCGCTGCGCCGGCTGGACCTGGTCGGCTTCGGCGCGCTGCACACCGACGGGACGCTCGCCGTCCGCGACGTCGACCTGACCGTCGAACGCGGCCAGCTCGTGCTCGTCGTCGGGCCGGTCGGCTCCGGCAAGTCCTCGCTGTTGCGTGCCCTGGCCGGGATCGTGCACCACACGGGCGTGCTGCGCTGGAACTCCGAGCCGGTCACCGCACCGGAGCTGTTCCTGCGTCCCCAGCAGGTCGGCTACGTCGGCCAGCTCCCCCGGGTGCTCTCCGGCACGGTCCGCGACAACGTCGCGCTCGGCCACGACGTGGACGCGGCCGGCGCGGTGTCGACCGCCCAGCTCGACCACGACCTGGCCGCCGCCGGGGGCGGGCTCGGGCTGCTCATCGGGCACAAGGGGACCCGGCTCTCCGGCGGGCAGCTCCAGCGGCTGGCGCTGGCCCGGGCGCTGGCTCCGCGTACGGAGTTGCTGGTCGCGGACGACGTGTCGTCGGCGCTGGACGTCACGACGGAGCTGGAGCTGTGGGCGGCGCTGCGGGAGCGCGGGGTGACGGTGGTCGGCTCGACGTCGAAGCGGGCGGCGCTGGTCCGGGCCGACCAGGTGGTGGTGCTTGTCGGCGGGACGGTGGCGGCCCGGGGCCCGTGGCGGGACCTGGAGGACGACTGGGGCCACCTGGCGGGCTGACCGCGCCCCTTCCCCGTGCACTCCCCGCCGGACCTTGGACAGTTGCCGTCGCGTGCGAACGGCAACTGTCCAAGGTTTCCGATGTCAGAAGGCGCGGGCGTACTGGTCCGGCCAGGTCGGCTCGGCGCCGAGCTCGGCCGCCGCCCGGCGGGGCCAGTACGGGTCGCGCAGCAGCTCCCGGCCGAGCAGGACCAGGTCGGCCTCCCCGCCGGCCACGATCTGCTCGGCCTGCTCGGGCTCGACGATCAGGCCGACCGCGCCGGTCGGGATCCCGGCCTCGCGGCGGATCCGCGCGGCCAGCGGCACCTGGTAGCCGGGGCCGACCGGGATGGCGGCCCGGGCGGCGGCACCGCCGGAGGAGGCGTCCACCAGGTCGACGCCGGCCGCCGCCAGCTCACCGGCGAGCACCACGCTGTCCTCGACGGTCCAGCCGCCCTCGGTCCAGTCGGTGGCGGAGATCCGGGTGAGCACCGCCACCTCCTCACCGACCGCCGCGCGGACCGCGCGGGCCACCGCGAGGGTCAGCCGCATCCGGCCGGCCTGGTCGCCGCCCCAGGCGTCGGCGCGGTGGTTGGTCAGCGGGGACAGGAACTCGTGCAGCAGGTAGCCGTGCGCCGCGTGGATCTCCACGGCGGTGAACCCGGCGTCCACCGACCGGCCGGCGGCCGTGGCGAACGCCTCGACCACGCCCTCGATGCCCGCCTCGTCGAGCGCGGTCGGCACCCGGTACCCGGGCACGAACGGCTCCGCGCCGGGGCCGACCGGGGCCCAGCCGCCGTCGGCGTCCGGCACCCCGCCGCGATGCTCCGCCCACGGCCGGTACGTCGATGCCTTGAACCCGGCGTGCGCGAGCTGGACGGCCGGCACCGCGCCCTGCGCGGCGACGAACTCCGTGACCGGCCGCCAGGCGTCGACGTGCGCCCCGGACCAGAGCCCGGTGTCCTGAGGGCTGATCCGGCCCTCGGGCACCACGGCGGTCGCCTCGGTGATCACCAGGCCCGCCCCGCCGACCGCGCGGGAGCCGAGGTGCACCCGGTGCCAGTCGGTCGGCAGGCCGTCCGGCCCGGCGCTGTACTGGCACATCGGGGCCAGGGCGACCCGGTTGGGCAGGGTGACGCCCCGCAGCTTCAACGGGGTAAACAGGCTGCTCATGAGGAAATCCTCTCCGGCCCGAACGCAGGGGCAGGGTCAGGCGGGGACGGGGATCGGGTCGTCGGTGCGGACTGGGGCGTCCGGCTCGATCAGGTCGCGCCGGCCGGCCGAGTCGTACGCGGCCCGGTCGAGGGTGCCCTCGCGGGCGGCGACGATGGTCGGGACGACGGCCTGACCGGCCACGTTGGTGGCGGTGCGGATCATGTCCAGGATCGGGTCGATGGCCAGCAGCAGGCCGGCGCCGGCCAGCGGCAGGCCCAGGGTGCTCAGGGTCAGCGTGAGCATCACGATCGCGCCGGTCAGGCCGGCGGTGGCCGCCGAGCCGACCACGGAGACGAACGCGATCAACAGGTAGTCGCCGACGCCGAGGTCCACCCCGAAGACCTGCGCGACGAAGATCGCCGCGAGGGCCGGGTAGATCGCCGCGCAGCCGTCCATCTTCGTGGTGGCACCGAACGGCACCGCGAACGAGGCATAGTCGCGGGGGACGCCGAGGCGCTCGACGGAACGCTGGGTCACCGGCATCGTGCCGACCGAGGAGCGGGAGACGAAGGCCAGCTCGATGGCCGGCCAGGCGCCGGCGAAGAAGCGCAGCGGGTTGAGCCGGCCCGCGACGGCCAGCAGCAGCGGGTAGACCACGAACAGCACGATCGCGCAGCCGACGTACACGGCGGTGGTGAACTTCGCGAGCGGGGCCAGCAGGTCCCAGCCGTACGAGGCGACGGCGTGACCGATCAGGCCGAGGGTGCCGATCGGGGCGAGCCGGATCACCCACCACAGCGCCTTCTGCACGATGGCCAGCAGCGACCGGTTCAGCGCCACGAACGGCTCGGCGGCCTCGCCGACCAGCAGCGCGGCGGCACCCACCACCAGCGCCAGGAAGACGATCTGGAGCACGTTGCCCTCGACGAACGCGCCGACCGGGTTGGTCGGCACGATGCCGGTGAGGAAGTCCGTCCACGAGCCGGTGGCCTTCGGCGGGGCGGCCCCGCCGACGTCCAGGGTGACGCCCCGGCCCGGGTCGGTGAGCAGGCCGAGGCCGATGCCGATGCCGACCGCGATCAGGGCGGTGACGCCGAACCAGAGCAGCGTCTTCAGCGCCAGCCGGGCGGCGTTGGCCACGCCGCGCAGGCTGACCACGCTGACCACGATGGCGGTGAAGACCAGCGGCGGCACGGCCAGCTTGAGCAACTGGACGAAGAGGCCGCCGACGGTGTCGAGGGTGCTGGCCAGCCAGCTCAGGTCGTTGGCGCGGGCGAGGAAGCCCAGCGCCACGCCGAGGACGAGGCCGAGCAGGATCTGCACGGAGAAGGGGAACTTGCGCAGGGCGGAAGCCATGAGGATGCGTCCAAGGGGTCTGGGGGTGGTCGGTCGGGCGGGCGTCAGAAGACGGGCCGCGCCGGACAGACGCCGCTGGCCTGCAGTCGGAGGTCGACATACAGGCGCACGGTGAGGTGCCAGACGTTGGTCATCGCCTGCCGACGGTACTCCGCCCCCGCCCCAGGTGGAAGGATCGCCGGCGGTGAGGCTCCTTACAGGGACGGTTCGCGGGGGCCGGCGTGGACCGGCGGCCCGCAGCGGCGGCGCCGGGCGAGGGCGGCGGCGGTGGCCAGGCCCCAGGCGGCGCAGACCGCGAGCAGCACCCGTTCCAGCACGCCGACCAGGGCGCCCCGGCCCGCGACGAGCATCGCCAGCCCCACCGCCCCGGCCAGCGGCAGCGACACCGCCGCGCCGCAGGCGGCGAGCCACCGCAACCGAGGCGCCGCGGCCGGGGTGAACAGCACCGCCAGCATCGCGAACACCACGGCAGCCGTCGCCGCGATGCTCGCCCCGCCGTGCACGAGGTCGGCCACCGTGGCCCGCTCGAACGGCGGCAGCGGGCAGCCGGCGCTGCACGTCACCGCGCCGGAGAGCGCCGCGCACACGCCGCCGGCGGCGAGCAGGCCAGCCGCGACCCGCACCGCCGACGGCAGCGCCGCGGCGAGCAGCAGCAGCGCGCCGGCCAGGGCGAACACCCCGATCCGGTACGTCGCGGCGTACCCGCTGTCGGTGACGCCGGCCTCGCTGACGTACCCGGTCAGGCCGGGGCCCGGACCGGCGACCACGGCGACGGTCACCGCGACCGCGCCCACCAGGAGGCAGCCGGCGGCGGCCGACGCGGCGGCGACCCGGAGCGCGGGGCGGCCGGGCCGGGACTCGGCGCCGGACGGCCCGGACGGCCCGGACGGTGCCGGCCGGCGCCGGTCAGCCACGCCCGTGCGGCGTGGCCCAGCCGGCGGTGTCCGGACCCAGCGGGACGATCCCGGTCGGGTTGATCGCCGGGTGGGTGCCGTAGTAGTGCCGCTTGATGTGGTCGAAGTCGACCGTGTCGCCGAACCCGGGGGTCTGGAACAGGTCCCGGGCGTACGCCCACAGCACGGGCAGTTCGGTCAGCTTGTGCCGGTTGCACTTGAAGTGCCCGTGGTACGCCGCGTCGAACCGGACCAGCGTGGTGAACAGCCGCACGTCGGCCTCGGTGATCGCGTCGCCCATCAGGTAGCGCCGGCCCGCCAGCCGCTCCGACAGCGCGTCGAGCCGGGCGAACAGCGCGGTGAACGCCTCGTCGTACGCGGCCTGGGAGGTGGCGAAGCCGCACCGGTAGACGCCGTTGTTGACGTCGCGGTGGATCTCGGCCATCAGCGCGTCCAGCTCGTCGCGCAGCCCGACGGGGTAGAGGTCCGGGGCGCCGGGTCGGTGCAGGCTCCGCCACCGCGTGGACAGGTCCAGGGTGAGCTGCGGGTAGTCGTTGCTGACCACCCGCCCGCTGAGCGTGTCGACCAGGGCCGGCACGGTCACCCGGCCGGTGTACCCCGGGTCGGTCGCCAGGTACGCCTCCGACAGGTACGAGATGCCGAGCGCCGGGTCCCGCCCGCCGGGGTCGAGGGTGAACCGCCAGCCCCGCTCGTCGCGGATCGGGTCGACCGTGGCGAGCGAGATCGCGTCGTCCAGGCCGAGCAGGCCGAGCACGATCCGGGCCCGGTGTGCCCAGGGGCAGGCCCGGCACCAGACGAGGCGGTACCGGCCGGCTTCGAGGGGCCACCGGCCGTGGGCGTCCGGCCCGTCGCCGGGCGGCGAGTCGGAGTCGGGGGTGACCCGCCCGGTGAAGCGGTTGGGCTGGCGGACGAACTCCCCGCTGCCGGAGGTCTCTGCGCTGAACTGGGCCCGGGCCATGCCGACAACCTATCCGCTCACCGCGCGGATATCCTGGCCCGCGTCGCCGTGACCAGGCGGCTCCGTGCCGGCCTTTCCACCCCGAAGGACTACGTCGATGACCGTGGCATATCTCGTGGCCGGTGTCCGCACCCCGATCGGCCGGTACGCCGGCGCGCTGTCCGGGGTACGCCCCGACGACCTCGCCGCGCACGTGATCCGCGAGCTGGTCGCCCGGCACCCGTCGGTCGACTGGGCCCGGGTCGACGACGTGGTGTTCGGCTGCGCCAACCAGGCCGGCGAGGACAACCGCAACGTGGCCCGGATGGCCGCGCTGCTGGCCGGGCTGCCCGGCGAGGTGCCCGGCAGCACCGTGAACCGGCTCTGCGGCTCGGGCCTGGACGCCCTGGCCACCGCCGCCCGGCAGATCGTCGCAGGGGAGGCGGAGCTGGTCGTGGCCGGCGGGGTGGAGAGCATGAGCCGCGCGCCGTTCGTCATGCCGAAGGCCACCTCGGCGTTCTCCCGGTCCCCCGAGGTGTACGACACCACGATCGGCTGGCGGCTGGTCAACCCGCTGATGGAGAAGGAGTGGGGCACCGACTCGATGCCCGAGACCGCCGAGAACGTGGCCGCCGACTACGACGTCGACCGCGCCGCGCAGGACGCGTTCGCGTACCGGTCTCAGCAGCGGGCCGCCAGGGCGCAGGCCGGGGGCCGGTTCGCCGAGGAGATCGTGCCGGTGACCGTGCCGGCCGGACGGCGCGAGACGAGGCTGGTCGAGGTCGACGAGCACCCCCGGGAGACCTCGCTGGAGAAGCTGGCCGCGCTGCCCACCCCGTTCCGGTCCGGCGGCACGGTGACCGCCGGCAACTCCTCGGGCGTCAACGACGGCGCGGTCGCCCTGCTGGTGGCGAGCGAGGCGGCGGTGGCCCGGTACGGGCTGACCCCGCTGGCCCGGGTCACCGGCGCCGCCGCCGCCGGGGTGCCGCCCCGGGTGATGGGGATCGGGCCGGTGCCGGCCACCCGCCGGCTGCTCGACCGGCTCGGCGTCGGCCTCGACCAGGTCGACGTGATCGAGCTGAACGAGGCGTTCGCCGCCCAGTCGGTGGCGGTGCTGCGCGAGCTGGGCCTACCCGAGGACGCCGAGCACGTCAACCCCAACGGTGGCGCGATCGCCCTGGGGCACCCGCTGGGGGCCAGCGGCGCCCGGCTGGCGCTCACCGCCGCGCTGGAGCTGCGCCGCCGGGGTGGCCGGCGGGCGCTCGCCACCATGTGCGTCGGGGTGGGGCAGGGCATCTCGCTGATGCTGGAGTCAGCCAGCTGACCGACCGGGCCGCCGGGCTGCTGACTGAGCAGCCCGGCCGCACCGTCGGCGGCGTAGCGGGTCAGCTACAAATGCTGTGATGTCCGCCGACTGTCCATGATCGACAACCGGTATAGCATGACGCGCCTGATTGCGGTCGGTCGCACCACTGTGTACCAACAAGCGATCACAGCCCTCGACCGAGAGAAAGCGGCTGTATGAATCCTTCCCCAAAGCCGGGCACCGCGCCCCGGCGCCGTCTCCTGCCGGTGGCCGGCGCACTGCTGGCGCTCCCGCTGCTGACCCTGACCGCTGTGGCGGTCGCGCCGGGCTTCCCCGACTCCGGCACCTCCGAGGCCCTGCTGGTCAACGGCACACCCGCCGGCCAGGAATCCACCCGGCAGGCTCCTGCCGCCCCGGCAAGCACCGCGGCCGCTCCGGCCGCCACCCCGCCCGTGGCCGCGAAGGCCGCCACCCCGCCCGTGGCCGCGAAGGCCGCCACCCCGCCCGTGGCCGGGAAGGGCGCCGCCCCGTCAGCCGGTACGGCGATTTCCGGCAGCTACATCGTCACCGTCAGGGCGGACGAAGCCGGCCGGATCCGCTCGGACGCGCGTGAACTGGCCGCCGACTACTCGGGCAAGCTCGGCGGTGTCTGGACCGCGGCGCTGCACGGCTTCTCGGTACGCATGTCCGCGGCCGATGCCGAGCGGCTCGCGCACGACGCACGCGTTGCGTCCGTGCAGCCGGACCTGGTGGTCACCACGGCCGGCACCCAGAGCGACCCCTCCTGGAGCCTGGACCGGGTCGACCAGCCCGGCCGTACCCCCAGTGGCACCTACGACTACGACAACGACGGCTCCGGCGCGCACGTCTACGTGTTCGACACCGGCGTGCGTCCCACGCACTCCGAGTTCGCCGGCCGAATCGGCGGCAGCAGCCCCGGCACCGACCACAACGACTGCGCCGGGCATGGCACCGCGGTGGCCAGCGCGGCCGCCGGCACGGCCTACGGCGTGGCGAAGAAGGCGACCGTGCATCCGGTACGCGTACTCGGCTGCGACGGCGCCGGTGCGGCTGCGGACGCGCTGACCGCGATCGACTGGGTCACCAGCACCGCGCCGCGCCCGGCCGTGGTGAACATGAGCTGGTCCACCGGCCCGCAGGACACGTTGGACAACGCGATCCGCGCGTCGACCGCGTCCGGCATCACCTACGTCATCGCGGCTGGCAACGACAACAACGGTGGGTGCGCGACCTCGCCGCAGCGCGTTGCCGAGGCGATCGTGGTCGGCGCCACCGATGACCGGGACCGTCGTGCGGGCTTCTCGAACTACGGCTCGTGTCTCGACATCTTCGCGCCCGGCACCAGCATCAAGACCGGCGCCTGGACTGCGGACGACGCGACCGTGGCGTCCAGCGGCACGTCGCTGGCCGCACCGATCGTGACCGGTGCCGCCGCCGTCTACCTGGCCGCGCACCCGTCGGCCACGCCCGCACAGGTCCGGAACGCGCTGGTCGGCTGCGCCACCACCGGCCTGATCTCCGACCCGGGCACCGGATCGCCGGACCGGCTGCTGAACACGCGGTGCGGCGGCCCCGCCATCACGAACCCGGGCGCGCAGTACACGGCGGTCGGCCAGGCCGTGACGCTGCGGAAGATCACCGCGCCGACGGCGGTCCGCTTCGCCGCCACCGGTCTGCCCGCCGGCCTGTCGATCAACGCCACGACCGGCGTGATCAGCGGCACCGGCACCACGGGAGGCACCAGCACCGCGCAGGTCACCGCAACCGACGCGGCCGGAGCCAGCACCACCACGTCGTTCCGCTGGACTGTGATCGTGGGCCGTGGGGCGTTCACCGGGCCGGGCTCGCTGTGCGTGGACAATACGAGCAGCAACACCACGGACGGCAACCCGCTCCAACTCTGGCCATGCTCGAGCGGCAACGGCGCGCAACTGTTCACCGTACCCGGGAACGGCCGGTTCGAGGTGCAGGGCAAGTGCATGACGTCGGGGACTCGGGTGGTGCTGCGTACCTGTGACGGCTCTGCCGAACAGCTCTGGTTCGCGCGGACCAGCGGCGATGTGTTCAACGGGGCCACCGGCCGGTGCCTGACCGCCGCGTCCGCGAACTGGACCGCGCAGCTGTCGCTTGCGACCTGCGGGGCCGGGGCGCTCCAGATGTTCAACGCGCCGTCCGGTGTGGGCGTCGACGTGGTCTCGGTGGAGAACCCCGGCTTCCAGGGCACGGTCAAGGGCACCACGATCCGCAAGGCCGTGTTCGCCTCGAACCTGGACACGACGCAGCGCCTCACCTGGTCCGCGACCGGGCTGCCGGCCGGACTGTCGATCAATGCCGCGACCGGGATGATCAGCGGTACGGCCACCACGAGCAGGACGTCCGCGGTCACGCTCACCGTGGCGAACG
Source organism: Micromonospora rubida (assembly GCF_009908295.1). Classification (GTDB taxonomy): domain Bacteria; phylum Actinomycetota; class Actinomycetes; order Mycobacteriales; family Micromonosporaceae; genus Micromonospora; species Micromonospora rubida. The sequence goes on from NZ_JAAALO010000003.1 coordinate 811,670, forward strand.
AGACCGGCCAGACCGGCACCGCATCCTTCGCCTGGCAGGTCGGCGAAGGCCGGATCCTCGGCATCAACGGCTACTGCGCCGACCTGCCCAACGCCAACAGCACCAACGGCAACCCGATCCAGCTCCACACCTGCAACGGACAAAACTCGCAGATGTGGACGGTCCGTTCCGACGGCCGCCTCGAGGTGTACGCCAAGTGCGTGACCGTGGCCGACGACGGTGTCTCCGTCGTGGTGAGCGACTGCGGCACCGTGGCAGCGCAGGTCTGGGCCGTGTCCGGCAGCACGCTTCGGCACACCGCGACCGGGAAGTGCCTCACGGCGCCGACCGGGGACAACGACGTCAAGCTCACGATCGCCACCTGCGCCACCCGCGCCGGTCAGGTCTGGAACCTGCCGACCGCCCCGGTCGTGCTCGGTGCCGTCACGAAGCAGCAGTGGACGACCTCCGCCGCCCCGGCGCTGGCCTTCACCGCGCAGTCGTCCAGGACCATCAGCCGGTACGCGGCCACCGGCCTGCCGTCCGGCGTGACTTTGAACGCGTCGACCGGTGCGCTCTCCGGCACGCCCACGGCCGTCGGAGCCGGCGAGGCGATCGTCACGGTCACCGACTCGGCCGGCGGCATCGGCGCCACGTCGTTCCAGTGGACCGTCATGCACGGTCAGATCCGCAACGCGAGCGGCTGGTGCCTGGACAACTCGCGCGGCGTGACCACGGACGGCAACCCCATCCTGGTCTGGCGCTGCGGCGACAGCAACACGCAGCAGTGGACGGTCCGCGCGGACGGCGGGCTGCAGGTGCAGGACGGCTGCATGACCGCCTCCGCCCTCATTACGCGGCGTAGCTGCGACGGTGCCGCCGACAAGGTATGGCAGGCGACCGAGAACGGTGAACTGCGCAACCCGGCCTCCGGCAAGTGCCTGACCGCGCCGTCGCTGGCGTACGACGTGCAGTTCACGCTCGCGGACTGTGCGGCGACGGAGTTGCAGATCTGGGCGCTGCCGACCGCACCGCGAATCACCACGCCGGTCGCGCAGCAGTCCGTCACCGGCACGGCCGTGTCGCTGGCGCTCGGCGTCACGTACAACGGTGGCCCGACGCCCGCCGTCACCGCGACCGGGCTGCCGGCCGGCCTGACCGTCTCCGGCACCACGTTCTCCGGCACGCCGACCACCCCGGGCAGGTACACGGTGTCGGTGCGCGCGCAGTCGACGTCCGGCGTGGCCACCACGTCGTTCGTCTGGCTGGTCATCGCGCCGGGCGCGGCCGGTCTGATCATCCACCCGGGCGGTCTCTGTGTCGACCGTGGCGGCCCCAACCAGAGCCTGTGGCTGTACACCTGCAACTACACCAATGCGCAGCTGTGGACCGCCCGCGCCGACGGCCGCCTCGAGGTACAGAACAGCTGCATGATGCCGCTCGGTGGCGGCACGGCGTCCGGCACGCAGGTCGGCACCGGCCCGTGCAGCACCACGGACGCGACCCAGGTCTGGACCGTCGAATCCGGCAATTCGCTGAGGAACACGGCATCCGGCCTGTGCCTGACGGCACCCGGCCCGAACCGCCTGTCCGGCCTCTACCTGGGCTCCTGCTCGGGTAGCACCTGGACGCTGCCGGTCCGAGCCTGACGAGCGTCGGCCGGGCCGCTCCACGCGGCCCGGCCGATCGGCGCTGAGGCGGTGCCGATCACGGACGGCAGCCGGAAGCTCAGGTGACGTCCGAGTACTAGAGTGTGGAACACCACAGACCACGGGTCCTGCGGGCCGCTGTCGGGGTGCTCTCGCGCGCCCCTGCGGCCGACGCGGCGACGACTGGGCGACGAGGGGCGGGTGCGACACACATGCCGGACGGGCTTCCCACCGAGATCGACCTGAGCCGGCCGAGCGCGGCCAGGGTCTACGACTACTTCCTCGGCGGCGCGCACAACTTCGAGATCGACCGGAAGCTGGCCGAGCAGATCGCCGGCATGACGCCGAACCTGCCCGCCACGATGCGCGCCGGCCGGGAGTTCCTGCGCCGCGCGGTCCGGGTGCTGCTCGACGCCGGCATCGACCAGTTTCTCGACATCGGCTCGGGGATTCCCACCGTGGGCAATGTCCACGAGGTGGCCCAGGCCGCGAATCCGAAGGCCCGGGTGGTCTACGTCGACATCGACCCGGTGGCCGTGGCGCACAGCCGGGAGCTGCTGGCCGGCAACGACCTGACCGGCGTGATCCATGCCGACCTGCGGGAGCCGGAACGCATCCTCGCCGAGTGCCGGGCCACGGGCCTGCTCGACTTCGGCCGCCCGGTCGGCGTCCTGCTCGCCGGGGTGGTGCACTTCGTCCCGGACGCCGACCGTCCCGCCGATGTCCTGGCCACCCTGCGGGCCGCCGTCGTCCCCGGCAGCTTCCTGGTCGTCTCCCACTCCACGTTCGAGGACCAGCCGCAGGAGATGCTGGACGCGCAGCGGCTGTCGGCGCGCACCGACACCGAGATCACCCTGCGCTCCCGGGCCGAGGTCACCGGCTTCTTCGGCGACTGGACGATCCTGGAGCCGGGCGTCGTGCACATGCCGCTGTGGCGGCCCGACTCGCCGTCCGACGTGGACGAGCACCCCGAGCGGTTCGGCGCGTTCGGCGGTGTCGCCCGGTACGACCAGCCCGCCGGCTAGGCGGGCATGACAGCCGTGCCGGAGCCCGGCGGCGAGCAGCTCAGCCGGGCCGGCGCCCAGGCGTACGCCGCCGGCTGGGCCCGCGAGGCACGCCGGCTCGGGTTCGTGCCGCTGAGCGCCGACGAGACCGAGCGGCTCCTGTTCGTGCACACGGTACGGCTGGCCCAGGCGCTGCTCGCCGAGGCGTTCTCCGCCCAGCCCGCCGAGGACGTCGGCCGGGCGCTGGTCGAGGCGCACCTGACCGAGCCCGGGCTCCTGGACTGGTCGGTCACCGCGCTCGGGAAGCGGCTCGCGGCCCAGGTGCTGCCGGGCCACGAGGCCCGGCCCGGCACGGCCGACCGGGTCGCCGCCCTGCAGGGCGCTCTCGCCGGTGGGTTCGCCCGGGCGCTGCGCGCCCGCGTCTTCACCCAGCAGGAACGCATCGCCCGCAGCGCCTGGCAGGCCCGGGACTCCGTCGAGCAGGCCCTGCGGGACAGCGAGGCGCGGTTCCGGGCCGTCTTCACCGGGGCGGCGATCGGGATCGGCGTCGCAGGCGTCGACGGGCAGATCACCGACGTCAACCAGTCCTTCGCCGACATGCTCGGCTACTCGATCGAGGAGCTGCGGCAGATCAACGTGGCGGCGCTGGCCCACGCCGAGGACGCCGCCGGGATGTGGGAGCTGTACCAGGAGCTGATCGAGGGCAAGCACGACTCGGCCCGGGTCGAGAAGCGCTACCACCGCAAGGACGGCAGCGTGGTGTGGACCGACCTGGCCGTCTCGCTGATCCGGCACGACGACGGCCGGCCGCGCTTCACCGTGGCGATGATCGAGGACATCACCGAGCGGCATGAGCTGCAGCAGCGGCTGCGCTTCCAGGCGCTGCACGACCCGCTCACCGGCCTGCCCAACCGTACGCTGTTCTTCGAGACCCTCGGCCAGGTGCTCGGCGACGCCGGCCCGGACCACCGGATCGGGGTCTGCTTCCTCGACCTGGACGGCTTCAAGGCGGTCAACGACAGCCTCGGCCACGACCTCGGCGACCGGCTGCTGATCGTGATCGCCCGCCGGCTGGCCGAGTGCGTCGCCGGGCACGGCCACCTGGTCGCCAGGATGGGCGGTGACGAGTTCGTCATCCTCGTCGACGGCGGCGACGGCATCGACGACGCGGTGGGCGTCGCGGAGATGGCCCTCGCGGCGGTCTCCGCCCCGGTGCACGTCGGCGACCAGCAGCTCGCGGTGTCGGCCAGCATCGGCATCGTGGAGTGCCCCTGCGCCGAGACCAGCGCGTCGGAGCTGATGAAGGCCGCCGACACCACCCTGTACTGGGCGAAGGCGGAGGGGCGCGGCCGGTGGGCGGTCTACGACCCGGAGCGCAGCGCCCAGGACATCGCCCGTTCGGCGCTCGTCGCCGGCCTGCCCGCGGCGCTGGACCGGGGCGAGTTCGTGCTCCACTACCAGCCGATCGTGTCGCTGCGGGACTCCTCGATGGTGGCCGTCGAGGCACTGGTCCGCTGGCAGCACCCGGAGTTGGGGCTGGTCGGGCCGGACCGCTTCATCGGGCTGGCCGAGGAGACCGGCCTGATCGTCCGGCTCGGCGAGTGGGTGCTCCGGCAGGCGTGCCGCGACGCCGAGGCGTGGCACCGGGAGTTCCCCGAGGCGAACCTGGTGGTCAGTGTCAACCTGGCCGCGCGGCAGGCCAACGACCCGGGCATCGTGGACACGGTGGCGAGCGTGCTGAGCCGCACCCGGCTGCCCGCCGCTCTGCTCCAGCTGGAGCTGACCGAGAGCGCCGTGATGGGCACCCCGGGGGAGCCGTTGTGGTCGCTGCGCCAGCTCGCCGACCTCGGCGTACGGCTGGCGATCGACGACTTCGGCACCGGGTACTCGAACCTGGCGTACCTGCGACGACTGCCGATCCACTGCCTCAAGCTGGCCGGGCCGTTCGTGGAGGGGATCCGGGCGGACGACCCGCTGGACCCGGCCGACCACCGTGACGAGCGGATCGTGGACGCGCTGGTCCGGCTGGCGCACGCCCTGGAGCTGTGGGTCACCGCCGAGGCGGTGGAGACCCAGGAGCAGGCCGAGCGGCTGCGCGCGTTGCACTGCGACACCGGGCAGGGGTGCTGGTTCGGCGGCCCGGCCCCGGCCGACGTGATCACCGCCCGGCTGCGCGGCGACGATTGCCCAGAGGGAGTGGCATGAGTCTGACGGACTCGCAGGCGGTCGTCTCCGTGGTGGCCGCGCTGGCCATCGTGGCCGGGCTGGCCGGGGTGGTGGTGCCGGGGCTGCCCGCGCTGCCGCTGTGCTGGGGCGGGGTGCTGGTGTGGGCGCTGTTCGGCGACGCCGGGGCGGGCCGCTGGCTGGTGCTGGCCGCCGCCACCGTGGTCGCGGCAGGCGGAGCCGTGGTCAAGTACCTGTGGCCGGGGCGCAACCTGAAGAGCGCCGGGGTGCCGACGTCGTCCCTGCTGGCCGGCGGCGTGCTGGGGCTGGTCGGGTTCTTCGTGATCCCGGTGGTGGGGCTGGTGGTCGGCTTCGTCGGCGGGGTGTGGGGTGCCGAGCGGCTGCGACTGGGCAGCAATCGGCTCGCGTGGCCGTCGACCGTGCAGGCGCTCAAGGCCGCCGGCCTGTCCATGCTGGTGGAGTTCCTCGCCGGCCTGGTGATCGGCGTGCTCTGGGTCGCGGGCCTGCTGCTCGCGTGAGCATCGGCGGTCGTCGGGTGCGCCCGGTGCGGCCGGGTGCGTTCGGGGTGGCGGCGCGGGGCGGATCGCCGTACGTGAGAGAGAGGTGAACGCCCCGCGCCGCCGCGCGGACCGGGCGTTGCCGAGCGCCCGGCCGGTGGCCCGTCCGGATCGGGCCTGGTCACAGGCTCAAGGATGCGCGTCGCCGGCTCTCGGGGGCAAGGCAATTAGGCGGTACGGAAACGGCGGCGGGCTGGCCCTCAGGGCCCCGGCAAAGTCGTGGGTCTCCGGCTTGGCCAACCCAGGGATGCGCGCGCTGCCGACACCATCGGCCCCTGCCGGGTTGTCCTTCGCCGTGTCGGCCTTCGCCGGGTTGTCCTTCGCCGGGTCGGCCTACCCTCCGTTGGTCCCTATGGAGCTGCCCCGTTTGTGCGGTCGGTGGAGCGGGCGCGTGGACGGGGCAGCTCCGTAGGGACCGGAAGGCAGGTCCCCGGGTGCGGGGCGCAGTCGTCAGGCCGCCCACCCGACTGCCCGGCGTGCGGGGCGGCGTGGGCGGTCGACGTGCCCGGAACATTCGCGGGAGAGGGGACACAGCGCAGGACCGGTCAGTCCGAGGCCCTGGCCAAGAATTCGGGTCATCCGCAAGGAGCGGAACGGGATTCCCGGAGAGTGGATGAACGTCGAGCGGGATCGGACACTCCGCTATTCCCGGCGGCGGGAATGCCGCGCTCTTGCGCTTGATCGGCACGAGACGCAGATTGATCATTGAGTGAAACTATGGGCTGAAGCCTTTGCCGGAGTTTCCACTGCTGCGTCCGCTTTGTTGGAGTCGCTGTCGGTCGGACATCTCCCGACATGCTCTATTCATGACATCGCGTTTTATGGCTGACGCCGAGTCGGGCATACGAACCGCCCCTTGACGTACACAACGTGGCATCCGAGAATCAGGAATGCCACTGCGGGGAAAGGGGTGAAAAGCAGGGCCGACCACGGAGGTAGGTGGCGGACGACGCCACAGAAGACAGCGGGGCCGGTCAGCGCCGCAATTCCCAGCCATGGCAGCGTCGACGACAGCGTGCGGGCCGCCTGAATAGCCTCACAGAGGCCTCTATTCGCTCGAAGAATGGGGGCGAGCGCCTGCGCGTCGATGCCGCCGATTCGTCGCAACTTCACGGGTTCCGGACAGATGATATGGAATCCGAGGTGGACCATGTTCCGAAAAGGATCGGTTCGGTGCGCGTCCGGGCCGATTCTGCAGTTTTTTGCGCCCACATGTGATTCGTCGACTTGGGGGAGTGAATGCCGAACAAGAATCTGGTCAGGGTTTACAGCGACAGGAAGTACGTGTATACGACGATGGTGCGTCACCAGGGCACGACGGTGGCGTTCGCGATGGACGACTCCCGGCGTATCTACTACAACGTGTTGAACCTGGATCTGGGCAGCCGCGAGCGAGGCGAGATCGACAGTTCGTACTGGAACGACAACCCGCCACTGCTCACATTCCCGAACGAGATCACCGAGGTCGGCTTCGGTGGCGGCGAGACGGTCGGGGTGCCTGCGGTGCGGCTGGGCGGGCGGGCCGAGGTGGGCGCCGGGACGCAGCTCCAGCCCGAGGACCTGGACGCGTTCCTGTCCACCACGGCCCGGCTGGGCGGCCAGGCGCCGTTCCAGGTCGTCTCGGACGGCAGGTACCTGATGCTGTTCCGCCAGTCGGTCGACGAGACGCACCCGGACGCGCTGTTCCGGCTGGCCGGCGGCGGTGCTTCTGCGGATGGAAGCCGGACGGACTACGCCCAGGCGGGCGGGGCCAAGGTGCCGGTGGTGTCCCGCACGGTCCTGTGCGACCGCTTCGTGCAGGTGGGCGCGACGGTCAAGCCGGTGCTCGAGGTGCGCTACCGGCGCAGCCGGACCAAGACCTCGCCGGCCTCCACGGGTGACACCCTGGGCACCAGGGACCTGGACGGCAACCCGTTCTACGAGCCCACCCGGCAGTTGTCGTTCGTCCGTAACGTCGCCGACGGCGAGTTCGCGGTGCTGCTGCTGCCGACCCAGGTCAACGATGTGTCGCGGTGGCAACTGTTCGCCGTGAACGCGGTGACCGGCCGCATCGACGGGTTCAACGTCGAGCGGGCCGACGACGGGCTGTTCAACCTGGCGGGAACCCAGTTCTACACCAGCCCGGACCCGAGGTACGCGGCCTCGGTGCTTGAGCGTGAGCCCGGGGCGGACCCGTTCACGAAGAAGCCGCTGGTGCCGGTTCCGCTGCCGACCGACCGGGCGGGGACCGCGCTGCGGCTCGACGGCCAGGACGACCACCTCGACCTGGGGAGTACGCCGAGTGCGCGGCTGCAGGGCGCGTACACGGTGGAGGCGTGGGTCAATCCGGCCGCCGCCGGTGGGGTCATCGTGGCCGCCGGGGACGGGACGCAGGCGGGGTCGTTCACGCTGCGGCTGACCTCCGCCCAGGCGCTGGTGTTGACCCATCCCGGCACCGGCAATACGGTCACCTCGCCGGAGGCGGCGGTGTCGACCAGTCGTTTCGCTCACGTCGCGGCGGTGTTCACCGGCGGCACCGGGGCCAAGGGCCGGTTGTACGTCGACGGCGTCGAGGTGGCCAACGGCTCGATGTCGTTCACTCCCTCCTCCTCCGGGGTGGTGACGTATGTCGGTGCCCGGCGGTCGGGGACCACCGCCGCCGAGTTCTTCCGTGGTGACGTCGACGAGGTGCGTATCTGGAGCCAGGCGCGGACGGCCGCCGAGCTGGCCCGCGACTTCCGTCGCCGCCTCGCCGGCGTCGAGCCCGGCCTCGTCGCCTACTACCGCTTCGACGAGGGCGGTGGGACCAGCGTCGCCGACCACACCGACAACGGGTTCAACGGCACCGTGAGGGGCAGCGCGGCGTGGGTGACCTCGGGCGCGCCGGTGGGCGACAGCCCGGGGCTGTCCCGGGAGACGTTCGGTTTCGCGGGCCGGTCGCTCACCTCCGGGGTGGCCGCAGCGCTGTACTTCCAGCAGGAAGAAACCGCCGCCGGGTACGCCGAGCAGCCCAGCCCGGCGAAGCGGCAGGCGCGGGTCCTGCTGGCGTGCCCGACGGTCGACGCCGCCGCCCCGGGCGGCAATCCGCTGCTCGCGACCCTCGACCTCGCCCTCGCCGCCGACGGCCGGCTCGCGCAGGTACCCCGGTCGGTCACGCTGTCCACCATCGGGCGTCCCGACCCGACCAAGGACATGGACGTGCTCAGCGCGGCCCAGGACGCGGTCACGGCCACGCAGGCGAAGCTGGTCTTGGACCAGCATCTCCTTGACCAGGCAGACCAGGCAGTACGGGACACGAACCCGGGGTACCAGTACTGGAACGACAGGTACTGGGCCTTCGTGAACTCCGGCTACTGCTACGACGAGGGGTGGTTCGTCTGGCCCCACGATCGTTCGGGTCGGGCGAACAGCCTGCTGGGGTCGCTGAATTCGGCATCCTCGGTCTACAACGCGGCCGTCCGGTCGCAGGAGGACGCGAAGGCGCAACTGGCCCGGGACCAGACGCTGCTGGCGGACCGGCAGGCCGCGCTGGCCGCGCTGAGCGGAGGGTTGCAGGGCGGCGACGACGTGGTGTTGGCGATGCCGACGGTTGCCGTCGACAACGCCGGGCTGAGCATTTTCGGCGCGGTGCTGGCGTTCGCGTGGAGCCGGAGCGCCCCGGTTCTGCTCGACAGCGCGACCGGCGAGGTGGTGCTGTACTTCCGGGGCATCGACGGGCAGTTCTTCTCCGTCTACTACGACGTCACCGCCTCCCGGGCGGCCAAGCAGATCACGCTCCCGTCCGGTCGGCTGGCGCTGACCAGCCGGGACACCGGGGTCGCCCTGCCCGAGCTGGGTTTCACCGTGTCGGCGGGTCCGGACGCCGATCGCTGCACGGTGGTGGTCACCCGTACGGCGAACAACACGACCCACACCGAGACGTTCAACGCGGTGCCCCGGCGCGCCGATCAGTTCGCGGCGGTGCTCAACGGCACCCCGGCCGGGGACCTGCTGGGCACGGTCGCCTCGGTCCAGGCCAGCACCGTCACCCTCACGGCACCGCTGGCCGCGTCACTGGCGGCGGGCACCAAGGTCAGCGTGGCCGGATCGGTCTACCAGCTGCGGGACTCCGTGCCCGCCGTCTCCACCTTCACCTTGACCACGAGCCCGGGCGCGGTGACGGCGGGCGCACAGGTGCGGACGGTCGTCTACGACTACGCCTCGGCCACGTCCAGCCGCCCCGGGACGCGGCTGGGCGGCGGCTCGCTGCTCGTCGCGGTCGACGCCGGTGCGGCCACCGGCGCGGTGCCCAACGGCACGGCCGCCGATGTCGTAGCGGGGCGGGGCAACCGCTGGCAGGGCCACGCCCCCGGGCGTGCGTTCGGGTTCGACGGCACCAAGCGGCTCGCTCTTCCGGCCGCCCAACAGCCTCGGGCGGCGATGGCCGGCGATCTCACCCTGGAAGCCTGGGCCAACCCGGCCGGCACGCAGAGCCGCATCGTGCACGCCAACCTGCCCGGCAGCCCCACCACCCGGTACACCCTCGGCGTCTCCGGCGCGTCCTACCCCTCGGCGCTGGAGTTCAACGGGAGCGGCGACTACCTGGACTGCGGCACCGGCATCGATCTGACCGGCACCTCCTTCACCGTGGAGTTCTGGGCCAAGCGCCTGACGACCGGCCGGGACGACTACTTCGTCGGCCTCGGACCCATGGCCGCGAAGACGGACCAGTACCTGCACATCGGGTTCCGTTCCAACAACGCCTTCACGATGGACTTCTACTCCGACAGCCTGAACCTCTCTTCCTCCTACAGCGACACGAACTGGCACCACTGGGCCTGCGTGTACGACCGGGAGGGCACCAACCGCAACCAGATCATCTACCGGGACGGCGTGGAAGTCGGTCGCCGCCCCGCCACCGGGCACTTCACCGGCACCGGCAAACTCCTGCTCGGCCGGATCGTCACCGACTACTGGGACTGCAAGGCGTACGCCCAGTTCGACGAGGTGCGGATCTGGGGTCGCGTCCGTACCGCCGAGGAGTTGACGGCGGACAAGGACCGTCGGCTGACCGGGCGGGAGACCGGCCTGCTCGGCTACTGGAACTTCACCGGCCGCCGGACCACGGACCTGACCGGACGGGGTAACGACGCCACCATCGCCGGAAACCCCAGGGTCGTCGGCTCCCAGTTCCCCGGCTACAAGATCCTCGCCGGGGTAGGCGATCAGCTCGTGCGCAGCCGGGACGTCTACCCGGCCGGTCAGTGGGGCCACCTCGCGGCGGTCTTCGAGCAGGACTGGGCGCTGCGCTTCGACGGCGCAGCGTGGCTCGACACCGGCCGGGCCGACGCCCTCGACGTCACGGGCGATCTGACGATCGAGTTGTCCCTTCGGCTCGACGCGTTGGGCCACACCCACGGACTCGTCTGCAAGGGCGGGCTGGCCGACGGTGCCGGCGGCACGGTGCCGTACGCCCTCTACGTGCAGCCCGACGGGGCGCTGGCCTTCACCTACGAGAACACCGCGAGCACCCAGCCGGGCACCGCAGTCTCCACGACCAAGCTGCAGGCAGGCGTGTTCACCCGGGTCGCGGTCGTCCGCAAAGCCATCTCGAACGGCAATGCGTCGGAGATCCAGTTCCACGTGAACGGCGCGGCGGCAGGCTCCTCCAATCTCATCGGCCCGGCGCCGACGGGCAACGACGGGCTCCTCGAAATCGGCCGCTACCGCAGCGGCCAGACCGGGCACGGGCTGCGCGGCGTGCTCAGCGAGGCACGGCTGTGGAACGTCGCCCGGGAGGCGGCGAAGATCGGCGTGACGGTCAGTGAGAGCACGCCTGGACTGGTCGCCCAGTGGACGTTCCCGGAGGACGCCGGGAACACCACCGCCGACGTCACCGGCACCTACCCCGGCAGGCTGCACGGCGCCGCCTGGGTCAAGACACCGGACCCGAACGGCAACCGGTTCCGGCTCTACTGCAACGGCGACGCGACCCCCGCCGACCCGATCCCGGCCACCGACGCCCTCGTCACCGCCGGCTACGGGCCCGAACAGTTCACCATCGGCGGCTACACGACCACCGGCAACATTCTGCGCGACGCCTACGCCGGCACCCTCGACGAGATCCGGGTGTGGCAGACCGCGCGGACCGGCGAGCAGATCCTCGACAACGCCTTCACCCGACTGCGCGGCGAGTCCGAGGACCTCGTCTGCTACTACCCGTTCGACGCCGCCTCGACCGCCACCGGCGCACCGATCCTCGACGCCGGACCGCGCGGGAACAACCTGATCACCGCCACCGGCAGCGAGCCCACCATCGTGCTCTCCACGGCACCCGTCTCCACCGACACCGCGGAGGTCCGCTCGGCGCTGACCGGCATCCGGACCGCCTTCCACGATTTCATCGGCAACTCTCCCGCCGTCGCCGAATACGCCGACGTCCAACGGATCCCGCACCGGGGCATGCAGGGCGTGATGAAACGCTCCTACACCTACCAGCAGGCCGGACGCTGGTACCTCATCACCGGTTACAAGGTCGGCAACCTGGTCAGCAAGTGGGTCGGCCAGGCCCAGTTCGACCCGCAACTCGTCGGCTACATCGAGGGGGCGCCGCCGGTGCCCTCGGAGAACCTCGTCAAGCGTCCGGGCACCGACGACTACATCGACGCCGCCACCGTCTCCTTCGTCCAGGCCGAGGAGGTCACCAACACGCTGTCGTCCAGCAAAGAGACCAGCATGGACGTCTCGGCGAAGCTGAAGTTCTCCTGGGAGGTCTCGGCCGACATCCTGTCGATCACCGCCCCCCTCGGTGTGGGCACGGCTCAGCCGCTCGCCAAACTCTCCATGGAGGGCAACCTGGAGTTCGGCCTCGACTACTCCAACGGCTGGACCAGCGAGGCCGAGGTGTCCGAAGGCAGCAACACCACCCGCACCAGCACCGTCGCGCTCAGCGGCGCGTGGGAGGACCCGAGCCGCCCGCTCAACCCGGCCGCCGGCCAGCGCTGGGTACCGGCCAACACCGGCTACGCCCTCGTCCAGTCCGAGACCGCAGACGTCTTCGCGCTGCGCCTCGAACACACCGGGGCGCTGGTCGCCTACCGGATGATGCCCAACCCCGACATTCCCCGGGACTGGAACATCATCGAGTTCCAGATCAACCCCCTGTACACCAAGCAGGGCACCCTCGACGGGCTCGTCGGCTACGGGCTGGCCGGCCCCTTCCCCGACCCCGCCCACTATCCGACCGCCGGTGACGGCGCCGAATACAGCTACTTCAAACCCCGCGAGGCGTACGCCCTCAAACGCCGCGTCGAGCGCCAGGCCCAACAGTTGCAGAGCTACTACGACTCGGTGTCCACCGAGACCCACGCTCCCAACCGGACCGCGGAGAAGGCCAAGGAGGTCGCCAACAGGTCGTCGGCCCGCCGCAACCTGGCCAACACCTACGTCTGGACCGCCGGCGGCGGCTTCTTCGCCGAATCCACCGAAACCACCGATTCGGTGACCGAAACCACCGGCGGCTCCTACTCGATCAAGGGCACCCTCAGCGGCGGCGGCATGTTCGAACTCGCCGGAGCCGCCGGCGGCACGAAGATGGGCTTCGAAGCCAGCATCGGCGGCGGCACCAGCGTCACCCGCACCAGGTCCAAGTCCTCCAGCAGGACGTTCGGGCTCGACGTCGCCTGCACCGGCGGCCGGGACCTCCAGCGATACAAGGACGGCGAGACCCCCGTCTACGACCCCGCCACCAACCAGCCCGTCACCAGCCCCGGCAGGGTCGACGCCTACCGGTTCATGACCTTCTACCTCGACGTCACCAAGGACAACTTCGAAGACTTCTACGGCAAGATCATCGACCCGCTCTGGCTCGCCACCTCGCCCCAGGCCGCCGCCCTACGCCAAGCCAATCAGGCCGACCAGAAACCACCCTGCTGGCGGGTCTTCCACCGGGTCACCTTCGTCAGCCGCCTGCTCGACCCCGTCGCCGCCTCTCCCAGCGCCCCGCCGTCCCTGGCCAAGGCCCTGCAGGGCGAAGGCTTCAGCAGCATCTACGACCTGATCCAGACCCTCGAATCCGACATCAGGAGCAGCCCGGCGAACGTCGCCAACCTCGCCAACCTGAGCGCAGCCACCACCGAGGTGCTCACCAAGAAGCTGTACCGGCTCACCCCGTACACCCAGGAGATCATCGTGCACGTCGCCCGCTACTTCGGCATCGACCGATGACCTCGCGACCTCGGCCGAGGTGATCGGCCCGTAGGTACTTCAGGGCCGGCGGCCCTCCGGCGCAGCCACTCGCTGCGCCGGGGGCCGTCTCTGCGCTTGGGGGATCAGCCCACGGGGCCGATCCTTTTCGCCAGGTCGACGAAGGACTGCCAGGTGCCGGGGTGAGGTGGAGGGCGCTGAACCTGTGCGGTTCAGTCGACTCGCAAGGCCAACAGGGCGCTCTTGAGCTCATGTTCGATGTACTGACGGGGGTCTTGGCCGGCGACCATGAGCAGGTAGGTGTCCTGCCCGGTCGGGACCCTCGGCACAGAGAACCGGAACTGGCAGGTGCCGTCGGTGAGCGCGCGGGCGTCGGTCAGCTTCCCGCCAGCGAACCCGTCGCGGGTCGTGATCAGCACCGGCGCGCCGTCCTTGACGCCGGCGTGGTCGCCCGTGCCGCCGCAGCCGCCGTGGTCGTCCCTGACGAAGGACGCGCTGTCGCCGAGCAGCACCGCGCCGGAGACCACGAACGTCTCCGTTGGCGGTCGGCTCGCTGCGGCAGGAGTACGGGTCTTGCTGCTGTTCAGGAACATGGTGACGGCGAGTGCGAGCCCGGCTGCCGCGCCGGCCCACATCCAGACCGAACGATGTGTGGTCGGTGCTGAACGCAACGGCTGCATGTGGTCTCTCCTGCAGAGGATGGGGCGGCGGGCGCCAGCGGAGTGTGATCGACGACCGCTTATCACCGCAACCCTGCTTGCGTCCGGGTCCTGCGCGGCATTTCGGCGGAGCGGCGCCCCAGCGTGGCCGGCAGGCATCGAGGGAGGCTCAGTCCTCGCCGACCGGCGGGGCGTGGTCAGCGTGCCAGGGCGTGCCGTCGTGCCCAGCGGGCGATCGCAGAGGCGATGGCGTCGGGCCGGTCCTCGGGCGCGTGGTGGCCGGCCGGGCCGCAGTGCTCCGTCTCCAGGGCCGCCAGGTGCGCCGCGCACCAGGCGGCCTGCTCCGGGCCGATGAGCAGGGTGGGCGAGGTGTCGAAGGTGAGCAGCAGCTTCGGCGCGTCGCTCGTGGCCAGCCAGTTGCCGTACCCGGCCACCCGCTCGGCGACGTCGGCCGGCTCGCCGTCGAGCGGCAGCGAGCGGGCCCACTCCAGCAGCGGGCGGCGGCTCTCCCGGGTCGGGTAGGGCGCCCGGTAGGCGTCCAGGTCCGCCTCGGGCAGCGGGTGCAGCACCCCGCCGGTGTAGGCCGAGTTCACGAAGAAGTCGCTGTCGAGCACCAGGGCCTCGCCCTGCGGCCCGCGCATGGCCTCGGCTCGCGCCCGGGGCCCCTGGCCCAGTTCGGCCCAGGACATCGGCCGCACGATCGTCTCCAGGAAGGCCACGCCGCGCACCCGGTCGGGGTGCCGGGCCGCCCGGTCGAAGGCGAGCGCGCCGCCCCAGTCGTGGCCGACGAGTACCGCCTCGTCCAGGCCCAGCCGGTCGAACCAGGCGTCGAGGTAGCGGGCGTGGTCGGCGAAGCGGTACGGCAGGTCGGGCTTGCCGGAGCGACCCATGCCGATCAGGTCGGGGGCGAGGAGCCGGGCGGGCAGGTCGAGCGCGGGCAGCACGTTGCGCCACAGCCGGGACGAGCCGGGGTTGCCGTGCAGGAACACGAAGGCCGGGCCGCTGCCGGCCTCCTCGTGGTACATCGTCGAGTCCAGGACGGTCGTCACCGGCATGTGGGCCCCTCAATCGTTTGTCTCACTAACGGTTCTGCCCGCCGAAGCTAATTCGTTAGTCCGACTAACGCAAGGGGTATGCTCGTGGCGTGAGCGACAGTGGGTCCGAGCCGACGCGCGCCGCCGACCGGCCGGCCGCCCCCGCGCGACTGCGCAACCTGCCGACCCGGCTGCTGTCCCTGGCGGCGATCCACTCCGACCGTCGGGTGAACGAGGAACTGGCCCGCGTGGACGCCCGCAAGTGGCACTACGCGGTGCTCGCCGCCCTGGACGAGGCCGGCCCCGCGAGCCAGGCGGAGCTGAGCAGCCGCACCCGCATCTATCGCAGCGACCTGGTCGCGGTGCTCAACGAGCTGGCCGACCGGGAGCTGGTGGACCGCGCGCCCGATCCCGCCGACCGCCGCCGCAACGTGGTCACCCTCACCGGGCCGGGCCGCCGCCAGCTCCGCAAGTTGGACGGCCTGCTCGCCGACGTGGAGGACGAGGTGCTCGCACCCCTGACCCCGCCGGAACGCGAGGAACTCACCCGGTTGCTCACCACCCTGGTGTACGGCCGGGGCCGCAACGGGTGAACCGCCGCGCGGTGTTTGCCGGCGCGTCGCGGCGGGGCATTGACGGTGGTCCGGTCAGGCAGTAGACCTTGGTGATGGAGGCCCCCGCATGAGCAGAGCACCCCTGTCCCTCGAAGAGTTACGGGCCGCCGTCGCCGCCGGCAAGCTCGACACGGTGGTGCTCGCCCTGGTCGACATGCAGGGCCGGTTGCAGGGCAAGCGGTTCCACGCGCCGTTCTTCCTCGACCAGGTGGTCGAGAACGGCAGCGAGGGGTGCGACTACCTGCTCGCCGTGGACGTCGACATGAACACCGTCGACGGGTACGCGATGTCGAGCTGGGAGCGCGGCTACGGCGACCTCGCCATGGTGCCCGACATGGAGACGCTGCGCCGGGTGCCGTGGCAGCCGGGCACGGCGATGCTGCTGGCAGATCTGGCGTGGCCGGGCGGGTCCGGGCCGGTGGTCGCCTCGCCCCGGCAGATCCTGCGCCGCCAGCTCGACCGGCTCGCCGAGCACGGGCTGACCGCGTACGCGGGCACCGAGCTGGAGTTCGTTCTCTACCGCGACTCGTACGAGGACGCCTGGCGGCGCGGCTACCGCGAGTTGACCCCGGCGAACCAGTACAACGTGGATTATTCGCTGCTCGGCACCGCCCGGGTCGAGCCGCTGCTGCGCCGCATCCGCAACGAGATGGCCGGCGCGGGCCTGACCCCGGAGAGCGCCAAGGGCGAGTGCAACCTCGGCCAGCACGAGATCGCCTTCCGCTACGACGAGGCGGTGGCGTGCGCCGACCATCACGTGATCTACAAGAACGGGGCGAAGGAGATCGCCGCCCAGGAGGGCATGTCGATCACCTTCATGGCGAAGCCGAACGAGCGGGAGGGCAACTCCTGCCACATCCACTTCTCGCTGCGCGACGCCGACGGCCGCTCGGCGATGCTCGGCGACGGCCCGGCGCACCTGAGCGTCACCGGGCAGCGGGTGTTGGCCGGGCTGCTGGACACCATGCGCGAGTTCAGCCTGCTGTTCGCGCCGAACATCAACTCGTACAAGCGGTACCAGCCGGGCTCGTTCGCCCCGACCGCGCTGCGCTGGGGCACCGACAACCGCACCTGCGCGCTGCGGCTGGCCGGCCACGGCGAGGGGATGCGGGTGGAGAACCGGGTGCCCGGCGCGGACGTCAACCCGTACCTGGCGATCGCGGCGCTGGTGGCCGGCGCGGTGCACGGCATCGAACGCGAGCTGGAGTTGGGGCCGGAGTGCACCGGCAACGCGTACGACGACCCGGCCGCCGACCGGGTGCCGGCCACCCTGCGTGACGCCCTGTCCCTCTGGGAGTCCTCGACGATCGCGAGGGCCGTCTTCGGCGACGAGGTCCACGCCCACTACGCCAACCAGGCCCGCGTGGAGCTGAAAGCCTTCGACGCCGCGGTAACGGACTGGGAGCTGACCCGTGGCTTCGAACGCCTCTGACCTCCCGCGATCTTGTACTTCGGGCCCCTGGAATGACAGGTTACGCGGCTTTTGTCGGGGCTATAACTCCATGATCGCGGGAGAGTCGAGTGGGGAGAGGGAGGGTGGGGCGTGACGCAGGTGGTTAATCCCGCTAGTGGAGTTGTGGTGGGGGAGGTGGCGAGCCTTTCGCTGGCGGAGGTCGACGAGGCCGTTGGGCGGGCGGCTCGGGCCTTCGAGGGGTGGCGGAAGGCGGCGCCGGGGGAGCGGGCGCGGGTGTTGCGGCGGTTCGCCGGCCTCGTCGACGCGCACCTGGAGGAGTTGGCCTTGCTGGAGGTGCGCAACTCCGGCCACACCATCGGCAACGCGCGGTGGGAGGCGGGCAACGTCCGGGACGTGCTCGACTACTACGCGGGCGCTCCCGAGCGGCTGACCGGCCGGCAGATCCCCGTGCCGGGCGGGCTGGACGTCACCTTCCACGAGCCGCTGGGCGTGGTCGGGGTGATCGTGCCGTGGAACTTCCCCATGCCGATCGCCGCGTGGGGCTTCGCCCCGGCGCTCGCCGCCGGCAACACGGTGCTGCTCAAGCCGGCCGAGCTGACCCCGCTGACCGCGCTGCGCCTGGCCGAGCTGGGCCGCGAGGCCGGGCTGCCCGACGACGTGTTCACCGTGCTGCCCGGCGAAGGGTCGGTGGTGGGGGAGCGGTTCGTCACCCACCCGGCCGTACGCAAGGTGTGCTTCACCGGCTCCACCGAGGTCGGCACCCGGATCATGGCCGGCTGCGCTGCCCAGGTGAAACGGGTGACCCTGGAGTTGGGCGGCAAGAGCGCCAACGTCATCTTCGCCGACGCCGACCTGGAGAAGGCGGCGGCCACCGCGCCGTACGCGGTCTTCGACAACGCCGGCCAGGACTGCTGCGCCCGGTCCCGGATCCTGGTCCAGCGCCCGGTGTACGACCGGTTCCTGGAACTGCTGGAGCCGGCCGTGCGCGGGTTCCGGGTGGAGGACCCGGCGCTGGACACCGCCGAGATGGGCCCGCTGATCTCCGCAGGCCAGCGCGACCGGGTCGCCGGGTACGTCGACGGGGCGAAGGTGGCCTTCACCGGCTCCTGCCCGGAGGGCCCCGGCTTCTGGTACGCCCCGACGGTGCTGCTCGCCGACTCGCCGGCCGACCGGCACTGGCGGGAGGAGGTCTTCGGCCCGGTGGTGTCGGTGCTCCCCTTCGACGACGAGGCGGACGCGGTCCGGCTGGCCAACGACACCGACTACGGCCTGTCCGGCTCGGTCTGGACCCGGGACGTGGGCCGGGCGATCCGGGTGGCCCGGGCGGTGGAGGCGGGCAACCTGAGCGTCAACTCGCACTCCTCGGTGCGGTACTGGACCCCGTTCGGTGGGATGAAGCGTTCCGGGCTCGGCCGCGAGCTGGGCCCGGACGCGCTGCACGCCTTCACCGACGTCAAGAACGTCTTCATCGCCACGGAGGAGTGACAAGGTGCAGGGTCGGTTGGAGGGACGCGTCGCGGTGGTCACCGGGGCGGGCAGCGGGATCGGGTTGGCCACGGTGCGGCGGTTCGCCGCCGAGGGGGCGCGGGTGGTCTGCGTCGACATCGACGTGTCGGCGGGTGGGCAGGCCGCCGAGGAGGTCGGCGGGGAGTTCGTCGCCTGCGACGTGGCCGACGAGGCGGCCGTGCGGGACCTGTTCGACGGGGTGGTCGACCGGCACGGCCGGGTGGACGTGGCGTTCAACAACGCCGGCATCTCCCCGCCCGAGGACGACTCGATCCTGGAGACCGGCCTGGACGCCTGGGAGCGGGTGCTGCGGGTCAACACGACCAGCGTCTACCTGTGCTGCAAGCACGTCATCCCGCACATGCGCCGGCAGGGCAAGGGGTCGATCATCAACACCGCGTCGTTCGTGGCGCTGATGGGGGCGGCCACCTCGCAGATCGCGTACACGGCGAGCAAGGGCGGGGTGCTGGCGATGACCCGGGAGCTGGGCGTGCAGTTCGCCCGGGAGGGCATCCGGGTCAACGCGCTGTGCCCCGGCCCGGTGGCCACCCCGCTGCTGCTGGAGCTGTTCGCTGCCGACCCGGAGCGGGCCGCCCGCCGGCTGGTGCACGTGCCGATGGGCCGGTTCGGCCAGCCGGAGGAGATCGCCGCGGCGGTGGCCTTCCTGGCCAGTGACGACTCGTCGTTCATGACCGCCGCGCAGTTCGTCGTCGACGGCGGGATCACCGGCGCGTACGTCACCCCGCTGTGACCCGGCCGGTGACCGCCGGGGCCGCCTGACGGGAAGGAAGCCGGTCCGCCTGACGGGAAGGGGCGGGCCGGCCCGCCGGGGGCGGTGGGAGGATGCCGCCATGAAAGTTCACCCCGCGATCGACGGGCGGCTGCGCGACTTCATCGCGGAGCAGCCCGTCTTCTTCGTGGCCACCGCGCCCTCCGGCGCCGACGGGCACGTCAACCTCTCGCCGAAGGGGATGCGCGGCACCTTCGTCATCCTCGGCCCGCACCGGGTGGCCTGGCTCGACTTCCACGGCAGCGGCGCGGAGACCATCGCCCACCTGCGGCAGAACGGCCGGATCACGCTGATGTTCTGCGCCTTCGCCGGCCCGCCCAACATCGTCCGGCTGCACGGGCGGGGCACGGCGGTGACGGTGGAGGACGCCGGCTTCGCCGACCGGCTCGGCGACTTCCCCGACCCGCCGGACCTGCACTCCGCCCGCGCGGTGATCACGGTCGACGTCGACCGGGTCAGCGACTCCTGCGGGTACGCGGTGCCCCTCATGGACTATCAGGGTGACCGGGATCTGTTGCTCAGGTCACACTCCCGGCGCACGGCCGATGACCTGGTCACCTACCGGGCCACGAAGAACGCCGCGAGCATCGACGGCCTGCCGGTCTTCTGACCTCTGCGCTGGCGTGCGGGTGAGACCCGGGTTACCAACGTCGCCGCGAGCGGATGCGTTACGTTGCTGGTCCGTCTGGGTAGAAGGCGGGGCACGGCGGGGCGATCATTGCGGTTGTCGCGGGAACAGCCGGTGCGGGAGGGTTCATGAGCTCGGCCCAGGGGGGCGAGGACGGGCTGCACCCGTCCGTCGGGACCGTCGGCGAGACGCTCCCGCCGCTGCTCACGGCCGCGTTCGCCGCCGGTGGCGAGATGGGGGAGCGGCTGGGCGGGTTCGACTGGGCGACCAGTCCGCTCGGCTTTCCGGCCGGCTGGCCGGCGGCGCTGTGCCACGCGGTCGCCACGATGCTCTCCTCCCGGGCGCAGATCGTCATGTTCTGGGGGTCGGAGCACCGCGCCTTCTACAACGACGCCTACCTGCCGACCATCGGGGCCAAGCACCCGCACGCGATCGGTCAGCCCGCCCGGGAGCACTGGGTCGAGACCTGGGACGTGCTCGGGCCGCTGCTCGCCTCGGTCCGGGAGACCGGCGAGCCCTACCAGGGCGAGAACCATCCCTTCGTACTCGATCGGCACGGCTTCCTGGAGGACGTCTACTTCGACGTCTCCTACGACCCGATCCTGGAAGCCGACGGCGGCATCAACGGGATCCTCTGCATCGTGAGCGAGACCACCGGCCGGGTGCTCGGCGAACGCCGGCTGCGGGCCCTGGCCGAGCTGGGCGCCGGCCTGGCCGAGGCGGAGCAGTCCGGCGAGCTGGCGACGGCCGTCGCCCGGGTGCTGGACCGGCACCGGGCCGACGTCCCGTTCGGCCTGGTCTACCTGCGCGACGTCGCCGGCCGGCTCACCCTCGCCGGGCGCAGCGGCCCCAGCGGCTCCGTGGCGGTCGCCGCGCCGCCGCTCGGTGGGACCGCCGCGCCCGCGGTGAGCCGGGTCGCCGACGGCGGGGTCGCCGCCACGGTCGACGTCGCCGACCTGCTGGCCGAGGTGCCCGACGGGGTCGCCGGGCAGGCGCTGGTGCTGCCGCTCACCGCCACCAACGAGCCCGCGGGGGCCCTCGTGGTGGGGGTGTCCGCCCGGCTGCCGCTCACCGACGAGTACCGCACGTTCTTCGACCTGATCGCCGCCCAGATCTCCCGCACGCTGGGCCGGCAACGGGCGCACGAGCAGGAACAGGCCCGGGCCGCCGAGCTGGCCGCGCTGGACCGGGCGAAGACCAACTTCTTCGCCAACATCAGTCACGAGTTCCGCACC
Source organism: Micromonospora rubida (assembly GCF_009908295.1). Taxonomy (GTDB): domain Bacteria; phylum Actinomycetota; class Actinomycetes; order Mycobacteriales; family Micromonosporaceae; genus Micromonospora; species Micromonospora rubida. Next base: position 833,086 of record NZ_JAAALO010000003.1, read on the forward strand.
CCGCTGACCCTGGTGCTGGGGCCCCTGGAGGACCTGCTCGCCGACTCGGCGCTGCCGACGCCCTACGTCGACCAGCTCACCATGATGCACCGCAACTCGTTGCGCCTGCTCAAGCTGGTCAACACGGTGCTGGACTTCTCCCGGCTGGAGTCCGGCCGGCTGGCCGCCCGCTACGAGCCCACCGACCTGGCCGACTACACCTCCCGGCTGGCCAGCACCTTCCGCTCGGCCGCCGAACGCGTCGGCCTGCGCCTGGCGGTCGACTGCCCGCCGCTGCCCGGTCCGGTCTTCGTCGACCGGGACCTGTGGGAGAAGATCGTCCTCAACCTGGTCGCCAACGCGGTGAAGTTCACCTTCTACGGCGAGGTCCGGGTCCGGATCCGGGCGGTCGACGGCGCGGCCCGGCTGGAGGTCACCGACACTGGCGTCGGGATTCCCCCCGAGGAGCTGTCGCACGTCTTCGAGCGGTTCCACCGGGTTCCCGGCGTCCGCTCCCGCAGCCACGAGGGCACCGGGATCGGGCTCGCGCTGGTTCGCGAGCTGGTGGAGATGCACGGCGGGCGGGTCGAGGCACGCAGCCGGGTCGGCGCGGGCAGCACCTTCACCGTGACCCTCCCGTTCGGCTCCGCCCACCTGCCCGCCGACCGGGTCCCGACCGACGTCCCGGCCGACTCTTCCGCCCCTGTCGAGCTGGCGCAGGCCCGGCTCTTCGCCGCCGAGAGCGCGCTGTGGGGCGATGCGGCCCCGGTCACCTCGTCGGCCGTGGCCGCCGGCCGGGTAACGGCCGGCCGCATCCTGCTCGCCGACGACAACGCCGACCTGCGCGAGCACGTCGCGCGGCTGCTCTCCCCGTCCTGGGAGGTGGTGGCCGTGCCGGACGGCGTCGAGGCGCTGCGCCAGGCCGTGCAGGCCCCGTTCGACCTGGTGCTGACCGACGTGATGATGCCCCGGCTGGACGGGTTCGGCCTGGTCACCGCGCTGCGCGCGGACCCGCGTACCCGGCACGTGCCGATCGTGTTGCTCTCCGCCCGGGCCGGCTCGGCCGAGGCGGTCGCCGGCCTGTCGGTCGGCGCGGACGACTACCTGACCAAGCCGTTCTCCAGCGAGGAGCTGATCGCCCGGGTCCGGGCGAACGTCGAGCTGGGCCAGCTCCGCGGGCAGATCATCCGGCGGCTGCGCGCGCTGGCCGACGCCGCCGTCGCGGTGAACACCGCCCGTACCACCGCCGAGGTGCTGGAGGTGACCGCCCGGCACGCGCTCGGCCTCGCCGAGGCCGTCCGGGTGGTGGTCACCGCGACCGGGGCCCGCTCCGAGGCCGACGGCGGCGGCACGGCCGCCGTCGAACCGTCCATCGTGCTGCCGCTGACCGGCACCGCCGGGGAGCAGCTCGGCGAGCTGCGGGTCTGGGGGCGTGGGGAGGGCGCCACCGACACCGCCCGGGCCGCGCTGACCCAGCTCGCCCGGCTGATCGGCGTACGGCTGGAGAACGCCCAGCTCTACGAGGCCGAGCACCGCATCGCCACCACTCTCCAGCACAGCCTGCTGCCCCGCACGCTGCCCCGGCTGCCCGGCGCGGTGGTGGCCAGCCGATACCTGCCCGGCAGCGCCGACGTGGAGGTCGGCGGCGACTGGTACGACGTCATCGAGCTCGACGACGACGAACTCGTCCTGGTCATCGGCGACGTGGTCGGCAAGGGCGTCCGGGCCGCCGCCGCGATGGGCCAGCTCCGCAACGCGCTGCGGGCGTACGTCCTGGAGGGCTACGACCCGGGCAAGGCGCTGACCCGGCTCAACCGGCTGGTCGGCTCGACCGAGGAACCCTCCTTCGCGACGGTGGTCTGCCTTCGGTTCTCCCCCCGCACCGGACGGCTGCGCTATGCCAGCGCCGGGCACCCGTCCCCGCTGCTGATCCGAGGAGACGACGTGGGTTTCCTGCACGACGGCGCGCTCGGGCCACCGGTCGGCGCCATTCCCGCCACGTCGTACCGGACGGTGGAGGACGAGTTGGCCCCGGGGGCCCGGCTGCTGCTCTACACCGACGGCCTGATCGAGGACCGCCAGCTCGGCATCGACGCCGCCCTCGAGCAGTTGCGCGAGGACGCCACCGGGCACGCCGGGCACGTCGCCGACCTGGCCGACGCGGTCGTCGAGCGGGTCGCCTCCCAGCCGCGCCGCGACGACGTCGCGGTCCTCGCGTTGGAGGTGACCGAGCCGAACCGGTTCGCGCTGCGGCTGCCGGCCGACCCGACCCGACTCAGCGTGCTGCGCCGTCGGCTGGAGGACTTCCTCGTCGCCCACCGGGTCGGCGAGACCGACCTGTTCGACCTGACCGTGGCGGTCTCGGAGGCTGCCGCCAACGCCATCGAGCACCCGGTCGAGCCGGCCGAGCCGACCATCGGCGTGGAGGTGACGATCGCCGACCGCACCGTGGTGGCCACCGTCCTGGACAGCGGGCAGTGGCGGGAGTCGACCGGCGCGGGCTTCCGTGGCCGAGGGCTGGGGCTGATCAAGGCGTTGGGTGACCTGACGGTCAGCCGGACACCCGAGGGGACCGAGGTGACGCTGCGCCGGCGACTCCAGGACTGACCGCCCCGGCCCGATGGGATCCCCGGGATCAGGCCGGCGCGACCCAGGCCTGGTCGGCCAGGCCGGAGATCTCCAGCACCCGCCGGACCTGGCGGGACGGCAGCACGGTCAGCGCGTCCGCGTACCGCTGGGAGAGCTGGACCACGGCGTGGACCGCGGCGGAGTCGAAGAAGGTGACCGCCAGCAGGTCGAGGGTGACCCGGCTGGCCGGCTCGCGCAGGACGGTCTGGAGCATCGTGTCGGCCGTGGCCATGTCCACCTCGCCGGAGACCACCACGCGGACATGGTCGCCGTCGGCCTCCGCCCGGGCGGCGAAGACGGGCGTCGCTCCCCCTTGATCCACGCAGAACACGATGGCACAGCGGAGATTGCCCGGCAACAACCACCCGGACGACGCCGTGGTGGAGGTCACCGCCGTCGCCGGGCACCGCGCCGGCGTGCCGCGAGTCGGGCCGGCGATAGGCTTGCGCCCATGACCGTCCGTGCGCCGCTGACCCCCGGCACGCTCTCCCCGATGCGACCGGTGCCGGGTCACATCGTCCGACCGGAGTACGTGGGCAAGAAGCGCCCCCAGGAGTGGCGCGGCTCGCACGTGCAGACCCCGGAGATCATCGAGAGGATGCGGGTCGCCAGCCGGCTCGCCGCTCAGGCCACCCAGCTCGCCGGGGAGCACTGCAAGCCCGGCGTGACCACCGACGAGATCGACCGGGTGGTGCACGAGTTCCTCTGCGACCACGGGGCCTACCCGTCGACGCTCGGCTACAAGGGCTTTCCGAAGTCCTGCTGCACCAGCCTCAACGAGGTGATCTGCCACGGCATCCCGGACTCGACGGTCCTCGCCGACGGCGACATCATCAACGTCGACGTCACCGCGTACCTCGACGGGGTGCACGGCGACACCGACGCGACCTTCTGCGTGGGGGAGGTCAGCGAGGAGGCCCGGCTGCTGGTCGAGCGGACCCACCAGGCGATGATGCGGGGGATCAAGGCGGTCGTCCCGGGCCGGCAGATCAACGTGATCGGCCGGGTCATCGAGTCGTACGCCAAGCGGTTCGGCTACGGCGTGGTCCGCGACTTCACCGGCCACGGCATCGGTGAGTCCTTCCACAGTGGGCTCTACGTGCCGCACTACGACAGCCCTCGCCCCACCGACGTGATGGAGCCGGGGATGACCTTCACCATCGAGCCGATGATCACTCTCGGCACCTACCAGTACGACATGTGGGACGACGGCTGGACGGTGGTCACGAAGGACCGCAGGTGGACGGCCCAGTTCGAGCACACCATCCTCGTGACCGAGGACGGCCACGAGATCCTGACCCTGCCGTGACCGACACGCCCGCAGCCCTGCGCGAGGCGCACCACGCGGACGTGTCCGGCGGCTGGCTGCGGCCGGCCGTCTTCGGCGCGATGGACGGCCTGGTCACCAACATCGCCCTGATCGCGGGCGTCGGCGGCGGTGGGGTGTCGCCGCACAGCATCGTGCTCACCGGCGCAGCCGGCCTGGTCGCCGGGGCCATCTCGATGGGCCTCGGCGAGTACACCAGCGTCCGGTCGGCCAACGAGCAGGTGGCGGCCGAGGTGGCCAAGGAACGCCGGGAGCTGGAACGGCACCCGGAGGCGGAGGCCCGCGAGCTGGCCGATGCGTGGGTGGCCCGGGGTCTGCCCCGCGACCTGGCCACCCAGGTCGCCGAGGCGGTGCGGCGCAACCCGGAGGAGGCGCTGCGGGTGCACGTCCGGGAGGAGTTGGGCGTCGACCCGGACGAACAGCCGAGCCCGTGGGCAGCGGCGATCTCGTCGTTCCTGTGCTTCTCGGTCGGGGCGCTGTTCCCGCTGCTGCCGTACCTGCTCGGCGCGACCAGCCTGGCGCTTGCGCTGGCCGTCGGCGGGGTCGGGCTGTTCGTGGCCGGGGCGGTCGTCGCCCGGTTCACCAACCGCCCCTGGTGGTCCGGCGGCCTGCGGCAACTCCTGCTCGGCGCGGCGGCGGCCGGCGCGACGTACCTGATCGGCGCCCTGATCGGCGTCCAGGGCGGCCTGTAGGCCCGCTTCCCGCCCGCGCGGGCGGGCCGGGGCGCGGGTCAGCCGGCGAACAGGTCGTCGATGGTGCCGTCGACGGGCCGGCCCCGGGCGGTCAGCTCCTCGGCCTGCCGGGCCAGCACCGCGCCGACCTCGGTCATGTCCGCCCCGGCCAGGCCGGTACGCCGGATCGCGTCCCCCGGGTCGCGGAAGTAGGTGCGGCTGAGCAGCCCGTTCACCGTGGCCGCGGCCAGCCGGGCCTCGCCGAGCATCAGCAGCGCCTGGTCCGTCTCGTACCACCCGGCGAGGCGGGCGGCCCGGGAGTGCGCGGCGCAGCCCCGGTACCACGCCTGCCGGGCGGGATCGGTGAACTCCGCCGGCCGGGCCCGGGCCAGCCGGGCCAGGTGTTCGTCGCGCAGCGCCGGCAGCCAGCCGGTCGGGTCGTGCACCGGCCGGGTGGTGACGTACCGGTCCGCGGTGAGCGGCCACAGCGCGGTGATCGCCCGAGCCCGGCGGAGATGCTCGTCGGCGGCGGCGACGCTCAGGTCGACCAGGACGCCGTCCACCCGGCGGGTCGCCGGGGCCGGGCCCGAGCCGGCCCGGTACGTGGCGATCAGCAGCCCGACCTCGCCGTCCCCGCCGCCGTCGTCGTCACCGTGGGCGAGCGGGCCGTGCACCGCGACCGCGAGGACGTCGGCCGGGAAGCGCCGCCTCGCCGCGTCCGCGACCCGCTCCGCCACCGACCACCGGGGATCGTCCTGGTACGGGTCCACGAACCACCTCTGCCTCGCCGACTGCCCGGCGGACCGGCCGCCGGGAGGGCCGCCGCGACGCCGGCTCCAGCCTAGTCACCGGTCGTCGGCGCCGCCCGGACCGCCGCGCCCAACCGGCACCAGCCGGAAGACGCGGATCTCCCGCCCGCCGGCCCGCTCGACGTACGTCCGGTACGCCGGCCACTCGGTGACCAGCAGCGTCCAGAGCCGGTCGCGTTCCGCGCCGGTGGCCGCCTCGGCCCGGACCGCCACCCGCCGGCCCTTGACGTCCACCTCCGCCTCGGGGTGCGCGAGCAGGTTCATCGCCCAGCCGGGCTGGTGCTGCTGCCCCCAGTTGGAGCCGATCACCACGTAGGCGTCGCCGTCCGGGACGTACAGCAGGGGGTTGCTGCGCGGCAGGCCGGAGCGGCGGCCGGTGGTGGTGATGACGAGCGAGGGGATCAGGCCGAGCGCTACCACCCGGCCCCGGGTGAGCCGGCCGACCACCCGGTCGGCGGGGACGAGCAGCCGGGCTGCCGCGCCGAACCAGCGGTGGTGGCCGAGACGACGGGTGAGGCTTCCGAGAGCGGGCACCCGACCAGTCTGCCGCCTCCGGCCCGGGTGCGGCACCCCCGGAGGGCCCGAGGTGGGGGCGGGAACGTCCCGGCCGCCAGCCCGAACGCCGTACCGGGGCGTCAGTCGAGGCGGCGCTCGACGGCCAGCCGGGACCGGGTGAACAGGCCCGCGCCGAGCATAGCCACCAGCGGCACCACCACCAGCACCCCCAGGGTGAGCCAGGGCACCACGACCGGGTACGGCTCCTCCACCGGCCAGGCCTCGGCGTACCGGCGGTTCGTGGCGGCCAGGACGATCAGGGCGGTGCCCAGCCCGGCCGTGATGCCCAGGGCCGAGCCGAGCCCGGCGATCACCCCGGCCTGACAGAGCGACAGCACCCGGCGTACCCGGGGGCTGGCGCCCACGGCCGCCAGGGTGGACAGGTCGGCCCGTCCCTCGGCCGCGGCGAGGCCGGTGGCGACGGCCGCCGCGCCGACGGTGATCAGGCCGGAGGCGATGGCCAGCAGCAGCAGGATCGGCCGCCGGTCGGTGTCCGGGTGCCCGCGCTCGACGACCACCTGCAGCGAGGCGAGGCGCTGCAGCTCGGCGTCGAAGCGGTCCTGCTGGTCGCGGGTCGGCACCGCGTCGGTGGCCAGGATGTAGCCCTGCTGGCGCGCGGCGAGCCCGACCCGGCTGGCGGCGGCGTGGGACAGCACGAGCTGGTTCACCCCGGTCTCGCCGTGCAGCACGTACCCGGGCACGGTGGCCCGGACGGTCCCCGTCGACTCCGGTTCGTCGCGGGTCCGCGTCGCCACGAGGGTGACCCGGCCGTCGAGGACGTAGCGCGGGTCGGTCACCACGGCGCCGCCGGCCCGCAGCACCCGGCGGGCGGCGGCGACCTCCTGCGGGGCGGCGCCGGTGAGCGCGGCCAACACGTCGCCATCGTCCACCACCGACGACAGCGCGTCGCCGTTGTATCCGCCCGACAGCCGTTCGACGCAGCGTGGGTCGGCCCGGACGCGCTGCCGGACGGTGGCGTCCCGGAACTGCGACGGCTCGTACGGGCAGGTCTGTCCGGGCGGCAGCTCCGCCTGGACGCCGCACCATTCTCCGTCGGGGGTGGCTGCGGGGGTGGCTGGCGTGGCGGGCGCGGCGCAGGCCGGCGCGTCGATCCGGGCCACCGCGCTGGGCGGCAGCTCGGCGGCCGCGATCTCGGCGACCCGGGCCACCGGCGGCAGCGTCCCGGTCGCGGCGTCGGAGCCGACGATCAGGACGTTGCCGTACGGCAGGCTCGCCCGGTAGGCGGCCGTCGTCCGCGCGTCGTCGCTGGCCACGTACACGCCGAGGGCGACGCTGCCGGCGACCGCGGCCATCACCGCCGAGATGGCCGGGGCGGCCGAGGCGCGGTTGCGGCTCGCGTCCCGCAGCGCGACCCGGGGGGCCAGCGGCAGCCAGCGGCCGGCCCGGGCGAGTAACCCGATCAGCGTCGGGGTGGCGAAGACCAGCCCCAGCTCGCCGAGGATCAGGCCGGCGATGAGCACCGTCGTGCTCTGGGCGGCACCGAGCGCGGCCACCGCCGTGCCGCCCACGGTCAGCACCGCCCCGAGCAGCGGCCAGCGCCGCCGGTGCGGGGGCGGGGTGCGCCGGCCCGCCAGCCCGGCCACCACGTCCTGGCGGGAGGCGGTCCAGGCCGGCGCGAGCGCCGCGAGCACCCCGGCCAGCACCGCGACCGCGGCGATTGCCGCCAGCGCGGACGGAAAGATCCGGTACGCCCCGAAGCGTTCCCCGAAGAGGTACTGCTCGGTCAGGGGCCGGGCGGCGAGCGCGGCGGTGACGCCCAGCGCCAGCCCGGCGGCGGCCCCGGCGCAGCCCAGCACCACCCCGTCGGCCAGCACGACGCGGCGCAGGTGGGCGGCGTCCCCGCCGGCCACGGCGACCAGGGCCAGGTCCCGCCGTCGGCGACGCACCCCGACGGCGAACGCAGGCCCCACCAGCAGCACGACCTCCAGCAGGCCGAGGCCGCCGACCAGCACCGCGTTGCTGGCGTCCTCGACGTTCACCGCCGAGCTGAACAGCTCGGCGTCGGCCCCGGGGTGGGGTGCCGGGGTGCGGGCGACCACCACGATCCCGCGCGCGTTGAGCCGGTCGGTCAGGGCGGGGTCGACGCCGTCCGGCAGGTCGACGAACCACCTTGTCTCGCCCCACGACTCGACCGGGGTGCGGGGCGCCGGTGACAGGGCCACCATCGGGCTCAGGCTGTCGGGGAACTCCACCACCCCGACCACGGTCCGGTCGCCCGAGCCGTCGGCGGGGGCGACCCGGTCGCCGAGCCGGACGTGCAGCTGGCGCAGAGCCGCCGGGTTCAGCCCGATCTCGTCGGCGGCCGTCGGCGGGCGGCCGGCGAGCTGCCGGGCCTGCCCGCGCAGCGTCGGGTCGGTGAGGTCGAACTGCCGGCCGTTGAGCGTCTCTCGCCGGTTGCCGACGCGTGCCTCGAACCGCACCCACCACTGCGCCTCGCCGACCCGGCTGCCGGCCGGGAGCTGGGCGGTCAGCTCGGCGGCGGTGACCGGCCGGTTCCGGTGTCGGACGCCCTCACGCGGGTAGCCGTTGTCGCCCCAGGCGTCCTGCACCAGCGGGCCGTCCGCCAGCCAGCGCAGCTCCGCGTCGGCGGTGCCGAGCTGGCGGTCGATCCGCTCGGCCCGGGTCAGCCGGGACATGTCGTAGCTGACGGCGGCGAAGGCCAGTGCCAGCACGGGCAGGGCGATCATCGCGAGCACCAGCGCGGTGCGACCCCGGGCCCGCCCGGCCTCCCGCCGCGCGATGCGCAGCGCGGCCCGCCAGGAGCGCAGCGCCGCCACGATTCGTCGCGGGCGGGCGCCGCCGTCGATGTCGCCCGTTGGGGCTGGCGGCGGCACGTGGGCCGGGCGCCGGTCCCGCCGCGACCGGACGGTGGCCGCCCGCTTCGGGCTCACCGGCCGCTGCCGGCCAGGAGCTGCTCGACCCCGCCCAGCGGCGCCGTCGAGTCCACCATGACCCCGTCGCGCAGGAACACCACCCGGTCGGCCCAGGCGGCGTGCCGGGCCTCGTGGGTGACCAGTACGGCGGCGACGCCCGCGTCGACCCGGCGGCGCAGCAGGCGCAGCACCGCCTCGCCGGTCTGCGAGTCGAGCGCGCCGGTCGGCTCGTCGGCGAGGACGAGCCGTCGCTCGCCGACCAGGGCCCGGGCGATGGCGACCCGCTGCTGCTGCCCGCCGGACAACTGGTCCGGGAACCGCCCGCCCAGCTCGGTCAGCCCCACCTCGTCGAGCGCGACCTGGGCAGCCCGCCGCGCCTGGCGCACGCCGACGCCGTCCAGTTCGAGGGGGAGCGCGACGTTCTCGGCGGCGGTGAGGCTGCCCAGCAGGTTGAGGTTCTGGAAGATGTAGCCGATCCGCCGGCGGCGCACCCGGGCCAGCGCGCGGCGGTCGAGCGCGCCCAGCGGCTGTCCCTCGACGAGGATCTCGCCCGCGGTCGGCCCGTCGAGCCCGCCGGCCAGGGCGAGCAGGGTGGACTTGCCGGAGCCGGAGGGCCCCATCACGGCGACCAGTTCGCCGGGGCAGACGGTGAGGCTGACCCCGCGCAGGGCGTGCACGGCGGCCTCGCCGCTGCCGTGGGTGCGGTGGACGTCGCGCAGGTCGAGCACCGCCGCACCGGGCGCGGTGGGGCAGGCCCTTGGCACGTCGTCCGGTCCGCTCACCGCCGTGCCTCCTCGCCGTCCCGACCAGCCGTGTCCGTCGGCCAACCGGCCTCCCCCGGCCGACCGGCCTCCCCCGGCCGACCGGCCTCCCCCGGCCGACCGTCGGGCCCCGGTCCCGGCCGGTACCGCACGAGGCTCGTCTCGCAGTGGTCCAGCCAGCGGACCTCCGCCTCGGCCTGGAACACCATCGCGTCCAGCACCAGCCGCCAGGGCAGGTCCTCGGGGCGGTCGCTGGCGTACTTCAACCGGGTCAACTCCTGGAGGGTCCGCATGGTGGCGGTGCGCTGGGTCTGCACCACCGACCGCACGTCCACGCCGGGCGTGGTCAGCGCGAGGGCCAGCTTGATGGCCAGCTCGTCGCGGGGCCGGTCGGCCCGACTGAGCGGGGTCGCGAACCACAGCGCCAGGTCCGCCCGCCCGGCGTCGGTGATCTCGTACGGCCGCTGCCCGCCCTCGTTCTCCGGCAGTGGGCGCACCAGCCCGTCCCGTTCCAGCCGGGACAGGGTGGTGTAGACCTGCCCGATGTTTAGCGGCCAGGTCGAGCCGGTCGACTCCTCGAACGAGGCCCGGAGCTGGTAGCCGTACATCTGGCCGCGTTCGAGCAGCGCGAGCAGGCCGTGACGGATGGACATGGCTCCGGAGTATGCATACCTGGTATGTCACCCGCAACCGGGGGTGACGGCCGGCGGTCGCCCGGTGAGCGGCGAAACGCTCCGTGGCCGGTCAGTCGGGGCGGCCGGGAAACGCGACGGTGACCGGATTCACCCCCGCGGTGCGGCGCCAGCGGGTGGCCCGCACCGCGCAGTCGGTCAGCGCCGCGAGGGCTCGGTTGCGGTCCGCGCCGGTGGTGTGCGGCAGCGCCGCCCGCCAGAACGCGGCGGTACGCTCCTCCACCTCGACCGCCAGCCGCAGCGCGCTGGCCGCGTCGGTCACCGGGAAGGGCAGCGCGTACCCGGCCTTGTCGGCGGGGGCCGGGTCGCCGGCCGCGCTGAGCTGGAGCACCAGCGCGTCGCGTCTGGCCCGGTGCGCCGCCTCGGCCCGGCGGGCGGCCGTGCGGGCGGCGTCGGTGAGCCGGACCCCGATCGGCGCGTACGCGAAGATCGCGGCGTACTCGGCGGCGAGCGCGTCGGCCAGCGCCTGGGCCGGCCCGGACGGTGTCTGTCGACGGATCACTTCAGTGCCTCCACGTGGGTGGCCCGGGCGGCGGCGATCGAGCCGAGCAGCGCCGCCCGCTCGGCCGGCGCCCCGGCGCAGAGCTTCGCGGCCGACTCGCGCCCGCGCTGCTCCGCCTCGCGCAGGCCGGTCAGCGTCGCCCTCCGGTCGCCGCCGGCGCTGGCCCCGGCCGACGGCGTGCCCGAGGACGCGGACGCCGGGCGGCCGAACAGCTTCGCCAGTTCTGCCGCGTGCGCCTCGTGGGCCTCGGCGATCGGGGTGAGCGTCTTGGTCAGGCCCGGGTCGGCGGCCAGCGCGGCGCGGTGCCGGGCGGCCAGCTCGCGCGCCTCGGCGGCGAGGGGTTCGAGCGGGTCGGGGGCCGGGTCCGGCTCGTCGCCGTCGAAAAGATCACAGCCGGTCAGCGGCCCGGTGGCGCCGCCGAGTGCCAGCAGCGCGCCGACCCGCAGCAGGTTTCGCCGGGAATGTCCTGGTCCCCGGTCGTGCTGTCTCGTTCTGCCCTTCGCCACCGGGCAAGTCAACACCATTCGAGCACGGACGTGGGCGACCGGCGTCGGTGCGCCGCCCGGCCCGCCGCGCGGTGAGCGCGTTACGCTCTGCGCAACCACCGGCGCTCCGCCCCGGTGGTGCACCGGCATGGCGTCCGACCGGGCGCCGTCGTTCACGAAAGGGTGCGCCAGATGACGCAGCGTGGCCGTGCCACCAGGTCGACGGGGCCGACGGGGAGACCCCGACGCGCCGACGGCCCCCGGGGCGGTGACCGCGTCGGCAGCCCCCGGGGCGACCTCGCGGCCCGGCGGGCCCGGTTGCGCGCGGTGATCGAGCCGATCGTCAACGAGGCCGGATACGACCTGGAGGACGTCGCCGTCTCCCCGGCCGGGCGCCGGCACGTGGTGCGGGTGATCGTGGACGCCGACGGCGGGATCAGCCTGGACGCGGTGGCGGACGTCTCCCGGGCCGTCTCCGCCGCGCTCGACGCGGCCGAGGAGGCCGGCGGCGACATCCTGGCCGGCGAATACCAGCTGGAGGTCAGCTCCCCCGGGGTGGACCGCCCGCTCACCCTGCCCCGGCACTGGCGGCGCAACGTCGGCCGGCTGGTGAAGGTGACCGCCCGGGGTGGGCTGCCCGGGCAGCGTGCCGAGCAGCCCACCGGCGACCGCCAGGTCACCGGCCGGGTGGTCGAGGCCGACGACGAGCGCGTGGTGCTGGAGACCGATTCCGGCCGCGCGGAGTTCCGCCACGCCGAGCTCGGCCCCGGCCGGGTTCAGGTCGAGTTCAACCGCCTCGACGAGGTGGGCGACGACGAGCTCGGCGACAACGAGGACATTGACGACATCGACGACGAAGATGATGTGGAGGACGAGGAGAGGTGAACATCGACCTCGCGGCGCTGCGCGCACTCGAGCGCGAGCGGGAGATCCCGTTCGACACGATCCTCGCGGCGATCGAGACCGCGCTGCTGACCGCCTACCGGCACACCGACGGGGCCGAATCGCACGCCCGGGTGGAGATCGACCGGAAGTCCGGCGCGGCCCTGGTCTACGCCCAGGAGTTGGACGAAGACGGCAGCGTGGTGCGGGAGCGGGACGACACCCCGCACGACTTCGGCCGGATCGCGGCCATGACCGCCAAGCAGGTGATCCTCCAGCGGCTGCGGGAGGCCACCGACGAGGTGCACTTCGGCGAGTACGTCGGCCGCGACGGTGACCTGGTCACCGGCGTGGTGCAGGCGCACGAGGCGCGGTCCGAGAAGGGCATCGTCAGCGTCGACCTCGGCAAGCTGGAGGGCGTGCTGCCGCAGTCCGAGCAGGTCCCCGGCGAGCGGTACGCGCACGGCGAGCGGATCCGCTGCGTCGTGGTGCACGTCGCCAAGGGGATGCGCGGCCCACAGATCACCCTCTCCCGGTCCCACCCGGGGCTGGTGAAGAAGCTGTTCGCGCTGGAGGTCCCGGAGATCGCCGACGGGACCGTGGAGATCGGTGCCATCGCCCGCGAGGCCGGCCACCGCACGAAGATCGCGGTGCGTTCCACCACGCCGGGCGTGAACGCCAAGGGCGCCTGCATCGGCCCGATGGGCCAGCGCGTCCGTGCGGTGATGAGCGAGCTGCACGGTGAGAAGATCGACATCATCGACTGGTCGGACGACCCGGCCACCTTCGTCGGCAACGCGCTGTCGCCGGCCAAGGCGCTGCGGGTCGAGGTGGTCGACCTGGCCACCCGCACCGCCCGGGTGACCGTGCCGGACTTCCAGCTCTCGCTGGCGATCGGCCGGGAGGGGCAGAACGCCCGACTTGCGGCCCGGATGACCGGTTGGCGGATCGACACCCGGTCTGATGCGGAGCAGGCCACCACGCCTACGCGGAGCGGGGCCGATCACGTCCGGGAGCCGGGCGGAGCGATCTCGGGAAGCTAGGGGTAGACTTCTTCCGGTGGTACGACGCGCGCTGCCGGAGCGCACCTGTGTGGGTTGCCGGCGACGTGCGCCGGCCAGCGAATTGCTGCGAATGGTCGCGGTCGGCAACGAGGCTGGTCACAGCCTCCGTCCTGACCCGGCTCGCAGGCTGCCGGGTCGGGGAGCGAACATGCACCCGGATCCGGCCTGCTTCGCGCTGGCGGTGCGGCGGCGTGCCTTCGGGCGTGCGCTGCGGGTCACCGGGGTCGTCGATCACGGTGAGCTGGCCGAGCATCTCGATGCGCCAACCACTACGTCAGGTCATCCCGACCGGGCGAGGGTCGCTAGCAAGGTAGGACGACCGACATGAGCACACGATGAAGTTCCTGAAATGACCAGGCTTCAAGTGCACGAGTGAGGTTGTTGCGGGTGCTGCCCGCACGACCTCGGAGTGAGGAGTGCAGTGGCAGGTAAGGCCCGCGTACACGAGCTTGCTAAGGAGCTCGGGGTCGAAAGCAAGACCGTTCTCGCCAAGTTGAAGGAAATGGGCGAGTTCGTGAAGTCCGCGTCCAGCACCGTCGAGGCGCCTGTCGCCCGGCGGCTGCGCAACGCATTCGTCGCCTCCGCCGGTTCCCCGGCGCCGTCCGCCCCTCCGGCGGCCGCCCCGAGTGCGACGCCGACCCCGACTCCGTCCCCGTCCCCGGTTCCCGGTGCACCCCGGGTCGCGGCGAAGCCGATGCCGCCGCGGCGGCCCGGCCCGCCGACCCCCGGCCCGAAGCCCAAGGGGCCAGTTCCCGGCCTGCCGCAGCCGGCGACCCCGGTCGCCAAGCCGGCGAGTGCCCACGACATCGAGGTGGCGGCCGCCGAGGCGCGCGCCGCCGCGCTGAAGGCCGAGCAGGAGGCCGCGGTCAAGGCCGCCCAGGCCGCCCGGCAGCAGCAGCGAGAGAACGTCCGTCGGGAGCCACCCGCCGAGGGTGGTCCCCGTCCCGGTCCGCGCCCGAACACGGGTCCGGGCGCGGGTCCGGGTGCGATGCCGCCCCGGCCGGGTTCCCCGGCCGCCGGCCGCCCCGGTGCCCCGGCCCCGGGCCCGGGTGCCCGTCCGGGCGGTCGTCCGCCGGCGCGCAGCGCCGGTAACAACCCGTTCGGTATCCAGGGCGGTCAGCAGCAGCGGCCCCCGGCCGCCGGTGGTGGCGGTCCCCGCCCGAACCCGTCGTCGATGCCGCCTCGGCCGAGTCCGGCCTCCATGCCGCCTCGGCCCAGCCCGGCCTCCATGCCGAGCCAGCGCCCCGGTCGTCCTGGTGGCGGCCCCGGCGCGGGTCGTCCCGGCGGCGGCGGTGGCGCGGGTCGTCCCGGCGGTGGCGGTGGCGGTGGCTTCCGCGGCGGTCCCGGTGGCGGTGGCGGTGGCGGTGGCTTCCGCGGCGGTCCCGGTGGTGCCGGTGCCGGTGCCGGTGGCGGTGGCTACCGCGGCGGTCCCGGTGGCGGCGGTGGTGCTCCCGGCGGCGGTTTCCGTCCGGGCGCCCCGGCCGGTGGCGGTGGTCGTCCGGGTGGTGGCGGCCGTGGCCGTGGCGGCGGCGCCGCGGGTGCCTTCGGGCGTCCGGGCGGTAGGCCGACCCGTGGCCGCAAGTCCAAGAAGCAGCGCAGACAGGAGTTCGACAACCTGTCGGCCCCGACCATGAGCTCGGGTGCCCCCCGGGGTCAGGGTCAGGTCGTCAGGCTCTCCCGTGGCGCCTCGCTGTCGGACTTCGCCGACAGGATCAACGCCAACCCGGGTTCCCTGGTCCAGGAGATGTTCAACCTGGGCGAGATGGTCACGGCGACCCAGTCCTGCTCCGACGAGACCCTGCTGCTGCTGGGTGAGCACCTCGGCTTCGACGTGCAGATCGTCAGCCCGGAGGACGAGGACCGCGAGCTGCTCGCGCAGTTCAACATCGACCTCGACGCCGAGGTCGCGGAGGACCGCCTGGTCAGCCGTGCGCCGGTGGTGACCGTCATGGGTCACGTCGACCACGGTAAGACCAAGCTGCTCGACGCGATCCGCAAGGCGAACGTCGTGGCCGGCGAGGCGGGTGGCATCACCCAGCACATCGGTGCCTACCAGGTCCACGTCCCGCACGACGGCGTGGACCGGGCCGTGACCTTCATCGACACCCCGGGCCACGAGGCGTTCACCGCCATGCGTGCCCGTGGTGCCCAGGTCACCGACATCGTGGTGCTGGTGGTCGCGGCCGACGACGGCGTGATGCCGCAGACGATCGAGGCGTTGAACCACGCCAAGGCGGCGGACGTGCCGATCGTGGTCGCGGTCAACAAGGTCGACAAGCCGGACGCCAACCCGGACAAGGTCCGCCAGCAGCTGACCGAGTACGGCCTGGTCGCCGAGGAGTACGGCGGCGAGACGATGTTCGTCAACGTGGCCGCGAAGCCGGGCATCGGCATCGAGGAGCTGCTCGAGGCGGTCCTGCTGACCGCCGACGCGTCGCTGGAGCTGACCGCTCCGATCGACGGGCCGGCGCAGGGTGTTGCCATCGAGGCGCACCTGGACAAGGGTCGCGGTGCGGTGGCGACGGTGCTGGTGCAGAAGGGCACCCTGCGGGCGGGCGACTCCATCGTCGCCGGCGGGGCGCACGGCCGGGTCCGGGCGATGCTCGACGAGAACGGCAACCAGGTCGCCGAGGCGGGTCCGGCCCGTCCGGTGCTGGTGCTCGGTCTCACCGCGGTCCCCGGGGCGGGCGACACCTTCCTCGCCGCGGCGGACGACCGCACGGTGCGTCAGATCGCCGAGCAGCGGCAGGCACGGCGGCGGGCGGCGTCCTTCGCCAACTCCCGTGGCCGGGCCACCCTCGAGACGCTCATGGAGCAGCTCAAGGAGGGCGAGAAGACCTCGCTCAACCTGGTGCTCAAGGGCGACGTCTCCGGTTCCGTGGAGGCCCTCGAGGACGCCCTGTTCAACCTGGACATCCCGGAGGAGGTCCAGCTCAGGATCATCCACCGGGGCGTGGGTGCGATCACCGAGAGCGACGTCATGCTCGCGAGCGCCTCGTCCGAGGCGGTCACGATCATCGGCTTCAACGTGCGGGCCGCCAACAAGGTCCGCGAGATCGCCGACCGCGAGGGCGTGGAGATCCGGTACTACACGGTCATCTACCAGGCCATCGAGGAGATCGACGCCGCGCTCAAGGGGCTGCTCAAGCCGGAGTACGAAGAGGTCGAGCTGGGCAGCGCGGAGATCCGCGACGTCTTCCGCTCGTCCAAGGTCGGCAACATCTCCGGCTGTATCGTCCGGTCCGGGATCCTGCGCCGCAACGCCAAGGCGCGGCTGCTGCGGGACGGGCAGGTGGTGGCGGACAACCTCACCATCAGCTCGCTCAAGCGGTTCAAGGACGACGCGACGGAGGTCCGCGAGGGCTTCGAGTGTGGTTTGACCCTGACCGGTTACAACAACGTTCAGGTCGGCGACATCATCGAGACCTTCGAGATGCGGGAGAAGCCGCGCGCCTGACCCGTTCGACACACTGATCAAGGGGTTTACGCCCGAACGGCGTAAACCCCTTGATCATGTGGGGGTCGCTGCGAGTATCGTCCGGGGCGATGTTCACCGGAACCGCGGTCTTCGACCTGCTGCTGCCGGGCGACTCCCGGTCGCTCAAAGCCAAGAGATCATACGTACGGCCGATCGTGGCGGCGCTGCGCCGCTTCGAGGTGTCGGCCGCCGAGGTGGGAGCGCTCGACCTGCACGGTCGGGCGGAGATAGCCGTGGCCGTGGTGGCCGCGGAGGGCGCGCACGTGCGCGAGGTGCTCGACTCGTGCGAGCACCTCGTCGCGGGCCGTCCCGAGGTCGAGCTGCTGTCGGTGCGTCGCCACCTGTACGGCGACGGTGACGGCGACGACTGACGGGCGCTGGGCGGTGACGCCCGTGCCCGGCGGTCGACCCGACTGTGAAGGTAGTGTTCGAATTGTTGGCTGGTCGGATCCGGCGGCGCACCGCGCCCCGGGCCGGCCGGGAGTAGGACGCCGTGGAGGTGGGCGAGATGACGGATCCGGCCAAGGTACGCCGGCACGCGGAGCGGATTCGCGAACTGGTCGCGTCGGTGGTGCGGAGCCAGATCAAGGACCCCCGGCTCGGCATGATCACTATCACAGACGCCCGGATCACCGCGGATCTGCGCGACGCGACGGTCTTCTACACCGTCCTCGGCGACGCGGCGGAGCAGGCCAGCACGGCGGCGGCGCTGGAGAGCGCCAAGGGGATGCTGCGCAGCACGGTCGGCAAGGCTCTCGGGCTGCGCCACTCGCCGTCGCTGACCTTCGTCCTCGACGACGTGCAGGACCAGGTCAAGCAGATCGACGACCTGCTGGTCCAGGCCCGCACCGCCGACGCCGAGGTGCAGCGCCTCGCCGCCGGTGCCCGGTACGCGGGCGAGGCCCAGCCGTACCGGGTGGACGACGAGGACGAGGACGGGGACTCCGCCGACGAGGGGGCCGCCGACGAGCAGACCCCGCGCGGCGCGGACCGGCCGTGACAGGGGCCGCCGCCCGGCCCGCCGACACCGGCCCTGCCGTGACAGAGCTCGCCGACACCGGCGCTGCTGTGGCAGGGGCCGCCGTCGGGCCCGGCCCGGGCGAGGCCGACTGGGCAGCCGCCGTCGAGGCGGTACGCGGCCTGCCGGCCGACGCCCGGGTCCTGCTGATCTGCCACGTCAACCCCGACGGGGACGCGCTGGGCAGCATGCTCGGCTTCGCGCTGGGCCTGCGGCAGCTCGGCGTACGCCGGTTGCAGGCGACCTTCCCCGGCCCGCCCGAGGTGCCGGAGCCGATCCGCGGCCTGCCCGGGATGGACCTGCTGGTCCCGGAGGCGGACGCGGACCCGGCGCCGGAGCTGGTCGTCTGCTTCGACGCGGCGAGTGAGTCGCGGCTCGGCGGCCTGGTCGACCGGCTGGAGACCGCCGGGGCCGCGCTGGTGCTCGACCATCACGCCTCGAACACCCGGTTCGGCGGGATCAACCTGGTCGACCCCCGGGCGGCGGCCACCTCGGTGGTGGCCGAGGAGTTGCTGACCCGGCTCGGGGTGACCCTGGACGCGGCGATCGCCGAGTGCCTCTACGTCGCGCTGACCACCGACACCGGGTCGTTCCGGTTCGAGGCGACCACCCCGGCGGTGCACGAGCTGGCGGCCCGGCTGCTGGCCACCGGAATCCGGCCCGGTGACATCTCCCGCCGGGTCTTCGACACCCGGCCCTTCGGCGCGGTGCGGCTGTTCGGCGAGGTGCTCTGCCGGGCCCGCCTGGAGCCGGCGGCGGCCGGAGGCCACGGCCTCGTCTGGACGTACGCCACGCTCGACGACCTGGTTCGGCACGACCAGCGACCGTACGTGCTGGAGGCTCTGATCGATTCGGTCCGGTGCACCGCCGAGGCCGACGTGAGCTGCGTGGTCAAGCAGGTCCGCCCGGCGGAGTGGGCGGTGTCGATGCGCAGCAAGGGCGCGGTGGACGTGAGCCGCGTCGCGGTCGCCCTCGGCGGCGGCGGTCACCGGCTCGCGGCCGGCTTCACCGGTCGCGGCACCGTCGAGGATGTGGTGGCCGGCATCCGTGCGGAGCTGGACAAGGCGTTGATCGAGGCGTAGATCAGGGACGACTCCGGGGGGCGGTGGTCTTCCCGCGCTCCGCTGCGGCGGGGAGAATTGTGGGATGGATCACCCGCGCGAGCTCATCGTCACGGAGCCCCGGGTCTGGGACCGTCCCGTGGTCTCCGTGCCGGTGCTGGTCTGTCTCTCCCTCGTCGGCGGGCAACTGCCCTCGTTCTCCGCCTCGGCGAACCTCTACACGCTCGGCACCGGGGGCGCGTTGATCTGGCTGGGCCTGGGTGCCCGGGTGTCGCGCCGGCCGGCGCCCCGCCGGCTCGGCGCGGGCGTGGTCTGGTGGCTGGTCCCGGTGGCCGTGTTCGGCGTGTTCGAGGGGACCACCTTCGTCCTGCACGCCGGCGACGAGTTCCCCACCCTTTCCCGGCTGGCCGATCCGTTGCTGGAGGACGAGCTGGTCCGCTCGGCGGCCTGGTTCGCCTGGCTCGCCGCGTTCTGGGGGCTGGTGCGGCGATGATGCGGGCACTCGCCATCGGCGGCTTCGTCACCGCCCTGGCGCTTTTTGTCGCGGTCGAGTGGGCCGCCCGCCGGCCGGGCTCCCGGATCCCGTCGTCGGCCGACGTCTGCGCCTACGTGATGCGCTACGAGGTGGGCCCGGTGCCCGTCGGCCGGATCGGCCTGTTCGGCTTCTGGTGGTGGCTCGGCTGGCACTTCCTGGCCCGCTGAGGGGCGCTCACCGCCGTCCCTGACCCTCCGGCCGGCCCGGCGGGAGCCTCACCCTGTCCAGATGACGGGAAGAGTGGGCAGCATGTGGACCTGAACGATAATTTGGGAATCGACCGGTGTCGTGTCCCGCGGTGCTGGTCGACGGTGGTGGCGCCGCACCCGGCACCGCCTCCCTCCAGGGTCCGACCGACCCGGGCGCACGCCCAGACCGGCCGCTCCGGTGACCCCGGGCCGCCCGTCAGGCGCCAGCACGACCGGCCGCAGGGCCACCACGTCGCCGTGGCCCGCACCCTGGAAGGACCGAATCATGTCGAGCAAGCCCAAGACCGAGAACACCGACGAGGCACGCGAGCAGGCCCGCCGCGCGCTGCAGACGTCGATGGACACCCGCCAGTGACCCAGGCCACCCGGCACTGATGCCCGACCCCGCCCACAAGCCCCGCGCCGGGTGCACTTTCCGGGAAAGAGTGCCTTAGGTCGCCCACGAGGCCACTCTTTCCCGGAAAGTGCGCGCGGGGTGGTGGGTCGTGTCGTCACGGCGATGGGTAAGGAATAGCTCTTGTTGTGATCCTTACCTTTGCCGTGTCAGGATCGGTGGCGATGATCCGGTCCTCCCTCGCCCCGTCCGCCGTCGCCTCGCCGCGACGGATCGCCGCCCTGGCTCTGCCGGCCCTCGTGGTGCTCGCCGCCGAGCCGCTCTACGTCCTGGTCGACACGGCCGTGGTCGGTCACCTCGGCCGGCTGCCGCTCGCCGCGCTGGCCGTCGCCGGCACCGTGATGACCCTGATCGCGTGGCTGGGCACCGTCCTGGCGTACGGGATCACCGGGCGGGCCGCCCGCCGGTTCGGCTCCGGCGACCGGGCCGCCGCCGTGGCCGAGGGCGTGCAGGCGTCCTGGCTGGCCCTCGGGGTCGGGGTGCTGGTCGCGCTCGCCATGCAGTTCGTCGCCGGCCCGCTGGTCGCCGCGCTCGCCGGGCCCGGCGAGGTCGCCGACGCGGCCGGGCGGTGGCTGCGGGTCGCGGCGCTCGGGGCCCCCGGGCTGCTGCTCGCCGCGGCGGGCAACGGCTGGCTGCGCGGCGTGCAGAACACCCGTCGGCCGCTGTGGTTCGTGCTCGGCCCCAACCTGCTGTCCGCGCTGCTCTGCCCGCTGCTGGTCTACCCCGTCGGGTGGGGGCTCACCGGCTCGGCGGTGGCCAACGCGGTGGCCCAGACCATCTCCGGCGGGCTGTTCGCCGCCGCGCTGGTGAGCGAGCGGGTGTCGCTGCGCCCCCGCCCGGGGGTGATCCGCCAGCAGCTCGTGCTCAGCCGGGACCTGCTGGTCCGGGGCGTCGCCTTCCAGGCCAGCTTCCTGTCCGCCACCGCCGTCGCGGCCCGGTTCGGGGCGGCGGCGGTCGGCGCGCACCAGATCGCCGTACAACTGTGGTTCTTCACCGCCCTGGTGCTCGACGCCCTCGCGATCGCCGCGCAGGCGCTGATCGGCGCGGCGCTCGGGGCCGGCGACGACGCCGGCGCCCGCGCCCTGGCCCGGCGGGTCGCGCTGCTCGGCGCCGGCTGCGGCGTGGCGTTCGCGGTGCTCATCGCCGTCGGGGCCGGCGTCGTGCCGGGGCTGTTCAGCTCCGACGAGCAGGTACGCGACCAGGCCATGGTCGCCTGGCCCTGGCTGGTGGCGTTGCAGCCGGTCGGCGGCGTGGTGTTCGCCCTCGACGGGGTGCTGATCGGCGCGGGCGACGTCCGCTACCTGCGCAACCTCACCATCGTCGCGGCGTTCGGCGGCTTCCTGCCGGCGATCTGGCTGTCGTACGCGTTCGACCTGGGCCTCGGCGGCGTCTGGGCCGGCCTGTTCCTGTTCGTGCTGCTCCGGCTGGCGGCCCTGCTGCTGCGGCTGCGCTCCGGCGGCTGGGCCGTGGTCGGCGCCGTCCGCTGAGCGGACCGGAACGGGAGCCCCGTGGCGGGCGGTGGGCCAGGGTCAGCAGGACCCGGGGACGTGGGCGGCCTGCTCAGGGTCGAAGACCTCGGTGAGGGGCACCCCACGGGACGGTCCGACCTGGTTGCCGTCGGACACCCAGGGCGCCACGTCGAGGAAACCCTCCTCCCTCAGCAGGCCGCACTCGGCGTTCCAGGTGACGGCCTCGGCGGAGCCCAGCCAGAGGCCACGCGCCGAGGGCGAGACGTCGTCGGGGTGGGGCAGGTACCAGACCACGGTGTCCCGGACGACCACCAGGTCAGCCTCGGGCGGGGCCTCCCCGGCCAGCCGCTCGAAGGCGTACACCCAGGAGAACCGGGTGGTCACCGCCAGCACGCGGATTCCGTCGGCGTTCTCGGTGGCCTCGTAGTCGACCTTCCCGGCGACCCTGATCTCCTTCTTCCAGCGGAAGCTCCTGTCCAGCCGGGTGGCGAAGTGCTGGAAGCGTGCGTCGGCGAAGGCCGGCGAGAGGTCCTCGCGGGCGTCCTCCGCCAGCACGGTGAGGAAGGGCGTGTAGTTGCCGTACAACATGACGGTGCTGAGGCGGCTCTCGATCAGCGCCCGTCGGGTCGTGTCGAGCGCTGTACGCACCTGCGCCGCGCTGAACGGGCCGGTGGGCCGGGCCGTGGGCAGTTGGATGCCCTGCTCGCCGACGGCGAACCCGGCGGCGGGAGTGCCGGCGAAGTAGTCCCGGTGCGCACCGGCGGAGCTGACCGGGCCCGGCGACGGCGACGGCGACGGCGTCGACGGCGTGGCGGTGCGGACGCCGTCGACGACGGTGCGGACGACGGTCACCGTCGCGCCGAGCAGGGCCACCGCGCCCAGCGCGACCACGCCGACAAGTAACTTCCCGCGATGCCGCCCCCAGGCCAGCCGCCGCCGTTCCGTGCGGTCCAGCGGCTGTTCCGTGCCCACCTGGCGCATCCAGTCCGGTAGCTGGATCTGCTCGTCGACGTGGGCGACGGCGTACCGGTCCGGCCCGGCCGCCGGTCCCGGTTCGTTGGCCGGGCCGCGGGCGGGTGCCGGAACGGGTGGTTGCTGCTCGGTCATCGCGCATCCTGGTCTACGGCGGGGCAGGGCGCATGATCCTCGCACCCGGCGGCTCGGCCGCGCAGCGCCTTTCGTGGCGGCCCCGGCCGGGGCTCACAGGCGGTCGCCGGCCTGCATTCTCGCGAACAGGTAGGCGGCGCCCGCGACGAGAACCGTCGCCACCGCCGCGACGACAACGAACGACACGATCGCCGAGACGACCGGGTGCCGCTCGCTGAACCGGCTCCCTTCCCGCCAGCGCCACAGCGCCCGCCGCCCCTCCCACAGGCCCGGTGTGGCGTCCACCAGGTCGGACAGGCGTCGGCCGAGGGTCCGCCGGGGCGGCTCGGGGTTGCGCATCCACTGGGGCAGGTCGACCCGGGCGTGGTGCTCCTGCGGGGGCGGGGTGCTCATGGGGGCTCCGGGGCAGGTGTGAGAAGGGGTTGCCGCATTGTGCCGTGCGGTGACGGGCGGCGTGACCCCGTCTGGCAGGCTTGGCGGTCGTGAGCGCAGACGGTCTGATCGTGGTCGACAAGCCCGGCGGCATGACGTCGCACGACGTGGTGGCGCGGATCCGCCGGCTGGCCCGGACCCGCCGGGTCGGGCACGGCGGCACGCTTGATCCGATGGCCACCGGCGTGCTGGTGATCGGCGTCGGCCGGGCCACCCGGCTGTTGACGTACGTCATCGGCGCGGGCAAGAGCTACGCGGCCACCGTCCGGCTCGGGCAGGCCACCGTCACCGACGACGCCGAGGGCGACGTGCTGACCACCACCCCGGCCGGGACGGTCACCGACGAGGCGATCCGGTCGGCGTTCGCGGCGCTGACCGGCGAGATCGATCAGGTGCCGAGCGCGGTCAGCGCCATCAAGATCGACGGCCAGCGGGCGTACAAGCGGGTACGCGAGGGGGAGAGCGTCGAGCTGCCCGCCCGCCGGGTCACCGTGAGCCGACTCGACGTGCTGGCCATCCGCCGGGACACCCCCGACGTGGTGGACGTCGACGTCGACGTGACCTGCTCGTCCGGGACGTACATTCGGGCGCTGGCCCGGGACGCGGGCCTGGCGCTCTCGGTCGGCGGCCACCTGACCGCGCTGCGCCGCACTGCGGTCGGCGGGTTCGCCCTGGCCGAGGCGGCGACCCTCGACGAGCTGGAGCAGCGCGCGCCCGAGGTGGTGAACCTGCCGCTCGACGCGGCGGCCGACCGGTTCTTCCCGCGCCGGGAGGCTACCGCCGACGAGGCGAAGGTGCTCTCCCACGGCGGCCCGCTCGATCCGGCCGGTCTCACCGGGCCGTACGCCGTCTTCGGTCCCGACGGCGGTCTGATCGCTATCGTCAGCGAGCGGGACGGCCGGGCCCGCGCGGAGATCGTGCTCGCCCCGGCCTGACGGCGGGCGGGGGTACGGCCGCCGGCGCGGCCGGTCGCGGAAGGCAGGGGAGGATCGTCATGCAGCGGTGGCGGGGGTACGACGCGGCGCCCGGCGGCTGGGGCCGTTCGGTCGTCACCATCGGCGTCTTCGACGGCGTGCACAAGGGGCACCAGGCGACCATCGGGCACGCCGTGGCCCGGGCGCGGGAGCTGGGCGTGCAGTCGGTGGTGGTGACCTTCGACCCGCACCCGGCCGAGGTGGTGCGCCCCGGTTCCCACCCGGCGGTGCTCACCGAGCCCGCCCGCAAGGCCGAGCTGATCGAGGCGCTCGGCGTCGACGCGCTCTGCGTGGTGCCGTTCACCCCGGAGTTCTCCCGGGTGCCGGCCGAGGCGTTCGTGCACGACATCCTGGTCCAGCACCTGCACGCCGCACTGGTCGTGGTGGGGGAGAACTTCCGGTTCGGGCACCGGGCGGCCGGCGACGTGGCGCTGCTGGAGCGCCTCGGCCGGACCTTCGGTTTCTCGGTCGAGGGGGCGCCGCTGGTCGCCGAGGACAACACCGTGTTCTCCTCGACCTACATCCGGGCCTGCGTCGACGCCGGTGACGTCGCCGCGGCGGCCGTCGCGCTGGGCCGCCCGCACCGGGTCGAGGGGGTGGTGGTCCGGGGCGACCAGCGCGGCCGGGAGCTGGGCTTTCCCACCGCCAACCTGCTCTGCCACCGGTACGCGGCGGTGCCCGCCGACGGCGTCTACGCCGCCCGGCTGGTCCGTCGGGGGCACCGGAAGTGGCTGGCCGCCGCCGTCTCGGTCGGCACCAACCCGACGTTCTCCGGCCTGGAGCGGCGGGTCGAGGCGTACGCGCTGGACTTCTCCGGGGACCTGTACGGCGAGCGGCTGGCCCTGGACTTCGTCACCCACCTGCGCGGCCAGGTGCGTTACGACGCGGTCGAGCCGCTGATCGCCCAGATCACCGAGGACGTCGAGCGCACCCGCCGGGCCCTCGGCTGAGCCGTCCGTGACGCCGTCCGTGACGCCGTCCGTCACTCCGTCCGTGACGCCGGCGCGACGTCGGGTCGCCTCGTCGGATGCCCTTGCCAGGCGGTTCCGGCGAGGGCTGGTAGTCTGGCGGGGACGTCGACTGACCGACGTGGGGCCTCGCGTGCCTGCACGACGCCGCGGGTGCGAGGTGCCGGTCCGTCCCCGGTCCACCGACCGACACGACGGGCATCAGTGATCAACCCATCGAAACAGGGAGAACATGGCGATCGACCAGGAAGCCAAGGCCAAGATCCGCGCGGAGTACGCGACCGCCGAGGGCGACACCGGTTCGCCGGAGGTGCAGGTCGCGGTCCTCACGAAGCGGATCGCCGAGCTCACCGAGCACCTGAAGGTGCACAAGCACGACCACCACAGCCGTCGTGGGCTGCTGCTGCTGGTCGGCCGTCGCCGTCGGCTGCTCAACTACGTCCAGAAGAAGGACATCAGCCGCTACCGGTCGCTCATCGAGCGGCTCGGCCTGCGCCGTTGACGTGACGGGGGAGCGACCCACTGGGTCGCTCCCCCGATCGGCGTCCACCACCTGACGAAAACAGGGGCCGCGCGACCACCCGACAGGGAGCCGGTCAGCGTACCGGTCTCCGGTAGTGGCCCCCGGGAGCCCCGGCAGCTCGCCGGCACCCCGGGCGCTTCGATCGAAGACCGGCCGTCTGAGCAGCTCCCCGCGTCGTGGGCCTCCCGATGCGAAGGAGCACCACCGAACCATGACCGGGCAGAACCTCGGCACCGAATCCCGCACCGCCGTGATCGACAACGGGTCTTTCGGCACCCGTGAGATCACCTTCTCCACCGGCCGGCTGGCCCGCCAGGCCGCCGGCTCCGTCGTCGCCCAGCTCGGCGAGACGGTCGTACTCTCCGCCACCACCGCCGGCAAGCACCCGAAGGAGCAGTTCGACTTCTTCCCGCTGACCGTCGACGTCGAGGAGCGGATGTACGCCGCGGGCCGGATCCCCGGCTCGTTCTTCCGCCGCGAGGGCCGCCCCAGCGAGGACGCGATCCTCACCTGCCGGCTGATCGACCGGCCGCTGCGCCCGTCGTTCGTCAAGGGCCTGCGCAACGAGGTCCAGGTCGTCGAGACCATCCTCGCGCTCGACCCGCAGCACCCGTACGACGTGGTCGCGATCAACGCCGCGTCGATGTCGACCAAGCTCTCCGGCCTGCCGTTCTCCGGCCCGATCGGGGCGACCCGGGTCGCGCACATCGACGGCCAGTGGGTCGCCTTCCCGACCCTGGAGGAGCTGGCCCGGGCCACCTTCGACATGGTCGTGGCCGGCCGCACCCTCGCCGACGGTGACGTCGCGATCATGATGGTCGAGGCCGAGGCCACCCCGAACGCCGTGGCCCTGATCGCGGGCGGCGCCACCGCGCCGACCGAGGAGATCGTCGCCAGCGGCCTGGAGGCCGCGAAGCCGGCCATCCGCGAGCTGTGCCGCGCGCAGAGCGAGCTGGCCGAGGTGGCCGCCAAGCCGGTCGCCGAGTTCCCGGTCTTCCTGGACTACCAGGCCGACGTGTACGACGCGGTGGCCGACCTGGCCCGCGCCGAGGTCGCCGAGGCCCTGAAGATCGCCGGCAAGGCCGACCGCGAGGAGGCCCTGGACCGGGTCAAGGCCAAGGTCGTCGAGGAGCTGGGCGGTCGCTTCGAGGGCCGGGAGAAGGAGCTGTCCGCCGCCTTCCGGTCGCTGACCAAGTCCGAGGTCCGCAACCGGGTGCTCCGCGAGGAGGTCCGCATCGACGGCCGCGGCCCGCGCGACATCCGCGCGCTGACCGCCGAGGTCGGCGTGCTGCCCCGGGTGCACGGCTCGGCGCTGTTCGAGCGGGGCGAGACCCAGATCCTGGGCGTGACCACCCTGAACATGCTGCGCATGGAGCAGATGGTGGACACCCTCTCGCCGGAGAACCGCAAGCGCTACATGCACAACTACAACTTCCCGCCGTACTCGACCGGTGAGACCGGCCGGGTCGGCTCGCCGAAGCGGCGCGAGATCGGCCACGGCGCGCTCGCCGAGCGGGCCCTGATCCCGGTGCTGCCGTCGCGCGAGGAGTTCCCCTACGCCATCCGGCAGGTCTCCGAGGCGCTCAGCTCCAACGGCTCCACCTCGATGGGCTCGGTCTGCGCCTCGACGCTGGGCCTGCTGTCGGCCGGTGTGCCGCTGAAGGCGCCGGTCGCCGGCATCGCCATGGGCCTCATCTCGGACGAGGTCGACGGCAAGACCCGGTACGTGACGCTGACCGACATCCTCGGCGCCGAGGACGCGTTCGGCGACATGGACTTCAAGGTCGCCGGTACGCCGGAGTTCGTCACCGCGCTCCAGCTCGACACCAAGCTCAACGGCATCCCGTCGGACGTGCTGGCCGCCGCCCTCCAGCAGGCGAACGAGGCCCGGCAGACCATCCTCGGCGTGATGCAGCGGGCCATCGAGGCGCCGGCCGAGATGTCGGAGTACGCCCCGCGGGTCACCACGGTGAAGATCCCGGTCGACAAGATCGGCATGGTGATCGGCCCGAAGGGCCAGACCATCAACGCCATCCAGGACGAGACCGGCGCCGAGATCTCCATCGAGGACGACGGCACCATCTACGTCGGCGCGACCAACGGCCCGTCGGCCCAGGCGGCGGTGGACCGGATCAACGGCATCGCCAACCCGACCCTGCCGAAGGCGGGGGAGCGGTTCCTCGGCACGGTGGTCAAGACGGCCGCGTTCGGCGCGTTCGTCTCGCTGCTGCCGGGCCGCGACGGCCTGCTGCACATCTCCAAGGTGGGCGACGGCAAGCGGGTCGAGCGGGTCGAGGACTTCCTCAACGTCGGCGACCGGGTCGAGGTGGAGATCGCGGACATCGACGCCCGCGGCAAGATCTACCTCGACAAGGTTCGGCCGGAGGGCGCCGAGGCGCCGGCCGCCACCGGAGAGGTCGCCGGCGGCGAGCGTCCGGCCAGCCGGGGCGGCGACCGGGGCCCGCGTGACCGCGGTGACCGCGAGCGCGGCGGCGACCGGGGCGGTCGTGGCCCGGGCGGCGGCGAGCGCGCCCCGGGCGGCGGCGAGGGCGGCGAAGGTGGCGAGGGTGGCGAGCGTCCGCGCCGCCGCACCCGGCACAGCTGACGTTCACCCCAGCACCACCCACCCCTCGTCGAACTGAGAGCAGGTTTCCGTGAGTCGGGCCCAGCGCGCGTCTTTTCCTGCGGATCGACGGGGGGTGGTGCCGTCCGGGGCCGTCCGGCACGCCACCGGGCCACAGCCCGGGCGGGCCGGCGGGTCGACCCGGGCGGTCACCCGCACGCTGAGTGACGACCCGTTGGGCGGCACGGTACGCCGTACCGTGCTGCCCAGCGGGCTTCGCGTGCTCACCGAGGCGATCCCGGCGATGCGCAGCGTCTCGTTCGGCATCTGGGTCTCCGTCGGCTCCCGGGACGAGACCGGCACGCAGGCCGGCGCCGCGCATTTCCTGGAGCACCTGCTCTTCAAGGGCACCCACAAGCGCACCGCGCTGGAGATCTCCTCCGAGATCGAGGCGGTGGGCGGCGAGACGAACGCCTTCACCACGAAGGAATACACCTGCTACTACGCCCGCGTGCTGGACGAGGACCTGCCGCTGGCCATCGACGTGATGTGCGACGCGGTAGCCGACTCGCTGCTGGAGCCGGCCGACGTGGAGACCGAGCGCGGCGTCATCCTCGAAGAGATCGCCATGCACGACGACGAGCCCGGCGACGAGGTGCACGACCTGTTCGCCCGCGCCGTCTACGGCGACCACCCCCTCGGCCGGCTGATCTCCGGCACCGAGGAGACGGTCACCCCGATGACCCGCCGGCAGATCCAGGGTTTCTACCGCCGCCACTACACCCCGGCGCAGATCGTCATCGCCGCCGCCGGCAACCTCGACCACGCCGCCGTGGTCAAGCTGGTCCGCCAGGCGCTGGCCGGGACCCCGCTGGACACCGACCCGGCCACGCCGGCCCCGCACCGTCCGGACACCCCGGCGGTACGCGTGAAGCCGGCCACCACCCTGGTCGAGCCGAAGGAGACCGAGCAGGCGCACATCATCCTCGGCTGCCCCGGCATCGATCGCATCGACGAGCGGCGCTTCGCCCTCGGGGTGCTCAACAACGTACTCGGCGGCGGCATGTCCAGCCGGCTGTTCCAGGAGATCCGGGAGCGGCGCGGCCTGGCCTACTCGGTCTACTCCTACGCCAGCCAGTACGCCGACAGCGGCCTGTTCGCCGTCTACGCCGGCTGCGCCCCCGGGAAGGTGGACGAGGTGCTGAAGCTGACCCGCGCCGAGTTGGCCCGGGTGGCCGCCGACGGGCTGACCGAGGCCGAGGTGGCCCGGGGCAAGGGGATGAGCAAGGGCTCGTTCGTGCTCGGCCTGGAGGACACCGGCTCCCGGATGAGCCGGCTCGCCAAGGGGGAGCTGCTCTACGGCACCCTGATGCCGGTCGACGAGCTGCTGGCCCGGGTCGACGCGGTGACCGTGGACGACGTGAACACCCTCGCTGCCGAACTGCTCGCCCGGCCGATGTCCCTCGCGGTCGTCGGCCCGTTCGGCGAGCGCGACTTCACCTCCTGACCGCCGAGCCGCCCCGCCAGCGGCGGCACGTGGGACGGTCGGCGGTCGGCCCGCTGTGGGCGTCCCGGCTGGGATAGGTTGTGCCCCGTGACTGACGAGCTGGAGACGAACCCCGAGGAGCTGATCCGGGTCGGCGTGCTGGGCGCCCGGGGCCGGATGGGCATCGAGGTGTGCAAGGCGGTCGACGCGGCGTCCGACCTGGAACTGGTGACGACGATCGACCAGGGCGACGGACTGCTCGCCGCCTCCGACGCCGGTGCCGAGGTGGTCGTCGACTTCACCACCCCCGACGTCGTCATGGACAACCTGCACTGGTGCATCGAGCGGGGCATCAGCGCCGTGGTCGGCACCACCGGCTTCACCGAGCAGCGGATCGAGCGGGTGCGCGGCTGGCTGGCCGACAGTCCCGGGGTCGGCGTGGTGATCGCCCCCAACTTCGGCATCGGCGCGGTGCTGATGATGCAGTTCGCGGCGCGGGCGGCCCGGCACTTCGAGTCCGTCGAGATCATCGAGCAGCACCACCCGCGCAAGCTCGACGCCCCCAGCGGCACCGCCACGCACACCGCCAGGCGGATCGCGCAGGCGCGCGCCGAGGCCGGCCTCGGCCCGGTTCCGGACGCCACGAAGGACGAGGTGGCGGGTGCCCGGGGGGCCGACATCGACGGGGTACGCGTGCACGCCGTGCGCGCCACCGGCCTGGTCGCCCACCAGGAGGTGCTCTTCGGCACCACCGGCGAGACGCTGACGATCCGGCACGACTCGTACGACCGGGCCTCGTTCATGCCGGGCGTGCTGCTGGCCGTCCGCGCGGTGCGCAACCGCCCCGGCCTCACCCTCGGCCTGGACCCGCTGCTCGGCTGACCGGAAAGCGGTCGCCGGGCGGGCTGGTCGGCCCTAGGCTCGCCGGGTGATCGACTCGAACCTCCGCGACCGCGCCGGGCGGCACGTCACCCTGCGCCCGGTCGACGACGACAACTGGCGGGCTGTCGCCGACGTGGTGCCCCGCGACGACCAGCGGGCCTGGGTGTATCCGATGGCGGCCCGCTACCTGCTGATCAGCGCGCGCGGCGACGTCTGGACCTCCCTGGCGGTGTACGCCGACGAGGCCGTCGTCGGGCACGTCATGTGGGGCGTCGACGACGACGGTTCGCGGTGGATCGGCGGCATGGTCGTCGACGCCACGGAGCAGGGCCGGGGGGTGGGTGCCGCCACCGTGACCACCCTGGCCGCCTGGCTGCTCGCCCAGCCGGGCTGCCCGGCCGTCCGCCTGTCGTACCACCCGGAGAACCTGGCCGCCGCCGCCCTCTACCCCCGCCTGGGCTTCACCCCGACGGGCGCGGTGGAGGACGACGAACTGGTCGCCGAGCTGCCTGCCGCGCCCGCCGTCCCGTGACGACTGCCCGCCGTCGGGGCGGCGGTTGCCCGGCGTCGAGGACCGGACCGGTTGCCCGGTAGCGGGGGTCGGTCAGCCGGCGGAAGGGCCGTCCGGGGGCACCGCGACGTGCAGCCGAAGCTGGTTGACCAGCATGTCGTCCACGTCGAGGGCCCGGGCCGCCCCGTCGGGCTCCCAGCCGGCGGTGGTGAGGAACTTCCGGGTCGCCTGGTCGGCGTCGAACGCCCACCCCACCGCGCGGGCGAAACCGTCCTCTCGCCACAGGTCCACGCTCGCGGCGAGCAGCCGGCTGCCGTGCCCGCGGCGGCCCCAGCGCGGCTCGACCAGCAGGTCCGTCACCGCCACCACGTCGGGCCCGAGCGCCTCGGCCGGCTCGTTCGGGGCGAGTGACTCGGCGTCGGCCGGACCCGAGGCGACGAATCCCACCAGATACGATTGCTCGGCCTGTTCGACGGCGACCAGCACCCGGTGCGCGCCCGAGGGCGGCTCCTGCACGGCCGCGCTCCACCGCCGGGCGAGGTACGCCTCGTCCAGGTTGTCGAGCACGTGCCGGGGCAGGATCCGGCGATAGGCGACCCGCCAGGTCGCGAGCTGGATGTGTGCGATCTCGCCGGCGTCTTCCGGACGCGCCGGGCGGACGTACCCGAGAGCCATGGGACGTGAGCCTACGCAGGGCGAGGGAGACGATGATGGCGCAGGGTGCCAAACGGACGATCGGCCAGGTCGTCAGCGTCTGCTGCCTCGCCGTCGCGGTGGCCCTGTTCCTGTCGGTGGCGGCCGTGCGGCACGGCTTCTTCGACCTCAAGGTCTACTACGGCGCGCTGAACTTCTGGGTGCACGACGGCGGGGAGATCTACGACTTCCTCAAGCCCGGCACCCAGTACGGCTTCACCTACCCGCCGTTCGCCGCCCTGGCGATGCTGCCGATGGCGGTGCTGCCCTGGACGGCGGCGATCGTGGTGAGCGTGGCCGCGTCCGTGCTGGTCAGCGCCGTGCTGATCTGGTGGTTGGTCGACCCGATCGCCCGCCGCGCCGGCTGGACCCGCTGGTATGCCCTCGCCCTGGCGCTCCTGCTGGCCGCCGCGTTCGAGCCGATGCGCGAGACGGTCAACTTCGGCCAGGTCAACATGCTGCTGCTGTTCCTGGTCGCGGTGGACCTGCTGCGGCTGCTGCCGGCCGGCAACCGGTGGGCCGGGGTGGGCATCGGCCTGGCCGCCGCGATCAAGCTGACTCCGGGGATCTTCGTCGTCTACCTGCTGGTCACCGGGCGCTGGCGGGCCGCGCTGACCGCCGTCGGCGCCGCCGCCACGGCCAGCCTGGTCGCCGCCGCGCTCTTCCCCGACGCGTCCCGGGAGTTTTGGACCTCGGCGCTGTGGAACACCGGCCGGGTCGGCGAGCTGGCGTTCGTGTCCAACCAGTCGTTGAGCGGCGTGGTGGCCCGGCTGAGCCCCGAACACCCCAGCAGCCTGGCCTGGGCGGTGCTGGTGCTCGCCACCCTCGTGGTCTGGGTGTGGCGGTCCCGGGCCGCCGCGGCGGCCGGCGACGAGGCCACCGGCCTTGCGCTGACCGGCGCGGTGATGTGCCTGATCAGCCCCGTGACCTGGGTGCACCACCTGGTCTGGCTGCTGCCGGGGCTGATCCTGCTGGTCGACAACGGCATGGCGGCCCCCGCCCGCAGCGGTCGGCGCCGGGTCCTGCTGGCCGCCGCCGCGATCGGGTACGGCTTCCTGATCAGCCGGATCGTCTGGGTCTGGGAGAAGGACTTCACCGGCGTGGACGGCTTCCTCGGCAGCAACACCTACGTCTGGATCAGCCTGGCCCTGCTGCTGTTCCTGCCGGTCCGCAGGTGGGCCGCGCCGGCCGGGCTCGGGTCGGCCGGGGGGCCGCCGCCGGCCGGGTCAGCCGTCGAGGCGCCCGGCGTAGCGCAGCTCGACCAGACCGAGCGGGGGCGCTCCGCCGGCCAGCGGCACGCGGTAGGTCGTCCGCTCGCCGTCCGGTGACAGCCCGGCCCGCTCGTAGAAGCGGCGGGCCCGCCGGTTGTCCCGGAGCACCCAGAGCCGGTACGCGCCCCAGCCCCGCCCGGCCAGCTGCTCCTTCGCCGCCGCCAGCAGCCGCCCGCTCGTCCCGTCCCCCCAGTACGCCTTCTCGACGTACATGGTCAGCACCTCGCCGAGGGTGTGGTCCAGGTCGGCCCGGTCCTGGTTGTTCCGGTACGGCCCGAACGTGGTGAACCCGACGACCGCCCCGTCCCGCTCGGCCAGCAGGGTGGTGAACGGGTGCTCCGGGTCGGCCGTGCCGGTGTCCCGCCGCCGTTGCGCCCAGGCGGCCACGTTGAGCCGGTCCAGCACCTCGTCCGGCATGAACCCGACGTAGCCGTCCTGCCAGCCGTGCACGTGCACCCGGGCGACCGCCTCGGCGTCGTCCGGCTCCTCGGTGCGGATGATCAGCATGCGTCCGTTCTATGCCCCGGTGGGCGCGTCGTCCAGCGAGCCGCACCGGTGTCGTACACCTGGATTAGGGTGCCCACGATGATCGCACCGGAATCGCTGTCGCTCGCCCAGGCCCGGCGGGTGGCGCTGGCCGCCCAGGGCTTCGCCGACCCTGCTCCCGCCGGGGCGCCCACCCGACGGCACCTGCGCCGGGTGCTCGACCGGGTCGGGCTGATCCAGATGGATTCGGTCAACGTGCTGCAACGCGCGCACTACCTGCCGCTCTACAGCCGGCTCGGGCCGTATTCGACGGCGCTGCTCGACGCGGCGGCCTACCGCCGCCCCCGGGAGTTGTTCGAATACTGGGGGCACGAGGCGTCGCTGGTCCCGGTGGGGCTGCACCCGGTGCTGCGCTGGCGGATGGCCCGGGCGCACGACGACGCCTGGGGCGGGATGCGCCGCATCGCCCGGGAACAGCCGGGCCTGGTCGCCTGGGTGCGCGACGAGGTGGCCGCCCGGGGGCCGCTGACCGCCGCCGAGATCGAGCACGACGCCCCCCGGGAGACCGGCAACTGGGGGTGGAACTGGTCGGCCGTGAAGAAGGCCCTGGAGTTTCTGTTCTGGGCCGGCGAGGTGGCGGCCGCCGACCGCACCACGTCCTTCGCCCGCCGCTACGACCTGCCTGAGCGGGTGCTGCCGGCGGCCGCGCTGGCCGCGCCCACCCCGACCGATGCGGAGGCGCACCGGGCGCTCGTCGGGATCGCGGCCCGGTCGCTCGGGGTGGCCGCCGAGCCCGAGCTGCGCGACTACTTCCGCCTCCCGGTGGCCGGTGCCCGGCGGGCGATCGCCGAGCTGGCCGAGGCCGGCGAGCTGACCCCGGTGACGGTGGGCGGCTGGCGGCATCCGGCCTGGCTGCACGCCACCGCCCGGCTGCCCCGCTGGGCGCGGGGCAACACGCTGGTCAGCCCGTTCGACCCGCTGGTCTGGGAGCGTGGCCGCACCGAGCGGCTGTTCGGCCTCAGCTACCGCATCGAGATCTACGTGCCGGCCCCGCAGCGGGTGTACGGCTACTACGTGCTGCCGTTCCTCCAGGGCGAGCGGTTCACCGCCCGGGTCGACCTGAAGGCCGATCGGAGGGCCCGCGTGCTGTTGGTCCCGGCCGCCTGGGCGGAGCCGGGCATCGACCCGGGGGAGACGGCGGTGGCCCTGGCCGCCGAGCTGCACCGGCTGGCCGGCTGGCTCGGGCTGGACTCGGTCGCCCCGCCCGTCACCGGCGACCTCGCCGTCCCGCTGGCCGCCGCGCTGAGGAGCGGGCCCGGTGTACCGTGAGCGGCGTGACGAGCGTTGACGGCCCGGCCGCTCGGCCGGACGCCCAGGCCGGGGGCGCACCCGCCCCACAGTCCGCGCCGGCCGGCGCCCCGATCGAATGGCCGGCGGGTCAGCAGCCCGGCCCGGCTTGGCCGGCGGGTCAGCAGCCTGATGCCGCGTGGGCGGCGGGTCAGCAGCCTGATGCCGCGTGGCCGCCGCCGGGGGCGTACCCAATGGCCGAGCCGGACAGGTTGACCCGCTTCGTCATGCGGGTCTACGACCGCTCGCCGCGCTGGGCGGTGCCCCTGGCCGCGCTCGGCTGCGTCGGCCTCGGCGTGGCATACGCGCTGCTCAGCGACCCGACCCGGGCCGCGCCCGACGCCGCCCCGAGCTGCCTGCTGAAGCTCACCACCGGGCTGGACTGCCCGGGCTGCGGCGGCACCCGCGCACTCTGGTACGTGCTGCACGGCGACGTGCCGGCCGCCGCCCGGCACCACTTCCTCTTCGTCTTCGCGCTGCCCTTCCTGACGTACCTGTTCGTGGTCTGGGCCGGGAAGCAGGCGTTCGGCTGGCGGCTGCCGGAGCCGCAGATCAGCTCGAAGCTGATCGGCGGGTTCCTGGCCCTCTGGCTGGTCTTCTCGGTGGCCCGCAACCTTCCCTGGGCCCCCTTCACCTCCCTCTACGTCTGACGGGCTTCCGGCCCGGTCGCGGCGGCGACCGGCGCATCGGATCGCTGCCCTGCGCGGACACCAGGACGTCGACGGGGGGTGGCTCCCGTGGTGCCTGTGGAGCTGCCCCGTCTGTGCGCCCGGCCCGCGTTCATCGTGTGCCGACCGTGGCGGGGGTGCCTGCCGTGGTGCCTGTGGAGCTGCCCCGTTTGTGCGTCCGCCTGCCGATCCGCGCGCCCGTCCTGCCCGTGTGCTGCGCACGGGCCGGCCCCGCTGTCCGGTGTGTCTGCGCCGGTCCGTACCTGCCTGTGCTCGCCAACGACAGTCCGTTGGCACTCCGGCCGGGTCCGTCCGGTCTCGGGAGAGGACCGACGTTGCGTGCCCCGTCTGTGCGGGCAGCTCCATAGGCGTCGGGCAGGGTAGGCGCGGGCCAGTTGGTGCCCGGCCATGCCCGGCCCATCCTTGCCCCGGCCGCCGGCCCGCCTGCGCGGCCCGACCGACGGGCCCGATCGACCCGAGTGAACGGACCGATCCGCAGGTGACGGTGGGGGAGCCCGACGTGGGCCGTCGTCGACGTGGCCACTACAGTCGCAGGAATGCCACAGATGGTGCAGCCCCAGGTCAAGCTGATCGCGTGGACCCAGTTCCAGGCCCCGGACGACGTGCCGTGGTCGACCGACGCCGACGGCGGCCAGGCGCTCGCCGAGTTCGCCGGCCGGGCCTGCTACCAGAGCTGGAAGAAGCCGAACCCGGCCACCGCCACCAACGCCGGCTACCTGGCGCACATCCTGGAGGTCGGGCACCTGTCGGTGCTGGAGCACGGCTCGGTGAGTTTCTACTTCACCGGGGTGTCCCGCTCCTTCACCCACGAGCTGATCCGGCACCGGCACTTCTCGTACTCGCAGCTCTCCCAGCGGTACGTCCCGGAGCGCGACGCCGCCATGGTCGAGCCCCGGGCGATCGCCGAGGATCCGGAGCTGCACAAGCGCTTCGTCGAGGCCGCCGAGGCCAGCGTGCGGGCGTACACGGAGCTGCTGGAGGGCCTCGAGGAGCGGTTCACCGACGAGCCCAACCCGACGCTGCGCCGCAAGCAGGCCCGGCAGGCGGCCCGCGCGGTGCTGCCCAACGCCACCGAGACCCGGATCGTGGTCACCGGCAACTACCGGGCCTGGCGGCACTTCATCGCGATGCGGGCCACCGAGCACGCCGACGTGGAGATCCGGGAGGTGGCGGTGGAGTGCCTGCGTCAGCTCCAGGGGGTCGCCCCGAGCGTCTTCGCCGACTTCGTCATCTCCGCCCTGCCCGACGGCACGCAGGTCGCGGTCAGCCCGCACGGCGAGTGAGTCCTGAGCCCTTCCCCGCCAGCCCCCCGGTGGTCGTCCGCTAGGTTGTGAACATGACGCACGACCACCCAGTTGCCACCGAGCGGGCGGTGTCCCGCCCGTTCGGCCGACTGCTCACGGCCATGGTGACCCCGTTCACCGCCGACGGCTCCCTCGACCTCGACGGCGCCGTGCGGCTCGCGAACCACCTTGTCGACGAGCAGGGCAACGACGCGCTCGTGATCAACGGCACCACCGGCGAATCGCCCACCACCACCGACGCGGAGAAGGAAAGCCTGATCCGAGCCGTGGCGGAGGCGATCGGCGACCGGGCCAAGGTGGTCGCCGGGGTCGGCACCAACGACACCCGGCACACCATCGAGCTGGCCACGGCGGCGGAGAAGGCCGGCGCGCACGGCCTGCTCGTGGTGACCCCGTACTACAACAAGCCGCCGCAGAGCGGGCTGGTCCGGCACTTCACCGCAGTCGCGGACGCCACCGGACTGCCGATCATGCTCTACGACATCCCGCACCGCGCCGGGGTGCCGATCGCCACCGAGACCCTCGTGGGCCTCGCCGAACACGGCCGCATCGTCGCGGTCAAGGACGCCAAGGGCGACCTCACCGCCACCTCGTGGGTGACCAGCCGCACCGAACTGGCGTACTACAGTGGCGAGGACTCGCTCACGCTGCCCGCCCTGGCGGTCGGCTGCGTCGGCGTGGTCGGCACCTCGACCCACTTCACCGGCGCGCTGACGAAGCGGATGATCGAGGCGTACGACGCGGGCGACACCGGCACCGCGTTGGCGCTGCACCGGCGGCTGCTGCCCCTGTTCACCGGCATCTTCCGTACCCAGGGCACGATCCTGGTCAAGGCGGGCCTGGCAGCCAAGGGCCTGCCGGCCGGCCCCGTACGACCCCCGCTGGTGGACGCCACCGAGGACGAGATCGCCCAGCTGCGCACGGACTGCGCGGCGGCGGGTCTGGAGCTCCCCTGATGAACGAACGACACGATGGACGCCGAGTGACGGCGTCGCAGAATGAGGTGGACGCGTGACCGAGGCGCACAACGAGGGGGAGCTGCCCCCGCCGCTGCCGGAGGGCGGCCTGCGGATCATCCCGCTCGGCGGGCTCGGTGCCATCGGTCGAAACATGACCGTCTTCGAATACGACGGCAAGCTGCTGATCGTCGACTGCGGGGTGCTCTTCCCCGACGTCGAGCAGCCGGGCGTGGACCTGATCCTGCCCGACTTCGGGCCGATCCTGGACCGGCTCGCCGACGTGCAGGCGATCGTGCTCACCCATGGCCACGAGGACCACATCGGCGCGGTGCCGTACCTGCTCGCCCACAAGCCGGACATTCCACTCGTCGGCTCCCAGTTCACCCTCGCCCTGGTCGAGGCGAAGCTGGCCGAGCGGCGGATCCAGCCCTACACGCTGACCGTGCGGGAGGGCGGCCGGGAGCGGCTCGGCCCGTTCGAGTGCGAGTTCTTCGCGGTCAACCACTCGATCCCGGACGCACTCGCGGTGGCCATCCGCACCCCGGCCGGCCTGGTGCTGCACACCGGCGACTTCAAGATGGACCAGCTCCCGCTGGACGGCCGGATCACCGACCTGGCCGGCTTCGCCCGGCTCGGCGCCGAGGGCGTCGACCTGCTGCTGTCGGACTCCACCAACGCGGAGATCCCCGGCTTCGTCACCCCGGAACGGGAGATCGGGCCGGTGCTCGACTCGATCTTCGCGAAGGCGAAGGGGCGGATCATCGTCGCCTCGTTCGCCTCGCACGTGCACCGGGTGCAGCAGGTCTTCGACTCGGCCGCAGAGCACGGTCGCAAGGTCGCGCTGATCGGCCGCTCGATGGTCCGCAACATGGGCATCGCCCGGGACCTCGGCCTGCTCAACATCCCGGCCGGCCTCGTGGTCAGCATCGACGAGGCGACCACGCTGCCGCCCGAGCAGCTCCTGCTGATGTCCACCGGCTCGCAGGGCGAGCCGATGAGCGCGCTGGGCCGGATGGCCAGCGGCGACCACCGGCACATCACCATCGCCCCCGGCGACACGGTGGTGCTGGCGTCCTCGCTGGTTCCCGGCAACGAGACCTCGGTGTACCGGGTGATCAACCGGCTGGCCCGGGCCGGCGCGGTGGTGGTGCACAAGGACGTGGCGAAGGTGCACGTCTCCGGGCACGCGCCGGCCGGCGAGCTGCTCTACCTGCTCAACGTGGTCCGCCCCAGCAACCTGATGCCGGTGCACGGCGAGTGGCGGCACCTGCGGGCGCACGCCCGGCTGGGCATCGAGTCCGGGGTCGCCCCGGACCGGGTCGTGCTCTGCGAGGACGGCGACGTCGTCGACCTGGTCGAGGGCCGCGCCACCCTGGTCGGCCACGTGAAGAGCCGGTACGTCTACGTCGACGGCCTGGCCGTCGGCGACGTCAGCGAGTCGCTGCTCACCGAGCGGCGGATCCTCGGCGACGGCGGGTTCATCGCCACCACCGTGGTGGTCGACTCGGTCACCGGCAAGGTGGTGGCCGGCCCGACCCTCTCGGCGAAGGGCTTCTCCGAGGACCCGGAGGCGTTCAACCCGGTTGTTCCGCTGGTCACCGAGGCGTTGAACCGGGCCGCGGCGGACGGCATCACCGACCCGCACCAGCTCCAGCAGATCGTCCGGCGCACCGTCGGGCGCTGGGTCAACGACAAGTACCGTCGTCGACCGATGATCGTCCCGACGGTCGTCGAGGTCTGACGCCCCACACCTCACTGCGCGTCCCGACGCCGGCCCGCCCCTCGGGGGCGGGCCGGCGTCGGTGTCTCCGCCTCCGGCGGCCGTGCCTCCGGTTCCTCCTGCTCCGGTGGCACGGCCGCCGTGGCCGTCAGCGGCGGCCCGGGCGTCGGCGCACCAGCAGCAGGGTGCCGCCGACGGCCGTCAGCCCCACCCCCACCAACGCGTACGTCGTGGTACCGGCCCCCGTGCGCGGCAGCTGCCCGGCCGGGTCCGCCGTCGCCGGGGACCCGGTCGGCGTGCCGCCCCCGGCCGAGGCCCCACCGCCGGGGGTGGGGCCGGCCGCCGGGGCGTCGAACGTCAGGGTCTGCCCCGAGTCCGGGTTGGTGTAGCGGCCGGCCGGGGCGAGCTGGAACCGCACCTCCCGATCCATGCCGGACACCGCCAGCCGCACCGTGAACTCGTCCGCCGCGCCCGCTGCCACGGTGCCCCGGCGGATGATCTCGCACCCGATGCCATCCAACCGGCCGCTGTCCGAACAGCCCGGCGCGAGCACCCGCACCCCGGCCGGGGTGAACACGCTCAGCCCGTAGTTGCCGAGCGTGAAGGTCCCGGCGTTGGTCACCCGCATCCGCACCTCGACCCGGCCGTCGGCGACGGGGCCGGCGGTGGCGCGCAGCCGCAGCGGCAGCTTGTCCGGCCAGTTGATCCGGAAGTCGTTGGTCCGGCCGGCGACACCGTCGGAGGTCCGGCCCACCACGGTGCCGTACGCCGAGGTGCCGAATGCCGGCTCGGCGGCGGTCGCGGTGAGGGTCACCCGGTACGACCGCTCACCGCCGGCCGGTATCTCATTGCCGCCGCAGTCCCAGTTCCGGCCGCCCCCGCGGGCCGGCCGGCAGTCCGCACCTGCCGGTTCCACCCCCTCGGGGAGGCCGAGCCGGAAGAAGCCCTTCGTCGCCGTGGCGCCCTGGTTGCGGACCCGCACCAGGAGCGGGCCGGACGGGTACCACGGGTCGGCGCTGAGGAAGACCAGGTCCGCGCCGGCCTGGATCGGCGCGTCGGCGGCAGCCGGGGCGGCGAGGGCGGGCCCGTTGCCGGGCAGCACGGTGAGGGCGAGGCCGGCGAGGCCGGCGAGGCCGGCGAGGCCGGCGAGGCCGGCGGCGGCCCTCCAGGTACGTGACGACATGACAGTTCTCCCCGTTGGGTGTGGACGAATTCCCCTGTACCACTCCCACGGGGGTCCCCCGGTTGCAGCCTGTCGGATACCGAACACCGACCGTCCCGGTCAGGGCAGCGCGGCGACTGCCTCCGCGTACGCGACGCCGGTGGTTACCGCTGCGGTGACCAGCACGTCGAGCTGCGTCGGGGTCACCCCGTGGGCCAGGTCGGTGGTCACGTCGCCGGCCAGCACCAGCTCCCCGCCGTCGTCGTGTGCGTACGCCTTGGGCAGCAGCCGGTCGTGGTTCCAGGCGTTGCAGAACGCGTACGCCTCGGTGCGCCGGTCCGCCGGCAGGCGTCGGGTGGCCAGCACCCGCACGTGCAGGATCTCGCCCCGCTCCCCGGCCTGCCGGAACTCGATCACCGCCGGGTCCCACCGCCCGACCACGGCCCCGCCGGCCCGCACCGTCCAGGCGTCCCCGCGCCGGTCCAGGGCGGCCGTGACCAGGGCGAGGGTGAGCGCCCTCGGCTCGTCCTCGGCCAGCCCGTCGGGTCCACCGCCGCCCGTCCCGTCGCCGTCCGGGCCACCGTCGCCGGTGCCGTCGCCGGCCCACTCCGCACCGTCCAACTCCTCGGCGGGCAGCGGGACCGGGTCGCCGATCGGCCGTTCGGCCAGTAGGGCGGCGATCCGGCCGGACTGGTGACCGGTGCCGTTGCGGGCGTCGAAACTGCCCGCGAGCCCGGTCGCCAGCTCGGCCAGCAGCCCGCCGAGCCGGGCCACGTCGACGTCCCCGCCCGCCCGGCCCGTGGGGCGCGGTTCGGGCAGCCGTCGGTCGCCCCGCCCGGCCTCGGTGGCGAGGGCGCACAGCAGTGCCCCGGCGGCGGCGAACTCCATCGTGGCCATGTCGTCGGCCGGGTGGCCCAGCCGGGGCACCTGCTCGGCGAGGATGTCCAGGCCCCGGTCCAGGTGCCCGCCCAGCGCGCAGAACCGCAGGTGCGCGGCGAGGTACGGGAAAGCCGCCCGTTCCCGCCGGTGCCGCCGGTACGCCTCGACGTGCGCCCGGGCGGCCCGCTCCGGCTCGCCGGCGCGCAGCAGCGGCAGCAGCGCCCCGGCCAGCGCCCGCTCGGGCTGATCGGTGCAGTACGCCGGGCCCCGCGCCGGCTCGTCGAACAGCGGGCGCAGCTCGGCCAGGGCCGCCGCCCAGTCGCCCCAGCCGGCCAGCAGCTCGGCGCGGCGGGACGGGGCGCAGCCAGGACAGCCGGCGGCCGAATCGGCGGGGGCGGTGCGCCAGCGGTCGTACCAGCGGCGGGCCGCCGGCTCGTCGCCGAGGTGGTCGGCGAGCCGGCAGCGCAGCTCGGCCACCAGCTCGCTCGGGGCGTCGTCCGTGTCGCCCCACCCGCCGGGGGCACCGTCCCCGTTGCCCGACCCGCCCGGGGCGTCGTCCGTGTCGCCCGACCCGCCGGGGGAGCGGGCGAGGTCGTCCAGCCCCGCCCGGGCCTGGTCCAGCCCGACCCGGGGGGTGGCGAACACCGCCTCCACCGCGAAGCGCTGGTAGCGGCGCAGCTCGACGCCCCGCTCGCCGTCCGGCCCGGGCACCCGGTCGAGGAGCTCCCGGCAGCGCCGGACCGGCTCGAACAGCCGCCACCGCTCACCCTGCCGCAGGTACGCGTCGATCAGCGCGAACCGGGCATCCAGCCCGGTGCGCAGGTCGCCGGCCGCCTCGGCGGCGGCGGCGACCCGTTCCAGCTCGGCGGCGCGCGGCTCGGAGTCGGGCAGGCCCCGCGCGGCGGCCAGCGCCTCGGCCAGGCTTCGGTCGCCGCCCGCCGGCCCCCGGGACCGGCCCTCCCCGCGCCCCCCGAGCCGGCCGTCCCACGGGCGCGGCTGCCCGGGCGTCCCGGTCACTGGCGTGCCCCGCCCGCCAGCTGCCCGACGGCGGCGGCGAGCTGGCAGCCGGTCGAGATGCCACAGTCGAGCAGCTGGTCTAGCTGGTGCGGGGTCACCCCGCGTTCCAGGTCGGTGATCACCTCGCCGCAGACCAGGGCGCGTCCGTCGTCGTCGACGTGCACGAACGCCTTGGGCCAGTAGCGGTCGTGGTTCCAGGAGTTGCAGAAGGCGTGCAGGGTCGACACGTACTCGATGGGGAAGGTCGGACCGGCGACGGTGCGAACCTGGAGGATCTCACCGGCGGCGCCCATCCGCAGGAACCAGATGAGACTGTCGTCCCAGCGGCCGAGCAGCCGGCCCTGCGGGTCCACCGAGACCGCGTACCCCCGGGTGCGCAGCACGGCGGCGATCAGCTCGCCGGTCAACGGGCGCAGTTCCCGGCCAGGCCCGGCCAGGGGGCCGTCCGGGCCGACCTCGAAATCCGGCGACGCCATCGGGCATCCCTTCTGAGGCAAATAACACAACAGGCGGCGCCGTCAGTGCTGCGACGCGCGGACACGACCCGGAAAAGCGGCGATCCGCCGGGCCCCGCCGTTACGGTGACTCTATGGCGGGCCGTACCAATCAGGCGAGCCGGCGACGCGGCGCGTCGCCGCGCGGCACCACGAACAGTCGTGCCCGTCAGCCGGCGAAGAAGACCAGCAAGGCGGCGCCCCGGCGGCGCACCACCGCAGCGCGCCCCGGCCGGGCGCACCACGTGGGCCGCGCGATCGGCACGGTGTGGATGGGGCTGGCGCACGGTGTCGGCTGGGCGGTGCGGGCCGCCGGCCGGCAGGCCGCCTCGGCCCGCGACCTCGACCCGGAGCACCGCCGCGACGGCGGCGGCCTGCTGCTGCTCGGCCTCGCCCTGCTCAGCGCGGTGGCCATCTGGTTCTCCGGGGCCGGCCCGCTGGGCGCCCGGCTCGCGGACACGGTCCGGCTCTTCCTCGGGGCGATCTCGGTCGTCGTGCCGGTGCTGCTGTCGATCGGCGCGTGGCGGCTGATGCGCACGCCGTCCGACCCGGAGCACCGAGGTCGGGGCCTGGTCGGCTGGGGGTCCATGCTGGTCGCCACGGCGGCGATGCTGCACATCGGACAGAACCCGGTGGACTCGGTCCAGCGCGACTACGCCGGCGGCCTGATCGGCGCGGGCATCGGCGACCTGCTGGAGAGCGCCGTCACCGCCTGGGTGGCCGTGCCGCTGCTGCTCCTGCTGCTGGTCTTCGGCCTGCTGGTGGTCACCGCCACCCCGATCAACAAGATCCCGGAGCGGCTCGGGCTGCTCGCCGGGGCGGTGGTCGGCACGCCGCCGGCCGTCGACGAGGTCGAGGTGGTGGAGGTGGTCGAGAAGAAGCCGGCCCGCCGCCGCCCGGCCAAGCGCGCCGCTCCGCCGCTGCCCGACCCGGACGACTTCGACGAGGAGGGGTACGAGGGGGTCGACCTCCAGGAGACGGTGGTGCTGCCCCGCAAGCCCCCGGGGAAGGTGCCCGCCACCCGCAAGCCGGTCGAGCCGCCGGAG
Organism: Micromonospora rubida; assembly: GCF_009908295.1. Classification (GTDB taxonomy): domain Bacteria; phylum Actinomycetota; class Actinomycetes; order Mycobacteriales; family Micromonosporaceae; genus Micromonospora; species Micromonospora rubida. The sequence goes on from NZ_JAAALO010000003.1 coordinate 877,012, forward strand.
CACTCGCCCGCGCCCACCCGGGCCGAGCAGCTCGCGCTCAGCGGCCTGTCCGGCGACTACATGCTGCCGCCGGCCAACATCCTCAGCGGCGGTGCCGCGCCGAAGACCCGGAGCAAGGCCAACGACGAGGTGATCGCGGCGCTGACCGGGGTGTTCGACCAGTTCGGGGTGGACGCCGCGGTCACCGGCTTCACCCGGGGCCCGACGGTCACCCGGTACGAGGTCGAGCTGGGGTCGGGCGTCAAGGTCGAGCGGATCACCCAGCTCTCCCGCAACATCGCGTACGCGGTGAAGTCGCCGGACGTGCGGATCCTCAGCCCGATCCCGGGCAAGAGCGCGGTCGGCGTGGAGATCCCGAACACCGACCCGGAGAACGTGGCCCTCGGCGACGTGCTGCGCTCGCGGGTGGCCACCAGCGACCACCACCCGATGGTGGTCGCCCTCGGCAAGGACATCGAGGGCGGCTTCGTGGTGGCCAACCTCGCGAAGATGCCTCACATTCTGATCGCGGGTGCCACCGGGGCCGGGAAATCCTCATGCCTCAATACCCTGCTGGTGTCCATCCTCACCCGGGCGACCCCGGACGAGGTGCGGCTGTTGCTGATCGACCCGAAGCGGGTCGAGATGACCGGCTACGAGGGCATCCCGCACCTGGTCACCCCGATCGTGACCAACGCTAAGAAGGCGGCCGACTCGCTGGAGTGGGTCGTCCGCGAGATGGACATGCGCTACGACGACCTCGCCGCCAACGGGGTCCGGCACCTCGACGACTTCAACCGCAAGGTGCGCAGTGGGGAGATCAAGGCCCCGCCGGGCAGCGAGCGGGAGATGCGCCCTTACCCGTACCTGCTGGTGATCGTCGACGAGCTGGCCGACCTGATGATGGTCGCGCCCCGCGACGTGGAGGACTCGGTCGTCCGGATCACCCAGCTCGCCCGCGCCGCCGGAATCCACCTGGTGCTGGCCACCCAGCGCCCCTCGGTCGACGTGGTCACCGGCCTGATCAAGGCCAACGTGCCGTCCCGGCTCGCGTTCGCCACCTCGTCGCTGGCCGACTCGCGGGTCATCCTGGACCAGCCGGGCGCGGAGAAGCTGCTCGGCCGGGGTGACGGCCTGTTCCTGCCGATGGGCGCGTCGAAGCCGGTCCGGATCCAGGGCGCCTGGGTCACCGAGCGCGAGATCACCGACGTGGTGAAGTTCTGCAAGGACCAGCGCGAGCCGGAGTTCCGCCCGGACGTGCTGGCCCCGGCGCAGGACACCAGGAAGAAGGTCGACGAGGAGATCGGCGACGACCTCGACCTGCTGGTGCAGGCGGTCGAGCTGGTGGTCACCTCGCAGTTCGGCTCGACCTCGATGCTCCAGCGCAAGCTGCGGGTCGGCTTCGCCAAGGCGGGCCGGCTGATGGACCTGATGGAGACCCGGGGTGTGGTCGGCCCGTCGGAGGGTTCCAAGGCCCGCGACGTGCTGGTCAAGCCGGACGAGCTGGAGGAGGTCCTGGCCGGCCTGGGCGGCGCGGGGGACTGACCGCGCCGGCGGGGCGGGGATCCCATGGCGTCAGTGGAAGACCTTCAGGCCGACCACCCCGGCCACCACCAGCAGCAGGCAGAGGATCCGGGGCAGGCTGGTCGACTCGCCCAGCGCCAGCATTCCGACCAGCGCGGTGCCGACCGCGCCGATGCCGACCCAGACCGCGTACCCGGTGCCGACCGGGATCTCCCGCAGCGCGTACGCCAGCCCCAGCATGCTGAGCACCAGCGTGACGGCGAAGACGAGCGAGGGGAGGGGGCGGCTGAAGCCGGCGCTGCGGTCCAGCGAGATCGCCCACGCGGTCTCCAGGAGTCCGGAGACCACCAACACGATCCAGGCCATCTGACGTCACCTCTGCGGGGGCCCGGACCGCCGGGGACCGGGACGAGTGGGCACAACTCGCAGGCGTCTTGGCCTCACCGGGTACGCCCACCCTCGTCCGGGACGGCCGTTGTCGTGCCTCGGCCCTCACCTTGACGCTAGCACCGGGGTGAGGGCGGGCACGTCGATTGACATGAAGTTGAGTTCAAGTATCAGTATTGCCGGCATGACTCTGCTCGTCTCCGACCGGGAGGTCGCCGCCGCCCTCGACGCGTCCACCACCGTGGCCGCGATGCGGGACGCCCTGCTCGCCGCCCACGCCGGCCGGTTGGTCGCGCCGCCCCGGGCGTCCGCCCCGCTGGGCGGCGGCCGGATGGTCCTCACCGCCGGGCAGCTCACCGACGAGTGGTACGGCTACCGCACGTACGACACGTTCGGCCACCCGCAGGGCGAGCAGCTCGTCGTCCTGCACGACGGGCGGACCGGGGCGGTGCGGGCGGTCGCCGTCGGCGAGGAACTGGGCTCCCGGCGTACCGGAGGGCTGGGCGGGGTGGCGGTCGACGCGCTGGCCCGGCCGGACGCGGCCACCCTCGGCGTGATCGGCTCGGGTGGGCAGGCGTGGACCCAGGTCTGGGCCGCCGCCGCCGTGCGCCCGCTGCGCGAGGTGACCGTGCACAGCCGCTCGGCGGCCCGCCGGGAGGCGTTCGCCGCCCGGGTCCGCGCCGAGCTGGGCGTCCCGGCCCGCGCCGTGGCCACCGCCCGGGCCGCCGTGACCGGCAGGGACGTCGTGGTGCTCGCCACCACCAGTCACACGCCGGTGCTGGCCGCCGCCGACCTGGCCCCGGGCGCGCACGTCAACGCGGTCGGCTTCAAGCAGCGGGGCCGGGCCGAGTTCGGCCCCGATCTGCTGGACGCGGCCGACGTCCTGGTCACGGACTCGCCGGCCCAGGCGATGGCGTACGACCCGGCGATGCTCGCCGCGCTGCCCCCGTACGCGGGGCGGCTGGCCGACCTGGGCGCGGTGCTGGCCGGGGCGGCGCCGGGGCGGACCGGCGCGGACCAGGTGTCGGTGTTCTGCTCCACCGGCCTGGCCGGCACGGAGGTCTTCCTGCTCGACCGTCTGGTCCGGGTCGGCGCGGCCCGGCTCTGACGGCAGTCTGCTCTCGGCCCCCGGCCCCCGGCAGTCGGCCCTCGGCCCTCGGCCCCCGGCAGTCGGCCCTCGGCAGTCGGCCCCCGGCCCCCGGCCCTCGGCGAGGTGGGTGACCACCGCCGTTGCCGGGCGACCTCCGCGCGCCCGGTACCCTCGGATGGTGTCTGCCACCTCCCCTTCCGACAACTCCAGCTCGGCACGTCTGGCGCCGCGCCGCGACCTGGCGCCGTCGTCCGCCGCCGCCGGCCGCCGCGTAGCCCTGCTGACGCTGGGCTGCGCCCGTAACGAGGTCGACTCGGAGGAGTTGGCCGCCCGGCTGCACGCCGACGGCTGGCAGGTGACCACCGACGGCGAGGGTGCCGACGTGGTGGTCGTCAACACCTGCGGCTTCGTGGAGAAGGCCAAGCAGGACTCGATCCAGACGCTGATGGCCGCCGCCGACACCGGCGCTAAGGTGGTCGCCGCCGGCTGCATGGCCGAGCGGTACGGCCGGGAGTTGGCCGACAGCCTGCCCGAGGCGCAGGCGGTGCTGAGCTTCGACGACTACCCGGACATCGCGGCCCGGCTCGACGCGGTCGTGGCCGGCGAGGCGTTCGACGCGCACACCCCGCGCGACCGGCGCGAGCTGCTGCCGCTGACCCCGGTCGCCCGGCGCGACAGCGCGGTCTCGCTGCCCGGCCACGGCACTGCGCGGGCGGCCGTGCAGACCGACGAGCACACCCCGGCCCACCTGCGCCAGGTGCTGCGGCACCGGCTCGACACCGGCCCGGTGGCGTCGCTGAAGCTGGCCAGCGGCTGCGACCGGCGCTGCGCGTTCTGCGCCATCCCGGCCTTCCGGGGGGCCTTCGTCTCGCGTACGCCCGACGAGCTGCTCGCCGAGGCGGAGTGGCTGGCCCGTAGCGGCGTCCGGGAGTTGGTGCTGGTCAGCGAGAACTCGACGTCGTACGGCAAGGACCTGGGCGACCCCCGGGCGCTGGAGAAGCTGCTGCCGCAGCTCGCCGCCGTGTCCGGCATCGTCCGGGTCCGGGTGAGCTACCTCCAGCCCGCCGAGACCCGGCCCGGGCTGGTCGAGGCGATCGCCGGCACGCCGGGCGTCGCGCCGTACTTCGACCTGTCGTTCCAGCACTCCAGCGAGCCGGTGCTGCGCCGGATGCGCCGTTTCGGCTCCACCGACCGGTTCCTGGAGCTGCTGGCCTCCGCCCGCGCCCTGGCCCCGCAGGCCGGTGCGCGGAGCAACTTCATCGTCGGTTTCCCCGGCGAGACCCGCGCCGACGTCGCCGAACTGGTCCGGTTCTTCACCGAGGCGCGGCTCGACGCGATCGGCATGTTCGACTACAGCGACGAGGACGGCACCGAGGCCGCCGGCCTGCCCGGCAAGGTCTCCGCCGCCACCATCAAGCGCCGGTACGACAAACTCAGCGCGCTCGCCGACGAGCTGTGCTCGCAGCGCGCCGAGGAGCGGCTCGGCTCGACGGTCGAGGTGCTGGTCGACTCGGTCGACGACGGCGTGATCGAGGGCCGGGCGGCGCACCAGGCCCCCGAGGTCGACGGCTCGACCACCCTGGTCGCCCCGGGCGAGGGTGGCGTGGACCTGGCCGCGCTGCGTCCCGGTGACCTGGTGCGGGCGACGGTCACCGCCACCGAAGGGGTGGACCTGGTCGCCGTCCCGGATGAGATGATCTCGGCGGCGCCCGGCGCGGCACGGTGACGGCGGGCCCTGAGGGAGCGGGGGAGCCACGTGGTGCGGTGCCAGGTACGCCACGGCGGCCCGATCGGGGCACGCCGGTGACTCCGGCGGCGGAGTCGACGCCGTCGCCGGTGGTCGCCCGGGTGCCGGTGCTCAACGCGGCCAACGCGCTGACCCTGCTGCGGCTGGTGCTGGTGCCGGTCTTCGGAGCGACGGTCGTGGTGTCGGCGATGAGCCACTCCGGGTGGCGGATCGTGGCCTGCCTGATCTTCGTCTTCGCCTCGGCCACCGACCTGGTGGACGGCTGGATCGCCCGCCGCTTCGGCCTGGTCACCTCCGTGGGTCAGGTCGCCGACCCGATCGCCGACAAGGCGCTCACCGGCGCGGCCCTGGTGCTGCTGTCCTGGTACGACCTGCTGCCCTGGTGGGTTACCGCGCTGATCCTGGTCCGCGAGCTGGGCATCACGGCGCTGCGGTTCTGGGTGATCCGGCACGGCGTCATCGCGGCCAGCCGGGGTGGCAAGATCAAGACTGCGCTCCAGATCCTCGCGATCACCTGGTACCTCTGGCCGATGCCGGCCGCCCTCGCCGCCGTCGGCCCCTGGATCATGGCCGCCGCGGTGGTCGTCACGGTGGTCACCGGCTTCGACTACATCGCCCAGGCCCTCCGGCTCCGTCGGCCCCGCTCCTGACCCAGCCGGCCGACCCCGGCCTGCGGGTGGCCACGGGGTGGTCGGCGGCCCGTCCGGCGTGTCCGGACGACCGCCCCATGATCACCGGTGGTGGGCGGGAGGATGCGTGGGCGGGGTGGCGTAGGACGGCAGCGGTGGGGAAAGGAACGCGGGCATGGAGACGGATGCGAACGGGCGGCGGCCGGTCGGCAGCCCGGCGGCCGGGGTGGTGCACCGCCTCGCCCAGCGGCACGAGACGCTGGCGACCGTGGAGTCGCTCACGGGCGGGCTGCTCTCCGCCTCGATCGTGGAGATCGCCGGGGTGAGCGGCGTCTACCGGGGCGGGCTGATCGTGTACGCCACCGAACTGAAGGCGTGGCTGGCCGGCGTACCGGAGGACCTGCTGGCCGACCGCGGACCGGTCGACCCGGACGTGGCCCTCGCCCTGGCCGAGGGCGGCCGGCGGCGCTGCGGGGCCGACTGGGGGCTGGCCACCACCGGCGTGGCCGGGCCGCAGCCGCAGGACGGCAAGCCGGTCGGGCTGGTCTACGTCGCCGTCGCCGGGCCGGGCGGCGCCGAGGTCAGCCGGCTCGACCTGGACGGCGGCCGGGACCACATCCGCTCCGCCACGGTGATCGAGGCGTTGCGGCTGCTCGCCCAGCGGATCCATGCGGCGGGTGCGGCGACGGTGCCGGGCACGCAGGCCGCCGCCGGCGGCGATCCCGCGACGGCCGCGACGGGTGGGCGCTGAGCGGCCACCGCCGGAGATGGTGGGGCGGGGTGGGATGTCACCGGGGCCGGCAGCAGGTACGGTTGCGGGAAGGCTCCGACGCGTGTCGTCGGCACCGGGGCGGTACACCGCGCCGGGAACGACCGCCGTCGGAGGGGTGAGACCAGTCAGGGGAGGTGCGATGGTCCTGCTACGCCGGGTGATCGGTGACGCACTGCGGGCGCGCCGGCAGGGTCAGCAGCGCACCCTGCGCGAGGTCTCCTCCGCGGCGAACGTGAGCCTGGGCTACCTGTCCGAGATCGAGCGCGGCCAGAAGGAGCCCTCCAGCGAGCTGCTGGCCGCCATCTGCGACGCCCTCGGCGCCCGCCTCTCCGAGCTGCTCCGCGAGGTCAGCGACACGGTGGCGCTCGCCGAGCAGCTCCCGGGGGTGCTGATGCCGGTGCAGGACGAGCCCGTCGAGCAGACACCGGTGGGCCGCGCTTCCGTCCGGAACGCCGCCGGCCGAAGGGTGCGCCAGGTCTCCACGGACGGCTCGGTGTCGGTCGCGGTGCACCAGGACTCGCCGCTGAAGGCCACCCTGCGCAGCACGCGGGTGCGCCCAGCCGACCGCGATCGCGACCGCGACGTCGTCTGCGCCGCCTGAGCCAGCCCACCGCCTGATCGACAGCCCGCTGCGCGGCCCGTCCCGGCCGCCGACCGCGCCCCGGATCGCCTCGTCGGCGGGGGTCCCCCTCGCCCGCCGGCCCGACCGGGTGGCCGGTGCGATCCCGGCCACCCGACGACGTGGCCGGGCTTTCCCGCGCCGCGTACTGTTGATCAGACGGCGGCGTGTGCCGCTGGTGGTACATGGATCATCCGGGCTGGCGCCCGGCTGGGACCATGGCTTCACTGCCGTGTTCGACCGCCGGCCGGACCGTCCGGCACGGTCGGGGCGGCGCGACTCTACTGAGGGGATACCGCGGAGATGGCGAACCCGTTCGTCAAGGGCTGGAAATACCTGATGGCGCTCTTCGGTGCCCGGATCGACGAGCACGCCGACCCCAAGGTGCAGATCCAGCAGGCCGTCGAGGAGGCGCAGCGTCAGCACCAGGCGCTGGTCCAGCAGGCGGCGGCGGTGATCGGCAACCAGCGTCAGCTCGAGATGAAGCTGTCCCGGCAGATGTCCGAGGTCGAGCGGCTCCAGGGCAACGCCCGGCAGGCCCTGGTCCTCGCCGACCAGGCCCGGGCCCGCGGCGACGAGGCGGAGGCCGGCAAGTACGAGCAGTCCGCCCAGCTGCTGGCCACCCAGCTCGTCTCGGCCGAGCAGGCCACGGAGGACCTGAAGACCCTGCACGACCAGGCGCTCGGCGCCGCCGCGCAGGCCCGCCGGGCGGTGGAGAACAACTCCATGATCCTCCAGCAGAAGCTGGCCGAGCGCACCAAGCTGCTCAGCCAGCTGGAGCAGGCCAAGATGCAGGAGAGCGTGGCCCGCTCGCTGGAGTCGATGTCCTCGCTGACGGCCTCCGGCAGCACCCCCTCGCTGGACGAGGTGCGGGACCGGATCGAGCAGCGCTACGCCACCGCGATGGGCCGCGCCGAGCTGGCCGGCAACTCCGTCGAGGGCCGGATGCTGGAGATCCAGAAGGCGTCCCTGGACTCGGCCGGCTCGTCCCGGCTGGAGCAGATCCGTTCCAGCATGGCCGGCGAGCAGCTCGCCGGCCGGCAGGACGGCTCGGCGGCGGGGCAGGGGCAGGCCGCCCCGGCCACCGACCCGGCCGCCGCGGCCCGGCTCGACCAGATCCGGGCCAGCATGGGCCAGGAGCGTGGCACCGGGGGCACCACCGCCGCAGGCTGAGCGGCACCAGCGCCGCTGGTCGGGCGGCACCAGGGCCGGGCGGGCCGGGCGGCGTCAGCGTCGTCGGCCGGGCGGCCGGAGTGAGGAGGCACGCATGGCAGACGAGCGAGCACGCTACTTCCGCGAGCTGCGCCGGCTGCGGCGGGCCGCCCGCCGGTGGAGCGTCCTGGGTGGCGGCCTGACCGGGGCGGCGGCCGTGCTGACCCCGTACGCCGGGCTCGGGCTGCCCGACGCGGCCTGGGCCGGCGCCGCAGGCAGCGCGGTGGCCCTGGCCGCCTGGCGCTGGCTCGACCTGCGGGCCCTCGCGGCCCGCCCCGCGCCCCCGGCGCTCGATCCGGCCGAGGCCGCAGCCCGGTCCCGGGCCCGGCTGGTCGCCGCCGTGGAACGGCTCCCGGCCGGGCAGGGGATAGTGGCCGAGGTGCGCCGGGCCCGGGACCGGCTGGCCCTGCGGGGCACCAGCGTGGCCGAGCCGTGGGCCCGGCTGGACCGGGCCGCGCTGACCCTCGGCGGGATGACCGGCCGGCTGACCGGGCTGGCCGAGCCGGCCGTGCTGGAGGCGGCCGCCGCCGACCGTTCACTGCGTGAGTTGGCCGGGCGGACGTCCAGCGTCGAGCGGGCCCTACGGCTCGCCCCGGCCGACGCCCGGGCCCCGCTCGCCGAGGCCCATCGGGAACTGTCCGGGCAGCTCGAAAGCGGGGTGGCCGCGTACGAGCGGCTGGTGGTGGCCGCCGCCGGCTACCTGGCCGAGGACGCCCGCCCCACCAGCGAGCACGCCGCCGCGTCCCGGCTCGCCGAGGCGACCGACCTGCTGCACGGGGTGGCCTCGGCGCTGGCCGAGCTGCGCACGGTCGGCGACCCCCAGCGCGCCCCCACCCGCTGACCGCTCAGCCGGGGGTGCTCACCGCCACCGCCGGGGTGAACGGCGAGCTGCCGACCACGTTGAACGACCGCACCCGGTAGTGGTACGTCACGCCCCGGGCCAGCCCGGTGTTGGTGAACCCCCGCCCGTACACCGTGAACGCGACGGCCTCCCGCTCGAACGCCGGGTCGAGGGCCCGCTGCACCACGAAACCCGCCCCCGGCCCGCCCGGCGGCCCCGCCGCCCAGGTCAGCGCCACCGTCGCCGTGTCGGGCGCGGGGGCGCTCGCGGCACCGGCCAGCGCCGTCGGCGGCGCGGGGCGGGGCGGGGTGCTGACGGTGGCGACCGTCGACCACGGCGACGCCGTACCCAGGTAGGTGGTCCGCACCCGGTAGTAGTAGGTGGTCTCCGGGGCGACCACGGCGTCCAGGTGCTGCCCGTCCACCCCGATCGCGGTGGTCACCGGCCCGCTGGTGAACGTGGGGTTGGTGGCCCGCTGCACGTCCACGCCGGTGGCGAAGGAGCGGTTCGCCCAGCGCAGCGCCACCCGCGGCGGCGCGGCCGGCGGGATCGCCGCGACCAGCCCGGCCGGGGCGGCGAGCCGGACCGTCGCCGGCACCCCGTTGGACCAGGCCGAGCAGCTCACCTCGTTCTCCGCCCGGATCCGGTAGTGGTACGTCACCCCGGGGGTGACCGTCGCGTCGGTGTACCGGCTGGCGGCGGCGGCCACCGTGATCGCGGTGACCCCCTCGGTGAACGCGATGTCGGTGGCCCGCTGGAGCAGGTGGCTGCGGGCCTGCGGGTGGCTGCCGTTGCCGGTCCAGGTCAGCGCGATCGCCGGCAGCACGGTCGCCGACCCGGCCACCGGCGTGGCCGTCAGCCCGGTCGGGGCCTTCGGGGCGACCCGCAGCACCAGCGGGCGGCTCATGCCCTGGTCCCGGTGGCCGCCGAGCTGGCTGTGCCAGCGGTACTCCCAGCCCATGTTGACCAGCTGGTTCACCACCGCAGCCGGCCGGCCGTCGAGCGGGCTGACCGGCGTCGAGCCGATCCGGGCGCCGGCCGGGCGCGTCGGGTCGAGCAGCCGGACGCTGTCGCCGAGCTTGAACGGCAGAACGGGCGCGACGGGGCGCAGCGCCACGACCACGTCCTCCCGGGGGTTGACCCGGACCGTCTCCTTCCAGCCCAGCTCGTTGGCCTCCGGCAGGCGGATCGTGCCGTCCCGGCCGACCCGGTTGACGAGCTGCACGTCGCAGCCGCCGACGTGCACGGGGTGGGTCTGCCCGGCGTCCCCGGTGATCCGCCAGAGCTGGGTGCCGTCGGCGGGGGCGCCGATCGGGACCGTCGGGTCGGCGATCACCAGGGTCTCGGTGGCCGGGTCGACCGGCCCGAGCGGCAGGGTCACCGGGCCGAGCGGGCCGGCGTTCGGGTGGGCGACCCCGAGCCTGCCGGCCACCCGCCCGTACGCCGGCTCGAACAGCTGACCCACCGCCTTGACCGCCAGCGGCAGGGTCACCGGGGCGGCGGCACCGGCCGGGGTGAAGCTGACCGAGGTGGCGTGCGCCGTGACCACGGTGTCCCCGGCCGTGCGGGTGCCGAACGCGGCGTCGTACGCCGGCTGGGGCACGATCGGCGGGCGCTGGCTGGCCGCGTACGCGGCGGGTAGTTGGTCGGCGAGCCGGGCCAGGTCGAACGGCTCGGCGGGCTCGCCGGCCACCCGGAACTGGAGCAGGGTGCGGGTGTTCGGGCCGTACCCGGGGCGGGTGCCGGCGATCCCGCCCACGGCGGTGCGGTCCGGCGCGTCGGTGTGGTGGTCGTAGCGGGGGTCGAACCGGGGCAGCGGGGCCGGGCAGTCGTTGTACAGGATCACCGTGGCCCCGGGCGGGACGGCGGAGAAGTCGACCACCACGTCGGCCCGTTCCCCCGGGGCGAGCAGCAGGGTGTGCCCGTCGACGTTCAGCACGGTCGGGTCCTGCCGGTCGTACCGGTAGCCCACCGGGCGGTTGGGCAGCACCACCGGGGCGGGCAGCAGCCCGCACTCGTTGCCGACCTGGACGAACTCCGGCCCGGTCGCGGCGGGGTCCGGCACCCCGCCGTCGCGGCCGTCCGTGGGCCAGCGCGCCGGGCGGCCGGGGGAGCGGACCGCCTCCACCATCGGCACCTCGCCCGCGTCGGCGTCGCGCAGCTCGCCGTCCGGGCCCCACATCGGGCCGTCCGAGCGGGCCCGGTAGAGCTGGAGGTTCAGGCCGCGGTCCGCGCAGGCGTTGAGGATCCGGAACCGGTACGCCCTCGGCGCCACCGTCAGGTACGGGTAGGCGACGCCGTTGACCAGCGGGGTGTCGCCGTACGCCTCCGGCACCGCCGACGGGTGCGGCACGCCCGGGGTCAGCGGTGGCTCGTCGGGGGCGGCGACCGGATCGTGGTGCGGGTTCGGCGCCGGCCCGGCCGGGCGGCCGTCGGTCTCCTGGTCCGGCCCCATTCGGGCGGCCGCCTCCCGGCCCGGCGGGGGGCCGGTCCACGGGCCGTAGTCCCAGCGGCCGGTCGGGTTGCCGCCCGAGGCCCGGTACGGGTTCTGCCGGGGCTGGTAGACGTGCGGGTGCCACAGGCTGCCCCGGGCCCCCCAGCGGTCCCGGTCCCAGGTCGGGTCCTCGGCGGCGAGCTGGGTGTCGTCCGGCACGAAGGTGCGGTCCTGGATCACCAGCGGCAACTGCTCGGCGGGCAGCACCCCGTCGGCGACGAGGCGTTCCTCGGCCGGGTCGGTGAGCAGGTAGAGCGCGAGCTGCCCGGAGTGGACGGTGAGCCGGGACAGGCCGAGCGTGTTGTCGTGCAGCCACATCAGCCGGCCGCTCTGCTCGTTCGGGTAGTACAGGGTCGTCGCCCCGGGGCCGGGCGGCGGCATGTCCGGCACGTGGGTCAGCCCCACCCCCGTCGGGTACGGGGTGATCTCGCCGGCCGGGGTCACCCACTGCCACGGGTTGCCGGCGCTGATCCAGCCGGTCTGCCCGCCGTACAGGTGCGGCACGGCCCGGTTCTGCGGGTACGGCGCCGGCCCGTCCAGCGGCCCGGCTCCCGCCCCGTCGAGGGTCGGATCGACCGGCAGGAACAGGTCGCCGGCCCGGCCGGTGGGGAGCTGGTTGATGAACTTGATCCGTACCGGCCGGCCCCGCCGGGCCACGATCACCGGCCCGAGCAGGTACGGCCGGTCGGGCGGGGCGACCGTATTGTGCCCGGAGCCGTCGGTGCCCAGGTTGAGCTGCCGGTAGCCGCGCAGGCGGGTGGCGGGCAGGTCGCGGTGCAGGCGCTGGGCGTACTCCTGGAGGCCGATCTCGTAGTAGTCGCAGCCCGGCCAGGTGATGGTGTCGGGTACGGCCACCGGCAGGTACCCGCCCAGCTCGGTGCGGCCCGCCTCGCCAGGGCCCGGCAGCGCGTCGACGAACTTGCGCAGGCCGGTGCCGGGGATCGTTCCGCCCCGCCCGTCGGGGACCGGCAGCGGGCTGGCGGCGAAGTTGGGCACCGGCCCGAAGCAGCGCGGGACCGCGGCCGGGTCGAGGCTGGCCGGGGCGGGGGCCGCCTCCTCGGCGGCCCGGGCGGCCGGCACGGTCGGCCCGCCCTCCCGGCCGGTGCGGACGGCCCGGCCGGTGAGGTTGGGGCGCAGTCTGCGGAACAGCACGATGGCTCTCCCCGGGATCGAGGCGGGCCGACCGCCACTTCCTCGGGGCGGCCGACCGCGCCTGTTGACGATCGGTGAGCACTCAACCGCAGCATGCGACGTCGGACCCCGGGTTAGGAATTACCCAATCGTCCGTATCTGCGAATGTCCCGGCCCGTGGGACGGACGCGTCCGGGCAGGTCAGGGGGGCGACCGGCCCGGCCGCCGGGTTCAGGACGGCGCAGGTCGGGGCGGCGCGGCAGCCAGCGGGGCGGGCTGACAGGCCGGGCACCAGTAGGTGACCCGTACGCCCAGCTCCTCCTTGCGGATCGCGGTGCCGCAGCGGCGGCAGGGCTGGGCCCGCCGGCCGTACACGTAGCTGGTCCGCCCCCGGTGCAGCGAGCCGGTGGTGCTCTGGGTCCACCGCCCCCGGTTGGCCGCCAACAGCTTCTGCGCGAGCGTCACCGTGCCGACCAGGTCGGGCACCGAGCCGACCGGGGTCCACGGCGAGATCCCACGCAGGAACAGCACCTCGCACTTGTACAGGTTGCCGACGCCGGCCAGGTTGCGCTGGTCGAGCAGCGCCTCCCCGATCGCCGCCGCCGGGTGCGCGGCGAGCCGGCGGACCGCCTCGGCCGGGTCCCAGTCGACGCCGAGCAGGTCCGGCCCGAGGTGCCCCACCAGCGTGTCCTCCTCGGCCGTCGGCACCAGCGCCAGTTCGTGCAGGTGGTACCCGACGGCCACCGCCTCGGGGCCGCGCAGCACCGCCCGGATCAGGTGCGCGGGCCGGGCCGTCCAGCGTTCGCCCGGCGCGTACGCCCGCCAGGCCCCGTCCATCCGCAGGTGCGAGTGCAGCGTCCAGCGGGTCGTCCGATCGTCAGCGGCGGCCGGGGCGGTGACCGGCTCCGGGGCGGTGAGCCGGAGCAGCAGGTGCTTGCCCCGGCTGGCCGACTCGCGCACCGTCCAGCCGGTCAGGTCAACGGTGGCCAACTGCGGCACCCGAAAATCGGAGCCGGTGAGCCGGGCCCCGACGAGGGCGCGGTGCAGGACGCGGGCGGTGTTCCAGACGGTGTCGCCTTCGGGCACCCCGCCATTCTCCCTCCCCGAGTGGGATTCGCATGTATCGCCATTTGTACGGAGGTTCCCATCGATCTACCAAAGCGTGACGATCAGGGGGTTCTGAGGAGGAACAACGTGAATTGTCCACGTACTCGCGCCCGTCGCCTCGTCCTCTCCCCGCTGCTCGCCGTCGCTCTCGCCCTCGCGCTCTACCCGGCCGCCGCCCCCGTCCCGCCCGTCCCCGCCCTGTTGACGGCGGCCGCCGCCGCAGCTCCCCGCGCCGCCGACCCGGTGGTGTCGACCGAGCGGTGGGACGCCGACCTCTCCCGCGCCGACGGCCTCAACGCCCGCTGGGCCGACGGCGGGCTCCGGCTGGCCGACCGGACGCCGCAAGCCGTCACCTCCGCCGCCCTGGACCGGCACACGCCGGTCGCCGAGGGTGCGTATCTGAGCCCGGAGCACGCCCTGATCCGACCCGCCACCCGGGTCCGTGCCGAGGTGGACGCGGACGCCGGCCCGGACGCCGCAGTGGAGGTCCAGGTGCGCGGCCGGCACGCCGCCGGCTGGACCGAGTGGCGCACGGCCGGCCCGGCCGCCGTCTTCGACCGGCCGGTCACCCGGGTCCAGGCCCGGGTGCTGCTCACCGCCCGCGCCGCCGGGGCCACCCTCGCGGTACGCGCCGTCCGGCTCACCGCCGACCGGGCTGCCGTCGCCGCCGCGTCCACCCCTGACCGGGCTGCCGTCGCCGCCGCGTCCACCCCCGGCCGGGTCTACCGGGTCTACGCCACCCGGATCGGGCTGGTCGGCGGGACCACCGCCAACGGGCACGTCGTCACGTCCCGCGACCACTTCGCGGCGCTGCCGTCCCGGCGCTCGCTCTCCCCGCGCGGCACCGGCGACTACACCCTCCGGGTCTGCACCACCAGCGGCAGCCGCTGCGAGTACGCCCCGGTCTGGGACGTCGGGCCGTGGAACACCCGGGACGACTACTGGAACCCCGCCGCCGTCCGGGAGAACTGGAAGGACCTCCCCCAGGGCAGGCCCGAGGCGCAGGCGGCGTACCAGTCCGGCTACAACGGCGGGCGGGACCAGTTCGGCCGGACCGTGCTGAACCCTGGCGGCGTCGACCTCGCCGACGGCACCTTCTGGGACGGCCTCCAACTCACCGACAACGCCTGGGTGGACGTCGCGTACCTGTGGACCGGCACCGGCCCGCACGGCGTGATCGGCTCCGGCCCGCTCAACCTCCGCACCGGCCCCGGCACCGGGTACGCCGTCCGTGGCCTCGCCGCCACGTACGCCCACGTGCCGATCCAGTGCTACGTCACCGGCCAGACCGTCAGCGGCCCCTACCGGACCACGAACCGGTGGAACCGCCTCGCCAGCGGGCAGTACGTCAGCCACGCGTACATCTCCGCCGCGTACGGCGGGGCCGCCCCGCGCTGCTGACCGCGACCGGCCTGGCCCCGGGCGCTCGTGTCCTGGCCCCTCGTGTCCTGGCCCCTCGCCCGGTCCCGCGTCGGCGCGGCGTCCGGCGTCGCCCCGGCCCGTCCCCACGTTCGGGGGCGGGTCAGGGGCGTTCCTCCGGGCGGGCCGGGCGCACGATCTCCTGGTAGCGGGGGTGGCTGGCGCCGTAGATGGCGAAGTTGAGCCGCGCGAGAGACAGGCTCAGGTCGCCGTTCGGGCCGCCCCGCACCACGTCGGCGTCGGCGTCGCCCTGGCCGTCGTCGGTCCAGAAGCAGACCGGGCAGGTGCCGCCCCCGGTTTTCGATGCGCAGCAGGGGCATGCCGACGGAACCCATTGTTCACCCACCGGAAGAGCATTCCACAAGCGGCCACCGGGCATCAGTCCGGCGGTGGTCCGATTTCGTCACCCATCGGACGGCCGTTCCCGGCCGTTCCCCCGACCGCCCCTGCCCGGTGTCGGCCTCAGGCGGCGGTGACGGCCACCAGGTCGCCCGGCCCGGCCGCGAGCACGTCGGCGGCCCGGCCGCCGTTCACCGCCGCCGCGACCAGGCCGGCGGAGTCGACGTACACCACCAGCTCGCCGGGCGGGGCGTCGCCGAAGGTCCGCCCGTGCGCCGCCGGACGCCCGGCCACCCACAGCCGGGCCGGCAGCCTGGCCAGCAGCTCACCCGGCGCGGCGAGCTGCACGTTGCCGAAGTGGTCCATGGTCAGCACCTCGGCGGTGAAGCCGTCGGGGCCGGGCCGCACCACCGGCTCGGGGAGCCGGACCAGATCGGCGGGGTCGACCGCCGGGCCGGCGTCGGAAAGCGGCGCGCCGAGCGCCAGCCGGGCCGCGACCGGGGCGAACACGTCCCGGCCGTGGAAGGTGCGGGACACCTCGGGGGCCAGCCACTGTGGGTTGGTCAGCTCGACGGCCGCCGTGACGCCACCGAGCGCGGTGGCGGCGTCCAGCAGCAGCCCGTTGTCCGGCCCGACCAGCAGCCCACCGGGGGCGGCCAGGGCGATCCCGCGCCGGGCGGTGCCCACCCCAGGATCGACCACCGCGACGTGCACCCCGACCGGCAGGTACGGCACCGTCTGGGCGAGCACGGCGGCGCCCCGGCGCACATCGGCCGGCGGGACCAGGTGGGTCACGTCGATCACCCGGGCGGCCGGGGCGATCCGCCCGATCACCCCGTGGCAGGCGGCCACGAACCCGTCGGCGAGGCCGTAGTCGGTGGTCAGCGAGATCCACGCCACGGGCATCCTCCTCGTACTCGGTGTCTCCGATGCCGCCCGCAGCGCGGGGCGGCGCGGCTGCCGGTTCGACGCTAACCTCTCGGCCGTGACCCGTGTGCTGCTGGTGCCCGGCCGGAACGAGCCGCTGCCGTTCCCGTCGATCCTGGCCGCGAGCTGCAACGACCCGATGATGGCGTACGAGCGGGCGGCGCACTACGCCGGGCGGTGGGGGTCCGCACTGGTCGACCTCGGCGACGCCGGGCACGTCACCACCGCCGACGGGTACGGCCCGTGGCCCCTGGCGGAGGAGTTGATCGCCCAATTGATGGGCCGCTGACCCCTTCAAGGAGCCGCGCGAGCGCTGCCGTCCACCGCGAGGTCGAGCGACAGCAACCACGACGTCGATTCCGGCAGGCTGCTCGCGATCAGCCGATCACCGTGCCCGACGGGACACGGGCGACTTTGCCCGCTACGAGATGCCCCCGGCCGGGCAGAACCGGTGGACGGTGGTTCCGATCGCGAGCTGGGCCGGCGGGTGGAGCACGCGTGGGTGACGTACCAGCACGCGCACTGACCGCAGTTGGTGCGGCTGGTGTCCGACCTGCTGGCGCTGCTGTCCAGTGTGCTCGAATAAGGCCCATGATCCGACAGCGTGTTTTGGCCATCCTATTGTTGCTGATTGCGTTTGTGGCGTTGGCTCTCTCGCACACTTTTCCGTTCCTGGACGATCTCTCCGAGCTGGAGGAGACGGCGATCGTGTTCCTCGGCGCGGGGTGCGGACTGGCAGGTGTGTGGCTCTGGTTGCGCAAAACGCCGGGAGCGCCGACGCCGCGTGCGGCCGACGACGGTGGGAGCCACTGATCGCTGGATTCAGCGCTCCCGCTGTCGACGGCCGAACGGTGACGGTGCTGCTGGTGGTACCGACCTGATGAGGGTGGCAGTGTGCTACTCAGCGACGAACACGCCGACGCCCGGCAGCGTCTCAAGGGAGCCGCGCTGACCGCTCTTGCGACGCTCCCGGCTACCGGCATCTGGTCGACGCCGAACGGGCTGCGCCTGCGGAGATCCGGTGCCGGCCGGTGGCGCGTACGGTGATCGCCGACGTGGTGCGCGGCGGCCCGGCACCGGCCGACGTGGCGCGCCTGGCCATCCTGGTCGGTTTGACCCGGTGACCGCGCCGTTTCTCTCCCTGGCCCAGATCCGCAACCGGCTCACCCTGACGGCCCGGACGGTCCTGCGCCACCACCGACCAGGCAGGGACGGATGCTGCCCGGTGTGCCGAATCCCGCGCTGCCCGGCAGCGACCACCGCACAGAACCTCCTCGCGGCGATCCGGCGGACCAGCGACGGAGCTGCGGTTCGGCAGCGAGGTACGGCGGCCAGGTCGGTCGCCCTCGACCGGAACGAACCGTAGTCGTCGCGACTGAAGGGCCAACCTGCCCCGTGACCGAACAGGTACTGGCACGGCCAGAGGCAACAAGCAATCATGCTTCCATGGATCCTGCTCCGGCGTCCGTCGCTGTCGATCCGCTACGGCCCCGCCGGATCTGGTACCTCGTCGCGGCGCTGATCGCCGCAGGCGGCGTGCTGACCGCCGCCGCGCTGCTGTTCCTGATTCCCTTCGGGGGTGACCTCGGGCAGTTCGGGGGTGACCTCGGGCAGCGCGTCACGCCCGGGCAGCCGCTCACCGTGCATATGCCCGAGACCGGGAAGATGGTGTGGGTCAAGGGCGAGCAGTCTCTCCCAGCCTGCCAATATTCGGAGGCGGACACCCAGAAGCTCGAAGAGTCGGTTCTGGTTTCGATGCTCGCCGACGATCTCACCTTGGAGGTGGATGGCGAGCGTTGGCGCGGCCTGCAGATGATGCGCGCCAAACCGGTCGGCACGTACACGCTGACCTGCACGGTCTCGGACGAGCAGGCCACCTCGTCCTTCTCGATCGGGGATCCTCCCCGGTTCCACGATCCGCGTTCGAAGGCACTTGCGGCGCTGGCAGCCGAGGCCTTGGCAACCCTCAGCGTGCTGGTCGGTGCCGTGTGGACGGTGGTCATCGCGGTCCGGCGCCATCAGCGCGCAAAGCGTCCCGCCGAGCGGCACCTGACGGTCGGATAGCGCCGGTCCGGCAGCCGGTTGCGTACCGTGGGGTACAGCCGCCATCGCGCCTGTCGAACATGCCGTGGAGCGGTGTGGCGAGGGTGGCTGAGCGGCCAGCTCACGGGCCGACGAGGATGTCGTCCATCACCCAGATGACGTCCGGATTCTGGCGGACCACGTCAAGTTGGGCATCCGTCATGTTCGCGGCGAACCCGAAATAAGCGGTCCTGAACAGCCCGGTGGGAGCGACACCGACCTGCCGGGCGGCGGCCTCAGGGTCCGCGCCGCCGGGTCGCATCTGGACGATGTACGACCCTGGGACGCGATCCGCTGAGGTGCTGCGTCGGTACGGGGCCGGCCGGGTGGGCGTGTCGGCCTCGATCTTCCGTACCAGGGTCTCGGCGCGGAGCGCGTCGAGCTGGGCGGTGGTGAGCCGGGCCCCGAATCCGGCGCCCCAGGTCCGGTACACGTCGTCCGGACGGATTCCGATCCGGGGCCACAACTCGTTGAAGTAGACCATCCGTCTCGGCCCAGGTTCGGAGTCGACCCAGACCAGGTGGTCCATCGGTTCCTCCATGCGGGACTCCTCAAAATTCGATCGGCCCCTCGGACCGCCCCATCCAGGTCGATCCGTCGAGCTGGTCGTCTACCTGTCGGTCTTCTGCTGCCGGTCGGGATCGGCCTCCGCCGGGCCCGTGTCGGCGTGGCGGCCGGAGCCCCGGCGGGCCCCCGGGACGCTGCCGCCGACCGTCGCCACGCGGGGACGGCGCAGGGTCATGAGGAGACCGACGATCAACAGCGCCAGGCCGATGACCGCGAGCGTGAGCGGACCCCACAGCTTGACCATCTGGAGCAGTTGCCGGTTCGAGCCCGCCTTGTCGGCGCTGCTTGCGATCGCGTCGTCGGTGTAGGTGAAGACCGCGTCGAGGATGACGGTCTCCTGCCCGTTGTCGCCGACGAGCTTCTTGCTCTGCGTCTCCTCCACCTTGACGAACTGGCCGGTGGTCGGCTCCACCCACACCTTGCGGGTGTTGCTGTAGCTGACCCGGCCGGTGGTGGCACCGGGCACCAACTGGCCCACCAGGAGTTGCAGGCGGTCGGCCGGCAACGGCTGCGTCGCGTCGCGGATTTCCTGGGTGAACTGGTAGGTCTCCAGCCCGTTGATCTGCTCGGTCTTGACGAAGCGCGCCGGCTGGGTGGTGCTGATGTCCCGGTCGAAGATCTCGTAGGTCTTCTTCTCGGTGCCGAACGGGAACTTGTAGATCTGGCCCGAGTAGTTGACGCTCTGCCGGTCGTTGCCGGTGTCGAGCCACTGCTTGTCCCACTGCTGGGCGGCGCCGGACTTCCGGTCGAGTGCCAGCGACGTGCTGTAGGCGCTGATCAGGGCCTTGGTGTCGGTGCGGATGACCTCCTGCCCGACCAGCCACACGACGGCGTTGCCGTCGAGCGAGCCGTCCAGCTTGGCGGTCTCCCTGGTGTCCGGCGTGACGGTGACGGTCGAACGCAGGGTGGCCTGGTTCACCTCCGCCTTGCCGTTGGTGATCTGCATGAAGCGGGCGTTGGGTGCCTCGGCGACGGACTGGGTACGCTCCAGGTCGTACGGCAGACGGTCCACCTGGGGTGCCACGACGAACGTGAGACCGCCGGCGAAGACCAACGCGAGGACACCGACGCCGGACAGCGCGGCGCCGATGACGCGAGACCTCATAGTGCCTCCACGTATTGAGGGACGGGTGGTTCGGCAGGCGGACTGCTTGCCGGCTGCCAGAGGTTACTACCGAGTTACATCCGGAAGCGACCCCTGAGCCGCATCTTCATACGCTCAATCATCGGGTTCCGCCGTTTTCCGGAGCACCATTGTGAAGTTCCAAGTGAGCGTTTCCCGCAGCGCCGGAACCCGGGCCACCCACCGCGCCCACCCCGGGTGGTACCGGGGCAGCACGTCAACGATGTCGATGGCGCCGACGCGCCGGGCCGCCCTGGCCCACCGCATCGCCCGCGCGGCGCTGACGGGGAACAGGGTGTGCCCGAACCGGTTCTTCGGCTCTCGGCCGGTACGACGCAGGTAGCGCCGCCGGGCCCGCTCGCCACCCAGGAAGTGCCACGGCGAGGTCTCGTGGCCGCCCCACGGGGACAGCCACGGCGTGAACGACACGTACACGGTGCCACCGGGGCGGGTCACCCGGACCATCTCGTCGAGCATCGCCTCGGGTTCGGCGACGTGTTCGAGCACATTGGACGAGTAGCAGACCTCCACCCCGCCGGACCGTACGGGCAGCGCGGTCCCGCTGCCCCGCAGCATGCCCGACACCGCGGCGCCGGCTGCGGCGAAGTCACCGACGGCCGGGTCCAGACCGATGTACGCCGCGCCGGCCCGCCGGAACTCGGTGGCGAAGTAGCCGGGGCCGCCACCCACGTCGAGGACCCGGGCGCCGGCGAGGTCCACGTAGGACCGCAGTTGGCGTACGGAGTCGTCGGCGAGCAGCGAGTAGAACCGGTCCGGGTCGATCTGTTCGTGCAGGAAGCCGCGGAACAGCGCGACCGACCGGCCGAGCGTCGCCCGGTACGGCTCCTCGTCCGGTGGCGCGGTCGAGGGCTCCGGCGACGGCGAGGGCTCCGGGGACGGCTCGGTGTCGGCCTCGGGCGGGCGGGCGGCGTCCGGCACCACGGTCGCCGCGACGGCGCACACCGCCGCGAGCATCGCCGCCTGCACGACGGTCCCGTACACCCATTCCTGCCCGTGCCCGAGCAGTCGGCCCAGGACGGCCACCGAGATGCCGCCGGCGCCGGCGACGAAGGCGATCCCCGGCAGGGCACCCGGCCGCAGCAGGCGCACCAGCATGGCGGCGAGCAGCAGCGCGGCGGCGGCCACGCCGCCGAGGGCGACCGCGAGCGCCATCAGCGGCACCACGACCCACCACCCGCCGCCGGTACGGGCCGGCCGGTCCGTCGCCGGGCCCTCCACCGGCCGGCGGCGTCGAGCCGGCACGAGCGCGGCGAGTCCGACGACGAACACGGCGACAGCGCCCGCCACCAGCCCGGCCCGATAGGGCTGGTCAGGGGTGAAGCGGAGCATCACGGTGCCGCCGCTGCCGGCCGGCACCTCGAACGCCTGCTGCCAACCGTCGACCCGCTCGGCCCGTAGCCGCCGGCCGTCCAGCGTCGCGGTCCAGCCGGCGTTGAAGTTCTCCGTCACGACGAGCAGCGCCGCCTCGCCCGCGCCGATCGTGACCGTCCGGTCGGTGGCGGCCCACCGGTCGACCTGCACGTCGCGTGACCGGGTCGGCGCCGCCTTGCCGGTCCCGTCCGGCACGAGCGCCGCCGAGTCCACGACGAACGCGGCCGAGGGCACCGTGCGCAGGCGGTGTTCGCCAGCGGGGAGCTGCACCCCCTCGCTCGCGAAGTCGTCGCAAAGGGTCACCGCCAGCGACCGGCCGGCGCGTAGGTCCGCCAGGGTGCCGGAGACCGAGGTCGGGTACCCGACGCCGTCGAGCGTCACCGTCGGCCCCCTGCCGCAGGGCACCGCCACCGGCGTGCCGGCACCGGCCGGCCGCAGGAGGTCGGCGAGCGCGGGAACCTCGACCTCGGCGACGCCGACCGGCGCCGGCCAGGCGTTGCCGCGCGGGTCGGCCACCGCGCCGTCGAACGCGGTCACCGCAATGTCCAGCCGGTCGGTGGTCAGCTTCGGGAAGCGGATCCAGCCGTCGGCGTCGACCGGCGCGGTGGCCGACCGGGACGCGGTGCGCAGCACGACCTGCCGCGGCCGGGCGGAGACCGGCGTCGCCGGCGCGACCAGTCGCACCCGGTCGATCGTCCGGCGCTGCCCCCACCGCAGGCGCAGCGTCGGACGGTCGTCGACCGGTTCCGCGAGCCAGGCCGTGGTCGGATCGCCGTCCACCGCCGCGTCGGCGGCGACCGTGACGTCCCCGGCGAGCACCGACGACGCCGAGGCGGTCACCGGGCGGTCCACCGGCATCGACCCGCCCGGACGCGGTCGCGCGGTCAGGCGCAGGTGGTACGTCGCGTCCACCGGCGTCGCGAAGAACCGGTCCACGCCCAGCGGTTCCTCGCCCGTACGGGCCAGGAACTGGTCGCAGCGGAGCCCGTCCGGGCCGGTGAAGCAGGCGGCTCGGTCCTGCGGGGCGCGGCTGAACGCGTACGCCGGCGCCGGCCCCCCGCTCAGGTCCGTCGGCGCGCGCAGCCCACGCTGGGCAGCCAGCCCTGGAACGCCGAGCTCGCGCAGCCCCACCGCGCCGCCGCTGTAGCCCTGGCGGAGGGCGAGCACCGTCACCCGTACGGTCGTGGTCAGGCCGGGGAGCGTCTCGAGCCGGTGCGGCCCGGGAGTGTCGGGCACCGCCCGGTCGACCGCACCCTGGTCGGTGCTGACCCGCACCAGCCCGACCGGGAGCGCCGTCCGCAGGTCGTCGGAGAAGTCCACGGTCACCTCGGTGACCCGGAGCGGCGTGTCGAGTGTCATCTCCAGCCACTGGCCCGAGGCCGGTTCGAACGGGTCGGAGCGCCAGGCGGTGGCCGGGTCGCCGTCGAGCGCGGCGAACGGGAGGTAGGAGGGCTCGGTGCCGCCGCCGGAGTCGGCGAAGCTGGCGCTGCTGGACGCGTCCACCGACCGGATGCCCTGGTATGCGGCGACGGTCTGATGCCCGTCGGCGGCGAACGGGAGCAGGTCGGTGCGGATCCGTCCCTGCCGGGTCGCCTCGTCGGCGGTCAGGGTGTGGCTGACGTTGTCGCGCATCCGGCCCACGTTCAGCTCGCGCCGACGCAGCCCGTCGGTGACGATCCGCGGCCCGGTTGCGTCGGCCGGCTCCGCGTCGCCGGTCAGCAGGACCGGCTGCCGTGGGTCGAGCAGGCCCTGCTCGAGCACCCCGAGCAGCGACTCCGGTCCGCCGCTGACCACCGGCACGTCGGCGCGGGCCGACGCCGAGACGGTGGGCACCGCGCGGTCGACCGCGAAGATCTCGATCGCCGGTACGGACTGCGCCGCGTCGACCGGGCTGCGCTGCGGATCGTCGACGCTCACCTCGGGGCCGAACGACGCGGCCGGCCGCAGCCCCGGGGAGCCCGCGATCGCCTGCCGGATGACCGCGATCGGCGGGGCGCCGCTGGCCGTCCGGTCGATGTCGTGGCGGACCAGCAGGTAGCGGTAGCCGGAGCGGGCGAGGAAGTCGGCGAGCGCCGGTGAGCCACGGCCCTGCGCCAGGACCGTCTCGACGGCGTCCATCACCCGGATGTTGCCCTCGGAGCCGAGCGGGATCTGGTGCCGGGTCGCCCAGGGTGCGCCGGCCAGCGGCTGAAGTGGCTCGTCCACCGTCCGGCCCCAGGTGTGCTGCGCGAACCCGGACCCGGGGACGACCAGCGTACGGGCCTGCGGATCCTGCGCGGCGAGCCAGCCGGCCGCCTGCCGCCAGTGGGTGGGCAGGTCCGTCCAGCCCGGACCCGGCCGCAGCATGAGCATCCACGCGGGCGCGGACGCGACGAGCAGCAGCCCCGCCACGACCGGTGCCGCGTGGATCCGCACCCGACGCCGGGCGACCAGGTGGCTGGCCGCGTGGGCGAGGCCGAGCAGGAGCGGAAGCCGCAGCACCGGCTCGAACTTGTGCACGTTGCGCAGCGGCGCGAGTGGCCCGTCGAGCAGGTCGCGGACGAACGGGGCGAGCGGGCTGTCCAGCGTGCCGAGGTAGCCGGTGGTCAGCAGGGTCAGCCCGGTCAGCACGCCGAGTACGAGAAACCGGCGCTCGGGCAGGTCGCGCAACGCGAGCCCCACCAGGCCGACCAGGGCGATCAGCGCGGTCGCGGCCATCAGTGCGGGGCTGTCGATGAGCACCCAGCCGGCCGGCCACCATGGTTCGCCCTGGACGACGTAGCCGACCCACTGGTTGGTGCCGCGTACGGCCTGGAAGAGCGAGGTCACCGCGGTGGTCGTCGCCGACGACTCGATGTAGTCCAGGAACGGCAGGCTGTACTGCCCGAAGAGCAGCAGCGGCGCGACCCACCAGAGGGTCGCGCCCGCCACGAAGACGCACCACCAGGCCGCGAGCACGGCCAGTTGCCGGTCCCAGCGCCGGGTCGCCAACCAGAGCGCGGGCAGCACCAGCGCCATCACGGTGGCGGCGGCGTTGATCCCGCCCATGAAGAGCACGGCGAACCCGGAGAGGGCCGCCGCGCGCCGGGCCGAGCCGATGCGGCGCACCGCCGCCAACGGCAGCAGCACCCACGGCAGCACGACCACCGGCAGCATCTCCGCGGAGAGCGGGCCGATCTCGGTCAGCATCCGGGGCGCGAGCGCGTAGGCCAGCCCGGCCAGCAGCCGCCCGGGCTCGGCGCCGATCCGCAGTGCCCGGGCGAGCAGCACCACGCCGAGGTACCCGGCGCAGAGCAGGAGTGCGCTCCAGGCTCGCTGGGTCACCCACGGGGGCAGGCCGAGCAGGTCACCGACGGCGAAGAACGGGCCCATCGGGAACAGATAGCCGTACGCCTGCTGCTGCAGTTCCCCCGAGGCCGCCTCCGGGTTCCACAGGTGCAGCGCCCGGGCCATGAACCCGATCGGGTCGACGGCCAGGTCCAGCTTGGTGTCGAAGGTGGCGCGTCCGGGGCGCTGCAGCACGGCGACCACCACGAGCAGGAGCGCGCCCGCCCAGGTGGCGAGGCGCCGCCGGCGGCGGTCCACCGCGTCGGGGCCGCCGGCCGCGCCCGCCGGCCGGGCGGCGGGCGGCCCGGCGGCCCCGACGCGGTTCCGCGTGGTGGCCGTCATCGGCGGCACTTCGGCGGCAGGCAGCTGAACTCGGCCAGCGCGGAGTAGAAGATCCGCTGGATGCCGGACGGTCGTGGGGTCAGCGCGACCCGTCCGCCGGTAGCACGGGCGATCTGTTTGAGCTCGTCCGGATCGATGTCCGGGCCGACGCCGATGAACAGGATCGGCACCGGACGGCGCTTGTCGCGCAGCGCGGCCAGCTCGTCGAGCAGCTTCGCCCGGCTGATCCCGCTGGCGTTGTCGTCCTTGCCGTCGGTCAGGACCAGCACCATGTTGATCCGCCCAACGGTCCAGTTCCGGGTCGCGTCGCGGTACGCGGCGAGTGTGGTGTCGTAGAGCCCGGTCGCGCCGTTCGGCTTGACCCGTACCCGGTCGAGCGCGTCCACGATCTGCGCGCGGCGCGGGCCGACCGGACCGACCGGAATCACCTCGCGGTAGTCACGCTCGCCGTCCAGGTCGGTGGAGAACTCCCAGATGCCGAGCTCGGTGGTGCCCAGGAGCAGCTCCGCGCCGCCCTGGGCGGCCTTGATCATGGCGGAGAGCCGGGTCTCCGTCGACCCCGGCAACTGCGCGGCCATCGATCCGGAGATGTCCAGCACCGCGAGCATCCGGGCGCTGATGTGCACCCCGCCCCACGCGTTGAGCAGCGCGGTCGCTGCCGTCTCTGCGGGTAGGGACGCCGGGGGGTATGTCCCGGTGCGGATCCCGCTGCCGGCGGGGATGGCGGCGGGTGACCCGCCGCTCGGGGTACGCAGGCCGTGGCCGGTCAACGCCGTCGCGCCCTCGGCGGCGAGCATCCCGCGCAGGAAGGCGGCGGCACCCTCGCGGCGCGCATCGGAGGCGAGGATCGCGTACGGGTAGTCCGGGCCGGGTACGGGCGCCGGCGGGTAGACGGCGACCTGGCGCGTACCGCCGTCGGCGGCGGCGGCCAGGAGGATCGCCTGCTCGGTGCTGACGACCGCGGATTCGGCCGCACCGGGGCCGGTGGGTGCGGGGGCCGCGCCGGGGAACGGCGCCGTGCGGGCCGCCAGTCGACGCATGATCGCCGCCGCACCGGCCGCACCCGCCGTCGGTTGGGCGGCGTCGGCGAGCGCCCGGATGCCCACCAGCGCGCCGAAGCCGAGCGGGCTGGCCGTCGGGTCGGGCAGCACGACGGGCAGTGGTGGTCGTTCGGCGGCGACCAGACCGGCCCAACCGAGGTTGCGGTCGCGCCTCAGCCGCGCGGCCGACCGCTCGTCGAGCGACAGCACGACCGGGGTGCTCGCCACGGAGACGCCCTCCGCCGGCACCTGGAAGGCGCCGGCGGCGTGGGCGCGGCGCAGCCACAGCGTCGACTCCGGCAACCAGGCGTCGGGGGGAGCGGTGGGAGTCGTGGGCGGCGGACCCGTCGTCGTGCTGGCCCCCGCACCGCTGGCCGCCGGACGGGCGAGGTCGCGCAGCACGTCCGCGGACTCGCGCGCCTCCACCACCACGTCGAGGCAGCGTTCCCGGGCGGCGAGGTCGCGCGCGACCTGTCGGGCGGGCGGCTCGACGCTCGGCGCCACCGCGATCCGCAGCGCGGTCCTTTGTGTACAGGGCGGCTCACGCCGGGTCCGATCGAGGTAACTGGTCGCACCCCAACCGCCGAGCACCGCGACCAGCGCGACGCTGAGCAGCAGGACCGGCCAGAACTCCGGCCGGGTCCGCAGGCCGCCGTTCGCCACACTTCCTCCTCTGTGACGTCACCGTTGCGGAACTCTGCAGAAGCGTCCTAGTGTGACGCAACCGCGAACCGTACTCGCAAGTAGGGGTGGATGAGTAGGCCATGACCCAAACCTCTGGTCCTCATGTCCTCTTCCTGAGCTGGCGGGACACGCGGCATCCGGAGGGCGGCGGTTCGGAGGTCTTCCTCGAACGGGTCGGAGCCGAATTGGTCGCGCGCGGCTACCGGGTGACCCTGTTCTGCCAGGCACACGCCGACGGCCCCGCCCTGGAGACGATTCCCGAGGGGGTCCGCATCCTGCGCCGCGGCGGCCGCCACACGGTCTACCTGTACGCGGCCCTGGTCTACCTGGCGGGCACCTTCGGCATCGGCCCGCTCGCCCGTCGGCGGCTCGGCCGGCCGGACGTGATCGTCGACGTGTGCAACGGCATGCCGTTCCTCAGCCGGGTCTACGCCCGCCGCCCGGTCATCGCGCTGGTCCACCACGTGCACCGTGAGCAGTGGCCGGTGGTCTTCGGCCCGTGGATGGCCCGGATCGGCTGGTGGATCGAGTCGCGGCTGGCGGTCCGGGTCTACCGGACCTGCCGGTACATCACGGTGTCCGAGTCGACCCGCAGGGAGCTCGCCGGGCTCGGCGTCGAGCCGGGCCGCGTCGCGGTCATCCACAACGGAACGCCGGCGGTCGTCGGCCCGCCGGTGTCGCGTACCGCCCACCCGAGCCTGGTGGTGCTCGGCCGGCTCGTTCCGCACAAGCGGGTGGAGTTGGCGCTGCGCGCCACCGCACTGCTCGCCACGGAGTTGCCGGAGCTCGAACTGGTGGTGGCCGGCCAGGGCTGGTGGGACGAGCCGTTGCGGCGGCTCGCCGCCGACCTCGACATCACCGACCGCGTCCGGTTCACCGGGTTCGTCCCGGAGGACCGCAAACACGAGTTGCTGTGCCGCTCGTGGGTGTCGTTGGTGCCGTCGCTCAAGGAGGGCTGGGGGCTGACCATCGTGGAAGCCGGTGCCCGGGGCACCCCGTCCGTCGCGTTCCGCGCCGCCGGCGGGGTCGCCGAGGCGATGGCCGACGGGCAGACCGGCGTGCTGGTCGACGACGAGTTCCAGTTCTTCCAGGCGGTCAGGGCGTTGCTGCTCGACCCGGACCGGCGCGCGGAGATGGGCACGGCTGCCGCGACCTATGCGCGGCGCTTCACCTGGTCGGTGTCGGGGACGGCGTTCGCCGATGTGGTCGCCGGCCAGTTGCCGGCGACCACGCCGCAGCTAGCGGATCAGCGGTTGCCGTAGACCTTGGTGACAGGGGTGTCGGTGGTCTCTTCGGCGACGTGGTCGGCGGACGGACTCACCGCTCCGACCGTCGCGACGAGGCCGATGATGCCCAGCGCCGCGCCGAGGACAGCAGCGACGGCGAACGTGGCCAGCTTGGCCATGGTTCTACCTCCCCGGGTTCGTGAGTGCGCGGAATATACCACGATCTTTGTCCGCCGAGCAGGAGGGCCAGGAGAGCGAGAACCACGATCGTCGCGGCGACCAGGTGCGCGGCGGCCGCGGGCCACCGCCGGGCGGCCGATGGCGGCGGGGCGGCGGCCGGGTTCTCCCACAGCTCAAGGTGCGGACCGGCGAAGACCGGACGCAGCCCGGCGAGGGCCGTCGCGGTCGGCTCGCCGCCGGGTTCGCGCCGGACCAGCACCCACCGGACCCCCAGCTCGGCGAGCGGGCCGTCCGCGTCGAGGACGGCACGCACCCGCGCCGCCCGTGGGTTCTCGCCGTCGACCGTCACGTCGCCGACCCGCAGTGCGTCGTTCATCAGCACCGGCGCGTCCAGGTAGCGCGGCGCGGGGTCGCGCACCACAGTGTCGTGGGCCCAGCCGTACCGCTGGTAGCCCTCGAACGGCAGCGAGAGCACCTCGCCGGGCGTGGCCGCGACCCGCGCCGCCACCGCGTCCCAGTCGGCCGGATAGCGCACCGGCCGGAGCTGCCCGGCGGCGCCGAAGGCCAGGTCGGGCAGGATCACCACCGGCAGCAGCGCGGCCGCGACCAGCACGACCCGGCCCGCGCCGGCGTCGAGGCGGCGAGCCAACCTCCCGGCGAGCACCTCGGCGCCGAGGGCGACCCCCAGCGCCAGCAGGACCGCGTACGGGATCAGGAACTTCTGGCCGTCACGCAGCAGCCCGGCGCCCGGAACCGTGTCGATGAGCCGCTCCAGGGCCGGCGCCCCGGGCGCGGTGCCCGCCGCGGCGAGCAGGAACGCGCCGGCCGCGAGCAGCCCCAGCCGCCCGGTCCCGCCCGGCCACCGCCGGCGCAGTTCCCGCACCCCCACCACGGCCACCGCGAGCAGCACCAGCGTCGCGACCGGCACGAGCGGCGAGGACCGGCTGTCGGGCACGGTCTGCGCGTTCCAGATGCCGCCGGTGCCGGCCAGCGCCGCCCACGCGCCGCCCCAGTTCTCGGCCCGCGCGGCGAACGCGGCGACGCCCTCCGGATCGGACCGGCCGTCGGCGGCACTCGTCGCGGCCGCGACGAGCCAGGGCGCGTTGAGCGCGGCGATTGCGCCGAGGGCGGCGGCGGTCGCCCGGCGCCAGCCCGCGAAGCCGCCGGGCAGCAGCACGGCCACGGTGCCCAGCGCGATCACGCCGCCGGTCGGGGTCACCGCGGCCGGCGCCGCCGCCAGCACCAGGCGGGCCAGCCCGCCGGGCCGGCCGGTGCGCACATCCCGCACTGCGGCGACCAGCCAGGGCAGGGCCGCGTACGCCAGCAGGAGGCCCCACTGCCCGAGCAGCAGCCGCTCGGCGAGGTACGGCGTCCAGGCGTAGGCGAACGCGCCGGCCACGCGGGTGAGGGTCCGCCCGGTCGGCATCAGCCGGGCCATGCCGAGCGCCGCCAGGTAGACGATCGCGACCAGCGCGATCCGCTGCACCAACCAGCCCGGGGCGACGAGGTTGGCGGTCGACACCAGCGCGTCCAGCGGCACGGCGCGGGGCAGCGCGTCGGCCGGCGCGACCATCTCCCAGTTCAGCGGCTGACGGGGCACGAAGACCATGTCGTAGCGCAGCACGTAGCCGGGCAGGACCAGCGGGGCGAGCACCACGGCGGTGATCACCGCCGCGACGGCGTGCGGCGCGGCGTGCGGGATCAGCCGGTGACGCACCGGCTACCCGACCGGCTGTGGCACCAGCGCGCCGATCTCGATCTCGTCGGTGCAGAGGGTGGCCGTCGGGTCGTCCACCGTGAGCTGGGCCTCGTTGCCGCCGCCGGACACGAGCAGGAACATCGCGTTGAGCCCGCGGTGCACGTCGAACGGCACTGCCTCGCCGTCGCCGAGCCGGAACGTGGCGGTGGTGTCCCGGTCGCTGATGTACCCGATCCGCACCGCCTGCCAGTAGTCGACGACCGTGGCCTTCAGTGGGATCCGCGCCGTCCGGCCGCCCGCGACCTGGTAGCCGCAGCCCGGTGCCGGCCCGGGCGCCGCGCTGACGCCCTTGACCCAGGCCGGGCGGACGTGGCCGGACGCGTCGAAGACCCACAGCTTGCGGGCCTTGGTCACGAAGACCGGTTCGTCGTCGAGCGGCGCGAAGAATCGCGACTGAAGGTTCCACGGGTGGGACAACCCGGGGACCACCACCTCGGGCACCGGCTGGTCCATGAACACCGTTCCCGGCTCGGCGGTGGCCAGGTCGGCGAGGGCCGTGTGCAGGTAGTCGCGACTGGCCTTGGACCGCCAGTCGGTGCCGAAGTCGACGCCACTGTAGACGCTGCTGGCGATCAGCAGGACCAGGCCGACGGCGAGCGCGGTGGCGAACGGCTGGGGGTGGTCGCGGATCGGCGCCGGTTCGGCGGCGGCGTCGGCGGTCATTGTGGCGTCGGCCGGCTTTGTGGCGTCGGCTGGTTCCGTGGCGTCAGCCGGCTTTGTGGCGTCGGCTGGTTCCGTGGCGTCGGCCGGTTCGGCCCGGCGCAGGCCGCAGAGCGCCACGCCGGCGCAGAGCGCCGCGACGAGCAGCACGTCGCCGAAGTAGCGCGGCACCAGGCCGGCCACCCCGCTGAACCCGGACCCGAGCCGGGTGGCGCCGATCAGCCCGGCGGTCAGCCCGGAGTAGAGCGCCAGCAGGATCCACGCCCGGACCGCCACCGTGCGGCGCAGCCACACCGTGCCACCGACGAACGCCGCCACGATCGCCCACGAGACCCACTGGGCGGTCCGGGTCAGGGCGACGACGGCGGGGCCGTCCGAGGCGTCGAGCCAGGTCCACGGGCCGCCCACCAGGCCGGCGGGGAGGGACTGCCCGTAGAACTGCTGGAGGAAGGCGCCGACCTCGCCCGCCGAGATCGGCGCGCGTAGCGCGGACTCCGACATCGACAGGTAGCCGGCCAGGTACACCACGGAGATCCCGGCGAGCACCAGCCAGGCGGGCCACCAGCGGCGGATAGTGGTCAGCACCGCCCGCAGCGGCCCACCCGGCGCGTAGAGGCAGAGGGTCACCAGGAAGACCGCCGCGACCACCAGCAGCGCCTTCTCGAAGAAGAGCAGGGCGACGACGACCGACGCGCCGAGCGCGACCAGGTGGCGGCGCCGGCGGGTACGGATGTAGCGCACCTGGGCCCCGATGGCCACGATCATGGCCAACTGCATCGGCAGCAGGTTGATCCCCACCGCCCACCACGCGCTGACCTCGAGCGTCATCGGGTTGAACACGAACAGGCACAGCGGCACCAGCAACGCCCAGCCCGCCGGGAGCAGGAGGCGCAGCAGCCGGTAGAAGGCGACGCTGACGGCCAACTGACCGATCACCATGAGCGCGGCGTACGGCCAGTATTCGTACTCGGTCAGCCGGTGGGTGACCCAGGTGAGCAGCCGGGCGGCCGGCATGAGGTGGTTGTTGTAGAGCGCGAACAGGTGCCCCGGTGCCAGGCCGCCGGCGTCGGCCTGGGCGATGATCGGGAAGTCGTCGGCGGTGAGGAACCCGCGTGTGGTGATCGACGCCCGCCAGAACACGCTTGCGGTGATCAGCACGACGGCGGCGATGTGGATCGGGTCGACGCGCCTGGCGGCGGTGGTGTCGGGCGCGGCGGTGGTGCCCTGCGCGGCGGTGGTGCCGGGCTCCGTCATCGGGGCGGCTCATCGCGACGGAACAGGACCATGTTGACGTAGCGCGGTCGCGGGTCGACGACCCGGCGGGCGAAGCTCTGCGCCACCCGGCCGACCGCCGCCCGCTGGTGCGCGACCAGGTCGAAGCCGGCCAGCGGCACCCAGCGGTCGTCCGGCATGACGTGCGGCCGGTAGCCCCACCCGTCGAGCAGCGCGAGCACCGGGTCGATCGGCTGGATCCGCTCCTCGAGTTCGATGAGCAGAAGCGGGCCGTCCCGCCGGATGGTGCGCTCGGCGCCGCGTAGCGCCGGCAGCTCATGGCCCTCGACGTCGAGCTTGACGAATCGCACGTCGGTGAGCCCGAGACCGTCCACTGTGATCCGGTCGACGGTGACCGACGGGCCGTCGCCATGCTCCACGGACGAGGTGCCGATACCGGGGCCACCGGCGGGAACGAACAGCTCCGCCTTGCCCGGCCGGTCGGAGGCCACCGCCTCGACGACCCGTACGTCCGGGTAGGCGGCGGCCACGCACCGCGCCAGCTCGGCGGCCGGCTCCACCGCCACGACCCGGTCGGCCAGCTGGCGCAGGCCGCGGGTCCACGGCCCGTACCAGGCGCCGACGTCCAGAGCGGTGCCGCCGCGAGGCGCGTAGGAGGGCAGCCGGGCGAGCTCCGGTTCGACCCGCGGATAGGCGAGCCGAACGGCGGCCCCGACGGCGCGGGCCGGCAGCCTGGCGGCGAACCGCGAACTGAGTTCCGTGGACAGCGTGCTGGCCATGGAGTGGAACCTTAGTCCCTTACCTACGGATGGGTAGACCCGAGGTTTCCTCGCCAGTAACCTGCACTGGCCGGCGGGCGATTTCCGTGCCGGGCCGGTGGAAGGATGCGGCGATGACACAGGCGGATGGCGCGGCGACGGTCGATGTCTGTGTCGTGGGCGGCTGCGGCCGGGTCGGCCTGCCGCTGGGCATCGCGCTGGCCTCCCGTGGCCTGAGCGTCGTGCTGTACGACATCGACGCCGCCGCGGTCGACCGGGTCAACTCCGGTTCGCTGCCGTTCGCCGAGGAGGGCGCCGCGCAGCCGCTGACCGAGGCGCTGGCCGCCGGCCGGTTGCGCGCGAGCACCGAGGCGACGAGCGTCGGGCTGGCCGACACCCTGGTCGTGGTCGTGGGCACCCCGGTCGACGAACACCTCAACCCCGACCTCAGCGCGGTGCCCCGGGCGCTGGAACGCTGCGCCGAGCACCTGCACGACGGGCAGCTGGTGGTCCTGCGCAGCACGGTCTACCCGGGCGTGACGGCGCTGACCGAGAAGCTGCTGGCGAGCAGGGGCCTCACGGTCGACGTGGCGTTCTGCCCGGAGCGGATCGCCGAGGGCCGGGCGATGACCGAGCTGTTCACCCTGCCGCAGATCGTCGCGGCCCGGACGCCGCAGGCCATGGAACGGGCGGAGCTGCTCTTCCGCCGGCTCACCGACTCGATCGTCGCGTTGGAGCCGGAGGAGGCCGAGCTCGCGAAGCTGTTCACCAACACCTGGCGGTACGTGAAGTTCGCGACCGCCAACCAGTTCTGGATGATGGCCAACGACTTCGGCCTCGACTTCGCCCGCATCCGGCACGCCGTCGCGTTCGACTACCCGCGCGCGGCCGACCTGCCGATGCCCGGCTTCGCCGCCGGGCCGTGCCTGCTCAAGGACACCATGCAGCTGGCCGCGTTCAACCGGAACAACTTCGTGCTCGGCCACTCCGCGATGTTGATCAACGAGGGCCTGCCGCTGTACCTGGTCTCCCGGCTGGAGGATCGGTTCGACCTCGCCACGATGACGGTCGGCATCCTGGGCATGGCGTTCAAGGGCGGCAGTGACGACTCCCGCAGCAGCCTGGCGTACAAGTTGCGCAAGATCCTGAGGCTCAAGGCGGGGGAGACCCTGTGCACCGACCCGTACGTGGCCGACGACCGGATCCTCCCGCTCGACGAGGTGCTCAGGCGGGCCGATCTGCTGGTGATCGCCGCACCGCATGCCGACTACGCCGACCTCGACACCGACAAGCCGCTGATCGACATGTGGGGCCTGACCGGGCGGGGCGTGCGGGTGTGACGCCCCGGGTCACGGTGGTCATCCCGGTCTACAACGAGGGCGCGGGCGTCGTCCGGTGCCTCGACCGCATCCTGCGTGAGGTGCTGCTGCCGGCCGAGGTGCTCATCGTGCACGACATGCCAGAGGACACCACCGTCCCGTACGCCCGGGAGGTCGCCGGCCGCGATCCGCGGGTCCGCCCGGTGCTCAACACGTACGGGCGCGGGCCGGCCAACGCGATCCGGTTCGGCATCGACGCGGCGCGAGCGCCGGTCGCCGTGGTGACGATGGCCGACGGCTGTGACGACCCACGGCAGATCGACGACCTGGCCCGGCTCGTCGACCGTGGGGTGGTGGTCGCCGCCGCGTCCCGCTACATGCCCGGTGGGCAGCAGGTCGGCGGGCCGCGATTCAAGCGGATGGCCTCCCGGTGGGCCGGGCGCACCCTGTGGCTGCTGGCGAGGGTCGGCACCCGCGACGCGACCAACAGCTTCAAGGCGTACGACACCGACTTCGTCCGCGAGGTCGGCATCGAGTCCCGGACCGGGTTCGAGATCGGCATCGAGCTGACCGCGAAGGCGACCCGGTTGCGTCGCCCGGTCGCCGAGATCCCGACGATCTGGCTGGATCGGCAGCTCGGCGAGTCGCACTTCGACGTGGGGCGGTTCCTGCCCAGCTATCTGCGCTGGTACTTTTTCGCGTTCGGTCGGCGGCTGACCGCGCAGCAGCTCGCCGCGAGGTGGGAGGCGCGGCGCCCGTCGCCGGCCGCGCCCGCGCCGCACGTGGCGACCGACGACATGGCGACCGACGACGTGGCGCGGTAGAGGAGGTACGGATGGCGACGGTGTTGGTCACCGGTTCGGCGGGGTTCATCGGCGGCTACCTGGTGGAGGAGCTGCTCGGCCTCGGGCACGAGGTGGTCGGGCTCGACAACCTCTCGAAGTACGGCCCGGTGGCGCACAGCTACGACGACCATCCCCGCTACCGGTTCGTCGAGGGCGACGCGCGCGACGCCGCGCTCCTCGCCGACCTGCTCGCCGGCTGTGACCACTTCGTCGCCGGTGCCGCGATGATCGGCGGGATCTCCTACTTCCACGCGTACGCGTACGACCTCCTCGCCACCAACGAGCGGATCATGGCGGCGTCCTGTGACGCGGCGATCGCGGCGCACCGGGCCGGCCGGCTGCGCAAGGTCACCTACATCTCGTCGTCGATGGTGTACGAGTCGACCGACCGCTGGCCGAGCCGGGAGGGCGACGAGCGGCGGATCCCGCCGCCGCTGTCCTCGTACGGCTTCCAGAAGCTGGCGGTCGAGTACTACGCGCGGGCGGCCTGGGACCAGTACCGGCTGCCGTACACGATCGTGCGGCCGTTCAACTGTGTCGGGATCGGCGAGGGGCGTGCGCTCGGCGAGGCGGAGGTGCTGTCCGGCAACGTCAAGCTGGCGATGTCGCATGTGGTCCCCGACCTGGTGCAGAAGATCGTCAAGGGGCAGGACCCGCTGCACATCCTCGGCAGCGGCGAGCAGGTGCGCCACTACACCTACGGTGGCGACCTGGCGCGCGGGATCGCGGTGGCCATCGAGCACGAGGCGGCGCGCAACGAGGACTTCAACCTCTCGACCGCCGATTCGACCACGGTGCTGGAGCTGGCCGAGCTGATCTGGCGCAAGATCAAGGGCCCTGACGTGCCGTTCCGCCACGTCAGCGACGAGCCGTTCGAGCACGACGTGACCAAGCGGGTGCCGGACGTCGCCAAGGCCCGCGAGGTGCTCGGCTTCACCGCGACGACCGGCCTCGACGCCATGCTCGACGAGGTGATCCCATGGGTGACCCGGGCCGTGCACGACGGCCGCCTCTGAACCGCGCCGAGCCACCCTCCCCTCCGGCGGCTGGTGCCGTGACCACGACGACGTCCGCCCGGCGGCGGATCGGCATGTCCGGGGCGGCGGTGGCCGTGGCGGGCGCGCTGACCAACGGCCTCGGCTACCTCGTGCCCGTCCTCGGTGCCCGGCAGTTCGGCCCCGGTGACCTGGGCGCGCTGGCCACCGTCCTGGCGATCGCGGCGATCGCCGGCGTTCCCGGGGTGGGGCTGCAGATCGCGGTCGCGATCCACCGGGCCCGCACGCGCGGCGCGGCGAGCGGCCGGATCGGCTGGCTGACCGCGGCCGTGTGTGCCGGCGCCATGGTCGTCCTGACGCCGGTCCTGAGCGCGCTGTTGGACCTTCCGCCGGCCGTGACGCTGCTGCTCGCGCTCTACACCGGCGCCGTCGTGGTGGCCGGCAGGTGGCTGGGCGAGTTGCAGGGTGACGAGCGCTTCCTGCGCCTGGCACTCGGCATGGCGGTGCTGGCCGTCGGCCGGTACGCCGGCCTGATCGCCGGCCTGCTGCTCGGTGCCGGCCTGACCGGGTCGGTCCTGGCGGGTACGGCCGTCGCGCTGCTGATCCCGCCGGTCCTGGCCCACCTGGCCCGTGCACGGGTCGACGCGTCGGGCGAGCACGGCATCACCGCCCGTCAGGTCCTCACCGCCTGCTCGGCGACGCTCGCGATGCTCGTCGTCTCGTACGCCGACCTGATCCTGGCCCGGCACCTGCTGCCCGCGGACGCCTCGGGCGGGTACGCGGTCGGGGCCGTGCTCACCAAGGGGGCGCTGTGGGCGCCGCAGGTGGTCACGGTGCTGGCGCTCCCGCGCCTGGCGCAGGGCAACCGGCGGGCGCTCATGATCGCCGCCGGGCTGGTGGCCGGCTGCGGCGCGTTGCTGGTGGCGGCGTCGGCGCTCGCCGGTGGGCTCGCGTTCCGGCTGGCGGGCGGCGCCGACTACGTCGGCCTCGGCCGCCACGCGCCGCTCTTCGCCGCCGCCGGTGGCCTGTACGCGCTGGTGTTCGTGCTGGTGAATGCCCAGGTAGCGGCGGGCGCGCGGTGGCCGTCGGCGCCGCTGTGGGCGGCGACTGTCGGCCTGATCATGGTCACCGAGTGGGTGGTGCCGCACACCTTCACGGCGATCCTGTGGTGCGCGGTCGGCACGGCAGCGGTGGCGCTCGCGCTCACCGCGCTCGCGACCCGTCGGGGAGTCGCACAGCCGGTGCCGTGACCGGCCGGGTCTCGTAGGCTCCGACAGTGCAGAGCAGTCGAGGGCGGATCATGGTCCATATGTTGGATGCGGCAGAGAACGCCTCGCCGGTCGAGGCGGTAGAGGCGGTCACCCGGGAACTCGGTGTGGCGCTGCGGGCACGTAGCATCGCGTTCCTGATCGCGGACCTCAGCGGTCGGGCGCTGGTCCGCTTGGCCCAGGTGCCGCTCGACGGTGCCGGTGAGGGCCGCCGCCGGGACGGTGGTGAGGCCGCCACGGTGATGCCGTTCGACGGCGGCCCCGCCGAGCAGGCGCTACGCACCCAGACGGTGCAGGTCGTCGCGCGGCCTGACGGGTGGATGGTGTTGGCGCCCGTGACCGACCGCGGTGAGGCGATCGGCCTGCTCGAGATGACCCTGCCGGACGAGCCCGCTCCGCAGGTGCTGGAGGAGATCGCCCGCACGGCGCACGTCCTGGCGTACGTGGTGATTGCCAACCGGCGGTACACCGACCTTTTCGAGTGGGGGCAACGCACGACCCTGTTCACCCTGTCCGGGGAGATCCAGCGCCGGCTGCTGCCCGGCTCGTTCACGTGTGAGGGTAGTGCGTTCACCCTGTCCGGCTGGCTCGAACCCGCCGCCAGCATCGGCGGGGACACATTCGACTACAGCCTTGCCCGGGACGTGCTGCACTTCAGCGTCACCGACGCGATGGGCCACGGGGTGGCCAGCGCGCTGACGGCCACCCTGGGCGTGGGCAGCCTGCGCAACAGCCGCCGCCGCGGGGTTGGTCTGACAGGGCAGGCCGACGCCGCGAACACCGACGTGGCCGAACACGCCGGTGTGTCCGGCAGCTACGTCACCGCGGTCCTCGGCCGTCTCGACCTGCGCACCGGGGTGTGCGCGCTGCTCAACGCCGGGCACGTGCCGCCGCTGCTGGTACGCGACGGGGACACCCGGGCGCTGTCGCTACCGGCCAACTTCCCCCTGGGGATGTTCGCCGAGGCCGATTACCGCGCCGGTGAGGTCACGCTGCGACCGGGCGACCGGCTGGTAGTGGTCACCGATGGCATGCGGGAGCGCAACGCCGCCAGCCTGGATCTACCGACCATGTTGCGGTCGATCACCGGTCTGCATCCGCGCGAGGCTGTCCGGGCGTTGGCCGATGCCGTGCTCGAGGTCAGCGGGCCGACTCTGGCCGACGATGCCACCCTGTTCATCCTCGACTGGCACGGCGGGCACAGCGAGGACCGGCGTACCAGCGCCGGCGCCGACCAGGCGCGGGCCAGCACCGCGCTGCCCGACTGACTACCGGCCTGTCGCGTCGTC
Source organism: Micromonospora rubida (assembly GCF_009908295.1). Classification (GTDB taxonomy): domain Bacteria; phylum Actinomycetota; class Actinomycetes; order Mycobacteriales; family Micromonosporaceae; genus Micromonospora; species Micromonospora rubida. Next base: position 915,297 of record NZ_JAAALO010000003.1, read on the forward strand.
CGTGGACGGCACGCCGGCTTCAGCCGCCTGCACACTGTCATAGACCTGGATAGCTCGATTCACCGACGTGACCGTCAGGACGCTGTGCACGGCGGGCTGCGCCGCGGCGAGGCACAACCGACCGTCGAGGTCACGCAGCGCCTTGAACATCATCACCAGCGCGCCCAGCCCGCTGGAGTCCATGAACCCGACCCCGGCCAGATCCACCACCACCTGGCGGTCACCGGCGTCGACCAACCGTTGCAGACTCTCGCGCAGCTGCGGGGACGTCGCCATGTCCAGCTCGCCGCCCACCTCGAGCACGGTGCAACCCCGGCCCGGCCGGACCGACAACAGCAGACTCACAACGACCTCCCCACGCCGATGATCCCGGTCTTACCCTATCTGCCAGCGGGCGAACCGCCGCCGAGCCGACACCCTGGCCGTTTCACCTCGGCGACCCCGGGTAGTGGTGATCACAGTCGGAGCGTCCCACCCTAAGGTGTGACGCAGTGGTCCGGCGGGTCACGCACGGGCCGGGAGGAGCTACGCAATGCGGTTGAGTATGGCGCTGTCACTCCCGCGTCAACCGTCCTCGGTGACCCGCGCCCGCCATGTGCTCGCCACCCTACTGAGCCTCACCGACGCGGCTGAGGACTCTCGCGGCCACCTCGCCGTGCTGATCACCGAGGCATGCGCCAACGCGGTGATACACGGCAATTCCGGCAGCGCCGTCGACATCACCATCGTCATCGAAGACGACGTGTGCCTGCTCAAGGTCGGCAACAGCGGCAGTACCCCCAAGGGTGCCGGGCTCGACGCTGGACTTCCCGCCCCGCTCACCGTCGGCGGCCGTGGACTGCCCTTGATCGCCGCACTCGCCGACACGGCCGCCTTCGTCGCCGGGCCACCGGACCAGGTGCTGCTCCGCATCACCAAGAACCTCGACTGAGGTACGAAGATCACCGATCCGATGACCGGAGAGGCCACGCCGGCTCCCAGCCCTCAACTATCCGGATCCGCTGACGCCGGATGGCGCTCATCGTCATCCGAGGTGGAGGGTCACCAGCGTCTTCCCAGGTTCGGGCGCCGCCGGGCCACGCTGCGGACCGGCCAGTCGTGCACCCGCGCACGCGGGCGCCCCCGGTCTCCCAGCGGGTGGAGGAGACCGGGGGCGCCCGGGTCGGCAGCGGTCAGGCGGTGATGCGGTTCTTCGTCGGCTCGGGAGCGGCGAACGCCTCGGTGGCTGGGGTGCGGAAGGCGTGCACCAGGCCGGCGATCGACAGCAGCAGGAGCAGCCCCGCCCCGATGAGCGTCACCAGAGCGGCCTGCCCGGCCTTACGGCCGAACTCGCTGAAGCCGTACGAGGTGAGCAGCATGCCGCGCAGCGTCTCGCCCTTGAACACGGTCTCCCGCTGGCCGCTGACCTCCGCCAACTGCTTCTGCAGGTCGGCCAGGGCCGGGTCGTTGGTCTGCGTGGCCTGCTCGACCTTGGCCCGCAGCTCGCTCTCCGGCGCGCCGAGGTCGGCGTACGTCTTCCCACCGGCCATGGACTTCAGGTGCAGCCCGATGAACTCGTTGGCGTAGCACTCGGCGTGCTTGCCGGTGGTCATCTTCTGGCCGGCGTACTCGACCAGGCAGTCCGCCTTCTTCTCCTCGGCGGTCAGCTTGTCGGCCGGCTTGAAGGTGATGTGCTGCGCGCCGAGCTGGTCGCGTACATAGTCGTTGGCGAAGTTCGCGTTCGTGGTGAGGACGAGGCCGGCGATGAGCAGCAGGACGGTCAGGCCCAGCCCGCCGATGCTGAACAGCAGGTCCAGGGTGCGTCGCTTCATGTCGGAACTCCCGTGAGGATGGCAACGTCCGTTGGTGTCGCGTCTCATCCTGGATCACCACAGTGGTTCCTTGTCAGGGCCGAACCCCCTGTCCGGTCCGTGACCTTCGCCCCCCGTCCCGGGCCGTTCGGCCACCTCAGGGCTGTTCCTCGGCCGGTCGACGCCAGCGCCGATGACCAGGGCGTCGAGATCGGTGCGGGCCATCGCTTGACCGTAGTGTCAGGCCGGTTGGCGCGCGAGCGCGTTCTCAAGCTCGGGGAGCAGATCGGCGACGCTCTGGTTCCGCTTTCGTCGGCGGAGTTCCGGCGCGAGCGCGGTACGCGACCGGAACGAGCCGCATGGTGGTCAGCCGCGCAGGCGCAGGCCGCGCGGAGTGGCCCGGAAGCCGGCGGCGGTGAGCGCCTCGCTCAGCGGGGACGCGGAGACCGCCTCCCCGTCGGCCCGCTCCACCGACATCGCGCCGAGCGCGCCGGAGTGCACCGCGTCGGCCAGCGCCTTGCCGGCCGCCGCGAGGGCGTCGGGGTCGTCGGCGAAGGACAGGATCGTCCGGCCGCCGCGCTCGACGTAGAGCAGCAGGTCGCCGCCGACCAGCACGACCAGCGCGCCCGCCTTGCGGCCGGCCCGGTGCCCGGTGGCCGGGGCCGCCCCGTCGCCGGAGTCGACCACGCGCTCGGGCCAGGGCAGCGCCGCGCCGTACGGGTTGGCCGGGTCGGTGGCGGCGAGCACGAGGGCCGCCCCGCCCCGGCCCCGGCCAGGACCGGCCGGGTCGGCGAGGGCGCGGATCCGCTCCACCGCACCGGGCACCGCGAACTGGGCCGCGCCCAGCCCTTCCACGAAGTATCCCCGCCGGGCCGCGCCGCGCTCCTCCAGCGCCGACAGCACCGGGTACACGGCCGCGAAGCCGCCGGTGACCTGCTCGGCGACGACCGCGCCCCGGGTCACCACGCCGTGCCGCTCCAGCAACACGTCGGCCAGGGCGGCGGCCCGCCGGGTGGGGTCCAGGTCCCGTTCCGGCAGCCGGGACCAGCGGCCGGCGACGGTGGGCGGGCCGGTGCGGCTGGGCAGCGCGACCCGGCCGGGGCGGCGGTACCGGGTGCGCGGCGCGGTCGGCCGGGACCGGTGCGCCCCGCCGCCGCCGAGAGCCGCCCGTAGCGGGGCGAGGGTGTCGTTGGTGAGGTGCCCGGCCCACACCAGGTCCCAGAGCACGGCGGCCAGCGCCGCGTCGTCGGTGGACTCCACCCGGTCGGACAGCGACCGGAAGAACAGCGCCTGCCCGTCGGCGAGCGCGCCCAGCACGGCGTCGTGCAACGGGGTACGACTCAACGCGTCGTCGGGCGGCGGGAGCAGCAGCGGCGCGGCGTCGGCGTACGCGAGGGTGACCCAGCCGTCGCCGCCGGAGATCGCCCCGGCCCCGGCCCAGACCACCTCGCCACTGGCGCACAGCTCGTCGAGCTGGGTGGGGGAGTAGTCGGCGACGCGGCCGGGCAGCACCAGGCGTTCCAGCGCGGACGCCGGCACCGCCGCGCCCTGCAACTGCTCGACGGCGGCGGCCAGCGCCTCCACCCCCCGCGCCGACGCCCCGAACTGCTGCCAGCGGGGCAGGAACGCGGCGAGGGCCCGGGGCGGCACCGGCTCGATCTCCCGGCGCAGCGCGGCCAGGGAGCGGCGGCGCAGCAGCCGCAGCACCTCGGCGTCGCACCACTGGGTGCCCACGCTGTCGGGGGCGAACTCCCCGGACACCACCCGCCCGGTCGCGGCGAGCCGGCGCAGCGCCTGCTCCACCACGAACACCCCGAGCCCGAACCGGGCCGCACAGGTGGCTGTGGCGAACGGGCCGTGGGTGCGGGCGTACCGGGCGACCAGGTCGCCGAGCGGGTCGGCCACCGGGGCGAGGTAGGCCTCGGCCACCCCGACCGGCAGCGCCACGCCCAGCGCGTCGCGCAGCCGGGCGGCGTCCTCGACGATCACCCAGCGGTCCTCGCCGCCGATCCGCACCCGCAGCACCCGGCGGGCCGCCGCCAGCTCGGTGAGCCACTCGACGGGTGCCCCGCGCTCGGCCAGCTCCGCCTCGGACAGGTCGCCGAGGGTGCGCAGCAGCTCGACGGCGTCCTCGGCGTCGCGGGGGCGGCGCTGCTCGGTGCGCCAGCGCAACTGCCGCTCGGTCTCGGCGAGCACCGCCGGGTCGAGCAGCTCGCGCAGGTCGACCCGGCCGAGCAGCTCGCCGAGCAGCGCCGAGTCCAGCGCCAGGGCTGCGGCCCGCCGCTCGGCGAGGGGGGCGTCGCCCTCGTAGAGGAACGCGCCGACGTACCCGAAAAGAAGTGACCGGGCGAACGGCGACGGCTGGGTCGTCTCCACCTCTACCAGGCGGACCTTGCGGGCGGCCAGGTCGCGCATCAACCCGGCCAGCGCTGGTTGGTCGAAGACGTCCTGGAGGCATTCCCGGGCGGCCTCCAGGGTGACCGGGAAGTCGGCGTACTCGCGGGCCACGTCGAGGAGCTGGGCGGCGCGCTGGCGCTGTTGCCACAGCGGCTGCCGGCGGCGCGGGTCGCGGCGGGGCAGCAGCAGCGACCGGGCCGCGCACTCCCGGAACCGGGACGCGAACAGCGCGGACGTGCCGACCGACTCCTCGACGAGTTGGGTGATCTCGTCGGGCTCGAAGACGACCACGTCGGCGCCGGGCGGCTCCTCGGCGGTGTCCGGCAGCCGCACCACGATCCCGTCGTCCGACGGCATGACCTGGGCGTCGACGCCGTACCGCTCGGCCAGCCGCCGGCCGATCGCGAGCGCCCACGGGCCGTTGACCCGGGCGCCGAGCACCGAGTGCACGGCGAGCCGCCAGTCGCCCAGCTCGTCGCGGAACCGCTCGACCAGCACCGTCCGGTCGTCCGGCAGGGAGCGGGTGGCGGCCTGCTGCTCCCGCAGGTACGCCATCAGGTTGCCGGCGGCCCAGTCGTCCAGCCCTCCGGCGCGCAGCGCGGCCACCGCCGCCTCGTCGCCGTGGCGCAGCAGGGCGCGCACCCGGGCGCCGATGGCCCGGCCCAGCTCCACGGGGCGGCCGAGCTGGTCGCCCTTCCAGAACGGCATCCGTGCGGCCTGGCCGGGGGCGGGCGACACCAGCACCCGGTCGGGGGTGATCTCCTCGATCCGCCAGGACGACGAGCCGAGCAGGAACACGTCGCCGATGCGCGACTCGTAGACCATCTCCTCGTCCAGCTCGCCCACCCGGGCGGCCCGCTCCGCACCGGCGAGGAAGACCCCGAACAGGCCCCGGTCGGGGATGGTGCCGCCGCTGGTGACGGCGAGCCGCTGCGCGCCGGGCCGGCCGGTGAGCACGTCGGCGGCCCGGTCCCAGACCAGCCGGGGCCGCAGCTCCGCGAACGCGGTCGACGGGTACCGGCCGGAGAGCATGTCCAGCACGGCGTGCAGCGCGGAGTCGGGCAACTCGGCGAAGGGCGCGGCCCGGCGGACCAGGACGGCGAGGTCGCCGACCCGCCACGGATCGAGGGCGACCATCGCGACGATCTGCTGGGCCAGCACGTCGAGGGGGTTGCGCGGGTGGTGCAGCTCCTCGATGGCGCCCTCGGCCATCCGCCCGGCGACCACCGCGCAGGACAGCAGGTCGCCCCGGTGCTTCGGGAAGACCACGCCCCGGGAGACGGCACCGACCTGGTGCCCGGCCCGGCCGACGCGTTGCAGGCCGGCGGCGACGCTGGGCGGGGCCTCGATCTGCACCACCAGGTCGACCGCGCCCATGTCGATGCCCAGCTCCAGGCTGGAGGTGGCCACCACCGCGGGGAGCTGGCCGGACTTGAGCGCCTCCTCGATGTGCTTGCGCTCCTCCCGGGAGACGCTGCCGTGGTGGGCGCGGGCGATCACCGGGGCCGCCCCGGCCGCCGCGCCGGACTGGGCCATCACCTCGGCCGGCGGCCGGGTGGGGGATCTCTCCGGGGGTACGAGGCCCAGCTCCTCGGCGGCCAGCTCGTTGAGCCGGGCGCAGAGCCGCTCGGCGCTGCGCCGGGAGTTGGTGAAGACGATCGTCGAGCGGTGCGCCCGGATGAGGGCGAAGACCCGCTCCTCCACGGCCGGCCAGATGGAGGCCCGGCGCGGGCCGGGGCCGCCGAGGTCGTCGGCGGGCTGTTCCCGCTCGTCGAGGCGGGTCATGTCCTCCACCGGGACCTGGACGCTCACCTCGATGGTCTTGGCGCTGGGCGGCTGCACCACGTCGACCGGGCGGGCCCCGCCGAGGAACCGGGCGCAGGCGTCGACCGGCCGGACGGTGGCGGACAGGCCGATCCGCTGGGCGGGGGCGGGCAGCAGCTCGTCGAGGCGTTCCAGGGAGAGCGCGAGGTGTGCGCCGCGCTTGGACCCGGCGACCGCGTGCACCTCGTCGACGATGACCGTCTGCACGCCGCGCAGCGAGTCCCGTGCGGCGGAGGTGAGCAGCAGGAACAGCGACTCGGGGGTGGTGATGAGGATGTCCGGCGGGGTGCGCGCGAAGGCCCGCCGCTCGTCGGCGGGGGTGTCCCCGGTGCGCATCCCCACGGTGATCTCCGGCGGGGCCACGCCCAGCCGGGTGGCGGCCTGCCGGATGCCCGCGAGGGGGGCGCGCAGGTTGCGCTCGACGTCGACGGCGAGCGCCTTGAGCGGGCTGACGTAGAGCACCCGGCAGCGCTGCCGGGGCTCGGCCGGCGGCGGTGACCCGGCGAGCCGGTCCAGCGACCAGAGGAACGCCGCGAGGGTCTTGCCGGAGCCGGTGGGCGCGACGACCAGGGCGTTTCGGCCCGCCGACACGGAACGCCAGGCGCCGACCTGGGCGGCGGTGGGCGCGGCGAAGGCCGCGGCGAACCACTCCCGGGTCGCCGGGCCGAAGCCCGCGAGCACCCGTCGCGCCTCCGCCGCGCCGAAGCCGGCCGTCACCTTCGCCACGCCCCCATCCTGCCCCGGAGGTGGGACATCCATCCCGGCCCGGAGAGCCAGCCCACGCCCGACCAGCCCGGGTGGCTGCCTGACTGCGGCGAAATGCCCGTAGAAGGTGCGGTTTATTCTGTTAAGTCTTACTTAACTGCTTGATTGTGCGCTGCAACCTAAAGTAACTTCACTCACAACGCTAGGGGTGAGGAGAGCGGATGGCCGTCGAGGAACAAGGTGCCGGGCTCGGTGCCGACGTGCTCATTCGCAAGGTCGACAGCCATCTTGCCGCACTCCGCGCCGGCCTGCACGGCCCCGAGTTGGAGCTGGCCGAGCAGCTCGCGAGCTGCCTTCGGGAGCTGGTCCGGCAGACCGCCCAGTCCAGCGCGGCCGACCGGGGGCAGGTCCGCGTCGCCGTGCACTACTTCGTCCTACGGCGGGAGAGCCGTGGGCGGCTGTTGCCCGTGCGGTCCCTCGCCGCCGCCCAGCTCGTGGTCAACAAGGTCGTGCTCCAGCTCGGCCGCCCCGACCTGCTGGTGGAGAACCGCCGCGACCCGCTGCTGGAGGGCGGCCCCCGCCTGCGGTTCGAGACCCGCCCCGAGCACCGACCGCACCACTGTGCGAACTGGTGAACTCTTCGAGCTGGGATCGCCCTCGCGCCCCGTGCGCCGGGCAGTCGGGCGGCGGCCTGACGAATGCCCCCACCCGGTCGGGGCCTGCCCTCTGGCCGCTACGGAGCTGCCCCGTCCACGCTCCCGCTCCATCGACAGCACAAACGGGGCAGCTCCATAGGGGCCGACGGAGGGCAAGCCGACCCGGCGAAGGCCCGGGGGCCTCGGTTCCGCCGAACCTCTGCTATGCCATATATCGCGCAAATATCCCGGGAGTTGCCGCCCATGCCGTCCCGTCCTGCGGCCGGCCAGCACCAGACGGCAGGCAGGTCGGCCGGAGGTGAACAGCGCCGGCCGGCCCGGGCGGGCTTATGAACCTGCGATGCCGTGGACCAGGGGGCCACACTTCTCGTCGATGCCATCGGCCCCCTTTCGTTCGCACACCTCCATCGAGACCCACTTGCCCGCCGGAACGTAGACGTTGACCGGTGTGGAGCAGGTGCCGCTGCCGCCAGCGGCATGCCGTTCGATGGTCCCTCCGTCCTGCCACCAGATGTAGCCGACGGCGCGGCGGGCGTCACCAGCCCCGGCGTCGCAGACCTGGAACGACGAGTACTGCCCGGTGTTGCTCCACGTCGCATACCCATAGCCGTCGCTGTAATCGTCGGACGACTCGGCATACCAGCCTGCCGCCGCCTGGGCGGCGGCCGGGGACGCCACCAGGGCGGTTACCGTGAGCGCCATCGCCATCAGCGCGGCCCCGAACCAGCGTGACTTCTTCCGAATCATCTGCACACCTCCATCGATGACGGCCGGAACGGTCGTCACCGGGCGACGGACTGCACCTGACCCGCGCCGCGAGCCCACAGCTCGTCAAGCCGATCACCGTAGACTCGGTCACGCCGCGCCCACCCGGTCACGCCTCGCAAATTCAGGGAAAGAGTGGCCATTCCGTACGGAATGGCCACTCTTTCCCTGAATTTGCTGGAGGCTGGAGGCGGGGTGGGTTACGGGTCATCCGCGAGATGAAGAACCAGCACACGTACCACGGCTGGACATGGATCGAGGCCTACGAGCTGAACGCCGCAGGCGACGCCGTCGCCAAACGCGAACTGTTCGTACTACGCGAAGGACTGCCCCCACCCCCCACGTGGCGGTGATCAAGAGGTTTACGTCAGGTTTGATCTCCAATCCCGACGTAAACCTCTTGATCGACCCGCGAGGGAGGCATGGGCGGGCGGAGGCGGGCCGGCTGCGGGTGGCGGGGCATGGCGAAGCGCACCCCGGGCGCACACCTGTCGGGTCCGTCGGCGCGGGCGGCAGGTCGGTGGGCAGCTCGTCGGCGTACCGGTAGCCGGGCCCGCCCTCACCGCAGCCCTGCGGCAAGCCACGCCGGCCCGGCGTGCGAGCCCCACCCGGGTGTCCTGATGCCCCGCCGACACCTGCCGATGCGGCCCGCCTGGCTGTGCCGGGTCTGCGCCGGACAGTGGCCCTGCCCGGCGGCGCAGCTCGACCTGGCCGCCGAGTTCCACGGCCACACCGTCGCGCTCGCCTTCTATCTGGCCGCCTCGATGCACGACGCCCTGGACGACATGTACCGACTCGGCGGTCGCCCCGACAAAACCGCCATGCACGCCCGGTTCCTCGGCTGGCTGGCCCCGACACGCCAGTCACGCGGCACCGAACGCCCGCCAACGCTCCCTTAATTCCGGCAAAACCGCCCATAGAGCCGCGAACTGGCGTCTGATCGCTCATAGGCGCTTCCCTCGGCGCGCACGGCTGCCACCTCGACCGGGAGCGCGGGTGCTCGTACTGCTGATCCTCCACCTCGTGGCGGCGCTCGTCGCGCCGCTGCTGGTCCGGTGGTGGGGGCCGCGGGCCTGCTATCCGCTGGCGCTCGCGCCGGCCGCCGCGTTCGGCTGGGCGCTGGCCCGCACGCCTGCGGTGCGCGACGGCGGCGCGGTGGTCGAGACGTACCCCTGGGTGCCGCAGCTACGGCTGGAGCTGGCCTTCCGGATGACCACCCTGTCCTGGCTGATGACCCTGCTCGTCGGCGGCGTGGGGGCGCTGGTGCTGGTCTACAGCGCCCGGTACTTCTCCGCCGGGTCGGTGGGGCTGGCCCGGTTCGCCGCCGTGCTGGTCGCGTTCGCCGGCGCGATGCTCGGCCTGGTGCTCTCCGACGACCTGCTGCTGCTCTACGTCTGCTGGGAGCTGACCACGATCTTCTCGTACCTGCTGATCGGGCACAGCACCGAGCGGCGGCCCAGCCGCTGGGCCGCCGCCCAGGCGCTCATGGTGACCACCCTCGGCGGGCTGGCCATGCTGATCGGGTTCCTGATGCTCGGCCGGCACGCCGACGGGTACCGCTGGTCCACCATCGCGGCGGCCGACCTGCCGCACGGCGGCTACCTGGCCACGGCCGTGCTGCTGGTGCTGGCCGGGGCGCTGACCAAGTCGGCGGTGCTGCCGTTCAGCTCCTGGCTGCCGGCGGCGATGGCCGCCCCCACACCGGTCAGCGCGTACCTGCACGCGGCGGCGATGGTGAAGGCCGGCGTCTACCTGCTCGGGCTGCTCGCCCCGGTGCTCGCGGCGGCCGGGCCGTGGCGCCCCGTGGTGATCACCGCCGGGCTGCTCACCATGCTGGCCGGCGGGTGGGCGGCGCTGCGCCAGACCGACCTGAAGCTACTGCTGGCGTACGGCACGGTCAGCCAGCTCGGACTGCTCACCGTGGTCCTCGGGGCGGGCACCCCGCAGGCCGCGCTGGCCGGCACGGCCATGCTGTTCGCCCACGCGCTGTTCAAGGCGGCGCTCTTCCTCGTCGTCGGCGCGATCGACCACACCACCGGCACCCGGGACCTGCGGGAGCTGTCCGGGCTGCGCCGGCACGCCCCCCTGCTGGCCACGGTCGGGACGCTCGCCGCGGCCTCGATGGCCGGGGTGCCCCCGCTGGTCGGCTTCGTCGCCAAGGAGGCCGTGCTCGCGGCGTTCACCGACCATCCGCTGGTCCTCGCCGGGCTGGTCGCCGGGACCGTGCTGACCGTCGCCTACAGCGCCCGCTTCGTCTGGGGCGCGTTCGCCGACCGGCCGCCCGTCGCGTCCGTCGAGCCGGACCCGGTCCCCGTCGCCATGCTGGGGCCGCCGGCACTGCTGGCCGTCGCCGGGCTCGTCGTCGGGCTGCTCGCCGGCCCGCTGGGTCGCCTGCTGCGCCCGTACGCCGAACTGCTCGGCCCGGTCGACGAGAGCCTCGCGCTGTGGCACGGCCCGACCGCCGCGCTCGGCCTCTCGGCCCTGGCCCTCGGCGGCGGCGCGGTGCTGTTCGCGCTGCGCGGCCCGCTCGCCCCCGTGGTGGCGCGGGTCCGCGCGCCGGTGGACGGCGCCCGGGGGTACGAGTGGCTGACCCACCAGTTCGACCGGCTCGCCATCAAGGTCACCAGCGGCACCCAGCGTGGATCCCTGCCCCAGTACCTCGGCACCATCCTGATCGTCCTGGTGGTCGTGCCCGGCGGGGCGATGCTGGCCGCGCGCCCCTGGCGGCAGGGGATCGTCTTCTGGGACAACCCGCTGCAACTGGTGGTGGGGCTGGTCATCGCGGTGGCCGCGCTGGTGGCCGTCGGCGCCCGCCGCCGGCTCACCGCGATGCTGCTGGTCGGGGTCACCGGCTACGGCATCGCGATGCTGTTCGTCCTGCACGGCGCGCCGGACCTGGCGCTGACCCAGTTCCTGGTGGAGAGCGCCACCATCGCGGTCTTCGTGCTGGTGCTGCGCCGGCTGCCCGAGCGGTTCTCCGCCCGTCCGCTGCGCCGCAGTCGCTGGGTACGCCGCTCGCTCGGCGTGGCCGTCGGCGTGGTGCTCGGCGGGTTCTCCCTGGTCGCGGCCGGGGCCCGGACCGCGCCGCCGATCTCGCTGGCCTTCCCGGACCTGGCGGTCGCCGCCGGGTACGGGCGCAACGTCGTCAACGTGACCCTGGTCGACATTCGGGCCTGGGACACCATGGGCGAGATCTCGGTGCTGGTGGTGGCCGCGACCGGGGTGGCCAGCCTGATCTTCGAGCGCTCCCGGATCGGTCCCCGCCCGCGCCGACCCCGACGCCCTGCGGCGCTCCGCCACCCGGGGCCGCAGCGGCCGGTCTGGCTGCGCGGCGGGCCGACCCTGCGGGAGCACCGCCGATCGATCGTCTTCGAGGTGGTCACCCGGCTGCTCTTCCACACCATCGTGCTGTTCTCCCTGTTCCTGCTCTTCTCCGGCCACAACGCGCCGGGCGGCGGCTTCTCCGGCGGCCTGGTGGCCAGCCTCGCCCTGGTCGTGCGCTACCTGGCCGGCGGCCGGTACGAGCTGGCCGAGGCGGCCCCGGTCTCCGCCGGCACGATCCTCGGCGCGGGCCTGGCGGTGTCGGTGGGCACCGGCGTGGCCGCCCTCGTCGCCGGCCGGTCCGTGCTGGAGAGCGTGAAGATCGACCTTGCGCTGCCCGGCGTCGGAGACCTCCACGTCGTCTCGTCGCTCCTCTTCGACGTCGGCGTCTATCTGATCGTGGTCGGCCTGATGCTGGACATCCTGCGCAGCCTCGGCGCGGAGATCGACCGGCACATCGAGGCGGCCGGCCAGCGCGAGGGCGGGCTGGGCGTCGACCCGAAGGGGAAGCGGCGGTGAACGAAACCGGGACGACCCTGGTGCTGGTGTTGGTCGTCGGCGTGCTCGCCGGCACCGGCGTCACCCTGCTGCTGGAGCGCAGCCTGACCCGCATCCTGCTCGGCATCATCCTGCTCGGCAACGGGGTGAACCTGCTGGTCCTGATCGGTGGCCGGTCCGGTGTGGCCCCGGTGGTCGGCACCGGCCCCGTCGACCGGATGAGCGACCCGCTGACGCAGGCGATGGTGCTCACCGCCATCGTGATCACCTTCGGGCTCACCGCGTTCCTGCTCGCGGTCGCGTACCGCAGCTGGTATCTGGACGGCAACGACGAGGTGCAGGACGACCTGGAGGACCGCCAGGTCGCCGAGCTGGCCGCCCGCAGGGAGCTGCCCGCGCCCGACCTCGGCGGCGAAGGGCCGGACGGCGACCCGGAGCAGGTCGCCCCGGAGCCGCACCTGCGCCGCCTGCGGCGGACGGAGGAGCCGTGACGGGTCACCAGGCGCTCGTGCCGCTGCCGGTGGTGGTGCCCCTGTTGGGCGCCGCGCTCACCCTGCTGCTGGCGAACCGGCCCCGGCTGCAACGCGACGTCAGCGTGGTCGGGCTGAGCACCAGCCTGGTGGTCGCCGTGGTGCTGCTGGTCGAGGCGTACCGGCACGGGCCGGTGGTGGTGCGGATCGGCGGATGGCCCCCACCCGTGGGGATCGTGCTGGTGGCCGACCAGCTCGCCGCGCTGATGGTGGTGGTCTCCTCGGCGGTCACGCTGTGCGTGCTGCTCTACTCGATCGGCCAGGGGCAGGGGGAGACCGGCGAGTCGGCCCCGTTGGCCATCTACCACCCCACCTACCTGGTGCTCACCGCCGGCGTGACCAACGCGTTCCTCGCCGGCGACCTGTTCAACCTCTTCGTCGGCTTCGAGATCCTGCTGGCCGCGAGCTTCGTGCTGATCACGCTCGGCGGCACGGAGGCCCGGATCCGGACCGGGTCGATGTACGTGGTGGTCAGCATCCTGTCCTCGATGATCTTCCTGGCCGGGGTGGGCCTGGTGTACGCGGCCACCGGCACCCTCAACATGGCCCAGCTCGCCCAGCGGCTCGACGCGCTGCCGGACAACGTACGGCTCTGCCTCCAGCTCATGCTGCTGCTGGCGTTCGGGATCAAGGCGGCGGTGTTCCCGCTGTCGGCCTGGCTGCCGGACAGCTACCCGACCGCGCCCGCGCCGGTCACCGCGGTCTTCGCCGGCCTGCTCACCAAGGTCGGCGTGTACGCGATCATCCGCACCGAGACCCTGCTCTTCCCCGGTGGTCAGGTCTCCGGGCTGCTGATGGTGGTGGCCGGGCTGACCATGGTGGTCGGCATCCTCGGCGCGGTCGCCCAGTCGGACATCAAGCGGATCTTCTCGTTCACGCTGGTCAGCCACATCGGCTACATGATCTTCGGGGTGGCGCTGAGCACCGTCGCCGGGCTGGCCGGGGCGATCTTCTACGTGGCGCACCACATCACCATCCAGACCACGCTGTTCCTGGTCGCCGGGCTGATCGAGGAGCGGGCCGGCAGCACCGACCTGCGCCGGCTCGGCGGGCTGGCCCGGGTCGCCCCGCTGCTCGCGGTGCTCTTCTTCGTGCCCGCGATGAACCTCGCCGGCATCCCGCCGTTCTCCGGGTTCCTCGGCAAGCTGGGCCTGCTCCAGGCCGGGGTGGCCATCGGCGGCCCGCTGCCCTGGGCGCTCGTCGCCGCCGGCACCGCCACCAGCCTGGTCACCCTCTACGCCGCGTCCCGGGTGTGGAGCATCGCGTTCTGGCGGGAGCCCCGGCTGGCCACCACCGAGCCGACGGTCCGGCTGCCCGCCCTGATGGTCGGCGCCACCGCCGCCCTGGTGGTGCTGGGGCTGGTGTTCACCGTCGCCGCCGGTCCGCTGTTCGGGGTCAGCACCGACGCGGCCACCGACCTGCGGGCCCGCACCCCGTACGTGCGGGCCGTGCTTCCCGGCGGCGCCCCGTGACCGGTGCCCGCAGCCCGGCCTCCCCCGACGACCCGCAGCCCCCGGGCGGGACGGCCCCCGGGGACGGGCGGGCGGCCCGGAGCCGGAACCGGGCCGTGCGGTGGCGGGACCGGCTGACGGCCCTCGCCTGGATGGTCGGGGTCTGGAACCTGCTCTGGGGCCGGCTCTCCTGGGGCAACCTGCTGGGCGGGCTGCTGGTCGGCCTGGCCGTGCTGGTGTTCTTCCCGCTGCCGCCGGTCACCTTCGGCGGCCGGCTGCGCCCCCGGGCGCTGCTCGTGCTGGCGGGCCGGTTCGTCACGGAACTGGTCAGCGCCAGCATCCACGTGGCCCGCGTCGCCGTGCAGCCCGGCTACCTGCCCCGGGGCGCCATCATCGCGGTACGCCTACGGGTGCGTACCGACCTGAACCTGGCGCTGACCGCAGAGGCGATCTCGCTGGTCCCCGGCACCCTGATCATCGATGTCGACCGGGAGCGCGGCCTGCTCTACGTGCACGTGCTCGACGTACGCGGCCCGGCGGACCTGCCCGAGAACCGGGACCGGGTCCTCGCCACCGAGGCCAGGATCGTCCGCGCGATCGGTTCCGCCACCGAACTCCGCCTGCTGGACACCCCCGCCCCGGACGTGCCCGCCCCCGCCGCCGCAGATCCCGACCCTCCCACCGACAGGGGGCAAGACCAGTGACCGTCCTGCTCGCCGCCGTGCTCACCGTGCTCTTCTCGGTGACCGCGCTGCTCGCGCTGACCCGGCTGTACCGAGGCCCCTCGCTGCTGGACCGCGTGGTCGCGGCCGACGTGCTGCTCAACACGATGGCCGGCGCGGTCGGGGCGGAGGCGGCGGTCAACCGGCACGCCACCACCCTGCCCGTGCTCGTGGTGCTGTCCCTGCTCGGCTTCGTCGGCGCGGTGGCCCTGGTCCGCTTCGCCGTCCGGGAGGAGTCGTGAGCGCGGGCACGGTCGCCGACTGGCTGGGTGCGGCCTGCCTGGTCGCCGGCGGGCTGCTCAGCCTCGCCGCCGGGATCGGCGTGCTGCGCTTCCCGGACGTGCTCGACCGGATGCACGCGGCCACCAAGCCGCAGGTGCTCGGCGTGCTGCTGCTGCTCGCCGGGGTGGCGTTGCGGCTGCGCACGACGTCCGACATCGGCATGATCGTCCTGGTCGCGGTCTTCCAGTTGGCCACCGCGCCGGTCGCCGCCCAGATGGTCGGCCGGGCCGCGTACCGCTCGGGTCGGGTCGACCGCTCCCTGCTTGACGTGGACGAACTCGCCGAGGAGCGGTGAGGGCGTCCCTCAGCGGGCACTCAGCCGCCGCCGATAAAATGGGCCACATGATCGACTCGTCTGCCCAGGAGGGCAGCAGTAGCCAGCCGGGTCGTGCCCGGCATCTTCCCGTCCCGACGGCCCCGGGAGCACTGAGCAACCCGTGCTGATCGTCGTAGGACTCGTCCTCATCATCGTTCTCACCGCCGCCACGGGTTACTTCGTGGCCCAGGAGTTCGGCTACGTCGCCGTGGACCGGGGGCGGCTCAAGCAGCTCGCCGACGACGGCGACCAGGCCGCCGCCCGGGCCCTTGAGGTGACCGGCCGGCTCTCCTTCATGCTCTCCGGCGCGCAGCTCGGCATCACGGTGACCGCCCTGCTGGTCGGCTACGCCGCCGAGCCCTACCTGGGCGCGGGGCTGGCCGAGCTGCTCGACGTGGCCGGGGTGTCCACCGGGGTCGCCCTGCCGCTGTCCGTCGCGCTGGCCCTGCTCATCGCGACCGTCGTGCAGATGGTCCTCGGCGAGCTGGCCCCGAAGAACCTGGCCATCGCCCGAGCCGAGCAACTGGCCCGGGCGTTGAGCCGGTCCACCCTGATGTACCTGAAGGTCGCCGGGCCGGTGATCACGCTCTTCGACAAGGCCGCCGTCCGGCTGCTGCGCCGGATCGGCATCGAGCCGATCGAGGAGCTGCCCAGCGGCGCCACCCCGAAGGACCTCGAACAGATCATCGCCGAGTCCCGGGAGGAGGGGCACCTGAACGCCGAGATGTCCGACCTGCTCGACCGGGGGCTCGACTTCCGGACGCTGACCGCCGGGGAGGCCATGGTGCCCCGGGTCGACGTGCACACCGTCCGGGCCCACGAGCCGCTGAGCCGGGTGGTGGAGCTGCTCGACACCGGGCACTCCCGGTTCCCCGTCCGCGGCACCGAGGGCGTCGACGACCTGGTCGGCGTCGTCGGCATCGCCGACGTGCTGGCCGTACCCCCGGCCGAGCGCGCGACCACCCCGGTCAGCGCGGTTGCCGGCCCCCCGCTGCTGGTGCCGGAGACACTGCCCCTGCCGACGGTGCTGGACCGGCTCCGGGTCGGGCACCGGCAGCTCGCCTGCGTGGTCGACGAGTACGGCGGCTTCGCCGGCGTGATCACGCTGGAGGACATCGCCGAGGAACTGGTCGGCCCGATCCGGGACGAGGACGATCCGCCGGATCGCGCCCCCGCCCGGCAGGACGACGGCTCCTGGGTGGTGCCGGCCCGCTGGCGGATCGACGAGGTCGCCGACAGCACCGGCATCGACCTGCCCGAGGCCCCCGAGTACGACACCCTCTCCGGGCTCGTCATGCGCGAGCTGGGCCGGGTGCCCGAGGTGGGCGACCGGCTGGAGATCGCCCTGATGGGCGACGGCGACGCCCAGACCGAGCGGCACGCCCTGGTCGAGGTGCTCGCGGTGGACCGGCACGTCGCCGACTCGGTGCGGCTCCGGCTCACCGAGGCCGTTGCCGGCGAGGCGGGCGGCCGGCGCGGCAAGGGGGAGGCGGCATGAGCCCGGGAGTGGCGCTCCTCGTCTCCGTGGTGCTGCTGGCGCTGAACGCGTTCTTCGTGGCCGCCGAGTTCGCGCTGGTGGCCAGCAAGCGGTACCGGCTGGAACAGGCCGTCGCCGGTGGCGGCGGCCGGGGGGCCCGCGCGGCCCTGGACGGCGTACGCGAGCTGTCCCTGATGCTGGCCGGCGCGCAGCTCGGCATCACGCTGTGCACGCTGGGCCTGGGCGCGCTGGCCGAGCCGGCGATCGAGGGCCTGCTCAGCCCGCTGCTGCACGCCGTGGGCCTGCCTGCGGCGGCCAGCCACATCGTCGCCCTGGTGTTCGCCCTGGCCCTGGTCACCTTCCTGCACCTGGTGGTCGGCGAGATGGCCCCGAAGTCCTGGGCGATCACCGACGCGGAGCGCTCGGCGACCCTGCTGGCGCTGCCGTTCCGGGCCTTCGCCCGGGTGGCCCGGCCGGTGTTGTCGCTGCTCAACGCCCTGACCAACGCGATCCTGCGGCTGGTCCGGGTCAACCCGCAGGATCAGCTCGCCCAGGTGCACGGCCCGGCCGAGCTGCGCATCCTGCTGGAACAGTCCCGCGAGCACGGGCTGCTCGGCGCCGAGCAGCACCAGTTGCTCACCAGCATGCTGGAGCTCCAGGGCACCACGGTCGCCCAGGTGATGGAGCCGTTCGAGCAGATCGTCACGGTCCGCCGGGACGACCCGGCGGAGCGGATCGAGCAGGTCTGCCGGGACAGCGGCCGGTCCCGGCTCGCGGTGCTGGACTCCGGCGGCGAGGTGTGCGGCCTGGTGCACGTCCGGGAGGCCGTGCGGGCCACCACCGCCGGCCGGGCGGCCACCGCCGGCGAGCTGATGAGCGCCGCGTTCACGCTGCCGGGAACGGCGTCGGTGACGGAGGCGGTGGCCGCGATGCAGGGCCAACAGGCCCAGCTCGCCCTGGTCCGCAACGGCGGCGGACCGACCCGCCCGATCGGCTTCGTGGCGCTGGAGGACCTGCTGGAGGAGGTCATCGGCGAGTTCGACGACGAGACCGACCCGGTGCCCCGGGGCCGCCGGCTGCGGTGAGGCCCGCCAGGGGCCGCCGGCTGGGTTGAGGCCCCGTCCGGGGCTGCCGCCTGAGCCTGAGGAGGACCGGGGCCGGTCCGGCGACCAGCCGGGCCGGCCCTCGGCGTCCGCGCTTGTCCCGCAGGACTGTCCGGCCGCCGACGGGGAAAGACCGTGCCACCACCGAGGGGGTACGGGGGGAGTGGCGTGGGGCTGACCGGGGTGTCGCCGGAGTCCGGGCGGACCGGGCTCGCGGTGCACACCACGCTGGCGAACCCGAGCACCCGCCCCGGGCTGCGGCTGCCCGGGCGGGTGACGCTGCACGCCGGCCGCGACGACGTACCCGTCCGGCGGCTCCGGCTCGGCCTGGTCACCCAGGTCGAGCCGGACGACCCGGGCGCCCCCCGCCGGCTCGTGCAGTTCCACCAGGTGTCGATCGCCGGGGCGTTCGTGGTGCCGGCCGGGCGGCGGCGGGCGGTCGACTTCGCGCTGCCGCTGCCCTGGGAGACCCCGGTCACGATCTTCGGCGGAGTGCCGCTGATGAGCCTGCGGATGGGCCTGCGCACCGAGGCGTCGGTCGACGTCGACCTGGAGCAGGGCGCGATGGTCCCGGTCTTCGTGCACCCCCTGCCGACCCAGCAGCACGTCCTAGCCGCCCTGGACGCGCTCGGGTTCAGCCTGCGCCAGGCCGGCCTGGTCGCCGACCGGCTGCCCGGGGTGGAGCAGGCGCTGCCGCTGCACCAGCGGCTCGGCTGGTGGGTCGCGCCGCTCTACGCCGGCCCGATCACCGAGCTGGAAGTGATCTTCGTGGCCAGCTCCGCAGGCCTGGAGGTGATCCTCTGGGCCGACCGTCGACTCTCCCTGGCCGGGGTCACCCACCAGAGCATCAGCCGGTTCCGGGTCTGGCATGCCGGCGCGGACCGGGCCGACTGGGTCGCCGTGGTGGACGGCTGGCTGCGCCACGCGATCAACCGGCACGCCGCGGCGGCGGCGCACGGCCACTGGTCGGCCCGGATC
The DNA here is from genome assembly GCF_009908295.1 of Micromonospora rubida. Taxonomy (GTDB): domain Bacteria; phylum Actinomycetota; class Actinomycetes; order Mycobacteriales; family Micromonosporaceae; genus Micromonospora; species Micromonospora rubida. The sequence goes on from NZ_JAAALO010000003.1 coordinate 934,112, forward strand.
AGCGAGTCGGCGCACGTGAGCCGCCGGCCGGACCAGCCGGTCCGGCCGGGCTACGGCCTGGGTGGCACCGCCGGCGGCGCGGGCATCGGCGGTGGCGGGGGCGGCGGCGACGGCACCTGAGCCGGCGCGCTGCCCCCCGGGCTTCCTATACCGAGGCGGTGGCGAGCTTGATGCTGAAGCCGAGGAAGAGCGCGGCCACCCCGGTGGTCGCCCCGACGGCCAGCCTGCGTCGCTGGCGGAACTGGGCGGCCAGGTACGTCCCCGCGAAGATCAGCATCGTCAGGTACAGCACGCTGGCCGCCTGGGCGATCAGCCCGAGCAGCAGGAACGACAGCGCCGGCCAGGCGTACCCGGGGTCGACGAACTGGATGAAGAACGAGATGAAGAACAGGATCGCCTTCGGGTTGAGCAGGCTGATCACCAGCGCCCGCCGGAACGGGCTGCGCAGCTCCGCCGGCTCGGCGGCGTCGATCAGCCGCGGCGCGGCCGGGTCGTTGCGGCCCCGCCAGCGCCGCAACGCGCCGCGCAGCATCGCCAGCCCGACCCACCCCAGGTACGCCGCGCCGACGTACTTCACCACCAGGAACAGCGGCGGGTACGCCTGGAGCAGCGACGCCACCCCGGCGGCGGAGAGGATCATCAGCACCGAGTCGCCGACGAACACCCCGGCGGCGGCCCGATAGCCGGTCCGTACCCCGCGTTTGGCGGCGGTGGAGAGCACGAAGAGTGAGTTCGGGCCGGGGAGCAGGACGATCGCCACGGTCCCCAGCAGGTACGTCCAGATGTCGGTGATGCCCAGCATGCCCGACATCATTGCGCCGGGGCCCGCGCGGAGGAAAGCAATTCCCGCAGCACGGCCTGTGCGTTCGGCCACTCCTCGGCGATCATCGAATACTGGATGGTGTCCCGCCAGGAGCCGTCGGGTCGGATGCGGTGCCGGCGCAGCACCCCCTCCCGGGTGGCGCCCAGCCGCTCGATGGCCCGCTGCGAGCGCTCGTTGCGCAGGTCGGTGTGCCACACCACCCGCTCCGCGCCCAACTCCTCGAAGGCGCGGGTGAGCAGCAGCAGCTTCGCCTCGGTGTTGATCCCCGTCCGCCACCAGGGCCGACCCAGGTACGTGTACCCGATCGCCACCGCCCGCAGCGCCGGGTCGACGTCGTAGAAGGAGGTGGTGCCGATCACCGCCCCGGTGACCGCGCACCGCTGGACCCAGGGCACCCGGTCGCCCCGGTGGTGGGCCGCGAGCGCCGCCCGGATCAGCTCGGCCGTCCCGGCCGGATCGGCCGGCTGCGGGCTGCCCAGGTGCCGCCACACCTCCGGATCGGCGGTGGCGGCGTGCAGCTCGTCGGCGTGCGCGAGGTCCAGCGGTTCGAGCACGACGTGCGCGCCCCGCAGGGCCACCGGCTCCAGCCACGGTGACCGCTCGGCCCGCAGGTACGCCGGCACCGGCGCGGTCATCCCGGGCGCCGGCTCAAGTGGCCCGGCGGTCAGCGCCAGCGGCAGCACCCCGGCCCAGTGCGGCAGGTCCAGGTCGGTCTCGGCGTCGCGTACCCCGCCGGTGCGGGACCGGACGGACACCTCGCGCAGCGGCAGCGCCAGCACGGCCGTCTCGGCCAGCTCCCGGCGGCTCGGCGGCCGGCTGTCCGCGCTGCGCCCGGCGGCGACCTTCTCCACCAGGGCGGTCATCGCGGCGGCCTTCTCCCTGGCGTCGGTGACCAGGTGCGCGGTGCCGTGCGCGACCACCGACCGGTAGTTGGCGCTGTGGTGGAACTGCGAGCGGGCGTAGACCAGCCCGTCGAGCAGGGTCACCGCGACGCAGACCGGCAGGCCGTCGCCCCGGGCGGCGAGCAGCGGCCGGCTGCCGGTGGAGCCGTGCAGGTAGAGGGTGTCGTCGATCCGGACGTGCAGGGTGGGCAGCAGCCGGGGCCCGCCGTCCACGGTGAACCCGAGCACGCAGTGGTAAGCCTCGTCGAGCACCGCGTGCGCGGCGGCCCGGTCGTAGCTCATCCGGTCGGGGGTGCGGGTGGCGGTGGTCCGGGGCGTGGGTGGGTACATGCGACAGCCCGCCTTTGTTCTAGTACAATCCCAAAATTGTGCCAGCACAATATCAGGTGAGCGGCGGTACGGCCGCCGAGATCTCGGCCAGCGTGGAATCGGGCATCCGGTCCGGCGAGCTGCCGGCCGGGGCCGCGCTGCCGCCGGTGCGGGCCCTCGCCGCCGAACTGGCGGTCAGCCCGGCCACGGTCGCCCGCGCGTACCAGGAACTGCGCCAGCGCGGCCTGCTCGCCACCGCCGGCCGGCACGGCACCCGGGTGCGCCCCCGGCCGCCGGTGGCCACCCGCCGGGCGCTGCGCCCGAGCCCAGCCCTCGGCGCCCGCGACCTGTCCTGCGGCGAGCCCGACACCCGGCTGCTACCGCCGCTCGGCCCGCACCTCGCCGCCCTCGCCACCGAGTTCGCCGCCCCCGTCGGGTACGCCTCGGCCGGCGTCCTGCCCGAACTGGCCGACGCGGCCCGGGAGCGGCTCGCCGCCGACGGGGTGCCCGCCGACGAGGTCACCGTGACCGGGGGCGCGCTCGACGGCATCGAACGGCTGCTCGCCGCCCACCTGCGCCCCGGCGACGCGGTCGCCGTGGAGGACCCGGGCTGGGCCAACCTGCTGGACCTGATCGCCGCGCTCGGGCTGCGCCCCATCGGCGTCCCCGTGGACGACGACGGGCCGGTCGAGGCCGGGGTGCGGGCCGCCCTGGCCGCCGGGGCCCGGGCCCTGGTGGTGACCAGCCGGGCACAGAACCCGACCGGGGCGGCCGTCTCCGCCGACCGGGCCGCCGCGCTGCGCGCCCTGCTCGCCGGCCGCGACGACCTGCTGCTGATCGAGGACGACCACGCCGCCGAGCTGGCCCGGGTGCCGCTGCACCCGCTCGCCGGGGCCACCCCGACCTGGGCCTTCGTCCGGTCGGTCAGCAAGCCGTACGGCCCCGACCTGCGGCTCGCGGTGCTGGCCGGCGACGAGGCCACCGTGGCCCGGGTCGCCGGCCGGGCCCGGGTCGGCGCCGGCTGGGTCTCCACCGTGCTGCAACGCCTCGTGCTGGCGCTCTGGCGCGACCCGGCCACCGCCGCACTGGTGGACCGGGCCGGCGAGAGCTACGAACGCCGCCGGGGCGACCTGCTCGCTGCCCTGGCCGCCCACGGACTGACCGGCCACGGCCGCACCGGCATCAACGTCTGGCTCCCCGTGCCGGACGAGACCCGCGCCATCACCGCGTTGCGCGACGCCGGCTGGGCGGTGGCCCCTGGCGCGCTCTTCCGGATCGCCGCCGCCCCCGGCCTGCGGATCACGATCAGCTCACTCACCACCCCCACCCCCACCCCCACCCCCACCGCCCCCGCCCCCGCCACGCTTGCCGCCCCCGCCCCCGCCACGCTTGCCGCCACCGCCCCCGCCACGCTTGCCGCCCCCGACATCCCGGCGCTGGCCGCCGCGCTGGCGGCCGCCGCCCACCCCGCCCCCCCACCGGGCTTCACCGCCTAACCCACCCCACCCACCCCACCCACCCACCCCGTCCACCATGCACTTTCACGGAAAACGTGGCCATTCCGCGTCCCATGACCACTCTTTCCGTGAAAGCGAGGGGCGTTGGGCGGGGTGCCTGCGGGCGCGCGGGGAAAGCGAGGGGCGTTGGGCGGGGTGCCTGCGGGGGCGCGCGGGGAAAGCGAGGGGCGTTGGGCGGGGTGCCGGCGGGGGCGCGGGGACGGGGGTGCCGGCGGGGGCGCGGGGACGACGGGTAAGAAGATCGCCATGACCGACGAGACCGAGGCCGCGCCCGGGGCCCAGCAGTTCATCCCGCCGCAGGCCGACACCATCGACGAACTGCGCGCCGCCGCAGGCGGCTGCCGGGGCTGCGAGCTGTACCGGGACGCCACCCAGACCGTCTTCGGTCGCGGCGGCGAGGACGCCCGGGTGGTGCTGGTCGGCGAACAGCCCGGCGACATGGAGGACCAGAGAGGGCTACCGTTCGTCGGGCCGGCCGGCCGGCTGCTGCGCCGGGCGGTCGACGACGCCGGGCTCGACCCGAGCCAGCTCTACCTGACGAACGCCGTCAAGCACTTCCGTTTCGAGCTGCGCGGCAGGCGGCGCATCCACCAGACCCCGGACCGGGTGCACGTCACGGCGTGCCGGCCCTGGCTGGTGGCCGAGTTCGCCCGGCTGCGCCCGGAGGTCGTGGTGGTGCTCGGCGCGACGGCCGCGAAGGCGCTGCTCGGCCCCGCGTTCCGGGTCACCCGGCAGCGGGGCACGTTGATGCCGTGGCCAGCCTCGGCCCAGCGCCCGGAGGACTTCGCCCGGGTGCCGGTCGACTCCGCCGGGAAGGTGGCCGACGCCCCGGCGGCCCGGATGCTGGCCACCATCCACCCCTCGGCCGTGCTGCGCGCCGACGACCAGGACGCCGCGTACGCCGGCCTGGTCGCCGACCTCACCATCGCCGCCAACGCCCTCCCCACCTGACCAACCACCCCATCCACCCAGGCGGTCTCCAAGGTCGATCATGGACAGTTGCCGTTCTCGGGGACCGGTAGCTGTCCAAGATTCGGCCAACCGTCCATCCGGGATCGCCGACGGGCTGGGTGTCGCGGCGGCCATGACACGCGAGCGCGTCCGGGGCGTTCCGTTGATCCGGCTCGCCGCGCCCGTTCCATGCTGGCGGTACGCCTACGGGTGGTGCGCCGGGGCGCGCTGGTCGGCGGCGTGCTCCTCTTCGGTGTCCTGGCGGCGCTCGCCCCGGTCGTGGACGCCCCGCCACCGCCACCGCCAGCGGCTCGTCGCCGACGCCGAGGAACTGCGGGGGTCCGGTTCGGGCTGGTGCTGGCCGCCGTCCTCGCCGTCGGCGGGCTGGGCCTGACCCGGGCCGCCGGCGGAAAGCGGCGGCTGGTGCCGCTGGGGCGTGAGCGGTGCGTCCAGCCGAGGCCGGTCGGGGAAGCGGGGCGAAGCCGTACGTGGTGAAGCCGGCGGAGGCGCCCGTACGTCACCGAGCCGACCGCCGCCGCCCGGCGTGAGCGGTGGCCGCCCGGCTTCTGCCCCGGCGACCTGGTGACGGCGGTCGGAAGTTCGGCCTGCGGCAGACCCAGGTGCCGTCGTGGGCGGGGCTGCGCAAAGATGGGGCAGCCCAACCGCCCCTTACCGGCAGCCCAACCGCCCCTTACCCGGGAGCCCGCCGCCCCTTCCCGAGGAGCCCTGATGGCCACCGACCTCACCGCGCCGGTCCCGAGCCGGATCGACGTCGCCCCGATCCAGCGCCGGACGGTGCGGCTGCTCTTCGTGACCCAGATCATCGGGGGCGTCGGCGTCACCATCGGTGTCACGGTCGGGGCGCTGCTCGCCGCCCGGATCGCCGGCACGGCGGTCGCCGGCCTGGCACAGAGCGCCGGGGTGGTGGGCGGCGCGCTGCTCGCCGTCCCGGTCACCCGGATCATGACGGGATACGGCCGCCGGCCCGGCCTGGTCACCGCGTACCTGGTCGGGGCCGCCGGGGGCGTGCTGGTGGTGCTCGCCGCGGTGACCCGCCAGGTGCCCCTGCTCTTCCTCGGCATGCTGCTGTTCGGCGGCGGCACGGCCGCCAATCTCCAGGCCCGCTACACGGCCGTCGACCTCGCCGAGCCGGCCCGCCGGGGCCGCCAGCTCTCCGTGGTCGTCTGGGCCACCACGGTCGGGGCGGTGGCCGCGCCGAACTTCGCCGCGCTCGCCGACCGGACCACCCGCGGCTGGGGCCTGCCGCCGCTGGCCGGCCCGTTCGCGTTCAGCGCCGTGGCGTTCACGCTCGCCGCCGGCGTACTGCTGGCGCTGTTGCGGCCCGACCCGCTGCTCACCGCGCGCCGGCTCGCGGCGGCCGAGGCCCCAGAGGCCTCCGAGGCCGCCGGGAGGCCGGCGGCGACCGGTCGGCGCGGGGCGGGCATGCGGGTGGCCTGGCGGGTGGTCCGCGCGCGGCCGGCGGCCCGGCTGGGCATCGCCGCCGTCGCGGTCGGCCACCTGGTGATGGTCGCGGTGATGTCGATGACCCCGGTACGCCTCGGCGAGTACCACTCCGACGCCGCCGTGCTCGGGGTGGTCGGGGTCGTGCTCAGCCTGCACATCGCCGGGATGTACGCCCTCTCCCCGGTGGTCGGCTGGCTCACCGACCGGCTCGGCCGACGCCCGGTGATCCTCGGCGGCCTGGCGGTGCTGCTGGCCGCCTGCGCGGTGGCGGGCGTCTCCGGGCACCACACGCCGGGGCTCTCGGTCGGTCTGGTCCTGCTGGGTTTGGGCTGGTCCGGGACGATGGTGGCCGGGTCCACCCTGCTGTCGGAGTCGGTGCCGGCCGCCGTGCGGCCCAGCGTGCAGGGGCTCTCCGACCTGACGATGGGCCTGGCCGGGGCCGCCGCCGGCGCGGTGAGCGGGTTCGTCATGCAGGTGGCCGGGTATCCGATGCTCACCCTGCTGGCGGCGATCGCGACGGTGCCCCTGCTGGCGCTAGCGTTGCGTCCGGCGTCCGTACCGGCGCCGGACGAGGAGGACCGACAGTGCGACTGACCGACTTCTGGACCCGGCTGGAGGAGGTGTTCGGGCCGGGCTACGCGGCCAGCATCGCCTCGGACCAGGTGCTGTCCCAGCTCGGTGGGCGGACCATCGAGCAGGCGCTGAAATCGGGTGACCAGACCCACGTGGTGTGGCGTGCGGTGGTCGCCGCGTACCCCGACCGGGTGCCTGCGCGCCTACGCTGAGCAGCCATTTCCTCCGGCCTGCGTGTCGCTTGCCGAGTCGTACACCTGTTCGGCTATTGTCCACAGCGGGGTGCTTGTCCACAGGTCGCGGCCGGTCGGCTGGTGTTCTGTCGGACCCAGCGCCTAGCGTGTCCGCGTGACGAGAAGCTCAGCAGCAAAGACGCCGGCGAAGGCAGGGATGGCAACGATGGCGACAGGTCCTGACCGGGAGAAGGCGCTCGACCTTGCTCTCGCCCAGATCGACAAGCAGTTCGGCAAGGGCTCGGTGATGCGGCTGGGAGAGCGGCCGGTCGTCCAGACCTCGGTCATCACGACCGGTTCCATCGCGCTCGATGTGGCGCTCGGCGTGGGCGGCCTGCCCCGCGGCCGGGTCGTCGAGATCTACGGTCCGGAATCCAGCGGTAAGACGACGGTGGCCCTGCACGCGGTGGCCAGCGCCCAGCGGGCCGGCGGCATCGCCGCCTTCGTCGACGCCGAGCACGCGCTCGACCCGGACTACGCGAAGGCCCTCGGCGTCGACACCGATGCCCTGCTGGTCTCCCAGCCGGACACCGGCGAGCAGGCGCTGGAGATCGTGGACATGCTGGTCCGCTCCGGCGCGATCGACATCATCGTGATCGACTCGGTGGCGGCCCTGGTGCCGCGCGCCGAGATCGAGGGCGAGATGGGCGACAGCCACGTGGGCCTCCAGGCCCGGCTGATGAGCCAGGCGCTGCGGAAGATCACCGGTGTGCTCAGCAACACCGGCACCACGGCGATCTTCATCAACCAGCTCCGCGAGAAGATCGGGGTCATGTTCGGCAGCCCGGAGACCACGACCGGTGGCCGGGCGCTGAAGTTCTACGCCTCGGTCCGGCTCGACGTGCGTCGCATCGAGAGCCTCAAGGACGGCACCGACGTGGTCGGTAACCGCACCCGGGTCAAGGTCGTGAAGAACAAGGTCGCCGCGCCGTTCAAGCAGGCCGAGTTCGACATCATGTACGGCAAGGGCATCTCCCGCGAGGGCTCGCTCATCGACGTGGGCGTGGAGCAGGCGATCATCCGCAAGTCCGGCGCCTGGTACACGTACGACGGCGACCAGCTCGGCCAGGGCAAGGAGAAGGCCCGCGAGTTCCTCCGGGAGAACCCGGACGTGGCGGCCGAGATCGAGAAGAAGATCCTCGAGAAGCTCGGCGTCGGGGTCGGCGCGGGCGACGCCGCCGGTGGCCCGGAGCTGCCGCCGGTCGACTTCTGACCGGTAGCTGACCAGTGGCAGGACGACGCGCCCGCACGGGGCGGGGCTGGGATGCCGGCCCGCCCCGTGCGGGCCACGCCGACACTCCGCCCCGTCCCCGGCGTGGCCGCCCCGACCCGGCGACCGACCCGGAGGCCGGCGGGCAGGCCCCGCCCCGGGACGAGGCCGAGGTGGCGCGGGAGATCTGCCTGCGCCAGCTCGCCCTGCGCCCGCGCACCCGGGCCGAGCTGGCCGCCGCACTCGCCAAGCGGGGGATCTCCGAGGAGGTCTCCGCCGGAGTTCTCGACCGGTACGACGAGGTCGGCATCATCGACGACGCGGCCTTCGCTCGGGCCTGGGTGTCCAGCCGGCACACCGGCCGAGGGCTGGCCCGCCGGGCGCTCGCCAACGAGCTGCGCCGGCGCGGCGTGGACGGCGAGGTGGCCAGCGAGGCGCTCGGCGAGCTCGACGAGGAGACCGAGGCTGAGACGGCCCGGGTGCTGGTCGAGCGGAAGCTGCGCACCGCCCGGGGGGAGCCCGACGCGGTGTTCCGGCGGCTGGTCGGCATGCTCGCCCGCAAGGGCTATCCGCCCGGCGTGGCGATCCGGGCGGTGAAGGACGCGCTCGCCGCGCAGAGCGCCGAGGCGGCGGAGTTCGCCGACCGGATCGACGCCGACGCGCTCGCCGACGCGGAGGGCGACGTCGACCGGGACAGCCGTAGCCTCGACTGACCGGTGCGCCGACCGTGCGAGATGCTCGGCGGAGCGGTGGGTAGTTCGTCAAGAGGTGATCGGTGGGGAGGTGGCATCGATGTTGAAGGCGTGTCTCAACGGTGGCCGGAGCCGGGCCGAACACCCCGCCGTGCCGGTCACCCCGGCCGAGTTGGCCGCCGACGCGGCCCGCTGTGCCGCCCTCGGGGTCGCGGCGGTACACGTCCACCCACGCGACGCCGCAGGCGCGGAGTCACTCGACCCGGTGGCGGTCGACGCGGCGGTCGCCGCGCTGCGCGCCGCCTGCCCCGGGCTGCCGGTCGGCGTGAGCACCGGCGCGTGGATCGAGGCGGAACCGGCCGCCCGGGTGGCCGCCGTGCGGGCCTGGCGGGTGCCGCCCGACTTCGCGTCGGTCAACGCGCACGAGGCCGGCGCGGAGCAGGTGGCGGCGGCGCTGGTCGAGCGGGGCGTGGCTGTCGAGGCCGGCGTCTGGACCCTGGACGCCGTCCGGGCGTACCGGGGCTGGCGGGTGCCGGTCCTGCGGGTCCTCGTCGAGTGCATGGCCCCCGATCCGGCGGACGCGCTGGCCGACGCGGCCGGCATCCTCGCAGCCCTGCCGCCCGGTGGCCCGCCGGTGCTGCTGCACGCCGAGGGCCCGGCGGTGTGGTCGGTGCTCGCCGAGGCAGTCGGTCGCGGGCTCGACACCAGGATCGGGCTGGAGGACACCCTCGTGCTGCCGGGCGGCACGAGGGCCGCCGACAACGCCGCGCTGGTCGCCGCGGCCCTCGCGGGTGGAGCCCACTGAGCCCTCGCGGGCGGAGCCCACTGAGCCGAGCAGCGCCGAGGCCCCGACGGCGGGCGCGCCACGCCTCCTTTGTCCGGCAGTGTCCGGCGTCGGATCGGCGTTCGGTGACCCTCCAACTTCGCTCCGTTCGGGGGGTTTGATCATGAGTCCTTGACCAGACGGCCCCCGGAGACCTAGCCTCGCCATACAGGCTCACATTGCCCGACCAGCGCAGGCTAAGCGCACAACATAGATCGCGTAACAGAACGGCATCACTTTGGCCGGCTCGCCGGCCTGCGGTGCCAGCTCCGACAGGCCGGACCGGAGCTGGTGCGACAACTGCACCCGGCTGCCGACGATGCCTGCGGGCACCGCCGGTGGTGAGAGCTACCCATGGCCAGCCGCTCAGGTCGGGCGTCTCAGAGCCGCAGCGCGCGTGCCCATGGCACGAGCACTGCGGCGCCGACGTTCAGGGGAGGCGGCCATGGCGGGGTGGCACAGGTACACCGGTGGTCCCGGCGAGAGGGTCGTCGCTCGCGGCACACCGATGGGCGACGGGGTCGGCTGCGGCGCCGCGCACCGTGGCCTCCGACCTGGCGGCGCCCGACCCGGCGGCGCCCGAGCCGCCCGCGCCCGAGCCGTCTGCGCCGGCTCCTGTCCGGAAGACGCCCGGGTGGCACGCCGCAGTTCCGCCACCGGCGGTGCCACCGCCACCGCCACCAGCGGCGGCCGGGCCCGCCCGCTTGTCCCGGTCCGCCGGCTCGTTTCGGTCCGCCCGCTTGTCCCGGTCCGCCCGCTCGTTTCGGCCCGCGTCGCCGTGGCGGTGCGGCCGTGAACGCCTTCGACGTCGTCATCCTCGCCGTGGTGCTGGTGCTGGCCGTCGTGGTCGTCGGCGCGGTGCTGGTGGGGCTGCGCACGATGCGCCGGATCAGCGCCGCCCCCCGCCCCGAGGACCCGGCCTTCATGGCCGAGAAGGACCGCCAGGAGCAGTCCCTGGCCGCGTTGCGGAGCGCCGCCGACGAGGCGAACAGCACCATCGACGTCGCCAAGTCCGCCGCCGCGGCGGCGCGCGCCGAGGCCGCCGCGGCGAAGGCCGAGGCGAAGGCGGCCCGTTCAGAGGCCGGCCGGGTGCTCGACGGCGCCCGCGCCGAGGCGGACACCGTCCTGGAACGGGCCCACAAGCAGGCCGAGGCGGACGCCGAGCAACTGCGCACGGCGGCCCGGCGCAGCGGCGAACGCGAGGTGGCGGTGCTCGCCGCGACCACCCGGGAACAGGCCGCCGAGGTGGAGCGGCGGGCCGCCCGGATGGACGAGCGGGAGCGGTTGCACACCGAGGAGGTGGAGCGGTTTGCCGGCCGGGAGCGGCAGCTCACCGCCGCCAGCGCCGCCCTGGCCGTCCGGGAGTCCACGCTGGTCGAGCGGGAACAGGCCCTGACCGAGGCGGAGGAGCAGGGCCGGCGGGAGCTGGAGCGCGTCGCCGGGCTGACCGCCGAAGCCGCCCGCACGGAGCTGATCGAGGCGATCGAGACGCAGGCCAAGCGGGAGGCCGCCCTGCTGGTCCGGGACATCGAGTCGGACGCCCGCAGCACCGCCGAGCAGCGCGCCCGGCACATCGTCGTGGATGCCATCCAGCGGGTGGCCAGCGAGCAGACGGCCGAGAGCGTGGTCAGCGTCCTGCACCTGCCCGGGGACGAGATGAAGGGGCGGATCATCGGCCGGGAGGGGCGCAACATCCGCGCCTTCGAGTCGGTCACCGGGGTCAACCTGATCATCGACGACACCCCCGAGGCGGTGCTGCTCTCCTGCTTCGACCCGGTGCGACGCGAGGTCGGCCGGGTCACCCTGGAGAAGCTGGTGCTCGACGGCCGGATCCACCCGCACCGGATCGAGGAGGTCTACGACCTGGCCCGGCAGGAGGTGGAGCAGCTCTGCCGCCGGGCGGCCGAGGACGCCCTCGTCGAGGTCGGCATCACCGAGATCCACGACGAGATGGTCACCCTGCTCGGCCGGCTGCGCTACCGCACCTCGTACGGCCAGAACGTGCTGAAGCATCTCGTCGAGACCGCGCACATCGCCGGGATCATGGCCGCCGAGCTGCGGCTGGACGTGCCGACGATCAAGCGGTCGGCGTTCCTGCACGACATCGGCAAGGCGCTCACCCATGAGGTGGAGGGCAGTCACGCCATCATCGGTGCCGACCTGGCCCGCAAGTACGGCGAGAGCGAGGACGTCGTCCACGCCATCGAGGCGCACCACAACGAGGTGCCGCCGCAGACCGTCGAGGCCGTCCTCACCCAGGCGTCCGACGCCTGCTCCGGCGGCCGGCCGGGGGCCCGGCGGGAGAGCCTGGAGGCGTACGTCAAGCGGCTGGAGCGGATCGAGGAGATCGCGGCCGGGAAGATCGGCGTCGAGAAGGTCTTCGCCATGCAGGCGGGCCGGGAGGTCCGGGTGATGGTGAAGCCCGACGACGTCGACGACATCGGCGCGGCGGTGCTGGCCCGGGACGTGGCCAAGCAGATCGAGGAGGAGCTGACCTATCCGGGTCAGATCCGGGTGACCGTGGTGCGCGAGTCCCGGGTCACCGAGATCGCCCGCTGACCGGCCTGTCTGAGTTCTCCCGCCACAGCCACAGCCGCGCCAGCTCGTCCTCGGCCCGCTGCCAGGCAGCGCCCTGACTGCTCTCTCTGTAACCGCGTGATGACTCATTGGCATCGACTCATGCGATTCGTAGACTGCTCGGAGCCGGCAAGGTCAAAGGAGTGAATAGATTCGACTGCGAATCTACGAACCGCGCGGAACGTCTATCCTATCGTCCAATCATGAGTGGGGTACGAGCATGTCTTCTAGAGGGAAGAATTTAACCGCGGCTGCCTTTGCTGTGCTGAGTCTCGCAACAACCGGAGTGGTGGGAGCTGCCACCGCCGCGCCGGCGACTGCGGCTCCGGAATGCTGGACGACCCCACTAACGAACGACCGGGAAGTGTTGGGTCAGTGCGCTCAGGGCACCATCATCGGCCAGTACCGGGTAGTCATTAGGTGCGAGGAGAACAACGGGAGCCGCTACAGCCGCTACGGCGGCTGGGTCTACGCGCCCAGTATTTCCAAGGCAATCTGCGCCGAAGGCTCGTGGTGGGTGGATAAGTGGATTGAGTACCGCTGATCGACCCAGACGTCTTGTCTTGAACGTTGAACGTTTGTACTGTCACCGTCGCACCAGCATTAGGGGACAACCCGCCGAGAGCAGAGCAGGGAAAAGGCTACTCCGTCGCTCTAACAGCTGAGAAAAGGTCGTCCGGCAGGTCTGGACACTCAGGGTAACAACGACGCTGGTTCGGTCGGACCGCGAAGGATCGGACAGGGGCGGGGTCGCGCCGAGAAACTGAATGAGCGTTTCCCAGTAACGGTTCGTTGCGGTGCGTGACCATCGGGGTGTGGTCTGGGGGTGACTCGCCGAAGGGGTTGCGTTGCAGCGGAAAGACGCAGCACCCCGGTATGAAGGTGGTCCTACCACAGATCAACTTCATAGGGGTCCTGCGTGACAACGAGTGTCGCATACACCGCGCTGCTGACTGTGCGCGAGGAGACCGTGCTGTTCACCTCTGGCCTCCTTGAGGCTGAACGTCGACGGCGGGGCACCCGGACCGGGCGACGGTCGCTGGGCTGCTTCAAGCAGGCCGTTCTGCTCCTGCGCTGGTTCTTGGACGCCACCCGCTTGACGCAGTTGGCCGGTGACAACAACATCGGTCTGTCGACCGCCTACCGGTATCTGCACGAGGGCATCACCGTCCTCGCCGCCCGCCAGCCCGCCCTGCACTCGGCGCTGCTGGCGGCGAAGATGACGGAGGCGGGGTGCGGGGAATGAGAACATTCCCCGCACCCCGCCTCGTCGTGCAGGTCCACCGCGTCGTGGTCAGCCCTGTGGCTCGCCGACGGTGCCTCCGTCGGCCGGGGTCGAATCCCGGACGTTCTGCTTCGGGGCCCGGTACGCCCGACGGCTGCTGCGTCGGTCGAGCCAGCCCGCCAGCATGGTTATCAGAGAGTTGATCAGGATGTAGATCGCGGCAACGACGATCGCCGCCGCCACCACGTTGCCGTAGTTGGCCGATAGGTCGTTGACCCCGCGCTGGAGTAGTTCGGGGAAGGCCACGATGTAGCCGAGCGCGGTGTCTTTGAGCAGCACGACCAACTGGCTGACGATCACCGGCAGCATCGCCCGGGCGGCCTGCGGCACCAGGATGAGCTGCATGACCTGGCTCTTGCGCATGCCCACGGCGTAGGCGGCCTCGGACTGGCCCGTCGGGATCGACCGGACGCCGGCGCGGAACGCCTCGGCGAGCACCGATCCGTTGTAGAGGGTGAGGCCCACGACCACGGACCAGAACGCCGAGACGGGGCCCTGAATGAGGAACGGCACACCGTAGAAGATGAAGAAGATCATCAGCAGCAGCGGCACGGCCCGGAAGAACTCCACTACGATGCCAGACGGCACCCGGATCCACCAGCGTTCGGAGAGTCGCCCGACCGCGAAGAGGATGCCGAAGGCGAGCGACAGGAGCATCCCGGTGGCTGCGGCGAGGAGGGTCTGCCGTAGGCCGGGGATGATGAACTGGGTCCAGGTGTCCGGCTCGGTGAACGGCTGCCAGAGCTGACCTTCCCACTGACCGGCCTCGTCGAACTTGCGGTAGACCCACCAGAGCAGAACGACGAGGCCGACGCCGAAGGCGACGCTGAGCACCGCGTTGCGGGAGCGGGCGCGCGGTCCCGGGTGGTCGTACAGAACCGTGCTGCTCATCAGCGCTTCACCGCCAGTCGGTTGGCCAGCCAGCCGAAGAAGTAGCCGGTGGGGATCAGGAGCGCGGCGAAGGTGCCGGCGAACACCAGGAAGATCGGGATGACCGCGTCACCGTTGCTGTTGATCAGGTCCTTCATCACGCTCGAAGCTTCGATGAGGCCGATGGTGCCGACGATCGTCGCGTTCTTGCAAAGCGCGATGAGCACGCTGCCCAGCGGCGCCACCACCGCCCGCCCGGCCTGGGGCAGGATCACGATCCGCAGCGTCTGGAAGAACGTCAGCCCGACGGCCCGGGCCGCCTCCGCCTGGCCGGCGGGGACGGTGTTGATCCCGGAGCGCACCGCCTCGCAGACGAACGCGGCCGTGTAGACCGACAGGCCGACAACCCCCAGCCAGTAGTTGTTTAGGTTCAGGTCGTCGGAGAGGCTGAGCCCTAGCGTGGAGAAGAGGCCGAAATAGCAGAAGAAGATGATCAGTGTCAGCGGGGTGTTGCGGAAGATGTTGACCCAAGCGGTGCCCAGGCCGCGCAGCACCGGTACGGGTGAGACCCGGAACGCGGCGAGCAGCACGCCCAGCACCAGCGCGAAGAACGTCGACGCGCCGGTCAGCTTGAGGATCCACAGGAAGCCCGACACGTACGCGTCGAGGTTGGTCTGATCAGCGAACACGTGCATTCGTCGACTCCCGGGGCAGGTCGTCCGCGTCGTGACGGTCTGGGGTCGGCACCACGAGGGTGCCGGCCCCAGACTCCGTCAGACGCTGCCGCAGTTGGTCAGCTTGGTGGTGTCCAGCTCGGGCGCGGCCTTGCCGCTCTTGCCCAGCGTCGAGTCCCAGGCGGCCTTGTACGAGCCGTCCGAGGCGGCGGCCTTGAGGATCTCGTTGACCTTCTCGCAGCCGTCCTTGTCGTCCTTCTTCAGGCCAATTCCGTAGGGCTCGCTGGAGAAGGGCTTGCCGACCACCTTGAACTTGCCGGCGTACTGGTCCTGCGCGGCGTAGCCGGCCAGGATGATGTCGTCGGTCGTCACCGCGTCCACCTTGCGGTTCTCCAGCAGCGGCAGGCACTTCGAGTACGAGTCGAACTGCTGGAGTTTGGCCTTCGGGTGCTCGGTCTGGATCCGCTTGGCCGGGGTCGAGCCGGTCACCGAGCAGACCGTCTTGCCGTCCAGCCCTTCCGGCCCGACGAGCGTGGAGTCCGCGTTGACCAGCAGGTCCTGCCCGGCGATGAAGTACGGCCCGGCGAAGCTGATCTTCTGCTTGCGTTCGTCGTTGATCGTGTACGTTGCCACGACCAGGTCCACGGTGCCCTGCTGGATGAAGGGCTCGCGGTTGGCGGAGACGGTGGTCTTCCACTCGATGCTGCCGGCCTCGACGCCCAGGCCCTTCGCGATAATCTTGGCGATCTCGACGTCGAAGCCCTCGTACGTGCTGCCGGTCTGCAGGCCCAGGCCGGGCTGGTCCGCCTTGACGCCGATTACCAGCTTCTTCTGGTTCTGCGCCTTGCCGATGAGGCCCTTGCTGCCCGAACCGCCGGACTCGCCGTCGCCACCGCAGGCGGCCAGGCCGAGCGCCAGGGTGGCCGCTGCGGCGACTGCCGCCACGCGCTTCATACGCATACTGATCTCCTTCTACGTCGGAACCCACCAGGGGTGGCGCGCTCCAGGTACGGACGCCTAGTGCGTGAGGATCTTGGAGAGGAAGTCCCTGGCCCGCTCGCTGCGCGGGTTGGCGAAGAACTCGGCCGGGGGAGCGTCCTCGACGAGCTGGCCGTCGGCCATGAAGATGACCCGGTTGGCCGCGTGCCGGGCGAAGCCCATCTCGTGGGTGACCACGACCATGGTCATGCCCTCGCGGGCCAGCGAGGTCATGACGTCCAGCACCTCGCCCACCATCTCCGGGTCCAGCGCGCTGGTCGGCTCGTCGAAGAGCATCGCCTTGGGCTGCATGGCCAGCGCGCGGGCGATCGCCACCCGCTGCTGCTGGCCGCCGGAGAGCTGGGCGGGGAACTTGTCGGCCTGGTTGGCGATACCCACCCGGTCCAACAGGGCCAGCCCGCGTTCGCGCGCGCTCGCAGCCTTCTCCTTGCGGACCTTGACGGGCCCCAGGGTGACGTTCTCCAGGATGGTCTTGTGCGCGAAGAGGTTGAACGACTGGAAGACCATGCCGACCTCGCTGCGCAGCTTCGCCAGCGCCTTCCCCTCGGCCGGCAACGGCTGGCCGTCGAAGGTGATGCTGCCGGAGCTGATCGGCTCCAGCCGGTTGATCGTGCGGCAGAGGGTCGACTTCCCGGAGCCGGACGGGCCGATCACCACGACCACCTCGCCCTTGTCGACGGCGAGCGAGACGTCGTCCAGCACGTGCAGCGGCCCGAACCACTTGTTGACCGAGTCCAGCACGATGAGCGGTTCGCCCGTCGTCACGTCGTCCACCGTCCCTGTCGTCGTGTACGCCAGGGAGTCGGATGACCCCCGGTTTTGGCAACTTTAGGCGGGCCGACATGGCGGAACGCAACTCATCTGGTCACGGTGCGGTAACACCGGTAACGATCCGCTCCAGGAGTCCGAATTATGGAGCCGGACGGCCGGTGGGGTGGCGAGGGCCATCCCCTTCCGAGACCATGGGGGGATGACCGAACCGGTGCGTCTGACCGAGTACGCCCGCGGTGGCGGGTGCGCCTGCAAGATCCCGCCCGGCGAGCTGGAGGTGCTGGTCGCCGGCCTTGGTCCGGCCAGCGGCACGGCCGAGCTGCTGGTCGGTCTCGACCACGGCGACGACGCCGCGGTGGTCCGCCTCGACGAGCGGACCGGCCTGGTCAGCACCGCTGACTTCTTCACCCCGGTCGTCGACGACGCGTACGACTGGGGGCGGATCGCCGCCGCGAACGCGCTCTCCGACGTGTACGCCATGGGCGGCACCCCCCTCGTCGGGCTCAACCTGCTCTGCTGGCCCCGCGAGAAGCTCCCGCTGGAGCTGGCCCGGGAGGTGCTGCGCGGCGGCCAGGACGTGGCCCGCGAGGCCGGCTGCCACCTCTCCGGCGGGCACAGCGTCGACGACGACGGCCCGAAGTACGGCCTCGCGGTCACCGGGGTGGTCCGGCCGGAGGAGCTGATCACACTGGACGCCGGCCGGGCCGGGCTGCCGTTGTCGCTGACCAAGCCGCTCGGCGTGGGGGTGCTCAACACCCGGCACAAGGCCACGGGGGAGTGGTTCGCCGAGGCGGTCGCCTCGATGGCGGCGCTGAACCGGGACGCCGCCCGCGCGGCGGTCGCCGCCGGGGTCCGCTGCGGCACCGACGTGACCGGCTTCGGGCTGCTCGGGCACGCCTCGAAGCTGGCCCGGGCCAGCCGGCTGACGGTGGCGATCGACGCGGCCCGGGTGCCCTACCTGCCCGGCGCGCGGGACGCGGTCCGCGACGGGTACGTCAGCGGCGGCACCCGCCGCAACCTGGACTGGGTCGCCCCGTGGACGGACTTCGGCGCCGCCGGCGAGGCGGAGCGGCTGCTGCTGGCCGACGCCCAGACCTCGGGCGGGCTGCTGGTCGCCGGCGAGCTGCCGGGGGCCACGGTGATCGGTGAGCTGCTGCCGCGCGGCGAGCAACTCGTCGTGCTGCGCTGAACCGGGCCGTGGCACCGAGCCGACCCGTGCGGGCGGGTGTCGGGGCGCCGGTCGGGCACAATACCCGACAAACTGTCATCTTTCTGTCACTCCCCGCAACGGCAGGTCAGGAAATTTTGCCCGGAATGGTCACAGACCGGTAACTTGCGCCCGACTGAGGTCATATGCACCCCACCATCGTCATTAAGGCCCGATCCGGAGGCCGGTGGGACGAACGCAGCGAGGAGGCGGCATGACCGAGCTGTGGAACTGGAGAATCGACGGGGTAGCCCCGGTGGAGGTCTACCCGGCGCTGGCCGAGGCCCTGGGGCGGGTGGTGATGCCGCTCGCGGTGGCCGACCCCGCCCGGCTGCCCACGTACGCGGTGATCTGCGACGTCTGGCAGGCACCGGGGGAGTTCGGCACGATCGTGGACTGTTACGGGGTGCCCGAGAGCCTGCCCGAGCTGCCCGGCATCGCCGCGCTGGCCCGGCTGCTCGGCCGGAACTGCCTGCTGCGCGACGACACCCTCGACGCCGGCCGGCACCTGCTGGTCGCGCCCGACGGCACGATCCGCCCGGTGCACTTCGACGTCGCCGAGACCGACGACGGCGAGGTGCTGGGCAACCAGCGTCTCTGCACGCTGGCCCACCCCGGCTGCCGGGGCTGGTCCCGGTGCCACCGCTCCAGGTGGGCCCCGGACTCGGTCGTCCCGGCCCGGGCCGCCGCCTGACCCCACCCCCCACCCCGCCCCTACGCGCACTTTCACGGAATGTGTGGCCATGGCGTGCGCCGACACCACGCATTCCGTGAAAGTGCGCGCACCGGAATGCCGGGGAACACGCGGCCCGGCCGGGTCAGCCCTGGGCGGGCGGGTGCTGGCTCGCGCCGCGGACCACCAGTTGGTCCAGCAGGGTGGCGGTGGCCTCGGCGACGGCGGCCACCGCCGCGTCGAACGCCGCCGCGTTGTGCGCGGCCGGTGCCCGGAACCCGGAGATCTTCCGGACGTACTGCAACGCCGCCGCCTCGACGTCGGCCCGGGTCACCTCCGGCACGTACGGCTCACGCAAGGTCTTGATGCTTCGGCACACGGCTCCTCCTCGTTCGAGTTGATCGGCTCGCCCGGATACGCTGTCCGGGTCATGACTACCGCAGCCGTGGGCAGCCCGCGCACCTACCAGGTCCGCACGTACGGCTGCCAGATGAACGTGCACGACTCCGAGCGCATCTCCGGCCTGCTGGAACAGGCCGGCTACCTGCGCGCCGCCGAGGCCGACGACAACCCCGACGTGGTGGTGTTCAACACCTGCGCCGTCCGGGAGAACGCCGACAACCGGCTCTACGGCAACCTGGGTCACCTGCGCCCCGTGAAGGACAGGCATCCCGGGATGCAGATCGCCGTCGGCGGCTGCCTCGCCCAGAAGGACCGGAGCGACATCGTCCGCAGGGCCCCCTGGGTGGACGTGGTGTTCGGCACGCACAACATCGGCTCGCTGCCGGTGCTGCTGGAGCGGGCCCGGCACAACGCCGCCGCCGAGGTGGAGATCCTCGAATCCCTCGACGTCTTTCCCTCGACGCTGCCGACGCGGCGCGAGTCGACGTACGCCGGCTGGGTGTCGATCTCGGTGGGCTGCAACAACACGTGCACGTTCTGCATCGTGCCCTCCCTGCGCGGCAAGGAGAAGGACCGCCGCCCCGGCGACATCCTCTCCGAGGTCCGCGCCCTGGTCGACGAGGGTGTGCTGGAGGTGACCCTGCTCGGGCAGAACGTCAACTCCTACGGCGTCGAGTTCGGCGACCGGTACGCGTTCGGCAAGCTGCTGCGGGCCTGCGGGGACATCGACGGGCTGGAGCGGGTCCGGTTCACCAGCCCGCACCCGAAGGACTTCACCGACGACGTGATCGCCGCGATGGCCGAGACCCCGAACGTCTGCCCCTCGCTGCACATGCCGTTGCAGTCCGGCTCGGACGACGTGCTGAAGGCGATGCGCCGGTCGTACCGGTCGGAGAAGTACCTGGGGATCATCTCCAAGGTCCGGGCGGCGATGCCGGACGCGGCGATCACCACCGACATCATCGTCGGCTTCCCCGGCGAGACCGAGGCGGACTTCCAGCACACCCTGGACGTGGTCCGCGAGGCCCGGTTCTCCTCGGCGTTCACCTTCCAGTACTCCAAGCGCCCCGGCACCCCGGCCGCGACGATGGACGGTCAGCTCCCCAAGCAGGTGGTCCAGGAGCGGTACGAGCGGCTGATCGCCACGGTCGAGGAAATCACCTGGGCGGAGAACAAGCGGCTGGTCGGCGAGACCCTCGAGGTGCTGGTCGCCGTCGGCGAGGGCCGCAAGGACGAGCGCACCGGCCGGATGTCCGGCCGGGCCCGCGACGGCCGCCTCGTGCACTTCGCGACGGGCGTGGCCGGAGCGAACGGCCAACTCGGCGCGACGGGCTCGGTCGGGGCGAACGGCCAGCCCGGCGACGCGGGGGCCCCCGCCGGGCGGATCCGTCCCGGGGACGTCGTGCACACCACGGTCACGTACGCCGCCCCGCACCACCTCAACGCAGACGGCGAGCCGCTGTCGCACCGCCGCACCCGGGCCGGCGACGCCGCCGAGGCGGGTCGCTCCCCGCGTACCCCCGGGGTGTTGCTCGGCCTGCCCACGATCGGGGCGCCGGCCGCGGCCCCCGCGCCGACGACCGGCTGCGCCGCCCACTGACGCGATCGGGGCCCGCCGCACCGGCGGGCCCCGACCAGCCCACCCCACCCACCCCACCCCGGCACCCACGCAGTTTCTCGGAAAGAGTGGCCTGCGGCGCTGGCGAGGCCACTCTTTCTCTGAATTTGCGGGGATCCGCGGGTGGGGGCGTGGGACGGCGGAAGCCCCCGGTGCCGCGAGGGCGGCCGGGGGCTTCCGGGGGCAGGTTGGTCAGCCGGCCCGCTCGGCGAGCTGGAGGAACTGGCGCTTCGAGGCGAGCGCCTGCTCGGCGTCCTTG
Source organism: Micromonospora rubida (assembly GCF_009908295.1). Taxonomy (GTDB): domain Bacteria; phylum Actinomycetota; class Actinomycetes; order Mycobacteriales; family Micromonosporaceae; genus Micromonospora; species Micromonospora rubida. Next base: position 954,944 of record NZ_JAAALO010000003.1, read on the forward strand.
ACCCGACGGGCGTCACCGGCGGCCTGGGCCCGGGCCAGCCGCTCCTCGGCCTCGGCGACCTGCACCCGCATCTGGGCCAGCAGCGGGTTGTCCTCCTTGGTGGTCCGCCGCCACGCGGAGTCCATCACCTCGCGGACCTTGTCGTCGATCGCGCGCAGCCGGCGCTCCAGCCCGGCCGCCGCCTCCCGAGGCACCCGGCCGGCCTCGTGCCACTGCGCCTGGATGTCCCGCAGCCTGGCCTGGGCGCTCTTCGGGTCGCTGTCGACGTTCAGCGCCTCCGCCTCGGCGAGCAGCGCCTGCTTGCGCTCCAGGTTGGACCGCTGCTCGTCGTCCCGGGCCGAGAAGACCTCGCTGCGCCGGGTGAAGAAGGCGTCCTGAGCCGCCCGGAACCGTTCCCAGAGCTTCTGCTCGGCCTCCTTGGAGGCGCGCGGGGCCGCCTTCCACTGGGTCATCAGGTCCTTGAGCTGGTTGGCTGTGGCCGCCCAGTCGGTGGACTCCTTCAGCTTGTCAGCCTCGGCGACCAGCTCCTCCTTGACCTGCTGAGCCTGCTTGCGCTCAGCGTCAAGGGTGGCGAAGTGGGCGCCCCGGCGGCGGGTGAAGGCGTCCCGCGCGGCGGCGAAGCGCTTCCACAGCTCACCGTCGGCCTTCTTGTCGACCCCGCGGACGGTCTTCCACTCGTCGAGGATCTCCTTGAGCCGGTCGCCCGCGGTCTTCCAGCCGGTCGACTCGGCGGCCAGCTTCTCCGCCTCCTCCACCAGGGCGGTCTTGCGGGCCAGCGCCTCGACCCGGGCCGCGTCCTTGGCGGCGCGGGCCTCGCCGGCCTTCTCCTCGGCGACCGCGGCGAGCTTGTCCAGCCGCGCGACCAGCGAGTCGATGTCGCCGACGACGTGCGCCTCGGCGAGCGAGGCGCGGATCCGGCGGATGGTGGTCAGCGATCCGCCGGCGTCAGCCGCGCCCGAGTTGAGCCGTGCTTCGGTCAGGTCCACCTCGGTGACCAGGTCCGCGAAGCGGCGGGCGAAATGGGCCAGCCCCTCCTCCGGGGCTCCCGCCTGCCAGGATCCGACCACCCGCTCGCCGTCGGCAGTCTTGACGTACACGGTGCCGTCAGCGTCCACCCGTCCGAAGGCCGTCCAGTCGCTCATGTGCCCATCCTCGATCTCCCGGCGTCGACGGGACAAAGCCCGTGATCGCCGCCACGGCGCAGCAAGTTACTCCCGGCATTGTCACAGGTCCGCCCCCGTCCGCGTCGAGCGCCTGTCGTCGACCGTGACCATACGGTGTCCTAGGGCCCGGATGGCCGGATCGGCGCGGGGACGCACCGGAGGGTCCGGCTACGGTGAACGGGTGCCTCTGGTCGCCGCCGCCGTCTGCCCCCACCCGCCCCTGATCGTGCCGGAAGTGGCCGGCGCCACAGCCGGCGAGCTGGACGAACTCCGCGCCGCCTGCGCCGCGGCCGTGGCCCGGCTGCTCGCCGCCGGGCCGGACGCGATCCTGCTGGTCGGCGCCGGGCCGGAGACCCGGTCGTTCCGGTCCGCCGACCACGGCTCGCTGCGGGCGTACGGGGTCGACTGGCGCATGCCGCTGTGGCGGGTCAACTGCGCGGGGGGCGAGCGCCTCCCGCTGAGCCTGACGATCGGCGCGTGGCTCCTCGGCCGCTCCGGCACCGAGCTGCCCCGGTTCGCGCACGCGATCGCCGCCGACGCCTCCCCGCAGGAGTGCGCCCGGGCCGGCGCCGAGTTGGTCGGTGCGGCGGACCACCGGGTGGCGCTGCTGGTGCTGGGTGACGGCTCGGCGTGCCGGGGGACGAAAGCACCCGGCTACGACGATCCGCGCGCGCAGGCGTACGACGACGGGGTGGCCCGGGCCCTGGCCGACGCGGACGCCGACGCCCTGCTCGGCCTCGACCCGGTGCTGTCGGCGGAGCTGCGGGCCGCCGGGCGGGCGCCCTGGCAGGTGCTGGCCGGCGCGGCCCGGGCGGCGGGCGGGGACTGGCGCGGCGCGCTGGGCTACCACCGGGCCCCCTACGGGGTCTCCTACTTCGTGGCCGACTGGGAGCCGGCGTGAGCACGGCGGACGCGGGCGGCGTCCCGCCCGGCACGGTGGTGGCGGTGGTCGGGCCGACGGCCGCCGGAAAGTCGGCGCTGAGCATCGCCCTCGCGCACGCCCTCGACGGGGAGGTGGTCAACGCCGACTCGATGCAGCTCTACCGGGGGATGGACATCGGCACCGCGAAGCTCACCCCGGCCGAGCGGGAGGGCGTGCCGCACCACCTGCTCGACATCTGGGAGGTGACCGAGCCGGCCAGCGTCGCCGAGTACCAGCGGCTGGCCCGCACGGCGGTCGACGACATCCTGGCCCGGGGCCGGGTGCCACTGCTGGTCGGCGGGTCCGGCTTGTACGTGCGGGCCGTGCTGGAGCGGTTCGAGTTCCCCGGCACCGACCCGGCCGTGCGGGAGCGCCTGGAGGCGGAGCTGGCCGAGACCGGCCCGGCACCCCTGCACGCGCGGCTGCGCGCGGCGGACCCGACCGCGGCCGAGGGCATCCTGCCCGGCAACGGCCGGCGGATCGTCCGCGCCCTGGAGGTGATCGAGCTGACCGGGGCGCCGTTCACCGCGTCCCTGCCCGAGCCCACCCCGTTCTACCCGTCCGTGCAGCTCGGGGTGGACCTGGACACCACGGCGCTGGACGAGCGGATCGCGCTGCGGGTGGACCGGATGTGGGCCGACGGACTGGTCGCCGAGACCCGGGCGCTGATCGGGCGCGGCCTGCCCGAGGGCCGCACGGCCAGCCGGGCGCTCGGCTACCAGCAGGTGCTGCGCCTGCTCGCCGGGGAGCTGACCGAGACCGGGGCGCACGACGAGACGGTCCGGGCCACCCGCCGGTTCGTCCGCCGGCAGCGCTCCTGGTTCCGCCGCGACCGGCGGATCCACTGGCTGGACTCCGCCGCCCCGGCCCTGGTCGCCGACGCCCTGCGTCTCGTCCCCGCCGCTGCGCGATGATGGGAGGCGTGGAGTTCACCAAGGGGCACGGCACCGGCAACGACTTCGTCATCCTTCCCGACCCGGACGGCGCGCTGGACCTGACCCCGGGGATGGTCGCCGCGCTGTGCGACCGTCGGCGGGGCCTCGGCGCGGATGGCGTCCTGCGGGTGGTGCGGGCCGCCAAGCACCCCGAGGGCGCCGCCCTGGCCGGCGACGCCGAGTGGTTCATGGACTACCGCAACGCCGACGGGTCGGTGGCCGAGATGTGCGGCAACGGTGCCCGGGTCTTCGTCCGCTACCTGCTGGAGACCGGGCTGGCCACGCCGTCCGGCGCGGCCCTGCCGGTGGCCACCCGGGCCGGCGTCGTGCGCGCGCTGGTCGAGGGTGACACGGTCTCGGTCGAGATGCGCCGCCCCCGGCTGTACGACGTGGCGACCGCCGCCCTGGGCGGGCTGACCCTGTCGGGCACCGCCGTGGACGTCGGCAACCCGCACCTGGTCTGCGCCGTCCCCGGCAGCCTGGACCTGGCCGGCCTGGACCTGACCAGGGCGCCGGTGTTCGACGCCGGGGTCTTCCCCGCCGGGGTGAACGTCGAGTTCACCGCGCCCGGCGACCCGGTCGGCGGCACCGACGTCCACGTGCTCATGCGGGTCTACGAGCGGGGGTCCGCCGAGACGTTGTCCTGCGGCACCGGCGCGTGCGCGGTCGCCGCGGTCGCCCTGCGCGACGCCGGCCGGGACGCCGGCACGGCGACGGTCGACGTCCCCGGCGGCCGCCTCACGGTCACGGTGACGGACGACTCCTGCTGGCTCGCCGGCCCAGCCCTCCTGATCGCCACCGGCACCCTGACCCTCCCCACCCCCTGACCCCCGGGGCAACCGGGGTCAGGGAGTGGCGCTGGCGGTGGCGGCGATCTCCGGGAGGTCGGCGGGGCCCGGGTCGGCGGCCGGGGGCGGGGCCGGGGACTGGGCGGCGGCGCGGACGGCGGCGGCGACCGCCGGGGCGACCCGGGAGTCGAAGACGCTGGGCACGATGACCGTCGGGTTGATCTTCTCCTCGCCGACCACGTCCGCGATCGCCCGGGCGGCGGCGATCGCCATCTCCTCGGTGAACTCCTCGGCGTGCGCGTCCAGCATGCCCCGGAACACGCCCGGGAAGGCGAGCACGTTGTTGATCTGATTCGGCTGGTCGGAGCGGCCGGTGGCCACCACGGCGGCGTGCTTGCGCGCCTCCCGGGGGTCGACCTCCGGGTCCGGGTTGGCCAGCGCGAAGACGATCGAGTCCTTGGCCATGGTGGCGATGTCGTCGCCGGTGAGCAGGTTCGGCGCGCTGACGCCGATGAACACGTCCGCGCCGCGCAGCGCCCCGGCCAGGTCGCCGGAGTAGTTCCCCTTGTTGGTGTTCTCCGCCAGCCACTGCCAGGCCGAGTTGAGCCCGGTCAGGCCGGGGTGCAGGGCGCCCTGCCGGTCGCACGCGACGATGTCGCCGACGCCCTGCCGCAGCAGCAGCTTCATGATCGCGGTGCCGGCCGCGCCGGCCCCGGAGACGACCACCCGGACGTCCGCGAGCTGCTTGCCCACCACGCGCAGCGCGTTGGTCAGCGCGGCCAGCACGCAGATCGCGGTGCCGTGCTGGTCGTCGTGGAAGACCGGGATGTCGAGCAGCTCACGCAGCCGGGCCTCGATCTCGAAGCAGCGCGGCGCGGCGATGTCCTCCAGGTTGATCCCGCCGTACGCGGGCGCGATCGCCTTGACGATCGCCACGATCTCGTCGGTGTCCTGGGTGTCCAGCACCACCGGCCACGCGTCCACCCCGCCGAAGCGCTTGAACAGCGCCGCCTTGCCCTCCATCACGGGCAGCGACGCGGCCGGCCCGAGGTTGCCCAGGCCGAGCACGGCCGAGCCGTCGCTGACCACCGCGACCGTGTTGCGCTTGATGGTCAGCCGGCGGGCGTCCGCCGGGTTCTCGGCGATCGCCATGCAGACCCGGGCCACCCCCGGGGTGTACGCCCGGGACAGCTCATCGCGGTTGCGCAGCGCCACCTTCGAGCTGACCTCGATCTTGCCGCCGAGGTGCAGCAGGAACGTGCGGTCGGAGACCTTGCGGACGTCCACCCCGTCGAGCGCGGTGAGCGCGTCGACCACCTGGTCGGCGTGGCCGGCGTCGGCGGTGTCGCAGGTCAGGTCGACGAGCACGTGGGTCGGGTCGGAGTCGACCACGTCCAGCGCGGTGACGATCGCCCCGGCCTCGCCGACCGAGGTGGTCAGCCGGCCGATCGAGGAGGCGTCCGCGGGCACGGCGATCCGGATGGTGATCGAGAACCCGGCACTCGGAAGTCGGGTGATGGCCACGGGATTGCCTCCGTCAACGCTGATCGGCGGAACGTATGTCGCCCCGCATTTCTACTCGCCCGCGCCGGTCGCGTCGCATTCGCCCCCACTTTTGGTGGTCCACGCGACGGGCATATAGCGGGTGCGTCTGGCGTTGCCACATGTCAGGATTGCTCGTACGCGACAGAAAGCCGTCGCTCAGTTACAGAACGGACAGGGAGGCGCACTTGCGCGACCAGGAGACCTACGTACCCCTCTCAGACGACGAAATCGACGCCACCACCGGGGGGTTCGAGCTGTCGGAGCGGCAGGCGCTGCGGCGGGTCCCTGGCCTCTCCACCGAGCTCACCGACGTCACCGAGGTCGAGTACCGCCAGCTCCGGCTGGAGCGGGTCGTCCTCGTCGGGGTCTGGACCGAGGGCAGCCAGACCGACGCCGAGAACTCCCTCACCGAGCTGGCGGCGCTGGCCGAGACGGCCGGCTCGCAGGTGCTCGAGGGGCTGATCCAGCGTCGCCACCGCCCCGACCCGGCGACGTACATCGGCCGGGGCAAGGTCGACGACCTCGGGTCGATGGTGCTCTCCTCCGGCGCCGACACGGTGATCTGCGACGGTGAGCTGTCCCCGTCCCAGCTCCGCAACCTGGAGCAGCGCACCAAGGTCAAGGTGGTCGACCGCACCGCGCTGATCCTCGACATCTTCGCCCAGCACGCCAAGAGCAAGGAGGGCAAGGCGCAGGTCGAGCTGGCCCAGCTCGAATACCTGCTGCCCCGGCTGCGCGGTTGGGGCGAGGCGCTGTCCCGGCAGGCCGGTGGCTCCGGCTCGGGCGCGGGCGGCGGTGTGGGCCTGCGCGGTCCCGGCGAGACCAAGCTGGAGATCGACCGGCGGCGCATCCGCATCCGCATCTCCCGGCTGCGCCGCGAGATCAAGGCCATGAAGACGGTACGCCAGACCAAGCGGGCCCGTCGCTCCCGCAACGCCGTCCCGGCCGTGGCGATCGCCGGCTACACCAACGCCGGCAAGTCCAGCCTGCTCAACCGGCTGACGGGGGCCGGAGTGCTGGTGGAGAACGCGCTGTTCGCCACCCTGGACCCGACCACCCGCAAGACCACCGCCCCCGACGGCCGGCTCTACACCCTCTCCGACACGGTCGGCTTCGTCCGGCACCTGCCGCACCAGATCGTCGAGGCGTTCCGCTCGACCCTGGAGGAGGTCGCCGAGTCCGACCTGGTGGTGCACGTCGTCGACGGCGCCCACCCGGACCCGGAGGAGCAGGTCCGGGCGGTCCGCAAGGTGCTCGCCGAGGTGGGCGCCGACCGGCTGCCCGAGCTGTTGGTGGTCAACAAGACCGACGTGGCCGACGAGGAGACCCTGCTGCGGCTCAAGCGCCTCTGGCCGGACGCCGTCTTCGCCTCGGCCCACTCGGGGCGGGGGATCGGCGAGGTTCGGGCTGCCATCGAGCAGCGGCTGCCCAGCCCGGCGGTGGAGTTCCGAGCGGTGCTCCCGTACGACCGGGGCGACCTGGTGGCCCGGGTGCACCGGCAGGGCGAGGTGCTCAGCACCGCCCACCTGCCTGAGGGCACGCTGCTGCACGTGCGGGTCGGTGAGGCGCTCGCCGCCGAGCTCACCCCGTACGCGGCGGAGGAGGCACCCGTCGCCGCCCACGCCCGGTGAGTGACCCCCCGGGGCCGGTACGCCGGCCCCGGGGATCGCGCTTCCGGCGGTGCGCGCGTCCCCGCCGGACCGGCGTCGACCGGGCCGCGCCTGCCCGCGCGGTTCCATGCCGCCCGTCGTGAGTGGCGACCGTCGGCGTCCCGGCGTAACCCTGGTATCCACGCGGGCATGCGACACTGACCCCATGCGCCGCGCTGTTTCCTCGGTCACGGTTGCCCTCGGCCTGTTTGGGGCGACCGTGGCGCTCTCCGGATCCTCCCTGGCCGCGCCCGCCCCCGGGGCCGCCGCGCCCCAGCCGACTCCCGGCAAGAAGCGCTGCACGATCGTCGACGAGCGGCTGCGGGAGATCTCCGGCCTGGTGGCCACGAAGAACGGCTACGTGGTGGTCAACGACGGCAGCGACGTCGAGAGCAACAAGCGGGTGTTCTTCCTCGACACCAAGTGCAAGCTGGCGAGGGAGCCGGTGCGCTACTCGGGTAAGGGGCCGCTCGACACCGAGGACCTGGCGCTCTCGCCGGACGGCGAGAAGCTGTGGATCGCCGACATCGGCGACAACCTCTCCAGCGCCCAGCGGCGCGAGCGGGTGGCAGTGTGGAGCATGCCGGCCGACGGGTCGGCCAAGCCGGTGCTGCACCGGCTCTCCTACCCCGAAAACAAGCCGCACGACGCCGAGGCGCTGCTGATCGGCGACGACGGCAAGCCGCTGATCATCACCAAGGTGGTCAGCGGCAAGGCCGAGATCTTCACCCCGTCGGGCAAGCTCAAGACCGGCGACACCGAACCGGTGCCGATGGCCAGGGCCGGCGAGGTGTCGCTGCCGAAGACGACCACCCCGAACATGCTGGGCGCATTGGGCCGGGTCGCCGTCACCGGTGCCGCCCGCTCGCCCGACGGCACGAAGGTCGTGCTGCGCACGTACGCGGACGCCTTCGAGTACGACGTGTCGAACGGCGACGTCGTCGGGGCGCTGACCGACGGCAAGCCCCGGGTGACCCCGCTGACGGACCCGTTCGGCGAGGCGATCTCCTACACCCCGGACGGCAAGTCGTTCGTCACGGTTTCCGACGGCGGTGAGCTGGCCCCGGACGACCCGATCGACATCCTGGCGTACGCCCCCTCCACCACCGGCGCCGAGGCGCTGACCGGAGACGACGCCGGCCCGTCCAAGCCGGCGGCCGGGAAGTCATGGACGGACGGGCTGAGCCTCGACCAGATCACGTACCTGATCGCCGCAGTCGGTGTGATCGGCGCGCTGATGGTCGGCGCGGGCATCTTCGGCATCGTGCGGGCGCGGAGGCGCCCCGCGCCGGCCGGCGCCCCGAAGGCCGGCCCGGACGTGCCGGAGCGGGACGAGTTCCCGCTGGACGACGGCCCGGACGGGTCCGGCTACGGCCGCCCCGCCGAGGGCCCGCCGCCGGGCGGGGACCGTTCGCGCGGCGGGGTCTACGGCGGCGTGCCGGCCGCCGGTGGTGTGTACGGCGGGGGCCCGCCTGCCGGCGGCCCGCCCCAGGCCCCTTCCCGCGGGGTCTACGGCGGCGGTGGCCGTCCCGGCGGCGGTGGTGGCGGTGGCCGTCCCGGCGGCGGTGGCGGTGGTGGCCGTCCCGGCGGTCGCGGTGGCCGTCCTCAGGGCGGCGAGGTCTATGGCGGCGGTGGCCGACCGGCCGGTGGCGGGTACGGCGGCGACCTGCCCGCCGCCGGCGGGCAGCCTCCGGGCGGGGCCCAGCCCGGCAGGGACAGCCGGCCGGTGCGCGGCGGGGTGTACGGCGGCGGGCGGGCCGAGCCGCCCCGACGGGGGCGGGACCCCCGCGACCCGCGCGACCCCCGCGCGGGCCGGCGCGAGGGCGGGCCCGACGACGGGCGGGGAGGCTACGGCGGCCAAGGGCCCGGCAGCGGTCGCGAGTACCGCGGCGACCGTTACTGACCGAGCGGCCTACTACCTACCGGCCCCGACTGGGCACCGGTCGCCAGCGGCGTGGTCGAGGATCCCTCGCCGGGGCTTTGCCGGGGCTTCGCCGGGGCGAGGGATCGCCCGGGCAGCGGCCGCGGTGGCGACCGCTGCCCGCCAGCTGTCAGATCCGGCGCAGGACGGCGACGACCCGGCCCATGATGGTGGCGTCGTCGCCGGGGATCGGGTCGAAAGCCGGGTTCTGTGGCATCAGCCAGACGTGGCCGTCCCGGTGGCGGTAGGTCTTCACCGTCGCCTCGCCGTCGAGCATCGCCGCGACGATCTCGCCGGAGTCGGCGGTCGGCTGCTGCCGGACCACCACCCAGTCCCCGTCGCAGATCGCGGCGTCGAGCATCGAGTCGCCCTTGACCTGGAGCATGAAGACCTCGCCCTCGCCCACCAGCTCGCGGGGGAGGGGGAAGATGTCCTCCACCGCCTGCTCGGCGAGGATCGGCCCACCGGCGGCGATCCGGCCCAGCATCGGCACGTACGCCGGGGTGGGCCGCTGCGAGCGGGACGCCTCGTCGTCGATCATGTCGCTGGGGGCCCGGACGTCCACCGCACGCGGCCGGTTCGGGTCGCGGCGCAGGAAGCCCTTCTTCTCCAGCTCCTTGAGCTGGTAGGCGACGCTGGACGGGGAGACGAGACCGACGGCCTCGCCGATCTCCCGCACGCTCGGCGGGTATCCGTGCCGATCGACCCAGGTGCGGATGAACTCCAGGATGCGGCGCTGTCGGGCGGTGAGATCGACCGTGGCCGGGTCGGGGAAGCTGCTGACCACCGGGGTGACCGCTCGCACGGCCGGCTGCCCGGTCCGGCTGCGCGCGGCGCGGGGGCGCCGAGTGGCCGGCGGACCCGCCTCGGCGATCTGCTGCGGGTTCTTCGGCCGGCTGGCCCGGTCCTCGGTCACGTCCGTCCTCCCTGGTCGGCGCTGGGTGCCTCGGCGGCTCGTGGTGCGCGCGGGGTGTGGCGACCGGGCGGGGCGGAACCCGCCGCGTCCGGTTGTTCTTGACCGTATAGGTGGGATCGGTCATTTTCAAACATCTGTACGACCTTCACCGGCGTGTCGGAGCGGGAAACCGGGAAATCCGAACGCCTGTTCTGGTAAATGATACGCGCCTCTCGAACACCAGTTCGAGCCCTCGCGTTCCCTGCCTGCGTTCGCTCGCCCGCTCTTTCACGGAAAGAGTGGTCACCCCGGCCGGGGTGACCACTCTTTCCGTGAAGTTGCGCGCAGGTGTGCCCGCCCTCGGCGGGTCGGCCGTGACCGGGGGGAGCGGTCCCGCGTTGGGCTTTCGGCGAGGCGGGGAGGGGGAGTGCGGGACGTGATCCTGATGACGCGCCGGGAGGGTCGGCGAACTTGATTTCGGTCCGCCGGACGCATACGGTCGACCCCTAGATGTAGTAGTCACATGGGCGTAAGTCGCCTACAGGTTGGGTTCAACTACCGACCGCACTCCCTGCTACCGCACCCGGTGGCGGCCCCACACGCGGGCCGGCGCCGCGGTTCCGTGCGTCCGGGGGTGCCCGGTGTGCCCGCCAATCGACGAAGGAGGTCAGGCGATGCGGTGCCCGTACTGCCGGCACGCCGACTCCCGGGTCGTCGACTCGCGGGAGGCCGACGACGGCCAGTTGATCCGCCGACGGCGGTCCTGCCCGGAGTGCGGCAAGCGGTTCACCACCGTCGAGGAGGCGGTGCTCGCGGTGGTCAAACGCAGCGGGGTGACCGAGCCGTTCAGCCGTACCAAGATCGGCGGCGGGGTGCGCAAGGCGTGCCAGGGGCGGCCGGTCGACGAGGACTCCATCGCCCTGCTCGCCCAGAAGGTCGAGGAGACCATCCGGGCCAAGGGGGCGGCCGAGATCCCCAGCCACGATGTGGGGCTGGCGATCCTCGGCCCGCTGCGGGACCTGGACGAGGTGGCGTACCTCCGCTTCGCCAGCGTCTACCGCTCGTTCGACTCGCTGACCGACTTCGAGCGCGAGATCGAGACGCTGCGCGCCGCCGCCCGCGCCCGAGAGGGCGCCGGGGCGGACGGCGACGCCGGGTCGGCGGCGGGGGCCGCCGACCGTACCGTTTGAGCTTTTCCTGAATTGCTGACAGTGCGACGCGCGGCGGGTGACCGCGCAGACGAGGGGGCGGATGAGATGGCGGGGGACGGCGTGACAGCCAGCCGGACGCGGACGAAGGCCGGCGCGGGCCTCAAGATCGAGCGGGTGTGGACGACCGACGGGGTCCACCCCTACGACGAGGTGACGTGGGAGCGTCGCGACGTCGTGATGACGAACTGGCGGGACGGCTCGATCAACTTCGAGCAGCGCGGGGTGGAGTTCCCCGAGTCCTGGAGCGTCAACGCGGCCAACATCGTGACCACGAAGTACTTCCGGGGCGCGGTGGGCACCCCGGATCGGGAGTGGTCGCTGCGGCAGCTCATCGACCGGGTCGTCAGCACCTACCGCAAGGCGGGCGAGGAGCACGGCTACTTCGCGACCCCGGCCGACGCCGAGGTGTTCGCCCACGAGCTGACCTGGATGCTGCTGCACCAGGTGTTCAGCTTCAACTCGCCGGTCTGGTTCAACGTCGGCACGCCGTCGCCCCAGCAGGTCTCGGCGTGTTTCATCCTGTCTGTGGACGATTCGATGGATTCCATCCTCGACTGGTACAAGGAAGAGGGGCTGATCTTCAAGGGCGGCTCCGGCTCCGGGGTCAACCTGTCCCGGATCCGCTCCTCCCGCGAGCTGCTCTCCTCCGGCGGCACCGCCTCCGGCCCGGTCAGCTTCATGCGCGGCGCGGACGCGAGCGCGGGGACCATAAAGTCCGGCGGCGCCACCCGGCGCGCGGCCAAGATGGTCATCCTCGACGTCGACCACCCGGACATCGAGGAGTTCGTGATCACCAAGGCGCGCGAGGAGGACAAGATCCGCGCGCTGCGGGACGCCGGCTTCGACATGGACCTCGGCGGCAACGACATCGTCAGCGTGCAGTACCAGAACGCCAACAACTCGGTCCGGGTCTCCGACGAGTTCATGACGGCGGTGGAGAGCGGCGGCGGCTTCGACCTGCGCGGCCGGCTCGACGGGCAGACCATCGAGACCGTCGACGCCAAGAAGCTGTTCCGCACCATCTCGCAGGCCGCCTGGGAGTGCGCCGACCCCGGCCTGCAGTACGACGACACCATCAACGACTGGCACACCTGCCCGGAGACCGGCCGGATCACCGCGTCGAACCCGTGCTCGGAGTACCTGCACCTGGACAACTCCTCGTGCAACCTGGCCTCGCTCAACCTGATGAAGTTCCTCCGCGCGGACGGTGGCTTCGAGGTGGAGAAGTTCGTCCGGTCCGTCGAGTTCGTCATCACCGCGATGGACATCTCGATCTGCTTCGCCGACTTCCCGACCGAGAAGATCGGCGAGACCACCCGCGCCTACCGGCAGCTCGGCATCGGGTACGCCAACCTCGGCGCGCTGCTGATGGCCTCCGGCCTGCCGTACGACTCGGAGCAGGGCCGCTCGGTCGCCGCCTCGATCACCTCGCTGATGACCGGCACGGCGTACCGCCGCTCGGCCGAACTGGCCGGCATCGTCGGCCCGTACGACGGCTACGCCCGCAACGCCGAGCCGCACAAGCGGGTCATGCGCAAGCACGCCGCCGCCAACGACGAGATCAAGCCCACCAGCACGGTGGCCACCGCGATCGTCCGCGAGGCGACCAAGCAGTGGACCCAGGGCAACAAGATCGGCGACAAGTTCGGCTGGCGCAACTCGCAGGCAGCGGTGTTGGCTCCGACCGGCACCATCGGCCTGATGATGGACTGCGACACCACCGGCGTCGAGCCGGACCTGGCGCTGGTCAAGTTCAAGAAGCTGGTCGGCGGCGGCTCGATGCAGATCGTCAACCAGACCGTCCCGCGCGCCCTGCGCAGCCTCGGCTACCCCGAGGAGCAGGTCGAGGCGATCGTCGAGCACATCGCCGACCACGGCCACGTGGTGGACGCCCCCGGCCTGAAGCCGGAGCACTACCCGGTCTTCGACTGCGCCATGGGCGAGCGGTCCATCGCGCCGATGGGGCACGTGCGGATGATGGCGGCCGTCCAGCCGTTCATCTCCGGCGCCATCTCCAAGACGGTCAACATGCCGGAGCAGGCCACCGTCGCCGACGTCGAGAAGATCTACTTCGAGGGCTGGAAGCTCGGCCTCAAGGCGCTGGCCATCTACCGGGACAACTGCAAGGTCGGCCAGCCGCTGTCCGTGGCGAAGCCGAACAAGGCTGCGGCCCCGGCCGCGACCGCCGCCGTCGCGCCGGTGGTGGAGAAGGTCGTCGAGTACCGCCCGGTACGCAAGCGGCTCCCGAAGAAGCGCCCGTCGCAGACGGTCAGCTTCTCCGTCGGCGGCGCCGAGGGCTACCTCACCGCGTCGTCGTACCCGGACGACGGCCTCGGCGAGGTCTTCCTCAAGATGTCGAAGCAGGGCTCGACCCTGGCCGGGGTGATGGACGCCTTCTCGGTGGCCATCTCCATCGGCCTCCAGTACGGCGTCCCGCTGGAGACGTACGTCAGCAAGTTCACCAACATGCGCTTCGAGCCGGCCGGCATGACCGACGACCCGGACGTGCGGATGGCCGCCTCGGTGATGGACTACATCTTCCGTCGCCTGGCCCTGGACTTCCTGCCGTACGAGGGCCGCGCCGAACTGGGCATCTTCACCGCCAAGGAACGGGCCGCCCAGCTGCGGGCCGAGGCGGAGGCGGAGAGCGCGGCGGTCAGCGGTGCGGAGCTGACCGCGATGGCCTCCTCCGCCCCGGTCGAGGCGCCGGAGACCAGGTCCGCGCCGGAGCCGAAGACCGGCCCGGTCGCCCAGCCGGCGCAGGAGCTGGCCGACGTCGCCGCCGCCAAGCCGGCGCCTTCGGTCGGGTCCAGCACCGAGCTGCTGGAGGCCGTGATCGGCAAGGCCGCCGACGCGCCGCTCTGCTTCACCTGCGGCACGAAGATGCGCCCGGCGGGCAGCTGCTACGTCTGCGAGGGCTGCGGCTCCACCAGCGGCTGCAGCTGAAACTGGGCCGAATCGCATCTGACGCAACATTCGACAGAGCGAGTCGAGTGCTGAAAGTTCAGTAGGGCGCAGGGGGAGTCGGGCGTTGCCCGGCTCCCCCTGCGCTGTCCGGTAAGAGGTCTCGGCACGCCGGCAGCCGCTCGGGCACCACCTCGGTGTTGCACCTGATCCCAGGTGGCTGTTCCGCGAAAGGTGTTCAACGCAGAGCGAGCGGGGTCTCGGATTCGAGGCGGGTCAGCTTCTCCGGATTGCGGACGTAGTAGAGGCCGGTGATGCGGGCCTGCTCGACACGGATCGCGACGATGCCGTCGATCCCGCCGTCCAGGCGTAGGGCGAGCGCCGGGCTGCCGTTGACCACGGTGGGTTCAGTCGTGATCGTGGCCTCGACCTTGCCGACGAGACCGAGGATCATGCGGACCACCTTCTCGGCACCCATGACCGGTCGCAGCGCGGCCTTCTTGACTCCGCCGCCGTCGCCGACCATGACGACCTCGGGGGCGAGCACGTCGAGGAGGCCCTGCAGGTCCCTGGTGTGGAGCGCGCGCTGGAGCGACTCCAGAGCTGCCCGAGTCTCGCTCGGGGAGACCGGCTGGCGGGGGCGTCGGGCGTCGACGTGCTGGCGGGCGCGGTGGGCGATCTGGCGGACGGCCGCCGGGCTCTTGCCGATGGCGGCGGCGATCTCGTCGTAGCTGACGTCGAAGGCTTCGCGCAACACGAAGACGGCGCGCTCGGTCGGCGAAAGCGTCTCGAGGACGAGCATGAGCGCCATCGACATGCTCTCGGCGAGCTCGACGTCCTCGGCCACGTCCGGAGCGGTGAGCAGCGGCTCGGGCAGCCATTGTCCGACATAGGTCTCCCTGCGGCGCTTCATGGTGCGGAGCCGGTTGAGCGACTGTCGGGTGGTGATCCGGACCAGGTAGGCGCGCTGGTCGCGCACCTGCCCCAGGTCGACCTTGATCCACCGCAGCCAGGTTTCCTGAAGGACATCCTCAGCATCGGCCGCCGATCCGAGCATTTCGTAGGCGACGGTGAAGAGCAGGTTGCGGTGGGCGAGGAACGTCTCGGTCGCCGGGTCAACGGCGTGGTCGCTCATACCCATAGTCGACCGGACCGGCTGCCGATGCGTGGCGCAGGTTGCCCGTTCACTGGGTGGCCAGCGCTTCGCCGAGCTTGGCCTGGAGTCGCTGCTGGCGCGTGGCATCCCTGACCGGCCAGCTGTGCGATCCGGGTTTGCCCGCCTCGGCCGCCAACTGCTTGACGGTGTTCGTGCAAACGGCCTCCTTGAGTTTCGCGCCCAGTCGGCCGCTCAGGTGAAGCCCCATCGCGGTGTCGTCCCGGTGGGCGGCCTGAAAGACACCGGCCCGACGACCCAGGCTGATGCACATGGCGGCGATCCCCTTGCTGAAATCTGCGGGTCGTTCACCCGCTATCCGGCTGAGCACGGTGTCGGCGGCGTGCGAGCCCAGCGGAAGCGCGGCCTGGCAGCTCATCCGCAACGGCAGGTCCGAAGGTGCCGCCGCATCCCCGGTCGCGATAATGCGCTGGTCGTCCACGCTGGTCAGCGTCTCGTCGGTGAGCAGACGGCCCACGGCGTCGGTGCTCAGCCCGCTCCGCGCGGCCAGGTCCGGAACGCCGAAGCCGGCACTCCAGATCGTCACCGCGCTCGGGAGCCCGCGGCCGTCACCGAGCTGGACGGCATCGCGTGTCACGGTGGTCACCGTCGCGCCAGGGCCGTCGAGCACGGTCACACCGAGCCTGGACAATTCCTTGGCCACCGAGCGTCGGCCCCGTGGGTGCAGGTACGGGCCGAGCTGCTCACCGCAGACCAGGGTCACGCTACGGCCCAGCTCCGCAAGCTCGGCGGCTCCCTCGATGCCGAGCGGACCGCCACCGACAACCGTCACCGCGGCCGTTACGGGTGCGCTGTCGACGACGGACCGTAGCCGCTGCGCCTCCTCCAGGCTGGCGATCGGATAGGCGAACTCAGCCGCTCCGGGCACCTGTGGGTCGGCGCTGCCACTGCCCACCGCGTAGATCAGGTAGTCGTAGCTTGCCGTGCCGCCGGTCGCCAACGTCACGCTGCGCTCGGCCACGTCGATCCGGGTTACGGTGTCGACTACCAGCCGGACGCCGTCGGCCAGGATCTCCCGGTAGTTGACGACCGCATCGTCGGACCCGCCCACCAGTTGGTGCAGGCGGATCCGCTCGACGAAGGTCGGCCGCGGGTTGATCAGGGTCACTGTCAGGTCGTCCCGCTGGGTCAGGCGATTAGCCGCCATGACGCCGGCGTATCCCCCGCCGATAACGACCACATCGATGTTCCCAGTCATGGTGTCTCCTTCGTTTCCAGGGGTTCGAGCACCAGACACCGCGTGCCCGCCCGCTGTGACATACATGAGGCGGATCACTCCACAAGTGTGAAGGCCCGACTATTCCTGGGCCGGTGCTCGGGAGGACGCGACGACCGCCGCCAGCTACGCCGAGTTCGCCGCCCGCGAGGCGCGCGGCGTGTCGCGCGCGTACGAGCGGCTGGCCCTGACGGTCTCCCGCGACGCCGCGCTGCTCGGCACGCTTCCGCCGGCCGGCCGGCTGACCCGCGTCGGTGCCCGCACGGCGGTTTCGGCGGCGCTAGGGTGGCCGGTCATGGGGGAACAGGGATGGCTGCGGGAGACCCGCGCCGCGTACGACACGGTGGCCGTCGACTACGCCCGGCTGGTGCACGGCGAGCTGGCGGGCAAGCCGTTGGAACGGGCGCTGCTGGACACCTTCGCCGAGCTGGTCGGCAGCGCGGGGCCGGTCGTCGAGGTCGGCTGCGGCACCGGCCGGATCACCGCCCACCTGCGCGATCTGGGGCTGGACGTCGCGGGGCTCGACCTGTCCCCGGGGATGGTAGCGGTGGCCCGGGACGCCTGGCCGGGGCTGCGCTTCGCCGTCGGGTCGATGACCGATTTGCCGCTGCCCGACGGCAGCCTCGCCGGCCTGGTCGCCTGGTACTCGATCATCCACCTGCCGCCGGAGCTGCTCCCCGGGGTCTTCGCCGAGTTCCACCGGGTGCTCGCCCCGGGCGGTGAGCTGCTGCTCGCGTTCAAGGCCGGCGACGAGCGCATCCGCCTCGAGCAGGCGTACGGCCACACCGTCTCCTACGACGTGCAATGGCTGCCGCCGGACCGGATCGCCGCGCAGCTCGCCGGGGCCGGGTTCGTCGTGCACGCCCGCCTGCTCCGCGAGCCCGAGGGGTACGAGCGCAGCCCGCAGGCGTACCTGCTGGCCCGCCGGCCCGGCGGGGAGGTGGGGCGGTGACCGTCGTCCTGTTCACCCTCGGCGGGACCATCGCGATGGCCGGGTCCGCCGGGGGCGGGGTGGTCGCCCGGCTCACCGGGGCCGACCTGGTCGCGGCCGTGCCGGGCCTCGCCGACCTCGACCATCCGATCGACGTACGCGACGCGCGGGCGGTGCCCAGCGCGGATCTCACGTACCGGCAGATCCTGGACCTGGTCGACGCGGCGTCGTCGGCGGTGGCCGACGGCGCGGCCGGCGTGGTGGTGACCCAGGGCACCGACACGCTGGAGGAGACGGTGTTCCTGGCCGACCTGCTCTGGCCACACCCGGCGCCGCTCGTCTTCACCGGCGCGATGCGCAACCCCACCCTCGCCGGTGCGGACGGCCCGGCGAATCTGCTCGCGGCGGCCCGGGTGGCCGCCGCCCCGGCCGCCCGCGACCTGGGGGCACTGGTCGTGTGTCACGACGAGGTGCACGCCGCCCGCTGGGTCCGCAAGACGCACAGCACCAGCACCGGTGCCTTCGTCTCACCGAACGCCGGCCCGCTCGGGCACGTCGTGGAGGGAGAGGTGCGGGTGCTGACCCGACCGCGTCGGCTGCCACCGGTGACCGGGGTGGACGCCGACCGGCTCGACGCGGTCCGGGTGGCCCTGCACACGGTCACCCTCGACGAGGACACCGACCTCGTCACCGGCCTGTTCCGGGACCGGGACGGGGTGGTCGTGGCCGGGTTCGGCGTCGGGCACGTCCCGCCCGCGCTCGCCCCGGTGCTCGGAGAACTGGCGGAGCGGGTGCCGGTGGTACTCACCTCGCGCGCCGGGGCCGGGGCGGTGCTGCGGCACACGTACGGGGCGGTGGGGTCGGAGACCGACCTCCAGCGGCGTGGGCTGGTCAACGGTGGGCTGCTCGACCCGTACAAGGCGAAGGTTCTGCTGCGGGTGCTGCTCGCGGCGGGCGCGGACCGGGCGGAAATCGCCGCCGCGTTCGCCCGGCGCGGCTGACCCGGACCGGCGGCTGCCGGCCGACCGGGAGGCCGGGGAGGTCCATGGGGGTCGGTCGGTAGGCGACGTACCTACACTGGCGCGGTGAGTGCAGAGCGGCTGCCGCTGGCGGCCCGGCCGTTGACCGAGCCGCACCCGTCGCGGCTGTCGCCGGAGCACCCGCACCGGGAGCGGATCCTCGCCGCGCACGCCGCCGCGCTGGCCGCCGACGAGGCCGGCTACCCCGACCCGGACACCGGGCTGTTCGTGCTCACCGCCGGCTTCCTGGCCGGCCGGGGCACCTGTTGCGGGCGCGGCTGCCGACACTGCCCGTACGCGACCGACTGAGGGCTTCCGTCCGACGCTGACAGCCCGTACGGTGTCCGACGACAACCGGCGGGAGCCCGCCGGGGACGGTGGAGGTGGGGCGTGCGTGGTCGGATCTGCCTCGCGGGCGTCGCGGCGCTGGTGGTGTCGGGGTGCGCCGCCCAGGACCCCGGGCCGGTGACGATGCCCCGGGTCGAGCCGGTCGTGCTCGACGTGCCGGCGGCCTCGTCGGGCGGCGCGTGCCGGCTGCTCGACTTCGCGGTGATCGATAAGCACACCGGGGAACGGTTCGACGTGGCGGCGTCCAGCTCGCGCGGCGACACGCACACCTGCGTGGTCCGCGCGGAGCGGGCGCTGCTGCCCGAGCTGGCGCTCATCGTCAGCGCCACCTCGATCGACGTGGCGGGCTTCACCGCCGACGTGCAGCCGGGCGGGGCCCGTAAGGTCAGCAAGCTGGGCCGGGCCGGCTACCGGCGGACCGCCTCCGCCGCCGCCGGCCACGGGCCGGTCGCCGAGGTCGGCTGGCTGGCGGCCGGGGACCGGCTCGCCACGTTGCGCTGGACGCTGCCGAAGGGCGCCGACCGCGCCGCCGCGGACGAACTGGCGGAACGGCTCGTCGGCCTGGCGCAGACGGTCGACACCCGGGCGCTGTGAGCCCCGGCCCGGGCGGGCCGGCGGCACGGGGCCGACCGGGTGCCGACCGGGCGCGTCAGGGGCAGGGAAGTCAGTGGGCCGCGACGAACACCCGGGAGGCGACCTCGCGGGGCAGCCGGATCCGGTCGCCGGAGCGGTCGATGAAGACCCCGTCGCGCTCCTGGGCCACGGTCACCGTGGCGCCCGGGTCGACCCCGGCGGCGTGCAGCTGGCGCAGCACGTCGGCGTCGGTCTGCACGCTCTCGCAGATGCGCCGCACCACCACCGGGCCGGACAGCCCGGGGAAGGCCAGGTTGCGCTCGCCCTCGGTGCCGTCGGCCGGCGCCTCCGGGGTGCCCAGCTCCTCCAGGCCCGGGATGGGGTTCCCGTACGGCGAGCGGGTCGGTCGGTTGAGCAGGTCGTAGACCCGCTTCTCCACCGCGTCGCTCATCACGTGCTCCCACCGGCAGGCCTCCTCGTGGGCCTCCTCGTAGGGCATCCCGATGACGTTGACCAGCAGCAGCTCGGCGAGCCGGTGCTTGCGCATCACGGACACGGCGGCGCTGCGACCCAGCGCGGTCAGCGTCAGGTGCCGGTCGCCCTCGACGGTGAGCAGCCCGTCGCGCTCCATCCGGGCGACGGTCTGGCTGACGGTGGGGCCGCTCTGGCTCAACCGTTCGGCGATGCGGGCACGCAGCGGCGGCACACCCTCCTCTTCGAGCTCGAGGATGGTGCGAAGGTACATCTCGGTCGTGTCGACCAGGTCATTCACGTCAGCGGACCTCCAGGAGGTCGATGCTACCCCGGGCGGCGGACAACGCTCTCCGGCGAAACGCGAGGTCGCCGCCCGGATGGTGTTGACTGGACGTCATGTCCGGTACCGAGGAACCGCTGGTCGAGGCCGACCGGCTCGCCACCGAGATCGATCACGCCGACCCGCCCACCCTGCTCGACGTCCGCTGGCGGCTCGCCGGCCCGCCCGGCCGCGACGACTACGCCGCCGGCCACCTCCCCGGCGCGGTCTTCGTCGACCTCGACACCGACCTGTGCGGGCCGCCCGGCGCCGCCGGCCGGCACCCGCTGCCCGACCCCGCCGCCCTCCAGGCCGCGCTGCGGGCCGCCGGGGTCCGCGCCGGTCACCCCGTCGTCGTGTACGACGGCGGCGACGGGCTGGCCG
This sequence comes from Micromonospora rubida, assembly GCF_009908295.1. Classification (GTDB taxonomy): domain Bacteria; phylum Actinomycetota; class Actinomycetes; order Mycobacteriales; family Micromonosporaceae; genus Micromonospora; species Micromonospora rubida. Next base: position 975,315 of record NZ_JAAALO010000003.1, read on the forward strand.
CCGCCCGCGCCTGGTGGACGCTGCGCTGGGCCGGGCACCGGCCGGTGCGGCTGCTGCACGGTGGCTTCCCGGCCTGGGTGGCCGCCGGCCTGCCCGTGTCCACCGAGGTCCCCGCCCCGGCGCCCGGCGACGTGCCGGTCCGGCCGGGGGAGCTGCCGGTGCTGGACACCGGCGCCGCCGCCGCGCTCGCCGCCGCCGACTCCGGCGTGCTGCTCGACGTGCGGGCCGGGGCGCGCTACCGGGGCGAGACCGAGCCGATCGACCCGGTCGCCGGGCACGTCCCGGGCGCGGTGAGCCTGCCCGCCGGCGGGTACGTCGACCCGGACGGGCGGTTCCCCGCCGCGGCCGTGCTGCGGGACCGGTTCGCCGCCGCCGGGGTCGCCGACGCCGCACCGGTCGGGGCGTACTGCGGCTCCGGGGTGACCGCCGCGCAGGCCGTGCTCGCCCTGCACCTCGCCGGCCGACCGGACGCCGCGCTCTACGTCGGGTCGTGGAGCAACTGGGTCGCCGACCCGTCCCGCCCCGTCGCCACCGGCGGCTGACCGCAGGGCCCCTGCGACCGACACCGGCCGCAGGGGCAGCGCGTTCGATGGGCGACCGTCGGTGCTCGTGCGACGATGGGCCCATGTCCGAGGACACTGTGGTGGTATGGGATGAGGCCCTGCTCGCCTACGACATGGGTGACCATCCCCTCGACCCGGTCCGGGTGGAGCTGACCGTCGCGCTCGCCCGGGAGCTGGGCGTCCTCGACCGGCCCGGGGTCCGCCTGGTCGCCCCGGCGCCGGCCGACGACGCCCTGCTCACCCGGGTGCACGACCCGCGCTACCTGGACGCGGTGCGGATCGCCCCCCGCGACCCGCTCTTCGCCGGCTACGGGCTGGGCACCTCCGACAACCCGGTCTTCGACGGGATGCACGAGTCCAGCGCGCTGATCGCCGGGGCCACCGTGGCCGCCGCCGAGGCGGTCTGGCGGGGCGAGGCACGGCGCGCGGTCAACGTGGCCGGCGGTCTGCACCACGCCATGCCGGACCGGGCCTCAGGCTTCTGCGTCTACAACGATCCCGCGGTCGCCATCGCCCGGCTGCTCGACCTCGGCGCGCAGCGGATCGCGTACGTGGACGTGGACGTGCACCACGGCGACGGCGTGCAGGAGATCTTCTACCGCGACCCCCGGGTGCTCACGGTCAGCCTGCACGAGACCCCGCTGGCCCTGTTCCCCGGCACCGGCTTCCCCGACGAGACCGGCGGCCCCGGCGCGGAGGGCACCGCCGTCAACGTGCCGCTGCCGCCCGGCGTCAACGACACCGGCTGGCAGCGCGCGTTCCACGCGATCGTGCCGTCGGTGCTGCGCGCGTTCCGGCCGCAGATCCTCGTGACCCAGTGCGGCGCCGACGGGCACCGGCTCGACCCCCTCGCCGACCTGCACCTCTCCGTCGACGGGCAGCGGGCCACCTACGTCGCCCTGCGGGCGCTCGCCGACGAGCTGTGCGAGGGCCGTTGGGTGGCCACCGGCGGCGGCGGGTACGCCCTGGTCGAGGTGGTGCCACGGGCGTGGACCCACCTGCTGGCGGTCGCCACCGGCGACCCGGTCGACCCGGCCACGCCCACCCCGCCGGGCTGGCGACGGCTGGCCGCCGAGCGCCGCCCCGGTCGGGAGGTGCCCTTGCGGATGACCGACGACGTCGACCCGGCGTACGAGCCGTGGCAGCCGACGGGCGAGCCGAACTCGGTGGACCGGGCCGTCGCGGCCACCCGCAAGGCGGTGTTCCCGCTGCTCGGGCTCGACCCGTACGACCCGCGCGACTGAGCCGACGCACCCGGGGAGGGGACCGAAGGCGTGACCACTGTCGACCAGCCGGTGGACGTGCTGCTCAGCGACGGCACGACCGTCGGGCTGCGGCCGATCCGCCCGGACGACGCGCCGGGCATCGTGGCGATGCACTCGCGGTTCTCCGAGCGCACCCGCTACCTGCGCTACTTCTCGCCGTACCCGCGGATTCCGGAGCGGGACCTGCGGCGGTTCGTGGTGGTCGACCACCGGGACCGGGAGGCGTTCGTGGTGCTGGCCGCCGACCGGATCGTCGCCGTCGGCCGGTACGAGCGGCTCGGCCCCGAGGCCCCCGAGGCCGAGGTGGCGTTCGTGGTGGAGGACGCCTACCAGGGCCGGGGGATCGGCTCGGTGCTGCTGGAGCACCTGGCCGACGCCGCCCGGCGGTTCGGGATCGTGCGCTTCGTCGCCGAGGTGCTCCCGGCCAACGGGGCGATGCTGCGGGTCTTCGCGGACTTCGGCTACCAGGTCCAGCGCCAGTACGCCGACGGCGTGGTGCACCTGAGCTTCCCGATCGCCCCGACCGAGCAGACGCTGGAGGTGCAGCGCGGCCGGGAGCACCGCACCGAGGCGCGTTCCATCGCCCGGCTGCTCGCCCCCCGGGCCGTCGCCGTGTACGGGGCCAGCGCCACCGGCCAGGGCGTCGGCGCGGCGCTGCTCGGGCACCTGCGCGACGGCGGGTTCACCGGGGCGGTGGTGCCCGTGCACCCGAGCGCGGCGACGGTGGCGGGGCTGCCCGCGTACCCCTCGGCGGTCGACGCCGGCCGGGCGATCGACCTGGCGGTGGTCGCGGTGGCCCCGGAGGCGGTCGGCGCGGTCGTGGCCGACGCGGCGGCGGCCGGCGCGCACGGCCTGGTGGTGATCTCCGCAGGCTTCGCCGAGGCCGGCCCGGCTGGCGCGGCGGCCCAGCGGGCCCTGGTCCGCGCGGCGCACGCCGCCGGCATGCGGGTCGTCGGCCCGAACTGCCTCGGCGTGGCCAACACCGACGAGGCGGTACGCCTCAACGCGACCCTCGCCCCGGCGCTGCCGGCCCCCGGCCGGGTGGGCATCTTCAGCCAGTCCGGGGCGTTCGGGGTGGCCCTGCTCGCCGAGGCGCACCGGCGGGGCCTGGGCGTTTCGAGCTTCGTCTCGGCCGGCAACCGGGCCGACGTCTCCGGCAACGACCTGCTCCAGTACTGGCAGGACGACCCCGGCACCGACGTGATCATGTTGTACCTGGAGACGTTCGGCAACCCGCGCAAGTTCGCCCGGCTGGCCCGGCGGATCGGCCGGAACAAGCCGGTGGTGGCGCTGGCCTCCCCGGCCCGCCCGCCGGGGCTGAACGCCGACGCCCCCGGCCCGGACGCGGTCGCGGTCAGCGCACTGTTCACCCAGTCCGGGGTGATCCGGGTGGACACCGTCGCCGAGCTGCTGGACGTCGGCGTGCTGCTGGCCCACCAACCGCTGCCGGCCGGCCGGCGGGTCGGCGTGGTGGGCAACTCCTCGGCGCTGACCGGCCTGGCGGCCACGGCGTGCGCCGCGCAGGGGCTGACCGTGGCCGCCGGCTACCCGTCCGACGTGGGGCCCCAGGCCGGGGCGGCCGAGTTCGCCGCAGCGCTCGGCGTCGCCGCCGCCGACGACGGCGTGGACGCCCTCGTCGCGGTCTTCGCCCCGCCGCTGCCCGGGCAGCTCACCGACACCGAGGCCGACTTCGCCGCCGCCCTGCCCGGCGCGCTCGGCGCCGGCCGGCCGGTGGTGGCCACGTTCCTCGCCGGTCGTCCCCCGGCCGGGGTGCCGGCGTACCCGAGCGTGGAGGAGGCGGTGCGCGCCCTGGGCCGGGTCGCCACGTACGCCGACTGGCTGCGTCGCCCACCCGGCGCGCTGCCCGAGCTGCCCCGGATCGACCCCGCCGCCGCCCAGGCCGCGCTGCGGGCCGACGGCGCCGACCCGGCCGGCCTGCTCGCCGCGTACGGGATCGACGTGCTGCCCTCCGCGCCGGCGCGCTCGGCCGACGAGGCGGTGACCGCCGCCGGGGCGCTCGGCTGGCCGGTGGCGCTGAAGGCCGCCGCCGCCGGGCTGCGGCACCGCCTCGACCTGGGCGCGGTCCGCCTCGACCTGGCCGACGAGCCGGCCCTCCGCCGGGCGTACGCGGAAATGGCGGCGGCGTTCGGCACGGACGTCCTGGTGCAGGCGATGGTCCCGCCCGGAGTGCCCTGCGTGGTGGAACTGGTGGAGGACCCGGCGTTCGGGCCGGTGGTCGGGTTCGGCCTCGGCGGCGTCGCCACCGAACTGCTCGGCGACCGGGCCTGGCGGGCGGTGCCGCTGACCGACTCCGACGCCGCCGAGCTGGTCGACGCGCCCCGGGCCGCGCCGCTGCTGCGCGGGCACCGCGGGGCCGCCCCGGTGGACCGGGCCGCCCTGGCGGAGCTGCTGCTGCGGGTCGGTCGGCTCGCCGACGAGCAGCCCCGGGTCCGCTCGCTCACCCTCAACCCGGTGCTGGCCCGCCCGGACGGGGTCTCCGTGCTGCATGCCAGCGTCCGCACCGGCGCCGCCGGCGCCCGCCCTGACACCGGCCCCCGCCGCTTGTAAGGAAGGGGGCATCTGATCCGTGTAGTGGTCGATTCATGTTCGATCGCGAAGTGGGAGGCGGATGGGACCACGCAGCGGATCCACGATCTGCTGCGGGAACGGGTTCGTGTGGCCCGAGGTCGTCGTGCAAGCCCTTTGGGGGTAGTCCTGGACTCGCGGCCCTGGACATCGGCACCGGGCCGGTCGTCGCTGCTGCTCCTCATGGCGCATCGGCGTGGAGTTCCTGGTTTCATCAAGAAGGCCGTCAAGCCCCATGCCGAGGAGAAAGCTCATGTCGTGCTGGAAAGATCTGTCCACACACGACACGCCAGAGGTCAGGTCATGGCTGGAGCGCAACCCGACGTCACGTTCCACTTCACCCCGGTCGGATCCTCGTGGATCGACCAGATCGAGACCTGGTTTGGGCTCATCACCATGCAGGCCATCCGACGAGGCACGTTTACCTCGGTCAACGCGCTGATCCGCCGGATCCGCGACAACATCGAGCACTGGAACACCGACGCGGCGCTGTTCACGTGGACCGCCACCGCCGACCAAATCCTGGCCAAGGTCCGCTGGGTCGAGACCAACCTCAAACAACTCGCCGCCAACAACTCGACGTAACGTCTACAGAATCACGGGACACTGGAGTCCGCAGAACCTCAATCGGTGTGGCGAAACGGCCGAATGCTATGGGGCGACAGATGAACTATCTGCCGCCCCATAGTCGACCTACACGCCGTGGTAGGGGAGGTAGTCCCGAGTCAGGCCCTTACGAGAGAAAGGCGCGACTCCCCGTCGAGTGCGAACCGTGACCGTCCGATCCGAAAGCCTCAGTTGGGCAACTGCCCGCACCAACGTTCCACCTTTCAGATATACCGATTCCGACACCTTTCCCTCGATGATTGCGTCGACGGCCTCCCGGCAAGCGGCCTGTAGGTCCTCGACCGCCTGTCCATGGAAGTCCAAGATGGACATCTCGCCGAATTCGAGAGTTATCTCATCTTCATCCTGCCGGAATACCGAGAATCGGCAAGCGCCTGATGTCTCCGGGGTTACTTCGACGGCTGACTTCTCCTCCCGTCCAACTAGCTCGACATTGGCCGATTCGCCAACCGCAGCCCGGACATGCGCGGCGAGATCCTCCAGGAAATTCCGTGGATCCATCGTCAGAAACTCCTAGAAAAGGTCCCAATGAAACCGGGGCACCCTGCGTTGCCACCAGTTCTTGGGCTTTGCGTAACCACCGTGCACCGAGAATACGTTGCGCTGCTTCTTGTTGTTCCAACTATAGCCGACCCGAACAATCTTCGACCGATTGAAGATGCCCTGACGTCCGTGAGTGTGCTTCCTGCCGAAAAGGAACACATTCGCCTTGAAAAAGAATCCCGTCGCTTTCTGAAGTTGCCACCGTGTAAACTTTTTGTTGGCCTTAGAGAGTCCGCGTGCCGCCCAGGAAATTCCTTTGGCACAGACTCTCTTCCACTTGCAGATTTTACGGATGAACTTTCCATCGAGATCCTGGAGATTGATCGGGTCGGCGCAGGTGTATTCGTATGCGTTGCAACTGCCACCGGAGATGGGGTCAGTCTGGAGGAACCGCCCCAGCGACGGGCTGTAGAGGCGGACGCCCATCAGAATGATGCCGCCCATCGCCTCGCCCGAGCGCTGCTTGCCCCCCAGCCAGCCATAGCGCCTGTCAGTCTGCCCGACTGTTGGTGCACCAAATTCATCATAGTCGAAAAATTCCGGTTCGGTCAGCGCCGGATCGACTGTCGCGACAATGTCGCCGTGCAGGTTCGTCAGCTGCAACTGAACGTCCCCAGTTGCCGAGGTGGTAGCCGCCAGATCACCGTCGGGGCCAGACAGGTTTCGGGTGATAGTGCCCGTCCCGTCCTCGACGATCCACGGAACCTCGTCGGAGTCATCCCCGTAATGGTTCAGCTTGAACGTCGTGTTGACCCAACTGCCGTTCACTTGCGTCTCAGTAGCGAAGGCCCGGAATCGGTGTGCCGGGTCCAGCGTCCACGTCTGCCGCGAATCGCCAAACTGCTGCTGCCTTACCAAGTCATTCGCAAAATAGCCGTTGGTCAACCCGCCGGGAAGTTCAACCGTTCGGCCGAATGCATCGTAGACATAATCGGCGTCACTCAGTCGGTCTGCGGTGTCGTACGTGTGGGTCTCCGTCACATCGGCCGTGGTCTCGTCGCAGGTACCGTCGGAGGCCGGGTCAAATCGGGAGCTGCCGGTCCGGTTGGTTCGGTTGTCGTAGGTGTAGGTGCGAGTGACGCAGCCGGCCGTAATCGCGCTGTCGTGCTGGGTCTTCGTCAGCCGGCTCAACCGATCATAACGGTAGGCCTTGCTGCCGCCGGTGTAGGTGTGGTTGACCCACTGACCGGCGGTGTTTTCCACCACCGACTCAGAGTAGACGACTGTGCCGTCGGAGTCGCGAGTGTAGGTCCGCTGCACCGGCTGTAGGCTCGCGTCGAGTCGGTCGTTACGGGTCAGCCCGCCCGGGTATTTCAGCTCGGTGAGTTGCCCATCCGGCGAGTACTTTGCCGTAAAAGTGCCGGCGATGCTGTCGGTTACGCTGGTCAGTAGGCCACGTGGTTCCGCCGTTCGGTCGTAAGCGAACGTGGCGTGTCCGGTGGGGTTGATCACCTTCACTGACTTGCTGTACCGGTCGAACTCGCTTTCCGTGGTGCCGCCGTCGGCATCGGTGTAGGAGGCAAGCCGGCCGAGCAGGTCGTATTCGCGTGTAATGGTGGAGGTGCCCATCGTGGTGACGGTGACGTCACCGGAGGTCGGGCTGTAGGTGGTGGTGACCGGAGCGACCGCCGCCCCTTCGTCCGAGGTGATCTCCGTGCTGGTCACGCGCGTCGCCGGGTCGTACTGGGTCGTGGTGGTGCGGGTCTTGCCGGCGGCGGTTTCGTTGACCACCTTCTCGTCGCGGTATCTGGTGTAGGAGATGACCCGCCGCTCGGGCAGTTCGGTGGTCATTCGCGTTGGGTCGTGGCCGGTCACCGCCCCGACGGAATGGGTGAGGCAGGGCTGCCCGGCCCATTCGGGCTTGTTGCCGCACGCGCTGTCCTGGGCGTTGATACCGGCCGTGTAGTAGATGGTCTCGCGGGCGACCGCGTCGGATCCGGTCGAACCGATCCCCAACGATTTCACGACCCGCCCCGCGCTGTCATGGACGCTGTACGAGGTCAGATTTTGACCACCAGGGACGGCGTCGATGGTCAGGCTTGTGGACTTCTTCAACGTCCAGCCGGACACACCTCCGTATTCGGGGTCGTAGCCGTTCTTGGAGACCCGAACGTCCGCGTCGGGATATCCGACGATCTGCGCGCCTTCGCGCTTGGTGGTAATTAGGTGGTAGGTCGCGCCGTCGGGTTTGCCCTCGTCGTGGATGTTGACCGTGTGGGCGCGGCCGATGACGGTCGCGCCGTCGGGAACTGCCTCCAGCGGGCCGGTGCCGTCCGGGTCCGCGACCGCGTTCTCCAGCACCATGGTGGCTGTCGGGCCGAGGGTTTCGATCAGGTCGATGCCGTCGGCGCTGTAGGTGTTGACAGTGGACAGGGCGAGTGCGCGGGTGGCGGCGTCGGACCCGGAGAGGCCGAGCTCGGCGAGGTGTGTGTCGGCACTGGGCAGGGCGCCCAGGGCCAGCGCCCGGTCGGTGGCCTCCAGCGTTCGGATGACGTTGCCGAACCGGTCGTACTCCTGCGTGTCGATGTGGCCCCCTGGGGTGGCGGTGTTGACCTCCTTCCCGCCTGCGGATAGGTAGTGGACGGTGGCGAACTTGTACCCGTTGGTGCCCGGTGTGGTGGGGGTGGCGCCACTGGGGCCGGGGTCGTCTTCGGGACCGAAGACTGCCGTGGCATCGGTGGGCGGGTCGACCTGGCCCCAGGTGGCGATGGACGCGCTCTCGAGGTTGTACGGACCGCCGGTGCCCTGGGTGAGCGGCACGTTGTAGACGACGGTGGTGGCGACTTCTCCGTCGGGGGCCGTTTTCGAGCCCTGTTGCAGGGCGGCTCGGCGTACCTTCAGCAGCTTTCCGGCGTTTTCGTCGCCGGCCAGGTCGGCGACCTGGGCGTCGGTGAGCGCCTTGCCGTGGATGCGGACGTCGTCGATGCCGCCGTGCCACACGTTGGAGGCGGCGCCGGCCCACTTGGCCCGGCCGACCACGTAGCCGCCGGTGGCGTTCCAGCCGCCCACCGTGGCGGTGGTGCTCTGGAGGACGCCGTCGATGTAGAGCTTCATCCGCCCACTGGCGGTGTCGTAGACGCCGGTTAGGTGGGTCCACCTTCCGAGCACCGGTGCGGTGTTGGAGATGGCCCGGGTCGGGGTGGCGCTGTCGCTGTCAGCACTGACCCGGGAGAACGCCCACCGGTCGTCGGCGGCGACGTAGTTGAGGAAGAAGCCGCTGGTCCGCGTCCCGTCCTTGGATACCACGGTGCGGTTGACGGAGTTGTCGGTCAGTCGGGCCCATGCCGAGACGCTGTAGGAGGAGGTGTTGGACAGTGCCGTGCCGGCAACGGTGATCTGCTGGCCGACGCCGCCGGTCAGTTCCGCGGCCCGGTCGGCCGGGTTGTCCGGGTCGTTGCCCTGCGCCCAGCCGACACCACCGGCCATGGTGCCGTTACGACCACCACCGGAGGAGTCGACGACGTTGGTGCCGGAGCCGGCGTCGAGGTCCCAGCGCAGGGCGGCGGACTCGACGTCGGGGTTGCCGTAGTCCAGGTTCCAGGGCAGTTCCCCGGCCGGCGTGATCTTGGCGATCCGTCCGCTGGCGTACTCGTAGGTCGTCTTGAGCGCTGGGCTGATCCGCGGGTCCCACACCTCGCGCAGTTGGCCCAGGTCGTCGTACGCGTACCGGGTGATGTAGGTGGCGGTCAGCGCGGAGGTGTCTGGGTCCCACGCCCACAACTTCACCCCGGTGGCCCGGTCGATGTGATCTCCGAAGACGCTCTGGCTCAGCCCTGGGGCGGTCGAGGCGGCGTACTCGTACTCCAGAACCTCGCAGCCGCGCGGCGGGGTCGCGGCAGTGCAGTCGCCCACGCCCGGCTCGACCGGGTTGATGACCTTCTTGAGTAGCAACCGGCTGCCGGTGGTGTCGTAGACGTACCGGGTGGTGGTGTGCGACTCGGGCGTCCACGACGAAGTGGCCGCCCAGAGGCCGCCCTGCTGGGTAAATTCGGTGACCGTGCCGTCGAGTTCACTGAGCCGGTACGCGGTGCTGCCGACCTTGCTCAGCACCAGGCCCTCGAAGCCGGGCTCCGGGGCGAAGGTGGTGCCGTCGGGGTTCTTGGCGAAGGTGATCCAACCCCCGCCGATGGTGTTGACCTGGGCAAGCGAGGGCTCCGGCAGGGTGACAGTGGTGTAATCGACGTCTGCCGCGCCGCCGGTGGCGCCACCGGTCCAGGACGGGCCGAACGGGGCGACGATCTCGGTGACGGAAAGGTTGTCCCAGTAAACCTTGCGACCGGAGCCGCCCTGCATGCCGTTGTAGACCCGGAAGAACGCCTCGGTGGCTCCGGCTGGGACGGTCATGTCGACCGAGAGTTCCTGCCAGCCGTCGGTGTAGCCGGCCATCGGGGAGGCGACCTCGGTGTAGGTGGTGCCGACTTTGTGGAAGCCGACGATCCGCAGGCCACGCTGGGTGTAGGCGGGCACCAGCCCGGTGGCGGCCGGCACGTGGATCCAGCCGGTCATCCGGTACGTCTTGCCGGGGGTCATGCTCAACCGCAGCGCGCCGCCGTCGCCGCCGACCGCGACGTAGGTGTCGTTGCTGGTCGTGGTCACCGGGGTAATCTCCAGCGAGTCTGCCGGGCTGGTCTCGCCCTGACCTCGGGCGGTGGAGCGCACCGCCGACGAGGTGGTCGGCACGGTGAAGCCGGTCAGGTCGGTCGAGATCTGCTGCTGGTTGGCATTGAGCCGCTGGGCCATCGGCTGGTAGCCGTCGGCGGGGTCGCGCGACGAGGCCGAGCGGGAGACCGATAGGCCCAGTTCGTCGGCATCGGTGGCGGAGAGGGCGTAGTCGCCGGTGAGCAGGTTTACCGAACCCGGGCCGACCTCGTCGTCGGCGGCGCCGTCTCCGCTGGAGTCGACACTCGCCCGCACCCAGGGGATCGTGTATGCGGGCGTGGTGCCGGTCGCCGTGTACAGGTGTGCCCGCACCTCGACGACGCCACCGATCAGGCCGAGCGTGTCGGTGGCGTTCCAGATCGCGTACCCGCCCAGCGACGACAGTGCGACCGGGCTGGCGGCGTTGGCGGTGATCGGTGCGCCGGTGCCCGAAGTGAGGTTCGCCGACGGCACCGGCAGGGTCGCCCCGCCGGGGCCGCGCCGGTACTCGAAGTACGTCCGGGTGTAGCCGGTGACCGGGGTGGTGATCCGCAGCTTCGTGCGCTTGACGATGGTCGCGCCGGGCAGCGGCTCGGCGAGGGCGGCGTTGCCGGCGTCGAAGACATACTGGTTGGGGTTGGACAGGTTGCCCGCGGAGTCCTTAGCCTGGACGGTCAGGGTGCGGTGGCCGTCGCGCGGTGCGAGCATCACCGACTTTGCACCGGTCGCGGCGACCGTGGTCGCCGCGCTGTCGTAGTCGAACTTGTAGACAAACGCGGCGAGGTCGGTGGCGCCGCCGGCCGGAGTGAAGGTGAACGTGTCCGCCTGGCTGGCGCCGCCGTGCGGCTGGCCGTCGCTGAGGTAGATCGTCGCCGACACGAACGGCACGCCCGGCTTCTCGGTGTCGACGGTCAGCGGTGTCCATGCCGTCCACCCGCCGTAGTTCCAGGGGTCCTTGGCGCGTACCTGCCACTCGTATTGGGTGCCGTTGACCAGGTCGATCGGCACCTGCCAGGAGGCGGTCGAGCCGTTGGTCCAGGCGGGGCTGCCGGAGCGCAGCCCGGAGGAGCTGACCACCGTCTGGGTGGCCTTGTTGCGCATCACGAACTCGGCCTGCAGCGTCTGCCCGGCGTTCGAGTCGGCGAGCTTCGCCGACAGCGTCGGGCGCAGCGAGGCGGTCCGGGCATCGGAGCCGCACGAGGTGTAGCAGGGGGCGACGGCGAGCGCGGTCGGCGCCGACGGCGCGCTGTTGTAGGTGATGGTCACCAGCGGCGGGCGGGTGCCCTCGGCGGAGTCGAACCGCTTCCAGCCGGCGGTGGAGGTTTCCGAGGTGGCCCGCAGCATCACGTTGGCACTGGTCGCGTTGGTGTCCGCGCTGTGCTGGAGCGCGCCGCCGACCTCGATGTAGACGTAACCGTCGCCGCAGGAGGAGTTGTAGCCGCGGGTCTCGGTAGAGGTGCCGACCTTTGCCCGCGCGGTGGGCTGGTTGGTCCAGCGCACCGACGAGTCGACGTAGTCGGTGCGCCACGCCTCCCAGGAGGCCGCGGTGCACGACCACGAGTGGTCGTTCCATAGCCGTAGCTTCGCGGTGATGATCCGGCTGCCACCCAAGCCGGTGGTGTTGAACCGTAGGTACGACCGGGCGGTGAAGGAGCCGCCATCGTTGGAGTAACCCAGCTTCAGGTCGCTGGACCCGGACTGGTCGCTGGAGTAGGTGTTCTGCACGAAGGCGTCGAACGACGGCGACAGCGACGTCGGCGGGTCGATGGTCACCGGGAAGGTCAGGTTTGGCCGGGCGAGGAATTCCGCGTCCGGCGTCAACTGCATGACCGTCCGGCCACCGGCGACCGTCGTCTTCAGCGCCACCGGGGCATGGTTGACGTGCTCGCCGGAGAGCGGCGAGACCTTCGCGTCCCACATCAGTGGAGTCTGGGCTCGCCCGACCTGCCGTCCGCGGGCGTTCTTGAAGACCAGGCCGCCCATGCCGTCGCGGGCTGCGGTCAGCTTCCCGGTCTGCAGTGGCAGCTTCAGCGTGCGGACATGCGCCAAGCCCGTCCGGTCCTTAACCACCACGTGCTGCTCGTAACCGGTGGCGTGGGCGTGGAAGACCAGGTCGACGCCCGGCCGCACGTCCGGGTAAGTGACCGTCCGCCCGCTCAGCACCGGGTCGGGCAGCGGACCGGGCCAGGCGACCACCGCACGCTCGGCGCCCGTCCCGAGGGAGGCGACTTCGTGTTCGCCGGCGCCCGGCGCGGGGCCGGCGAAGGTGAGGCCGCGCGGATGCGCCTTCGGTGCGACGACGCCGTCGGCCCGCCGCTGAAGGGTTAGGTCGACGGGCATCCAGGTAGTGCCCTGGCGTACCCGAACCGGCGCGAGCGCCTGCTCCTCGGTGAGCGTGCCGTCCGGGTTGGCAAAGACCTGCGTCGTCTCGGAGCGCAGGTTCGCCACTTCCACCCGCGCGTCGCAGAGCCGGGCCGCCACCGCCGCGGAGACCTCATCCAGGCGATCGCCTGGACAGGTGGGCTTTGGCTGCGCCGCCGGCTTGGGCGACGCCGAAGCCAGCCGTTGCATCGGCCTCGGTACGTCGGCCATTGTCGCTGTCAGGACTACTGCCAACAGCAGCGCCATCCGACCCGCCCAGCGCGCGAATACCCCGCTCGCCAAGGAGACGAACACCCCGGTCCCCACATGTTCTTGCACCGCAGCCCCTCTTCACACAACGGAAAGTCCGCGAAGCATAGGAATGCGTAGTACAGGTGATCAAGGTCTTGACAGTCAGTCACGCAGGCACTACAACCCGCGATCTTTTGCAGACATGTGCGGCCGAAGGGAAAAAAATTTGCGAGTCGGACGAGTCCGATTATTCCGACCAGCCGTCGTCACCGAGCGCCAGCACCGGATCGGTAACGGCCGACACGGGACCGAGTCCCGGCGTCGCCACCTGCACCCCGACGGGCGCCCACCCGACAGTGACGGGCCGCTTCGGCGACGGTAGGTGACGCGGCCCCAACCCGGGTGCGAGCACGAATCGGAGAAAGTCGAGGTCTTCCTATGTGATAAATCATATCGTCGGGCGATTCCCAGGCGGGTCGGGCGGGTTGGATTCGAAGGGCCGCACCTGCCCGATGCGCCGCATGCCACTGCAGCGTCGCGCCGTGCTCGGTGCCGGCCTCGCGGCTACCGCCGCGACCCTCACCGGCTGTCGCGAGGCGGTCCGGCCGGCCACCGTCGGGGCACAGCGAAGTTTGGCCCTCCCCTTCCCGCGACCGCTCAGCAGGCGAACGCCTCCAGGCGCTGTGCCCGCTCCGGGTCGCGCAGCTTCAGCAACGTCACCTTCTCGATCTGCCGGATCCGCTCCCGGGACAGCCCGAACTCCCTGCCCACCTCGTCCAGGGTGCGCTGCCGGCCGTCGTCCAGGCCGAACCGGAGCCGGATCACGGCCTGCTCCCGCTGGGACAGGGTGGCCAGCACGATTCGCACCTCGTTGCGCAGCTCGCCGTCGGCGGCGACCTCGCCCGGCCCGGCGGACAGGTCCACGGAGGCGACGAAGTCGCCGAGGGCGCTCTCGCCGTCCTCGCCGACGGCCTGGTCGAGGCTGACCGGCTCCCGGTCGTACGAGATCAGCTCGATGACCTGGAACTCGGGAACGCCCATGGCCCTGGCGACCTCGGCGACGGTGGGCTCGCGGCCCAGCGTGACGGCCAGCTCGCGGCGGGCCCGGACCATCCGGTTGACCTGCTCGACCATGTGCACCGGGATGCGGATGGTGCGGGCCTGGTCGGCCATCGCCCGGGTGATCGCCTGCCGGATCCACCAGGTGGCGTACGTGGAGAACTTGAAGCCCTTGGTGTAGTCGAACTTCTCGACCGCCCGGATCAGGCCCAGGTTGCCCTCCTGGATCAGGTCCAGGAACGCCATCCCCCGGCCGGTGTACCGCTTGGCGATGCTGACGACGAGGCGCAGGTTCGCCTCGAGCAGGTGGTCCTTGGCCGCGCGGCCCTCGGCGACGATCAGGTCCAGGTCGGACCGCAGCTCGGTGGACACCGGCGTGCAGGTCGCCAGCTTCTCCTCGGCGAAGAGCCCGGCCTCGATCCGGCGGGACAGCTCGACCTCCTGCGCGGCGGTGAGCAGCTTGGTGCGCCCGATGCCGTTGAGGTAGGCCCGGACCAGGTCCGTGGAGATGCCGCGCTCGTCGGTGGCGTCCAGGTCGGTCAGGGTGTCGGTGCCGAGCTCGGCGTCGGTGGTGACGGCCGGGCCGATCTGGTTCTCGGTCATCTGCAGGACCATCTCTGTTCTCCCCGTGTCCACGTCGGTGCCGTCTCACCGGCCCAGTGGCGCCGGTGACACACACTCTGGCAAGTCGGGCGTGAAACGGGAGTGAGGCGATCGGAGAACCGACACGGATAATAGGGGTTGTCCACGTGCCCCCGTGACTTGCCGGCTCCGGTTACCGTGCCAGCGGTCGGCCGTCCTGGCCGGTCACACGGTCGGTCGCCGCGGCGACCGACCGCCGAGAGACTGGAGGGTGTCGTGGTCTTCAAGCGGCTCATGCAGGCGATGGGCGTGGGCGGCCCGTCGGTGGAGACGATCCTGGCGAACCCGAACTGCCGCCCCGGCGGGCAGTTGGAGGGCACCGTCCACGTGGCCGGCGGCGAGCACCCGGTGGACGTCGAGTATGTCGCGCTGGGCCTGGTCACCCGGGTCGAGGTGGAGAGCGGTGACAACGACTACGAGACCACCCAGGAGTTCCAGCGCCGCCAGTTGACGGGGGCGTTCCGGCTGGAGCCGGGGCAGCGCTACGACGTGCCCTTCCGCTTCGACGTGCCGTGGGAGACGCCGCTGACCGAGCTGTACGGGCAGCACCTGCACGGGATGACGATGGGCCTGCGCACCGAGCTGGAGGTGGCCCGCGCGGTGGACAAGGGCGACCTGGACGCGGTGGCGGTGCACCCGCTGCCGGCCCAGGAGGCGCTGCTGGAGGCGTTGCTGCGGCTGGGCTTCCGGTTCGCCCGCGCCGACAACGAGCGGGGCCACATCTACGGGGTACGGCAGACCCTGCCGTTCTACCAGGAGATCGAGTTCTACCCGGCGCCGCAGTACGCCCGGGCGATCAACCAGCTGGAGGTCACCTTCGTCACCGACCCGCAGCAGGTGCAGGTGGTGCTGGAGATCGACAAGCGGGGCGGCGTCCTCACCGAGGGCCGGGACGCCTTCGGTCGCTTCGCGGTCCCGCACGCCACGGCGCACAACACGGACTGGGCCGCCCAGCTCGACGGCTGGCTCCGCCAGTCCGTCCAACGCCGCGGCCTGTTCTTCTGACCCCACCACTCCGCCGCCCCCGGGCCCGTTCGGGGCGCAGTTGATCAAGAGGTTTGCGTCAGGCTCCGGCTTCCGGACGACGCAAACCTCTTGATCAACGGGGTGGGCGGGGGCGGGATCGGGGCTAGAGGTCCAGCAGGAGGGTGCGAGGGCCGACGTTGAGGCTTTCCACCAGCATGTGGGTGCGGAAGCGGCCCGTCGCCACCGGGGCGCCGCGCTCGCGTAGCGCCTCGACGACCGCCGTCACCAGGGGTTCCGCCACCTCTGCCGGGGCGGCGGCGGTCCAGCTCGGCCGGCGGCCCCGCCGGGCGTCGCCGTAGAGGGTGAACTGGCTGACCACCAGGATGCCGGCACCGGTGTCCGCCGCGCTGCGCTCGTCGTCCAGGATGCGCAGTTCGTGGATTTTCCGGGCCATGGTCCGCGCGGTCTCCGGGGTGTCGGTGTGGGTCACCCCGAGCAGCACCAGCAACCCGTCCGTGACCTCGCCGACGACCTCGCCGTCGACGGTGACGCTGGCCCGGCCGACCGTCTGCACCACCGCCCGCATCAGACGGTGACCGGCTCGATGATGCCGCGCTCCACCAGGTGCGCCACGATCGGGCCGGCAGCCTCGGCCAGTTCCTCCGCCGTGACGTCGTGCGCGGCGGCGAGCAGCGCGAGCTGGTCACGCAGCGACAACCGGCCGTCCGCGCCGCCGACCAGGGCCAGCACCAGCGGGTCGACCTCCTCGGTCCAGCGCAGCCCGTGCGGCATGGCGAGGACCTGCCGGTCCACGGCCCAGCCCTCGTCGCCCATGGTGGCCTCCTGGCGGAGCTGGAGCCCCTCGGCGGCCCGGTAGCGCTCGGCGAGCAGCCCCTCGGTGTCACGTGCCCGCAGCCAGTCCTGGCGATCGAACCAGGCGGCGACCCGGTCGCCCATCGGCGGCTCCACCCGCTGCCGCAGGTCTTCGACCCGGACCACCGGATCGGCGTGCCCGGCGCGGCGCAGCGAGACGATGCCGAAGCCGACCGCCTCCACCTTGTGCGCGTCGAACCAGTCCAGCCAGGCCGCCATCCGGTGCGGGTCGGCGGTCTCGCCCACGTCGGTCAGCCACAGGTTCACGTACGCCATCGGGTCGGCGACCTCGCGCTGGACGACCCAGGCGTCCAGGCCGGTGCCGGCGAACCAGCCGGCCACCCGCTCGCCCCAGTCCTCGCCCGCCACGTGCACCCAGTTGGCGAGGTACTGCATGGTGCCGCCCTCGGTGAGCAGGCCCGGGGCGGCGGCGGCCAGCTCGGACCCGATCGCGTCGCCGGCCCGACCGGAGTCCCGGTAGACGTGGGTGGTGGTGCCGGGGCCGACCACGAACGGCGGGTTGCTGACCACCAGGTCGAACCGGCGCCCGGCGACCGGGGCGACCATGTCGCCGCGCAGCAACTCCCAGTCCTGGCCGTTGAGCGCGGCGGCGGTGGCGGCGAAGCGCAGCGCCCGCCGCGAGAGGTCGGTGGCGGTGACCCGGCGGGCGTGGGTCGACAGGTGCAGCGCCTGCACCCCGGAGCCGGTGCCCAGGTCCAGGGCGGTCTCCACCGGCCGGCGGACGGTCGCCCCGATCAGCGTCTGGGTCGCCCCGCCGATGCCGAGCACATGCTCGGAGTGCAGCGGCCGGCCCGGCCGGGAGCTGGCCGGCAGGTCGGCGAGGACCCACCAGTCGTCCCCGTACGGCTCCAGGTCCACGCCGGCGCGCAGGCCGTCGCCGTGCCGCTCGACCAGGCCCCCGGCCAGCGCCTCCGCGACGGTCAGCGGGGCGAGCGCGGCGGCCACCGCGGCCTCCGGCTCGGTCTGGTCGCAGATGAACACCCGGATCAGCGTGTCGAGGGGGTCGCGGTCCTCGGTGGCCCGCAGCGCGGCCCGGAAGTCGTTGCGGGCCGCCCCGCCGGTGGCCTGCGGGCCGAGCCGGTCGGCGATCCCGTTCGAGGTGTACGCGGCGCGGGTCAGCGCCGTCCGGAGCGCCTCGACGCCGGCGGGGGAGAGCAGCATGTCGTGTTCGTCCACGTCGCCATCCTGCCCTCCGCGCCCGGAGGACCCGTCACCGCCGCCCGCAAATCCGTCCGCCGTGTAGGGCGCCGCCGCGCGACGCGCCCCGGGGAGTCGCCGTCGTCCCCGGGCCCCCGGCGGGGAGGACGGACGGCATGACGGTTTCGCTCCCCATCGACCCCGAGGCCAACCGGCTGCTGGAACGCAGCCCGCTGGCCCTGCTGCTCGGCATGGTGCTCGACCAGCATGTCCCCATGGTCCCTTCGGCGGCTACCCGTAGGGGCGCTGACGTGGCATTCTGCAACCAGAGCAGCGGGCATCGGGCGACGCCCATCCCGCCGCAACGGCGCAGCGGTGGTCGTCCGGCGCGCGACGGCACGGGCCTGCCGATCGGGTGCGTCCACCGAAAAGGGTGGGCGGCCCGCGGCTGATCCCGATCGCCTGGGCTCAGGCCCGCAGCCGCCCCCGGAGGGCATCATGGCCAATCCCGTCATCCGGTCCGTCACCGCGACCCCCAGCACGCTCCAGCCCGGCCAGACCGCCCAGGTGGTGATCGACGCCTACGACCCGGACGCCCGTACGGTCACCGTGACCGGGAAGGTCACCGACGTGGCCGGGCACGTGGCGACCGCCACCACCACGCTGACCGTCGGCGACCCGCTGAAGTTCGAGCTGACCACGACCGATCCGGCCGTGACGATCGTCGCCGACCCGGCGGCTCCCGGTCGCTTCTCGGTCCGGGTCTGATGTTCACCCGTACGGTCACCCTGACCGCGCGGGTGGCGGACGCGGTGGGCAACACCACCACCGTCAGCACGGCGGTCAGGGTGGAGGCGCAGACGGCGCTGGGCTGGACACCCCCGGTGAACTCGGTCGCCGCGATCCAGGCGATGCTCGTCCGGTATCCGCGCCCGAGGACGATGCGGCTCTACTCCGGCCCCGGCGTCGGCCTGGAGCCCTGGTCGGGGCTCCTCGCCCAGGTGCCCGCCGACTGCGTGCTGCACTACAGCTTCAAGGACTGGACCGCCAGCACCTCGGCGGCGGCCGTCCGCGACTGGCTCTCGGCCCGGCCCGCCGGCCGCCGCCGGGTGGTGGACCTGGTGACGCTCGACCACGAGCCGGAGCAGCAGTCCGGGGGCGACCCGGCCCCGGCGGCGTTCCGGCAGCAGTGGCAGGAACTGGTCGGCGCGCTCGCCGGGCACCCCCGTCGCCGGGAGGTCTGGCTGGTGCCGGTGTTCACCGAGTACGCCGCCCGACGGAAGGCGTCCTGGTGGGCCGACTTCGGGGTGGTCGCCGGCTACCCCGGGGTGGACGCGGTGGGGTTCGACATCTACGACACCGGCTACGAGCGGTACCGCACCCCGGTCGAGCGCAACGAGTTCGCGCTGGCCCAGGCGAGGCGGGTCGGCAGGCCGCTGGTGGTCCCGGAGTGGGGGATCAGGCGCAAGCCCACCCTCGACGACGGGACGCCGTACGACCCGGACGGGGCCGTCTGCGCGCAGGCCATGCGGGACAACATGGCCCACCTGCGGGCGCAGCCCGACGTGCCGTACGTCGAGTGGTTCTACCGGGGCGACTGCGACCTGCACGCCACCCTGACGTACCCGTCCGGGCGGACGTACGTGCGCGACGCGGAGCGGGCCGCCTTCGGGCAGCTCATGGGCTGAGGCACGGCGACGGACGGCTCAGGCGGCGGTGGGTCGGGCGAGTGCGGCGAGGCACGCCGGACGTCGGCCAGTGAGACCGTCGCCGAGCCGTCCAGCTCGGTCAGGCCGGCCTCGATCCACTGCCGCATCAGGGTGGTCACCCCGATGCCCCGGGCGTCGGCGGCGGCCCCGCACCCGCTCGTACGTCTCCAGTGGCAGCCGCACCGAGCGGCTGACCATCGGCACGTCGGTGTCGGGGGTGGGCAGCTCCACCGGTTGGCTGGAGTCGATCAGCTCGGCGGGCCGCTCGTCGCCGCTGTGGAACTGCTTGGTCACGTCGTTGGGTTGAGTCGATTCTCGCTGATCAGCGGCCGGGAGTGACAGGATGGGGGCAGTCCCTCTTGGAGGTCCTGGTGAAGCGTCAGGCGTACGAACCGATCCTGATCACCGACGCGGCCCGCAGTCAGGGCGATCAGCTCAACAGCCGGCAGCGGCGGTACGTCGTGATGATGGCGATCCGGGTGGCGTGCGTGATCGCCGGCGCGATTCTGGTCGGCGCGCAGGCGCCCATGCTCTGGCTCTGGCTGCCGCTGTGCGCCGTCGGGATGGTGCTCATCCCGTGGCTGGCGGTGCTGCTGGCCAACGACCGGCCGCCGAAGGAGCAGCACCGGCTGGCCAACCGGTTCCAGCCCCGCAACCGGGACGAGACCCCGCCGATGAGCCTGACCGCCGAGGAGCGGCCGCACAAGGTCATCGACGCCGAGCCCTGACCGGTCCGGCCGGGACCCGTCCCGTCGGGTCCGGCCGCGTCCGGGTCAGGAGGCGGGGCGGGCGCCGACCGTGGAGACGGCCAGCGCGCCGAGGTCGCCGGCCCGGTCCAGCGCCTCCCGGGGGCGGGCCCCGGCCAGCCAGGCGGACAGCAGCCCGGCGGCGAAGGCGTCCCCGGCCCCGGTGACGTCGGCCACGGCCACCCGCCGCGCCGGGGCGACGCTGACCGTCGCCGTCCGGTCGGCCCAGACCGCCCCGGCCGCGCCCCGCTTGACGACCACCCGCCGCGCCGTCGCCGACAGCGCTCTGGCCTGTGCCGCCGGGTCCAGCCCGCCGGCCAGCACGGCCGCCTCGTCGGCGTTGACCAGGAGCAGGTCGACGTCGCGTACCCAGGCCAGGAAGGCCGACGCGCCGACCCGTCGTAGCGGTGCCGCGGACGCCGCGTCGACGCTGGTGCTGAGCCCGCGCTCGCGCGCCGCGGCCAGCGCGCGCAACCCGGCCCCGCGCGATCCGTCGTCGAGCAGGGAGTACGCGGACAGGTGCAGGTGCCGTGCGTCCGGCGCCCCGGCCAGGGCCCGCTCCACGTGCCCGGCGGTGAGCCACAGGTTCGCGCCCCGCTCGGTGACCATCGTGCGTTCCCCGTCGCCGGTGAGCACGATGACGGTGCCGGTGGCGCGGCCCGGGTGCCGCTCGACCGCACAGTCCACGCCGGCGCGTTCCAGTTCGGCCACCCGGTCGCGTCCCGCGTCGTCGTCCCCGACCGCGCCGACCATGGTCACCGGGACGTCCTGGGCGGCGAGCCAGGCGGCGGTGTTGGCCGCCTGTCCACCGCCGCCGATCTGGATGGCGGCCGGGGTGTCCGAGCCGGTCGCCAGCGGCCCGCCGAGCACCGCGACCACGTCGGTGATCAGGTCGCCGACGACGACGACGCGGGCCGGAGCGATCATGCGGCGGAGTCGCCGCGGCGTGCCGCGGCGACCGCGATCCGGGCGGCGAGGTCGGCGTTGCGCAGGATGATCCGCACGTTCACCGCGAGGCTGGCGCCGGCGGTGGCGGAGTGGAAGTGGGCCAGCAGGTACGGCGTCACGGCCTTGCCGGTCACCCCGTCGCGTTCCAGCAGGGCCAGGCCCTCGGTGAGCGTCCGGTCGTGCAGGGCCGGGTCGAGCTGCTCGTCGATCGGGAGCGGGTTGGCCACGAGCAGCCCGCCGGGGTGCGCGCCGTGCCCGGCCCGGGCGGCCAGCACGTCGGCGACCTGCTCCGGGGAGTCGACCGACCAGTCCAGGTCGAACCCGGCGTCGGTGAGGTAGAAGCCGGGGAATCGTCGGGTGCGGTAGCCGACGACGGCGACGCCGAGGGTCTCCAGCCGCTCCAGGGTGGCTCCCACGTCGAGGATCGACTTGACCCCGGCGCAGACCACCGCGATCGGAGTCCGGGCCAGGGTGCCCAGGTCGGCGGACTCGTCGAAGGTGTGCGCGGCCTCCCGGTGCACCCCGCCCAGCCCGCCGGTGGCGAAGACCCCGATTCCCGCGGCGGCGGCCACCGCGCTGGTGGCGGCGACCGTGGTGGCTCCGTCCGCCCCGGTCGCGGCGGCCACCGCCAGGTCGCGGACGGAGAGCTTGCTCACCCCGTCGACGGTGGCGAGCCGGGTCAGCTCCGCGTCGTCCAGCCCCACCACCAGCTGGCCGCCGACCATGCCGATGGTCGCCGGGACCGCGCCGGCGTCGCGTACCGTCTGCTCGATTTCGCGGGCCACCCGCAGGTTCTCCGGCCGGGGAAGGCCGTGCGACACAATGGTGCTCTCCAGGGCGACGACCGGGCGGTGCTCACGTAGGGCGTCTGCCACCTCGATGCCGAGACGGACGTGGAAGTTTTTCACGTCCGCTACGTTACGTGCCTTCGTGCGGGTGGCCTGCGGTGGACCCCGTCAGGTCGACCTGTCAGACTGGAAAGTTGGAGGTGCAGTCGTGAGCACAGAGGTTCTTGAGCGTCCGGAACTGAAGGACGCCGACACCGGTCCCGAGATGTTCCACTACGTCCGCAAGGAGAAGATCGCCGAAAGTGCCGTCATGGGCACCTTCGTCGTCGCGCTGTGTGGGGAGAAGTTTCCGGTGACCAAAGCGGCCAAACCGGGCTCGCCGGTCTGCCCGAAGTGCAAGGAGATCTACGAGTCCTGGCGTGAGTGACCGTGGGCGGCCGGCCCGGCCGCCCGCGTAACCTTCGTCGGTGACCACCTCCACCGCCCTGCTTCTCGCCGACCTGACCGGGGTGGCGGTCTTCGCCGCCTCCGGTGCCTCCGCGGCGGTGGTCAAGCGGCTCGACCTGTTCGGCGTCGCCTTTGTCGGCTTCGTAGCCGCGCTCGGCGGCGGGATCTTCCGCGACCTGGTCATCGACGAGGTGCCCCCGCTGGCCTTCGCCGACTGGCGGTACGCCGGCACCGCCGCAGTCACCGCCGCCGCCGTGTTCTGGCTGCACCCCCAGCTCGCCCGGCTGCGTACCACCGTGCTGGTCCTCGACGCCGCCGGCCTCGGGCTGTTCACCGTCACCGGCACCCTCAAGGCGCTCGACGCCCAGGTACCGCCGGTCGGGGCCTGCCTCATCGGAATGCTCACCGCCATCGGCGGTGGGCTCGCCCGGGACCTGCTCACCGGCGAGATCCCCGTGGTGCTGCGCCGGGAGATCTACGCGGTGGCCGCCCTCGCCGGCTCGATCGCCGTGGCGGCGCTCGACGCGACCGGGCACGCCGGCGCCGCCGGGCTGACCGCAGCGGCGGTGTTCGTCTTCGCGCTGCGCCTGGTGGCGCTGCGGCGGCGCTGGTCCGCCCCGGTGGCCACGCTCCGCCCGCCCCGCACCGGCACCCGCGGCCCTCGCCCCTGACTCACGGCGATGAGGTGGGTTCCGTCGGTAGGGGCGCCGAGCGCGCGGATGTGACCAGCGTGGCGTCGCCTGGGCCGACCGGCGCGCGCTGGTTATGCTGACTCGGCCTTCGCGGCACCGATGCGCGGGGGCCTTTTTCATGGGCGGCGCTACCCGTGGCCCTCGGCCGGGGCCGCCGTCACAGCGGTCGGAGAGGAGCCTGACGCGTGGCAGCCCGGACGCCGGCGCTCGAAACGTTTCCACCACTGCGTGCCTGGCAGCGCAAGGCGCTGGTGGAGTACCTGCGACGACGCACCGAGGACTTCACGGCGGTCGCCACCCCCGGGGCCGGCAAGACCACCTTCGCCCTGCGGATCGCCGCGGAGCTGCTCGCCGACGGCACCGTCGAGGCGGTCACCGTGGTCGCTCCCACCGAGCACCTGAAGAGCCAGTGGTCCGAGGCCGCGGCCCGGGTCGGCATCCAGCTCGACGCGGCGTTCCGCAACGCGGATCTGCACTCCTCCGCCGACTTCCACGGGGCCGTCGTCACGTATGCGCAGGTCGGGATGGCGCCCCAGGTGCACCGGCGGCGCACCATGACCCGCCGCACCCTGGTCATCCTGGACGAGATCCACCACGCCGGCGACTCCCGGACCTGGGGCGACGGTGTGAAGGCGTCCTTCGAGCCCGCCGTACGCCGGCTGATGCTGACCGGGACGCCGTTCCGCTCCGACGACAACCCGATTCCCTTCGTCACCTACGAGCGGGGCGGCGACGGCCTGCTCCGCTCCCGCGCCGACGTCGTGTACGGCTACTCCGACGCGCTGCGCGACAGCGTGGTCCGGCCGGTGCTCTTCCTGGCGTACTCGGGGGAGACCCGGTGGCGGACGAACGCGGGCGACGAGCTGTCCGCCCGGCTGGGCGAGCCGATGACCCAGGACCTGATCGCACAGGCCTGGCGCACCGCCCTGGACCCGGCCGGCGACTGGATGCCGCAGGTGCTGCGGGCCGCCGACGCCCGGCTGACCGTGCTGCGCAACGCCGGGATGGCCGACGCCGGCGGGTTGATCATCGCCAGCGACCAGCAGACCGCCCGCTCGTACGCGCGCCTCATCGAGCAGACGACGGGCGAGAAGGCCACGGTGGTGCTCTCCGACGACCAGGGCGCGTCCGCCCGGATCGCGACGTTCGCGGAGTCCGGGCAGCGGTGGATGGTCGCGGTCCGGATGGTCTCCGAGGGCGTCGACATCCCCCGGCTGGCGGTCGGTGTCTACGCGACCAGCGCCAGCACGCCGCTCTACTTCGCGCAGGCCATCGGGCGGTTCGTCCGGGCCCGCCGCCCTGGGGAGACCGCGTCGGTCTTCCTGCCCAGCGTGCCGCACCTGCTCGGGCTGGCCAGCGAGATGGAGGCCGAGCGGGACCACGTGCTCGGCAAGCCGAAGGACCGCGAGGGCTTCGACGACGACCTGCCGGAGCGCGCGCAGCGCGACGACCAGGCCAGCGGGGAGCTGGAGAAGCGCTTCGCCGCACTGTCCGCCACGGCCGAGCTGGACCAGGTGATCTTCGACGGCGCGTCCTTCGGCACCGCCGCCCAGGCCGGCACCCCCGAGGAGGAGGAGTACCTGGGCCTGCCCGGGCTGCTCACCGCCGACCAGGTCTCCCTGCTGCTCACCAAGCGGCAGGCCGAGCAGTTGGCCGCCCAGCGCCGCCGGGCCGTCGACCGGGCCGCTGAGCCGGCCTCTGTGGCCACGGTGGCGCCCCCGGCGCCGATGAGTGCGGCCCAGCGTCGGGTGGCGCTACGGCGGCAGCTGAACGCCCTGGTGGCCGCCCGGCACCACCGCACGGGCCTGCCGCACGGCAAGATCCACGCCGAGCTGCGCCGCCTCTGCGGCGGCCCTCCGAGTGCCCAGGCCACCATCGAGCAGCTGGAGGAACGCATAGCCACGGTCCAGACCCTCTGACCGGCCCCGGCCCGCTGGGCGGACGTGGGTGCCCGAAGATGCCGAAAAGCCGGCCGGAGGGCCCTTTGGGGTGCCTCCGGCCGGCGATGTCGGTGTGGGGTCTACACGGTCTCAGTTCGCCATAAGATCGGCGCCACGCCAGGTGAACTCGGGGTCCGTCGCGAACCGTACGGTGATCTTCACGAGATCCTCCGCGTACTTGTTCGCGTGGTGCCCACAGAACACCAGCTCGCTCCCGCCCGCCAGAGTGATACGGAGCTTGCCGGCAGCGTTGCAGCGGTCGCACCGTTCATCGGCGGCTGGGGGAGCCACCGTCTCGTGCGGCGGCGTGAGGGTCGGGGTCATCGCCTTCCTCCTCTGGTCGTCACCGATGAACAATCTCTTCGGTCGTTGCTCACCTATCGTGCAACACCCAACTCGGGCCTTGCCTTCCCTGTGTGCCCGCGGGGGACCGAGGTCACACATGGCGGCAACAGTGTGCCGTGCACCAAGGGTGCCACGTCAACGATCACAATCGTGCAACCGGCCGATCACCATCAGGTGTTGTACGTCTGGTGATCAAACCGACACGGCTGGTTGACGAAGCGGGCTCAGTCCAGGTAGTCACGGAGCACCTGTGAACGGGACGGGTGACGCAGCTTCGACATCGTCTTGGACTCGATCTGCCGGATCCGCTCCCGGGTCACCCCGTAGACCTGGCCGATCTCGTCCAGCGTGCGCGGCTGGCCGTCGGTCAGGCCGAAGCGGAGCCGGACCACGCCCGCCTCGCGTTCGGAGAGCGTCTGGAGCACCTGCTGGAGCTGGTCCTGCAGCAGCGAGAAGGAGACGGCGTCGACCGCGACGACGGCCTCCGAGTCCTCGATGAAGTCGCCGAGCTGGCTGTCCCCCTCGTCACCGATGGTCTGGTCGAGCGAGATGGGCTCCCGGGCGTACTGCTGGATCTCCAGCACCTTTTCCGGTGTGATGTCCATCTCCTTGGCCAGCTCCTCCGGGGTGGGCTCGCGGCCCAGGTCCTGGAGCAGCTCACGCTGGATGCGGCCGAGCTTGTTGATGACCTCGACCATGTGCACCGGGATGCGGATGGTGCGGGCCTGGTCGGCCATCGCCCGGGTGATCGCCTGCCGGATCCACCAGGTGGCGTACGTGGAGAACTTGTAGCCCTTGGTGTAGTCGAACTTCTCGACCGCCCGGATCAGGCCCAGGTTGCCCTCCTGGATCAGGTCCAGGAACGCCATCCCGCGGCCCGTGTAGCGCTTGGCCAGCGACACCACCAGCCGGAGGTTGGCCTCCAGCAGGTGGTTCTTCGCCCGCTCGCCGTCCCGGGAGATCCAGCCGAGGTCGCGGACCATGTCGCGGACGAGCTTCTCCTCGCCCTCCTCGGCGGCGCGCAGCCGCTCGGCGGCGTAGAGGCCCGCCTCGATCCGCTTGGCGAGCTCCACCTCCTGCTCGGCGTTGAGCAGGGGCACCTTGCCGATCTGCTTGAGGTACGCCCGGACGGAGTCGGCGGAGGCGGTCAGCTCGGCGTCGCGGCGCGCCTGCTTGAGCGCCTCGGACTCCTCGTCGTCCCACTCGAAGTCGTTGTCGGTGGCGGAGCTCGCGGCGTCGGACGCGGCGGCCCGAACCATCTCGACCGGCTCCTCGACCACCACGTCCTCGATTGCGGCGGCGAGTTCCTCCGGGTCGATCTCGCCCTCGCCCTTGGCCTTGCCGGCGGGCTTGCCGCCGGCCGCCGCGACGGTCGCCTTGGTGGCCCGGGTGGACTTCGCGGCCTTCGCCGGGACGGCCGCCTTGGCGACCGCCTCGGTGGTGGCCTTGCGCGCGGCGACCTTGCGGGGCGCCGGGGCGGCCTCGTCGGCGGCGGAGGCCTGCTTCTGGGCCGGCGCGGCGGCCTTCTTGGTGGTCTTGGCGGTAGTGGCCCGGGACGCCGGGGTGGCCGACCGGGCGGCGGCGACCCGGCGGCGGGGGACCGAGCCGTCCACGACCACGGTCACCCCCGCTTCCGCGAGCGCCCGCAGGATCTTCTTGGCCTGGGCCGGAGTCACCTCGGCGGACTCGACGGTGCGCGCGAGCTGGGCCGACGTGAGCTGGCCACCAGCGCTCTGCGCGTGGGCGATCAGGGTGTCGGTGAGCGAGCGAACGTCGGCGCCGGGCTGGCGGGGTTCTGTCACGAATGACCTTCCGGAGGCGAAGAGCGAGCACGGCCGGGTTGTCCGGCACAGCGTGGGGCACGGTGCCGGACGATGTGGTTGAGGGACCCCCGTGTCCCGGGCCGGCCGGTCGTCGGCGGTCCGTGGCGCGTGGGCAGGGGTGAATTGTAACGCCGTCTGCGGCGATCATTCTGCGCCGCACTGCGTACCGGCGATTGGGACCGCCGATTCAGCGTAGATGTGGACTTTGTAACGATGATACCGGCGCGCGAAGCGGGGGATTCCGAGAGGAGCTGACTCCGCCGGTGCACGCGGGCATGCCCGGCGAAGGCCGGCGCGACCAGCGTTGCTCTCAGGTCGGCGCGGTGGCCGCGGGTGGGCCACGGTGGCGGAGGCGGGCGCGCGGACGCCACGGACGGGGAGCTGGGCACTTAGCGGACAATACCAACTGCAACCGGACGTGCCGGTCAAAACCTGCCCTCAAGGTTGCGCGGAAGGGCGGCGGCGCGGCCACTGCACCCGTTTCCCAGGACAGCGACCGCGCCGACGTCCACCTCGTCAGGTTGTTGCGCATTCGACGCCACCGCTCCACCAGGGCGCAGGCCCTCCAATGAATGGATAACGGAGCTTGCGATGTTGTCCGAATCGATGCTGAAGGTGGTCCCGGTCCCGTCGCTTCCCGCCCCGCCGGCAGAGGGTGATTTCCGGCCCGGGAACCGCTCCAGCAGACCCCAACCGCTTGAGACTGAACACCGTGCCGTCGTCCGGTACCGCCCGGCGTTCGGCGTCGCGGCGGGGGTGGTCAATGATGAGACAGTGGGCACGGTTCCTCCAGGACACCACGCGGCTTCGGCAGTCGTCGATCTCCGGGGGTTCGGTCCGACTTCATCCAGCCACGCGGACCGGCGTGCGGCAAAGGAGCGAACCATGACCAGCTCGGCGCCGACGCCGCGGGAACTTCTCAAGATCGCGATCGACGTGGCTCGGGACGCGGCGGACACCGCGTACCGGATGCGCGCCGAGGGGGTCTTCGTCGCCGCGACCAAGTCCACCGTCACCGACGTGGTCACCGCCGCCGACCGGGCGGTCGAGCGGCAGGTCCTCGACGCGTTGGCCACGCTCCGCCCCGACGACTCGGTGCTCGGCGAGGAGTACGGCGGAAACGCGGCCGGCGGGGCGGACAGCGGGGTGCGATGGATCGTCGACCCGATCGACGGCACCGTCAACTACCTGTACGGACTGCCGTACTGCGCGGTCTCGCTGGCAGCCGAGGTCGACGGCGAGGTGGTCGCCGGGGTGGTGCGCAACCTCTTCACCGGCGAGGAGTGGACGGCCACCGTCGGTGGCGGCTCCTGGCGTGCGGGGGAGCGGCTGCGCTGCTCGACCGAGACCGACCTCGGCCAGGCGCTGGTCGCCACCGGGTTCGGCTACGACCCGGGGCGGCGGGCGCACCAGGGCCGGGTGCTCGCCGAGCTGATCCCGCACGTGCGGGACATCCGCCGGCAGGGCGCCGCCGCGTTGGACCTCTGCCTGGCCGCCGAGGGCCGGGTGGACGCGTACTACGAGAAGGGGCTGGCCGCCTGGGACCAGGCGGCCGGGGCGCTGGTCGCCGCCGAGGCCGGGCTCCGGGTCGGCGGGCTGGTCGGCCGGCCGGCCGGGCCCGACCTGGTGATCGCCGCACCGCCGGCGCTGTTCGCGCCGCTGCACGACCGGCTGGCCGACCTCGACGCCTCGGGCGGGCCCTGACCGCCGGTCCGCTCCCGGCATCCGGACGGGCCATCCGGATGGCCCGCCGGTCCTGTCGGGTGGCCGGGACGGACCGGCGGGCAGGCCTCAAACGAACAGACCCCGGACGGACCGAGGGGCGGGCCGGCCGGGGTCACCAGGTCAGAGCCCTGGCCGCCGGGTCACTTGTCGATGGGCATCGGGCACGAGCCGGGCGGCGCGACCGGGGCACCCAGGTCGCCGAGGGCCTGGTTCACCTCGGTGGTGGTGGCGAGCTGCTGGAAGCCGTTGCCCAGCACCACGTCGACGGTGTCGTCCTTGCGTTTGGCGTCGTACCCGTCCTTGGCGTTGTTGAGGAAGTACGCGCGCAGCAGGTGCGCGGAGCCGACGCCCTTCGGGCCGTACCGCAACACCGCGACGTCGTCGATCTGCTTCTTCTCGTTGGCGGTCTTCTTGACCTGGAACTGCCGGTTGCTGAACTCGTCGGCGACCTGGGAGGCGAGGCCGGGCCGGTCCGTGCTGTTGAGCACGTTGATCTTCACGTCCTTGCGCTCGCGCATCTTGACGTCCGCCAGCGGTGCGTCCTCGGGGCAGCCACCGGCCAGCCCGGCCTGGCCCTGGGTGTCGCGAACCAGGGCGACGACCACGAAGACCAGGGCGACGACCGCCAGCAGACCGACGACAACGAGTGCTCGCACTCGCGCAAAACTCATCTGGGCGCTCCCCGGACGATGGGTGGGTGGCGGCGGCCGTCGGCGGTCAGGCCGTCCCGCCGGCCGTCGAGTACGCCGCTGAGGTTAACGGTTGTCCGGCCGTCGCGTGGAAACAGTCCGACATGCCGGCGCGCCAACCGGGAAGCGGGTACTACTACCCCTATCTTCGTGTCGCCTGAGTCACATTGGGACCAACTTCGACGGCTGGGGCGTACATCTGAGCCACGAGGGCGGTATACATGCCTCGCCAGAGGGGGGTAAGGTACCGCGCCCGCTGGGGTGCTTCTCTGGCGGCCCTGACCTGACCGGCCGTCGGGTCGGGTGACCGACACAAAATGGTGGCCGGCCAGTGGAACCGAAACAGCGTCGCCCGGCGTTACACCCGGAAGCGACCATATCGATATTGGAGAGTGAAACCGATGGCCACCGACTACGACGCCCCGCGTCGCGACGAGGTCGACCTCGGCGAGGACAGCCTGGAAGAGCTCAAGGCCCGACGCGTCGATTCACAGTCGGGCGCCGTGGACGTCGACGAGGCCGAGGTCGCCGAGAGCTTCGAGCTGCCCGGCGCTGACCTGGCCGACGAGGAACTCACGGTCAAGGTGCTACCGATGCAGCAGGACGAGTTCCGATGTGCCCGCTGCTTCCTCGTCCACCACCGTAGCCAGTTGGCGGTCGAGCGCAATGGCGAGCTGATCTGCCGAGAGTGCGTCTGACCCTGACTCGGGACACCGGCGGCGGCCTCCCAGACGAGGCCGCCGCTTTGGGAGCTGGCACTTCCCGCCAGCCTGCCGGCGCCGACCCCGCCGGAGCCTCACCGACCCGTGGCGCCGCCGTGCGCCGGTGGCGGGAAGCTGCTTGACTCGTCACAGCAGCTTCCACCCACACCCATCGGGGAGGTCGGCGCATGGGCGAGCGCAGCGACGACGGCACGGGCGGATGCCCGGTCACCGGCGGTCCGACCATGCCCGGTCCGACCATGCCCGACGCCGCTGAACGCGCCGGGGCCGAGCACGACGCGGTCAGGTCCGGCGGAACGGCGCCGGGTGCCGACCGGCGCGACGGGGCCGGGAGCGGCGTGCCGGACGACGGCCGGACCGAGCTCGGCGCCACCGTGATCGCGCTGACCGCCGACGACATCGAGCCGGCCCGGCGGCGGCAGTTGTTGACCCGGCTCGTCGGTCAGGTGCGCGTCCGAGGGCTCGCCGACCTGTTCAAGCCGAGGGCCGCCGTGCGATGGATGACCGACGCCGTCGCCGAGGTCGCCCCGCACGTACCCGTCCGTGACCTGGCCACCCTGCGCCGGCACTTCCCGGGCCTGGACGACGAGGCGCTGGCCGACCGGCTGATCCGCAACGCCGCCCGGACGACCGCCGGGATCGGCGCGGCCGGCGGTGGGGTCGCGGCCGTGGAGTGGACGGTCGCCCCCACTCTCCTCTCCGCGCCGGTGCTGCTGGCCGCCGAGACGGTCGCGGTCGTGGCCGTCGAGCTGAAGATGATCGGCGAGCTGCACGAGGTGTACGGCGCCCCGCTGCCCACCGGCGGCAGCCAGCGGACGGTGGCCGTGGTCCAGTCCTGGGCCGGCCAGCGCGGGATCAACCCGATGGTGCCCGGGGTGGGCGTCGGCGCGGTGCTCGGCACGGCGGCTCGCAAGGAACTGCGGGACACCCTGCTCAAGCGCTTCGGTCGAAACCTGACCACCCTCGGCCCGTTCCTGACCGGGGCGGCGGTGGCCAGCTACCTCAACCGGCGGGCCACCCGGTCCCTCGCCGACCAGCTCCGTGCCGACCTGCGCCGGCAGCGCCGGACGCTGCCCGGCGGCGGTAACCCGCCTGCGCTGCCCGGCGGCGGTAACCCGCCTGCACTGCCCTGAGTCGGCCCCGGCGGGGTCAGGCGGCGGCGTCGCGGGCGGCGAGGAGCGCCGCGGCGAGGCGTACGGGATCGCGGGTGCTGACCACCCAGAACGGGGTGGGGTCGGCGGGGTCGTCGAGCACCACCTGCACCGCCCCGGCGATCCACGGGCGCTGGACCACGAAGGCGAGCGGGTCGCCCCCGACGCCGAGAACCTCGCGGCGGCCCGCGGCGTCCAGGGGGACGGCGTCGGCCACGAACCGCACCGGCAGCCGGGCGTCGTCGACCCGCAGCTCCCCGTCGGCCACCGCGACCCGGATTCGCCCCAGCCACCACAGGGCGGCCGCCACAGCCGGCAGCAGCACCACGAACGGCAGCCAGCCGCGCACCCCGTCCGCGCCCATCCACAGCTCCACGGCGAGGAAGCCGCCGAGCGCCAGGCCGGCCGGCCAGGCCCACCACGGCAGGCCGAGCCGCTCCGCGTAGGCGGTGGTCACGGCGGCGGCGGGCGGCGAGGACGGCGATCTGCTCACTCCTGCAAGGGTACGGCGCACGGCGGGCGGTCGACCCGGCAGGATGGCAGGGTCACCCCGTGAACCGGACGGAAGAGGAAGACCGTGACCGACGACGTACCCGTGCCCGTACGGCTGCTCGACCATGGGCTGCCGCTGCCGGCGTACGCCCATCCCGGCGACGCCGGGGCCGACCTGATGGCCGCCGCGGACGTGGAGCTGCCCCCGGGCGGGCGGGCCCTGGTCCCCACCGGCGTGGCGATCGCCCTCCCGGAGGGGTACGTCGGCCTGGTGCACCCCCGGTCCGGCCTGGCGGCCAGGCTCGGCGTGACGGTGCTCAACGCGCCCGGTACGGTCGACGCCGGCTACCGGGGTGAGATCCTCGTCAACCTGATCAACCATGATCGGGAGGAGCAGGCGAAGATCTCCCGTGGCGATCGGATCGCACAGCTCGTTGTCCAGCGGGTGGAGCGGGTCGATTTCCGGCCGGTGGCCGAGCTGCCGCCGTCCCGGCGGGGCGCCGGCGGGCACGGCTCGACCGGTGGACACGCCGGGCTCGTCCCGCCGTCGGCGGACCGGGCCAGCGGCCAGCGGGAAGAGGTGGCAGGGTGAGCGCGAACAGCGGAGGGTGGGCGCAGTGATCTTCTCCCGAAAGCGGGCCGGTGGCGGTCGGCAGGACCGCGACGAGCGGGCCCCCGAGGTCCTGGACGGGCACGACGTCGAGACGTCGGAGCCGGAGCGCGGCCCGTACGACGTCGCCGACGCCCCGGACGGGGTGCAGCGGCTCGACCTGGGCAGCCTCCAGATCCCGGCGGTGGCCGACGTCGAGGTGCGCGTGCAGGCCGACCCGGAGGGCGTGATCCAGCAGGTCGTCCTCGTGCACGGCGAGAGCGCGTTGCAGCTCGGCGTCTTCGCCGCGCCCCGCTCCGACGGCATCTGGGACGAGGTGCGCGAGGAGATCCGCCAGTCCCTGTTCAACGACGGCGCCGCCGCCCAGGAGGTACAGGGCGAGTACGGCCCCGAGCTGCGCGCCCGGGTGCGCACCCCGGACGGCCTGACCGACCTGCGGTTCGTCGGCGTCGACGGCCCCCGTTGGATGGTCCGCGGCGTCTTCCAGGGCGCCGCCGCCGGCGACCCGGCTGCCGCCGGCCCGCTGGCCGAGTGCCTGGACGGGCTGGTCGTCGACCGCGGCCAGGAGGCCAAGCCGGTGCGCGAGCCGCTGCCGCTGAGGCTGCCCCGCGAGGTCGCCGAGCAGGCCGGCGAGCAGGCCGCCGAGGGCGCCCCCGGAGCCCCGGGCCCGATCGAGGCCTGACCTGGCGTCCGCCCGTGCCCGGGCCGGCCCGTCGGCGCTTTGCCGGCGGTCCGTCCCGGGCGGCCGGGTGGCCTTCCCCGCCCGCCGCTCGGCGTACGCTGGCGGGACGGCCCGGCAGGCGCGGGGCCGCCCCGGCCGTCGGCGCGGCCGGCCAGCGCAGGAGAGGGTGACGCTGAGGCCATGACGACCGACGAGGGCAGCAGGGTCTCGCTGCGGCGGCTCCTGCACCGGCTCACCGCGAGCGAGGCCGAGATCGAGGCGCAGGAGCTGCGCCGGGAGAGCGCGCAGTCCGGCGGCACGCCGGCCCGGCAGTGCATGCGCGGCCAGGTGGTCTCGGTCACCGGAAGGTTGCGTACCGTGGTCTACACTCCTCGGACCAACCTGCCCACGCTGGAGGCCGACCTGTACGACGGCAGCGACGTGGTGACCCTGGTCTGGCTCGGCAGGCGGCACATCGCCGGCATCGAGCCGGGGCGTCACCTGACCGCCCGGGGACGGGTGGCGGTGCGGGACGACCGCAAGGTCATCTACAACCCGTGCTACGAGCTGGAGTCGCCGAAGTGACGGCGCGAACGCCGGGAACGGGAGATAGAGACGCGATGACCACCGGACAGCACCGGACGACCGAACCGGGGACCGGCCCGGAGGACTCCGAGCGGCTGCCGAGCCTCGCCGAGCAGATGGCCGACCAGCTCGGCGGCTGGCGCGGGCTGGTCGAGTCCAGCATCCCGGTGGTCGTCTTCGTGATCGCCAACATCCTCGGCGAGCTGCGACCCGCGGTGATCGCCTCGGTGGCCGTGGGCCTGCTCATCGCCGGGCTGCGGCTGGCCCAGCGCCGGCCGGTGCGGCACGCGGTCAACGGCCTGGTCGGCATCGGCTTCGGCGCGGCGATCGCCTGGCGCACCGGCGACGAACGCGACTTCTACCTCCCGGGCATCCTCTACGGCATCGGGTACGGGCTGGCCCTGCTCGTGTCGGCGGCGATCCGGCAGCCCCTGGTGGGCTGGATCTGGTCGGTGCTGGTGGCCAAGGGGCGCTCGGAGTGGCGGGACGACCCGCGCCTGGTGCGCACCTTCACCCAGCTGACCGTGCTCTGGGGCGTGGTGTGGCTGGCGAAGGTCGGCGTGCAGGCCGGGCTCTACCTCGCCCACCAGGACACCGCCCTCGGCGTCGCCCGGCTGGCCCTGGGCTACCCGCCGTACGCGCTGCTGCTGCTGATCACGGTGTGGACGGTGCGCCGGGTGACCCGCGAGACCGCCGGCCCGGAGCCGTTGCCCGGGGCCTGAGCCGCCCACGCCAAGCACCTCGCCCGGCCCAGGGAGCCCGCTCAGCGCGCGCCGCGGGTCCGCTCGACGCTGTCCGGGCCCAGGATCACCGTGCGGACCTCGTCCTCCACCTCGGCGGTGCAGACGAAGACCAGCTCGTCGCCGGCCTCGATCGGGTCGTCCGGGCTGGGCACCAGCACCCGCTTGCCGCGCAGGATCGCCACCAGGGCGGCGTCCCGGGGGAGTGGCACCGCGTGGATCGGCTGCCCCACGTACGGGGCGGTCGGCGGCAGGGTGATCTCCACCAGGTTCGCCTCGCCCTGGCGGAACGTCATGAGCCGCACCAGATCGCCGACGGTGACCGCCTCCTCGACCAGGGCCGCCATCACCCGCGGCTTGCTCACCGAGACGTCGACGCCCCACTGCTCGGTGAACAGCCACTCGTTCTCGGCCCGGTTGACCCGGGCCACCACCCGGGGCACCGCGAACTCGGTCTTGGCCAGCAGCGACACCACCAGGTTGACCTTGTCGTCCCCGGTCGCCGCGACCACCACGTCGCAGCCGGCGATGTTGGCCTCCTCCAGGCTGGCCAGCTCGCACGCGTCGGCGAGCACCCAGTCGGCGGCGGGCACCCGGTCCGGCCGCAGCATCCGGGGCTGACGCTCGATCAGCATCACCTGGTGGCCGTTGTCGATCAGCTCCTGGGCGATCGAGCGGCCCACGTTGCCGGCGCCGGCGATGGCGATCCGCATCTTCAGTGCGCTCCTTCCGGCGGGCTCCCCGCCGCCGACGTGACCGACGCCATGATGTCGTCGGTGACCAGCATGAAGACCTGGTCGCCCTCCTGCACGACGGTGGACCCGGTGGGCAGCGTGCCGATGCCGAAGCGGGACAGGTACGCCACCCGTGCGCCGGCCGCCGCCTCGACGGCCCGCAGCGGCCGGCCGATCCAGTCCTTGTGCACCGGCACCTCGATGATCGACACGGTGCTGGTCGGGTCCCGGAAGATCTCGACGTTGCCCTCGGGGACCAGGTGCCGCAGCATCCGGTCGGCCGTCCACCGGACGGTGGCCACGGTGGGGATGCCCAGCCGCTCGTAGACCTGCGCCCGGCGCTGGTCGTAGATCCGGGCGGCCACCCGGGAGACGCCGAAGGTCTCGCGGGCCAGCCGGGCCGAGATGATGTTCGAGTTGTCGCCGCTGGAGACCGCGGCGAAGGCGTCCGCCCGCTCGATGCCGGCCTGCCGCAGCACCTCGCCGTCGAAGCCGGCGCCGGTGACGGTGACGCCGGCGAAGTTCGGGCTGAGCCGGCGGAACGCGTCGGCGTCCTGGTCGATGACCGCCACCGAGTGCCCCCGGGACTCCAGGCTCTGGGCCAGCGTCGAGCCGACCCGGCCGCAGCCCATGATCACGACATGCACGGTGTCCCTCCCAAAGCTGCGCGCACCCGCCCGGCCTCGCCGGTGACCTGTTCGACTGCGAGCCTGCCACGTCCGGGTCTCAGGCGGGGGACGACGGTACCGCGCCCTCCCACGACCCCGCGCTCCGCCACCCCCGGCGACCGCGGGGCGGTGGTCGTACCCTTAGCGCTTGTGGCCAGTCCCACCTCGCTGCTGAAGCGGCTGCTCGTCGGTCGACCGTTCCGGTCCGACCGGCTTCAGCACACCCTCCTGCCAAAGCGCATCGCGCTGCCCGTCTTCGCCTCCGACGCGCTGTCCAGCGTCGCGTACGCCCCGGACGAGATCCTGCTGACGCTGTCCATCGCGGGCGCGTCGGCGTTCGTCTTCTCGCCGTGGATCGCCCTCGCGGTGGTCGTGGTGATGCTGACGGTGGTGGCCAGCTACCGGCAGAACGTGCACGCCTACCCCTCCGGCGGCGGCGACTACGAGGTGGCCACGGTCAACCTCGGCCCCCGGGCCGGCCTCGCGGTGGCCAGCGCCCTGCTGGTCGACTACGTGCTCACCGTCGCCGTGTCGGTCTCCTCCGGGGTGGCCAACCTGGGCTCGGTGGTGCCGTTCGTGGCCACCCACAAGGTGGTCATCGCGGTCGGCGCGGTGGTGGTGCTCACCGCGATGAACCTGCGCGGCCTGCGCGAGTCCGGCACCGCGTTCGCCATCCCGACGTACGGCTTCGTGATCGTGATCGGCGGGATGATCCTCACCGGCCTGGTCCGGGTCTTCGTCCTGGGCCACGACCTGCGCGCCCCGAGCGCCGGCCTGGAGATCCAGGCCGAGCACAGCGTGACCGGGCTCGCGCTGATCTTCCTGCTGCTGCGCACCTTCTCCTCCGGCTCCGCCGCGCTGACCGGCGTGGAGGCGATCTCCAACGGGGTGCCGGCGTTCAAGAAGCCGAAGAGCCGCAACGCCGCCACGACCCTGCTGCTGCTCGGCACCCTTTCGGTGGGCATGCTGGTCGGCATCATCTGGCTGGCCCGGCTGACCCACCTCCAGTTCGTCGAGGACCCGGTCCGGCAGATCGTCTCCGGCCCCGACGGGTACGTGCAGAAGACCGTCACCGCCCAGCTCGGTGAGACGGTGTTCGGCTCCGGTTCGGTGCTGCTGTACGTGGTCGCCGGGGTGACCGCGCTGATCCTCTTCCTGGCCGCGAACACCGCGTTCAACGGGTTCCCCGTGCTCGGCTCGATCCTCGCCCAGGACCGCTACCTTCCCCGGCAGTTGCACACCCGGGGCGACCGGCTGGCGTTCTCCAACGGAATCGTCTTCCTGGCCGTCTCCGCAGTGGTGCTGATCGTCGGCTTCCAGGCCGAGGTGACGAGGCTGATCCAGCTCTACATCGTCGGCGTCTTCGTCTCGTTCACGCTCTCCCAGGCCGGCATGATCCGGCACTGGAACCGGCACCTGCGCACCGAGCGGGACGTCCAGGCCCGCCGCCGGATGATCCGGTCCCGGGCGATCAACACCTTCGGGATGGCGCTGACCGGCACGGTGCTGGTCATCGTGCTGCTCACCAAGTTCCTGCTCGGCGCCTGGATCGCCATCGTCGCGATGGCGCTGATCTACGTGCTGATGCTGGCCATCCGGCGGCACTACGACCGGGTCGCCGCCGAGCTGGAGCCGACCGAGGCCCGGGGCGTGCTGCCCGCCCGCAACCACGCCATCGTGCTGGTCAGCAAGCTGCACCAGCCGACCCTGCGGGCCGTCGCGTACGCCCGGGCCACCCGGCCGGACACGCTGACCGCGGTGACGGTGAACGTCGACGAGAAGGACACCCGGCATCTCCAGGCCGACTGGGAGCGGCGGGAGCTGCCGGTGCCGCTGACCGTGATCGACTCGCCGTACCGGGAGATCACCCGGCCGATCCTCGACTTCGTGGCCAACACCCGCCGGGAGTCGCCGCGCGACGTGGTCACGGTCTTCATCCCCGAGTACGTCCTCGGGCGCTGGTGGGAGAACCTGTTGCACAACCAGAGCGCGCTGCGGTTGAAGGGGCGGCTGCTGTTCGAGCCGGGCGTGATGGTGACCAGCGTGCCGTGGCAACTCGCCTCGACCGCCGGCAAGAACCTCGACCGGCTGGACGCGACGCTGAGCCGGAGCCCCGCCCGGGGCCCTCGGGTCGCCCCACGCAGCACCCTGCCGCCGCCGGCTCCGCCGGTGGCCTCCGCCCCGCCCGCTGAGAGCAACCAGATCGAGGGAGACCAACGATGACCGCAGTGGACGTGGGCGACGGCGACCGGCAGGGGCCACCGGACGCCGGACTGCCGGACACCGGGCTGTCGGAGGCCGGGCCGGGTGACGGGGAGCGGCGCGGGCTGGAGGAGGCCGAGCGGGTCGAGCTGACCGTCGACGCGGTCGCCCCCGGCGGGCACTGCGTGGCCCGGGTGGACGGCCAGGTGGTCTTCGTCCGGCACGCGCTGCCCGGCGAGCGGGTGGTCGCCGAGGTCACCGAGGTGCACCGGGGGTTCGTCCGGGCCGACGCGGTGGCGGTGCTCGACGCCGCCCCGGAGCGGGTCGAGCCGCCCTGCCCGTACGCGGGGCCCGGCCGCTGCGGCGGCTGCGACCTCCAGCACGTCGCGCCCCAGGCCCAGCTCGGCTGGAAGACGTCGGTGGTGCGCGAGCAGCTCAGCCGTCTCGCCGGCCTCACCGACGCCGAGATCGACCGGCTCGGCGTCGCGGTCGTGGCGCTGCCCGGCGGGCCGCTCGGCTGGCGCTCCCGGGTCCGCTACGCGGTCGACGCCGCCGGCCGGGCCGGGCTGCTCAAGCACCGCTCGCACGAGGTGGTGCCGATCGACCGCTGCCTGATCGCCCACCCGGCGATCCAGGAGCTGCCCGTGCTCGCCCCGAGCGGGGCCCGCTGGCCCGAGGCGGACGCGGTGGAGACCGTGGCCTCCACCGGCGGCGACGTCACCGTCACCGCCCTGGCCGACGGGGTGCCCACCCCGGTCGACGGTCCGCCGACGGTCCGCGAGGTGGCCGCCGGCCGGGACTGGACGCTGCCCGCGTCCGGCTTCTGGCAGGTGCACCCGGCCGCGGCGGACGCCCTGGTCGACGCCGTGCTCGACCTGCTCGACCCGAAGCCGGGCGAGTCGGCCTGGGACCTCTACGGCGGGTCGGGGCTGTTCGCCGCCGCGCTCGTCGGGCGGGTCGGCCCGGACTCCCGGGTCACCGTCGTCGAGTCCGCCGCGCCGAGCGTCGCCGCCGGCCGGGAGAACCTGCGGGACCTGCCCCGGGTCGAGGTGGTGGCGGCCCGGGTGGAGACCGCCCTGGCCCGTCGCCGGATCATCGGGCCGGTGGACCTGGTGGTGCTGGACCCGCCGCGCACCGGGGCGGGCGCGCAGGTGGTGCGGGACGTGCTGGCCGCCTCGCCGCGCGCCGTGGCGTACGTGTCCTGCGACCCGGCCGCCTTCGCCCGGGACGTGCGGACGTTCGCCGAGGCGGGGTGGCGGCTGGCGGAGCTGCGCGGCTTCGACCTGTTCCCGATGACCCAGCACGTCGAGGTGGTCGGGCTGCTGCTGCCGCCGGTCGCCGGGAAGTAGCCGGTCGTGCGGATCGTCGGGCTGATGTCGGGGACGTCGTACGACGGGGTCGACGTGGCCGCGGCGGAGTTCACGGTCGACGGCGACACCCTGCGGCTGCGTCCGTTGGGGTTCGCCAGCCTGGACCTCGACGACGGGCTGCGGGCGGAGATCGGGGCGCTGCTGCCGCCGAACCCGACCACGATCGAGGCGGTCTGCCGGCTGGACAACCGGCTCGGCGAGGTGTTCGCCGAGGCTGCGGCGCGCGGGGTGGAGCTGGCCGGCGGGCGGGTCGACGCGGTGGTCTCGCCCGGGCAGACCGTGTTCCACTGGGTCGACGGGGGCCGGGCGCGGGGCACCCTCCAACTCGGCACGCCGGCCCGGGTGGCCGCGCGGGTGGGCGTACCGGTGCTGTCGGACCTGCGGTCGGCGGACGTCGCGGCCGGCGGGCAGGGCGCGCCCCTGGTGCCGGCCTTCGACGCGCTGCTGCTGGGCGGCCTGGCCGGGCCGCCCCGGGCCGCGCTCAACCTGGGCGGCATCGCCAACCTCACCGTGGTCGTGCCGGGCGTTCCCGTCCTCGGGTACGACGTGGGCCCGGCCAACGCCCTGCTCGACGCGGCGGCCCGGCGGTTCCTCGGCCGCCCCTGCGACCTCGACGGGGCCCGGGCCGCGGCCGGCCGGGTGCACCCCGGGCTGCTGGAGCTGCTGCTTGCCGAGCCGTACTACGCCGCGCCGCCGCCGAAGTCCACCGGCAAGGAGCTGTTCCACGCCGGCTACCTGGACGACCGGCTCGCCGCGCTCGGGGGGCCGGTGGCCGCCGACGACGTGCTGGCCACGCTGACCGAGCTGACCGCCCGGACGGTCGCCGCCGAGTGCGACCGGCACGGGGTGACCGAGGTGGTGGCCGCCGGGGGCGGGGTGCGCAATCCCACACTCCGGGGCCGGCTGGCCGCGCTCGGTGGGGGCCGGTGGCGGCTGCGCGCCAGCGACGAGCTGGGGGTGCCGGCCCAGGCCAAGGAGGCGTACGCGTTCGCCCTGCTCGGTTGGCTCTCCTGGCACGGCCTGCCAGGGGCGATCCCGTCGGTCACCGGGGCACGGGAGGCGGCCGTGCTGGGCTCCTGGACGCCGTCCGGTCCGGCCCGCTCCGCGCCGCCGGTCGCCCCGCCCCGGCGGCTGGTGATCATGGCCTGACCGTTCCCCTGGTCAGCCGGGTGGTCGCCGGTCGGGCTGCGGACTACCGGACGGCCGATAGACTCTTCGCTCATGAGCGTTGAAGAGGACACGGCCAACCACGGCCGGCTGCTGGGCACGGTTCGGGGTCCGCAGGACGTGAAGCGGATGACCGCCGAGCAGCTGGACATCCTCGCCGCCGAGATCCGCGACTTCCTGATCGCCAAGGTCTCCCGCACCGGTGGGCACGTCGGGCCCAACCTGGGCGTGGTGGAGCTGACCCTGGCGATGCACCGGGTCTTCGACTCCCCCCGGGACCGGCTCCTGTTCGACACCGGCCACCAGGCGTACGTGCACAAGATCCTCACCGGCCGGCAGGACGGCTTCGACAAGCTGCGCCAGCGCGGCGGCCTCTCCGGCTACCCGAGTCAGGCCGAGAGCGAGCACGACCTGGTCGAGAACTCGCACGCCTCCACCGCCCTGTCCTACGCCGACGGCCTGGCCAAGGCGTACGCGCTGCGGGGCGAGCAGCGCAGCGTGGTCGCCGTGGTCGGCGACGGCGCGCTCACCGGCGGCATGTGCTGGGAGGCGCTGAACAACATCGCCACCGCCGGAAACCCCCTCGTCATCGTGGTCAACGACAACGGCCGGTCGTACGCGCCGACGATCGGCGGCCTGGCCGACCACCTCTCCTCGCTGCGGCTCAGCCCCGGCTACGAGAAGGTCCTCGACACCGTCAAGGACGCCCTCGGCTCGACCCCGCTGGTCGGCCGGCCGATGTACGAGGTGCTGCACGCGGTCAAGAAGGGCATCAAGGACGCGGTCGCCCCGCAGGCGATGTTCGAGGACCTGGGCATCAAGTACGTCGGCCCGGTCGACGGGCACGACCTGGAGGCGGTCGAGTCCGCGCTGCGGGCCGCGAAGAACTTCGGCGGCCCGGTGATCGTGCACGCCGTCACCCGCAAGGGCTACGGCTACCGCCCGGCCGAGGAGGACGAGGCGGACTGCTTCCACGGCCCCGGCGCGTTCCACGTGGAGACCGGCAAGCTGGTCGCCGCCCCCTCGGTGAAGTGGACCCACGTCTTCGCCGACGAGCTGGTCGCGATCGCCGACGCCCGGCCCGACGTGGTGGGCATCACCGCCGCGATGGCCGAGCCCACCGGAATCGCCAAGCTGGCCCGCAAGCACCCCGGGCGGGTGTACGACGTCGGCATCGCCGAGCAGCACGCCGCCACCTCGGCCGCCGGGCTGGCCCTCGGCGGGCTGCACCCGGTGGTGGCGGTCTACGCGACCTTCCTCAACCGGGCCTTCGACCAGGTCCTGCTCGACGTGGCGATGCACAAGCTGCCGGTGACGTTCGTGCTGGACCGGGCCGGGATCACCGGCCCGGACGGGCCGAGCCACTACGGCATGTGGGACATGTCGGTCTTCGGGGTCGTGCCGGGCATGCGGATCGCCGCGCCCCGCGACGCGGCGACCCTGCGCGAGGAGCTGCGCGAGGCGGTCGCCGTGGACGACGGCCCGACCATCGTCCGGTTCCCGACCGGCACCGTCGCCGCCGACCTGCCGGCCGTGCGCCGGGTCGGCCCGGTCGACGTGCTGGCCGAGTCGGCCAGCGCCGATGTGCTGCTGGTCGCGATCGGCTCCTTCGGGCACCTCGGCATGGAGGTCGCCACCCGGCTCGCCGAGCAGGGCTACGGGGTGACCGTGGTCGACCCGCGCTGGGTCCGGCCCGTCCCGGCCGAGCTGGTCGAGCTGGCCGCCGCCCACCGCCTCGTCGTCACCGTCGAGGACGGGGTCCGGGTCGGCGGGGTCGGCGACGCCCTCGCCCAGGCGATGCGGGACGCCGACGTCCGGGTGCCGCTGCGCGACCTGGGCGTGCCGGCCGACTGGCATCCGCACGGCACCCGCGCGCAGATCCTCGCCGACCTGGGCCTCACCGCCCAGGACGTCGCCCGGGACGTCACCGGGTGGATCACCCGCCTGGACGACCAGCAGGTCGAGCCGCTCGGTCTGCCGACCGGCCGCGGAACCGCCG
The DNA here is from genome assembly GCF_009908295.1 of Micromonospora rubida. GTDB lineage: Bacteria > Actinomycetota > Actinomycetes > Mycobacteriales > Micromonosporaceae > Micromonospora > Micromonospora rubida. Next base: position 1,017,801 of record NZ_JAAALO010000003.1, read on the forward strand.
CCCAGAACTGAAAGAAGGGGTGCCTTCTCGACGCCAGGCGTCGAGAAGGCACCCCTTCTCACCGCGCCTGCGTGCCCGAAGCTCGCCGGCCGGGTTCCGGTGCCGGGTCAGCTACCGGGTGCCGGGTGGAGCCGCCGCGGCGCCGGACTGGCCGTCTCCCGGACCACGACCGGCCGACCAGGAACGCGCACCCCGCGCCGGGCCGGCGTCAGCGGCCGCCGACCGAGCGGTAGTAGGTCTTCTCCGCGCCGGCCAGGCTGAAGGTGGCCTTGCTCACCGGCTGTGACACCACCACCAGCCCGGGGCGGTTGACCAGCCGGGGGGTGCCCGGCGGCACCGACAGCGAGCTGTACCGGCTGGACCGCCAGCTCAGCACCACCAGCGGCTGGCCCGGCACGGGCAGCACGTACGCCTGCAGGGTGTTGGCCCGGTCGGCCGGCGAGACCACCGGGTCGCCGCCGTCGGCCGGCCGGTACACCACCGCGGTCATGGTGCCCGCGTCGGTCTCCCAGCTCAGCTGCTCCAGGTCGGCCGGGTCGCCCCCGCCCAGCGCCACCTCGCCCAGGGCGCGGACGCTCACCTTCGCCATCGGCCAGGACTCCGGCACGGAGCGGGGCGCGTCCCTGTCGCCGATCCGGCGGGGGACGCTGCCGAACGGGCCGTGCTCGTCGGCGAGCACGCAGGTGTCCAGGCCGTCCAGCGCCCGCCGGCCCGAGCCGGTCTCGTCCCGGACCAGGGGGTACCGCGGGTCCGTGGTGGCCGTACCGAGGTCGAGCAGGCGGTCGGCGGCCCGGCCGCGCGGCAGCGACCGGGTGGCCCGCAGCGTCGCGGTCAGCGCCACGGCCCGGCAGGCCGGCACGTCCACCGGGTCGGTCAGCCCGTCGCGGCTGGACAGCGCCCGGCCCTTGGGGCCGAGCAGCCGTTCCACCCGGCCGGAGAGCAGGTAGCGACGCCCATCGTCGGTCTGCACGGGCAGCACGTCGGAGTAGACGAGGTAGCCGGGCTCGGTGTACTCGCTGGCCCGGTCGACCACGTACCGGTCGCCGTCGCGGGTCAGCTGGAGCAGCCAGGAGGCGCTCTCGCCGGGGACGTCGGCGGCCACCAGGGCCAGCGGGGCGCCGTCCACCTCACCGGACCACAGGATCCCGGACGAGGGCAGGTGCGCGCGGTCGTCGGCCGGCGTCCGCCAGGCCCGGACCGCCTCGGTGACCGCCGCCGTCGCGGCGCTGTCGCCGGCCAGCCGCCCCCGCGCGGGCCACACCCGCAGCGTCCCGTCCAGGCTGTCGTAGCCGACGGGAAGGACGTCCGGCTTCCGGTCGGCCACCGGCCCGCAGGCCGTGCCGGCCAGCAGCAGGGTGAGCAGTGTGGTGGCCGTCATGCCGCGCCGGCGGGCTGAAGCCACCTGTACGCCCCCGATCGCGTCGCCCGGTCGTGTTCGCGCCCCACATGGTACGAGACGCCCGGACCGCGCGGACCGGCACCTCGCGCCGTCCCGTGAGCTGCGGCGGAACCGACCACAAAGGACCGCCCGGTGATTTCGGGGCCTTCGCCGGCTCCGGTAGACTCCGCCGACTGTGACCCCTGCCGAGCCCCGTGGAGACTTCCCCCCGGTTCCCGACGCTCCCGTGGGGCCCGCCGCCCGGACAACGGTGGCGACCGCCGAGCCGTCGACTGCCGCGCGGCCCGTGGCCACCGAGCAGCCGGCCCTCGCCGATGCGCCGGCCCTCGCCGATGCCCCGGCCCTCGCCGACGCGCCGGCCGCACCGGCCGATGTCGACGCCGGGTCCGAGGATGTGGCTCGGGCCCCGGCGGAGCCGGGCGCGGCCCGCAAGCGGGGCCGGCGGTGGACGACCCGGCGGCGGGACCTCGCCGTGTACGGCCTCTTCCTGCTCGCCGCGCTCTGGGTGACCAGCCGGATCTGGGTCGACCCGGCGGGCCGGGTCGCGTCGCTGTACAGCAGCGACCCGGCGCAGGTGCAGTTCTTCCTCGCCCACAGCGTGCGGGTGGTGCTGCACGGGGAGTTCCCGTTCTACACCGACCAGTTCAACTTCCCCGACGGGGTCAACCTGATGGCCAACACGGCCATCCTGGCGCTCGGCATCCCGATGGTGCCGGTGACCCTGCTCTTCGGGCCGGCCGTGTCCTTCGTGGCGCTGGTCACCCTCGGCCTCGCCGGCACCGCCGCCGCCTGGTACCGGGTGCTCTCCCGGCACGTGGTGCGCACCCCGCTGGCCGCCGCCGTCGGCGGCTGGTTCTGCGGCTTCTCCCCGGCGATGCTCTCGCACGCCAGCTGGCACCCGAACATCATCAGCCAGTTCCTGCTGCCGTTCATCGTCTGGCGGGTGCTGGTGATCACCCGGTCGCGCCGGCCGGTCCGGGACGGGGTGCTGCTGGCCCTGCTGGTGGCCGTGCAGGCGTTCATCAACGAGGAGATCCTGCTCTTCACCGCGCTGGCCTGCGGGGTGTTCCTGATCGCCATGCTGGTGCAGCGGCCCGCGCTGTGGTCGGCGGCGTGGCGGCCGTTGGGCATCGCGGTGGCGGTGTGCGCCGTGTTGGCCGGGGCGCTGCTGGCGTACCCGCTCTACGTGCAGTTCGCCGGGCCGATGGCGTACCACGGGCTCAGCGACGCGGTCCGGGACTACGGCAACGACATCGCCGCCTTCTTCGCCCCGGGCTCGCCCACCCTCGGCGGCAACGAGCGGGCCAACGTCAACCTGGCCCCGAACTACTCCGAGGAGAACGCCTTCTTCGGCTGGAGCCTCGCGCTGCTGTCCGTCGGCATCGTGTTCTGGCTGCGCCGCGAGCCGGTGGTCCGGGCGCTCGCCGCGACCGGGGCGTTCTTCGCGGTGCTCTCCCTCGGCGAGCGGGTCTCCTGGTGGGACCGGGAACTGTTCACCGGCCCGTGGGAGCTGCTGGTGCGGGTGCCGCTGCTGGACGCGGTGGTGCCGACCCGGTTCGGGATGATCACCACGGCGGTGATCGGCGTGCTGCTGGCGCTCGCCGTCGAGCGGATCTGGTCGCTGCGGCCGGCCGAGACCCGGACCGTGCGGGCCCTCGGCGTCGGCGCGCTGGCGCTGGCGCTGCTGCCGATCACGCCGATGCCGCTGAAGGTCACCTCGCGCCCGGCGGTGCCGAAGTTCATCACCGCCGACCGGTGGCGCGAGTACGTCGGGGCGGACCAGACCCTGGTGCCGATCCCGGTGCCCAACATGGGCAACACCCACGGGATGCGGTGGGCCGCGTCCACCAACCTCGACTTCAAGATCCCCGGGGGCTACTTCCTCGCCCCGCGCAACGGCAACACGGGCGACCCGGGACGCTTCGGCGGCCGGCCCAGCGGGGTCGGCAAGCTGCTGGAGGAGGTGGCCACCACCGGCCGGACGCCGGAGCTGGACGACCGGCAGCGCCGCCGCTCCCTCGACGAGCTGCGGCACTGGCGGGCCGCCGTCCTGGTGCTCCCCGTGGGCCAGCACAACGCGGAGCCGCTGCGGCGTACCGTCGAGGAGCTGGTCGGCCCCGGGCGGCGTGAGCTGGACGTGTGGGTCTGGGACGTCCGGACGCTGACGGCCCCGACGGCCTGATGGCGGCCCCGGTCGCGCCCGCCCCCGGCGACCCGGAGGAGGCGGGCGGGCCGGAGCCGGCCCGGAACGCGGAGCCGGCCGGTGGGTCCGTCCCCGGCGGTGCGTCGGCCGGCCGCCGTCCCCGGCGGGTGCGGGGCTTCGACGTCGCGGTGGTCGCCGGCTACCTGGGCCTGGCGGCGCTGCTCACCGGCGGGCAGTGGGGGCGCCCCGATCGGCTGTTCCACCAGGACAACGACCAGATGCTGTTCGAGTGGATGCTGGCCCGGGGGGCCCGCGCCGTCACCGGGCCGGAGAACCCGCTGCACAGCGCGGCCCTGAACGCGCCGGACGGGGTCAACCTGATGGCCAACACCTCGGTGCTCGGGCTGGGCGTGCCGCTGACCCCGGTGACGCTGCTGCTCGGCACCCAGCAGGCGTTCCTGGTGGCGGTGGTCGCCTACCTCGCCGGCACCGCCACCGCCTGGTACGTCCTGCTGGCCCGCCGGCTCGTCGGCTCCCGGGTCGCCGCCGCCGTCGGCGGCCTGGTCTGCGGCTTCGCCCCCGGCATGGTGGCCCAGGCCGGGGCGCATCCGCACTCGCCGTGGTGATCGTGAGCTGGCTGTGGCGTCGTCCGCTGGTCCGGGCGCTGGCGGTGGTCGGGGTCGGGGCCGCCCTGTTCTCCCTCGGCACCACCGTCCGGGTGGACGGGATGTCGACCGGGCTGCCCGGGCCGTACCGGCTCGTCGCCGGGGTGCCGCTGCTCGACCTGGTGGTGCCGGCCCGGTTCGCGCTGGTCTGCGTACCGGTGTTGGGGGTGCTGGTCGCCCTGTCCCTGGACCGGATCCGGTCGGCCGCCGCCGCTCCCGGTGACGGCCCGGCCGGCGGGCCCGCGGTGCCGGTGCGGCTGCTCTGGGGCGGCGCGGTGGCCGCCGCGCTGCTCCCGCTCGCGCCCACCCCGATCCGCACCGTGCCGGCGTGGCCGGTGCCGGCCTTCGTGGCCGACGGCGGCTGGCGGGCGTACGTGCCGGCCGGCCGGACGCTGGTGCCCGTGCCGCCGGTCACCGGGGCCGGGGTCAGCCCGGCGACGTTCTGGTCGGCCCGGACCCGGCTGGCGTTCACCGCCCCGGGCGGCTACTTCATCGGCCCCCGCGCCGCCGACGACCCGACCGCCCGCTGGGGCGCCCCGGACCGTCCGACGGCCCTGCTGCTGCGCCGGGTGGCCGAGACCGGACAGGTGCCGGTGCTGACCGACGAGGACCGCCGGCAGGCGGCGGTGGACCTGCGGCACTGGCGGGCCGCCGTGCTGGTGCAGGGCGGCCTGGACCGGGGCGAACCGGTCCGCCGCACCGTCGACCAGCTCGTCGGCCCCGGCCGCGAGATCGACGGCGCCTGGGTGTGGGACGTGCGCGGCCTGGTGGGCTGACGCCCCGGGCGGGGCCGCCTTCCGGGGCGCGGAGGGGAGGAAAAGGTGACCCCTTCGCCACCTGTCAGCGCGACCCGGCGTCTGGTTGCCTGGTGGACGACGATGGTCCACCAGAGAAAGCAGGACGTCATGGCTATCCTCCGCCGAGCCCTCGCCGTCTCCGCCGCGCTCGCCGCCGCGGGCGCCGGGGTTCTGGTCAACGCGTCGCCGGCGCTGGCCAGCACCCCGGCCAGCTGCTCCAGCGTCCGCCAGATCGGCACCACCCGGGTGCTGACGGTGGGCGGCATGGAGGCCGCGTCGGTCAAGCAGTACTACGGCTGCGGCTACAACTACGCCTACATCTACGTCTGGGAGCAGTACCGCAACACCCACTCGAACTGGGACCTGTACGTCCACGTGATCGACCACTCGGACAGCGGCTCGGACTACGGCGTGGGCGAGCTCAACAACACCACCCGGTCGGAGCTGTGGGGCAAGCCGGCCAACACCGCCGCGCACTGCACGCACGTGACCGGCTACCTGAACTCCACGGGCGGCTCGACCAGCACGGTCTGCTGACGTCGTCCCCGGCCGGGGTGCGCCCGACCGCGCCCCGGCCCGCACCTGCACCCTGATCCGACGAGAGGACCCAATGAGCGTCACCCACAAGCTGGCGAGCGTCGGCACGGTCGCCGCGCTGGCCGCAACCGCAGTCGCCGTCACCGGCGCGCCGGCCCAGGCCGCCGCCTACAACGGCGCCTGCGGCAGCGGCTACAGCGTGATCGACAAGATGGACGCCGGCAACGGCCGGGGAACCATCTTCCTGACGTACAACAGCGGTTGGAACTGCGTCGTCACCGTCACCAACACCCCCGGCACCAAGAAGTTCATGTCGGCGATGGTGGAGCGGTCCGGCGCGGACTGGGTGAAGGACGAGGGCACCTACAGCCAGTACGCCGGCCCGGTCTACGCGTACGCCCCGAACGACTGCGTCGACTGGGGTGGCATCGTCGGCGACAAGTACATCCGCATGATCGAGTGGAACGACCACTGCGGCTGAGCCCACGCTTCACCCGGCCGGCGGTCCTCCCCCCAACCGGGGGACGGGCCGCCGGCCGGCCGTGGGCGGCTCAGCCGACCAGCGGGCGGACGTCCCACAGCCAGACGTCGTCGACCCGTTGCGCCGGGCCGAGCAGGGCGGTCATCAGGTCGCGCAGGACCGCCTCGCGGGGGTGCGCGCCGAGGACGACCACCGACGCCTTCCAGTAGCGCAGGTCCTCGACCGCCTGGTGGCGGTTCTCGTCGGTCAGCGGCGGCAGCGTGCCGGCGTCCATCGTGGAGTAGACCAGGGTGCTGGTCGGCCGGTTCGGGGCGCCGAAGACGCCCTCGCCGTCGGCGTTTGGGCCGATGAAGTAGCCGCCGGGGACCGGGAACGCGTGCCCGGTCAGCGCGCTCCACCGCAGGGTGGGCAGGCCGTGCACGTTGCTGGGGATCGGCACCGGCACCAGGGTCCGGCCCGCCGGCACGTAGGGCCGCCAGCCGCCGGCCGTGATGAAGCGCGGCGGCGGGTCGATCTGCTGGGCCGGCAGCGGCCGGGGCACCAGCGGCAGCACGGCGAGCGCGACGGCGGCGTACCCGACCGGGCGGAGCCAGCGGCGCGCGCGGGCCGGGCCGGACGTGGGGCCGGTCCGGGTCCCGGCGGCCTGCGCCGGGGCCGTCGAGCCGGTGGTGCCAGCGGAGGAACGGGGGGCCGGCACCACCGGCGCGGGGGCCTGCGCGGTGCGGGCCAGGGCATCCCAGGCCAGGGCGAGCAGCACGCCGAGGGCGGCGGCCACCACCAGCGCCATCCGGGTGGGCATCATCATCTCCACCAGCGGCAGGTCGTCCGAGATGTACGCCCACGGCCCGTCGATCGTGGTCTCCGCGCCGTCGAAGCGCACCACCGGGCCGATCGAGGCGACGGTGAAGACCACCACCAGCACGGCGACGATCCGGGCCGCCAGCGACCGGCGGACCAGCAGCACCAGCGCGACCAGCGCCACCAGCACCAGCGGCCAGCCGAACCAGCTGTTCTGCTCGGTCAGACCGATGGTCTTCTCCACCGCCTCGTCCCCGGCGGCAGTGTCCCGGGCGAACGTCACGAAGGCCACCAGGTCCTCGCCCCAGTTGTGGAACACCCCGCCCTGTAGGCCCCGGTAGGACTGCGGGCCGTTGAACTGGAACCAGATCGGGTACGCCGTGAGCAGCAGCGTCAGCCCGCCGCCGAGGCCGAGCGCGGCCAGGAAGCCGCCGGCCCGCTGCCGTGCCGCCCGGGGACGCTGCACCGCGTACGCGGCCACCACCACCAGCAGGCCCAGCGCGGTCAGCAGCAGCATCTCCTCGTTGATGAAGATCTGGTACGCCACCAGCAGGCCGAGCACCACCCCGTCACGCCGCCAGCTCCGCCCCGGCTCACCGAGCCGCAGCACCCGGGCCACGATCACCGGCAGCAGGTAGTTCGAGACGAAGTTCGGCTGCCCGTTGGCGTGGTGCACGATGCCGGGCGCGAAGCCGAGGAACGCGCCGCCGACGAACGCCGCCGCGCGCGAGCGCACCAGGTGCCGCGACAGCATCCAGTACGACGTGCCGGCCGTCGCGGCGAGCGCCCCGCCGAGGTAGAGGGCGTACGTCACCTGCGGCCCGAACAGCCACGTCACCGGGGCCAGCGGCAGGGTGGCGCCGAGCACCGACGTGTTCGCCATCATGTTCACCCCGTCCGGGGCGTTCTGCCGCATGGAGAACAGCGGGTTCTCCAGGTGGCGCAGCGAGTACGCGCCGTGCGAGAAGAGCCACTCGAACCAGCTGTGGTCGGTCGGCAGGTGCGACGACACCCGGTGCTGGACGTCCCCCCAGTAGTTCAGGCACACGAGAACGCCGAGCAGCACATAGGCTCCGATGGCCAGGGCATCGGCGCGGGTCGGTCGCCGCCGGGGCCGACGCGGTGTGCCCGTGTACGCCCCGTCGGGTGCGGCCGTCGCGGCCCGCGGCGCGACGGGTACGGGGTCGGAGTTCAGCGAGGGGTCTACCACCGGCACAGCCACGACGGGCCATCGTACAGACGTCGACGCGTCATGCCGGCCGGCCGGTGTGCCCCGGCGCCGACCGGGCGGGCCGGCAGCCGAACCGGGGAGGAACACCAGTGGCCGTCATCGACCTCGGCGAGCTGCGCGGCGACGTCACGCCGGGCCCGCCGCCCCGCCCGTCCCTGGCGGTGGGCCGGCCGCTGCGGGTGGCGCTGGCCGGGGCCGTCGCCCTGCTCACCCTGGCCTCGTCCGCGCCGGTCGCGCGGCCCGTCCCGGCGGTCGTCGTCGCCCGGCCTGGCGCCGAGGTCCGCGTCGCTGGCGGCCGGCTGTACGTGGCGGACCCGGAGACGTCATGGGGCGGGACGCGCGAGGTGACCGCCTACGCGACCCCGGCCGGCGCGGGTGGTGCCCTGCGACCGCTGTGGCGCACCTCGGCACCCGGCGGGGAGGGGCGGTTCGGGGTGCAGGAGCACGGCGGGTTCGTGCTGATCACCGGGGGCCGGGACGGCGGAGGGGCCGAGACGGCCGCCCTGGACGCGGCGACCGGGAGGCAACGGTGGCGGCAGCCCGGCTACCCGGTTCCCACCGTCGGCGGCGGGCTGCTCCTTCTCATGCAGGGCGACGAGACGACGGCCGGCCTGCGCGGGGTGGATCTGCCGTCGGGGCGGCTCCGGTGGTCGGCTTCGGTGGACCAGGGCCGGATGGCCTACCGCCACCGGGGCGCGGAGGTCGACCAGGTCGTGCTGATCCCCGAGTCCGGGCGGATCGAGGTGCGGGACGCCGGGTCCGGGGAGGTCCTTCTCACCGGCGATTCGCGTCCCGCCGGATACCAGGGCGCCGGCCTCGCCGGGGACCTGCTGCTGGTGAGGGCCGCCAACGGGGTGGCGGGCGGCGACCGGGTCACCGCGTACGGGTTGGACGCGCTGGACCGGCGCTGGGAACTCGACCTGTCCCCGAACGAGTACCTGGCGGAGTGCGGCCACCTGCTCTGCGTCGGAGGTCGGGAAGCCGGGCTGTCGGCGCTCGACCCGGCGACGCACCGGCCCAGGTGGGTCAACCCGCGCTGGCAGTGGATCTTCGCGGCCCGGGGTGACCGGCTCCTCGCGGCCAGCAGAGCCCGCGTGGGGGACATGGAGCTCGCCGTGCTGGACGCCGCCACCGGGCGGACGGTCGCCGAGCTGGGGGGTTGGGATCCGGTGCCCAACCAGGGCCCGGACGAGCCGCTGTTCGGCACCCGGCGCACCCGGGAAGGCGGGCTGCTCGTCGCCGAGCTGGACCCGGCGCGGGCGGTGGCCCGGTGGCTCGACGTGCTGCCCGACGTGATGGGGGAATGCTTCTCCAGCGGCCGGGACCTGCTCTGCCGCCGCCAGAGCGGGGCGTACGGCTGGTGGCGGCTGCCCCGGTGACCCCCCGGTGCGGGGTCACCAGTTGGGCTGGGCGGGCGGTGGGGGTAGCGGCACGTCGGGCGGCCGGATGACGTAGACGATCCCGCCGCTGCCGCCCAGCCAGGCGGCCTCGAACCGGTCCCGGCCCACGGTGCGGCGCACGCCCGTGTCGTCGGGAGCGTACGGGTCGTTGAGCACCGGGTCGCCGTCGGCGGTGAACCCGACCAGCACCACCAGGTGCCCCCTGGTGTCGTAGTCCAGCCCCGGCACCTCGCCCCGGCGGAACGCGGCGGAGAGCACCAGCGGCACCCCGGCGGCCACGAACGCCCCGGCCTCGGCCAGCGACCGCAGCCGGGTGACGAACGCGTCCACCCCGTGCCCACCGGCGTACGCGGTGTTGAACGACCAGTTGCCCGCCCCGTCGAAGGCCGGGTCGTAGCAGTGCCGGGCGGCGTGCACCACCACCGGCCGGGGGCCGGGCGGCGCGACCCAGGCGTACCGGTCGGGGGTCGGGCCGGCGCCCCAGTGGTCCAGCACCATCGAGACGCTGGTCGGGCTGCACCAGGAGTCCCCGCCGCCGCCCCAGCGCCCCGCGTGCCCGCCGTGCAGCCGCTGCGAGTACCGGGGCACGTCCAGCACCCGGCCCCAGCCGGCCCGGTCACCCTCGGCGGCCCGGTGCGTGTCGACCGGGGTGGCCGGCTGTGGGCCGGAGGCGACCGCGCCGAGCGCGCGCAGCACCGGGGTGGCGGTGCCGCCGGCCGGCCGCAGCAGCGTCACCCGGGCCTGCCAGCCGGTGACCGTCGCGCCGGTGACGACCAGGGTGTCCGTGTCCACCCGGGCGTCGGCGCCCTGCTGGCCGGGCACGGAGGTGCGGCCGAAGGGCTCGTCGTCGGCGGCCCAGCGGCCCAGCGTGTACCAGTCGGTGGCCGGGGCGTCGGCGTGCCAGCCGCGCAGCTCGACGAGGACGCCGCAGCCGTCGGGGGTGTCGGCGGCCCAGGAGGGGACCACCTCGGCGACGGGGAACCCGGTGGACACCGGCGGCGAGGTCCAGCTCGCCGTGTCGTACCGGCGGGTGGGGTCGTCGGGGTGGGCGAGCCGGCCGGTCGGGGCGGCGATGACCGCGCCGGAGGCGTCCGCGCGGACCCCGTTGCCGACCCCGGCGGCCAGCTCGGCCGGGAGCCGGAAGCGCCGGTGGACGACGTCCCGCCGGGTGGTCGGGGCCAGTCCGGTCATCGCCGCTCCCTCCGCCGCAGATCAGCGCCGGGAAGCATCCCGTACCCGGAGATTTTTTGCAACGCCGGAGCGGCCGGCGGTCGGCGGCGCGGGCGGCGCGACGCCGGTTTGGTGGCCGGCACTAGGTTTGTCGGCAGTTCAGCCGGCGGGGAGGTCGGGTATGCGGGTACTGGTGGTCGAGGACGAGCGCAACCTCGCCGACGCGATCGCGCGTGGGCTGCGCAAGCGCGGCATGGCGGTCGACGTCGCCTACGACGGGAACTCGGGCCACGAGATGGCCTTCGTCACCCGGTACGACGTGGTGGTGCTGGACCGGGACCTGCCCGGCATGCACGGCGACCAGATCTGTGCCGAGCTGGCCGCCTCCGGCACCCTGACCCGGGTGCTCATGCTCACCGCCAGCGGCACGGTCGCCGACCGGGTCGAGGGCTTGCAGCTCGGCGCGGACGACTACCTGCCCAAGCCGTTCGCCTTCGACGAGCTGGTGGCCCGGGTGCAGGCGCTCGGCCGACGGGCCACCCCGGCGGCCCCGCCGGTGCTCGCCGTCGCCGACCTGGAGCTCGACCCGGCCCGTCGACTGGTGACCCGGGGCGGCGTGCCGGTCGACCTGACGAACAAGGAGTTCGGGGTGCTGGCCGAGCTGCTCAAGGCGCGCGGGGCGGTGGTCTCCAGCGAGGAGCTGCTGGAACGGGTCTGGGACGCCAACACCGACCCGTTCACCACCATCGTCCGGGTCACCGTGATGACCCTGCGCAAGAAGCTGGGCGACCCGCCGCTGATCGAGACGGTCGTCGGCGCCGGCTACCGCACCGCCGAGGGGTCGGCGTGAGCGCCCCGACCCGCCCCGCCGCCCGCCGCCGCGCCCTGCCCTGGCCGGCGCTGCGCCGCCCGGCCGTCCGGCTGCGGCCCACCCTGCGGCTGCGGCTCACCCTGCTCAACGGGGTGCTGCTGGTGGGCGCCGGGGCGATCCTGGTGCTGCTGGCCTGGCTGCTGGTCCGCGACGCGCTGCGCCCCACCGACGAGCTGGTCCCCGGCACCACCGTGCTGCTGGCCGACGGCCGGCTGCTCGACGCCGGGCAGTGGCAGCAGCAGCTCGTCGACGCGGCGTCGAACGAGCTGCTGGCCAAGGGCCTGGTGGCGCTGCTGGCGATCAGCGTGGTCGGGGTGGCCGGCGCGTACGCGGTGGCCGGGCGGGCGCTGCGCCCGCTGCACCAGGTCACCGCGACCGCCCAGCGGCTCGGCGAGGCCACCCTCGACCAGCGGATCGGCTGGTCCGGGGCGGACGACGAGGTGGCCGAGCTGGCCAAGACGTTCGACGCCATGCTGGACCGGATCGCCGCCGCGTTCGAGGCGCAGAAGCGCTTCGTGGCCAACGCCTCGCACGAGCTGCGCACCCCGCTGGCGGTGATGCGGACCGAGATCGACGTGACGCTCAGCGACGACGAGGCGGACGCCGCCGAGTACCGCCGGATGGCCACCGTGGTCCGGGACGCCTCCGAGCGGGCCAACGGGCTGGTCGACGCGCTGCTGGTGCTCGCCCGCAGCGAGGCCCAGGCCGGCCGGCGGCTGGGCCGGCGCGCCGAGTGCGACCTGGCCACAGGCACCGTCAACGCGCTCTCGGCCGTGCGCCGGGAGGTGGAGCGGATCGGGCTGCGGGTGCAGACGTCCCTGGAGCCGGCCCCGGTCGTCGGCGACCCCGGGCTGCTGGACCGGCTGGCCGGAAACCTGATCGAGAACGCGGTCCGCTACAACCACCTGCACGGCCTGATCCGGGTGCGCACCGGCACGGACGGCCGCTCGTCCTGGTTGGTCGTCGCCAACACCGGGTTCGAGGTCAGTCAGGCCGACGTGCCGGGGCTGTTCGAGCCGTTCCGCCGGGGCGGGCAGGAACGCACCGGGGCCCGGGGTTCCGGGCTGGGACTGTCCATCGTCCGGGCGGTCTGCGACGCGCACGGCGGGACCGTGCGGGTCGTCGCCCAGCCCGGCGGCGGCCTTGAGGTCACGGTGACCCTGCCCGCCGACGTCACGCCGGTTCTGACCGGCCAGGCCCACGGCGGCGGGCGGCTCACGACCGACCGGTGACGCCCGGCCCGCCGCCCTGGCGGCACGCCGGCGGGCCAGCGGGGGTCGGTGCGCCGCGCCGGCCCGCACCAACGTCCCGCCAGGACGGCGGCACGTCGCCGGGCCCGCCCGGCGCTCAGCTTTTCGTGTGCCCGGCCCGGCTGACCCGGCGCGGCGGGTCAGCCGGGTGGGCTGGTCCGGGCAGGTCAGGTAGCCGGTCCGCCCCGGGCGCTCGGCCGGCGGACCGACGCGGTCGGGCAGAGCCACCGAGCGGTCGGGCACAATACGCCGTCCGTGCTGGACGGCCGCCGGACGATAGGCCAAGGTGTGATGGCGCCATGTCCCACGCGGTGCGCCCAGGACCGGCCGCGCCTCAGGCCGTCCGGCGCCCGCGGCCACCCCCCGTTCGACATGCTCCGGGAGTTGCCCGTGACCCACCCCTCGGCCCTGGCCCGCCGAACCCTGGCGGCGCTCACCGCCGCCGCCCTGACCACCGCCGGCCTCGCCGTCGCCGGCCCGGCGAGCGCCGCGCCCGGCCACCCCACCGTGGTCTCCACCGTCCCGTCGGCCGCGTCGCCGAACATCCAGGACGGCACGGTGTTCGCCATCCACGACGCCGGCACGAAGATCATCGCGGCGGGATCGTTCAGCAAGGTGCGCAACCGCAACTCCGACGTGGACATCACCCGTGACTACGTGCTCGCCTTCGACAAGGCCACCGGAGAGGTCGACACCGCGTTCGCGCCGACCGTCGACAACGAGGTGAGCGCGGTGGCGGCCGGGCCGACCGCCGGCACCGTCTACCTGGCCGGCAAGTTCAACACGGTCAACGGCGTCACCCGGCGCAAGGTGGCCCTGGTCGACGTCGCCACCGGGGCCACGGTCACCAGCTTCGCCGGGCCGGCGTTCAACGGCCTGGTCGACGACGTCGCCCTGGCCGGCAACCGGCTGCTCGTCGGCGGCATCTTCACCACTGCCGGCAACGCCAACCCGCGCGGCGGGCTTGCCTCGCTCAACGCCGCCACCGGCGCGCTGGACGGCTACCTCACCACCACCCTCACCGAGAACCACAACTACGACGGGGTGAGCGGCGCCAAGGCCGGCGTGGGCGCGGAGAAGCTCGCGCTCTCCCCGGACGGCACCCAGCTCGTGGTGATCGGCAACTTCAAGAAGGCCGACGGGGTGCTGCACGACCAGATCGTGAAGCTGGACCTCGGCGCCACCGCCGCCACCGTCGCCGACTGGAACACCAGCCGGTACACCCCGCGCTGCTCGTACGGGGCGTTCGACTCGTACATGCGGGACGTGGCCTTCGCCCCGGACGGCAGCTACTTCGTGGTGGTCACCACCGGCGGGAAGTACAGCGGAACGCTGTGCGACACCGCCGCCCGCTGGGAGGCCGCCGCGACCGGCGACGCCCAGCAGCCCACCTGGATCGACTACTCCGGCGGCGACACCTTCCTCTCCGTCGGGATCAGCGAGCAGGCCGTCTACGTCGGCGGGCACCTGCGTTGGCTGAACAACAGCTTCGGCGGCGACTCCGCGCAGGCCGGGGCCATCGGCCGGGCCAGCATCGCCGCCCTCGACCCGGGCAACGGGCTGCCGCTGTCCTGGAACCCCGGCCGGCGCCCGCGCGGCTACGGCGTGGCCGAGCTGCTGGTCACCCCGGAGGGCATCTGGCTCGGCTCCGACCAGTCCTGGATCGGCAACTTCTCCTACCGCCGGGAACGGATCGCGTTCTTCCCGCTGACCGGCGGCAACGCCCCGCACCCGACCACCACCGCCGGCCTGCCCGGCACCGTTTACCAGGCCGGGATTCCGGTGCCCACCAACGTGCTGCACCGGGTGAACGCCGGCGGCCCCGCCGTCGCCTCCACCACCGGCGGGCCGGACTGGAGCGCCGACGACGCCGGCAACCCCAGCCCGTACCACAACGCCGGCAGCAGCGCCTCGGGCTTCGCCGCCGTGGGCAGCCTGGACGCCACCGTCCCGGCCGGCACCCCGGCCGGGCTGTTCAACACCGAGCGGTACGACGCCGCGGCCGCCCCCGAGATGCAGTGGGACCTTCCGGTGCCGGCCGGCACCGAGGTGGAGGTCCGCCTCTACCTCGCCAACCGGTACGCCGGCACCTCGACCCCCGGCAAGCGGATCTTCGACGTGACGCTCGACGGCACCCTCGTCCTGGACAACCTCGACCTGTCGGCCACGCCCGGGCACGACATCGGCACCATGCGGTCGTTCACGATCGTCAGCGACGGCAGCGTCGACATCGACTTCGGGCACGTGGTGGAGAACCCGATCGTCAACGCCATCGAGATCGTCAAGACCGGCCCGCCGCCCGCCGGCACGGGCGACGAGGTGCAGGCCCGCTCGTACGACGGGGCGGCCACGGTCGGCGCGGCTACCCCGGTGGCCAACCCGGACAACACCGCGTGGTCCACGGCCAGGGGCGCGTTCTGGGTGGGCGGCACCCTGTTCTACGCGATGAACGGCGCGCTCCAGCGGCGTACCTTCGACGGGGCCACCTTCGGCACGCCCAGCCTCGTCGACCCGTACCACGACGCGTACTGGGACACGGTGGAGACCGACTCCGGGCCGACCGGCCAGACCTTCGTCGGGGTGAACACCAACTTCTACCCCGAGATCGCGAACGTGACCGGCATGTTCTACACCGCCGGCCGGCTCTACTACACCCTCGCCGGCCAGGGCGGCCTGTACTGGCGCTGGTTCACCCCGGACAGCGGCGCGGTCGGCGCCGACAAGTTCACCGTCGCGGGGGTGACCGGATTCACCGACACCGGCTCGCTCCTGCTGGCCGGCGGCACCCTGTACCGGGTCAGCCGCTCGACCGGCGCGCTCGCCTCGACCGCGTGGGCCGGCGGCGTGCCCACCGGCGCGTTCACCACCGTCAGCGGCCCCGCCGTGGACGGGGTCGACTGGCGCGCCAAGGCCGCCTTCGTCGGCCCGTAGACCCCCGTCGCACCACGGGGTGTCCCGGCCCGGTTCCGCGTCCGCGCGGGGCCGGGCCGGGCCCGTTCCCGGGTACGCCGAAAAGGCGTTGCCCGGACCGGCGGGGGCTGACAAGATCGGCTGCGTCAGCCCGACGGCCGGAGGGAGGTGCGGTTGATGTCCACGACCAGTCCCGCGCCCCGCCTCACCCGCCGCTGACCTCTGCCGATCACGCGGGGCGCTCCACTCCTTCATGGAGGAACACCGTGAGTGCACGGATCAGGAACATCAGCTTCGACTGCCACGACACCTACACGCTGGCCGGCTTCTGGGCGGAGGTGTTCGGCTCCGAGCGGCAGCCCGACGACTTCCCCGGTGACCCGGAGGCGATGGTGCTCACCGGAGACGGGGAGACCGTGCTGTTCATCCAGGTGCCGGAGGACAAGACGGTGAAGAACCGCGTCCACCTGTGCCTGGAGCCCGCCGACCGGACCAGGGACGCCGAGGTTGAGCGCCTGCTCGCCCTCGGTGCCACCCAGGTCGACGACCGGCGGCGGCCGGACGGCACCGGCTGGGTGGTGCTCGCCGACCCGGAGGGCAACGAGTTCTGCGTGCTGCGCAGCACCGCCGAGCGGGCCGCCACGGCCTGACGGCCTGACGGCCTGACGGCACTTTCACGGAAAGAGTGGCCATTCCCGCCGGAATGACCACTCTTTCCGTGAACGAGTGGGTGTATGGAAGCTGGAGCGGGCGGGCCGCGACGGCGTGACCCGGCGGACGGGACGGGCCCCCTTCGCCGCGATGGCGGAGGGGGCCCTTGTCACGCGTGGGTCAGGAGCGCTGCTCGATCTGGCCGCGCATGGTGACGAACTCGGCCTTCGCCTGTGCGCCGGTCTTGAAGTACGTCACGATCATGCCGACGCTGCCCTTGTCGGCCCAGGCGCAGACGCCCAGCTTGACGCCCTCGCTCTTGCCGTCGCCGCAGCGCGCCTCGCCGCCCAGCGGGCCCGGGTCCACCGCGACGACGTTGCTCACGGTCAGCTCGGTGCCGATGCCGGTGAACGTGTCGTCCAGCTCCTTCTTCGGGTCGGTCACCAGGCCGGACGCCGCGGCGATCATCACCAGGTCATTCTTGGCCATGTCGCCGTAGAACGCCCCGGCGGTGCTGGTCTCGTTCTGCACCGTGGACTTCATCTCGGAGATCATCCCCTCCACCGCCGTCTGGAGCGCGGGATCGGTGGCCTTCGCCCGGCCGGCGAGGGTGGCCGGTGCGGTCACCCGGGTCTTGGTGGCCTCGACCGCGTCGTTGACGTCGTCCTTGACGGCGAACCAGGCGATCGCCCCGCCGCCGCAGCAGAGCACCAGCACCACGGCCAGGACGATCAGCACGATCTTGCCGGTCTTGGACTTCTTCGGCGCCGGCGGCAGCGGCGTGGCCTCCGGCGCGCCGTACGGCTGGCCGTATGGCTGGCCGGCCGGCGGGTAGCCGCCCTGCTGCGGGGCGGGCTGCTCGCCGTACGGCTGCTGCGGCTGGTTCGGGTAGGGGTTGCCCGGCTGGGACATGTTGAGTCAGCTCCAGATAGTCGATCAGGAGCGGTGATCGTAGCCAGCCGGTCCGACAGCCGCTGCCCTGCCCGCCGGCTGAAACGACGACCGCGGTGGCCGGAGCGCCCCAGGGGGACGCCCGTGCCACCGCGGTCGCGGGGGAGCGGGGTGGGTCAGGCGGGCAGGCTGGCCGCGCCGCGTGGCAGGAACCGCCGGCCGGTGACCCGCTCGCTGGTGCCGGTCCGGTCCAGGTACGGCGTGACGCCGCCCAGGTGGAACGGCCAGCCGGCGCCGAGGATCATGCACAGGTCGATGTCCTGCGCCTCGGCGACGACGCCCTCGTCGAGCATGAGCCGGATCTCCTGCGCCAGCGCGTCGAGCGCGTTCTGCCGCACCTGCTCGGCGGTCAGCGGCGCGTCGCCGACCACGAGCAGCTTGGCCACCTCGTCGTTGATCTGGTCGTCGACCACGATCGGCTGGCCCGCCTCGGCGATCCGCTTCAGGTTCTCGCTGACGGTGAACCGGTCCGGGAACGCCGCGTGCAGCGTGCCGCCCACGTGGTGCGCCACGGCCGGGCCGACGAGCTGGAGCAGGGCGAGCGGGCGCATCGGCAGGCCCAGCGGGTCCAGCGCGGCGTTCGCCACGTCCAGCGGGGTGCCCGCGTCCACGGCGGCGAAGACGGTGCCGAGGAAGCGGGTGAGCAGCCGGTTCACCACGAACGCCGGGGCGTCGGAAACCAGCACCGACGACTTCTTCAGCAGCTTGCCGACCGCGAACGCGGTGGCCAGGGTGGCGTCGTCGGTGCGCTCGCCCCGGACGATCTCCAGCAGCGGCAGCACGGCGACCGGGTTGAAGAAGTGGAAGCCGACCACTCGCTCCGGGTGCTCCAGCTCCTCGGCCATCGCGCTGATCGACAGGCTGGAGGTGTTGGTGGCGAGCACCGCCTCCGGGGAGACGATCTTCTCCAGCTCGGCCCAGACCTGCTTCTTGACGCCCAGGTCCTCGAAGACGGCCTCGATGACGAAGTCGGCGTCGGCGAACACGGCCTTGTCGACCGAGCCGCTGACCAGGCCGTACAGCTTGGCGGCCGTGCCCTTGTCCATCCGGCCCTTGCTGACGGCCTTCTCGATCTGGGTGTGCACGTAGCCCACGCCCTTGTCGACCCGGCCCTGGTCCAGGTCGGTCATGACGACCGGCACCTGGAGGCGGCGGGCGAACAGCAGCGCGAGCTGGCTGGCCATCAGGCCGGCGCCGACGATGCCGACCTTGGTGACCGGGCGGGCAAGGCCCTTGTCCGGCGCGCCGGCCGGCCGCTTGGCCCGCCGCTGCACCAGGTCGAACGCGTACAGCCCGCTGCGCAGCTCCTCGGAGAAGATCAGGTCCGCGAGGGCCTCGTCCTCGGCGGCGGTGCCGGCCGCGAAGTCCGCGTCCTTCGCCGTCTCCAGCAGGTCCAGCGCCCGGTACGCGGCCGGGACCGCGCCGTGCAGCCGCTGGTCCAGCGTCTGCCGGGCGAAGTACAGCACGCCGGCCCACATGTCCTTGTCGACCTCGGGCCGGGTCACGGTGACCTCGCCGCGGACCACGCCGGCGGCCCACTCCAGGGACCGCTCCAGGAAGTCCGCCGGCTCCAGCAGCACGTCGGCGATGCCCAGCTCGGCGGCCTGCTTCGGCCTGAGCATCTTGTTCTGCATCAGCGGGTTCTGCAGGATCACCTGGGTGGCGGCCGGGATGCCGATCAGGTTCGGCAGGAGCTGGGTGCCGCCCCAGCCGGGGACCAACCCGAGGGAGACCTCGGGCAGGGCGAGCGCGGAGGCCCCGCCGGACAGGGTCCGGTAGTGGCAGTGCAGGGCCAGCTCCAGGCCGCCGCCCATCGCCGCGCCGTTGACGAAGGCGAACGTCGGGACCTGGCTGTCCTTGAGCCGGGCGAAGACCCGGTGGCCGAGCCGGCCGATCTCCAGGGCCTGCTCCCGGTCGGCGAGCTGCGGCAGGCTGGTGAGGTCCGCCCCGACGCAGAAGATGTACGGCTTCCCGGTGACCGCGACGAACGCCGGGTCGGCGGCGAGGGCTGCGGTGATCGCCTCGTCCAGGCTGGTCAGCCCGCCCGGGCCGAAGCTGTTCGGCTTGGTGTGGTCGAAGCCGTTGTCGAGGGTGATCAGGGCGGCCGGCCGGTCCAGCCCCGGCACGTTCACCTGACGCAGCAGCGCCCTGGTGACCACCTCGTTCGGTGCGGCGAGCGCGCTCACTTGTTGCCCTCCTGTCCAGCCTCGGCGGCGGAACCGGTCCAGTTCGGGTTCTCCCAGATGACCGTGCCGCCCATGCCGATGCCGATGCACATGGCGGTGAGGCCGTAGCGGACCTCGGGATGCTCGGCGAACTGCCGGGCGAGCTGGGTCATCAGCCGCACGCCGGAGGAGGCGAGCGGGTGGCCGACGGCGATCGCACCGCCCCACGGGTTGACCCGGGAGTCGTCGTCGGCGATCCCGAAGTGGTCGAGGAAGGCGAGCACCTGCACGGCGAACGCCTCGTTCAGCTCGAACAGGCCGATGTCGTCGATGCTCAGGCCGGCGATGCGCAGGGCCTTCTCGGTCGACGGGATCGGGCCGACGCCCATCACCTCGGGCTCGACGCCGACGAAGCCGTACGACACCAGCCGCATGGCGATCGGCAGGCCCAGCTCGCGGGCGGTGTCCTCGGCGGCGATCAGGCTCGCGGTGGCGCCGTCGTTCAGGCCTGCGGCGTTGCCCGCGGTGACCTTGCCGTGCGGGCGGAACGGGGTCTTGAGGGTGGCGAGCTTCTCCAGCGAGGTGTCCCGGGGGGCCTCGTCGACGGTGGCCAGCCCCCAGCCGCCGTCGGCGTCGCGGACCGCCATCGGCACCAGGTCGCCCTGGAGCTTGTCGTTGGCGTACGCCTTCGCGGTCTTCTGCTGCGAGGCGAGCGCGAACGCGTCGGCGCGGCCCTTGGTGACCTGTGGGACCCGGTCGTGCAGGTTCTCCGCGGTCGCGCCCATGACCAGCGCGGACGGGTCGACCAGCTTCTCCGCGACGATCCGCGGGTTGGGGTCGACGCCCTCGCCCATCGGGTGCCGGCCCATGTGCTCGACGCCGCCGGCGATCGCGATGTCGTACGCGCCCATGGCGATGCCGCCGGCCACGGTGGTGACGGCGGTCATCGCCCCGGCGCACATCCGGTCGATGGCGAAGCCGGGGACGGTCTTGGGCAGGCCGGCCAGCAGGGCCGCGGTGCGGCCGATGGTCAGGCCCTGGTCGCCGATCTGGGTGGTGGCGGCGATGGCGACCTCCTCGACCCGCTCCGGCGGAAGCTGCGGGTTGCGGCGCAGCAGCTCGCGGATGCAGCGGATCACCAGGTCGTCGGCGCGGGTGTTGGCGTACATGCCACCCGCCTTGCCGAACGGGGTGCGGACGCCGTCGACGAAGACGACATCCCGGACTTCACGGGGCACTTGAGCCTCCTTCTCGACCAAAATTCGGCCTCGGGCGCCGACGGGCGGCACTTCGGGCCGGATGAAGGTCGCCGGCACGGGCGGGGCCCCTCGGATGCTACTCGCCAGTAACCATCGCCGGCACCCACCCCACTGTGTCCCACCCCACACCGCCCCCGCGCCCCACTGACACCTTCTGCCCCACTGCCCCCGCGGGTGGCCGGGGTCGGGGTTAGGGGGTCGGGGGGGCCAGGGCCGCGGTCAGGTCGTTGGCCAGGAGGGCGATCTGCCACTCGCGGGCGCCGAAGCCGCGCAGCGTCTCGGCCACCGCGTCCTCGGTGACCTCGTCCGGCGGGGTCCAGGCGAGACGGCGCACCGAGTCCGGGGTGATCAGATTCTCCGGCGGCAGGGTGTGCGCACCGGCGATGCGAACCACCACCTCCCGGCACCGGGCCAGCCGGCCGGCGGCCACCGGGTCCCGCTCCGCCCACCGGTGCGGCGGGGGAGGCCCCTCCACCGCCGGGGTGACCGGCAGCGCGTCCTCCGGTAACTGCCGGGCGTCGTCGAGGGCCGCCAGCCAGGTGCGGGCCAGCCGGCGCACCGACCGGCCACCGAACCCGGGCAGGGTGAGCAGGGTCTTCTCGTCCCCCGGGTCCAGCTCCGCGGCGGCCACGATCGCCGAGTCCGGCAGCACCCGGCCGGGCGCGGCGTCCCGGCGGGCGGCGATCTGGTCCCGGGCGTACCAGAGGGAACGGACCCTGGCCTGGGCACGGGCGCCGCGCACCCGGTGGATGCCCGAGGTGCGCCGCCACGGCTCCGCGCGGACCCGGGGTGGGCGGGCGCCGTTGCGCACCAGGGCGGCGAACTCCTCCGCCGCCCACGCCGACTTGCCCTGCCGGGCCAGCTCCCCGTCGAGGGCGTCGCGCAGGTCGGTCAGCATCTCCACGTCAAGGGCGGCGTAGGTGAGCCACGACTCCGGCAGCGGCCGGCTCGACCAGTCCGCAGCCGAGTGGTGCTTCTCCAGGGTGAACCCGAGTAGCTGCTCGGTCAGCGCGGCCAGGCCGACCCGCTCGAATCCGGCCAGCCGAGCGGCCAGTTCCGTGTCGAACAGCCGCCGCGGGCGCAGCCCCACCTCGGCCAGGCAGGGCAGGTCCTGGCTGGCGGCGTGCAGCACCCACTCGACGTCGGCGATCGCCGCGTCCAGGGTGCTGAGGTCGGGCAGCGGCAGTGGGTCGATCAGCGCAGTGCCCGCGCCGGCCCGCCGTAGCTGGACGAGATAGGCGCGCTGGCTGTAGCGGTACCCCGAGGCGCGCTCGGCATCCAGGGCCACCGGGCCGGTGCCGGCCGCGAACCGGGCCACCACCTCGGCGAGCTCGGCCTCGGTGGCCACCGGCAGAGGGGTGCCGTCGCGGGGGGCGGTCAGCGGCACGGGCTCGCCGCCGGTCGGTTCGGGCACCGCGTCCACCGGCTCCGGCGCGGCCGACGGCGAGTGGTGCGGCGCGTCTCCGGCACGGTTTTCGGCGGCCCGACGGCGCAGGGGTGGTTCGTCGGTCACCTGCCAACCCTAGTGCGCCGGAGGATCCGGTGCGCGCAGCCGGGTACGGCGTGTGTCGGCCTCGGCGCCTTGACCCGACATGGCAGGGTCGGACATCGGGGGAGACAAAGCGCGACAGCGCAGGTACGGTCCTCCGGGCCGCCGACCGGTGACGAACCCGCGTCGGCGGGCATCGGGGGCGTCTACGGGGAGGACGTGGCGATGACGACGGCTGGGTACGGTCCGACAGGCACGGGGCAGGGACCCGACGAGGGTTCCGGGGACGGCTGGCAGGACCCCGCCCGTACCGCCGAGGCGTGGCCCGGCCCGGCCCGGCCCGGCCCGCTGCCGCCACGAATCGTCCCGCCCGTACCCGCCGCCGGCCCGTACCCGCCGCCCGTAATCCCCGGTCAGGCCCCTGTCCCCGGTCAGGCCCCCGTCCCCGGTCAGGCCCCCGTCCCCGGTCAGGCCGGCTGGGCTCCGCCGCCGAACGCCGGCCAGTGGGGTGGGCCGGCGCCGGCCGCCGGGCAGTACCCGCCGGTGCACGGGCAGCAGCCGACCCCGCCCGGCGGTCCGGCCGCGCAGCCCCCGGCCTCCGGCCAGGCGTACCCGCCGCAGGGCATGCCGTCTCCCGGGCCGTCCTGGCCCGCCGTGCCGGCCCCGGCCGCCGCCCCGACCCCACGCGCCCGGGGCCGTGCGCTCACCCTGGTCGCGCTCGGGTTGGCCGTGGTGCTGGCCGTGGTGGCGGGCGTGCAGGCGTACCAGATCCACCGGCTCTCCGGCCGGCTCTCCGCGACCGACCAGCGGCTGGCCGCCGCGCAGCAGGGCGACGGCACCCGGCTCGACGACCTGGACCAGCGGGCCCAGGTCCTGGAGAAGCAGGCGGGGGCCCAGTTCAACCCCGAGGCGGTGGCCAGCGCCGTGCTGCCCAGCGTGTTCCGGGTGCGGGCCGGGCAGTTCACCGGCACCGCCTTCGCGGTCGGCAAGCCGGCCGACGGCGGCGGGACGAACCTGTTCACCAACTTCCACGTGGTGGAGTCGGTCTGGCAGGGCGGCGGTAGGGAGGTCTTCCTGGAGCGCACCGACCAGCGGTACCCGGCCACCATCGTCAAGGTCGACGAGGCGAACGACGTCGCGCAGCTGCGCACCAACAGCAAGTTCACCGGCCTGGTGACGGCGTCCGCCGCGGTCAAGTCCGGCCAGCAGATCGTCGTGGTCGGCGCGCCGCTCGGCCTCCAGGACAGCGTCACCACCGGCGTGGTCAGCGCCTTCCGCAAGGCCGAGCAGGGCTCGGGGCCCGTCATCCAGTTCGACGCGCCGATCAACCCCGGAAACTCGGGTGGTCCCGTGATCAACGGCCAGAAGCAGGTCGTCGGGATCGCCACCGCCAAGGCCCGCGATGCCGAGGGCATTGGCCTCGCCGTACCCATCAAGGTCGCCTGCGACGGCTTCCGGATCTGCTGAACCGGCCGTCGCTGCCTCGTACCAGCCCGGTCCGACGCCGTCGTCCGACCACGGGCCAGTCATCTGGAGGATGAGAAACATGTCCCAGCCACCGAGCGGGTCCGGGGGCCAGCCGCCCTACCCGCCGCCGGCAGACCCCGGCCAGCCCGCGCCCCAGCAGTACGGCCCGACCGGCCAGCCGGCCGAGTCGACCCGGCAGTTCGCCCCCGGCCAGTACGGCAGCCCGCAGCCCCCGGCGGAGCCGACGCAGCAGTTCGGCCAGTACGGCGCCCCGCAGCCGGGCCAGTACGGCGCCCCCCAGTCCGCCCCGCCCGCGCCGGCCTACGGCCAGCAGCCGCCGCCGTCGTTCCCGCCCGCGCAGTCGTTCCCGCCCGCGCAGTCGTACGGTCAGCAGCCGCCGCAGTCCGCCCCGCCCGCGCCGGCCTACGGTCAGCAGCCGCCGCAGTCCGCCCCGCCGTTCGGGCAGCCGGTCTCCACCCCGCCGGTCTCCGCCCCGGGGTACGCCCAGCCGATGTCGGTGCCCCCGGCCTCCGGTCCGGGCTTCGGCCAGCCGATGTCCGGCCCGCCCGGCGTGCCGCCGTACGGCCCGGCGGCGCCCGCCGCTGGCAAGGGTCGGCGCAGCGTGCTGGTGCTGGCCCTGGTGGCCGGGCTGCTCTTCGTCCTCGGCGGCGTGATGACCGGCCTCTACGTGACCAAGGGCAACGAGCTGGACCGCACGGAGAAGCGGCTGACCGCCCAGGTCAGCGAGCGGGACGGGACGATCACGGCGAACAAGACCGAGATCGAGAAGCTCAAGAAGGACCTGCAGGGCGTGCGGGACAAGCTCTCGAACACCGAGCAGGACCTCACCGGCACCCGCAACGACCGCGACGAGCAGGCCCGGCAGAAGAAGGTCATCGCCACCTGCCTGGACAAGCTCACCACCGCGCTGACCGCGGCTGCGGCGAACAACAAGGCCGCGTACGACAAGGCCACCCAGGGAATGAACAAGATCTGCGACGAGGCCGAGGACTACCTCTGACGGGTGCGCCCGTCCGGGCCGCGTTCACCGGATTCCGGTCCGGTGGGCGCGGCCCGCGTCGTTTCCGTCTCGTCCCTGCCCTCGGAATGGGCTCGCCGTGCCGGGTCGGCGGGTCAGGCGGCGCCGGCCGGACGGCGCTCCGGGAGGGCGGTCACCCCGGGCGGCGGCAGACCCGCCGTCGAGGCGAGCAGCGCGCACCAGGCCAGCAGGTGCGGGGTCAGGTCCTCGCCGAGCGGCGTCCAGGAGGCCCGGATCTCGATGTCGGCGACGGTCGGCGACCCGGCCAGGTCGCCGAACCGAGTCGACATCGTCTGGGTGATCGTGCCCCCGATCGCCCGGTGCGGGGCCTCCTGGGCGTCCAGCGCGTCGGTCAGCCAGGTCCAGCCCACCCCGGGCAGCAACGGGTCGGTGGCCAGGTCGGACTCCAGCTCCGCCGTGACGTAGGTGACCAGCCGCAGGGTGCCCTGCCAGGCCTCGTGCCCGGCCGGGTCGTGCAGCAGGATCAACCGCCCGGTGGCGACCTCGTCGCCGTCGCGCAACACCGTCGCGGAGAGCGCGAACGCGTACGGCGCGAGCCGCTGCGGTGCGCCGACCTCCTCCAGGATGATCTCCGACCGGGGCGCGGCCGACCGCAGCCCGGCGACCGCGCGGGCGAAGGTCTCCGGGAGCGCGATCGGGGGAACCATGAGGGCAGCCTATGCCGCCTCCCGCCCGGCTGCCGGAAACGGCACGCCGACAGCCCGCCCCGCCGGGCGGGGGTGGGTCACAAAAGGTGGCGGGGGTGGGAGACGGGCGTCGGGGGCGTGGCACGATTGCCGCGATGACCACCGACACCACGGGCGCTGCCGCCCGAGACGGAGAATCCCGCCGCGGCGGGCCGGCCGACTCCCCGTTCGTCCGGGCCTGCCGGCGCGAGGACGGCCCGCGCACCCCGGTCTGGTTCATGCGCCAGGCCGGCCGGTCGCTGCCGGAGTACCGCGAGATCCGCAAGAACGTGGGGATGCTGGAGTCCTGCCGCCGCCCCGAGCTGGTCGCCGAGATCACCCTCCAGCCGGTGCGCCGACACCGGGTCGACGCGGCGATCCTGTTCAGCGACATCGTGGTCCCGGTCGCCGCCGCCGGAGTGGACCTGGACATCGTCCCGGGCACCGGGCCGGTGGTGGCCGAGCCGGTGCGCACCGCCGCCGACGTCGAGCGGATCCGGCCGATCACCCGCGACGACGTCTCCTACGTGGACTCCGCGGTCCGGCTGCTCGTCGCCGAGCTGGGCGACACCCCGCTGATCGGCTTCGCCGGCGCCCCGTTCACCCTGGCCAGCTACCTGGTCGAGGGCGGCCCGTCGCGCACCCACGCGAAGACCAAGGCCCTGATGTACGGCGACCCGGAGCTGTGGCACGCGCTCTGCGACCGGCTGGCCGACGTGGCATGCGCGTTCCTGCGGGTGCAGGTCGACGCCGGGGTGTCCGCGGTGCAGCTGTTCGACTCGTGGGCCGGCGCGCTCTCCGAGGCCGACTACCGGCGGTACGTCCTGCCGCACTCGACGAAGGTCCTGTCCGGGCTGGCCGACGCCGGGGTGCCCCGGATCCACTTCGGGGTGGGCACCGCCGAGCTGCTCGGCGCGATGGGCGAAGCCGGGGCCGACGTCGTCGGGGTGGACTGGCGTACCCCACTGGACGTGGCGACCCGCCGGATCGGCGCCGACCGGGCCGTGCAGGGCAACCTGGACCCGGCGGTGCTGCTCGCCCCGTGGCCGGTGGTGGAGGCCGAGGTGCGGCGGATCCTCGCCGAGGGCCGGGCCGCCCCCGGCCACGTGTTCAACCTCGGTCACGGCGTGCTGCCGGAGACCGATCCGGACGTGTTGACCAGGGTGGTCGCGCTGGTACACGAGGTGTCCGCGCGTCCGACGGAGTGAGGGAGTGACCGTGCGGCAACCGTGGCGGGTGGCGATCGTCGGGGGCGGGATCACCGGGCTGGCCGCCGCCGTCCGGCTGCGGGACCGCGCGCCCGCCGGCACCGAGATCACCGTGTACGAACAGTCCGGCGCGCTCGGCGGCAAGCTCCGCACCGGCGAGCTGGCCGGGCAGCCGGTCGAGTTCGGCGCCGAGTCGTTCCTGATGCGCGACCCGGCCGGCGCGGAATCCGCCGCCGTCGCCCTGGCCCGCCGGCTCGGGCTGGCCGACGAGATCGTGCACCCCACCGTCGGGCAGGCCGCCCTCGTGGTCGACGGCGGGCTGCGCCCGATCCCCGGCGGGACGCTGGTGGGCGTACCCGGGGATCTGGCGAAGGTGACGGCGGTCGCGCAGCCGACCGCGGACGCCGACCGCGACGCCGGCCGCCCGCTGCTGGCCCCCGGCGCGGACGTCTCCGTCGGGGCGCTGGTCCGCTCCCGGTTCGGCGACCAGGTGGTGGACCGGCTGGTGGAACCGATGCTCGGCGGCGTCTACGCCGGCCGGGCCGACGACCTGTCCCTGGTCACCACGATGCCCGCGCTGGCCCGCGCGGCCCGCGCGGAGCACACCCTGGTCGGCGCGGTCCGGGCCGCGCAGGCCGCCGCGCCGCGCGCCCCCGGCGCCCCGGTCTTCGGCACCCTGGCCGGCGGGCTGAGCCGGCTGGTCGAGGCCGCCGCCACGGCCAGCGGTGCGACGATCCGCCGGGACGCGGCGGTACGCGAGCTGACCCCGACGGCGACCGGCTGGCGGCTGACCGTCGGCCCGACCCGCGACCCGGAGTCGGTCGAGGCGGACGCCGTGGTGCTGGCCGTGCCGGCCCGCCCGGCAGCCCGGCTGCTGGCCGGGACGGCCCCGGAGGCCGCCGCCACCGTCGGGGCGCTGGACTACGCCAGCGTCGCGCTGATCACCCTGGCCCTGCCCGCGCCGGCGCTGCCGGCGCTGTCCGGGTTCCTGGTGCCGGCCACCGAGGGGCTGCTGATCAAGGCGTCGACGTTCTTCACCACCAAGTGGGGGCACCTGGCCCGGCCGGACGGGCTGGCCCTGGTGCGCGCCTCGGTCGGCCGGTACGGCGATGAGGCCTCCCTCCAGGTCACCGACGCCGACCTGGTCGACACCGTGCACCGGGAGCTGTCGACGGTGCTGGGCACGGCGCTGCCCGCGCCGGTGGCCAGCCACGTGCAGCGGTGGGGCGGGGCGCTGCCGCAGTACACCCCGGGGCACCTCGACCGGGTGGCCGCCGCCCGGGCGGCGCTGCGCGGCGCGCACCCGACGCTGGCCCTGGCCGGCGCCGGCTACGACGGCGTCGGCATCCCGGTCTGCGTCCGTTCCGGCGCGACGGCGGCCGAAGAGATCATCACAGCACTGGGAGGATCGGCAGCATGACCGAGCAGACCAACGCGAGCCGGCTGCGGGAGCTGAACGACAGCATCCGCTACACGATGTGGTCGGTGTACCGGGCCACCAGCCCACTGCCGTCACTGCGCGAGAACGTCACCGGCGAGGTCGAGGCCCTCTTCGAGGAGCTGGCCGGCAAGGACGTGACGGTCCGCGGCACGTACGACGTGGCCGGGCTGCGCGCCGACGCCGACCTGATGATCTGGTGGCACTCGTCGTCCAGCGACGCGCTCCAGGACGCGTACCTGCGGTTCCGCCGGACCACGCTGGGCCGGGCGATGACCCCGGTCTGGTCGCAGATGGCGCTGCACCGGCCGGCGGAGTTCAACAAGAGCCACATCCCGGCGTTCCTGGCCGGCGAGGAGGCCCGGGCGTACGCGTGCGTCTACCCGTTCGTCCGCTCGTACGAGTGGTATCTGCTGCCGGACGCCGAGCGGCGCGAGCTGCTGACCGAGCACGGCAAGATGGCCCGGGGCTACCCGGACGTGCGGGCCAACACGGTCGCCTCGTTCGCCCTCGGCGACTACGAGTGGATGCTCGCCTTCGAGGCCGACGAGCTGCACCGGATCGTCGACCTGATGCGCGACCTGCGGGGGTCCCGGGCCCGTCTGCACGTCCGGGAGGAAGTCCCCTTCTACACCGGCCGCCGCCGCCCGATCGCCGACATCGTCTCCTGCCTCGTGTGACCACAGACCCCTGACACACCCCCACCCCTGCCCCCGCCCCCACCCCTGCCCCCACCCTGCCCCGCACGCCGGGCGCCCGCGCCGTCCCCTCCCTCCCCGCAAATACACGGAATTAGTGGCCTTCCCGGCCGGGAAGGCCACTAATTCCGTGTATTAGGCGCGAGCTTGCCGTGCGGGCGTGTGGGCGTGTGGGCGTGTGGGTGTGGTTGGGGG
>NZ_JAAALO010000030.1 GCF_009908295.1 Micromonospora rubida
GGAGGGTGTCAGATCTGCTGTGTAAGGGCGTGACCTCTGTTCCGAGTCGTTGAGCGATTCGAAGGAGGACACGCTATGAGCGATGTGCAGGACGCTGTTGAGGTGGGGCGGCGGCGTGGGGATGCCGATGAGCCGCGGTTGGTGGATCAGCAGCAGGCGGAGGCGCTGGTTGCGCAGGCCCGTGAGCGGGGTGTGGAGTTGCTCGGTGATGGTGGTCTGTTGCGGCAGATGAGCAAGGCGGTGCTGGAGCGGGCGTTGGCGGAGGAGCTGACCGACCATCTCGGCTATGAGGTGGGTGATCCGACGGGGCAGGGGTCGGGTAACAGCCGCAACGGGTACTCGTCGAAGACGGTCCTGACTGAGGCGGGTGCCATCGAGATCGATGTTCCGCGGGACCGTAACGGCACTCACGAGCCGAAGATCGTGCGTAAGGGACAGCGGCGTCTGGACGGCATCGGCAAGATCGTCATCGGGTTGTATGCGCGGGGCATGACCGTGCGCGACATCCAGGCCCACCTCGCCGAGATCTACGACATCGGTGTTTCTCCGGATCTGATCTCCAAGATCACCGACGAGGTCCTCGATGAGGTCAAGGAGTGGCAGACCCGGCCGCTGGATGCGGTGTGGCCGGTGGTGTTCCTCGACGCCATCGTCTGCAAGGTCCGTGACGGGGGCATGGTCAGGAACAAGGCCGCGCACCTGGCTGTCGGGGTCGACGTTGACGGCAAGAAGGAGGTCCTGGGCATCTGGGTCGAGCAGACCGAAGGCGCGAAGTTCTGGCTGCGGGTGATGAACGACCTGCGTGCCCGCGGCCTGCACGACGTGCTCATCGTCGTTTGCGACGGCCTGGTCGGTCTGCCCGCCGCTATCGAGGCCGTCTGGCCGGACGCGCTTGTGCAGACCTGCATCGTGCACCTGACCCGAGCGTCGCTGCGGTGGGTCAACTACGCCGACCGCAAGAAGGTCGCCGCGCAGCTGCGCCTAATCTACGGCGCACCGACCGAACAAGCCGCCCGCGACGCCCTTGACGCCTGGACCGACTCCGAGATCGGCCGGCAGTATCCGGCGATCCGCCGGCAGTGGGACGCCGCCTGGGAACAGGTGATCCCTTTCTTCGCTTTCCCACCGGAGGTTCGCAAGGTCATCTACACCACGAACATGATCGAGTCGATCAACTACCAGCTCAGAAAGATCACCAAGACCCGCGGTCACTTCCCGACCGACGAAGCCCTGATTAAGTTGCTCTACCTGGGCTGCCGCCAAATCGGACGCACCGCCCGCGCCAGCCGCGGAGGCAGATCAACCTACAACTGGAAGATCGCCATGAACCAGTTCGACATCATGTTCCCCGGACGCCTGGACAAGGCATAACATCACCAACCAGGTCAGGCCCTTACACAAACGAACTGACAGGCCC
>NZ_JAAALO010000031.1 GCF_009908295.1 Micromonospora rubida
GGGACTGCGTAGATTTCCGTGTTTGACCTGGGTGTGGTCCGTTGGACAGGACGTTGATCCTGTCCGGGAAGGACCATGTCATGGCAGACAAGAAGAACGCTGTTCAGCTTCCGCGGCCGACGGCGGTGGAGGTGGAGTTCGCTCAGCAGTTGGTGGAGCGGGCCAAGGCTGACGGAGTCTCGTTGGTCGGGCCGGGTGGGCTCCTCGCAGGGATCACTCGGACCGTCCTGGAATCAGCGCTCGACGCCGAACTGGATGCCCATCTTGACGAGGCCGGTGTGGACGACACGACCGGTCGGCGGGCCAACGTGCGTAACGGTCACGGGGCGAAGACGGTGCAGACCGAGGTCGGGCCGGTGCGGATCCAGGTGCCGCGGGATCGGGCCGGGTCGTTCACGCCGCGGATCGTGCCCAAGCACGCCCGCCGCCTGGACGGGTTCAACGAGGCGATCCTGTCGCTGTATGCCAAAGGATTGACGACCGGGGAGATCTCCGCGCATCTGGCTGACGTGTATGACGCCGAGGTGTCCCGGGAGTTGATCAGCCGGGTCACCGACAGTGTCCTGGACGAGATGGAGGCCTGGCGGCAACGGCCCCTGGACCGGATCTATCCGGTGGTGTTCATCGACGCCCTGGTGATGAAGATCCGCCAGGGGCAGGTCGCGAACCGGCCCGTCTACGTCGTGGTCGGCATCAGCCTCGACGGGGAACGTGACGTGCTGGGCATGTGGGCCGGCAGCGGCGGCGAAGGCGCCAAGCAGTGGGCCGGCTACCTCACCGAACTACGTAACCGCGGTGTCGAGGACGTGTTCATGGTCTGCTCCGACGGCTTCAAGGGCATGACCACCGCGATCGAGCAGGTCTGGCCGCAGGCGGTGCACCAGCAGTGCGTCGTCCATTTGGTGCGGGCGTCGCTGCGATACACCAACCGCAAGGACTGGCAGAAGATCACCCCCGCGTTGCGGGAGATCTACACCGCCCCCACCGTCGCGGCCGCGGAGGCCCGTTTCGAGGCGTTCGCCGCCGAGTTCGGTGACCAGTACCCTGCCGTCATCCGCCTGTGGCGGACCTCCTGGCCGCAGTTCGTGCCGTTCCTGGACTACGACCACGAGGTCCGCAAGGTTCTCTACACCACCAACATCATCGAGAGCCTCAACGCCCGGTTCCGGCAGGCCGCCCGCAGGCGAGGGCACTTCCCGACCGAGCAGGCCGCGATGAAGGTCCTCTACCTCGTCGTCCAGC
>NZ_JAAALO010000032.1 GCF_009908295.1 Micromonospora rubida
GACGAGGGTGCCGACGGCGGCGCGATCCTGGTCAAGCCCGGAGGCAGCGCCTTCCTCGAAGACAGCAACCTGTTCAACAACAACGCCAGCGGCAACGGCGGCGCCATCGCCAACTTCGGCCGCACCTTCCTCGACCGCACCACCGTGGAAAACAACCACGCCAAAGGCAGCGGCGGCGGCATCTTCAACGCCGGCATCCTCAAGCTCAAGGAATCCCACATCACCAACAACACCGCCGGCGAAAACGGCGGCGGCATCGCCAACGGCAACACCCACGAACCCAAGACCAACACCTACGAACCCACAATCACCATCGGCACCACCGCCACCGGCACCGTCGAAATCACCAAGAGCACCATCAACAGAAACACCGCCGACCACAACGGCGGCGGCATCTACACCGCCAACGGCTTCCTCGACATCACCTCCACCGACATCAAGGACAACACCGCCTGCCACAACGGCGGCGGCATCTACGCCACCGACACCAACCTCCACCTCCGCCACGTCACCATCGACAACAACAAAGCCAGCCAAGACGGCGGCGGCATCTACAACACCAGCACCACCAACAAACCCCACACCAACAAAGACGACAACAAAGACAACAAAGACAACAAAGACCGCGGCAGCGCCACCATCGACGACAGCGCCATCCGCGGCAACACCGCCGGCCGCCGCGGCGGCGGCATCTTCAACGGCGACCCCGACCTCAAACCCGGCCCCAACAAAGACAACCGCGCAACCCTCACCCTCCGCAACAGCGAGGTCAAGGGCAACACCGCCGGCAACGGCGGCGGCATCTTCAACAACCGCGGCCAGGTCAACATCACCAACACCAGAATCACCAAAAACACCGCCACCGACACCAACAAGCCCTACGACATCGCCGGCGGCATCGTCAACAACGACGGCAAAGTCCGCCTCGACGACGAATCCATCGTCATCGACAACGACCCCACCAACTGCACCGGCCACATCCCCAACTGCTTCGCCTGAC
>NZ_JAAALO010000033.1 GCF_009908295.1 Micromonospora rubida
ACCGCCGTCGGCCGCGGAAGCTGAACAGCGTTCTTCTTGTCTGCCATGACATGGTCCTTCCCGGACAGGATCAACGTCCTGTCCAACGGACCACACCCAGGTCAAACACGGAAATCTACGCAGTCCCTAAGCTGAACCGCTGCCGTCTAGGTCCAGCCCTCAACCTGCTGCGGCGCGGATACCGAGACCGACCAGGATTGCGCCGGTCAGCCGGTCGAGCGCCCTGCGCACCCGGAGGGTACGCAGCAGCCGGGCCGCCGCGCCCGAGACAACGGTCCAGCCAGCAAGCCAGCAGGTGTGCAGTACCGCGTGCGCCGAGGCCAGCACCAGCATCGGAATCAGCACCGAGCGGTGCGAGTCGAGGAACTGCGGGGCAAGGGTCAGATACACGGCGGCAGCCTTGGGATTGAGCACGTTGCCGAGCAGTCCTTGGAGGTACGGGTGGTGCCCGCGCCACGGCAGCCGCCGAGGCCGGCGGGTGGCCAGGTCGTTCGGTGTGGCCGAGTCGGTCGGGTGCCGGCGACGGGTCGCCGACCAGAGCAGCCACAGACCGAGCCCGACCAGATAGCCGGCACCGACCAGCTTCACGATCCAGAACGCCTGTGACGAGCGCAGCACCAGCGCGGCGAGGCCGACGGCTGCGAGAGTCGCGTGCACGTAGATCCCGGTGACCGTACCCAGGATCACCCACCAACCCTGCCGGCGCCCACCGACGGCGACCCGCGATACGACCAGGGTCAGGCTGGTCCCCGGCGTCATGGTGATCGGCGCGAGGGCGACCAGGAAGCCGAGCACGGGGGCGCCCTGCATCCTCAGACCACCACCCGGTAGTGGGTGGTCAGCAGCCCCGCATCGTCGTAGACGTGGAACGCCACCCCGGGCGGCTGCCGCAGGTCGACCAGCGGCCCGTCACCCTCCCAGGGCAGCCG
>NZ_JAAALO010000034.1 GCF_009908295.1 Micromonospora rubida
CGGTGGCCACCGGGCAGTCTGCTGTCCGGCAGATCGGGCAGTGGCCGTCGGGTCGGGGTTGGTGGTCGCGGAGGACCCAGCGGGCGGTGAGGATCAGTCGGTTGCGGATCTGGGCCAGGGACAGGAATGGTGCGGTCATGTTCAGGTCACGCCGAGGGTGAGGGCGAGTTGGATGATCGTGGCCGGGGCGTGTGGGTCGCGGGCGACCTGGGCGAGGACCTCCCGGCCGGCGGGGCGGTGGCGTACCTCGGCCGGTGCGGTGTGGTCGGCGTCGATCAGCAGCCGGCCGGCGGTGGCCGGGTCGTCTGCTTGGAGGTAGGCGCGGGCGGCGTCGAGCAGGTGGGCGGCGCGGTGTTCGACCGGTAGCCACCGCCAGGTGTCCCGCTTGGTGGTCTTCTCGTGCCAGGCGACCGCGTCGGGTGCGTTGCCGAGTTCGAGGGCTGCGGCGGCACGGGCCAGGTCGACCGCTGTCGGTCCGAACGCGGTCCGGTGGTGGTCGTGGCCGTCGCCTACCCGGGCGGCCATGTCGGCGGCCTCGTCGATCAGGTCGGCGGTGGTCTGGTCGTCGCCGTGTCGGGCCGCGGCCAGGGCGGCCTGCACGAGCAGCGTCCCGCACAGCGACAGTTCGGCGGGTGTGCCGTCGTCCGGGTCGGGCGGGACGATGCGGTACGCGGCGGCCATAGTCGCCGACATGGCGGCCCGCGCTCGCCCCGCAGCGCGGAGCGCCTGGCCGAGTTGCACGGTGGCGGCGGCCACCAACATGGGGTCGCCGGTTGCGGTGGCCATGGCCCGGTCGGCGGCCAGCCAGCCCAGGTCGGCCTCGCCGAGCTTCACCAGCAGCGACGCGGTCACCCGGTACGCCTCCACCAACAGCGGACGGCCCCACCC
>NZ_JAAALO010000035.1 GCF_009908295.1 Micromonospora rubida
GAGTTCGTACTTGCAGTCCCGGGCGAGCTTCAGGGTGCCGCCCAGTTCGTTGTTGGCCCGTACGACCGCTTCGACCAGCGCGTCGTCGTCGCAGGGCACCTCACGAACCCGGCCCTCCTCGTCACGCTCACCCCGACCGCCCCGGTCCTTGTCGCGGTCCTTGTCACGGTCCTTGTCGCGGTGCTCGTCGCGATCGTCCCTGCCGGGCCCGTCATCCTTGACGACCTGCTCGGCGGTGGACCACTTGAGGCTGTCCAGCCGGTTCATTCCCGCCGCCCCCGCGCCGGTGGCGGCACCCACGGTGACGAGGCTGACGACGCCGGTCAGGCCGGCGACGCCGGTGACGAGCCACAGCTTGCGGTGGTGCGGCGCCGCCCCGGTTTCCCGCGCCGTATCGGTGCTCTTCGGAAGGTAGTTGGACATCGGAGCTCTCTGCTCTCTCCTCGTACCAGACAAGGTGCTTCGCCATCGCGAGGCGCCTTGGCTACAAATCGGTTGTAGCTACTTAAGAACACCGTATGAGAATGTTCTTCGTAGCGAGGTTGTATCCGAAGGAATCGCACATTAGGGGTACGGCGCGCTCAGGCCGGCCCTAACCCGGACGTAGCTGTCGGGGCGCGAGGGGCCCCTCCCGCCGCCGGTCGGCGGTTGGGAGGGGCCCTGTCTCCGCTATGTGGTGCAGCCTCGGTCAGGCGAAGCAGTTGGGGATGTGGCCGGTGCAGTTGGTGGGGTCGTTGTCGATGACGATGGATTCGTCGTCGAGGCGGACTTTGCCGTCGTTGTTGACGATGCCGCCGGCGATGTCGTAGGGCTT
>NZ_JAAALO010000036.1 GCF_009908295.1 Micromonospora rubida
CGCGTGGAGCCGCCGCGCCAGCCTCGACGCAGGAACGCCCCCTGCCAGCCCTGGCCGGCCATCAGCCGCTCGACCCGCTTGCGGCCCACGCGGATGCCGTCACGGCGCAACTGCCGGTGGACCCGGTCCGCGCCGTAGGTGCGCCCCGACGCCTCCCAGATCTCGTGGATGTTAGAGATCAACCCCAGGTCGACCACGTCCCGGTCGCAGGGCTGCTCGACCTGCTTCACCCACGCGTAGTACGTCGAGGCGCCGACGTTGAGGACCCGTAGCAGGAGCGCGACCGCGAACTGGTCACGATGTTCATGGATGAACCTCATGACCGTCGCCGGGTCGGGTCGAGCTCCGCCGCGAAATACGCGCTCGCCGCTTTCAGGATCTCGTTCGCCCGCCGCAGCTCGGCGACTTCCCTGCGCAACCGGCGGTTCTCCTCGGCCATCTCACTGGTGGGCCGATCAGCGCGCTCACCCGCGTCGGCCTCGGCCTGACGGATCCAGTTCCGCAACGCCTCGTGATGTACGCCGAGCTGCTCGGCCAGGCGCCGGATCACGGGCTTCGGGTCCGACTCACGGTACAAGCGCACAGCGCGTTGACGTAGCTCGTCGGGGTATTTCTTCGGTGCTGCCACGGACGACTTCCTCCCCCACGGCCATCAGACCATGATCAAGAAGCTCCATGAAAGCGGGGGTGGCTCA
>NZ_JAAALO010000037.1 GCF_009908295.1 Micromonospora rubida
CAACGCCTTCCGCATCTTCACCGTCGGCGAAGGCGGCGAACTCACCCTCAAGGGCATCACCCTCAAGGACGGCAACGCCGCCCGCGAGAAGAAGAAGGACCAAGAACCCTGGCCCACCCCACCCAAGCCCACCACCCCGCCCAAGACCGACACCCCACCTGCGGCCGCCAAGCCGGACCCGGCAGCCGATGGGGTAGCCAAGGCGGGGGCGGCTGTTGCTCCGGTGGCCGCCGCTCCGGCAGCCAAGGCGGGGGCGGCCGTCGCTCCGGTAGCTGCCGCTCCGGCAGCCGAGGCGGGGTCGACCGCCGCGCCGGTAGCCGGTACGGCACCCGCCGTGCCAGCCACCGGGACCGCGCAGGGAACGCCGGAGACGCCGGTCCTGCCGGAGACGCCGGCCGCGCCGGGGATGCCGGTCATGCCCGGTGGCGAGCCGGGTGACGGCTCCTCCGGCACCTACGACGAGGGTGCCGACGGCGGCGCGATCCTGGTCAAGCCCGGAGGCAGCGCCTTCCTCGAAGACAGCAACCTGTTCAACAACAACGCCAGCGGCAACGGCGGCGCCATCGCCAACTTCGGCCGCACCT
>NZ_JAAALO010000004.1:0-542618 GCF_009908295.1 Micromonospora rubida
GGAGCTGCGTCGCAGGAACAAGGTGTTGGAGCAGGAGAACGAGATCCTGCGTCGGGCGGCGGCGTACTTCGCCAAGGAGATTTCCCCAAAATGATGTACCCGCTGGTCGGTGACCTGGCCGCGGACGGGATCCCCGTCGCGGTGACCTGCCGGGTGCTGGGATTCAGCAAGCAGGCCTACTACGCGTGGAAGAAGACCCCGGTCACCCGCCGGGACCTCGACGACGCGCATCTGATCAACGCTGCCCTCGACATCCACGCTGACGATCCAGCGTTCGGGTACCGGTTCATCGCCGATGAACTGCCCGCCCACGGCATCACCGCCGGCCGCAACCGGGTGGCCAGGTTGTGCTCACAGCAGCGCATCTGGTCGGTGTTCGCCAAACGCAGAGGGCTCACGCGGCGGGCCGGGCCGCCGGTGCACGACGACCTGGTGCAACGCCGTTTCACCGCCGACGCCCCGGACCGGGTGTGGCTGACCGACATCACCGAACACCCCACCGCCGAGGGCAAGTTGTACCTGTGCGCGATCAAGGACGTGTACTCCGGCCGGATCGTCGGCTACTCCCTCGACACCCGCATGAAAGCGTCCCTGGCCGTCGCGGCGCTGTCGAACGCCACCCGGCTGCGGAACCCTGCCGCAGCGATCGTGCACTCCGACAGGGGCAGTCAATTTCGTTCCCGGAAATTCGTCAAAGCGTTGCATCGCAACGGGTTGGTCGGCTCGATGGGCCGGGTCGGTGCCTGCGGCGACAACGCGGCGATGGAGTCGTTCTTCGCCCTGCTGCAACGCAACGTCCTAGACCGGCAACGCTGGCACACCCGCCAGGAGCTGCGCCTGGCGATCGTGACCTGGATCGAACGGACCTACCACCGCCGACGCCGGCAACACCGCCTCGGCCGGCTCACCCCGATCGAGTTTGAGACAATCAACCAGCCCACACACGCGACCTGAACCACTCAACCCCGCGAGTCAACCAAACCCGGGGCAGTCCCGTACACGCCGAACTCGCCGCGCGAGAGCGCCTGCGGCACACCGCATCCACGGGCAGGAGCAGCGGCGACTTGATCCATCCACGCAATGGAGCGTCACTGACATCCCGGTCGCCCCAGGCGAACCCGGCAGCGGCATCCCTACACCGTCGCGCCGCCCGCCCGCTGCGGCGTGGGAACGCGGCTCGGCAGTGACGCCCTGATCTGACCGGCTCACAGGCCGACCCCGTCGGCGCTGCCAAGTTCGGGTGACGGCGGAAAGACCAAGCCAGTGCCAGTGGAAATCACGTCTTCCGGATCTGTAGTGATCTTGTTGCGCCGGCAACGCTCTCAGTGGGGCTGCGAGTGGGGCCTCCGCGAGACGCGCAGGTCGTGCCGGTCGCTCGACCATAGGCGATGATGGCGGACATGCGGCTGCTCATACTCGGTGGAACCTGGTTCCTCGGGCGCACTCTCAGTGAACTCGCGCTGCCCTCGGGCTGGTCGGTGACGACCTTCAACCGCGGCGTCTCCGCCGCCGACCTGCCCGGCGTGCAGGCCGTACACGGCGATCGGGAACGACGCGAGGACCTGGAGCGGCTCGCCCAACACGGCCCGTGGGACGCCGTCATCGACACGATCGGCTACGTCCCCAACCAGGTCCTCGCTGCCGCGAAGGCCCTCGCGCCGGTCGTCGGCCGCTACGTGTTCATGTCCTCGGTCAACGTCTACACCGGCTGGCCGAACGAACCCTTGGACGACGGCTCACCGGTCTTCGACTGCCCGCCGGACGCTGACGCGACCTTCGGCGCCGACCTCGGCTACGCCGGCCAGTACGGGGCGCTGAAGGCTGGCTGCGAGAACGCTGTCGTCCACGCCGTCGGGCAACAGCGAGCCGTGCTGCTGCGGCCCGGAGTAATCCTTGGACCTCACGAGTATGTAGGTCGGCTCACCTGGTGGCTGACGCGCGCCGCCCGAGGTGGCCAACTGCTGGCACCCGGGCCTGCGGAGCGGCCCATCCAACCGGTCGACGTACGCGACGCCGCCGCGTTCGCGTTGGCCCGTGCGGCAGGACCCGAGCATGGCTCGTTCAACGTCACCGCGCCGATCGGCCACGCGACGTTCGCGGAGCTTGTCGATGCCTGCGTCTCGGCGACGGGCGCCGGCACCCGGACGGTGTGGACCGACCCCGATTGGCTGATCCCGCAGGGCGTGCAGCAGTGGACGGAGCTCCCGCTGTGGCGCACCCACCCTGGGGTGTGGGCCGTCGACAGTTCCCGTGCCGCTGCAGCAGGACTAACGTGCAGATCTCTGCGGCAGACCGTCAACGAAACCTGGTCGTGGATGACCGCGGGCGGCAGCGCCATCACCGGCGAGGGCGAAGCAGGCCGGGCCGCCGACCACGGCATCCCGGCCGAGCGCGAACGCGAGCTACTGCAGACCTGGCACCAGCGCGGCTGACCCAGCGGTTCATACCGACGGCAAGGCGGGAGGTTCAGGCCGGGCCGTCGCGAAGGAACTCGCCAGCTCGGCGAGCTGACGCGCCTCGGGCACCTGACGCCACCGCAGCGCCGACAGCAGCTCCTGCACCCTGCCCAACCGTCCGAGCAGACCGGTGCGCCGCCACTCGGGCGGTATGGTCCACAGCGGTGCCAGCGTCTCCTGCGCGGCGTTGAGCCGTCCGCCGGCAAGGTGGCAGGTGGCCAGGTCGACTCGGGCCTCGCCCTCGATGGTCGACCACGGGGTGGCGTCCTGCGTCGCAGCCAACCGCAGCGCGGCGGTTGCCGCCTTCGTGGCCTCGTCCAGGTTGTCGACCTGCAGCCAGGCGGTGCTCGCGCAGCGCGCCTGCTGGGAGGCGGTGAAGCCGAACTCCCCGCCGATGGCGTCGTGCAGGACGTCGTCGCCATCGACGGCACGGGCGTCGTCGGCTGCGGCGAGTGCCTCGCGGACCTGGTCGACGGCGCTCCGATGCGCCCAGGCCCGGGCCAACACGCACTGGGCACGCACCTGACCGATGCCGGACGGGGCGGTGTCCACCGCTGCCAGCGCGTACCGCACGGCCTCCTCGTGGCGGCCGGTCCAGTACGCGACGGTGGCCTGCATCCCGCGCGCGTAGGCACGCACACCGGGATGGCCGATGATCTCGCCGTAGGTGTCGGCCGCACGGGCGTACTGCATTGCAGACGTCCACAGACCCAGATCCGCGCTCGCGCTGGCCAGCAACGCCGCCGCCTGCGCGGTGATCAGGTACAACTCGTGCTGCTGACTGGGCCGGTGGGTGCGCCCCAGAGCCTCGACGGCGAGTGCCCGCACCCGCAAGGTCTCGGTGATCGCCACCGTCGGCGTCAACTGCCCGTATCCCTGGGCCATTCGGATCGCGTCGTCGCGTAACTGCTCGACGGTGAGGTCTGACACGGCCCTCGCCCCCGCGTTCATCGCGTGTTCGCTGGTCTCCCGGGCGGCGACCCTGATCGCCTGCCGCATCCCAACGTACGCCCCGTCCACGGCCCCCACAAACGCCGCGTCCGCCGCCACGGCATCGGCCCGGGGCAGGAACGGCGTGTCGTGATGCTGCGCCGCCTCGGCGATCACCCGACGATCCAGCACCGCTCCCCAGCGGGCATGACGGGCCGCCTCGGCCTTCTCCTGCTGATGTCGGACCTCAAGGGACCGGTACTCGTCATAACCGGTGATCAACTCGCCGTCGGCCTGGAGAAGCGACTCGCACTGCGCCCAGAAGACACGGTCCACCACCTGCCGGCCGCTCTCGACGTTGGCGACCGTGCTCCGGGTGCTGTGCACCCGCCGTGCGACATCGTCCTGAGTCAGCCCACGCGTCCGACGCCACCTGCCGAGCCGTCGACCCAGCGCCCTCTTCACGTCACTGAGCTGTTGCGGATCCACGAGGATGCCCCTCCTCCATCACCGCCGTCTGGTCCACTTGGGTGCGCGAATCGTCCATTCCACCTACACCCCTGGGGTAGCGGTTCAACAATCGTCCGCGCTGAGAGATAACGTGTATGCGTGGACGAAGAAGGTTTCGACCTTCGCCCAATGCAGGTGACCAGCGAGCGCCATGTCACCTTCACGACCAAGGACAACGTGCACATGCACCTTGCCATCAACAATCTCGCCAGTACCGCTCAACTCGAATGGCTGGCTATACTCCGTAACGACATCCGACTTTGCGTCACTGGCCGGCATGTTGCTGATTGCGCATGCATCGATCGCGCCGACAAGAGAAATGATCGCGCCGTTGGTGATGCCCGCCTCGGCGGCACGCCTGCTTAGCGTTGCAATGACCTCTTCGCCGGGCTTTACGGCGAGCAGCTTCATTCGGACTCCTAGGTATTGAGAGGACTAGTTCCGGCAAGGACGGCGGCATATGCGCGCAGGTTTTCGCAGCACGCTTCACGCAATACGGCGTTCATGACCGCCTGACGGGTTGTGTCGAATAGAGCGCTGGGCAGTGTTGCGAGGAGGACCGCACTGCACCAACGTGCCGCAGCGTCGCGCGGGTTGATCAGCTCTGCTGTCAGGCGTTCGGTGGCCCACGTCTGACGCGCCGATGCCAGACCCATGGAGGCTCGGTTACCTGATTCGGCGGCCAAAGCGGCGACGCGTGCGGCTTCATCCCATGACATGTCCAGCACACGACACGTGACGGCGGTCAAGTACAGATGTCGGACGTCATCGTCGCCACGAATGGCGGAAATCGCTGCGTCGCCAACCTTGGGCGACCCGACTTTCGCAAGGATGCCAGCCGAGTTCACCCGCAAGACTGCCGTGGGTCCGTGTCGCATCCACGCGACCAACGCTCGTCGAGCGCTCTCGTCATCGGCGGTCAACGCGCCGATGGTCAGATCGGTTGCATGACTGGTCTGCGCGGCGGCAAGCAGGTGCCCGCTACCCCGCGTGATATCGCCGAAGACGCGGTGGGCTACGAACACATCCACAATCGCTGGATCAGTGAGCCGGTATGTGTCCTCTGCTGTCCGAATGATGTCGGGATGCCTGTCAAGCCGACGGCGTACGTGATCAGGAATCTGAGACGAGTGCAGTTCTTCGGCTCGGTGCTGCCAAAGGTGCCATGCGAACCACTCGACCTCTTCCCCGTCGTTGCTCAACGGCCTTGCAGGCGTTGCTTCCCCGAACACCCCGGTCGCCAGCGTCACCCCGGCTACCGCGATCAAGTTGCGCCGCTTCACCTTGTCCTCTTTCTCGGCCGGCCGTTCCGTGACGGCTGGTAGCGCGAACCACAGACGGTCGGCCGGAACCCGCAGCACCTCCGCCCACTGGGACAGCC
Organism: Micromonospora rubida; assembly: GCF_009908295.1. Lineage (GTDB taxonomy): Bacteria > Actinomycetota > Actinomycetes > Mycobacteriales > Micromonosporaceae > Micromonospora > Micromonospora rubida. The sequence goes on from NZ_JAAALO010000004.1 coordinate 5,278, forward strand.
GATCAAGGTGGGCGATCGCCGGGCCGTTCTCGATCCGACTTAGCTGAGCCTGCGTGAGCCCCACCCACGACGCCACGCGATCTTGGGAGATCGATCGCCGCCCGTGGTGGGGGTGCGTCCGCCAAGCCCGGATAACCCGGCCCATGTGCCGGCTCCGGAGCGCCTCACTGAGCACCACCTCGTCCCAAAAGTCGGCCGGAAGCTCGGGAGCCGCGTAGAGATGATCTCGTTCATGAGCGACGCACGGGGCACAGCGCGTGCCGGGGTTGTCACGGGCCAGACGGGCGCCGCAACGGCAGTACCGCGCCTTGTGAGTCGCAGTCATCGTGGCGTCCTTGTGTGACCACCAGTATTGGATCGTGCGAGGGCATGCTCCAAGGTTCCATATGCCGCCCGGTCGCCGTCATGCGCGAGACGCATATTGATACCCGCCCTCGGTCATGGCGCACCCTTCCTGACGTTGGGCATCGTGTTGGTAACGATAAGCGACAGGCAAGCGATTGACTCGATCGACTCCCTGGTCGTCCGCGACGAAGCCTCCGTCGGCCAGGTGACGGGATGAGGTACGCCTCGACCCGGCGCTGCATGCGGCGCGGGGCGTACCCCATCACGGCATGAGCGGTCGCTACAGGGAGGCGTTCCGACATGACATCTTATCTCGGCGGTGATCAAGTCGAGCATACGCAGACGGTGTTGGAGTCGGGACTTGGCCCGCAGGCAGCGAGGAGATCCAGCTTCCCGCCAACACCGCTGCCAGATAGAAGATGCGTCGTCGTCACGACCTCCTGGGCGTGACTCAGGGTGGAGCAGCAGGCGGACGCCCTGAACTCCGGCCAGATCGCAACTGCCCCTCACGTCCCGATCCGCGCCGAGGCGGACACAGCACACGCATTCCCGGGAGTTCGGCCTCACCCCCGAAGGAGACCTGGTGGTTACTACTCTTTCCGATCTGGAAATTGGTCACACGCTCCTACCCCCGACGGCACCCTCGATCGACCGGAACGCCGCTGAGCTGGCCGTCGGGCAGCTACTGACCGCACTCGGCGTCGATGCGAGCACTGAGGTCGGCGTCAACACCCCGCGCAGGGTCGCTGACGCCTATACACAGATGCTCACCCAAAAGCCCTGGGAGTTCACCAAGTTCCCGAACGAGGACGACCAGCATGACTTGGTCGTGACCGGTGGGATTGAGTTCACTTCGGTGTGCGGGCACCACCTTCTTCCGTTCTTCGGGACTGCGGCCGTCGGCTACCGCCCAGCAGCGTTCATTCCCGGCCTATCAAAGGTCGCGCGGTCCGTACGAATGTTCGCCGCACGCCTGCAGACACAGGAGGGCCTGGGGCAGCAGGTCGCCCGGTTCCTGCAGCAGCAGCTGGAATGCGCTGACGTGGGCGTGTTGCTGCGGGCCGAGCACACCTGCATGACATGTCGCGGTGTCCGGGCGCAAGGATCATTGACAATCACGGTCGCGACGACCGGGGCCCTCCAGACGGACGCCACTGCCCGCGCCGAGTTCCTCCAGCTGGCGTCGATGGCGGGACGTGCCGCATGAGCAACACCATGGCAGGGAGGACGCCGGCTGCCGCCAGGGGCGGGGAGTACCGCATAGGAAAATCCTTCAAGTTCGAGGCTGCGCACCGGCTTGGGGACCTGCCGGAGCACCACAAGTGCGCGCGAGTCCACGGCCACTCGTACGCCGTCGAGGTGACCCTCGTTGCGCAGGTTTTGAGCGGTCCCGGCTTCGTCGTCGACTTCGCGGAACTCGAGCCCGTAAAGCAGTACCTGGCCGATACGTTCGACCATCGGCTGATCAACGACGTTGTCACCGTCGAGCCGACCAGCGAGAACCTAGCCCGGCTGATCTTCGACTGGTGCGCCGAGAAGCTGCCGCTTCCCGACGGTGTGCACGTCGGGGCCGTGAAGGTCAGCGAAACGGCGACCAGCTGGGCGGAGTTCCGGATTCCAGTCTCGGCCGAAAGGAGATGGTCTCGTTGACTACTGCGGCTCACCCTATGGTCCGACGCAAGGCCGACACTGCGCAGGTCGCCGACCTCTTCTACTCGTTCCAAGGCGAAGGGCCCAGCTTCGGCCGCCGGGCACTGTTTGCCCGCCTCATGGCCTGCAACCTCACATGCGGCTACGCGGCGTTGCCGCGCACCAGTGACACGCCGACTGACGGCACGATGATCTGCGATACCGAATACACCTGGAACGTGGCCCGGCACGACCCGGGCACGGCGCGAACGATGACGTCGGCCGAGATTTGGGATGAGCTGCTACGGATCGATCCGGCCACCGCTGACCCGTCGCTGATGCCGGTCGACCTGGTCATCGTGACCGGCGGCGAGCCGTTGCTGCACCGGGATGTGGTCACTCACCTCGCGTGGTCCGCACGTGCGGACGGACGCGCGGTCGAGGTCGAGACGAACGCCACGGTCGCCCCCGGCAGCGACCTGATCGCCGCCGGCGTGTGCTTCAACGCCGGTCTCAAGCTGGAGAGTTCCGCGGTCCCGCGTGGAAGACGGATCAAGCCGCACGTCATCAGGCAGCTGCAGGACACCGGACAAGCCCGGTGGAAGTTCGTGGTGACCTGCCCTGCCGACATTCAGGAAATCGTCGCTCTGCAGCACGAGTTCGGGCTCACACAGGTGTGGCTGTCCCCAGAGGGCACCACCGCGGACGTGGTCGTCGAGCGGATGCGGTGGATGGCGGATGCCGCGCTGACGCACGGATGGAACGTGACCAGCCGCGCCCATGTCCTCATCTGGGGTGACGAACGTGGCCGGTGACCAGACCCCGATCGTCCTCACCTGGCCCGATGTCACCAAGACGGTCGACACGATCGCCGGCCAGGTCCGCGCCGATCGGCTGCCAGACGTGCTGGTGGGCGTGCTCCGCGGCGGCCTCGTCCCGGCCGTCCTGCTTTCGCACCAGCTCGGCGTCCGTGAGGTGCGATCGGTGGAGGTGGTCCATACCCTCGACGACACCGTCAACGCCGACAAGTCCGACACACCCCAGGTCGTGAACCCCGCTACCCTCGGCGACCTCAAGGGCATGGACGTGCTGCTGGTCGACGACATCGCGGGCAGCGGCGACACCCTCGTCTGCACCGTTGGCCTGTTGCACGCCGCCGGGGCCACGCGCGTACGTACCGCCGTGCTGACCGTCAACCGCGCGAACTGGCACAGGCCGCAGAGCCCTACCGACGTCGTGAGGTACCTCGGCCACCAGGTCGACAGCTGGGTGATCTTCCCGTGGGAGGCCCCAGCATGACGGCCGACCTGAGCCCGGTCACCCTGCTGTGGGCGCTACGGTCACCCTGCAACCTCGGCTGCCGGTACTGCTACTTCGGCACGATCGAAGAGCACCGCGAAGCCATGCCGCAGCAATCCGGAGCGATGTCACACCTGGCCCGCACCGACCTGGACCTCACTGCGATCACCGCCTTCGTGCACACCCTGCCCGGGTCCCGGGTGAAGCGAATCTTCATCGCCGGTGGCGAACCGCTCATCTGGCCGCCGGTGATGGAGGTGATCGCCGCGATCAAAGCCGCCGACGTGCAGGTGGTGTTGTGCACCAACGGGATCCCGCTGAACCGGCCCGAACTGGTGGACAGGATCATCACCTTGGGCGTCGACGCCGTGTCCGTGTCCGTCGACTCGCCGGACGCTGGCTACAACGACACGTGGCGTCCGGCCCGCAACGGCAAACACGGGCACCAGGATGTGATCAGCGGCATCCAGGCATTGATCGCCGCCCGGGGCAGCAGCCCATCACCGAAGGTCGGCCTGTACTCCGTGATCACCCGACTCAACATCGACGTCATCAGGGCCGGTGCCGTGCTGGCGTCCGAGCTCGGCTGTGACTACTTCGTGCCGCAGCCGATCGCGCTCGACCGCGGCCATGCCCTGCGCACACAGCTGTCGCTGACCGGCGGCGACGCAGACCCGATGTCGGAGGCATTCACGCAGCTCTACCGCTCCGGCATGCCAGTGCGACTGCCCGACCCGAGTTACCCCGGCAGAGTCGTCGACAGCATCACCCACGAGTCAGGCTTCGTGAGCGGCTGCTTCGGCGGCACGAACCTGTTCTTCATCGAACCGGACGGCAGCCTGTATGACTGCCCGTCGAGTCTGAAGATCACCGCCACCGCCACCGCACCGACCATCCGCGGCGCCGACGCCCGTACGCTGTTCACAGCGGCTGGGCCGTGCATCGACTGCGCGCTGTTCAGTCGCGACTGCGTCAACATGTGGCCACTGATGGGTTTCGACCGGTTCCTGACCGAGCAGGTGCCGACATGACCGCCGGGCCACTCACCGCACGCGGCGGCGCCGTCGAAGACCTGTCGCGGCTGCTAACGCAGATGCCCCGGCCGGCCGGCACCGAGTATGTCGCAGCCCTGGAAGACGAGCTCGCCGCCAGGTTCCAGGTCCGGCACGCCGTCGCGGTGTCGTCGGGCACTGCGGCCTTGCATACCGCCCTGCTCTGCCTCGGTGTCGGGTCTGGTGACGAAGTCTTGGTGCCAGCGCTGTCCGTGGTGATGTCGGTTGCGCCAATCATCTATGCCGGAGCCCGGCCCGTTTTCGTCGACTGCGATCGCCACGGCTGTGGTCTCGACCTGGACGATCTCACCGTTAAGGTGACCAGCGCTACCAAGGCGATCCTGCCTGTTCACCTGTGGGGCCGCCAAGGCGATCCGACACAGTTGGCGCGCGTCGCCGCCGCACACGGCCTGGTGGTGATCGAGGACGCGTGTCAGGCCCAGGGCAGCAGCACCGAGGGGCGAGTTGCCGGAACCAACGGCGACGTGGGCTGCTTCAGCCTCAAGGACGGCAAGATCCTCTGGTGCGGTGAAGGCGGCTACCTGCTAACCGACCGCGACGACATCGCCGGCCGGGCCCGCGCCCTGCGGGCGCACCACCTGCCGCCGTACGGCGGCCAGCCCGAAACGGTCGGCTACAACTACCGCCTCGCCGAACCGCTCGCAGTCCTCGCCCACGCGAATCTGGCCCGGTTCGACGAACTTCTCGACCGTCGTCGGCGGCAGGCCCGCCGGCTCGCCGTCCTGCTCACCGCAACGCCGGGGATCACGGCGACCCCCGCAGCGACCGGTGACAACGGCTACAGCGCTCTGATCAGGGTTGACCTGGACCATCCGCGGGCGTTCTGCGAACACCTCGCCCAGCTCGGGGTGCCCAACAGCGTCGGCACCTTCGGGTTGATGCCCGCCGACCGGCGGTCAGCCTTCGCCCGCTATGCCGGTTCGCCGTGCCGGCAGGCGGCGACGGTCATCGACCGCACCTTGGCCGTTGTCCTGACCGACCACGACACCGAGGAACGCATCAACGGCTACGCACAGACGATCTCGCGAGAGGCGAGCACATGGGCCACACACCGGTGATCTCCGGCGCCGGACACGCCCCCCGGCAAACAGCTGCACGACTGGCGCTGAACTGCACCGGCGTCCGCGCGGCCCTGCATAGCCCCGCGATCCCCCACGACGACGTTCGGCAAGGAGCACCCTGTGCGTGAAGTTCTGCTCTTCTCCGCCGGCTTGGACTCGTTCCCGGCTTGGCATTTCCTCGGCAAGCCACCGGCGCTGTACTTCGACAGCGGCCACTACGGCCGGCAGCAGGAGATCGATACCGTGCGGGCGCTCGCCGCGGCACACGGCATGGATCTGGAGATCAGCGCCGAGCTCGACCTGTCGGCCCGGGCCACGGTGCAGGGCGACCTGATCACGTTCCGCAACGTGCTGTTCGCGATGCTCGCGGCGTTCCGCGCGGACGTCATCTGGTGTATCGGGGTCAAGGGCGATCACACGGCGGACAAGAGCCCGGAGGCGTTCGCGCGGATGAGCGACGTGCTGACCGAGTTCGCCGGACGACCTGTCCGGGTCGACAGCCCGTTCTGGGACAAGACCAAGACCGAGATCGTCGCCTGGTACCTCGCCGCGGGGCTGCCGGTGGACACGCTGCTGCAGACATTCTCGTGCGCCACTCCCGGCGACGCCTTCGCGCACTGCGGGCAGTGCCCCAGCTGCCTGCGACGGTGGATCGCGTTGGTCAACAACGGCATCACCGGCACGTTCGCGCACGACCCATGGACGTGGGAACGAGTCGGCAGCTACTACGTGCCCGCGATGGCGGAAGGGCGCTACCCGCCGCACCGCGCCGAGGAGTTCCAACGGGCGATGTCCACCGTCGCCGCCTGAGCCACGTCGCGGCCCCCTCTGCTCACCGGGCCATCGAGCCCATGGCCGACTTTTGTGAGGAACGATGGATACGGATGGATTGCGGTTCGCCGCCAACATGTCCATGCTCTACGGGCACCTGCCGATGCTGGACAGGCCCGCCGCTGCCGCCGCCGACGGGTTCACCACCGTCGAAACCTGGTGGCCTTTCACCGGCCCCGAACCACACGTCACCGACGTCGACGCATTCACGGCCGCGCTCGCCGACGCCGGCGTACAGCTGGTCGCGATGAACCTCATTGAGGGCGACATGCGCGCCGGCGACCGTGGGCTGTTGTCGAGCCCCGCCCGGCACGGCGAGTTCCTCACCTGCCTGGACGTCGCGACCAGGTTCGCCGACCGGGTCGGCTGCCGCATCCTCATGGCGCTCTACGGCAACCGCGAACCTGGCGTCGACCCGCACCAGCAGGACCTGCTGGCCGTCGAGAACCTCGCCACCGCCGCAGCAGCCGCAGACACAATCGGCGCCTGCGTCGCGTTGGAGGCGATCAGCCTCATGGAGGCCCCGGATTACCCGATCAGCGACGCCGACACCGCCGCGGCGACCACCGACGCGGTCAACGACCTCACCAGGCTGACCAACACCGGGCTGCTGTGCGACCTCTACCACCACGGACGCTCCGGCGAGGACGTGCCCGGCCTGCTGCGTCGCCACGCCCAGCGGCTGCTGCACGTGCAGATCGCCGACGATCCCGGCCGGGGACGGCCCGGCTCCGGAGCACTGGACTACCCGGCGTACTTCGCCGCACTGCGCGACATCGGCTATGCCGGCTGGGTCGGACTGGAGTACGAACCGACCCACGATCCCCGGGTCGACTTCCACTGGCTGCCCACGCTGCGGCCGGCCAGCTAAGAGCAAGGGGATTACAGATGCAGTCGTTGGCGCCATCGCCACCGGCACCAGCCCTCCAGCGGAGCAACCCCGTCGACCCGATGCGCTGGCTGGCGCTGCCGCAAGGCCGCCTGGTCACCATGGAAGGCGTCTGGGGAGCGGGCAAGACCACCGCAGCCCGCCTGGTCAGCACCCGCCTACGGGAAGCCGGCTTCACCACCGCCGTCATCCACTACGGCAGCGAACCGGGCACCATCGGCCGCCTGTCGCAGTTCCTCGAAACTGCTCCTCTACGCTCCCGCACCGGACTCGGCGGATACCAAAGCGCCCACCACAGCACCGTCGACGTGCTGCTTCGGCTGTGCCGCGAAGCCCACCACCACCTCACCTGCTTCGGGCCAGCGCTGGCCACCAACGATGTCGTGCTCGTCGACCACGGTATCTACTCCAAGATCGCCTGGGCGTTGACCGTGCTGACCGAGACCGATCCGCAGGCAGACCCGGCCCAGACCTTGACCCGCATACGAGGCCTGTCTGCGCCTTGGTTCTGCACGCCCGACGTACCCGTCTTTCTCGACACCCCCTGGCCGCTGGCCCGGGAACGGGCGATCAGCAGGGGCCACGGCGGCGGCAATCCGGCAGCTATCGAACGGCTGCTGTTCCTGCCCCGGTACGCCGCGGCGTACCGCCAGGTCCTCACCGACCGGGTGCCCCCGGTGCTGCGCGTACGGGTCGGGCTACGCGACTCCGACGACGTCGCCGACGAGATCACCTCCGAGCTCCTCGGCGTACTGAGGGCCGCACCTCGGGCCGCGGACCAGACCACGGCAGCGCAACCGCACACGCCGGTGCCCCCACACGGGAGGAACTGATAGACCATGACGTCTTTCCTCGACACGCTGCCGACCGACCGGCTCCTGCTTGACGTATCCCTATGGTCCGCCGACCTGTCGGCACTGGGGGCCGAGGCCGCTCGGGTCAGCCCCTACGCCGATCTGCTGCACATCGACGCCTCCGACACCGTGTTCGTCCCGCAGCCGCTGTTCTTCCCCGACTTGGTGAGCGCCGTCCGGGCGCACACCAGCCTGCCGTTGCATGTGCACCTCATGGCGCACCATCCAGCCCAGCTCGCGCAGGCGTTCGTTGACGCCGACGCAGACCTGATCACCGTGCACGCAGAAGCCCGAGAGGCCACCGACGCCATCGACGTCATCCGCGCCGCCGGCCGAGCGGCCGGGGTCGCCCTGACCCTCGACACCCCGCCAAACGACGTGGCCGACATGCTCACGGCAGCGGACGCCGTCGTCCTGATCGGCACGCCGCTGGGCACCAAGGGCACCTCCATGGACCCGGCCGCCGTTGCCCGGATCGCCGACACCCGGCACCTGCTGCACGCGGCGGGCCGATGTGTCCCGATCTTCGCCGACGGCGGGATCCGCCGGGACACCGTGGCACCGCTGGCCGACGCCGGCGCGACGGGCGTGGTCCCCGGATCCTTGCTGTGGAGCAGTGGTGATCTTGCGCAGACCGCCGCGTGGATACGCAGCCAGCGTCCGGGACGGAGCCGATGATGACCGCCGAAGCCCTGCCGGGGTGGACCGTCAGTCTCGACCTGTGGGGAACGCTGATCGACCACACCGACAAAGGCGCGGTCGCCGACTGGCGGGTGGCGGAGTTCGCGCGAGTCTTCGACGCGTTCGGGCACCGCCGTACGCTCGATGAGGTTCGCGCTGCCGTCAGCGCCACAGACCGGGAGGTTCTGCGCCAGCAGCGGCGGCACGGCGTTCAGCCGGTCCTGGATGACATGCTCGCAGCGATCCGGGGGCCGCTCGGCATTCCCGACACGCCACAGATGGCCTCGGTGCTGCGCGTCGTGCACACCCATGCCGCCCTGCGTGGGTGCCCGCAACCACTGGAGGGCGCTGTCGAGGCACTCACCGCGCTGAGCATGAGCGGCGCCCGGCTCGTGCTGACCTCCAACACCCTCGCGACCTCGGCCGAGGTGCACCAGCAGCTCCTCGACGACCTCGGCCTGTCCGTGTACTTCGCAGACATTCTCTTCTCCGGAGAACTCGGTATCGCGAAACCGCACCCCGGCGTGTTCGCCGCGATCACCGCTCGGGCGCAGTGCCCGCCGGAGCGGGTGTGGCATGTCGGCGACGACCGCCTCACCGACGTCAACGGGGCGCTCATGGCCGGGTGCCGAGCCGTGCATTACCGGCCGGACGGCGAGGCCGCCCAAGGCGACGTTCCCGTCATCACCCATCTCGGTCAGCTCATCGACCTGCTGGCGACCGCATGCCAGACGGCTGGCGACGGCATCGTGGAGCCGTCATGACCCCCGCGATGTCCCGCACCGCTTCACTGCTGACGCCGCTGCGACCTGCCGGCCCCGGAACCGAATACCGGCTGTCGGACCTGCTGCAACGGCACCGGGCTGGCGACGCGGTGTTCGTCACCGACGATGTCGTCGGCTACTGCGGCGGCCACGACCCGCTCCTGTATACCGCGCACCGCGACGTGCTCCTACCGCGGACGGCCTGCGATACCGACTGGTTCGCGGACCTGGTCGAGTACCAGCCGGGCCAGCTGCCCGGAGGAGAGCTGATCCGCTCCACCGGGCACTGGAACACCCCGAAGCAGCTCGAAATCTTCCAGACGCTGACCGGGCGGGTCCTGATGCTGGCCGCATGGCGCACCAACTCGGGTGAGCCGGTCCTGACCTGTCAGACGTGTGATGCCGGGGAAATGGCAGTCATTCCCTTCGGTGGCTGGCACCTCACCCTTGTCCTCGACGGCCCCGCTGCGGTGTTCAACTTCTACACCGACCTCCCAGCTGAGACCGCACCACCGCACCAGGCACCGGCGGCCGGCGATCGAGGCAAGTATCGGCGAGCGGCACCGGTCGAGCTCACCGCGGTACGTGCCAGGGAGGGATTCGCAATCACCGGGTCCGCCGACAGTCTGGCCGTCTGGGGTGCCGCACAACCGGTCTCGGAGCCGGCCTGGCTGCGTGGCATCGTCGCCGGCACAAGTCTTCCGGACTTCTACCGCAACGCCGACAGCGCGACGCTCGCCGCCCTGGTCGCACACGCGCGCCACCAAGTACCTGTCTGCCACCGAACGGATCCTCGATGACCACACCGAATCCCACTGCAACGGCCGACACGGCGACGTTCCGGTGCGCTACCGCGTCGGTCACGCTCACCACCGACATCGCGGGCGTCCTGGAGGAGGCCCGGAAGATCCTCTACTCCTACGACGAACTTCCGGGCAGCGGCGGTACCTGGCAGGTACACCTGAACTACGACCCGGACGTCGTCAAGAATCCAGGTGCGCACACCGACGGGGACGAGTTCGACATCGGGCCGCAGACGTACGCGTACCGGCACCACGGTTCCCTCCAGAACGTGTTCTGGGTTCCGGCCCGGCGCACCCTCTTGCACGCTGACCCGGCCGCGAAGGTGATCTGCGCCTGGTGTGACGACGTTTCCGCTGCTCTTGACTGGGCACCGCGGCTGGTTCGGCAAGCCATGACCGCGCAACTGCTGGCAGCCGGAATGGTTTACGCCCACGCCGCCGCCTTCACCTATGCCGAGCGTGGCGTCCTGATTGCGGGCAACCGCGGTCGGGGCAAGACGACGACGCTGCTGGCGAGCCTGCACCATCTCGGCGGCGACTACTCGACCAACGACCGGCTCATGCTCCACGCCACCGGCGAGCGCCTGCACGGCTATCCATGGCCGATGCCGCTGCGGGCCGGGATCGGCACCCTCACCGCCCTGCCGCACCTGCGGCACCTGGTCCCGCCGCAGCAGCAGACGCTGCCGGCCGAGAAACGGTGGACGTTCCCTACCAAGATCGTCGTGGAGCCGCCTGCCTTCCCGGCACTGATGCAGCCCGGAGCGACCGTCGCCCGCGACCTGAGCGTCTCGATGATGCTCTGGCCGCAGCTCGACCCAGCCAGAAGCGAGGTCCAGGTCGAGCGGGTCGACCCGGACGAGGTCACCGACACCTTGAACAGAACCCGCATGTTCATGCACGACCTGCAGCGTGGCGCCAGCGCCCACACCAACCAGTGGCTCGCCGCAGCCCCCAAGGACGCCATCGTCTACCGGAATGTGGAGCAGGCAGCCGCAGTCCTGGCCGAACAGCCCTGTTTCCGCATCCGTGCCGGCGCCGACCCGGTCGCGCTGGCCGCCGCCGTCGGCCGGCTGCTCCACAACGAGGTAGCCGGATGAACGCCACAGAACTCGTCCAGAGCTTCTTTCCCGACACCACCGGCTGTCCGCGCGTGTACCGGCTGTTGCGGGCGGCGAGCGAACCGGCTCACTGGGAACTCGGCGAGATGCCCGGCCCGGACGATATCCATCCCTTGGGCGAGGTGCTGGAGTACGTCATCAACGCCAAGATGACCTGCCTGTTGGCGGACTGGCTCAGCCGACACCACCACACCCAGAGCTTTCCCCGGCCTATGCAGCAGTTCCTGCGTGGGCAACTGCGCCTCAACGCCCACCGATCGCGAAAGCATCACCAGGAAGCCGCAGCGATCATCATCGCGCTGCACGACCACGATGTGCCTGCCGCAGCGATCAACGGCATCGCCCATGCCGCCCTGCTCTACCCCGGCGCAGGCGTCCGGCAGTCCAGCGACGTCGACATCCTCATCCCCGCATCCGCGGCGGCCACCGCCGCGGACGTGCTCACCCGCCGCGGCTACTACAGCACTGGCCGCAGCCCCACGACCTTGCACCGCGACTTCGACGACCCCATCGTGCCTGGGCTCACCCTCGACCTGACCACCCGGCTGGCCCACACCGGCGACGACGCCACTATTCACACGATTCTCGATCGGCGCATACCCGCACCCAGCAGCGGTGAACACCAGGCGCCGCTGCCGGTCCTGCACCGAGACGACGGATTCCGGCACACCCTGGCCCGCGTCGCCTCCCAGCGCCGCTGGCCCGCGCTGGCCGATGCGCTGCACTACGCCCTCGACGACACCGACCCACAACCAGCCACCGCCCTCGACAAACCGTCGCGGGCGGGCTGGAAAGTCATCCGCTCCTGCTGGCCTCAACTCCCGCAGGACACGCCTCTGGCAGGGGGCCACTGATGATCGTGCAACTGACCGGTCTACCCGGCACTGGCAAGACCACGCTCGCCACCAGCCTCGGCCGGCACTTCGGCGGCCGCTGCCTGCTGCTGGACAAAGACCTCGTACGCGCTGCCCTGTACGGCCCGTCCGGGCAGGTCACCTACCAGCGGGAACAGGACGACTTCGTCGTGTCCCTGCTGCATCTGGCCGCCCGGGAACGGCTCACCCGCGACCCGGACGCCGTGGTCGTCCTCGAACGCACCGGCACCCGCGCGTACCAGCTCGCCGACGTCACCCACCTGGCCACCACGCTCGGCCAGCCCTTGGCCGTCATCTCCTGCTGGTGCCCCGACAACGTTGCCCGCGACCGGCTCGACGCCGACCGACGCGGCGGCACCCACCCCGCAGGCAACCGCACCTTCAGCCTGTACCAGCAGTTGCAGCAGTCCGCAGACCCGATCACCGGTCCCGCATTGCGGCTGCGGACCGACACCTCCGCCGATGAACTGCTCGACGCCGCGATCGGCTACCTCGACCAGCTGAACACCACCCGATCGGAGGCAGCCGCCCGATGACGCGCCAGCTCGCCGACCTGCTCGATATCGCCCGCGCTGCCGTGCAACTCGGGACACGAGTCCTAGAGACGGCCGCCGTCCGGAAGGTCACCTCCAAAGGGCCCAAGGACGTGGTTACCGACCTCGACCTGAGCATCGAGCAGCAGATCCTCGCCTTCTTGGAAGAGCGAACCCCCGACATCGACCGGTACAGCGAGGAGGCAGGCGGCGACCCGGCTCGGCCGCGACGACGATGGGTCCTTGACCCGATCGACGGCACCGTCAACCTCGTCCACGGCCTGCCGCTCTATGGTGTCTCCCTCGCCCTCACCGACGGTGTCCGGCCATTGCTCGGCGTGATCAGCCTTCCCACACTCCGCCGTACCTACTGGGGAGCCGCTGAACTCGGCGCTTGGTGCAACAACCAAGCCATCGCACCGTCCGCGACGAGGAACCTTGCCGAGGCCGTGATCGCCATCGGCGACTACGGCACAGGCGACGACGCCGACGAACGCAACGCCGTCGCCATCGCCCTGCACGCCGCCTTGGCCCCGGCCGCCGGGAAGGTCCGCATGCTGGGCTCCGCCGCCGTGGACCTCGCCTTCGTCGCCGACGGAACCCTCGACGCCAGCATCACCCTCGGCAACCGGGACTGGGACATGGCTGCCGGCGTCGCGATCGCCCTAGCAGCTGGCGCGAGCGTCACCGACACCGGCGGCACGCCCCACGACCTCGCCTCTCGCACCACGATCGTCACCGCACCCGGACTGAGCGTCGCGGTACTCGACACACTGCGCCAGGCAACCGCCGGCACCACGTACGCCTGAACAAGGAGATGCGGATGCTCATCGGATTCGAAGGGCTGCCCGGCGCCGGCAAGAGCACCCAGTCCGGCAAGCTCGCCGACTTCCTGACCCGACAGGGCCTGCCCGTCAACTACCTGCCAGACAACCTGACCCGTGACGCCGACCCGCTCGGCCGGGCGCTGCTGACGCTGTTCGACTCCGGTGATCCGTTCTCTCGACACGAGAACGTCGTCACCGACACCCTGCTCGGCGCAGCGATCCGCGCGGACACGTACGCCACCGACATCGCGGGTCCACTCATCGACGGCAGCACCGTCATCGAGGACCGCGGAATCCACACCCTCTACTCCTACAGCCTCGCCCGGCTCCTGCAGCAGCACCACATCGTCCCCACCGACGCGATCGCGTGGCTGCGCAACGTCGGGTCCTTCGCCGGCCCCGCTGCGGTCCGGTCTGTATGGCTATACCTGCCCGCCGACGATGCCATCGCCCGCGCGGAGCTCCGGCAAGGTCACCCGTACACCGCGGAGCAGCGCGCCTTCCTCCGGTTCGTCCACGATGCGTACACCGAACTTGCGCAAGCCGATCCCAGCTTGCATCGAGTCAACGTCACCGGACTCGACGCCCAACAGACACATCACGCGGTGCTCGCCGACCTGTCCACCGTGCCGACCTTCGCCGCGAAACTCGCCACCACGGCGTGACACGACCGGCGGCGTCGCGAGACCCACCGCGTAACCAGCTACTACGGTCGGTGCCGTCCATCAACCCTCGATCACCTTAGGAGCCGAAGACAGCATGACTGCCCGATCCCACGAGGCCCCCCAGGACTTGCTCGCTGCACTCCGGCAGGCACGTACGCGTGGAGGCGAAGCCCTCAGCGACTCCCTGGCCACGCTCGGCGTACGCCCCCTTACCGGAGGCATGCAGAACGATCTCTACCGCTGGACGTCGCCGGATGGCGACGACACCGTGATCAAGTTCTACACCAAGACGGACCGGCGCCGCGCCGAGCGCGAATGGGCAGCACTGAACCTCATCGAGCCGCAGCACCTCGGCACCGTCCCGGTCCCACTGTGGCTCGACCCGGCCGAGGTCGAACCCGCCCTCGGGATGACCGTACTGCACGGCACTCCGCTGCTCGAAGCACCCGACCAGCTCCATGCACTACGCGGCCTCGCCCGCACGACGACGCAACTACAAGCGGTACCGCTGTCCGGGCTGATGGCGGGGCTGCCCCGCATCGACAGCGGCGAACACTACCTGGTCCGGTTGACCCAGGCATGGCCCAAACTGCTCGAGGAACAGGCCGACGACCCACTCGCGCCCGCCATGCAGCAACTGCTTGCCGCCTGGCATAGCAGCGGCGACGCCGACGTGGTCATCGAGCAAGACGAGCCGGTCCTGTCCCGCGGCGACGCGAACCTGCTCAACTGGCTCCAGACCGGCGACGGTGCTGCCTGCGTCGACTTCGAATACGCCGGATTCAGCAACCAGGCGTTCGACGCCGCCGACCACATCGAGCACATCAGCGCGCGCGATGTACCCGACGAGGTGTGGGTGAAGGTACTACCCGATCTCGGCGTCACGGACGCCAACCACAAGCGATTCGCTGCGAATCAGCGCACGTGCGCTCTGCGGTGGCTCGCCGTCCTATGGAAGCAGCGGGTTCGCCGTCGCGACGAGTTCGCCCGGCAGCACGAACGCGTCGACATGCTTTTCGGTCCCTCCAACCCTTACGCCTAGCGACTGCTGGCCCAGCCCTTAACGCGCGAACCTGATTCGAACTCAGATAGGCGGTGACGGCTCCGCAATTCCTACAGAACTCGTCTTCGAATTTCGCGTTCAGGAGCCCCATGAAAATCGACATCGCGCACCCCGGATACCTGACCGTTCAGCCGTCCGACCTGACGACGAAAGGCGTGGGCGGAAATGAGACAGGCATGATCCTGTCTTCCCGCCGACTCGCCGCGCGAGGCCATGAAGTGCGGGTGTACGCCGACTGCCCGCGCGTCGAGGACTTCGGCGTGCAGTGGCTGCCACTCACGGAACTAGCCGAGGATGAGTACCGGGATGTGATTATTTTTTGGGTGCGAACCAAGAGGATCGAGCCGGGTCGATTCAATGCGCCAGTGCGAGCGGCGAAACTTGGACTGAAGACGCCCAACGGCAGCCTTATCAGCCAAGTCGTCGCTGGCGACGTCAACCTCCTGATCGCCTTCTCGGATTTTCAACGCAACCTTTATATCGACGATTTTGGTTACCCACCGGATGCAGAGTGGGTTGTCACAGCCGACGGCCTGAACACGTCGGACTACGCCGAACAGTCGCCCAAGGTAGCAGGCCGGTTTCTGCATGCCGCGAACCCGAGGCGCGGCCTGGAACCACTGCTGGACATGTGGCCCTCCATCCGCGAGGCGCATCGGGACGCCGAGCTGTTCATTGCATCGAGTCACCTACTGCGAGGCATAACAGCCGAGGAAGACCTGCGTCGTGCCGGAGCCCTGTACAAGCGCGCAGAGTCGATGGCATCCGAGGGCGTGCACTACCTGGGTCGCCTAGCCAAACCCGACCTCATCAAGCTCCAACTGACGGCTCAGTTCTACCTGTACCCCACGACGTACCCGGAGACCTGCTGCATTGCAGCCATGGAAGCAGCCGCTGCCGGAGCAGTGATCATCTGCTCGCCGGCCGGGGCCCTACCGGATCGAGTCATCGACGGCGTCACCGGCTGTCTGATCGAGGGGGATCCCGCAGATCCCATCGTGACCCAGGCCTTCGTAGACAGGGTCACCGCATTGCGATCGGACCCGACCCGGCTGACACATATGGCGCAGGCAGCGAGGGAGTTCGCCGCCACTAGCGACTACACGGAGGTGTTGCCCGTTTGGGAACGCGCTTTCAGTCGCATACTCAAGTCTTCCCCTCGCGGCTGACCCCGAGTCCGGCACGTATTCGGAGGGGGTGTGAGTGCACTTGAAGGTAATGATCCTGGATCTCGACGACACTCTGATCGACGACGTCCGGGCCGCGAGAGAAGCAGTCGTCCATACGCTTTCGACTGTCGCCTTGCCCAACGATGTCGAGACGACCGAACTGGCCCTGCGGTTCATACGGAAATTGTGGAAGGCGCACCCTCACCGGCACACCGGCCCGCTTGCCCACGTCAGCGGCTGGGAGGCTCTTTGGCTACCACGCGAGAACACCGGACTTCCTGAACCTGTCATCGAGTCGCTGCGCCAGCATGAGATCCGGGTCTGGCGCGCGATACTCGACTCGCGTCGGGGTGACCTGGACAAGGCGAGCACCGCAGTGCGCGCGTACCGGGTGTTTCGACACGAACACGTCCGTTCGCTGCCGGGCATCCATGCCACGCTGAACCTTCTCCGTCGAAACCATCGACTCTGGCTAGCCACCAACGGCTTGCCGGCCCACCAGCGCCGGAAGCTCTCCGGGGCGGCGCTCACGGGGTTCTTCGATCGGATCCTGGTCTCTGGCGAGGTAGGTGCCGCGAAGTCGAACCCCGTCTTCGCGTCCGTCACCGGGCGAGCTTTGGCCCAGGACGAGCTTGGTGTGTGCCTCGTGGTCGGTGACAGCGTCACTCAGGATCTTGGCCTGGCCAGTAACGGCGGTTGGGCGGCGGCCCACATCTGCCCGGCCGGATGGTGCGATGCCACGGTCGCAAGCCGCGAAGCCGCTGTCACGCATGTTCCTTCTCTGAGCCACGTCGTTTGTGAATGCCCGCCTCCAACGCTTCGCGAACCCTCGCTGTGAGGGCACGCCACACGGATTAGGGCTCGGGTGCCGCCGGTCGGGTTGATTCGGGGTCGATGCCATGGCGACGGGCCGGCAGGTGGCCGAGGTGCTTCGCCTGAGCCTCGCCACCGAGGCGCCGGATCGAACTGTGCGCGCGTTGGACGCCCGCCGTATATTGCGATCACGCCAGCGGGTTGACGGTACACGTGGTTCCCCGAACGCTCCGGCCGCCCACGTAGCAGGTCGGCGGTGCTCCGTGGGTGCTCGGACACTTCCTGTCCTCGCCCTGCTCAGATCCCAAAGTAGATCAGGTGTCTCACATCAGTGTCTGCGGCGTCCGATGACGCCCCGCCTGGGAGTCAGTGCGGGCTGATCGACCAGATCCCGATGGCGGTCACCTGCACCAGGGCTGGGGCCTGCAGCGGGAGGGTTCCGGCGTAACCCCCGATCTCGTTCACCAGCAGGTCATCCACTCCCGTGTCCAGGCTGTAGATCTTCACCACGAAGTTGCTCTGCCCCTTGGAGTGGGTGATCCGGGCGGCATCGGCGTCCCCACCCAGCAAGATCACGTCGTCGCCGCGCCCGGTGGCCTTGCCGAGGGTCGCTTTCGTCGCCATCTTCTCGATGGTGCCGATGGTCAGCGTCCAGTCGCCGCGCGCCTCCACCTCGAACTGGGTGGTCAGCGCGTCGTCCTCCAGGTTGATCCACATTTTGCCCGTGTACGAGCCGATCTCGTTCACCATCAGGGTTTCGGGGCCGTCCGACTTCAGGACGGTGTTGCGGGTGCAGCGTGGGCAACTGAACTTGACGACCAGCAGTTCGGTCAGCTCGCCGACCTTGACCACGTCGTCACCCCGCCCGCTGTAGACCTTCGGCTTCGGTGCGGGAGCCGCGCTGGTCGGTGCCGAGGCGCGGCTCGGACTCACGCTGAAACTCGGACTCACGCTGCCCACGGCAGGCTCGTCCGTATCGCCTATCAGGGTGGGGACGGCACAAATTCCACAGCAGAGCATGACCACGGCCGCGACCCCACCGATGATCCATGGCAGCCGCTTGCGGACGCGCACTTGCGGCGGCTGGTCGGGGAGAGGCGTGGTGGGACTGGTCAGGTCGGCGCCGGCCTGCGCTACCGCCGACGGCAGGCCGGCCGGGGCCGACACCGCCTCCGGCGCGACCAGCGCCTCCGCGGACACCACGGTGACGTGCTGGATGTTGGTCGCGTGGTCACCTGTGGACACGATCCCGGAGACGCTGCCCACCGTGATCGCCCTCCACCCGCCCGACGGGATGGGATCACCTGTCGGCGTCGCCGGCTCAGCGGGCCGGGGTGACCGACCGCGCCGTTTCCACCAGGTCACCGGTGCTGGATGTTCGTCCCGCTGTCGCCGGTCGAGACGATCCCGGTGACGTCACCCGCCACAACAACCGATCCCGAGCCGGCCGGTGGCGTGGGCACAGTCGACGGCGTAGGCGTGGGCGTCCACGCCGGAGACAGCACGACGGCGGTGACGGCAACCAGCAGGCTGGCGACGCCGGCCAACCAACTGGCCACCTCCACCCCTCGCAGACCGAACAGCACCGCAGCCACCACTAACCCGGCGGCGACTCCTCCACCCACTCCGACGATCACCCAGCGTCGCGAACCCATAACCACATCATCAACCACGCAGCCAGCACCACCTCACCCGGGTCGGGCAGGTGACCAGGGCTCCCGGCACGCCCGGCGGGAGCACCACCGCGTACGGGTCGTCGGGCAGCCAGCCCACCGCAAGTGATGCGCAGGGAAGCGCGGACAACCGGCGAACGTGGGCGCGGGTTAGTCAGGGCACCGTGTCGGAGTAGACCTCGACGTCGTAGAGCAGCCGTACTTACGGCGGCCGTTGGTGACGCCGACGAAGACCGGGTCACCGGCCGGGTCCGCCCCTGAGCTAGAGCGAGCGGGTCAGGCCGGCGACTGGCCCCAGGAAGGAGTACGTCGCCAGCCCGACGAGTGCCTGCGCTTCCCAGGCGAGCACGGCATGGGCCAGGGGCGGGTCACCGAAGAGCGCCTCGTTGATCTGACGGATCCGCACGGCGCGGGGCTCGACCTCGGTTCTACCGTAGAACGTGTCCAACTCTTCAAGAAGTGCGGCGATCGCATCGACATGGACGGGTTCGGCGGCCACGACCGTAGTCACGACTGTGTCCTTCCTGTCGGGTCTTCACCTTGAGCATTCGGGACGCTTCTGGTTTGCTACCGCTGCACGCCGCTGCTCACGAAGGTCGTCGCGGCGGCCACCCCGTCGGCGATCGCGTGGGAGAGCGGGAACTGGTGGGCGAGCCGCGCGGCGATAGTGCCGAGGAACGTGTCGCCCGCTCCGCTGGTGTTGATCACGTTGACGTGTGGTGCGGGCACGAGCGCGGTGTCGTAGGCGTCGCTGTAGGCGGCACCGCCCGGGCCGGCGGTCACCACAGCCGCGCCGGGGCCCAGTTCGCGGAGTTCGCGTGCGGCGACCGTCGGGTCGTCGTGGTGGCGACCGAGTATCGCCGCTGCCCCGGCTTCGTTCGCCACGAACAGGTCCAGTGGGGCCAACGCGGCCGCCCCGAGCGTGGAATGCGGTACCAGGTTGCCGATGAGCATCTGCGCACGGCGGTGTCGGAAGACGGCGTCGACGGCGTCGGGTGGGAGATCG
Source organism: Micromonospora rubida (assembly GCF_009908295.1). Lineage (GTDB taxonomy): Bacteria > Actinomycetota > Actinomycetes > Mycobacteriales > Micromonosporaceae > Micromonospora > Micromonospora rubida. The sequence goes on from NZ_JAAALO010000004.1 coordinate 25,252, forward strand.
AGTTGGGTCACCACGACCGAGACGTGCAGCCCTGCGAGTCTGCTGCTTACCTGCTCGCCGGTGAGTTCGGTGTCCGGGGTCCGCGCGAGGATGATGCGGTTCTCGCCGTCGGGATCGACCTCGATGAGCGCGATTCCGGTCGACGCCGACGGCACGAGGTGGAAGCAGAACACGTCAACGGCCGCGTTGGTGAGGGTTCGGTGCAGGAAGGTGCCCCAGTGGTCGTCGCCGACGTTGGCGATCAGGCTGGCGTGCGCGCCTGCCCGGCTGGCGGCCAAGGCCTGGTTGAGGCTCTTGCCGCCGGCGGTGGTCGTCGCTGGAGACGAGGCGAACGTCGTGCGGCCAGGAACCGGCGGTCCGGGGATCCGCACAGTGATGTCGATGTTGGCGCGGCCCACGACGGCGACATGCGGCACACCCGACACCTGCGCCGGTCCAGGCGAGTGGCTCATCCGGCCGTGGCCAGTTGGTCAAGCAGATGTCGTACATCCCGCTGACTGCGGAAGGGTTCGAGCTGCCGGGCCAGGGCGGCGACGTCGCGGCGGATCCGCGCCGAGCCCGTGGTGGTCGCCACCGTCAACGCTTCAGCGGCTACCGTGGCGGCGTGGCCGGGCTCCGAGGCCGCGAGGTACGCGTGCGCGGTGCGGGAGAGGTACACGCCCCGCTCGCGTCGGTAGCGCTCGGGCCACTCGTTGACGGCCGCCGTGAAACTGCCGATGGCCTTGTCGGGCTGCTGGAGACGCAGCCACCCCTCACCTTCCTGCGCCGCCAGGTAGGGGCGGGTGCAGAACGAGCCGAGAGAGTCATCGCCGCTGGTCGGCGAGGCGTCCGCGACGAGTGAGTGCGCGCGCTCGATCGCGGCCTGGAATGCACCAACGTCTCCCTGGACAACGCTGCCATGCGCCTGCTGGACCGCGGCGAAGGCGCGCACGAGCGCAGGCGTGTCAGACAGGCGGAACGCCGCCCGAGCCAGAGCGGCAACACGGTCCTCATCACTGGTGCGGACCATCCGCTGCGCCTTACGGGCCAGCACGTAAGCCCAGAACTCCTGATCATCGGCCTCCTGCGCCAGGCTTCCCGCACGGTCCAGCCACCGCTCGCCGGCCACACGATCTCCCAGGTCATCGGCGAGCCAACCCGCGAACTCGCTCCACCGCGCCTGTGTACTGACCAGCCGGTCCCGAAGCTCCCCGCGCGCCTGCCGACGCAGAGCGGCGATCAGCGCGATCTGCTGCTCGACGGTAGACAGGACCGTAAGGCCGCCGAGCCGGTCGTCGGCTCGCACGAGGAACGCGCGAAGCTGCGCGAAGTAGTCCACGACGGCGGGATCGACAGCCGACGAGCGAGGAACATCCATGGCGGTGACAGCCGGCAGCGTCATCACCCCGGCGGCGAGTTCCAGCAGAGCCCTTCGACTCACCCGCAACGACACCACCCGCCCATCGGACATGGCCGCAAGGTTAACGACGTCCTCATCACCGACGTCCTTACCGCCAGCCACCACGACGTCGGCGAGCTGCGCGGCTGTAGTCAGACCACTCGGACCGCCAGGCTCGCCCACGGCACCGACGTCGCCTGGCAGCCTCCCCGCCTCAACAGCCGGAACACCACGTACACCAGCCGGGGGCACGCGATCCTCGACTTCGCCCCACCGCGCACGCTGCGCCGCGTCAGCTCTCTCTTGATCAAGCTGCTGCTTGAGACGACGATAGCCGTCATAGCCCGCCAGCAACTCACCGCCAGCTCCCAGGGCCAACTCACAACGCTGCCAGAAGACCCGGTCCGGGCACTGCCGCCCAGTCTCCACGCCAGCGATCGTGGTCCGGGAAACCGGCACCCGCCCCGCCAACGCCAACTGGGTCAACCCACGCGCGTTACGCCACCCCGCGAGCCTCGCACCCAGCGCCCGTCTCGCATCGTCCACCCGCTGCGGATCGATCACCAAGCCCGCCCCTCCACAACGCCACATGGGCACGACAGCCACATTGACGGGAAGCGACGTCACCCTAACCGATCACGACAAACCCGGCCAGTGATCGCCGACAGCCACCACCGCATCCCAGCATTTGAACCCGGAAGCCGACAAGCCACACCATGATCAAAACCCAACCGCACAGGACAATCCTCGGCCGGACGGGCACGGACGCAAGGGATGCTCGTCGCACGAGCACCCACCGAGCACCCAACCGACCACAAGGGACAGAAAAACAAAGGGGCCTGCCTGCCATTCCGGCAGGTCAGACCCCTGGTGATCTTGTGCGCCCGAAGGGATTCGAACCCCTAACCTTCTGATCCGTAGTCAGATGCTCTATCCGTTGAGCTACGGGCGCTTGCTGCTCGACCAGTCTACACACCGGCTTTCGCGCGGAGACTCCGGGATTCGAACCCGGGAGGGGCTTTAAGACCCCAACCGCATTAGCAGTGCGGCGCCATAGACCAGACTAGGCGAAGTCTCCGTGGTGGCCCGTAAGCCACCGCGCCCGAGGATACAGCCCCGAAGCCGTCCGGAGCAAAGCGACTACCCGAGCGCCTCCCGCCCCCGCCCGCGCGGACGACCGGGGGCGGGGGCGACGACGCGTACCGTCCGGGACGCCTTCCCGCTGTGCGGAGTCGAAATCACCGCTACGCTCCATCGATATGGAGGAGCAGCCGCCGAGCGACCCGCCCCGTCCCACGCCTGCTGGGGGCACACCCCGCCGCCGTTCCCCACGCGCGACCTTCACACCGCCTACACCTGCGGAGCCCTCCCCGGTCCCGGCCGAGGAAGCACCCACGGGCGCCCTGAGGCCCCGGCCCCGCCGCACCAAGGCGGCTCCCACGGTGCTCTTCCGACCGCCCGACCCCGAACCGCCGGCGTCGTCGTTGCCGGGCCCGAGGTCCGCTGCGGATCGGCCGATCCCGGCCACCACCGACGCTGCCGAGGTGGCTCAGCCGGCCGGGGCCACGGCCGGAGAAGGTGACCAGTCGCACACCGGCGCCGCAGACGCCACCCAGGCGGCCCGGAAGGCGACCGCTCGGAAGGCGACCCGGCCGCCGGGGGCAGTCGGGACGGCCCCGGCCGAGGAGGTTCCGAGGGCGACGCCGACCAGGAAAGCCGTAGCCACGAGGGCGACGCCGACCAGGAGAGCCGTAGCCGCGAAGAAGGCCACGGGAGGCACCACCGGCACCGCAGCGGCGAAGAAGGCCACTCCCGCCCGGAGGAGGACCGCCGACCCGGCGCAGCCGGCCTCCCCGGAGCCGACCGCCACCGCCCACCCGCCCGCGGCGGGGACCAGCGCCGCGAAGGCCGCCGACACCGGGGCGGGGACGGCGGGGACGGCGGGGTTGGCGGGGTTGGCGGCTTCCGCGCGTACCCCGGAGGGTGGCCTGCGGGCGACGGCCGTGCGGGTGCTCGACCACCCGGGCTTCGCCCCGGAGCTGCTGGCCCTGACGGCGGTCCGGGCGCTGGGGCCGGGGGCGCGTGACTGGGCGGCGTCGCTCCGGGACGTCTACCCCGACGCGACGCCGGACGGGCTGGCCCGGCTCGCGACCCGACGGTTCGTCCGGCTGGCGGCGGCGGGCGGGGCGACGGCGGCGCTCGCGGGCCTGTTCGCGCCGGTCGCGGAGCTGGCGGCGGTGCTCTGGACGCAGGCCAGCCTGGTGCTGCACCTGGCGGCGGCGTACGACCGGGATCCGGCCGACCCGGAACGGGCGGTGGAGCTGCTGGTGCTGACCCGGGTGCATCCGGACGCGGAGAGCGCCCGGGTGGCGTTGGCGGCGGCGGAGGCTGCGGCGACCGACCCGGTCGAGCAGCCGTGGCCCCGGGTGGGTGAGGCCGCCTGGCGGTTGGCCGCGCCGCTGGCCGCGCAGGCCGGGGGGTGGCTGGGGCTGCGGGTGGCGTCCCGGCTGGTGCCGGGCGCGGCGGTGCTGGCCGCCGCGGTGGGCGGCTCGGCCGCCGCCGAGCGGCTGGCCGCCCGGGCGGTCGACGCCTACCGGCCACCGCGCGCCCGCTGACGGCAGCGCCCACCGGGTGGGCGGGGCGGAGCGGAATCGACGTGTGGCGCGGGCGTCGGGTTGCGGGGCGGCCCGTCAGAGCCAGTCGAACCAGGACCTCGGCAGGAGGGCGTAGCCGACGAAGGCGACCACGTCGAGCAGGGTGTGCGCGATGATCAGCGGCAGCACCCGCTTGGTGCGTAGGTAGAAGAAGGAGAACACGACGCCCATCACGGCGTTGCCGACGAACGCGCCGAAGCCCTGGTAGAGGTGGTAGGAGCCGCGCAGGACGGCGCTCGCGGCGATCACCGCGCCGAGCCGCCACCGGAGCTGGCGCAGCCGGGTGACCAGGTAGCCGACCACGATCACCTCCTCCAGCACGGCGTTCTGCACGGCGGCGAGGATCAGCACCGGGACCGCCCACCAGACCGCCGGCAGGCCGGCCGGGACGAGGGTGGCGTTGACGCCGAGCTGCGCGGCCACCCAGAACAGCGCCAGGCCGGGCAGGCCGATGAGCGCCGCGAGGCCCGCGCCCCGGGCCAGGTCGGAGCCGGGCCGGCGCAGGTCCACCCCGAGGGTACGGGCGGGGTCGCCGGGGTCGCGCGCCAGCAGGTGTACGGCGAGCAGCACCGGCAGCAGCGCGAAGACGATGCCGAGGAGCTGGTACGTCAGGTCGAGCCAGGGGCGGGCCGACTGGGAGGTGTTCAGCGCGGCGGTCTGCTTCGACAGCGGCCCGTCGGCGGTCAGCTTCGCGATGATCGACACGAGCGCGTAGACCGCCGACTGCCCGAGCGAGAGCCCGAGCACCAGCAGCGTCTCCGTGCCGAGGACCCGGCGGGACGCCGGCCGGTTGAGCTCTACGGTCACCGCACCACTGTGCCCGACTCCGACGGCCGGCGGGACAACGGGCCGAGGGGCGGTATGAGGGGATCGCACATTCTGTGCGACCGGCACGCACGCTCCGTGGACATTCTATGGGGGCCCGATCCGCCGTCAGGAGGAGGAGCGTCTTGGACAACGTCGCGCGGCTGCTGAAGGAGAGCTGGACCCTGGTCGAGGAGGACCGGGACCGGTTGAGCGGTCATTTCTACGCCCGGCTCTTCCTCCTCGACCCCGCGCTGCGCCCGCTCTTCCCGGCGGAGATGACCGGCCAGGGCGATCGCATCCTGGACGCGATCGTCACGGCGACCCAGGTGGTGGACGACCCGGAGAGCTTCGACGAGTACCTGCGCTCGCTGGGCCGGGACCACCGGAAGTACCACGTCGACTCGGCGCACTACGAGACCATGGGCGTCGCCCTGCTGGACGCGCTGCGCAGCACCGGCGGGGACGGCTGGAACCTGGAGTACGACCAGGCGTGGCGGGACGCGTACGCGGCGATCGTCGAGAAGATGCTGTCCGGAGCGGCGGCGGACGAGAACCCGCCGTACTGGCACGCCGAGGTGCTGACCCACGAGCGGCACGGCCCGGACACGGCGGTGCTGACCGTCCGCGCCCTCCAGCATCCGCTGCCCTGGCGGGCCGGCCAGTACGTCAGCGTCGAGGTCCCCCGGCACCTGCCCCGGGTGTGGCGGACGTACTCGGTGGCGAACGCCCCGAACGACGACAACGTCCTGGAGTTCCACGTCCGGACGCCGGCGGGGGCGGGCTGGGTGTCGGGGGCGCTGGTGCGCCGTACGAGGCCGGGGGACCTGCTCCGCGTCGCCGCGCCGATGGGGTCGATGACCCTGGACCGCTCCTCGGAACGGGACATTCTGTGTGTCGCCGGCGGAGTCGGGTTGGCCCCGATCAAGGCGCTGGTCGAGGAGTTGGCCGGCTGGAACCGGACCCGCTGGGTGCACGTCTTCTACGGTGCCCGGCACGCCGACGACCTGTACGCGCTGGACGGGCTGCGGCAACTGGTGACCACCCACCCCTGGCTCTCGGTAACCCCGGCGTGCAGCGCGGAGCCGGACTTCGACGGGGAGCGGGGCGACATCTCGGAGGTGGTGGCCCGGTACGGCCCGTGGACCGCCCACGACTGCTACGTCTCGGGCTCGGCCCGGATGGTCCGGGCGACCCTGCGGGCGCTCGCCGGGGACGACGTGCCGCCGCCGAACATCCGGTACGACACCTTCGGCGAGCTGTAGCGCAGCGACGTACGCATCCGGCGAGTACGCCGGGCCGCCGAATACGCCGGCCGCCCAATACTCCGGGCCGCCCGGACGAAGACTTTCCTCCCCCCGAAGAGGACCGGGTCGCGTGCCTCCGCCCCCTGGGGCACGCGACCCGGTCCGCCCCCTTACGCGTCTCTCAGTACCGCCAGGGGTTGCCGGTCTCGCGGTACTCCTCCACCGGCACCAGCGGCACGCCGGGCGTCATCCGGTCGACGTACAGCCGGCCCTCCAGGTGGTCGATCTCGTGTGCCACGAGCCGGGCCATGGCGAACTCGAACGAGGTGATGATCCGGCCACCGTCGTAGTGCGCGTGTTCCACGTCGATGTGTAGCGGCCGGGGCACCAGCCCTCGATGGTCGAAGAAGGAGAGGCAACCCTCGTACTGCTCGTCGGTGTCCGGGGACGAGTCGACCACCCGGGGGTTGAGCAGGATCACGGGCTCGGCACCCCGGTCGGGCGGGCGGACCACGGCGGCGGCCCAGGCGAGGCCGAGCTGGGGGGCGGCGATGCCGACGCCCTTGCTGAACGGGTGCAGCTCGTCGAGACGGACCAGCGCCGAGCTGAGCCGGTCGATCATGTCGCGGGCGGTCGCCTCGTCGGCCGGCAGGCCGAACTGGCGGCTGGGCTGGCGCAGCAGGTCCGCGCCGCGCTGCACGATACCGAGCCCTCGCATCCGATCGCTGGCCCGAACCAGGCCGCCGCCGGCCGGTCCTCCGGGGTCCGACTCGGGCGGGCGGCTGCGGAACCGCCACTGCAACCGGTACCGGGCGTTGAGTGGCGGGTCCTCGGTGGCCCAGTCGAAGATCGCCCGGCCGTCGCGCTCGTGCCGGCTGATCGGGCGGCGCAGCGGCCCTTCCTCGGACGAGAGCGAGGTTTCCACCCCCCAGACCTGGGGGTCCAGGTCAGTGGGCAGGTCGAGCCGGACCGCCAGGTGCCGGGTCGGCAGGCGTACGGCGCGTTGGAACCAGGGGCCCCACTTCTCCCGGCCCACGCGGTACGCGTACTCGATGGTGACCCGGTCGCCGGGGTAGAGCGGGAAGCGGCCCTCGTCGTTCTCGAAGAGCAGCCAGATCTCCTTGACCGCGTCCCGGTCGTGCTTGGCCCGCCAGTGCATCGGCTCGGGCTCCCCGCCGTCGTACCGGTAGGACAGCAGTTGCAGTTCGGCGAAGGTGAGCGGGTGTTCCCGGTGGTGCCGGTTCGACCGGCCGGGGTCGTTGGGGTACCGGTCGACGGCGACCCGGACCAGGTAGCGGTTCACCGGTTCGGTGCCGGCGTTGTAGAGCTCCCGGCGGATGACGCACCGGTAGCCCTCGTCGGTGTGGGTGAGGGTGGCCAGCTCGCGCTCCACGATCAGCCCGGTTCCGGGGGGCATCCACTGGCCGGGGGCGGGGTGGTCCCGGTGCGGCGGGGTGGTGCGGCCGTGCCGCAGTTCGTCGTACTCCCGGAAGCGCTGCCAGATCGCGCCGCTGGCCTCCAGGACGGCCTCGGCCCGGCGGGCGAAGTCCTCGGTCGGCCGGTGCCGGCGCCCCTCGACGTGGCTGACGTAGGACGGGTCGAAGCCCATCAGCGTGGCCAGTTGCTTCTTGGACAGCCCCCGCTCGGTCCGCTGCCGGGCGAGTTCGGCCGCGAACGAGCCAGCGGCCCGCTCGATGGGAGAGGTCGTCATCAGCTTCCTCAACGCAGGGGAGTATCAGTTTCACTTTCTGTACGTGAATGCGCACAGGAGTGGCACCTTGTCGACATTCGGCTTGACAATTCACGCATGAACGTCAATGCTTCTGCGATCTGACCCGTCCCGCCGTACCGGCGTTTCCCCCGCTCGTGGCCGGGTAGCTCCTCGACACGCCCCCGTGGTCGGAAGCCGCCGGGGGTGACGGGCGCCTCCCGGCCGCCACCGGTCGAGCACTTCCCTACCCCCGAACCGTTGGTTAGGCTAGCCTTAGTTGGCAGCTCGGAACGTAGGTCGGGAGGAGATGCGGTGACAGCGGTGATGCCCACGCGGGAGACCGCGATGCCCCTCGCCCCGGTGACCGCGACCCTGCGCGCCATGTTCGGCACCGACGACCTGCCCGGGCTCGCGCCGGGCCTGCTGGTGACCGACGACCGGTTCGGCTGGGCCCCGGCCACCACCCTGGTCGACGGGACCCGACTGCCCGAGCTGCTGCACGCTGCCACCCTGCGCTGGGGCGGCACCCCACACGCCTGCGCCGCGTTGGCCTGGAAGTCGTACAGCTACTGGGTCGCCCTGCCGGCCGTGCTCGGCTGGGCGGCGGCCCGCCGGGTGCCGCTGCTCGACCCGGCCGACGTGCTGATCCACTTCGAGGACCACCGCCCCCTGGTCACCCTCGGGCTGCGCCGGTCCACCACCGTCGCGGTGCTCCCCGGCGACCCGCTGGCCCTGGCGGGGCTGCCGGAGGTCCGGGTCGTCGCCGACGAGGCCGCGCTGCTGGCCGTGCTCCGCGCCTCGCTGCTCGACGCCCACCTCGCCCCGCTGGTCACCGCCATCCAGGCGGAGGTCCGCATCGGCACCCGTACGCTGCTCGGCTCCGTCGCCTCCGGCATCGCGCACGGCGTGCTGCGGGCCGCCGACGTGCTGCCCGGCCCCGCGACCCGGCACGTCGAGACGCTGCTGCACGCCCTCGACCTGGCGGATCTGGTCGAGCTGGTGCCCGGCCCTGCTGGCGAGCCGACGGTCCAGCGCCGCACCTGCTGCCTGGCCTTCACCCTGCCCAGGCCGAAGGTCTGCCAGGGCTGCTGCCTCCGCTGACGCCCTGAGCCGGCCGGCTGCGGGCTAGTCCGTCAGCGGGCGGACGTCCCAGACCCAGACCCCGCCCGTGTACGTGGGGCGGATGCCGGTCAGCTCGGTCATCCCTTGGCGTAGCGCGGCGGCGTGCTCGTGCGGGCCGAGCAGCACCACCCCCGCCCGCCAGTACCGCAGGTCCTCCAGCGCCGACGCCCGGGTCGGCGCCGTGACCGGCGGGACCTGGCCGGTGCGCCGGATGGTGATGAAGAAGCTGCTGGTGGGACGCGGCGGGGCGGTGAACAGGGCGATCCGCCCCTCCGGCGCCCGGGGCCGGGTGTCCGGCCCGAGGAAGTAGCCCCGGGCCAGCGGCAGGTCCAGGCGGGTCGCCGCCGACCAGCGCAGCGGATCCGGGTAGTCGGTGTCCGGCAGCGGCAGGGTCACCACGCTGCGCCCGCCGGCCACGTACGGACGCCAGGCGCCGGAGGTGACGAACTCGGGCACCGGGTCGAGGCGCACCGAGGGCAACGGGGTGGGGAACGCGGGGAGCAGCGCCATGGTCAGCATGGTGGCGGTGGCGAAGCGGATCTGCGGGCGGGCGGCCGGGTGCTCCCGGGCCAGCCGGCGGGCCCGCTCCGCGCCGAGCGCGAGCAGCACCCCGACGATCGGGACGGTCGCCAGCGCCCACCGGGTGGGCACCACCGAGTGCAGGATCGGCAGGTTCTCCAGGGCCGCCCAGGGCCCGGCGATCCCGGTCGCGCGGCCCTCGAACTGGATCTCCCGGCCGAGGGAGAGCACCGCGAAGAGCAGGCCGACCGCGGCGAGGCCGAGCACCACGGGGCTGCGCCGCAGCCACCACACCAGGGCGCCCACCAGGACGACCAGCGGCCAGCCGAAGAAGCCGTTCTCCTCGGTGGGGTTCTTGACCAGCCTGAGGTTGGTCTTCGGGTCGCCGGCGATCGACTCCCGGCCGAACGCGGTGAACGAGGCGAGGTCGGTGCGGTAGCCGCGGATCAGCTCGGACAGGCCCTCGTACGCGCCGGGGCCGAAGAACTGCACGTACAGCGGGTACGCCAGCAGCACTGCGGCCAGGGCGGCGGCGACCGCCAGCCCGGCGAGGAACGGCCGGGCCCGCCGGCGCAGCTCGGGCCGGCCCAGGGCCAGCGCGACGACCACCACGCCGAGCCCGATGGCGGTTATCAGCAGGATCTCCAGGTTGATGAAGGCCTGCCAGACGATCACAAGCCCGAGCAGCCCGCCGTTGCGCAGCCACCGCCCGCCGTCGGGCAGCCGCAGGGTGCGCCAGACGATCAGGGGCACCACGAACTGGCTGACGATGTTGGGGTGGGCGTTGGCGTGCGAGACCATCGCCGGGGCGAACGCGCAGAACCCGGCCCCGAGCCAGGCCGGCCCCCGGGAGCCGACCAGCACCCGGGAGAGGACGAAGTACCAGGCGGTCGCGGTGGCGATCATGCCGCCGGTGAGGAACACCAGGAAAGCGGTACGCGGCCCGAACAGGACGGTGACCGGCGTCATTGGCAGAGAAATGGATAATACGGACGTGTTGGCCATGAGATTGACGCTGTCCGGCACATTCATCTGAGCCGAGCCGAACGGGTATGCGAAATCGGTCAGCACCCGCGCGCCGTGCGCCATCATCCACTCGAAGAGCGCCTGGTCGGATCGGTTGTCCCGGACCCCGTGCGCCGGGTTCACCCAGAGCCGGAGAGTCACCCAGAAGGCGATCAGCGCGAAGCTAAGCACGGCGAGGGCGTCCGCCCAGCGCCCCCGCCTGGACGTCGCGCCCCTGTTCACCCCTTCGTCGGACGCGTCCGACACCGGGGGTTCGGCCTCGCCGCCCCCGGGCTCGCCGTCGGGGCGGTCCGATTGAGGAGTAGTCATGACAATTCATAGAGTAGTCAGGGTATGGCACTGACGTGACATGTTTCTGGGGACTGGCGTACTATGTGCCGGGTTCGCCGACCGCCGATCTCGTGCCCACCCCCGACCGCAATTCGGCCACCACGATGCCCCGATTTCCCCACCGTCCGCTTCGGATGGTTCACTCTGTCGGTCCCGGGGCAGGTCGAGTCACACCGTGAGGAATCGACGCATGGCAGAAATCACTGGGGATCAGCGTGTCCAGTCCGAGGTGCTCGAAGGCCTCGCGACGGCGGTCAACCACCGCAGGTGGTTCGTCGAGCTGGCCGTCCCACACCTCGGTGACAACCCGATCGAGATCGGCAGCGGGCTGGGCGACTACGCCCTGGCGTGGGCGGACCACTTCCCCCGGTTCACCGCCACCGAGGCCGACCCGGACCGGCTGGTCGCCCTGAAGGAGCGCCTCGCCGCGCAGCCGAACATCGAGGTCCGGCAGATGCTGCTGCCGCACTCCGAGCGCGGGGACTACAGCGCCGTCGTGTCGTACAACGTGCTGGAGCACATCGAGGACCACGTGGGCGCGCTGGCCAGCATGCGCGACCTGGTCCGGCCGGGCGGTGCCGTGGTGATCATCGTGCCGGCGTTCCAGTTCGCGATGGGCCCCGCCGACATCGCCACCGGCCACGTCCGCCGGTACACGAAGAAGACCCTGTCCGCCGCGATGACCGAGGCCGGCCTGACCGTGGAGAAGATCCACTACGCGAACGCGCTCGGCCTGATCGGCTACTTCATGGCGACCAAGGTCTTCCGGCTGATGCCGAAGGAGGGCCCAATGGTGAAGGTCTACGACACCCTGGTCCTCCCCGCCACCAAGGCAGCGGAACAACTGGTCCGCCCCCCGTTCGGCCAGTCCGTCTTCGCCGTAGCCCGCGTCCCCGCCTAACCCCCCACCCCACCCCCCACCCCACCGGCCCCGCGATCTTGCACTTTGGGCCCGGGCAATCCGGGCATGTGCCGCAAGACGCGGGCCGCAAGTGCAAGATCGCGGGTGGGTGGGTTAGTGCTTGAGCTGGTACGTGGGGCGGATGACCGCGCGGGCCAGGGTGTGGAAGGCGAGGTTGAAGCCGACGTACGCGGGGGTGGCGTCCGGGTCGACGTCGAGGCGCTCGACGTCGACGGCGTGCACGGCGAAGACGTACCGGTGCGGGCGGTCGCCGGCCGGCGGGGCCGCGCCGCCGAAACCGGCCGTGCCGTAGTCGTTGCGAACGCTGAACGCGTCGCCCAGGGCGGCCTCGTCGACGCCCCGGGGCAGCTCGGTCACCGAGGCGGGAAGGTTGACCAGCACCCAGTGCCAGAAGCCGCTGCCGGTCGGCGCGTCCGGGTCGAAACAGGTGACCACGAAGCTCTTCGTCTCGGCGGGAAAGTCCGACCAGGCGAGCTGCGGCGAGACGTTCCCCCCGCCGACGCTGTCGTGGGCGTGCCGGGCGTCCATCGGCTCGCCGTTGTGCACGTCGTCACTGGCCAGGGTGAACGCCGCAACGGTCGGCAGCAGCTCGTACGGGTCCGGGGCGATCGGTCGTTCCAGGGACATCGGGACGGTCCTTCCGGTGGGCGTGGTTTCCTGCCGCCCTTCTTACCCCGCCACGACCCGCAATCGACCACCGGCACATCGGATCAGCACGAGGATTCTCCTGACTCAGGATGCTCTGGCGTGGCCATGCCGACGGACACGGACGGTTCCATCAGCACGTGGTACTGCTCGGCCGTCGAGCGGGCGCGCTTCAGGATGCCGCGCGCGGTGATCACCGTGCCGCTGATCGCGCTCAGCACGGCTCAGGCTGGTGGGCATCGAGTTCCTCCGCGCGCGGCCGGAAGTTCGCAAGCACGGTCACGGATCTCGGAGTTCTGTGCCGCAGAAACCATGGCTGCGTTGCTGGCGTCGCGCCCGCCTGTCGCCACAGCGGCCAATGCCTCACGCGCCCCAGCGAGAACCGATCGCGTTGCGGCGGAGATCGGGTAGATCTTGGAAGATTTCGGCCCCTGGAAGGGCCGTTTGCTTCCAAGATCTCCCAGTTCCGGGGCCGGGCAGCCTCCTGGGGACCGCCGGCGGCCCGGCTGGGCCGGGCAAGATCCGCTCGGTTGTGGCCGCTACGCACGTAGGCAGGCCGCCACTGCTGGTTGCCGCTCGTTTGCCGCCGAGCCCGGCTGGCGGGGGCGATGGCCGTTGGTGCCGCCCCGGTACGGTGCCGCAGCATGGGCGCACTCAAGCCGTGGCACGTCGCCACAGTCTGCTGTCTCGTCACGTCGGTTGTGCTGCTCGCTGGCCTCGCCTGGTTCGTAGTAAGCCGGGCAAACCGCCGTCGCTAGTGCTCGTCACGCAGTCCTCAGCGGGTAATCCGGGTGACGGATCTCGGAGTTCCGGCGACAGGTACGCGAGAAGGCGCCTACTCCCGCTCGACACCGTTCTTGCTGGCACTGACCCTGTGAAACTCCAAGTAAAGTCAACCAGCCGGACCCGGTCGATAGCTACAAGCATGCCCCCTGACTGGCGTTTCCGCTGGTCAGGGGGCTTTTGCGCTGCTCGGGAGGCGGAGGGTGTGGGATTCGAACCCACGAAGACATCGCTGCCTTACCGGTTTTCAAGACCTCGAAGCTCACGGCGCTGACCTGCCGGTATGCCGTCCGCCGCTGACTTCGCGACACACATGCGGTACATCACTACTCAAGCCATGATCCAGCCTGCCGCCCCTCGGGGTATGCCGATGCGTGAACTCCCGGTGGCCGTCCCGGGTGAACGCGACAAGTTGGCAGCACGGACAGGTAACGTCACCGTCCGTAATTAAACCTTAGGGCGGGTAGGCCCAGCACGCTCTCGCGATCAGTCCAACCGCTGACTGTCTCTTCGGAGGGATCCACGCTTCTAGAGCAAGGCGGATGACACACCCCACGACACGCCGGGCGGCGGCAGGGTTTGCAACTCGGTGCGGCACACTGGTAACCATGACGCCAGCGCCGCTTACTCCCCGAAGGCTACCATCCCTTGATGCTGTGCCACATGCAATTCCCTACCAGGGCAGCAAGCGACAGTTGGCTCATGCCATCGTCCCTCTCCTCCCCCTAGACACTGCGCGATTGATAGAGCCCTTCGCCGGCTCGGCGGCTGTTTCGATCGCAGCAGCCTACCTGGCGATACCGAAGGCGACTGTAATCAGTGACGTCAACGAGCCACTTATGGCTCTATGGCAACGCATTATAACGGACCCGGCAACCTTGGCGGATGACTACGAAAGCCTATGGGAGGCGCAACTCTCAGACCCTCGAAGTTACTACGAAGAAATTCGTTCGAAGTTCAATGCAACAAGCGAGCCACACTTCCTTCTCTACCTTCTAGCTCGATGCGTCAAGGCGGCAGTTCGCTACAACCGTCAGGGAGAATTCAACCAGGGTGCCGATAATCGGCGACTTGGCGCAAAGCCGGCTACCATGAGGAAGCGCCTTCAGGCAACAGCAAAAGCCCTTGCTGGCTCAACAGCACTTGCGAGAGACTACACGGCCGCTCTGGAAGCAGCGGACGTCGAGGATGTCGTTTACATGGACCCACCTTATGAGGGGGTGTCGAACACCCGAGATCACCGTTACATGGCTGGCCTTCCTCGCGCAGATTTCGTTACAAACCTGAGAAGTGCAATAGATCGCGGTGTTTCTTTTATCATTTCATACGATGGCTCGACCGGCGTAAAGTCCTATGGAAGGCCATTGACTGAAACACTAGACCTGATGCATCTTCACCTTGACGCAGGAAAATCTTCGCAAGCTACCCTAAACGGGAATACCGCGCATACAGTGGAATCTTTGTATTTGTCTCCAGCGCTCATCACTAGGCTCGGCGGTGCCGAGCAGGTGATAGCCCACCTTCGTCCAGTTGCAGCAGAACCTGTACTACTTTGAGCGTGACCCGGGCTCGGGAAACCGCTAGAGTCTGCGTCCATGTCAAGCCCTTACCCAGAAGACTTCACGGCTTGGGTCCTGAGTCGGCCGTTTAGCTTAAGAGCAAGAAGAGCCGTTGAGCGAATGCTTGACCAAGGTTATGTAACGACAGCAGATCTTAACGAAATGGGTTACGACCACCCTCCACGCGCCATCGGCGACATCAAGGATGCTGGCGTCCAGATAGCAAAGACGATGGTAGTTGCAGACGGCCGCCGCATGGCCAGATACGAGCTAGTTCCGACAATCGGTGACGCAACCATGACTGGCCGTCGACTCCTTCCTAGGGCATTCAGGGAAAGCCTTTATGCACGGTGGAGCTATCGCTGCGCTGTCTGCAACGGCAAGTTCACTTCAAGGGAGCTTCAGACGGACCATCGAATTCCATATCGAGTTTCGGGTGAGTCCCTAGAACACATCTCCAATGACTTCATGCCCCTATGCCCATCCTGCAATAGGGCCAAGTCATGGTCGTGCGAAAACTGCCCAAACTGGGAAAACCGTGTCCCCTCGGAATGCGAAACGTGCCTCTGGGGATCACCTGAAAACTACTCCCATATCGCAACCATTCCGGAAAGGCGATTGCATTTAAGTTGGTCAGGAAATACTGAGGTTGGACATTTTGACCGACTGTCAGACCGCGCCAGAATGGCGGAGGTCACGGTGTCTGAACTTGCAAAGAGAATCATCTCGAAGATACCGACGAGCGAGTAGGGGAAAGCGGCTTGTCTTCCCTTTGCTTCGCAAGTGCCATGTATGCACCGCGGGCTTCCGACAGCGATGTGGCTTCTCGCGCGAGTCTCTTTCGGATAACCTCTTTGTCGTGCTCATCAAGAGGGATGAACCCGGCCCGAAGCCGGAGATGCCAGGCCCCATGAAAGGCGTGCAAATCTGGAACAAGCGGCCCTAGGTTTACCATTTGCGATGGGCGTAGCAGGTGGATCACTTCTATGCTGCACCCCATACCGAAACTATTGCCACCAAAAGCAATAGACTCGTCAAGCTGACTAACAAGGCTCGTTACAGTAACCTCGCCAATGAGGCCGGATTTTTCGCCGTATGGCAGGCCACGAAAACAGCGGCTGGTTACGTAGAGAAAGAGCGGGGAACCCGGGCTCAGATTCGCCAGTGCCCTCCTTCGAAGGTTAGAGAACGCCATACGGCCCTCGCCTAGCACCCAGGCGAGGGCTCGGGCGTCGCTGAGGACGGCAAGATGTGCGGCAGGTGGAGTCGGCACCTCGATAGTCTACGAGGCGGGACTCCGGTTCCCTGCTGCAACTCTGGGTCGACGGCCCGCACACTCCGCGCCACGTCCCCACCACGGGCGGCGGTTTACTCACGTACCGGCACCGTGGCGCTGCGGCTGGAGTGCGTTTCAGCCACTGGTGCACTCGATCAGTACGCCGGCTACCTCGCCCATGCTCGTAATCACCATGTCTGCTCCGGCGGCCTGGAACATCCCGACCTTGGCCGGCCGGTTCGCGTAGCCGATCACCTTCGCTCCAGCCGCCCGTGCTCCGTCGATGTCCGAGAGCGAGTCCCCCACTAGCACGCACCGGCTCGGCGGCTCGCCGACGGTCCGCATGGCCTGCAGGATCGGTTCCGGGTTGGGCTTCATGCGGTCCGGAAGTGCGTATGCCCTGCCGACCACTAGTGAGACATACGCAGCAAGCCGGTGCGCTGTCAGGTACGCGCTCACCGCGCCGGCCGAGTTGTTGCTGACTACTGCTACCGGCATTTCGGCTTGCCGGGCCGCCACGATGACCTCTCGGCCGTACGGGGTTGGTTCGGCAGTCTCGACGGCTCGGCGCTCGGCCGCGCAGAGCGCATCCTCTACCGCTCGTGTGTTGCCCTGGTCGCCGGCCGCGCCGGTACGGCGCAGCACCTCAAGCGGGTCCGGCTCGCTGGCGAGGTCGGGCGGCACGTCGACGCCTCGCCGCCTCAGTACGTCGACCAGCTCGGCGGCAACCTGCGGTGCCGGGTAGCCGGCGAAGATGCTGCATACCGGCCCGTCGAAGTCGAGTAGCACCGCGCCGACCCCGGCGAGCAGCCGGCCAAGGTCGGCGCTCATCCGTCGTACCGGTAGGCGATGGTCGACCACACCGAGTCGAACCACTGGCGGGACGCCTCCACGAACTGCGTGCCGTGCGAAGCGTCGTCGTCGGTCACCGCGTAGTGGAACAGCGGCACGTCCTTGCCCATCAGGTCGTAGATCGCCATCGGCTCACCCTTGATCGAGACGGTGCGCTCAACTACCGGGTAGAAGCCGTAGAAGACCTCTTCGCTGTTCAGGATGTAGAGCTTGAACAGCGGGGACGCCCGGTGCATCCGTACTTCGACGGTGGTTGACCGGATGAGGCCGAGGTCGCCCAGCTCGGTGACCTGATCGATGATGCCGTCCGCCGCCCGGCGGGTGATTCTTGCCGCGCGTTCGCGTACGGCCGGGTCGTCGGCCTGTGTCTCGGCCCGTGCCGGCAGCGCCATCGGCACAGTCATGTCGGAGATCAGGACCCGCACGGCGATCGTCTCCGGCGCAAGCCGGCCGACGCGCACTTTGTCGAGCGCTTCGGCGAGCGCGTCGCGCAGCGTCTCGCCAGAGAACCCGGCGAAGTCGATGGTGACGTGAGGTCGGTCGAACGAGGCTTCAATGTGCGGGCGCAGTTCGACTGCCCGCTGTGTCTGCGCGCGAACGAACGCGCCGCTGCCCTGCCGGGACACGATCAGCCGCTCTGCCCGGAGCAGGTCCAAGGCTCGCTTGACCGTCTCTCGTGCGACGCCGTAGCGGGTGGCTAGCTCGGGCTGCGACGGCAGCTTCTCGCCGGGCGTGAGTCGGCGCGTGAGGATGGCTGCCCGCAGCTTGTTCGCGATCTGCTGCGAGGCCTGTTTGGGGTCGTCGGGATCTAGCTGACCGAGGAAGTCAAGGTTCTCGCTCACCTGCCCACGGTAGCGCTGACTAGCCAAGTTGAGAAAGTTCGCCACGCCCCCTTGACCTGACTAGCCAAGGCGACCTACGTTCATCCCGTCGAACCTGGCTAGCCAGGCACGACAAGCCGAGCGGAAGCCGGGGAAGGTGGCGCTTTGCGCTGCGCGCTCACGGGCCGGTCGTGTGGTCGTTCATTGAGAACTTCACAGCAGAAGCGCCGCGTAGATCCGTCTGCGGCATCCCCGCCTTGAGCCACACGGTGGCCGACCCCGGTAGATCCCGGGCGAGCAGGGCGAGCGGGCCGGATCTTGGCACGCGGTTTGGGCTTCTGCCTCCTGTTCCTGTCTGCCCCAGGGTGCGGCCGATCCGGTCGCACCCCGGACTTTCCCCACTTCATCGACTCCCCCGGAGGTTTCCCGTGCGGAACCGACTTGCCCTCGTCACCGCCGAGCCCACCGCCGCCGACCTGGCCGCGATCCACATGGAGTGGCCGCTGATCGCCGCCGAGCTGGACGTACTCGACGCCGAAATCACCCTGATCTACGCCGAGGACCACGGCGGCCCGACCGACCTGGACTGGCGGCGGCTGCGCCGGGCCGAGGCTCGTGTCACCCGCGCAGCCGCCGAACTGGCCGCCGGCACCCTCGCCGACCCGCACCGCGCGGCCTAATGTCACGCATCCGGGCCGCCTACTGGGACCCGGACGGGACCCGGTACGGCATCCCCACCTACTGGTGGCGGGGTGCCCCGGCCGGCTACGCCACCCGTCGTCAACTGCGGGCCGCCGGCCTGCGCCCCGCCGGGCAGCCGGTCGCCGCGCAGGTGCTCTGGCGCGGCGTCGGCGGCACCCGCGCCGCGCACCTGTACCGGGTCGACCTGGCCCGACCGAAGCGCACCGCCACTCCCGCCCAGCTCCGCGCGGTTCGCGCCGCCCTGACCGCCCGCCGCACCTGCCCCACCTGCGGCGTAACCCGCTCCTACTACATCCCGCGCTCGCTCGGCGAGTGCCTGACCTGCTCCGATGGAGGACATCAGTCATGACCGCCCCGACCATCAACGGCACGAAGTTCCCGCAGCCGGTCGACGTGCTACTTCCAGCCGCCCGCGCCCTGGACCTGCCCGCCGGCCAGCAGCTCCCCTCCCGTAACCGGCTCATGCGAGAGTTCCGCATCGGCGCGGCCAAGGCGGACGACATCCTCGCCCGCCTCAAGGCCGAACACGCCAGCCGCGACCGCGCCGAGACGCTGCGCAAGGCTTTGATCCTGCGCGGATCGCTGGTGACCCCTGAGGCGGACACCGCCGACCCGGCCGCGCCCCGGCTGGACTACCCCGAGCCGATCGGCCCTGACCTGGCCCCGGCCCCGGACGTACCCGAGTCCGCCCCGGTGCTCGACCCGATCCCAGCCGCCCCGGCGAAGATCACGCCCGGCGAGCAGGTCGAGCAGGTCACGCCGGTCAGTCACCCGGACACGCCCACCCCAACCACCCCCAACCCCGTACCGGCCGCGCCGGTCCGCTCGGCGGTCGCCTGGCCGGTGGTGCTGCTCGCCCTACCCGCGTTCGTCGCCATCTGGTCCGGGTGGGTCGGACTCGGCGGACTCACCGGATTCGGGGTGGTCCACCCACTGCCCGGCATCGCCGACGGATTCAGCCTCAACACCGCGATCACCCTCCCGATCGGCGTCGAAACGTACGGCGCTTACGCCCTGTACGTGTGGCTGTCCGGGCGAGTGCCGCCCCGGGCGCTCCGGTTCGCCAAGTGGTCCGCCATCGCGTCCCTGCTGGTCGGCGCGCTCGGCCAGGTCGCCTATCACCTGCTGGTCGCCCCGGCCACGGGTGCCCCGTGGTGGATCACCACCGCCGTATCCGTCCTGCCGGTCGCCGTGCTCGGCATGGGCGCCGCCCTGGCACACCTCGTCCGCGCCCACGACTAGTTCCGCCCGGCAGCGCGGCCAACCGGCTACCAACCTGCGCCGCGCTGCCGGTCCCCACCTCCCGAGGAACATCCCCGAGCTTGGAGGAACCCCCATCATGACGTCCCCCGACGACAACAACCGCTTCGACTGGCAGGCGGCAGAACACGATCTGACCGACCCCAACGGCCCGGATGCCGAGGTGGTCGACCTGGACGCCGCCCGGTCCCGCCGGGGCGCGTCGGTCACCCCCGACGGTGACGGAAGTGACCTGGCCGACGAGCCCGCCGCCCGGCGGTTGGTGGACTCGCTGGCCGCGCAGCGTTCCCCTCGTTTCACGGTGGCGGGGTTGCAGGCCGGGAAGCGCCGGCCGATCGTTCCGGCGTGGCTGCGGTCGCGTGCCGAGCTGCGCGACGCCGCCCGGTGGACGGTCGGGCACCTGTTCCACGCCGGGGCGTATCACCTGACCCGGGTGCCGAAGTACGCCGGGAAGTTGGCGTGGCGGGCGCCGCGCGGGACGGGTCGGGTGCTGACCGGCTGGGGCCGGTGGCTGTTCGACCTGCAAGGCGAGCACGTCCGCCAGATGGTGGCCGACAAGGGCGACGCCGAGTTGTACCTGAAGGTGTCGCGGTTGCGTGACCAGCGCGTCCGGTGGCGGGGGTTCGTCACCGCCGCGGTGGTCCTCGGGGTGCTGCCCGCGTTGGGCATCGCCTACGCCCTCGCGCCGGCCGGTGCCCGTTACGCCACCCTCGCGGGTCTGCTGGTCGCGTTGGGGGTGCTGGGCCGTCCGGCGGATAAGCCGCTGCTCGATACCGCCGTGGTCGTGCCCCGGGTGCAGAAGCTGACCTCGGATGTGGTGGTGCGCGCGTTGGGCAACCTCAGCATCACCGGCATCAACCAGGCGCTGTCCAAGGGTGACCGGGGCAGGGACTGGTTCCCCGCCCCGATCACCCGCGACGGCCCCGGCTGGCGCGCCGACGTGGAGCTGCCCAACGGTGTCACCGCGACGGAGGTCATCGAGAAGCGGGAGAAGTTGGCCGCTGGCCTGTCTCGCCCGCTCGGGTGCGTGTGGCCCGAGGGACAGCCCGAGGTGCACCCCGGCAGGCTCGTGCTGTGGGTCGGCGACCAGGACATGTCCAAGGCCAAAAAGCCGACGTGGCCGCTACTCAAGGCCGGCACGGTGGACCTGTTCCGGCCGCAGCCGTTCGGCACCGACCCGCGCGGCCGGTGGGTTGACCTGACGTTGATGTTCATGGCGATGGTCATCGGTTCCATCCCGCGTATGGGTAAGACGTTCGCGTTGCGGGAGGTGCTGCTGATCGCCGCGCTCGATCCGCGTGCGGAGATCCACGCCTACGACCTCAAGGGCACCGGTGACCTGTCGGCGTTGGAGCAGGTCGCGCACCGCTACCGCGCCGGTGAGGAAGACGAAGACATCGAGTATGCGGTGGCGTCGATGCGGGAGCTGCGCGAGGAGCTGCGGCGCCGGGCGAAGGTGATCCGTGAGCTGCCCCGGGACCTGTGCCCGGAGAACAAGGTCACCCCGGAACTGGCGTCGAAAAAGGTGCTCGGCCTGCACCCCCTGGTCGTCGGGGTGGATGAGTGTCAGAAGTGGTTCGAGCACCCCGAGTTCGGCAAGGAACTGGAAGCGATCAGCACCGACCTCGTGAAGCGCGGGCCGGCGCTCGGGATCATCCCGGTGTTCGCGACTCAGCGGCCGGATGCCAAGAGCTTGCCGACGGGGATCAGCGCGAACGCGTCCACCCGGTTCTGCCTGAAGGTCATGGGGCAGACCGAGAACGACATGGTGCTGGGCACGTCGCAGTACAAGCAGGGCGTCCGGGCGACCATGTTCGCCTGGACCGATAAGGGCACCGGCTACTTCGTCGGTGAGGGAGCCGATGCCCGGATCACCACCACCGTCAACATCGACGGGCCGATGGCCGAGCGGATCGCCGCCCGCGCCCGCACCGCCCGCGAGGCCGCCGGGCGGATCACCGGCCACGCCCTCGGCGAACAGCCCGCCAAGGCTCAAGCCCTGTCGTTCCACCTGCTCGACGACATCACGGTCGTGGTGCCCGCCAGTGAGACCAAGGTGTGGTGCCGCACCGTGGCCGCCCGGCTGATCGAGCTGCGACCCGACGTCTACACGGGGTGGGACGGGGAGCGGGTCACCGTCGCGCTCAAGCCCTTCGGGGTGAAGGTCGGGCAGACGTGGGGCACCGACCCGGACACCGGCAAGGGCGCCAACCGGGGCGGCTTCGAACGCGCCACGATCATCGCCGCAATAGCGGAGCGTAACCGGAAGCGGGACGCGAGCTAACCGCAGATTGGTCCTAGGTCTAGGACCGACGGGTTCCTAGACCTAGGACCGCCCCTAGGACGCCATCCGAACCTTGATCAGGACGCTAGGAATCTAGCGGCCTTCCCCGAACACACCCCGAAACCGGCTCTGGAGGCTGAAATGACCCCCCGCGACCTGCTAGCCGCCGCCCCCTGCCTCACCCTCACCCTGGTCACGCTCGGTTACCTGGCCTTGTGCGTGATCGACCCGTTCGGCCGCTGCCGCACCTGCCACGGCACCGGCCGCAAACGCTCCCCGCTCACCCGTATGCGGCGGGAGTGCCGCCGCTGCGCCGGCACCGGCCTCCGGCTACGCCTCGGCCGGCACGCCATCAACCACATCAAGGACGAGTACAAGGCGGCGAAGTAATGCGCCGCCGCAACAGCCAGCACGGTCACACCGACTGGTGCGGCCGGGACCACCGCTGCAACCTCGGCGAACACCGCTCGGCGGAAATCGTGGTCGACCTGCCCGGCCACGGCCGCGCCGTGTTGGTACGGGTGCGGACCGCCGCCGGCCGCGACCACGCCGAGATTCGGCTACGGGTCGCCCTGGCCCCCGCCGAGCCGGCCGCCCGCCGGCAACTCGCCGGCCTCCTCGCCGACCTGCGCCACGTCGTCACCCGCGCCGCCCTCGCCGCACGGCCCGCACCCCGCCGGGCCGCGTAGTGGAGGCGTGGTTGACCGGCACCCCCGCCGAACTCGACACCGCCATTGCGGCGCTGACCGCCGTCGCCTACGTCGCCCAGGTCAGCGACCGGCACCCGCTCACCGGCACCGACGCCGGCCGGCACCGGGTGTTCCTGCGCCTGGCCCTCACCACCACCGCCGACACCCCGCCCCGCCGGCCCGGCCCGGCCCCCGCCCAGGGCGGGGCGCTGATCGACCTCGACACCGCCCGCGCCACCCGCCGGCCCGCCTGAACAGGAGACACCCATGCCCGACCTGCTCACCGCCGCGCTCGCTCACGCCGAACGAGGCTGGCTCGTCTTCCCGCTGCGTCCCGACGACAAGCGGCCCGCGTTCCCCGACCACCCCGCCGACGACTGCACCGGCCGCGACCCGCGCTGCCGCACCGCCGGCCACCACCTCGGATGGGAACCCCGCGCCACCACCAACCCCGACCGCATCCGCCGCGCGTGGTCGGCCCGCCCCTACGGCATCGGCCTCGCGTGCGGGCCGTCCCGCCTGGTCGTGGTCGACCTGGACACCCCGAAGAACCCCGCCGAGGCGGGCGGGCGTGACGGCCTGGCCGTGCTCGCCGACCTGGCTGCCGCGCACGCCGCCAACATCGAACCGACCTACACCGTCCACACCGGGCGGGGTGGCACCCACCTCTACTACCGGCACCCCGACAACGGGCCGGCGCTGCGCAACACCGCCGGCACCCTCGGCCCACTGGTCGACACCCGCGCCAACGGCGGTTACGTCGTCGCCGCCGGCTCCACCGTCGCCGGCCGCCCCTATGGCGTCGACCTGGACACCGACCCGGCAACGCTGCCCGCATGGCTCGGCGGGCTGCTCGCCCCGGCCCCGCTGCCACCGCAACGGCCGGTGCTGGTGGACCTGCCCACCGACCGCGCCGGGGCGTACGTGCGGGCCGCCGTCACCCGCGAGGTCCAACGGGTGACGGGTGCCGCGCCGGGCGAACGCAACCGGTCGCTGCACATCGCCGCCATCGCCCTCGGCCAGCTCGTAGCCGGCGGCGCGCTGACCGCCGACGACGTGCAAAGCGTGCTGGAACAAGCGGGCGTGACGGCCGGGCTGCCCACCGCCGAGGTGTACCGCACCGTCCGATCCGGGCTCACCGCCGGCTCCCACCGTCCCCGAAAGGTGGCCGCATGACCGCCGCCCGTCTCCACCTCGTCACCGACCCGGCCGACACCACCGGGCAGCCGACCGCGGGCGGCCCGCTGTGGGATGTTCCAGTGCCCTTGACCGGCCCCAACACCGCACCGCCACCATTCCCCGCCGACGTGTTCCCCCGCTGGCTCGGCGACATGGTCACCGGAGTCGCCCGGTTCACCCAAACCGACCCGGCCATGGCCGGCACCCTCGCCGTCGCCGTGCTGTCCGCGTGCGCCGGTGGCCGCCTGGAGGTAGAACCGGTCGCCGGGTGGCGGGAGCCGGTCAACGTGTTCGCCGCCGTCATCGCCGGCCCCGGCGAACGCAAGAGCCCGGTGCATCGGGCCATGACCGCACCGCTGTTCGCCGCACAGTCCACGCTCGGCGACGCGATGCGCCCCAGGATCGCCGAGGCAGCCGCGCTACGGGACATCGCCGACCGGCAGGCCGAGCAAGCCAAAACCCAGGCCGCGAAGGCCACCGACCCGGGCAAGCGCGATGAGGCATCGGCCGAGGCGGTCGCCGCCGCCATCGCCGCCGAGGCCATCACCGTTCCCACCCTGCCGAAACTCATCGTGGACGACGCCACCCCCGAAGCCCTCATCGGGCTGATGGCCGCCAACGGCGGACGGATGGCGATCATCAGCGATGAAGGCGGCATCTTCGACACCCTCGCCGGCCGGTACTCCGGTGCCCCGAACCTTGACCCGTACTTGAAGGGCCACGCGGGGCAGCCGATGAGCAACGAACGGCAGACCCGCGAAGGTGCCAGCGTCGACAAGCCGGCGCTGACAGTGTGCGTGATGGCGCAACCGACCGTGCTGCGCAAGTTCGGCGGAAACGCCAACCTCGCCGGCCGAGGACTACCGGCCCGGTTCCTGTTCGCCCTGCCCCGGTCGCTGGCCGGATATCGGTCCGTGGACACCGACCCGGTGCCCGAGCAGGTCACCGCCGGCTACACCCACCGCGTTCACGACCTGGCCGCCGCGCTCGCCGACTGGACCGACCCGGCCGTGGTCACCCTCACCGACGACGCCGGCCAAGTGCGGCGGGCCGCCGCCGAACAGGTCGAGACCGAACTACGCCCCGGCGGCACCCTCTACGACATGCGCGAATGGGGAAACAAGCTCTCCGGCGCGACACTGCGCCTCGCCGGGCTACTGCACGTCGCCCACCACCCCGCCGACGCGTGGCGCCGCCCCATCGACGCCGACCGGATGGCCGACGCCGTCCGGCTCGCGGAGTTCTTCGCCGCCCACTACCGGGCGGCGCTGACCACGATCGGCAGTGACACCGCGATTGAGAACGCCCGCTACGTGCTCGGCGTGCTCACCACCAAGGGCATGACCACCTTCACCCGCCGAGAGCTACACCGCCGCGTCTCCCGCCGGCTCCCGAAGTCCGAAGAGGTGTCGGCGGTGCTCACCGAACTGGCCGCCCTCGGATGGGTCCGCCACGCGCCGGACGGCCGCTACGAACTGCACCCCCGCGCCGTCGCCGAGGTATCCGAAAGCGTTGACACGCTGACAACCGCCCCATCCGGCGACGTTTCCGCAGCTCAGCTCACCCGCGAGGGTGTCAACGGGCCGCGTTAACAGCCGTTGACAGGCGTTGACAATCCAGCCGCCGGCCCTCCGGTGTCAACGGGTGTCAACGCCTGTCAACGGAGGGCGTTGACACCTCCACACCGGTCCTCACCTGCGAAAACAACCGCTCGCCGGCCGATTGTCAACGTGTCAACGCCTCCCGGCCCCTTCCCGACGCTCGCGGCCACCGGCCGACCGCTCGACGCCCCGGAACCGGCCCGCTGAGAGCCACGGAGACGGTTCCGCCTTACGGCCTATCCCGACCCATCCCGAATCTTGCGCCTACGGCGCTCTCGGCGGGTCGCTCTACGCCCTTCTGCATCGATGCCTCTCTGCTCTTCCGCCAAGAGCCCGCGCCGACCGAAAGGCACTCACCGTACGACTCAGGCTGCTTGGCACACCCCCTGAAACAGCCGCAGCGCTCAACCTCATCGCCCGAGCGCTGTCCATCCGCTCCGGCTCCCGGCCCTACCCCGCCCACCGATCCCCGGTGTTCCAGCACATCTACCTCGACGCCGCCCCGAGGAAGGACACCCGCCCATGACCACCCGCCGCACCCCGACCGGCAACCTGCTCACCCTCGCCGAAGTCCTGGACGAACTGCGCGTACCCCGATCGACCTTCTTCCGCTGGAAGGCCACCGGCCGCGCACCCCGAACCATCAAGTACCCGAACGGCAGCCTCTACGTGCGCCGCCGCGACCTCGACAACTGGCTAAACGATCACGAAGAGGGGGCAGCCGCTTGAGTAGCTACAACGTGCGCATTCACGCCATCCTGACCAACGAACTGTCCGGCAAGAAGAAGTCATATACGGTCCGATGGAGGGTTGCCGATAAGCCGTTCCGGAACACGTTCGCTACTCGGGCGCTAGCCGAGAGCTTCCGGTCGAAACTGGTTGTGGCACAGCGCGAAGGAACGGCGTTCGACGAAAAGACCGGGCTGTCCGAGCCGATGGCCCGCGAATTGAATAACCGGAATTGGTACGACCTGGCCGTTGCTTTCGTCGACATGAAATGGCCGCGCGCCGCAGCGACCCAGCGCAAGAGCATCGCTGACGCACTCACCACGGTTACGCCCGCGCTGCTCGCCACGTCGCGCGGCGCACCGGATCATGCGGAGATCCGTCACGCTCTCTACGCGTGGACCTTCAACAGGTCGCAGCGCGAGCGTGACAACGGCATGCCGCCGGCGCAGCTCGGCCCGGTCGTCCGTTGGCTCAGCGCGAACACGCTCCCGCTGGCCGAGGTGGCGAATCCGGCCACCATCCGGAAGGCGCTCGACCTGCTGACGACTCGGCTTGACGGCCGACCGGCCGCAGCAAACACCGTCGCAAGGAAGCGTGCCGTCTTTTACGGTGCCTTGAAGTACGCCGTAGAGCTTCGCTACCTCGACGCTCATCCGATGGACTTCGTCCAGTGGCGAGCGCCGAAAAACACTGATCAGATCGACCGGAAGGTGGTGGTCAACCCCAACCAGGCCGGGTCACTTCTCATGGCGGTCCGGAAACGCGATCCGCACTTGGAAGGCTTCTTTGCCTGCATGTACTTCGCCGCACTCCGACCCTCCGAGGTGATGCATCTACGCGCCGACGAATGCGAGCTTCCCGAGAACGGATGGGGCTGGCTTCACCTCAGCGGATCCACGCAGCAGGTCGGCGAGGATTGGAGCGACAGCGGCGAATCGTTGGAAGACCGGGAACTCAAGCACCGGGCAAAGAAGGCAACCCGCGACGTGCCGGCCTGCCCTGAATTGGTTCGCATCCTGCGGCGCCACCTACGGGAGCATTGCCGTAGCGCCAACGGCCGGATGTTCAACGCCGCCGGCGCTCGGCCGGCCCCGGTCTCCAAGAGCACCTACCTGCGCGTCTGGCGGCAGGCACGCGAGAACGCGCTGACGCCCGCCCAGCAGCGGTCATCGCTGGCGCACCGGCCGTACGACCTGCGGCACGCCGCCGTGTCGCTCTGGCTCAACGCCGGAGTGCCGGCTACCCAGGTCGCCGAATGGGCCGGGCACAGCGTGCATGTACTGCTGAAGGTCTACGCCTCGTGCATCGACGGCCAGGACGAGGCCGCGCGAAAGCGAATCGAGGGAGCGTTGAGCACCGACGAGCCAGGCACGGCCGAGAGCGAGCCAGGGAACGCCGACACGTAGACGACACGACCAGTGAGACACGACGGCCCCGAGCGAGACGAAGCGAGACCGACTCACGATTCACAGACACACCCCCTGGCCGGCGTTCGCGCTGGTCAGGGGGTGTTTTTGCTGTTCCGAGGGCGGAGGGTGTGGGATTCGAACCCACGAAGACATCGCTGCCTTACCGGTTTTCAAGACCAGCGCCATCGGCCACTAGGCGAACCCTCCCGGACCGCGCCCCGCAGGACGCGACCGCTGCCTAGTCTGCCAGAAGCCGGCCGGGGGGTGAGCCGCTGTCCCACCGTGGCTGAACCGGCGACCGGACGCGGGACACCACCGCCGTCGTGCTGACCAGCGAATCATGGCCGCCATCGGGTCCACAGTGGCCCAACTGCCGGCTCCCCCGCCCGGTGCACCCGCACACCCCGGCGTCGGCGATCACGCCGTGCTCGTGCCACAGCCGCTTGGCGACCTGTTCCGCCGGACGATCGTCGACGAGAGGGACCGAGGCTGGCACCCCGGACCGACGGCGACACCCCGGACCGACGACGACACCCCGGACCGAGGTCGGCACCCCGGACCGACGACGACACCCCGGACCCCCGAGGCGTCCCGGATCAGGCTCCGGCCGGTCGCCCCGGAGCCCGCCCCGCAGGAGACGGTGGACGAGATCCGGTCCGGGGGTGGACGGAGAGCAGGATCGGGTAAGACTGGGCCATGCACGCGATCACGATCCCGGAGCCCGGCGGACCCGACGCACTCGTCTGGGCGGAGGTGCCCGATCCGGAGCCCGGCCCCGGCGAGGTGGTCGTGCACGTGCGGGCCAGCGCGGTGAACCGGGCCGACCTGCTGCAACGGCAGGGGCACTACCCGCCGCCGCCGGGCGCGCCCGCGTACCCCGGGTTGGAATGCTCGGGGGTGATCGGCGCGGTCGGCCCGGACGTTACCGGGTGGGCGGTCGGCCAGGAGGTCTGCGCGCTGCTGGCCGGCGGCGGGTACGCCGAGCGGGTGGTCGTGCCCGCCGGGCAGCTCCTGCCGGTGCCGGCCGGCGTAGGCCTGGTCGACGCGGCGGCGCTGCCGGAGGTGGCCTGCACGGTCTGGTCGAACGTGGTCCGGCTCGCCGGGCTGGCGAAGGGCGAGACGCTGCTGGTGCACGGCGGCGGAAGTGGGATCGGCACCTTCGCCGTCCAGCTCGGTACGGCGCTCGGCGCGACGGTCGTGGTGACCGCCCGGGCTGCCAAGCACGAGCGGCTGCGCGAGTTGGGCGCCACACACACGATCGACTACCGGGAGCAGGACTTCGTCGAGGAGGTCCGGCGGGTCACCGACGGCCGGGGCGCGGACGTCATCCTCGACATCATGGGCGCTTCCTACCTGGCCCGGAACGTGGCCGCGCTGGCCACCGGGGGCCGGCTCGTGGTGATCGGCATGCAGGGCGGCCGGAAGGCGGAGCTGGACCTGGGCGCGCTGCTGGCGAAGCGGGCCTCGGTGGCGGCCACCGCGCTGCGGTCCCGGCCGCTGGCGGAGAAGGCGGCGATCGTCGCGGGCGTGCGGGATCAGGTCTGGCCGCTGGTGGCCACCGGGGCGGTCCGGCCGGTCGTCGACCGGCGGCTGCCGATGCCCGAGGCGGCCGAGGCGCACCGGCTGGTCGAGTCCAACGACCACGTCGGCAAGGTGCTGCTCACCCTCGGGTGACCCCGGGTCAGCAGTCGGCGCAGGCGGGCTGGTCGGCGGGGGGCAGCATGAGCCGGGCGCCGGGGCCCTCGCCCGACAGCTTGTCCTCCAGGTTGGAGAGGGTGCAGCGCTGCAACGACAGGCAGCCGCAGCCGATGCAGCCGTCCAGGTCGTCGCGGAGCTTGGTCATCAGCCGGATCTTCTCGCTCAGCCGGGCCCGCCACGCGGTCGACAGCTCCGCCCAGTCGGCGGCCGTCGGGGTGCGGGAGGCGGGCAGCGAGTCCAGCGCGTCGCGGATCTCCTCCAGCGAGATGCCGACCTGCTGGGAGATCCGGACGAACGCCACCCGGCGCAGCTCGGTGCGGGCGTACCTGCGCTGGTTGCCGCTGGTGCGCTCGGCCCGAACCAGGCCGAGGCGCTCGTAGTAGCGAAGCGCAGACTGCGCGACGCCGCTGCGCGACGCGAGCTGGCCGATGGTCAGGGATTCCTTCATCACGTCGCCTTGAGTTGAAGGGGACTTCAACTTGCAGGCTAGCGGCATGACTGTCATGAGCGCCACCACACGGGCCGCCGAAGGTGGCCCACCCGCACCGCTCGGGCCCCTGCTGGAGCGAATCCGCGCAGGTCGGGAGTTCGGCCCGAACGTGTACTCGACCCTCGACGTCCTCCAGGTGCTCTACGACCGGGTACTGCGGATCACCCCGGCGACCGTCGACGACCCGGACCGGGACCGGTTCCTGCTCTCCAAGGGGCACGCCGTCGCCGGCTACTACGCCGTGCTGGCCGCGAAGGGCTTCGTGCCCGTCGACTGGCTCGACGACCAGGACGGCCCGGACAGCCTGCTCGGCGAGCACCCGGACCGGCTGCTGGTCCCCGGGGTGGAGATCGGCTCCGGCTCGCTCGGCCACGGCCTCGGCCTGGGCGCGGGCACCGCGCTCGGGCTGCGGGCCCAGGGCCTGACGACCCCCCGGGTGTACGTCCTGCTCGGCGACGCCGAACTGGACGAGGGGTCCAACCACGAGGCGATCGCGTACGCGGGCGCGGTCCGGCTGGCGAACCTGACCGCCGTGGTGATCGACAACGACTCGGCCAGCCATGGCTGGGACGGCGGAATCGCGGCCCGGTTCACCGTCAACGGGTGGACCGCCGCGACCGTGGACGGGCGCGACCACGACGCCCTCTACGACGCCCTCACCGGGCAGGACGGGAGCCGGCCGCACGTGGTCGTCGCGGTCGTCCGGGAGGGAAAGTGACCATGATGATGCGGGACGCCTTCGTCGACACGACCACGGCGCTGCTGGCCGAGCAGCCACGCACCGCGCTGGTGCTCGCCGACATCTCGGCCGCGTTGTTCGCCCCGGCCGCCGGGCGGCACCCCGACCGGGTGCTCAACGTAGGCATCCGGGAGCAGTTGATGGTGGGGGTGGCCGGCGGGCTCGCGCTGACCGGGCTGCGGCCGATCGTGCACAGCTACGCCCCGTTCCTCGTCGAGCGGGCGTACGAGCAGATCAAGCTGGACCTGGACCATCAGGGCGTGAGCGCGGTGCTGGTCGGCATCGGCGGGTCGTACGACCGGGCCGCCGCCGGGCAGACCCACCGGTCCCCGGCCGACGTCGCGTTGATCGACACCCTGGCCGGCTGGACCGTGCACGTGCCCGGGCACGCCGGCGAGGTGCCCGCCCTGCTGCGCGCGGCGGTGGCCGGGGACGGTCCGGCGTACCTGCGGCTGTCGACGCTGGGCAACGACCGGCCGCGCGGCACGGACGGGTCGCTCGCGGTGGTGCGGGACGCGGGGCCGGGTGCGCCGCTGCTGGTGGCGGTCGGGCCCATGCTGGACGCGGCGCTGGCGGCGGTGGCCGACCTGAAGGTGACGGTGGCGTACACCCACCGGCCGCGACCGTTCGACGCGGCCGGGCTGCGGGCCCTCGCGGGGGCCGAGGTGATCCTGGTGGAGCCCTACCTGGCCGGGACGTCCGCCCGGCTGGTCGGTGACGCCCTGGTGGACCGGCCGCACCGGCTGCTGTCGCTCGGCGTGGGCCGGGAGGAACTACGGCGGTACGGCTCCGCTGCCGACCACGCCCGCTGGCACGGGCTGGACGCGGCGGGCCTGCGCCGGGCGGTCAGCGCCTTCCTCGAAGCGGGGCGCTGACCCGGGTCAGCGCTGCGGGCTGTCGACGGGACGGCGGCGGGTGCGCTCCCGGCCGAGGATCCAGATCGCCTCGACGCCGTCCTTCCAAGTGATCTTCTTGCCCTCCTCCCGGCCCCGCGCCCGGTAGCTGATCGGCACCTCGTACGGGCGGATGCGCCGGCGCAGCAGCTTGCCGGTCACCTCCGCCTCCATGCCGAAGCCCCGGGAGCGGACGTCGAGGGAGCGGTAGAGGGCGACCGGCATCAGCTTGAAGCAGGTCTCCAGGTCGCCGATGTACGAGTTGAACAGCACGTTGGCCGCCATGGTGACGCCCTTGTTGCCCATCACGTACCAGAAGCTGTACGCGCTGTGGCTGCCGAAGGTGCGGTTGCCGTAGACCACCGTGGCGCGGCCGTCGAGCACCGGGTCGAGCAGCTTGGGAATGTCCTGCGGGTCGTATTCCAGGTCGGCGTCGAGGATGACCATGTACTCGCCGTCGGCGTTGTCGACCGCCGTCTTGATGGCCGCGCCCTTGCCGGCGTTGCGCTGGTGGGTGATCACCCGCAGCCGAGCGTCGTCGGCCCGGCCGAGGATCTCGCCGGTGCCGTCGCGGCTGCCGTCATCGACCACGACCATCTCGATCTCGCACGGGTAGTCGACCGCCAACGCCTGCTTGAGGGCATCCGCGATGCGTTCTTCCTCGTTGTAGACCGGCATCAGGATCGAGAGCTTCACGGGAATCTCCACGGTGGCGGCGACACGTCGGCCCCAGCCTAGCCTGGCAGGTCAGCGCGACGGGGTTCACCACCGTCGGGCGTCGAGCACGGCACATCCAGCCAGATGGTGTTTACTTCGCGCCATGTCGGCAGCCGGCTCCCTGCTCGTGGCGGCCCCATTCGCCGCCGTCCTGTCGCTCACCGTGGCGCTGCGGCCGCGCGGGACTGACGCGATCGCCCCGTTGCGCCTGGCAGTGGTCCGGGCCGCCGTGGTCACCGGCGCGTTCGCGGTGCTGGCGGTGGAGCTGCTCGGGGCGCTGCGCCTGCTGACCCTGCCCGCCTTCGCGGTCGCCTGGCTGGTCTTCCTCGCCGTCGCCGCCGGGGCCGCCGGCTGGCGACGTCGCCGCGACGACGCGTCGGGGGACCCGGCCGCCGCCGCCCGCGCCGGCCTCGCCCGGCTGGCCGGCCGGTGGCGTACGGCGGGGCGGGGCGAGCGGCTGCTGGCCGGCACGGTCGGCGGGCTGGTCCTGGTGGAGCTGCTGATCGCGCTGCTGGCCGAGCCCAACAACTTCGACTCGCAGACCTACCACCTGCCCAAGGTGGAGCACTGGGTGGCCCAGGGCGGCCTGGAGTTCTGGCCCACCGCGATCCACCGGCAGGTGACGATCCCGCCCGGCGCGGAGTACCTGCTGCTGCACCTGCGGCTGTTCACCGGCGGCGACGCGCTGCACAATCTGGTCCAGTGGGCCGCCGGGGTGGGCTGCCTGCTGGCCGCCACCCGGATCACCGCTCAGCTCGGCGGGGGGCGGCGGGCCCAGCTGCTCACCGCGTTCGTGCTGGCCACCACCCCCATGGTGGCGCTCCAGGCGACCAGCACCCAGACCGACCTGGTCTGCGCCGCCTGGGTGGCCTGCGTGGCGACCCTGGCGCTGGACGGGCTGCGCCGGCGGGCCGGGGCCGGCACGCTGCTGCTGCTCGGCGCGGCGACCGGGCTGACCGCGGTGACGAAGACCAGCGGGCTGATCGGGGTGGGCCCGCTGCTGCTGCTCTGGGGCATCGGCCAGCTCCGACTGGCGTTCCTGGGCGGCCGGACGGGCCGGGTACCCGGCGACGCCCCGGGCCGGCCGGTGCTGGTCGGGGTCGGCGCGGCCGGCAGGGCTGGGGCGGTCGAGGGCGGAGGCCACCCGGCGGCCACGACGGGGGTGCCGCCGCGCGGCGGCGTCGCGGATCGCCGGGCGGAACCGTCCCGGGCGGCCGGGGTGGCCCGGACTGCGGCCGGATCACTGCTGGTGCTGCTGGTCGCCCTGGCCGTGGTCGGGCCGTTCCTGGCCCGGGTGCAGGCGGAGTTCGGTCACCCGCTGGGCCCGCCCCGGCTGCGCGAGTCGATCCCGATGGAGCGGCACGACCCGGCGTCTGTCCTGGTGAACGCGCTGCGCATCGGGCACACCGCGCTGGACACGCCGCTCGCCCCGGTTCGCGCCAGCACGGCCGAAGCGATCATGGAGGGGTCCCGCGCGATCGGGGTGGACCCGCAGGACCGGGCCATCACCTTCGGCCGGGAAACCTTCCCGGCGCTGGCCTGGTACCCGGACGAGGACCGGGTGGCGTTCCCGCTGGCCGGCACGCTCGCCCTGGTCGGGGCGGTGCTGGCGCTGGCCCGGCCGGCCCGGGTCGCCCCGGCCTCGGCCGGGGCGCTGCGGGCGTACGCCGTCGTGGTGGTGGCCGCCGTCCTGCTGCACACGGCGATGATCAAATGGCAGCCGTGGGGGAACCGGCTGCTGCTGTACGCCCTGATCCTGGCGACCCCGCTGGCCGGCCTGTGGCTGGACGCGCTGTTCCGTCGCCGGCTCGCGTCGGGCCGACGGTCGGTGGCCGCCGGCCTGGCGGCCACGGTGCTGGCCACCTCCGCGCTGGCCGGGGTGCTCGCCCTGTCGTACGGCTTCCCGCGCCGGCTGGTCGGCACCGGATCGGTCTTCACCACCTCGGAGTGGGACGCCCGATTCCTGCGCCGGCCACAGTGGGCGGACGAGTTCCGCGGGGCCGCCGACGCGGTGCGGGCGTCCGGCGCCCGGCGGGTCGGGCTGGTGCAGCAGAACGACAACTGGGAGTACCCGTGGTGGCTGCTGCTGCGCGACGCCGACGGCCGCCCGCCCGAGCTGGTGGCGCTGGAGTCGGTGCTGCCGGACCGCCCGCCGGCCGCCCCCGCCTCGACCGACGCGATCGTCTGCACCGGCAGCCGGGCGGCCTGCGTGAAGCTCGTGCCGGCCGGCTGGGCGCTGACCTGGCGGGGCTACGTCGGCTACGCCCTCCCGCCCAGCTGATCCGAGCGAGGTGGGCGGTGGCGGTGGCGCCGTCCCGGGCCGGTCCATGGTTGCCGAACCTCGACGCCAGGGCGTGTCGGGCCGCGTTCGAATCGGGCAGAAAACCGCTCAGCGGGCCACAACGGGCCGCAACGCGGTGGGGCGGGCGGCGGCCGGGGCGTCGCCGATGGTGGCCACGATCCGCTCCCGGGCCGTCCGGAGCCGGGTCCGGAACGCGTGGTGCAGCATGGTGTCGAGCTGCCACACCTGCCTCGGGTGCTGGGGCCGGATGACGAACCGCTCCCGGACGCCGTCGATGGCGGTGGCGGCCAGCTCGACCGCGGGCAGCCGGGGGTCCGGGCTCCACGTGACGTCGCTCAGCTCACGCAGTTCGGCGTTGAGGTGCAGGCACAGGCGGTGCAGCACCCGGGTCTGCCGGATGACGACGAGGCGCCGGTGGGTCAACAACAGGAGGTATTCGTCGACCGGGCGTCGCGGCCCGCTGCACCGGGTCACCAGAATGGTGGCGTCGCCGTCGCCGACGCAGCGGCGGAAGATCGGCATGTGTCGGCTGACGGTCTGCGCCGCCAGCCCGGTGTCGGCGGCGGCGGGCAGGAACGTTCGGGAGAAGACGTCCATGCCCTGCCCAACGACAGGGGCGACGGAGTGACATGGGTCACGGCGGACTTGCGGAACTTCCACGTTCCGGCGGCCCACCGGGGGCAGCGGCCCGGCGCCGGCCGGGTGCCGGTGATGGCGGGCACCCGACCGGCTGTGCTCAGAGCAGCGGTTGCATGGGCCCGAAGCCGGAGCCGAGGCGGGTCGGCGGCAGCCAGGCACCGCCGTCCCAGACGTAGCGCAGCAGGTTACCCGTCGAGGTCTGCACGGCGACGAGGTCCGGCCGGCCGTCACGGTCGAAGTCACCGGGCTGGACCAGGTCACGCATGCCGCCCCAGCCGGTACCGGCCGGCAACGGCGCGCCGAACCCGTCCGCCGCGCCCGGGTGGACCAGGAGGCGGCCGGTGGCGGTCTCCCGGGCGAGCAGGTCCGGCCGGCCGTCGCCGGTGAAGTCGTTCCCGCCGGCCAGCTCGTCCATCGCGTTCCAGCCGTCGGCGGCGAGCAGGACCCGGGTGCCGAACGTGCTGCCCCGGCCGGGATAGAACCAGAGCGCGCCGGTGGACGTCTGGACCGCCACGAGGTCCTGGTAGCCATCGCCGTCGAGGTCCCCGACCGGGGTGATCTCCCGGACGGAGTTCCAGCCCGCGCCCAGCTTGACCCGGCCGGTGATGCCGGACCCGGTCCCCGGGTAGAGCCACAGGTACCCGGTCGACTTCTCGCGGGCGACGACGTCCTCGCCACCGGCCCGGTCGAAGTTCCCGGGCCGGACGATCGCGTCCATGCCGTTCCAGCCGGCGCCGAGGGTGACCCGGCCGCTGAGCGTGGTGCCGTTGCCTCCGTAGACGTGCAACTGCCCGGTGGCCGGATCGCGGTACGCCACGTCCGCCCAGCCGTTGCCGGTGAAGTCGGCGAAGCGGGCGGCCGGCAGCAGAGCCAGGTCGAGGTGGTCGCTGTCGATGTTGAGGGTGACGCCACCCCACGTCTCGTGGTGGTCGCCCTGGTACTGCTTCATCCGCCGCCCCGGCGCCCAGAACGACTCCGGAATGGCCGGGTCCGTCACCGTGGCCACCCCGTCCCAGCGGGCGAAGTCCAGGTAGTCCGGGCCGGCGTGGGTCGGCTGCTCGTGGGCGTCGACCTGGTCGGTCACGGCGCCGGTACCGACCTTGCCGTAGAGGCCGGAGAGGTAGCCGTTGTCGTGCAACCGGATCGTCCAGGCGTTGACGAAGGCGTTGACCGCCGCCGTGCACGCCGCGTCGCCGGTCGGGTAGGTCTCCATGTCGTAGAAGACGGTGCTGTCCGGCGCCAGCCCGAGGTCGCGGGCCCGGGTGGCGGCGTCGTCCGCCGCCGCGCGGCCCTGGGTCGCCGCCTGGGCCGGGTCGATGGTCCGGCTGTACGTCGAGCACGGCGCCTGGAGACCGACGTACAGCGGGAAGAACCGCCAGCCCGCCGCCGCCTGGGTGGCCACCCAGTCCTTGGTCAGGTTGGCCTGGGCGCAGCCCCGGTTGACCCCGCCGATGTAGATGCCGAGCGCCCGGTACGGCGAGGCGAGCCACGCCTTCATGGTGGCGCTCGACGGCGCGGCGCAGGTGTCGAAGCCCTGGCCGGTGAACGCGCCCGGGTGCGGGCCGGTGTAGCCCGCCGCGGCGGCCGGCCCGGTGGTGCCGGTGAGGGCGATGCCCGCGCCCAGAACCGTGGCGGCCGTGGCGGCCAGGGCCCGCCGGACGCCGCGCCCGAACGCGGGCGCAGAGAAGCTGTTCGTCACGTGTCCCCGATCTTTCCCCGTGCAGGAAGCGAGCCGGCGGGCGGACCCGGACAGTCCTCGCGCAGCGCCGGCGCCCCGATTGTTCCGGGCCCCCGGCGGCTTTGTCGAGATCGGACGGCGGTTCAGCCGGTGAGCCCGTGCAGGGACTGGCCGTGCGGACCGGACCAGGCGACCGGACGGCCGTCGAGGGAGAGCAGGAAGCGGGTGGCGTCGGCGGGCGGCGGCGCGGGGGTGCCGGCGGGCGACGGCAGCACCCCGGCCGCCTCGTTGGCGATCCAGTGCCCGGGCAGCCCGGCGACGGTCCGGGTGAACCCGACGCGGGCCACGGGCGACACGTACGCCAGGACGGCGCTGTGGAACACCACGAGGGTGGCCTCCGGCGGCGCGGCGGCGGCCAGCGCCGGCAGGTCCGCGAGCAGGTCCCCCCGCCGCAGCAGGGGCGGGTCGGCGCGGGCGACCCGGGCGGCGGCGGTCAGCCGGTCCCGCCGCCCGTGCTGCTCGGGCCAGACCAGGGCGGTGAGCCAGCTCAGGTCGTCCGGGTCGGTGACGTCCAGCGGGTTCAGGTCGAGCCCGGCCCGCCACACCACCTCCGGCACCCGTTCGGGCAGCGCGACGTCACCCGTCACCGCGCAGGTGAGCCATACCGGGCTCGCGTCCGGGCCGACCAGGTGGTCCGCCGCCCCGGGGCGGACGTAGCGGTACCGGTAGGCATCGGGGTACAGGCAGAGGCCGGCGGACGCGCCGACCTCCAACAGGGCCAGGGGCTGCGGCAGCCGGGCCAGCAGCGGCAGCAGCACGGCGCACCGGGCGGCCTCGTTGGTCTGGGTCCGCCGGGCCCGCACGGTCGCCGCCACCTCGGCCCAGTGGTCGGCCGTCCAGCGCCGGAACGCCGCCGGGTCGTCGACCGGGCCGCCGAGGTGGCGTACGGCACCGAAGAGCAGATTGGGCTGCCGCTTCGGTTCGGGTAGGCCGTCAAGGAGGGCGATCAGCCCGGGGTCACCGGCGACGGCGAGGGCCAGCCGCTCGTACGTGGGGGACTCGCCCCGGGCCTCGCGCTCGCCGAACGCCCGGTACCACCGTGCCGTGTCCATGCGGGCAGCCTCGCCCGGGGCGCACCGGTGCCGCCATGACGGGTGCCACACTCCCCGCCGCAGCCTGTCCGACCGGTCCCGGCTACAGCATGTCGGGCTCGAACAGCTCGGCGAGCCAGCCGGGGACCGCCTCGGCGTATTCGGCTCGGGCCGGGTCCGGGGTGGACAGAGCCCGCCGCCAGGACAACGACCGGCTGACCTTGGCCACGGTGACCGCGAGGGTCGCCGCCTCCCGCAGGTCGGCCCGGTCGTGCCGGTCGGTCCAGGCGTCGAGGTACGCGTCCCGCAGCCGGGCCAGCACCGGGTCGCCGGCCGGCAGCTCGAAGGTGCCCGCGACCGAGTTCAGCGTCACCAGAAGGGTGCCGAAGGGATGGGCCAGCGAGGCGTCGCCCCAGTCGAAGACGCGGTGGTCGGCCGCGAAGATGTTGCCGTCGTGCAGGTCGTCGTGCTGCACGACGACCGGTACGCCGAACGATGCGAGCCGGCGGCAGCGCGCCTCGAACTCCGGCACGAACGCCCGCAGCCGCTCGTGCGTCTGCGGGGTCAGGCCGTCCGGGGCACCGACACGCATCGCATCGCGGTCGTCGAGCAGCCCGGCGAGCAGGCCCGGCATCGCCTCCGGGCGGTGGTCCGGCACGCCGAGGGCCAGCAGTTCGCCGGCCCGCGGCACGGTCGCGCGCTGAAGCGCGGCGTACCCGGTCAGGACGGGTTCCCAGGCGGCCGGGTCACGGTCCCGGGCCAGCGCGTCCCGCAGGGTCTCCCCGCCGTCGGGCAGCAGCGTCCAGCCCCGCTCGGCGTCCACCGCCACCGGCTCGGGGACGCGCCCCGGGGAGATCCGGGCCAGCGCGCCGAGCAGTCCCGCCTCGAAGCGGGTGCCGGCGTTGTTGGCCTTGAACCAGTACGGGCCGGCGTCGGTGGGCAGCCGCCAGACCAGCGACCAGGGCCGGAGCCGGGCCTGGACCGGGCCGGTGATCCGGCGGCCGGCCCTGCCGAGGTGGTCGGCGACCCAGGCGTGGGCCAGGTCCTGCCACCGCTGGTCGGACCAGTCGGCGGGCTGCGTCGGAGAGGCGGTCACGGTGGGCAGACTAGGGGCCGCGCCGACACGGGGCGAGGAGATTTTCCCGCCGCCCGGCCGGGACGGGATGGGACGGGAGGCTCCCCGCCCGGTGCCGACCGGGAGGCCCGGTGGGCGGGGAAACTTCGACCGGCGGGGACGGTCAGAGCAACTCGACGATGGTGGCGTTGGCCATGCCGCCGCCCTCGCACATGGTCTGCAGGCCGTAGCGGATGCCGTTGTCCCGCATGTGCTGGAGCATCGTGGTCATGATCCGGGCCCCGGAGGCGCCGAGCGGGTGGCCCAGGGCGATCGCGCCGCCGCGCGGGTTCAACCGCTCCGGGTCCGCCTCCGTCTCGGCCAGCCAGGCCAGCGGGACCGGGGCGAACGCCTCGTTCACCTCGTACACGCCGATCTCCTCGATGCCCAGCCCCGCGCGACGCAGCGCCTTCGCGGTGGCCGGGATGGGGGCGGTGAGCATGACGACCGGGTCGTCGGCGGCGACCACGGCGGTGTGCACCCGGGCCAACGGGCGCAGGCCGTGCCGACCGGCCCACTCGGAGGTGGTGACGGCGAGCGCGGCGGCGCCGTCGGAGATCTGGGACGCCGACCCGGCGGTGACCACGCCGTCGGACCGGAACGGGGTCTTCAGCTCGCCGAGCTTCGCCAGCGTGGTGTCCCGGCGGATGCCCTCGTCGGCGGCGAACCTGCCGCCGTCGGGCAGGGCCACCGGGGCCAGCTCGGGATCGAACGCCCCGGCGTCCTGGGCGGCGGCGGCCTTCTCGTGGCTGGCCAGGGCGAACTCGTCGAGTTGGGCACGGGAGAAGCGCCAGCGGGCGGCGATCAGCTCGGCGCCGACGCCCTGGTTGAACGGCAGCGGGGCGTCTTCGGCGAAGCCCTCGACCCCCCGGTAGCGGTCGCGGATCTGGTCGCTGAACGGTGCGGCGTCGCCGACGCTGGAGCCCATCGGCACCCGGGTCATCGACTCGACCCCGCCGGCCACCACCAGATCGGCCTGGCCGGACGCGACGGCGGCGGCGGCGAAGTGCAGGGCCTGCTGGCTGGACCCGCACTGCCGGTCCAGCGTGGTGCCGGGCACCGACTCCGGCCAGCCGGCGGCGAGCACGCCGTTGCGGGCGACGTTCCACGACTGCTCGCCGACCTGGGACACGCAGCCCCAGACGACGTCGTCGACCTGCTCGGGGTCGATCCCGGTGCGCTCGGCCAGGGCGCGCAGCACATGGGCCGAGAGGTCGACCGGATGCACGGCGGCCAGGCTGCCCTTGCGCCGCCCGACCGGGGTCCGTACCGCACCGACGATGACCGCGTCACTCATGTTTACTCCCCGGTAACCTGGCAGGCCTCGATACTACGTCCTGTCCTGGCCGAGGCGGCCCCGACGCCGGCCGGTGGGGGCAGGCCGAGGCGGTCCCGGCAGGGCATGCTGTACGCATGCGGCCAGAGCGGAGCCCGGAGTCGTCGGCGGTGCAGCGGGAGTGGCGGGTGCCGGCCCTGGTGCCGGTGGTCAAGCTGATCGGCGCGGCGGCGCTGGTCGGGCTCGGGCTGCTCTTCGCCGAGGGCGACCGGGTGCGGCTGGTACTGGCCGCGGCGGGCGCCGTCGCGCTGGCCGGGTGGGCGGCGCGCGACCTGCTGGTGCCGGTGCGGCTCGCCGTCGACCCGACGGGGATCACGGTGGTCCGGGGCCTCGCCGGCCGGCACCGGCTCCCCTGGGATGCCGTCGAGGCGATCACCGTGGACCGTCGGCCCCGGCTGGGGCTGTCCGCCGAGATCCTGGAGATCGACGCGGGCGACTCGCTGCACCTGTACGGCCGGTACGACCTGGACGCCCCGCCCGGCGAGGTGGCCGAGGCGCTGCGCGCCGCCCACGGCGAGACCCCCTGACGTCACGCTGCGGCCCAGGCCGCGTCGGAGGTCAGCCCGTGAGCGTCGCCGTGCGGACGACCGCGAGCCCGATCAGCGCCACCAGCAACAGCACGACGCCGACGGCCTGGAACAGCCCGCGCCGGGACCGGGGCGCGTACGCCAGCAGCAGGGCCAGCACCCCGCCGGTCACCAGCCCGCCGAGGTGGCCGGGGATGGAGATGCCCGGCACGGTCAGGGTGAAGACCAGGTTGATCACCAGGACCGGGAGCACCGCAGAAATGTCCCGCCCCATCCGGCGTTCGATCACGATCAACGCGGCGAACAGGCCGAAGATCGCGGTGGACGCCCCGGCCGTGGTGGCGTTCTCGGCGCTGAACAGGTAGGCGGCCACGTTCCCGCCGAGCCCGGCGACCAGGTAGAGGGAGAGGAAGCGCAGCGGCCCGAGGTTGGCCTCCAGCGACCGGCCGAGCACCCACAGCGCCCACATGTTCAGCAGCAGGTGGATCACGCCGTAGTGCAGGAACATCGCGGTGACCAGCCGGTACCACTCGCCCTGGGCGATGCCGTGCACACTGCCGTCGGGGAAGAGGGCCTGGCCGAGCACCGAGCCCCAGTCGGTCAGCGGCGTGCTGCCGCCCATCAGGCCGCCGAAGCCGGAGCCGCCCGCCACCGCGTCCCCGCCCCGGTCGGAGGCGATCGACAGCACCATGAGCAGCACGTTCAGCGCGATCAGGGTCTTCGTGACGTAGCCGTGGCGGCCGACGGTACCGCCGCCGAAGGCGGTA
This sequence comes from Micromonospora rubida, assembly GCF_009908295.1. Taxonomy (GTDB): domain Bacteria; phylum Actinomycetota; class Actinomycetes; order Mycobacteriales; family Micromonosporaceae; genus Micromonospora; species Micromonospora rubida. The sequence goes on from NZ_JAAALO010000004.1 coordinate 66,745, forward strand.
CGCGCCGGCCGCACGCTACGGCGTCCCTCGCCCACGCACTCGGGGCACTGGTGCCCGACCGAGGCCTCCTGCATGCAATCCGGGCAGATCGGCCGGTCGCAGCGGGTGCACCGGACGTACGTCTCCCGGCCGGGGTGCCGGTAGCAGACCGGGGTGGTCGGTGGGGACTCACTCACGGCCGCTGCCTCCCGATGCCGGCGGGGCGCTCAGTCATGCGAGCAAAGGTACATCGCGTCCCGGTCAGGCCGGGGTGCGCTCGATCTCGACCCGCTCGATGACCACGTCGGAGAGCGGGCGGTCACTCGGGCCGGTCGGGGTGCTGGCGATCGAGTCGACGACCTTCACCGACGCCTCGTCGGCCACCTGGCCGAAGATGGTGTGCCGGCGGGTCAGGTGCGGGGTCGGCGCGACGGTGATGAAGAACTGCGAGCCGTTGGTGCCCGGCCCGGCGTTCGCCATGGCGAGCAGGTAGGGCCGGTCGAAGCTCAGCTCGGGGTGAAACTCGTCACCGAACTTGTAGCCCGGGCCGCCGCGACCGGTGCCGGTCGGGTCGCCCATCTGGATCATGAAGCCGCTGATCACCCGGTGCGAGATCGTGCCGTCGTAGTACGGCCCACTGCCCGGCTGACCCGTACGCGGGTCGGTGTATTCCATGTTGCCCTCGGCCAGGTCCACGAAGTTACGGACCGTCTTCGGAGCGTGATTGGGGAAGAGCTCCAGCCGGATCGGGCCAGCGTTGGTGTGCAGGGTGGCGTAGAGAGCCTCGGCCACGGGTACTCCTCACTCGTTGGTCAGTTCCATGCGGATCCTCCCATGTGCCCGATCTGGCAGTGCGGAGGCATCCGAAGGTGGAGGATGACGAAGGAACAACTCCCAGGAGGTGGGACCGTGTTTGGAATCGGGCGACGAAAGACCCAGGGGCAGCTGGCCAAGGTCGAGCTGAACCAGGGCATCGGTCACCTGAGGCAGGCCGCCACTCACGCCGCGAAGGGCGCCGGCGCCACGGTCGGCCCGCGGGTCCAGGCTGCCCGGGGCGCAGTCGCGCCGACCGCCATGGTGGTGCGGGACCGGGCGTCGAGCGGTCTCGCGTCGACGGTCGCGGCCCTCGCGCCGCTGGCCCTGGCCGTCCGCAACGCGCAGGCCGAGGCCGCCGGCAAGGCCGTCGCAGGCAAGAAGGCCGCCGCCGGGCGGCAGGCCGCGCTGAGCAAGAAGGTCAAGGCGAAGAATCTGAAGGTCACGCGGAAGAAGCAGAAGAAGTCGTCGCGCGGGATGATGGCCGGCCTGCTTGCCGCCGGCACCGTCGCCGGCCTGGCCGGCGCGATGGCCATGCGCCGCCGCCGGGAGCAGCAGGAGTGGACCGAGTACGCCCCGGCCCGCACCCTGGAGCCGGCGCGCGACGAGGTGGACACCCTGATCGTGGAGACCCCGTCGACGAACGGCGTGAAGGCGACCGACCCGTCCACCATGTCCGGTGGCTCGCCGGTGGCCGGCGGGCCGACGGGGGCCGGCAGCTCGGCGGTGGCCGGCGGCGACAGCGCCTCCACCAGCACCCTCGGCACCCAGCCGGTGATCCACCCGAACGACAAGGTGCCCTCGGTCGCCGAGGGTGCCCGGGACGTCTCGGGCCGGCCGGCCGACGACCTCACCACGGCCCTCGGCAAGGAGAACACCGCGCGGTCCGGCGGCCGTCGCTGACCCTCGCCCCATCGCCCGCGGCGCGGAGACGACCCCGTCGTCCCGCGCCTCGGGCGTTCCCGGGCCCGGCCCTCCGGGACGCCGGGACGCCGCAGCCGGGCCAGGCCGGCGGGGCCAGGCCGGGTGACGGGCGGTGTTCAGGGGCGTCGGGCGTCGGGTGACGGCGTCGGGCTCGTCGGGCGTCGGGCTCGTCGGGTGACGGGCGTCGGGCTCAGAGCCAGCCGTTGCGGCGGAACCAGCGGTACAGGGACAGCGAGACGACCAGCATCAGCGCGAGCACGACCGGGTAGCCGTACGTCATCTTCAGCTCCGGCATGTTCGCGAAGTTCATGCCGTAGATGCCGGCGATCGCGGTCCAGACCGCGGCGATGCCGGCCCACGCGGCGATCTTGCGCATGTCGTTGTTCTGGTCGACCGTGACCTGGGCCAGCCGCGCCTGGAGGATCGAGTTGAGCAGGTCGTCGTACGAGTTGACCTGCTCGACGGTGCGGCTGAGGTGGTCCTGCACGTCCCGGAAGTAGCGCCGCACCTCCTGCGGGACATCCCGGTTGACCTGGGCGGTGAGGGTCATCAACGGCCGTTGCAGCGGCGCCACCGCCCGCTTGAACTCGACCAGCTCCCGCTTCATCTGGTAGATCCGCTGGATCCGGCCGCTGCTCTGCCGGTCGAAGACGTCGGCCTCCAGCACGTCCAGGTCGTCCTCCAGCCGGTCGGCCACCTCCAGGTAGAGGTCGACCACCCGGTCGGTGATCGCGTACGCGACGGCCCAGGGGCCGTGCTCCAGCAGCTCGTGCCTGGCCTCCAGGTCGGCGCGGACCGGAGCGAGCCGGCAGGCGTCCCCGTGCCGGACGCTGATCACGAAGTTCGGGCCGATGAACAGCATCACCTGCCCGGTCTCGACGACCTCCGAGTTCTCGGTCAGCTCGTCGTGCTCGCAGTACCGGGCGGTGCGCAGCACCAGGAAGGTGACCTCGCCGAAGCGTTCGAGCTTGGGCCGCTGCTGGGCCTTGACCGCGTCCTCGACGGCCAGCTCGTGCAGGCCGAAGGTATCGGCGATCGCGGACATCTCGGCCAGGTCGGGCTCGTGCAGGCCGACCCAGACGAATCCGCGCTCGCGGCGGGCCGCGGCCAGTGCCTCCGCGTAGTGCCGCTCACCAGGCTGCCGCCTGCCGTCGACGTAGAGCCCGCAGTCCATCACCGCGCTGCGCCCCGGCCCGACCGGCTCGGGGGCTCGCTGGCCGTCGTCGGCGTTGAGGATCCGGGTCATCGCCCGCACCGGGGCCCAGGCCCGTGGCTTGATCGCCCGCCCGCCGTCCGGCGACGTGGCCCGGCTCCGTTCCGCCCGGCTCGACATGGCGACCCCCTCCCCACGCTGTCGCGGCAGCCGCATGCCGTCGCGGGTTGCAGGGTACGCCCGAGCCCGGCGCGGACCGGCCGGCGTCGGCCGCCGCCTCAGCGGATGGCCGACAGCTGCCCCGGGCGCAGTTGGGGCGGCTGTCCCCGGGCGCGCGGATTGGGGCGGCGCCGGGGCGGGCCGTGCCGCGTCAGGGGGGTGAGGGACGGCACGGCCCACCCGGCGCCCTTTGGGCGGGGGTTGTGCTGCGCGCACCACCGGTCGGGTGGCCGAGGCCCGCATCGGGGCAGGTCGGCCGGACGACGTGAGTGGTGCTCGCAGCATTGTGGGCCGCGAACCGGCCGGGCGGGAGGCCCGACCCGGCCGGTGCCGCACTTCTGTCAGGAATCCGACAGAGAATCAGCCTCGGACGGCCGCCACCGCCTCCGCGAGACGACGAACACCCTCGTCGATCTGATCCGCGGTGACCGCCGAGAACGCCAGCCGCAGCGCGTGCTGCCCGCCGTCGAGCACGAAGTCGCTGCCCTTGACCACCGCCACCCCCCGCTCGGCCGCCGCGGGGGCGAGCCGGTCCACCAGCACGTCCTCCGGTAGCTCCACCCAGAGGAAGTAACCGCCGTCCGGCTCCACGAACCGCGCCTCGGGAAGGTGTCGGCGCAGCGACTCGGCGAGCACCCCGGCCCGCTCGCCCAACGCGGTGCTGACCGTCTCGATCGAGCGGGTGATGTCGCCGGAGACGCAGAACTGGTGCACGATCGCCTCGGACACCATGCCGGGCGAGATGTAGAGGCTGGTCGCCTTCTTCGCGATGTCGGCGATCAGGTCCGCCGCCCCGATCAGGTAGCCGACCCGCACCCCCGGGCAGACCGTCTTGGTGAAGCTGGAGGCGTGCACCACCACGCCCTGGGTGTCCATCGAGAGCATCGACGGCAGCGGCTCGCCCCGGAACCGGATGTCGGCGTACGGGTCGTCCTCGAAGATGATGAAGCCGTGCTCGGCCGCCAGGTCGAGCAGTTCCCGCCGCTTCTCCAGCGACAGGGTGACCCCGGCCGGGTTCTGGTAGTTCGGGATGACGTGCGCGAGCTTCGGGCGGACCCCGGACTCCAGCAGCTTGCGCAGCTCCGCGATGTCCAGGCCGTCCGGCTGGATCGTCACCCCGTGGATCTCGCCGCCCATCCGCTGGAGATTGAGCAGCGTCCGGTCGTACGTCGGGCGCTCGACCACGACCGCGTCGCCGGGGCGGACCAGGTGGTCGAACAGGAACGCGTCGGCCTGGAGCGACCCGTTGGTGATCAGCACCTGGTCGGCTGCGACGCCGTGCTTCTCGGCGATCCACTTCCGCAGGGGCGGGTAGCCGACGGAGGTGCCGTAGGCCGTGACCCCGGCAGGGTCGGCGTCGAAGGCTCGGACGGCGGCGGCCTTGAGCCCCTCGACATCGACGATGTCCAGCGAGGGAGCCCCACGGGCGAAGGAGATCAGCTGCTCGGCGGTCATGCGGACGAGCCTAGGGCCTGGCCCCGGCGGTCCGACCGGCATACACGCCAAGTTCAACATGCGGGCAGCGGACGGACGGCGGAACGGCCGACGCGAAAACGGCCGGAGATGCGCGACACTCAGGTGTCGATTATCGGACCGGTCCCTGGCCGCGTCCCCGCGACCGCCGAAGGATGGGCGTCCGCGCGGTGCCGACGGACGGCAACGACACGACACCGGAGGAGTGGTGAAATTCACGTGACCGAGGACGGTACGGGTCGACTCGACGACCAGGCCTTCGCACAGTGGCTGGCCGGCGCGGCTGGCAAGGCGCTGACCACGCTGCGCGCGGAGCAGGGATTCGCCGACCCGGCGGCGCTCAAGAACGCCGGCGACAAGGTCTCCCACGACCTGATGTCGACCGCCCTGGCCCGGTGGCGGCCCGCCGACGCGGTGCTCTCCGAGGAGGAGGCCGACAGCCGGCGCGCCTGGGCCGACGACGCCGGGGCCCGTCCCGCGCGGCTGGAGGCGGACCGGGTGTGGATCATCGACCCGCTCGACGGCACCCGCGAGTTCTCCGAGTCCGGGCGCGACGACTGGGCCGTGCACGTGGCGCTCTGGCAGCGCTCGGCCGGCCCGGACGGCGCGCTGGTGGCCGGCGCGGTCGGCATGCCGGCTCGTACCGCGCCGGACGGCACGCCGCTGGTCCTGGGCACCACCGCGTCGGCCGTGGCCGCCGTGGCCGGGCCGCTGCGGATCGCGGTGAGCCGCAGCCGGCCGCCCGCGTTCGTAGGCGAACTGGTCGAGGGCATCGGGGCCCGGGCGGTGCCGATGGGCTCGGCCGGGGTGAAGGTCTGCGCGGTGGTGACCGGCGAGGTCGACGCGTACGTGCACGCCGGAGGCCAATACGAGTGGGACTCGGCGGCCCCGGTCGCGGTCGCCCTGGGCGCCGGCATGCACGCGTCCCGGATCGACGGCTCGCCGCTGCGCTACAACCGGGACGACCCGCGCCTGCCCGACCTGCTGGTCTGCCGCCCGGAACACGCGGAATCCCTGCTGGCGGCCATCGACCGTCACCACTGACCAGCGGACCCCGCCGGCCGGCGGGCGCGGTCGTGGCGCCCCCGCCCGGTCCCACCGACACCGCCGACCCGAGGAGGGTCATGAGCCCCGGCCCCACCACCGCACCCGTCCTGCCCCCCGCCCCGGCCGAACCCGGCGGCCCGCGTCGCCGGCTCGGCCGGTGGCTGCTGCTCCCGGTGGCCGCCGGCGCGGTGGCGCTGGGCACCACGGTCGCCCTGGCCACCAACGGGGACCTGCCCGGGCAGCCGGCCCCGACGGTCACCGACGCCGCGTCCGAGGGCGCGGGTCTCGGCCCGGCCGCCCCCGGCGCCCGGCCGACGCCGGGCGGGAACGAGGGCTTCGGCAGCAGCCCGAGGGCCGCCACGCCGAGCCCGAGCGTCAGCGGCGGGACGGAGTCAGGCGCGTTCCCGGGGGGCCGGAACACCCTCCCGGGGGCGAGCATCCACCTTCAGAGCGGGGAGAGCTTCGCCGCCGGGCTGGCCCGGTCCGACCGCAGCTACGGCCCGCTGCGCATGGTCCGGGTCTTCTACCCCGGCCTGCCGCCAACCTGGTCCGGCAGCCGCGCCGACGCCGCCGACCGAACCGTGGTGGTCTCCTTCAAGGCGCCGCCCGGCGAGGTGGCCTCCGGCCGGCACGATTCCCGGCTCGCCGCCTGGTTCCGCGCCGTCCCCCGCAACCTGGACGTCTACTGGTCGTACTTCCACGAGCCGGAGGACGACATCGCCCGGGGCTCATACACCGCCGCGCAGTACCGGGCCGCGTGGCAGCGGCTCGCCGGCCTCGCCGACCGGGCCGGTAACGCCCGGCTGCGGGCCACGCTGATCCTGATGTGCTGGACGCTCAACCCGAGTTCGCACCGCACCTTCGAGGACTACTGGCCGGGCGGCGACGCGATCGACGTGCTCGGCTGGGACTGCTACAACAGCGGCGGCAAGTTCGACCGGTACACCGACCCGGCGCAGGTCTTCACCCCGATGATCGCCAAGTCGAAGGCGCTGGGGAAGCCGTGGGGGCTCGCCGAGACCGGCAGCGTCCGGATCGCCGGGGACAGCGGCGCGGGGCGGGCCGGCTGGATCCGGGCGATGAGCCGGTACCTCGACGGCCAGCGCCCGCTGTGGGTGGCCTACTACGACTACCAGGTCGCCGGGGGCGACTTCCGGCTCACCGACGCGCCGAGCCGGGACGCGTGGCGGGCCTGGTGCGCCGCCTCCTGACGCTCAGATCCCCCGGCCGCGTTTGTGCAGCGTACGCAGGACGCGGTCGGGGTCGACGGCCCGGCTGGCCACGGCGAGGGCCAGATACGCGCGCGGCTCCCGGGGGTTGCGGGACAGCGTTCGCCGGGCCCAGCGGACCGCCTCGCCCCGGTTGCCCATCGCCGCCTGGGCGAAGGCGATCTGCCCGCTGACCCTGGCCTCGCCGGCCGGCACGGTGGCGAACTCCGGGTACCGGCCGAGCAGCCACTGCAACGCCGTGGCGATGGTCTCCCAGCGCTGGGCGAAGTACGACTGCTTGTGCCATCGCACCGTCACGTACGACTCGACGACGTTCACCAGCGGGGCGTGCCGGGCGGCCCGGATCAGGAACTCGTAGTCCTCCGCGTAGCTGCCCGGGATCTCCTCGTCGACCAGCCCGATCCCGTCGAGCAGCGCGTCCCGGCGGATCAGGAACGTCGACGGGTGCAGCTCGGTGTGCCGGTCCCGCAACAGGGCGGCCAGCGGCACCCGGTCCACCGAGAGCACCCGGTCGACCGGGGGGCGGCCGTCGTAGTCGACCCGGATGCCGCAGCTCACGAATGCCCCGTCCGGGGCGGCGCGCAACGCGGCCACCTGCGCGGCGAGCTTGCCGGGCAGCCACTCGTCGTCGTCGTCGCAGAACGCCACGAGGTCGCCCGTGGCGGCCAGGATGCCGGTGTTGCGGTTACCGGCCAGGCCCGGGGTGCGCTGGTTGACCAGCACCGTGACCCGGGGGTCGTCGGCCAGCGACCGGTCCGGCTCGGACTGGTCGTAGACGACCACCACGTCGATCCGGCCGGGGTAGTCCTGGCCGAGGATCGCGTCGAGGGCCTTACGCAGCAACTCGGGGCGGTCCCGGGTGGGGACCACCGCGGTCACCGACGGGTGCTCGTTCAACGACTCGGTCATGGTGCCTCCGTGGAGCCCGGGCGGCCGAGGCCGACGTATCCGTACCGCAGCCGCAGCGGCAGCGTCGCGACGCTCACCACCGCCCGGCTGCGCGAGGGCAGGGCCGTGCGCCAGGCATCGTCCTGCCGGACCCGCAGCGGCCCCGCGTTGAACCGCAGCGGGTTGCCGGCGATGCTGTGCGCCCGGACCAGCGGCGTGGGCGACGGGTCGAGCACCCGCAGCGCGTCCGGGGTGTCCGCCAGGCCGGCGAAGCGGCGGACCCGGGCGACGGTGCCGCGCGGGTCGGCGGTGAAGTCCTCGTAGCGCAGCCGGATCACCGGCGCCCGGGTGGCGAGCAGGTGGAACGCGGCGTTCTGCGCCGTCCACAGCTTGCTCACCGTGAACGGCGAGAAGGTCGGCATGTACGCCTCGGCGTCCACCACCTCGGGCCGGCGCACCTGCTTCGCCCACGAGTACGCCACCGCCCGACTGTCCCGGACCAGGTGCAACACCCGCAGGTCGAGGTCGTCGGCCCAGCGCAGCGCGAACGCCGTCGAGGCGTGCTTGCTGGAGTCCACCACGAGCTGCGCCCCGGTCACCGCCATCGCGGCGGCGTAGATCCGCGTGTAGAGGTCGGCGTAGCGGCGCACCTGCGCCAGCTCGGCGGCGGGCAGGTCTCCCCTGGCCAGCCGGGGGATGTGCCGGGTCCGGTCGACGGTGGCCTTGAGCCTGAGCACGTCGTCGCGGTCGACGGCCGACCAGCCACCGAACGCGTGCTCGCCGACCCGCTGCCAGAAGTCGCAGGCGGTGAACCGCTCCCCGCAGCCACACCGCTCGTCGCCGCCGAGGGCCCGCTCCCACAGGTGGACCACCTCGCCGACGGCGCAGACGTCGGGGTGCTGGGCGAGGATCAGCTCCAGCAGCGTGGAGCCGCTGCGGCCGAGGCCGCCGACGAACAGCACACGGGCGTTCACCGCCACCACCTGCGCCGCCCCGGCTCCCGGCTGGTCCGGACCAGGTCCTCGACGATCCGGCCCACCGCCGTGGCGGCGGCGACCCGGGGATCGGGCCGGCCCGGGTCGGCCGACAGCGCGTACGCCCTCGGGTCGGCCACCCCCCGGTCCAGGGCCGCGACCAGGTCGGCCTCGGACTCGGCCAGCCGGACCATCCCGGCCGCGCCGAGGCGGCGGGAGAAGAGCTGCTGGTGGTCGTCGACGTGCTCGTCCCGGGTCGGGTCCCGAGGCACCACGATCGGCAGGTGCCCGTGCCGGCGTGCCTCGGTGATGGTGGCCGGCCCGCCGTGGCAGACCACCAGGTCGGCCTCGGTCATCGCCCGCTGGAGCTCGTCGTGGGCCAGGAACGGGGCCGCGTCGGGCAGCCGGGGCGCGCGGCTGCGCCCGTGCTGGACGACGAGGCGGACCTCGGGGGCGAGGGCGTCGCGGCCGGCGTGCCAGCGCTCCAGCCACTCGACCAGCCGGTCGAACCGGTGCACGTCGGTGCCGACCATGGCCAGCACGGTGCGCCGGGCCGGGGAGTTGGTGCGCTGGCGGGGGATCGGCGAGCTCACAGCAGGTTCCCCACCACGGTCGCCTTCGGGTAGAGCCGGCGCTGCTCCTCCCACTGCACGAGCATCGCGGAGAGGAACGGCCGGCACAGCCGGGCCGACAGCGTCGCGGTGTCGATCCGGTCGTACACCTCGATGTAGACGGTGGGGATGCGGCGCAGCCGGGCCACCACCACGAACGGCACGGCGACCCCGGCGCCGGTGGTGACCACCGCGGCGACGTCCCGCCCGCGGAACACCCGGACGGCGAGCCACAGGTTGCGGGCCAGGTTCTTCACGTTGCGGGTGGTCGGGTGGTGTGCCCAGACCACGTCCTCGCCGTCGAGCAGCGACCGGGCGTCCGGGGTGTCGAACGTGACCCAGGAATGGGCCCGGTCGCGATACCACGGTTGCAACGCCACCAGCTGGGCGAGGTGCCCGCCGCTGGATCCGACGAGCATGACTTCACCAGACTCCACGTCACCTGCCTCCCACGGCCCCGGCCGCACCCCGGGACACGCCCAGTGGGGGCGGTCGACCGGACGGCGCGGCGCCGCAACAATGTATCGGCCACCCGGCCGGGAACATAAGTGGCTCTCACCATCATCGGACCTGTCGGATGGTTGGCTGCGACCCTTTCGCCAGTGCCTCACTCAGCCGTCCCGTGCCTAGACTGCCTGCTGACAGCAACCCGGGCGAGAGGATGGCGGATGACCGACACGGCCGAGGCGGCGCGGGGCGGCGGCACGCGGGCGGTCCCCGATCCGGTCACCGTCCTGTACGTCTGCGGGATGCCGCGCAGCGGCTCGACCCTGCTCGACCTGATGCTCGGCCAGTTCGTCGGGCACTGCGACGTCGGCGAGCTGTTCTACCTGTGGCAGTCCGGCGTCGAGCGGAACTTCCGCTGCGCCTGCGGGGAGCACTTCGACGCCTGCCCGTTCTGGGGCGAGGTCGGCCGGCGGGCGTACGGCGGGTGGACCCAGGTCGACGTGACCGACGTGCGGGCGTTGCAACGCCGGGTCGACGCCACCGGCAAGCTGCCGCTGATCGTGAACTCCCGGATGTCCCCGGCGTTCCGGCGGGACCTGGACCGCTACACCGAGCTGCTGACGAAGCTCTACCGGGCGGTGGCCGAGGTGTCCGGGGCGAAGGTGGTGGTCGACTCGACCAAGCGCCCCTCGCTGGCGTACATCCTGGCCCGGGCCCCGCAGATCGACCTGCGGCTGGTGCATGTGCTGCGCGACCCGCGCGGGGTGGCGTACTCCTGGAGCCAGGTGGTCGAGCTGCCCGAGGGCACCTCGGCCAAGGGTCGGATGAACCAGCGGTCGGCCCGGCTGACCGCCCGGCGCTGGGTCACCGTCAACGCGATGGTGGCCGCGCTGGCCCGCCGCGGCGTCCCCCGGGTGACCGTCCGGTACGAGGACCTGGTCCGCGACCCGCGTGCCGAGCTGGGCCGGATCGCCGCGCTGACCGCCGACGTGACCGGCGTCGTGGACCCGCTGGAGTTCCTGCGGGACAACGAGTTCGAGCAGGCCGGCTCGCACGCGGTCGCCGGTGGCCGGATCCGGATGCGCAGCGGCCCGATCACCCTGGCGCTGGACGAGAAGTGGCGCCGGGAGTATGCCCCGGGCCACCGCCGGCTGGTCGGCGCGCTGACCTGGCCGCTGCGCCGCCGCTACGACTACCGCTGACCCGCCCGCCGCACCCCCGCCCCGACTGCCGTCGACCCCGCACGGGGCGGGGGGCGACGAGCGGCTCAGGGGCGGGCGGCGGCCAGGTGGGCGTCCAGGGTGTCCAGCAGCTCCGGGGCGCGCTCGTAGTCGAACTTGCGGGCGAAGTGCGCCCCGCTGGCCAGCGCCCGGGGCAGGTCCTCGGCGGTCAGCGACTTCGGGTGGTTGAAGGTGCTGCCCCGGAAGTCGAAGTACCGCTTGCAGTCCGGCACCAGGTTGAACCGCCCGGGGCTGCACGCGATGGTCTGGAAGACGGCCTCCACCGGGGAGAGGCAGCGTCGGAAGTACGACACCACGTCCGGCCGCCGGTCGAAGTACTCCCGCAGGTACGCCACCACGGGCCAACTCAGCGAGGCGAACGCCGACCCGCCGTGCAGGCGCAGGTCGGGCCCGAACGGGGTGCGGGCCCGGCGGCCCACCGCCAGCCCGTACGACACGTGCACCCGGACCAGCGGCTGCACCCGGTTGACCGCCTGGATCGGGCGGAGCAGCTTCTTGCCCCGGGGGGTGAGCGGGAGCAGCCGGCGGTGCTGGAAGTGGTAGCGGGACCGGACCCGGCTGCTCGGCCAGTGGCTGTCCGGGCCGAACGCGTCCCAGTACTCCATGAACCCGTCCGCGCCCGAGTCGACCAGCTCCGCCTCGCACTCGCCGAGCGGCCGTAGGGGGTAGTCCTGACCGGTGATGTTCACCAGCCAGTCGACCTGCACCCCCTCGTCGTTCAGCCAGTCCACGGCGGCCATGTAGCGGTCCACATGACTGAAATCACCGTAGCCGCCCTCGTGCGTCTGCACGACGACGTCGGGCAGCGAGCGCAGCTCAGCGAGGTCCAGCGGTGGGCCGTTGACGTCGTGGCTGATGTGCACCACGCTGTCCGGGCTGTACCGTTTCACGGCGTGGACCAGCCGGTTCATCTGCTCGGGGGACCTGTGGCTCTGGATGTGGTAGCAAAACCGCACCCACCCATCCTGCCTCCCGTACCCGGCCGCTGAGAAGCGCACCTTCGTCGGCTTCCCCTCACCGCCCGGATCGGGGAGACTCATGGTTCCGCCATGGTGCCGCCGCCGCGGCCGACTGGCCGGTCCCGCAAAGGAAGCGACACAGCCCGATGCCCTCGCCTCACCACACCGATCTGCGCGACTCAGACGGTCCCACGCTGATGACCTACCTCGAGTGGCTGCGCCGCCGGTGGTGGATCCTCGTGGTGGCCGCGCTGCTGGGCGCGGGCGCCGGCATGCTGGTCAGCCAGGTGCAGACCCGCACGTACGTCTCGACGACGTCGCTGCTGGTCCGCCAGGTCGGCCAGGACGCCAACCCCGGCGCCAAGGTCAACCTGGACACCGAGGCCCAGGTGGTCCGCTCCCTGGTGGTGGCCGAACGGGCGCGGGCCCTGCTGAAGACGACCATCCCGCCGGAGGACCTGGCCCGCTCACTGTCGGTGACCGTGCCGCCGAACAGCCAGGTGCTCCAGATCGTGTACGAGGCGCAGAGCCCCGAGGCGGCACAGGCCGGTTCGCACGCCTTCGCCCAGGCGTACCTGGACCTGCGGCTGGCCACCGCCACCCGGTCGCTGGAGAACGAGACGACCGCGCTCAAGCAGCAGATCACCGAGACCAACAAGCAGCTCGCCGCAGTCGCCGGGAAGATCGCCGGGGCCCCGTCCAACTCGGTCGAGCGGGCCCGCGCCGAGGCCGACCGGAACGTGCTGACCAACAATCTCGCCAGCCTCAACAGCCGGCTGAGCCCGCTGCTGAGCATCGCGCTCGACCCCGGCGAGATCATCTCCGACGCGGCGCTGCCCCGGAAGCCCAGCTCCCCGAACACCACCCTCAACCTGGCCAGCGGTCTCGGCGCCGGGCTGCTCTTCGGCATCGTGGTCGCCCTGGTGCTGGACCGGCTGGACACCCGGGTCCGGCGCGGCCGGGACGTGGCCGACCGGCTCGGCCTGCCGATTCTGCTGGAGCTGCCTCCCCGGCCGACCGGGCTGACCGTCCTGCCGGCGGCCCACGAGGTCTCCCGGGAACTCGGCCGGCTACGCAACGTGCTGCAGTCCCACATGACCGAATCGCGGCCCGGGCGGGGCCGTCTGCTGCTGCTCACCGACACCTCCCGCGGCCCGGCCGCCGGCTTCGTCGTCGGCAACCTCGCCGCGGCGTACGCCCGCACCGGGGCCCAGGTCGCGGTGGTCACCACCAAGCCGGACTCCCCGCTGGCCGGGATGCTCGGCGGGGTCCGGCCCCGGCACACCCTCGCCGACGTGCTGCGCCACGACGTCTCGGCGCTCACCGCGCTGACCCCGGCCCCCGGCCTGAACCAGCTCCGGGTGCTGCTCCCGGGCAACCTCGACACCGAGGTGGAGCTGCCCGTCGCCACCATGCTGGAGATCCTCGCCGAGCTGGCCGCCCGCTTCGACCACGTGCTGATCGAGACGGCCCAGCCGACGGCGGCGGTCGAGGCGCAGGCGCTGGCCCGGCACGTGGACGGCGTGATCCTGGTGGTCGAGGGCGGGCAGACCCGCAGCAGCGAGATCACCGCCGCGATGCGGCAGTTCGAGCAGGTCGACGCGCCGGTCCTCGGTGCGGTGCTGAGCCCCCGGCTCACCGACCGGGGCCCGACGGGCCGGCCGGCCCCGCCGACGCAGGCGGCCCGCCGGGAGGGCCCGCCGTCGCCCCGCCCGCGGCCGACGCCCGCCGGGCGGCCCCAGCCGGGCATGCCGAACATCGAGACCACGATGATCCTGCCCCGGGCCGGCGCGGGCGCCCGGGACGCCGCCGCCAAGCCGGGCCCGGTCCCCCCGGGCACGGCAAAGCCGGCGTCGGGCCCGCCGCCGGTGCAGGCCCCGCCGCCCGTGCAGGCCAAAGCGGCGAACCAGCAGAAGTCCCCCGGCAAGTCCACCGTCTACCGCTCCGCCCGGGACAACGACGGCCCCGACCCCGGCCGGTACTCGATGGTCGAGGACCGGGAGTGAACCGCCGGCAGGCGCTCGGCACGACGCTCGCGGCTGTGCTCGTCACCGCGCTCGGCGCCGGTTGCGCCGAGGAGCAGGCGCCCGGTGCCACGAACGTGGCGGACCCGGGTTCCCCGGCACCCCGGCCCAGCCCCACCCCGAGCCTGCCGGCCGCGCCGCTGTCCGGAAAGCCGGTCGCGGCGGCGACGGCCGCCCGCCAGGCCGTGGTGGTGCCGCTGCGGGTGACCGCCGGCACCAGCCCGGCCGGGCTGGCCGAGGCCGACCTGGTCTACCAGGAGTTCGCCGAGTCGGAGAGCCTGCACCTGACCGCGGTCTACCAGTCCCGGGACGCCACCCGGGTGGGGCCGGTCGCCGAGATCCGGCCGGTGGACATCCGCACGGTCGGCGTGCTGCACCCGTTCGTCGGCTACGCCGGCGGGCCCACCGGGTTCCTCCGCCAGTTCGAGGCGGCGGGCCTGCCGGGGGTCACCCCGGCGCAACGCTCGGCCGCGTTCCCGTCCGGCCAGGCGTCCGTCGCCGCGCTGCGGCAGGCGGCACCGAAGGGCGGCACCGCGCCGACCCACGTCTTCGACCACGCCACCCAGGGGACCCCGCTGGCCAGCCAGGGCGTCACCCCGGCCAGCCGGCTGACCGTCACCGCGCCCGGCCACCCCACCCAGACCTGGGCGTACGACGCGGCCAGCTCGTCGTGGCGCGGCAAGGTCGGCAAGGCCACGGTGAGCGTCGCCGCGGTGGTCGTGCTGACGATGGAGTACCGCACCATCGACGTCCGCAAGCCCAGCCCTCGCTCGCTGCCCGGGGCGAACGTCTACGGGTCCGGGGCCGCGGTGGTGGTGTCCGGGCCGTCCAGCGCGAAGGCGCAGTGGAGCAAGCCCGGGCAGAAGCTGGTCTGCAACGTCACCGACTCGGCCGGCTACCAGGTCCGCCCGCAGCCCGGCCCGGCCTGGGTGATCTACGCCCCGAAGACCGCCAAGGTCAGCGTGACATGACGACGGCCGCCCCGCTCCGGCCCACCCCCGGGCCGGAGCCGGCACGGGCCGGTCGCCATCCGGCCGACCCGCTGCAGAGCCCGCCGGTCGGCGGTGCCCGCCGCTGGTCGATGCGGCTGCCCGTCGCCTGGCCGGTGACCGCGCTCTTCGTGCTGTACCCGCTGTGGTGGGCGCTCGGCCTGCCCTCGTTCATCTTCGCCATCCTGGCCGTTCCGATGGGCTTCCAGCTCTACCGGCGCGGCGCCGTACGGGTGCCGCCGGGCTTCGGGATCTGGCTGATCCTGCTGGCCTGGGTGGTGCTGTCCGGGTTGATGCTCGACATCACCGCCCCCAACACGCTCACCCCGAACGGGTCCGGCCGGTACATCGGCTGGGGCATCCGGGTGATGAACTACACCGCGCTGACCGTGACGATGCTGTACGTGCTCAACCTCAGCGAGCGCGAGCTGCCCCGCAAGCGGCTGGTGAGGCTGTTCGGCATGATGGCCGTGATCACCGTCATCGGCGGGTACGTCGGCGCGCTGTTTCCCCAGTTCAAGTTCGTCGCGCCGCTGAACTACATCCTCCCCGCCGCCATCGCCAAGGAACCGTTCGTCAACCGGTTGATGCACGTCGAGGTCGCCCAGGTGCAGGAGGTGCTCGCCGGGGAAGCCAGTTCGCCCCGCCCGGCCGCCCCCTTCGAGTACACCAACACCTGGGGCGAGAACATGGCCATCCTGCTGATCTGGTTCATCGTCGGCTGGGTGGTCCTCGGCCGGGGGCCGCGCAGGCTCACCGGGTACCTGGTGGTGGCCGCCGCCATCTTCCCGATCGTCTACTCGCTCAACCGAGGGCTGTGGATCGGCCTGGTGGTCGGCGCGGTGTACGTGGCGGTGCGGATGGCGCTGCGCGGCCGGATCGTCGTCCTGGTGGGGTTGGCGCTGGCCACCGGCCTGATCGGGGTGGCGGTGCTCGCCTCACCCCTGGGCGCACTGCTCAACGAGCGAATGGCCAACGGGCACAGCGACGACATCCGGTCCACCCTGTCCAACGGGGCGATGGAGGCGGCGAACCACTCGCCGGTGCTCGGCTACGGCGGCAACCGGGCGCTGATCGGCAGCAACCGGTCCATCGCGATCGGCAAGTCGGCCGACTGCAAGCAGTGCGGCAACCGGGAGTTGGGCAGCAACGGCCAGCTGTGGAACCTGCTGACCGGCCAGGGCTGGGTGGGCGCGTTCTGCTACAGCGCGTTCTTCCTCTGGTGCCTGTGGCGGTTCCGGCACGACCACACCCCGATCGGCATCGCCGGCAGTCTGGTGCTGATCCTGATGCTGTTCTTCCAGTTCCTCTACGGCTCGCTGAACACCACCCTGGCGTACGGGCTGATCAGCGTGGCGCTGCTCGCCCGCAACGACCTGCACCTGCGTGCGCAGCGCCGCGAGACCCGGCTCGCCGCACTCGAGACGACGGGCCCGCGCGCGTGGCCGGAACGGCGGTCCCACTGATGATCACCCCACCCCCGGGCGCGGACGCGCGCGGCGCGTACCTGCCTGAGCTGGCCGGCTTGGTCTGGCCGGCGCCGGCCAGACCGGCGCTGCGGCGCGGCGGCCGGGCCGGTTTCGCGGTGGTGCCGTCGGCCGCGCGACCCCGGCTGCTGGTCCCGGCCGGCTCCCGGCGGGCGGCGGCGGGCGCGGTCCGGCACTCCACCGAGGCGCAGGGGGCGAAGGCCCGGCTGCGCCGCGCGGTGCTGGCGGCGGCGTTCCGCACCGGGCTGGGCCGGCTCGCGTTCCGGGACCGGCTGGTGGTCGACGCCGCCGCCGACGCGCTCGACGCGCACCTCGCCGCCGTGCTGGGCCGGCCGGCGCTGCTGAGCATCCACATCGGCCCGGCCCGGGCCAACCGCAAGCCGGTGGTCCAGCTCCTCGACGCCGCCGGTGACCCGATCGGGTACGCCAAGCTCGGCGTCGACCCGCTCACCCGGGCCCTGGTCGACGCCGAGGCGGCGGCGCTGGGCCGGCTGGCGACGCTCGATCTGCCCGGAATCGCGGTGGCCGAGGTGCTGCACCACGGCGCCTGGGGCGGGCACGCGCTGCTGGTGCAGAGCGCCCTGCCGGTGGGCCTGCCCCGGGCCGCCCCCGCTCGGGCCGCCGAGGCGGAGCGGGCCGCCATGGTCGCGGTAAGCCGCTGCGCCGGCGTCGACCGCCGGTCGTACGCCGACAGCGCCCATGCCCGGCGGCTCGCCGACGAGCTGGCGGCGCTCGGTGACCGGCCGGAGGCGGCCCGGCTGAGCGCCGTGCTGGCCGAGGTCCGCCGCGCCGACCCGATGCTCGACCTCGGCGCCTGGCACGGCGACTGGAACGGCGGCAACAGCGCGGCCCTGGCCGACGGCCGGGTGCTGGTCTGGGACTGGGAGCGGTTCGCCGACGACGTGCCGGTCGGCTTCGACGCCCTGCACCGTCGGGTGCAGACGGCCATCACCCGGGCCGGCGTGGAGCCGCGCGCGGCGGCCGGGCGGCTGATCGCCGACGCGGCCGGGGCACTGGCGGAGTTCGGGCAGCCGGCCGGGGTTGCCGATCTGGTCGCGGTGCTCTATCTGGTCGAGCTGGCCGCGCGGTACCTGCGCGACCGGCAGGCCGAGGCGGGCGCCCGGCTGGGACACGTGGCCGCCTGGCTGTTGCCGGCGGTGGAGGAGCACCTGGCCGGTCGGCCGGGCGCGGGAGGAGTGGCGAAGTGACGCTGGTAAAGGCACAGGCGCGGCGCGCGGTGCGATCGGTGAGCCGGACGTACGGCCGGTGGACCGCCGGGTCGCGGCTCGCCCCCGACTTCCTCATCGTAGGCGCCCAGAGGTGCGGCACGACGTCGCTGTTCAAGACCCTCTCGCAGCACCCGGCGGTGCTGCCGGCGAACTACCACAAGGGCGTGCACTACTTCGACACCGGCTACGACCGGGGGATGGACTGGTACCTGGGGCACTTCCCGACGGTGCGCCGGGCCGAGGCGGTCCGGGAGCAGGCCGGGGTGCGCGGGGTGACCGGCGAGTCGAGCCCGTACTACATGTTCCACCCGCTGGCGGGCGAGCGGATCGCGCGGGACCTGCCGGACGTGCGGCTGCTGGTGCTACTGCGCGACCCGGTGGAGCGGGCGTACTCGGCGCACTCGCACGAGGCGGCCCGGGGCTTCGAGCCGGAGGGCTTCGAGCGCGCCCTGGAGCTGGAGGAGGAGCGGATCGCCGGGGAGCGGGAGCGGCTGCTCGCCGACCCGACCGCGCACAGCCACCACTACCAGCACAACGCCTACCTGACCCGGGGTCGCTACATCGAGCAGCTCGAACGACTGGAGTCGATCTTCGGCCGGGACCGGCTGCACGTGGTCGACGCGGACGACTTCTTCGCCGACCCCCGGCCGTCGTTCGACGCGGCCTGCGACTTCCTCGGCCTGCCACACTGGGCGGAGATCTCGTTCGGCAAGCACAACGCCCGGTCCCGCTCGCCCATGGACCCGGCGCTGCGGGCCCGGCTGGAGGAGCACTTCGCCCCGTACGACGAGCGGTTGAGCGCCTGGTGGGGACGCGTGCCGTCGTGGCGACGGTAGCGCCGACCCGGTCCCCGGCCGGCGAGCTGGGCGGGGCGGCCCGGCACGGGGTGGCGAACCTGCTCGGGGTGGCCGTCGCGGCGGTCGCCGGATTCGGCCTGAACATCGTCGTCACCCGGGCCTGGTCCATGGCGGACGCGGGCCTCTTCTTCGCCGCCACCAGCGCCTTCATGATCGCGTACGCGGCGGCCCGGCTGGGCACCGGCGTCGGCTCGGTCTACTTCCTCAGCCGCTACCGCACCCTCGGCCAGCCGGAGCGCATCCGCGCGTCGGTGCTGGTCGGGCTGCTGCCGGTGGTGCTGTTCGGCACGCTGATCGCGCTGGCCGGGTGGTGGGCCGCCCCGCGGATCGTGGCGCTGACCTTCGACGAGCCGGTGCCCGGGGCGGTACGGGCGCTGCGGCTGCTGCTGGTCTTCGTGCCGGTGGCCGCGCTCTGCGACTTCGCGCTGGCCGCCTGCCGGGGGTTCGGCAAGATGCGCCCGTTGCTGCTGGTCGAGCGGCTCGGCCGGACCGGGCTGCAACTGGTCGGGGTGGGCCTCGTCGCCCTGTTCGGCCTCTCCGCCACCACCGCCCTGCCGCTGGCCTGGGCGCTGCCCTACCTGCCCGCCGCGCTGCTCGGCACCGTGTGGCTGGCCCGGCTGGTCCGGCGGGCCGAGCGGGGCGCGCAGGCCCCGCCGGTGTCGCTGCGCGACGAGTTCTGGCCGTACTGGCGCTACAGCGGCCCCCGGGCACTGAGCGGGCTGGCCCAGATGGCGGTGCAGCGGCTCGACATCGTGCTGCTCGGCGCGCTGCGCGGGCTGCCGGAGGCGGCGCTCTACACGGCGGCCACCCGGTTCCTGGCCCTCGGGCAGCTCTCCGGGCAGGCGCTGTCCACCGCCGTGCAGCACCGGCTGGCCGAGCACCTGGTCCGCGACGACCGGGCCGCCGCCGGCCGGCTGTACCAGGCCGCCACGGGATGGCTGGTGCTGCTGGCCTGGCCGGCGTACCTGCTCTTCGCGGTCTTCGCCGAGCCGATGCTGCACCTCTTCGGCGACGGGTACGCGGCCGGCCAGCGGGTGACCGTGTTCCTGGCGCTGAGCATGCTGGTGGCCACCGGCTGCGGAATGGTGGACACGGTGCTCAACATGGCCGGCCGGACGTCCTGGACGTTCTACAACGCGCTGGCCGGCACGGTCGTCAACGTGGTGCTCAACGTGCTGCTCATCCCGCGCTTCGGCATCATGGGAGCGGCGGTCGCCTGGTCGGCGTCCATCCTGATCACCAACCTGGTGCCGCTGGCCCAGCTGCACCACGCATACCGGCTGCACCCGTTCGGCCGGGGCACGCTCGCCGCCGCCGGGCTGGCGGTGGCCTGCTTCGGCGTGCCGGCGCTGCTGGCCCGCACGGTGGTCGACGCCGGGCCGGTCACGCTGGTCGTGCTCGTGGTGCTCGGCGCCGCCGGGTACGCCGTCGGGGTGTGGCGGCTGCGCCGGGTGCTCCAGCTCGACGCGCTGCGGGCGCTGCGCCGGGGTCGACGGCGCTGAGGTTCCGGCCATGGGCCCGTCCACCAAACGTCCTCCACCGGAGCGCCGGTGGCCTCAGCACGGGGAAGGTACGGCAACGATGAAGCGGTTCCAGACGGCGGTGGTGCTCCTGCTCGGGTCGGCGCTGGCCGTGTCGGCGTGCTCCGAGGCGGCCCCGGACTTCGTGCCGCCCCCGGCTGGGCCGACCGGCACCGCGCCGGCCGCGAGCCCTCGCGCGGCGGATGGCCTGCGCACCACCGGGCGCGGCCCCGAACTGCCCGGGGAGGGTGCCTGGCTGGGCGCCTGGGTGAAGCCGGACTGGCAGACCCCGGAGGGCCGGGTCGACGCGCTGACCGCGTTCGCGGACCAGACCCGCGGCAAGGTCGTCCTGGCGCACATGTTCCACGACTGGGAGGACGACTTCCCCGGCCCCACCGAGCACGCGTTCCAGGCGGCCGGGAAGCTCCAGATGATCTCCTGGTCCGGTGCCGACACCCGGTCCATCCGGGACGGGATGTACGACCAGCTGATCCGGCAGCGGGCCGAGAAGATCAAGCAGTTCGGGGTGCCGCTGCTGCTGCGCTGGCGGTGGGAGATGGACCGCCCCAACCTGACCCAGAGCGTGCACTCCCCGGAGGACTACGTCGCCGCCTGGAAGCGGATCCGGGGCATCTTCACCGAGGTGGGGGCCACCAACGCCGGCTTCGTCTGGTGCCCGCACGTGCAGGGGTTCGTCGACGAGAAGCGCAACGCGGCGGCGTACTACCCGGGCGACGACCAGGTCGACTGGCTCTGCACGGACGTGTACCCGGGCAAGGAGTTCGACGGCTTCGCCGAGCAGATGGACACCTTCATGGCGTTCGCCGCCCAGCATCCTCGGCCGGTGGTGATCGGCGAGTTCGGGGTGACGTACCCGGGCGGCCCCGGCCAGCGGGCAGCCTGGTTGCGCGAGGCCCGCGACTACGTCAAGCAGCACCCGCAGATCAAGGCGGTGGTCTACTTCGCCGCGAAGCAGAACACGAAGCCCGTGTACGACAGCACGTTCAACGAGGACCCGGAGGGGCTGGCCGCGTACCGGGAGCTGACCGCCGACCCGTGGTTCGCCGCACCACCCCCGCCGGTCCCGGCGCACGGCCCACGTACCCGGTGACCCTGGCCTCCCCGGGTGACCGGCCCGCCGGCGAAGGCCGCGTCGATCCGATGACGGACACAACGGGCACCCCGGGGTAGACGCCGCGCGCCGCATGCGCCATCGTGTGCTGAGACTCTGTGTTCCCGGTCGTCGCCTCCCCGGCCGGGAATCACCAGGACCACCGACCGGCCGGGCCGGTCGGGTGGAGGCATCCCCGTCGTTTCTCTCCGCCGTTCATTCGGAGTTGCCCGTGGCCCGTATTCCCGCGCTCAGCCGCCGACCACTCGCGGTCCTGACCGCCGCCGCACTCACCGTCACCGGTGTCCTCGTCGCCAACCCCGCGCCCGCCGGCGCCGGCCACGCCACCGTGGTGGGCGCGGTCCCGTCCGGCCCCTCGCCGGACATCGTGGACGGCACCGTCTTCGCGATCCACGACGCCGGGAGCAAGGTCGTCGTCGGCGGTTCGTTCACCGGGGTGGAGAACCGCGGCTCGGACGTGAAGATCGCGCGCAAGTTCGTGTTGGCCTTCGACAAGGCCACCGGCAACGTGGACACCGCGTTCGTCCCGGTGGTCGACGACGAGGTGCTGGACATCCTCGCCGGCCCCACCGCCGGCACGGTCTACCTCGCCGGCAAGTTCAACACCGTCAACGGGACGAACCACCGCAAGCTCGCCCTGGTCAACCTGTCCGACGGCAGCCCGGTCGCGAGCTTCCCCAACCTGGCGTTCAACGGCCTGGTCAACGACGTCGTCAAGGTCGGCAACCGGCTGCTGGTGGGCGGCACCTTCACCACCGCCGCCACCAGTTCGCGCGGGGGGCTCGTCTCGCTCAACGCCACCACCGGCGTCGTGGACGACTACCTGACCGCCACGCTGACCGAGCACCACAACTACGACGGGGTGAGTGGCGCGAGCGCGGGCGTCGGGGCCGAGAAGCTGACGGTCTCGCCCGACGGCACCCAGCTCGTGGTGATCGGCAACTTCAAGAAGGCCAACGGGGTGCTGCACGACCAGGTGGTCCGGCTCAGCCTCGGCGCCTCCACGGCGGCCGTCTCGACCTGGAACACCAACCGCTACGAGCCGCGCTGCAACGCGAAGGCGTTCGACTCGTACGTGCGGGACGTCAGCTTCTCGCCGGACGGCCAGTACTTCGTCGTCGCCACCACCGGCAGCCCGTACGCCGGGACCCTCTGCGACGCGGTCGCCCGGTGGGAGACCTCCTCCACCGGCACGGCCGTCCAGCCGACCTGGGTCAACTACAGCGGCGGCGACACGTTCCTCTCCGTCGGCATCACCGAGCAGGCCGTCTACGTCGGCGGCCACTTCCGCTGGGTGAACAACACCTCCGCCACCAGCTCGGCGTACCCGGGCGCCGTCGCCCGGCCCAGCATCGCCGCGCTCGACCCGCTCAGCGGCCTGCCGCTGGCCTGGAACCCGGGCCGGCACCCGCGCGGCTATGGCGTGGCCGAGCTGCTGGTCACCCCGCAGGGCCTGTGGCTGGGCTCCGACCAGGAGTGGATCGGCAACTTCCAGTACCGCCGGGGGCGGATCGCGTTCTTCCCGCTCACGGGCGGCGCGGCACCACACTCCACCGCCACCACCACCCTGACGGGCAACGTCTACTACGCCGGGTCCGGCGGGGCGAACACGCTGCGCACCCGGGCCTACGACGGCCTCCGCGGGGTCAGCCTCTCCGCGCCGGTCCCCAGCCCCGACGGCACCGCGTGGTCGACGGTCCGGGGTGCCTTCTGGGTGGGCGGCACCCTCTTCTACGGGGTGAACGGCGCGCTGTGGCGGCGCACCTTCGACGGCACCACCTTCGGCGTGCCGAAGCTGGTCGACCCGTACCACGACCCGCTGTGGGACAGCGTGGTGACCGACTCCGGGCCGGAGGGCCAGAAGTACGCCGGCAACACGGTGAACTTCTACCCGGAGCTCCCGAACGTGACCGGCGCGTTCTACACCAACGGCCGGCTCTACTACACGCTGACCGGCCAGAGCGGCCTGTTCTGGCGCTGGTTCAGCCCGGACAGCGGCACCGTGGGCGCGGACAAGTTCACCGTGGCCGGCGCGACCGGCTTCGCCGACGCCGGTGGGATGTTCGTCTCCGGATCCAGCATCTACCTGGTCAGCCGCACCACCGGCAACCTCTCGTCGGCCGGCTGGGTCAACGGGGCGCCGACGGGTGGCTGGACGACGCGCAGCGGCCCCCAGGTCGACGTGATCGACTGGCGGGCCGCGGCGGTCTTCACCGGCCCCGACAGCCCGAACCCGCTGCCGACGAAGCGGACTCCGGCCAAGCGGACTCCGGTCAAGAAGAGCCGCTGACCCGCGCCCGAAGGCCCGGCCCCCGCGCGGGGGCCGGGCCTTCGGCGTTCCCGCCGGTGGCGTCCCTGGTCACCAGGCATCGCCCTACCGGGCCTCGGCTCGCTACTGTCGACAGGTGTCCACCGAGCCTCTCCGCTGCGCCGGCGCCCTGATCGTCGACGACGACGGCCGCCTCTTCATCCAGCGCCGGTCCCCGCAGCGGGTCCTGTTTCCCGACACCTGGGACATCGTCGGCGGCCACCTGGAACCGGGCGAGGGGGTGGAGGACGCGCTGCGCCGGGAGGTCACCGAGGAAACCGGCTGGACCGTGTCGCACATCCTCGGCCCGGTCGGCGAATACCGCTGGACCGGCGCCGACGGGCTGGACCGGATCGAGAGCGACTTCCTGGTCCGGATCGACGGCGACCTGGGCAGCCCCCGGCTGGAGGTGGGCAAGCACACGGAGTTCCGCTGGCTGGCCGAGCGGGACGTCGCCCTGCTGGACGAGCACCGCGACGTCAACGACGGGCTGATCCGGCGGATCGCCGAGGACGCCTTCGCGGCCCTGCGCTCGATCGGTCTGTGAGCGAGGACGTCGAGCTCGCGCCGCACCGGTTCGCCGGGCTGGTCGCCCCGGCGGTGGACCGGGTCTTCGTCGCCGGCATCCTCGCCGGCCGCGACGGGGGCGGCGCGGAGCTGAGCCAGCGGTACGGCGGGCCGGCGGCCACCGGCTTCCTGATCGAGTTCCGCACCCGGCTGGCCGCGCCGGGCGGGACCGTCGACCCGGCGGGCTTCGCCGCCGTGACCCGGTACCGGGACCCGGGGTCCTGCCAGCGCGCGCTGGACAAGCAGGTCGCCTACGGCATGCTGCACCGCCGCCCCGACGGCTGCTTCTCCGCGACGGAACGCGGGCAGGCCTTCCTCACCGAGATCTACCAGATACACGCGGAGGTGACCGAGGAGCTGTGGGCCGGGCACGACGACCGGGTGCTCCGGCTGGTCGAGGCGCTCGGCCGGCTGCTCACGTACGCGATGGTGGCCGCCGAGGAGGAGCCGGGCTCGGCCGGCGACGCGTTCGCCGTGATGGCGCCCCCGCACGAGCCGGACGGCGCCCCGCCGGGGATGCTGCTGCTCAACCGGCTCGGCACGCTGCGCTACCACCGGGCCGACGCGCACGAGGCCGCATGGACGGCGGCCGGGCACACCGCGCTCAGCATCACCGAGCTGACAACCGGCCCGGAACGGCTGGCCATCGAGCAGGAGACGGACCGGCGGGCGGCGGGCCCGTACGTGGTGCTGACCGCCGAGGAGCGGCTGGCCGTGCTCGCGGACCTGGCCGCGCTGCCGGGGTGAACCCCCGGTTGACGGCAGGCGTGATCCGTCCCGGCGCTATCCTCCACCGGTGACCTGGAGTCGTACGAGGGAGGCGGTCGCATGATCGGGATGGTTCTCGCAGCCGGTGCGGGGCGTCGACTGCGCCCGTACACCGACACCCTGCCCAAGGCGCTGGTGCCGGTGGACGGTGAGACCACCATCCTGGACATCGCGCTGCGCAACCTCGCCGAGGTCGGGCTGACCGAGGTGGTGATCGTCGTCGGGTACGCCGCCGACGCGGTCGTCTCCCGCCAGGCGGAGCTGGAGAAGCGCCACGGCGTCACGATCGCCCTCGTGCACAACGACAAGGCCGAGGAGTGGAACAACGCGTACTCGCTCTGGCTGGCCCGGGAGCACTTCGCCCGGGGCGTCCTGCTGGTCAACGGCGACACCGTGCACCCGGTGAGCGTGGAGAAGACCCTGCTGGCCGAGCGCGGCCCGGGCATCCTGCTCGCGGTGGACACCATCAAGCCGCTGGCCGAGGAGGAGATGAAGACCACCTTCGACGCCGCCGGCCAGCTCACCCGGATCACCAAGCTGATGGACCCGGGCGAGGCGTACGGGGAGTACATCGGCGCGACGCTGATCGAGCCCCAGGTGGCCGACGCCCTCGCCGACGCCCTGGAGACGACCTGGCGGCGGGACCCGAACCTCTACTACGAGGACGGCTACCAGGAGTTCGCCGACCGGGGCGGCGAGGTGCGGGCGGCGCCGATCGGCGACATCTCCTGGGTCGAGGTCGACAACCACGCCGACCTGGCCCGGGCGCGGGAGATCGCGTGCCGCTGCTAGCCCGCACGGTCCTCACCCCGCTGCACATCGACGTGCGGCGGGGCGCGGTGGCGGACCTGGCCGCGATCCTCGCCGACGGCCGGATCTCCTCCGGCGGCGATGTGGCGGTGGTGGTCGGCCCGGGGCAGGGCGGGCAAATCGCCGAGCTGATCCGCCCGTCGCTGCGCTCGGCCGACGTGTTCACCGTCGCCGGGGGCACCCTCGACGCCGCCGACGACCTGGGCGGCAAGCTCCGCGCCCGCTCGTACGACGCGGTGGTCGGCATCGGCGGCGGCAAGACCATCGACGTGGCGAAGTACGCGGCCACCCGGCGCGGCCTGCCGATGGTCACGGTGGCGACGAGCCTGGCCAACGACGGCATCGCCTCCCCGGTGGCCTCGCTGATCACCGAGGGG
The DNA here is from genome assembly GCF_009908295.1 of Micromonospora rubida. GTDB lineage: Bacteria > Actinomycetota > Actinomycetes > Mycobacteriales > Micromonosporaceae > Micromonospora > Micromonospora rubida. Next base: position 92,770 of record NZ_JAAALO010000004.1, read on the forward strand.
ATCAAGGGCTCCTACGGGGTACACATCCCGATCGCGGTCATCATCGACCTGGACTTCGTGGAGGCCGGCCCGGAGCGGCACAACCGGGCGGGCATCGGCGACGTGGTGAGCAACATCAGCGCGCTGGCCGACTGGGAGCTGGCCCGGCGGGTACGCGGGGAGCCGGTCGACGGGCTGGCCGCCTCGCTGGCCCGGATGGGCGCCGAGGCGGTCCTCGCCCACCCCGGCGACATGACCGACGACGCGTTCGTCACCGTGCTGGCCGAGGCGCTGATCTCCAGCGGCCTGGCGATGGCGATCTGCGGCACCAGCCGCCCGTCCAGCGGCGGCTGCCACGAGATCATGCACGCCGTGGACGCGCTCTTCCCGGGCACCGCCTCGCACGGCGAGCTGGCCGGCCTCGGCGCGCTGTTCTGCACCTGGCTGCGGGGAGACCTGCGCCGGTTCCGGGAGATGTCGGCCTGCCTGGCCCGGCACGGCCTGCCCCGGCTGCCGGCCGACGTGGGGCTCAGCGACGACCAGTTCGTCGAGGCGGTGCAGTTCGCCCCGGCGACCCGGCCGGACCGGTACACCATCCTGGAGCACCTGGCGATGTCGCCTTCCGAGACGCGGGAGCGGCTGGCAGACTACGCCGGTGCACTCCGCGACCTTGGCTGAGCCGTCCCGCCCCTCCGTAGCCGACTTCCACCGGGTCAACCGGGGCGGCGGCCTGTTCAGTGAGTCGGTCAGCCAGTGGCTGGGCGCGGTGTTCGCGCTGGTCGCCCAGCGGCTGGGGCTGCGGCCCACGGCGCTGACCATCGCCAACCTGGTGCTCGGCCTGGCGACCTCGGTGACCGTGGTGGCCCTCGCCGGCCGGGTCGCCGCCGGGGACGTCCCGGCCTGGGTGGTCGGGTTGGTCGCGCTGGTCGGCTGGCAGGTCGCGTACGCCCTGGACTGCGCCGACGGGCAGCTCGCCCGGGTGACCGGGCAGGGCAGCGCGGCCGGCGCCCGGGTGGACGTGCTCTGCGACGTGGCCGCCCAGATCGCCCTGGTGGCCGCCCTGTCGGCCACGGCCGTGGCGCAGCACCCGGAGACGCCGAGCTGGCTGGTCGCGGTCTTCGCGGGCACCTGGATGGTCAACCTGGTGACCTCGGTGATGCAGTCCGGCCCGAACGCGGCCAGCATGGTCACCTCGACCTCGCTGCCGGTACGCCTGGTGAAGCTGGTCCGCGACTACGGCGCGGTGATCTTCGTGGCCGGGCTGGTGCTGGCGTTCGCCCCGGCCCTCGTCCTCTGGGTGATCGTGGCGTTCACGATCGTCAACGGCGGCTTCCTCCTGGCCAGCATCGCCTTCTCGGCCCGCGCCTCCCTGCGCTGACAGCCGTCATCACGACCCCGCAGGCGGTTCGGATCCGTGGTCTTCCGCGCGTTGTCGGCGGAGTTGTTCGAGGACGGCGGTGTCGGCTTCGAGGCCGGGGTGGTCGACCTGGCGGTCGAGGTCGACGACGTGTTCGAGTTCCTGGATCGCCTGGTCGAGGTCACCGCCCGCCCGGTGGATCATCGCGATGTTGTACCGGGTGGTGGCTTCGCCGGCCCGGTCGCCGACCTCCCGCCGGATGGGGAGCGCCTGGTGGTAGAAGTCGAGAGCCCGCCGCCGGTCCCCCAACCCGGCGTACACAAGGCCGATGTTGCTGAGAGTGACAGCTTCGCCGGTCCGGTCGCCGACCTCCCGCACGATGGGGAGCGCCTGGTGGTAGAAGTCGAGAGCCCGCCGCCGGTCCCCCAACCCGGCGTGCACACCTCCGATGTTGTTGAGGGTGACGGCTTCGCCGGCCCGGTCGCCGACCTCCCGCCGGATGGGGAGCGACTGGTCGTAGAAGTCGAGAGCCCGCCGCCGGTCCCCCAACCCGTCGTGCACGTGGCCGATGTTGGTGAGGGTGGCGGCTTCGCCGGTCCGGTCGCCGACTTCCCGCATGATGGGGAGCGCTTGGTGGTAGAGGTCGAGAGCCTGCGGCCGGTCTCCCAACCCGTCGTGCACGTGGCCGATGTTGTTGAGGGTGGCGGCTTCGCCGGTCCGGTCGCCGACTTCCCGCATGATGGGGAGTGCTTGGTGGTAGAGGTCGAGAGCCCGCTGCCGGTCTCCCAACCCGGCGTGCACACTTCCGATGTTGTTGAGGGTGGCGGCTTCGCCGGCCCGGTCGCCGACCTCCCGCAGAATGGGGAGCGACTGGTGGTAGAAGTCGAGAGCCTGCTGCCGGTCCCCCAACCTGTCGTACACAGCCCCGATGTTGTTGAGGGTGGCGGCTTCGCCGGCCCGGTCGCCGACCTCCCGCCGGATGGGGAGCGACTGGTGGTAGAAGTCGAGAGCCCGCCGCCGGTCCCCCAACCCGGCGTGCACGAGGCCGATGTTGGTGAGGGTGGCGGCTTCGTTGCCGTGGTCGCCGGCCTGCTGGTACATGGCCAGGGCCCGGTGGAAGTCCTCCAGCGCCGGCCGGGGCTGGCCGGTCGACGACCGTGCCCAGCCACGGTGGTAGAAGGCGCTGGCGTCCGAGCCCAGGGTCAAGGTCGCGGTGGCCATGGCCTCGACGGCGGCGAACCGGGAGGTACGCAGCCACACCCGGCACACCCGGGCACCGGTGTCCCGGGCGATCGCCGCCTGCCGGCCGGCGACAGCGAGCCGATGCACCTCGACCCACCGGACGAGGGTCAGGGGGTCAGTGGCCATCGGGGGCGGTGGGGTCGAGGACCCAGAGTCGGTGGAGGGACTGTGCGGCGGCAGCGCAGGCCTCGGTGTGTTCGTCGTCGGTGATCAGGGGGCGGACGAGGGGGTGCAGGACGTTGGAGACGTAGTAGCGGGGCTGGCGGGTTTCGGGGTCGGTGCCCTCTTCGAGTAGGCCCAGTTGAACGGCCCGCTGGATGTGCCGGGCGGCGTCGGGGTGTTGGTGCAGGGCGTGGACGGTGGCGGTAGGTACGGGTAGTTCGACGACGTTGATTCTGGCGAGCATGCGGCGGAGTTCGAGGGGCTGGGAGTCGAGCAGATTGTCGGCCAGGACGGTCTCGCGGCGGAACCGGTCGGTTTCGTTCTCGATGGCGGTGAGCAGGCCATCGATGTCGAGGGTGGGATCGTCGACGATCCGGTTGAGCCAGTCGAGCAGGCGGGGGTTGCCGGCTGCGGCCTCGATCGCCCGGTCCCGGATGGCGGGGTCGATCGTGGATCCGGGGCGCAGGTTGGCCAGGTTCGCGATCTTCTTGCTCTGCTCGACGGAGGTGAGGGTCACCAGGGCCTCGACGGCGACGGTGGTGCCGGCCGGGGCGGGGAAGCGGTAACGGCTGGTGATGATGACGCGACTTGGGCTGCCGGTGTCGCGGATAGCGGTGAGTAGGGCGGGCAGGATGTCGGCCATCGCCGGGGCGAGCACACGGCTGCCGTCGTCGCGCGTGTCGAGGTTGCCGGCTTCGAAGTCGTCGAACACGAACAGGCAGGGTGTCCCGCCGAGTGGCCCGTCGGCGTCGAGCAGGTGCCGCAGCCGGATCGGGAGGGGGACCTGTTCGTTGTCGAGGAGTTTGTTGGCCTCGCTGGTCTGGTCGACACTGTCGAAGCGGATCTTGCTGGTCAGCTCGCGAAACTTGATGGCGTCGACCTGGCCGTACCAGACGGCGTGCTGGTGGGTGGGCATGCGTTCCAGAAGCCGGGAGGCGAGGCTGCTCTTGCCGAGCCCGCCCATGCCGGCCAGCAGCAGGCCCTGCGCCGCACCGGGGGTGTCGGCGGGTTGCCTGAGGGTGCGCAGGCAGCGCTGGATGAGCCGACGCCGGCCGACGAACTCGGCGCGGGACGCGACCCGGGACAGTTGGGTCTGCGGGTCCAGGAACTGCTGATCGGCGGCGCGTACCTGCGACCGTCTGCGGCCTTTGGTGTGCAGCGGCGTGACCAGGGGCGCCAGCGGGGACCGGTCGGCGTAGACCCGGAGCAGATGCCAGTAGCTGCTCTTCTTGTCGCGGCACAGGTGGCGGCGGGCCTCGATGACGGCCTGGTCCAGCGACCGGCCGTCGGCCAGGGCCTGGTAGAGAGCGGCGGCGAAATCGGTGGCGGAGACGTCCCCGACCGGCAGCGCCCAGCCGAGCACTGCGGGGGCACCAGCCTGGACCAGGCTTTCACTCATCGATGGGAACACCCCACCGTCAGGGGCGTCAGCGGTCAGGCAGCCCGAGACGAACACCAGCCTCGGCCAGTGTCCCTGCATCGCTTGGGCGATCTGATCGGCCGTCGCCCTGGCGATCGCGCCGAACTCGTCTTCCACCACAAAGACCGGCTCCCCGCCGTCGGTGGTGGCGTGCCCACTCAGGTGCAGCACGTCGAAGTGGCCGGGCCCGTAGTCGCGGCTGAGGAACCGGAGCCCTTCCAGGGTGCCGCTCTCCTCGACCACCAGATCGGTGCCGGTCCGTCGCGTCGCCGCCAGGATCGCGGCCTCCTCGGCCTCGAAGTTGAGCTCCGGCTCGACACCTTCGGGGGAGGCTGCCATGAACAGCACCCGCAACGGCCGGTTGCCCGGCGTGACCGGGCCGGTCAGCGCCGCGTGGGTGCCGACCGCACGGACCGGCAACAGCGGCGCCCGCCCGGCCACGGTCAGGAACGTGCCCTGCTGGGCGAGTAGTTCCCAGGGCAGGTGCCGCAGCCGTTGCTCGGCGGTGATCCGCAGCACCGCCCCGTCGGGATGGGCCAGGATCGGGGCCAGCCACCGCTGGTCGCCGTCGAGGAACTCCGCCAGCCGCGCCCCCAGCTCAACCAGCCGGACCGCGCCGTACACCTTCTGTGCGCCAGCGTCACTGCTGTAGTCACGCTGCACCAGCGTGATCAGCTCATCGACCGCAGCCCGGTCCAGACCACGCGTCCGGGGCGGCTCGCCATCGGCGGCCAGCCGCAGCTCGTAGTAGTTGGAGGTCTGCGCGAAGACCTCCAGTTCGAAGGTGGTCATCTGCCCATCCCGTTTTGGTGGCCGGTGATCAGTGCTGCCCGGTGCCGTCCTGCCGCATGGCGATCTCCAGCCGCGCCTGGCTGCCCTCGGCCAGCTCGATCCGGGTGCCGTCAGGCAGCAGCACCGTGACCGCAGCACCATCCGGGTGGCGGGAACTCCACCACTCGATGATCGTCTTGGCCACCTCGACCCCGGAGAACACCAGCCCGATGACCGCAATCACCATCTCTGCCGACCGGTGCACCTGCACCGGCGACACGCTGTCGTTTGGCCCCACGGCCGCGGCCAACACAGCCCGCAGCTCCGCGGCCCACCGCGCGGCCTGAGCCCCGGAAACCTCCACTGTGGCGCTGCTCATCGCCCACACCCTCCCCCGCTGTGTCTGGTCAAGCCGGTCCAGGATTGCCTGCGTCTGGCCCAGGCCAGGCGATCGACGGCGGGCCATGGCGGCCACTGTACGTTTTGTTCGCGTACCGGGCCCGGTCGGTGGACCCGGCTCATGTGACGAGTTTCCGACTCACTGACCGCATCCCGGCCATCGTGGGAAGAACAATGACGACCGACGCACCCGCCCCACGCCGGTGCCATGGTCCGGCCCTCGGCAAGCGCCGAGTCGGCAGCCGGAGCAGCAGGAAGAACGAGGTGGCTCGGGCATGGAGGATCCAGAACCGTCGCGACCGCATCCCCTCAGCCTCGCTGCGACGGCCACCGTCACCCGACACGTGGAGGTGCATCGGCTCGCTGTCGCCGGCCGGCAGGCGGCGATCGCCCGGGACACCGGTGCCCGGGTGTGCCGGGTGTGGCTGCGTACCTCCCGGTTCGCCGCCGTCGAGGCCATGGCCACCGCGACCTTGACCCTGGGCTCGGACGCCAGCGCCCTCTACCAGCGTGGCTGGGCACGGTTGGCGACCGGCCAGCCCCGGCCGGCGCTGGAGGACTTCCACCGGGCCCTGGCCATGTACCAGCAGGCCGGCGACCACGGCAACGAAGCCGCCACCCTCACCAACATCGGCCTCGTGCACGACAGGTTGGGGGACCGGCGGCGGGCTCTCGACTTCTACCACCAAGCGCTCCCCATCCGGCGGGAGGTCGGCGACCAGGCCAGCGAAGCTATCACCCTCAACAACATCGGAAGTGTGCACGCCGGGTTGGGAGACCGGCAGCGGGCTCTCGACTTCTACCACCAGGCACTCCCCATTCTGCGGGAGGTCGGCGACCAGGCCAGCGAAGCCGCCACCCTCAACAACATCGGAAGTGTGCACGCCGGGTTGGGAGACCGGCAGCGGGCTCTCGACTTCTACCACCAAGCACTCCCCATCATGCGGGAGGTCGGCGACCAGGCCAGCGAAGCTATCACCCTCACCAACATCGGCCTCGTTCACGACGGGTTGGGAGACCGGCAGCGGGCTCTCGACTTCTACCACCAAGCACTCCCCATCATGCGGGAGGTCGGCGACCGGGCCAGCGAAGCTATCACCCTCAACAACATCGGGGGTGTGCACGACGGGTTGGGGGACCGGCGGCGGGCTCTCGACTTCTACCACCAAGCGCTCCCCATTCTGCGGGAGGTCGGCGACCAGGCCAGCGAAGCTATCACCCTCAACAACATCGGAAGTGTGCACGCCGGGTTGGGAGACCGGCAGCGGGCTCTCGACTTCTACCACCAAGCGCTCCCCATTCTGCGGGAGGTCGGCGACCAGGCCAGCGAAGCCGCCACCCTCACCAACATCGGCCTCGTGCACGACGGGTTGGGGAACCGGCAGCGGGCTCTCGACTTCTACCACCAAGCACTCCCCATCATGCGGGAGGTCGGCGACCGGGCCAGCGAAGCTATCACCCCGGTACAACATCGCGATGGTCCACCGGGCGGGCGGTGACCTCGACCAGGCGATCCAGGAACTCGAACACGTCGTCGACCTCGACCGCCAGGTCGACCACCCCGGCCTCGACGCCGACACCGCCGTCCTCGAACAACTCCGCCGACAACGCGCGGAAGACCAGGAATCCACATGAGATAGGTCCGCCAAATCAATCTGATAGACCCATCAGAGACAGACCTAGACCTGTCCCACGTACGGGAGGGAACGGATCCGCGTCTGCGGTGTGGAGGGAACGTCAACCGCACATCGTCGCGGGAGTTCTTCAAACCGCGCCGGCAGGCATACGCGCCGAGAGCCGCCGCTTTCATGGTCAACCTGGCCTTGGGACGCCGTCCGCGCGGTCGCCTCTGCCCGGCTCGTGGACCGCATCGACGACCAAGTCCCGCTACCGGGCGCGCCCGGCCAGGTGCAGCCGCCCGATCCCGGGCTCGCCCCGGTAGCTGGGCACGAGGTCAAGCGACTCCTGGGGTGACGCTAGTTGTTCTTCAGGGAGTCGATGAAGCCGTGCCAGCCGTCAGCGTCGAAGGCCAGCACGGGGCCGTTCGGGTCCTTACTGTCCCGGACGGCCACCCCGTCGCGGAGGTCGGCCACCTCGACACACTGACCATTGGCGTCGCTTCGGCTGCTCTTGCGCCACACCGCGCGTGACCGGTCCATTGCCGCGACTCTCCCTACGTCATGTCCTTGGCGATGGCGGCGATCAGCTCCCGGGACTTGTTGACGCTGAGCGCTGCCGCGTGCAGGTGAGTGTAGGCAAGCGTAACGCGCCGCAAGTCATCCTCGCGTTCGAGATAGGCGTCTCCCGCCTGGCTCACCACGTACACGACTGGGCTGTGGATGTCCTCGGGGAACTCCAGGATCGAGAAAGAGCCCACGGTGCCGGGGTGCCACCCCTCGCTGAACGGCAGTACCTGAAGCTCGATATTCGGCCGGTCGCTCATCTCGATGAGATGGTGGAGCTGGGCGTGCATGACGTCTGGGCCACCGGTCTGACGACGCAGCACGCCCTCGTCCACGATTCCCCAGAACTTCAGCGCCGGCTCTTCGGTAAGGCAAGCCTGCCTGGTCATGCGCACCTCGACCCGGCGGCGTGCTTCCTCGCTCTGGCCCGGCCAGGCCGCACTGGTGATTGCGTAGGCGTATGCCTCGGTCTGGAGCAACCCCGGCACAACGGCCAGCTCGAAGTTCCGTACTGCGGTCGCTGCGGACTCCAACCCGATGTACATGCTGTAGGGGTTCGGGAGTTGGCCGAACTTCGCCCACCAACCACGTTCCTTGCCCTGGCGCTGGAGGTCGAGGGCGGATTGCCGTATCCGGTCGTCGCTGACGCCGTAGTGGGTGAGCATCACGATCACGTCGGCCCGGCTGACGCCGACCACCCCTGATTCGATCTTGTAGATCTTCGACTCCGAGCAGCCCAGCTCTGCCGCGATCTCCTTGTGCGAAACGCCGGCTACCTCGCGGAGCCTGTGCAGCTCCCGGCCGAGCTGCCAGCGCGCGATTGTCGGGCCGCTTGCCCTCGCCACGTCTACCTCCAGGGTCGCGAACACCGCCAGTGTTCTCCTCTCCACCTCCGAGATCAAGGCACGCAGAGCGAACCATCACCTTCCATAGAAACTTTCCATGGAACTCTAGACTTGCCGGATCTGACTTGTCACTCTCTGATTGGAAGAAGCTACGTTTCGGGAGGCCCGATGGCTCGTCACGCGAAGAACCCGACACACCCCGGTCTGCTGCGGAAGCTCTGGCCGTTCAAGCGCCGTCGGGCGAGCCGACTCGAACGCCTAGGCCCGGCGACGATCTGTCCGAATCGGGCGGGGGCACATCGGGCCGTAGGCGTGGCACAGGTGACCTACCTGCCGGAACGGCCGGTGCTGACCCTCGCGGGGAAGCACCGGGCGGGGTGCTGGTCGTGACGGCGCGGCAGAAGCCCGAGCGCGAGGACCGAGGCGAGCAGATCCAGGCGGCGGAACGGGAGGCCGCGCGGCAGCGAATCCTCGCGCAGGCCGAGGCGGACCGGATACCGACGGAGGAGACCACCCGGGCGGTGCCGGACCGGAGGTGGCGGCGTGGACAGCGGTGATCTGCTGCCGGTCGGTCGGCGGGTGGCGTACTGGCGGGGGCGGCGGAAGCTGTCGCAGCAGGTGTTCGCCGATCGGCTCGGCAAGTCGAAGTCCTGGGTCGACAAGGTCGAGCGGGGTGTCCGGTCGCTGGACAAGGTGTCGACGTTGCGGGAGATCGCCGCCGCTCTGCGGATCGACACCGCCGTGTTGCTCGGCCGGGACGCTCAACCCGCCGCCATCGCCGAGCAGGTCGAGGGGGTGGAGCGGATTCGGGAGGCCCTGTCGGCGTACGAGATTGCCCTGGGCCGGCCCGTAGCCCGCCGTCTTGTGCTGCCGGCTGACCGGTTGGCCCGGGATGTCGAGCACGCGTGGGTCATGTTTCAGCATGCCCGGTATCCGCAGGTGATCGCCGTGGTGCCGGGCCTGCTGGCCGGCGTGCAGCGCATCGCCGCCGACGATTCCGGGTGGGGTCGCCCGCTGCTGGTGGAGGTGTATCGGCTGGCCGCGTCGTTGCTGGTGAAGCTCGGCGAGGTCGACCTGGGCTGGCTGGCCGCTGACCGGGCCGTGGCTGCCGCGACCGGCGATCCCGTGTTGGTGGCCGCCGCTGCGGTGCAGCTCGGCCAGGTGTTCCGCGCTTCGGGGCGGGCGCGGGCGGCGCTGTCGGCGACGCTGGCCGCCGCGTACCGGATCGCCCCGCCTGATCCGGGGGACGGTAGCCCCGGCGCGTTGTCGTTGTGCGGGACGTTGCTCGTGCAGGCCGCCCTGGCGGCGGCCCGCCAGGGCGACGACCACGCCACCGCCGAACTCCTCGACGAGGCCGCCGGCATGGCTGCCCAGGTGGGCGACGGCCACGATCATCACCGGACCGCGTTCGGGCCGACGGCGGTCGACCTGGCCCGTACCGCCGCAGCCCTTGACCTGGGCGACGCGAGCGAGGCGGTTGCCTGGCACGAGAAGACGACCAAGCGGAACGCCTGGCGGTGGCTACCGGTGGAACACCGGGCAGCGCACCTGGTCGATACCGCCCGCGCTTACGTCCAGGCCGGTGACCCGGTCAGCGCGGGCCGGGTGTTGGTCGACGCCGACCGGATGGCACCGGCTGAGGTGCGCCACCGGCCGGCCGCCCGGGAGGTGCTCGCCCAGGTGGCCCGCGACCCGGATGCCCCGGCCACAGTCATCCGACTCGCCGTCGCCCTCGGGGTGACCTGAGCATGACCGCACCGTTCCTGTCGCTGGCCCAGATCCGCAACCGGCTGGTCCTCACCGCCCGAGCGGTCCTCCGCGACCACCGGACCGGCCCGGACGGCCGCTGCCGGGTCTGCCGACGCCCGCACTGCCCGGTGTCGACCGCCGCCCGCAACGTCATCCAGGCCGCCTCTGCTCCCCGCGCAGCGGAAGAGCAGGCAGCGAACGACGAACTGTCGTAGCCGAACGGGCCGGGCCCGGCGGTTTCCCGCCGGGCCCGGTCGATGGTGGTACGTGTCGTCGACGATCAGCTGTAGACGCCCCAGTACTGGCCCGAGTTGGGGCCCAACTGCCCAACGTGGCCGCCGTTCACCGGGGTGGCGTCCAGACGGCTCAGCCGCAGGCCGCTCTTGTGGTTCTTACGCAGGTAGCCCTCCTGGGACCAGCCTTGCTCCAAGGCACCGTAGACGCAGGTCACCTGAACGGCGTGGGCGCCCGCCGCGATGCTGCCGCCCTCGATCGAGAGGCATTTGCCGCTCTTGGCGTTGACGAGCTGAGCGGACCCGTCCCAGTCCCAGCGCTGCTCGGCGCCACCATTGCAGGTCGCGACGATGACGTGGGCGCCATTGGCCACGCTGGCGCCGGCGACCGCCAGGCACAGGTCGTAACCAGTGGGACGAAGCGTGAAGCCGCTGGCGACGGCGGCCTGCGCCGGTGCGGCCGTGGACAGCAGAAAAAGGGCGGCGGCGGCAAGGCCGGTCGCCACCCTACGGCTCTTCTTGAACACAGTTGCCTTTCGATGAACGGGCCGCGCCGGGACAGCCGGCACGGGTCGCGCGTCGAGACTTCTGGCCAGCAGGAGGCATTCATGCCACCCCTTGGACTGGCTGGTTGGCAGCGGCCTTTCGGCCGGAGCCATGATCAATATAGCGCCGGAGGGGGAAAGCCGGGCAACGTTGTTTCCAGCTCGACAGACACCGTCTGCACCACCGGCACACGCCGCCCTGGCTAGGCGTCCTCGGCCTCGCTGAGGTCCTCCATCCGTACCGGCCGGTCCCGGTCGAACGTGACGATGATCCCGTACGGGTCGCAGATCGGCATGTTGCCCTCCGCGAACCGTAGATCCCACTCGTCGCCGGTGCGGAACGTCAGTTCCGGCTCCGACAGCGGCAGTTCGTGCGGCTCCAACGCCTCGTACGCCGCCACGTCGTCCATCCTCAGCCCGAAGAGCCCCGGGTCCGCCAGCAGCGAGGCCCGCAGGTAGGCGAGCGCCGCGTGCACGTACCCATCGAGGTTCTGCACGACGCCGCGGATCAGGCCGAGATCGATGCCCTCCGGGAAGTCCGGCTCGCCGCGCTCCCGCACCACGTAGACGCGCACGTCCCGCCCGCTGGCCCAGCGCACCGCCGGCGCGTCCGTCCCCCAGCACCGGATGCCCTGCGGCGCGTCGATCACCTCGAAGGGCGGCAGCCCCTCCACCGTCACCACGCTCATACGTCCCTCAACTCCGTCCGAGACACCGCCGCCCGGCGAGCGAGGGTGGCTCAGCGGGGCGGGGCGGTGGCCGAGACGCCCTCGTAGATGTCGATGAGCTGCCGCGTGACCACGTCGGGGTGGAAGGTGCGCTCGTAGCGGGCGCGGGCGGCCGGGGCGAGCGTCGCCGCCCCCGCGCGGGCCACCGGCAGGGCGGCGGCCATGGCGGCCGGCTCCGGGGCCACCACCCAGCCCACCTCCCCCGCCTGCACCCCGACCGGCAGCGCCACGCGGCCCTCCCCCGGTGCGGCCGTGGCGACGGCGGCCGGACCGGTGCCGGCGGGCTCGCGCGGGCCGTCCGCGCCGAGCAGGTACGGGATGCCGCCGAGTGCGGTGCCGAGCACCGGACGGCCGCTGGCCAACGCCTCGATGATCACCGTGGGCAGCACGTCGTGCCAGGTGGAGGCGGCGATGATCACCGCGCTGGCCTCGATCGCCGCGCGCACCCCGGCGCGGTCCAACGGCCCGAGGTACGTCACGTCGGCGCGCTCGGCGGCGGCGGCCTCGGCCAGCGGGCGCAGCTCGCCGTCCCCGGCGATGCGCAGCGGGCCGAGCGACCCGTCCGGGTGCCGCCGCCAGGCGTCCAGCAGCAGGCCCATCCCCTTCTCCGGGGAGAGCCGCGCCATGTACAGGAAGCCGTCGCCGAGCGGCGCGGGCGCACCCGGGTCGGGAATGCCGTTCGGCTTCACCACGATCCGGTCCGCCGGGACGCCGTAGTCGCGCAGGTGGTCGGCGACGGCGCTCGTGAGGGCGACGAACCGGTCCACCGACTTCCAGGTGCCCCGGTGCACGGCCAGCGTGGTGGCCATCAGCGCGCTCTGCGCCCGCGAACCCCGGTAGCAGCGGTGCACGATCGCCGGCACGCCGAGCGCCCGGCCCCGGCAGTCCTGGCAGATCATCCCGTCCCGGAAGTACAGCCCGGAGGAGCAGACCTGCCGGTAGTTGTGCACCGTCTGCACCACCGGCACGCCGTGCTTGTGCGCGGTCCGCACCACCCAGGGCGAGAGCAGCGGGTACGGGTTGTGCAGGTGCAGCACGTCCGGCCGGTGCTCGGTGATCAGCCGGCTCAGCTCCTGCTGCGCCCGGGGGGCGTAGATCGGGGAGACCGGCAGCAGCGCCTTGGCCGACTTCGGCATGCTCGGGATCTCGTCGGAGCTGCGCAGGAACGGCAGCACCTCGACCCCGGCCGCCGTGAGCTGGGCGATCTCCGCGTCGACGATCGTGTTCTCGCCTGAGGGCTGGGCTTCCCGATACCGGTTGTGCGCCACCACGATTCTCACGAGAAAGAAGGCTACCGTTGGCTGATGCCTGAACTTCCCGAGGTGGAAGCGCTCGCCGGCTACCTGCGGGAGCGCGCCGTGGGGCAGCGCGTCGACCGGGTCGAGGTCGCCGCGATCAGCGCCCTGAAGACGTACGAGCCGGCGCCGGCCGCCGCGTCGGGCCGTACGGTGACCGACGCCCGACGGCACGGCAAGTTCCTCGCCGTGGTCCTCGGCGACGACCTGCACCTGGTGGTGCACCTGGCCCGGGCGGGCTGGCTGCACTACCGGGAGTCGTTCCCCTCCGGCGGGCCGTTGCGCCCCGGCAAGGGGCCGATCGCCCTGCGGGTCCGGCTCGACGACGGCTCCGGCTTCGACCTGACGGAGGCGGGCACCCAGAAGAAGCTGGCCGCGTACCTGGTGACCGACCCGGCGGCGGTGCCCGGGGTGGCGAAGCTCGGCCCAGACGCGCTCGCCGCCGACCTGGAGACCTTCGCCGGGCGGCTGCGCAGCCGGCGGGGGCAGGTCAAGGGGGTGCTGACCGACCAGACGGTGCTGGCCGGGGTGGGCAACGCGTACTCCGACGAGATCCTGCACGCCGCGCGGCTGTCCCCGTTCGCGCTGTCCGACCGGCTGACCGACGAGCAGGTCGCCGCCCTGCACGAGGCGACCGGCCGGGTGCTGGGCGACGCGGTGTCCCGCTCACTGGGACAGAAGGCCGCGGAGTTGAAGGGCGAGAAGCGGTCCGGGCTGATTGTGCACGCCCGGACAGGGCTGCCCTGTCCGATCTGCGGCGATACCGTGCGGGAGGTCTCGTTCGCCGATTCGAGCCTCCAGTACTGCCCCACCTGTCAGACCGGCGGCAAGCCGCTCGCTGACCGTCGGTTGTCTCGACTCGTACGGTGAGTGACGACACAGGGTGGTTACGGAGTGGAATCGCCGGCCGAGCGCCGATCCTCCCGGTCCGTGCCTCTACCGGGGCCGCAATCCATCGGTATAGTGGCTCGGTCCCCGGCTTTCGCACCTGAGGTGGAGCCGGCCGGATCCCACGCGGCACACCGGCGAGAAGTCCCTAGGGTCTACGCCCGGTGCGGACCCCGCGTGGGAAACTGAACGGTGGGCGACCCGAGCCCTCACTGCGAGTGAGCGGCGCGCGTCATGCGGGAGGACATGGGTGAGGTGACGACAAGCCTCCAGCGCCCGGTAACCAACGAAGGCCGGAGCGAACTCGTGCGGCACGTGGACAGCTTCGAGATCCAGCCGCCGACACCGCCGTCACACAACGGCGTGCCTCGGTCGGCCTGGGCCCGGGCCCGTCGACGCGTCTCCCGCTGGCACCGGCCGTACACCGTCGCCCTGATCCTGCTCGATTTCGCGGCGGCGGCGCTGGCGAGCTTCCTCGCCATCCAGATCTTCGACCAGGCGGCCTCCGGCTTCTACGGCGTGAAGGAGGATCCCACCTGGTTCTACACGGTCGCCTTCGGCCTGATGCCGCTCGGCTGGGTGGTGATCCTCTGGGGCAACCGCGCGTACGACCGCCGCTACCTGGGCCTGGGCCCGGACGAGTTCAAGCGGGTGATCCGGGGCGGCGTCGCGGTCGCCGCGACGGTCTCCTTCATCGCCTTCGCCACCGTCACCCAGCTCTCCCGTTACACGGTCGGCTTCGCGCTGCTCGGCGCCCTGCTGCTGATCCTGTTCGGCCGCATCCTGGCCCGCTCCACGCTGCACGCGATCCGCCGCCGGGTCGGCCAGGCCGGGCACCGGATGGTGCTGGTGGGCACCCTGCCGGAGTGCCTGGAGGTCTACACGGCGGTCACCCGCAACCCGAGCGCCGGGCTCGTGCCGGTGGCCATCTACATCACCGACGGGTACGCCGCCGCCCGGGGCATGCAGACCCCGGTCCCGGTGTACGCCGGCCGGGACATCCTCGCCCTGGTCCGGGAGGTCGGCGGCGACACGATCGCGGTCTGCGGCTCGGCGAGCGCCGAGCCGGGCGAGCTGCGTCGGCTGGCCTGGCAGCTTGAGGGCTCCGGCGTCGACCTGGTGGTGGCCCCGCAGCTCACCGACATCGCCGGCCCCCGGGTGCACATCCGCCCGATCGAGGGGCTGCCGCTGCTGCACGTCGAGGAGCCGACGCTGTCGGGCCCGGCGCTGCTGGTCAAGAACCTGATGGACCGGGTCGCCGCCGGGATCGGCCTGCTGCTGCTCGTCCCGGTCTTCCTGGCCGTCGGGGTCGCGATCCGGCTCTCCGACCCCGGCCCGGTCTTCTTCCGCCAGCCCCGGGTCGGCCACGAGGGCCGCACGTTCCGGGTGTGGAAGTTCCGCACCATGTACGTCGACGCGGAGGACCGGCTGGCCGGCCTGGTCGACCAGAACGAGACCGACGGCATGCTGTTCAAGATGAAGCAGGACCCCCGGGTCTTCCCGGTGGGCCGCTTCCTGCGGGCCTCCTCCCTCGACGAGCTGCCCCAGTTGATCAACGTGCTCTGGGGCGAGATGTCGCTGGTCGGTCCGCGCCCGCTGCCCGCCGACGACGGCGACTTCCTCGGCGACGTGCGCCGCCGACTGCTGGTCCGGCCGGGCATGACCGGGCTGTGGCAGGTCTCCGGCCGCTCCGACCTGTCCTGGGACGAATCGGTCCGGCTGGACCTCTACTACGTCGACAACTGGTCCCTGGCGTACGACCTGAGCATCCTGTGGCGCACGGTGGGCGTGGTGCTGGCGAGCAAGGGCGCGTACTGACGGGCTTGGCGTAGCGGGCGGGACAGGCCAGGATCGCTGCGTGGGTGGCAACATATCCGCCGTCGTCGGCGTGGTCTCGCTCAGCACCGCGCTGGCCGCGGCGCTGTACGCGGTGGCCCGGCTGCGCGCCCGGCGGGGCATCGCCACCGCCACCCAGCGGGCCACCTACGAGGTGCTGCACACCGCCGGGCTGGCCGCCGAGCCGCTACGGGCCGGCCTGAGCGCGGCGGGGGCGGCGAAGGCCGTACGCCACCTGCGGGCCCTGATCGGGGCGGCCGGGCTGGCCCTGACGGACCGGGAGGCCCTGCTCGCCCTCGACGGGCGCGGGACGCACCACACCGACCAGCTCGTCGCGGCGGCCCGGCGGGCGGTGTCCGGCGGGCGGTCGACCGTGCTGGGGGAGCCGGAGCTGCACTGCGACCGGGTCGACTGCCCGGTCCGGGGCGCGGTGGTCGCCCCGTTGCGCGCCGACGGCCGGGTGGTCGGGGCGCTGGTCGCGGTCGCCGACGGCCCGCCCGCGCCGGGGCTGGTGCAGGCCACCCTGGAGACCGCGCACTGGGCCGGCAACCAGCTCGCCCTGGCCGAGCTGGACGCCTCCCGGGAGCGGCTGGCCCGGGCCGAGGTGCGCGCGCTGCGCGCCCAGATCAGCCCGCACTTCATCTACAACGCGCTGACCGCGATCGGCTCGTTCGTCCGGACCGACCCGGAGCGGGCCCGGGAGCTGATCCTGGAGTTCGCCGAGTTCACCCGGTACTCGTTCCGCGCGCACGGCGAGTTCACCACCCTGGCCGAGGAGCTGCGCTCCATCGACCGGTACCTGACCATCGAGCGGGCCCGGTTCGGCGACCGACTCCAGGTGCGGTTGCAGATCGCCCCGGAGGTGCTGCCGGTGACGCTGCCGTTCCTCTGCCTCCAGCCGCTGGTGGAGAACGCCGTCCGGCACGGGTTGTCCCGCAAGCCCGGCACCGGCATGGTGAGCATCGAGGCCCGGGACGCGGGCGCCGAGTGCCACATCACGGTGGAGGACGACGGAGTGGGCATGGACCCGACGACGCTGACCGCCGGGATCGCCGAGCTGGCCGGGGCCGGCAGCGACCCGACCGACGACCCGGGCCAGCACGTCGGCCTCTCCAACGTCGACGAGCGGCTCCGCTCGGCCTTCGGGGACCGGTTCGGCCTGGTCGTCGAGACCGGCCTCGGCTCCGGTACGAAGGTGAGCATGCGGGTGCCGAAGTTCCACCCCGGCGTGCGGGCGGGCTCGTGAGCGAGCGGCCCGGCCCCGCCGGCCTGGCCACCGGCGCATTCCTCCGCGTGCTGGCGGTCGACGACGAGCCGCCGGCGTTGGACGAGCTGGCGTACCACCTGCGGGCCGACCCCCGGGTCGCCCGGCTGCACACGGCCGGGGACGCCACGGAGGCGCTGCGGGTGCTCCGCGACGGCGACGTGGACGTGGTCTTCCTGGACATCCGGATGCCCGGGCTGGACGGCATGGAGCTGGCCCGGGTGCTGCGCCGCTTCGCCCGGCCCCCCGCGATCGTCTTCGTCACCGCGTACGACGACGGCGCGGTGGACGCCTTCGACCTGGGCGCGACGGACTACGTGCGCAAGCCGGTGCGGGCCGAGCGGCTGGCCGAGTCGCTGCGCCGGGTGGTCGGCTCCCGGGTCGTGCCGGCGCACCCGGCGGCCCTCGCGCGGGCGGAGGAGGACCCGACGATCCCGGTGGAGCTGGCCGGCACCACCCGGATGCTGCCCCGCTCGGCGGTGCGCTGGGTGGAGGCGCAGGGCGACTACGCCCGGCTGCACACCGCCGACGGTTCGCACCTGGTCCGGGTCTCGCTGGCCACCCTCGCCGAGCGCTGGGCGGACGCGGGATTCGTGCGCATCCACCGGTCGTACCTGGTGCAGTTGAAGCTGATCGCCGAGCTGCGCCTGGTCAACTCCGGCTACGTCGTG
This sequence comes from Micromonospora rubida, assembly GCF_009908295.1. Classification (GTDB taxonomy): domain Bacteria; phylum Actinomycetota; class Actinomycetes; order Mycobacteriales; family Micromonosporaceae; genus Micromonospora; species Micromonospora rubida. The sequence goes on from NZ_JAAALO010000004.1 coordinate 110,337, forward strand.
GTGCTCGACGGCACGGAGCTGCCGGTGAGCCGGCGGCACACCAGGGAACTGAAGGACAAGCTGGTCCGCGCCGCCAAGCAGGACTGGAACCGCTGAGCCGGGAACAACCGAAACGCCGCCGTACGTTGTACGGTAGACGTACGACTCCCGTGGAGGCCACCGTGACCGTCATGAACCGCACCGCCGACACCCAGCGCACCGCCGACGCGGATCGCCCCACCGACCTGGACCGCAGCTCCGACCCGGACCGCACCACCGTCGTCGAACCCAGCGGCTTCGACCCCGGCACCGAGTTCGACCGGCAGGTCGCCAACCTCGTCCGCCTCGGCTACCCGGCCCTCGCCGGCTGGACCGTCGACCGGTTCACCGAGCTGGTCGCGCCGCTGCGGGCCGCCGCCGTGGCCGGCGCAGCCGAGCTGCCGCCGCCCACCGAGGCCCGGGTGCCGTTCCTGCTCGTGATCACCCGCGACCTGGCGCCCGTGCCGGACCGCCTCGCGCTGACCACCCTCGCCGGCAAGCGCAGGCCCGGCTTCCTCGACAAGAACTTCCCCCTGGCTGACCTGCCGAGGTTCGAGCCGGTCAAGGAGCTGGCGCTGCCGGCCGGGCCGGCGTACCTGCTCTTCGACGTCGACCGGGGGGAGGAGTTCCGCAACGTGACGCCCGCCGCCGCCGTGGACGCGATGGCGGCCGTCGACCGGCTGCCGATCACCATCGACGAGGGGATCGCCCTCATCACCCAGTTCCCGGCCGCGCTGGCGAGCAACCGGTGCTTCTCGCTCGTCGGGTCCCGCTGCGGCGACCGCCGGGTGCCGGCGCTGTGGATCAGCCAGGTCGCGCCGAAGCTCGGTTGGTGCTGGCACGGCAACCCGCACACCTGGCTCGGCTCCGCCTCCGCCCGCCCGGAACGGATCGGCCTGAACTGACTGACGGGACCACCGTGCCGTTCGTCCACGGCAGCCTTGCCCGAACGCCGGCCCACCGCGTTGTCCACCGGGTTATCCACAGGTGTGGAGAGTTCTCCACAGGTTGTTCACAACGTGCCCCACCGTCCTCCACGACCCCTGCATACAGTCACCTCCCATGAGGGAACGCAGGGTGCTGGTGGTCGAGGACGAGCGGACGATCGCCGAGTCGGTCGCCACCCGGCTGCGGGCCGAGGGCTTCACGGTGGAGATCGCCGGGGACGGGCCCACCGCCGTGGACCGGTTCCGGGCGTGGCGGCCCGATCTCGTCGTCCTCGACGTCATGCTGCCCGGCTTCGACGGCCTGGAGGTGTGCCGGCGGATCCAGGGCGACCGGCCGGTGCCCGTCCTCATGCTGACCGCCCGCGACGACGAGACCGACCTGCTCGTGGGGCTGGCCGTCGGGGCGGACGACTACCTCACCAAACCGTTCTCGATGCGGGAGCTGGCCGCCCGGGTGCATGTGCTGCTGCGCCGGGTGGAGCGGGCGGCTGCCGCCGGGCCCGCGACGCTGACGGTCGGCGACGTCGAGATCAACCAGGCCGAGCGCCGGGTGCTGCGGGACGGCGTCGAGGTGCACCTGACCCCCACCGAGTTCGACCTGCTGGTGCACCTCGCCGGCCGGCCGCGCGCGGTGCTGCCCCGGGAGCGGCTGCTCGCCGACGTGTGGGGTTGGGCGGAAGGCGGCGGCACCCGGACGGTCGACAGCCACGTGAAGGCGCTGCGGCGCAAGCTCGGCGCGGACCTGATCCGGACCGTGCACGGCGTCGGCTACGCGCTGGAGACACAGCCGTGACCGGGCGTCTCGTGACGTGGCTGAACCGGGTGCTGCCCCGGCCGCTCGACCCGGTCCGCTCGATCAAGGTGAAGCTGGGCGTCCTGCTGGTCACCTCGGGCACCGCCGGCCTGTCCTACTTCTGGTACGCCATCGGCTGGCTGCCCCCGATGACCTCGGCGACGGCGATCGGCCTGGCCCTGCTCACCTCGCAGGTGCTCGCGCACGGGATGACCTCACCGCTGCGGGAGATGACGGCGGCGGCCGGGGCGATGGCCCGGGGCGACTACTCCCGGCGGGTCCGGGCCACCTCCCGCGACGAGGTCGGCGAGCTGGCCCACGCGTTCAACAAGATGGCCGCCGACCTCGCCGCGGCCGACCAGCGCCGGCGGGAGCTGATCGCGAACGTCTCGCACGAGTTGCGTACGCCGATCACCGCGCTGCGGGGGGTGCTGGAGAACCTGGTCGACGGCATCGCCCCGACCGAGCCGGCCGCGCTGCGCACCGCGTTGGCCCAGACCGAGCGGCTCAGTTACCTCGTCGCAGACCTGCTCGACCTGTCCCGGCTGGACGCCGGGGTGGTACCGCTGCGCCGGACGCAGATCGACGTCGCCGAGTTCCTCGACGAGGCCGTGGAACACGCGGCGGCGACCGCCGCCGGGGTCGGGCGGGACGTCCGCTTCCGGCTCGACCCGCTGCCGGCCCCGCTGACCGTGTACGCGGACCCGGCGCGGCTGCACCAGGTCTTCGCCAACCTGCTGGACAACGCCGCCCGGCACAGCCCGGCGGGAGGAACGGTGCTGGTCAGCGCGGAGGAGCAGGACGACCACCTGCACTTCGAGGTCACCGACGAGGGCGAGGGCATCCCGGTCGCCGAGCGCTCCCGGGTGTTCGAGCGGTTCACCCGGGGCGACCGGTCGGGGGGCGGCGGGACCGGGCTGGGCCTGGCGATCGCGCACTGGGTGGTGGAGCTGCACGGCGGCGCCATCGCCGTCCTGGACCCCCACCCGGGCTCCCACCCCGGCTGCCGCATCCGCGTGTCCCTCCCCCACCCCACGCACCCCTGACCTCCCTCCTTCCCCTCTTTCCCCCCCTCGGTGTCGATCAAGGAGTTGCGGTGCCCGATAAGAGCGACAAATCAGCAGACGTACCCCAACACGAGCCCATGATCGACGGGAAGATGGCGGCCGGAACCGGGCAGCAGGTCGTGGTCGCGGGCGACGGAGGGCAGGTCACCTCCGGGACGCCCCGGACGGGGGTGCCGTCGCAGACAGGGCTGCCGCCACAGACAGGAGTGCCGTCGCAGACGGGGGTGCCGCCGCAGACAGGAGTGCCAGCACGGACTGGGCTGCCCGCGCGGCCACCGTCCTTTCTTGAGCGGCGGTGGCCCGGGCCGAACGGCCCGGCCAGGCCCGTGGTGCTCGGCGCGGTGGCCGTGGCCGCCGCGGTGGCGGCGTTCTTCGTCCCCTTCGACCGCCCCGGGCTCGGCTGGCTGGTGGCGGTGCTCGCCGCGACCGCCGCGCTCGTCACCGCCGGCACGGGACGCCGGGACCCCGCACCGGACGGTTCGACGCTCGGCCCGGCGTCCGATCCACCAGCCGGCACGGTGGTCCTTTCGGAGGCGACTGCCGGCACCGACGTCTCCCCCGAGACGACCGCCCGAACCGGGGCGGCTGCCGGGTCCGCCGACCGTCCCGACGCCACGGGGGCGCCGGGGCGGGCGGCGGACCCGGCCCCGGGCCGGGCACTGGACCGGGCGGAAGGCCGGGCGGAAGGCCGGGCGGAAGGCCGGGCGGAAGGCCGGGCGGAAGGCCGGGCGGAAGGCCGGGCGGAAGGCCGGGCGCCGAGGCGGGCGCCGGACCGGCTGATCTGGGCCGTCGCCACCATCGCCCTCGTCTCGGTCGGGTACGTCCGGGCGGCCGGCTGGCTCTTCGTGCTCTGCCTGCTCGCCGCCGTGGTCACCGGCATCCTCGCCGTGGCGGGTGGCCGGACGCCGCTGGGCATGCTCACGGCCGCTTGGCTCACCCCGGCGGCCCCGTTCCGGGCGCTCCCCTGGGCGGGACGCGGGCTGCCCCGGTCCGGCCCCGGCGGGTCGACGGTCGGGCGCAGCCTCGCCACCGTCGCCGCGTCGGCGGCGCTGCTGCTCGTCTTCGGCCTGCTCTTCTCCTCGGCCGACGCGGTCTTCGCCGACCTGGTGACGGGCCTGCTGCCCGAGGTGTCGGTGGGCGCGACGATCGGCTGGCTGTTCCGCTGCGTGCTGATCGGCGCTGGCCTGCTCGGCGCGGCGTACCTGCTGGCGGCTCCGGCCGACCTGGACGGGCTGCGGGCCGCCCCGGCCCGGCCCGTGCGCCGGCTGGAGTGGGTGGTGCCGCTGGCCCTGCTCGACACGCTGTTCGCCGCGTTCGTGCTGGTGCAGCTCACCGTGCTGTTCGGCGGCTCCGCCCACGTGCTGCGCACCGCCGGCCTCAGCTACGCCCAGTACGGCCGCGGCGGCTTCTGGCAGCTGCTGACGGTCTCCGCCCTCACCCTGCTGGTGATCGCCGGGACCACCCGTTGGGCGCCCCGGGCCACCCGAGCCGACCGGCTACTGTTCCGGCTCCTGCTCGGCACGCTCACCGCGCTCAGCCTGGTCGTGGTCGCCTCGGCGCTGTACCGGATGCAGGTGTACGCCGACGCGTACGGGGCGACCCGGCTGCGGCTGGTGGTGGCCGCCGTCGAGCTGTGGCTCGGGGCGCTGTTCGTCCTGGTCGGGGTGGCCGTGGTGCGCCTGCGGGCCGGCTGGCTGCCGCAGCTGGTGGTGGGTACGGCGGTGCTCGCCCTGCTCGGGTTGGCGGCCGTCAACCCGGACCGGCTGATCGCCGAGCGCAACGTCGACCGGTACCGGCTGACCGGAATGATCGACGTGCAGTACGCCTCCCAGCTCTCCGCCGACGCGGTGCCGGCGCTGGACCGGCTGCCCGAGCCGCTGCGCTCCTGCGCGCTGCGGTACATCGCCATCGAGCTGCCGGTCGACCACGTCAGGACCGCCAACCTGGGCCGGGCGACGGCCCGTGACCTGCTGGACCTGTCGCCGACAGGTACGACGGCCCTGAGCTGCCCAACCTTCCGCCGCGGGTGAGGACCGATTTGCGGACGGCCCGACGGACAGCAGCCCCGCGCGGCGGACGTCCACCGCACGACCGCCCTTGACAATCCCGTCGATCGGGCGAGACTGCCGGGGTGGCCGCACCCGACGATCCCGTACCGCCACCCCGGGCCCCGGGCCCGGCCGGGTCACCGGTCACCCCGACCCGGACGCCGGTGCCCACGACCGAGGCGTCGGGCCGGATGCCGGTCGCGCCGGGCCGGACCCGGGTCGTGCTGGCCGAGGTGTCCCGCCGGGAGCCCGGGGCGGACCGGGCCCGGGCCGAGCTGACCCAGCAGACCCGGGTGGGGGAGGCGCTGGTCCGGGGGCTGGTCCGGGCCCAGCTCGCGTTGGCGCTGCGGCTGAGCCTGGTGGTGCTGATCGGGCTGGGCGGCCTGCCCTTGCTGTTCGCCATCGCGCCGGCGGTCAGCCGGGTCACCGTGTTCGGGGTGAACCTGCCCTGGCTGCTGCTGGGGGTGGCGTCGTTCCCGTTCCTGATCGCCGTCGGGTGGGCGTACGTGCGGCTGGCGGAGCGCAACGAGCAGGACTTCACCGACCTGGTCCAGCGGCCGGAGCGCTGAGATGGGCAACGGGTACGTCGTCCCGGCGATCGTCGCGGTCACCCTGGTCACCGTCGGAATCGGCTTCTACGGGCTGCGGCTGGCCCGGACCACCTCCGACTTCCTGGTCGCCTCCCGCTCGGTCAGCCCGACCTGGAACGCCGCCGCGATCGGCGGGGAGTACCTGTCGGCGGCGAGCTTCCTCGGCGTGGCCGGGCTGATCCTCAAGTACGGCGTGGACGTGCTCTGGTACCCCGTCGGCTTCGCGGCCGGCTACCTGGCGCTGCTGCTGTTCGTGGCCGCGCCGCTGCGCCGCTCCGGGGCGTTCACCCTGCCGGACTTCTGCGAGCTGCGGCTCGGCTCGCGCCGGCTGCGCACCCTGGCCACCGCCTTCGTGATCTTCATCGGCTGGCTGTACCTGGTGCCGCAGCTACAGGGGGCGGGGCTGACCCTGGCCACGCTGACCGGGGCGGCGTACCCGGTCGGGGCGGTGCTGGTGGCGGTGGTGGTCACCGCGAACGTGGCGCTGGGCGGGATGCGGGCGATCACCTTCGTCCAGGCGTTCCAGTACTGGCTGAAGCTCACCGCACTCGCCGTACCCGCGATCTTCCTGGTGTTGCAGTGGCAGGCCGACGCCCGCCCGGCGGTGACCCCGCCCGACGGGCCGGCGTTCCGGACCGCGATCACCGTCGTGGTCGAGCACCGGGCGACCCTCACCTTCCCCGACGGCGACGCCCGCGAGGTACGCCCCGGCGACCGTCTCGACTTCGCGGCCGGCGACCCGGTGCCGCAGGTCTCCGGCGCGGCCACCGAAGCCGCCGACTGGCTGCTGCCGGACACCGCCGGGGACGACGACCGGGGGCTGTTCGCCACGTACTCGCTGATCCTGGCCACGTTCCTGGGCACCATGGGGCTGCCGCACGTGCTCGTCCGGTTCTACACCAACCCGGACGGCGCGGCGGCCCGACGCACCACCCTGGTGGTGCTGGCCCTGGTGGGCGCGTTCTACCTGCTGCCCACCCTGTACGGGGTGCTGGGCCGGATCTACACCCCACAGCTGCTGGTCACGGGGCAGACGGACGCGGTGGTGGTGCTGCTGCCCGGGGCGGCGCTCGGGGACGGCACGACCGGCCGGCTGCTCGCCGCGCTGGTCGCCGCCGGGGCGTTCGCCGCGTTCCTGTCCACCTCGTCCGGGCTGCTCACCAGCGTGGCCGGGGTGATCTCCACGGACGTGCTGGGGCGCGGCTCGGTACGCGGCTTCCGGCTGGCCACGGTGATCGCGGGCGGGGTGCCGACGGTGCTCGCGCTGAACGTCTCGGGGCTGGACGTCTCCCAGGTGGTGGGGCTGGCCTTCGCGGTCGCCGCGTCCAGCTTCTGCCCGCTGCTGGTGCTGGGCATCTGGTGGCGCGGCCTGACCGACGTGGGCGCCGCAGCCGGGGTGCTGGTGGGCGGCGGAGCGGCCGTCGGGGCGGTGCTGCTGACGGTGCTCGGGCCGCCGCTGTCCGGCTGGCCGGCCACGCTCACCACGCAGCCGGCCGCCTGGACCGTCCCGCTCGCCTTCACGGTCATGGTCGCGGTGTCGACGGCGACCCGCCGCAGGCTCCCCGCCGACGTCGCCGGCATCATGCTCCGCCTGCACTCCCCCGAGGCGCTCCGCGCCGAGGGAAGGTCCCCTGCCTGACGCCCGCCGTGCAGGGCTGCCCACGGACGGCCCCGGAACCGCCTCCTGCCAGAGGAGGAGGACGGGCTCGTCCCGTGGCGGGAGCGTTCACTAGTCCCGGCCGGATACGGTCGGACCATGACTGATGAGCACCCCGCGCTCGCGCTGCGTGGCCTCGCCAAGCGGTTCGACGGCAAGGTGGCGGTGGCCCACGTCGACCTCGACGTCCCGGCCGGCTCGTTCTACGGGCTGCTCGGCCCGAACGGCGCCGGCAAGACCACCACCCTGTCCATGGCGGTCGGGCTGCTCCGCCCGGACGCGGGCGAGGCGTGGGTGCTCGGGCACGACGTGTGGGCCGACCCGGTCCGGGCAAAGCAGCTCCTCGGCGTGATGCCGGACGGCGTGCGGCTGTTCGACCGGCTCACCGGGGCGGAGTTGCTGGCGTACCACGGTCTGCTGCGCGGCATGGACCCGGCGGTGGTCGACCAGCGGGCGGCGGAGCTGCTCGACGTGCTCGCCCTCGGCGATGCCGGCCGGACCCTGGTGGTGGACTACTCCGCCGGCATGAGGAAGAAGATCGGCCTGGCCTGCGCGCTGCTGCACGGGCCCCGGCTGCTGGTGCTCGACGAGCCGTTCGAGGCGGTCGACCCGGTGTCGGCGGCGCTGATCCGGGACATCCTGCACCGGTACGTCGTCGGCGGCGGGACGGTCGTCTTCTCCAGCCACGTGATGGAGGTCGTGGAGCGGCTCTGCTCACACGTGGCGATCCTCGCCGACGGGACGATCAAGCGGGTCGGCACCCTCTCCGAGGTGCGCGGCGACCGCTCGCTGGAAGACGTGTTCGTCGAGGTGGTCGGCGGGCGCACCGCGACGGGCGAGGAGTTGGCGTGGCTGTCCCGGTGACCGTGCCCGACGCCACTGCGGCTCCAGCCGCCCTCACCGAGCGGGCCCGACCGGTCTCGGCCCGGCACTTCGTGCGGCTCAAGCTGCGGGTGATGGGCAACAACTTCCGTGGCCAGGGCTGGCGGGTCGCGATGTTCGTGGGCGGGGTGATCGGCGGGCTCTGGTTCGCCGCCACCGGGTTCTTCCTGCTGGCCGCCCCCGGGCTGGCCGGCGAGCCGAAGTACGCGCTGATGGTCGCCGCGTTCGGCGGTGGCCTGCTGGTGCTCGGCTGGCTGCTGCTGCCGCTGGTCTTCTTCGGCGTGGACGAGACGCTCGACCCGGCCCGGTTCGCCCTGCTGCCGCTGACCCGGCGCACCCTGGTCACGGGGCTGCTCGCCGCCGCGCTGGTCAGCGTCCCGACGGTGGCGGTGCTGATCGCGACCTTCGGGCTGGTGCTCACCGCCGGCATGCTGGGCGGGTGGGCGGCGGCGCTGGTCGCGGCCGTCGGGGTGGCCGCCGGGCTGATCCTCTGCGTCGCCGCGAGCCGGGCGGTGACCAGCGCGTTCGCCACGATGCTGCGATCGCGGAGGGTGCGCGACCTGGCGGCCGTGCTGCTCGCGGTGCTCGCCGCGCTGCTGGGCCCGTTGCAGATCGTGGTGCTGGCCGCCGTGCGGCAGGCCGACTGGGACCGGCTGGCCGGGGTGGCCCGCATCGTCGGCTGGACCCCGTTCGGCGCCCCGTGGACGGTGGGCATCGACGTGGCCGAGGGGCGGGCGTGGGCGGCCCCGCTGAAGCTGCTGATCACGGCGGCGGCCATCGGGGCGCTGCTGTGGTGGTGGTCCCGGTCGCTGGAGTCGGCGATGGTGGGGGCGGCCGGCGGGGGCACGGCGAAGGCCCGCAGCGGCCCGGTCGGCGGCGCGGTCAGGCAGCTCTTCCCCCGGGCTGTCGGCTGGGCCCGGCGGGACCGGTTCGGCGCGCTGGTCGCCCGGGAGTGCCGCTACTGGTGGCGGGACGCCCGGCGGCGGGCCAACCTGATCACGATCGCGGTGATCGGGATCTTCGTGCCGGTAATGGTCAACTTCGGCGGGGCGAGCCTCTCCACCGCCGACGGGATGGAGCTGGCCACGCCCGACTCCTCACCGGTGCTGGCCAGCCTCTCGGTGATCTTCGTCGGGGTGCTCGCCTCGGTCACCCTGGCCAACCAGTTCGGCTTCGACGGCAGCGCGTACGCGGCGAACGTCGTCGCCGGGGTGCCGGGCCGGCTGGAGCTGCGGGCCCGGGCGGCGGCGTTCTCGGTGTACGTGCTGCCGATCCTGGCCGTCGTCGCGGTCGTCCTGGCGGTGGTGCTGGGCCGGCCGGCGTGGCTGGGCCTGCTGGCCGGCACCCTGCTCGCCTCGTACGGGGTGGGGCTGGCGGTCAACGCGCTCATCTCGGTGCTCGGGGCGTACTCGCTGCCGGAGACGAGCAACCCGTTCGCGATGAACAGCGGGGCCGGGCTGGCGAAGGGCCTCCTCACCGTGCTGTCGATGATCGCCTCGACGGTCGCCGCAGTACCGATGGTGGTCGCGGCGGCGCTGCTCGGCGACGTCTGGCTCTGGCTGGCCCTGCCGCTGGGCCTCGCGTACGGCCTGGGCGCGGCGCTGCTCGGGACGTACCTGGCCGGGGACGTGCTCGATCGGCGGGCCCCGGAGCTGCTGACGGCCGTCACCCCGCGCCGCTGACGCCCGGCCCGGCCCAGCGGTGACGGTCAGCGGCGACGCGGGAACGCGGGTCAGCGGCGGCGCAGGAACGCGTAGAGGAACTGGTTCCGGCTGACGTCGGTGACGTTGACCAGCTCCCACCCGAACTGGGACAGGTACTCGACGCCCTCCATCAGCCGGGTGACGCCGCTGTTCGTCATGCCGGGGCGGGCGAGCAGTGCGAGGTGCCGGTGTGGGTAGGCCCGCAGGTCCACCTCGTTGCGGGCCAGGGCATCGACGTCGAGGACGCGGGTCTGGGCGAGCTTCTGCGGCGTCACGGGGGCCATGCCGGCACGATAAGGCCCCCGCGCACGCGCCGGCCGGCCGCTCCCAGGCGTGGGTTGGCGAGCGGCGGCACAATGGGCCGATGCCTGTCGTCGAGTCGGTGATCACCGTTCCGGTGCCGCCCGAGCTGGCGTTCGCGGTGTCGCAGACCGTCGCGCCGGTGCGCTACCGCTGGGACCCGTTCGTCCGCGAGCAGCACTTCACCGACGGGGCGACCCGGCCCGGCAAGGGGGTGCGCACGTTCACCCGGTCCCGGCACGGCCTGATCATGGTCAGCGAGTACGTCTCCTTCGCCCCGCCGAGCCACGTCGGGATGAAGATGGTCCGGGGCCCGTGGTTCTTCGAGATGTTCGCGGGTGGCTGGCGGTTCGCGCCCGGCCCGGAGCCGGGCACGGCGGTCGCCACCTGGCGGTACAGCTTCCGCTGCCGCCCGGCGTTCCTGCGCCCGGTCGCCGACCGGATCGGGGTGTGGCTGCTGACCCGGGACATCCGCCGCCGGATCGCCGGGTACGCCGCCGGCTGCACCGACCCGGAGGTCCTGGCTGCCGCCCGCCACTCCCTCACCACCGACGAGTGAGTCTCCTTGATCGTCTGTCGAGAAATGAGGCGCGGGCGGCGTGTCGTCCCCCGTTCTCAGCAGACGATCACGGGCAACTGGGCTGGGTGCGCGCCCGGGGCGGCACAATGTTTCACGTGAATCATCAGCCGGGTGCCGAGATCCACCACACCGACCCGTTCGCCGTGCCCTCCGGGCAGAAGTCCCCGGCCCGTCGCCTGCGGGGCCGGCTCGCGGCCCCGGTGACGCTCTGGACCGCGCCCGGGCCGGCCGGCCTGACCGTGTCGTCCACGCTGGTCGCCGAGGGCGAGCCGGACCGGCTGCTCGGCCTGGTCGACCCGGAGTCGGACCTGTGGGCGGCGGTCGAGGAGGCGGGGCGGTTCGCGGTCGTGCCGCTGGGCCCGGCACACCGGCAGCTCGCCGACCGGTTCGCCGGCCTGTTCCCGTCGCCGGGCGGCCTCTTCGCCACCGGCGGCTGGACCGACACGGAGTACGGCCCGGTCCCCGCCGACGCCGGCGGTTGGACCGGCTGCCGGCTCGACACCGCCCGCGAGTACGGCTGGGCGCTGCTGGTCGAGGCCACCATCGAGGCCGTCACCCTGACCGAGGAGACCACCCCCCTCCTGCACTACCGGGGCCGGTACCACGAGCTGACCTGAGCGGGTCGGGCCGGATCGGCGACTCGGGCGGGAGGTCGCCACGCCGCCGACGTGGGCGTCGACCACCGGCCGCCGGTCACCGGAGTGACGTGGGTCACCTGGCGCAGGCAGGCGACCGTTCGGCGCAGTGGGCGACCGGGGCCGGCCCACGTCTTCCCGGGCGAGGGGCGCGGTTCCTACCGTGCGCGAAACTCCCCACGCCTGTGAAGGTGGTGATCCACAGATGTCCACGGACACACCCGCGCCCGATGCGCCGTCGCCGGCCGCGCCGGAGACGGCGACCTCGGCCGCGTCCGCCGCTGACCGGTACCTCGCCGTGCAACGGTCGGACGAGTTCGTCGGGTTGCGTCGCGCGCTGCGCGGCTTCGTCTTCCCGATGACCGTCGCGTTCTTCCTCTGGTACGCGCTCTACGTGATCCTGTCCGCGTACGCGCGGGACTTCATGGGCACGCGGCTGTTCGGCAGCCACATCAACGTCGCCCTGGTCTTCGGGCTGCTCCAGTTCGTCTCGACGTTCCTCATCGCCTGGCTCTACTCCCGATTCGCCGACCGGCGGCTCGACCCCGTCGCCGACCGGATCCGCACCGAGATCGGGGAGGTGACCCATGAACACGGTCCTCGCGGCTGAGGCGGGCGGCAGCACCGCCCGCAACCTGACCATCACCCTGTTCCTGGTCTTCGTGGCGATCACCCTCGCCATCACCGTCTGGGCCAGCCGGCAGACCAAGACGGCCACCGACTTCTACGCCGGTGGCCGGTCCTTCTCCGGCTTCCAGAACGGCATGGCGATCGGCGGCGACTACATGTCGGCGGCGTCGTTCCTCGGCATCGCCGGCATCATCGCCCTGTACGGCTACGACGGCTTCCTGTACTCGATCGGATTCCTGGTCGCCTGGCTGGTGGCGCTGCTGCTCGTCGCCGAACTGCTGCGCAACTCGGGCCGGTACACGATGGCGGACGTGCTGGCGTTCCGGATGCGCCAGCGCCCGGTCCGGACGGCGGCGGCGGTCTCCACGATCACCGTGTCGATCTTCTACCTGCTGGCCCAGATGGTCGGCGCGGGCGCGCTGGTGGCGCTGCTGCTCGGCATCAAGCCCGGCACCACGTTCCTCGGCATGGACGCCGACACCGCCAAGATCGCCACGATCGTCATGGTCGGCGCCCTGATGATCATCTACGTCACCGTGGGCGGCATGAAGGGCACCACGTACGTCCAGATCGTCAAGGCGTTCCTGCTGATGACCGGCGCGCTCGTGATGACCCTGCTGGTGCTGGCGAAGTACAACTTCAACCTGTCGGAGCTGCTCGGCAGCGCCGCCGCCTCCTCCGGCAAGGGCGAAGCCCTCCTCAGACCGGGCCTGAAGTACGGCGTCGAGGTCGCCGGCGACGCGACGCAGACGTTCTACAACAAGGTCGACCTGCTCTCGCTCGGCATCGCGCTGGTCCTCGGCACGGCCGGCCTGCCGCACATCCTGATCCGCTTCTACACCGTGCCGACGGCGAAGGCGGCCCGCAAGAGCGTGCTCTGGGCGATCGGCATCATCGGCGCGTTCTACCTGCTCACCCTCGCCCTGGGCTTCGGCGCGGCGGCGCTGGTCGGCAGCAAGGACATCATCGCGCAGGACAAGGCCGGCAACACCGCCGCGCCACAGCTCGCCGAGGCCCTCGGCAGGGAGTTCTTCGGCGGCGACCTCGGCGGGGCGACCCTGCTCGCGATCATCGCGGCGGTCGCCTTCGCCACCATCCTGGCGGTGGTCGCCGGGCTCACCCTGGCCTCGTCGTCCAGCCTCGCGCACGACTTCTACGCCAACGTGGTCAAGAAGGGGCAGGCGTCGGAGCGCCAGGAGGTCCGGGTGGCCCGGCTCTCGGCCCTGGTCATCGGCGCGGTGTCGATCGCCCTGTCGATCTACGCGCAGAGCCTGAACGTGGCCTTCCTGGTGGCGCTGGCATTCGCGGTGGCCGCCTCGGGAAACCTGCCGGCGATCCTCTACAGCCTGTTCTGGCGGCGGTTCAACACCTCCGGCGCGGTCTGGTCGATCTACGGCGGCCTGCTCGCCGCGGTGCTGCTGGTGTTCTTCTCGCCGGTGGTCTCCGGGGCGCCGACCTCGATGTTCCCGGACCACGACTGGCACTGGTTCCCGCTGTCCAACCCGGGCATCCTCTCCATCCCGTTCGGCTTCCTGTGCGGGTGGATCGGCACGGTGATCTCCAAGGAGCACGACGAGGAGAAGTACGCGGAACTGGAGGTGCGGGCGCTCACCGGCGCCGGCGCGCACTGAGTCGGACCCGCTCGGCACCGCACCCGCCGAGCTGTCGAGGGGCCCCCGCCACGCCCGAGGCATTGGCCGGGGGCCCCTCCTCACCTCTGTAGGCTGGCCGTATGAAGGTTGCTCCGCGCTTCGGCCCCGGTCACCGTGTCCTCGTCACCGGCGGCGCCGGCTTCGTGCCGTCGCACCTGGTGGACTCCCTCGTCGCCCGCGGCTGCACAGTGGTGGTGCTGGACAACTTCGTCACCGGCTCCAAGGACAACGTCGCCCACCTGCTGGAGAAGCCGACCTTCACGCTGGTCGAGGCGGACGTCTCCGACGGGCTGCCGAACCACCACCCGGCCCTGGCCGAGCGGTTCGACGCGATCCTGCACATGGCCTCCCCGGCCAGCCCCACGGACTTCGCCACCCTGCCGGTGGAGATCCTCCGGGTCGGCTCGGTGGGCACCCTGCATCTGCTGGACCGCGCGGTCGCCGACGGGGCCCGGTTCCTGATGGCCTCCACCTCCGAGGCGTACGGGGACCCGAAGGAGCACCCGCAGCGCGAGACGTACTGGGGCAACGTCAACCCGATCGGCGTGCGCAGCGTCTACGACGAGGCGAAGCGGTTCTCCGAGGCGGCCACGATGGCGTACCACCGGTACCGGGGGCTGGACGCCGCGATCGTGCGGATCTTCAACACGTACGGCCCGCGGATGCGGCCGGACGACGGCCGGGCCATCCCGACGTTCATCTCGCAGGCGCTGCGCGGCGAGCCGATCACGGTGCACGGCACGGGCGACCAGACCCGGTCGATCTGCTACGTCGAGGACCTGGTGCGCGGCATCCTGCTGCTGCTCGACTCGACCGAGACGGGCCCGGTCAACTGCGGCACCGAGCACGAGCTGACCATGCGGCAACTCGCCGAGTTGATCGTGTCGCTCTCCGGGAGCGCGTCACAGGTGACCTACGTCACCCGGGCTGCCGACGACCCGGAGATGCGCCGGCCGGACCTCACCCTCGCCCGTGAACTGCTCGGATACGAGCCGTCAGTGGCGCCCGAGGACGGCCTCCGACGCACCATCGAGCACTTTCGCGCACGGCTAGGGTAACCGGTCGACGGGCCACGCCCCGCCGGGTGACCTGCGCTTCGGCGCGGCGCTCGACGGGGCTACGTACCCTCGGGTACATGTCAGCGACCACTCCCGCCGGCGTCCCGCTCCCGCACCTGCGTCGCAGCGCCGGACGCGCCTCGGTGCCCGGCCCCGGCCAGGGCTCCTCGGGGCGCGCCCGCGTCTCCGACGCCCAGTGGCCCCCCGCGCCCAGCGACCGCTCGCCGGGCGGCGGCTTCGGCGGCCCGGGTGGGCCCGCCGGCCCTGTCGGGCCCACCCGCCCCGGCGGGCCGAGGCGACCGGGCGGGCAGGGGCCGCGGTGGCGCCGGATCGGCCTGGTGGCCGGCGTGGCGGCGCTGGTGCTCGCGCTGCTCGGTGGTGCGGGCGCCTGGCTCTACACCAGCAACCTCAACGACGACCTGGCCCGCACCGACCCGTTCTCGGAGCTGACGGGCGGTCGCCCGGCCAAGGCGGTGAACGGCGCGCTGAACATCCTGCTGGTCGGCAGCGACTCGCGGGACCCGGACGCCCCGGTGGACCAGCAGAGCCAGTGGCGGGCGGACACGATCATCGTCATGCACATCCCGGCCGACCACAAGTCCGCCTACCTGGTCTCCGTCCCCCGCGACCTGTACGTGCCGATCCCCGAGAACGCCAAGTCGGAGTGCGGCTCGGGACAGCGGGCGAAGATCAACGCGGCGTTCGCGTTCGGCGGCCTGCCGCTGGCCGTGAGGACGGTGGAGTGCTTCACCGACGTACGGATCGACCACGTGCTGGCGATCGACTTCGCCGGCTTCAAGCAGGTCACCGACGCCCTCGGCGGGGTCGACCTGAAGGTGGAGCGGTCGGTCACGTCGATCCACAAGCCGTTCCGGAAGTTCACCAAGGGCACCATGCACATGACCGGCGCCGAGGCGCTGGACTGGATCCGGCAGCGCAAGCAGTTCCCCGACGGTGACTTCGCGCGGATGCGCCACCAGCAGGAGTTCCTGAAGGCGCTGATGGACAAGGCGGCCAGCACGGGGACGCTGACGAATCCGAAGAAGCTGAACGGCTTCCTCCAGTCGGTGACCGACGCGGTCACGGTGGACGAGGGATTCTCGCTGGTCGACATGGCGTTGCAGTTCCGCAGCCTGCGCGGGGACAACCTGATCTTCGTCACCAGCCCGAACTCGGGCAGCGAGACGATCAACGGGGAGTCGGTGGTGGTCTCCGACCGGGAGAAGGCCCTGGGCATGTACAAGGCCATGACGGCGGACACGATGGCCGACTGGGTGAAGGCCAACCCGCCGGCCGGCGGCACGGGTAACGGGAACTGACGCACGGCACCCGTTACTTCGACGGACGTCATCGCCGGTCGGCGGTGGAACCCCTTCGCCGGGGGGCGAACCGCCGACCGGTCGCATCGACCTGGACGTTCGGGCAATTCCCGCAAGCGACGGCCGGTAGAACGGCAGATATCCACGTGACGAACTCGCCTTGACGGGAAGCGGTACGTACAGTGGGCCCGCCCCCCTCAAAACGCGAGCTGGAGCACGCATGCCGGTTCAAGCCAGCCGTCGCCCCCCGTCGCCGGAGCCCGTCGGCGCAGCCGCACGGGTCCCGTCGCAGCCCCGCCGTGGCGGCAAGCGCCCCGGCGGTGGCCCCGCCAAGAAGCGGGCCCGCCGCAAGGACCCTCTCTGGGCGCGTCTCACCGTGGTCTTCGGCGCGGTGTTGATGCTGAGCAGCGGGGTCGCCATCGTGGGCAGCAAGGCGCTCATCGGCCAGGCCACCGGCAGCATCGCCCAGGGCAACCTGCTCGGCGACGCCGGCAAGTCCGACGCCGACGGCGGCGCGAGCCTGGAGGGCCCGATCGACATGCTGCTGCTCGGCGTGGACGCCCGCGAGCGCTGGGCCGCCGACAACGTCCGGGCGGACAGCATCATCGTGCTGCACATCCCCGCCTCGCACGACCAGGCGTACCTGATCTCGATTCCGCGGGACACCCAGACGGAGATCCCGGGCCACGGCGTAGACAAGATCAACGCGGCGTTCCAGGCCGGCGCCCAGAACGGGCGCGGCTGGGAGGGGGGTGCCCAGCTCATGGCCAACACGATCAAGAAGATGACCGGGGTCAGCTTCGACGGCGCGGGGATCATCAACTTCGGCGGCTTCAAGAAGATCATCGACACCCTCGGCACCGTGCGGATCTGCGTCTCCCAGGAGGTCAAGTCGTTGCACATGTCGTACGTCGACGGCAAGCCGATGTGGAACGCGGACGCCAAGAAGACCGGCAAGCCGATGACCCCGGTGGTGCACAAGAAGGGCTGCCGGGAGATGGAGGGCTGGGCGGCGCTGGACTACTCCCGGCAGCGCAAGGGCCTGGACGGCGGCGACTACGACCGCCAGCAGAACCAGCAGCAGCTGATCAAGGCGATGGCGAAGAAGGCGACCGAGAACGGCACGCTGACCAACCCGGTGAAGCTCAACGCGCTGATGAAGGCGGCCGGCGGGGCCCTCGTGCTGGACACCGGCGGGGTGCCGATGATCGATATGATCTTCACGATGCGCGGGGTCACCGGCAACGACCTGACGATGCTGCGCACCAACGGCGGGAAGTTCCACCCCACCGCCGACGGCTCGAAGGAGATGCTGAGCCCGCAGACCCTGGAGATGTTCCAGGCGGTCAAGAACGACAAGCTCGCCGAGTTCGTGTACGCCAACCCGGACGTGCTCTCGACCCGCAAGTAGCCGTCCCACCAGCAGTTGGCCGTCCGGCCCGCAGTTAGCCGTCCCACCTGCGGGTAAGCCGTCTGGCCTGCTCGAAAGCCGCCCGGCGGCCCGACCACCCCCTTAACCTGACGTGAGTAGGTTTCACGTTCGGCGGCGGGGGGCGTCACGACCAGGTCAAAGGAAGCCGGGCGGGGGCGGCGCGAGCCGGCCCGTCGGCGCGTACCCCGGTGGAGCCGGGCCCTCCTCGGGGCCGGCCTGGCCCTCACCCTGCTGGCCGCCGCCGCGGTGGCCGGGCTCAAGATCCTGAGCCACCGGTACGAGCGCACGGTGACCCGGGAGCAACTGCTCGACCCGGATGCCCGGCGGGACCGGACCGACCTCGACGCCGCGCTCAACTATCTGCTGGTCGGCTCGGACCGCCGGGCCGGCAGCACCGCGGACGACCAGCGCTCGGACACCATCCTCGTGGTGCACGTGCCGGCCGGCACGAAGCGGGCGTACCTGATCTCCGTCCCGCGCGACCTGCGGGTGGCCATCCCGCCCGCGCCGAACGGTTGGGGCGGCGGCAGCGACAAGATCAACGCCGCGTACGAGCACGGCGGCGGCGGCGAGGCCGGGGTCCAGCTCCTCTCGGTCACCCTCACCCGGCTCACCGGCCTGCGCTTCGACGGGGCCGCGCTGATCGACTTCGCCGGGCTGCGGCAGGTCATCGACCTGCTCGGCGGCATCCGGATGTGCGTCGACACCGCAGTCCGCTCGATCCACACCAGGACCCTGTTCCCCGTCGGCTGCCAGCAGATGGACGGCGCCCGGGCGCTGGACTACGTCCGCCAGCGGTACGACCTGCCAAGAGGCGACTACGACCGGCAGCGCCACCAGCAGCAACTCCTGCGGGCGATGCTGGACCGGGCCGGCGAGACGAACCTGCGCCGCGACCCGGTGCGGCTGGACCGGCTGATCCGGGCGGTCGGTGCGTCGCTGACCGTCGACACCAACGGGGTGCCACTGGAGGAGCTGGCGCTCACCCTGCGGGACCTGCCCCCGAACGCGCTGACCGGCGTGCAGGTCCCCTCCCACCCGGAGACCATCGACGAGGTCTCCTACGTGGTGCTCGACGGCGGGGGCAACGGCCTGTTCGACGCCGCCCGCAGCGAGCGGATGCCCGACTGGGCCCAGGCCAACCCCGGGTGGATCACCCGGCTCTGAGCGCGCCACGGGCCGGATCGCATCTCTTCCGCACGTCGCCCGCCGGTTCGGTCCGGCGAGGATCTAGGCTTGGTGACCGTGTTCGGACCCCAGGTTCCCACCGTGCCCGTGACCGAGATCGCCGACGACACCTACCTGCTCGACGTACGCGAGGACGACGAGTGGACCGCCGGGCACGCGCCCGACGCCCACCACCTGTCGATGACAGAGCTTCCGGCCCGGCTTGCCGAGGTCCCGACCGATCGTGAGGTGGCGGTGATCTGCCGCTCCGGCGGCCGGTCGGCGCAGGTGGTGGCCTACCTGATGAACAACGGCTGGGACCAGGTGCGCAACGCCGACGGCGGGATGCGCCAGTGGGCCGCCGTCGGGCGACCCGTGGTCGATGCGAACGGGCGGCCGGGCCAGGTCATCTGAGAGCGACGGGCATGGTTCCCCTCGTCTTCGCCCACCGCGGGGCGTCAGCCGACCTGCCGGAGCACACCCTCGCCGCGTACCTGCGGGCCCTCGACGAGGGTGCCGACGGGCTGGAGTGCGACGTCCGGCTGACCCGGGACGGTCACCTGGTCTGCGTGCACGACCGGCGGCTGGGCCGGACCAGCAACGGCACCGGCCTGGTCAGCGCCCGCACGCTCGCCGAGCTGGAGGCGCTGGACTTCGGCTCCTGGCACCCGGGCTGCCCCCCGTCGGACGGCGACGAGCCGCCCGACGAGTCGCACACCCGGCTGCTCACCCTGGAACGGCTGCTGGACGCCGTGCTGGCCGCCGGCCGGCCGGTCCGGCTGCTGATCGAGACGAAGCACCCCTCCCGGTACGGCCGGGACGTGGAGCGCCGCCTGGTGGCCCTGCTGCGCCGGTACGGCCTGGCCGAGCCCGGGCCGGACAGCCCGGTCCGGGTCACCGTGATGTCCTTCTCCCCGCTCGCCGTGCGCCGCGTCCACGACCTGGCCCCCGGCCTGCCCACCGTGCTGCTGCTGGACGTGCTGCCGCGCTGGCTGCCGCCCGGCCGGCTGCCGTCCGGCACCCGGATCGCCGGGCCCGGGGTCGGGCTGGTGCGGTCCCGCCCCCGGCTGTTGCCCACGCTGCGGGCCGCCGGCAACCAGGTGTACGTCTGGACGGTCAACGAGCCGGCCGACCTGGAGCTGGTGCTCGACGCCGGAGTCGACGGGATCATCACCGACCGGCCGGCCCACACGCTGGCCAGGCTGGGCCGGTGAGTCCCCGGGGCGGAATGACCCGCTGGCTCAGCGGCACCGGCCGGATGTCCGAACAGCCAGGGGTGCCAATGGAGGGTTCGGCGCGGCACACTCGGGACATGCCGGAGCGCACCGACCTCGCCGCTCTCATCGTCGGCCATGGCAGGGTGATCGAAATGATCAACTCTGGTGAAGCCGGGCTGCCGGTCCTGAACCGGCTGCTCCAGGTGGTCCTGCCGGCCGTCGGGGCGGCCAGCACGGCGTTCGTGGAGTTCGCGCCCAAGGGCGGCCGGGTGATCGCCGCGACCGAGAACGCCGAGTGGGCCGTCGGCCGCCCGGTGTCGCCCACCGACCCCGCCACCGTCTGCCTGCTCTCCGGCGCCCGCGTCCGCGACATCCGGGTGGACCGGATCCCCGGCCCGATCGGCGAGGAGCTGATCGACCGGGGGCTGCGCCGGATGGTGGTCGCCCGGGCCGAGATCGGCGGGCTCATCGTCGGCAGCCTGCACGCCTTCTACCTCGACCACGACGAGTCGACGGCGGTCGGGCAGCACGAGGTGCTGGCGTACATCGCCGCCTGCATCGCCCACATGTACGGCGACCAGACCGGCCTGCCGGTGCACGGCGACGGCCCGGTGGTGGCGGCGCTGGCCGACGGGCTGGCCGTGGTCGACCGGGGCGGCCACGTCCGGCTGTGGAACCCGGCCGCCGCCGAGGTGACCGGCCTCTCGGTCGCCGAGGCGCTGAACCGTCCGCTGCCGTTCCCGCTCCCCCCGTCCGGTCAGGTCCTCGACCACCGGCTGCCGGACGGCCGCTGGCTGAAGATCACCTCGGGGGAGCTGCCCGGCCCGGGCTCGCTGTGGGTGGTCACCTTCCGGGACATCACCGACCAGCAGCTACGCGACCAGGACCGGGACCTCTTCGTCGCGGTCACCAGCCACGAGCTGCGCACCCCGGTCACCGTCATCAAGGGGTACGCCGACACCCTGACCGACCACTGGGACTCGCTGACCGACGTCGACCGGCGGCACGCCGCCCGGGTCATCGGGCAGCGGGCCAACGAGCTGGCCCGGCTGGTCGACCGGCTGCTCGCCTCCGCCACCGAGGGACGCCCCGGTGAGCCGCTGGCCCCGTTCGACCTCGGCGACGCGCTCCGGTCGGCGGTGGCGGACCTGCCCTCGGACCTGCGCCGCCGGATCGTGCTGGACGTGCCGGCCGGCCTGCCGAAGGCGGTCGGCGAGCGGCAGAGCCTGGCCACGGTGCTGACCGAGCTGGGCACCAACGCCGACAAGTACTCCCCGCCCGACTCCCCGATCGAGATCGCCGCCACCGGCAACGTCCAGACCGTGTCGTTCCGGGTCAGCGACCGGGGCATCGGCATCCGGCCGGAGCACGTGGAGCGGGCCTTCGACCGGTTCTGGCAGGGGGAGTCCGGCGACCGCCGGGGCTACCCGGGCGCCGGGCTCGGCCTGTACCTGGTCCGCCGGATCGTCGAGCAACAGAATGGATGGGTATCCCTCCGGCCGAGGGCAGGTGGCGGTACGGTCGCAGAGGTGCGGCTGCCGCGTACGTGAGCACGGCCCGGGCCGCCACCCGGAAGGCGTGAAGGAGCGCGGTGACCTCAGGGCCGGCCGAGCGGTCGTGGTGCGTGGTGGTGCCGCACCACCCGACCGGCGCGCGCCTGGCCCGGCACCGGCTCGCCGACGAGCTGGCCGGCCTCGTCCCCGCGATGCTGCTGGCCGACCTGGTGGCCGTCCTGGCCGAGCTGGTCGGCAACGCGATCCGGCACGCGGAGCCGCTCCCGGGCGGGGTGGTCCGGGTGGCGTGGCGGATGAGCCCGGCCACCGGCGACGAGCGCCTCGTCCAGCTCCGGGTCACCGACGGCGGGGCGGGCACCGGGCCCCGGATGCGGGCCGCCAGCCAGGACGCCGTCGACGGCCGGGGCCTGCACATCGTCTCCGGCCTGGCCACCCGCTGGGGGGTCGACCGGGACGGCCTCGGGCAGAGCGTCTGGGCCGAGTTCGACCGCACCGGCACCCCCAGCGCGGGCCTCGTCGCCGCCGGCTGATCCTCGTCCCGCCGAGCGGGGCGCCCGGCACCCGCGAGGGCGGGCCGGGTCCGCGAGGGCGGGCCGGGTCCGCGAGGGCGGGCCGGGTCTGCGGCCTCCGGTGGGGCATCTAGGCTGATTCGCCGTGAGCAAGCGTCGAAAGAGCCAGCGGGCCTCCGAAGCCACCCCCAAGCGGGAGAAGGTACGGGACGTCTTCGTCCCCCGACCGTTCGAGGGGCTGACCGACGAGCCGGAGTGGATCGCGCTGCGCGAGCTGGTCCCGGCCGCGTCCGCGCCCCTACGACTCGTCCCCGAACTGGTCGAGGAGCACGGCGACCGAGCCGTCACCCTGGCCACCGTGCTGCCCATGGCGGCCCCGGCGATGACGAAGGCCGACGGCCGGGTCTTCATCGGCCTCCAGCGCCACCAGCAGTCCGGCGACGTCTCCCGGGACCTGGCCGAGGCGCTGCTCTGCGCGCTGCGCGCCGAGCCCGGCAAGCCGGTCGCGGTGCCGCCGCTGCCGGGCCTCGGCCCCCGCCTCCAGGACATCCTGGTCGACGGGCCGCTCGACGTCACCATGCACGAGGGCTTCGAGTTCTGGCTCGACCCGGGGGCCACCGACGACCCGACCGTCCAGGCCTCGCTGGAGCGGGCCAACGCGGCGATCTACCCGACCGTACGGCTCGCCGCGGTGCGGGCCGCGTACTGGTGCCAGGTGCCGGAGAAGGCGCACGTGCGCTGGGTGCTCCCGGACGACGAGGACGCCGCCCTGGACGCGCTGGCCCGGCTGAGCGTTGCGGGCACGCTGCCCCTCGCCGGGAACACGAAGTTCGCCGGCATGTTCCGCGCGCACGGCCGCCTCGTACCCGTCTGGGACCTGCCCGAGGACGTCCCGGCCGCCGACTGGGAGGAGCCGGTGACCGAGTTCGCCAAGCGCTACACCGAGGCGCTGGAGACCGGCGAGGCGCTGGACGCGGCGGGCCGCCGGGCCCGGCACGGTCTGCTCGGCCGTCAGCTCACCCTCCGCTGAGTCACCCGCGCCGGGCGTCGGAAGGTGCCCCTGTCGACGTTCGGCGCGGCCCGCCCTACCGGACGAGGGGTTCGCGGACCAGGGGTTCGCGGACCAGGGGTTCGCGGACCAGGGGGCAGGACATGCACCTCGGGCCGCCCCGGCCGGAGCCCAGCTCGGAGCCGGCGATCGGGATGACCTCGATGCCGGCCCGTTCGAGCTGGGCGTTGGTGCCGGTGTTGCGTTCGTAGCCGACGCACAGCCGGGGGGCCAGCGCGAGGGTGTTGTTGCCGTCGTCCCACTGTTCCCGCTCGGCGGTGACCGGATCGAGGCCGGTGTCGATGACCCGGAGCTGGTCGAGGTCCATCGCGTCGGCGGCGGCACGCAGGAACGGCGCGGGCCCGTCCACCCGCAGCTCGCCGTCCGGCCCGGCCACCACCGTGTACGCGGCCAGGGTGCTCGCCACGTTCGCGTACATCAGCACGGCGTCGACGTCGACCATCGTGCAGATCGTGTCCAGGTGCATGGTGGCCCGTTCCTGGGCGATCGGGACGACCAGGATCGTGTGCGCCAGCCCGGCGGCGAAGACCTGCCGGCCGAGCCGCTCCGCCCCGGCGGGCGTGGTCCGCTCGCCCACCCCGACCGCCAGCACCCCGGGGGCCAGCAGCAGCACGTCGCCGCCCTCCAGGTGCTCCAGCCCCGGGTGGTAGACGAACTCCGTGCCGACGAAGCGCGGGTGGTGCCGGTAGATCGCGTCGGTGATGGTGGTCTCCCGGCGGCGGGCCGGCATGGCCAGGCTGGTCACCCCGACCCGGTCCCCGATCCACAGTGAGGAGTCCCGGGTGAACAGCAGGTTGGGCAGCGGGTCGATGACGAACTCGTGCCGGTCCATCAGGGCGTAGACCAGCCCGCCCGGCCGCTCCTGGCTGATTCGCAGCTCCTCGTGGGCGAGCCCGGCGATGAGCACGTCGGCGAGGGCGGCCGGGTCGAGATAGGCGAGATGGTCGGCGACCCGGCGGCGCAGGGTGTCGCCGAGCCGGGGCGAGCTGAGCACCTGCTCGGTCAGCTCGGCGCGGGCCTCGCCGACGGCCAGCGTCTCGGCCAGTAGGGTGGCGAGGTGGAGCACCTCCACCCCGCGTTCGCGCAGGGCGGCGGCGAAGGCGTCATGCTCCTCCTGCGCCCTCCCAACCCATGGGATGGCGTCGAAGAGGAGAGAGTCGTTGTTGCGCGGGGTGAGTCGGGCCAGCTCCGGCCCGGGTCGGTGCAGCAGCACCGTGCCGAGGCGGCCGACTTCGCTGTCCACGTAGTGGGTCACTCGGCCAAGGGTAGGGCAGAGTTTGGCGGCATCCGGTAAAACATCTGTGGATGAATATGGCATTCATCCGTACTCACTCCGGCGCTCCGACTTGCCGGGTACCCGGTATGTCGACGTAGGGTAGTGAGGACATAACTTCGAGGGACCTTTTGCCGGAGGTCGCGATGACTGTCTTTCCCGCACGCCGAGCCGCACCCACCTCGCGGGCACTGCCGCCCGTGTCGGTGCAGCACCCCCGCGCCGAGGCGCCGGGGGCGCTTGAGCCTGTCCGTCCGAGCCCCCTTGAGTGGGCTCGTCGACGGCGTGCCGAGCGAGGTGCCCGCCGGTTGGAGGCAGCCGGGGCTCGGGCCCTCGGCCGGCTCGACCACCTCGGCCCGTCCTGGCACGTCATCGAGTGGCCCCGCACAGACAATTCGGACCTCCTCCTCGACCAGGGGCAGGACGAGCGGGCCGGGTTCCTCGCAATCGGCCCGAGCGGCCTGTTCGCGGTGACCATCGCCGACCACGGCCGGGCCCGGGTGCTGGTGGCGGGGGACGTCGTCCAGATCAACGGCAAGCGCCCGGCCTATGTGGCCGAGACCCGCCGGGACGCCAGGCGGGCGAGCAAGGCGCTCTCCGCGGCCGTCGGGCTGTCGATCCCGGTGACGCCGGTGCTGACCTTCGTCGGTTCCGGTGTCATCAGCGTGTACGGCCTGCCGAAGGACTGCCTGATGGCCACCCACCGCGAGCTGGACCGCCTGCTCGTGGCCGGAGGCAACCGGATCAGCCCCGCCACCGCCGACAAGCTGGCCCAGGTCGCGCAGCACCCCGGCACCTGGATGAACGGCACGTACCGCCCGGCCGCCGACTACCGGTGGTACGACGACGGCCGAACGGCGGCTGACAAGCCGGCCAACCGCCGGTAACGTCTCCGGCGACGCCATGCGGTCCGGTCAGCCCCCGGAGCACCGGCCGCGACGTCGCCGGCCCCGGGGGCAGGGCAACTGATCACCGGCGGCCTGGTGGCTGAAGTGCGGTCGGTGGCCCCCGCGACAACCGGTTAGCGTGGACAGACCGTCGGTGTACATAGGAGGCGCGGTGGCCCACGTCGAACTCTCGATCTCGGAAGTGTTCGTGCCCGCCGCTCGGACGCCGCCGGAGCAGGAGTCCGACAATTTCGGCCAGTGGTCCGCCACCGTGTCCCACGCGGCCGAGCCCTGCCTGCTGATCGACGCGGACACCCGCGTCGTCGCAATCTCCTCGGCCGGCTGCGAGCTGCTCTGCCTGTGCTGCCCCGAGGACGTGATCGGCCTCCCGCTGCTCGACGGGTGCCTGCGGCTGCTCGACTTCACCGCAAACCGGGGCGAGCTGACCGAGCAGGACACCGACAAGATCCCGCCGCTGCTCGCCCTGCACTCCAAGCGCCTCGCCCGAGGGCTGCTCCGGGTCCAGGCCTCGACGGCGGGCCGGTCGGACGCCACGGTGGACGCCATCTCCACGCCGGTGCTGACCCACGGCGAAGTGGCCGGATCGCTCACCTTCTTCTCCGAGATCTGATCCGCCCATCGCCGTCCTGAACTGCACGAATGTGGTGTTCGCCGCACCCTTTGACGCTGGGTCGGACCGGCACCCAGGCCGTAGGGTGCCCTCATGCTCGATGTCGCTCTGCTGCCGGGGGAGTACGCGGTGTGCCGGCTGCCCGCCGATTCCGCCCTCCGGCCCGACCTGTGGGGCGACCTGGGCGACGGCGAGGTGGTCAGCGTGAGCTGGTCCGCCGACGGGGTCTCGGTGATCTGCCCCGCGTCCCGCGCCCCGGCCGAGGCCGAGGCCGAAACCGACTGGCGGTGTCTGCGGGTCGTCGGGCCCCTCGGCCAGCCGGTGACCGGCACCCTGGCCGCGCTCGTCGCCCCGCTGGCCGAGGCACGGGTCAACGTGGTGGCGTTCTCGACCTACGACACGGACCACGTGCTCGTCCCGGCCGTGCGGCTGGACGAGGCGACCGCCACCCTGCGCCGGGCCGGCCACCGCCTCCTCGACTGACGATCCCCGCCGCCACCCTTCACCTGCGCCCCGGCGGCTCCTACGATGGGCACGGCCACCCGGCCGTCACGACGCTCTTCGATGCAAGGATCGGCTCGTGTCGCCCACCGCACCACACCGCACCGCACCCCGCCGGCCACCCCGCCCGGCCGTGCTGCTCGCCGTCGCGTCCCTCGCTCTCGCGTCCGCCGGCTGCGGCACGCCGCCGGAGCTGCGCGGGCCCGCCCCGGCACCGACCGCCACAGCGGGCACCTCCGCCGGCCCGACCACGCCCGCCACCCCGACCGCCCCGCCGAACCCGGTCCCCCCACCGCCCGTCGTCCCGTCGCCCACCGCCGGCTCCGACCTGGTCGCCACCGCCTGCCGCGAGGGCCCGTCCGGGGACCGGGTGATCACACTGCTGCGGGGCTCGGCCGACGTGCTGCCCCGGGCGGTCGAGGTGCGGGTGCGCACCGGCCCGCTCTGCGCCGGGAACTGGCAGTACACGGTGCTCCGGGTGACCGGGCACGAGGAGCTCCAGGTGGTCACGCGGGGCCGGCCGGGCGCGCTGGAGCTGGTCACCGCCGGCACCGACGTCTGCACCATCGAGGTACGGGTGGCCGGGCCGATCGGCATCCGGACGCTCGCCTGCGACGCCGTCCCGGGGGGCATACCAGGTGCGTAGGCTGGGCGACATGCCCGGAACACCACCCACCCGCTTCGTCTACCTCGGCCCCGAGGGCACCTTCGCCGAGCAGGCGCTGCGCACCGTGCCCGCCGCCGAACACGGCACCCGCACGCCCGCCCGCAGCGTCGGCGAGGCGCTGGAGAGCGTCCGGGCGGGGGACTCCGACGCGGCCCTGGTCCCGTTGGAGAACTCGATCGGCGGCGCGGTCGGGGTGACCCTGGACGAGCTGGCCGAGGGCGAGCCCCTGGTGATCACGCGGGAGGTGATCCTGCCGGTCGAGTTCGTGCTCGGCGCCCGCCAAGGGACGTCCCTGGAGGCGATCCGGTCGGTGGCCGCCCACCCGCAGGCGTCCACCCAGTGCCGTGGCTGGCTGCGCACGTACCTGCCGGACGCCGTCGTGGTCGACGTGCTCTCCAACGGCGCCGCTGCGGCCGGCGCGGCGGGTGGCGGGTACGACGCGGCGATCTGCGCCCCCATCGGGGCGGCTCGGCACCGGCTGGCCGTGCTGGCCGACAAGATCGCCGACCACGCCGACGCGGTGACCCGGTTCGCCCTGCTGTCCCGCCCCGGCCCGCCGCCGACCCCCACCGGGGACGACGTGACGTCGTTGGCCGTCTACATCGCCCACGACCGGGTGGGCGCCCTGCTGTCGGTCCTGATGGAGCTGGCCGTGCGCGGGGTCAACCTGACCCGGATCGAGTCCCGACCGACCGGCGAGGCGCTGGGCCGGTACGTCTTCTTCCTCGACTGCACCGGCCACGTGGCCGACGTCCGGCTCGGGGAGGCGCTGCGGGGGCTGCGCCGGGTCTGCGCGGACGTGCGCTTCCTCGGGTCGTACCCCCGGCACCGCTGGGCCGACGGGGCGGCCGAGCGGCCGGTCCCCGCGCCGGCCGGCCTCTCGGACGCCGACTACGCCGACGCGGCGGCCTGGCTGGCCCGGTTGCGTGCCGGCGAGCTGAGCTGAGACCGGGGTGCCCGGTTGCGCGGGCACCCCGCCCCGGTCGGTCAGCTCAGCAGGCCGCCGAGCAGGCCGCCCTGCTGCTCCTGGGCGCCGCTGCCGGCGACCGGCGGCTCCTCGGAGGGCTGCACCACCACGAAGCCCTGCCCGGCGAAGC
Source organism: Micromonospora rubida (assembly GCF_009908295.1). Lineage (GTDB taxonomy): Bacteria > Actinomycetota > Actinomycetes > Mycobacteriales > Micromonosporaceae > Micromonospora > Micromonospora rubida. Next base: position 138,180 of record NZ_JAAALO010000004.1, read on the forward strand.
TCATCGTGAACGCCTCGCCGGTGGTGCGGCCCAGCAGTGAGCCCAGGCCGAGCTGCTCGGCCCGGTGGTAGCCGGTCTGGAGGTTGGCCGACCAGCAGACAGCGGCCTGCGGGTCGACGTACGTCGGGGCGTCGACGTTGAGCACCACCGGGGTGCCCTTCGTGGTGATCGCGATCCGGCCGTGGCCGGTGAAGACGCAGTTGAACAGGCCGGACGAGGAGGCCATCCCGGCGCCGCCCACCATCTTGATGTCGTACTGGAGGGTGGAGTCGAAGGCCAGCACGCTGGAGCCGTTGATGGACAACGCGTCGCCCGGCTCCAGGTCGACGATGTGCACGTCCTTGGCCAGCTCGGCGAGGAAGACGTCACCCCGGCCGCTGAGCTTCATCAGCGGGACGCCCTCGCCGGTGAGCTTCTGCTTGAGGAACTTGCCCAGGCCGCCGGAGCCGAGCGCCTGGAACTGCACCTGGCCCTGGTAGGCGACCATCGACCCGACCCGGGCCATCGCCTCGCCGTTGAGCTCGATCTTCAACATCTTGGAGTTCTGCAGCCGCATGCCGGGCTGGGCGGACTCCTTCTCCAGGTTCTCTGCGGAGAACAGCGCGCTGCGCATGGAAGTGCCTCCTGAGTCGGGGTATCTGCCCGGAGGGTAGGTGGCCAGCGCAACCGGCGGCATCGGCCGAGCGGGGCCGTCGAGCCGGCCCGGTGACGCTCGCCGGGGGCGGCGCAGGGGTGGGGTCTCAGCCCCAGCCGAGGTCGTGCAGCCGGTCGTCGTCGATGCCGAAGTGGTGGGCGATCTCGTGCACCACGGTCACCGCCACCTCGTCGACGACGTCCTCCTCGGTGTCGCAGATCCGCAGGATGGGACGGCGGTAGATGAGGATCCGGTCCGGCAGGACGCCGGAGTAGTCCCAGCCGCGTTCGGTGAGCGCGTGCCCCTCGTAGAGGCCGAGCAGGTCGCCGTCGCCCGGGGGCGGGTCGTCCTCGACCAGGATCACCACGTTGCTCATCAGCCCGAGTAGTTCCTCGGGCACCTCGTCGAGGGCTTCGCCGACCAGCTCCTCGAATCGTTCCCGACTCATCTCCACCGCCACGCCCCCATTCTTCCCGAGCCGGCCCGCCCCGCCGAGCCCAAGATCCGGCCCGGGACGCCGAGGCCCCCGTCCGGGTCGGACGGGGACCTCCGCGACGGGCGGGCGCGGTGCGCCGGAGGGATCAGGAGGCGATGCGGGCGGTGAGGCTGATCTGGGCGCCCGGGGAGAGCAGCCGCGAGATGGGGCAGTTCTCCTTGGCTGTCTCGGCCAGCTTGGTGAACTGGACCTCGTCGAGGCCCGGCGCCTGGCCGACCGTCTCCAGGTCGATCCGGGTGACGGTCATCCCCGCGTCGGTCTTGTCGAAGTGCACCTTGGCGGCGGTCTCCACCCAGGTGCCGGTGACGCCGGCGTCGGCGAGCTGCTTCGAGAACGCCATCGAGAAGCAGGCGGCGTGGGCCGCCCCGATCAGCTCCTCGGGGTTGGTCCCCTCGCCCTCCTCGAAGCGCGACTTGAAGGAGTAGTTCCCCTGGAGCCCGCCCTTGCCGGTGCGGACCGTGCCGGAACCCTCGGTGAGATCGCCCTGCCAGCGTGCGGATGCGGTACGGATAGGCATGCACCGACGCTAACCGAAAGCCGGACGGCGGGCGACCGACTGCGTCCGATCGGATCCGGTTCCCGGCCGTGCGGTGTCGGCTGTGTCATGATTCGGCTCAGGCCCGCGAGCGGTGGAGAGGTGGCCGATGTCCCAGGATCTCCCCATCCCCCGGCAGGACACCCGGTCCGACGGCACGGCCGTCCTGGAGTGGGGCGGTTCCGAACCCACGCCTCCCGGGCGGGCCGGCCGGGCGCTCGCGGGGCTGGGACGGGACTGGCGGCTGCCGCTGCTGCCGGCCGGTCTCGGTGTCGCGGCTGCCTTCGCCTCCCTGGTCGGTGAGTGGATGGTGCTGACCGTGCCGAACGGGGGCCCCGAGGGCAACACCACGTTGCGGGTGCCGGGCGGGGTGTCCGACATCGGCGGGTTCGGGGTGGGGTACCTGATGGGGCTCTTCGCGCTGGCCGCGGCGGTGGCCCTGGCCCTGCGGGGCACGCCCACTGTGCGGCACAACGCGCGGGTGGCCGGCCTCGCTCTGGCGGCGGCCCTGCTCGGTCTCCTGGTCGCCACGGCGTTCTCGCTCGACGACTCCGGCCAGCGCACCTTCTTCTACTCCTCCGAGGACGGTTTCCGGGTCGAGTACGGCCGGGGCCTGGTGATGGCCTTCGCGGCCTGTGCGCTGCTGACTGTGGCGCTGCACCTCGCCGGCCGGGTGCCGGCCCCCGGCCCGCCCGGCCGGGAGAACGCCCCGGTCGACGGGGCCGGGCCGGCGGACCCCGAGCCCGAGCCGGGCCGCTGGGGCTGGCGGGGAGGCACACCCCGGTCGGGCCGCGACGCCGGCCTGCCGCCCGCGCCGGCGGACCTCACCGTCCAACCCACGCTGCCGTTCGCCCGCCCCGAACCGCCCGCCTGACAACCGCCCGGCCGCCGGGGCCGGTGACCCGCACGTCCCCCTGGCCGGCCCGGCCCACCCCGCCACCTGACGGCGCGAGCCCGGCACCCCGCCGGCATCTCCCGACCCGGCTGCACCACGCCGCTCACGGCCGGCGGCCGGAACACCGGGTGGCCATCCACCGGCGCCGGCCGGTTCGCCGGGAAGCCATGTTGCGACCTTCACGGCGAGGTACGGTTGCTGCCCGCCGTCACTCCCGGTCAAGGCACCGACGACCGAACGAACAGGCCGGCGCGACGGCGGCGGGCGAAGGAGGAACGATGACCCGCCCGGGACTACCCAAGCTGATCGCCACCGACCTCGACGGGACCCTGGTCCGCAGCGACGAGACGGTCTCCGCGTACACGCACGAGGTGCTCGACCGGGTGCGGGCCGCCGGCATCCCCGTGGTCTGCGCGACCGGTCGGGGGCCACGGCTGACCGAGCTGACCCGCAACGACATCCGCGCCGCCGACTTCCTGGTGATGGCCGGCGGGGGCCGGGTGGTCGACCAGAGCGACCCGGCCGGCCCGCTGGTGCTGCGCGACGAGCGGCTCTCCGGCGAGGTGCTGGCCCGACTGATCGCCGACCTGGAGGCCGTGGTCGGTCCCCTCACCGTGATGGTCGAGGCGTCCGACGAGCACGACGCCCCGCTCTGGGGCGACTACCACCCGAGCTGGCCGTACCCGGACCGGTTCGAGGCCCGCACCCGCAACGAGTGCCTCTCCGGCGACGTGATCAAGGCATTCGCCCGAACCGCCGAACACCACGTGGACACGCTGCTGGAGACCGCCCGCCGGATCATCCCGGCGGAGGTCGCCTCGTTGACCCAGGCCGGGCTCGGCTTCATCGAAATCTGCGCGCCCGGGGTCGACAAGGCGTCCGGGCTGACCGTGGTGGCGCAGCGGCTCGGGGTGGACCCGGCCGAGGTGCTGGTCTTCGGCGACATGCCCAACGACCTGCCGATGTTCGCGTGGGCCGGGTGGGGCCGGGTGGCCGTCTCCAACGCCCACCCGGCGGTCCGGGCCGCCTCCGACGAGGTGACCCTGCGCAACGACGACGACGGAGTCGCGGTCTACCTGGACCGACTACTCTCCCGGTGATGGGAGAGACACCTCGGCTGATCGCCACCGACATCGACGGCACGCTGCTCGGCGACGACCGCACGATCAGCCCACGCACCCAGGACGCGCTGGCCCGGATGTCCGCCCGGGGCACCCCGGTCGTGCTGGTCACCGGCCGCCCGCTCCGCTGGCTCTCCCTGGTGTACGAGCAGCTCGCCGAGCCGCTGCCGGCGATCTGCGCCAACGGCGCCGTGGTGTACGACCCGGTGACCGACGAGGTGATGCGGGCCGACCCGCTCGCCCCGGAACTGCTCGCCGAGGTGGCCCGCCGACTGCGCGCCGAGGTGCCCGGGGTGAGCTTCGCCGTGGAGATCGTCGACAGCCGCGAGATGCGGCACGAGGCGGGCTACCCGCTGCGCTGGGACGCCGACGCCGAGGCGATCCGGGCGATCACCTCGCCCGAGGAGCTGCACTCGGTGCCGGCGGTGAAGCTGCTGGCCCGGGCCGGGGAGCAGGATCCCGACGTGTTCGTCCAAGTGGTCGCCGGGGCGCTGCGCGGGCTGGCCGAGGCGACCCACTCGTCGTACACGGGGCTCGTGGAGATCTCGGCGGCCGGGGTGACCAAGGCCGCCGGGCTGGCCTGGTACTGCACCCGGGCCGGCATCGACCAGCGGGACGTGCTGGCCTTCGGCGACATGCCCAACGACGTGCCGATGCTGACCTGGGCAGGTCGGGGGGTGGCGGTCGCCAACGCGCACCCCGCCGTCCTGGAGATCGCCGACGAGGTCACCTCGGCGAACTCGGAGGACGGCGTGGCCGCGTACCTGGAGAAGGTCTTCGGGGTGGGGTGAGCCGCGCCGGGCCGCGGACGGCCCGGCGCGCGGCGGTCAGAGGTACTGGCCGGTGCTGTGCCCCTCGCCGCCCTGCGGCTGGCCCATGCCTGGCATGCCCGGCATGCCGGGCACCAGCCCGCCCGGGCCGCTGGGCAGCGCCTGCCGGCCAGAGCGCATCTGCTCCAGCTGCACCCGGGCGGCCATCTGCTGGGCCACCAGGGCCGCCTGGATGCCGTGGAACAGCCCCTCCAGCCAGCCGACGAGCTGGGCGTGGGCGATCCTCAGCTCACCCTCGCTGGGCGCCTTGTCCTCGGCGAAGGGCAGCGAGATCCGCTCCAGTTCCTCGCGGAGCTCGGGGGCCAGGCCCTCCTTCAACTCGACGATCGAGCGCTCATGGATCTCCCGCATCCGGTGCCGGCTCGCATCGTCCAGCGGCGCGGACTTGACCTCCTCCAGCAGCTGTTTGATCATGCTGCCGATCCGCATCACCTTGGCCGGCTGCTCCACCAGGCGCGTCGGGTCCTCCCCGGCGGTCTCGTCGGTCTGCACGGTGCCGACCGGCCGGCCGTCCGGGCCGACCACCACCACCATTCCGGCGCCCCCGACACCCTCGTGATCCGACTCGTCGTTCTGTCCAGCGGAGTGAGCTTCGGTCATGCGTCCCATCTTCGCCCAGCCGAGAGGCGGCACGCTCGCCGGGACCGATCCTGGCTGCGAGTTCCCGCGCTACCGTCGCCGGCATGCCCGCCGACCCCCGTGCCGTGCTCGACCGTCCCGCCCCCGCCCCGGACGCCACCGTCGCCTACGGCGGGCATCCGGACCAGGTCGCCGACCTGCGCCGCCCGGCGGGGAACGGCCCGCCCCGGCCGCTGGTCGTGGTGGTGCACGGCGGCTTCTGGCGGGCGGAGTACGACCGGGCCCACACCGGCCCGCTGGCGGTGGCCCTGGCCGGGCTCGGTCACCCCGTGGCCCAGTTGGAGTACCGGCGGACCGGGCAGCCGGGGGGCGGCTGGCCGGGCACCCTGACCGACGTGCTGGCCGGGGTGGCGGCGCTGCCGGGGCTGGCCGGGCCGGTGCTGGGTGATCGGCTGCGACCCGGCCCGCCGCTGCTGGTCGGGCACTCGGCCGGCGGCCACCTCGCGCTGTACGCCGCCGCGTCCGCCCCGGACACGGTGGCCGGGGTGCTGGCGCTGGCCCCGGTGGCCGACCTCGCCGAGGCGTACCGGCTGGACCTGGACTCGGGCGCGGTGGCGGCGCTGCTCGGCGGCGGCCCGGCGGAACACCCCGAGCGGTACGCGGACGCGGACCCCTCGGCTCGGTTACCGCCATCGACACCGACCGTGGTCGTGCACGGCACCCTGGACCGGCAGGTGCCGGTGGCGCTGAGCAGGTCCTACGTCGCCGCAGCGCGGTCGGCGGGGAGCCGGGTCCGCCTGATCGAGCTCCCTGGATGCGAGCATTTCGGGCTTATCGATCCGGAGTCGTCCGCCTGGCCCGAAGTGGCCCTTGCGCTGCGTTCCTTGCAGGTTGATCCCTGATCATTGACGCAGCGTCGCGGAGCGGGTAGAACGCCGAGGGGGGCGGTATCGGCCCTGCTCAGCTCCCGGAAGGAACTCGGTGTCCCAGATGAACCGTAGGCGGGCGCTCCAACTGTTGGCCGCTCTCGGTACCACCGGCCTCACCACCGCCTGCGCCACGGAGGACGAGGACGACTCGGCCCCCACCGGCGCCCCTGTCAAGATCGGCCTCATCGCGCCGCAGTCCGGCGGCTACAAGGCCATCGGCGACGAGGTCCTCAACGGCTTCCAGCTCTACCTCACCCTGCACGACCAGCAGCTCGGCGGCCATCCGGTGACCCTGCTGACCGCCGACGAGGGCGACGACGCCAAGACCGGCAAGGCGGCGGTGGACAACCTGCTCAAGCAGGGCGCGCTGGCGCTGACCGGGGTGGTCAACTCGGCGGTCATGGTCGGCATCCGGGACACCGTGGAGAAGGCCCGGGTCCCGCTGATCGGCTCCAACGCCTCCCCGAAGAGCCTGCAGAGCGTCGTCTACATCTGGCGCACCTCGTACGTGCTGGACGAGCCGGGCCGGGCGCTCGGCCCGTACATGGCACAGCGGCTTCCCGCCGGCAGCCGGATCTCCATCATCGCGCCGGACAACCTGGGCTCCCGGGACGTGATCCAGGGCCTCCAGGCCCAGTTCAGCTCGGCCGGTGCGGCGGACCCCAGGATCTCCGACCCGGTGATCTGGGCCGACCCCACCACCACCCCGGACAGCACCACCTACGCCGCCGACATCCGCAGGGCGATAACCCGGAAGCCGGACGCGATCTTCTGCCACTTCGCCGGGCCGGCCGCAGTGCAGTTCATCAAGCAGTTGCACCGGGAGCGGTACGCCGGCCCGATCTACGCCACCGGCTTCCTGACCGAGGGCACGGTGCTCAACGAGGTGCAGGAGGTGGAGACGCGCAACATCGTGACCGCGCTGAACTACTCCGCCGACCTCAACAACACCGCGAACCGCACCTTCGCCGCGGCGTACCGCAAGACCCACGGCACGTCGCCCACCACCTACGCGATGGCGTCGTACGACGCGGCTCAGGTGCTGGACAAGGCGATCCGGCTGGCCGGGTCGAACCCCACCTCACAGCAGGTCAACCTGGCGATGGGCAAGATCGGCCAGATCGACAGCCCGCGCGGGGCGTGGCAGTTCAACCAGCCGCGTACCCCACAGCAGAAGTGGTACCTGCGCAAGGTCCAGCGGGACGGCCGGCTGCTGTCCAACGTGCTGATCAACGAGCTGGCCACGCTCGGCTGAACGGGCCCGCCGCGACGCAGGCAGGTGCCGAGGGCTCGGCTGAACGGGCCGCGCCGCCGGCCCGGCAGGTGTTGAACGGCAACGGACGCGCGAGGGCCGGTCTCCCCCAGGTGAGACCGGCCCCTCCCCGTCGGCACGCCCGTGCGGTGGTGCGTCCGCCGAGCGCCGCCGTGGTCAGTGGCGCAGCTCGGCGACGCAGCACTTCACGCTGCCGCCGCCCTTCTTCAGCTCGGACAGCTCGACCGGCACCGGCGTGTAGCCGGCGGCCTTGAGCCTGCCGGCGAGCCGGGTCGCGGCCCCGTTGAGCACGACGTTCGCGCCGTCGCTGACCAGGTTCAGCCCGAAGGCCAGGGCGTCGGCGTCGTCGGCGAGCACCGCGTCCGGGAAGAGCTGGGCGAGGACCCGCTGGCTGGCCGCCGAGAAGGCACCCGGGTAGTAGGCGATGTTCCCGTCGTCGATCGAGGCCAGCGCCACGTCGAGGTGGTAGAAGCGCGGGTCGACCAGGTGCAGCGACACCACCGGTCGACCGAGCGCCTCCTGCGCCTCGGCGTGCGCGGGCAACTCGGTGCGGAAGCCGTGGCCGGCGAGGATCAGGCCCCCGTGCGCCTCCGGCAGGTACGCGAAGTCGCCCTCGCCCTCGTTGGTCTCGCCCGGTGCGATGAACCGCCACCCCTGGGCCTCGTAGAACGCCCGGTGCAGGGCGGCCTCGGCGGCCCGCTGCTCGTGCTTGTACCGGGCGCCGTACACCGTTCCGTCGACCATGAACGCGCCGTTGGCGGCGAACACCATGTCGGGCAGCCCCGGCTCGGGAGTGAGCAGGTGTACCTCGTGACCGAGGCCGACCAGGGTCCCCCGCAGGCGGTCCCACTGTCTGACCGCCAGCTCCGCGTCGACGGGAGTGGCGACGTCCATCCAGGGGTTGATCGCGTACTCGACGGCGAAGCGCTCCGGCGAGCACATGAGATATGTCCGCTTTCGCAGGACTCGCTGCTGGTTCACGGTGACCAAGAGTAGGTACCGTACAACTTTGGTAACAGCCACAACCATTGCTTCCCCGAAGGCGAAACGTTGCAGATAGACGCCGTAGACCAGCGAATCATTGCGTTACTCGTGGCAGACGCGCGCGCGTCGTACGCCGACATCGGCACCCGGGTCTCACTCTCCGCCCCCGCCGTCAAACGCCGGGTCGACCGGCTGCGCGCCACCGGGGTGATCCGGGGGTTCACGGCCGTCGTCGACCCGGCCGCCGTCGGCTGGACGACAGAGGCGTTCGTCGAGCTGTTCTGCGCCGGACGGACCACTCCCGCCCAGATCGGCGTGGCCGTCCGCCGGCACCCCGAGGTGGTCGGCGCATACACCGTCTCCGGGGAGGCGGACGCGCTGGTGCACCTGCGCGCTGCGGACATCGCCCACCTGGAGGATGCCCTGGAACGGCTGCGCGCCGAGTCCTTCGTCACCTCGACCCGGAGCACCATCGTGCTGTCCCGCCTGGTCGAATCCCCCGGCGTCGGCCCCTCCGCGTAAGCCGCCCGGGAACCGGCGTCGGCCCCACCGCGGCGGGGCTGGGAACCGGAGCCGGACGCACGGCGTCGAAGCGGGCATGACACGGGGACGCCTGACCGCTGCGGCCGGCACGCTGGCCGCGCTCACCCTGCTGGCCGGGAGTGCCGCCGCCTTCCCGCGCCACGAGCCGCAACCACCGCCGTCGGGCCCGCTCCGGCTGGTCTCCTTCGACACCTGCGCCGAGGCGCTGACCCGGCTGCGTGCGGCGACCTCCGCCTCGGTGGGGCCCTGGGGCTTCCAGCCCGGCTGGCGCACGGGCATGACGCCGGGTGGGCTCGCCGGGCGGGCGATGGTGCCCAAGACGGCGGACGGCGCGCGGGCGGCGGCCGGCGCGGCGGCGGAACACTCCGGCACCAACAACCACGAGCCCGGCGCCGACGAGCCGGACCTGGTGAAGACCGACGGCCGGCGGATCGTCACGGTCACCGGGGGCGTGCTGCGGGTGGTGGACGCGGTGACCCGGCGAGCCACCGGGCAGCTCGACCTGACCGGCGACGGCGGTCGTTTCGGGTGGTCGCCGGACAGCCTGCTGCTGCACGGGGACCGGGCACTGGTCCTCGTGCGGTCGGCGACGGTCCGCCCGGCCGTCGAGCCGTCGGGCAGCCGGCGCGCGGCCGACGTGCCGGCCGGGTCCCGACTGCTGCTGGTGGACCTCGCCGGGCGGCCCACGCTGACCGGGACGTACCGGAGCGACGGGAGCCTGCTCGACGCGCGGCTCACCGGCCCGACGGCCCGGGTGGTGGTCCGATCGCAGCCCCGGCTGGTCTTCCCCGACCTGGGCGAGGACGCCACCGACGCGCAGCGGCTGGCGGCGAACCGGGCGGTGATCGCCCGCGCCGGCCTGGACGCCTGGCTGCCGACGTACGAGCGGACCGAGGATGGCCGCGACGACGCCGGCCAGGTCGGCTGCGACCGGCTGAGCGCGACGGCCGACAGCACCGGCACCGCCGTGCTCACCGTGCTCAGCTTCGACCTTGCCACGGGCCGGCTCGGCGACGGGGACCCGGTCAGCGTGGCCGGCGACGCGGACACCGTCTACGGCACCGCCGGCAGCCTCTACCTCGCCGGCCAGCAGCAGCGGCCGGGCCAACTCCGGCCGCGCGGCCGGCTCGGGCCCTCGGACGACACGACCACCGTGATCCACCAGTTCGACACCGGCGCCCCGGGCCGGCCCCGTTACCTGGCCAGCGGCGCGGTGCCGGGCACGCTGATCAACCAGTACGCCCTGTCGGAGTGGCAGGGTCACCTCCGGGTGGCCACCACCAGCAGCAGCGACCGGCGCGGGGCGCGACCGGCGACCGAGTCCGCCGTGTACGTGCTGACCCGCCGGGACGGCGCCCTGGCCCGCACCGGGACGGTCGGCGGGCTCGGCCGGGACGAGCAGATCCACTCGGTGCGGTACCTCGGCCCCACCGGGTACGTGGTGACCTTCCGACGCACCGACCCGCTCTACTCGCTCGACCTGACCGATCCGGCGGCGCCCCGGGTCACCGGCGAGCTGAAGATCACCGGGTACTCGGCGTACCTGCATCCGGCCGGCGAGGGGCGGCTGATCGGGGTGGGCCAGGAGGCCGACGCCGACGGGCGGGTGCAGGGCCTCCAGGTCTCCCTGTTCGACGTGGCCGACCCGGCCCGGCCCACCCGGCTGGCCCAGTACCAACTGCCGAAGGCCGGCTCGACGGCGGAGTTCGACCCACACGCCTTCCTCCACGACCCCCGGACCGGCCTGGTGGCGATCCCGGTCCACGACGGCTCGCTACTGCTGCTGAGGGCCACCGGCGGGACCGTCACGCGGGTCGGCGCGGTCGCCCACCCGGGCCGCGCCCCCGTCGCCCGGTCGGTGCTGGTCGGCGGCACCCTCTGGACCGTCTCCGACGCCGGCCTGCGGGCCAGCGACCCGTCCGGCGGCACCACGCTGGCCTGGCTGCCGGCGACCTGAGCCGCCCACTGCCGGTGGGTGGGGCCCGGCACCCGGGCCGCCCGGGTCCCACCCACCCTCGACGTCATCGTGGCGTAGCCGCAGCCGGCCCTCCGTCAGAGGTACATGCCGGTGCGGTGCTCGTCCTGCTCCCGCCGGCCGGGCTTGTCTGCCTCGCCGAAGAAGCGCTTCCCGCCGAACTCGCCGTGCAGCCGGTCGTCCAGCTCGTCGGCGAGGCCGGTCATCACCTGCACGGCGAGCATCAGGTGGGTGGCCTGGAAGTCGCGGCCGAAGACCGGGATGGACGCCCACACCGTGTCGTCCGCGCAGTAGAGCCGCCCGATCGGCATCCGGTTGGTCAGCTCGGAGAGCTTGACGTAGAGCCGCTCGGTCGGCTCTACCTCGGTGAGCACCGGCGAGAGGACGTCGACCAGGGGCGGGTTGTCGCGGACCCGGACGAAGACCATCGCCGACCCGGCCCGGATGTTGATGTCCCCGTCCGAGTCGACCTGCAACTGGTCGGAGCTGGACTTGAGCATGGTGGAGACGACGGTGCGCACCCGCTCCGCCAGGTCCAGCACGTCGCTCTGGGCAGCCTGGGCGCCGGCGGCGGCCAGCGCCTCGTCCAGGTCGGCCTCGACGTCCTGGTCCGGACCGAACTCGCTGCGCGCGGTGCCCAGCGGCTCCACCGGCACGGGCTCGCCCTCGGCGTCGTGCACGACGTAGACCAGGAACGCCGGGTGCGGCGCGCCGTAGACGTCCCGCAGGGTGCGGGAGAGCAGCGCGGCCAGCCGGGTCGCCTCGGCGGGGTCGCCCTCCAGGCCGAAGTGCTCGCCGGAGCCCGGGACCACCCCGGGCGGGGACCAGCCGAGCGCGACCATGTCGGCGACGGCGGACCGGTCCAGCCGGTAGCCCTGCGGGAGGGTCGCGTTGCCGACGGCCCGCGCCGAGAGCCGGCCCTCGGCGGTGAAGTCCACGCTGATCGAGTAGACGGCGTTCCCGGTGCCGGAGGCGGTGGGGTCGAGGGTCAGCTCGACGTGCGTTCCGGCGGGCAGCTCGCGCAGCCGTTCGGCCAGGGCCCGGGCGAACTCGCGCCAGGCCTCGGTCACCTTCGCCCGCAGGTCAGCCGTGGTCGGCTCGTCGAGCAGGATCGACTCGTGCTGCTCGTGCGTGTCGCCTGGCGGTTCTCCGGCCGGTGCCGAGGGGTGGCCTACCGTCATGATCGCCTCCGTCCGTCACGGTCACCCTACCCAGGACGCCCCGGGGCCGACCAGGATCGGACACCGGCCCGTGACCCCCGTCCGGAGGCGGCGGCTGCGGGTCGTTCCCGTACCGGAGACGGGTGGAAAACCGGGCGGGTCAGGCGGGAGGCTGGTCGCCCAGCTCCACCGGCCAGGTGCCGGCGAGCGCGCTCAGCCGGCCGGCCGTCGCGGCCGGGTCGGCCCCACGCCCCACGGCCAGGCCGAGCAGGTACGCGCTGACCGGCGCACCCGGGCGCAGCACCTGGTGGGCGACGTCCCTCGCCAGGTCGAGCACGACCGGCACCGGCACCTGGTCCGGGTCGAGGCCCAGTTCCGCACAGGCCGCCGTGACCCAGTCGTCCATCACCGTCATCGCGTCCACTCCTCCGCCCGGCGTACGTCCTCGTCAGTGTCGCAGTCGAACCAGGGCGGCGGGCCCGTCCCCGACCAGGGCAGGTCGCGCACGGTCAGGCCGGCGAGCAACGCCCGCATGGCCGCGCCGTCGAGCGTCCCGCCCCGGGCGGCGGCGAGCCGGTCGAGGGCAGCCCGCAGCGGCGCGACCCGCCACACCCCGCACAGCGGCTGCCGCCGGCCGTCGGGGTCGACGAGGCACACGCCGTCCACCGTGGGGTCGGCGAGCTGGTCGCGCAGCACCCGCACCGCGGCCCCGGTGAGCAGGGGCAGGTCGGCGGCGAGCAGGGCGACGGTCGGCGTACCGGCGGGCAACAGGGACAGGCCGGCGGCAGTGGCGGCGACCGGGCCGCCGCCCGGCGGGCTCTCCCGGGTCAGCCGGACCCCCGGCGGCACCGGGCCGGCCGGGCCGACCAGGACCCGAACGTCGGCGTCGGCCACGGCGTCCAGCACCCGGTCGCGCATCGACCGACCGCCGACCGGCAGGGCCGGCTTGTCCACGCCGCCCATCCGGCGGGCCGCTCCACCCGCCAGCACGATCGCCGCCCAGCCCGCCATGCGGTCACCGTACCTCCTGCCCGCGTCGGGGACGCATGTCACCGAGTCGACGGGCAGGCGGAGCGGACGGTCCGGACGGGTCTGTAAATCTTGTTAATTCCTTCATAGAGTGACGACTCAGGAACGCTCCGTCCGAGCCTTGTGGCGCCCGTGGCCGAGCCGGTCGGCAGCGCTTCGGGGCCGGGGCGTCACGCTCTTCGACGTTGGACGGAGGGACAGGTGTACATGCCAGCAGACGACCGTCCGGAACTGCCCGCCCTGGTCGGCCGGGACCGGGAACGCGAAGCCCTCCACGAGGCGCTGGACCAGGCCCGGTTGGGCTGCGGCGGCACGATCTTCCTGGTCGGAGGCGACGGCATGGGCAAGTCCCGGCTGACCCTGGAGACGACCCACCGGGGGCGGCGGGCCGGGATGGGCGTGCTGCTCGGCCGGGCGGGCTCGGCCGTCCGCGCCGTGGCCCTGCGGCCCCTGACCGAGGCGTTGGCCCTCCTGTTCCGCACCGAACCGATCCTGGAGCACGCCAGCCTGCGGCCCTACCGGTCCGCCCTCGGCGGCCTCATCCCGGAGTACCGGTCGGCGGAGACGGCGGAGACCGCGCCGTCCCCCGTGCTGCTCGCCGAGGCGGTGCTGCGGCTGCTCTCGGTCACCGGCACCGGCCGGGGCTGCCTGCTCGCGCTGGAGGACCTGCACGACACCGACCCGGCGACGCTGGCGGTGGTCGAATACCTGGCCGACAACATCGCCGACCAGGGCACCCTGCTGCTGGCTACCCTCCGGCCCGAGCCGGGGCCGGCGTGGGACCTGGCGCAGGCGCTCGGCCGGCGGTGCAGCGGCACCGTCCTGCGCCTGGAGCCGCTGGGCCGCCGGGCCGTGCACCTGCTCGCGGCGTCCCGGCTGGGACTGGCCCCGGAGCGGATACCGGAGCCTGTCCTGGACCGGCTCTGCCGCGACAGCGCCGGCAACCCTTTCCTGGCCACGGAACTGCTGCGCGCCATGTGGGACAGCGGCACCCTGGTGGTGGAGTCCGGCGGGTGTTTTCTGGTCGACGAGGTGCGCACCGAGGTGCCGCCGACCGTGCGGCACAGCGTCATCGACCAGGCCGACCGGCTCGGTCCCGCCGGCCGGCACCTGCTCACCGCCGCAGCCGTGATCGGCGAGCGGTTCCCGATCTCCGTGCTCGGCCGGGCCCTGCGGATGAAACAGGACGACCTGCTCGGGCACCTGCGCGCCGCCGTCACCGCCGGCCTGCTCGCCGCCGAGGGGGGCGACCACGACTGGTACGCCTTCCGCACCATGACGACCGCCGTCGCGCTGCTCGGCCAGCTCACCCCCACCGACCAGGCCGCGCTCGCCCTCCAGTCGGTCGACGCGGCGAACGAGCTGTACCCGGGCCTGCCCGGCGAGTGGTGCCGGTTCACCGCCCGGCTCACCCAGCTCGCGGGCGACGCACGGGGCGCCGTACGGCTGCTCGCCCTGGCCGGGCGCCGGGACCTCAACGCCGGGCGGCTCCGGTCGGCGACCGAGACCCTCGACCGGGCGTGGCGGCTGTCACAGGCGTCGGCCGACAACCCGCTCCGCGCCGACGTGCTGCACGAGCTGCTCTGCGCGCTGGTGGAGAGCGGCGAGGCCCGGCGCGGGTTACGGCTGCTCGACAACCTCGACGACCTCTGCCATCCGGCCGTCCCGCCCGAGCGGCTGGCGGCGGTGCACGTCCTGTTCGCCCGGCTCGCCCTCCTCGCCGGTCGACGTGCCGACGCCGCCACCCAGCTCGACGCCGCCCGTACGGTGCTCGGCCCCGGCGCCCACGATCGACAGACTGCGGCGGTCGACGCCGTCGCCGCCGCCCACCTCGGCCCGGACGCACCCGAGCGGGCCGCCCGGCTCGCCACGCGCGCCGTGCAGAAGGCCGAGCTGGCCGGGCTGCCGGGCGTCGCCTGCCTCGGCTGGCAGGCGCGCGGGATGCTGGCCCAACGGCAGGGCGCGGACGAGGCCCAGTGCTGCTTCGCCCAGATGCACCGGCTCGCCGAGCGACACCACCTGCCGCTGTGGCGCAACCGGGCCGCGGTGCTGCTCGCCGAGCAGCGGTGGCTGCTCACCGGGGACACCGACGCGCTGCTGCGCGCCACCGAGCGGGCCCGGCGGACGGGTGCCTCGGCCGCGCGGCACACGGTCGACGTCCTGCTCGCCTGGGACCACGCTCTGCGGGCCGAGTACGCCGAGGCCGAGCGGCTCGTCGAGGAGTGCGCGGCCGAGGCGCAGCGGCTCGGGCTGGGCGACAGCGCGCCGCTGCTGGCGCTGGTCCGCGCGGTGTGCGCCGGCCACCGGGGGCAGCGGCACCAGCTGGACGCGGTGCTGGCCGGCCTGTCGGAGGACGACACGGGCCCGCCGGTCGCCGCGCTCGCCCACGGCATGGCCGCCGCGGTGTGCGCCCTGCTGGAGGAGGACCGGGGGCGGGCCCGCCGCGAGCTGGACCGGGCTGCGGCCTGCGACGCCGAGCTACCCGCGCCCTACCCGCTCACCGGCCAGCAGGGGCTGGGCCTGCTGCTGGCGGTGCTGGACGGCGACGCCGACTGGCGCCGGTGCTGCGAGGTCGGGGCGACGCCGGCCGGGCGGCTGCACTGGAACCGGCAGTTCGTGCTGTTGGCGAAGGCGGTGCTGCTCGGCCGGCAGGGCGAGCGGGAGGCGGCCGGTGCGGCGGTGACGGCGGTGCGGCGGGCCCAGGCCCACCCGGTGGTGGTCCACCTCGGCCTGCGGCTCGTCGCGCCGGCGGCCCACGCGGACCGGTGGGGGGACCCGGTCGACTGGCTGCGCGGCGCCGAGGAGTACTTCTGCCGGGCGGGGCTGCCGGCCCCGGCCCGCGCCTGCCGGGCCCACCTGCGCCGGCTCGGCGTGGTGGTGCCGTACCGCCGCACCACGAGCCGGGTGCCGCAGCCGCTGCGGATGATCGGGGTCACCGAGCGGGAGTACGAGGTGCTCCAGCTCATGGCGGACTGGTCAGACAACCGCCGCATCGCCAGCGAGCTGTTCATCTCGCCGCGCACGGTGGAGAAGCACGTGGCGAGCCTGATCGCCAAGACCGAGCAGGCGAACCGGGCGGCGCTCAGCCGCTACGCCGCCCGGGTCCGGGACGAGGTCACGCCGGACTGACCGTCCGGTAGTGGCCACCGAAGAAGACAGCCGGATCCGCGTCGTCCCCGGCCTGGCACCGGTACGGGGAGCCGAGCACCAGCATGTGGTCGGCGACGCCGATGAGCTGGGTCACCGTGCACACCGCCACCGCCATCGCCCCGTCGAGCAGGGGCAGCCCGTCGACCGTGCGGTGCGCCACCCCGGCGAAGCGGTCCCCGGCGGCGGTCGCGAACCGGTCGGCCAGGTCCCGCTGCCGGCGGTCCAGCAGGTTCACCGCGAAGCCGCCCTCGGCCGTGATCGCGGCCAGCGTCCGGCTCGTGCGGGCCAGCGAGACGAGCAGCAGTGGCGGGCGCAGGGACACCGAGGTGAACGCGTTCACCGTGCAGCCGACCGGCCGCCCCGCCAGCCGGCTGGTCACCACCGCCACCCCGGTGGCCCAGCTGCGCATGAACTCCCGCAGCTCGGGGCCGCTGACCGGGGCCGGCCGGGCCGGCTCGGGGCTGCCCGTCGGGACGGGGCGGACCGCCCCCGAGCCGCCGGATCCGGCGTTCCGGGCCGGCTCGGCCCCGGGGGGCGGCGGCGCGGCCGGGGCGGGGTCCCCCGGTGGGACCCGGACGGCCCCCGCCCCGGCGTGCCGGGAGGCCGTGGTGGTCACCGCGCGCCGGCCAGGTTCGGCTGCCCGGCGGCACCGGCGGCCCGGTCGGCCCTGGAGGCGTCCACGTCGCCGAGCTCGGCGTGGCAGCGGGCGCGCCGGCTGAGCAGTTCCTCCCGGTCCGCGCCGGGCACGTCCATCGCCCGGCTGTAGTCCGCGACCGCCTCGGCCCACCGGCCCGCCGCCTCGTGGACGAACCCACGGTTGTACAGCAGGTCCGGGTTGTCCGCGTCCACGGCGATGGCGGCCGTCAGGTCGGCCACGGCCCGCTCGTGGTCCCCGCCGTCGAAGGCCAGGGCGGCCCGGCTGGCGAGCGCGGCCACCAGCGCCGGGTCTGCCACCAACGCCTCGTCGAGGTACCGCCGGGCGTCCGCCTCCGCCCCGTCCGTCACCGCCAGCACGCCGCGCAGGTGCAGCAGCCGGGCCTCGCCGGGATGACGGAGCAGCCCCTCCTCGACGTGCGGCCGGGTGGCGTCGACCGAACCCTCGTCGAGCAGCAGGCTGATCAGGTTCACCCGGGCGTCGAGCTGGTCGGGTTCCAGCTCGACCACGTAGCCGAAGTCGGCGATCGCGCCCGCCAGGTCGCCCAGCTCGGCCTTGAGGTCGGCCCGGTTGTAATACAGCTCGAAGAAGGGCGGCGACAGGCTGATCGCCGTGTCGCAGTCCGCGACCGCGCCGGTGAGGTCGCCCAGCCGCCGCCGCACGTCGGCCCGGTCGAAGTAGTAGTCGGCGTAGTTCGGGTCCAGCTCGATCACCTTGGTCAGGTCCGTCAGCGCCTCGTCCAGCCGGCCCAGGGCGAGATACGCCTTGCCCCGGTTGTGCACCAGCACCGAGCGGTGCAGCCGGTGCTTGTCGCCGGGCAGCTCCCGGTCGAGCCGGTTCAGCCCGTCGTCGACCAGGCGAAGCGCGGCCGGCAGCCGGCCCAGCCGCATCTCGATCAGCGCCAGCCCGTTGTTCTGGAACACCGAGTGGAAGGCGCGTTTCTGCAGGTCGGGCAGCAGCGAGGCGATCGCGATGGAGTTGTTGATGTAGCCCCGGGCCAGGTGGTGGTCCCTCAGCTCCTCCGGGTGGAAGCGGGTGTAGAGCATGGCCAGCGCGTACCCGGTGGACATCTGCAACTCCGGCTCCGCGTACCGGCTGCGCAGGTCGAGGTAGGTCGGCTCCGCCTCGACGGTGCGGCCGAGCACCACCATCGCCGAACTCGCCCGCGTGCTGAGCAGCCAGAACCGCTCCATCTGCGTGTCGGGGTCGACGATCGCCCGGCCACGGGTCCCATAGTCGATCACCGCGTGGTAGTAGCCCAGCGCACCGCAGTGCCGCGCCGCCTCGTACAGCGCCTCCGCGCCGGCCCCGGCGGGGTCGCTGCCGCGCTCCAGGTGCCAGGGGATCGCGCCGAGCTCCAGGCTCCATTCGCCCCGTCCGCGCAGCAGCGCCGCGCGGGCATCGTGCAGCGCCACCCGCGCCTGCGGGTCGGCCTGCCGGTACGCGGCCAGCTCGGCCGGGTCCTCGGAGGTGCCGTCCGCGTCGACGTACGCCCGGAGCAGCTCCTCCGGGTCTCGTCCGGGACGGCCGGCGACCGGGGTCAGCTCCGGCAGCCGCCCCGCGTACCGGTCGAGGGCGGCGGTCAGCTCGGGCTCCAGCGCCCCGCCGCCGGTGCCGATCAGCACCCGCACCACGTCCGGCCGCACCCGGCGCAGGAAGATGGCAAGGAACTCCTGGTCGGTGGGGTCCGCCTGGTCCACCCGGTCCAACGCGAGCCGCAGCGGGAGGCGGCCGGCGCGGGTGGCGTACCCGGCGAGGAACTCCGTCGCGCCGTGCGCCAGGCGGCGGGTGCGGTTGGCGGGGTAGATCCGGGTCCGCTCCTCGGGCACCGCCAGGGAGGTGAGCGTCTCGGGTGCCGCGTCGATCGCGCCGCGCAGCTCCGGGGCGGCGGAGAGGATCTCGGTCAGGTGCCGCTGGACGAGGTCCGGCCAGCGTTCGTACGCCTCGGGTACGACCAGCCGCAGCAGGCTGCCCAGGCCCGTGTAGGGACCGCGCAGCCCTCGGTGACAGTCGACCGCGATATCGACCTGTTCGCCGTCGACCGGCGCCGGCCCGATCCGCCATTGGTGTGCAGTCATGCCGTTGCTCCTCCGTTGGGATGGACCTTTGCGTCGCGGTGGGTGTCGGGGGGATGGCCGGGCAGGGGTGGCCGGTCGGGGGTGGCCGGGCAGGGGTGGCCGGGCGGGGGTGGCCGGGCGGGGGTGGCCGGGCGGGGTGCCGTCAGCCCGCCGTCGCCGGGTCAGGTGCGGGGGTGGCCCGCCGCCGGGTACGGCCGGCGAGCAGCGGCAGCAGCACGATCTCGAAGGCGACCAGCAGCAGCGACCCGACGGAGTCCCAGAAGCCGGGGCCGGTGGGGGAGCCGTTCACCAGGGCGGAGAAGACCCGGGAGGCGAACTCCAGCACCAGCGGCGCGGTCCACAGCGTGACGGTCACCAGCAGCGCCACGACCCCGCCGCAGGTGATCAGCGCGAACCAGGGCGCGAGCTGCCGGTCGCGTGGGGACCAGTCGTCGGGGGGCTCGTCGGACGGGTGCACCCAGGGCAGCCAGGCGAACCGGTCGCGCAACCAGGCCCGGCTCACCTCGTGCAGGTTGGTGCAGCCCAGCGCCGTGGTCGCCACGTAGTACAGGTCGGTGCGCAGGAAGACGTAGAACTGCCAGGACATTCGCAGCAGGACGGTGTACGCCACCGCCAGCGCCAGCCGTCCCGGCCAGGACAGGCCGTCGGACAGGCCGACCCAGGCGACGAGCACCAGCGCGCCGAAGAGCACCGCGTCGGCCAGCAGCCCGGCCAGCATCGGCAGGTAACGCTGCCGGGCCGGCACGGTGAGCAGGGCGTCCAGCTCGGTCTCCACCACCGCGTAGTAGAGCCGGCGGCCGACCCGCATCCGGGTGGGCAGACCGAGTCGGCGGGCGGCGAGCAGGTGGTACCACTCGTGCCACAGGATGCCCGGCGACTGGCACAGGGCCAGTCCGAGCTGCACGGCGAGCAGCGACGGGACGAAGAAGACGTTCTGGGCGTGCGGCCGCAGCTCCGGCCGGCTCACCATGGCCACGGCGGCGGCGATCACGATCAGCGCGTACGCCGCCCAGGCCAGCGGGGAGAAGGCCGCCCGGCCGAGCCGCCGGAAACGGACCTCGGGCAACCGGGCCAGTGGTTCCCCGTCGGCCCGGATGAAGCCGAGTTCGCGCAGCGTGTCGACGAAGTCGGCCATGTCGACGGGCTCCCCGAAGGTGCGCCGGTACCACTGTTCCGCCTCGCCGACCGGCATCCCGTCGGCGAGGCGGCGCAGCAGCGCGACCCCGTCCTCGGGCAGCAGGGCGAAGGACGCGGCGTCGATCCGGCCGACCGTGACACCGTCCCGCTCCGTCACGTACGTGAGTGGATGGAACTCCAGGCGGGTGGTTGACATGGTTCCTCCAGGGCATGGGCCCGGCGAAGGCCGTCCCGGCACGCCGACGCGCCGGGACGGCCGACCGGTCAGCAGCAGTCCGTGCAGTACAGCGGCGCCGACGTGGTGAGCTTGATGGAGCCCGTCTTGCGGATCGTGATCTTCTTCATGGCCGTTCACCTCCTCAGGCCGGCGGGTCGTGGGGGCGGCCGGCTGAGGACGAACCTGCCAGCCGGACGCCCCGGGCGGCATGGGGAGCGGCCCCCAAACTCCCGCGCCGAACCGGCGGCGAAGATGGGGCCGTTCCCCCATGTCCGCGACGTCCCCGCGCCGGGACGCTGTCCGCATGCGAGACGACGCGCTTTCGGTCATCATCTGCGGCTCCAGCGCCGCGATGGCGGCCTCCGGGTACCTGTCCTGGCTGCGCCAGGAGATCGACCTGCCGCTGCGGGTGCTGCTCACCGCCAGCGCCGAGCGGTTCGTGCAGCCCCAGGTGGCCGCCTGGTACGCGGACGAGGTGTTCGCCAGCGGCGACCCCGCGCTGAACCCCACCGAGTTCGCCAAACGCTCGCTCGGCATCGTCGTGCTGCCGGCGACCGCCGGCACGATCGCGGCGGCGGCGCTCGGCCTGGCCGGCACCCCCGCGCAGACCGCCCTGCTGGCCAGCGACCGGCCGGCGATCTTCTTCCCGAGCATGAACAAGTCGATGTGGACGAAGCGGAGCACCCAACGCCACGTGGAGACGCTGCGCGACGAGGGCCACACCGTCGTCGAGCCGCAGGAGCGGGTGGTCTTCGAGCTGTGGCAGCGCGAAAACGTCCTCGGCATCGCCATGCCCCCGCCCGACGCGGTCGCGGAACTCGTGGCGAGCTGGCTGGAGAGCAGCCTGTCCGGCGAGGCCGAGGAGCCCGCCGGCCCGGCTGCTGCCTCCTGAACCGACTGTCCGCTGCCCGCTGCCGGCTGCCGGCTGTCGGCTGCCGGCGCGCATCGCTCGGTGCCCCCGGCGCTCGGCGCTCCCGCCGGCTTACCGCGCTCGGCTCACGGCACTCGCCTTACCGCTCTCCCGGCCGGACGCTTCGCCCCAGCCGCGCCGTTCGGGCAGGATGGCGGGATGGGACGGGCCACTGACCGGCGGAGCGTGCTCCGGATCGACCTCGACGCGACCGACCCGGACCGCGTCGCGGTGCGCCGGCCGGACAGCGTGTCCGTGGAGGAACCGCTGGAGATCCGGGTCGGCCCGGGCGGGCCGGGCCGGCGGCGACCGCTGGCGGTGACCATGCGCACCCCCGGCGACGACCTGGACCTGGCGATCGGGTTCCTGCTGACCGAGGGGCTGATCCGGTCCGCCGCAGACGTGCACACCGCCCAGCTCTGCGCGGGCGCGGACACGCCGAACACATACAACGTGGTGGACGTGGTGCTCGCCCCCGGCGTGCCGGAGCCGACCACCGACCCGGCGCGGAACTTCTACACCACCAGCTCCTGCGGGGTGTGCGGGAAGGCCAGCATCGACGCCGTACGGACCCGCTCCCGGTTCGCCGTCGCGGACGACCCGCTCACCGTGCCGGCCGAGCTGCTGGCCGAGCTGCCGGACCGGCTGCGGGCGGCGCAACGCAACTTCGACCGCACCGGCGGCCTGCACGCGGCCGGGCTGTTCACCACCGGCGGGGAGCTGGTGGTGCTGCGCGAGGACGTCGGCCGGCACAACGCCGTCGACAAGGTCGTCGGCTGGGCGGTCCGGCAGGAGCGCCTGCCGCTGACCGGGCACCTGCTGCTGGTCTCCGGCCGGGCCAGCTTCGAGCTGACCCAGAAGGCGTGGATGGCCGGGGTGCCGCTGCTCGCGGCGGTATCCGCCCCCAGCACCCTGGCAGTGGAGCTGGCCGAGGAGGCGGGGATGACCCTGGTCGGCTTCCTGCGCGGCCGGACCATGAACGTGTATGCGGGAATGCAACGAATCACGGCACTATCCCCGAGCACGCGCCCGGGTGATGAAGCGATCGGTCAGGTCACCCGGAGGTAGGCCGACGCCGCCCAGGGATCCTCCCGGCGCCACAGGGTCGGCAGGTGGAGCGCCAGCCCGTCCTGGTGGGCCAGCCGACCGAGAACACGCATGGTGACGTCGAGGTCGTCGCCCACGTACGGCAGGGCGCGCAGCGGCCGGTGCAGCGGGCGGAAGAAGTCGTCCCAGTGGACGAGTATGACGCGACGCGCCCCGACGGCCCGCACAGTCTCGGCCCAGTACGCACGCAGGTACTCCTCGTCCTGCCCGCCGAGCTGGCCGACCCCCAGGTAGACGACGTCGGCCCGGTGCCCGTCGAGCGCGCCCGGCCGATAGCCGGCGCTGCCCTGGACCAGGGCGGTCCGGCCGCTCGCGTGTGCGACGAGCACCGACCATGCTTCCCCGCACCGGTAGACGGACGCCCTGGCCGGGGGCACCAGGGGCGCGGTGATGGTGCCGGGGAAGCGATCCGGTGGGCAGTGCTCGGACTCGACAAACGTGAGTGTGAAGGTCCCCAGGGTCATCGGCTCGTGGGGGGTGACAACGCGGATGCGCTCGTCGGCGAGGCCAGCTCCCCGGCCGACATTGGCCGCCGACCGCCCACCGGCGAGCATCGCGCCGGTGCGCAGGGCGACGGCCGCGGAGTCCATGACGTGATCGAAGTGGGTGTGTACGGGAATCACGGCGGCCAGGCGGCGGCCCCCGTGGTCGAGGCCCAGCCGGGTGAGCGTGGAACCGATGCGGGCGCCGTCGGGTGCGAGCCGGCCGAGGGCAACCCTGAGCAGGGACGGCCGGGAGAAGAATCCGTCGGTCATCACCGTCGTGTCGCCGTCGTCGAAGAGCAGGCTGGAGACGCCGAGGAACGTGACGCTGAAGTCCTCCGTCGCGGGCGGAACGTCGAACCGGTCGGCGTACGCGGCCAGGTCGGGCCGGCCGAGCTTCATACGCATGGCGGGACGCTACCTCCTTGGCCCGGCTGTGGCGACGGTCGGAGCAGCAGGGGTGGTCGGCTTCCGGCGGCGGCGCCGATGCCCTCGTCCGCCTACGATCTCACCATGATCACTCTGCCCCTGCCGCCCGGGGCGCTCGCCTGCTATCCCGGGCTTGAGCGGTTCGGCCGTACGACGACCCGGCTGCACCCGCGTCCCGGGGCGGTCACGGCCGCCGACAGTCACGTGGGCGGGCCGCTACGCTGGCCGGCCGGCGAGCCTTGGCCCGCCTGCGACGTGCCGTTCATGGTGCACGGGGAGGTGCCGATCCCGGCCGAGCTGGTGACCCGGATGCGGGCGGCGGAGCGCGGGCGCACGCAGTCGCACGTCCTGGCCGAGGGCGAACTCGAGCTGCACCAGGAGATGGCTGCCCTGGTCGGCCCGGGTTTCGTCGGCTGGGGCTCGCGCGACGGCGGCCCGGTCGTCGGCTACCGGTACGTGCCGCGACCGCACCCCGTGCCGAACCCGATGGTCGCGCTGGCGCAACTGCGCGCCGAGGACGTACCCGACCTGCCCCGCCCCGGCGGGGCGGACCTGTTGCAGGTGCTGTGGTGCCCGTTCGAGCACTCCGAGGGCCCGTGGGGGCCGACGGTGCAGCTGCGCTGGCGGCGGGAGGCGGAGCTGACCGACCTCCTCGCGGAGCCGCCGCGCGGCGAGGTCGACACCGACGGGTACGTGCCCCGGCCGTGCCGGCTGCACCCGGAGCAGGTCGTCGAGTACCCGGACCCGGATGAGCTGCCGGAGGACCTGCGGCGGCTGGTCGACGAGGACGAGGACGACGACTACGTCGACACCTTCATGGCACCCGGCTGGAAGGTCGGCGGCTACGCCAAGTGGAGCCTCACGGACCTGCGCCCGACGCCGTGCCCGCGCTGTGCCGGCCCCACCACGCTGACCCTCGTCATCGACTCCTCCGAGCGGGGCGCCGCGCGGTGGCAACCGACGCGGGCGGACGGCGATTCGTACGACGATTCGTACGAGCCGACCGGGGTGGTCGTCGGTCGGCACGGCGCGCTGCGCGTCTTCGTGTGCCTGAGCTGCCCGGACGCGCCGTTCCTGCTCGACCAGCAGTGAGGTGAGGTGACCGTGCCCGTTCGATGAACCCGTGGTTGTCAGGACCCACACCCACCGGCCGCCTTTCCCGCGAACGCCTGGGGGCGCGTATCCGCAACCTGCTGTCGTCGCAGGTCTTGCCGCTCGACGACGGACGGTCACGGCGTTAGGTGGTCCGGGTGCAACGGGTGCCACGCCCACTGGTCACGTCCTCGACGAGCAGCAGGCGACCTTCGGGCGATCGTTCGATGACGGCGAACGCCTTCGGCCCACTTCGGATGTGACCGAGACACACGACCTCCGTGGGCCCGATGGCCCCCGGCACCGGTCGTGCATGTGGCCGCAGAAGTGCCACCGCGGCCGGAGGCGTTCGCACAACGTACGCAGCTCATCCCGGCCGACCGGGCCGTTCCGGCGCGGTCCGGTGATCCCGGCCGGCCAGTCATGGGTGAGCCGGACGTCGACGGCCCCCGTCCGGCGGGCTGGCGCTGCTGGGCAGTTCGCAGGCCGGACTCAGCGTACGGCGAAAGAGAACCCGGAGGAGCCCGGAAACACCACGCCAACACCCCCGGCCAACCTGCTCGTCAGCCGCGTCGACGGCGTTGCCGGCGAAGCACGCCCGGTGGGCCGGCCGTCGGCCAGCCGTCGAGTTGGGACGGGGGCACCCCGCGACGCAGCAGGTCGTCGAGGAGCAGGGCGAGCGAGTAGTCCGGGTGCGCCTCCAGCACCCGTTCCAGCGCCACCGCCGCGAGCGCCCCCTGCCCGGCCCGCCAGGCGGCGAAGGCCAGCAGTGAACCCGGAGCGGCGATCAGGTCCCGCTCGGCGCGGCGCAGGACGTCGGTCCAGAGGGCGAGGTCCCGCTCCCGCCCGTCGGTGCGCTCCCAGGCGTGGTCACGGACCGGCAGGTGGGTGAGGAGCAAGGTCAGCCAGGCCACCTCGTCGTCGGTGAGTCGCTCGCCCTGCCGGCACTGACGCAGGGCGGTACGGACCGCGTCCAAGCCGGCCCGACGCAGCGTCCGACCGCCGAGCAGGTCGGCCTCGGGTGCCCCGACCAGCATGGCCGCCAGGCGGCGTTCGGCGCGGTCGACCGCCCGGCCCATCGCCACCCGGGCCGGGCCGCCGAACGGGGCCACCTGTGTGGTCAGGGCCGCCCGGTCGGGCAGGGCCACCTGACCGGCGAAGACCGCCGCCGCACTGACCTCGCTGGCCCCGGTGTCGTACGGGGTGCCCTCGGGCGGGCAGCAGGCCGGCTCGTCGCACAGGTAGGACCAGTAGCGGCCGTCGGTGACCCGCAGGGCGTCCAGCACGGTCAGCTCGGCGGCGGCCAGCGACCCGCGTACCGCGTCGATGGCCGGGGTGACGCGGGAGGCATCGCCATAGCCGAGCACGGTGGCGGACTCGGCGCCCTGCCGGGCGATGACGCCGGCCAGGTGGGTGGCCGGGTCGAGCGGGTCGTCGCCCGGGCCGGGCAGGTCCGCCCGGGCGGCGAAGATGATCCGCCGGCCCCGCATCGCGACCACCACCACGCTGTCGGCGGGATGGAACCCGAGCAGGTACGGCACGGCCGCGATGAGGTCGGCGGGCGAACGGACGGTGAGCCGGGGGCGGTCGGTACGGGCCATGGGAGGCAGCCTCGGCCGCGTCCGAGCGTCTCGACAGGCCCTGTGGACGACACGCGGGTTGTCCACAGATACGGAGAGTAGCGGCGCAGCTCAGCCCCGATCACCGTCGGGCCGGCGAGGGGCCGGCAACAGCCGGGCGGCACGCCCCGCTGAGGCTGGCCCACACCGGAGACACCCCCGGGAAGCGCCCCGAGCGGCTACCTTGCGGTCATGGACCTGGCGTACCTGCGGGCGCATCCGGAACACCTGCCGACCTTCCTCACCCACCAGCGGATCCGGGAAACGCCGGTCGCCGGCGGGGACGTCTGCGCGGCGTCCCGGCTGACCCTGGACGACGGGCACTCCGTCTTCGCCAAGACCTGGCCGGAGGCGCGGGCCGGGCGGCCGGCGCCGGAGGGCTTCTTCGCCGCCGAGGCGGCCGGGCTGAGCTGGCTGAGGGAGGCCGGCGGGGTCCCCGTACCGGAGGTGGTGGTGGCGCTGCCGGAGCTGTTGGCGCTCGACTGGGTCGAGGCCGGCGAGCCGACGCCCGAGGCCGCCGAGCGGTTCGGCCACGACCTGGCCGCGACGCACCGCGCCGGGGCCGCCGCGTTCGGCGCGGAGTGGCCCGGCTTCATCGCCGCGCTCCCCCAGGACAACACGCCGGACCCGGGCCCGTGGCCGGACTGGTTCGCGCGCCGGCGACTCGCCCCGTACCTGCGGATGTCGGTCGACGGCGGCGCGCTCACCGGCGTCGAGGCCGCGCTGGTGGAGGCGGTCCTCGACCGGATCGGCGAGTTCGGCGGGGACGAGCCGCCGGCCCGGGTGCACGGCGACCTGTGGCCGGGCAACGTGCTCTGGGGGAACGACGGCCGGGCCTGGCTGATCGACCCGGCGGCGCACGGCGGGCACCGGGAGACCGACCTGGCCCAGTTGGCGCTGTTCGGCGGGCCGCCGCACCACGACCGGATCATGGGCGCCTACCGGGAGGCGTGGCCGCTGGCGGACGGGTGGACCGAGCGGGTGCCGCTGCACCAGCTCCACCTGCTGCTGGTGCACGCCGCCCTGTTCGGCGGGGCGTACCGCGAGGCGGTCGGCGACGCCGCCCGCGCCGCCCTGCGCGTGGCCGGGCGCGCTACGGTCGAGGGGTGACCGTCCCCCCACCGACCGAGGGCGTCCTCGTCGACCGGTACGGCCGTGTCGTCCGGGACCTACGCGTCTCGCTGACCGACAAGTGCAACCTGCGCTGCACGTACTGCATGCCGGCCGAGGGGCTGCCCTGGCTGGCCGGCCCGCAGTTGCTGACCGACGACGAGATCGTCCGGCTGGTCCGGCTGGCCGTGCGACGCCTCGGGGTGACCGAGGTGCGGTTCACCGGCGGGGAGCCGCTGATCCGCCCCGGCCTGGTCGGCATCGTCGCGGCCGTGGCCGCGCTGGAGCCCCGACCCCGGATCTCGCTGACCACGAACGGCCTCGGGCTGGAACGGCTGGCCCCCGCCCTGCGGGCCGCCGGGCTGGACCGGGTGAACGTGTCGCTGGACACCCTCGACGCCGCCCGGTTCGCCCGGCTGACCCGGCGGGACCGGCTCGCCGACGTGCTCGCCGGGCTGGCCGGGGCGACCGCCGCCGGGCTCGCCCCGGTGAAAATCAACAGCGTGCTGATGCGCGGGGTCAACGACGACGAGGCCCCCGCGCTGCTCCGCTTCGCCCTGGCCCACGGCTATGAGCTGCGGTTCATCGAGCAGATGCCGCTGGACGCCCAGCACGGTTGGGACCGGTCGACCATGGTCACCGCCGACGAGATCCTGGCCGGGCTGCGTACCGGCTTCGACCTGATCCCGGACCCCGCCGGGCGGGGCGCCGCGCCGGCCGAGACCTGGCTGGTCGACGGCGGGCCGGGTCGGGTCGGGGTGATCGGCAGCGTGACCCGGCCGTTCTGCGGCGACTGCGACCGCACCCGGGTCACCGCCGACGGCCAGGTCCGCGCCTGCCTGTTCGCCACCGAGGAGTCCGACCTACGCGGGGCGCTGCGGGCCGGGGCGGACGACGAGGAGTTGGCCCGGCGCTGGCGCACCGCGATGTGGGGCAAGCGGGCCGGGCACGGCATCGACGACCCGGCCTTCCTCCAGCCGGCCCGGCCGATGTCCGCGATCGGCGGGTGACGGGTGCACCGTGACGTACCGGACCACCCGACCGGGCTGCTGACCGTCCGCTACTTCGCCGGGGCGCGGGCCGCCGCCGGCACCGCCGAGGAGACCGCGCCCGCCGGGCGGTCCCTGGGCGAACTCACCGGTGACCTGGCCGAGCGGCACGGCGCACGGCTCGCTGCCGTGCTGACCGTGGCGAGTTTCCTGGTCGACGGCGTGACCTGTCATGATCGTCAGGCACCGCTGCCGGCCGGAGCGACGATCGACGTACTGCCCCCGTTCGCGGGCGGCTGAGGAGGCTCACGTGTTGGCGAACCTGGCGTTCGTGGGCTTCGCGGCGCTCGTCGTCGGCCTGCTCCACTTCTACCTCTGGAAGCGGCTGGTCAAGGACACCACCGGCCCGGGGCGGTGGCGGCGGATCGGGGGCGTCGTCGCGCTGGTGCTGGCGCTGCTCGTCCCGGCCACGATGATCGGCACCCGGGCCGGCCTGTTCTGGCTGGCCTGGCCGGGCTACCTGTGGCTCGCGCTGATGTTCTACCTGCTGGTCGTGCTGCTGGCGCTGGAAGTGCCGATGCTGGTCGCCAGGCTGGTGCTACGCCGCCGGGTGGTCGCCGCCGCGCCGGCCGCCGCCGCGCCCGAGCCGGTGCTGGTGGGCGCGTCCGGCGGGGCGGAACCGCCGGCCGTCGCGGCCGTCGACCAGCCCGACCACGATCCGGACCGCCGGCTGCTGCTGGCCCGCGGCGCGGCGATCTTCGCGGGCCTCACGGCCGCCGGGGTCACCGGCTACGGGGTACGCAACGCGATGGGCCCGCCGCGCCTGGACCGGGTGCGGATCCCGCTGGCGAAGCTGCCGCGCGGGATGGACGGGCTGCGCATCGCCACCGTCTCGGACATCCACCTCGGGCCGCTGCGCGGCCGGGCGCACACCGAGCGGATCGTGGCAATGATCAACCGGCTGGACGCCGACCTGGTCGCGGTCGTCGGCGACCTGGTCGACGGCTCGGTCGCCGAGCTGGGCGAGGCGGCGGCGCCGCTGCGCGACCTGCGCTCCCGGTACGGCAGCTTCTTCGTCACCGGCAACCACGAGTACTACTCCGGCGTGGAGGAGTGGGTGCAGGAGGTGGACCGGCTCGGCCTGCGGGTGCTCCAGAACACCCGGCAGGAGATCCGGACCCCGGGCGGGGTGCTGGACCTGGCCGGGGTGAACGACGTCAGCGCCGCCGGCACCGGGCTGGCCGCCCCCGCCGACTTCACCGCCGCGCTCGGCGACCGGGACCCTGGCCGCCCCGTGGTGCTGCTCGCCCACCAGCCGGTGGCGGCCGTCGAGGCGGCGAAGTTCGGCGTCGACCTGCAACTGTCCGGGCACACCCACGGCGGTCAGATCGTGCCGTTCAACCTGCTGGTGAAGCTCGAACAGCCGGTGGTCTCCGGCTTCGGCGAGGTCGACGGCACGAAGGTGTACGTGACCAACGGCGCGGGCTTCTGGGGCCCCCCGGTCCGGGTCGGCGCGAACCCCCAGGTGACCCTGGTGGAACTCCGCACCCCTTGATCCGGGGCGGGCGCGCACGCCTAGCGGGCGGCGGCCGGGGTGTCCAGGGAAGGACGCTCAGGTCACCCGTACGCGTGGCGGGGAGCGGCCGTCGGGGCGGGCGTGACAGGATGCGGCGTGCTCCCGTTCAGCGCCGCACCCGCCGGTGGCCCCTCGCCGTTCGTCGCGGACCTGCACATCCACTCGAAGTACTCGCGGGCGTGCAGCCGGAACCTGACCCTGCCGAACCTCGGCTGGTGGGCCCG
Organism: Micromonospora rubida; assembly: GCF_009908295.1. Taxonomy (GTDB): domain Bacteria; phylum Actinomycetota; class Actinomycetes; order Mycobacteriales; family Micromonosporaceae; genus Micromonospora; species Micromonospora rubida. Next base: position 167,938 of record NZ_JAAALO010000004.1, read on the forward strand.
GCGCAAGGGCATCGGCGTGCTCGGCACCGGCGACTTCACCCACCCCGCCTGGTACGACCACCTGCGCGAGACGCTGCACCCGGCCGAGCCCGGCCTGCACCGGCTCAGCCCCGAGGCGGAGCGGGACATCGCCCGCCGCCTGCCGCCCCTGCTGGCCAGCGAGGCGGAGGCGGACCCGGTCCGGTTCATGCTCAGCGTGGAGATCTCCACGATCTACAAGCGGGACGACCGAACCCGCAAGGTGCACCACCTGATCTACCTGCCCGACCTGGACGCGGTGCAGCGGTTCAACACCACCCTCGGCCGGATCGGCAACATCGCCTCGGACGGCCGGCCGATCCTCGGCCTGGACTCCCGGGACCTGTTGGAGATCACCCTGGAGGCCAGCCCGGACGGCTACCTGGTGCCGGCGCACATCTGGACGCCCTGGTTCTCGGCGCTGGGCTCGAAGTCCGGCTTCGACGCGATCGCCGACTGCTACGCCGACCTGGCCGAGCACGTCTTCGCCGTGGAGACCGGGCTGTCGTCCGACCCGGAGATGAACTGGCGGGTCGGCAGCCTGGACCGCTACCGGCTGGTTTCCAACTCGGACGCGCACTCCCTGCCCGCCCTGGGCCGGGAGGCCACGGTGTTCTCCTCCGGCCGGGACTACTTCGCCATCCGGGAGGCGCTGCGCACCGGCGACGGCCTCGCTGGCACGATCGAGTTCTTCCCTGAGGAGGGCAAGTACCACGCCGACGGGCACCGGGTGTGCGGGGTCAGCTGGTCCCCGGAGCGGACCCGGGCCGCCGGCGGGCGCTGCCCGGAGTGCGGCAGGCCACTCACCATCGGGGTGCTCAGCCGGGTCGAGGAGTTGGCCGACCGGCCCGAGGGGTATCGGCCCGACCATGCCCGGGACGTCACCCACCTGGTCCCGCTGGCCGAGATCCTCGGCGAGCTGAACGCGGTGGGCCCGAAGTCCAAGAAGGTCGAGGGGAAGCTCAACAAGCTGATCGCCGCGCTCGGCTCGGAGCTGGACATCCTGACCCGCGCCCCGCTGGACGAGATCGGCCGGGTCGGCGGGGAACTGCTCGCCGAGGGGATCGGCCGGCTGCGTCGGGGCGATGTGCGCCGGGTGCCGGGCTACGACGGCGACTACGGGGTGATCACCCTGTTCGACCCGGCAGAGCTGGGCGGGAAGGCGACGGGGGCGCAGGCGGAGACGCTGTTCGACGTACCGGTGCCGGCGCAGCGGACGCCCACGGAGCCGGCGGCGAAGGCCAAGCGGCCGGCGGCGGCGAAGGCCGAGCCGAAGCGGAAGGCCGCCCCGCCGCCCCCGCCCCCGCCGATTCCGCCGCAGCCCTCCCCGCACGAGCCGTTCGAGCCGATGCTCGCCGGGATGGAGGAGGTCGGCACCGGGCTGCTGGACCGGCTGGACGCGATGCAGCGGGTGGCCGCGTCCGCGCCGGGCGGGCCGCTGCTGATCGTGGCCGGCCCGGGCACGGGCAAGACCCGGACGCTGACCCACCGGATCGCGTACCTGTGCGCCGAGCTGGGCGTCTTCCCGGAGCGCTGCCTGGCGATCACCTTCACCCGGCGGGCGGCCGAGGAGTTGCGGCACCGCCTCGACGGGCTGCTCGGGCCGGTCGCCGAGGACATCACCGTGGGCACGTTCCACTCGCTGGGGCTGGCCATCCTGCGGGAGAACGCCGGGGCCGCCGGGCTGCCGGCCGGCTTCCGGATCGCCGACGACGCCGACCGGGCGGCGGCGAAGGCCGAGGCGGGCGAGGACCTGGCCGCCTACACGGCCCTGCTGCGCAAGCGGGACCTGGTCGACCTGGACGAGCTGCTCACCCTGCCGGTGGAGCTGCTGCGCGCCGACAAGAAGCTGGTACGGCGGTACCGGGACCAATGGCAGTGGATCTTCGTCGACGAGTACCAGGACGTCGACGCCGTCCAGTACGAGCTGCTGCGGCTGCTCAGCCCCGCCGACGGCAACCTGTGCGCGATCGGCGACCCGGACCAGGCGATCTACTCGTTCCGGGGCGCGGACGTCGGCTACTTTCTGCGCTTCTCGCAGGACTTCACCGACGCCCGGCTGGTCCGGCTCAACCGCAACTACCGCTCGTCGGCCCCGATCCTGGCCGCCGCCGTGCAGGCCATCGCGCCGTCGTCGCTGGTCCGGGGCCGCCGGCTCGACCCGGCCCGACTCGACCCGGAGGCCCCGCTGGTGGGCCGGTACGCCGCCGCGTCCGTCGCCGACGAGGCCGACTTCCTGGTACGCACCGTCGACGAGCTGGTCGGCGGCCTGTCCCACCGGTCGCTGGACTCGGGCCGGATCGACGGCCGGGCCACGAGCCTGTCGTTCTCCGACATCGCCGTGCTGTACCGGACCGACGCCCAGTCCGCGCCGATCGTGGACGCGCTGGCCCGGGCGAACATCCCGGTGCAGAAGCGCTCGCACGACCGGCTGCGGGACCGCCCCGGGGTGACCGCGATCGCCCGCGAGCTGCGGCACGCCGACGGCCTCGACGGCGACCTGCCGGCCCGGGTCCGACTCGCCGCCCGGGTGGTCGCCGACCGTTTCGCCGCCCCCACCCTCGACGGTTCCGGCTCGGTACGCCCCGAGGAGGCCCTCGCGGCGGCGGATCTGCTCACCCCGCTGGCCCGACGCTGCGGCGACGACCTGGAGCTGTTCCTGTCCCAGCTCGCCACGGGCGCCGAGGTGGACGCCCTCGACCCGCGCGCCGAGGCGGTCACCCTGCTCACCCTGCACGCCGCGAAGGGCCTGGAGTTCCCGGTGGTCTTCCTGGTCGGCTGCGAGGACGGCCTGCTCCCGCTGCGCTGGCCCGGCTCCACCCCGGGCGAGGACGAGGTCGCCGAGGAGCGGCGGCTCTTCTTCGTCGGCCTGACCCGGGCCCAGGACCGCCTCTACGTCAGCCACGCCGCCCGGCGCGCCCGGCACGGGTCGGAGCGGGACTGCCGGCCGTCGCCGTTCCTCGACGTGATCGACCCGGGCCTGTTCGAGCGCCTGGGCGAGACCGAACCCCGCCGGCCCAAGGACCGCCAGCTCCGCCTGCTGTAAGAGGCCCGCCCCGGGGAGGGCTTCAGCGGTAAGAGGCCCGTCGACCCGCCCCCGGGGGCTTCAGCCGAGCAGGGCGGCGAGCCAGGCGCCGGCGAGCAGGGCCGGCCCGAGCGGCAGCAGGGTGTCCCGGTGGACCCGGCGGGCGGCCAGCAGGCCGAGCACGGCCAGCCCGTGCAGCGCGTGCGGCAGGACCAGCCCGGTCAGCAGCGTCGGCCAGCCCAGCCAGCCGAGCGGCAGCCCCAGCACGGCGGCGAGCTTGACGTCGCCGAAGCCGAGCCGTGAGCCGGGCAGCAGGGCCAGCAGCGCGTACCCGGTGAACGACAGCGCCGCCCCCGCCAGCGGGCCGAGGAGCCGGTCCGGCCGGCCGGCGACCGACGCCGCCGCGACCAGACCGACCACTGCGGCGAGCGCCGCCGCGCCCACCAGCGGGTCGGGCAGCCGCAGGCAGGCCAGGTCGACCACGGCGAGCACCAGCCCGAGCGCGGCCACCGCTAGGAACGTCGGCAGCGCCGCCCCGACGCCCGGCGCGACGCCGAGCCCGCCGAAGACGACCGCCCCAACCGCCGCGCAGGCGGCGGGCGGCACGGCGGTCGCCGGCCGGGTGGTGATGAACCGGCCGGCCAGCCACGGTGTGCCGGCGCCGGCCGCCGCGCCGAGCGCCGCGAGCAGGACAGGCAGCCCGGCCGACACCGGCCGGACGTTACCGCCGGGGCACCCGGCCCGCCGCCCCGGTTCGCCGTCCGAGGCGTTCCGTGCTCACCACCAGCGCCACCCCGGCGACGATCACCGCGCCGCCGAGCAGCACCTGGCTGGTCACCGGTTCGGCGGCCAGCAGCGCGCCGAGCGCGACCGCGACCACCGGATTCACGTACGCGTACGTGGACACCAGCGAGATCGGCGCGTGGTGCAGCAGCCAGACGTACGCGGTGAAGGCGACCAGCGAGCCGGCGACCATCAGGTACGCCAGGGCGAGCCAGGACCGGCCGGTGACCTGCCCGGGGTCGAAGTCGCGCAGTTCGCCCCGGGCGGCGGCGACCACGGCCAGCGCCACGGCACCGGCGAGCATCTCGTAGACCGTGGCGACGAAGGGGTCGGTCGGCATCGTCAAGCGGTTGGACAGGAACGACCCCACCGACCAGCAGGTCGCCGCCGCGACGACGGTCAGCGCCCCGACCAGCGGCACGGCCGTCGACCCACCGGTCGGCAGCACCAGCAGGACCAGGCCGAGGAAGCCAAGGCTCACCCCGGCGAAGGTCCAGAAACGCGGCCGGTCCCCGACGGTCGTCCGGAGCAGGACGACCAGCAGCGGGACGGTGGCGACCAGCAGCGCGGCCACGCCCGAGGGCACGGCCGAACCGGGCGGGCCGGACTCGGCGAGCACCACCAGTCCGTTGCCGCCGGCCAGCAGCAGCACCCCGACCAGCGCGGCCGAGCCGAGCTGACGCCGGTCGACGCGCAGGGCACCCGGTCCCCGGCGTACCCGCAGGACGAGCGCGAGCACGGCGGCGGCCGCGGCGAACCGGAGGCCGGCCGAGGTGAGCGCCGGCAGCGACTCCACCGCGACCCGGATGCCGAGGTAGGTGGAGCCCCACAGCACGTAGACCACGGCCAACGCGGTCCAGATCAGGGCCGGTCGGACCGGGGGCACAGCGCTTCCGTGGGGCCCGCCCGGCGCGGCCGAGCCATCCGGTGCGGGCGGACCGGTCGATGTCGTCGCACGCGCAGAAGGTGATGTCATCGGTTGGCCACGCTACGGTGACGACGGCGTCGGCGTCCTGATTGGTGGCCGGCCTCACCGGTCGGGTAGGAGGGTGCACATGTCGAACTACGGACCACCGGGTGAGGGCCCTACAGGGCCGTGGCCCGGAAGACGACCGGGCGACGGGTACGACCCGCCGGGCGAGGCGTGGGCCCCCGACGGGTACGCCAGGTCCTCCGGGCCGCAGGCCGGCGAGGGGCGGGGGGAGTCGCAGCCGGCGTACCCGCCTCGGCAGCCTGGCCGCCACGAGCCTTCCGAGCGGGCCCCCCACCCGGCGGACCGGACGTCCTGGTCGGACGATCCGCGACGGTTCACGCAGCCGTCCGGGGAGCCGCAGCCCGACCCGTGGGACCGTCCCGAATCGTGGCCCCACGAACCCGAGGTGTACCGGCCGGGCGGCGGCGCACCGGGGTACCCGGCTGGCCGTCGGCCCGGCGACCCGTACGCCGCAGGGCCGTATCCGGGGCCCGGCCCGGGTCAGCCGGCGCACTTCGGGGCACCGACGCCGCCGCCGCGCCGAGGGCGCGGCCGGGGGCCGCTGATCGCCGTGCTCGCCACCCTGGTGGTGCTGCTGCTCGGCGGCGGCTCGCTGGTGTGGTACCTGCTCGACCGGGACGAAGCGCCTGAGGGCGCCGGTCAGGCCCGGCCGACCGCCGACGCGACGCCGGAGGAGCAACCGGCATCCCCGACGGCCCCCGCCCCGACCGCCGCGGCCCCCGAGTCGTCGGCCGATCCCCGCTTCGTCAAGGCCGGGCAGTGCGTCCGCAACACGGGGCCGGCGGGTGGCAAGCCCAAGCTGCTGATCGCCTCGTGCGCCCCGAAGACGTACGAGGTGCTGCGTCGATTCGACGGGCGGACCAGCGGCGAGAAGGATGCCGAGGCGAAGTGCGCCAAGGTCACCGGCTACACCAACTGGTACTTCTTCGACAGTCAGCTGGACACCCTCGACTTCGTGCTGTGCCTGAAGGCCCGCTGACGGCCCGCTGTGGCACCAGCCGCCCGCCGGTGGCTACTACCCCGATAGCTGAAACTAGGGCTGTCTAGCGTGCACGCTAGACAGCCCTAGTTTTGTCTCGACGACCGGCGACACGCCGGTAGCGTCCTCTACGGATGTCTAGGTTTCCGGCTAGACAGCCCGATATTGTGCGATTCGTGGATCCGGTCCGCAACCCGTACGCCCCGGGCGCCGGCCAGCGCCCGCCCGAGCTCGCCGGGCGGGGGCGGGAGCTGGACGTCTTCGACGTGGTGCTGGAGCGCATCGCGCGGGGCCGCCCCGAGCGCAGCCTGATGCTCACCGGCCTGCGCGGCGTCGGCAAGACCGTGCTGCTCAACACCCTCCGCTCGGAGGCCATCAACCACCTCTGGGGCAGCGGCAAGATCGAGGCCCGGCCGGACCAGTCGCTGCGCCGCCCGATCGCCGCCGCGCTGCACATGGCGGTCCGTGAGCTCGCGCCCCGGCACCGCGCCCCGGACCGCATCGACACGTTCCTCGGGGTGCTGAAGGCGTTCGCCCAGCGCTCCGCGCCCGCCGGCCGGGCCGGCGCCGCCCCGAAGCTGCGCGACCGCTGGCAGCCCGGCATCGACGTGCCGGCCGCCACCGGCCGGGCCGACTCCGGCGACATCGAGATCGACCTGGTGGAGCTGCTCAGCGACGCCGCCGCCGTGGCCGCCGACGTCGGCACCGGCATCGCGGTCTTCATCGACGAGATGCAGGACGTCGGAGCCGAGGACGTCTCGGCGCTCTGCGCCGCCTGCCACGAGCTGTCCCAGCTCGGGGCACCGCTGATCGTGGTCGGCGCGGGGCTGCCGCACCTGCCGGCGGTGCTGAGCGCCGCCAAGTCGTACTCGGAGCGGCTGTTCCGCTACCAGCGCATCGACCGGCTCGACCGGATCGCCGCCGACCGGGCGCTCTGCGCGCCGGCCGAGCGGGAGGAGGTCGAGTACGAGCCGAAGGCCCTCGACCTCCTCTACGAGAAGTCCGGCGGCTACCCGTACTTCGTCCAGGCGTACGGCAAGGCCACCTGGGACCATGCGCCGCGCTCCCCGATCACCGACGCGGACGTCCGGGTCGCCGCCCCCGAGGCGGAGGCGGAGCTGGCCGTGGGCTTCTTCGGCTCCCGGTTCGAGCGGGCCACCCCGGCCGAACGCGAGTACATGCGGGCGATGGCGACGCTGTCCCTGGTCGAGGGGGACGCCGGCGGCCGGGACGACATGGACGCTGCCGTGCCGACCGCCGAGATCGCCCGCGCGCTCGGTCGCAAGCCGGCCAGCCTCTCCCCGGCGCGGGACGCGCTGATCAAGAAGGGGCTGATCTACTCCGGGGAACGCGGGACGGTCGCCTTCACCGTGCCGCACTTCGGCCGCTACCTGCGCACCCAGCCGGCCTGACCCGGGCGCGAAGGGCGTTGGCCAGGTCTCGGGCCGGCGGTCAGACCCTGGACCAGGGCGGCGGGAAGAACACCTCGCCGTGGGGCACCGGCCCATCCCCGCTGGTGCTGGGCGGCAGGACCAGCGCCTGCCACGGGTCGCCCAGGCCGGACCACGGGCTGGTCAGCCCGATCCGGTCGGCGCGGGTGAAGCCGAACCGCCGGTAGAAGGCCGGGTCGCCGAGCACCACCACCAGCCGCTCGCCCAGCTCGGTGGCGGCGTCCAGGCCGGCCTGGACCACGGCCGTGCCGTGCCCGACCCGCTGTCGGTGCGGCGCGACCGCGACCGGGCCGAGGGCCAGCGCCGGGGCGATGTCGCCGTCGCGGTGGATCCGGACCCGGGTGAACAGGGCGTACCCGACCACCTCGCCGCCGTACTCTGCGACCATGGCCAGCTCGGGAATCCAGGCGTCGGTGTCGCGGAGCTCGTCGACCAGCCCCACCTCGGGCGGGGCCAGCACGTCCGGGCGGGCGAACGCCGCCGCCAGCACCCGGCGGACCGGGCCGGTGTCGGCCGGACCCTCGGGGCGGAGCCGCAGCGTGGTCACCCGGGCGAGATTACCGGCCGGAGCCCGTCCACCAGCGACGGTCGCCCCGATCGGCGTGGCGGTACGGATCATGGGGACGCCTCCGGCGTCCACGTCGGCCGATCGGATCGGGCCGTTGCAGGGGTAGCCGCCGCCGCGACGGGGTATGACTGATCCATGAAACCCGTGCGCTCCCTCGCCCGCGTCATGTTGAGCGGCGTCTTCGTGGTCAGCGGCGTCCGCAACTTTCAGAACCCGGGACGGCTGGTGCCGGCCGCGAAGCCGGTGACCGACCGGGTCGGCCCGCTGATCCAGCAGGTCTCCCCCCGTATCCCCACCGACACCGAGACGCTGGTCCGGATCAACTCGGCCACCCAGTTGATCGGCGGCCTCATGCTGGCCACCGGGAAGTTCACCCGCCCGGCCGCGCTGGTGCTCGCCGGCACGCTACTCCCGACCACCGTCGCCGGCCATCCCTTCTGGAAGGGCGAACCGGCCAAGCGGGCGCAGCACCAGACCCAGTTCATGAAGAATCTCGGCCTCCTCGGCGGGCTGCTGCTCGCCGCCGCCGACACCGAGGGGAAGCCGGGTCTGCGGTGGCGGGCCGGGCACCGGATCGGCCACTCGCGACGGTCGGTGCAGCGGGCCGTCCGGACCGCCCGCCGGGAGGCCCGGATCGCCGTACGCTCGGCCGCCACGGCACGCCGGCTGCCCGGCTGACCTGCGGCGCGACCTTCACCTCCCCCAACTCTTCCCCGCCAAGGCCGCGAATTACCTGAACCGCCCGGTAGGCGTTAACGCGGTGGAAATGTAAAAAATCAGTGTGGGATCGGACACGGTCGCATAACGCGGGAGGCATTAACGTGAGGCGCCGTTCTAGGCTCCGTGCTGGACCTGGACGGGTAGGACGATCTTGGTACGGGGGTGGCCACGCCATGCCGGCGACCGTCGGACGACGGATGGACCGCCTCACGCCGATCCGCCGCGTGACCCGGTTGACCCGTGGGGTCGACCGCAGGACCGCGGTGCGGGTCGGTGTCGTGGCCGCCGTCGCGTACGCCGCGTGGTTCGCCATCGGCGCCTTCGGGCGGCCGTACAACTTCTTCGACATGAAGATCTACCACGGCGCGGTGGCGTGGTGGATGAACGGCAACGAGCTGTACGACTTCATCGCCCCCTCCACGACGCTCGGCTTCACGTACCCACCCTTCGGCGGGCTGATCATGCTCCCGATGGCGTTGGTGCCGGTGCAGGTCGCCGGCTGGTTGAACGCGCTGGCCAGCATCGCCGCCCTCGCCCTCGTCCTGGCTGGCCTGCTGCGGCCGGTCGTGGACCGGCTCGGCTGGCCGCTCTGGTTCACCGTCGGCATCGCGACGCCGCTGGCGGTTGCCCTTGAGCCGGGCCGCGAGACCCTCGGCTACGGCCAGGTCAACCTGCTGCTCTTCGCGCTGATCATGGCCGACCTAATCGGTCTGCGCTGGCGGGCGAGGCGGGGCACCCGGTTCGACCCCGCCGACGGGCCGCTGCGGCGCTTCGTGTTCAGCGGGGCCTGGGCCGGGGTCGGCATCGGCCTGGCCACTGCCGTCAAGCTGACCCCCGCACTGTTCATCGCGTACCTCATGATCACCCGGCAGTGGCGGGCGGCGGCCACGGCGGTCGGCACCACGATCGGGGTCACCCTCGCCGGCTTCGCCCTCGTCGGCACCGAGTCCCGGGCCTACTTCGGCAGCGTGTTGTGGCAGACCGAGCGGGTGGGCGCGGCCGACATGACGCCCAACCAGTCCCTCGCGGGCCTACTGGCCCGGCTCTACGACTCGATCGAGACGCCCGGCCTGCTCTGGTTGTCGTTCTCGGTGCTGATCCTGGCCCTCGGGCTGTCCCGAGCCGTGAGCGCCCGCGCCGACGGCGACGAGCTGACCGCATTCACCCTGGTCGGGCTCACCGCCAACGTGATCAGCCCGATCTCCTGGTCGCACCACCTCGTCTGGGTCATTCCGGCGATCATCGTCCTGGCCGACGCGGCGGTACGCCGCCGGGAGGCAAGCCGGGGGTCGGTGCAGCGCACCGGCCAGGTGTCGTCGTACAGCGGGCTGCCCGGGGTCAACGCGCTGCGCCCACCGATCTGGTACCCGACGCTCACCGGGCTCCGGCACGGCGTGGCGGCGATCGGGCTCTACCTGCTGTTCCTAACCTCGCCGATCTGGCCGTACGAGCACCAGCTCCCCGAGGTGTCGCACTACCAGGACGGCCTGTTCGGGGCGCTGATGGAGAACTCCCTCGCCGTGGCCCTGATCGTGCTGGTCGCCGCGCTGCCGTGGCGGCCCGGTGCCGAGCCGGCCTTCTACGCCGACCGGTTCGGCCGCACCTCCCTGGTCAACGGCCGCCGCTGAGGCTCCGGCGGTCGCCGAGGGCACGGCTGCCCGCTGACCGGGGCACCACACCGGCCCGACGGCGTCAGGGACAGTTGACCCACTCCTCGGTGCCGTCGGCGAACACCTGTCGCTTCCAGATCGGCAGCCGCGCCTTGACCTCGTCCACCAGCCGGGCGCAGGCGGCGAACGCGGCGGCCCGGTGCGCGGTGCTCACCGCCACGACCAGCGCCACGTCGCCGATGTCGAGCGGGCCGACCCGGTGCGACACCGCGACCGCGTACACGTCCGGGTCGGCCGCCACCTCGGCGGCGACCTCCCGGAGCACGGCGACCGCGCTCGGGTGGCCCTCGTACTCCAGGCTGGTCACCACGTGGCCGTGGTCGTGGTCGCGGACCACGCCCTGGAACGACACCACCGCCCCGGCCCGCCGGTCGGCGACCGCCGCCTCGTGCGCAGCCAGGTCCAGCGGCTCCTCGGTGACCGTGCCGAAGACCGTCGACTCCTCGATCATCATCAGGCACGCTCCCCAGGAAGCAGGGGCAGCGGCACGACCGGCACCCGCGCGCCCGACTCGCCCGTGGTGCCGGGGCGGATGACCGCGAACCCGTCCGCGCCGGCCAGCCCGCGCAGCATCGCCGACCCGACGTGCCGGACCGGCTGGGCGGTGCCCGCCGCCCCGTCCAGCCGGACCAGGGCCAGGTGGGTGTGGTCGCCGCGACCGGGCACCGGCTCGACGAGCGTGGCGTGCGGCAGCGCCGGCATCGGCCGGCCCCGCAGCCCGGCGAGCAGCGGCGCGACCAGCGAGACCAGGGCGACGATCGCCGACTGCGGGTTGCCGGGCAGACCGGCGATGAAGCGCGCCCGGCCGTCCGGGCCGGTGAGCCGGGCCAGCAGCATCGGGAAGCCGGGGCGGACCGCGACCGTGTTCACCACGTAGTCCGCGCCGAGGGCCTCCAGGGCCGGGTGCAGGTGGTCGACGGGGCCGCGCATCGTCCCGCCCGTCGTGCAGACCAGGTCGGCGGTGGCCAGCGCCGCGCGCAGGGCCGCCACGTGCGCCGGCAGGGTGTCGGCCACCGGGCCGACCACGTCGGCCGGGCGCACCTGGCAGCCGTACCGGCGCAGCCAGGCCGGCACGGCCGGGCCGAGGGCGTCGCGGACCCGGCCGTCGGCCGGCGGGCCTGAGGTCAGCAGCTCGTCGCCGAAGACCAGCAGCGCGGCGCGGGGCGGGCGGCGCACCCGCAGGGCGTCGTGCCCGCAGGAGGCGGCCAGGCCGATCACCGCCGGGTCGACCGGGGTGCCGGCGGGGAGCAGTTCCTCCCCCGCGTACGCCTCCTCGCCCGGGCGGCGCCACTCCGGGCTCGGTCGGGGGGTGCCGGCGACCCGGCCGTCGGCCGTGCGGGTGGACTCCTCGACCCGCACGATCGCGGTGACGCCCTCGGGCACCATCGCGCCGGTGGCGATCTCGACGGTGGTGCCGTCCTCGGCCAACGGGGGCGGGTTGCCGCCGGCCAGCACCCGACCGACGATCCGCCACGGCCCGCCCCCGCGCACCGCCCAGCCGTCCACGCTGGAGGTGGGGAAGGCCGGCAGGTCGGTGCGGGTGGCCAACGGCTCGGCGAGGGTGTGCCCGTCGGCGTCGGCGAGCGGGCGGCTCACGGCGGGCAGCGCGGCGGCCAGGCCGACGGCGTACACCCGGGAGCGGGCCTCCTCCCAGCCCGCCGGCGGCGGTACGGCGACCTGCTCGGCGGCGGACGCGGTTTCCGTGCTCACCGGCCGAGCCTATCCCCGGGCGGTCCGGCCCGTCCCATCAGTGGCCCGGCCCTACGGGGCGGAACCACCCGGCCCGCCGGACCGTCAGTGGTCGCCGCCGCGCACCTGGTCGACGGCGTGGGCCAGGATCGGGCCGAGCACCGCGAGGCCGTCGCGGGCGCCGCCGGTGGAGCCGGGCAGGTTGACCACCAGCATCCGGCCGACCACCCCGGCGACGCCCCGGGAGAGCACCGCCGTGGGCACCTTGTCCCGGCTGTGTGCGCGGATCGCCTCGGCGATGCCGGGGATCTCGTGGTCGAGCAGCGCGCGGGTCACGTCCGGCGTCCGGTCGGTGGGGGTGATCCCGGTGCCGCCGCTGGTCAGCACGACGTCGACCCCGGCGGCCAGGGCGGCCCGCAGCGCCTCGCCGACCGGCTCGCCGTCGGGGACCACCACCGGGTCGTCCACCTGGCAGCCCAGCTCGCGCAGCCCGGCGGCGAGCAACGGGCCGCTGGTGTCGGCGTACACCCCGGCCGAGGCACGGTTGGACGCGACGACGACCCGGGCGCGGATCACGGCCGGCCCTCCGGCCGCAGCCACTGGCCGGTCTTGCCGCCCTCCTTGCGCAGGACCCGCACCGCGTCGACCGACGCCGCCGGGTCAACGGCCTTGACCATGTCGACCAGGGCGAGGCCGGCGACCGCGACCGCGGTCAGCGCCTCCATCTCCACGCCGGTGCGGTCGGCGGTCCGCGCCGTGGCGGTGATCTCGACGGTGTCGTCGGTCACGGTGAGGTCGACCGTCACCCCGTGCAGCGCGATCGGATGACAGAGCGGAATCAGGTCGGGGGTCCGTTTCGCACCCATGATGCCGGCGAGCCGGCCCACGGCGAGCGCGTCGCCCTTGGGCAGCCCGTCGCGGCGCAGCAACTCGACCACCTCGGGGGTGGTCCGCAGCCGGCCGGCGGCCACCGCGAGCCGGCCGGTCACCGCCTTGCCGGAGACATCGACCATGCGGGCCGCGCCCGCCGCGTCGACGTGGGTGAGCTGCGCGGGATCGGTCACGGTCGCGAGCCTAGCGTCCGGTACGCCCCGGGGCCCGGCCGAGGGCCGGGCCGCGCCGGCGGTCGGGCGTCGTCGGGGGATCGGTCGGGCGCCGACGAACCGGACCCGAACAGGCCGGGCACCGTTCTCGCGGGAGTGGGGTGCCGTCGCGGACCGGCCGAATGGGCAGGCCCGAGAATTGATTGCTGCGGCATTCGGCCGCGCATATGTATACAAACTTAAACAAAACCTTACAAAAGCGCGTCGAACCTCATACGCCGAACGGACACCGGACCGTCACCACAATTCACCGCCCCACTGAACGACCGCACCAGGGGGTACCAACACCAGCGCAAACGGCTGGACGGACCGGGGAGAGACGGGAAGGAAGCCCGCTCCGATAATTATGCCGAGAAACTCTCAGGAGTTACGCTGTGGGTTTTCGCGCCAGGACGGTGAGTGACCGGAACGGCACTCATTAGCGCATTCTGCGCATATGGACACGCAATACCACGAAGGCCCATCAAACGTCATAAGATTCTGCGTGTCAGCCAAGCCCGGGCAGGCATCGGTCGACGAAGTTTCTTGAGACGAAAGGCGGGACCATGAAGGCTCACGACTGGCTCTGATCGAACTCTTCACCCGAGACCTGACCGGCCGTAAAGTCCGAGATACGCACTGCCAGGAATCATCGGCGGCAGAGGGACTGGACGTGGCCGGGAGCGCAAGACGCGACAGTGAGACCGATCGGCGGCTTCTGCTGCTTGTCGGTCTCGTCGTGCTGTGTGCCGCCACCGCAGTCGTGCTCAGCCTGCGCGACATCGGGTTCGACGGCCCCCCGAGCGCCCGGGAGCTCACCGGCGCCGCGACCGTGGCCTTCCTCGTGGCGGTGGGCGCCACCGTGAACGTGCGAATCCGCATCCGGGCGACGACCCACGGCGTCTCCTGGACCGAGGTCGCTGTGCTCGTCGGGCTCGCGGTGGCACCCCTGCCCTGGGTGATCCTCGCGACCGGCCTGGGCGTCGGATTCGTCCGGGGCATCCTCCGGGTGGCGCCCCTCAAGCTGGCGTTCGGCGTGGCGAAGGACATGGTCACCGCAGCCGTCGGCGGGATGGTGCTGCTGACGGCCGGCTGGAGCTGGCCCATCGGCGGGTCCGTCGGCCGGTCGATCTGGGCGCTCGTCGCCGCGTATCTCGTGGTCGTCGTCCTCGACGAGGCGCTGACGTTCCCGGTCATCGCCCTCGCCACCCGCACCCGGGTCCGCGACCTGTTCCGCGAGCACTACGACCTGCGCATCGCCAGCGCCGCCGCCCGGTTCGCCGTCATCGTCTCCACCCTGCTGATCCTCAACAGCAACCCCAGCTTCCTGATCGTCGTGCCGCCGCTGGTGCTGAGCCTGCACCTTGCCTACTCCAGCCGGGTCCGCAACCGGGCGGAACGCGACGCCTGGCAGCGGCTCGCCCGGACCACCGACGCGCTCAACGTCGTCGACCTCGACAAGGTGCTCACCACCGCCGTCACCCAGGCCGCCGAACTGTTCTCCGCGGACGAGGTGGAGATCGCCCTGCGCGAGGGCACCCGGACCGTCCGGGGCGCCGCCGGCACCCTCACCTACGACGGGCCCGCCAATCAGGCCCCCGCAGTGGACGGGTCGGCCATCGAGGTGCCCCTCGAAGGGTCCGACCGGGCCGTCGACATCGGCGCGCTGCGGCTGCGGTTCCGGGGCCCGGTCCGGCTCTCCGAACGCGAGCAGTACACCCTGCGCACCTTCGCCTCCGCGCTGTGCACCGCCCTGCGCAACGCCCAGGCGTACGCCGAGTTGGCCCGCGTCGCCGACGAGCACGCGTATGCGGCGACCCACGACGCGCTGACCGGCCTGGCCAACCGGCGGCACCTGCTGGAGCAGGGCACCGAGCAGCTCAACGCCCGGCACGCCGGCGGGGTGACCGCGCTGGTGCTGATCGACCTCAACCACTTCAAGGAGGTCAACGACACCCTCGGCCACGCCGCCGGCGACCGGGTGCTCATGCAGGTCGCCGGCCGGCTGCGCGGGGCCGCCCACGGCGACGACCTGGTGGCCCGCCTCGGCGGCGACGAGTTCGCCGTGCTCCTGCGCGGCCTGCCCGCCCCGGCGGTGGCCGCCCACCGGGCGGAGGCGCTGCTCGCCGCGCTGCACGAGCCGCTCGACCTGGACGGCATGCGGATCAGCGTCGAGGCCAGCGGCGGCATCGCCGTCGCACCGGCCAGCGGCGGGGTCGCCGAGTTGCTGCGCCGCGCCGACGTGGCGATGTACCAGGCGAAGCGCGCCGGCCAGCGGATCTCCACGTACGCCCCGGCCCGGGACACCGCCGACCTCGGCCGGCTCACCCTCGGCGGGGAACTGCCCCGCGCGGTCGCCGACCACGAGTTCACCGTCAACTTCCAGCCGATCGTCGACCTCGGCACCGGCGAGGTGACCAGCGCCGAGGCCCTGGCCCGGTGGCACCACCCGGTGCACGGCATGATCGACCCGCTGCGCTTCCTGGAGGCGGTGGAACGCTCCGGGCTGCTCCCGGCGTTCGCCGAGGCGATCCTCGACCAGGCGCTGATCGCCGCCGACAGCTGGCGGGCGGCCGGCTTCGACCTGCCGGTAGCGGTCAACGTGTCGCCGCGCAGCCTGCTCGACGCCCGCTTCCCCGGCTCCGTGCTGGCCCGGCTGCGCGCCCACGACCTGCCGCCGGACCGGCTGGTCTTGGAGCTGACCGAGACGCTGACCCTCAGCCAGCTCGACGTGGTCGACCGGGTGCTCACCCGGCTGCGCGACGAGGGCGTCCGGCTGGCCCTGGACGACTTCGGCACCGGCTACTCCTCGCTCTCCCTGCTCTCCCGGATCCCGGTCCACGAGCTGAAGATCGACCGCAGCTTCGTGTCGGTCATGGAGGCGTCGGCGGAGGCCGTCGCCGTCATCCGGTCCACCCTCGACCTGGGCCGCAACCTCGGGCTCACCGTGGTCGCCGAGGGGGTGGAGAGCGAGCCGCAGCGCCGCGCGCTCTGGGAGCTGGGCTGCACCGCCGGGCAGGGCCACCTGTTCGGTCGGCCGGTGCCGGCCGGGACGCTGCTCTCCACGCTGCACCGGGGGTTCGGCGGTCGCCCCGGCATCCTCGCCCCGCCACTGCACGACGCGGGAGCCGTGCTCCGGCTCCCCTCCGGCCGCCGGCAGGGCGGCCGGGGCCGAGGGGAGCGTCTGCCACACTTGCCCGCGTGACCGCCGCCGACCGGACCACCCGCACCTCAGCGAGCTGGCGGAGGGTCGACCGGGCCGCCGGCGGCCTCGCCCTCGACATCGGCCTGTACGCCGTCTCCGCCGCGTTCGCGGCGGTCACCGCAGCCACCTCCACCCTGCCGCCGCACCGGGCCTGGGGAACCGTCGCCGCGTTCGGATACCTGCTCGCCGCCGTCGCCGTCGCAGGTCAGCTGGCCGCCCGGCGGCGGGACGCCGCCTCGTCCCTGGCCGGCCTACCCGGTCGGTGGGCGATCACCGGCCTCGCCTGGGCCGCCACCACCGTGCTGCCGCTGGTCCAGCAGGGTGTGCAGCGGGCGGGCGGGCGGGCCGACCGGGCACAGGAGGAGGTGGTGGTCGTCGAACACGCCGGCGCCCGCCTCGCCGAGACCGGCACCCCCTACCTCGGGCACGACGCGATCGCCGCGCTTCCCGCCGACGAGCGGCTGCTCGGCTACACCCCGTACCAGCCGGGAATGGCTCTGTTCGGCCTGCCCCGCGCGGTCGCGGACGGCTGGTGGACCGATGCCCGACTGTGGTTCGCGGTCGCCACCGTGCTGGCCCTCGCCCTGGCGGTGCGCGTCCTACGACAGACCGACCGAGGCATCCCGACCGACCGGGCCAACCCGAACGACCGGACCGGCCGGGCAGCGGCGGTGCTGCGGGGCGTCCAGGCGGCCACCGTGCTGCCGATCTGCGCGCTCACCCTGGCCACCGGCGGCGACGACCTGCCCGTCCTCGCCCTCTGCCTGCTGGCCCTCGCCCTCGCCGCCGCCGACCGGCCGGGCCGCGCGGGCCTGGCCGTCGGGCTGGCCGGCGCGCTGAAGCTCTTCGCCTGGCCGGTCGCCCTCGTCCTGATCGCCTGGGCCGCGACCCGGCGCTCCGCCGGGCGGCTCGCCGTCGGCGCGCTCGGCGTCCCGGCGCTCGCCCTGCTCCCCGCGCTGCTGGTCGACCGGGACGCGCTGGTCGAGAACGTGCTGCGCTTCCCGCTCGGCCACGGCCTGGTCACCAGCCCGGCGCAGTCCCCGTTCCCCGGGCAGTTGATCGCGACCGCCCTGCCCGCCGGCCGGGTGGTCGCCGCCGCCCTGCTGGTCGCGGTCGGCCTCGGGATCGCCGTCCGGCTGCTGCGCCGCCCGCCCCGCACGGCCGCCACCACCGCCCTCATCTGCGGGTACGGGCTGCTCGCCGCGATCCTGCTGATGCCGTCCACCCGCTTCGGGTACCTGCTCTACCCGGCCGCCCTGCTGGTCTGGGCACCCGCCCTCGCCCGCCCCGAGCCGGACGGTCTCCGCCTTCCGACCGGTCGTTCTCGCCGGACTGCCGGCGCGGGCCGGCCGGCAGGGCGTACACCTGAGGAATGACGACGACCTACCGCGACCGAGAGGACGCCGGCCGGGTCCTCGCCGACCGGCTCGCCGGGCTGGCCGACCGGCCCGATGTCACCGTGCTCGGGCTGGTCCGGGGCGGGGTGCCGGTGGCCCGGGTGGTCGCCGACCGGCTCCACGCACCCCTCGACGTGCTGGTGGTGCGCAAGCTCGGCATGCCGATGGCGCCCGAGGTCGCCTTCGGCGCGCTCGGCCCGAACGGGGTGCGGGTGCTCAACGAAGCGGTGGCCGCCCGGGTCGACCCGGGGGACGTCGCCGAGGTGCAGCGCCACGAACAGGTGGAACTGGAACGCCGGGAACGCCGCTACCGGGCCGGGCGACCCCCGCTCGACCTGACCGGGCGGACCGCCGTCATCGTCGACGACGGCCTGGCCACCGGGGCCACCGCCCGCGCCGCCGTCCAGGTGGCCCGGCGGCTCGACGCCCGCCGGGTGGTCGTCGCGATTCCGGTCGGCGCCGAGGAGGCGTACGAGATGCTGGCCGCCGAGGCCGACGAGGTGGTCTGCGTCCGGCGGCCCGCCGGCTTCGGCTCGGTCAGCAGCTACTACGAGGACTTCCACGAGGTCTCCGACGACGAAGTGACCGACATGCTCACGGCAATCGGATGACCTCACCAGGTACCTTCGGATAATGCAGCTCACCTGTCCCAAATGTCACGGAGACATGCGTCAGTACGAACGCAGCGGAGTCGTCATCGACCAGTGCGGCGAGTGCCGGGGAATCTTCCTCGACCGCGGCGAACTGGAGAAGCTGTTCGAGGCCGAGGCGAACTGGAACCGCCAGCAGACGCCGGGCGCCCCGAACCCGGCACAGCGCCCCCAGACGCCCGGTGCCTACCCGCCGCCCGCGCACCAGCCACAGCAGCCGGGGTACGGCGCGGTTCCCCCGCCGCCCCCGCCGCCCGTGCACGGCTACCCGCCGGCGGCCCCGGCCTACGGCGGGCACGGCCAGCAGCACTACGGCTACCACGGCCACTACCACCGCAAGAAGAAGCACGGCGGCTTCCTCGGCGAACTCTTCGACTAGAGCGGACTGCCGTTCACCCGTGGGCCGGGCCGGTTCCGTCACCGGTCCGGCCCACGGTCCGTCCCGCTCGCCGGCAGGGCTTCAAACGATCGCCATGTCCACGAAGCGGGAGAGGTGGAGCTGGGCGGCCACCGTGATGCTGTCGGTGGGGCCATTCCGGTGCTTGGCAACGATGAAGTCCGCCTCGCCCGCGCGTGGCGACTCCTTGTCGTAGTAGTCGTCTCGGTGCAAAAGGATCACAACGTCCGCATCCTGCTCGATTGAGCCAGACTCACGCAAATCGGACAGTTGGGGTCGCTTGTCGGTGCGCTGCTCCGGGCCACGGTTCAGCTGGCTGACCGCGATCACCGGGCACTCGACCTCCTTGGCGAGCAGCTTCAGGCCACGGGACAGGTCCGCGACCTCCTGCTGCCGGCTCTCGGTGCGCTTCGGCGAGGTCATCAGCTGGAGATAGTCGACCACGATCATCTTCAGGTCGTGCTTCTGCTTGAGCCGGCGCGCCTTCGCCCGGATCTCCATCAGGTTCATGCTCGGCGTGTCGTCGACGAAGAGCGGGGCCTCGCTGATCTCACCCATACACCGGGCCAGCTTGGTCCAGTCGTCGTCGGAGAGCTGGCCGCTGCGCAGCACGTGCAGCGGGACGCGGGCCTCGGCCGAGAGCAGTCGCATGACGATCTCGACCTTGCTCATCTCCAGCGAGAAGATCGCCGCAGCCTGGTTGGCCCGGATAGCCGCATGACGGGCAAAGTCCATGCTAGCGGTGCTGTTGTGCGTCGGGATCATGGACCGGCCGGCCAGGTAGAGGTGGTCCGGGTTGTCCACCGTCACGCAGCGGACAGGGACGCTCGGCACCGGCCGCACATCGACAATGAACCGGCTGTCAGTCCGAACGGTACTCTCGCTGCGCCTGCGTAGGCGATGAGTCTCCTGCTTCCGAGGTAGGTGGAACACCTCGTCAGTGGTCGTGAAGTTGAGGTTGTACGCGATGGAGGTTTCCGGCCTGCGACCCTTCACCACCTTGCGGCTGATTGAACAGCGATACCCGAGACTGACGACCAGTTCGTAGGCACCCTCGGCAAGCCTCGCCGAGGTTGTAGTGAGCTGAACAGTGCCAGCGTTGGTGATGGTGCCGTCGGTGTCGAGCAGGCCCGCGAGCAGCGCCCGGCGCTGCGTCTGCGATGCCCGCAGGTACGACTGCGGCACATGCTTGTTACCGAGCACGCCGATTGCCCGCAGCGACTGCGTCAGCGACGACGGAGAACTGGCGCAGAGGACGCAGCCCCTGCGGCCACGGCCACACATGGGGCATTCCGGAGGCCGGATTGAGTACAGCGTCGGCTCTGTCGCTGACTTTTTCGTCTCGAAGCCGTCCGCCTCGATCCGCCGCAGGATATCCGGGTCAACGGTGGTGAGCCGGTTACCGGCGCTGTGTCCGTCACCAAGCCAGGCGCCCAGCGTGTACGGGGGCACCGGCAGGTCCGCCTCCGGCAGTTGCAGTGCTTCGGCGTTTCGTACCGCGTGGTTCAACCTGCGGTCGGCGGTGGCGGTTCGCAGCGTTGCTCGGATCTCTTCGGTCGTAACGACATCGGAGTACCGGGCGGCGTCAACCGTATCCTGCCAGGCGCTTTCGCGATCCAGAAGGCGCCTGTAGACGGCGCGGGCCGGGTAGACACGGGCACGCGGGCCCCCGCGCCGCCCCTGCGCCAGCGGAGCAAATTGGTACGGGAGGTCTCGCACGACGCGGCGGGCGGTGTGGACGAACTCGTCGCCGATCACCGACGCCAGTTCAGCAACGCTGACATCCTCGGATGCCTCAGACGCCACCCGTCGCAGCCGCTCCACCGCAGAGGGGGACCAAGCGACCTCCCGGCGAACCGCGCCGGCACGCCGGGAAGCGCGTGTAGTCGTCTTCCACAGGTGCTCGGCATCCGCAACGATCACACTGCCGTCGGAGAACTCGACTTCGTAGCAGGGTCGACCCTCCATCACATCAAATGCGTGGGTGACCGTCGTCGGGCACCCGTCAGCACCGATAAGTTGGTCGCCGGCCTTAACTTCGCCCATCGTCGCCCAGCCGTTGGGCGTGGGCAGCGGGGTGTCGAGGGCGAGTGCCTTGCCGAGGCCGGGCCGCCCCGCCACGATGATGAGCTGCCCGGCGTGCAAACCGTTGAGCAGCCGGTCCAGGTCGGTAAAGCCGGTCGGCACGCCGGTCATCATGCCGCCCTGGGCGCCGACCGCCTCGATCTCGTCGAGCGTCGGCTGGAGCATGTCGGCCAGGACGGCGAAGTCCTCGTTGACCCGACGCTCGGTGATGTCGTAGACGGCCTGCTGGGCGAGGTCGACGATGTCGTCCACGTCCCGGCTGCCGTTGTTGCCGGTGCCGTACCCGAGCTGCACGATCTTCGTTCCGGCCTCGACCAGCCGGCGGAGCACCGCCCGCTCCCCGACGATCCGGGCGTAGTAGGCGGCGTTCGCGGCGGTCGGCACGCTCGCGATCATCGTGTGCAGGTACGGGGCCCCGCCGATTCGGGCCAGGTCGCCGGAGTCGGCCAGGGCGGCGGCCACGGTGATCGGGTCGGCGGGCTCGCCCCGTCCGTAGATGTCGAGGATGGCGTCGAAGACGGTGGCGTGCACCGGCCGGTAGAAGTCGTGGGACTTCAGGATCTCGACGACGTCTGCGATGGCGTCCTTGGACAGCAGCATGCCGCCGAGAACGCACTGCTCTGCGGCGACGTCCTGAGGCGGGGTCTTCTCGAACTGGCCATCCCGCTGGGATGGGGCTGGCTGGCCACCGCCTCGTGGCTCCGTCCGCATGTCGTCGGTGACCGACACGGGTCCCCCCTCCGCTGCGTCGGTTCGAACTACCGGTCCGCCGCCGGGCACGGCGACTTCCGATCAGACCGGTCGGGTCGATCGGGGGTCATCGCACCGTCGGTCGAGAGGCAACCATACGGAACCCGAGGTCAGCGACTCAACCACGCCGGTGGACGAGCCTTGGGACAACCTGTGGACGCCGGTGGACAACATGCGCTCAGGGTGTGCACAGCCTGTGGACAACCGCTGGGGAATTCTCTCCCACAACGCCCTGAGCTGGGAAAACTCTACCCACAGCCTGTGGATAAGAAATTCCCGGCGAATTTCGCCGATCCCCGCCCCGTACGACCCCCACCCCACCACCGACCCACCCCACTCCACCACCCCACCCACCCCGCCAACAGCCCGCAAATTCAGAGAAAGCGTGGTCATGGAGCACCGAAAGGCCACACATTCTCTGTTTTTGCGCCGGTCGGTCGCTGTTGGAGGAAGTTTGTCGTTCACGTACCCGGTCGGGTGATCCCGTGGTCTGCGGGCGGGGGGTGTCGCAACGGACGGTTACCCGGCCGCCGGTCCTGGTTCCGGGCAGAGGACTACGGGAGCGTGGCCCTCGCCAACCAGGAGAGCGCCCTGCCCGCTCTGGCGGCGCGACTGCTCAGCGCCATGCAGCAGCCTCTGCTCCCACAGACGGTCGCGCCACGCTCCGCTGGGCCCCTTCGGGCCGGGGCGAACCGGCCGGCGGGGGTGGTCGGGAGTGGGCTCTTCGACGGATCGGTGCCGTCACCGGTCAGCGGGTCGGCTGACCGGGCCCTACCCCCTACCACGGCGCAGGGCCCGCACCGGCGTACCGGTGCGGGCCCTGCGCGTGGTGCTTCGGTGTCAGCCCTGGACGACGTTCAGGTCGAACTTGGCGGTCACGTCGGGGTGCAGCTTGATGCTGACCGGGTACGCACCCAGCGACTTGATGTGGCTGGGCAGCTCCAGTCGCCGACGGTCGAGGGTCGGGCCGCCGGCCGCCTTGACGGCGTCGACGATCTCGGCCGGGGTGACCGAACCGAAGAGCCGCCCGCCGTCGCCGGCGCGGGCCTTCAGGTTGACCTTCAGGCTGTTGAGCCGGGCCTTGACCTCGTTGGCGTGGTCGAGGTCGCGGATCTCCCGGGCCGAGCGGGCCCGCTTGATAACCGTGACCTGCTTCTCCGCACCCTTGGTCCAGACGATCGCGAAGCCCTGCGGCAGCAGGTAGTTACGGCCGTAGCCGTCCTTCACCTCGACGATGTCGCCCGGGGCACCGAGGCCGGACACCTCCTGAGTAAGGATGATCTTCATGTCGGTGCCTCCTCTCAGCGGGCCGTGGCCGTGTACGGCAGGAGCGCCATCTCGCGGGCGTTCTTGACCGCGCGGGCGATCTGCCGCTGCTGCTGCGAGGTAACGCCGGTCACCCGTCGAGCGCGGATCTTGCCGCGGTCGGAGATGAACTTGCGCAGCAGCGCGGTGTCCTTGTAATCGATATAGGTGATCCCGTCCTTGTCTAGCGGGTTCACCTTCTTCTTTGGCTTGCGAAGGGCCGCAGCCTTAGCCATTGACCGTGCTCCTGGTTTGCGATCGCGGGCGCTCGGCGCCATTAGAACGGGGGCTCCTCATCAAAATTGCCGCCACCCGAGCCAGCGCGCGCGGGAGCTGGTGCGGCCGAGGCCCAAGGGTCGTCGAAGTTGCCTCCGCCGCCGCCCTGGGCGCCACCACCGCCGCCGCCACCGCCACCGAAGCCGCCGCCACCGCCGCCGGAGCGGGACATCTTCTGCACCTTCGCCGTGGCGTAGCGCAGCGACGGGCCGATCTCGTCGACCTCAAGCTCGATGACGGTGCGCTTCTCACCCTCGCGGGTCTCGTAGGACCGCTGACGCAGCCGGCCCGACACGATCACCCGGGCGCCGCGCTGCAACGACTCGGCGACGTGCTCGGCGGCCTGACGCCAGACCGTGCACGCGAGGAACAACGGCTCGCCGTCCTTCCATTCGCCGGACGCCTTGTCCATGAACCGGGGCGTCGAAGCGACCCGGAACTTGGCGACCGCGGCCCCCGAGGGGGTGAATCGCAACTCAGGGTCATCGGTCAGATTGCCGATGACCGTGATGGTGGTGTCTCCTGCCATGACCATCTCCTCGCGCACTCATCGTTCGCCGTACAGACTCTCAGAGCCCTACGACAGCGTCGATGAAGCTGATCCGGGTGAACCGGGTGAACCGGATTAAACGCTGTTAGCGCATCTCCGGACGGATGACCTTGGTGCGCAGCACGGACTCGTTGAGTCGCAGCTGACGGTCCAGCTCGGCCACCGCCGCAGGCGTCGCCTGCAGGTCGATGACGGCGTAGATGCCCTCGGCCTTCTTGTTGATCTCGTACGCGAGGCGCCTACGGCCCCACACGTCGGTCTTCTCCACCGAGCCACCCGCGGTCCGGATCACGTTCAGGTACGTGTCGAGCGACGGGGCGACGGTGCGTTCCTCGAGGCTGGAATCGAGGATCACCATGATCTCGTAATGACGCAAGACGTGCTCACCTCCTGTGGGCTAAGCGGCCACGGTCCTTCCGCGGCAGGAGGTCGTGCGTCTGCCCGCTCCGGACCGGGGGAACCCGGCCGGACGCGGACAACCGGACCAGAATACCCGGTCCGAACGATCATGCCCGGGCAGGTCGGCCGCTCCCGGCGGGTCGTCGGCGGGCACGGCCGACCGGACGGCGGATCCGGCGGCACGGACGCCCGTACAGGGCGGGGGCCCGGACCGACGCTGGCGTCGGTCCGGGCCCCCGTCACGAGGCCGCGGGGCGTCCCGTCCGCATTCCTTGGGTGGGACCTGGGGAGGAACGACCACACCGATGAGGTTGGATCGCGACGCCCCGCGGAGCTTCATCGTGTTGTTACCTGACCGTACAACGGCTATCGTCACCTGTGGGGCTTATTGGAGCTTTTGCCCCTGGTTCTGCGGATAGCTCCGGGCGGGATGGCACTGGCTGCACGGCCCGCGCCCCGCCCCCGAGAGCCGACCGTCGATCCCACCCGGACCAACGACCGCCCCCGCCCCGGGTGACGCCCCGCCCCCCCGGCGCCGTCCCCGGCGTCCCCCGCCGGATACCGCCACCCGGGCGCACCGTCACCCCACGCGTCGGTGCCGCGACGTAGGCTCGCCTCCATGCGTATCGGAGCTCACGTCGATTCCGCCGACCCGCTGTCGGAGGCGGCCGCCCGGTCCGCCGAGGCCGTGCAGTTCTTCCTCTCCGACCCACAGGGCTGGAAGGCCCCGCAACCACGGGAGGACGCCGACCGGTTGCGGGCCGCCGAGGTCGACCTCTACGTCCACGCGCCGTACGTCATCAACGTGGCGACGCTGAACAACCGGATCCGCATCCCGAGCCGGAAGCTACTGCTCGGCCACGCCACCGCGGCGGCGGAGATCGGCGCCAAGGGCCTGATCGTGCACGGGGGGCACGTCAGCGCGGGCGACGACCTGGCGGTCGGCTTCGACAACTGGCGCAAGACCTTCGCGTACGCGGCGGAATCCGGCGGCTTCGCCCTGCCGGTGCTGATCGAGAACACGGCCGGCGGCGACAACGCCTGCGCCCGTCGCCTCGACGCCCTGGCCCGGCTCTGGGACGCCGTCGGCGAGTACGAGGTGGGATTCTGCCTGGACACCTGCCACGCCCACGCCGGGGGTGAGGAGCTGCTGGACCTGGTCGACCGGGTCAAGGCGATCACCGGCCGGATCGATCTGGTCCACGCCAACAACTCCAAGGACGCGTTCGACTCGGGCCGGGACCGACACGACAACCTCGGTGGCGGCAGGATCGACCCGGAGTTGGTCGTGGCGGTGATCCGGGCGGCGGGAGCGCCGGCGATCGTGGAGACCCCGGGCGGGGTGGACGGCCAGGGCGCCGACATCGCGTTCCTGCGCGACCGGCTCGGCGCGGGAAGCCCGGCGGCATGACGACCGAGCGGGTCGACGCCACCGACGAGGACACGACCGGCGGGAGTCCGCTGGTGGACGGTGCTGCCGTGAAGAACCCGGACACCGCCACGAAGGGCACCGGGGGCAGCGAGGCGACCAACGGCGGGCAGGCAGCCGGCGGCGACCCGGCCGACGCCGGGCAGCCCGCCGAGTCCACAGCGGGGGACGGCGCCGCCGTCGGGAACGCCGGCATCGCGAAGAACGACGCCGCTCAGGACGACGCCGTCACCAAGTCCGCGGACACGGGCCCCGCCAAGGGCGGCGACACCAAGGCCGGCACCGCAGAGAACGCCGACAAGAAGGCGGCGGACAAGGACGGCGGCACCACAAAAGACGCCGACAAGAAGGCAGCGGACAACGACGCCGGAACGGCGAAGGACGCGGACAAGAAGAAGACGGACAAGGACGGCGGCACCGCGAAGGACGGCGACGGTGCGAAGCCGGACCGGTGGGAGGCGTTCGCCCCCGCTCCGGAGCCGGTGCCCGGGCGGGTGGGTCGCGTCCTGCGGGCGGTCGGCCGGTTCCTGGTCCACGAGTGGACCCTGGCCGTGCTCGCCTCGCTGGCTTTGGCCGTCGCGCTCACCTGGCCGACGCTGCGCTACCCCCCCTACACGCTGCCCCAGGACTACTGGGACCCGAGCCTTCAGGCCTGGCAGATGGCCTGGTCGGGGCACGTCCTGCTGACCGACCCGGCGCAGCTTTGGCAGTCCAACACGTTCTTCCCGGACCCGTGGAGCTTCGCGTTCTCCGACACCCTGCTCGGCTACGCGCCGGCCGGCATGATCGGCACTGGCCCCGAGGCCGCCCTGCTGCGGTACAACATCATGTTCGTGCTGGCCCACGCCCTGGCCACGCTCGGGGCGTACGCGCTGGCCCGGCAGCTCGGCTCGGGGCGGGCGGGCGCGGCGGTGGCCGGGGTCAGCTACACGTACGCCCCCTGGCTGCTCGCCCAGGCGGGTCACCTGCACATCGTGTCCAACGGCGGCATCCCGCTGGCCCTGGCCATGCTGGCCCGGGGGCACGGCTGGTCGCTGCGCCACGGCTACCGTCCCGAGCGGCGGCACGCCGGGTGGGCGTACGCCGGGTGGCTGGTGGCCGCCTGGCAGCTCAGCCTGGGCTTCGGCATCGGGCTGCCGTTCGCGTACGTGCTGGCGGGGGCGACGCTGGTCGCCGCCGTGACGTGGTTCGTCCGGCGGCGGTCGAACCCCCGGCCGTTCGGGGTCCGGCTGCTCGTCGCCGACGTGGTCGGCGCGCTGCTCTTCGCCGGGGTGGGCGGGCTGCTGGCCATCCCCTACTTCAAGGTCACCGAGCTGCACCCGAACGCGGCGCGGACGCTCGCCGACATCGGCGTCTACTCGCCGCCGTTCTCGGGCTTCTTCACCGCCCCGGCGGAGTCCCGGGTGTGGGGCGGCCTGCACGAGGGCGCGCGGTCGGTCCTGCCCTGGCATCCGGAGATGACCCTGCTGCCGGGCTTCGTGCTGTACGCGCTCGCCGCGGGCGGGCTGTTCTTCTCGGTGTGGCGGCTGCGGCACCGGCTGCTGCTGCTCGCCGGGGTGGTGGTGACGATGGTGCTGGCGATGGGCACCCGGTTCTTCGGCGGCACCTTCACCTACGGGCTGCTGTTCGAATATCTGCCGGGCTGGAACGGCCTGCGCACGCCCGGGCGGATGATGCTGTGGACGACGCTGCTGCTCGGGCTGCTCGCCGCGGGCGCGGTCAGCGCCTTCGCCGTCCGGGTGCGGGAGTGGGCGGCCGAGCGGGTCCCGCCGTGGCCGGGTCCATGGCTGCGGTTGGCCACGGTGCTGCCGCTGCTGCTGGTGGTCGCCGAGGGGCTGAACAGCACGCCGCATCCGGTGGTGCCGGCCCAGCCCGCCGCGATGCGGTCGGTGGACGGCCCGATGCTGGTGCTGCCGAGCAGCCAGAACCTCGACCAGCCGGTGATGCTGTGGTCGACCAGCAAATTCCAGGACATGGTCAACGGCGGCAGCGGCTTCACCCCCGTCCGGCAGGCCGAGATCCGGCAGGTCGCGGAGAGCTTCCCGGACCAGGCGAGCGTGACCTACCTGCGCGACCTGGGCGTCCGCAACGTGGTGGTGCTGCGCGACCAAATCGCGGGCACGCCGTGGGAGACGACGATCGACGTTCCGGTCGATGCACTCGGCATCACCCGGGAGGAGGTCGGCGGCGCGGTGGTCTACCGGCTCTGACAGCCGACCGGTGCCCGGTGGCGTCAGGTGCCCGCCGGGGCCGGTTCGGCGACGGCGTCGCTGTCGGCCCGCCGTCGCCGCCAACGACTCAGCCAGGGCGCGTCCGGTGCGCCGTCGAGCACTCCGCCGTCCGGGTCGTCGGCGTAGGTGGCCCGTACGGCGTCCCGGCCCGGGTCCAGGATCTCCTTGACGACCAACACGCAGAGCAGCACGACCGTGCCCAACCGCAGCGCGGAGGCCAGCACGAAGACCCCCTCGGGAAACACCGGGCGGCTGGTCGCAGTGCCGAGCAGCTCGCCGTAGAAGGCGGCGAAGTAGCCGATCTCGGCGACCTGCCAGGCGATGAACGCGCCCCACTTCGGCCGGGCGAGGACGACCAACGGCAGCAGCCAGAGCACGAACTGCTGTGACCAGACCTTGCTGAAGATCAGGAACGCGGCGACGACCAGGAAGGCGAGCTGGGCCAGCCGGGGCCGGCGCGGCGCCAGCAGCGCCAGCGCGGCAACCCCGAGGCAGGCCAGCCCGAAGAGGGCGTACGAGAGCCAGTTCAGGGTGGGAATGTTGGCGTTCAGCCACTCGAACGGCCCCGTCGAGCCGGGGCCGCCGGTGTTGACCTTGCCGTCGAGGTAGCGCCCGATGTACCACAGGGTGCCCCAGTCGATGGGCCGGGTGGTGTTCAGCTCGAAGAAGCGGCCCCAGTTGTCGCGGTAGGGCAGCGCCACCGGGAGGTTGACCACGACCAGGGCCACCAGCGCCGTCCCGACGGCGGTAAGGCCGGCGCGGAGCCGGTTGGCGCGCAGGGCGAGCACCAGGATCGGCCCGAGGACGAACAGCGGCCACATCTTGGCCGCCCCGGCCAGGCCGAGCAGCACCCCGGCCACCACCGGACGGCGGCGGGCCCAGGCGAACAGCCCGAACGCGGCCAGCCCGACGGCGAGCAGGTCCCAGTTGACGGTGGCGGTGAGGAAGAGTGCGGGGGCGAGCGCGAAGAGGGCGGCGTCCCACGGTCGTCGGCGGCGCAGGTTGAGGATGACCGCGACGGTGGCCACCGCGAGCGCGCCGAGCACCAGGACGTTGAGGTTGTAGAACCACTGCCCCTGGTTGATCTCGGGGTTGTCGACGCCGAGCGCGTGCACCGGCAGCCCGAGCGCGCCCATGAAGTACCCGGTCAGCACCGGGTACTCGACGGGGTGGTCCTGGTAGGGCACCTTGCCCTCGTTGAGCCCCTCGGCGTAGTAGAGCGCCAGCACGTCGGTGTAGCACATGCGGGTGTACTGCACGTTGTTCTGCCAGGCGCCGTCCTGGCAGGGCGACTTCTGCACCCAGTGCAGCGCGAGGGTCAGGCAGGCCAGGGCCAGCACGATCCGGGCGGCCGTCCAGAACCGACTCTCGCGGCCGGCGGGCCGGTCCAGCGCGACCGCGTGGTCGCCCAGCGGGCCGCCGATCAACTCCGAGGCGCCGCGGACGAAGCCGTCCGACCGGGACGGGTGGTCGCTGGACCCGGCGTCGTCGATGTCTGCCGTCGACTGGGTGCTCATGGACAGGAATCATCCCGTATCGGTGGCCTCCGCGTCCCACCCAGGCACGAACATTCCGGTACGCGAAACGCCGCCGGCGGCCGGACGTGATGTCCGGCCGCCGGCGGCGGCGGCGATGCTCAGCCCGGTCCGCTTACTCGCGGGTGCGGGGTGCGACGGTGGGCAACAGCCCGCCGCCGTTGCCGCCGTTCCCGCCGTTCCCGCCGTTGCCGTTCCCTGGCCGGGGGTCGGTCGGGCCGCCGGTAGCGCCCGGGTTGCCCGGGGTTCCCGGGTTGCCGGGGGTTCCCGGGTTGCCGGGGGTCTGCGGGCAGAGTGGGTTCAGCGGGTCGCAGTTGGGCTGCTCTGGCTGCGTCGGGGGCGGCGTCTCGGTGCCGTTGCCGGCGTCCTGGTCGCCCATCCCGGTGACCGAGGGCAGACTCTCCTTGTTCTTGCCGTCCAGCGCGGCGTTCATGTACCGCTGCCAGATGGCGCCGGGAAGCTTGGAGCCGCCGATGTCCGCGCCGTCCTTGTCAATGATCTTCGGCTTCTTCGGGTCCCGGCTGCCCACCCAGACGGCGGTGGCGAGCTGCGGGGTGTAGCCGACCATCCAGGCGTGCGCGTTGTGCTTGTTGTCGTACTCCCAGGTGCCGGTCTTGCCCGCCGCCTCGCGGCCGTTCTCCAGCGACCGGCTGTTGGGGCCGGGAATCTGCTTGAGGACGCCGGCGACCTCCTTGGCGACCTCCGCGCGGATCCGCTGCTGGGGCTTGAGCTTCTCCCCGTTGATCAGCTCCCACTTGCCGGTGTCCACGTTCTGCTTCTCGACCTTCAGCACGAAGTGGGCCTTGTTGTACTTGCCGTCGTTCGCGAGGGTGGCCAGGCCGTTGGCGTGATCGAGGACCGTCACCGGGTACTGGCCGTAGCCGATCACGTGGTAGAAGGGCGCGGGGGCGACATCCTCGCCCTTCTTCTTGATCAGGTCGACCGGCTTCGGCGGGTTGTCGGAGGTGGTCCACATGGTGGTGACGCCGGCCGCGCGGGCCATGTCGACCACCTTGGCCGGGCCGATCTTCTCGGTGACGTGGAAGAACGGAACGTTGTACGACTGGACTGTCGACTCCTCCAGGGTGCACCACTTGCCGCACTTCTTGCTGACGTCTCGGCCCGCGTTCTGCACCTGGTTCGCGAAGCCCTTCGGCTTGAACGGGGTGGCGTCCCAGTGCGACTTCACGGAGATGCCGGCGTTGATCGCGGCGGCCAGCGTGTAGACCTTGAACGACGAACCCGGGGCGTGGCCGCCGGTGAGGTTGCCGTTCGAGTCGGTGTTCTTGCCGGCGTAGTCGAAGTCCGCGCCGCTGTCGCCGCCGTAGTAGGCGAGCACCCGGCCGGTCTTCGGTTCGATCGAGACCACCGCCGCCATCAGGTTCTTCGGCTGATCGGCCAGCTCCGAGTTCTTCTTGCGCATCGCGGCGTTCTCCGCCGCGCCCTGGAGCTTCGGGTCGATCGTGGTCTGGATCCGGTAGCCGCCCTCACGCAGCGCGTCTCCGCAGCTGACCTTGCCGGCGGCCTCGGAGTTGGTACAGATGCCCCACTGCTCCATCTCCTCGCGGACGTAGTTGATCACGTTGCCGCGGGGGGTCTTCACGCCGAACGCGGCCGAGCCGGCGTTCTTCGGGCTGAGCGTCGTCGGGTACTGCGCGTCGGTCGGTCGCTGCGGCTTGTTGGGGGCGTTGATCCAGCCCTCGGCGGTCATGCCGTCGAGCACGTACGTCCACCGGGACTTCGCGTCGACCGGGTTGACCGCCGGGTCGTAGCCCATGTGGGTCTCGCTCTTGACCGGCTGCTTGATCAGCGCGGCGAGCACCGCGGCCTGGGCCACGGTGAGCTTCTTGGTCGGCACCCCGAAGTAGGTCTGCGACGCCGCCTCGATGCCGTACGCGCCGCGCCCGAAGTAGATCACGTTGAGGTAGTGCTCCATGATCTCGGGCTTGCTGTACTCGTCGCTCAGCTTGGAGGCGAGGATCGCCTCCTTGACCTTCCGGGCGTACGTGTCGTCCTTCAGGCTCGCGTAGGCGTTGCGGGCGTACTGCTGGGTGATGGTCGAGGCGCCCTGCTTGTCGCCGTTGGAGATGTTGTTCCACGCGGCCCGGGCGATGCCCTTGTAGTCGACGCCGGAGTGCCGGTAGAAGTTCCGGTCCTCCGCCGCGGCCACCGCGTCCTGCACGTGCTGCGGGATGTCGGCGATCTTGACGAGCTGCCGGTTCTGGTCGCCGAGCTTGGCCAGGACCGTCTTGCTGTCCTTGGCGTACACGGTGGTGGACAACGGCAGCGGCAACTGCTCGGGCAGCACGACGGTGGTGGAGTAGTACGTGAAGCCGACCACGCCGAGGCCGGCCAGCATGATGAAGATCGCGAGGCCGGCGATCAGCATGTTGATCCGGCGGCGCTTCTTCGCTCGCGCGACCGTGTTCGGGTCGCCCGCGCCACGACCGCCGCGACCGCCCCGCCCCGGCCCCGTGGGCCCGCCGGGGCCGCCCGGCCCGCCCGCACCGCCGCCGGAGACCGGGGCCACCCCGGCCCGGCCGACGGTCGCCCGGCCGGCGAGCCCGCCGACCGCAGCGGACCCGACACTCGCCCGCCCGGCGGAGCCGACCCCGACCGAGGCCCGCCCGGCCGGGGCGCCGCCGGGCGCCGGGGAGACGGGCACCGAGGCCCGACCCGCGCCGGCCCGTCCGGCCGCCGGTGCGCCGGGGGACGGCACCGAGGCCCGGCCCGCGCCCGCGCGCCCGACCGAGGCGGAGCCCACCGAGGCGGAGCCGGCGACACCGCCGCGCGGCGGCGGCACGGATGCCGAGCCGCCCACGGAAGCCCGGCCGCCAGCGGCCGCCCGGGGCGCGACCGAGGCGCGGCCGCCCTGTGCCGTACCCTCTGGTGACCAGCCGTTGCCGCGGGCGTCGCCGCCGTGGCCGTACGCGTCGGCCGAGCCCGTGTCCGGGTCGCCGTTGGCGCCCGGGATCTGGGACCGCCCGCGCGGGGAGCTGGGATCGCCGTACGAGTTCATTCCTCACACCCTGCCGGTCGCGGTGGGACGCGATCGCGCCGCCACCGGGTTGCCGTGAGCTGAAACACGCGACGTCCCCGCCCGAGCATCTCGGGTCGGGGCGTTATTTCCGAATCAATCAGGCCAAAAGGCTGTCGGTCGTCCCGTCTTCTCCACACCGGGCCAACCGAACCAGCTGGATTCACCGTTGCGCCTCTCGCCTCCGCCGAACGGCCGGACCGGCACCCGCGACCGAGGCGGCCGTGCCGCCCACCGCGCCCTGCTCCGCCCCGGCCTCCGTGTCACCGGCCAGCCCGTCCCGGCCGAGCAGGTACTGCTCGACGAGGTGGTTCCAGTCGCAGCCGAGGCACACCTCCACCACGAAGACCTGGAACTCACGCAACGTCATCGCCAGGACGGGCAACTCGGTCAGAGTACGCGCCTGCCCGGCGGACTGCTTGAGCTCGTCCCCGTAAATGTAGTGGACGTGGGTGAGGTTCTCGCTGCGGCAGATCGGGCAGCGATCCTCGGTCGGTTCCCCGTGGAACCGGGCGGCGTTCTTCAGGTACGGGGACGCGTCGCAGACGTCGTACGTGCCGACCCGGCCGGCGAGGAGTTCACGCAGCACCGCTCGCTTCCGGAGCGAGTAGTCAACCACCTGGCGCTGCGTACGCATGCGGAGAAGGGTACGCGGTCAGGCTCGACGAGGCGACCACCGTCACAGTCCGTTACCCCGGAAACTCGCTTCGAAGGGTTTGCCCTGATCCTGGGTAGGCGCTAACGTGCGATGTATCGGTCCGATACATCGCGGTGGTTACGCCCACGCGTCAGGGGTAAGAAGGGGTGGCCCGTGCTCGAGCTCGCCATCCTCGGCCTCCTCCAGGAGTCCCCGATGCACGGCTACGAGCTCCGCAAGGAGCTCGCGGCCAAGTTGGGCGCGATCCGGGCGGCGATCAGCTACGGCTCGCTCTACCCGACCCTGCGCAGGTTGCAGGCGGCGGGATGGATCACCGAAGCCGCCGAGACACCCGCGACCGCCGAGGAGGTTCCCGCGCTGACCAGCCGACGAGGTCGGGTGGTCTACAAGATCACTGCGGAGGGCAAGGAACGCTTCGCCCAGCTCATCGGGCAGGCCGGTCCCGAGACGTACGACGACACGGGCTTCGGTGTGCACTTCGCGTTCTTCGCCCGCACCGACCAGGCGACCCGACTCCGCATCCTGGAGGGTCGCCGCCGAAAGATCGAGGAGCGTCGCGAGGGTCTTCGCGACGTGCTGGGCCGGGCGGCCGAGCGCCTCGACGCGTACACCCTGGAACTACAGCGCCACGGTCTCGACGCCTGTGAGCGCGAGGTCCGCTGGCTGGAAGAGCTCATCGCCAACGAGCGCTCCGGCCGTGCCCCGACGATCCCGCGAGCCGGGATGGTCGGCGGCCGACGAGATAACGACAGCCCGCCTCCGCCTGGAGAGTCCAGGAAAGAGCGGCCGTGATGAAGAAGAAGGAGGCAGACGCTATGGGCTCCGTCCGCGTCGCCATCGTCGGTGTGGGAAACTGCGCCTCGTCCCTCGTGCAGGGCGTGGAGTACTACCGCAACGCCGACCCGAACGACCGCGTCCCGGGTCTCATGCACGTCACCTTCGGCGACTACCACGTTTCGGACGTGGAGTTCGTGGCGGCGTTCGACGTGGACGCCAAGAAGGTCGGCATGGACCTCGCGGAGGCGATCGTCGCCAGCGAGAACAACACCATCAAGCTCTGCGACGTGCCGCCGACCGGCATCAGCGTGCAGCGCGGCCCGACCTTCGACGGTCTGGGCCAGTACTACCGCGAGATCGTCGAGGAGTCGGACGCCACGCCGGTCGACGTCGCGCAGACGCTGCGCGACGCGCAGGTCGACGTCGTCGTCTGCTACCTGCCGGTCGGCTCCGAGCAGGCCGCCAAGTTCTACGCCACGGCTGCGATCGACGCCGGCTGCGCGTTCGTCAACGCCCTGCCGGTCTTCATCGCCTCCGACCCGGAGTGGGCGCAGAAGTTCACCGACGCGGGCCTGCCGATCGTCGGTGACGACATCAAGAGCCAGGTCGGCGCCACCATCGTGCACCGCGCCCTGGCGAAGCTCTTCGAGGACCGCGGCGTCGAGCTGCTGCGCACGTACCAGCTCAACTTCGGCGGCAACATGGACTTCATGAACATGCTGGAGCGCAAGCGGCTGGTCTCGAAGAAGATCTCGAAGACCCAGTCGGTCACCTCGCAGATCCCGCACGAGATGCAGAAGAGCGACGTGCACATCGGCCCGTCGGACCACGTGCCGTGGCTCGACGACCGCAAGTGGGCGTACATCCGCCTGGAGGGCCGCTCCTTCGGTGACACCCCGCTCAACGCCGAGCTCAAGCTCGAGGTGTGGGACTCGCCGAACTCGGCCGGCGTCATCATCGACGCCGTCCGGGCCGCGAAGATCGCCCTGGACCGGAAGATCGGCGGCCCGATCCTGTCGGCCTCGTCGTACTTCATGAAGTCCCCGCCCGTGCAGTACTCCGACCACGACGCGCACGCCGCCGTCGAGTCCTTCATCAAGGGCGAGGTCGAGCGCTGACCCGCTGACCACCAGCAACGCGTGAGGGCCGGGTCCGTCGGGACCCGGCCCTCGCCGTCGCTCAGGCCGACATCTCCAGGTACGGCGACAGCCGCAATGCCAACTCGTCGACCGAGTCCACCTCACCACTGGTCAACGCGTCGGTCAGCCCCATCCGCTCCTTGGCCGGCATGGTGAAGGTCAGCCCGCCGCGCTGCAGAAACACCCGCATCGCGGCCCAGGCCAACCCGGCGTTCCACATGTCCAGGGGCCGCCACATCATCAGCCCGTGCAGCAGCGCCGCCGCTTTGTCCAAGACGGTCGGGTAGGCCGGGCGAGTCATCATTCGAGCGTGCGGGCGGGCCGCTGCGGCGACCAGGATGCCCGCGTCCCGCACCCGACTCTGCGGACCGGTGTACTCAGCCAGAAGGGTCAGCAGATCCTCCGGCTCCGGCCAGGGCTGCCTCACCGGTCCCCCAACATCTCGAAGAACTCAGCGTCCTCCTCGAAGACCCGCCGGGCTGCCTGGCGGGTCCACTCGTTGCGTTCTTGACGTTCGAGGTACTCCTGGATCGCCACCTCGACGGTCTTGTGCATCGAGCGGTGCTCGGCTTCGGCCAGCTCACGGAGCCGCTGTTCGACTTCGGGCTTGAGCGTCAGGGTGAAGGCCATACCACTTTTGTATAGCTCCTCAGGGGCCACGTCAACCACGCTTGGCACTCTCTCTGCCTCCTCGCAAATTAGGTGGAGCGGGTCCTGTTGACCTGCTCGGATGTTGCTCCCGAGCGCCGCCCACAGGCCGCGTACCTGCCAACGGCCGGACATGAAAGTCGGGTGCGGCAACATGAGGATCGAATGCGTAACAGCCGTTACTTGTTCATTCACCGCGTGTCCGCCGGAGCGTCGGTGCGTCAGTGCGTCAGGCCCTCGGCAGCCCGGGTCACCTGGACCACGTCACCGGCCCTGATCTCGACGCTCACGACCCGTACCGCCGCCACGCCCTGATCCGGGCCCGCGCCACCTCGACGGCAGGACAACCCCCGACGCAGCACGCCCGACAACGGCGGTGCCGGTGGTACTCCAACACCTGCCAGGCAATTCGCACCAGTGCCGGCAGCCGCCGCCCGGTCACGACTCAAGCCAGTTCTTGCGGCCGGTAGGAATACAGGGACGCGCCCAGGCCCGCCAGCGTCGCAGGGCCGCCAGGCGGGATTCCGGCACCGCCGCTGGGCACACCGGCAGCCCCAATTCGACCAGCCGGTTCGCCGCCGCGTTGGCCGGCCGGCACGGCCCCGGGACCTGGCAGACCCGGCAGAGCCCGGCCGGATCGAGTACGTGCGCGGCGATGATCTCGTACGCGGCGCGGTTCTCCGACCGTTCCCCACTCTCGTGCAACCCCATCGGTGCGTACCCCTCGCCTGAAGGGGGCGGGCGCGCGGTCCGTCACCGCCGCGAGGGGGATTCGCGGCGGGGTCCGCACGCCCGCCCGGCTCGTGCCGAGGGGTGCGCTGTCGGGTCAGCGCACCCCTCGGCCGAAACCGAAGGGGTACGCACAACGCAGGCGCGCCGGTGTCCGCTCGCAGCGGGTACGGCGTGGTAGACAGTCGGGGAGTCGTTCCCCGGGACGCCATCCATCGCGATGTGTCTCCCGTTCGGCTTGTTCCCGGACCGGGGTGGGCATGCCGCCAAGCCAACCCACCCCGGTCCTTCCATCACCACAGCCACTGATCACCCTTGGTGACCGCAGCCATACGAAGGATGCACTCCAGTCATCGGTTACGCAAGCTTGCGTATCAACGCTTCTCGGCTCATGCTGTCCTGAACGCGGGAGTAGAAGTCGGCGAACATGGGAGCGCGGGATGATCAATGAGCAGGCGGTGACCCTGCGGGCACAGTGGATCGGCCAGCAACTCCGTGAGATGCGGGAAGGGGCCAGGCTGACCCTCAAGGAGGTGGGCGACTTCATCAACCGGAACGCGTCCACGGTGAGTCGAATGGAGTCCGGGATCATCCCGCCTCGGGTGCCCGAGGTCCTCGCCTACCTCGACCTGTGCGGGATCGACGACCAACGCTGCCGGGAAGACCTCAAGACCATGGCGCAGGACGCCTGGCAGAAGGGTTGGTGGGACGGGTTCAGCGCCAATGTCGCCGGGTCACTGATCGACTGGATCTGGTTGGAGAGCCGGGCCACCGAGATCAAGTCTTTCGAGATGGCGGTCGTCCCCGGGCTGCTCCAGACCCGGGCCTACGCCGAAGCCCTGATCCGGGCCTGGGACGACGCCGCCACCGACGAAGAGGTCGCCCGCTACGTCGAGGTACGGATGCAACGACAGCGGCGGCTGGAGGAGCCCGAGCCGGTCCGGTTCTCCACGGTGATCGACGAGGGTGCCCTCCGACGACTCGTCGGCGGGAACGAGGTGATGCGCGCCCAGCTCACCCACCTCCGCACGGTGGCCGGCTGGCCGAATGTCGAGATCATGATCCTGCCGGCCAGCGCGGGAGCCCACCCGAGCCCCGACGGCACCTTCGATGTCTTCCGGATGCGCCGCCCCTACCCGCCGACCGGTTGCGTCTCCACTGCCGTCGGGACGGTGGTGGTCGAAGGGGAAAAGGCCGATTCGCTGCACCAGCGCTACGATCGGCTATGCCGGGCGGCGCTGCGCAACGGTGCCGTGCAGCGGGTCCTCTTCGATCTGGAAGCACGTCTGGAGTGAGCACATGACGACGGTCCACCAACCCACCGGCACCGGGCTGCCGGTGGCCTGGCACGTCAGCACCCGCAGCGGTAGTGGCGGCGGCAACTGCGTCGAGGCGGGGCCGGTGCGCGACGGCAGCGGCCGGTTCGCCGTACGCGACAGCAAGGACCGCGGCGGACCCGTCCTGGTCTACGCCGCCGCCAACTGGGGCGTCTTCCTCACCGGCCTGCGCGCCGGGCGTCTCGCCTGACTCGCTGACCCGCCCCTCCCGCCGCGCGCCCCGGCAGCGGTCAGGACCAGGCGCGGCGCAGGGCGACGCCGGCCTCCAGCTCCAGCAGCTTCACCTTGCGGGGTAGGCCGCCGCCGAAGCCGACCAGCTTCGCCCCCGCGCC
Source organism: Micromonospora rubida (assembly GCF_009908295.1). GTDB lineage: Bacteria > Actinomycetota > Actinomycetes > Mycobacteriales > Micromonosporaceae > Micromonospora > Micromonospora rubida. The sequence continues at coordinate 205,783 of NZ_JAAALO010000004.1, forward strand.
GACGATCCGGTGGCAGGGCACGATGACGGGGACCGGGTTGCGGTTGCAGGCCACCCCGACCGCCCGCGCCGCACCGGGGTCGCCGACTACCCGGGCCACCTCGCCGTAGGTCGACGTCTCCCCGTACGGGATGCGGGTCATCTCCCGCCACACCGCCCGCTCGAACTCCGAGCCCCGGCGTGCCACCACCGGCACCGTGAACTCGGTCAGCTCGCCGGCGAAGTACGCCCGCAGCTCCGCCACGGCCCGCCCGGACAACTCGTCGCCGGGCGTCTCGGCCGCTGCCGCCACCCGCCCGAAGTGCGCGCCGCACACCCCGGCGTCGTCGGTGGCCACGGAGAACTCGCCGATCGGCGAGTCGAGGACGGTCCAGCGCACACCCCATTGTCGCCTCCCGCTCCCCGGGCTCGGTCATCGGTGCCCGGATCGGGCAAACCTCCGGCTCCGGTGGGCGTCTTGACCATCGGAGCCCCACCGCCTCCACCGGGCGTGGGCCACGGCCGTCGGGTGACCTTGCGCGGCGGCGCTACCGTGCAGCTCATGGCCTCGGGGACGCTCATCTTCCTGATCATCGGCGGGGCGGGCGTCGCCGTTCTGGCGCTGGCCCTGCTCGGCGCGGAGCTGTTCCAGCTCAGCCATCCCGGCGTCGACGGGCCGGTGTCCGTCGAGGCGGTAGCCGGTTTCACCGGCGCGTTCGGCTTCGGCGCCGCGATCGTCAACGAGCTGGTCGGCGGGCGTACCCCGGGGATGATCGCGGCTGCGGTGGCCGGCGGCGCGGTGGCGGCGGTGCCCACGGCCTGGCTCGCGGTCCGGCTCAGCCGGGCGGCCCGCGCCATGCGGACCGATCCCACCCCCACCCGCAACGACCTGGTCGGCGCGCTCGGCCTGGTGGTCACCCCGGTGCCGGCGGGCGGGTACGGCGAGGTCCGGATCCGCGTCGCCGGCCAGCCGGTGAAGCTCAACGCCCGCGCCGACGAGCCGATCCCGGTCGGCGCCCAGGTTTTCGTGGTGGAGGCCCTGAGCGAGACCAGCGTGTACGTCGAGACCTACTGAACCCTGCCGCAGGGATCAACCGAACCCCCTCACACCCCTCGGAGTGGAAGTCGCATGCCCCTTCTCATCGCCATCGGCGGCGCGGTCCTCCTCGTCGTCTTCCTCCTTCTCTTCGTGCTCTCCCGGATCAAGGTCGCCGGGCCCAACGAGGCGTTCATCGTCACCGGCCGCAAGGGCCGGACCACGCAGAACGCCGACGGTGGCCGGTCCACCGACAACTCCGGGCAGAAGGTCGTCCTCGGCGCGTCGGTCTTCGTCCTGCCGGTGGTGCAGAAGATCCAGTCGCTGGACCTGTCCAGCCGCCGCATCGACGTCGGCATCAAGGGCGCGGTGAGCAAGCAGGGCATCCGGGCCGACCTGCACGGCGTCGCCATCGTCAAGGTGGGCGGCACCGAGGACGCGATCCGCGCCGCCGCCCAGCGCTTCCTGCACCAGCAGGACGAGATCGACAACTTCACCCGCGAGGTGCTGGCCGGCGCGCTGCGCTCGATCGTCGGCCGGCTCACCGTCGAGGAGGTCATCCGGGACCGGGCGGCCTTCGCCAGCGCGGTGGCCGAGGAAGCCGAGCACTCGATGACCAACCAGGGCCTGGTGCTGGACACCTTCCAGCTCCAGGACATCGTGGCCGAGGGGTCGTACCTGCAGGACCTGGGGCGCCCGGAGGCGGCCCGGGTGCTCAAGGACGCCTCGATCGCCGAGGCCCGGGCCCGGCAGCAGGCCGAGCAGGAGCGGCTGCTGGCCGAGGAGGCCATCGCCGAGGCGAACCGGAACCTGTCGCTGAAGCAGGCCGCCATCCAGGCCGAGATCGACGCCGCGAAGGCGAAGTCGGCGGCGGCCGGCCCGCTCGCCCAGGCCGAGCGGGACCAGGCGATCCTCTCCGAGCAGCAGAAGGTGGCCGAGCGCAACGCCGAGCTGAAGCAGCGCCAGCTCGACACCGAGGTGCGCAAGCCGGCCGACGCCGCCCGGTACAAGGTGGAGCAGGAGGCCGAGGCGGCCCGCAACGCGGCCGTGCTGAACGCCGACGCCCAGCGGCAGGCCACCATCGCCGCCGCGCAGGCCGTCGCCGAGCAGTCCCGGCTCACCGGTGAGGGCGAGCGGGCCCGTCGGGCCGCCCTGGCCGAGGCGAACGCGATCGAGGGCGCCAAGGAGGGCGAGGCCGAGCAGCGCCGGCGCTCCGCGATCGCCGAGGCGGTCGAGCGGGAGGGGCAGGCCGAGGCTGCGGCCATCCTGGCCAAGGGGCAGGCCGAGGCCGACGCGATGGCCCGCAAGGCCGAGGCGTTCGCCGCGTACGGCGAGGCGGCGGTGCTGGACCTGCTGGTCCGGGTGCTGCCGCAGGTGGTCGAGGCGGCCAGCGCGCCGATCGGCGCGATCGACAAGCTGACGGTGATCTCCACCGACGGGGCGTCCTCGCTGACGAAGTCGGTGGCGAGCAACGTGGCGCAGGGGCTCCAGCTCGGCACCGACCTGACCGGCATCGACCTGGCCAGTCTGCTCGGCAAGCTCGGGGCGGCCCAGTCCGGCGGCGGCGGCAAGCCCGCGGTCGACGCCTGAGCTGACAAAAGGGGCCCCGGCCGACGTCAATCCGTCGGCCGGGGCCCCTTTTCCATGCTCAGTTCGGCGTGATGCCCTGCTCGCGGGCCCAGCGCAGCAGCTCCGCCTCCGCCTCGTCGCGGTCCAGCGGGCCGCGCTCCAGGCGCAGCTCCTTCAGGTGCTTCCAGGCTCGGCCGACGACCGGCCCCGGCGGCACGCCGAGCAGCTCCATGATCGCGTTGCCGTCCAGGTCGGGGCGGACCCGGGCCAGGTCCTCCTCGGCCTCGATCCGGGCGATCCGCTCCTCCAGCGCGTCGTAGTCCGCCGCCAGGGCGGCGGCCTTGCGCCGGTTGCGGGTGGTGCAGTCCGAGCGGGTCAGCTTGTGCAGCCGGGGTAGCAGTTCCTCGGCGTCGGTGACGTAGCGGCGCACCGCCGAGTCCGTCCACTCGCCCCGGCCGTACCCGTAGAAGCGCAGGTGCAGGCCGACCAGCTTGACCACCTGCGTGGTGACGTCCTTCGGGTACTTCATGGCCTTCATCCGGGCCTTGGTCAGCCGGGCGCCGACCACCTCGTGGTGGTGGAAGCTGACCCGGCTGTCCGACCCGACCGCCTTGGTGGCCGGCTTGCCGACGTCGTGCATCAGCGCGGCCATCCGCAGGACGAAGTCGCAGCCGTCGGTCTCGTACGACACGGCGTTGCTCACCACGGTGAGGGTGTGCTCGTAGACGTCCTTGTGCTGGGCGTGCTCGTCGATCTCCAGCTTCAGCCCGGTCAGCTCGGGCAGGAAGCGGTCGGCCAGCCCGGTGTCGACCAGCAGCCGCAGCCCGGTGATCGGGTCCGCGCCGCAGAGCAGCTTGGTGAACTCGTCGCGGATCCGCTCGGCGGTGATCCGGTCGAGGTCGGCGGCCATCCGGGCCATCGCGGCGCGCACATCCGGGTGGACGGTGAAGCGGAGCTGGGCGGCGAACCGGGCCGCCCGCAGCATCCGCAGCGGGTCGTCGCCGAACGACTCGGCGGGGGTGCCGGGGGTACGGATCACCTTGGCGGCGAGGTCGTCGAGGCCGCCGTGCGGGTCGGCGAACCGGTGCCCGGGCAGACTGACCGCCATCGCGTTGATCGTGAAGTCGCGGCGCTTCAGGTCATCGGCGAGGTTGGTGCCGTACTCGACGACGGGGTTCCGACTGACCTGGTCGTACGCCTCGGCGCGGAAAGTGGTGATCTCCAGCCGCAACCCGTCGCGCTGGCAGCCGATGGTGCCGAACTCGCGGCCGGTCTCCCAGACCGACTCGGCCCAGCCCTTGATGATCCGCAGGGTCTGGTCGGGGTGGGCGTCGGTGCAGAAGTCCAGGTCGTCGCCGAGTCGACCGAGCAGGGCGTCGCGTACCGAACCCCCCACCAGGTGCAGCTCGTGGCCCGCCTTGGCGAACCGGCGGCCCAGCTCGTCGGCGACGGGGGAGACGCGGAGCAGTTCGGCGACGGCGTTGTGCTGCGCGGCGGTGAGCTCGCGGCGGTCAGCGGCGTGGGGAGCGGAGGCTTCGGACATGGGATCCCCAGCCTATCGGGCCGGCGGGGGAACTGATCCGCCGGGCGCGGGTCAACCGTGGGGTTGACTATGGTCATGGGGTGCGGGCCGGTGCCCGGCTCCGACGTACCCCTTGGAGGCTGGAAGATGAGCGGCGGTCTCTACCGCAGCGCGAACGCCGCGCAGGGCGGCGGACGGCCCCCGGGCGACGACGCCACCTTCATCTCGGCGGAGCCACTGAACCAGCCCGCCCTGGAGGCGACCGCGCCCCCGCAGGAGGTCGTCGCGGAGACCAGCGCCGCAACCAACAGCGCGGTGATGGCGATCGGCAGCCTGGTCAGCCGGGGCACCGGCTTCCTGCGCACGCTCGTGCTCACGGCCGCGCTGGGCGGGGCCCTGGTCGGCGACGCCTACACCACGGCGCAGATCTTCCCCGGCATGGTGTACGAATTCCTGCTCGGTGGCATCCTGACCAGCGTGCTGGTCCCGGTGCTGGTGCGCCGGCGCAAGACCGACGACGACCAGGGCCAGGCGTACGCCCAGCGGCTGCTCACCCTGGCGGTGATCGCGCTGGCCGTGGCGGCGGTGCTCGCGGTGGCGCTGGCGCCGGTGCTGACCTGGCTGTACGCCAGCGACCAGCAGACCGACGAGTACCGCGACCTGGTCAACGCGCTGTCCCGGCTGATGCTGCCGATGATCTTCTTTACCGGCCTGAGCGCGTTGATCAGTGCGGTGCTGAACACCCGGGGCCACTTCGCGGCTCCGATGTGGGCCCCCATCCTCAACAACATCGTGGTGATCGCGACCGGCGGGCTCTACATCGCGATCTTCGGAGCGAAGATCGTCGAGCCGGGCGAGATGTCGCTCGGGCGCGTCCTACTCATCGGCGGGGGGACCCTGCTGGGCGTGGCGATCCAGGCCGCCGGTCTGCTGCCGGCGCTGCGCAAGGTCGGCTTCCGCTGGCGGTTCCGCTTCGACTTCGGCAAGCTCGGCCTCGCCGAGCTGGGCCGCCTCGGCGCCTGGATGTTCTGCTACGTCGCGGTCAGCCAGCTCGGCCTGGTCGTGGTGTTCAACCTGCTGAGCCGGGCCAGTGGCGAGAAGGCCGCCGGCCCGCTGATCTACAACAACGTCTTCCTGCTGCTGATGATGGCGCACGGCATCATCGCCGTGTCGATCATCACCGCGCTGATGCCCCGGATGAGCGCCGCCGCGGCCGACGGCCGGTACGCCGACCTGGCCGCCGACCTGTCTCGGGGCACCCGGACGGTCACTGCGGTGCTGGCCCCGATCGGGGTCTGCTACGCCGTGTTGGCCAACCCGGTCGCGTTCGCCCTGTTCCAGCACGGCGCGTTCACCGAGCAGAACGCCCGGGACACCGTCCCGGTGCTGGTCGTGGCGGGCATCGCGCTGGTGCCGTTCGCGATCAGCCAGCTCTTCACCTTCGCCTTCTACGCGCTGCCGGACACCCGGACGCCGGCTCTGATCAACATCCCGGTGGTGGGGCTGCGGGTCGCCGTGCAGATCGGCCTCTTCTCACTCTTCGCGGCGAGCTTCGCCGCCGCCGGGATGATGCTCGGCAACGCCATCTCGTACGCGGCGGCGGCCTTCATCTCGGCGTGGCTGCTACGCAGCCGGGTGGGCCGGCTCGGGATGGGGCAGATCGCCGGCACGTTCGTGCGGGTGGCCGTCGCCGCCGCCGGGGCCACCGTCCTCGGGTTGCTGGTGGTGAAGCTGCTGCCGGGCGACGACGCGCCCACGCTGGTCCAGTCGGCGGTGCAGATCGTGGTCGGCGGCGCGGTCATCGGCGGGACGTACCTGGGGCTCGCCATGGTGCTGCGGATCAGGGAGATCACCGAGGTGATCGGGATGGTCCGCAGCCGCCTCGGGCGCTGACCCGGCATCGCGCCGGGAGCCGTGCGGCCCGCTGGCACGCAGGGTGACTGGGGATCACCAGGCTGGGGATACGCCTGTGGATAACTCAGCGATTCGCGGGTCAGCGACCATAAGTGCCTGTGGATAACCAGCCGAAAGGTTGAGCATGGCGGGCCGTTGGGTGGGGAATCCGGGCGGCGGAACCAGCCCGCCACACCGGCCCGGCCCCTGCGACGACTACTTGCGGTCAACCTCTAGATTGGCCAGTACATGTGCCAGCAACGTGGCCGACAACGGCCGTAACCGGGCGAGTCCGGCATGTCCCGGCACCTCCGCCAGGTACGGCGGGAAGATGACATGTCGGGGAGGCGGGCAACCCGGGTAAGGTCGCTCTCGACGGGTACGGCTGAGCCAGGCGTTCCGCGTCGGCGCCGTCGGCCGGTTCCTCAACAGGCAGAGCGGGAAGCCACATGCCCAGCAGCGCGGGTCCATCGATCGACACGATCACCGAGGGAGGACGGGTGACCCAGGTCGGCGAGGGTCAGGAGGCGGAGGAGAGCGCTCCGCCGGTCATGACCTTCGGTGCTCCCACGGCGGGTGAGATCCTCGCCGAGCGGTACGAGCTGGTCGAGCACATCAACAATGACAGCGCCGGCCGGCTGGTCTGGCGCGGAGTCGACGTCGTGCTGCGCCGTCCCGTCGCGGTCGTGCTGCGCTACCCGGGCGGCGACTCGGCCACCGAGATGCTCCAGGCCGCCGTCGCGGCCAGCCGGGTGATCCACCCGAATCTGGTCGGCGTCTACGACGCCATCGACGAGGCCGAGCGGGCGTACGTGGTCCGCGAGTGGGTGGACGGGCAGTCCCTGCGGGAGATGGTGGCGGACGGCCCCCTCGACCCGGGCCGGGCGACCGCGATCGGCAACGCGGCGGCCAGCGCGCTGGCCGCCGTGCACGCCACCGGCATGGTGCACGGCAACATGCACCCCGGCACCGTGATGATCAGCCAAGAGGGCCGGGTTGTGCTGGCCGACGCCCGCACCGACGGCGCCGACAGCCAGGAGAACGACGTCCGGGCAGTCGGCGGCATCCTCTACTTCGCCCTGACCGGGCACTGGCCGCACGCCGAGGCCCCGTTGCGCGGCGCCACCGCCGGGCACGGCCGGGCCGCCATCCCGGACGCCGTCCGGGATGCCAGCGGGGCGATCGCCGCACCGCGGCAGGTCCGCGCCGGAGTGCCGGCCTACCTCGACGACCTGACGATGGACCTGCTCGACGCCGGGATCGCCCCGCCCCCGTCGGACGTGCTTGCGGCCGAGCTGGGCCGGCTCGACATCCCGATCGAGGAAGAGCCGTACCTGGAGCCGGCCGGGCCGCTGCGGTTCGCCGCGGAGACCGGCGACGAGCCGTCCCCGCTGGCGTCGGTGGGCGGCCGGAAGGTCGCCATCGGCATCGCCGGCCTGCTGGCGGTCGCCCTGGTCGGCCTGCTCATCGGAATCAGCGCGCTGGGCGGGGACGACGAACCCCCGCAGACCGAGCCGGTGGCCCGGCCGTCCAGCAGCGCCCCGGCCAGCGAGGTGGCCCCCGCCGCCACACGCAAGCTCTCGGTGAGCGAAGTGCGCATCATCGACCCGGACAGCAAGCTCCGCGACGAGCTGGGCGGCGCCGAGAAGGTGATCGACGGCGACCGGGACAATGCCTGGGACACCGACACCTACACCCAGTCGAACTTCGGCAACCGCAAGAGCGGCATGGGGGTCTGGATCGACCTCGGCGAGGAGCGCACGGTCAAGTCGGTGCAGGTGAGCCTCTCCGCCACCGGGGCGTCCGCCCAGCTCTTCACCGGCAAGACCGACCCGCCCTCCACCTCGGCCGGCGACAAGTTGCTGTTCACGAGCTACCAGAAGAACCCGGTCGGGCAGCCGTTCGAGGAGCACGACGGCACCACCATGACCTTCAACGGCTTCGACGCCGACGCGAAGTACCGCTTCCTGCTGTTCTGGCTCACCGCGCTGCCCTCGAACGACCGGGGCTACCAGGTCGGGGTCCAGGAGATCACGGTCCAGGGGTCGTGAACCGGCGACCGTCGACGGGTCGCCACCCCGGGCGGGCGTGGTGATGGACGGCCACGACGAGCGGACCACAGACGTACCGGTGGACGGCCAGCGCCGTCCACCGGTGGCCGTTCCGACCGACTCCGTCCCGGGCATCGGGCCGAGCGACGTGGAGCTGCTCCGCGCCCACGTCGCCGGCGACCGGTACGCCTTCACCGAGCTCTTCCACCGACACCGGGACCGGCTCTGGGCGGTGGCCCTGCGGACAATCGGCGACCGCGAGGAGGCCGCCGACGCGCTCCAGGACGCGCTGCTCTCCGCCCACCGCGCGGCGGCCCGTTTCCGGGGCGACTCCGCCGTCACCACCTGGCTGCACCGGATCGTGGTGAACGCCTGCCTGGACCGGATCCGCCGCCGGCAGGCGCACCCGACCGTTCCGCTGCCGGACGGGACGCACGGCCCCGACGACGGCCCGTCGACCGGCGGGGTGGAGCCGGCCGCCCCCGTCCAGGACCACGACACCGCCCTGGTGGTCCGCCAGGCCCTCGCCGAGCTGCCGGTCGAGCAGCGGGCGGCGCTGGTGCTGGTGGACGTGCAGGGCTACCCCGTCGCCGAGGTGGCCCGGATCCTCGGCGTCGCCGAAGGGACGGTCAAGAGCCGCTGCGCCCGGGGTCGTGCCCGACTCGCCGTGGCCCTCGGCCACCTGCGCACGGGCGTCGTGCCCGGCAGGACGACCGACGAGGGCCCGAACCTCCGGTCCGGGCGGGTCGCCCCGCCGCAGGGCGCGCGGTCCGGGACACGCGGCCGGGGTGCCGCCGTACCCGACGGCGGGGCCGTGGCCGGTCTGGACGTGCCCGTCGTCACCCCGGGGAACCCCCGGCAGCCGGGGGGCGTCCGATCTGGGTCGGGGCACTCCCGGCGCGACGCCAACCTGGAGGAATCGTGACGGCCGGGGGGTTCAGGGAGGTCGACCACGACCTGCTCGCCGACTACCTCGGCGGCGCGCTCGCCGGCACGCCGGACGAGGCGGTCGTGGCCCGGCGGGTCGAGCAGGACCCGGCCTGGGCCGAGGCCCACGACGCGCTGGTGCCGGCCCTGGTCCGGGTCGGCGAGGACCTCGCGGCCTGGGCCGGTCCGGCCCCCGAGATGCCGCTGGCGGTCGTCGAACGGCTCGCCGCCGCGCTGGCCGGCGCCGGCCCGGGCACGCCCACCGGCTCCTCCGCCGTTCCGGACGCCACGGGCCGGATCGACCTCGACAGCGCGGCCGGCGTACCGGCCGCGCTGGTGCCGGCCCAGCCGTCGGGCGGGTCCCGCCGGCCGGCCGGCGAGTCCGGGCCGACGACCGGGCGTACCGGCACCGCCGGTCCCGGCCGGCGCGGACGACGCTGGGCCCGGATCGCCGGGCCGGTGGCGCTGGCCACGGCGTCGGTGTTCGCCGTCGGGCTGGGGATCAACCGGTTCGTCGCCGAGACCACACAGTCCGACAGCGCGTCGGCCACCACGGTGAACGAACCCGCCGGGGCGGCTAGGGATACGCAGGGCTCGTTCCGCGCGGCCGGCATGCCGCAGCACAGCGGCACCGACTGGACGCCGGAGACGCTGGCCGCCGGGGCCTCCGCCAGGCCGCCGAAAGGGCCGACCAAGCCGTTCGGGCAGGGATCGGCGGAACCGCCGGCTGTCGTGGGAGAACGCCTCCCGGCGGCCGGCGGCCTCTCCCGGCTCGCCACACCGGGTGCTCTGGCCCCCTGCCTCGCGGCGGTCAGCACCGAGCACGGGGCCGGTCCGCTGACCGTCGACCTGGTCGACTACGCCCGGTTCCGGGGCGACCCGGCGCTGGTCGTGCGCTTCGTCGACCCGTCCGGGGCGCACTGGGCCTGGGTCAGCGGCCCGGAGTGCGGCGTACCCGGATCCGGGGCCGACACCCGCTACCGGGCGCGGGTAGGGTGAGGTCGCGGTTCGCCGGTCGGGGGTGACCGGCCGGGCCCGGGCAAGGCGGAATCGGCGATGCCGTCCTTCCACGTGACCTGACCCACCGGATGACCGGCTCGGGAATCCCCACTTCGTACGATGACGTTCTGCAAGTCAGGAGTCGGCGTCCGCGTGGCGGCGGCACTCAGACCGGCATCGGTGCGTGCGCCGATGGCGACCACACACATCGGGAGACGGCAGTGGACGAGGTCCGCAACCTGATCATCATCGGCTCCGGGCCGGCCGGCTACACGGCGGCGGTCTATGCCGCGCGCGCCAACCTCAAGCCGCTGATCATCGAAGGCGTGCAGTCCGGTGGCGCACTGATGACGACGACCGAGGTGGAGAACTTCCCCGGGTTCGCCGACGGCATCCTCGGCCCCGAGCTGATGGACAACATGCGCAAGCAGGCCGAGCGGTTCGGTGCCGAGTTCCTCACCGACGACGTGACCCGGGTCGAGCTGAAGGACACCGGCAGCGTCGGCTCCGACGCGGTGAGCACCGTGTGGGTCGGCGAGACCGCGTACCGGGCCAAGGCGATCATCCTCTCCACCGGTTCGGCCTGGCGTCCCCTGGGCGTGCCCGGTGAGCAGGAATACCTCGGCCACGGCGTCTCGTCCTGTGCCACCTGTGACGGCTTCTTCTTCCGCAACCAGCACATCGTGGTCGTCGGCGGCGGTGACTCGGCGATGGAGGAGGCCAGCTTCCTCACCCGGTTCGCCGAGTCGGTCACCATCATCCACCGGCGCGACTCGTTCCGGGCCAGCAAGATCATGGCCGATCGGGCGCTGGGCAACGACAAGATCAAGGTCGAGTGGAACGCGGTGGTCGAGGAGGTCCTCGGCGCCGACGGCAAGGTCACCGGCGTACGGGTCCGCAACGTGCACAGCGGGGAGAGCAAAGTTCTCGACGTCACCGGTGTCTTCGTGGCGATCGGTCACGACCCGCGCAGCGAGCTGTTCCGCGACCAGGTCGAGCTGGACGACGAGGGCTACGTGAAGGTGCAGGCCCCGAGCACCCGGACCAGCATCCCGGGCGTGTTCGCGGCCGGCGACGTGGTCGACCACACCTACCGGCAGGCGATCACCGCCGCCGGCACGGGCTGCGCCGCCGCCCTGGACGCCGAGCGCTTCGTCGCCACGATCCAGCCCTGAGCCAGGTAGCAGCAGCGACGCCGCACGGCGTGTCACCGAACGACGACTGAGTTTTCTGGAGGAGAGTCATAGTGGGAGCGACAAAGGCGGTCACCGACGCGAGCTTCGCCGTCGACGTGCTGAAGTCCGACAAGCCGGTGCTCGTCGACTTCTGGGCCGAGTGGTGTGCACCGTGCCGCAAGGTTTCGCCGCTGCTGGAGGAGATCGCCGGCGAAATGGGCGACCAGATCAGCATCGTGAAGCTCAACATCGACGAGAACCCGGAGACGGCCCGCGCCTACCGGGTGATGTCCGTGCCGACCCTGACCGTCTTCAAGGACGGCGAGCCGGTCCGGTCCATCGCCGGCGCCAAGCCGAAGGGCGAGCTGGTCAAGCTGATCCAGTCCGCGCTCTGACCGACGCGACCCGGAGCCCCCGCATCCCTCCCGGGTGCGGGGGTTCCGGGTTTCCGGCCCTTGACCTGGGCGGACATCGCACCTCGGCGGGCGGGAACGCATAGCCTCAACCGAGGGGCGTCCGGTGGTCGGCCACGCCGCGCCCCGTCGCCGTGCGGGTCGTGGCCCGCCTCCGGCGTCGCGGGACGACCGGCCGGCAACCGTTCGAAGGGGGTCGAGCGTGCGTCCGATCCGACCCGGCGACCGGGGACCGGCGGTGACCGAGATCCGCGGCGTACTGACCGGCCTCGACCTGCTCCCCTCGGCACCCACGGGCGACGACGACGAGTTCGACGCCGCGACCGAGCGCGCGGTCCGGGCGTTCCAGCAGTCCCGAGGGCTCAGCGTGGACGGGCGGGTCGGCACGGAGACGTGGTGCGCCCTGGACGCCGCCCGCTGGCGGCTCGGCGCGCGGACCCTGTACCACGCGGTGCCGGAGCCGCTGATCGGCGAGGACGTCCGGTCGCTGCAGGAACGCCTGCTGGAGATGGGGTACGACGTGGGTCGCGCCGACGCCATCTACGGCCTACGCACCTCCCGGGCGGTGGCCCAGTTCCAGCGGGAGATGGGGCTCAAGCCCGACGGCTCCTGCGGCCCGTGCACGATGGGGGCGCTGCGTCGCCTGGGACGCAAGGTGGTGGGCGGCCGGCCGCAGTGGCTGCGCGAGTCCGACGCGATCCGGCAGGCCGGCCCGGCCCTGGTCGGCCGGACCGTGGTCATCGACCCGGGGCACGGCGGCACCGATCCGGGGGTGGTGGTGCCGGACGGGCCGCTGCGCTGGACCGAGTCCGACCTGGTGCACGACCTGGCCAGCAGGCTGGAGGGGCGGTTCGCCGCTTCCGGGGTGCGGGTGCAGCTGACCCGAGGGCCGGCGCCGGGAAGCTGCCTGCCGGACGTGGAGCGGGCGCAGCTGGCCAACTCCCTGGGCGCGGACGTGTTCATCTCGCTGCACACCGACGGGCACGCCAATCCGGAGGCCGACGGCGTGGCGACCTACCACTACGGGACCGACAACGGGGTCACCTCGGCCACCGGTGAGCGGCTGGCCGGGTTGGTCCAGCGGGAGATCGTGGCCCGGACCGGGCTACGGGACTGCCGGACCCACGCCAAGACGTGGGACCTGCTCCGGCTGACCCGGATGCCGGCGGTACGGGTGGAGGTGGGCTACCTGACCTCCCCGGCGGACCGTGGGCTGTTGGTCGACCCGCGCTTCCGGGACCGGATCGTCGAGGCGATCGTGGCCGCCGTCCAGCGGATGTACTTCCCGGTCGAGCGGGACGTGCCCACCGGCTCGATCGACGTCAGCGAGTTGCGTGCGGCGGTCGCGGCGGGTCGGGTGGCGACCGCCTGAGCCCGGTCGGCCCGTTGCCCGAGCTCCTGAGCGGGTTCGGGCCGGGCCACAGACGTGCCGCCGCTCCGTACGGCGGTGACGGTGTGGGGTCAGCCGCTGGTGGAACGGGTGGCCGGGGCGGGCCGGACCGGCCGGAGCAGGGTCTCCGGGCTCATCGAGCCGAGCAGCTTCTCCAGGGCGTACTCGACGTCGGACTTCCAGCTCAGCGCGGTCCGCAGCTCCAATCGCAGCCGGGGATAGCGCGGGTGCGCCCGGACCGTCTTGAAGCCCACCGAGAGGAAGTAGTCGGCGGGGGCGACACAGCTGCCGGGCGGGTCGCCGTCGTCGCCGAACTTCGCGTCGCCGAACGCCTCGATCGCCTTGATCCCCCGCTTGGTGAGGTCCCGGGCCACGCCCTGCACGAGCATCCGACCGAGCCCGCCACCGGCAAAAGGGGCCACCACGTGCGCGGTCATCAGCAGCGCGGCGTCGGCGGAGACGGGCGAGGTGGGGAACGCCATCGCGCGGGGCACATACGCCGGCGGTGCGTACATGACGAAGCCGGCGGGCATCCCGTCGACGTAAGCGAGCTTGCCGCAGGAGCCCCACTCCAGCAGTGTCTGGGAGACCCAGGCCTCCTTCTCCAGCCCCGGGTCGCCAGCCGCGCAGGCCCGGTCGGCGGACACCGGATCAAGCTCCCAGTAGACGCACTGCCGGCAGGGACGGGGCAGGTCTTCGAGGGTGTCGAGGGTCAAGCTGACCAGACGTCGCGACATTGGCGCATCCCCACAATAGGCTCAGAGGCGAGACCGGCGCGCAACGCCGCCGCCTCGGCCCCCGACGAGCGATCGTACGCCGACTGGCGACGCTACGGGAGGGGACGCGCGAATGCACCCGGGGTACCCCGCCGTCCGGTTCACCGGTCCGGGATGTGGACCCGGGGGTCACGTCGTGGCCCCGGTCGCCGCCGACCGGACTACCATCGGGGCATCTGCGTCCCGTACCGCCATGGTCTGCGGCGTCCCGGGTATCCCGGGCAGGCGGGAGCCGCCCGACACGCGATCGAGGTGATGTCATGACCGGCACGACGCTCGACGACTACACCGACCGGTACGCCCGGCGCGTCCGGGGTATGACCGCCTCGGAGATCCGCGCGCTGTTCGCGGTGGCCAGCCGGCCGGAGGTTGTCTCCCTCGCCGGAGGCGCACCCTACATCGCCGCCCTGCCGCTGGACGCGGTGGGCGAAATGCTCGGCCGGCTCGGCTCCGAGCACGGGGCCACCACCCTCCAGTACGGCATCGGCCAGGGCACCCTGGAGCTGCGCGAGCGGATCTGCGAGGTAATGGCCCTCTCCGGCATCGACGCGGCCTGCGGGGCGTCGCCGGAGGACGTGGTGGTCACCGTCGGCGGCCAGCAGGCGCTCGACCTGGTGGCCCGGCTCTTCCTCGACCCGGGTGACGTGGTGCTCGCCGAGGGGCCGACCTACGTCGGCGCGCTCGGGGTGTTCCAGGCCGCCCAGGCCCAGGTCGTGCACGTGCCGATGGACGACGAAGGGCTGATCCCGGAGGCGCTGGAGGCGGCCGTCGCGGAGCTGGCCCGCGCCGGCCGGCGGGTGAAGTTCCTGTACACGATCCCGACGTACCAGAACCCGACGGGCGTGACGCTCAGCGAGGAGCGGCGCGAACGGGTGCTCGACATCTGCGAGCGCGCGGGCCTGCTGGTGGTCGAGGACGACCCGTACGGTCAGCTCGGTTTCGAGGGTGACGCCCCGCGCCCGTTGCGGGCCCGCCGCCGCGACGGCGTGTTCTACCTGAGCACCTTCTCCAAGACCTTCGCCCCGGGGCTGCGGGTGGGCTGGATCCTGGCCCCGCACGCGGTGCGCGACAAGCTGGTGATCGCCAGCGAGGCGCAGATCCTCTGCCCCAGCGGGTACGCCCAGGCCGCCGTCTCGACCTACCTGGGCACGATGCCGTGGCGGGAGCAGCTCAAGGTCTACCGGGAGGTCTATCGGGAGCGCCGGGACGCGATGCTGGCGGCGCTGGACGACCTGATGCCCGCCGGCACCACCTGGACCAACCCCGCCGGCGGCCTGTTCGTCTGGGCGACGCTGCCCGACGGCCTGGACTCGAAGGCGATGATGCCGCGGGCCATCGCGGCGCGGGTGGCGTACGTGCCCGGCACCGGCTTTTACGCCGACGGCACCGGCACCGGCAACATGCGGCTGAACTTCTCCTTCCCGTCGCCCGAGCGGATCCGGGAGGGCGTGCGCCGGCTGGCCGGCGTGATGGAGCAGGACATCGCCATGCGCCGGGTGTTCGGCACGGTCAGCCGTCCCGAGGTGCGGCGCGGGCAGGCCGGCGCGGACACGCCGGGACCCGACTTGGCATGATTCCGGCATGGCTTCGACCCCTGCCGAGCGCATCACCGTGACCGCCCTCGCCGCCGAGTTGCACGTGCTGGTGCTCGCCGGCGGGCTCTCCTACGAGCGGGACGTCTCGCTCCGGTCCGGCCGCCGGGTGCTCGACGCGCTCCGGGCCGTCGGGGTGGAGGCGGAGCTGCGGGACGCCGACATCGCCCTGCTGCCGGCGCTGGTCGCCGACCCGCCCGACGCCGTGGTGATCGCCCTGCACGGCGCCACCGGCGAGGACGGCTCGCTGCGCGGTGTGCTCGACCTCTGCGACGTCCCGTACGTCGGCTGCGATGCCCGCGCGTCCCGGCTGGCGTGGGACAAGCCGTCGGCCAAGGCGGTGTTGCGGGAGGCCCGCATCCCCACCCCCGACTGGGTGGCGCTACCGCACGACCGATTCTCCGAGCTGGGCGCGGTGGCGGTGCTGGACCGGATCGTCGACCGGCTGGGCCTGCCGCTGATGGTGAAGCCGGCGCAGGGCGGTTCCGGGCTGGGCGCCGCCGTGGTCCGGGAGGCGGCGTCGCTGCCGGCCGCGATGGTCGGCTGTTTCGCGTACGACTCGACGGCGCTCGTCGAGCGCTACGTTCCCGGCATGGACGTGGCCGTCTCGGTGGTCGACCTCGGGGAGGGGCCGCAGGCGCTGCCCGCCGTGGAGATCGTGCCCCGCAACGGCGTGTACGACTATGCGGCCAGGTACACCGCCGGCCGGACCACCTGGCACGCGCCGGCCCGCCTGGATCCGGAGGTGGCGGACACGGTGGCCGAGGTGGCCGTGGCCGCACACACCGCGCTCGGGCTGCGCGACATCTCCCGGGTCGACCTGATCGTGGACGCGGACGGCCGGCCGCACGTGCTGGAGGCCAACGTCTCGCCGGGGATGACGGAGACGTCGCTGCTGCCGCTCGCCGTGCAGGCAGCCGGTCTGGACTTCGGCCGGGTGCTCGGATCGCTGGTGACCCGGGCCGCAGCCCGCCCCGTCTGACCTTCCCGCCCCGTCTGACCTTCCCGCCCCGTCTGACCTTCCCGCCCCGTCTGACCTTCCCGCCCCGTCTGACCTTCCCGCCCCGTCTGACCTTCCCGCGCGTCGGCCCGCTGCGCGTGGGGTCAGTGGCGTCCCGGCTCGCCCGTCGGCTCATCGGTCGGCGGGGCTGCGGTGTCCTCCCCGCCGACTGGTTCCGGGATCTCCTCGGCCGCTTCGATCACCCCGATGGCGTCGTCCTCCTCCTGAACGGCGGCGGACGCGGACGACTGCGCGGCGATACTCGACGGCGCCTGCCACTGGATGCGGGGCGGCTCGGCCAGTGGACGGCCGCCGAACTCGGCCAGCCAGGCGGCCACCAGGGCCAGGTTCTCCCGCCACTGCTCCTCGGAGATGGGCGGGAGGATCGAGTCCCACAGCGACAGGAACGTGCCGCGGAGCTGGAGTCGCCCGTATGGGCGGGCCAGGAACCACAGGTGCAGGTGAGCCGACCCGTCACCCCAGCGGTTGACGTGGACCCGTGCGACGCCGTCGAGGGAGCGGATCGCCCGTTCCAGCCGGACCGTCATCACGCCCAGTTCGGCGGCGAGAAGATTGGGTAGGTCGCCGAGGTCGAGGTGGGTACGGGACTCCAGGATCAGCACCATCGGCAGCCCGGTCGGCCGATCCATGGCGCGAACCCGCCAGCGCTCGCCGACCCAGATGTACGCGTCGTCCGGCGCGCTGCACGCCGTGCATTCCCGAGCTCCCTCGCCCTTGCGTGAGGGCTCCACCGCGACCGGGTCGTCGAGGTGCTTGACCTGAAGGTCGCCTTCGAAGGGGAACGAGGGCCAGGAGGTGAAATCGGGGACTGAGGGAGGGGTGTCGTGCACGACGCTGACCCTAACCGAGCGGGCCAGGACTGTCCCTACCTGATTCGCCCACCCTCGGGTCCGCCGGGCCGGCCGCAGCCGCCCGCCCCGCTCCGGGTCAGGCCACCCCGGCTTGGCCACGAATCGATTATCCACACGTTATCCACAGGCCCTCGGGGCCATCACCACCCCGCGTCATCCACAGGCTGGCACCGCGTTTCACGCGGGGTTTCACGTGAAACGGGGGGTGCCTGTGGAAAACCGCTGTGGATAACTTTGGCGGCTCGGCTGCTGAGTTGTACACAGGCCTCCGGTTCCCCCGTACCTAACGACCTGGCGAGTGATGGGTCGCTGGCCCCGCCGCCAGAATGTGAGCGCTTTGAGGCCCCGACAGGGGCGGGCGCGGGACGAACCGAGGGGCGCGTTTCGCGCCGCCGCGATCCTGCACCCTGCCGGGCGAGCCTCGGCGGGCGAAGTCCTGCGGTTACCTGCGGCCAACGTGGGAGCACGCAGCCGCGACGCCATCCCGCGACCGGTCGGCCCTGGACGCCTCCCACTGTGATCCACTTCGCCCCAGCCCACTGGCTTCCCTGACTGTCAACGCCGCCTCATCCTTGCTGCCGCAGGACCAGCTCCAGCGGGTCCTCCCGGCCTCTCCCGGCCTCTCCCGGCCCTCTCTGGGCGCGAGGCGGGCGTCGTCGGGCTCCGCTTCGGCCTAACCGGCGGCCAGCCGCGCCCGCTGGGCGAGATCGCCCGGCTCTCCCGACTCGCTGGCCGCTACGCGGGGAACAGGTTCCCGCAGCGGGAGGGCAGGGTCGACCGGGGATGCCGCCACGTCGCCTCCGAAGGGGGCGGAGTCCGGCACGGGTGCCGAGCCGGTAGGAGCTCGAGCGGGCCCGGGAAGCGACCCCGCCCTGGTACGCCCATCCGGCCTCGCGCCCCAGGGACCGGACCGGCTGGATGCCGCCCGACACGCGCCGGGCGTGCCGACGCTTCTCGCCCCGGACCTGCTCCCCACTACATCGGCCCCGTTGGTTCCACGTGAAACCGACAGCGGCAATCGGCCTCCCGGAGCGAAACCGGGCCCTCTGCTCTGGTGCCCGGTCTCCGCTCCGCCGCCTGCGGCCGGCCCGGTTCCTCGGCGCAACCCCACGCCCCGGCTCCGTCCCGCTCCCTGGCGTACGCGCGTGCCCGGTCCTCGCCCCCGGCCTATCCGTCCCCCGAACCACTGTGGCGCGGGCCCCACTCGCCTCCGGTCGTCTCCGCCGAGCGGGCCGGGCCGCGCGGCCCCCCGCGCCGTCGTCAACGTGATGTGGCTCGACGGTCGCCGGTCCGCGCCGTCCTCGACCGATGCGGCTCGACGGTCGCCTGGCCGTGTCGTAGGGCGGCAAAGGCAGGACAGGCCGTTTCACGTGGAACCGGCACCCGCCTTCGCGGGTGTCGCTCTGCCCCGCAGGCGACCCTGCAGAGGCAGAGCCTGGGCGGGGTGCGCAGCGGATGCCATCCCGTACATGGCTCGTCGTGAACGGGATGGCGTGGAACGAGGCGTTGCAGGCCGGCTATCGCCACGCCCATTCGTGCCCTTCGGCCCGCACACCGGCTGGCACCGGAGCCACGAGTGTGGGGGCGTTGCCGGCGCGGCCTGCATGCCTCACTTGGAGGCCGCCATGGCGGCGTGGATCGCAGCGCCCCGGGCGGCTGGGCTTCCCCGGGCTGGGGCACCTGACGGCAGTTGCCTGGTAGTCGCCCGCCGGTGCTGGCGGCCGAGGTTTCACGTGGAACGTGCGGCCCCGGTGCCGCCGGGAACGCGCGACTGGTTCCGAGTCGACGCCTCGCTCCTACCCCCACCCTCAGGGCGCCTCCTGCCGGTCCTGGAGGCGCTTGATCGAGCCCAGCCACCCCCAGGGCCGTTCACACCGGCCATGCCCGCAGAAGTCCGCACAGCGGGCCGGGCCGCCGTCCGCGTTCGGGATCCCGTGCCGCCCGGTTCGCCGGCCACAGGCCCCGCCATCGCGAAACTCAGCCGCGCCACACGCGCCGGCCTCTCCCCGCATATCCACGCGCTCGCCCCAGGCGACGCCGAGCGCCCCGGGCGGGGGCAGGCTTCGAGTCGACCCGCAGCGCGCCTGTTCGTAGCCGGCCTGCTGCGACGGTTTGCCGGCCTGGGGTTGCGGCCGGCAGTTTCCGTACCGGCGGAGGGGCCGGAAGACGGTTCGGCCGCGTCGCCCTGCACGGACGGCGCGGCCTGGATCCGATTCGGGATCAGTCCTCGGCTTCCTCCTGGCCGACCCCGATGATGCCGACGATCCTTTCAAGGTCGTCGACCGTGGCGAACTCGATCGTGATCTTGCCCTTGCTGCGGCCGATGTCCACCTTCACGCGGGTGTCGAACCGGTCGGAGAGCCGGTCCGCGAGATCGGTCAGGGCGGGAGCGTGCGGCTTGGTCCGTCGCTTCGCGGTGGGGCTCTTGGCCGGACCGTCCGCCAACGCGAGCGCGACGATCTCTTCGGTTGCCCGGACGGACAGCCCTTCGGCGACGATGCGCAGCGCCAACTGCTCCTGGGCCTCCGCCTCGTCCAGACTCAGCAGCGCGCGGGCGTGACCGGCGGAAAGCACCCCGGCGGCGACCCGCCGCTGCACCGGGGCGGGCAGGTTCAGCAGCCGGATGGTGTTGGAGATCTGCGGTCGGCTGCGGCCGATCCGCCGGGCCAGCTCCTCGTGGGTCGCGCCGAACTCTTCCAGCAGCTGCTGGTAGGCGGCGGCCTCCTCCAGGGGGTTGAGGTTGGCCCGGTGGATGTTCTCCAGCAGCGCGTCCCGGAGCATGGCGTCGTCGCGGGTGTCCCGAATGATTGCCGGGATGTTCTCCCGACCTACCGCCTGCGCGGCTCGCCACCGGCGCTCGCCCATGACGAGTTCGTACTTCTCGCCGTCCAGCGCCCGTACCACGATCGGCTGGAGGAAACCGACCTCCTGGATCGAGGTCTTCAGTTCCTCCAGCGCCTCCTCGTCGAAGACCTGGCGGGGCTGTTTCGGGTTGGGCATGATCGCGTCGACCGGGATCTCGGCGAACCGGGCGCCCGGCACTGGGCTCAGCTGAAGCTCGGGCTCCGTCGACTCCGGCTCCGTCGGTTCGGACTCGGTCGCCGCCGACCCGGTCGCCACCGGCTCCGGCACCGCCATCGGTTCGGTCGCCGCGGACGAGACGATCGCTGGCGGAACCTGGGCGGCGCGTTCACCGCCCTCAGGCGTCGCCGTCATCGTTCCGGCGGGCTGGACCGGACCGGTGGGGATCAGGGCACCGAGCCCTCGCCCCAGACCGCCCCGAGGACGGTTCTTCATACGACGCCTCCCAGCGACTCATCCGCACTACGCATTCCGGCTCACCGGCTCCTTGACCCCACGCTCGGCGATTTCCTGGGCGGCCTCGAAGTAGCTCGTTGCCCCCCGCGAACCGGGATCGTAGGTCACCACCGACTGGCCGTAGCTCGGAGCCTCCGAGACGCGGACGTTCCGGGGGATGACCGCCTGGAGCACCTTGTCGCCGAAGTGGTTCCGGACATCCTGCTCCACCGCGTCGGCCAGCCGGGTACGCCGGTCGTACATGGTGAGCAGGATGGTGGAGACCTCCAGCCTCGGGTTGAGGTGCTGACGGACCAGGTTGATGTTGTTGATCAGCTGGTTGAGCCCTTCCAGCGCGTAGTACTCGCACTGGATCGGGATCAGCACCTCTTGCGCGGCCACCAGCGCGTTGACGGTGAGCAGGCCGAGCGACGGCGGGCAGTCGATGAAGATGTAGTCGAAGTGGCCGGGGTAGGCGGCGATTGCCCGGACCAGGCGAGACTCCCGGGCAACCACCGACACCAACTCGATCTCGGCGCCGGCCAGGTCGATCGTGGCCGGCACGCACCACAGATTGGGGATGCCCTCGACGCCCTGGGCCACCTCCTCCAGCGGCACGCTGTTGATCAGGCAGTCGTAGACGTCCGGGATCCCCGTATGGTGCGGGACGTTGAGCCCGGTCGACGCGTTGCCCTGCGGGTCGAGGTCGACCACGAGGACCCGGTTTCCGTGCAGGGCGAGCGCCACCGCCAGGTTCACCGTGGTCGTGGTCTTACCCACGCCGCCCTTCTGGTTGGCGACGCACATCACCCTGGTCCGCTCGGGGCGGGGCATGGTGACCTCGCCACTCGGATTAAGGATCTGCACGGCGCGCATAGCCTCCATAGCCAACGGTGGGTCATCCTCTTCGCGCGTCGGGGTTTCACGTGAAACGTACGCGGCATCCGCCGGATCGGCCCCGTAGGCCCCGGCCGGCGGTGCCGGCGTGTCGACAGGAACAGCGACTCCGGAGGCCGCATCGGGCACCGCTCGAGGTGCGGGTTGTCGGGGAACGGCGACCACCGCCGAGGGTGTCGGCTCGAACCGGACGGGCGCGGCGGTATCGCGCTGTTCCGCAGCGGCGCGCTCGGCGGCCAGGCCATCATCGAGGCGGGTCGCGCCGTAGACCGTGCCGGCTCTTCCCGCGGAACGCGACGCGTCATCCGGGCCGTTCGGCGCTTCGCGGTGAACCGCCCGGTCGCGGTCGGCGGGCAGCGAGTCCGCGCCCGGGGCCTCGGCTACCCGGTCGCGCTGGTCGGTTTCACGTGAAACGGGGTCGGCCGCGGAGTGTCCTCCGCGGCCGGTCGTCACCCGTGGATCGTCGTACCTGCCGTCGTCATGCACCTGTCATCCCTGCCCGCTCCGGATGGTCGGTCCGCACCCCGTCGTCTTGGTCACGCTCGTCGCACCACGGAGCGTACGGCCCGGCGGAAGCGGCCGGGGTCCCCTGGGGCGCGGATGCCGCCCGCTCCACACTATCGGCGCGCGGCCAGCCTACGGCGGACAGGCGTGGCGGGTCCACGTCGGGTTCTCAGACCTCCGCGCACCCGCATCACTATCAACGACGCGGCCTGCGGTGGGAAGCCGGCGGGACTGGGGAGAAGTCGGATCAGCGACCCCGACGCCGCCCACCGCGCGTCCGCTTCGACGCGGACTTGACCCGCGGCGGGTTCACGACCCGCTCCCGGACGATCTCTACCACCGTCGCGGGCGGCTCGATCACCCCGACCCCGCAGTGGTGCACCTTGGGCTCGCCCCCGCCCAGCTTGGCAACCGCCTCGGCGTGCTCGGCGATCTCTTCGCCGGCGGACGATCCCTTCATCGCCAACAGGCGCCCGCCCGGTACCACCAGCGGTAGGCACCAGGCGGAAAGCCGGTCGAGGGGGGCCACCGCTCGCGCGGTGACGATCTCCGCACTGAACGGCCCGACACCGGTGGACCCGGTCGCCGCCTCATCGGCCCGGCCCCGGAACACCCGGACCATCTTCGTCAGACTCAACCGCTCCACGACCTCGACGAGGAACGAGGTACGCCGGGCCAGCGGCTCGACCAGCGTCACGGTCAGGTCGGGGCGCGCGATCGCGAGCACCAGGCCGGGTAGGCCCGCGCCGGAACCGACGTCCAGCACCGACGCGCCCTCCGGGATGCGCTCCGCCAACGCGGCGCAGTTCAGCAGGTGCCGCTCCCAGATCCGTGGTGCCTCGCGCGGCCCGATCAGGCCCCGGAGCACCCCGTCGGTGGCGAGCACCTCCGCGTACGCGGCGGCGAGGTCGAGCCGCTCGCCGAAGAGGGAACGGGCCGCCTCGGCCAACTCCGGCGGCAGCACCGCTACGGCCGGATCCGGCCTGTCGTTGAGGTCCAGCCCATCGGCGAATTCGGGCTCAACGGCCGGGCCCGACCCTTCGGTAAGCTCCGGCCCGACGGCCGGGTCCGACTCGTCAACGAGTCGCCGGGACCCGACAGGCGACGGCCCGGGCGGCGTGCCACCCGGGCCGGTCACGGCGTCCGCCGTGGTGTCGTCGTGGTTCACCCGGTCAGTCCGCCGGCCGGACGATGATGCGGCGGCTCGGCTCGACGCCCTCGGACTCGCTCTCCACCCCGCTCATCGCGTTGACGACGTCGTGGACGCACTTGCGCTCGAACGCGGACATCGGCTCCAGCCGCACCGGCTCGCCGTACTCCTTGACCTTCTCCACCGCGTTCTTGGCGACGGCGGCGAGTTCCTTTCGGCGGTTGGCCCGGTAGCCACCGACGTCGAGCAGCAGCCGGCTCGGGGTGCCGGTCTGCCGGAACACCGCCAGCCGGGTCAGCTCCTGGAGCGCCTCCAGGGTGGCGCCACGCTGACCGACCAGGTTCTGCAGCCCGTCGCCGACCACCTCGACGACCGGGCGGCCACCGGACACCAGCTCGTCGATGTCGCCGTCGTAGTCGAGGACGTCGAGCAGCCCCTCGACGTAGTCGGCCGCGATCTCGCTCTGCCGGAACAGCTCGCTCTCGGCCGGCGCCTTCTTCTCCCGCGCGCCCGAGCTGGCCTCGACCTCGGTGTCGTCGGTGGCCTCGATCGGCGCGCTCTCCTCGTCCACGGACTGGTCAGCGCTGGGGATGCTGGTCTCGGTCACGGTCTCATCTCCGTACTCGCTCGGCCGGACCGTCGGGTCCGCTGGTTTCCCGGGCCCAGCGGGAGATCGCCGGTGCCCTGGGCACGTCTGCACGGGCCAGTCTCGCCCGTCTCCGCGCGGGGGCGCGGTGGTTCCGGCCCGGCGCCTGCCCTGCGGGGGCGGCTGCCAGGGGGCCGGGTCCGTCCGTCGCCGGCCGGGCCGGCGACGGACGGCGGGAGGGTCAGCCCTGACGCTTGGCCGGGCCGCTCTTCTTCGGGTTGACCGGCTTGGCGCCCGGCTTGGGGCCGGCGACCTTCGGGGCGGACGGGGCCTGCTTGACCGGGGACGGGGCGGCCTTGCGGCCGAGCAGCCCGCCGGTCTTCTTGGCCGGCTGGACCGGCCCGCGGGACGCGGCGGCACCGGTGCGGCCCGGGGTGGGCGGCGGCGGGTACTTGCGCAGCACCCACTGCTGCTGGCCGAGGGTGAACATGTTGTTGGTGACCCAGTAGATGATCACACCGATCGGGAAGATCGCACCCGAGACGAGCAGCGACAGCGGGATGCCGTAGAGCATCAGGCGCTGAATCATCCGCTGCTGCGGGTCCTCCGCCCAGCCGGTCTTGAGGATCATCTGGCGGCTGGTGAGGTAGGTGGTGCCCATCATCATCAGGACCAGGACGCCGGCGATCACCTTCACGGTGGTGCCGTTGGCGCCGAGGCGGGCCAGTTCGTCGGCGGTCGAGCCGAACTTACCGGCGATCGGGGCGGTGAAGATCTTGGCGCTGGAGGCGCTGTTGAACTGGTCGACGGTCCAGCCGTAGATGGTCTTGTATTTTTCTTCCTTCCCCGGGTCGAGGCGGCGCAGCACGTGGAAGAGACCGAGGAAGACGGGGATCTGGAGGAACATCGGAAGGCAGCCCATGAGCGGGTTGGCCTTTTCCTTCCGGTAGAGCTCCATCATCTCTTTCTGGAGCGTCTCCCGGTCACCCTTGTGCTTCTCCTGGAGCTCCTTCACCTTGGGCTGGAGCGCCTGCATGGCCCGCTGGGACTTGATCTGCTTGACGAAGACCGGGAACAGGATCACCCGGACGGTGACCACCAGGAAGACGATGGCCAGGATCCAGGACCAGTTCGTCCCGAGCGCAGCGCCGACCGGCACCCCAATGGCATCCCAGGCCGAGTGCCAGGTCAGCAGGATCCACGAGATCGCGTAGTAGATCCAGTCCAGACTGAACAATTCTCAGGCTCCAGTCACATCGGCACGGGGGCGACCGCCCGGCTCGGGCACCGGGTCGTATCCACCTGGGTGAAAGGGGTGGCAGCGCGACAACCGCCGGACCGTCAGGCCGACTCCCCGGAGCGCACCGTGCCGGGACACCGCCTCAAGGGCGTACGCACTGCACGACGGGTAGAACCGACAGCGGGCCGGCAGAGCCGGGCTTATCCAACGACGGTACGCGACGATGGGCCAGGTCAGCACCCGGGCACCCGGGCTCAGCGGCCGTGACGCGCCGCAATCGCTGCTCATCGGGACCGCCGCCCCCGGGGTGTGCGGGCGGCGGCGAGCGCCCCGTCGAGGTCGGCCCCGAGCCGGGCGTACGACGCCTCGGCGGCAGCCGGCAGCGCGCGTACCACCAGGATGCTGCCGGCCGGCAGGGCTTCCAGCCGCTCGCGGACCAGATGCCGCAGCCGACGCCGAACCGTGTTACGGACCACGGCGGGGCCGACGGCCTTGGACACGACGAAGCCGGCGCGGGTCGATACGGAGGTTTCCTCCGCACCGGGGGTCCGCGCCGGCTTCGGCGAGGTGTCGGTCGTGGGGTCGGGTGTGGCGGGCAGTGTCAGGTGAACGACGAGCACGCCTCGGCTGGCTCGACGGCCAGCCCGGACCGCTGCGGCGAAGTCGCTGCTGCGCCGCAGTCGTTGCGCGGCCGCCAGCACGACTGCCCACGTCCCCCGGACCGGACCCGGTCGGCCTCAGGCCGACAGGCGGGTGCGGCCCTTGGAGCGACGGGTCGAGAGGATGGCGCGACCGGCCCGGGTGCGCATGCGCAGCCGGAAGCCGTGGGTCTTCGCGCGCCGGCGGTTGTTCGGCTGGTAGGTGCGCTTGCTCACGTCAGGCTCTCCGTTTTCATACGCCCCGGGCGTAGGACCGCAGGGGTCGTGTGGTGGTCCAGGCCACCCTCGGCGGTGGCCCCGATCGGTGCTGCCCGGGGCGTGGGACCCCGACCATGCGGGGAAGACGACCGCGGACAGCAAGCACGCACCACCCTAGCAGAGGGCGGCAGAGCAGCCGCTCCAGCCTACGCAGGGGGACAATGACCGTCAAACACCCCGTACGACGGCCGCGCCGGGCCACGAGCGCGACCGAAGCGGTGGTTTTCACTGATGCCGACAAGGGTGCCACGCGGCGACGGTTGATGGCCCCCGCCCCCCGCTGTTAGCGTGCGCGTTTGCGGTCGGCGTCGGCAGCCGATTGGCGTCGGCAGGCAAGACCGGACAAGGTAGTGAATCGTTCGGCACGGTGAAACCCGCTTCAGCGCCCGCCCAGACAGGGGGCAGGTCCGACCCGCGTTTGGCGGGAGGCCACAATCGGTCGGTACACACAGGCTGTGGATAACTTGTGGATAACGACGACCGGTCAGCCGTTCGGGCTGGACCAGCGGCGGTCGGGAGCAGAGGCGAGGGGGGTGGCACGACGGTGGCCGGTACGACCGACCTTGCCGCGGTGTGGACGGCTACCACGGACGAGCTCGCCGATGAGATCATCTCCGCGCAGCAACGCGCGTACCTGCGGCTCACCCGCCTCCGCGCGATCGTGGAGGACACCGCACTGCTCTCCGTCCCGGACGCGTTCACCCGCGACGTGATCGAGTCCCGGCTGCGGCCCGCCATCACCGAGGCGCTGACCCGGCGACTCGGCCGGCCGATCCAGGTGGCCGTCACCGTTCGGGTGGCCGAGGACGCGGCCGGACGCCCGGCCGGCACGGTCTACCGCAGCGTCCCCGACGCCGACGGGCCGCCCGGCTTCGACGGGCCCTCCGGTTTCGACGCCCCGCCCGGCTTCGACGCCCGCGGCTACGACGGGCCGGGAGCGGACCAGCACGAGCCGGAGCCCGGCTTCCCCGCCCCCGGGTACCCGGACCGGGGCGAGCAGGCCCACGTCGACCACGGCCGGCCGGCCGGTTCCGGGCGCGAGGACGCCGGCTATCCGGAGCGTGGCACGTCGGAACACCCGTCGGCGGATGACGCCCCCGCGCGCTCCGACGGCCACCGGCCGGGGCAGGTGCCGGCCAGCCGGGACGCCCAGGAGCCGCTGTTCAGCGCCGCCTTCGCCGAACCGCCTCCGCCGGGCCGACGCGGCTACGAGGGGCGCGCCGACAGCCGGTCCTACGAGCCCCGGTACCGCGACGCCGGGCCGGCGACCGGCCCTCGGCTGCCCCGCGACGGCGGGACGGACAGCGGTCCGGGGCGCAGTGGCCCGGACCATCGGTCCGGCGGCCGGGACGACCGGCGCCCCGGCGGTGCGGAGTCCGGCGGGAACCGCCTCAACCCGAAGTACATGTTCGAGACGTTCGTCATCGGCTCGTCCAACCGGTTCGCCCACGCCGCCTCGGTCGCGGTGGCCGAGTCGCCCGCGAAGGCGTACAACCCGCTGTTCATCTACGGCAGCTCCGGGCTGGGCAAGACCCACCTGCTGCACGCCATCGGCCACTACGCCACGACGCTGGGCAACGCCCGCTCGGTCCGGTACGTCTCGACCGAGGAATTCACCAATGACTTCATCAACTCGCTGCGGGACGACAAGACCAGCGCGTTCCAGCGCCGCTACCGCGACGTCGACATCCTGCTGATCGACGACATCCAGTTCCTGGAGAACCGCGAGCGGACCCAGGAGGAGTTCTTCCACACCTTCAACACCCTGCACAACGCCAACAAGCAGATCGTGATCACCTCGGACCGGTCGCCGAAGCAGCTCGCCACGCTGGAGGACCGGCTGCGGACCCGGTTCGAGTGGGGGCTGCTGGCCGACATCCAGCCGCCGGACCTGGAGACCCGGATCGCGATCCTGCAGAAGAAGGCGGCCCAGGAGCGGCTGTACGCCCCGCCGGACGTGCTGGAGTTCATCGCCTCGCGGGTGTCGAACTCGATCCGGGAGTTGGAGGGGGCGCTGATCCGGGTCACCGCGTTCGCCAGCCTCACCCGGTCGACCGTGGAGCTGTCGCTGGCCGAGGAGGTGCTGCGGGACTTCATCCCCGACGGCGCCGGCCCCGAGATCACCGCCGACCAGATCATGGTCTCCACCGCCGACTACTTCGGGGTCAGCCTGGAGGACCTGCGGGGGCACTCCCGGTCCCGGGTGCTGGTCAACGCCCGCCAGGTGGCCATGTACCTGTGCCGTGAGCTGACCGACCTGTCGCTGCCCCGGATCGGGCAGGCCTTCGGCGGGCGGGACCACACCACCGTCATGCACGCCGACCGGAAGATCCGTCAGCAGATGGCGGAGCGCCGCTCGCTCTACAACCAGATCGCCGAGCTGACCAACCGGATCAAGCAGACCACCTGAGCCGTACGCCCGCCGCCTACCCGCAGCGCGAGAACCCGACGCCCGGCCGGATTCGGCCGGGCGTCCGCGCGTTCCGAGGAGGGTGACCCCGGACACATCCCGCCCGCCGATCCGTCGTCCACAGGCTGTCCCGGGGGGTCGGGTTTGACCCTCGACCGGGTCGAGCCCGCAGGATCGGGCCGGTTTCCGTCCACCGCCGCTGCTCGTTGTCCACATCCGCCGCCAGTTATCCACAGCCGGTTATCCACCGTCGGTGGATAACTACGGTCCGTCTACCGCCAGTTACCCACAGGCTGTGGATAAACCCTGGGGATGAGCCTGTGGACGGCTGTGGACAGAGCAGGCGTTGTCCACGGATCCGAGGGGTCCTGTGGATTTCCTGTTGAAGGTTCTGGGGACAACGGAGCCCCGGGCGGGTCCGCTTGTCCACAGGTCTGGGGAGAAAGTCGGTGGATAACCGGTGGATAACCAGTGGACGGCGGTGGACAACTCGGCCGGTCCGGGGAGCCTGTGGACAACGGGGGCGGTTGTACCCGTGGTTCTCCACAGGCAATCCACCGGTGGATAACCTGTCTGGCCTGCGCAGACTCCGGTTTTCCACAGTTTCCACAGGTGCGATGAAGACGATGAGTTTCTTCTTCTAAGAGAACAAAAACCAATCATCACCGTTGGGCTTCCTGTGGATCGGGTTCGGAACGGCCGGGGACAGTCAGCCCGGCACCGACGCGATCCGCGGGGTCGGGCGCACAGCCGATGCCCCCGCGCCCTAAGGTGCGATGGGTACCCGCACGGTCGGGCGGGACGGTAGGCAGCGGTCGGCATGAGAGAGTTGTTGCTGACGTCGACGCGGAGGCATTGATGAAGTTCCGAGTGGAGCGCGACGCGCTCGCCGAGGCCGTGGCGTGGACCGCGAAGAGCCTGCCCAGCAGGCCTTCCGTGCCGGTGCTGGCCGGCGTGATGCTGAGGGTGACCGACGGCAACCTGCAGGTCTCCGGTTTCGACTACGAGGTCTCCAGCCAGGTGACCGTCGAGGTGCACGGCGACGCCGACGGTGCCGCGCTGGTCTCCGGGCGGCTGCTGGCCGAGATCACCAAGGCGCTTCCGGCCAAGCCGGTCGACATCGCCGCGGTCGGCGCGCATCTGGAGCTGGTCTGCGGCAGTGCCCGGTTTACCCTGCCCACCATGCCGGTGGAGGACTACCCCGCCCTGCCGGAGATGCCGGAGAGCGCCGGCACCGTCGACGCCGCAGCGTTCGCCGCAGCCGTCGCCCAGGTCGCCGTGGCCGCCGGCCGGGACGAGACCCTGCCGATGATGACCGGCGTCCGGATCGAGCTCTCCGGTGGCAACCTGGCCATGCTCGCCACCGACCGGTACCGTCTCGCCCTGCGCGAGATGGAGTGGAACCCGGACGACCCCGAGGTGAGCATCAACGCCCTCGTGCCGGCCCGGACCCTGCACGACACCGCCAAGGCCCTCGGCCCGCTCGGCGGCCAGGTGACCATGGCGCTCTCCCAGGGCGCAGCCGGCGAGGGCATGATCGGTTTCTCCGGCGGCACCCGACGCACCACCAGCCGGCTGCTCGACGGCGCGAACTACCCGCCGGTCCGCTCGCTGTTCCCGAGCAGCCACAACGCCGAGGCCAGGGTGGCGGTGAGCACCCTGATCGAGGTCGTGAAGCGGGTCGCCCTGGTCGCCGAGCGCACCACCCCGGTGCTGCTCAGCTTCAGCTCCGACGGGCTCGTCGTCGAGGCCGGCGGCACCGAGGAGGCCCGGGCCAGCGAGGCCATGGACGCCACCTTCACCGGTGAGGCGCTGACCATCGGCTTCAACCCGCAGTACCTGATCGACGGCCTGAACAACCTGGGCGCCCAGTTCGCGCTGCTCACGTTCGTCGACGCGTTCAAGCCGGCGGTGATTTCCCCCGCAGGCGAGGACGGTGAGGTCGTCTCGGGATACCGGTACCTGATCATGCCGATCCGCGTCTCCCGCTGATCGCACATTCCTTGATCCAGACGCAGCGGAGGTAGAAACAGATGCAGCTCGGCCTGGTAGGACTCGGCCGGATGGGCGGCAACATGCGTGAGCGGTTGCGCGCTGCCGGGCACGAGGTGGTCGGCTACGACCGCAACGCGGAGCTGAGCGACGCCGCGAGCCTGGCCGAGCTGGTCGACAAGCTCGACGCGCCCCGCGCCGTCTGGGTGATGGTCCCGGCCGGCGTCACCGACACGACCATCGACGACCTCGCCGGCGTGCTCGGTGCGGGCGACATCATCATCGACGGCGGCAACTCCCGGTTCAGCGACGACGCGCCCCGCGCCGAGCGTCTCGCCGAGCAGGGCATCGGCTACCTCGACGTCGGCGTCTCCGGCGGCGTCTGGGGCAAGCAGAACGGGTACGGCCTGATGGTCGGCGGCGCGCAGGAGCACGTCGACCGCCTGCTGCCGATCTTCGAGGCGCTCAAGCCGGCCGGGGAGTTCGGCTTCGTGCACGCCGGCCCGGTCGGTGCCGGCCACTACGCCAAGATGGTGCACAACGGCATCGAGTACGGCCTGATGCACGCCTACGCCGAGGGCTACGAGCTGCTCGCCAAGTCGGAGATCGTGACCAACGTGCCGGGCGTTTTCAAGTCCTGGCGCGAGGGCACCGTCGTCCGTTCCTGGCTGCTCGACCTGCTCGACCGGGCCCTCGACGAGGACCCGGAGCTGGCCGAGCTGAGCGGCTACACCGAGGACACGGGCGAGGGTCGGTGGACGGTCGACGAGGCAGTCCGGCTGGCCGTGCCGCTGAACGTCATCACCGCGTCGCTGTTCGCCCGGTTCGCCTCCCGGCAGGACGACTCGCCCGCGATGAAGGCCGTCGCCGCGCTGCGCCAGCAGTTCGGCGGCCACGCCGTCCACAAGCGCTGAGCGGTATCCACAACCTGTGTACGTCCGCCGGCTCGAACTGGTCGACTTCCGCTCGTACGAGCGGGTCGGCGTCGATCTGGAGCCGGGGCCGAACGTCCTGACCGGCGCCAACGGCGTCGGCAAGACCAACCTGGCCGAGGCGCTGGGCTACGTGGCGACCCTGGACTCGCACCGGGTCGCCACGGACGCCCCCCTGGTCCGGATGGGGGCCTCCTCCGCGGTGATCCGGTGCGCTGTGGTGCACGACGGGCGTGAGCTGCTGATCGAGCTGGAGATCGTCCCGGGCAAGGCCAACCGGGCCCGGTTGGGGCGCTCGCCGGCCCGGCGGGCCCGCGACGTCCTCGGCGCGCTGCGGCTGGTGCTGTTCGCTCCGGAGGACCTGGAACTCGTCCGCGGTGACCCGGCCGAGCGCCGCCGCTACCTCGATGACCTGTTGGTCAGCCGCCAGCCCCGGTACGCCGGGGTGCGCGCCGACTACGAGCGGGTGGTCAAGCAGCGCAACGCCCTGTTGCGTACCGCTTACCTGGCCCGCAAGACCGGCGGGTCGCGGGGCGGGGACCTGTCCACCCTCGCGGTCTGGGACACCCACCTGGCCCGGCACGGTGCCGAGCTGCTCGCCGGCCGGCTGGAGCTGGTCGCCGCGCTCGGCCCGCATGTCACCAAGGCGTACGACACGGTGGCGGCGGGCCGGGGCGCGGCCGGTGTCGCGTATCGGCCGTCGGTGGAGCTGACCGACCCGGCGCCGGACCGGGCGGCGCTGGTCGAGGCGTTGACGGCGGCGCTGGCCGAGTCCCGGTCGGCGGAGGTCGAGCGGGGCACCACCCTGGTCGGCCCGCATCGCGACGACCTGGTGCTCAACCTCGGCCCGCTGCCCGCGAAGGGGTACGCCAGCCACGGCGAGTCCTGGTCGTTCGCGCTGGCGCTGCGGCTGGCCGGGTACGACCTGCTCCGTTCCGACGGCATCGAGCCGGTGCTGGTGCTCGACGACGTCTTCGCCGAGCTGGACGCGGGTCGCCGGGAGCGGCTGGCGGAGCTGGTCGGCGGGGCCAGCCAGGTGCTGGTGACCTGCGCCGTGGACGACGACGTGCCGACCGGCCTCCGGGGCGCCCGGTATCAGGTCGGCGAGGGGAATGTGCGTCGTGTCGGCTGAGCGGGAACTACCACCGGCCCGCCTCGGGCCGTCGGGCGCGGGACGTACCCCGACCGGCGCGGCGGCCGGGCGTGACGCGGCCGCGCGTGAGGGTGCCGCGCGTGAGGGTGCGCCGCGCCGGGCCGGGCGGCGCGACGGTGGCCAGCCGGCACCGCCGGCCGACGGTGCCGGGCGGCCCGACGGCTCGGCGGCCGCCGGCGCCAGCGGTGGCGCCAGCGGTGGCGGTGGCGGTGGCGGTGGTAAAGACGTACCCGACGGGGGTGGGTCGGGGCCGGAGCTGGCCCGGGCGGTGCTGGACGCCGCGAAGGCCCGCCGCGACTCGGCGGCCCGGACCCGTCGGCGCAGCGTGGTGTCCGGCGACGGCGAGGGCGGTCGGCGGCTGCGCGGCTACTCGGGGCCGGGGCCGGATCCGCGCGACCCGCAGCCGCTGGGCGCGGTGCTCAACCGGCTGGTCAAGTCGCGCGGCTGGGAGCAGCCGGCCGCCGAGGCGACGGTCTTCGGCGCGTGGGAACGAGTGGTCGGCTCCGAGGTGGCCCAGAACAGCCGCCCGGTGAAGCTGGAGAACGGCGAGCTGACCGTGGAGGCCCGGTCCACCGCGTGGGCGACCCAACTGCGGCTGCTCGCCGGTTCCCTGCTGAAGAAGATCGCCAGCGAGGTGGGCCACAACGTGGTGCGCAGGCTGCACATTCACGGCCCGGCTGCGCCGTCCTGGTCGCGTGGGCCGCGCAGGGTCCGGGGACGGGGCCCCCGCGACACCTACGGCTGACGGTCAGTGGCCGGGGCGCTGGGCCTCTCGCTCGGCGCGCTTGCGCTCCCGCTGCTCACGGCTCCACTGCTTACGCCTCTCCAGGTCCTGCTTCCACGCCTCCCGGGCATGACGCGAGCCGCCCTGCACCGCCCCCTGCACCTGGGAAGGGCCGGCGAGGTTGCGGAACACCCAGCCCATGAGGCGGCCGCCCCCGCCCGAGGAGTCGCCCACCTGCTTGTCGTCGCTCATCCGCCTGGCCTCTCCCGCACCGCGCCCGAAAATACTTCGTGTACCAATTATTGGTACACCAATCGTTGCTAGGATCGCAACGGCGACGACGAGGAGGCCCAGGTGTCCGACCAGCTTGAGGGCGACCCCCTGGCCCTGGAGGAGCAGGTGTGCTTCGCGCTGTCCGTGGCGGCGCGGGGCGTGGTCGCCGTCTATCGCCCGCTGCTGGAGCCGATGGGGCTGACCCATCCGCAGTACCTGGTCATGCTCGCGCTGTGGCAGCACGCGCCGCTTTCCGTACGGGAGCTCAGCCGCCTGTTGCAACTCGACCCGGGGACGCTGTCGCCGCTGCTGAAGCGCCTGGAAGCCAACGGGTACGTCCGGCGGGAGCGCGACCCCGCCGACGAGCGCAGCCTGGCCGTGACGCTCACCGCCGGCGGCCAGGCGCTGCGTGCCCGAGCCGAGGAGATCCCGCCGGCGATCGTGCGGCGGCTCGGGATGCCGATCGAGGAACTGCGGGACCTGCACGCCGTCCTGACCCGGGTGATCGCGGCGACGAACCGGGCCGGCGCGGGCGGTGCGAACCCCGGTCAGGCGTCGGCGTAGACCGCGAAGCCGCGGTCGGCGCAGCGGCGGTAGAAGGCCGCCAGCACGCCCAGCTCGGCGCAGGTGAAGTCCCACTGCGGCGGGTCGCCGTTGTCGTCGCGCAGCGCGTCCAGCCGGCTGCCCAGCCAGCGCAGCTGCTGTTCGGCGAGGCGGCCGTCGCCGAGCAGGCCGCGCAGCACGGTGCTCACCGAGTCGAAGTCGACCGTCTCCCCGTGCGGGCGGTGCCCGGCCACGAAGCGTTCGACCCCGCCGGCGACCCAGGCGCAGCCGTCCGGGTCGATCACCGGGTCCTCGTCCTCGGCGGCGGCGTCCGTGGCGTAGAGCACATTTTCCAGCCCGAGCAGGAGGTCGACCAGCTCGGTGTACACGGTGGCCCGGACGGTCCCGGTCTTGGCGATGTGTTCCGCGAGGGCCGCCGTCGGCGCGGAGATCCGCGGTAGGTCGACGATCTCGCCGAAATCAACGAACTCGGCCGGTGCGACCGGGTCGTAGAAGCGGCCGGTCCGCGGCCAGTGCACCGCGACGTTGTCCAGCCCCATCTGGTGTCACCCCTTGAGAGCACGTGTCGGATCGTTCGGGTCGATCGTCCGGTTCCGACCGGAAAAGATCAAGACCAGCCACGCTGGGCGACGCAAACGTACGCCCGTCGTGGGCCCCGCCGCGACCCCGGCCCCTGAACGTCCCGGGCCCGATCGGCGGCGGCGTCGCCCGCCGATCCGAGCTTGGCGTGTAGGGGGAGTCGCGGGTGGCGCGGTTCGGCCGGCTACGGAGGTCTCAGCCGCCGCGAAAGGGGTGCCGAGTGGCGGTTCTGTCGTCCGCGCACAGTAAGATTGAGGCGAGACGAAGACCCGACACGGAGCAACGGACACGGGCCCACCCAAAGGTCCGAGATCATTGTCCCACGTCGGGTTGAGCCGATCGCGATCCGCGGGCAACCGCGGCGACCGGCGTTCCGGCCCGTACCCCGGTTTCCACCGGTCTCGGTCCGCGCGCCGACGTCGCGTCCTGTCCGCCGAACCCGCGTCCGACGCGCCGCTTGCGGCTCGGGGGCGCGAGAAAGTGGCCGAGGGTGGCAGCGCAGGACAAGCAGGAGTACGGCGCCGAGTCGATCACCGTCCTCGAAGGGCTGGAGGCGGTCCGTAAGCGGCCCGGCATGTACATCGGGTCGACCGGTGAGCGCGGTCTGCACCACCTGGTGTGGGAGGTCGTCGACAACGCCGTCGACGAGGCGCTGGCCGGACACTGCGACACCATCGACGTGGTGCTGCTGGCCGACGGCGGGGTCCAGGTCACCGACAACGGCCGGGGCTTCCCGGTCGACCTGCACCCCAAGTTGAAGAAGCCGGGCGTCGAGGTGGCGCTGACCGTGCTGCACGCCGGCGGCAAGTTCGACGGCAAGGCGTACGCCGTGTCCGGCGGTCTGCACGGCGTCGGCGTGTCCGTCGTGAACGCCCTCTCCAGCCGGATGGCGGTGGAGATCCACAAGTCCGGCTTCGTCTGGCGGCAGAAGTACACCAACTCCAAGCCGGGCCCGCTGGACAAGGGCGAGACCACCGACCGCACCGGCTCCACGGTCGCGTTCTGGCCCGACCCCGACGTGTTCGAGACCGTCGAATTCGACTTCCAGACCATCTACCGCCGCATCCAGGAGATGGCCTTCCTCAACCGCGGCCTCACCATCCACCTGCTCGACGAGCGGGTCCCGGAGGGCGAGGAGGGCAAGCCGCGCGAGGTCACCTTCTGCTACAAGGGCGGCATCGCCGACTTCGTTCGACACCTCAACGCCTCGAAGACCCCGATCCACAAGACGGTGGTCGAGTTCGGTGCCGAGGAGGAGGGCATGTCGCTCGAGATCGCCATGCAGTGGAACGAGTCGTACGGCGAGTCGGTCTACACCTTCGCCAACACGATCAACACGCACGAGGGCGGCACCCACGAGGAGGGCTTCCGGTCCGCGCTGACCGGCGTGGTCAACCGGTACGGCACCGACAAGAAGCTGCTCAAGGGCGACGAGAAGCTTTCCGGCGAGGACATCCGGGAGGGCCTGGCCGCGATCATCTCGGTCAAGCTGGCAAACCCGCAGTTCGAGGGCCAGACCAAGACCAAGCTCGGCAACACCCCGGTGAAGAGCTTCGTGCAGCGGGTCTGCAACGACCGGCTGGTCGACTGGTTCGACCGCAACCCGGCCGAAGCCAAGATGATCATTACCAAGGCGTCCCAGGCGGCCCGGGCCCGGATTGCCGCGCAGCAGGCGCGCAAGCTGGCCCGACGCAAGTCGCTGCTGGAGTCCGGCTCGATGCCCGGCAAGCTGGCCGACTGCCAGTCCACCGACCCGCGCGAGTCCGAGGTGTTCATCGTCGAGGGCGACTCGGCCGGCGGCTCGGCCAAGCAGGGCCGGGACCCGCGCACCCAGGCGATCCTGCCGATTCGCGGCAAGATCCTCAACGTGGAGAAGGCCCGGATCGACCGGGTGCTGAAGAACGCCGAGGTCCAGGCGCTGATCACCGCGCTGGGCACCGGCATCCACGACGACTTCGACATCGAGAAGCTGCGGTACCACAAGACCGTGCTGATGGCCGACGCCGACGTCGACGGGCAGCACATCCAGACCCTGCTGCTCACCCTGCTGTTCCGCTTCATGCGGCCGCTGGTCGAGCTGGGCCACGTCTACCTGGCCGCCCCGCCGCTCTACAAGATCAAGTGGAACAAGAAGGGCGACGACGCGCAGTACGCGTACTCGGACCGGGAGCGGGACGGGCTGATCGCGCTGCGCCAGCAGAAGAAGCCGAACGCCAAGCCGGACGACATCCAGCGGTTCAAGGGTCTCGGCGAGATGAACTATCCCGAGCTCTGGGAGACCACGATGAACCCGGGCACCCGCACCCTGCGGCAGGTCACGCTCGACGACGCGGCGACGGCGGACGAGCTGTTCAGCGTGCTGATGGGCGAGAACGTCGAGGCGCGTCGCTCGTTCATCCAGCGCAACGCCAAGGACGTCCGCTTCCTGGACATCTGACGGACCGGTCGGGCCGCCCCGGTCGTCCACCGAGCGGCCCGCCGATCCACAGGGTTATCCACAGCCTGGCCGGTTTCCACAGGGTTATCCACAGCACGAAACCGACTCTGATTCTGATAAGGGTTAACAGTGACCGATACCCCCGAGTCCACCCCGAGCGAGCCCGAGGTCCCCGAGACCGCTGCCGCCGCAGTCGTGGCGCATGACCGCATCGAGCCGGTCGGGCTCGAGGTGGAGATGCAGCGCTCCTACCTCGACTACGCGATGAGCGTCATCGTCGGGCGGGCGCTGCCGGACGTCCGGGACGGGCTCAAGCCGGTCCACCGCAAGATCCTCTACGCCATGTTCGACTCCGGCTACCGGCCGGACCGTGGCTACGTCAAGTGCTCCCGGGTCGTCGGCGACGTGATGGGTCAGTTCCACCCGCACGGCGACTCGGCCATCTACGACGCGCTGGTCCGGATGGCGCAGCCCTGGTCGCTGCGGTACCCGCTGGTCGACGGCAACGGCAACTTCGGCTCGCCCGGTAACGATCCGGCTGCGGCGATGCGCTACACCGAGTGCAAGCTCGACCCGCTGGCGATGGAGATGCTGCGGGACATCGACGAGGACACCGTCGACCTCCAGGACAACTACGACGGCCGGGCCAAGGAGCCCACCATCCTGCCGTCGCGGATCCCGAACCTGTTGATCAACGGCTCCGAGGGCATCGCGGTCGGCATGGCCACCAAGATCCCGCCGCACAACCTGCGCGAGATCGGCGCGGCCGTGCAGTGGTGCCTGGAGAACCCGGAGGTCGACGAGGCGACCACCCTCGACGCGCTCATCGAGATCGTCAAGGGTCCGGACTTCCCCACCTACGGCCTGATCGTCGGCACCCAGGCCATCCAGGACGCGTACCGGACGGGCCGTGGGTCGATCCGGATGCGGGCCGTGGTGGAGGTCGAGGAGGACAAGCGGGGCCGCCCCTGCCTGGTGGTCAGCGAGCTGCCCTACCAGGTCAACCCGGACAATCTGGCCGAGCGGATCGCCGAGCTGATCAAGGAGGGCAAGCTCGCCGGCATCGCCGACATCCGGGACGAGTCGTCCGGGCGTACGGGCATGCGGATCGTGCTCGTGCTCAAGCGCGACGCGGTCGCCAAGGTGGTGCTCAACAACCTCTACAAGCACACCCAACTCCAGGAGACCTTCGGCGCCAACATGCTGGCGCTGGTCGACGGTGTGCCGCGCACGCTGAACCTGGCCCAGTTCCTGCGGTATTACGTCGCGCACCAGATCGAGGTGATCCGGCGGCGGACCGCGTTCCGGCTGCGCAAGGCCGAGGAGCGGGCGCACATCCTGCGTGGTCTGTCCAAGGCGCTGGACGCCCTCGACGAGGTGATCGCCCTGATCCGGCGCTCGCCCACGGTGGAGGACGCCCGGCAGGGCCTGATCCGGCTGCTGGAGATCGACGAGATCCAGGCCACCGCGATCCTGGACATGCAGCTGCGTCGGCTCGCCGCCCTGGAACGGCAGCGGATCCTCGACGACCTGGCCAAGCTCGAGATCGAGATCGCCGACCTCAAGGACATCCTGGCCAAGCCGGAGCGGCAGCGGCAGATCGTCTCGGAGGAGCTCGGCGAGATCATCGCGAAGTGGGGCGACGAGCGGCGGACGAAGATCATGCCGTTCGACGGCGAGGTCTCGATGGAGGACCTCATCGCCCGCGAGGACGTGGTGGTCACCATCACCCGTACCGGATACGCGAAGCGGACCAAGGTCGATCTGTACCGCTCGCAGCGGCGCGGCGGCAAGGGCGTCAGCGGGGCCACGCTGCGGCAGGACGACATCGTCAGCCACTTCTTCGTCTGCTCCACACACGACTGGATGCTGTTCTTCACGAACAAGGGCCGGGTGTACCGGGCCAAGGCGTACGAGCTTCCGGAAGCCAGTAGGGTAGCCAAGGGCCAGCACGTGGCCAATCTGCTCGCGTTCCAACCGGACGAGCAGATCGCGCAGATCATCGAAATCCCGAATTACCAGGTGGCGCCCTACCTGGTACTGGCCACGAAGAACGGCCTGGTGAAGAAGACGCGGCTCGAGGAGTTCGACTCCAACCGTTCCGGCGGAGTCATCGCGATCAACCTGCGCGATGAGGACGAGCTGGTCGGTGCTGCCCTCGTCGCCCCGTCCGACGACCTGCTGCTGGTCTCCAAGAACGCCCAGGCGATCCGCTTCAACGCCACCGACGAGGCGCTGCGGCCGATGGGCCGGGCTACGTCGGGCGTGATCGGCATGCGGTTCACCGACGACGACGTCCTGCTCGCGATGGAGGTCGTCCGCGAGGGGCTGGACGTGCTGGTGGCCACGAACGGGGGATACGCGAAACGTACCCCGATCGAGGAATACCCGGTCCAGGGCCGGGGAGGTAAAGGCGTGTTGACTGCGAAGATCACCGAGCGACGCGGTGGTCTGGTCGGCGCTGTGGTGATCGACCCGGACGACGAGCTGTTCGCGATCACCAGCAACGGTGGCGTCATCCGGACTCCGGTGAAGCCTGTACGCCGTACGCGTGACCGGAACACAATGGGGGTCAAGCTGATGGACCTCCCGGACGGCGTGACTATCGTGGCGATTGCTCGCAATGCCGACGAGCCTGACGAACAGGACTAGTTGATGACGGAGACACAGGCGAAGTCGGGGAACAAGGGGACCTCGGCCAACCCGGTCGACGAGGAGGCCGCCGCGAAGGGCGGCGCACCAGCGACCGGCCGCGCGGCCGTGGGCCGGGCAACGGTCCCCGCCGACGCGCCTGCCCCGAAGTTCACCCGGGCTCCCGGTATGGCACCGCCGCCGGAGACACCCGGCGACGACTCGGGGGCCGGTGACAAGGCGGAGACATCCGGCATCGACGCGCCAACCTCCGCGGCTGCTCCGGCCGCTCCGGCTGCCCCGGCCGCGGGGGCGGGCAGCACCGCCCGTCCGGGGACGACAGCGCCGATCCGGACAGGAAGCGGCCAGTCGACTGGCAGCGCCGCCACCGGCACGCTGCCGCGCGTCGGTGGCGGCACGACAAATCCGCGCCCGGACGGCACCCGTCCGGGCGCGGGGGGTCGCCCCGCCAACGGCGGAGGGCTGCCGCCGGGGGTCGCCGGGTCGTCGGCCTCGGCCGTCGGGGCCGCCCGGGTCGGTGAAGCGGTACGTGCCGCGCGTACCTCGGTCAGCTCCGCCGCGTCCCGCGGGCCGCGGCGGGCCCGGCTGAACCTGAAGCGGATCGACCCCTGGTCCGTGATGAAGTTCGCCTTCGCCGTCTCCGTGGTGCTCTTCATCGTGGTGGTCGTCGCCACCTCGGTGCTCTACCTGGCGCTGGACGCGATGGGTGTGTTCCAGAGCGTCAACGAGAGCCTGAGCGACCTGGTCAACGCCGGCGGGCAGAGCTCCAGCGGCTTCCAGATCACCGCCAAGGGCGTGATCCTCAGCTCCGCCCTGATCGGCCTGGTCAACGTCGTTCTGTTCACCGCGCTCGCCACCCTCGGCGCGTTCGTCTACAACGTCTGCGCCGACCTGGTCGGCGGGATCGAGCTGACGCTCGCCGAGCGGGACTGATCGCACCGACGCCGGGGCGCCCGCCGCGTAAAGCGGTCGCCCCGGCGTCGTGCGTCCGGGTAGTTTCAGGGGGTACGGCGAGCAGCGGGCCGATCGCCGGCCCCCGATTTGGGGCGCGGCGGGCGGATGCGTTAACCTTGGCCGTCGCTACGCGGGGCTATAGCTCAGTCGGTTAGAGCGCAGAGCTGATAACTCTGAGGTCGCTGGTTCGATTCCAGCTAGCCCCACCGCACATGGTTCCGACGGCTGTCGAGCGCGAGGGGTCACCCCATGTTCAAGAAGCTTCTGATTCTGGCCGGCGTAGTCGGCGTTGCCGCCGTGGTGGTCAGGAAGATCAAGCTTTCGAACGACGAGCGCGCC
Organism: Micromonospora rubida; assembly: GCF_009908295.1. Lineage (GTDB taxonomy): Bacteria > Actinomycetota > Actinomycetes > Mycobacteriales > Micromonosporaceae > Micromonospora > Micromonospora rubida. The sequence goes on from NZ_JAAALO010000004.1 coordinate 246,576, forward strand.
CTGTGGCACGAGGCGACCACCGCCCCTGACCTGCGCTGATCGTTTCGCCGACTCTCAGCTCCCGGCGGCTTCGCCCGCCCTCGGGGCCCTAGCTCAACTGGCAGAGCACTGCCTTTGCAAGGCAGGGGTTAGGGGTTCGAGTCCCCTGGGCTCCACCATCGTCGCCTCTGAACAGGCGTTTCATCGGAACAAGATCAACGGGCACAAGCAGGGCACAGGCGCTGCGCCTCCTGCGGTTCGACGTTGCTGGTGATCAGCGTTGTGGCGAAGAAGTGCGGCGCGGCAGCGATCGCCCCGCCCCTAGCGGCCACCGCACTAGCGGGCGGCCTTGTTACGGATGGGCCGCGCGTACTGGAAGGCACCCAGCAGGGCGGTGACAAGGCCAGCCACCAGCAGGATCCTTATCACGTTGAACAGCACCGTGTCGCCCGTTGAGTGGGGCGGGAAGATGTCCTTGACGAGCCAGCCCACGCCCATCCCCAGCCCCAGGCAGGCGTGCATCGCGGCCCGTAGGCGCGGCAAGGGCTGCGGGCGGCCGAAGATCCGGGGCACCGCCGTGCCGCCACGGCTCCTGGCAAGCAGCACGGCGGCGACGGCCAGGCTGGCCGCAGCGACCACGACGGCCAAGACCAGGTCCACGAATCCCATGGGGCCACACGCTATCGCACGGATATCCACGGCCGGGATCAGCTGAAGTTGAACTCCTCGTAGTGGATCGATGCGGCCGGCAAGCCCATCCGGCGGAAGGCTCGGAGGTCAGATCAAACCCTGCGCATGGGAAGGTGGTGGTCGCCGCCGGTCGGGGTCATCGTCCAGGAGCCGACTCCGTAGCCGGTCCCGATCAGATCAAGGTCGCTGCTGTGGCGGTGTCCGCCGGATGTCGGGCCGTGACACGAAAGCCGAGTCCGACCCCGGGTACCCCAGGGCCCCGGCAAAGTCGTGGGGCGCCGATTCCCGCCCGAAGTTCATCCACCCTCCGGGATTCCTGTTCCGCTGCTTGAGGATGATCCGAGATCCTGGCCAGGGCCTTGGTCACGGTCTCGCCGGTCCTGCGCTGTCTCTGTCTCCGCTCCCGCGAATGCCCCGGAAGGTCGCCGCCACGCTGCCCTCTGCCGCCCCGCGCATCGGGCAGTCCGGGTGGCGGCCGGACGATTGCCTCCCGCATCCGGTCGGGGACCTGCCTGTCGGCCCCCTTTGGGGCTGCCCCGTTTACGCGCCCGCTTCACCGGTAGCACAAACGGGGCAGCTCCAAAGGGGGCCGACGGAGGGTGGACCGACCCGACGGCGCGCACCCCGGCCGCGCACACCATCCTCGACCGGCTCGCCCACGGGGCCGACCCGGCGGAGACCGACCCGGCAGGGGCCGACGATGTCGGTAGCGCACGTATCCCCTGGAACCTGCCAAGCCGAATTACCCTCAAGACTTTGCCGAGGCCCTGGGAAGCGGGTGTAGAACGTCGACAGGCGTTGAGGGTCGCCGCCCTGCTCAGGTGCCGGATCCGTCCGATCCGAGATAATCGATTAGGCGCTTACGGCATTTAGGGGTTCGAGTCCCCTGGGCTCCACTCGAAACGGATACCCGAACGGAAGCGCCCAGGGCCGCAGAAGCGCAGGCCACGGCCGATACCCTGAAGTGGGCGGCGGTCAAGCGTTGTAGACGTGGTGCGCCTGGTGGAGACCAGCGGCACATCGTCGTGGTTGTTGAGCCAGGAGACAAGGTCAGCGCTGCATGCCTCCTGCCGGACCAGCTTGACGACGGCGACGGAATCGAGGTAGATCACCAGCGCTCCCCGTCTCGCATTGCGGCGAGCGTGGCGGCCACGTCCACATCCTCGTCGCCGAGCTTCGGCGGAAGCGGAACAGGCCCGCCGCCGGTCGGGGCGACGGCCCGCCCCGCAGCTACCAGCTTGGCCAGCGTTGACCTATCGTCACCCACCAGCCGTGCCCTTCCGGCGGGCAGGTTAGCGTCGGGGCGTGAGCACCGGATACCCGCGCGTCCTGCCCGTCGAGGGTGGCATCGCCGAAGCCGCCTCCGTCCTGCGCGCCGGAGGGCTGGTGGCGTTTCCCACCGAGACCGTCTACGGGCTGGGCGCCGACGCCCTGGACGCCCGCGCGGTGGCCCGGATCTTCGAGGCTAAGCGGCGGCCGAGCTTCGATCCGCTGATCACCCACCTGGCCGACGCGGCCGACCTGGCCGGTCTGGTGGGGCGGGTGCCGGCGGCAGTGGAGGCGCTGGCCGAACGGTTCTGGCCGGGTCCGCTGACGTTGATCGTGGACCGGCCCGCCGTGATTCCGCCGATCGTCACGTCGGGGCTGGACACGATGGCCGTCCGGGTGCCGGACGAGCCGTCCGCCCGGGCGTTGATCGCTGCGGCCGGGGTGCCGGTGGCCGCGCCCAGCGCCAACCGGTTCGGCCAGCTCAGCCCCACCCGGGCCGAGCACGTGGTGGCCGGGCTGGGCGCGGCGGTGGACGTGGTGCTCGACGGCGGGCCGACCCGGTGCGGCATCGAGTCCACCATCGTGGACGCCCGGGGCGGGCACCCGGTGGTGCTCCGACTCGGTGCGCTGCCGTTGGAGGCCCTGGTCGAGGCGGTCGGGCCGGTGACCGTACGGTCGGGCAGCTCCGGCCAGCCGGTGGCGCCCGGCACGCTGGCCGCGCACTACGCCCCGCGTACCCCGTTGCGGGTGGTCGGGGCGGCGGAGTCGGCGGCCGGCGACGGCGGCCGGCGAGGGCTGCTGGCCTTCCGGGAGCGCCCGGCGGGCGGTGACTGGGCGGCGGTCGAGGTGCTGTCGCCTGCGGGGGACCTGACGGTGGCGGCGGCCCGACTCTTCGACGCGCTGCACCGGCTCGACGCGGCCGGGGTGACCGAGATCGTCGCGGAGCGGGTCCCGGACATGGGCGTGGGCCGGGCGATCAACGACCGGCTGGGCCGGGCGGCCGCGACCTGGCACCAGGGCGGCTGACGCGCGGTGCTCAGGCGGGTCACGGGTCGCGGGTGACAGACCCGGGCGGGTTGGTGCGGCACGAGACCAACGACCGGCCGGCGGCCACGTGCGCCATCCGCCCTCACCTGTCGGAGGGAGCACTCTCGCCACCGGGCACGTCCGCCCCTCCGGTGTCGGCCGGGGCGCCCTCCTCGCTGTTGAGTAGGCGGGTGAGGGCGCCGTTGGCCAGGGTGGCGCCGACGGCCGAGCCGGCGGCGATGCTCCAGCCGACCGGCCCGAGCGGGGTGCAGCCGAAGAACTGGCTGACCCCCGGGGTCTGCACCACGAAGACCAGCGCCCCGACCGACGCGGCGGTCGAGGCGAGCACCGTCGGGCTGGTCCCGCCGGCGAGCACGGTCTGCCCGAGCTGGGTGCCGATCAGTGAGGCGAGCGCGACCGTACCGGCCCGGCGCTGCCGTCCGGTGTACCGGGCGAGTGTCCAGCCCACCGTCGCGCCCAGCGTGGTGGACGCCGCGCGCAGCGCGATCTCCCGGGTGAGGGTCGCGCCGAGCGAGGTGTCCGGGCCCTCCCGCAGCAGGTGGTCGGCGTGGTCGGAGGCGGGCGGCCGGACCGCGATGGCCAGCGCCGGCGCGAGGTCGGTGAGCAGGTTGACCAGGAGCAGTTGCCGCCCGGTGAGCGCCGAACGGCCGGTGCTGGCCGCGCTCAGCACGCTGAACGCGATCTCGCCGAGGTTGCCGCCGACCAGGATGCTCAGCGCGTGCCGGACCGACGACCACATGGCTCGCCCCTCGACCAGGGTGGCGATGATCGTCTCCAGCCGGTCGTCGGTCACCACCAGGTCGGCGGCGGCCCGCGCGGCGGGGGTGCCGCGCTGGCCGAGGGCGATGCCGACGTCGGCCAGCCGGATCGCCGGGGCGTCGTTGGCCCCGTCCCCGGTCATCGCCACGGTCCGGCCGCACTTCTGCAACGCCTGAATGATCCGGACCTTGTGGGCGGGGGTGCAGCGGGCCACCACGTCGGTGCGGGTGAGCCGCTCGGCGAGTGCGTCGTCGTCGAGCCGGTCCAGCTCCGTGCCGGTCGCCACCCGCTGCTCGCCGTGGTCGGGGCTGATGGTCGACGCGATCGCCGAGGCGGTCGCCGGATGGTCACCGGTGATCATGATGGTGTGCACCCCGGCCTGTCGGATCCGGTGGACGGCGGGCGCGGCCGATTCGCGTATCCCGTCGGCGAGGGCCAGGAAGCCGACGAAGACCAGGTCGTCGACCTCCTCGTCGGTGACCGTCTCCCCGGCGACCCGCCGCTCGGCGACGGCCAGGATGCGGTGCCCGGCGCCGGCCCGGCCGGCGAGCATCCGGTGCAGCTCGTCCCGGCCGGCGTCGTCCAGCGGTGCGTCGCCTCCGTCGGCGGTACGCCGGTCGGCGCACCGTGGCACCACGGTCTCCGGTGCGCCCTTGACGCTGAGCAGCAGGCTGTCGCCGGTTCTGCCGACCGTGGCGTGGTAGCCGCGGGACGGCTCGAAAGGCAGGCCGCCCACCGCCCGCCAGCCGTCCGCGCCGGCCCGCTCGTCGACCCCTGCCGCCCCGGCCCCCCGGCGGACCGCCCGGTCGGTCTGCTGTGGCAGCTCGTCCGGGTCGCCGGCCGGGGTGGCCCGCAGCGCGGCGGCCAGGGTCAGCCGCAGCGGATCGTCCAGCCGGTCCGGCGGGGCGTACCGGGTGCCGTCGCTGTCGCCCACGCCGGCGAGCAGCAACTGTCCCTCGGTGAGGGTGCCGGTCTTGTCGAAGCAGAGCACGTCGACGCGGCCCAGCGCCTCGATCGTGCGCGGGTTGCGGACCAGCGCGCCGTGCTCGGCCAGCCGTCGGGCCGCGGCGAGCTGGGCGGCGCTGACCAGGAAAGGCAGCCCCTCCGGCACCGACGCCACGGCCAGGTTCGCGGCGGTCGCCGCCGTCTCCGCCAGGGGTACGCCGCGCAGCAGTCCCGCCCCGGCCACCGCCACCGCCGAGCCGGCGGCCAGCGGGATCGCCGCGCGCGTCAGCCGGCCGAGCCGGGCCTCCACCCCGCTCGCCGGGGGCGACTGCCGGGCCAGCGCCAGGCTCCGCCCGGCCTCGGTGCCCGCGCCGGTGGCCACCACCACGGCCGTGCCGTGACCGGTGGCGATGGTGGTGCCCTCGTACAGCATGGAGCGTCGGTCCGCGACTGCGGCGGCGACCACCGGGTCGACGGTCTTCCCCACCGGCAGCGACTCGCCGGTCAGCGACGACTCGTCGGCCTCCAGGCCGTCCGTCGCCAGCACCCGGCAGTCCGCCGGTACGGCGTCGCCGGGCCCGAGCACGATCACGTCCCCCGGGACCAGGTCGTCGGCGGGCACCGGCCGTTCCTCGCCGTCCCGGCGGACCCGGGCGGTGACCGCCGAGCGGGACAGCAGCTCGGCCAGCGCCCGTTCGGTGTTGCGCTGGTGCACCGCCCCGACCAGGGCTGATCCGGCCACCACCCCGCCGACGAGGGCCGCGTCGACCAGCGAGCCGAAGCTCGCGGAGAGCACCGCGCCGGCGGCAAGCACCGGCGTGAGCGGGTTGGCCAACTCGTCGACGAAGGCGCGGAGCAGCCCGGACGGGCCGGTCTCCTCCCCGGCCCTGCCACCGGAGCGGCGCTCCGCCTCGGCGGAGTCCAGGCCATCGGCGTCGGTGTCGAGCTGGCGGAGCACGGCGTCGGCCGGCATGAGGTGCCAGGCGGTCACAGCCGGGACCGGTGAGTCGGCGCGGTCCCGCAGCCGACCCGCCCGCCACACCCCGTGCAGGAAGGCCAGGGCGGCGGTCCCGTTGACGGTGTTCAGCGACCGCCTCGGCAGCCGTCGGGGGTCGGCCGTGAACGCCCCCAGCGCGGCCAGGCCGGTGCCGGCCATGGACAGCCGGATGTTCTGTTGGGTCATCCGGCGGGCCACCCCGGCCGCCTCGATGATCAGCGCGGCGATCCGCAGGTCGGTGCCGACCAGCAGGTGCGCGCCCCAGGGCGGCAGGTCATCCGGCCCGGCCAGCCCCAGCCCGCAGTCGGCCGCGCCCAGCGCCGCCCGGTCGGCGGAGAGCAGCATCACCACCGCGCCGTCGCGCTGCAACTGGCGGACGGTCTCGGTGATCCGGGCGCCGCCGGGCAGTACGGCGTCGGCGAAGGCGTACCGGCCGTCGTCGTCGCCGGCCACCACGAGGCGCAGGCCGGCCAGCCGGGTGGCGGTGGGCAGCGCATCCATGGCCGGGGCGGGCTCGGGCTCCACCCGGAGCAGGGCGGCCAGGCGGTCCCCCTCGGCGAGTCCGAGCAGGGTGCCCCCGTCCGCCCGCATCCGTCGGCTGTCGTCGGTGTCGCCCGGGTCGGTGGCGTCGAGCTCGTCCAGCGGGCCGAGCCGCCACCCGTCCGCCTCCCGCATTCGGTCCGGAGCGGCCGGGTCGAAAAGGGCGAAGGCGCGGGCCGCCACCTGCCCGGTGTCCGCCCCGGACAGCGGGGCCAGATCGGCCAGCACACCCCGGTCCGAGCCGAGCACCGCGGCGTCCAGCACGACCGTGTCGATCCGGTCGAGTTCCCGCAGCACGCTGCGGTCCATGGCGATCACGCCGCGCCGGGCGAGCATCCGGCCGAGTTGGGCGGCGTACCCCTCGCGGCCGCTGCCCGGGGCCTTGGGCAGGCTGGACAGCGCCACCGCGGCGGCCCGCTTCCGGCCGACCACCGGAACCGCCGCCGCCCCGGCAGCCGCCCCCGCTGCCAGCATCCGTTCGGCGAACCGCTCGACGAGTCCGGGCGGCTTCGGGTTCGGCCGCCCGGCCGTGGGCGCCCGGGCGACGGCCCGCTCCGGGTCGCCGGTGAGCCGGGGCTCGGCCTTCGTCCAGGCCACGAGCTGGGCGTGCGCCTCGCCCCACCGCACGATCCGCTGGGTGCCGTCCAGCACGATCCCGGTCCAGCCGCCGGTCAGCCCCTGGACGACCGCCTCGGCGAACGGGAAGAGCAGTTCGGCGCGGGGATCGGCGCGCAGCCCTCGACCGGCCAGGGCGTGCAGCTTCGGGTGCAGGTCGACGGCGGCGAGCACCCCGGCCACCTCGGCGGGGACCGGGGTGAACGGCAGGATCCGGGTGGCCGCCGACAGGGTCAGGCCGAGGGCGTCCGAGGCGAGTGCGCCGAGGGTGCGGGGCGTGCGCGGCCCTTCCTCCGGCGGGTGCGGCGGGGGGATGTCGGGGTCCGGTTCGTGCTCGCAGGTGTGTTCGCACCGGGCGATCGTGGCGATCAGGTCGCGCAACCTCGGCTCCGGCTCCCCGACCTCCACCACCACCCGGCCGGAGGGGGCGTTGACCCTGGCCCACCGCACGCCGGGCAGCTGCTCCAGCTCCCGCTCCACCTGCCGGGCCAGCCTGTCGCCGCCCTCCTGGCAGACGCCGTGCACCTCGATGTGGTACCGCCCGGGCCGGGACCAGACCCGGCGTCTGGCCAGGCCCGTCAGCCGGGCCAGCCGGGCTGCGGCGCTGCCGGCCGTACGTGACGCGTCGCCGACCATGTGCGGGACGGCCCGGGACGCGTCGCTGACGAGGTTTGGCACCGCCACCGACGGCAGGAGGCGGCCGGCCACCCGGCCCAGCAACGTCATCGAGCGGTACGGCCGGAGATCGGCCAGCCGGGCGTACCGTTGCCGCCGCTGCCCCCGCCGTGCCCCATTTCGCCTCCAACGCTCGGTCCCGGCGGGCTGCCTTCCCTTCCGTGAGCCCGTTATGCCCCGATGGCGGGTAAGTTTCGCCGTCGGCCTTGACTTCAATCGGGCTTCAAGGGGGAGGCTGGCCGCATGTCGTGGGAACTGTTCAGGCCGCAGGTCGGCCGGGGGCGGCCGGTGGGCGGGCGCCGTCGGGATGCGTCAAGGAGGGCCCCGGTCCGGGCGTCCGGTACGGCCGGGCACCGGTGACCGCTACGGCCACGCGCCCGGTCGCGCCGGAGCGCCTGTTCGCCCCGCGCCTGCGGGCCATGACGGTGGGCGTGGTGGCCCTGGTCTCGCTGATCGCGTTCGAGGCGCTCGCCGTCGGCACCGCGATGCCCACGGTCGCCCGCGACCTCGACGGGCTGTCCTGGTACGGGCTGGCGTTCGGCGGCCCCTTTGCCTCCGGCGTGGTGGCCATGGTGGTCTCCGGCATTTGGTGCGACGCCCGAGGTCCCCGGGCACCGGTGTGGCACGGGGTTGGCTGGTTCGTCGCCGGGCTCCTGCTCGCCGGCACCGCGTCGACGATGGGCGTGCTGGTGGCGGGGCGGCTGCTGCAGGGCTTCGGCTCCGGCCTGCTCTCGGTGGCGTTGTACGTGGTGGTGGGGCGGGCGTACCCGGAGGTGCTGCACCGGCGGATCTTCGCCGCGTTCGCGGCGGCCTGGGTCGTACCGTCGCTGGTCGGGCCGGCGCTGGCCGGGCTGATCGTCGAGCACCTCGGCTGGCGCTGGGTCTTCCTGGCGGTGCCGGCGGTGGCGGTGCCGGCGGCGCTGCTCATCCAGCCGAGCCTGCGGGCCGTTGTCTCGCCCGTGGTACGGCTGGCGGGGGGCGCGGCGGCCCGGGTCGGTTGGGCCTGCGGGGCGGGGGTGAGCGCCGCGCTGCTGCACTACGGGGGGCAGCAGCGCGGCGCGTCGGCGGTCGGCCTGGTGGCGGCGGCGCTCGCCGGCCTGCTGTGCTGCGCCCCGCGCCTGCTGCCGGCCGGCTTCCTGCGGGCCGGCCGGGGCCTGCCGATGGTGATCGGGCTGCGCGGCCTGGCCTCCGCCGCGTTCGCCAGCGCGGAGGTGGTGATTCCGCTGATGCTCTCCCGGGAGCGCGGGCTGTCGCCGACCGAGGCGGGCCTGATGCTCACCGTCGGGGCGCTCTCCTGGTCGGCCGGGTCCTGGTTGCAGGGCCGGCTGCCCGCGCCGGGCAGTGACCCGGGGAGCGGGGGCCGGGCGCGGCTGCCCGTGCCCGGTTCGCCGGCCACCCTCGTGCGCGCCGGACTGGTCTGCATCGCCGTCGGGACGGCGACGGTGGCGCTCGCGGTGTGGCCGGCGGTGCCGTTGCCGGTCGGCGTGCTCGGCTGGGCCGTCGCCGGGCTCGGAATGGGGCTGCTCTACCCGTCGCTGTCGGTGCTCACCCTGGAGCTGTCGGCCCCCGGCGAGCAGGGGCGCAACAGTTCCTCCCTGCAACTGGGCGACTCGCTGTTCGCGGCGTCGGTGCTGGCGCTGACCGGCGCGGTGCTCGCAGTCGGTTCGGCACCGGGCCCGGGCAGCTACACGGCCATTCTCGTGCTGGCCGCCGCCCTGGCCACGCTGGGCGTCGTCCTTGCCGGCCGGGTGGTGCCGGCTCCGGCCGGGTCGCCCGGATGACGGAGCCGTTCCGCCGCTGCGGTGCTCCCCGAGGCGGCGGGCCGGCCCTCCGGGCTGGATCTTCCTCGGCGACCCCGGCAGCAGCCGGAGCCTGATCGACCACCTGGTCGACACCTCCGGGGGAACCGGCCGGAGATGAGAAGTCCACTCGTTCGCCGGCTGCCTATGGTGACCTCATGCTGGTTCTCGTCACCATCGTGACCCTTTACGTCTGCGGATTCGTGTTCCTCTACGGGGTGATCCGGATCGCCGTCCGGCACGCCTTCGAGGACCTGGAGGCCCGCCGGCCCGGCCTGCTGCGCGCCGAGGAGGTCGCCGCCGCTGCGGACCGGACGTTCGTCCGGGACAACCGGTTCGTCGCCAACGGCTGACGGGTCGCCCGTTCCGACCGGGGCGGAACGGGTCCGGTTGGTCGGCCCGGCCACGGGGTCGGGCCGAGCCCCGAGGGTCGCCGTGAGCGGGCGGGACGGCGGGGTGCGAGGATCCACCCGTGATGGGGACGCTGAAGACCGAGCCCGCCCGGACCCGCCTGGACCTGCTGGCGCCCCCGGTGGCCGCCGCGATCGGGCGGTGGGCCGCCGACGCCCCGGTGGACGTCGACGACGTGCTGGTAGCGCCGATCGACGCCGACCTCGCCGACACCGCCGCGTTCTGCGCCGCGTACGGGGTGGGGCTGGACGTGTCGGCGAACTGCGTGGTGATCGCGGGCCGGCGCGAGGGCGAGATGCGGTACGCCGCCTGCATCGTGCTCGCCACGACGCGCGTGGACGTGAACGGGACGGCCCGCCGGATGCTCGACGTGCGCAAGGCGAGCTTCGCCCCGATGGCCGACGCGGTCGAGGCGACCGGGATGGAGTACGGCGGGATCACCCCGATCGGGTTGCCCGAGGAGTGGCCGATCCTGGTCGACGCGCGGGTCGTCGCCGCCCCGCACGTCATCGTCGGGTCGGGCGTGCGGCACAGCAAGATCGCACTGCCGGGGCCGGCCCTCGGCGCGTTGCCCGGCGCGCGGGTGGTGGAGGGCCTGGCCAAGCCGGCGTGAGCCTCAACTGTGTCGATGTTGTTGCACGTGAAACATCGTGATCTTCGATGGGCTAGCTGGCGCTCGACTCGCGCTGCTCCACCTCGGCCAGGGCTGCCAGCAGGGTCTGCGGCTCCTGCGCCCCCGTGACCGCGTACTTCCCGGCCAGCACGAACGTTGGGACGCTGGTCACGCCCAGCTCCCGCGCGGCGGCCAGCTCGGCGGCGACCTCCGACGACCCCTCCCCGGAGTCGAGGAAGGTCTGCGCCTCGGCCTCGTCGAGCCCCGCCCCGGCGGCGAGCCGGGCCAGCGCCGCGCGCGATCCGATGTCCACGCCGTCGGTGAAGTGGGCCCGGTACAGGGCGTCCACGGTCTCGGCGGCGAGCCCCCGCCCGGTGGCGTACCAAACGAGCCGGTGGGCGTCGAAGGTGTTGGCGGAGACGGCCCGGTCGAAGTCCAGCCGTAGCCCCGCGTCCGCCGCGACTTCGGTCACCTGGGCGAACATCTGCTCGACGCGTTCCCGGCTGCCGAACTTCGTGGCCAGCCCCGCCAGGAGTGGCTGCGGGGTCGTCACCGGCGACGGGTCGAGCTGGAACGGCCGGTACCGGACCGTCGCCTCACCGTCGTACGACTCCAGGGCCTGCTCCAGCCGGCGCTTGCCGATGTAGCACCAGGGGCAGGCCACGTCGGCGTAAATCTCGATCTCCATGACCGGAGACAACCCGCCGACCGGTGCGGCTGTTCCCGGACGTGACGCGAAAGGGCCGGACGGAGGCGCCCGCCGGGGCGGTCGGTCGAGGTTTGCGGCGTCAGGCGGCGGTCTGCTCCCGGACCTGGCGCTTGAGCCGGGCCAGGATCGCCGTGCCGCCCCGGACCCGCAACGGGCTGATCACCTGGGCCAGCCCCATCCGCTGGTAGAGGTCGTCCGGCACGGCGAGCACCTCTTCGGCGCTCAGCCCGGCCAACCCCTCGGCGAGGATGCCCGCGAAGGCGCGGGTGGTCGGCGCCTCCGGCGGGCAGTCGAACCAGGTGGTCACCGCGCCGTCCGGCGTGACCTGGGCGCGCAGGAAGAACGCCGTCTGACACTCGGGGACCTGTTCCATGCCCTCCCGGCCGGCCAGTTCCTCGGGCAGCGGCGGGATGACGTCGGCGTACTCCAGCAGCATCTCCAGCACCACGTCGCGGGGTGCGGAGGCGAACTCGTCGACGATCTCGGCCAGCTTGGTCGGCATCTCGGGCATCCAGTCAGGCTACCGGTGCGGAGAGCGGGCCCTCCTCTACCTGAGGCGTTGAGATTGGACCCTTCCGTTCAGACGGTCGGGGCCTGCTCGCTGATGTCGCTGAGGGCGGAGGCGGGGTCGAGCTGCATGGCGAGGTCGCCGAGGGAGACGATGCCGACGAGCTTGCGCTCGCTGTCGCAGACGAGGATGCGGCGGACACCACGCTCGCGCATCAGCGAGGCCGCCTCCCCGGCGGTCGAATGCTGCTCGATCATCACCACCTCCCGGGTGACGATCGAGCCGATGGTGGTGCTGGCCGGATCGCGGCGCTCGGCCACCGCCCGGACCACGATGTCGCGGTCGGTCAGCATGCCGGCGAGGCTGGCGCCGTCGGTGACCACCACGTCGCCGATGTCCGCCTCCCGCATCACTCTGGCCGCCTCGTCCAAGGTGGTCTCCGCGGACAGGTAGACCACCTGCTTGGTCATTACGTCGCTGACCCGGTAACCGGTCATGAGAGCCTCCGAATGCGAACCTGTGTCGATTCGGTAACCGGTACCCAATGCGGCGTTCGCTACACCATCTCTCCCTGCGGTCGCCGCCACACCAGCTCTCCCCGGGCGCGCAGCGCCTCGTCCCGCAGCCGGTCGACCAGCCCCTCCACCGGCAGCTCGGCCCGCTCGCCGGTGGCCCGGTCGCGCAGCTCGACGTACCCGTCGGCGAGGCGGCGGCCGACCACGACGGCCCGTGGGATGCCGATCAGCTCGGCGTCGGTGAACTTCACCCCGGCCGAGACGTGGGTGCGGTCGTCGACCAGCACCCGCAGCCCGGCGGCGGCGAGGCGACCGCCGAGGTCGAGCGCCGCGTCGAGCTGCGGCCCCTTCCCTGCCGCCACCAGGTGTACGTCGCACGGGGCGACCGCCGCCGGCCAGACCAGCCCCCGGTCGTCGTGGTGCTGCTCGGCGATCACGGCGACCGCCCGGGACACCCCGATGCCGTAGCAGCCCATGGTGGGGCGGACCGGCTTGCCGGCCGGGCCGAGCACGTTGACGGCGAACGCGTCGGTGTACCGGCGGCCGAGCTGGAAGATGTGCCCGATCTCGACGCCCCGCCGCATGGTGAGGGTCCCGGCGTCGCAGGACGGGCAGGGGTCCCCCGGGCGCACCTCGGCCGCCTCGATCGTGCCGGCCGGGGTGAAGTCCCGGCCGTGGACCACGTCGGTGGCATGCCGGTCCGGCTCGTTGGCGCCGGTCAGCCAGGCGCTGCCGACGACCACCCGGGGGTCGACGAGGTACCGGATCCCCAGCTTGCCGAGCAGCTGCGGGCCGATGTACCCGCGTACCAGCTCCGGGTGGTCGGCCCAGCCGTCGAAGACCGCCACGGTGGCCGGGGCGAGCGCCGCCGCCACCCGCTTCAGATCCACCTCGCGGTCGCCGGGCAGGCCGATCACCAGCAGCTCGGACTTGTCCGCGCCCGGCCGGCGGACGGTCAGCACGATGTTCTTCAGGGTGTCGGCGGCCGTCCAGTCGGCGCGGTCGGCGAGCCGGCGGGCGTTGGCCAGCTCGACCAGCGCGGCGATGGTCGGGGTCTCCGGGGTGTCGTGCACGGCCGACGCCGGATGCGCGGACGGGTTGCCGGCGGCCGGGGCCCGGGTCACCACCGCCTCGGTGTTGGCGGCGTGGGCGCAGGCGGTGCAGCCGACGAAGGTGTCCTCGCCGACTTCGGTGGTGGCCAGGAACTCCTCCGACGCCGACCCGCCCATCGCTCCCGACGTCGCGTGCACCACCGTGTGGTCGAGCCCGATTCGGTCGAAGATCCGCTGGTACGCCGCCCGGTGCCGGTCGTACGCTGCCTGGAGGCCCGCGTCGTCCAGGTCGAACGAGTACGCGTCCTTCATGAGGAACTCGCGTCCGCGCAGCAGCCCGGCCCGGGGGCGGGCCTCGTCGCGGAACTTCGTCTGGATCTGGAACAGCGTCACCGGGAAGTCCCGGTACGAGGTGAACAGGTCCTTCACCAGCAGCGCGGCCAGCTCCTCGTGGGTCGGGGCGAGCAGGTGCTCGGCGCCCTTGCGGTCGGCCAGGGTGAAGATGTCGTCGCCGTACTCCGTCCACCGGCCGCTGGTGCGGTAGGGCTCGGCCGGCAGCAGCGCCGGGAAGTGCACCTCTTGGTCGCCGATCGCGGTCATCTCCTGCCGGACGACCTCGGTCACCCGGTCCAGCACCAGTTTGCCCAGCGGCAGCCACGTGTAGCCGCCCGGCGCGGCGCGGCGGACGTAGCCGGCGCGCAGCAGGAGCCGGTGGCTCGGCACCTCCGCGTCCGCCGGGTCCTCGCGCAGGGTCCGGAGCAGCAGGGTCGACATGCGCAGCAGCATCAGCGCAGCGTACGGCCAGCGCGGGAGGGGCGAACGTCATTTTCGTACCGGAGAGGGATGGCCGATCCGTCGACGGGCCATCGGTCGATTTAGTGCTGGGAGGTGGGACACGTCGGACCGGTCCGGTTCACCGGGTCCCGACGGCAGTGCCAGACTGATCGTCGCTGGGCGATCCGAGGAGTGCGGGAGGGCGCGTTGCGCTGGCGCAGTTTTGTGGCGGTGGGGGACAGCTTCACCGAGGGCATGGACGACGCGTACCCGGACGGCAGCTACCGCGGCTGGGCGGACCTGGTGGCCATCCGGCTCGCGGCCGAGGCCGGCCCCGACTTCCGGTACGCGAACCTGGCGATCCGGGGCCGACTCTTCCCCAATGTCGTGGCCGAGCAGGTGCCGGCGGCGCTGGCGATGAGGCCCGACCTGGTCAGTTTCGCGGCCGGCGGCAACGACGTGCTGCGCCGCACCTTCGACCCGGGCGCCCTGGCGGCCCGCTTCGACGCCGTGGTCGGCCGACTGCGCTCGGGCGGCGGGGACGTGGTGCTGTTCCGGTTCGCCGACGTGATGGCCCGGCTGCCCGGCCAGCGCCTGGTCGCCCCCCGGGTCCAACTGCTCAACCAGGCCGTCGGGGAGACCGCCGAGCGGCACGGCGCGATCCTGGTCGACCTGTACGCCGATGACACCTTCCTCAACCCGATGCTGTGGAGCACCGACCGGCTGCACCTGTCGGCGGCCGGGCACCGGCGGGTCGCCGCGCAGGTGTTGACCGCGCTCGGGATCGGCTGCGACGAGGAGTGGCTCATGGTCCCGCCGCACCCCGCGCCGACGCCCTGGCTGGCCGCCCGCGCCGCCGACCTCCGTTGGGCGGGCCAGCATCTGGCCCCGTGGATCAAACGCCGGCTGACCGGCCAGTCGTCCGGGGACACGGTCACCGCGAAGCGGCCCCGACTCGGCCCGTTCGCCGACTGATGCCCACCCTGCACGCCGGGCGGCTGCTGCGGCGCACCCTCGACGACCCACCGGGGCCCGGCGGGGCCGTGCTGGTGGCCGGGAGCCGGATCGAGGCGGTCGCGCCGCTGGACGAGCTGCTGGCCGCGTACCCCGGGGTGCGGGTGCGGCGGTGGGCCGGGACCCTCGGGCCGGCGCTGGTGCACGACGGGCCGCTGCCGGATGCCCCCACTCCGCGCGAGCGGGTGTACGCGCTGTTCCGCGCCGGGGCGGCGGCGGTTCCGGCCGCGCACCTCACCGACCCGGAGCTGCGGGCGGCGGCGGTCCGTGGCGACGTCGCGGTCCTCGACCGGGTACGGCCGCCCGCGCTGGACGTCGGCGGCCGGGCCGACCTGGCCGTCTTCGCCGACGACGGGACCTGCCTCGCGACGGTGGTGGCCGGCCGGCTCGTGCACCGCCGCGCCTGACCGTCCCCCGCCCATCCCGCGTGGCCCGCGGATCGGGCGTACCTTGGGGCTTATGCCTGTTCCGAGTGATCCGGACCCTCGCCTCCAGTCGTACGCCGACCCGCAGCGGCTGGTCACCACCGAGTGGCTGGCCGAGCACCTGGGCGACGAGGGGCTGGTGGTGGTCGAGTCCGACGAGGACGTGCTGCTCTACGACACCGGGCACATCCCGGGTGCCGTGAAGGTCGACTGGCACACCGAGCTGAACGACCAGGTGACCCGGGACTACCTGGACGCGAAGAGCTTCGCCGAGCTGTGTGCCGCCAAGGGCATCGGCCGCGACGACACCGTCGTCTTCTACGGCGACAACTTCAACTGGTGGGCCGCGTACGCGCTCTGGGTCTTCTCGCTCTTCGGGCACGCCGACGTGCGGCTGCTCGACGGCGGCCGGCAGAAGTGGGCCGCCGAGGGGCGCGAGCTGACCCGGGAGAAGGCCGCCCGGCCCCGGGCGGAGTACCCGGTGCCGCAGCGCAACGACGCGCCGCTGCGGGCCTACCGGGAGCAGGTGTTGGCGCATGTGGCCGCCGGCCGGCCGCTGGTCGACGTGCGCTCGCCGGGCGAGTACACCGGCGAGATGCTGCACATGCCGGACTATCCGCAGGAGGGCGCGCTGCGCGGCGGGCACATCCCGGGCGCGCTGAACAAGCCGTGGAAGTCCGCCGCCAACGACGACGGCACGTTCCGGTCGGCGGGCGAGCTGCGCGCGATCTACGCCGACCAGCTCGGGCTGAGCCCGTCCGACGACGTGGTGGCATATTGCCGGATCGGGGAACGGTCGAGTCACACCTGGTTCGTGCTGCGGCACCTGCTGGGCTATCCGCAGGTGCGCAACTACGACGGCTCGTGGACCGAGTGGGGCAACCTGGTCCGGGCCCCCGTCGTGCGGGGCGACCAGCCGGGCGGCCTCGCCGGCTGACCTCCGGCTCCCGTTCCGGGGGGCGGGGGCAGCCGGCCGTCGGTGATCACCGGTACGGTGAGCGCCGGCACCGGACCGGGGAGCAGCAGGCGTGGACCGCACCTTCCAGGTCGACCTCCGAGGCGTGGTCGATCTGCTCAGTCACCATCTCTACGGCAGCCCACGGGTCTACGTCCGTGAGCTCATGCAGAACGCGGTTGACGCGATCACCGCGCGCCGGGCCACCGAGCCCGACGCCCCGGCGTTGGTCCGCATCGAGCCGCCCGACCTGACCGGCGACGGCACGCTGCGGGTGCACGACACCGGCATTGGCCTCACCGAGGCGCAGGTGCACGAGCTGCTGGCCACCATCGGCCGCAGCTCGAAGCGGGACGAGCTGGGCTTCTCCCGCCACGAGTTCCTCGGCCAGTTCGGCATCGGGCTGCTCTCCTGCTTCCTGGTCGCCGACGAGATCCGGGTGGTCACCCGGCACGCCGACGAGCCGACGGTGCTCTGGACGGGGTACTCCGACGGCCGGTACGCCGTCGCGAGCGCCCCCGCCGGGCAGCGGCGGGCCGAGCCGGGGACGACCGTGACCCTGGTGCCGCGCCGCGACGCCGGCCAGTGGTTCGCCACCTCGACGGTCACCGACCTGGCCCGGCTCTACGGCTCGCTGCTGCCGGTCACCGTCCGGGTCGGCGACGTGGTCACCACCGCCGGGGAGCCACCCTGGCCGACCGCGCCCGGCATGCCCGCCGACCGTCCGGCCCTGCTCCGGTACGCCCGGCAGCACCTCGGCGTCGACCCGTTCGACGTGGTGCCGCTGTCGGTGCCGGAGGCGGGGCTGACCGGCGTCGCATTCGTCCTGCCGACCCCGGTGAACCCGGCCGCCCGTGCCGGTCACCGGGTGTACCTGAAGCGGATGCTGCTCACTGAGCACGCCGACGGGCTGCTGCCCGACTGGGCGTTCTTCGCCCACTGCGTGGTGGACGCCAGCGAGCTGCGCCCCACCGCCAGCCGCGAGGCGCTCTACGAGGACACCCTGCTGACCGCGACCCGGGAGGCGCTGGGCGCGCAGGTGCGCGGCTGGCTGGTCCGGCTGGCCCGGCACGACCCGCGCCGGCTCGCCGAGTTCCTCCAGGTGCACCACCTGGGGGTCAAGGCGCTCGCCCTGCACGACGACGAGATGCTCCGCCTGGTCGACCAGTGGTGGCCGATGGACACCAACGTCGGCACGCTCACCCTGGCGGAGTTCCGCCAGCAGTACGGCCTGATCCGGTACGCCGCGAGCCTGGACGAGTTCCGTCAGCTCGCCGCCGTCGCCGCCGCGCAGGACCTGGCCGTGGTCAACGCCGGCTACACGTACGACACCGAGCTGATCGAGCGGCTGCCGACGGTGGACCGGTCGGCGCTCATCGAACGGCTGGAGCCCAGCGACCTGACCACCCGCTTCGAGGCCCTCGAACCGCAGGTGGAGCTGGCCCTGCGGCCGTTCCTCGCCGGGGCGCAGCGGGCCCTGGAACGCCTCGGCTGCGAGGTGGTGATCCGGGCGTACGACCCGGTGTCGCTGCCGGCGCTCTACCTGGTCAGCCGGTCGGCGGCGTTCAACGACCAGCTCGCGGCGACCCGGGACCGGGCCGACGAGCTGTGGGGCGGGGTGCTCGACGCGCTCGCCGCGTCCGCCCCACCGGACCGCCCGCAGCTCGTGCTCAACCACCGCAACCCGCTGGTCCGCCGGGTCACCACCCTCGACGACCCGGAGCTGGTCGGGCTCGCCGTCGAGGCGCTGTACGGGCAGGCCCTGCTGCTCGGGCACCATCCCATCCGCGCTGCCGACGCCGCGCTGCTGAACAGTTCCTTCCTCGGCCTGCTCGGCCGGGCCGTACCGGGACGGGAGTGAGGCCGCGATGAGCGAGGACGACCTGTGGCGGATGCTGCACGGGACCACCGACATGCCGTACGGGGCGGGGCGGACGGCCGCCCTGGAGCAGCTGCTGCGCCGGGCCGACACCGGGGACGACCGACACCTGGCGTTCGCCGTCCGGATGCAGGCCACCACGGGGTACGTCTACGGCGGTGAGGCGGGCAAGTCCTTCGTCACCTTCTCCTGGTGCCTGGCCGAGTTCGACCGGGACCCGCAGCCGTACCACCAGGGCTACACCCACCAGCTCCTCTGGCACTTCAAGTACATGGTCAACGCCATGCTGAAGTTCCCCGAGCTTCCGCTGGACCGCACGTACGCGGTGCTCGACGACATGGAGCGCCGGTATCGGGACGCCGGGCACAGCCTCCAGGCCGTGCACAAGCACCGTTATCTGGTCGCCGACCACGTGGGTGACGCCGAGGCCGCCGAGCGGTGGTACCGGGAGTGGCTGACCGCGCCGCGCGACGACCTGTCCGACTGCGCCGGCTGCGACCCCACCACCCAGGTCGCCCACCTCGCCCACGTCGGCCGGTACGACGAGGCGGTGGCGCTGGCCGAGCCGGTCCTCGCCGGCCGGCTGACCTGCACGGAGCAGCCGCAGGCGATCCTCACCGCGCTGCTCGTGCCGTACCTGCGCACGGGGCGGGGCGACGCGGCGCGGGACGCGCACCGGGAGGCGTACCGGCGGCTGCGAGGCAACCTGTCGGACCTGTGGGACATCGGGGACCATGTCGAGTTCTGCACGTTGACCGGCAACGAGGCCCGGGCCGTGGAGATCGTCGAGCGGCACCTGGACTGGCTGGACCGGGCGCCCACCCCGGCCGCTGCGATGCACTTCGCGGCCACTGCCGCCGCCGCGCTGCGCCGGGCCGCCGGGGCCGGCGACGTCACGCTGCACCGGCGGGCGGCCGGCGACCGGCCGGCGGGCGAGGTGTCCGCCGCCGCGCTGGCCGCCGAGCTGACCGACACGGCGACGGCGCTGGCCGCCCGGTTCGACGCCCGCAACGGCACCTCGCACCAGTCGGAGTGGATCGCCCGGCGGCTGGCCACCGGGCCCGCCGGGGAGCACCTGCCGCTCTCGGCCAGCCTGCGCCGCTACCCGGCCGACCCGGCCCGGTCCCCGCAGCCGGCGGTGCCCCCGGCCGAGGAGCCGGCCGTCCCGGCCGACGCCACCGCCGACGAGCTGCTCGACCTGGCCGACGAGTGCCTGCGCACCCACCGCCGGTCGGGGCTGGTCGCCGCGCTGGCGGCGTACGACGAGCGGTTCGGCGCCGCCGAGGCGTCGCCTGGGACGGCGGCCCGCCGGCTGGAGCTGCGGGCGGCCGAGCTGACCGAGACCGGCGGCTCGGAGGCGGCGCTGGACGCGAGCCGGGCGGCGCTGGCCGCGTACCGGGAGCTGGGCGACCAGGCCCGGGCGCAGGTGATGGCCGGCCGGCTCGGGGTGCTGCTCTGCATGAGCGGGGAGGGCGAGGAGGGGCTGGTGCTGGTCCGGGAGGCCGCCGACTTCCTCGCCGCGCACGCCGACGCCCGGGAGCGGGCCGCCGCGCACGACCGGCTCGCGCTGGCGCTGGCGCACCTCGAACGCTGGGCGGAGGCGCTGGCCGCAGCGGACCGGGCAGCCGCCGAGGCGTACGACGATCCGTGGCTGGCCGCCCGGTCGGCGCTGCACCGCGCGCACGTGCTGGAGGAGTTGGACCGGCCGGACGAGTTCCGGGCGGCGGCCGGACAGGCCCGCCTGCTGGCCCGGGAGGTGGGCGTCGGCGAGCTGGTCACCGCCGCCGCGCTCGCGTACGCCCGGGCGGTGGACGACCACGCCGAGACGGTGGCGGCCTGCGACGAGGCGCTGCGCGCCGCCCCGCCGGGCGCCCGGCTCCCGGTCCGGGTGTTCCGGGCCCGGGCGTTGCTGGCCGCGGAGCGGGCGGCCGAGGCGGTGGAGGACTTCGCCGAGGCGGTGACCCTCTGCGTGGAACAGGGCGCCGACGGGGACGCCTTCCTGCGCTGGGAGCTGGCGAACGCGTACCGGGTCGCCGGGCGGCCCGCCGAGGCGGCCGAGGTGGCCGAGGAGGCGGTGCTCGGGCTGGACCGGCTCGGGGCCCAGGCCGAGGCGGACCGCTGCCGGCACCTGCTGGTCGGGATCTACGTCGACCTGGGCGAGCTGGAGCCGGCGCTGGCCCTGCTGGCTCTGCTGGCCCGCAACCTCGACGGGCCGGACAACCTGCCGCACCGGGCGCAGGTTCTGGAGGAGGCCGGGGGCCTGCTCTACGACGCCGACCGGGACGCGCTGGCCGGGCAGCGGTTCGCCGAGGCCGCGACGGCGTACCGGCTGGCCGGGGCGCCGGTCGATGAGCTGCGCGCCCGTCGCCGGGAGACGGACGCGCTCTTCTGGGCGGGCGACGGGCCGGCGGCGGTCAGCGCGGTCGAGGTCTGCGACGGGCTCGCGACCGCGCTGACCGGTCAGCCGGAGCAGCCGCCGGTGGTGACGTACGAGGTGGCGCTGGCCGCCGAGGTGGCGGCCCGGGTGCTGGCCGGCGTCGGCCGAACGGACGAGGCGCTGGACCGGCTGGCTGGTGTCCCGGCCCGGCTGAGGTCGATCGAGGCTTTCGGCGAGGCGGCCCGGGTGGAGCTGCTCACCGGCGAGACCCTGCTGCACGCCGGCCGCCCCGGCGAGGCCGAGCCGCTGCTGCGCGAGGTGCTGGGCGGGCTGCCCGCCGGCTCCCGGTCGGCGGCGCGGGCCGCCTGGCTGCTGGCCGGGGCGCTCGACGAGATGGGCCGCCCGGACGATGCGGCGGCGGTCCGCGCGGAGCACGGGCTGACCACCGACGAGGAGGACTGACCGGTCCCGGCGGATGCGACCGCCGGGTAACCGAGCCCCACCCCGTCCGGGGGCGGGTCTAGGCTTGCCCGGTGAGCGTGGAGCAGCGGGCACGGGGGACGGCGGGCGGCGTGACGGGCACGGGTCGGCGGCGGTCCCGGCGGGACGAGATTCTGGAGATCGCCGTCGGGCTCTTCGCCACACGGGGTTACCACGGCGTCTCGATGGACGACATCGGCGCTGCGGCGGGCGTCACCGGCCCGGCCCTCTACCACCACTTCGCCGGCAAGGAGGCGATGCTGGCAGCCGCGCTGATCCCGGTCAGCGAGGGGCTGCTCGACGGCGGGCGGGCGCGGGCCGCCGGCCACCCGGAGGACCCGCGCGGCACTCTGGAGTCGCTGATCGACTTCCACGTCGAGTTCGCGCTGGCCAACCCGGCGGTGATCGCCCTGCACCTGCACGAGCTGGATCGGCTGCCGGACGAGCCGCGTCGCCGCATCCGCCGGCTCCAGCGGCTTTACGTCGAGGAGTGGGTGACCGTGCTGACCGCGCTGCACCCGGGCCTGCCCGCCGGCGAGGCGCGGGTGCTGGCGCACGCCGCGTTCGGCCTGATGAACTCGACGCTGTTCCTCGGCGGCGAGGTGGACCGGCGGCGCCGCGCCGCCCTGCTGCGCGCCGCCACCCTGGCCGCCCTGCTGGCCGAGACGGCTGCCTGAGCCCCGCACCGGAACTGCCTCGGCGCACGCGTCCGCAGGCGTTACGACGATGAGTGGAGATCGGGCAGATCTTGGAAGATTTCGGCCCCTGGAAGGGCCGTTTGCTTCCAAGATCTACCAATTTCGGGGTCGGGCGGCCTTCCTGGAATCGTTGGTGGGGCGTGGGGTGTGCTCCCTGAAACTCCTCCGGTGCTGCGGCGCTCGACTCGTGGGCGACGGGTCACTCGTGGTTTCCTTGCCTCCGTCCCATCTTTTGGACGCTGGAGGAGAGCATGATCGAGTCGCTGTTGGTCGCCAACCGGGGTGAGATCGCCCGCCGGATCATCCGTACCGCGAAGCGGCTCGGGATCCGCGCGATCGCGGTGCACTCGGAGGCGGACGCCGACCTGCCGTTCGTCACCGAGGCCGACGAGGCGGTCTGTGTCGGCCCGGCCAACCCGGCCCAGAGCTACCGCAACGTCGAGGCGATCCTCGCCGCCGCCAAGTCGACCGGCGCGCAGGCGATCCACCCCGGCTACGGTTTCCTGTCGGAGAACGCCGAGTTCGCCCGTACCGTCGAGGCCAGCGGGCTGGTCTGGGTCGGGCCCGGCGCGGACGCGATCACCGCGATGGGCGACAAGATCAACGCTCGGAACCTGATGGCCGAGGCCGGGGTCCCGGTCGCACCGGGCACCACGGACCCGGCGGCCGACGTGGAGGCGGCGGTCGCCGCCGCCACCGGGATTGGCTACCCGGTGATGGTCAAGGCGGCGGCCGGCGGTGGCGGCATGGGCATGGGCGTGGCCACCGACGAGGCCGCGCTGCGCACCGAGTACGACAAGGTGCGCTCGTTCGCCGAGCGGATGTTCGGCGACGGTTCGGTGCTGATCGAGCGGTACTTCCCCCGGGTACGCCACGTCGAGGTGCAGATCCTCGGCCTGGCCGACGGGCGGGTGGTGGCGCTCGGCGAGCGGGAGTGCTCGGTGCAGCGGCGCAACCAGAAGTTGGTCGAGGAGTCCCCGTCCCCGGCGGTCTCGCCGGAGCTGCGCGAGCGCATCCTCGCCGCCGCGGTACGTGCGGGCGAGGCTGTCGGCTACCGCAACGCGGGCACCGTCGAGTGTCTGCTCGACCCCGCGACGCAGGAGTTCTTCTTCCTGGAGATGAACACGCGGCTCCAGGTGGAGCACCCGGTGACCGAGTACGTCTACGGCGTCGACCTGGTCGAGGAGCAGCTACGGGTGGCCTCCGGCCTGGCCCCGACGTTCGACCCGGACGCGCTCGTCCCGCGCGGGCACGCCTTCGAGCTGCGGATCAACGCCGAGGACCCGAAGCGGTTCCTCCCCGGCCCTGGCGTGATCAGGACCTGGAACGAGCCGACGGGCGAGGGCGTCCGGGTCGACTCCGGCTATGTCGTCGGCAACACGGTGACCCCGTTCTACGACAGCCTGATGGCGAAGCTGATCGTCAGCGGCAGCGACCGGGCGGAGGCGATCGAGCGGGCCCGGGCGGCGGTGGCGGCCTTCGAGATCGCCGGCCCGAAGTGCAACCTCCCGTTCCACGCCGAACTCCTGGAGAACGAGGAGTTCCTCTCCGGCGACTACGACACTGGCATTGTCGGCCGGATGCGCTGACCGTTCCGGCCCGCCGGTCGGGAGGTCCGCGTCGGAGCCGTGACCCGCGCCCTACGCAGGGCCTCCCGATCGCCCCGGACGGACGCCGCCGGGGGCGTGCGGGAGCATGTCGATCTGGTACGCGGGGAGCGGGCCGGCGGACCGGGGCGTGGGCCACACCTGGTCGAGCCGGGGCGACCGGTGCCGACCGGCAGGGGCGTCGTTGGTCGTGGCCGGGGTGGCGGGGAGTTGCCCGGCTGCGGGCGGGACGGCGGGGAAGCGGCCGGTGTTCCACCCCCCGCGGGGCGGCCCGACCGGGGGCACGGACCCCCGCTGCCGTGGTACGTCCTCCGGGCGGGCCTCGCTACCGAGCGGGCGGTGCCGTGAGCTGCCCCGAACCGCCTGTCGAGCCGGCGCGTTGAGGGCGTGGCGCAGCAGCTCGTTCTCGGCCTGGTTGGCGGCCAGCTTCTTCCGCAGCAAGGCGTTCTCGCGCACCAGGTGGGCGATCGTCGTGCGGGTGCGCTCGTCGGGCCGGTCGGCGCCCGCCTCCGCGTCGAGGGCATCAAGGGCGTCGGGGTGCGCCGGGTCGGCCGTCCCGTGGCGCAGGCCCGACGGCGGGCGCTCGCCCCGGGCCGCCTCGTACAGCCGCGCGAAGTCACTGAACGTGGTCTCCCGGTCGGCCTCCGGAACGATGCACTCGACGACCAGGACCACGGTCAGCCATGGGGGTCCCTTCGTCTCGGCCGTGAAGTGCCGGGAGAGCCGCTTGCGCCAGGCATCCCGGTCGAGGCGGGGTCTGTCCCGGCAGATCCGCTCGGCCAGCCTGCTCCAGGTGTCGACCGCCCCGATCTCCGGGCAGCCCTCGACGAGGTCGCGCACCGCCAACCCGTACGCGGAGACCGCCGCTGACCCGTATCGGGCCTCGTACTCATCGGCCAGCCGCTCGCGCGAGACGAGCGAGTGCCGCCGATGCCACCCCTGGGGCGGAGGTGACGTGCTGGTGTCGGAGGTCATGCCGAACCTTTCGCAGAGCTGCCTGACTTGGGAACCGTCTTTCTACCCCCTCCCGTCAAACGGCGGACGCCGTGATGTGTGCCCACGGTCAGTTTCTGGCCGGGTCGTTGTCCGGGTAGGACGGTCGGTTTCCAGGCGGCAATTATCTCACGGACGCCGTGCGGGGCAACCGATCCGCGAGTATCCGATCCAGCCTCCACTTTGGCCGGCCGCCCGGGGTGACACCCGGCCAGAAGCGCGCGCGGACACCCGCGACCGGTCGTTGTTCCCGTCGTGGCCGGCCGCCGTCGAACTGCCAGGCGGCGTTTATCGGACGCGCATTTCTTCCGGTGGAAATCCCATCGGTGCAACTTGCATAACCGGGATGGAGAAATGGGAAGAGGAAGAGCGAACAATGGCGTGCCGCCGCGCCTGGACCGTCGTCGCCTGGTCCGGTGCCTGCGGTCGGTGTCCCTGTTCACGGAGGGGGCGGTGGCGATGGCGCTGGCGCTGGGTCGAGAGGAGGCCGTCGCCTGCGCCGGGGCCCTCTCGGCCACGCTCCGCAGCGCTGCGGAGCTCCTGGAAGGGCCGGGGCAACGCTGACCCTGACGAAGGCGCGTGGGCACGTGGGCGAGGGGGCGAGGGGCGAGCCGACGCTGACTCCCTCGCCCCCTCGACACCTCGCCGCGCGTCGGCTCCGGCCTGCGCTGCCGTTCGTCGGCTCCGGCCCCGCCGTCGTCGCTCGTCGGCCGACAGGTGTTGCGCGGTGGGCTGGCGTCCGATGCCGGCATTCTGGTTCCCTGGGGGACCGCCGGTCGGCGGCACCGGCCGACCGGCCGCCTTCACGAGAGGCGGCGCCGCGCGCCGGCACTCCGGTAACCCGATGTCATAGCGAGGTGACCATGAGCCAGATGCCCACAGCCGTGTCGATCCGCGAGGTCGGGCCGCGCGACGGGCTCCAGAACGAGGAGCCGGTCCCGGCCGAGGCCAAGGTCCGGCTGATCGACGCGCTCTCCCGCACCGGCGTACGCCGGATCGAGGCGGTGTCGTTCGTGCACCCCAAGGCCATCCCGCAGATGGCCGACGCGGACGAGGTGTGGCAGCGGGCCGCGAGGGTCGACGGGGTGCGCTACTCGGCGCTGGTGCCGAACACCCGGGGCGCCCAGCGCGCCCTCGCGGCCGGGTTCACCGAGGTCGAGGTGGTGGTCTCGGCCAGCGACACGCACAACCGGCGCAACGTCAACCGGTCCACCGACGAGTCGCTCGACGACATCGCGGAGCTGATCGACCTGCTGCACGGCGCCGGAGCGACCGCCGAGGTGATCGTGGCGACCAGCTTCGGCTGCCCGTACGAGGGGGACGTCGACCCCCTGCGGGTCGCCGGCATCGTCGACCGGGTGGTCCGCGACGGCGCGGACCGGGTCGCGTTCGGCGACACCACGGGCATGGGTACGCCGCGTCGGGTCCGCGAGCTGCTGACCGCGGTACGTGACCGCAACGCCCATGTTCCGGTGCTGCTGCACTTCCACAACACCCGGGGCGCCGCGTTGGCGAACCTGCTGACCGCACTGGAGCTCGGGATCACCGAGTTCGACGCCAGCGTCGGCGGCCTCGGCGGCTGCCCGTACGCCCCGGGGGCCAGCGGCAACCTGGCCACCGAGGAGGCGGTGCACATGCTGCACGACATGGGCATCGACACGGGCATCGACCTGGACGCCCTGATCGAGGCAGCCGAGCTGGCGGAGCGCCTGCTCAACAAGAAGCTCCCCTCCGGCGTCCTCCGCGCCGGCCCCCGCACCCGCCTGACCCCCCTCCCCACCTAACCCCCTAACCCCCACCCAACCCGGCCCCCGGCCGCCCCCCAGCCCCCGGCCGACCCCGATGATCAAGAGGTTTGCGTCAGGATTCCCGCCCATCCTGACGCAAACCTCTTGATCACCGCCTCAGTGGAGGGCGGAGGGGTGGGGTGGGGTGGTGGGTCGCGGGGGGTGGGGGGATGCGCTAGCCTAACGATCGTTCAGGTTGGATGTCGGGCGGTTGTTCACAAGGCCGCGCGGCCGGGGCAGGCGGCGAGGGAGTCGGCGTGACGCTCGACGGTGAGGCACTGGAGCAGCTGCGCAAGCGCGCCCGGTCCGGCGGTGCGGACAAGTACCACGCGGCGAACGCCGCCAAGGGAAAGCTCTTCGCCCGCGAGCGGGTGGCGCTCCTGGTCGACGAGGGCTCCTTCGTCGAGGACGGCCTGTACGCCAACGCGCTGGCCGAGGGCCTGCCCGCCGACGGCGTGGTCACCGGCACCGCCACCATCGACGGCCGGCAGGTCTGCCTGATGGCCAACGACTCCACGGTCAAGGCCGGAAGCTGGGGCGCGCGTACCGTCGAGAAGATCATCCGGATCATCGAGCGGGCGTACTCGACCGGGGTGCCGATGGTCTACCTGGTCGACTCGGCCGGCGCCCGGATCACCGACCAGGTCGACCTGTTCCCCGGCCGGCGCGGCGCCGGGAAGATCTTCTGGAACCAGGTCCGCGCGTCCGGCTCGATTCCGCAGGTGTGCGCCCTGTTCGGGCCGAGCGCGGCCGGCGGGGCGTACATTCCGGCGTTCTGCGACGTGGTGGCGATGGTGGACGGCAACGCCAGCATGTATCTCGGCTCCGACCGGATGGTCGAGATGGTCACCGGGGAGAAGACCACCCTGGAGGCGATGGGCGGGGCCAAGGTGCACTGCGCCGAGTCGGGCGTCGGGCACTTCCTCTGCAAGACGGAGGCGGACGCGCTCGACGTGGTCCGGCGCTACCTGTCGTACCTGCCGGCGAACTGGACGCAGCAGCCGCCGGCCGCCGAGGCGCTGCCCGCCCCGGAGAAGGCCGACCTGGCCGCGCTCGTCCCGGCCAGCGAGCGGCAGGCGTTCGACATGCGCCGGTACGTCCGGGGCCTGCTCGACGACGGTTCCTTCTTCGAGATCCAGGCGCTCTGGGCCAGGGAGCTGACCATCGGCTTCGGCCGGTTGAACGGCGAGGTCGTCGGCGTGGTCGCCAACAACTCGATGTTCAAGGGCGGGGTGCTCTTCGTCGACTCGGCCGACAAGGCGACCCGGTTCGTGCAGCTCTGCGACGCGTTCAACGTGCCGCTGCTGTTCCTGTCCGACGTGCCCGGGTTCATGGTCGGCAGCGCGGTGGAGAAGCAGGGCATCATCCGGCACGGGGCGAAGATGATCACCGCGATCTCCGAGGCGACCGTACCCAAGATCTGCGTGGTGGTGCGCAAGGCGTACGGCGCGGGCCTGTACGCGATGGCCGGCCCCGGCTTCGAGCCGGACGCCACGATCGCCCTGCCCACCGCGAAGATCGCGGTGATGGGCGCGGAGGCCGCGGTCAACGCCGTCTACGCCAACAAGATCGCCGCCATCGCCGACGAGGCCGAGCGGGCCGCCTTCGTCGCCGCGAAGCGCGAGGAGTACGAGCGGGACATCGACATCGTCCGGCTCGCCAGCGAGCTGGTGGTCGACGCGATCGTGGAGCCGCACGAGCTGCGCGCCGAACTGGTCCGCCGGTTTACCGCCGCCCGCACCAAGGACCGGCACTTCTCCCGCCGCAGGCACGGCGTCACCCCGGTCTGACTGCCCCAGGGCGCCGCCACCGCGGCCAAGGATCGTCCCACCCGTCAGCGTCACGAGCGTCCGGCGGAGGAACCCGTACAGGAGGAACCGATGGACTTCCGGCTCACCGACGAGCAAGAGGCGCTGCGGGAGAGCGTGCGGGACTTCGCCCGCGAGGCGGTCGCCCCGGTCATCGCCGAGCACTACGAGAAGCACACCTTCCCGTACGAGGTGGTCCGGCAGATGGGCAAGATGGGCCTGTTCGGCCTGCCCTTCCCGGAGGAGCACGGCGGGATGGGTGGCGACTACTTCGCGCTCTGCCTCGCCCTGGAGGAGCTGGCCCGGGTCGATTCCAGCGTGGCGATCACCCTGGAGGCGGCGGTCTCCCTCGGCGTGATGCCGATCTTCCGGTTCGGCACCGCCGAGCAGAAGGCGCGGTGGCTGCCGAAGCTGGTCAGCGGCGAGGCCCTCGCGGGCTTCGGCCTCACCGAGCCCGGCACCGGCTCCGACGCCGCTGGCACCCAGACCCGGGCCGTCCTGGACGAGTCCACCGACGAGTGGGTGATCAACGGCTCGAAGGCGTTCATCACCAACTCGGGCACCGACATCACCGCCCTGGTGACGGTCACCGCCGTCACCGGCATCCGGCCGGACGGCGCCAAGGAGCTGTCCACGATCATCGTCCCGTCCGGCACCCCTGGCTTCACGGTCGCCCCGGGCTACTCCAAGGTCGGCTGGAACGCCTCGGACACCCACGAGCTGACCTTCGACGACTGCCGGGTCCCGGCGGCCAACCTGCTCGGCGAGCGCGGCCGGGGCTTCGCCCAGTTCCTGCGCATCCTCGACGAGGGCCGGATCGCGATCGCCGCCCTCGCCGTCGGCCTCGCCCAGGGCTGCGTCGACGAGTCGCTGAAGTACGCGAAGGAGCGCCAGGCGTTCGGCCAGCCGATCGGCAACTACCAGGCCATCCAGTTCAAGATCGCCGACATGGAGCTGAAGGCGCACACCGCCCGCCTCGCGTACTACGACGCGGCGGCCCGGATGCTGGCCGGCGAGCCGTTCAAGCGGCAGGCGGCGATCGCCAAGCTGCACGCCAGCACGATCGCCGTGGACAACGCCCGCGAGGCCACCCAGATCCACGGCGGCTACGGCTTCATGAACGAATATCCGGTGGCCCGGTTCTGGCGGGACTCCAAGATCCTGGAGATCGGCGAGGGCACCAGCGAGGTCCAGCGCATGATCATCGCCCGCGACCTCGGCCTGTGAACGGAACGGCCCCTCGCTGACGCCTGTCTGCGCGGCCCTTCGCTGACGCCTGTGGCACGGGCGGGAACACGGCCGGCCGCAGCCGGCGGCGGGACTGTCGGATATCCGTGCCCCGAGGCGTCGGCAGGGCGACGGTTGCCTGCCGACCGTCACACCCGATCCGTACCCTTCCTGCCCATGGCGCCCGATCATGATCGTCCGCCGGGTGTGGACGGTCGTACCGGCCTGTCGGACCTGCTGCGCACGTACCGGCGCGCGGCCGGTCTCACCCAGGCCGAGCTGGCGTCCCGGGCGGGCATCGGCGTGCGCACGGTCCGTGACCTGGAACGCGGTCGGTCCGCACGACCGCAGCGGACCACCGTCGAGCTGCTCACCGGCGCGCTCGACCTGGCCGGTCCGGCGCTCGCGGAGTTCACCGCCGCCGCCCGGGGTGCGGCCCCGGCCACGTCCGCCCCCGCCCCGCCCGACAGCTCCGCCGCCGGGCCGTCGTGGCACCCGCCCTCGCCCGACGGCGCCGGGCCGTCGTCGGCCGCCCAATCCGCCGGTACGCCGATCGCGCTGCCGCCCCCGGTCGAGCTGATCGGTCGGGAGCGGGACGTGGCCGAGCTCGTCGAGCTGCTGACCGCCGGCCACGGCCCACCGGTGGTCAGCCTTGTCGGGCTGGCCGGGGTGGGGAAGACGGCACTGGCCCTGGCGGTGGCCCACGCCGTCGCCGGCCGGGCACCGGGGGGCGCGGCCGGGGTGCTCGTCGGGGAGGGCTCGGACGCCGCCGACGTGCTCTCGGCGGTGGCGGCCGTGTTCGGCGGCGCCCGCCCCCAGGACCTTGCCGTCCGGCTCGCCGGCCGACAGGCGCTGCTGCTGATCGACGCGGTGGAACGTGCGCCGGACGCGGTGGCCGAGGCGCTGCACCGGCTCGCCCGGGCGGTGCCCACGCTGCGGATCCTGGTGACCGGCCGGCATCCCGTCGGCGTGCCCGGCGAACGGGTCTGGCCGGTGCCGCCGCTGGACGTGCCCCCGCCCGAGCTCGACCCGGCGGAGCCCGACGTCCTCGCCGGCTACCCGGCGGTGGCGCTGTTCACCGCGCGCCTGGCCCGGGTGCGGCGGGAGCCGCCGGACCCGGCCGAGCTGCCGGCCCTCGCCGCGCTCGCTCGCAGGCTGGGCGGGCTGCCGCTGGCCATCGAGCTGATGGCCGCCCGGGGGCGCATCCTCGACCTCAACGAGCTGCTCGACCGGTACGGCGACCGCGTCCTCGACCTCGCCGCCTCGCCGGCGCCGGCCCCTGGGCCGGGGTGGGCGGCGTCCGAGCCCGGCGGGGCGGTGGGCGGGGTGCCGGTCACCGTGCGGGACGCGGTGGCGGCCAGTTACCGCCTGCTCGCGCCGGACGAGCGGGCGGCGCTGCGTCGGCTCTCCGCGTTCCGTAACCGGTGGTCGGTGGAGCTGGCCGAGGAGATGCTCGCCGACGACGCCGACCCGGAGGGCACCGCGTCGGTCGACCCGGTGCCGCTGCTGGACCGGCTGCTCCAGCTCGGCCTGCTCAGCGTGCGCGGTGTCGGGCCGTTCCGGTTCCGGCTGCTCGACGCGGTGCGGGAGTTCGCCGCCGAGCAGGTTGTCGGCGCCGGCGAGCTGAGCGTCGTCCGGCGGCGGCACGCCGAGGTCTTCGCGCGGCTGGTGGCCCGCAACGCCGCCGAACTGGCCGGTTCCGAGCTCACCTCGGCGGTGCGCCGGCTCGACGAGGCGGCCGGCGACATCACCGCCGCACTGGCCCACGCGGCGGTCGACGACCCGGTCACCGCGCTGCGGCTGGCCGGCGGGCTGGCCCGCTGGTGGCGGTTCCGGGGGCGCAACGTCGTCGGGCGGCAGTGGCTGCGCCGGCTGCTGGCCGACCCGCGGACCGCCGACGCCGACCCGATGTTGCGCGCCTGGGCGGTGCTCGGAGTGGCCCGGCTGGCCGCCGAGCACGGGGCGGCGGAGCAGGAACTGCCGGCGACGCGGGGCGCCTGGGCGGTGTTCCACCGGGTCGGCGACGTGACCGGCGAACTTGAGGCGCGTACGGTGCTCGGCTCGCTGCTGGTCGCCACAGACGCGCACGACGAGGCGCGGGAGCAGGCGCTCGCGGTCCTGGCCCTGGCCACCCGGCACAACCGGGTACGCGACATGGCCGTGGCGCAGAACAACCTGGCCTGGCACGAGACCCGGCTGGGCGCCCTGGCCGGGGCCCGGCGCCGGCTGGCCGCGGTGGACCGGCTGGCCGCCCAGTGCGGCGAGCGGCGACTGCGGGTGTTGGCCCGGGCGAACCTGGCGGAGGTGTCCCGGTTGGAGGGTCGGTACGCCGATGCCGTGGCGCAGGGCCGGCGGGTGCTCGCCGGGGTGGCGGAGCTCGGTGATCCGGGGCACCGCCGGCGGGCCCTCGGCACCGTCGGACTGGCGCTGGCCCAGGACGGGCGTTCGGACGAGGCGACCGAGGTGCTGGCCGGCCTCCGCTCGTGCGTGGCCGGCGACGCGGCGCTCGGCGCGGGTCCGGCCGGGGTCCGGTCGGTCCTCGGCCGGGACGCCTGTGGCCGGGGCGGGGAGGCCCGGGGCGAGGACGCGGCCTGTGCGCTGATCGAGGCGAACATCGCCCTGCACCGGGGGGACCGGGACCTGGCGGCGGAGTGGTTCGCCGCCGCAGTCGACGCGGGCGCCGGCGGACGGTACCGCCGGGACGTGGTGGAGGCCCTGGTCGGGCTGGCGGCGAGTGCCGGTGACGCCGACGTGTTTGACCGGCTGGACCTGGTCTGCCGGGAGAGCGGCATCAGTCTGCTGCCCCGGGAGATCGCCCAGCTCGCACCCCTGCGGTCGGCCGCCGGCCACGGTCTCGGACGCTGCGGAGCGGCGGAAGGGTGACGCGGAGGGTGGCGCGAGCGAAGAAGCCCCCTTGGTGTTACCCCTCGCTCATCGCTCGCGCCAGCACCCCCCGGTGCGCCCCCGCGTCAGAGCACAGTAGCCACCACAGGTGGGCCGCTTCGTCCGTTCCGCCCGGATAGCTACCGCTGGCTCCACGGATTCTGCCGGTCTTTCTGCCGGTGTCACCGCCGGAGCCGCCCGACCGGCGTTCCCGCATCCGGCCGCGAGCGCCGGTCGGATCAGCAGCCGAGCGGATCAGCAGCCGAGTGGGCGGCCGGCTCCCCAGGGTTCGGGTTGGTGCTGCCCGCCGTCGCCCCCGGGTGCACGGCGTCGCGTACCTGCCGGAGGCCGTCGAGGAGGACGTGCAGCGTGTCGGGCGTCAACTGGCCGGTGAACCACTGCTCGATGATGCGCAGGTGCCCCGGGAGGGTCTGGTCCAGCCGTTCCAGGCCGGCCACGGTGACCACGGCGTACGAGCTGCGCCGGTCGGACGGGCAGGCCCGGCGGCGGACGAGCCGGTCGCGTTCCATCCGGTCCACCACCCGGGTCACCCCGCTGGTGGAGAGTGAGGTCTGTGCGGCCAGGTCCGTCATCCGGAGCTGGTTGCCGGGCGAGCGGGCGAGGCGGGTCAGCACCTCGAACTCGACCGGGGACAGCCCGTGCTCCTCGAACTGGGCGGCGAACCGGGCCGAAAGCCCGGCGTGCGCCTCGACGAGCAGGCCGACGGCGGTGATCCTGGGGTCGTCGAACACGTTCTGGTCCACCCGGCCATCGTAGCAGTACTTGACATGAGGAATATTGCTGTGACTATAGTTGCTCAGTCAGTCGTCAGGCTACTAAACAATCTTCCCTGGAGGACAGGACCATGACCAGCAGCACCGGATCGGTTACCCGCGAGTGGGACGGCCTCACGATCCCGGCCGCCGGCACCTATCTGCTGGACGCGGCGCACAAGCGGGTCGGCTTCGTCGCCCGGCACATGATGGTCAGCAAGGTCCGTGGTGAGTTCGCCGAGGCGACCGCCACGATCACGATCGCCGAGGACCCGCTGCAGTCCTCGGTCGCCACGACCATCCAGGCCGCGAGCATCAGCACCGCCCAGGCCGACCGGGACGCCCACCTGCGCAGCCCCGAGTTCCTGGACACCGAGACCTTCCCGACCCTGGAGTACCGCAGCACCGGCGTGAAGTCCCGGGACGGCAACGAGTTCGTGCTCTCCGGCGAGCTGACCATCAAGGGCGTCACCCGTCCGGTTGAGCTGAAGGTCGAGTTCGAGGGCGTGGGCCGCAGCCCGTTCGGCCAGGACATCTTCGGCTTCTCCGCGAGCACCGAGATCGACCGCGAGGACTTCGGCCTGACGTGGAACGTCGCCCTGGAGACCGGTGGCGTGCTGGTCGGCAAGAAGATCAAGATCGAGATCGAGGGCGAGGCCGTCCGCCAGGCCTGATCTTCCTTGACTCGAGAGGACCATGCACCTCCGCGTCCCGTACCGGAAGACCCCACAGGCCCGCGTCGCACCAGTCGACGCGGGCCTGCGGCCGTGCCGGCCCACGAGCCCCTGGCGGGGCGGAGCCGGCGTCCCGGGCGGTGACGGTGTGGATCGTCACGTGTTGTCGTGCGTCCTGAGCGGTGGCGGGGGCGCCCACCTGGGTAGAGATCCGTCGGGAGCGCTCTTCGTTCCGGTCGCGGTCGTCCGTCGCGGGGATCGCCCGGCGCTGGCCTCTGGCCCGACGCGGTGAGCACTTTTACCGTAGAAGGTTCACAATGCGTTGCGGGGCGGCACCGTTCCGCAGCGCCTCGCGCCGGGAGGGCACATGGGTAGGGACGTCGAGCAGGGCGCCTTCTCCCGAGAGGACAGGGTCCGCTACCGGCAGAAGGTCCGGCGGTGTCTGGACGTCTTCGCGTTGATGCTGGACGACTTCGGGTTCGACGCCGACCGGCCGATGACCGGGCTGGAGATCGAACTCAACCTGATGGACCCGGCGGCCGAGCCGGCCATGCGTAACGAGCAGATCCTCGCGGACATCGCCGACCCGCTCTTCCAGACCGAGCTGGGGCAGTTCAACCTGGAGCTGAACGCCAAACCCCGGCTGATCGAGGGCGGCGGATTCGCCGACTACGAGCAGGATCTGAGCAGCAGCCTGACCCGGGCCGACGAGCGGGCGGCGAGGTCCGAGGCCCAGATCGTGCTGGTCGGCATCCTGCCCACCCTCACCGAGCGCCACCTGGTCGTCGACAACCTCTCCACCGCAGCCCGGTACCGGGTGCTCAACGACCAGATCGTGGGCGCCCGAGGCGAGGACATCGAGCTGGACATCCGCGGTGTCGAGCGGTTGCAGACCCACACCGACTCCATCGCGCCGGAGGCCGCCTGCACCAGCCTCCAGTTCCACCTCCAGGTCGCCCCGGACAGCTTCGCCGACTACTGGAACGCCTCCCAGGCCATCGCGGGCGTCCAGGTGGCGGTCGGGGCGAACTCGCCCTTCCTGTACGGCAGGCAGCTCTGGGCGGAGACCCGGATCGCCCTGTTCCAGCAGGCCACCGACACCCGCCCCGACGAGCTGAAGGCCCAGGGCGTACGCCCCCGGGTCTGGTTCGGGGAGCGCTGGATCACCTCGATCTTCGATTTGTTCGAAGAGAACGTCCGCTACTTCCCGCCGCTGCTGCCGATCTGCGAGGACGAGGACCCGGTCGAGGTGCTGCACGCCGGCGGCGTGCCCGAGCTGGCGGAGCTGCGGCTGCACAACGGCACGGTCTACCGCTGGAACCGGCCGGTCTACGACATCATGAACGGCCGTCCGCACCTGCGGGTGGAGAACCGGGTGCTGCCGGCCGGTCCCACCGTGGTCGACATGCTGGCGAACGCCGCCTTCTACTTCGGGCTGGCCCGGGGCCTGGCCGAGTCGGACCGGCCGATCTGGAGCCAGTTGACGTTCAGCTCGGCGGAGGAGAACTTCCACACCGCCGCCCGGCGCGGCATGGACGCCGTCCTGCACTGGCCCCGCCTCGGGGACGTGCCGGTGACCAAGCTGGTGCTCGACACCCTGCTGCCGACAGCGGCCGTCGGGCTGGACCGCTTCGGCGTCACGCCGGCCGAGCGCGACCGCCTGCTCGGCATCATCGAGCAGCGGTGCCGCACCGGCCGCAACGGCGCGGTGTGGCAGACCGAGGCGGTCTGGGCCGCCGAGCGGCACCGGGGGATGGACCGTGGCGCGGCGCTGCACGACATGGTGCAGCGCTACGTGGCGCTCCAGCGCAGCAACGAGCCGGTGCACACCTGGCCGGTCGACTGACCAGGCGTTATCGGGTGCGCCGGCCGCCGCGGGGCTTCGCCGCCTTCGGCGGCCGGGCCTCCACATTCCCGCCGGGTGCGCCGTCGTCCTCGGCGGTCCCTACTCCCTCGGCAGTCCCGACCGTCCCGACTTCTTCGACCGTCCCGACAGTCCCAGCTTTTCCGGCGGTCCCGGATCCGGCGGCCGTTCCGACGGCGGGTGTGAGCGGGCCGGCCCGGCCGGCAGCGGGCGTTTCCGGCTCGGCGTCGGCCAGGCCGGTGCGCTGTCGGGGCACCAGCACCGCGGCGCCGGACCCGGGCAGGGCCGCAGGCGGCCCCGGTACGCCGACGCGGCGGGCCGCCGCCCGCTGGGCCAGCGTCGCGGTCAGCATCGACCCGGCCAGACCGGCGAGCACCGCGTACGGCGCGACGAGGTGGGCCGACATCTGTTCCCGCCCGATCGTGGCGAGGCCGGGCACTGCCAGCAGGTAGGCCAGCGCGACGAGCAGTGGACCCGCCGCGCCGGAGGCCGCCGCCCCGAGCCGGTGCTCCGGCGACCGGGCGGTACGCCGCGCGGCCAGCGCGCCGATCAGCAGCGCCGAGCCGAGTGCCAGGAGGGCGCCGGGCCAGTAGAACCAGTCCCGGATCCAGAGGCCCGGCCGGTCCGCGCTGAGCTGCCAGATGCCGAGCTGGGCGGTGGTCAGCCCGCGCCCCGAGAACACCCCGTCCGCCACGGCGACGATCGCGAGCAGCCAGAGCCAGCCGATGGTGGCGATCACGCCGGCCGCCGCAGCCGGCGAGCGCAGCGCCCACCTGGCCACCAGCATCCCGATCAGCACCCCGGCCCCGGCGTACGCGGCTGCCACGGCCTGCGGTGCGGAGACGTCCGGGACGCTCGCCGCCCGGGCCGGCACGGCCACCAGCAGCATGGTGACCAGCGCGCCGACGCCCCCGGCGAGCGCCAGGACCGTCGACCCGAGCCCGCCGCCCTCGCCCCGCCCGGAACCGCCAGGGGCCGGGGCGGGAACGGCCACCCCGGAGGAGCCGACCGGGCCCACCCCGGGCACACCGACCGGCTCGGGCGCGACCGGCACACCGACCGGCTCGGGCGCGACCAGCGTGCCGACCGGCTCGGGCGCGACCGGCGTGCCGACCGGCTCGGGCGCGACCGGCGTGCCGACCGGCTCCGCCCAGGCGGGCGTGTCGACCGGGTCCGGGCCGTCGGGGGAGCCGCTACCCGCCGGGACCGCAGGCGCGTCGGTGGCGGCGACTGACTCCGGGCGCTGCTCGGCGACGGGAGGAGTGCCCGGGGCGAGGGCCGCCGGTGCCGGGACGCGTTGCCGCAGCCGCAGCCGTTGGGCGCAGACCGCCCCGGCGATCGTCGAGGTGCTCGCGATCCAGGTCGCCCAGGCCAGGCTGGCCACCCAGGCCGTACCGCCACCGGCGTCCGCCGCCGCCCAGTCGATGATGCCCAGCCCGTAGCCGAAGCCCAGTTGGGCCGCGCCCGCGCCGGCAGCGACGCCGACCGCCGTGGCGATCGATCCTCCCCAGCCCCGTCTGGCCATGCCGGGGAGCGTAACGTCCCGAGGTCGGCCCGGCGAGTCGTGGCGAAGGGCGGGCCCCGACATTTGGCGCGGCCCGGTACGGTCGCCGGTGATGAGATGGTGGGCGCGATGACGGACGGGAACACCGCTCGGGAGACGTATCCCGGCGAGCCGGACGGGTCCGGGTCGGGCCGGTTGGCCAAACTGCTCGGCGGTGGCCTCGCCGTCGTGCTCCTGGCGGCCGTCGGTGCGACCGGCGGCTGGCTGCTGGCCGCCGAGGACGACCCGCCGTCTGGCCGGAATGCGGACGCCGGCGCGACGGTCCCGGCCACCCCCTCCGAGACCCCGTCGCCGACGGTCCGGACGACTGCGCCGTCCGCGCCCCGGCCCAGCGCGTCCACCCCGTCCACCCCGTCCGGCGGGCTGACCGTCCCGCCGGTGGTGGGCACGGACTTCGAGGACGCCCGGGACGAGCTGCGGGACCTCCGTCTCGGCTGGCGGCTGGTCTTCGGCACCGGTTCGGGGCGGGACGTGCGCAGCGCCGAGCCCCCGGTCGGCTCGGCCGTGCGCCGGGGCACCACCGTCGCGCTGTACGTCGCGGGTCCGGCACCGGAGGTCAGCGTCCCGGATCTGCTCGACGACGACTGCTCCGAGGCGGCCGACGACCTGGTGGAGGAGGGTCTCTACCCGCGCTACCGCACCGGCCGGGCCGGCATCGTCACCGCACAGGACCCGGAGCCCGACAGCACGTCGTACTGGAACGCCACGGTGACCCTGACCTGCGGCGAGGAGTCGGCGGAGCCGAGCGGGGAGCCGGCACCGGCCCCGTGACCCTTGGCCGGCGCACCGACCGGCCCCTCCCACCCCGGCGGCTCGCCGCGTTGATGCCGGCCGATGCGCGCGGCAGCGGTTAGCGTGGACGCCGAGGGCCAGGCGCCCGCCCGATGGGGAGAGGACGTGCGATGAGCGACGACCGTGAGGCCCCGCCACCCGCCGACGACGCCGACGCCCCCACCCGTCCGCTGGCCGGCCCGGGCGACGAGACCGGGCCGCAATCCCGCGCCGGTGACGAGACCCGTCCGCTGCCCCGTTCCGGGGACACCGGTCGGCAGCCGCCGGCCACCCCCGAGGTCTGGTCCGGGCGGGCCGGGGTCCCGCCGCCGCGCCCGGCGGACTACCGCGACCCGGCTGGCGAGGACTGGTACGCCGAGGAGCAGCCCGGCCGGCGCTGGTGGACGCCGATCCTGCTCGGCGTCCTGGCGCTGCTGCTGGCCGGCGTGCTCGGGGCCGGCCTCTGGCTGCTCACGTCGGCCGGCGACTCCCCCGGTCCCGGGGACACCCCCTCGGCGCGGCCGACCACCGCCCCGGCGACGACCGGTGCTCCGACGACCGAGGCGACGACCGCTGGGCCGTCCACCACCCCGACGTCGACCACCCGCCCCGCGGTGCCGATGCCGCCGCTGGTCGGGCTGTCCCGGGCGACGGCCGAACAGGTCCTGGACCAGCTCGGCATCGAGCACCGGGTCGAGGCCCGGGAGTCCGACCAGCCGGCCGGCACGGTGATCGAGACCGACCCCGGCCCCGGCGAGATGGTGCCCGCCGGGGAGGAGGTCACGTTGGTGGTCGCGGCGGCCCCGGCACCCACCACCAGCGCGGTCGCGCCGTCGGCGACCACGGCTGCCAGTCCGACGCCCTGACGCTGCCGGGTTGGGCGTCGGCGGCGGCGGGCCCCCGCCGTGTCGGTCGGGCGCTCACCACCGCCGGCGTCTGGTCCCGACAAGTCCCAGCCCGGCCAGCGAGATGGCCAGGCCGATGACCCCGGACCAGAACAGTGAGCGGCTCACGTCGTCCCGGCGTTCCGTCGCCCCACCCGGTGCCCGGCGGGCCTCGACCACCGTGTCCGTTCCGTCGCCGGCGCCCGCGCCGGCGGGGCCCGGCACGCCGACCGCCCTCGCCGGAGCGCCCTGCGCCCCCGCCTGCGGGTCCCGGTCGGCCCAGCCCGGCCCGGGGCCGGTCCCCTCGTCCACCACGGTGATCTCGGGGGCCGGGACCGGAGCGCTCAGTTCGGTGGCGGACAGGGCCGGATATCGGACCACCATCACGAGGGTGGTGACGGCGCCGAGCAGCGCCAGCAGGCCGAAGGCGTAGAGAGTGCGGGAGCGGTGGTGCCGCCGCGCGGCGGGCAGAATGACCATGACCATCCCAGGTTCAGGGTCCGGGACGCGCGGGGTGGAGACGTTCGCCGGGGTGGGCGTACCGATTCTATGCCGGCGGCACGCCTCCCGACCTGCGATTCCGGGGGTCAGCGCACCCGCACCGCCGTACGGGCCACCGGGCGGCGCGGGCGGGCGGTGTGCTGCCGGGGCTGGGGCGCGGTCCGGAGCTGACGCAGCCCGGCCGCCTGCACGAAGATCGACCGCTGGCTGACCGCGTCCCCCGCCGCGTTCAACTCGTAGCCGTCGAGCCACACCCAACCTTCGTACGTGGGCCAGTCGTGCACCCGGATCACGCGGAACATGATCGGTGTGAGGAACTGGACACTCGCCGCGCGAGTCACGTGCAGTACGTCACCTGAGCGGGGAAGCACAGAGGACTCCTGAAGAGGATCGGCCGGCGTGTGCCGGCGGTGATTCGGGGGATGCCGTTGGCCCGGCCACGTGGTCGTGCCCCGTGAACCGGTCAGGCGGGTCGGTGGTGGTCGGGTTGTGCCCGCTGGTGGCGTGCCGTCACCCGACCATCACCCGACTGCATCCGGTCGTTGCGCCCGCCATCGCAGCCAGTGGCATGC
Organism: Micromonospora rubida; assembly: GCF_009908295.1. Lineage (GTDB taxonomy): Bacteria > Actinomycetota > Actinomycetes > Mycobacteriales > Micromonosporaceae > Micromonospora > Micromonospora rubida. The sequence continues at coordinate 286,209 of NZ_JAAALO010000004.1, forward strand.
GACAACGGGGCCTGGAACCGGGGCAGGTCCGTGTGGTGCCAGGGCTGGTCCCTCGACCGGGTGCTCCGTCGCGGCGGAGCACCCGCCTCTCCGGTGGCCGGCCGGAACGGTGAGTGACCTTGGCCCTACGGACAGACTGCATCAGTGGCGTGCTTCATGCAAGTTGCATGTCGACTTTTGCCGATACGTGAGCGGCGCGCGGAAATAGACGCTTGATGCCGCTGTCCCCGGGACGGCACACTGGACGCCGGTTTCGCCCGCCGCGGCCGGTCGACGACCGCACCACGCCTCTGCCGCGAAACGCTCGCCGCCCGACGGTCGCGCCCCCGGCGGGCGTCGATTCCGGGCGCGATCGACCGGAGGTAACCGGGTGAGCGCGAGCAGCGATCGGTTCGGCCACGTGGCCCGCTGGGGGACGCCGTGAGTGAGCGACACAGCCCCACCATCCGCCGCCGGAGGCTCGGAGCGGAGCTGCGCCGCCACCGCGACGCGGCACGCATCACGATCGAGGCGGTCGCCGAGCAGTTGGAGTGCTCCGCGTCGAAGATCTCCCGGATCGAGACCGGCCACACCACCGCCACGCCTCGCGACGTCCGGGACATGCTGCTGATCTACGGGGTGTCCGGCGCCGAGAGCGACGAGCTGGTGCAGATCGCCCGGGAGGCCCGGCAGAAGGGCTGGTGGCACCCGTACAGCACGGTGCTGGTCGGGTCGTTCGTCGGCCTGGAGTCGGCCGCGAACTCCATCCGGACGTTCGAGCAGCAGGTGGTGCCGGGCCTGTTGGAGACCGAGGAGTACGCCTCGGCGATGATCCGCGCCGCCCGTCCGGACTTCACCGCCGATCAGGTCCAGCAGAGAGTGCGTGTCCGAATCGACCGCCAGTCGTTGTTGACCCAGGACGATTCGGTCGATCTCTGGGTGGTGCTCGATGAGGCGGTGCTGAGCCGGCCGGTGGGCGGCGACGCGGTGATGCGTGGTCAGCTCAGGCGGCTGGTGGAGGTGGCGGAGCTGCCGAACGTGACGCTCCAGATCCTGCCGTTCTCGGTAGGGGCGCACGCCGGCATGGACGGCACTTTCACCATCCTCAGCTTCCCCGAAGCGGGTGATCCCGATGTCGTGTACGCGGAGAACGCCACGGGTGGGCTCTTCCTCGAGAAGAGCGACGAACTGCAGAAGTACAACTTCATCTTCGATCACATTCGAGCAGCGGCCAGACGTCCGGAGGAATCCATCGCACAAATCGCAAAACTGGCAGAGGAGCCGTTGTGGAAGTGGCGACCAAGTGGTCCCGTGGGGACCTGACGCGGGCGACGTGGTTCAAGAGCTCGAAAAGTGGGCCGAACTGTGACAACTGCGTCGAGGTGGCGTACGTGACCGGGGTGGTCGGGGTGCGGGACTCGAAGGACAAGAGCGGGCCCAACCTGATCTTCGCTCCGGGTGACTGGCACGCCTTCGTCGCCGGCACCAGGGAAGGCACCTTCGCCCGGGACTGATGGACCGGACCCAGACACGACGGGCGCGGCCCGTCCGGCAGCGTAGCCGGACGTTCCGCGCCCGTCGCGCGTCCGGCCGGGCCCGTGACCTGTGGGTACGGACCGGCGGTCGGCGCTACGGATCGGGCCCGGACCCGTCGCCACCCCCGCCCCGGGTCGTTGTACCCCTCGGTACGGCGCTGGTCGACAACCCGCCGCACGGATCGGCAACCGAGCGAGGCAGGCGAGACGATGACGACGATCGGGTCAGAGAACCTCACCAACGGTCCGGGCAAACCGGAGCGGTTCGGCGGCAAGTACCGCGGGGCCCGTCGGGACACCGTGCTGACAGAAGTGGTCTCCACCGACACCGACTTCGGTGGCCGGGACGGCGGGGCGCCGGCCCCCGAGCAGGCCGGGCCGCCGCTGTCGCTGCCCTCGCTGGACCCGAACCCGCTCACCGAGCCGTCGTTCCCGCCGGCCGGCTGGCCGACCGGGTCGGTCGAGTCCCTGGCCGACCACCCGTTGCTGCGCGGCCTGCTGCTGGAGTTGCCCCCGAAGGGGAGCGTGCCTCCGCCCGGCTGGATGGACCGCTGGTTCGAGGCGACCCGGGCGATCCTGGAGTTGCTATACGTACAGGGGACCGGCCACCCGCGATGACGCCGGCTGCTGTTGGGGCAGCGCCCGCTCGGCCAGCCGGCTGTGGCGCAGCGCATGTCGTACCCCGATGGCGGCGACACCCAGCGCGCCGACGGTGACGGTGACCCCGGTCGTGCCGGGCCCGGCGAAGACGTCCAGGCCGCTGGCCGAGAGCACGCCCGGGACGGTGGCCAGGCCGGTGGCCTGGAGCGGCAGGCCGACGAGCGGATGGGCGGCGGCGGCCCGCAGGCCGTGCGGGGCCGGGGCGTGCGGCGCCGTGGCGAGGGCGCCCGCGCCGGTTCGCAGCCGGCGGACCCGCCGGGCGGTGCAGACCGCGACAAGCAGCGCGGGTGTGGCCGCCAGCGCGAGCCCGGCGGCGGCCCGGTCCACCGTGCCGGCGCCGGCGCTCTGCAATCCGGCGGCCAGCACGCCCGCCGTCAGGCCGAGGCCGGTCAGGGTCAGGGCGAGCACCCATCCGGTACGCCGGTGGAGTGCGCGGGCGCGGTCCAGCCGGGGCAGCCGGTCGGCGAGGACCCCTGCGGCCAGCCAGACGCCGGCGACCGGCAGCAGAACGACGAGATGCTCATCCATGGGGCCAGCCTCGCCGAATCCGACCCCGGGCGGATCCGGGCCGTTCCCGGGTTCGACCCGAAGCCTGGTCCCCTAGGGGCCCCGTAGCGACATCTACCATCATGGGGTAAATGTGGTATCTGCGGCTTGATGGATAGATTGGGCGGAAACCCTGGCCATGTAGTCGGCGTTGGCCGTTGTGGGTGAGCGTGTGAGACAACGGGCCGGCCGTCCGAGCGGCTGGGGTGCCGGGCGGGTAATGCCACCTCGCCCCCTTTGCTCTGCTGCCGCCACTGCAACACCAGCACCGCGTGCAGCACCAGCATTAGCGGCTGCACAGCCGCTTCGGGTGGGGTGCCGGCATGAGAGGTCGGCAGAATCGTCACGCTCCGCGAGCGTTGCGCCGGGGGCGGCAGAGCAAAGGGGGCGCTGTGGGGGTGCCCGCGGGTCGGCGACGACATCAGCGTCGGCGTTCCCGCCCGCCCCTGGGGGTGGGACGGACTTCACGATCGTGCCGATTCTGGAGAACCCGCCCGGCGTGTTGTCTCACAAATCAGCAGACGACCACGCCACGACAGACTGCCAAAGGGGCTGCGTCGACGACCTCGACACAGGCCCCTAGGGCGACCCGTCGGCGCGCGGGTCACCGCATCGATGTTGCCGGGTGACCGGCGGGGCGTGGGTTAGACGGCGAAGGTGGCCGGACGTTCGGCGGCCGGGGCGGGCGGCTTGGCCTTCCACAGGCCGGTCTTCTGCGCCGCCAGCCGGCCCAGGTAGGCCGGGTTGAGGATGACGTAGCGGCGCCAGAGCCGCTTCGGCTCCAGCCCGAGCCGCCAGAACCACTCCAGGCCGGCCCGCTGCATCCACGGCGGCGGCTTGCGGAGCAGGCCGGCGTGGTAGTCGAAGGCCGCCCCGACCGCCATCAGCGGCATGTCCAGCAGGGGTCGCATGGCGTACGCCCAGACCTCCTGGCGGGGGCAGCCAAGGCCGACCAGGACGAGCCGGGCGCCGCTGGCCCTGATCCGGTCGGCGATCTCGACGTCCTCGCCCGGCTGCACGGCCCGGAACTTCGACGGCTCCACCCCGGCGATCTTCAGGGCCGGGAACATCCGCTCCAGCTTCGGGATCAGCCGGCCCAGGGTGTCCTCCGTCGAGCCGTAGAGGTAGACCGGTAGGCCCTCCTCGGCGAATCGGCGCAGCACGTCCAGGGTCAGCTGCGGGCCGTAGACCCGGTCGGCCAGGCCGGCGTGGTGCAGCAGGTTCAGCGCCCAGCGCACCGGCTGCCCGTCCGGAGTGACCACGTCGAACGAGTTGAGCCGGGCGTTGTGCGCCGGGTCGAGCACGCCGGTCATCACGCCGTGCACGGCGAGCGCGGTCAGCGCCAGCGGCCGGCGCTCACGCGCCGCGGCCACCACCCGCTCGGTCGCGCCGGCGTAGTCGGTGGCGTCGACCAGGACGCCGAGGACGTTGCGCTTGCTGTCGACGGTCATGCGCCCGGGGTCCACTTGTCCACGTTGGCCTCGTGGATCTCCCGCATGATCATCGGAACGTCGTAGACCTGCTTCCAGCCCGGGTAGTCGGCCTGGAAGGCCTCGGTCGAGCCGATCCACCACTTGTGGTCGCCGACCCGGTTCGCCTCGACGTACTCGGTCACCATCTCCTGGCCGGTGATCTGCTCGGCCAGGGCGAACGCCTCCCGGTTGGAGATGTTGGAGTGCCGCCCGCCACCGAGGTTGTAGATGGCCGCCGAGCGCGGGTTGCGGAAGAACGCCTCGAACGCCGACACCACGTCCGAGCTGTGGATGGCGTCCCGGACCTGCTTGCCCTGGTAACCGAAGATCTTGTACGTCCGGCGTTCCATGTTGGCCCGCATCACGTACCCGAGGAAGCCGTGCAGCTCGGTCGCGGAGTGCGCGGGGCCGGTGAGCGTGCCGCCCCGGAAGCAGGCGGTCCGCATCCCGAAGTAGCGGCCGTACTCCTGCACCATCACGTCGGCGGCGACCTTCGACGCGCCGAAGACCGAGTGCAGGCAGGCGTCGATCGACATGTCCTCGCGAATGCCCTGCTCGTACGGGTGCCCCGGCTCGATCTCCCACCGGGTCTCCAGCTCGACCAGCGGGAGGCTGTTGGGGCGGTCGCCGTACACCTTGTTGGTGGAGCAGTGGATCACCGGCGCCTCGATGCAATGCTCGCGGACGTTCTGCAGCACGTTGAGGGTGCCGCCGGCGTTGACGTCGAAGTCGGTGAACGGGTCCCGGACCGCCCAGTCGTGCGACGGCTGCGCGGCGGTGTGGATCACCACGGCGATGTCGCGGCCGTACCGGGCGAAGAGATTCGCCAGCGAGTCGCGGTCCCGGATGTCGATGCTGTGGTGGGAGTACGCCCCACCCAGCTCCTCGGACAGCCGCCGGACGTTCCACGCGGTCGACGCCTCGGCGCCGAAGAACTCCTGCCGCATGTCGTTGTCGATGCCGACGACGTCGAGACCGAGGCCGGCGAAGTGCCGGACCGCCTCGGAACCGATCAGGCCGCCCGACCCGGTCACCAACGCGACACTCACACGCCACTCCTGGTCAATAGGAGGCAGGGAAACGATCGGAGCATAGCGTGACGTCTGGCACCGGCCGGACGCGACGCAGGCCCCCGAATGACTCAAGGGCCCCGCATCGCTGCGGAGCCCTTGATCTGGTGGGGAAGGGGGGAGTTGAACCCCCACGTCCTTTCGGACACACGGACCTGAACCGTGCGCGTCTGCCATTCCGCCACTTCCCCGTGGCTGACCAGAGAAACTGTAGCCTGCTCCGGTTTCGCCGCTGTCAGCGGCCCGGCACATCCTACGGTCTTTCCGACCCTGGCCACGACCGGTTACCGTTCGTGGCGGACGAAACTGTAGCACGAGGGCACCGGCCCGTCCGAGCGGGCCGGCAGCGGGCGGCCGAGCGGCGTGTGAGCTGCACGCGCGCCGGCCGGATACCATCATGTCCTCGGGACCCGAGGAGGAGCCGGTGAGCGTGCTGCAACGCTTTGAGAAGCGTTTGGAAGGCCTGGTCGAAGGAGCCTTCGCCAAGGTCTTCAAAGGGGTGGTCCACCCTGTGGAGATCCTGAACGCCATGCAGCGGGAGGCCGAGGCGCACAAGGCGATCCTGGCCGGTGGGCGAACGCTGGTGCCCAACCGCTACGTGATCGATCTCTCGCCCTACGACCACAGCCGTCTGGCGCCGTACGCCGCCGCGCTGGCCCAGGAGCTGGCCCAGTCGCAGGCGGAGTTCATCGGCGAGCAGGCCTGGACGGTCTACGGCGACGTGATCGTCGAGATCGAGCGCGGCGAGGGCCTCGACACCGGGATGTTCCGGGTCACCGCCGAGGTCTACACCGGCGGCGACGTCGCCCCGGTCTCCGCGCCCGGCTACGACCAGGGCGGCTACGACCAGGGCCCGCCCGCATACCCGGCGTACGACCAGGGTGGCGGCTACGGTCCCCCGCCCGGGCACGGCGGCGGGCGCAACGTCCGGCTGGTCTCCGGCGACGGCCGCACCTACCCGCTCCAGATGGGCTCGACGGTGATCGGCCGCGGCGACCAGGCCAACCTGCGCCTGCCGGACGTCGGCATCTCCCGGCGACACGCCCGGCTGGACTTCGACGGCGGTCAGGTCGTGCTGACCGATCTCGGGTCGACCAACGGCACCATGGTCAACGGCCAGCGGGTCTCCGCCGTCGCCCTCAACCCAGGCGACATGATCCAGCTCGGCACCACCACCCTGACCTTCCGCGTGGACGGCTGATCCGCCTTGCCGGAACTCGTCATCACCGTCGCCCGGTTCGGGTTCCTCATCCTGTTGTGGATCTTCGTGTTCACGGTGGTCGGCGTCATCCGCCGGGACCTGTTCGCGGGTGCCCGTTCGGGTCGGCTGGTGGCCGCGCCACGCGCGGTGGGGGCCTCGACCGGGCAGCCGCTGGCCAAGCCGGCGAAGGTGAAACGGGGCAGGGCCGCACACCAGATGGTGGTGACCGCCGGCCAGCTCGCCGGCACCCGGATCACCCTGGGCGAATCGCAGATCACCATTGGTCGGGCCGAGGATTCGACCCTGGTCATCACCGACGACTACGCCTCCGCGCGACACGCCCGACTCGTGCCGCGTGACGGGCAATGGTTCGTCGAGGACCTCGGATCGACTAACGGCACGTACCTGGATCGCGCTAAGGTCACCGGACCAACCCCCGTCCCCCTCGGCGTGCCGATCCGTATCGGCCGCACCTCTCTCGAATTACGGCCATGACTCTGACCCTGCGCTATGCGGCCCACAGCGACCGCGGTCTGATCCGAGACGGTAACCAGGACTCCGTCTACGCCGGACCGCGGCTTCTCGCCGTCGCCGACGGCATGGGCGGCATGGCCGCCGGTGACGTCGCCAGCAACATCGTCATCGGTGCCATGGAGCCGCTCGACCAGGACGTCCCCGGTGACGCCCTGGTCGACGCGTTGCGCTCGGCCGTGGGCACCGCCAACCAGCAGCTCCGCGACACAGTGGACGCCAACCCGCAGCTGGAGGGGATGGGGACCACGCTGACCGCGACCCTGTTCTCCGGCACCAAGCTGGGCATGGTCCACATCGGTGACTCGCGGGCCTACCTTTTGCGCAACGGCGAGTTCGCGCAGATCACCAAGGACGACACGTACGTCCAGATGCTCGTCGACGAGGGCCGGATCAGCGCCGAGGAGGCGAGCAGCCACCCCCAGCGTTCGCTGCTCACCCGGGCGCTCGACGGCCGCGACATCGACCCGGAGTACAGCGTCCGGCAGGTGCTGCCCGGCGACCGCTACCTGATCTGCAGCGACGGCCTTTCCGGCGTCGTCAGCGCGGAGACGATCGACGACACCCTGCGTGAGTACACCGACCCGCAGCAGTGCGTCGAGCGGCTGGTGCAGCTCGCGCTGCGCGGCGGCGGCCCGGACAACATCACGGTGATCATCGCCGACGCCACCGCCCATGACATCGTCGAGGCGAGCCCGATCGTCGGTGGCGCCGCCGCCCGCGACCGGGGCATGGCCACCTCCGCCGACGTCTCCACGCCCGCCGCGCGGGCCTCGGCGCTGTCCGCGCCCCGGCCGCCCGCCCCCGAGGAGCCGGTCGAGGAGGACGACGACCGCCCGAAGCGTCGCCCGCTACGGACCACCGCGATGCTCGTGGGCCTCGTGGTCATCCTCGGCGGCGTGCTCTTCGCCAGTTGGAGCTACACCCAGCGGCAGTACTACGTCGGCGCCACCGAGCAGGGCCAGGTGGCCGTGTTCCGGGGCGTCCAGGGGCAGGTCGCCGGCCTGGACCTCTCGGCCGTGCACTCCACCAGCCCCGCCCGGTTGGACGACCTCACCCTGGCGGCGCAGGAGCAGGTCAAGCAGGGCATCCCGGCCAAGAACGAGCCGGACGCCGAACGCCGGCTGGCCGAGCTGACCAGCGACGACCCGGCCAACCCGAACCTCAAGCCGATTTGCCCGGCCAATCCGACTGCGACGCCGGATCCGGCCAACTCGGCTGCGGCGAGCCCCACCCCCGCGGTCACCCCCAAGGCGAGCCGCACCCCGGTCGCCAGCGGCGAACCCGCCGCCACCCTGACGTCCTCGCCCACCACCACACCCGACACGCTGCCCTCTGACACGGCCACGCCGGCGGACCCCGCCGGCTGCCGGTCGCCCGAGTGAGCGTCGGCTGAGAAAGTCCGAGGACCATCCGTGACCGCAGCGGCCGTACCGGCAGCCTCGCCCGCCACGACGGGCGAGCAGTCCGGCGTACGCATGGCCAGGTCGCGGCGCAACGCCGAACTGTCCCTGTTGCTGTTGGCCCTGGTGATCGTGGCCGCGTACGGCGCGACGGTGGAGGCGACCGTGCTCGACACGGTCACCCCGGACTTCTGGGTCCCGACCGCCGTGCTGGCGGCCGTCTTCCTCGCCCTGCACGTGGTCATCCGGTTCCTCGCGCCGTTCGCGGACCCGGCCCTGTTGCCGGCGGTGGCCCTGCTCAACGGGATCGGGGTGGGCTTCCTACGCAGGCTCGACCTGGCCAAGGCCGCCCCCGGGGAGCGGGAGTCGCTGGCGATCTTCGCCGGCAACGGCGGCCGCCAGTTCGCCTGGACGCTCGCCTCGGTGTTCCTGGCCGCCGTCCTGCTCGCGCTGATGCGTGACCACCGGTCGATCTCGCGGTACGCGTACACCCTGGGTCTCGCCGGCATCGTGCTGGTGATGATCCCGGCGGTGCTGCCGGCGCGGTACTCCGAGATCTACGGCGCGAAGCTGTGGATCCGCGTCGGCGGCTTCAGCATCCAGCCCGGTGAGTTCGCCAAGCTGGCGCTGCTCGTCTTCTTCGCCTACTACCTGGTGCGCAAGCGCGAGGTGCTGTCGCTGGCCAGTCACCGGGTGCTCGGCATCGACTTCCCGCGTGGGCGGGACCTCGGCCCGGTGCTCGCGGTGTGGGTGCTGAGCGTGCTGGTGCTCGTCTTCGAGAAGGACCTGGGCACCTCGCTGCTCTACTTCGGCATGTTCGTGGTGACCCTCTACATCGCCACCGAACGGGTGAGCTGGCTGCTCATCGGCCTGATCCTGTTCTTCGGCGGGGCCTATCTGGCGTACGTGCTGGGTGGCGTGATCGGCGGGCCGTTCGAGAACTTCCACCTGCGCGCCGAGATCTGGCTGGACCCGTTCGCCGACCCGTACGAGGACGGCTACCAACTGGTGCAGGGCCTGCTGGCGCTCGGCAGCGGCGGCCTGTTCGGCGCCGGGCCGGGCGGCGGGCAGCCGCTGGAGATCCCCGAGGTGCAGAACGACTTCATCTTCGCCGGCATCGGCGAGGAGATCGGCCTGTTCGGGCTCTCCGCGCTGCTGGTGGTGTACCTGCTGATCGTGGAGCGGGGGCTGCGGGCCGCGCTGGCGGTGCGGGACTCGTTCGGCAAACTGCTCGCTGGTGGCCTGGCCTTCACCCTCGGCCTCCAGGTGTTCGTGATCGTGGGCGGGATCAGCAAGCTGATCCCGCTGACGGGTCAGACCACCCCGTTCCTTTCCGCCGGTGGCTCGTCGCTGATGGCGAACTGGCTGCTCATCGCGGTGCTGCTGCGGGTCTCCGACGGCGCACGCCGTCCGCTGGCCGGGGCCGGCGGCTCCACGGCCCGACCCGGGGGCGGCCCGCCCGAGCAGCTGCACGGTGCCCCCACGGAGGTGATCCGGCCGTGAACGCACCCCTGCGCCGCGTTGGCGTCGTCGCGATGGTCCTGTTCGGTCTGCTCTTCGCGAACCTGAACTGGATCCAGGCCTACAAGGCGGACGAGTACCGCGGCAGCGACTACAACGGCCGGGTCCAGGTGGCCGAGTACGAGCGCAAGCGCGGCAACATCGAGGCCGGCGGCACCGCCCTGGCCACCAGCAAGGAGACCGGCGGCAAGCTGCGGTTCCTGCGGACCTACCCCGGCGGGGAGAAGTACGCGCACGTCCTCGGCTACAAGCCGGTCACCCTCGGCGACACCGGCATCGAGCGGGTGGAGAACGACTTCCTCGCCGGCACCAGCGACGCGCTGATCGGCAACCGGATCAAGGACATGTTCACCGGCGACGAGACCGGCGGCGGCAACGTCCTGCTCACCCTCTCCAAGCGGGCCCAGGACGCGGCGTACAACGGGCTGGCCGACAACAAGGTCGGGGCGAAGAAGGGCGCGGCGATCGCGATCGACCCGCGTACCGGTGCGGTGCAGGCGCTTGTCTCCATGCCCAGCTTCAACCCGAACCCGCTGGTCAGCCATGACAGCAACGAGGCGACGGCGGCGTACAACAAGCTGGACAACGCCCCGGACGGCCCGCTGAAGAACCGGGCGCTGTCGGAGGTGCTGCCCCCGGGGTCCACCTTCAAGATCGTGGTGGCCGCCGCCGCCCTGGAGAACGGCGTCGGCAAGAACACCGAGATCCCGGCCGGCTCCAGCTGGACCCCGCCGACCTCGGGCACCCCGATCCGCAACGCCGCGCCGTCGATCTGCCCCGAGGAGCAGGTCACCCTCCTCGACGCGGTCACCGAGTCCTGCAACACCGGATTCGCCCAGCTCGGCGTCAAGCTCGGGGCCGACAAGGTGAAGGAGAAGGCCCGCCAGTTCGGCTTCGAGCAGGACGACCTCACGGTCGGCCAGCTCGGCGAGGGCGGGCTGCCGACGGCGGCCAGCCGCACCGGAACGATAGAGGCCCCCGACGGCACCACCGACCCGGCCGCGCTGGCGCAGTCCTCCATCGGGCAGCGCGACGTGAGGATGACCCCGCTCCAGGGGGCGCTGATCGCCGGGTCGGTGGCCAACGGCGGCAGCCAGATGCGGCCGTACCTGGTCCGGCAGTTGCTGGCGCCCGACCGCACCACCAGCTACTACACCGCCAAGCCGCGGGAGCTGCGCCAGCCGGTCAGCGGCCCCGTCGCGTCGGACCTGCGAGACATGATGGTCAGCGTGGTGGAGAACGGCAGCGGCCGCAACGCGAAGATCGACGGCTACCGGGTCGGCGGCAAGACGGGCACCGCCCAGTCCGGCCCGCAGACTCCCGACCACGGCTGGTTCATCGGCTTCGCGTTCGACAAGAACGGCAATCCGGTCTCCGCGGTCTGCGTGATGCTGGAGGAGGCGGGGGCCGGCGGCAGCGGCGAGGCGGCTCGGATCGCCGGCAAGATCATGCAGGCGGCGATCGCCGACCCCGGGGGCCGCTGACATGCTCAGCCCCGGCGTCCAGCTCGGCAACCGCTACCGCCTCGACGAGCGGATCGCCAGCGGCGGAATGGGCGACGTGTGGCGCGGCACCGACCAGGTGCTGGGCCGGACGGTCGCGGTGAAGAGCCTCCTCCCGGCGTTGCTGGACGAGCCGGGCTTCGCCGAGCGGTTCCGCGGCGAGGCGCGCACCATGGCCACCATCAACCACCCCGGCGTGGTCGACGTCTACGACTTCGGCAGCGACCAGCACATCGCCTTCCTGGTGATGGAGTACATCGAGGGCGACGCCCTGTCCTCCACGCTCGGCCGGGTCGGCCGGCTCACCCCGGCCCGCACCATGGCCCTGCTCGCCCAGGCCGCCGACGCGCTGCACGCGGCGCACTGCAAGGGCATCGTGCACCGCGACGTGAAGCCGGGCAACCTGCTCGTCCGGCCGAACGGGACGCTGGTGCTGACCGACTTCGGCATCGCCCGCTCCGAGCTGGTCGGTCAGCTCACCGCAGCCGGCTCGGTGCTCGGTACCGCCTCGTACATCTCCCCCGAGCAGGCCACCGGCGCGGTCGCCACGCCCGCCTCCGACGTGTATGCCCTCGGCGTGGTCGCATACCAGTGCCTCGCCGGACGGCGGCCGTTCGAGGGGGACAATCCGCTCGAAATCGCCATGAGGCACGTCCGGGACGCCCCCCGGCCGCTGCCCGGCGACATCCCGCCGTCGGTGCGGGCGATCGTCGAACGGGCGATGGCCAAGGATCCGACGGCCCGCTGGCCCAGCGCCGCCGCCCTGGCCGGGGTGGCCCGGCAGGCGAAGCTCGCGCTCGGCCAGAAGTCCCGCACCGCCGGGCACCTTGGCCAGATCTCCGCCGCGCCGGCGTCTCCGGCGGCCCCGCAGGCCCGCGCCCAGGTGCCGCCCGCCACCCGCCAGCCGCCCCGCCCGCCAGCGGTGGCCCAGCGGCCGGTCCCGACGTCCGCGCCGCCGCAGCCCCGGCCGCCGGCCGCCGTGTCCCGGCCGCCGGTCGTGCACCAGCCGCGCCCGCCGGTCACCCACCAGCAGGCGCAGCCCCCGGCTGCCGTCTCCCGCCCGCCGGTCGCCACCCCGCCGGCCTACCCGCGTGGCGCCGCGCCCGTGCCCCCGGCCCCGGTCCGGCAGGCCGGCCCGATCGGGTACGTGCCGCAGCCCGGTCACCCGTCGGTCCCGCCGCAACGGTCCAGTTCGGGGGTGGTCCTGCTGGTCGTCGCGCTGGCCGTGCTGGTCCTGCTCTGCTCGGGCGTGATTTCCTACAACTTTTCGAAGAGTTCGGCGGCCGGTGATCCCGGCGTCCTCGGCACCCGGGTCTCGACCTCCGGCGCGCTGGTGGCCGGCGAAGGCGACGAATCCTTCCGGACGCCGTACCGTCGGGTGGAACGGCTCCTGCCGGGTGGCGGCGAGACGACGACGAGCGAAGGACGACAGACGCGATGACAGCGCAGGCCCGCCTGCTCGGTGGCAGGTACCAGGTCGGCGAGCTGCTCGGCTACGGCGGCATGGCCGAGGTGCACCACGGCCGTGACCTCCGGCTCGGTCGGGACGTCGCGATCAAGATGCTCCGGGCCGACCTGGCCCGGGACGACACGTTCCAGATGCGGTTCCGTCGGGAGGCGCAGAACGCCGCCTCGCTCAACCACCCGGCGATCGTCGCCGTCTACGACACCGGCGAGGAGACCGGGCCGACCGGCGAGACGCTGCCGTTCATCGTGATGGAGTTCGTCAACGGGCGGACCCTCAAGGAGCTCCTCGGCGTCGAGGGGCGCCTCCAGCCACGCCGGGCGCTGGAGATCTGCGCCGACATGTGCGCCGCGCTGGAGTTCAGCCACCGGCACGGCATCATCCACCGGGACATCAAGCCCGGCAACGTGATGCTCACCCAGACCGGCCAGGTCAAGGTGATGGACTTCGGCATCGCCCGGGCCCTGGCCTCCGGCGTCACCACGATGACCCAGACCAGCGCGGTCATCGGCACGGCGCAGTATCTCTCCCCGGAGCAGGCGCGCGGCGAGGCCGTCGACGCCAGATCCGACGTGTACGCGGCCGGCTGCGTGCTCTTCGAGCTGGTCTGCGGCCACCCGCCGTTCGTCGGGGACAGCCCGGTCAGCGTGGCGTACCAGCACGTCCGGGAGGCCCCGCCGACCCCCAGCGACATCAACCCGGACGTCACCCCCGCGATCGACGCGATCGTGCTGAAGGCGCTGTCGAAGAACCCGCTCAACCGGTACCAGAGCGCCGGCGAGATGCGGGCCGACCTGCTCCGGGCGGCGGCCGGCCGGCCGGTGCTGGCCACCCCCGTGATGCAGGAGGCCGAGACCGCTCCGATGGCGGCCGCCGGGTCGGGGTACCCGACCCAGGTCGTCGGCGGCGCGGCCACCCAGCAGCAGCCGCCGGCCCGGGTCGGTGACCCCCGGCAGCGCAGGGCCTCCTCCTGGGTGATCGCCACCTTTGCCGCGCTCGGCGTGCTCGCCGTGATCGCCCTGGTCGCCGGCATCCTGCTGAACCGCAGCCCCGAGAAGATCGGCACCCCTGAGGTGGCGGGCCAGACGAGGGACGTCGCGGTGGCCGCGATAGAGGGAGCCGGTCTGGTCCCCACCGTCGGCGATCCGGTCTTCGACAGCACCTGCAAGAAGGACACGGTCGTCAACCAGAAGCCGTCGGCGGGCACCGAGCTGGAGAAGGGTCAGGGGGTCACCATCCAGCTCTGCGGCGGCAAGCCGGAGGTGACGATCCCGCCCGCCCTGGTCGGCTCCCCGTTCAAGAACGTCGAGGAGCAGCTCGATGGGCTGAAGCTCGTGGTGATCAAAAAGGAAATCGACAACGCCGCCCCCAAGGGGAACGTCACGGAGGTCTCCCCGCCCTCCGGCACCTCGGTCGCCGAGGGGACGAAGGTGACGGTGACGGTCTCCAAGGGCAACATCCGTGAGGTGCCGAACGTCGTCGGCTCCTCGAAGGAGGACGCGAAGCGGGAGTTGGAGCGGGCGGGCTACCGGGTGAGGATCGTCGACGGCGACGAGGTGCCGGCCGACCAGGCCGGCAAGGTCTCCGGCCAGAACCCCCGTGGCGGCGCGCCTCTGGAGCAGGGCAAGCAGGTGACCATCGAGGTCGACATCCCCGAGCCCAGTCCGGAGCCCACCGATCCGACCGGGACACCGCCCCCCAACAGCCCGACCCCGCCGGTGGGCGGCGGCGGCGGCGGTGGGCAGCCGTTCCCGACCCCGCCGGTCCGCCTCCCCGAGCAGTGATCCCCGAACCCGGCCCCTCCGAGGGGCCGGGTTCGTCGTTTCCGGCCTCGGGGCGGCGCGACCGCGACCGGTCGACCTTCGAGGCGGCGCCAACGCGACCGGCCGACGTCAGGCGGCGGCGAACGCGGAGCGGCGGCGGGCGTCGACCTCGGCGGCCAGCTCCGGCGCCCGCTCCAGCGCCTCGGGGTGGCCGCACGTCGCCAGCCAGTTGGCCAGCATCAGGTGGCCGCCCTCGGTGAGCACCGACTCCGGGTGGAACTGGACGCCCTCGATCGGCAGCGTCCGGTGCCGCATCGCCATCACTACGCCGGAGCCCGTCCAGCCGGTGACCTCAAGCTCGTCTGGCAGCGTCTCGGGCAGCACGGTGAGCGAGTGGTAGCGGGTGGCGGTGAACGGGTCCGGCAGCCCGGCCAGCACCCCCACCGAGTGGTGTCGCACCTCGGACGTCTTGCCGTGCAGCAGCTCGGGGGCGCGGGCCACGGTCGCCCCGAACGCCTCGCCGATCGCCTGGTGACCCAGGCAGACGCCGAAGATCGGCAGCTCGCCCGCGTACCGGCGGATGACGTCGAGGCAGATGCCGGCCCGGTCCGGGCTGCCCGGCCCCGGGGAGAGCAGGACGCCGGCCGCGCCGATGCGGCCCACCTCCTCGACGTCGATCTCGTCGTTGCGCCGCACGTCGCAGTCCACGCCGAGTTGGCCGAGGTACTGCACGAGGTTGAAGACGAACGAGTCGTAGTTGTCGATCACCAGGACGCGCATCGACTCACCTGTTCGGGGTGGGGGGCGGGGTGTTGTTCTGATCGGTGTTGTACGGCAGGTCGTGCGCGTCGCCGGCCGGGGCGCTCCCGTCCACGCCCGGCTGCTCGCCGCCCGGTTCGCCGGAGTCCTGCGTGACCTGCACATCGTCGAAGGGGAGCAGCGGCTCCGCCCACGGGAAGACCACGTACCACAACAGGGCGACCGTCGCGGTGGCGAGCAGCAGCGAACCGGCCAGCTTGCCGGGCAGCCCCAGCGGCAGTTTGCGCCAGATCCAGCCGTACATCATCAGGCCCCCAGCTCCGCCGGCCGGCCGGCCGATTTGGCCTCGGTGCGGTCGAGTTCGGCGTGAATGATCAGGCGCTGGTAGTTGTCGAACTTCGGGTTGCAGGTGGTGAGGCTGAGCAGCTTCTTCGTCGGCTTCGCGTCCGGTTCCATCGGCACCGGGGCGACGACCTCGACCTGGTTCGGCTTGACGATCCGGGTCTTGTAGACCTTGTAGACGTACCAGGCGGTCTTGCCCTCGACCACGATGGCGTCGCCGCTGCCCAGCTCGTCCAGCCGCCAGAACGTGGCCCGGTTGCGGTGCCCGGCGACGGCGAAGTTGCCCACCTCGCCCGGCATGGCACTATCCGGGTAGTGGCCGGGGGCGTACCGGATGTCCCCCTGGGTGACGCCCTCGACCACCACCCAGTTCTTGTCCAGCTTCGGGATGTAGAGCCCGGCGAGGGGCTTGCCGTGTATCGGTGGCTTCGGCTTCGCGGTGGCGGTGGCGGTGGGGGCCACGGTCGGGTCGCCGGTCGCACCCCAGGCCTGGGCGAGCTGGCGGTCGAGGTCGTTCTGGTGGGCGTCGACGATGGCCGACTTGCCCCACACCTCGTACCCGGCGAAGAGGAGCACCACCAGGCCGAAGGTGATCAGCACCTCGCCGCTGACCCGCACCCCGGTGCGCAGCCGGGTCCAGATGGACGGCCGGGTCAGCTCGGAGTAGACGCTCCGGTAGCCCTCGCCGGTCTGCTCGGCCCGGAGCTGGACCACCCGTTCGCCACGGCGCGGTCGGGGCGGCTCGGCCGGCTCGGCGTCGGACCCGGCCGGGCCGTCGCCATCCGCTGTGCGGGGCACGGCACCCATCAGCGCGGTCGAGTCCAGGGCCGGGCCGGTGGCCGGTGGCCGGCCGGGCGGCACGGCCGGGAGGAAGGCGGTGGGGGCCTCGGCGGCGGACGTCGGTCGGCTCGTGGGCCCGTACTCGGGACGATCCCCGGCGGGCCGCCCGTACGGCTCTGGCGCGGCCTGGTCGGCGGGCCGCCCGCGCGGCGGGGGGCCCGGGCCGTCGGCGGACCGGGGGCCGGGTCCGCGCCCGGGCGCGTAATACGGGTCGGGCTGTCGCCCCGGACCGGGCCGCTGGGGCGCACCCGTCGGGGGCCTGCCCGTGAACTCGGGGGCACGGGCCGGGGGGCGGTTCGCGGCGGGGCCGGGCCAGGCGGGCGGCGTGTCCGCCGGTTTCGGCCGGGTGCCGGGTGCCGTCGGATCGCCGCCCCGGGGGGCCTTCGAGCGGGGCGGCAGCACCGGGTCGGGCCAGGCGTCGGCCTGGCCGGGTCGCTCCGACGGGCTCGGGCCGGGGCGGTCGACCGGGGGGAGGAAGTCGGTTGCTTCCTCGTCCCGGCCGGGGTGTCGGCCGTCCCAGCGGTCGTCGGGCGCCCGGCTCACCTGGGCACCTTGGCCGCGCGCAGGGCTGTCGAGTCCTCGAAGGCCGGCACGGTGACCGTCGAGACCGTCTCCCGGTACCCGAGGTGGAAGTCGTTGACCACGCCCTTGAACACCCGGACTCCCTCGGATGCGGCGAGGGCCTGCTGGAGGGCAGCGGGATCGCCGATTGCCACGATCTTGAACGGTGGGGAGTACACCCGGCCGTGCAGCAGCAGGGTGTTACCCACGCAGCGTACCGCGCTGGTGGCGAGCACGCGGACATTCATGATTGACATGGCCTCCGCGCCGCCGGCCCACAACGCGTTCACCACGGCCTGGACGTCCTGCTGGTGGACGACCAGGTCGTCGTTGCTGGCACCCTCGGGCAGCCCCTGATCCGGGCGTCGCGGCGCGTCGTCCAGCTCCACGACGACGCCGGTCCCGCTCAGCGCGGTGAACCCGGCGGCCTGGCGGCTGGCGGCGGCGCGGTCCCGCTGATCCCTGGTCGGGCCGTCGGAGTCGGCGAGGGCGGCGGTCTCGTCCTCGACCTCGCCGCGTAGCCGGGCGGCCCGCAGCTCGCTCGTCGCGACCTGCTCCCTGCGTTCCTCGATGAGCTGCGTGAGCTCAGGGCGGCGGTCCTCGCGCAGGGCTGTGCCCCCGGCGGTCGTCGCGGTGGTGGTGAAGAGCAGCCCGGCCGCGGCGGCGATCAGCGGCACCCCGATCGACCAGCCCGGTCGACGCTGGCGTGGGCGTCGGGGCAGGAGGGCGATGGCCGCCCGCCGGAGGACCTTCCGCCAGGAGGCGGCGCCGGATGTGTACTCCACCGACCGTTCCTTCCGCGTCGTCTGATGTCAGCCCGCCACGCCGTGGACCGCGCGAGGACCCGAACAGTCCCGCCCTTTTCGGTCACTCCGCGCATCGGCCTGACCCCATTCATGGCCTGAACGGGCCTTCGGGACTACGCTAGCTGTCGAAACATTATTGGCCATGGACCGTCGCCCCCGTGCCCGGTTGTCAGGCCGGACGAGGTCGTCACCCCCTCTGGAGAGCGTCGTGCCCAAGTCTCAGGTCCGCAAGAAGAAGGTGTACACCCCGCCGACGGACGTGCGTCCGACGGCGACGGCGGCGACGCGCAAGCCTAGCCCGGTCTGGCTGCCGATCACGGCGGTTGCGCTGATCGTCGCCGGCATCGGCTGGCTGGTGATCTACTACCTCTCCGAGCAGGAGTACCCGGTCATGTCGTGGGGTTACTGGAACCTCGCGGTGGGCTTCGGCGCGATGGTCGGATCCCTGGTGCTGCTCTCCCGCTGGCGCTGACCGCGCCGGGCGTCGGCCCGGCGCGTCGTTTTCGGTGGTGGACACGATCCACGTCACCTCGCGGGCCCGTGCCCGGCGCTTCGGCGCCGGGCACCCTATGGTGTCCGCAGGGCGGGGCGGCCCCGGGCTGCGAGATGACTCACGTTACTGCTCGTTAACCTTGCGCGTAGGCTGCACTGCATGACCGAGCGGAGCGAGGTCATCGACCGGTCCGGTCGGTGCGCGGGGGCGGCGGAACGCCGGTCACGCACCTGATCCGACCCCGGTCGCCGAGCCGCTCGACAGGCAGCAGACCGGGAGGCCAACTCGATGGGCAGCGTCCAGATCGTCACCACGATCCTCGCGGCCGCCATCACCGCCGTGGCGGTGTGGCTTGCGGTGCGCGCTGTCATGAAGATGGTGGCAGTGATCCGGTTGGGGCAGCCCGATCCGGAGCGGTTCACCGACAGGGCCACCCGCACGAAGACGATGCTGGCGGAGACCGTCGGCCACACGCGGATGCTCCGGTGGAGCGTGGTGGGCGCCGCGCACTGGTTCGTGATGGTCGGCTTCATCGTGCTGTCGCTGCTGGTGCTGGAGGCGTACTTCGAGGTCGTCTCTCCGACCGGAGGCCTGCCGCTGATCGGTGGCCTGGCGGTCTACGGCCTGGTCACCGAGCTGATCGCGGTGCTCGGCGTGGTCGGCATCCTGGTGCTGATCGCGATCCGGGTCCGCAACCGGCCCACCCGGCCGGGTGGGCGGTCCCGGTTCACCGGCTCGACCATGTGGCAGGGCTACTTCGTCGAGGCCGTGGTCCTCGCGGTGCTGATCATGGGCTTCGTCATCCGGGGCTTCAAGGTTGCCACCGACCACTTCGAGTATCCGGTCTGGGCCACCCCGGTCAGCCACGCCGTCGGCTCGCTGCTGCCCGACTGGGAGGCCGGCGTCAGCATCGCCGCCGTCATCAAGATCGCCATCTCGATGACCTGGCTGATCGTCATCGCGCTCAACGTGACCATGGGCGTCGCCTGGCACCGCTTCCTGGCGTTCTTCAACATCTTCTTCAAGCGCAACCCGGGTGAGGCCGGCTCCGGGCTCGGCGCGCTGCGGCCGATGATGAGCGAGGGCAAGCCGCTCGACTTCGAGGAGGCCGACCCCGAGTCCGACCAGTTCGGCGTCGCCCAGGTCGAGCAGTTCACCTGGAAGGGCCTGCTCGACTTCAGCACCTGCACCGAGTGCGGCCGGTGCCAGTCGCAGTGCCCGGCCTGGAACACCGGCAAGCCGCTGTCGCCGAAGCTGCTGGTGCTGAGCCTGCGCGACCACGCGTACGCGAAGGCGCCGTACCTGCTGGCCGGCGGCGGCAAGGACCTGACCGGCGAGGAGAAGGCCACCGCCGCGCAGCTCGCCCACATGGACGTGCTGGCGCTCGCCGAGGCGGAGAAGCCGCTGATCGGCGGGGCTGAGGACGGCGGCGTCATCGACCCGGACGTGCTCTGGTCCTGCACCACCTGCGGGGCGTGCGTCGAGCAGTGCCCGGTCGACATCGAGCACATCGACCACATCGTCGACATGCGGCGTTACCAGGTGCTGATCGAGTCGAGCTTCCCGTCGGAGGCCGGCGTGATGCTGCGCAACCTGGAGAACAAGGGCAACCCGTGGGGCGCGCCGCAGAACACCCGGGAGGACTGGACCAAGGGCCTCGGCTTCGAGGTGCCCCGGGTCGGCGAGGTCGAGGACTTCGAGTACCTCTTCTGGGTCGGCTGCGCGGGCGCGTTCGAGGACCGGGCCAAGAAGACCACCCGGGCGGTCGCCACGCTGCTCAACGAGGCCGGCGTCAACTTCGCCATCCTCGGCGAGGGCGAGACCTGCACCGGCGACCCGGCCCGCCGGATCGGCAACGAGTTCGTCTTCCAGATGCTCGCCCAGCAGAACGTGGAGACCTTGAACGAGGCCTTCGAGGGCCGGGAGAAGAGCAAGCGCAAGATCGTCGCCACCTGCCCGCACTGCTTCAACACCCTGGGCAACGAGTACGGGCAGCTCGGCGGCGAGTTCGAGGTGGTGCACCACACCCAGCTCCTGGCCCACCTGGTCAGCACCGGCAAGCTCACCCCGGTCCAGCCCGTCGACGGCGGAGTCACCTACCACGACCCCTGCTACCTGGGCCGGCACAACCGGGTCTTCGCCCCACCGCGCGAGGTTCTCGACAGCTCCATCGCCGGCGAGGTCACCGAGATGCCACGCAACAGCGAGCGTTCCTTCTGCTGCGGCGCCGGAGGGGCCCGGATGTGGATGGAAGAGAAGATCGGCAAGCGGATCAACGTGGACCGGGTCGAGGAGGCCATGGCCACCGGGGCGAAGACCATCGCGGTCGGCTGCCCGTTCTGCTCGACGATGCTGAACGACGGCGTGAACGGCAAGGGCGCCGGCGAGCAGGTCGAGGTCGTCGACGTCGCCAGCGTGCTGCTCCGCTCGGTCAAGCCGGCGGACGCCGCCGGCGCGAAGGAGACCGCGCCGGCCGGTAGCTGACGGCGGCCCCGGGCGACGACGGGCGACGACGGGCCGGCGGCGACTGCGCGTGGTCGTGTGTGACGCGGCCGGTCGTGGAACAATCGCGCCGAGGTGAACCGATCATCGACAGTCCTCTCGTTACCACGGTGTTGCCCCTGGTCGGCTTCGTGCTGCTGACAGCGGGCAACGCATTCTTCGTCGCGGCCGAGTTCGCCCTGGTCACTGTGGACCGGCCGGAGCTCGACCGGCGGGTCGCGGCCGGGGACAGCGGGGCGGCCACCGTCCGTCACGCGCTGCACGAACTCTCCTTCCAGCTCTCCGGGGCGCAGCTCGGCATCACCATCACCGCCCTGCTCACCGGGTACCTGGCCGAGCCGGCGCTGGCCCGCCTGTTCACCCCGCTGCTGCACCCGTTGGGGGCGTCCGCCGACCGGTTCACCCCGTTCCTCGCCCTCGCCCTGGCGACCCTGCTCTCCATGCTCTTCGGCGAGCTGGTGCCGAAGAACCTGGCGCTGGCCCGGCCGATGCCCACCGCGCTGGCCACGGCCGCGGGGATGCGCGGCTTCTCCCGGACGTTCGGGTGGCTGATCAGAGGGCTGAACAACTCGGCGAACACGCTGGTGCGACGCCTCGGGGTGGAGCCGCAGGAGGAACTGGCCAGCGCCCGGTCCCCGGAGGAACTGGGCCTGCTCGCGGTGATCTCGGCCCAGGCCGGTGCGCTCCCCCGGGACACCGCGATGCTGCTGCGGCGCACCATCCGCTTCGGCGACAAGCGGGCCGCCGAGGCGATGACCCCCCGGGTGGACGTGATCGCGCTGCGCGCCACGGCCAGTGTGGCCGAGCTGCTCACCCTCGCCCAGCAGACCGGCCGGACCCGGTTTCCGGTCTTCGAGGAGACCCTCGACCTGGTCACCGGCGTCGCGGCGGTGCCGGACGCGCTGGGTGTCCCGCTCGCCCGCCGGGCCGGCACCAGCGTCGCCTCGGTGGCCCGGGAGCCGGTGTACGTGCCGGAGAGCCTCGACCTCGACGGCGTCCTCGCGGCGCTGAAGGTGGCCGGCTCGGACCTGGCGATCGTGGTCGACGAGTACGGCGGCACCGACGGCGTGGTGACCATGGAGGACCTGGTGGAGGAGCTGGTCGGGGAGATCGCCGACGAGTTCGACCCGGCCGCGGTCGACGACGGCGGGCCGGTCGAGCTGACCGTGCCGGGCGGCGAGCGGACCGCCCTGGTCGACGGCGTGCTGCGCGAGGACGAGCTGGCCGAGCAGACCGGCTTCCGGCTGCCCGAGGGCCCGTACGAGACCCTCGCCGGCTTTCTGATGGCCAGGCTCGGGCACATCCCGGTGGCCGGGGAGACGGTCGAGGAGAACGGGTACGAGTTCACCGTGGTCGAGGTGGAGCGGCACCGCATCGAGCAGGTGCGGGTGGTCCGGCCGGAGGAGCCCGGCGACGATGCTTGAACTGTCGGTGACCGTGCTGCTGCTGCTCGGCAACGCCTTCTTCGTCGGCAGCGAGTTCGCGCTCATCGCGTCCCGGCGGACCGTGATCGAGCCGCTCGCGGCGACGTCGAAGCGGGCCCGGTGGGCGCTGTCGGCGATGAACCAGATTCCGCTGATGATCGCCGGGGCGCAGCTCGGCATCACGGTCTGCTCGCTGGGCCTCGGCGCGATCGCCGAACCGGCGCTGGCGCACCTGCTGGAGACGCCGTTCCACGCGCTGGGGCTGCCGGCCGGGGCGGTGCACCCGGTGGCCTTCCTGATCGCTCTCGGCGTGGTGGTCTTCCTGCACACCGTCGTCGGCGAGATGGTGCCGAAGAACATCACCCTAGCCGGGCCGGAGCCTGCGGCGCTCTGGCTGGGGCCGGCGATGCTCGCGTTCTGCACGGCGACCAAGCCGCTGCTGCTGGCCATGAAGTGGGCGGCGCGGCGGGTGCTGGGGCTGTGGCGGGTCGAGGCGACGGACTCGGTCAAGACGGTCTTCACCGCCGAGGAACTGGCCGGGCTGGTGGCTCAGGCCCGCACGGAGGGGCTGCTCGACGCGGAGGAGCACGCCCGGATCACCGGCGCGCTCGCCCTGCACACCCGTACCGCGGCGGACGCCCTGCAACCCTGGTCGACGGTGACCACGGTGGCCGAGGACGTCTCGCCGGCCTCCCTGGAGGTGCTGGCCACCCGCACGGGCCGGTCCCGGTTCCCGGTGGTGCAGCGGTCCACCCGCAAGGTGCTCGGCTTCGTGCACGTCAAGGACGTCCTCGGGTACGCCGGGGCGGACCGCCGCGCGCCGGTGCCCGCCGAGGTGTACCACCCGCTGGCCGTGGTCCCGCCGGACCGCACGCTGGCCGACCTGCTGCTGGCGATGCGCCGCGAGCGGCGGCACATGGTCCTGGTCAGCGACGGCCGCCTGCCGCTGGGCGTGGTGACCCTCGACGACGTATTGACGGCAATCGTCGGCTGAGTCACCCCTTGGCGGGCCGTACCCGTTGTGTGCGAACGGTTGTCGGTGCGTGACCGTAGGCGACCCACCTTGATTACCCGAGTGGGCCTCGCCTAATGTGGGGCGCTGACCGCTGTGGGTCGTCTGCCTCGATCTTCCCTCTCGCGAGGCGCCCGGCGGTCGGTTGCGAAGGAGTCGGTGCCGGTGGCAACCATGCCCCCTCATCGCCATGCCCTGGGCCGGTCAACTGCTCGTCCGGGTGGTGCCCGCCGGTTCGTACGACGCCTGCTCACCCTGGTCGCGGCGGTCGCCGTGGGCGCCGGAACCCTGGCCGCGCCCGCGTACGCCGAGCCCTCGGTCGACGAGATCGAGGCGCAGATCGACAAGAAGTGGGAGCAGCTCGAACCCACCATCGAGCAGTACAACAAGGTGCGCGCCCAGCTCAAGGTGAACAAGCAGAAGTCGGCGGAGCTGGAGAAGAAGATCGAGCCGCTCGCGCTCGAGACCGAGCTGGCGATGAACCGGGTCGGTGACCTCGCCGCCCGCTACTACATCTCCGGCCCGTCCCAGGATCTCGGCGCGCTGCTGGTCAGCACCAAGCCGGGGACGCTCGCCGAGCAGCTCACCATGCTGGACCGGCTGGCCTCGGAGGAGCGCCGTCAGTTGCAGGGCGTGCTCGCCGTCCGGGCCAAGTACGACGGCCAGAAGCTGAAGCTGGACACGTTGATTGTCGGCCAGGAGAAGCAGACCAAGGAACTGGCGGCCAAGAAGACGCAGATCAACACCGAGATCAAGCAGTTGCAGGCGTCCATGCCGAAGACCGTGGTGCCCGCCGGCGGCGGTTGTCCCACGATCCAGGGCGTGGTCAGCGCGGCCGCCCGGACCGCGATCAAGACCGCCTGCGCCCAGGTCGGCGACCCGTACGTCTGGGGGGCCACCGGCCCGAACTCGTTCGACTGCTCCGGCCTGACCCAGTACGCGTACAAGGCGGCCGGGATCTCGCTGACCCACTTCACCGGCGCACAGTGGAAAGAGGGCCGGGCCATCCCGCGCTCGGAGGCCCGACCGGGTGACCTGGTGTTCTTCTTCAGCGACCTGCACCATGTCGGCCTCTACCTCGGCAACGACAAGATGGTGCACGCGCCCCGGGCCGGTAAGCCGGTCAACGTGAGCAGCATCAACACCATGCCGGTCGCCGGCTTCCGCCGCCCCGGCTGACGCCGCGCATCTCAGCACCGTCCACGACGAAGGCCCCCGGGTGACCGGGGGCCTTCGTCGTGCCGGGGAAACCGTCAGCGGGGCGCGCCCAGCGGGGACGGCACCAGGTTCACGTCGGCGCGGTCGACGTACATGATCCGGTGACCGAACTGGATCTGCACGTACTTCTTCTCGCCCCGGATCACCGTCCAGTCACCGGGAGCGGAGCCGTCGAACGTGCTGGCCTGGTAGTACTCGCCGGGCAGCACGGTGCCGACGGCGTACCGCTGGCCGGCGGAGAGGGTGTACTGCAACGGCGAGATCGGCTGGTACGGAACGCCGGCCGGGTAGGCCGCCTCCTCCGGGTAGGCCCGCCCGTACACCGGGATCGTCGCCTTCCCGGCCTTCGGGGTGGCCACCAGGCCGATGGTCCAGGCCGCCGTGGGTGCGGAGGACGGGTTGTGGAACCACGCCTTCTGCCCGAGGTACCAGATCGCCGTCCAGTCACCCTCACGGCCGGCCAGGGCGTACGTCTGCCCGGTCGACGCGCGGGCGCCGTGGTCGGAGACGGCCATCGTGGCCGGCGAGCCGTCGGGGCGCAGGGCGACGTCGTTGACCAGCGGAGCGTCGGCGCGCGGCGCGCTGCGCAGCACCACAGCCGAGGAGCCGCGCGAGGGGCACGGCACGCCCGCCGTCACGCAGCCGGTGAACGCCGGCCGGTTGGTGGCGAAGTTGGGGTCGATCCGCACCATGCCGGTGAGCGGGGTGCCGGTGTTGAGCTCCGGCGCGCGCAGCAGGTCGAAGTAGTGCGACCAGTCCCAGTACGGCCCCGGGTCCCAGTGCATCCCCCGCACGGTCGAGGCGACGGTGCCGGGCACGTTGTCGTGGCCGATGATGTGCTGCCGGTCCAGCGGGACGCCGTGCCGCAGCGCGAGGTACCGGACCAGCTTCGACGAGGTGCGGTACATCGCCTCGGTGTACCAGGTGCCCTGGGCGGCGAAGCCCTCGTGCTCCAGCCCGATCGACTTCGAGTTGACGTACCAGTTGCCGGCGTGCCAGGCCACGTCCTTGGTCTTCACGTGCTGGGCGATGTGCCCGTCCACCGACCGCAGGGTGTAGTGCCAGCTCACGTAGGTCGGGTCCTGGACCATGTTGATCGTGCCCGCGTAGCTGCCCTCGGTGTCGTGGATGACGATGTACTCGACCTTCTGCCGCTTCGGCCGGTCGGACAGGTCGTGGTTGCCGTAGTTGCCGGGGTCGGCACCGAGCGACTGGTAAGGCGCGGGGATCCACTCGCAGGAGATGCTCGTCGGGCACTCCAGGCCGTCGGCACGCTGCGGCAGGCGCAGGCCGAGCCGGTCCAGCCAGGACTTCTGCGGGGTCACCGCGCGGGCGGCGAGGGTCACCCGCTGCCCGTCGTCGGTCACCCGGCTCTCGCCGCCGGCGATGGTGCCGTAGACCTCGTCGGCGAAGGCCGCCGCCGCGTCGGCGCCGTCCGCGCCGGCGTACCGGGCGACCGCGCCGTACCAGGCCGCCGGGTCGGTGCCGGCTCCGACCGGTGCGCCGATCTGCCGCTGGTACGACGCGAGCAGCGCCGCCCCGCCCCGGATGTTCGTCGGCGCGTCGGCGCGCAGGGCGGCCTCGTTGGCCCCGGTGAGGGTGGCAGCGGTGTCCAGGGTCTGCATCGACTCGGCGGCCGGGGCCTTGTCGGCCGCCGGTTGGGCGGCGGCGGGGGCCGGGCGGGAGTCGTCCCCGCGCGGGTCCTCGTCGCCGGAGTCGTGGTGGGTGCCGGTGGGCAGGCTGGTCACGTATTCGGCGTCGGTGAGGTGCATCGGCCCGTATCCCCCGCTGGTGCTGGGGGTGCCGGCGTTGGTGTCCCACCGGGACTGGAGGTAGGAGACGCCGAGCAGGACGCTCTCCGGCACGCCGTACTCGGCGGCGGCGTCAGCGTACTGCTGCTGGCGGGTGGGGGTCTGACCGGCCGCGGCCGGTGAGGCGGTGGTGCCGAGGGGCACGAGGGCCGTGGTGGTGGCCACGGCAGCAGCGAGCAGGATCCGTCTGCTCGACGACACGACGGAACGGGGCATCGAACCTCCTGAGGGGGCGTCGGATGAGGTCACCTTTCCGCCGCCGCCCTCCCGCGTCAATAGCTTTCCACCAGGTGCCGCGATGTGAAGAAAACTTCCGCCCGCCGCGCTGTGGCTTGTCATGGCCCGGCGGGTTGCGGATCGATAACGGGCGTCTCTACTCTGGTCAATCGTCGGCCGGTAGCTGTACCGCCCAGCCGGGCGGTGACGGTCCGACACCGCCGAGTCGCCTCCGGGCGAGCCGGGGATCCAGGTACGCCGGGGTGAATCCGCAGCGCTGTTGCGGTAGGGCGCTTTCCCTTCCCGCCCGAACCCGTCAGCTAACCCGGTAGGCGGTCGAGGAAGAAGGAGAACGGAGCCCGGTGGCACACCATGCCCCGCGGCGCCCGTCACGCCGGTCGGCGCACGCCGACCGGATGCCGGCCGCGCCGCGCCCACGCTGGTCACGCTTCACCACCGCCCTCGCCGCCCTCGCCGGCGCCGCCGTCGTCCTGACCGGCGCCCCGACCGCGGCCCACGCCGATCCCTCGGTCGCCGAGATCGAGCGGCAGATCGACCAGGACTGGAACAAGCTCGAACCGCTCATCGAGCGACACAACGCCACCCGCCAGGACCTCGCCCTCAAGCGCCGGCAGGCCGACGCGATCGCGAAGCAGATCGGGCCGCTGCAACGCCGGGTCGACGAGGCGATGGACAAGGTCAGCGGTCTCGCCGTCGAGGCGTACAAGAGTGAGAACCTCTCGGGGGTGAACGCGCTGCTCGGCAGCCGCTCGCCCGGTCAGATGATGGGGAAGCTGGAGCTGCTCGACCAGTTCGCCGAGCGCCAGCAGCGCGACGTCCAGTCGGTCATCGACCTCCGCGACGAGCTCGACGCGAAGAAGAAGCCGCTGGACGAGATGGTCACCCAGCTCGCCCGCACCGATGCGCAGCTCGCCGCCAAGCGGAAGCAGATCAACGCCGAGATCGACCGGCTCCAGAAGCTGCGGCTCAAGGTGTACGGCAGCGGCGGCGGCGGCGCGCTGCGTCCCGCTCCCTGCCCG
Source organism: Micromonospora rubida (assembly GCF_009908295.1). Taxonomy (GTDB): domain Bacteria; phylum Actinomycetota; class Actinomycetes; order Mycobacteriales; family Micromonosporaceae; genus Micromonospora; species Micromonospora rubida. The sequence goes on from NZ_JAAALO010000004.1 coordinate 313,881, forward strand.
GCTGCCTACCCGGGCGGCGGCGCGGGGGTCGCGGTGAAGTTCGCCTGCGCCCAGATCGGCAAGCCCTACGTCTGGGGCGCCGAGGGCCCCAACTCGTACGACTGCTCGGGCCTGATGCTCGCGGCCTGGGCCAAGGCCGGCGTGTCGCTGCCGCACAACGCGGCCCAGCAACGGTCGGTGACCGCCCGGGTGAGCCGCGCCGACCTGCGCCCCGGCGACCTCGTCTTCTACTACGCCGACCTGCACCACGTCGGCATGTACGTCGGCAACGGCTGGGTGGTGCACGCCTCCCAGGCCGGCCAGCCCGTCAAGATGAAGCGCGTCGACGACGGCCAGATCAACAGCTACGGCCGCCCCGACTGAGCGGCGAGGGGCCCGTTCCGTGGGACGGGCCCCTCGACCACGCCCGCGCCGTCAGCGGGTGGGCCAGGTGCGCCAGTTCTGCCAGGAGCGGCTCGGGGTCGGGCCGCGCTGGCCCTGGTACCGCGAGCCGTACACCTTCGACCCGTACGGGTGCTCGGCCGGCGAGGAGAGCCGGAAGATGCAGAGTTGGCCGATCTTCATGCCCGGCCAGAGCGTGATCGGCAGGTTCGCCACGTTGGACAGCTCCAGCGTGACGTGACCGGAGAAGCCCGGGTCGATGAACCCGGCGGTCGAGTGGGTGAGCAGCCCGAGCCGGCCCAGCGAGCTCTTGCCCTCCAGTCGGCCCGCGAGCTGGTCGCCGAGCGAGATCACCTCCAGCGTGGAGGCGAGCACGAACTCACCCGGGTGCAGCACGTACGGCTCGCCGTCGGGCACCTCCACCGCCGAGGTCAGGTCGTCCTGCTGCACCGACGGGTCGATGTGCGTGTAGAGGTGGTTGTTGAAGACCCGGAAGAGCTTGTCGAGGCGCACGTCGATGCTCGACGGCTGCACCAGGGTGGGCTCGAACGGCTCCAGCGCGAGCGTTCCGGCCTTCAGCTCGCTGACGAGATCGCGGTCGGAGAGCAGCATCGGCACACCATAGCGAGCCTGGTCGGTGGGCCTGTCATCGCCTGCGGCAACCGGCGTGCCGCGCTCGCCTGTCGTACACGTGTTCGATAGAATGTCGGCATGGCTTCCTGGTCCGAATTTGCCGCTGACGAGCCACGACTCGCCGGCGGGATCCGCCTCCTCATGCAGCAGTACGGGCCGGGCTTCGGCTACCTGGCCACCGTCCGCGCCGACGGTGGGCCCCGGGTGCACCCGGTCTCCCCGGTGATCACCGACGACGGGCTCTTCTGCTTCATCGTCGACTCGCCGAAGCGGCGCGACCTCGAACGCGACGGCCGGTACGCCCTGCACTCCTTCCCGCCGGAGGACAGCGACGACGAGGCGTACGTGGCGGGGCACGCGTGGCCGGTGACCGACCAGGCCCGGGTGGCCCGGCTCGCCGAGCTGGGTCGGGCCGCCCCGCAGGTGGACTGGCGGCTGTTCGAGTTCACCGTCGACGTGGCGATGCTCGCCCGCCGCTACCAGGGCGGGTCCGTCTTCCCGGGCGGGGGCCCGGGGCAGCCGGCGGTGCAGGTGTGGCTCGACCACCGGGCTGTCGGCGGCGCGGGCGGTGCCCCGGTGGGCGTACCGGATCAGGGGTTGGCCCGGCAGGCCCGCAGCGCCCACCGCGCGGCGGCCTGACCCCCGACGACGCCGGTGCCGGCCCCGTCGGAGGACGGGGCCGGCACCGGAGGGTCAGGAACGGGGGTGTGTCAGGCCGCGCGGTACGCGTTCCACGCGGTCAGCATCTGGCTCGCCTGCCCGGGAGTGCGGGTGGCGGTGCCGGCCCGGGCGCGGCTGCCGGTCAACGGCGCGCGATGGGGGTGCCTGGATGCACCCGGCGACGCCGTCGGGTACAGTGGTGCCGCCTGCGGGTGTAGTTCAATGGTAGAACATCAGCTTCCCAAGCTGACAGTGCGGGTTCGATTCCCGTCACCCGCTCCACACCGAAGGCCCTGGTCAGGACGCAAGTCCCAGCCAGGGCCTTCGGTATCCCAAGGTCAGCGATCATCCCGCGTGCCATTAACGTGCCATTAGCCCCGGCTGACCAGGGCGCCGGCCGTACCCTCGTCCGGGTCGTCGCCGCTGCCCTTCCGGCCCTGCTTCCCGCCGCCGGCCGGCTTGGTCTTGCCCTTGGTCTTCGCTGGCTTGTCGGTCGCCGCCTTCTTGACCTTGTCGGCCTTCTTGGTCTGCTTCCGGTCGGCCTGGACTGCCCGGTTGAGCGCGTCGGCGATGGCCCGATCCGCTTCGGCCGTCGCGTGCTGGTAGATCATCGCCGCCTGCGGTGAGTCGTGACCCATCCGTGCCATCAGGTCGCGGGTGCTCGCCCCGGTCTGCGCGGCCAGGGTGTTGCCGGTGTGCCGCAGGTCGTGGAAGTGCAGGTTCGGCTGACCGATCCGGGCAACGGTGGCCTTCCATTTGATCAACTTGTTGAGGTTGCCCCGCCAGATCGGCCGCCCGGACTCGGTGGTGAACACGTGTGCTTCCGGGTTGTCGTCCACCTCTGCGGCCAGGTGGTCACGGAGCACGTCGACGACCACCGGGGGCAGGCTGACCATGCGCCGGCCGGCCCGAGACTTCGGCGGACCGAGGACCAGACCGACACCCCGTTGCTCGGTGTACGCCAGGCGCACCCGGACCGTCCCGGCGGTGGTGTCGACGTCCTGCCGCTGCAGCGCCGCCACCTCACCCCAGCGCAGGCAGCCAAAGGTGGTGAGCAGCACCAGGGCGCGGTACCGGGGTGGCACGGCATCAGCCAGCTTGAAGACCTGGGCGAGGGTCAGCACCGGTCGTTCCGCCGGCTTCTCCTGATCGGCACCGGGCACCTGGCACGGGTTGCGAGGCAGGATCTCGTCCTGCTTGACGGCGGTCATCAACACCGCGCGCAGCAGCCGGTACGCCTTTGCCGCCATGCTCACCGAGACGCCGTTGCCGAGCAGCTTGGTCCGCCACTCCCGGACCATCGGGGTGTCGAGGCGGGCCAGCTCGGTGCGGCCAAGGTACGGCTCGATGTACTTGCCGAACAGCCAGCCGTAGAGGTGCACGGTCCGGGGCCGCAGGTTCGGCCGCTCGGCGATCCACCGTCGCCCGTAGTCGCTGAGCTTGACCTTGCCCCGCTCCGGGTCGACCCACGTCCGCCGGATGATCTGCGATTCGACCAGGGTGAGGTACCGGTCAGCGTCGGACTTGCGAGCGAACGTCTCCGGTGCCTTTCGCATCTGGCCGTCCGGTCCGAGATAGCGAGCCTGATAGCGCCCGGAGGGCAGCTTGCGGAGGCTGCCGAACCGTCGGTGTCCGTCCCGGTTCGCCATCAGGCCACCTGCCGCAGAGTCGACCAGACCCCGGAGGCGGTCAACGGCTCGACCCGGCCGGCTTCGACGTGCGCGGCCAGGTCTACGGCCTTGATGCGTACGCTGCGCCCGAGCTTGTGGAACGGGATACGCCGTTCGGCGACCAGGCGCCGTCGTCGCCACGGTGCGGGCCGCGTCGGACGGCTCGGCCGGCGGGACGTACCCGTAGGGCGAAGAAGTGCCCGGACAGCTCACCGACGGGCCGGTCCGGGTCGCGGTCGGGTGTGGGTAGCCGGGCACGCCAGCGCACCAGGCGTGCCGTGTCAGCACCGTGGGCGAGGGCCAGGTCCTTCAGGCTGCGGGCCGGTTGGGGGTAGCGCGGCGTGGGGTACTTGCCGACACCGGCGTAGGGCACCTGCACCGGTTGGGCGTCGCCGGGTTGCGCGGTGGTGGACGACGTGGTCGCCACGATGTAGCCGATGCCGCGTTCGGTCAGGCCCTGACGGAACTCGGCGACCTGGCCGTAGCCGGCGTCAGCGGTCAACAGCGGCGGACGTAGCCCCCACTCGGCCAACTCGTCGAGCATCTCCAGGGCCATCATCCACTTCGGCCGGTACCGCTCGGTGTCGGGGACCTTCGACGCTGCCCGCCGCCGGCGGATTTGCTCGATCTGCTCGGCGGACGGCCCCCGCACGCGTTGGTGTGGCTTCTTCGCCCCGGCCGCATCGAGGGTGACAGGCTGCTGGCGCAGTCTGTGGGCGTGCGCGTTCGTGGGCTTGCCGTCCGGTCCTGGGACGCAGGTGTCGTCCCAGGACTCCGGCACGAACAGCCGCCAGTTCAACACCGCCGACGCGGCGTCGGTCGCGACGTGGACGCTGACGGCGATCTGGCAGTTGGCGACCTTACCGAGGGTGCCGGAGTACTGCCGGGCCACACACGCCGAAGCCTTGCCGTCCTTGGGAAACCCGGTGTCGTCGACCACCCACACCTGGGGTGTCACCACTTCGAGCGCGGCGGTGGCCAGCCGCCGCCGCACACCGGCGACATCCCAGGTCGACGAGGTCAGGAACTGCTGCAACTGCTGGTGATCGACCCCGAGCCGCTGCGCCATCGGCTGCATCGACTTACGCCGACCGTCCAGCATCAGCCCTCGCAGATACCGCAGACCGGTCGCCCGCTGATCCGAGCGCCGTAACCCCGCGAAGTCCTCCAACCGCGCCCGCACCTGAACAAGATCGCGCTCATCCACGCACCGCAGCCAAACACCGCCACAATGCCCACACAAGCGACACGCCACAACGACCTAACAAAGCACTACTAGTACTCCAGCCGGGGATTGTGATTATGGCTCGGTGAGGGCTTGCGACCACGGCCGGCCCGGCGGCCTGACCGAGGACACTGCGGGTGGTCCAGCTGATCCCTGCGGCGACCGCGTCCCGCCGCAGGGTGAGGGCCCGAACGAGAAGCTCCACAGTAGATTCCAGGTAATCGCTCATTGTATTGATCATAAGCGCAGCCTATGGTGTAGACCAGAGCATTCCATTGAAGGCCATCACCGAGTCGTGTGCGGTGTTGTCGGCATTCACTGCCCTCGTTTACCCGTACGGCGGCCCTGGAAGCCGCCGCACGGATCGGCAGATTTCGCCCCGGAGGAGGACCTGTGCATTCCTCGACAACCCGCGTTACGCGCCGGCCGCTCGCTGGCCTGGCGGCGCTGCTGACCGGTCTGGTAACGGTGCTTGTCGTACCACCACCATCGGCCGAGGCGGCGCTCGGTGACAAACCTCTGATCACTTACAACATGCAGGGCGCGACCACCGGCGACGACAGCAAGTGGACCACGACGATCGCCGGGTACGCCGCCCGGGCAGAGATCGTGGCCCTCCAGGAGGCTGGTCCCACTCCGCCGCCCCTGACGCCGGGCACCCAGGCCGGACAGATAAACATCCCGGGACTGCCGCAGATCGGACGCGCCGGCTACGTACAGCACACCAGTTGGCGGGGCGGCCAGGGCAACTACGACGTCTATTTCCTGCAAACCGACTCCACCGGCGGCACCTACGTCGGCGGCCGTACCAACATTGCGATGGTCACCCAACGGGCGGCAGACGAGGTGACCGCGGTGCCGAACCCCGCCGGTCGCGCCGCGCTGGGCGTCCGGTACGACGACACCTGGTACTTCACCCTGCACGCCCGGGCCTCGGGAAACCAGAACGAGGCGGACGCGATGGTCGCGCAGATTGCGCTCACGGTCGCGGCGCGCGGACGCAACGAACGCTGGACGATCCTCGGCGACTTCAACCGCCCGCCGGGCGATCTCACCGTCCCCGCTGGCGCGCATATCTACCGTTCCGGCCAGCCCACCCAGCAGTCCGGTAACGAACTCGACTACCTGGTCTCCTCAGAGAACGTCAGCGGCATCCAGGTGAACCGGCTCGCGGGGGCGACCTCCGACCACTATGCCGTCGCGCTGGGCACGCTCCGCGCGTCGGCCGAGCCGATTGACCGCTATGGCAGGGACCGGACGGTGGTGAATGTAGAGGCCGGAGGCGTGCTCGACGCGGACCACGGAAGGACCGAAAGGGACACCGATATCGTCTCCTGGCACCGGAACGGTGAGCCCAACCAGGCGTGGACCCTGAAGCACTACCTCGACAACACGATCCAGTTCCGGGGTCGGGGCAGCGGCCGGTGTATCGACATTTACTACAGCGACAGCGCCGAGGATGGCCGCAAGCTCGTCCTGTGGGACTGCACTGGCCAGGCGAGCCAGAGGTGGATCCCGGAGTCGGTGGGATACGGTGAAATGCGGTTGCGCAGCGTTGTCCGGCCGGAGCTGTGCATGGCTACCAGTGGGAGGGGAGACTCCAAGCCGTACGAAAGCAAAATCAAGGTTCTGCACTGCTCCGATGCGTCCAGCCAGCGGTGGCTGTTCACCCCGGCCGAAGCCACCACCACCGTGCTCGATGGGCTGCTGTTCGACGCGCAGGCGCACCCGGTGAAATCCGTTGTGGAAAGTATGCGATCGGGTGGTGTGCTGAATGTGGACGGCAGCGGAATCGACACCCGGATCGTCTCCAGGAACCGGACCGGCGTGGCTAACCAGGGTTGGAAGCTCGAGTGGTCCCACGGGAACAACGTTTCGTTCCGGGGCATCGACAGTAACCGGTGTATCGACATTTACTACAGCGACAGCGCCGTGAACGGCCGCGAGCTTGTCCTGTGGCACTGCACTGGCCAGGCAAGCCAGAGGTGGCGACCAGTGATGTTGGACAACGGTCAAATGTTGCTACAAAGCGTCTTGAAGCCAGAACTGTGCATGGATATCTACCGCGGATCGAGCGCCCCGAACGAGGGTTACCTGGTTGTCTGGGGGTGCAATACCATCTTCGCCAACCAGCAGTGGATACTCACCCCGTACAACCCGGGCAGCGGGCCGGAGCATCAGCACCCGCATGATGATCTGTGACGGTGCCGGTTCGTTGAGCCCACCGGCCCCGCGTCTCCCTATGAAGGCGGCGCGGGCCGATTGCACTGGTGGGCCACCGGCGTCGCGACTGTAGACCCGACCGCTAGTAGTGCTGTGTTGAGTTGGGACGAGTTGGTGGCAGAGGGGGCAGAACCCGAGCCAGGTCGCGAGTAGGTACTGCAGTTCGCGGAGGACGGCGTAGATGCTCAGGTTTGCCCCGCTGCTTTTGGGCGGGCTGTCCGTAGCTGGGTGAGGAACAGTTGGGCGGCTGCGGTGAGGGTGACGTGGCGGTGCCAGCCGATCCAGGAGCGTCCTTCGAAGTGGTCGAGCCCGAGGGTCTGCTGCACCGATAGGTGACATCTGAGATGGCTTGCCCTGGTGGCGGGCTGGAAGGATGTCGCTGTGCCCAAGCCCTACCCGCGTGACTGAAACTGTCACCTACTGGTGCAGCAGACCCATCTTTGCAAGGCAGGGGCTGGCTGCTGGGTGATCGACCGGAGCGGCACGGCAGGAACCGTGCCATTAGCGTGCCATTGGGCCAGGACAGCAGGGGTCAGCCGAGGCCATCCAGGACCACCGCTGAGCAGGGCATCGGCCCTTCGAGCGGCTAGGCATCGACGATTCCCAAGCTGACAGTGCGGGTTCGATTCCCGTCACCCGCTCCAAGACGATGAGGCTGGTCAGGGTAGATAACCTGACCAGCCTCATCTGTATCCCGGGTGCCCAAAACGTGCCGCGCGCCGCCGGGTGGCGTGGTCACCGCTGGCTGCCCCAGAGGTAGAGGCCGAATCCGGCAAGCAGCAGGCTGACCACGCTCGCCCCGGCGCGCACGGTGTTCCACCAGGTCCAGCGCGAGGCGTAGTCCGCCCAGATCCGCGTCGCCTCCGCCGGGTCGGTCGGCACACCGGCCGCGTCGAGCGTCTCGTTCATCGGCACGTTGAGGGCCACCGTCGGGATGAACGCGCCCACCAGGTACACGGCCCCGGCCAGGAAGAACAGCAGCGCCGCCGGACGGTGGCCGAGGATCAGCAGCAGTACGCCCGTGATCGTGGCCGCGAGGATGGGACCGAAGAAGGTGACGAAGAAGAGCGGATTCTGGATCTTCTGGTTGATGCTCGTCATGGCCCGGATCGCGGTGCCGGTGTCGGTCGCGTTCAACCCGGGCATCACGGACACGGAGAAGGCGTAGTAGACCCCGGCGATCAGACCGGTCACCGCCAGGGTCACCGCCGCCGACCAGGCTGTCAGCGTGTTCATGACGATCAACCCCGATCCGATTGTCCGGTTGCCCAGATGCCGGTGGCGGCGGCGTCCCGCGCGTAGTCCGCAAAGTCCCGGGGCCGGCGGCCCAGAGCGCGTTGCACACCGTCGGTCAGGTGGGCGTTACGCCCGTCCAGGACCTTGCCGAACAGGTCGGTCAGGACGGCCACCAGCTCGGCGGGCACATGGTAACGCGCCATTACCTCGGCGTACTCCTGCGGAGAGACCGACTGATAGGTGATCGGTCGCCCGACCGCCTTGGCGATCTCGGCGGTCGCCTCGGCGAAGGTGAGCAGCCGGGGCCCGGTCAGTTCGTAGAGCTGACCCACGTGGCCCGCCTCGGTCAGCGCCGCGACCGCGATCTCGGCGATGTCGTCGGCGTCGACGAACGGCTCCCCGACGTCGCCGGCCGGAAGCACGATCTCGCTGCCACGCACCGAGTCCACCAGGAAATCCTCGCTGAAGTTCTGGCTGAACCAGCTCGCCCGCAGGATCGTCCACTCCGCACCGGATCGCTGCACCACCTGCTCGCAGAGCTGAGCCGCCTCCTCGCCCCGGCCGGAGAGCAGGATGATCCGCTCGACGCCGCCGGCCACCGCCTGCTCGACGAACGCGCGGATCGTGGCGAGGGCGTCCGGTGCGGCCAGGTCCGGGTAGTACACCAGGTACACCGACCCGACCCCCTCCAGCATGCCGGCCCAGGTGCTCTGGTCGGTCCAGTCGAACCGTGGCTCGCCGGAGCGGGAACCGACCCGTACCGAACGGCCGAGGGCGGTGAGGCGGTCCACCACGCGACGGCCGGTCTTGCCGGTGCCGCCGAGCACCAGGATGGGCTGTTCGTACACGTCCTCTGTCATGTCACTAGTCAAGCCGAGCGGGGCCTGACCGGGAATGAGTGAGACGCTTGGCTCCATGTCCGGGCGTCTCACCATGGTTCTTCTAGCCTGGGGTGCATGGACGCACTGGCAGGGCTGTTGGACGGGCCGAGAGCGCGCGGCGCGTTCCTGCTCCGATCGGTGTTCGACCCGCCGTGGTCGGTACGGATCCAGGACCGCGCACCACTCACCCTGGTGTCCATGTTCCGTGGTGACGCGTGGGTGGTGCCGGACACCGGCGCCCCCGTCCGGCTTCGCCCCGGCGATGTGGCGGTCATCCGGGGTCCGGAGCCGTACACGATCGCCGACGACCCGGGCACCCCGCCGCAGGCGGTGATCCACCCCGGCGAGCGCAGCACCACTCCGGACGGGGAAGAGTTGTGCGCCGTGATGGACCTGGGCGTACGCACCTGGGGCGAGCGGCTGGACGGCTCGGCCGTGCTGCTCAGCGGCACCTACCAGTTCCACGGGGAGGTGAGTCAGCGCCTGCTGCGGGTGCTGCCGGCGCTGCTGGTGCTGCCGGATGAGGCGTGGAGCAGCCCGCTGGTCCCGTTGCTCGCCGACGAGATGGCCAAGGACGAGCCGGGCCAGGAGGTGGTCCTCGACCGGTTGCTGGACCTGCTGCTCATCGCCGTACTACGGGCCTGGTTCTCCCGTCCGGAGGCGGCAGCCCCGGCCTGGTACCGGGCACACGGCGATCCGGTGGTGGGCCTGGCGCTGCGGCTGCTGCACGACCATCCGGCCGACCCCTGGACGGTGGCGACGCTCGCCGCCCGTACCGGGGTGTCCCGGGCCGCGCTGGCCCGCCGGTTCACCGAGCTTGTCGGTGAGTCGCCGATGGCGTACCTCACCGGTTGGCGACTGGCCCTGGCGGCCGATCTGCTGAGAGAGCCGGACGCCACCATCAGCGCGGTGGCCCGCCGGGTCGGCTACGGCAGTCCGTTTGCGCTCAGCGCCGCGTTCAAGCGGGTACGCGGGGTCAGTCCGGCCGAACACCGGATCAACGCGGAGGGGTTGGCGGCGGTCTGAACCCGCTCAGCACGGTGTATCGAGATCGTGGTGGTCGCCTACCCCGGTGGCACGGTCATCGCGCAGGGCGACGCCGCACTCACCGAGCTGATCGACAAGCCGTGACCTGTCGGCGAGGCCGCTCCTACGGCCTCGCTCCGGTTGCGGTGGGCGCCCGGGGCGCCGGCCGAGGTCCTGCCGGCCTACGACCCCGGCCCGGACACATATGTAAGCCTGGCGGGAATCAGGGCCGGCACGGTGGTCGGCACGGAGAACGAGGGCGGGCTCACCCGTGTCGTGACGTGGGCACCCGGCGCTGATCCGGTCTTGCTCGGCTCGGGAATGGCATTTCAGGTCAACGCGCGTGGCTCGGTCGCCTACAAGCTCCCGTACGAGAACGAGCAGTGGCTCCGGAAGGACGGTGTAGACCGTCCGCTGCCCTTCGGCCCTTCCCCCTATTCGATCGCGCAGATCACCGGACTGACCGACGACGACATCGCGTACGGCCTGCACTACTCGACACCGGTCCGGTGGATCTGCGCCTGACTTGCCCTCAGGCCGCGGACGCCAGAAAACTCGGGAACCCCGGCCGGCGGGGCTCGGGCATGCGGTGCACCCGGGTGCGGAGGGTAGAGCCAGGTATACCGCTCGGGTACCGGCCCCTCGACCGCCTGGCCGGGTCCGTGCACCATCGCGCCCCGACCCGGCCATCCCTACGGTTGACCTGTGCGAACTCGAAGAATCACGGCACTTGTCGCCGCCGGTGCACTGACACTCGGCGGAGTACTGACCACGACTGTCGCGTCGGCCGGGGTTGCCCAACAGCAGTCGGTGAACTGGCACGGCTGCCTTACCGGCCCGGACGACGAACTGGGCGCCGCTCTCGACGACGCGGGCGCCCAGTGCGGCGAAGTGACCGTCCCGGTCGACTACAGCCGCCCGCACGGCCGTACGACCACGGTCGCGATGGCGCGGATCAAGGCGACCGACCCGGCCCGGCGCCGTGGCGTCCTGATGATCAACCCGGGGGGCCCTGGAAGCAGTGGGATGGAGATGGTGCTCGCCGGCGGGCAGATGCCGGACGTCGCGGCCCGGTACGACCTGATCGGGATGGACCCGCGGTTCGTGGGCCGGAGCAGCCCGATCGAGTGCCGATGGGAGACCGACACGTTCCTGCGTTCCGCCGGCCCGAACCGGCGCACGTTCAACGAGAGCGTGGCACTGGCGAAGGAACTCGCCGTCGGGTGTGCGCAGGGCAACCTCGATCTCCTGCCGCACGCGTCCACGCGGAACACCGCCCGGGACATGGATCTCGTCCGAGACGTCCTGGGGGAACGGAAGCTGTCCTACCTCGGCTACTCGTATGGCACCTACCTGGGTGCGGTCTACCTGCAGATGTTCGGCTCCCGCGCCGACCGGGTGGTGCTGGACAGCGCCGTGGATCCGGCCATCTTCGGCCCGGCCCTCTTCTCCCGCAACGCGACGGCGATCCAGGCCGCGCTCGAACACTGGGCCGCGTGGGCGGCCGATCGCAACGGCGAGTACGGCCTGGGCGCCACCGCCGGCGAGGTGTTGGCCACGGTGGACCGCATCAATGACGCCAGCGCTCGCCGTCCGCTCAAGATCGGCGCGTACGCGGTGGACTCGCACGTGCTGCCGTACTTCCTCTTCGCCCACCTCTACGACGACCTCGTCGAGGGCTACGCGGATCTCGCCGAGCAACTGCGGGTGCTCGACGCCGCCGCACGCGGTGAAGCGGTGACGCCCACGCCCTCGCTGGAGGGCTTTCTCGCCGGTCTGTTCACCGGTGCCGGCTACGCCGCCGACCGAGCCGGTACTCCCGTCCTGTGCGCCGACCGCGCCGCCCCCCGAAATCCGGACACGTACTTTCGCGACATTCAGGCCCACCGCGCCGACGAGCCGCTCTTCGGGCCGCTGACCCGCAACATCACGCCGTGCGCGTTCTGGCCCGTGCGGCCGGCCGAGGCGACCACGACGATCCGCAACAACGCGCCGGCGCTGATCGTCGGAGCTGACGGCGACGCGGCCACCCCGTACCCGGGACAGCAGGCGATGCATCAGGCGCTGGCAGGCTCGCGCATGGTGACGCTTCGCGGCCGTTTCGCGCACGCCCAGTACCTCGCCGCAGAGAATGAATGCGTCGACAGCACCGTGAACCGCTACCTGGTCGACGGTGTCCTGCCGACCCGCGACACAGACTGTGTCGCGGCGGAGTGAAGGTGGCTGCGAGCGTGTGGCGGGTGATGGCGAGCAATCCGCTCCGCTTCCTGCTGTCGTCGTGGCCGTGGCGGAGCCTGGCCTACGTCGCCAGCACGGTGGCGGTCGCCGGAGCCGCATGGGTCGCCGTCCTGGTGCTGCTGGTGTTCCCACCGTTGCTCCTGTTCGCCGGTGTGCCGGTCGGGGCACTGGAGCGTCACCGGCTCCGCCTCCTGACGTCGGCCCAGGTCCGCAACCCACACGCGACGGCGTCCGGAAGCGGGCTGGCGTGGGCACGGCTGCGGCTGCGCGAGGCGTCGACCTGGCGCGAACTCGGCTACTTCGCGTGCCTGCAGTCGGTGCTCCTCCTCCTCGACACGGTCGCCTTGTTCGTCGTCTTCCTCTGCGTCATCCTGCTGGCGCTGCCGCTGTTCGTCGCGACGATGGACCCGGGTCAGATCCAGATCGATCTGGGCGGCTGGTCGGTCGACACGATTGGCCAGGCGTGCGCCGCCGCCGCCCTGATCGGGGTGCCCGCGACGGTCGTCACCCTGTACGGGATCAGCGTTCTCGCCGGTGGGCAGGCGGAGTTCGCCAGGTGGCTGCTCGCCCCCACCGGTACCGAGTTGAGCCGTCAGATGGACGAGCTGGCCGAGTCGCGCAACCGGCTGGTGAACGCGTTCGAGGCCGAACGTCGGCGCATCGAGCGTGACCTGCACGACGGCGCACAGCAGCACCTGTTACTCCTGACGATGAATCTGAGCCTGGCCGAGATCGAGCTCGCCGGCAAGAACGAACGGACCGGCGAACTCGTCGGCGAGGCCCACCAACAGGCCCGGATGGCGCTCGCGGCGATCCGGGAGCAGATTCGCGGCATCCATCCGCAGATTCTCACCGATTTCGGGCTGGCCGAGGCGGTACGCGAACTCGCCGAGCGCTGCCCGATTCCGGTCGAGGTCGACCTCGTGATGCCCGGTCGCCCGTCGCCTGCGGTGGAGTCCACCGCCTACTTCGTCGTCTCCGAGGCCCTGACCAACGTGGTCCGGCATGCCGCGGCCACCTGCGTCCGGGTCACCGGAAGAGCGGTGGAGGATCGGCTGGTGCTGACGATCACCGACGACGGGCGGGGTGGCGCCGACCCGTCGCTGGGCACGGGCGTCCGAGGGCTGGCCGACCGGGTGGCCGTCATGGATGGCACCCTGGAGATCAGCAGCCCGCGAGGAGGCCCGACCGTGGTGAGGATCGACCTGCCGTGTCGCTGCGGATAGTCCTGGCCGAGGACTCCGCCCTCATGCGGGCCGGCCTCGTCAGCCTGCTTGAGGGCCTCGGCCACACGGTCGTGGCGGCGGTCGGCGACGGCGACTCGCTGTTGCGGGCCGCCCTGGAGTACCGGCCTGACCTGGTCATCACCGATGTCCGCATGCCGCCCGATTTCACCGATGAGGGGTTACGCGCCGCAGTGACGCTGCGTGCCAGCGACCCGGAGGCGGCGGTCCTGGTGCTGTCGCAGTACGCGGCCACCGCGTACGCCGCCGAACTGCTCGGCCCGGCCGGTCATGCCGGGGTCGGCTACCTGCTCAAGGACCGCATCGGCGAGGTCGCCGACTTCGCCGATGCGGTGTCGCGGGTCGCGGCCGGCGAGACCGTCATCGACCCCGATGTGGTGCGGCAGTTGCTGAGTCGGCAACGCACCACCAATCCGCTCGACCGGCTGACCCGGCGGGAGCGGGAGGTGCTCGGGCAGATGGCCGAGGGCCGCTCCAACCCGTCGATCGCCCGCACGCTCGGGGTCAGCGACGCCGCGGTGGCCAAGCACATCGGCAACATCTTCCTGAAACTCGATCTTCCCGTGGAGGACGGTCACCGCCGTGTACTCGCCGTCCTGACCTACCTGCGCGGCTGACCGGCCTGCTGGCGTCGGTGAGCGGGCGCAACGCTCGCGCAGCTCCTCGACCGTCAGGTCCCCGTACAGGCCCTCCAAGATCACGAAGCATAATCGCGCTGGCGCCCTGGTCGGCCGGGCGGCACAGGGTGGTCGGCGAGACGCACACGACCGGGATGCCGGGGAGTCGAGCATGCTCGCCTACGCTGCGCGGCATGGATCAGAGTCTGCCTCCGAAACTCACCCGGGATGAGGCCATCGTCCTCGTTGAGCGGATCATGAGTCTCGGCTACGCGGACGATGCTGAGCTCAACGACCTGTTGGCTCAGCTCGAACGTGACCTCGTCTGCCCGGACGTCGCTGAAATGATCTTTTCGGTCCCCGAGATGACGGCCGCTGAGGTCGTTGACCGGGCCCTCGCCTACGCGCCGATCGAGATGCGGTCCGGGCCGTGGACGGAGCCGGCGACCAGCTAGATGACGTCGCTGTCAGGCGGGAACTGCTTGTCGACCAGCGCCAGCAGGGCGGCGTGCGTCTGACGATCCGCAGCCACGATGAGCCCGCCCGCGCCGGTGTGCGGCGGTTGTCCCTGGATGCCGGTCACCACGCATCCCGCAGCCTGGCACAGGGCGATCCCACTGGCGAAGTGCACGCTGTCCCGCAGGTCGCCGTCGGTGACATAGGCGGCCCGCCGGCCGGCGGCGACCCAGGCGACCGCCAGGGTGGTGGAGACCACGCGGGGCCGGAACCGCTCGACGAACCCCGGGTCGGCGAGCAGCCGCGCCGCCCGGAACCGGGGAGCGTTCGGGAACGGCGGATCGAGATTGACGTCCACCAACTGTGACTCGGCGGAAGGTGTGAGCCGCTCGTCCACGCCGTCGCGGCGTACGTATGCCTGGGTGCCGTCGGTCCAGAACACCTCGTCCGTGAACGGGTCGGCCGAGGCCGCCACGGTGACCTTCGCGTCGGTCCGCAGCGCGACGTTCACCGCGACCAGCATGTTGCGTACGGCGTAGTTGAGCGTGCCGCACAGGGGGTCGACCAGCCACTCGCGGGCGGTGTCGTCGGCACCTGTGCGTCCACTCTCCTCACCCGTCACGGCATCCTCGGGCCGCGCGGAGCGGAGGACGTCGAGGATGGCGTTCTCCGCCTCGATGTCGGCCGAGGTGGCGAAGTCACCCCCGGACTTCTCGAAGCGGGTCAGGGCGGCTCCGTACCTGGCCCGGACGACGACGGCTCCTGCTTGCGCGGCCTCGATCGCCACGTCCTCGTCGCTGGTCGGCATGCGCGCAGGGTACCGGCCCTCGACGGGTCGAATGTGGCCCGATCCGGCGGGCCGGGCGCTCCGCTGCGTTCTGTGGCGCGGTCGACGCGTCAGGGACAGCCAGCCGAGGAACCGGGCGTACATGGCGGGCCCGTCGGGGCGCCCGCCCAGCCGGTACACGTCGTCGATCGCCTCGTACATCGACGTGGCCAGGTAGAAGGCGAGCGCGACCGAATGACCGTAGAACTCGGTGGCCAGGTCGAGTTGGGCCGCCGAACACGGCCACTGCGCGGCACAGACCCGGCAGAGCCAGGCCGGGCGCATCGGCAGGTGGGGGCGGCTCACGGTACGTCCTGCCGTGTGGTCGTAGTCCTTCACCGACACGGCCGACCACCGTTGCCACGTCGCTCCCCGCCCCACGCGCGGAACTCTCCCGCCGCCGGTCGCAGGACCCGCGTCGCGACGTCGTTACGCGGGAACCGGTGCGGCGGGACCATCGGGCCGATCAACGGCGGTTCGTACGGCACCGGGTCCGGTGGGGCCTGCGGCGGCGCGGGTTTCGGATCGGGCTTCGGTTTGTCTTCTCCCACGCGCTCCCGCCACGGCGGACACGCGGCGTGCCGGCCCCGGCGGTCGTTGGCGCGGTGACGTCCTTCTCGGTTCGACACGATGCTCCCTGTCCATCCAGTCTGGAGAGGGGCCCGCCCCCGCCCTCAGGGCGCAGGAAGGCCGCGGCGGGCCCCTCGACGAACGTGAACCGGGGGTACCCCTCACCGACCCACGCCGTCCTGAGAAACAGCCTCCCGACCGTTGCGGAGCGATCACACTGCGTTGCACTATGAAACCCTGACGTACAGAACGTTCAAGGGAGACTGTGGAATGAACCGGGCCGTACAAGCAGCGATGGCCGAAACAGGTCACACCGCCGACAGCCTCGCAGCTCAGGTTGGCGTCGACCCGAAGACAGCAGCCAAATGGGCGAGCCAAGGACGGATACCGCAGACGCGGCATCGCGCCCAGGTCGCAGCGCTTCTTGGTAAGGACGTTCTGGAGCTATGGCCGGACGTTCTGAAGCGAAAGGAGCCGGCATGGTTCCGGCCGTGGGCGGATATAGAGCGCGAGGCGACGGGGTTGCGTTGGTTCGAGTCGGCCGTTCTTCCCGGGCTCCTTCAGACGGAGGCGTATGCCCGTGCGGTCCTCGCAAGTGGCCCGCTGATGGCCGACGCGGACGACCACGTCGAGTCTCGTCTCCGGCGGCAGGCTGCGGTCTTCGACCGCCCGCGTCCCCCGCTGACAGTCTTCGTGATTGACGAAGCGGCGCTCCGCCGCGGCCATCCAGACGTGATGGGCCCGCAGCTCGACCACCTCGCGACCATGGCACAGCGACCCAACGTCATGGTGCACGTTCTCCCGCTGAGCGCCGGCCTGCATCCAGGCCAGGCCGGGCCGTTCATCATCGCGACCACACCGGAGGGCGGGGAGGTCGGCTACCTCGATGATCAGTCCTCCGGCCGTATCACGAATGACGTTGCCCCCCTCTGGGCCGTCTGGGATACCGTGAGATCGGTAGCGCTTCCGCGTGACCAGACCATCGACCTGCTGAGGGCGTGAGCATGGACGACCTGACCGGCGCGCGGTGGCGAACCAGCACCCGCAGCAGCTCCAACGGCGGCGCTTGCGTGGAGGTCGCTGACAATCTTCCCGGCGTCGTTGCCGTGCGGGACAGCAAGGACCCGGTCGGCCCGGCGCTCACCTTTGCCCCGGTTGCGTGGCGGGCGTTCGTCGCCCGCATCGCCGAGCGAGACTGAACGACCCCGTACACCCAGAGCGCCCGTCCCCAGTCGTGTGGCGGGCGCTCTTGCGGTCTGACGGGATGGCGGTCTGACGGCGAAACCGGTGGTGTCCGTCGTCGGCGTCCCGGTACCGTCCTGGCACTCCGGGCCCGAACCGGTAGGGCCGGATGAGCGGTGGCGAGGTCGAGATGGGCAGTGGTGGCGGTACGACGGTGCTGTGGCGTCCGACCGGTCCGGAGGAACTGGATCTCGTCCGCCTGTCCGGGTGGCGGCGCTGGCCGCCGCGCCTGCCGGACCAGCCGATCTTCTACCCGGTCCTCAACGAGGAGTACGCGATCATGATCGCCCGGGACTGGAACGTCCCGGCGTCCGGCGTCGGGTACGTGACTCGCTTCCACGTCGAGTCGGACTTCGTGCGCCGGTACCCGGTGCGGCAGGCCGGCGGCGAGTCCATCCTCGAACTGTGGGTGCCCGCCGAGGAGCTGGACGAGTTCAACGACCACGTCGTCGGGCCGATCGAGGTCGTGCACGAGTTCCGGTAGCCGACGGCTGGCGCTTGTGTCGAAGTCGGTCTACCTCGGCGCGGCGCGGGCGGTGGGTGCGGGGTGAGGGCCCGCCCGCTCCGGCCTGTCAGGTCTGTTCCATGGCGGGACGAGCCCGAGCGAACTCCTGACACGGTCCTGCCCGTACAGGGGGCACGACCGAGTGAATCCGGCACCTTGATTCGGTACCACTTGGGTAGGTTCTTCGGGCACCAGCTGTGGTGTACGGGCCACTGAATCTCAGCCTGTCGGTGCCGAAGATCGACATGTGAACTCGGCACCAGCCTGGGGGCCACACTCTTGACCGACAAGTAGTCCTCGACACCGCCGCGGACGCGTTACGCCCGCTGCTGTGGGTTAGAGGATGGTGACCTCGACTGCTCGGGCGGGGTAACCGTCCTGGCCCGGGACTTCGTAGTGGCATCGCACCTGCTGACCCGGTGTCAGGCTCCGGTACTCGGTCGGCCCTGCGACGATGTGGCTGTAGTGCACCCAGACGGTCAGGTCAACGTGATCGAGGGCGACAGTTCCCCACCCCTGCTCGGAGTGCCAGGTCTTCACCACGCCGGTGTCCTGCAGGCCCTGATCACTCACACGCGCCAGGGTATCGGCTCGATGGAGGTCGGGCAGGGGACCGCGATGATGCTCGACCAAGGTGCCGATCAAGAAGGTACGCCGAGTGGTGCCCAGAGAAGCTAACCATCAACAGCCGCCGGTCAGCTATGACGGCAGGTGGTGCCCGAAGAACCTGCCCGGTGGTGCCCGTTCAACCTGCCGGAATCAACCGAGCGCGCTCTTGCGCGCCCTGACCGGGTCGGCGGCGGTTCCCGCCCCCGGAACTGGGAGATCTTGGAAGCAAACGGCCCCTCCAGGGGCCGAAATCTTCCAAGATCTACCCGATCTTCGCATTAACACCGCCATTGGGTGCCTGCTGTGATGAACGTGAACAGTTCCCCGGAGGCGTTTAGCGGGCGGGGCGGGCCGGTGAACCGGTGCGCGCCGACGGAGAAGAGCATGCCCTCCGGCGCGTGGAACGCCCGCTCCGCGAATCCGGCGTCGCGCAGCCAGCCGCGCAGCGCCGGGGTCCGGTCGGGGGCGCGTCGGGTCCGCGTCCAGATCACCGTGGCACCCGCCGCGCAGAGCTGCGGCAGGGCGGCCACAGTCCGGCGTACGTCATGGTCGGTGACGTTGCCGAACACCCCGGCCAGGAGCACCAGGTCGGCGGGCACCGCCCCCGCGTACGACGAGAGCCGCCCCGCGTCCGCCCGCTCGACGGCGACGTTCGCGAGCCCGGCCCGGCCGGCGGCATCCCGGGCGGCGGCCACGTTGCCCGGGTCGTACTCCAGCAGCGTCGCGCGGACCCGGTGCGCGTCGGCCCGCCCGGCGAGCACGCCGACGAGGTCGTGCCCCTGGCCCGCGCAGGCGCTGACCACCGTCAGCCGCTCGTCGGGGCGCTCGTCCAGCCACGCGGCGATCTCCCGCCGCACGAGGCGCAGCCGGCGCGACAGGGGCGATCCCTCGTCGGCGTAGGGCTCGTGCCACGCCTGCCAGTCGGTCCGGGCCGTCATCCCTTCGGAGCCGCCCAGCGGAGGGTCATGTCGGGCAGGTGCTCCATGTTCTGGCTGCCGTCGCTGGTGCCCAGGACCGTGAAGCCGTGGCGCTCGTAGAAGGCGCGGGCGTCGGTGTTCTGCTGGAAGACGTGCAGCGACAACCCGTGCGGGCTGTGCCGTCTGACTTCGTCGAGCAGGAGCGTGCCGATGCCCTGCCGGCGGGCGTCCGGCCGCAGGTAGAGGTGTTCGAGCACGTCGCCCGCGAGAGCGGCGTAGCCGAGGACCACCGCGTCGCGGACCGCCAACCAGATGCGGCACTCCTTGAGCAGAACGTCCTCGACCCAACGGGTCACCTGCTCGGGACTGCGCTTCTGCGGGGGGAGATACGGCATGGTCGCCGCCCGGGAGTGCAGATGGATATCCGCGATCACCGCCGCGTCCGCCGCTTCCGCGAGCCGGATCTCTGCCCCGACATCATCGCCCACCCCGAGGAATCTAGGGGCCGACGGGCTCCCGATCCACCGGATAACCGTCGGCCTGCGCGTCCTGCGGGTACCAGCGCAGCTCGACGACGTTGCCGTCCGGGTCGCGGACGTAGACCGACGTGGCGCTGCCCCGCGCCCCGAACCGCCCCACCGGCCCCTCGACGACGTCGAGGGCGCCCGCTTCGATCACCCCGGCCCAGTCGAGCGGGGCCACCACCAGGCAGAAGTGGTCGACGTTGGACCCACCCCTCGGACCCCGGACCAGGTCGATGATCGTCTCCGGGCTGACCCGCACCGACGGGAAGGGGGCCTCGCCGGCCCGCCACCGGTCGACGCGGACCGGCTCCAGGCCGAGCGCGCCGCAGTAGAAGGCCAGCGAGCGCTCGACGTCGGCGACGGTGAGCACCAGGTGGTCGAAGCCGGTCACCCGGACCGCGCTCACGCCGCCACCTCCAGCGCGTACGCCCGGCGCAGCCAGCCGGTGAACAGGGCCGGGTCGACCTCTTCGACGGTGCGCAGCTTCACCGACGCCATCCGCCGCGCGCCGGGCACGAGCCGCCCGGACGGGTCGGGGACGTCCTGCCCCCGCCACAGCCCGAAGGTCACGTACGTCGACTGGGCCTTGAGCAGGCACACCGGCTGCCTGCCGGGCCGGTCGCCGAGGCCCCAGACGGGGTGGCCGTGCCACAGTGCTCCGGTTGCCTCCGGCAGGGCCGCCTCGACGACGGCGTGGACCCGTTGCCCGACCTCCCGCAGCGGGGCGTCGAGTTCGGTCAGGTAGTCGCTGGGCATGGCGTGCTCCTCGTGATTGTCAGGCGGTAGGGACAGGCCCCGGGTGATGCCCTCAACGATCGTCTGGACGGCCGGTCCGACCAAGCCAGGATCGGGCTACGATCGTTGACCCTGGGTCAACGAACGGGTGGCCGGGTCGCCGCGCGGTGGGGGTCGGATGCTGGAACGGTACGAGGTCGAGACGTTCCTGACCCTGGCCGAGGAGCTGCACTTCGGGCGTACCGGCGGGCGGCTGGGGGTGACCACCGGGCGGGTCAGCCACGTGGTGAAGAGGCTGGAACGGCGGATCGGCGCGCCGCTGTTCGCGCGTACCAGCCGGGTGGTGACCCTGACCCCGATCGGCCGCCGCCTCGCCGACGACCTGCGCCCGCTGGTCGACGGGATGGAGGCGGCGGTGCGCCGGGCCGCCGAGGCGGGGCGGGGGATGACCGGGCAACTGCGGGTCGCCTTCCTCGGCGAGGGGACGGCGTCGGTGCTGCTGCGGGCCGTCGCCCTGTTCAGCGAGCGGCACCCCGACTGCGAGGTGCGGGTACGCGAGGCGCAACTCGCCACCTCCCGGGCCAGCCTGCTCGACAGCTCGGTCGACGTGCTCGTGGCCTCGTACCCGTTCGACGGGATGGCGTGCGGCCCGGCGCTGCTGACGGAGGGTCGGGTGCTCGCGGTGGCCGCCGGACATCCCCTGGCCCGCGCCGGGTCCGTCTCGCTGGAGGTGCTGGCCGAGCATCCGGTGGTGCAGTACCCGGCGGTGACCTCGGCGGAGTTCAAGCGGGACCGCACGCCCGAGCGCACCCCGTCGGGGCGGCCGGTGCCGAAGGGCCCGGCGGGGGACACGTTCTCCGAGATGCTGACCCTGGTGGCGCTGGGCCGGGGCGTCCTGCCGGTCGGTGAGCACGTCCGGCGCTACTATCCGCGCCCGGACCTCGCGTACGTGCCGATCAGCGACGCCCCGCCGATCCGACGCGGGCCGGTCTGGCTGGAGAGCAACACCACGGCCCGGGTCCGCGAGTTCGTCCGGGCCGCGACGGACGCGACGGCACGCCCGCCGGCCTGAGCGCCGGGCGGCGAGCGGGTCGGGAACCCCGGCAGGCCGTACGCTGGTGATCATGCGGATTGGCATCGTGATCCTCCCGGACCAGCGTTGGTCGGCCTCGCAGCGCCGGTGGCGGCAGGCGGAGGAGTGGGGCTTCGACCACGCCTGGACGTACGACCACCTGGGCTGGCGGGACCTGGTCGACGGGCCGTGGTTCGACTCGATGACGACGCTGACCGCCGCCGCGACGGTGACCTCCCGGATCCGGCTCGGCACCCTGGTCGCCTCGCCCAACTTCCGGCACCCGGCGGCGTTCGCCCGCCAGGTCACCGCCCTCGACGACGTCTCCGCCGGCCGGTTCCTGCTCGGTCTCGGCGCGGGTGGCATCGGCTTCGACTCGGCCGTGCTGGGCGGCGAGACGCTGCCGCCGCGCCAGCGCGTCGACCGGCTCGCCGAGTTCACCGAGCTGCTCGACCTGATCCTGCGGGAGGACGGGACGACGTGGCGCGGCGAGTGGTTCGCGGCCGTGGACGCCCGGAACAATCCCGGCTGCGTGCAGCGTCCCCGGGTGCCGTTCGTGATGGCCGCCAACGGTCCCCGCTCGATGCGGCTGGTGGCCCGGTTCGGGGAGGGCTGGGTGACCACCGGCACGGGCGGCGACGACCTGGAGGAGTGGTGGGGGACCGTGTCCGACCTCGCCGCCCGGATGGACCGGACGCTGGCCGAGGACGGCCGCGACCCGGCCACGCTGGACCGTTACCTCTCCCTCGACTCCGCCCCGGTCTTCTCGCTGAGCAGCGCGGACCTCTTCGCCCAGCAGGTCGGGCGGGCCGCCGCGCTGGGCTTCACCGACGTGGTCACGCACTGGCCGCGGGCCAGCAGCTGGTACGCGGGCGACGAGGCCGTCCTGGTGGACGTGGCCACCCGCCTGCTGCCCGAGCTGCGCCGCCTCGCCCCCGCCTGAGCCGCTGCGCCCGGGGCGCAGGCCCTCCGCCAGGGCAGGGTCGCGCCTCAGGTGGCGACGCTGCCCTCGGTCGAGACGAGCCGGAACCGGATGCAGACGACCTGGGTGTCGTCGGTGACGGGGGTGCCGACCCGGGCCCAGTAGGCGGCGTGACCGGCCCGCCACTCCTCGATGGACCGGTCGCCCTCCCCCTCCGAGTGGGCGAAGTCCCAGGGGACGTCGGCGAAGCGGACCACCTCGACGCCGGTCACCTCCACGACGCCGACCAGCGCGTCGTGGTCGTCCACGAGGGCCAGCCGCTCGCCGGCCCGCTCCAGCTCCTCGCCCTCCTCGGCGTACTCGTCGATCAGGCCGGCGGTCGCCGTCTTGACCCCGGCCAGCACCAGGGCGTTGAGTCTCGCCCGCAGCTCCCCGGGGGTGCCGAGGGCGAGGGGACGCAGTTCACCGATCCGAGGCCACATCCTGCCGAGGCTACGCGGGCTCGCTTCGTCGCGCCGCCGGATTTCCACCCCCGCTGCTGGTGGCCGGCCGGCCGGCCCGCCCGGCCGAGGTGCTGGGCCGGGCCTGCACGGCCGAGGTGCTGGGCCGGGCCTGCACGGCCGAGGTGCTGGGCCGGGCCTGCACGGCCGTCGAGTGCTTCCTCAGATCAGCCGCGCGGCGTCGAGCACACCACGTATCCGCAGCTCGGTGGCGAGGGCGGGCGGGCAGTCGACGACCACCGCGGCCGTGCCGAGGACCTCGGCCCCCCGGGTCGCGCAGATCTCGTACAGGGCGTGGAGCTGGGCGCCGGTGGCCACCCAGTCGTCGACCACCAGCACCCGGTCCCCGGGGCCCAGGTGCCGGTCCCGGACGCCGAGCTCGACCCGGCGGCCCCGGAAGTCGGGCGGGCTCTGCGCCCAGGTGATCGCCCCGGCGGGCAGCCGCCCGTCCCCGGCCTTGTACGCCGGCACGAAGCCCACCCCGAGCGCGGTGGCGGCGAGCGGGCCGAGCAGCAGCCCGGTGACGGCCGGGGCGAGCACCACGGTCGGCCGGGCGGCCCGGAACGGCGCGATCAGGGCCGGCCCGAGTTCCGCCAGGACCGCCGGGTCCCGCCACCAGCCGGAGACGTCGCTGACCAGGTGGGTGCTCTCCGGGCCGGGATCGATCCACCGGAACAGCTCGACGAGGCGTTCGCTCAGCTCAGCGGGCATGCCGCCCATCCTGCGACATCCCGGCGACCTGCCCGGCACCGGCTGGGCCCGGCGACGGCCGGGTTCGGGGCCGAGCGGGTCGGGGCCGAGCGGGCCACCTCGCCTCGGATGATCGGCTACACGTATGCGAGCAAATGCGGGCATAGCACCATGATCACGTTGACTTCGGAAGTGCTTCTCTCGTTACGGTCCGGGCCGGTTTGTTCAGCGACGACGAAAGGACGGGCCCGGTGGCTGGTAGGCACTCCCGTATCCGCATGTTCACCTCGCCGGCCGGAATCGCGGCCACCGCCGCTGTCGGCGTCGCGCTCGTCGTCGGTGGGACCGTGGGCGCCGTCCAGCTCGCCTCCGGCGAGCCGGCGGACTCCGCGCCGGCCCTCGTCGACGCCCCGGCGAGCAGCCCCGCCGTGCCGGCCTCGCCGTCGGCCTCGCCGAGCGTGGGCCTGCCGCCCAGCGCCAGCCCCTCGCCCACGGTCACCGCCAGCCCGAAGGCGACCCGGACCCAGGCCGCGTCGCGGAGCAAGGCCCGCACCGCCGCGCCGAAGCCGGCCGCAACGACGAAGAAGCCGGCCCCGACCAGCACCGTCGTCGACAGCGGCTCCTGCGGCGCGTCCTTCTACGACGAGGGCCAGCTCACGGCCAACGGGGAGAACTTCAACCCCGACGAGCTGACCGCCGCGCACAAGACCCTGCCCTTCAACACCAAGGTCCGGGTGACCAACCCGGCGAACGGCAAGTCGGTCACCGTACGGATCAACGACCGTGGCCCGTTCATCGAGGGCCGCTGCATCGACCTGTCCCGGGCCGCGTTCGCCACCATCACCTCCGTCGACGTCGGCGCGCTCACGGTGAAGTACGAGGTCCTCGGCTGACGCGGAGGCCCCGGCGATGGGCGAGGCGCCAGTCGTCCGTCGGTCCGTCGCCACGGACCGGCCGGGCAGAACATTCTCGGACGACGGGCCAGGTTTATTCACCGGTCCACGTCGATCAGGCATGCTGTCCCTCGTACGTACGCATACCTTTCAGTCGGGCCGCGGCCCGCTGAGCCCCGGATCCCGCGCCGGCCTCGGCGCGGCCCTTGCCCTGCTCGCGATCATCTCCGCGGTGGAGCTGGCGGACGGACGTCCGGCGCACTACATCGCCCTGATGGTCGCCGCGCCCTTCCTCGCCGCCGCGCTCGCCTCCTGGCGGGTGGTGCTCGGGGTGGGCGCCGTCGCCACCGCGATCGGGTCGACCTTCGCCCTGATGGAGCCGACGACGTCGCTGGTGACCGCCGTCAACGTGGCCGGCATCGCGTTGGCCACCGCCATCGCGGGGGTGGTGGCCGGCGTCCGGGAGCGGCAGGCCGAGCAGATCGCCGAGCTGTCCAAGCTGGCGGCGGTGGCCCAGCAGGCGGTGCTGCGTCCACTCGGCCCGCAGGTGGGCACCCTGGCGGTGGCCGGGCGCTACATCTCGTCCACCGCCACCGCCGAGATCGGCGGCGACCTGTACGAGGCGATCGACACCCCGTACGGCGTGCGCATGATCATCGGTGACGTCCGGGGCAAGGGGTTGGACGCCGTCCGGCTGGCCAGCATCGTGCTCGGCTCGTACCGGCACGTGGCGTACGAGCGGGCCGACCTGCGGGCCGTGGTGACCGATTTGGACCGGGCGGTGGCCCGCAACGTCGGCGACGAGGACTTCGTCACCGCGGCGCTGGTCGAGGAGCGGGGCGGCACGCTCACCATCGTCAACTGCGGCCACCCGGCACCGCTGCTGCTGCGCCGGGGCGCGGTGATCCCCCTCGAACCGCCGGCCCCCGCCCCTCCGCTGGGCTTCATGCCGGTCGTCCGGCCCCGGGTCGAGCGGCTGGAGCCGGGCGACCGCCTGCTGCTGTTCACCGACGGTCTCGGCGAGGCCCGCCGGGACGGCGAGTTCTTCCCGACCGCCGACCGGGCCTGGCGGCTGCTCGGCCACGGCACGGTCGGCGACGGGCTGGCCTCGCTGGAGACCGCCCTGGTCGAGTGGGTGCACGGCCGGCTCGACGACGACATCGCCCTGGTCCTGATGGAGTACGCGGGCCCGAGCAGCGCGGCGACCGCCCCGGTGCCGAGCTGGGAGGTCGGTGCCGCCGAGGGCTGACCGAGCTGGCCGCCGAGGCTGCCCAGACGCCCCGGGTCGGGATCGTGCGGTGTCCTGGAAAATGCGTGTCGCGGCACGGCTGGAACCGCTGCTTCCAGGATTGGGCACGATTTCGTCATCCGGCTCCGGGCGGCGGCGGCCCCACGGCCGCTGGCCTGCTGCTTCGGTAACCCGGCGACCGCCGGAACGCGGGTGTGTAATCGCTGTCACTTCCGCCATCGGCTTGTCGCTGCCTACCGACGAGTAATACAGTTCGGAGTTACTGATCGGTAATACCTGTCCGGAAGCGGGGCCAGCGAGCATGACCCACTACAAGAGCAACCTTCGGGACCTCGAGTTCAACCTGTTCGAGGTCTTCGGGGCGGACCGGGCGTTCGGCCAGGAGCCGTACTCGGATCTCGACGTCGACACCGCGCGCAGCGTCCTCGCCGAGGTGGACCGCCTCGCTCGCGAGGACCTGGCCGCCAGCTACACGGACAGTGACCGGAACCCTCCGGTTTTCGACCCGGCCACGCACACCGCCCCACTGCCGGAGTCGTTCAAGAAGTCGTACCAGGCGTTCATGGACTCGGAGTTCTGGCGGCTGGACCTCCCCCCGGCGCTGGACGGCACCAACGCCCCGCGCGCCCTGTGGTGGTCCCTCGCCGAGCTGGTGCTCGGCGCGAACGCCCCGGTCTGGATGTACTCCTCCGGCCCCTCCTTCGCGCACGTGGTGCACGTCGAGGGCAACGAGCGGCAGCGGAAGTGGGCCAAGCTCTTCGTCGAGAAGCAGTGGGGCTCCACCATGGTGCTCACCGAGCCGGACGCGGGCTCGGACGTCGGCGCCGGTCGTGCCCGCGCCGTCCAGCAGCCGGACGGTTCGTGGCACATCGAGGGCGTGAAGCGCTTCATCACCTCCGGCGAGCACGACCTGACCGACAACATCGTGCACTACGTGCTGGCCCGCCCGGTCGGCGTCGAGGGCGTCGGCGGCCCGGGCACCAAGGGGCTGTCGCTGTTCGTCGTCCCGAAGTACCACTTCGACGAGGAGACCGGCGAGCTGGGCGAGCGCAACGGCGTCTACGCCACCAACGTCGAGCACAAGATGGGCATCAAGGTCTCCAACACCTGCGAGATGACCTTCGGCGAGCACGGCGTGCCGGCGAAGGGCTGGCTGCTGGGCGACAAGCACGACGGCATCCGGCAGATGTTCATGATCATCGAGTACGCCCGGATGATGGTCGGCACCAAGGCGATCGCCACCCTCTCCACCGGCTACCTCAACGCCCTGGAGTACGCGAAGAACCGGGTGCAGGGCGCCGACCTGATCCAGCAGGCCGACAAGACCGCGCCCCGGGTCACCATCACCCACCACCCGGACGTGCGCCGCTCGCTGATGCTGCAGAAGTCGTACGCCGAGGGCCTGCGCGCCCTGGTCTGCTACACCGCCACCTGGCAGGACCGGGTCGCCATCGCCGAGGCGGCCGGCGACGAGAAGGCGACGAAGATCGCCAAGCGGGTCAACGACCTGCTGCTGCCGCTGGTCAAGGGCGTCGGCTCGGAGCGGGCGTACGAGATGCTCGGCCACGAGGCGCTCCAGACGTTCGGCGGCTCCGGCTTCCTCCAGGACTACCCGCTGGAGCAGTACGTCCGGGACGCCAAGATCGACACCCTGTACGAGGGCACCACGGCGATCCAGAGCCTCGACCTGATCTTCCGGAAGATCGTCCGGGACAACGGCAAGGCCCTGACGACGGTGGCCACCGAGATCCAGGAGTTCATCACCTCCGAGGGCGGCAACGGCCAGCTCAAGCAGGAGCGGCAGGCGCTCGGCAAGGCGCTCGCCGAGATCCAGAACATCCTCGGCGTGCTCACCGGCTGGCTGGGTGAGGCGCAGGCCGGCGACTCCCGGGCGCTCTACAAGGTCGGCCTGAGCAGCCGGCGGTTCCTGCTGGCGATCGGCGACCTGGTCGTCGGCTGGCTGCTCCAGCGGCAGGCCGACGTGGCCCTGCGTGCCCTGAACGGAGAGCTGTCCGCCACGGACAAGGCGTTCTACACCGGCAAGGTGGCCGCCGCGAAGTTCTTCGCCCGCGAGGTGCTGCCCCGCCTCGGCGCGGACCGGCGCATCATCGAGAACACCGACCTGGACGTAATGGACCTCCCGGAGGACTCCTTCTAACCTCCACCCCACCCCCTGGGTTCTGCGCCGGCACTTTCACGGAATTAGGGCTTATCCCGCGTCGGGAGGCCACAGATTCCGTGAAAGTGCCGGCGTTCTGGGTTGGGTGGGTTTGGGCTCGTATCGGGGCGTCTGTGCCGGGTAGTTGCCGGCCTGGGCGGGTAACCGGAGCGCGGACGCCGTCAGTGAACGCCCAGAGCCACCGCACGTGGGGGTGCAGCGCACATGGGCATTGGTAGCGGAATCTTTCTGATCGCCATCGGCGCGATCCTGACCTTCGCCATCCGGGCGAACGTCTGGTGGGTGGACCTGCGCGCGGTCGGGTGGGTGTCCATCCTGGCCGGGTTGGCCATACTGCTCACCACACTCTGGTTCTGGCAGGACCGGCGTAAGCGGGCACGCACCTTGATCGTGGAGGAGAACCGGCTGTCGCATCCGACCGCGATGATGCCGCCTCCGCCCGACCCGCCTCCGCCCACGGCACCGCCGTCCTGAGTGAGCCCGTGAGCAGGGGCCCCGGTCGCACCGGGGCCCCTGCCACGCGTACCCGTCCCGTTGCCCTGTGGTTGTCGCGCACTGAGGAAGCCCGCGTCGGGCGGGCCCCGGGACCGCGTCGAGAGGAGCCGCCTCGCGGGCTCAGCCCCGTGGCGTGTGGTGGGCGGTGATGTCGGCCTGGCGCAGGTCGGCCCAGGGGAACCGGGTGCGGTGCACCACGAGGTCGGCGGTGCGCATGCCCTGCTGGTCCGCCCGCTCCGGGTCGAGGAGCGCCGAGAGCAGCGAGACGCCCGGGTTGTGAGCGACCAGTAGCACCGTTGTCGCCTCCGGCGGTGCCGACCGGACCAGGGCCAGCAGCTCCGCCGGGCCTGCCTCGTACACGCCGGGTTCGTAGCGCACGGTCGGGGCGGAGCCGGCGGGCCCGGTCTCGTCCGGCGAGCCGGTCATGCCCAGCGCCACCCCGTGCCAGGTCTCCCGGGTGCGTCTCGCGGTCGAACAGAACACCACGTCGGGCAGCAGGCCGTGCCGGGCCAGCCAGGCGCCGGCCGCGGCGGCGTCGGCGTCACCCCGCGCGGTCAGCCGCCGATCGGCGTCCCTGTCGTCACCCGGCGGTTCCGCCTTGGCGTGCCGTAGCAGCACCAGCGTCCGTTCCGTACCCCCGGCGTCCGTCATGGACCCAGCTTGCCCGATTGGCGAGCGGAGTGCCGGGGTATGTCGATGGGTGCCGCAACCTTATCCATGGCCGCGGCGGGTAGCAGCGCCAGCTGACAGCCAAGGAGGCGACAAAATGGGCATTGGTGCCAGCATCTTCCTCATCGCACTGGGTGCGATCTTCGCGTTCGCCGTGCAGGCCGACCTGGGGTGGCTCAACCTCGGTGTCGTCGGCTGGGTGCTGATGCTCACCGGAGTCGTCAGCCTCCTCACCACCCTTTACTTCTGGAACCGGGGCCGGCGGACCGTGGTGGCCACCCCGGTGCGGGGGAACCGGGTCGTGGCCGACCGGGTCGTGCCGGTGCAGGGCGAGCCGGTGGTGCAGGAGTACCGCGAGGTGCGCCGCCCGGGCCGGACGGTCTGAGAGTCGTCCGACCCGCCGACCACCGGCCGTCGACCCGCCCGAGTGTCGGCCGTCGACCCGCCCGAGAACCCCGGGGCCCCGCAATGGTGCGGGGCCTCCGGCGCGTGTGTACGGGGCGAAGTGGCGGGGGCGCTCAGGCGAACAGGGCGAAGTAGATCGCGATGTGGTGACAGATCGCGGCCACCAGGGTGCAGGCGTGGAAGAACTCGTGGTGGCCGAAGACGGTGGGCCACGGGTTGGGGCGGCGCAGCGCGTAGAAGACCGCACCGACGCTGTAGATCGCGCCGCCGGCGGCGAGCAGCACCAGCGCGGTCACCCCGCCGGAGTGCAGGATCTGCGGCAGCATCGCCACCGCGACCCAACCGAGCGCCAGATAGAGCGGGGCGGAGACCCAGCGTGGGGCGTGCGGCCAGATCAGTTTCACCGCCACCCCGCCCAGCGCGCCGCCCCAGACCAGGGCGAGCATGGTGGTCGCGTGCCGGGCGTCCAGCAGCAGTACGCAGAACGGCGTGTACGTGCCGGCGATGAACACGAAGATCATCGAGTGGTCCATCCGGCGCATGATCTGGTACCCGCGTTCCGACCACACCCGGCGGTGGTAGAGCGCGCTGGTGCCGAAGAGCCCGCACACGGTCAGGCTGTAGATCAGGCAGCTCACCAGCGGAGCCCAGCCGGGCCGAGTAGCCGCGACGGAACAGAGCACGACGCCGCAGACGAGCGCGACGAAGAACGCGTAGGCGTGCAGCCAGCCCCGCATCCGGGGCTTTCCGATGTCGACCGGCTTGAGTCGAAGCGGGGCGGAGGTCGTCACACCAGTAGGTTACGGCACCGTAGGTTACCTGCAAGTAGTGTCTCGGGTCACGAGACCGAGGGGTCCGACGCCCCTGGCCGTCCGCCAAATCGGGAATCATGACGGGATGCGGATCCGACCCGTCGGCACGAACGCCTTGCTGCTCGACTGCGACGGCCCCGACCAGGTCGAGGCGTGGCGCGCCGAGCTGTGGCGCCGCCGGGCAGCCGGCGAGCTGACCGCCGTCGAGATCGTCCCGGCGGCCCGTACCGTGCTGCTCGACGGGGTACCCGACCAGGCCCGGGCCACCGCGCTCGTCGCCGGCTGGACGCCCCGGCCCGCCGACGCCGATGACGCCGGCTGGACGCCCCGGCCCGCCGTAGACGCCGCCGCGCCCGCCGACGAGGTCGAGGTCCCCGTCGGGTACGACGGTGCGGACCTGCCCGCCGTCGCCGGCCACTGGGGGGTGGACGTGCCCGAGGTGGTCGCCCGGCTCACCGGCACCACGTTCCGGGTCGCCTTCTGCGGGTTCGCGCCCGGGTTCGCGTACCTGACCGGGCTGCCGGCGGAATGGGCCGTGCCCCGGCTGCGGACGCCCCGGCCCCGGGTGCCGGCCGGCTCGGTCGCCCTGGCCGGCCCGTACGCCGGGATCTACCCCGGCGCGTCGCCCGGCGGCTGGCTGCTCGTCGGCCGGACCGACCTGACCCTGTTCGACGCGTACGCCGACCCGCCGGCCCGGCTCACCCCGGGCACCCGGGTCCGCCTGGTGGCCGGGTGACCGCCCGACCCGCCGCCCCGCCCGGCGACGAACCGCCCGGCGACGAACCGTCCGGCGACGAACCGTCCGGCCGGATCGAGGTGCTCCGGGCCGGCGCGCTCACCACCGTGCAGGACCAGGGGCGGCCCGGCTGGGCACACCTCGGCGTGCCCCGGTCCGGGGCGCTCGACCCGGCGGCGCTGCGGCTGGCCAACCGCCTCGCCGGCAACCCGGAGGCCGCCGCCGGCCTGGAGATCACCCTGACCGGCTGCACGCTGCGGCTGACCCGGGCCGGCACGGTCGCGATCACCGGCGCGGACGTCGACGTCCGGGTCGGCGACCGGCCCGGCGACGTCGGCCGGCCCCTCGCGGTCCCGGCCGGGGCGGTCGTGCGGGTCGGCCCGGCCCGCACCGGACTGCGGAGCTGGCTCGCCGTGGCCGGCGGGATCGCCGTCGCACCGGTGCTCGGCAGCCGGTCCACCGACACCCTCTCCGGCCTCGGCCCGCCCCCGCTGCGGGACGGCGACACCCTGCCGCTCGGCGCCCCGGCCGGCGGCCCCGCGCCGGTGGACGGCACCGTCAACCGCCCGGCCCCGGCCGAGCTGCTCCTCGGGCTGCGCCCCGGCCCCCGCGACGACTGGTTCACCCCGGCCGCGTTCGACCTGCTGTACGGCACGGCGTACACGGTGAGCGCGGTGAGCAACCGGGTCGGCGCGCGACTGGTCGGCGCACCGCTGCCCCGCGCGGTGGCCGGGGAACTGCCCAGCGAGGGCATCGTGCTGGGCGCGGTGCAGGTGCCCGCCGACGGCCAGCCGCTGATCTTCCTCGCCGACCACCCGACCACCGGCGGCTACCCGGTCATCGGGGTGGTGGACGACGTGACCGGGCTCGCGCAGGCCCGCCCAGGCACTACGGTGAGGTTCCATGGACCTCAACGCTGACCTCGGCGAGGGTTTCGGCATCTGGCGGCTCGGCGACGACGAGGCGCTGCTGGACCTGATCACCTCGGCCAACATCGCCTGCGGCTTCCACGGCGGCGACCCGTCCACCATGCGCCGGGTCTGCGCCGCCGCCGCCGAGCGCGGGGTCACCGTCGGCGCCCAGGTCGGCTACCGCGACCTCGCCGGATTCGGCCGCCGGCACATCGCGTACGCCTTCGCCGACCTGCGCGACGAGGTGACCTACCAGCTCGGCGCGCTCGACGCGTTCTGCCGGGCGTTCCGCATCCGGGTCCGGTACCTCAAGCCGCACGGCGCGCTCTACCACGCGGCGGCGGCCGACGAGTCGCAGGCCGCCGCGCTGGTCGCCGCGATCAACGACTACGACCACGAGCTGCCGGTGCTCTGCGCGCCCGGCTCGGTGCTCGCCCAGCTCGCCACCGGGGCGGGCATCCGGGTGGTCGCCGAGGCCTTCGCCGACCGGGGCTATCTGCCCAACGGCACGCTGGTGCCCCGCACCGCCCTCGGCGCGCTGGTCACCGATCCCGAGCGGGTGGCCGAGCGGGCCGTCCGGATGGCCACCGAGCGGACCGTGGTCGCGGTCGACGGCACCGTCGTCCCCTGCCCGGTCGAATCGATCTGCCTGCACGGGGACACCCCGGGGGCGGTCGCGTCCGCCGCCCTGGTGCGGGCCGCGCTCATCGACGCGGGAGTCACCCCCACCCCGTTCGTGTGAACAGCCCCCGCTCGGCCGGCGGGCGGTCAGGCGTCCAGGCCGCGCAGGACCAGCGGGAGCCGGGCCGCGGCACCCTCGACCACCCGGACCGGCACGCCCCAGTCCTGCCGGGTCAGGTGGCAGGCCGCGTGCTCCACGTCGGCGTCGCACGTCGCCGCCTGGGCGGTCACCTGGAGCACCCCGCCGGCCACCGTCCCGTCGACCACCAGCCGGCGGGACAGGTCGGTGCCGGTGCCCGCCCCCTCCAGCAGCAGCTCCGGTGGGGACGCCGAGACCACCAGCCGGGTCGACGGCCCGTACGTCCCGTCCAGCTTCTGCCCCGGGGCCGGGGTGAAGACGATGTCCAGGGTGACCTCGCCGGCCGCCAGGTCCGTCGGCTTTCGCTCGGTGCGGTGCCGGGGGCCGTCGACCGTGCTCGCCCCGGCGGCCGACAGCGCGCCCGGAGCCAGCCGGGTCAGCCGGTGCGCCGCCGACTCGACCACCAGCACCCCGCCGTCGGCGGTCAGCACCACGTCGCTCGGCTCGGCCAGCCCGTCGGCGACCGTGGACACCTGGCCGGTCCCCGGGTCGAACCGCCGGACCGCGCCGTTGTACGTGTCGGCTACCAGCACCGAGCCGTCCGGCAGCGCGCAGACGCCCAGCGGGTGCTGGAGCAGCGCCCGCTCGGCCGGCCCGTCGACGTGGCCGAAGTCGAACAGCCCCTGCCCGACGGCGGTGGCCAGGACGCCGTTCTCGACGTACCGGACCGAGCTGGTCTCGCTGTCGGCGACCCACAGCCGCGCGCCGTCGGTCGACACCGACAGGCCGGACGGCTGGGCCATCCACGCCTCGGCCCGGGGGCCGTCGCGCAGCGCCTCGACCGTCGTGCCGGCGTACATCCCGGTCGTGCGTCGGATCGGGTCGAACCACCAGAGCTGGTGGATGCCGGCCATCGCGACGATCACCCTGTCGTCGTACCAGGCCAGGTCCCAGGGGGAGGAGAGGTCGACCGAGAGCGCGTCGTGGGCGTGGTCGTCCACCGTGGAACGCCACTGCCGGCCGGTGCCGCCGACGGTGACCACCTCGCCGGTGCCCAGCCTCACGCCGCGCAGCAGGTGGTTGACGGTGTCCGCGACGACCAGGTCGTACCCGGCCACCTCGGCCACGTGCGCCGGCAGCCGGCACAGCCCCTGCGGTTCGGAGAACGCGGCGGCGTCGGCCGAGCCGTCGGCCCGCCCCCGGTCGCCCGAGCCGATCCGACGGACCAGCGTTTCGCCGTCGGGGGCCAGCTCGACCAGGCTGTGCCGGGCCGAGTCGGAGACCAGCAGGTTCCCGTCGTCGAGCAGGACGGCCTTACCGGGGAAGCGCAGGGTGGTCTCCGGCTCGGCCAGCGGCACGTACGGGCCGTCGCCCCGGTGCAGGGTGCCCTTCGCCTCGTGGATGGCGACCAACTCGTCCACCAGCCGGGCCAGCCCTTCGGCGTGGCCCTCGCCGGCCATGGTGGCCACCACGTACCCCTCGGGGTCGATCACCGCGAGGGTCGGCCAGGCCCGGGCCGCGTACTGCTGCCACATGTCCAGCTCAGGATCGTCGAGGACGGGGTGGCGCACGCCGTACCGCTCGACGGCGGCGGCGAGGGCGTCCGGGTCCTTCTCGTGCTCGAACTTCGGCGAGTGGACGCCGACGACGACCAGCACGTCGGCGTACTTCTCCTTCAGCGGGCGCAGCTCGTCGAGCACGTGCAGGCAGTTGACGCAGCAGAAGGTCCAAAAGTCCGCCACTACGACCTTGCCGCGCAGGTCGGACAGCCTCAGGTCCCGCCCACCGGTGTTCAGCCAGCCCCGTCCGCGCAGCTCCGGGGCCCGTACTCGTGCGCTCATCTTCTCAGTCTGCCCGACGGGGACGCCCCGCACGCCAACACCCTGCGCGGCCCCGGTCACACCCGGGCGGCGTACGACGAGGGCGGGGCCACGGTGGTCCGTGGCCCCGCCCTCGGGAATCCGCTACTTGGTGGACGGCTTCAGGCAGAGCACCTTGTTCGGCAGGTCGCCTCGGAGCACCACGTGCGGCTGCGCCGGGTCGGCGCACTTCTCCTTGGCGGCGACCTTCGACACCACGGTGAAGGTGTCGGCGTCCCCGCAGGTCGCCGCCGTCGCGTTGTCGCCCGTCTGCTTTACGCAGGAGCCGACCGCCGGGTCGAACGCCGGTGCCTTGTCGTCGCTGAACTTGCCGAGCAGCATGAGCAGGCCGAGCGGGACCGCGAGGATCAGCACGGCGGCCACCAGCACGGCGGCCAGCACCCGGCCGTTGCGCACCTTCGGCGGTGGCGCCTCGGTCTTCTGCTCGGCCGCGTCCGGCTTGAACGTGTCGAACCGGCCCTGCTCGGGCTCCATGTCCCAGGACGTACCCGACTGCTGGCCCTGCGGCGGGAAGGCCGGCGGGAAGCCACCCTGGGCCGGCTCGCCGAACGGTGCCGGGCCGTGCCCCGGCACCGCGCCCTGGACGGCCGTGCCGCCGCCGGGCGGGGCCGCCGGGCCGCCGAACTGGTCACCCGGCCGGTCGCCGTCGTGCGGCCGGACGCCGTTCACCGGCCGGTTGCTGGCCGGCGGGTCCACGAAGGACGGCACGCCGGGCGGGAAGATGGGCGGAACCGCCGCTGCGGCGGCCGGCCCGTCGCCGTACCCGTGTTGCCGGTCGGGCTCGTCGAAGCGCTGCGGCTGGCCGGGCTCGTCGAACCGGCCATGCGACGCGGGGTCGTCGAACCGGCCATGTGGCGCGGGGTCGTCGAACCGGCCATGTGGCGCGGGCTCGTCGAACCGGCCATGTGGCCCGGGGTCGTCGAACCGGCTCTGGGGCCCAGGCTCGTCGAAGCGCCCGCGCTGGCCCGGCTCGTCGAATCGGCCCTGGGGGTCGTGTTCGTCGAAGCGTCCCTGTGGGCCCGGCTCGTCGAAGCGGTGCGGCGGGTTGGGGTCGGGGTGGAAGCTGAGGTCCTCCGCCTGCTCCGGCTCCTCGACCGGCTCCGGGCGGGCGGGCCGGCCGTACACCCGGGGCTGCGGCGCGGGCGTGTCGCCGGGCCGCAGGGCCTGGTCGTTCGGGGGCATCACCCGGCTGGTCAGCGGCACGGACGCGCTCGCCGAGACGCTGCCGGCGGCACCGGCTGCGGACTCCCCGGCCTCCGGCAGGGAGACGGCGGCCCGGGCGGACGCCTGGCCCTCCGGCGACATCCGGGGAGCGGGAACGACCGGACCGGCCGGCGACTGCGGCTCCTCGGCGCGGCCCCAGCCGTTGTCGGCCCCCGCCAGCTCCGGCTCGTACGCCGCCGGCCCGGCCTCGCGGATGCCCGGCTCGACCGGCGCCTCGACCTCCGGGGTGAACTGGGCCGGCGGCAGGTAGTCGGCCGGCGGGGCGGCGGCCAGGCTGGCGCCGGGCACCCGCTGCTCCTGCGGCGGCAGCGGGACGGCGTTGGCCGGCGAGATCCCCGGGGCCGGTGCCGGCTGGTACAGCGGCCGATCCTCCGACCGTTCGGGCTCCCAGCCGTTGCCGGCCGGCTGCGGCGCGGCGGGCTCCGCCTCGGCGGAACGTCCCCACGCCTCGCCCGGCGCCCACGGCTCGACGTCCGGCACGCCGGGCCGCTCGGTCCGGTCCGGTCCGGGCCATTGCTGCTGACTATCCGCCGGGGCGCTCCAGGACGGCGGCCCGTCCACGCCGACGGTGGCGGTGGCCCGGGCCGGTGGCACCGACGTCGGCTCGGCCGCCGCCCAGTCCGGGACGGCCGGCCGGTCATCCTGCGGTTGCGGCACCGACGCCGCGCCCCACGTGCCGGGCTTGGCCGTTCCGTCGGCACCGGCCCAGGCGGTCGGCTGGGGCTGGTCGTCGGGCCTGCCCTCCGCCGTGGCCCAGCCGTCGGAGCGAGCAGGGTCGTCCTGTTGCCGGCCGGCGTTCCAGCCGCCGGAGCGGGCGGGGTCGTCCTGAGGGGAAGCGGGCGGGCCGGCGTTCCAGTCGGGGCGGGCGGGGTCGTCGTCCTGCTGGCCGGTGGGGTTCCAGCCGTCGGGCCGGTTGGCGTCGGCCTGGGCGGGCCAGGCGTCCTGGGGTGGGGTGGCCTGGCCGGGGACGCGGGCGGCACCCCGGGCGGCCGACTCGGTCTGCCCCCAGGGGGCGGGAGGCTGCTCGGCCTTGCCGGCGAACGCGGGCTGCTCGGCCGGGGCCCAGCCACCCGGGTGAACGGGTTCGTCGTCCTGCTGCCGACCGGCGTTCCAGCCGCCGGAGCGGGCGGGGTCGTCCTGAGGGGAGGCGGGCGAGCCGGCGTTCCAGCCGCCGGAGCGGGCAGGGTCGTCCTGCTGTCCGCTCGCGGTCCAGCCGCCGGAGCGGGCAGGGTCGTCGTCCTGCTGGCCGGTGGGGTTCCAGCCGTCGGGCCGGTTGGCGTCGGCCTGGGCGGGCCAGGCGTCCTGGGGTGGGGTGGCCTGACCGGGGACGCGGGCGGCACCCCGGGCGGCCGACTCGTTCTGGCCCCACGCGGCGGGCGGCTGCTCGGCCTGGGCGGCCCAGGCCGGCGCCGGTTGTTCGGGCTGCGCTCCCCAGGCCGGCTGGGACGGAACACCGGCGGAGCCGGGCGGCGCGGTGGCGGCCCAGGTGGGGCCGGGCTGATCCTCCTGCTTCCAGCCCGGCATCGGCTGGTCGGCCTGGCCCCAGGCGGGCTGCGGCGCGGCGGACGGCGGGCCCCACGCGTCCGGCCGGGCCGGCTCCGGCTGCTGTGCCGGCACCTGGGCGGCACCCCAGGCGGCGGTGGGTGGCTGCTCGTTCTGCGGTGCGGCGCCCCAGGCCGCCGTCGGCGGCTGGCCACCCTGGGGCGCGGCGCCCCAGGCGGCGGTGGGCGGCTGGGCGTTCGGCGGGGCGGCGGCGCCCCAGGCCGCCGTGGGCGGCTGGTCGTTCTGCGCCCGGCCGGGAGCTGGCGGATTCGGCCGGGCCGTGGGGGGCGGGGGTGCCCAGCCCAGGTCCGGGTTGGCGACGCCGTACGGCGCCGGTGCGCCGTTGCCCGGCGACACCTCGTCCGGTTCTTGGCCGGGGTGGTGCGGGCCCTCGGACGTCATCGGTGCGCCTCCTCCATCACATGTCGGCCTGGTGCCGGCGTCGCCGGCGGACCGGCTGTGGGGACTCCCCGCACCGTATCCGGTGACCGCCCGCGGCATCCGGGGAGCACCGGCCGTCACTCCGCGTTGCCGAACCGTGTCGAGCAGCTTCTATCGGCGCGACGGGGTCCGGACGTGTGGTTGACGACCGATCCTCACCGTACCGGGCGGTGCCGCGAGGTGGAATCCCGGTGTCAATCGGTCCGAAACGCCGACGACCCGCCCGGGGTGAGCGGGCGGGTCGTCGAACTGGAGGAGGCGAGGAAAGTGTGGGGCGTCAGCTCACGTGACGCTGGGCGATGGCGAGAAGCTCGTCACGGACCGCAGGCGAGTTGGCGGAACGCAGCGCGTGCTCGATGGCGCGGGCACGGCGGTTGGCGTCGCGGCGGTTGCGGATTCGCTCGATCATGCTCATCTGGGTTCTCCTCATAACTATTCGGTTGTCAGCCCCTGATGTGTCCATTGAAGCGCATGGAGGGCGGAGAATCCATCGATTAGTAGGTGAGCTGAGACACTCGCCTAAGGATCGTAGGTCAACGAGGCCCTCTGCCTGGGTTTTCTTCTGTCAACGGCAACGGCCGGTGTGCCGGGTGTTCACCCGTGGCACACCGGCCGTGGCTGGTGTCGGCTAACCGTCAGGTCCAGGCGAGCAGCGCCGCCTCCGGGTCGGTCAGGAAGTCCCCGATGTCGCGGAGGAACTTCGACCCGAGCTCACCGTCGATGATCCGGTGATCGAAGGACAGGCCCAGCGTGGTCACCTGACGCGGACGGACCTTGCCCTTGTGCACCCAGGGCATCTCACGGACCGCGCCGAAGGCCAGGATCGCCGACTCGCCCGGGGGCAGGATCGGCGTGCCGGTGTCCACCCCGAACACCCCGACGTTGGTGATCGTCAGGGTGCCGCCGGACATGGCGGCGGGCGAGGTCCGGCCGGCCTTGGCCGTCTGCACCAGGTCCGTCATCGCGTCCGCCAGCTCGCGCAGCGACAGCCGGCCGGCGTCCTTGATGTTCGGCACGATCAGCCCGCGCTCGGTGGCCGCCGCGATGCCCAGGTTGACGTAGTCCTTGACGACGATCTCGTCGCCGGCCCACGTCGAGTTGACCATCGGGTGCCGTCGCGCCGCGAGCAGCACCGCCTTGGCCACCAGCAGCAGCGGCGAGACCCGGACGTCGCGCCACTCCCGCCGGCCGCGCAGCCGGTCCAGGGCCTTCGTCGCGCGGGTGACGTCGACGGTCAGGAACTCCGTCACGTGCGGGGCCGTGAACGCCGAGCGGGACATGTTCTCGGCGGTGAGCTTGCGTACCCCCTTGACGGGGATGCGCTGCTCGCGGTCCGCGCCGAAGCTCGCCGCCGCCGTGGTCGCCGCCACCGCCGTCAGCGGCTCGGCCGCCGTCACGGTGCCGCTCGCCGCCCGCTGTACGTCCTCCCGGGTGATCGAGCCCAGTGGACCCGACCCGGTCAGCGCGGCCAGGTCGACGCCGAGGTCCCGGGCGAGCTTGCGTACCGGCGGCTTGGCCAGCACCGGCCCAGCTGTGCGCGTACCCCCGTGGCCGTTGCCGTTCGCCGGCGCGGCGACGACCGGGGCGGTCGGGACCGGGACCGGTGCCGGAGCGGTGGCCGGGGCCGCCGGGGCGGTGGTGGCCTGCGCCGGGACGCCGGCCTTGCGCGGCCGACGCTTGGCCGCCGTGGTGCGCGGGCCGTAGCCGACCAGAACGGCGGTACGGCCGCCCGGGGCTGGGCCGCCGATCAGGCCCGGCTCGACCGCGCCCTCGCTCGGGGCCACCTCGACCGCCGCCAGCGATGCCGCCGACGGGGTGGGCAGGTCCGCCGACGGGGTGCCCGTGGTCGACTCCTCGATCGGGCCAGCACCCGGGTCGGTGTCGATCGCGATGATCGGCGTGCCGACCTCGATCGTGCTGCCCGCCGGGTGGAAGATCGACCGCACCTGGCCGGCCCACTTCGCCGGGATCTCGACGGCGGCCTTGGCCGTCTCCACCTCGACGATCGGCTGGTTCAGCTCGATCATGTCGCCCACCTTGACCAGCCAGGCGAGGATCTCGCCCTCGGCCAGGCCCTCACCCAGGTCGGGCAGGTTGAACTCCTTGATCCGCGACACGCCGCTCACCACCCGAAGGCCCGGTCGACGGCGTCGAGCACCCGATCGAGGTCCGGCAGGTACTCCTCCTCCACCCGGGAGGCCGGGTAGGGGGTGTCGAAGCCGGTCACCCGCAGCACCGGGGACTCCAGGGAGTAGAAGCACTCCTCGGTGATCCGGGCGGCGATCTCCGAGCCCAGGCCCAGGTTGCCCGGGGCCTCGTGCACGACCACGCACCGGCCGGTGCGCTTCACCGACTCGTACGCGGCGGTCAGGTCCAGCGGGGAGAGCGTGCGCAGGTCGATGACCTCCAGCTCCCGGCCGTCCTCGGCGGCGGCGGTCGCCGCCTCCATGCAGGTGCGCACCATCGGGCCGTACGCCAGCACGGTCGCGTCCGTGCCGGGCCGTGTCACCCGGGCCGAGTGCAGCGGGTACGCCGCCGACAGCGGGGCGTCCAACTCGACCGGACCCTTCTCCCAGTAGCGCCGCTTGGGCTCCAGGAAGACGATCGGGTCGTCCGAGGCGATCGACTGCTGGATCATCGAGTAGCCGTCCTGCGGGTTGGCGCAGGTGACGACCTTCAGACCGGGGGTGTGCGCGAAGTACGCCTCCGGCGACTCCGAGTGGTGCTCGACCGCGCCGATGCCCCCGCCGTACGGGATGCGGATGACCATCGGGATGCGGAGCCTGCCCTGCGAGCGGTAGTGCATCTTCGCCACCTGCGACACGATCTGGTCGTACGCGGGGTAGACGAAGCCGTCGAACTGAATCTCGCAGACCGGGCGGAAGCCGCGAATGGCCAGGCCGATCGCGGTGCCGATGATGCCGGACTCGGCCAACGGGGTGTCGATCACCCGCTGGTCGCCGAAGTCCTTCTGGAGCCCGTCGGTGACCCGGAAGACGCCGCCGAGCTTGCCGACGTCCTCGCCCATGATGATGACCTTCGGGTCGTCCTCCAGGGCCCTGCGCAGGCCGATGTTGATCGCCTTGCCGAGGGTGAGCGTCTCCGTGGCCATCAGTGGGCGCTCCCCTCGAACGACTCCATGTAGCGGCTGAACCGTGCCCGCTGCTCGTCGAGCTCAGGCGACCCGTTGGGGTAGACGTGGTCGAACATCGTCACCGGCTCGGGGTCGGGCATGGCGAGCACCCGCTCGCGCAGGTGCACCGACTCGGCGCGGGCCTGCTCGTCGAGGTCGGCGAAGAAGTCCGCGTCGGCGATCTTCTGCTTCTCCAGGAACGCCTTCATCCGGGCGATCGGGTCCTTGGCCTGCCAGGCCTCGACCTCGCTGGCGATCCGGTACCGGGTCGGGTCGTCGGAGGTGGTGTGCGCCCCCATCCGGTAGGTGTACGCCTCGATCAGGCTGGGGCCCTGGCCGAGCCGCGCGTTGTCCAGCGCGTGCCGGGTCACCGCGTACGAGGCGAGCACGTCGTTGCCGTCGACCCGGACGCCGGGGAAGCCGAAGCCGCCGGCCCGCTGGTAGAGCGGCACCCGGGTCTGCCGCTCCAGGGGCTCGGAGATGGCGTACTGGTTGTTCTGGCAGAAGAACACCAGCGGGGAGTTGAAGACGCTGGCCCAGACGAACGCCTCGTTGACGTCGCCCTGGCTGGTGGCGCCGTCGCCGAAGTAGGCGATGACCGCCTCGCCGTCCTCGGTGCCGGTCTTGCCGTCCATGTGGATGCCCATGGCGTACCCGGTCGCATGCAGGGTCTGCGCCCCGATCACGATCGTGTACATGTTGAACTTGAACTCGTTCGGGTCCCAGCCGCCCTGGTTGACGCCGCGGAACAGGCCGAGCGGCATGATCGGGTCGATGCCCCGGCAGTAGAGGACACCGTGCTCCCGGTACGTCGGGAAGGCCATGTCCTGGCTGCGCAGCGCCCGGCCGGAGCCGACCTGCGCGGCCTCCTGGCCCAGCAGGCTCGCCCACAGGCCCAGCTCGCCCTGCCGCTGCAACGCGGTCGCCTCGGCGTCGAGCTTGCGGACCAGCACGAGGTCGCGGTAGAGCCCGCGGTACTCCTCGTCGGTGAAGTCGACGCGGTACTCCGTCCCGTCCGGGCCGAACGCCGTCTCGATGCGCTCGCCCTCGGGCGTCAGCAGCTGTACGAGTTCCGGGTTGCCGGGAGCCGCTGACGCGGCCCGCTTGGAACGGGGTGCGGCCCGCCTGCCGCGGGTGGTGACCCCGGGGTCGCCCTTTGCCATCCGTCTCTCCCTGTCGTGTCTGCGTCGGCGCCGGGGGGTGACCCGTCCGCGCAAATCGTGCGCCGGCCCGGCCGGTGCCGGGCTGGCCTTTGGCGGCCGCGCCTAGCCCCGGTGGGGGTTGCCGCGCGGCGTGATCCGGATCCGTGGGACGAACCCGGTTCGGGAGCGCCGGCGCCCAACCGCGTCTGCCGCGGGGTGCGCGGAGGCTGCGGCTGCGTTGCCGTCATGGTCCATATTCGCAGAGGAGGTGAGAGGCCCCACAGTACGCCCGCCCAGGGTTTCCGGCCGCTGTCGGCTTCGCGGCTCATCAGGGGTTTTGTCGTACATGAATTCGTGGCCGGATGGCGGCGGCGGACAATTTGTGTGTCGACACGCTGTGGTGCCTGGTGAACTGACCGTCACTGGTCCAAGCTGATGACGCGGGACGCACTTTTCGTGGGCCTATGTCCGTTTGCTGCTGCCGCGCCGCCCGTGACCGTGCCGAGACGAGGAGTGTGCGTGTCCCAGCCAGGTGAGGGTCCGGCCGTTCCGCTGCTCGGTCGGCACCGCGCGGCGGGCGGCTACCGCCGGGTCGTCGGCGCGCACCGCGCCCCCGGCTCCGCCGCCCACGGCCGCGGGTACCTCCTCACCGTCGCCCTGCTCGCCGGCACCGCCTCGATGCCGATCCTCGCCGCCGTCAGCGCGGGCTCGGCCACGGTGGGCAGCACGGCGCTGCCGGACAGCGGCACCCCGTTCATTCCCACCCCGTCCGTCGGCCCGGTGGTCGTCCCGCTGTCGGGGACCGCCCGGCCCGGGGGGATCCCGTCCGTCCGGCCGGGCGTGGTCGTGGTGCCGTCGACCGGCCCGCCCGGCCCGGGTCTCGCGCCGCAGGCCCCGCCCGCCGACCCCGACGGGTCCGGCCCGGACGCGGTACGTGACCCGCCGCCACCAGCGCCGATCCCCCCGCCGGCCCCTCGGCCGCCCACGACACCCCCCTCGCCGAGACCGACCCCGACCCCGACCCCGGCGCCACACCCGACGCCGGTGCCGTCACCGACCGATCCGCCGACGCCGGAGCCGACGCCCACGGCCGAGCCCACTGCTGAGCCCACTGCCGAGCCCACGGTGACGCTCTCCGGCTCGACGCAGGCCCCTTCCCCACCGGGCGACACCAGCGGGGACCGGCCGGCGCGACCGGGGACGGGGCGCTGAGCGGACCGGGTCTCCCCGCCGAGCCGGCCGAGCCCGCCGAGCCGGCCGAGCCCGCCGAGCCGGCCGAGCCCGCCGAGCCCGCCGGGCCGGGCCGGCGGATCGCCCGGCTGGTCACCGAGCTGACCGCGCCGGCC
This sequence comes from Micromonospora rubida, assembly GCF_009908295.1. Classification (GTDB taxonomy): domain Bacteria; phylum Actinomycetota; class Actinomycetes; order Mycobacteriales; family Micromonosporaceae; genus Micromonospora; species Micromonospora rubida. The sequence goes on from NZ_JAAALO010000004.1 coordinate 357,300, forward strand.
GTCCTGGTGACCCTGCTGACCGTGGTGGTCGCCTGGCACGGAGCCCGGGGCGGGGCCCACGGGTTGGCCTGGGGGCTGCTTGCCACCGTCTTCGCCAGCGGCATCCCGTTCGCGTACATCCTCGGCGGGGTGCGGCGCGGGCGGCTCACCGACCACCACGTCGGCGTACGCGAGCAGCGCCGGCTGCCGCTGCTGTTCGGGCTGGCCTCGGTGGCGGTCGGGTGGGTCCTGCTCGCGGCGTTCGGGGCGCCCCGCCCGCTGCTTGCCCTGGTGGCCGTCGGCGTGGTGGGGCTGGTCGTGGCGGTGACGGTGAGCCACTGGTGGAAGATGTCGATCCACACGGCGGTGGCCGCCGGGGCGGTGGTCGTCCTGGCGCTCACCTTCGGTGCCCCGCTGCTGGCAGCCGCGCCGCTGCCCGTGCTGGCAGGCTGGTCGAGGGTGCGGCTGCACGCCCACACGCTTGCGCAGGTGGTGGTCGGCGGTGCCGTCGGCGGGCTGGTCGCCGGGGTCGTCTACGCCACGCTCGGCTGAGCAGCGGCGCCTGCCCCGCTCAGGCCCCGTCGTCGGCGAGCCGGTGCCGGTTCGCCTCGATCCAGGCGTCCAGGGCGACCGGGTCGTCCGGGTCAACCCCGTCTGCCATGAGCTGGGCCACGGCTGCGGTGGCCGGGCTGCGCCGCTCCCCTGTCGAGTAGAGCCGGGCGAACTCCGGAACCATCTCCTCGATCGCCGTGTCGGTCCGGGTCGCCGCCGCCTCCGGCAGCCCCTTGCGCCGGGCCGCGTACGCCGCCCAGCCGCGCAGCACCCGGGGGAGCATCGCGGCGTCGTCCATGTCGAGCACGGCCCGCCGGTGCACCCAGTCGAGCAGGAACAGCTCGGCCACCGTGGGGCTCCACCGCAGCGGGTCCGCGTCGGGGAAGCTCGCGGCGTGGTCGAGCAGCAGGCTGAGGCAGAAGTGCAGCGAGGCGAGCCCCGCGTCGTCGGACGGGTCCAGGTCGAACCGGACCGCCTCGGGCGAGGCGAGGAACGCCCGGACCAGGGCGGTCCGCTCGTCGCCGGAGAGCGGCTCGGCGCCCCGGGCGGCACGCGCCGGGCGGGGCAGCAGCGCCAGTCGCGCGCCGGCCAGCGCGCGGTCGGTGGCGAGCGATCCCTCGGCGGGCAACTCGCTCAACTCGTCGGTGACCGCCAGGTGTCGGCCGACCTCGCCGTGCAGCCTGGCCGGGTCCTCCTCCCGGAACCAGGTCAACTCGTCGCCGTCGACCATCTCCCGGACCTGGTCGACGATCCGGCCGGCGGGGCCCCCGACGAAGATGTCCTTCGCGATGCCGATGTTGTGGTCGACCAGGGCCACCAGCGCGTGCTCCGGGCCGCCGGCCTCGTCGTCGTAGGCGAAGGTGGCCAGGTAGGAGGTCTGGTCGCCGTACACGTCGCCGTAGCACCACGCGCCGGTGAGGCGCACCCGGCCGAGCTGTTCGGACCAGGCGGGTGCCTGGGTGCCGGGGCGGACCTTCGTTGCGCCCTCCGCGGTGGGCACCAGGGCCGCGAAGACGGCGCGGATGGTCTTCGCTGCGGCCGTGCGCCGGCGGGTGGTGGCGGCGAGGAAGCCGGAGACGAACTCCCGGAGGGCCTCCTCCCGACCGGTCTCCGCGACCGCGTAGACGCTGCCCAGCAGCGCCGCGCCGAGCATCTCGGCATCGAGGGCGGTGTCGAGCCTGGTCACGTCGCGTGCGGCGTGCAGCACCGCGTCGTAGGGGGTCTGAGGCGTGGCCATGCCGTCGACCCTACGCCCGTGGGGGAGCCCCGGACAGTGAAGGCTGACCGGGGTCAGCGGCGCTCGGCGTCCCGCAACGCCTGCCTCGCCTGCCCATACCGGTCGAGCACCGCCCGGACCGGCGTCACCACGTACTCCCGGCCGACCGCATCGACGGCGGCGGTGAGTCGCTTCTCGGCCCGGTGGCTGGCCCGGCGGGCCGACCACCGCACCACCGGGCGGGTCAGCGCGGCCAGCAGCAGCCCGGCGAGCAGGCCGCCGAGCAGCAACACGGTGGGCAGCGGGGCCTCACCGACCCGCGGATACTCCAGCGCCGGCAGGCCGAGGGCCCGCAGCGCGTAGCCGAGGGCGAGCCAGCCGAGGCCGGCGACGGCCGCGAGCGTGACCAGCCACTGCACCGCGCCGACGAACCGCCACCAGACCGGCCGGCGGTCCATCCCGAGGTCGGCGCCGGCCACCGCGCGGTCCAGCGCGTCCGGCAGGTCGCCCAGCCGGGACCGGGCGGCGGCGGTCACCGCGGTCGCCCAGGGGGCCGGCAGGCCCGCGCCGGACCGGTCGGCCACCGCCCGCACGGCCAGCCCCAGCGCCGAGCGCTGGGCGGCGGTCGGATCCGGTACGGAGGTCGCGGCGACCAGGCTCTCCGCCGGGTCCCCGGCGTCCGCGCCGGCGACCGGGCCGGGCAGGTGCAGCCGGCGCAGCGGGTCGGGGCGCAGCCGCCGCCAGCCCCGCACCAGCGGCCAGCCGGTGCTCGACGCGGCCCGGTGCCGGTACGCCCCCTCGACCGCCGCCGCCACCGCCGGCACGCCGGCCGTCCCGGCCAGCGCCCGACTCAGCGAACCGACGGCCCCCTCGTCCGGCGCATCGGCCGGTGCGTCGGCGGCGACCAGCTCGTCCAGCCCGGCGACGACCGCGTCGACGTCCCCGGCGAGGCGCCGCAGCGCGGCCTGCCGCCCGGCGACCGTGCGTTCCAGCGTCCCGCGCAGCTCGACGATCCCGGCCGGGTCGACGGCGGTGGTGGCCAGCAGCGGCACCCCGTCCAGCCCGTCGGCGTCGAGCAGCCGGCGCAGGTCGTCCAGCACCCGGGGCAGCTCGGCCGGGGGCAGCCGGTCGGCCTGGTTGAGCACCACCAGCGTCACGTCCCGGTGCCGGTGGAACTCGCGCAGGTAGCTGGTGTGGATCACCCGGTCGGCGTACTTCTGCGGGTCGACGACCCAGACCACCAGGTCGACCAGGCCGAGCAGCCGGTCCACCTCCAGCCGGTGCGACCGTTGCACCGAGTCGAAGTCCGGCAGGTCGAGCAGCACCAGCCCGTGCAGGGCGGACTCGTCGTCGGCGTCCAGCGCGCTCTCCCGGACGAACCGGTGGCGGGGCAGCACGCCGGTCCAGTCGAGCAGCCGGTTCGCCCCATCCAGCGGGCCCCAGACGCAGGCGTGTGCCACGCCGGTGGTGGGTCGGCGCACCCCGACCGTGGAGAGGGTCAGCCGGGCGAGCGCGTTGAACAGGCTCGACTTGCCGCTGCCGGTGGCCCCGGCGAGGGCGACGACGGTGTGGTCCCGGGAGAGCGCAAGCCGGGTGCCGGCCCGCTCGACCAGGGTGTTCGCGGGCACGAGCTGGGTGTCGGGGAGCTGGCCGTCCACCGCGTCGAGGAACCGGCGGACCGCGTCCAGGCGGGCGATCAGCGCGTCCGGGTCGACCCGCTGGTCACCCCGGAGCGCCTCGCGCACCCGGCCGGCGATGTTGGTCATCGGGTCTCGGCCTCCGGGGTCGGCGCGGCGGGCAGGCCCGACGCGCCGGCCGCCGCCAGGCCGCTGCGGTGCCGGGCGTCCTCCACCCGGTCGCCCGCGGCGCGCAGCGGGTCCCCGGCGTCCGCCGCCGGGCGGGCCGCCGCAGTGCGGGACAGGAATCGGTCGGCCTCGGCGTCGAGCAGCTCCCGGACCCGGGCCAGCAGGTCGCCCCGGGCCCGGTCGGCCAGCGTACGCACGGCCTGGTCGCCGAAGATCGCCTGGAGCACGGCCTGCGCGGCGACGGTCGTGCCGGCCCCGGTTGCCACCTCCAGCCCGGTCGGGATGAACGCGGTCGAGGCGAACACGGCGATCATCACGGCCAGCCCGGTGGCGTTGACCGCGTACGCGGCGGTGCGGGCCACGAACCGTTTGTCGCCGCCCTCGGCCCGGACCAGCTCCAGCACCCCGCGCTGCCAGTCGCGGACGAGGCGCTCGGCGCGGGCGGGGAGGTCCTCGGCCGGGTGCGCCAGCGGCGGGTCGAGCAGCGCCGCCCCGGCCGGGTGTGCCCGCCACCCGGTGTACGTGTTCTCGGCCGCCTCGGAGGCCACCCCGCGCAGCAGCGTGACGAGCTGGGACTCGATGGCGTTGCGCAGCTCCGTGGCGGGCGCGGGCCGGCCGGTCACCGTGGCCACCAGGCGGTCCCGCAGCCGGCCGATCCGGGCCTCCAGGGTGCGGAAGAACTCGCCGGTGCCGACGAACTCCTGCCAGCGGGCGAGCACCTCGCCGCGGAGCAGCCGGCCGTCCTTCAGCCCCTGCTCCACGGTCCGCTCGGCCCCCCGGTACGCGGCCAGCACCCGCTCGTCGAGGGCGTCGGCGGCGGCCATCTGCTCGTCGGCGGCGTCGGCCAGCCCCGCCACCGCAGGGTGCAGGGCGGCCAGTGCCCCGTCCAGGGTCTGCCGGACGACGGCGGCCCGCGCCCCGGCGTCGGCGGCCAGCCGGGCGAACCAGGTGCTCAGCGGGGCGGTGACCTGGTCCGGCAGCAGGCCCTGACCGTCCACCCACGTCTCGGGCAGGACGAACAGCGGTGCCGCGCCGAGGCCCTGGTCGGCGAGCATCTCGGCCAGGTGGGCGGCCACCTCGTCGGTCGCCTCCGCCGGCACCCGGTCGAGCACCATGGCGATCACCACGCCCCGGGCCCGCGCGGTGTGCAGCAGCTCCCAGGGGACCGCGTCGGCGTACCGGGCGGCGGTGGTGACGAAGAGCCAGAGGTCGGCGGCGGCGAGGAGCTGCCCGGCCAGTGCCCGGTTGGCGTCGACCACCGAGTCGATGTCGGGGGCGTCGAGGAAGGCCAGCCCGGCGGGGAGCGCCGGGGCGGTGACCAGGTGCAGGGTGCCCGGGTCCTCGCTCGGCTCGTTGGTGCGGGTGAGGCCCGGCAGCAGCTCGCCCTGGCGGAACCAGCCTGAGTCGGCCGGGTTGCACACCAGCACCGGGGAGCGGGTGGTGGGCCGGAGCACCCCGGCGGCGCTGACCCGGGCCTGGACCAGGCTGTTGACCAAGGTCGACTTGCCGGCCCCGGTCGAGCCGCCGACGACCACCAGCAGCGGCGCGTCGAGCCGGGCCAGCCGGGGCAGGAGATAGTCGTCGAGCTGCGCGGTGAGGCTCGCGCCGATCTGGCGGGCGGACTCGGCCGAGGGCAGGGCGAGCGGGAACCGGGCCGCGCCGATCGCGGCCCGCAGGCTGGTGAGCGCGGCGGGCAGGCCGTCTGCGGTAGGGCCGGACGGGTCCTCCCCGGCGTCCTCGGTGCCGGTACGGGCGGCGACGGCGGGCGAACCGGAGCGGGTAGCGGGGTCCCCGTGCGTCGTCACCGCTAAAGCGTGCCCGACCGGCGCAAGGGAAGACAACCGGGCTCCCCGGAACGTGAGGTTGCGTCGGGTCGGCTCAACCCGATTTGACGATCGCCGTGGGCGTGGCACTATTGAGTCAAGTTCACTCAACTTGTGGCGAGTGCGCGGCGGGCGGATCCCGTCACCTGCTCCAACGTAAGAAGCGAGGAAGCGAAGATGGCACGTGCGGTCGGTATCGACCTCGGCACGACGAACTCCTGCGTCAGCGTTCTCGAGGGCGGTGAGCCCACCGTCATCGCCAACGCTGAAGGCTCGCGGACGACCCCGTCGATCGTCGCGTTCGCCCGCAACGGTGAGGTGCTCGTCGGTGAGGTCGCCAAGCGCCAGGCGGTGACGAACCCGGACCGGACCATCCGGTCGGTCAAGCGGGAGATCGGCACCAACTGGACCGTCGACATCGACGGCAAGAAGTACACCCCCCAGGAGATCTCGGCCCGGACGCTGATGAAGCTCAAGCGGGACGCCGAGGCGTACCTGGGCGAGCAGATCACCGACGCGGTGATCACCGTCCCGGCCTACTTCAACGACGGCCAGCGCCAGGCCACCAAGGAGGCCGGCGAGATCGCCGGCTTCAACGTGCTGCGGATCGTCAACGAGCCGACCGCCGCCGCCCTGGCGTACGGGCTGGACAAGGGCTCCAAGGAGCAGACCGTCCTGGTCTTCGACCTCGGCGGCGGCACCTTCGACGTGTCGCTGCTGGAGTTGGCCGAGGGCGTCGTCGAGGTCAAGTCGACCAGCGGTGACAACCAGCTCGGTGGCGACGACTGGGACCAGCGGATCATCGACCACCTGGTGAAGACCTTCCGGGGCGAGCACGGCATCGACCTGGCCCAGGACAAGATGGCCCTCCAGCGGCTCCGCGAGGCGGCCGAGAAGGCCAAGATCGAGCTGTCGGCGGCCACCACCAGCAACATCAACCTGCCGTACATCACCGCCGGCTCGGCCGGCCCGCTGCACCTGGACGTGACGCTCAGCCGCGCCGAGTTCCAGCGGCTGACGCAGGACCTGCTGGACCGCTGCAAGGGCCCGTTCGAGCAGGCCGTGAAGGACGCCGGGATCAAGGTCTCCGGCGTCGACCACGTGATCCTGGTCGGCGGCTCGACCCGGATGCCGGCGGTCACCGACCTGGTCAAGCAGCTCACCGGCCGGGACCCCAACAAGGGCGTCAACCCGGACGAGGTCGTCGCCGTCGGCGCCGCCCTCCAGGCGGGCGTGCTCAAGGGCGAGGTCAAGGACGTCCTGCTGCTCGACGTGACCCCGCTGAGCCTGGGCATCGAGACCAAGGGCGGCATCTTCACCAAGCTGATCGAGCGCAACACCACCATCCCGAGCAAGCGCTCCGAGGTCTTCACCACGGCCGACGACAACCAGCCGTCGGTGCTGATCCAGGTGTTCCAGGGCGAGCGCGAGATCGCGGCCTACAACAAGAAGCTCGGCACCTTCGAGCTGACCGGTCTCCCGCCCGCGCCGCGCGGCGTGCCGCAGGTCGAGGTCACGTTCGACATCGACGCCAACGGCATCGTGAACGTGCACGCCAAGGACCTGGGCACCGGCAAGGAACAGAAGATGATGATCACCGGCGGCTCCTCGCTGCCGAAGGACGACATCGAGCGGATGCGTCGGGACGCCGAGGAGCACGCCGACGACGACAAGCGTCGTCGCGAGGAGGCGGAGACCCGCAACCTCGCCGAGGCGCTCCAGTGGCAGACCGAGAAGTTCCTCGCCGAGAGTGGCGACAAGCTGCCGGGCGAGAACCGGGAGCAGCTCAACGAGGCCCTCGGCGAGCTGCGCGGCGCGCTCGGCGGCCAGGACATCGAGAAGATCAAGGCGGCCCACGAGCGGCTCGCGCAGGTCTCCCAGCAGGCCGGCTCGCTGCTGTACGCGTCTCAGCAGGCCGACCAGGCCGACCAGGCCGAGCCGGGCCAGCAGCCGGGTGCTGCGGGCGCGGCGGGCGCTGGCGCGGGCACCGGGGCGACCGGTGGCGCGCGGGCCGGCGGCGCCGACGACGTGGTCGACGCGGAGATCGTGGACGAGGACAAGAAGTGACGATTCGCCTCGGACGCGTACTCACGGCAGAGGGATGAGGTAACCGCATGACGGAGAAGCCACGAGCCGCCGACCCGGACTCCACCGGGTCGGCGCCGGGTGGATCCGCGACCGCCGGGCAGTCCGCCGGTGAGCAGCCGCGGGTCGTCGTCCGTGATAATCGCAAGATCAGTAAGCCGGAGGAGCCCGCCGCCACCGACGCCGGGGCGGACGTCCCGGCGGAGGGGCTGGTCGCCGACGCCGAGGTCGTGGTCGACGAGATCGAGGTCGAGGCCGCCTCCGTGGACGGGCCGCCCGTGGTCGACGCCCCGGCGCGGCCGGTGGAGAGCGACACCCCGGCCCCCGGCGCGGAGCTGGAGGCGCTGCGGGCCGAGCTCGACGAGCGGACCCGGGACCTCCAGCGGGTGACGGCGGAGTACGCCAACTACCGCAAGCGGGTGGACCGGGACCGCAGCCTGGTCCAGGAGCAGGCGGCCGGCTCGGTGCTCGCCGCGCTGCTGCCGATCCTGGACGACCTGGACCGGGCCCGCGAGCACGGCGACCTGGTGGGCCCGTTCGGCGCGGTGGCCGAGCAGCTTACCACCGCGCTGGGCAAGTTCGGCCTGACCGTGTTCGGCGAGCAGGGCGACCCGTTCGACCCGACCCGGCACGAGGCGGTGGCCCACCGGACCTCCGCCGACGTGACCGAACCGACCTGCGTGCAGGTCATGCGCCGGGGCTACCAGCTCGGCGAGCGGCTGCTGCGGCCGGCCATGGTCGCGGTCGCTGACCCGGAGTAGTGCCGACCCGGGCTGTCCCGTCCGCCCGCACCGGGCGGGCGGGACGGCCGGGCACGTCCCATGGAAGGGGGTGGACCGGTGAGTTCCAAGGACTGGATCGAGAAGGACTACTACGCCACGTTGGGCGTGCAGAAGTCCGCCTCCCCGGACGAGATCAAGAAGTCGTACCGGAAGCTGGCCCGGGAGTCGCACCCGGACCACAACCCCGGTGAACCGCAGGCCGAGGAGCGGTTCAAGGCCGTCTCCGAGGCGTACGCGGTGCTCGGCGACGAGGCCAAGCGCCGCGAGTACGACGAGATGCGCTCGCTGTTCGGCTCGGGCGCCTTCCGGCGTAACGCCCGGGGCGCGGGCGGGCCCGGCGGGCAGCCGTTCGACGTCTCGGACATGTTCGGCGGCGGGGCCGGCGGCGGTGACCGTCGCTTCGGCGGGGCCGGCTTCCAGGACCTGTTCAGTTCGATCTTCTCGGGCGGCGGGGCAGCCGGTGGCCCGTCCCGTCCGCGTGGCCCCGCCAAGGGCCGGGACATCGAGACCGAGGTGGCGCTCGACTTCGACGACGCGGTCCGCGGGGTGACCCTCCCGCTGACCCTGCGCGCGCCCGGTATCTGCGACACCTGCCACGGCAGCGGGGCGAAGCCCGGCACCCAGCCGGTGACCTGCCCGGTCTGCCACGGCGCCGGGGCGACCACCCGGAACCAGGGGTCGTTCAGCCTGTCCGAGCCGTGCCGCAACTGTCAGGGCGTGGGCACGGTCGTCGAGGAGAAGTGCCCGGAGTGCCACGGCACCGGCGGGGTCACCAAGACCCGCACGCTGAACGTCCGCTTCCCCGCCGGGGTGGCCGACGGGCAGCGGATCCGGCTGACCGGGCGTGGCGAGCCGGGTGAGCGCGGCGGCCCGGCCGGCGACCTGTTCGTACAGGTGAAGGTCCGGCCGGACGACCTGTTCGGGCGTACCGGGGACGACCTGACGCTGACCGTGCCGATCACCTTCCCGGAGGCCGTGCTCGGCACGGACCTGCGGGTCCCCACGCTCGACGGCACGGTGACCCTGCGGGTGCCGCCGGGCACGCCGGGCGGCCGGGTGCTGCGGGCCCGCGGCAAGGGCGTGGTGCGCAAGGACGGCCAGGCCGGCGACCTGCTGGTCACGCTCGACGTGGTGGTGCCGGCACGGGTGTCCGACGAGGCGCGGGCGGCGCTGGAGGCGTTCGCCGAGCAGGCCCCGCCGGCCGCCCGGGAACATCTCGACGCCCGCGTGCGTCGGTTCAGTTGAGCCTGCTGGAGTGCGTGCGGAGGTGAGCGGGGATGGTGGGACAGTTCACCGGCTCGGATGACCCTGCCTACGAGGCCAAGGTCCTGATGATCTCGGTGGCGGCGCGGATGGCGGGGATGCATCCGCAGACGCTGCGCCAGTACGACCGGCTCGGTCTGGTGCAGGCCGGCCGGGCGGCCGGCGGCGGGCGCCGCTACAGCGTCCGGGACGTGGTGCTGCTGCGCGAGGTGCAGCGGCTCAGCCAGGACGAGGGGGTCAACCTGGCCGGGGTGAAGCGGATCATCGGCTTGGAACGCCTGCTGGAGCAGGCGCAGCAGCGGATCGCCCGGCTGGATGCGGAGCTCGACGCCGCGTACCGCCGGGTGGCCGAGCTGGAGTCGCTGGCCCGGTTTCCCGGCCGGGACCTGGTGCCCACCAACCGCATGTCCACCGCCCTGGTGGTCTGGCGCCCGCGCCGCGACCGCTGACCCGTCCACCGCACAGCTTCACAGCTCCGGACCGCTCCACCGGCCCGGTCCGCTTCCCGGTATCCCGGCGCGGACCGGGCCGATCCGTTAACCTGTGAATCAGGCACTACCTGCTCAATTCGGGCCAGAAGCACCGCTGGAACCACCGCACCGGCGAGGGGGGACCGTGTCGGAACCGGCCAAGAAGGTGGCGCAGCAGGCGGAGACGCGGCTCGACCGGATCGCGAAGTCCGCCCAGAAGCGGTTCAACAAGATCACCGAGGGCCGGTTCACCGACAGGATCAAGGAGGGTCGGTTCGCCGACCAGGTCGACCACGGCGTCGACCAGGGGCGGGCCGACGTGCGGCGCGACCAGCAGGGCGAAGGGCGCGAAGGGCGCGAAGGGCGCGGCGGAGCGGCCGCCTGACGGCCGGTGCGACGACGTGCGGGCCGGGTTCCACGGGGGAACCCGGCCCGTTCGCGTGTCAGGGACGCATGCCGTCAGCCGATGCGGCGGTTCTCCCGGACCAGGCTGCCCTCGCACCAGTCCCGGTAGGCGAAGAGGTCCGGGCGGGCCAGCAGCACCCGGCTGTTGTGCGCCCAGTTGTGCATCAGCTCGTCGCCGGCCCGTTCCGCCCGCTCGACCAGTTTGCGGAAGCGCCGCTTGGGATGGGCGCGGAAGTTCGTCCGGATGCCGTCGGCGGCGTAGATGTAGAGGCAGTGCAGCGCGAACCGGCGGGCCGGGCAGGCCGGGTCCATCGCCAGCTCGAAGAGCGTCTGCACGAGGTGGTCCCCGGCGACCAGCAGGTCCCAGTCCTGGGGCATCGAGGTCAGCGGCACGGAGCCCGGCTGGTAGGCCCACGCCCTCAGCTCCGTGGGAGAGGGGTCGACGGGGTTGGCGAAGCCGTGGAACGTCGAGTCCTGCACGCTCACCGGCCAACCTTCCGCTCGCGTACGCGGGGGGACCGGCCCCCCCGCGGACTGGCTGCTGGGGCGAACGGTAGCCGGGGTCGTCGACCAGCGGAAGGGCTCCGCCGCACGAATTCGACGACCGATGGAACGGGCCGGGTCGGCCGTACGGCCGACCCGGCCCGTTCCCGTGCCGGGGTCGCGGGTCAGTCGGTCTTGACCAGCGGTTCAGTGCGCTGGCGGAGGGCTCGCTGCCGCAGCCACACCTTGAACCAGGTGAAGTCCGGCAGTCGGGCCAGCATCGGCCCGGTCACCACGGTGATCAGCACGTACGCCGTGGCCAGCGCGGCCAGCTTCGGCTCCACGCTGCCGGCGGCGACGGCGAGCCCGGCGATGACGATGGAGAACTCGCCGCGGGGCACCAGGGCAAGTCCCGCCCGCCAGCGGCCGGGCTCGGCGATCCCGACCCGCCTGGCCGCCAGGTATCCGGTGATCGTCTTGGTGCCCATCGTCACCACGGCCAGCGCGAGCGCCGGCAGCAGCACGGGCGGGATGTCCCGGGGGTCGGTGACCAGCCCGAAGAAGACGAAGAAGACGGCGGCGAAGAGGTCCCGCAGTGGGGAGAGCATCTCGGTGGCGTGGTGGGCCACCGGCCCGGACAGCGCGATGCCGACGAGGAACGCGCCGACCGCCGCCGACACCTGGAGCTTCGCCGCGATGCCGGCGACCAGCAGGGTCAGCCCGAGCACGCCGAGCAGCAGCGCCTCCGGGTCCTTCGCCGACAGGGCCGCGGAGATCAGGTGGCCGTACCGGATCGCCACCACCAGCACCAGCATCACGGCGCCGACCGCGACGCCGAGCGCGATGCCGCCGCCGAGCAGGCCGCTGCCGGCCAGCACGGCGGTGAGCAGCGGCAGGTACAGAGCCATCGCCAGATCCTCGATGACCAGCACCGAGAGGATCACCGGCGTCTCCCGGTTACCGAGCCGGCCCAGGTCGGCCAGCACCTTGGCGATCACCCCGGACGAGGAGACCCAGGTGATGCCGGCCAGCACGATGGCGGCCACCCAGTCCCAGCCGAGCAGGAAGGCGAAGATCGCGCCGGGCAGCGCGTTGAGCACACCGTCGATGAGCCCGGCGGGTGCGGCCGAGCGTAGGTTGCCGACCAGTTCCCCGGCCGAGTACTCCAGGCCGAGCATCACCAGAAGCAGGATCACGCCGATCTCCGCGCCGACAGCGAAGAACTCCTCGCTGGCGTTCAGCGGCAGCACACCGCCGTGCCCGAAGACGAGCCCGGCGAGCAGGTAGAGGGGAATGGGTGAGAGGCCGATCCGCCGGCCGAGCCGCCCCAACAGCCCAAGCAGCAAGAGCAGCGCACCGACCTCGATGAGCAGCGTTGTGGTCTCGTGCATCCGCGCCTCAGCCGGAATCGTTGTCGGCGAGGATGGCTGTCACGCCGTCGAGCCCCTTGCGGGTCCCGACCACGACGACCACATCGCCGGCCTCGAAGCGGAAGGCCGGGTCCGGCGAGACGATCACCTCGCCGTGGCGCAGCACCGCCACGATGGAGGCGCTGGTCCGGGTGCGGGCCTTGGTGTCGCCGAGGCGCTTGTTGACGTACTTCGAGCTGGCCGGAATGACGACCTGCTCGGTGAGCAGCCCGGCGGCCTGTTCCCGGAGCCCGGACAACTGACCCAGCATCAGCGACGCGCCGAGGATGTCGGCCAGCGCCTCCGCCTCGTCGTCGGTCAGGGGTATGTCGTGCTGACATGAATCGGGATCATCCGGGTCATACAGGACGAGGTCACGGCGGCCATTACGATGGGAAACCACTCCGAGCCGGCGGCCGGATTCCGTCAACAGATCGTGACGCATTCCGATCCCGGGGAGGGCAGTCTGTTCGACACGTACTCGCACGCGGGCAAGGCTACCGGCCGAGGGGAAGGTCGATGAATGGTCGGTTCCTCCGATGGGCGGTCGCCGTGCTGCTCATGCCACTGATGACGGCCTGTTCGATCGGGCCTGTCCGTCAGCCACCCCCGGACCGGGCGGCCCCTCCGCCCAATCCGGCGACCACCGCGCCGGCGTCGTCCCCCACGGTCTCCGACGTCGAGGTACGCGAGGTCCGGGTCGCCGTCGGCCAGCGGTACGAGGCGCCGTACGTCGAGTTCGTCACCGCCGAGCGCGGGTACGCCCAATTCAGCTGCGGCCCGCCGGTGGACCGGAGTTGCCCGGCGCTGCTCTACGCCACCACCGATGGCGGGCGCACCTGGCGGCGGCTCCGGCATCCGCACCCGGTCTCCGAGAACCCGCAGCTCCACGTCGCCCCGGGCGGGCTGGCGATCTCCGTCGGGCCCGGCGACTGGTACACCTCCACCGACGGCGGCGTGACCTTCGCGCACACCGGCGGGGAGCGGGCCCCGGCCGTGTGGCAGGCCGCCCAGGGCCGGTTCCAGATCGACGAGGCCACCGGCCGGGCGGTTCGCTGGCAGGGGCAGCGGATGACACCCCTGCCAGCCCAGCCGCCGGTGCCCGATCTGCACGGCATCGTCGAGACCCGTGGCCTGCTGGTGGCGGGGGGCGTCGACGGCGGGAAACCGTACGCGGCGATCTCGCCCGACGGCGGGCGGAGCTGGCAGCGGACGGCGGTGCCGGCGTCCGGTGGCGAGGTCGGAATGCTGCGACCGGTGGCCGGGCCGGACGGCGAGGCGCGGCTGATTGGGTGGCCGCCGGACCGGACGAGATTTCCCACCCTCTGGCGATATCTGGGGCGGTGGACACCCGTGCCCGCCGAGGGGCATCCGGCGCGGGCGCTCTCGGTGGTGCCCCTGACCACCGGCCGGTTCGCCGTCAGCGGCCCGGACGGCGTGGGCGTGGTCGCCGACGGCCGGTACGACCGGCTCGACTGGCCGCTCGGCCCCGAGCACTACCTGACCCTGCTGGACGACGGCACGGTGCTGGGCCGCGCCTCCGACGAGGTGCTGCTGGCCTCGGGGCCGGTCGGCAGCCGCGGCTGGGTGCGGGTGGTGCTGGGGCCGGCCTGAGCGGCCGGCTCGCGCGGACGCCGGTTGCGCCGCGCCGGTGGAGGCCCTGTTTCGCCGCCTGCGGAGCTGCCCCGTCTGCGCTATCGGGTCGCCCCGACGCCGTGGCGGATCCGTGATTCAGGTGGCCGGGGGCGAGGGCTGACGTAGGTGCCCTTGCCCTGGTGTCCTTCGATCAGCCCTTCGGCCTGGAGGACGAGCAGGGCGGAGCGCACCGGCTCGGCGGAGACTCCGTAGTGGGCGATCATCTCGCGCAGCGACGGCAGCTTGTCGCCCGGGTTGTACTCACCCGAGGCGATCTTGTCTCGGATGTCCTGGGCGATGCGCTGACGGTCGGGAACTCGGGGCATGGCGACAACTCCTGGTAGCAGGACCTACTGCTTCTCCGCCACGAAGACGCCCACCCCTTCGAGTGTCTCGGTCAGCCCGGTCGCGCGGAGGATCATCATGGCCTTCCCGACCACCGTGTCCGACACGCCGTAATCCTTGCAGAGTTGCGACCGACTCGGCAGCTTCGCGCCGGGCGGCCAGTCGCCTGATTCGATCTTGCTTCGTAGCTCGTCTGCGAGCACCTGGTACTGCTGCTTGGGCATGCACACTCCCCGGATGGCATGCCCATTCGATCACGGCACCACCTCCAACCTCAAGCAATTGGTGGTTGGTCGTTGACCTACAACCGGTACCGATTGAAGGTTGCTGTTGAACGCTCCCGGATGGCACTGAGGGCGCTCGACGAGGCGGGACGGCATTCCCTGGTCGACCGTCCCGACCTCCCGGTGGTCCTGCTCGCCTGCGGCTTGGCGGCTGTTGAGAGCAGGGCCGGGCGGTCGGTCGGCCGTGTCGACCGACCGCCCCTTCCGGCATCGCACACCGAGTCGTCGAGGAAAGGACAACCTGTGGTGCGTACGCTTCTGCGATCCCTGCTCAGCCGCCGGCACGCCGGGCCACACTCGGCAGCCCACCGGCCCGTCGGTGCTGCCCGGCCCGTCGGGCAAGGTCCGCGCAACCGGCCGCCGGCCGGCGCGTACCGCTCGTGCCTTCCCCTGCGACCCTGGCAGGTGCGGAGCCGGACCTTCACGCCGCGCCGGCGCGGCGCGGACCCGGTGGAGGTCGCCGAGTTCCTCGACCGGGTCGCCGCCGACCTGGCCGCCGCCTACGCGGCGCTGGCGCGCAGCCGCGAGGAGGTCGCCCGGATCAAGGCGGCGCTGCGGGAGTGGCAGTCGCGCCAGGCACCCGCCGCGCGTGACCTGACCCGGCGGCGTCCGTGAGCAGCCGGTACGTCATCCACCTGCCGGTGACGGCGGCCGATCTGGCCCGCGCCAAGATTCTGGCCCGGACCGCCGTCCGCTCGCTGGCCATCATCGCCCCCGTCGATCCCGGCGAGACCACCGTCTCGCCCGAGGACAACCAGGGGGTACGCCACCGCGTGTTCTGCGACCGCAGGCTCGATGGTGGGCGGCGGTGTGTGCTGCGGGCCGAGCACGAGACGCCCTGCGCGGCGCGTGTGCCCCGCTGACTGCGGCCTCCCGCAGGAGTCCCCGGCCGGGGTGGTCAGCGGAGGGCGGCGAAGAACTGGCGGATGTCGCCGACCAGCACGTCGGTCGCCTCGTGGGCGGCGTAGTGGCCGCCGACATCGCCCCGGTCGCCCGGGCCGGCGTCGAAGGAGTGCCAGCTGACGATGTTGGCGTGGTCCCGGTCGGCGAAGCGGCGGATCGACTGGAAGTCTCCGGGGAACATCGCCAGCCCGGTCGGCACCGTGGTCGGCCCGGCGGGCTGCTCGGTGGCGTGCGCGTCCTCCCAGTAGAAGCGCATGGCCGAGGCGGCGGTGCCGGTGAACCAGTAGATCGCCACGTTGGCCAGGACGAAGTCGGCGTCCAGGCTGGTGTCGAAGAGTTGGGCGTTCCAGGCCAGCAGCCCGACCGGCGAGTCGGCCACGGCGAAGGCCAGGGTCTGCGGCTGCTGGCTGTGCACCTGGTTGAAGGAGAACTTGTTCTCGTAGAACCACTGGAGGTGCTTGAGCGCCACATGGTCGGCCTCGGACAGCCCCGCGAACTCGGCCGGGTCGCCGGACGGGAACGAGAAGAGCTGGGTGACGTGCACCCCGACGACGTGTTCGGGGTCGAACCGGCCGACCTCGGGCGAGACGAGCGAGCCGCCGTCGTTGCCGACCGCGCCGTAGCGGTCGTACCCGAGGCGGTTCATCAGCTCGGCCCAGGCGCGGGCCGTGCGGTAGCGGTTCCAGCCGGCGCTGCGGGTGGGGCCGGAGAAGCCGAAGCCCGGCAGCGACGGGATCACCAGGTGGAACGCCGGGGCCTGCGGATCGGTGGGCTCGGTGAGCGGGGCGATCACGTCCAGGTACTCCAGCACGGAGCCGGGCCAGCCGTGGGTGAGCACCAGCGGGGTTGCGTCGGCCCGGGACGACCGGACGTGCAGGAAGTGGATGTCCTCGCCGTCGATCTCGGTGACGAACTGCGGGTGGGCGTTGAGCCGCGCCTCCACGGCCCGCCAGTCGAACCCGTCCCGCCAGCGCTCGGCCAGGGCGCGGACCCGGGCGGTGGTCATGCCGTACTCGCCGGTGGTGCCCGGCAGCTCGTGCGGCCAGACGGTCCGGCTCAGGCGGTCGGCCAGGTCGTCCAGCGCGGCCTGCGGGACCTCGACGCGGTACGGGCGGACGGTGGTGTCGATCACGGCGACTCCTTCGGAACGGAATGCTTCGCTCTGTTTCAGTAGAGACTCTATCAGAGCGGAGCGATCCGTTCCGCTGCTAGCCTTGGTGTCATGACGAACTCCGCCGACGCCGCCCCCACCCCGCCGCTCGCCGGGCGGCGGGCCCAGGCCGCCCGCAACGACGCCGTGATCCTGGAGGCCGCCCGCGCCGTCTTCCTCGACGACCCGAAGGCCCCGATCGCCGCCGTCGCCGACCGCGCCGGCGTCGGCATCAGCGCCCTCTACCGGCGGTACGCGAGCAAGGAGGACCTGCTCCGCCGGCTCTGCCACGACGGGCTACGCCGGTACGTCGCCGAGGTCGAGGTGGCGGTCGCCGACCCGGACGGCTGGCAGGGCCTCGTCGGCTTCCTGGGGCGGGTGGTCGACGCCGACGTGCACTCGCTGACCGTGCACCTGGCCGGCACTTTCGCGCCGACCCCGGAGATGGGGCAGGACGCGGCGCGGTCCGGCGAGTTGACCGCCGCGCTGGTCGAACGGGCCCAGGCCGCCGGGCGGCTGCGCGCCGATGTGGTGGTGCAGGACGTCGGGCTGCTGCTGGAGGGGTGCGCCGCGATCCGCGTACCCGATCCGGAGCGCACCCGGCAGTTGCGCCGGCGTCACCTCGCGGTGCTGCTGGCTGGTCTCTCGGCGGCCGGCGGCGGCCCGGAGCGGCCCCGGCCGCCGCCGGCCGCCGGGGAGCTCGACTGGCGCTGGAAGCAGCGCAAGTGACCCAGTTCACATCCCCAGGGTTGAGCGGAATAGGCTCAACTCTGGTTGTGTCCTTCCTAGTGGACACGCCGATCCGGGGGAGCCCATGAACACGGAACGTCTCACCACCAAGAGCCGCGAAACCATCACCGGTGCCGTCGCGTTGGCGAACCAGCGCGGCCACGCCACCGTGGAGCCCTGGCACCTGCTGCTGTCGCTGCTGGACACCGAGGGATCGACCGCCGCGGGCCTGCTGCGCGCCGCCGGGGCCGACCCCGCCGAGCTGCGCCGGGCCGCCCAGCGCGCGGTCGACGGCCTGCCGGCAGCCCGGGGCTCCAGCCTCGCCGAGCCCACCCTGGCCCGCGAGTTCGTCAACGCCATCGGCGCCGCCGAGCAGATCGCCCGGCCGTTGGGCGACGAGTACACCTCGACCGAGCACCTGCTCGCCGGCCTGGCCCGGGTCGGCGGCGCGGTCGCCGGCGCGCTGAAGAACGCCGGCGCGACCGAGGACAACCTGGTCGCAGCCTTCCCGACCGTCCGGGGTGGGGACCGGCGGGTCACCACCGCCGACCCGGAGCAGACCTACCAGGCCCTGACCAAGTACGGCGTCGACCTGACCGCCAGCGCGCGGGACGGCAAGATCGACCCGGTGATCGGCCGGGACTCCGAGATCCGCCGGGTGATCCAGGTGCTGTCCCGGCGCACCAAGAACAATCCGGTGCTGATCGGCGAGCCCGGCGTCGGCAAGACGGCGATCGTCGAGGGGCTGGCCCAGCGGATCGTGGCCGGCGACGTGCCCGAGTCGCTGCGGGGCAAGAAGCTGGTCTCGCTCGACCTCGGCGCGATGGTGGCCGGCGCGCAGTACCGGGGGCAGTTCGAGGAGCGCCTGAAGTCTGTGCTGGAGGAGATCAAGAACTCCAACGGCCAGGTCATCACCTTCCTCGACGAGCTGCACACCGTCGTCGGTGCCGGCAAGGGCGAGGGCTCGATGGACGCCGGCAACATGCTCAAGCCGATGCTGGCGCGCGGCGAGCTGCGGATGGTCGGCGCGACCACCCTCGACGAGTACCGCGAGCACATCGAGAAGGACCCGGCCCTGGAGCGCCGCTTCCAGCCGGTGCTCGTCGGCGAGCCGACCATCGAGGACACCATCGGCATCCTGCGCGGCCTCAAGGAGCGCTACGAGGTGCACCACGGCGTACGGATCACCGACGCCGCCCTGGTCGCCGCCGCATCCCTGTCCGACCGGTACATCACCGAACGGTTCCTGCCGGACAAGGCCATCGACCTGGTCGACGAGTCCGCGTCCCGGTTGCGCATGGAGATCGACTCCCGGCCGGTCGAGGTGGACGAGATCGAGCGGGCGGTGCGCCGGCTGGAGATCGAGGAGATGGCGCTGGCCAAGGAGCCGGACGCCGCCTCCGCGGAGCGGCTGGAGCGGCTGCGCAAGGAGCTGGCCGACAAGCGCGAGCAGCTCACCGCGCTGTCCGAGCGCTGGCATGTGGAGAAGGACCACATCACCCGGCTCTCCACGGCCAAGGAGGAGCTGGAGCGGCTCGGCGGCGAGGCCGAGCGGGCCGAGCGCGACGGCGAGCTGGAGCGGGCCGCCGAGCTGCGCTACGGCCGGATTCCCGCGCTCAACGCCGACCTGGCGAAGGCCGAGGAGGAGCTGGCCCGGCTCCAGGCCGAGGGCGCGATGCTCAAGGAGGAGGTCGGCGCGGACGACATCGCCGCGGTGGTCGCCTCCTGGACCGGCATCCCCGCCGGCCGGCTGCTGGAGGGCGAGGCCGCCAAGCTGCTCCGGATGGAGGAGTCGCTGGGCTCCCGGGTGGTCGGCCAGTCCGAGGCCGTCGCCGCCGTCTCCGACGCGGTCCGCCGGGCCCGGGCCGGCGTCGCCGACCCGGACCGCCCGACCGGCAGCTTCCTGTTCCTCGGCCCGACCGGCGTCGGCAAGACCGAGCTGGCCAAGACGCTCGCGGAGTTCCTCTTCGACGACGAGCGGGCCATGGTCCGCATCGACATGAGCGAGTACGGCGAGAAGCACTCCGTCGCCCGCCTCGTCGGCGCCCCGCCCGGGTACGTCGGCTACGAGGAGGGCGGCCAGCTCACCGAGGCGGTGCGCCGCCGGCCGTACTCGGTGATCCTGCTGGACGAGGTGGAGAAGGCCCACCCCGACGTGTTCGACGTGCTGCTCCAGGTGCTCGACGACGGTCGGCTCACCGACGGCCAGGGCCGCACGGTGGACTTCCGCAACGCGATCCTGATCCTCACCTCCAACCTCGGGTCGTCGGTGATCGGCGACCTGACGATGGCCGAGGAGCAGCGCCGGGAGGGCGTCCTCGCGGTGGTCCGGTCGCACTTCAAGCCGGAGTTCCTCAACCGGCTCGACGACATCGTGGTCTTCGCCGCGCTGCACGGGGACGACCTGCGGGCGATCGTGGACATCCAGCTTGAGCGGATGCGTCGGCGGCTGGCCGACCGCCGGCTCGGCCTGGAGATCACCGGGGCGGCCCGCGGCTGGCTCGCCGAGCACGGGTACGACCCGATCTACGGGGCCCGCCCGCTGCGCCGGCTGGTGCAGTCCGCCATCGGCGACCAGCTCGCCAGGGCGCTTCTCTCCGGCACGGTCCGCGACGGCGACACGGTGAGTGTCGACCTGGCCGACGGCGGGAACGGCCTGACCGTCACCGCCTGACGCCGCCGCCCAGGTGTCGAAAGGGGCCCCCTGTGCAACGTTTCGGCGTTGACAGGGGGCCTTCCCGCTCGATCGGGTATGGAGGTGGGCATGTTCGGACGCGGAAACAAGGAGCTCGACGCGGCGGTGCGGGAGCTGGCGAAGGCCGACACCCTCGCGTTCGGCGGGGTGGGCTTCGCCGGCACGCTGTTGCCGGTGACCGAGGCGTACCAGGAGGTCGAGCGGCAGCTCGACGCGCACCCGGAGCAGGCCCGGCGGAAGGTCGACTGGCTGCTGGAACACGGCTCGCCGGCCGGCCGGGCGTACGCGGCGACGCTGCTCGGCCGGGTCGATCCGGCGGGCGCGCGGACGGCGTGGGAGTCACTGCGCGACGAGCCGGCCGAGTTCACCACCTTCGGCGGCTGCGTCATGGGCCGGACCGCGCTCGGCGAGTACGCCGCCGACCGGCTCGCCGAGGGTTGATCGACCAGCCGGGCCGACGCTGACCGATCGGGGCTGCCGACCACCGGCCGCCGGCCGTACGGTCCTGCCATGACCGCACCCGTGGCCGCCCCGGTCCGTCCGCCCCGACCGACCTCGGTCACCGTCGCCTGCTGGCTCCAGGTCGCCACCGTGCTGATTCTGCTCGGCCTGGTCGCCCTGGTGGTGTACGAGGCGGTGCGCTTCGACGGCGAGATCAGCCGGGCGGCCCGACTGGTGCCGGACGCGGACCCCGCCGAAGTGCGCGACGAGCGGGACGGCAACGTCTTCGGCTCGGTCTTCCAGGGCAGTTCCATCCTGCTGCTCGCCGGCTGGCTCGCCGGCACCGCGCTGCCGCTGCTGCGCGGGCGCAACGTCGCGCGCATCCTGGTCTTCGTCTCCGGCGGCGGGCAACTGCTGCTCTGTCTCGGTTCGGTGTGCTCCGGCGCGCTGCTGTTCCCGTTCATCCTCGCGCTCGGGTTCTCCGAGGGGCTGGGCCCCGAGGGGGAGCCGCTCCCCGAGGAGGACTTCTGGCAGGAGTCGAGGTTCCTGGAGACCCTGTACGGCCGGCAGGAGTCACCCGGCGAGGTGCTCTTCCCGATCTTCGGGATCAGCATGCTGACCGTGCTGCTGCTCACCGCGACCGTGGTGCTGCTGGTCTCCCTGCCGCCCGCGAACCAGTACTTCCGCCCTCGGGCACAGCCGGCCGGCCCGGTGCCGTACGCCGGCTGGCCCACCGCCCCGGTGCCGTACGCCGGCTGGCCCACCGCCCCGCTCCCGCCGGCGGGCGCCTGGGTGCCGGCCGGGTATCCGGTCCCGCCGGGGTACCTGATCTGCCCCGACCCGGCCCTGCACCTCGCCTACCCCCCGACATCGCCCGGCCCGGCAGGTCCGGCGTCAGTGCCGCCCGGTTCGACCCCCGCGCCGGCCGGGCCGCCGGCCACCGATCCGCCCGCAGCACCAGGTAGCTGAGCCCTTACTCAGCGGTCGCCAGGTTCCCCCGCGTGCGCAGGGTTGTTACCGTCTCCGCCGACGCAACTGGGGAGGCGATCGGATTGAACGGATCGGTGGCATATCTGGTGACGGCGGCGGGCTGCCTCATCGCGGTGGCCGGGATCGTCGTCGCCGTGGTGGCGGTTCGGCGGTCCCGGACCAAGCAACCCCGGCACCCCGGCCCGACCGACCCGTTCCGCGACCGGGACGCCGACGCGCTGCGGGGCGACCCGCGCCGGCTGAGCCCCGGCGACATCGTCGAGGTCCGTGGGACGTCGTACGCGGTACGCGGCTCGGTGCTGATCAAGGAGGGCAGCTGGACCTGGTCGGAGCACCTGCTCGACGACGCCGGCGGCGGCCAGCTCTGGCTCTCCGTCGAGGAGGACCCGGACCTGGAGCTGGTGTTCTGGAAGACCGACCCGGCGCTCACCCTCACCCCTGGCCCGCCGACCGTCGACCTCGACGGCCACCGGTACACCAGCAACGAGTCCGGGCACGCGCTCTTCACCGGCACCGGGACCACCGGCCTCGACCCGTCCGGCGCCATGCGCTACCACGACTACCGGGGCCCGGGCGCCCTCCGGCTCTCCTTCGAGGCGTACGGCAACGCCGCGTGGGAGGTGGCCCGGGGCGAGGTGCTGCACCGCTCAGAGGTGATGATCTACCCGCAGGCCGGCCCCGGGAAGGTGAGCTGACCGTGCTGGTCACCCTCGACGCCCCGTACGTCGACACCAGCGCCGCCGACCTCAGCCTCGCCCTCGGCGACGCGGAGCGCCCCGCGCTGCACGTGCTCGACCTCGACCTGCCCGCCGGCGTCCGGCTGCGGCTGCGCCTGCTCGGCGCCTCCCACCAGGTGGTGCTCCGCGCGGCGGGCGTCGAGCTGACCGAGACCGTGGCCTGCCTGCCCGGCCACCCGCCCGAGCTGCCCGCCACGAGGCTCGACGAGGCGAACGGCTACCGGTTCACCGCCACGGTGCTGCGGCCGGCGGGCACGGAGCTGAGCGACCGGGTCGCCGCGCTCCGCGCCGAGCTGGCCAACGACCCGTACGCCCTGGTCGGGGTCTTCCCGGGCGACGCGGACGCGGTGACCGCCCTCGCGGTCCGGCCGGCCCCGCCGCACGGGACGGTCGCCTGGCGCACCTGGCACGCGTACCCCCAGACCAACGAGCTGGTCCTGACCGAGACGGTGGTGGCAACTGTGAGCGCGAGGAGTGAGCCGGGTTTGCGAGCCCCGCAGTCGCGAGCGGAGGTGGCCCTGTGAAGACGTACCGGCCCTGGTTCGTGGTGGGAGCGGCGGTCGCCGTGGTCGGCGCGCTGATCGCCGCCTTCGCGATCTTCTACGGCAACTTCTCCCCGCGCGGCTACGTGGAGGACAGGTACACCCGGGCGGCCAGCCGGGACATCGGCGGGAACGCCGTCGCGTACACCTCGTCGAAGTCGCCCAGCCAGGTCGCCGACGAGGTGACCGACGCCTGGAAGCCGGCCGATCAGTACATCGACGGCAGCGGCGTCTACCTGCGCTACGACGAAGAATCGGTGGTGATCCTGCCGATCGCCGCAGGCTCGGTGATCCTGCTCGAACGCATGACCACCGCCTACCCCCGTTACCACTCGACCGTCGGGTCGCACTGGGGCTGGGGACGCGGCAGCACCGTCCGGGGCGGCGGCCCCGGCACCGGCAAGTAGCCCGACGACCGACCCCTCACCCTGGAGCCCTCCTGTGCAGAACCTCGTCATCGATCTGCTGGTCACCCTCGCCTACGGCGTGGTCGGCGTCGTCCTGATGGGCGTCGGCTACGGGCTGGTCGACGTGGCCACCCCCGGCAAGCTCCACGAGCTGATCTGGACCGAGCGCAACCGCAACGCCGCGCTGCTGCTCTCTTCCAATCTGCTCGGCGTCGGCACCATCGTGGTCGCGGCGATCGTGGCCAGTGAGGACGACTTCGTCATCGGCCTGGTCGGCGCGGCGGCGTACGGGATCGTCGGCCTGGTCATCATGGCCGCCGCCTTTCTGCTCCTCGACGCGGTGACCCCGGGCCGGCTCGGTGAGCTGCTCGTCGACCCGGAGCCGCACCCCGCCGTGTGGGTGTCGGCCGTGGTGCACCTCGCCACCGGCGCGATCATCGCCGCCGCGATCAGTTGATGGCCCCCGCAGCTCACCCGGGCGGCCGGCGGCCGGGCAAGCCGCCGGCGAAGGCGTCGTCCTCGGCCGCCTCCGGCTGGATCGTCGGCCTGGTCACCGTCGTCGTGGTCGGTGGCTGCATCGGCGTCGGCGTCCTCAACGGCGACTCCGGCGGCACCACCGTTCCCGCCCCGGCGGCCGACGAGCGTGCCGACACCGTGCCGATCCTCGCGCAGGCCGCCACCAGCCAGGGCATCTGCTATGGCTGGCGGCTGGAGAGCTACTACGGCTCCGTGGTCAGCGTCGGCTCCAACCTCGGCGACGGGGTGGCCGTGGTCGACAACCCGGCCTGCCCACGCTGGGTCGAGGTGACCGCCGAGGTCAGGTACACCTCGGAGAGCAGCGAGAGCAGCGACTCGGTGACCGTCGACGTGACCGGCTCGACCGACATCGACCGCTCCGACCTGTACGCCGTGGAGAACGGCCTGCAACGGTTCGGGCTGGACGACGGCGCCTTCGTCGACGACCCCGGCTGGGCGGTCTGCCGGGCGGCCGTGGCGCTGCCCCTGCTGGTCGCCGAGGCCGGCGTGGCCGAGCCCGCCGCCACCCCGGCCGCCGCGCCGGGCTCCTCGGTGTCGCCGCTGCCGGCCGCCGGCAGCGACTTCTGGCGGGACCGGTGGGGCTGGCTGTCCGCCACCGCCGGGCTGCTGCTGGTCACCGCGCTGCTGTTCACCGTCGGATTCGTGCAGCGCAGCCGACAGCGCGCCCAGGCGCCCGCCGGGCGTACCCAGGGGAAGGCATGACCACCGAGGCGCCGGCGGCGGCCGACGGCACCCCCGCCGCCCGGCCGCACTGGCGGCTGTCCCGCGCGGCGGTGCTGGTCGCGGTCTTCGTCTGCGCCGCCTGCGGCCTGGTGTACGAGCTGGCCCTCGTCGCGCTCGGCAGCTACCTGATCGGCGACACCGTCGGCCAGGCGTCGATCGTGCTCGGCGTGATGGTCTTCGCGATGGGCGTCGGCGCGCTCGCCGCGAAGCCGTTGCAGTCCCGGGCCGCCGCCGCGTTCGCGTTGGTCGAGCTGGCCCTGGCCCTGCTCGGCGGGCTGTCGGTGCTCGGCCTGTACGCCGCCTTCGCCTGGCTGGACATGTACGGCCCGGCGCTGGTCGGCACCGCGTTCGTGCTCGGCCTGCTGATCGGCGCGGAGATCCCGCTGCTGATGGTCATGCTGCAACGCATCCGGGAACAGTCCGCCGGCAGCGCGGTGGCCGACCTGTTCGCCGCCGACTACGTCGGCGCGCTGCTCGGCGGGCTCGCCTTCCCGTTCCTGCTGATGCCCGTCTTCGGCCAGCTCAAGGGCGCCCTGGTGGTCGGCGCGGTGAACGCGGTGGCCGGCGTCGCGCTGGTCTGCACGGTGTTCCGCGCGGAGCTGAGCCGCCGGGCGCGGATCGCGGTCGGCGCCGGCTCCGTCGTGGTCGCCCTCTGCCTCGGGTACGCGTGGATCACCGCCCACGACTTCGAGTTGACCGCCCGGCAGCAGCTCTACCGGGACCCGGTGGTGCACGCCGAACGGAGCCGGTACCAGGAGATCGTGCTCACCCGCTCGGTGCGGGAGGTCGGCCACGCCGACACCGACCTGCGGCTGTTCCTCAACGGCGATCTCCAGTTCAGCTCGATCGACGAGTACCGCTACCACGAGGCGCTTGTGCACCCCGCGCTGAACGGTCCCCGAGGCGAGGTGCTGGTGCTCGGCGCGGGGGACGGGCTCGCGGTCCGGGAGATCCTGCGCTACCCCGACGTGCGCCGGGTGACCGTGGTCGATCTCGACCCGGCCGTGGTGGCGCTCGCCCGCAGCGAGCCGCAGCTGCGCCGGCTCAACGGCGACGCGTTCGCCGACCCCCGGGTGCGGGTGGTCAACGTCGACGCGTTCGGCTGGCTGCGCGCCGCCACCGAGCGGTTCGACGTGGTGGTCGCAGACCTGCCCGACCCGGACGAGACGGCCACCGCCAAGCTCTACACCGTCGAGTTCTACGGGCTGATCCGGGCGGTGCTCGCCGAGCGCGGGCGGCTGGTCGTGCAGTCCGGTTCGCCGTACTTCGCGCCCCAGTCGTACTGGTCGATCGAGGCGTCGGTGCGGGAGGCCGGCTTCGCCACCTCCCCGTACCACGTGGACGTGCCGAGCTTCGGCGACTGGGGGTTCGTGCTCGCCACACCGGGGGGCACCCCGCCGGGGCTGGCGCTTTCGGCCGACGTGTCGGGGCTGCGCTTCCTCACCGCCGGGACGTTGGCGTCGGCCGCGAACTTCCCCGCCGACCGGGGCCGGATCGACGTCC
This sequence comes from Micromonospora rubida, assembly GCF_009908295.1. GTDB lineage: Bacteria > Actinomycetota > Actinomycetes > Mycobacteriales > Micromonosporaceae > Micromonospora > Micromonospora rubida. The sequence goes on from NZ_JAAALO010000004.1 coordinate 383,193, forward strand.
CTGCCTCCACCCTGCTTCGGCCCCGCGTGCTGGAGTACGCCCGCGCCGAGTGGCGCGGCTACTAGGGTCGGGGCCATGGTGCGCGGACCGTCGCGTCGCCGGTGGATGCCGCCCCGGGCGGAGGCTGCTGCGGCGTACCTCCAGGCGTTCGTCCTGTCCGGGGTGGCCTCGGTGCTGCTCACCCGGGCGTACCTCGGGGCCACCAACTACCCGCAGCTCGGCGGCGGCGGCCTGCACATCGCGCACGTGCTCTGGGGCGGCCTGCTGATGACCGCCGGCCTGGCGGCGGCGCTGGTCTTCCTCGGCGGCGCGGCCCGGATGACCGGGGCGATCCTCGGCGGCCTCGGCTTCGGCCTGTTCATCGACGAGGTCGGCAAGTTCGTCACGGTCGAGACCGACTACTTCTACGCGCCCGCCGCCGGCATCATCTACGGCGTCTTCGCCCTGCTCGTGGTCATCACCCAGGCGGTACGCGGGCGCACCCGGCTGATCCCCGCCGAGCGGGCCGCGAACGCCCTGGACGCCGTGGTCGGCGGGTCGATCGGCGGGCTCACCGAGCGGCGGCGTTCGGAGGTGCGGCGGCTGGCCCGGGGCTCCGGCGCGCAGACCGAGGCCGGGGTGGCCCGGCTGCTCGACGCGGTGCCTTGCCGGGAGCCCTCGCCGCCCAGGTTCTGGCAGCCCTGGCTGGACCGGGCCCGCCGGTTCGTCACCGGGCTGACCGCCCAGCGCTGGCTGGTCAGCCTGGTGGTGATCTACCTCGTGGCGGATCCGACCCTGACGCTGATCGGCGTGCTGTTGGACGGGGTGACCGGCGAGCTGGACCAGGAGCGGGAGTGGGGCGCGGTGCTCGCTGTCTCGGCGTCCGCGTTGGTCACCGCCGTGCTCAGCGTCACGGCGGCGTTCCGGCTGCGCCGGGACCGGGTCGACGCGTTCCGGCTGTTCAAGCTGGCGATCCTGGTCGACCTGCTGTTCGGGCAGATCTTCAACTTCACGGTCAACCAGTTCGGCGCGGTCACCGCGCTGGGCGCCGACCTGTTCCTGCTCGCCGTGGTGACCGCCGAGCACCGCCGGCTGTCCCGGGTCGCCTGACCCGGTCCGCGCCGCGCCACCGACCCCGCCTGTCGTGCCAGCCTGGCCTGCACTCGATACGGTTGTGGACGCGACTTAGGAAGGGAGCACCGTGGTCGACCCCCACAGCCCACCGCCGGCCCGGACACGTCCGGCCGTCGTCACCGTTTCCAGCTACCTGCTGATCCTCTTTGCCGCGATCCAGGTGATCCAGCTGATCCTGACGCTGACCACCATCGGCAAGACCCGCGACGTGCTGCGGGACGCCTACTCCGGCACCTCCGCCAACGGCGCGGACACCCTGGCCGACTTCACCTTCGCGATCGGCATCGGCTCGGGCATCCTGACGCTGCTCCTCGCGGTCGGGCTGGTGGTACTGGCCCTGCTGAACAACCGGGGCCGCAACGGCGCCCGGATCACCACCTGGGTGCTCGGCGGCATCCTGGCCTGCTGCACCGGCGGCGGCCTGATCAGCGGGCTGGCCGGCGGCGTGACCGCCAGCGGCCAGACCTCGGGCGACATGCCGAGCGCCGAGGAGATCCAGCGCCGGCTGGAGGAGGCGCTGCCCTCGTGGCTGACCCCGGTCACCACCCTGCTCAACGTCATCGCGCTGCTGGCCCTGCTGGCCGCGCTGATCCTGCTGGCCCTGCCCAAGGCGAACGAATTCTTCCGCAAGCCGCAGCAGGGCTGGGAGCCGCCGGTCCCGGGGACCGCCTACCCGGCGTACCCGCAGACCCCCGGCTACCCGCAGGCCCCGGGCTACCCGCAGAGCCCCGGCTATCCGCAGGCCCCGGGCTACCCGCAGACGCCCGGCTATCCGCAGAGCCCTGGCTATCCGCAGGCCCCGGGCTACCCGGAGACCCCGGGCTATCCGCAGTCTCCGGGTCACCCGCAGGGGCCCGGACAACCCGGCCAGCCGCCGGCGTCCGGCCCGTCGTCGGCCCCGCCGAGCGGTGGGGCCGCGGACCCGGGGTACCCGTCCCAGCCCGGGCAGCCGCCCGCCGGGGGCGGCGACCAGCCCGGTGGCGGCCCGCCGTCGGGACCGAACCCGCCCGCGTCGAGCTGACCGGCCGGCGCCGCCGACACGCCGACCGATCCACGAAGAGCGTCGGCGCGGTGCGCCGCGCATAACGGCGACACCGACGATCCCTCCGAGTAGGTTCCAACCGGACGCCTACCGGAGGGATCTGTCGTGTCGAACCCCGAACAGGCGCGGGCCCGTCGCCCCGCTGCGGTGGGGCTGGCGGCGGCCGTGCTGCTGCTGATGGCCGTCGGCGCCGTGGCCGCCGCAGTCGCCGGCCTGCTCGTCCTCGGCGGCACCGTCGACCGGTTCCGGGCGGCGGCGGCCGGCACGGCGGCCGGCCCCGAGGAGATCGACAACCTGGTCACCGTGCTGCGGGCCGGGACGTTGGCCTCGGCGGCGGTGACCGTGCTGGTCGGCGTCGTGCTCGTCGGCCTGGCCCTCGGGCTGCTCGCCGGCCGCGCCGGGGCCCGGGCGGCGACCTGGGTGGTCTCCGGGCTGGGCCTGGTCTTCGGCTGCTGCGGGCTGGCGACGCTGGTCGGCCAGCGGGCCGCGCCGTTGCGACTGTCCGGTGCCGACCGGAGCACCGCCGAACTGCTCGGCCTGGTCGGCGACGCGTATCCGTCCTGGTGGATTCCGGTCAACGCGGCCCTTTCGGTCGGCCAGGCACTCGGTTACCTTGTGGTAGCCACGTTGCTGGCCCTGCCGGCCGCCAACGCCTGGTTCCGTCGGCGCGTCCCCGCGCCGGCCCCGGTCGGGCCCCCGCCGGCCATGTCCCCGTACCCGCCCCGCTGAGGACCGTCCGTGACGTCAGAGCAGGTTCCGGCCGAGCGCCGCGCGCTGGTGACCGGCGCGACCGCCGGCATCGGCGCGGAGTTCGCCCGCCGGCTGGCCGCCGACGGCTGGGCCCTCGTGCTGGTGGCGCGCGACGCCGCCCGGCTGGCCGAGGTGGCTGCCGAGCTGACCGGCCGGCACGGCCACCCGGTCGAGGTCGTCGCGGCGGACCTGTCCACCGACGACGGCTGCGCGGCCGTGGAGCGCCGGCTGGCCGACGGTAGCCCCGTCGAGCTGCTGGTCAACAACGCCGGGATCAGCCTCAACCAGCCCTTCCTGCGTTCCTCGACAGAGGACGAGTTCCGCCTGCTGCGGCTGAACGTGCACGCGGTGCTGCGGCTGACCCGCGCCGCGATCGGCCCGATGACCCGCCGGGGCCGCGGGGCAGTGATAAATGTCTCTTCGGTTGCGGGCTTCGGGCCGGTCATGCCGGGCTCGACGTACCCGGCGAGCAAGGCGTGGGTCACCGCGTTCAGCGAGTCCGTCGACCTGACCACCGCCGCCGCCGGGGTGCGCGTGATGGCCCTTTGCCCTGGCTACACCCGCACCGGCGCGCACGAGCGGATCGGCATCGACATGTCCGGCACCCCCCGGTTCATGTGGCTCGAGGCCGCCCAGGTGGTCGACGAAGCCCTTCGTGACCTGCGGAAAGGCCGCTCCGTGAGCGTGCCGTCGCTGCGCTACAAGCTTGCGGTGGCCGGGGTGCGGCACGCGCCTCGGAGCCTGCTGCGCCGGTTCGCCCGGGACACCCGCGGTCGCGACGACCGCCGCCCCGGCTGACCTGCGGCGCAGCCCCGGCCGGCCGGCCCCGGTGGTGGCCGCCGGGCCGGATCCGGCGTGGTGATCGCACAGAGTAGCCGAACATCGCCATCCATCGGTCGCCCGCAGGGCTGATCAGGGTGGACCCCGCACACGGCTCCCAGACTTGCGCAGTACCCTCTATCGGCATGGGGGACCACGACGACCTGCGCAAATTCATCAACGACCTAGCCGTGGTCCACGGGCGGGTGGTGCTCTCCTCGGGCCAGGAGGCGGACTGGTACGTCGATCTGCGGCGTGTCACGCTCCATCACCGGGCCGCACCGTTGGTCGGTCGGGTGCTGCTCGACCTGACCTCCGACTGGGAGTACGACGCCGTCGGCGGCCTGACCCTGGGCGCCGATCCTGTCGCCCTCGCAATGCTGCACGCCGCATCGACGATCGACCGGTCGATCGATGCTTTCGTCGTTCGTAAAGCGGGTAAGGCCCATGGTCTGCAACGCCGCATCGAGGGACCGGACGTGGCCGGACGGCGGGTGTTGGCGGTCGAGGACACGTCAACCACCGGTGGCAGCGTGCTGACCGCGGTTGAAGCGTTGCGCGAGGCCGGGGCCGAAGTAGTGGGTGTGGCGGTTATTGTTGATCGTGGCGCCGGCGACGCGGTGCGAGCCGCCGGACTGCCGTATCGGGCGGCCTATACGTTGGCTGACCTCGGCCTTGTGGCCTAAAAATTTGCCGATTCGGATCTGCGGATATGCAGGCGGATCGATGCTGCTGGTGGAAGGATGGAATACGTGGGAACTGCGTTGGCTGAAATGACCATGCCTCAGATCTCGCCGCTTGCCGGCGAGCCGATCGAACGTGCCGACGCCGAGCGGCTCGCGGGGGTCCTCAAGGCCCTCGCGGACCCCGCCCGGCTGCGGCTGCTCAGCCTGATCCAATCGGCGCCCGAGGGCGAGGCGTGCGTGTGCGATCTGACCGCACCGCTCGGCCTCTCCCAGCCGACGGTCAGTCACCACCTGCGTATCCTCACCGAGGCCGGCTTGCTGGAGCGGGAGAAGCGCGGTGTCTGGGCGTACTACCGGCTGGTGCCGTCCGCGATCGCGACGATCGCGGATCTGCTCACCCCGCCGCGCAAGCGGGCCACCAAGAAGGCTCGCTGACGACAAGGTTCTGTTCCGGGCCGTCCCGCCTCGGGCCGGCATCGGGTGACGTGCCAGGGGTGGCGTCACCACCGGACGGTGACGCGTGGCCGCGTCACCGGCAGTTGCCTCGTTGATCCGTCTGCCGTCGACTCGTCACGGCCCGACCGATGGCCGGTCCCGCAACGCGGGGCCGGCCATCGGTGTACGTCGTAGCGGCCCGCGACGTCAGCGGCCCTCGCCCTGCTCCGGCCACCGCCCGCCACCGTAGGGCGGCTGCTGCTGCGGGTGCTGCGGCTCCTGCCGCCCGTACTGGGGGTACTGCTGCTGCGGTGCCTGCTGCTGCCCGTTCGGCTGCTGCGGCGACCGGTCGTGGCCGTGGTGGTGAAGGTGGTGCTCGACGGTGTCCCGGACGGCGTCCACCGCACCGGCGGCGCTGGCCGCCGCAACCACGGTCATCACCTCGCCGCGCTTGCGGGCCCGCCGGTCGCGGAGGAACTCGAAGAAGATCGGCAGCACCGAGATCAGGATGATCAGCGCGACCACCGGCAGGATGTACCGGTCGATCTTGTCGCCGATCGCGTTGTAGATCTGTTCGGCGAGCAGGTACCCGATCAGCAGGATGCCGTCCACCCAGAGGACCGCGCCGACGATGTTCCAGAGCAGGAACTGCTTGGCCGGCATGCCGAGCGTCCCGGCCACCGGGTTGAGGAACGTGCGGACGATCGGGATGAACCGGGCCAACACCACGGCCTTGGCCGGGCCGAACTTCTGGAAGTAGTACTCCGCCTTCTCCACGTACTCCCGCTTGAACAGCCGGGAGTTGGGGCGCTCGAACATCCGCCGGCCGTACCGCGCGCCGAGCCAGTGCCCGAGCTGGGCGCCGACGATCGCGCAGATCGGCCCGCCGATCAGCAGCCCGACCAGGGAGATCCGGGTGCCGTCGCCGAAGATCGCGTCCGCCACCGGCGATGCGGCGACGCCGGCCAGGAACAGCAACGAGTCACCCGGGAAGAAGAAGCCGACGAGCAGACCCGTCTCGGCGAAGAGGATCACCCAGACGCCGATCAGCCCGAAGGTATGGAGCAGATCCTTCGGGTCGAGCGGATTCAGGGCGACGGTCTCGACGACCGCCCGTGCCTTCTCTGCTGTGTCCACGGCCACACACGGTACCGAACCCCGGTTCCACTCCTGCCCAGCACCGCCCCGGTCCACCCCGGGGCGGTGCTGGGCGGCGTCCTCGGCCAGCCCCCGACCGCCGTCACAGGCGGGGGTCGACCGGCTCGGACTCGCAGGCCAGGACGGCGAAGACCAGCTCGTGGCGGCGCCAGAGCGGGGCGCCCGCCGCCAGCGCGTCCAGGGCGGCGAGCCCGAGGGCGTGCTCCCGCAGGGCCAGCCCCCGCTTGCGGCCCAGCGATCGCCGGCGTAGCGCGACGAGCTGCTCCGGCCCGGTGTATCCCGGGCCGTAGATGATCCGCAGGTACTCCCGGCCCCGGCACTTGATCCCCGGCTGGAGCAGCGACCCCCGCGAGGACCGGGCGGCCGGCCCGGCGTACGGCTTGACCACCATGCCCTCCCCGCCGCCGGCGGTCAGCGCCAGCCACCAGCCGGTGGCATCGGCCTCGGCCGAGGCGTCGGTCAGGTCGACGACCCGCCGCCGGGTGGGGGTGAACAGCACCGGGTCGGCGGCACACAGCCGGTCGACCAGGTCGAGGTGCCAGCCGTGGTCCCGGTCGACGTGGCTGGCCCCGGCGGAGGCGAGCACCACGAACGGGGCGAGGGTCACCCCGCGCAGCCCGTCCGTCGGCGCCACGTACGCCCGGTACGCCGCCGAGTACGCCTCGACCTCCACGGATCGGGCGGCCATCCGCTCCCGCAGCTCCCCGACCGGCAGGCCCCGGCCGGCAGCCGCGTCCAGGGTGGCCAGCACCGCCGGCAGGGCGGCCCGGCCTGCCGCCCCCACGCTCGCGTACTGCTCGCGGATCAGCCCGCCCGCCTTCGCCGACCAGGGCAGCAGCTCGCAGTCCAGCAGCAGCCAGTCGGTGCCCAGCTCCGCCCACAGCTCCGCCGCGGTCACCGCCGCCCGGACCCGGTCCAGCAGCTCGCCGTCCAGCGGCGGGCCGAAGAACGGCCGGCCGGTGCGGGTGTGCACCACGCCGCCGCCCGGCCCGAACGGGCCGCCCTCCGGATCGCGGCAGACCAGCACCACGGCCCGCGAGCCCATGTGCTTCTCCTCGCAGACCACCCGGTCGACGCCGGCCGACCGGTAGTCGGCGAACGCCTGCGCCGGGTGCTCCAGGAACCCGTCGACCGTCGACGTCGAGCATGGTGCCATCGTCGGCGGCAGCCAGGTCAGCCAGCGCGGGTCGACCGCGAACCGGCTCATCACCTCCAGCGCGGCGGCGGCGTTCTCCGCCGGCACGGTCAGCGTCCCGTACGGGTGCTCGACGTGCCGTCGGCCGGCGACGTCGCGCAGGTCCAGCACCGTGTCCGGGCGGGCCGGGGCCGGCGCGACCAGTGGCCGGGCCGGGGCGTACCACTCCTTCACCGCGCCGACGGAGACCAGCTCCCGCTCCGGGTAGCGCAGCGCGGTCAGCTTCCCGCCGAAGACGCAGCCGGTGTCGACGCAGATGGTGTTGTTCACCCATTCCGCCTCCGGGGCGGGCGTGTGCCCGTACACGACCATGGCCGAGCCCCGGTAGTCGCGCGCCCACGGGTAGCGCACCGGCAGGCCGTACTCGTCGACCTCGCCGGTGGTCTCCCCGTACAGCGCGAACGCGCGGACCCGGCCCGACGCGCGGCCGTGGTACTCCTCTTTCAGCCCGGCGTGCGCGACCACCAGCCGGCCACCGTCCAGCACGAAGTGGCTGACCAGGCCGTCAATGAAGGCCGCCGTCTCGGCCACGAAGCTGGCCGGCTCCGCCTCCAGCTGGGCCAGCGTCTCCGGCAGGCCGTGGGTGAGCCGCACGGCCGCGCCGCGCAGTTTGCGCAGCAGCTTCTGCTCGTGGTTGCCCGGCACGCAGATCGCGTGCCCAGCCGCCACCATGCCCATCACCAGGCGGAGCACCCCGGGGGAGTCCGGGCCGCGGTCCACCAGGTCACCCACGAAGACGGCGGTACGACCAGCCGGGTGCGCCGCGTCCACCGGGCGACCCGCGTCGTCGCGGCGCAGGCCGTAGCCCAGCCGGAGCAGCAGCGCCTCCAGCTCCTCGCGGCAGCCGTGCACGTCACCGACGATGTCGAACGGCCCGGTCAGGTCCCGCCGGTCGTTGAACAGCTTCTCGTACCGGACCTCCGCCGCGTCGATCTCCTCGACGCCGCGCAGCACGTGCACCTTGCGGAAGCCCTCCCGGGCCAGCAGCCGGTACGACCGGCGCAGGTCCCGCTGCATCCGGGCCAGCACGGGCCGGCCGAAGGTACGGTCCGTGCGGGCCTGCGTCCGCTCCCAGGCCAGCGCCTCCGGCACGTCCAGCACGATCGCCACCGGCAGCACGTCGTGCTCCCGGGCCACCCGGACCAGCCCGGCGCGGGCGTGCGGCTGGAGGTTGGTGGCGTCCACGACGGTGAGCCGGCCGCGCCGCAGCCGAATTCCGGCGACGTGGTGCAGCGCGTCGAACGCGTCCGCCGACGCCGACTGGTCGTTCTCGTCGTCGGCGACCAGCGCCCGGAACGCGTCGGAGGAGAGCACCTGGCTCGGGGCGAAGTGTCGCCGGGCGAAGGTGGACTTGCCGGAACCGGAGACGCCGACCAGCGCCACCAGGGCCAGCTCGGGGATGTCGATCATCGGCTCGCCTCCTTCGGTGCGGTCGTCTGCGTCGTGGCGTTCGGCGGTGCCGTGGCATTCGGCGGTGCCGTGGCGTGCGCCGGTGCCGTGGCGTGCGCCGGTGTCGTGGCGTGCGCCGGTGTCGTGGTGAACACGGCGAGCTGGGTGGGGGCGCCGACCTCGGGGTCGTCGTCGCCGATCCCGCCGATCGTCGCGGTGTAGCCGTACGCGGCCGTGACCCGGTCGACCCAGGCGGCGAACTCCGCGCGGGTCCACTCGAAGCGGTGGTCCGGGTGTCGGAACCGCCCCGCGCCCAGCCCCTCGTAGCGGACGTTGTGCTCGACGTTCGGCGTGGTCACCACGACCGTGGCGGGCCGGGCGTGACCGAACACGGCGTCCTCCAGCGCCGGCAGGCGGGGCAGGTCGACGTGTTCGACGACCTCCATGAGCACCGCCGCGTCGTACCCGCGCAGCCGGTCGTCCCGGTAGGTCAGGGCGGACTGCCACAGCCGGATCCGGTCCCGCTGCCGCTCCGGCAGCCGGTCCAGCCGCAGCCGGCGCTCGGCCAGCGTCAGCGCCTGGGCGGACACGTCGGTGCCGACGATCTCGGTGTACCGGCGGTCGCCCACCAGGGCGGACAGCAGCGCCCCGCCGCCGCAGCCGAGGTCCACCACCCGGGTCGCCCCGCTGGCCGCGAGGGCGGCGAGCACCGCCTCCCGGCGGCGCACCGCCAGCGACGGCCGGCGCGCGGCCTCCCCGCCGTCGGACTCGGCCACGCTGTCGGCGGGCGGCTCCTCGGCCAGCCGCTGCTCGGCGAGGCGGGCCATGGCCTCCCCGGCCAGGGCCCGGCGGTGGGCCAGGTAGCGGCGGGTGATGGTGGACCGCTCCGGGTGGCCGGCCAGCCAGCCGGCGCCCGCCCGGAGCAGCTTGTCGATCTCGTCCGGCGCGACCCAGTAGTGCTTCGCGTCGTCGAGCACCGGCAGCAGCACGTACAGGTGGTTCAGCGCATCGGCGAGCCGCAGCGTGCCGGTCAGCGTCAGGTCGACGTACCGGCTGTCGCCCCACTCCGGGTACGTCTCGTCGAGCGGGATCGGGTCGGCCGCCACCGCCCAGCCCAGCGGCGCGAAAATCCGGGCGGCCAGGTCGGCGCCGCCCCGGCAGCGCAGCACGGGCACCCGGACCTCCAGTGGGATCTCGGCGGCGGCCAGCTCCGGCCGGTCCCGGGACTCGCCGCGCAGGGCGGACCGGAACACCCTGGCCAGCGCCGAGGCGAGCAGGCTCGACGCGGCGTACGGGCGGTCGTTGACGTACTGGCCGAGGGTGAAGCCGTGCGGGGCGGTCGGCTGGCTCCGGCTCTTGCCGCGGCCACCGGCCAGCCGCAGCGGGTCGACGTCGACCAGCAGGGCCACGGTGCAGCGCCCCTCGTCGGCCTCGGGGAAGACCACGTGCGCGGCGCCGACGGGCAGCTCGAAGGAGTGCACCCGGTCGGGGTGCTTGACCAGCAGGTACCCGAGGTCGGTCGCCGGCCGGTGGGTGGTGGTCAGGGTGAGCAGCACGCGCCCATGGTGTCAGGGACATCGATCTTGCGTCGCCCCGTTTTCGGCCCGCTGGGGTGGGCTCGGTGACAAGCGGGTCCGGCGCGGCACCCTCGCACCGCACGGCGGACCGAAGATCTGATGAGCCGAACGGTTGATCGCTCCTGCCGCAACGTTCAGCCGGCCCGGTCCCGTCATCAGAGCAGGACACCGGGAGGTGCAGTGACATACGAGGAGTTCGCCGATTCGCGGCTGACCGCCCTGTTGCGGTACGCGGTCATGCTGACCGGCGACCCGCACCAGGCGCAGGACCTGGTGCAGGAGACCATGGTGCGGGCCCAGTTGAACTGGCGGCGAGTGGCCCGGGCCGACTCCCCGGAACGTTACGTGCGCCGGATGCTCACCAACCAGTACGTCGACTGGCGGCGCGGCTCGTGGGTGCGCCGGGTGCTGCTGCGCGCCGAGACCGACGACGCCGTCCCGGTCTCCACCGACCACGCGCAGAACGCGGTGGATCGGGACCAGGTCTGGACCTGGCTGTCCCGCCTGCCGCGCAGACAGCGCGCCACCCTGGTGCTGCGCTACTACGAGGACCTGCCCGACGCGGAGATCGCCGAGATCCTCGGCTGCGCGGTCGGCACCGTCCGTTCGTCCATCTCCCGCGCCCTGGCCACTCTCCGGGCCGAATACGTGGAGGCCTGATCATGATCGAGGACGACCTGCATGCCGCGTTCGAGCGGCACGAGTCACTCACCCCGCCGACCGGCCCGCTGCGTGCGGCCATTGACCGGATCGCCGCCGTCCGTCGGCGTCGCCGCCGACGTACCACGCTCGGCGGGGCGACCCTGGCCCTGCTGGCGGTTACCGGGCTCGGCGCGGCCCCGCTCGTCACCCCGGCCAAGGCCCCGGAACGGGCCGAATTCCTCGCTGGCCCGACCGGTGGGGAACCCGTCGGGGCGATGAACCTGCTGCTTCTCGGCGTGGATTCCAGCGGCCCGCAACCCCCGATGGCCGACTCGATCCTGCTGGTGCACGTGCCGGCCGACCGCAGCCGGCTCTACCTGCTGTCGATCCCGCGCGATCTGAAGGTGGCCGTCCCCGGCCACGGCAGCGAAAAGATCAACGCCGCCTTCGCCTCCGGAAGCCGCAGGGAGGGGCGACAGCCCGACCTCGGCGCGGGCTATAGCCTCACCTCGCAGGTCGTCGCCCGGTTGACCGGGGTACGCGTCGACGCGGGCGCGGTGCTGACCTATCCCGTGCTGCGGAAGATCACCGACGCGGTGGGCGGGGTGGAGCTCTGCCTGCCGACCGAGGTGCTTTCGTTCCACACCGGCCGGACGTACCCGGCCGGCTGCCAGCACCTGGACGGAGCAGCCTCCGTGGATTTGCTCCGGCAGCGGCGCACCCTTGCCGACGACTCCCAGGACCGGGACCGCAACGCCCAACAATTCGCCGCCGCCCTGGTGCGCCGGGCCGACGAGCGGGGCGTGCTGCACGACCCGGTGCGGGTGTCCCGGCTGGCCGCCGACATCGGCCCGCACCTCACCCTCAGCTCGGCGAGCGGCTCGCTGCTCGACCTGCTGGCCCTCGTGCCCCGGTTGAGGTCCGCCGAGGTGGTCGGCCTCAACCTGCCGGCCGTACTGGTCGACGCCCCGGCCCACCGCTACGAGCCGGACCCGGCCGCCGCCCCGGAGCTGCTCGCCGCGCTGCGCGAGGATCGCCTCGCGGCGTGGGTCGCGGCGCACCCCGAGCGGGTCACCGGCCCGCGCTGACCGTGTCGACTACGACGGCGACGGGCGGCCCCCGCCCATCGCCGTCCGGTCTCCGGGCGCCCGTCGCACCGGCTGAGCGGTAGTCGTCCTCGTCGGGCTGGCCCATCGTCCCTCTGCGGTGAAACCGGCGCCCCGCCGACCCGGGTGGGTCGGCGGGGCGCCGGCGGTACGGGTGGATCAGGCGACGAAGCGGGTCCGGCGGCGCTTGGCCACCAGGTAGCCGCCGACGCCGGCCACGAGCAGCAGGCCGCCGATGCCGGCGATCAGGCCGGTCGAGGCGCCGGTGACCGGCAGACCGCCGTCACCGCCACCCCCGCCGCCCGTTCCGGTGCCGGCCTTGACAGTGATCGTGGCTATGTCGTTGCCCTCGCTCGGGTCGCCGGCGAGCCTCGTCGTCACGGTTGATTACCGCTGCCGCAACGTGCAGCCGGCCCCGCCCCGCCGGTGCGACCGCAGCCCGGGAGCGCGGAGCGGGCTCAGCGGTAGTCGTCCTCGTCGGGGGCGACAACCCGGGCCTGCTCCATGGCGTCCCAGTCGTCGACCTCCAGGCCCCGGGTCGGCTCCTGCTCGCCGTCGGCCGGGTCGGTCGAGGTGGCCTGTTCCACGGCGTCGGCCGGGGACGCCTCCGGGTCCCGCTCCTCCGGAGTGAGGTGGTCGCTCGGAGCGAAGTCCTCGTCGGGCTGACCCATCGTCCCTCCCTGATTCCGGTGGAAAGCTACCCACACCGTACGGGCTGACCCGGGTGCGCGCTCGGAGCCGGGGAGAAAGCCGAGTCGGCGGAATCGGCCCTCCGGGCCCGGCCGGCGGTGCCAGGATGGTGTCGTGGGCTTCCTGATCCGGCTGGCGATCACGGCGATCGCGTTGTGGATCGCCACCCTGATCGTGCCCGGCGTCGAGGTGGGCGGCCGGTACGGCGGCAACACGGTGCTCACCCTCGTGGTGGTGGCGCTGATCTTCGGCGTGGTCAACGCCGTGCTGAAGCCGGTGATCAAGGTGGTGGGCTGCGTCTTCTACCTGCTGACCCTGGGGCTGTTCGCGCTGGTGGTCAACGCGCTGCTGTTCCTGCTGACCGACTGGATCGCCCGCCAGTTGGACCTGCCGTTCCGGGTGGACGGGTTCTGGGCCGCCTTCTGGGGGGCCATCGTGATGGCCGTGGTGACCTGGCTGATCAGCGTCGCCGTGCCGGACCGGTGGGAGGGCCGGTGAGGTTTCGCAGGGGGTGCCCGGCACCCCGGTCACCGGCCCACGCCTCGGGCGGGTCAAGGGTCGGTTACGCCCGTGGCCGCCCTCTACGGGATACTTCCGGTGGAGGACAGCGCGGTCCGGCGCACCCATGGAAGACAGCGGCCAGTACGGCCGACAGCGGTAAGTAAGGAGCGTTCGATATGCCCATCGCTTCCCCCGAGGCCTACGCGGAGATGCTGGACCGCGCCAAGGCGGGCCGGTACGCGTACCCCGCGATCAACGTGACCTCCTCGCAGACGCTGAACGCGGCCCTGAAGGGCTTCGCCGACGCGGAGAGCGACGGCATCATCCAGGTCTCCACCGGTGGCGCGGAGTACCTGTCCGGCCCGTCCGTGAAGGACATGGTCACCGGTGCCGTGGCGTTCGCCGCGTACGCCCACGAGGTCGCCAAGAAGTACCCGGTCAACATCGCCCTGCACACCGACCACTGCCCGAAGGACAAGCTGGACAAGTTCGTCCGGCCCTTGATGCAGATCTCCAAGGAGCGGGTCGCCGCCGGCCAGGAGCCGCTGTTCCAGTCGCACATGTGGGACGGCTCGGCCGTGCCGGTGGCGGAGAACCTGAAGATCGCGTCCGAGCTGCTGGACCGGGCCGCCGAGGCCAAGATCGTCCTGGAGATCGAGGTCGGCGTCGTCGGTGGCGAGGAGGACGGCGTCGAGAACGCCATCAACGACAAGCTCTACACCACCGTCGAGGACGGCCTGGCCATGGTCGAGGCCCTCGGCCTGGGCGAGAAGGGCCGCTACATGGCGGCGCTGACCTTCGGCAACGTGCACGGCGTCTACAAGCCGGGCAACGTCAAGCTCCGCCCGGAGATCCTCAACCAGATCCAGGAGGCGGTCGGCGCCAAGTACGGCAAGGACAAGCCGCTCAGCCTGGTCTTCCACGGCGGCTCCGGCTCGCTGCTGTCCGAGATCCGCGAGGCGCTGGACTACGGCGTGGTGAAGATGAACATCGACACCGACACCCAGTACGCCTTCACCCGGCCCGTCGCCGACCACATGCTCCGCAACTACGACGGCGTGCTGAAGGTCGACGGCGAGGTCGGCAACAAGAAGCTGTACGACCCGCGCGCCTGGGGCAAGCTCGCCGAGGCCGGGCTCTCCGCCCGCGTCGTCGAGGCCTGCGAGCACCTGCGCTCCACCGGCACCCGGGCGAAGTAACACCCACCCGTACGACACGACGGCCGGCACCCGGGAGGGGCCGGCCGTCGTCGTCGCAGTGGTCAGCCGGCGGTCAGCACCCGGACCGCCTCCCGCACGTCGTCAGTGAGGTGCACGGTGCCGGAGAGGTCACCGAACGGCGAGGCGGTCAGCAGGGGGCGCAGCAGCGCCTCGACCGGCAGCTCCGTCGTCCAGTAGGCCCGGTCCAGGAAGACGTACGCGCCGCTCGACCCGTCCGTGCCGTAGTACGTCTTCGTCGCCGCCTGGAACACCTCCTGCACGGTGCCGGCCCGGCCGGGCGCGAAGACGATCCCGCCCCGGGCCAGCCGCAGGATGGTGTCCTCCCGGATGGCGTTCGAGAAGTACTTGGCGATCCGCCCGGCGAACAGGTTCGCCGGCTCGTGCCCGTACAACCAGGTGGGGATGGCGAGCCCGCCGGCCCGCGCCCAGTCCAGGTCGGCGCCGCGCTGCCGGGGCACGGCTGGTGGTGCCCCGTACCGGGCCCGGACCTCCAGCGCGGCGGCGGTGTAGCGCTCGTGGTCGGTGAAGTCCGGCGCGGTCGTCAGCAGGTCGATCGCCGCGGTCAGCTCCTCGGCCGGCCGGCTCGACAGGTACGCGCCCAGGTTGGCCGCCTCCATCACGCCGGGCCCGCCGCCGGTCACCACCAGCCGGTCGGCCCGGGCCAGCTCCCAGCCCAGCACCGCCGCCATCCGGTACGGCACGCTGCCCCGCCGGACGGCGTGCCCGCCCATCACACCGACCACCGACTGCGGGCCGTGCGTGGCCAGCCAGGCGCGGGTGGCGTCGACCAGCGCGTTGTCCACGCCGTGATCGTGCAGCCGCTGGCCGAGCGCCTCCTTGACCTCGGGCAGCGCGCCGCCGTGCGCTCGGAAGTGCGCGTACACCCGGGTGTCGTACATGTTCGCGAAGCCGCCCTCGGCGAAGCCGGCGGCCAGTTCGTCGGGGGTGTAGAGGTGCGACGGCTGGGTCGGGTACGGCAGCCCGGAGAAGGGCGGCACCACGTTCGCACCGCGCCGGACCAGGTCGGCGCCCACCTCGCGGGAGGCGAAGCGGCAGCCGACGAAGAGGGTGCCGGTCACCTCAGTCCCGGTGAGGTCGGGGACCGGGTCGAGGTCCAGGCGCAGGCCCTGGACGGTCAGCCCGGCCAGGGTGCCGGTGGTCAACCGCTGTTCGAAGGTGCTGCGGGTCTCGATCTCGGTGGCGCTGGTGTCGTGCGGGGAGGTGACGTCTGCGGGAGGTGGGGTCGGCACCCGCCCATCCTGCCCACCCGGCGCAACCCGCCAAACCCGCCCGGCGGGGCGCCCCGCCGATCCGCCGATCCGCCGATCCGGCGGTGCGGCGGTGCGCCGGCCTCCGGACGACAGGAGCCCGGTGGCGAGGCCACCGGGCTCCTGCGTGACCGGTTCCTGGGGAGGCTCCGGACCAATAGTTGTAGTGGAGAACGGCTGCCGGCGGCATGGGCCGCAGGTCCCCCGACGTGGGGCCGCAGGCGTGATCAATGCCTCAACCGTTCAGCCAGCCGGGTCTGCCAACCCCCTCGCGCGGCGTAGAGCGAAGCGGGTTGAATGGGACGATGCAGAACCTGTTGCCAGAGCCGCCGGCCACCCTCCTGCCGGTCCACGACGAGGCCGACGCTACGCTCGCCGCCGCCACCGAGGCCGGCACCGACGAGGCGTACGCCGAGGTCGCGGCCCGTTTCCCGACCTACAGTGCCGGCTGGGCCGCGCTCGCGGGCCGCGCCCTGGCCGCCGGCCAGGTCGTTACGGCGTACGCGTACGCCCGGACCGGGTACCACCGGGGCTTGGACCAGCTGCGCCGCAGCGGCTGGAAGGGGCACGGCCCGGTGCCCTGGTCGCACGCGCCGAACCAGGGATTCCTGCGCTGCCTGTACGTGCTCTCCCGGGCCGCCGGCGAGATCGGCGAGGCCGACGAGGCGGCCCGCTGCGCCCAGTTCCTGCGCGACTGCGACCCCGCCGCCGGGGACGCCCTGGCCGGCGCCTGATCCCGGTGACCCGGTGACGGCCGGTCCGGCAACTGCCGGACCGGCCGTCGCGCTGCTCAGAGCCCCTCGGCGACCGATGCGGCGATCTTCAGCCAGGCGTCCCGGGTGGCCGAGGAGAGCCCCCCGTACCGGATCGGCTCGCCGGTGTCGATCAACCGCTCGTACGGGGCCAGCAGCACCGCCCGGGTTCGGGCCGCGAAGTGCTCCTGGATGGCCGGCAGGTCGATCTCCTTGCGCGACGGCGGCATGGACACCACCGTCACCGCCTGTCGGACCAGCCGCTGCCGGCCGCTCTGCTCCAGGTGGTCGAGCATCCGGGCGGCGGTCTCCGCCGAGTCGTTCCGGGCCGACATCGTCACCACGAGCTGATCGGTGGCGTCCATCGCGGCCTGCCAGTTCTGCGCCCGGACGTTGTTGCCGGTGTCCACGAAGATCAGCTTGTAGAACCGGCTGACCACCTCCCGGATCTCGGCGAACGCCGACGCGGTGAGCATCTCCCCACCGGTGGCCGACTCGTCCGAGGCGAGCACGTCGAACATCCCCTCGCCCTGCGAGCGGACGTACTGCGACAGGTCGCCGACCCGCCCGTGAGCGCCCTGGAACTGGCCCAGGTCGCGCAGCATGTCGCGCACCGTGCGGGAGTGGAAGTCCTGCTGGGCGCGCATCCCGAGGGTGCCCTGGGTCTCGTTGTTGTCCCAGGCCAGCACGTACCCGCCGCGCTTCTGCCCGAACGTCATGGCGAGCAGCAGGATCGCCACGGTCTTGCCCGCGCCGCCCTTCGGGTTGACCACGGTCACCTGACGCAGCCCGCCGAAGTTGCGGCGCACCATCTCGATGTCGTGGCGCAACTCCTGCTCGTGCCGCCCTGGCGGGAGCTTGACCAGCCCCGTCTTGTTCACCACGGCCCGTACGCCCATGGTGGCCACCGGGTCGGCCGGGCGGACCTGCCGGCGGCGGGCGAAGTCCTCGGCGGTCGGCGCGGTCCCGAGGTCGGGCGTCCAGCCCACGTCGGGGTAGCCGGGCGGCACCCGGGTCACCCCGTCCGCCTCCTGGTACGGCGGCTGCGTCACCGGGGCCGGCGGCTGCTGGCCGTGCTGCGGCCAGCTCGGGGGATACCAGCTCGGCTGTCCTGCGGTGAGGGGCCCCGGGCCGGGCTGCTGTCCCGGCCCCCACCCCATCGGCGGGCCCGTAACGGCCGCCGGTCCCCCAGCGGCGTACGGGTCGGCAGCCGGGGGACCGGCGGCGTACGGGTCGGCCGGCGTGCCGCCGGTGGCGGGCGGATAGGGGGTCGGGGGCAGCGGCCCGGGCGGGTTCATCACCGGCGGGAACGGCCCCGGCGGGTGCGCTGCGGTCCCCGCCGGACCGGGGGCCGTACTCAGGCTGGCGTGCGGCTCCGGTCCCTTCGGCTCCGGTCCCTTCGGCTCCGGTCCCTTCGGCTCCGGTCCCTTCGACTCCGTCCCGCCCGACCAACCGTCCGCAGCCGGCCCGTCCGCAGCCGTATCCTCCGGACCCGTGTCGTCCGGACCTGGGCCATCCTGCTTCGGCCCGTTCGCGCCGGGACGCCTCGGTGGCAGGGCCCACGGGGACTCGGCCGTTCCCCGCACTCCGCCGTTCGATCCCGGCACCGTTCCGCCGGCCGTACCGTTCCGCCCGCCGTCGCTCCCGGCAGCCCCGCTCATGCCCTGTCCGCCGCTCATGCCCTGTCCGCTAGTCGCGGTCGGGCCGGCTACCGCGGTCGGGCCGGCTACCGCGGTCGGGCCGGCTACCGCGGTCGGGCCGGCTACCGCGGTCGGGCCGGCTACCGCGGTCGGGCCGGCTACCGCGGTCGGGCCGGCTACCGCGGTCGGGCCGGTCACCGCGGAGGCGGCCGGGCCGGCCGTCGGAGGGCCGGCCGTCGGAGGGCCGTGCGGCGGGGCCATGGGCGCCGGAGGCGTCGACGGGTCGGCCGGCCCGGACGAGTCCACCGGCCGACGGGCCGGGATCGGGGCCGGGTGCGCGGTGGCCGCTTGGTCCAGGGTGAAGGGCAGATGCAGATCCACCGGACCGGGTGCCGGCTGCCCGACCCGGGGGGCCGGCACGCCGCCCACGGACGGTGGCGCCCATGCGGTCTCCGACGGCACCGGAGCCCACCCGTCCGGTCCGTCCACCGGCCATTCGCCGGGCCCCGGCGGACTCTGCCCGTGGCCGTGACCCTGGCCGCCCCCGACCTGCCCGCCCTGCGGTCCGGTGGTGGCCGGGTATCCGCCCTGCGGTCCGCCCCCGGGATACCCGCCTTGCGGTCCGGTGGTGGCCGGGTATCCGCCCTGCGGTCCGGCCTCGGGATGCCCGCCCGGCGGCGCGACGGCGGGAGGGTACGCCTCTCGCGGCCCCGTTCCGGGCCGCGCGGCCGGCGAGGCGGCCAACGACGGGTACGCGCTCTGCGCGTCAAGCCCCGGCCCGGGGACCGGTGGAAGGGGTGTCGGCCGCTGGGGTGTCGGCTGCTGGGGTGCACGCACGGCCCACGCCGGGCCGGAGCTGGCCGGCCCGGGATCGGTCGGGTCCGGCGGCCAGAGCGGTTCGATGTCCCGCTCCGGAGCCGGCTGCTGGCCGGGTACGTGGACCCGGTCGGCGTTGTCGTCCACGACGGTTCCTCCCCATTCCTCCTGCCGAGGATAGGCCCCGGGGCCGAACCGCCGGCCATCGACGCGGATCTCCGCCGGTCCGCGCCCCGGAGTCCCTCCCCCGGACACCCCAGCGTGCCGGTGAATCGTCCGGCACGGTGCCCGTACCCCGCATGGTGCCCGTACCCTCGGGGCGAATGTTGCCGGTGGAACGCCGCAGGGGCTCTTCAGGCGGTCCAGACCGCCCAGGCACCCGGCTCGGTCCACCACGACCGCTTCCGGCTCAGCTCCCCCTCGACCCCGTCGTCGAGGTAGGGCACCCGCTCGTCGCGCGGGATGACGGCCACCGCGCGCCCCCGCGCCCGGCGTACCTCGAACCGCATCCGCTTCCTGCCCAACGCCGAGCGGGTCACCACGGGAACGGCCACCGCGACCTCGACCACGCCGTCCGTCGGGTCTCCGGCGGTGAGCAGGGGAAGGCCGTCGAGCTGGGCGTATCCGCCCGCGTTGCCGATGGCACAGGCGAGGAGGGGGTCGTCGCCCGCCGAGAGCACGGCGTCGTCGACCTCGATCCGGCCCCGCCAGTGCAGCGGTCGGCCGGCGTCGTCGGTGGCGCCGAGCAGCGCGCCGTCCAGCGTCACCGAGCCGCCGTCGTTGCGCAGCAGGTCGAGCCGGCGGGGGGTGCCGTCCAGGACCGCGGCGGCCACGTCCGCCGGGTCGCGCGGCAGCCCGAGCTGCGCGGCCAGGTCACGCTGCCCGCCGCCCCGGGCCGGATCGAGCGGGAGTACGCCCACCGGCGGCAAATCCGGCACCGTACGGTTCCCGGGCAAATCGGCGGGGCGGCGGCTGGGCGGTGGGGCGTACCGCCGGACGAGCCGGCGCACGACGGCCCGCAACTGGCTGTCGCTTGCCGTGGCGACGACCAGCCGGATCTTCGAGTCGGGATCGGGCCAGGTGAGCCCGTCGGGGCGGGGCGGGCCGTCGAGCCGCGCCAGCACCTCGTCGATCTCGGCGTCCGAGTGGGCGGTGATGGTCTCCACCCGGGCACCCCGGGCGGTCAGCGCATCCGCGCAGGCCAGCACCGGCACCCGGGGAGTCTCACACCGTTCCTCGGCCCGCCCGGGGGCGTCCCCGTTGGTGTCGCCGCAGCAGGCTCCGTCGCTGCCGCAGCCCCCGCCGGGAGCGTCCCGCTCCGAGCCGAGGGTGAGCAGCACCACGTCGTACACGAAAGATTCTCCTGACTCTCGACGAACCCCTGCTGATCCCGCCCCGACCTCTTGTTAGCCTGACACCCCGGGCTCGCCGACCGGTCGCCACCTGGCACCCGAGCCTTCTGGAGGCGGAAAAGATGCCAGCGATCGTGCTCATCGGCGCTCAGTGGGGCGACGAGGGCAAGGGCAAGGTTACCGACCTGCTGGGTGAGCGGGTCGACTACGTCGTGCGCTACTCCGGCGGCAACAACGCCGGCCACACGGTGATCACCCCTGACGGGCAGAAGTACGCGCTGCACCTGATGCCGTCCGGCGCGCTCTCACCGAGCGCGATGATCATCATCGGCAACGGTGTGGTGGTCGACCCGAAGGTGCTGCTGACCGAGATCGACGGCCTCGCCGAGCGTGGCGTGGACGTGTCCCGGCTGCGGATCTCCGGTGACGCGCACCTGATCATGCCGCACCACCGGGCCCTGGACCTGGTGGTGGAGCGCTACCTCGGCAGCTCCCGGATCGGCACCACCGGCCGGGGCATCGGCCCGGCGTACGGGGACAAGGTCGCCCGGATGGGCATCCGGCTCCAGGATCTGCTCGACCCGGGCATCCTGCACAAGAAGCTGGAACTCGCGCTGCGCGAGAAGAACCAGATCCTGTTCAAGGTGTACAACCGCAAGGCGATCGACGTCGAGGCGACCGTCGAGGAGTACCTGGAGTACGCCGAGCGGCTCAAGCCGTACATCGCCGAGACCCGGGTGATGCTCTGGGACGCCCTCGACCGGGGCGAGACGGTCCTGCTGGAGGGTGCCCAGGCCACCATGCTCGACATGGACCACGGCACCTACCCCTTCGTGACCTCGTCGAACCCGACGGCGGGTGGGGCGTGCGTGGGTGCCGGCATCCCGCCGACCGCGATCAACAAGGTCATCGCGGTGAGCAAGGCGTACACCACCCGGGTGGGCTCCGGCCCGTTCCCGACCGAGCTGTTCGACGACAACGGTCAACACCTGCGCAAGGTCGGCCACGAGTACGGCACGACGACCGGCCGGGAGCGCCGGTGCGGCTGGTTCGACGCCGTCGTCGCCCGGTACGCGTGCCGCCTCAACGGCGTCACCGACCTGGTGATCACCAAGCTGGACGTGCTCACCGGCCTGCCCAAGGTCCCGCTCTGCGTCGGGTACGAGATCAACGGCGAGCGCTTCGACGACATGCCGATGACGCAGACCGACTTCCACCACGCCAAGCCGATCTACGAGGAGCACGACGGCTGGCAGGAGGACATCACCAAGGCGAGAACCGAGGCTGACCTCCCGGAGAACGCGCGCCGCTACATCGCCCGCATCGAGGAGATCTGCGGCACCCGAGTCAGCGTCGTAGGCGTAGGCCCCGGCCGCGAGGAAAACGTAACCCGCCACCCCCTCCTCCCCTAACCCCGGCGCGCTGCCCCCTTCGCCGTGTTGTGTTGATCAAGGGGTTTACGTCAACTTTGATCTCTGATCTGACGTAAACCCCTTGATCAACACTCGGATGCCCTGAGTTATCCACAGGGTTATCCATAGGGGTGGAGGTGTTTCGGGTCTGGGGTGAGGGTGGAGCGGTGATGCCGCTCGAACTCATCAGTCAGGTCGCCGCCGGTCAGGGCGGGATGGTCACCACCGGGCAGGCCCTGGCGGCCGGCCTCAGCAGGGACCAGGTCCGGCAGCTCTGGCGCTCCGGCCGTTGGACGCGGCTGGCACGTGGCTGCTTCGCGCCGTACGGGAAGCCGACCGACCCGTTGGTCAACCGGGCCCGCATCCGGGCAGCGGTGGCGAGCCTGGGCCCGGGCGCCTTCGCGGTCCTGGACACGGCGATGGAGCTGCACGGAATCGCCGGCCTGCGCCGGAGCTCCGCCGTTCACGTCTCCGTGCCCGTGGACCAACCCCGGTCCCAGCGGCACAGCGATCCCCTGCTGGTGGTCCATCAACTGACCGTCTCCGCCGGTGACATCGTCCGCGTGGCCGGCACTCCCGTGACGTCTCCACTTCGTACGGTCACGGATGTGATCCTCCGTCAGAGCCGGTACCCGGCGGTGTCCGTCCTCGACTCGGCCCTGAACGCCGGACTCATCACAGCGGAGGACCTGGCGATGGCACCGGCCCTCCTTCGGGGACGCCGGGGCGCCGTGGCCGCCCGGGGGTACCTCGTCGAGGCGGACGGGAGGTCGCAGTCACCATTGGAGAGCCGGTCGCGGCTCAGATGCGTCGACGGCGGGGTCCCTCCGGACGAGTTGCAACTGGAGGTCCGTGACGAGGACGGCCACCTGCTCGGCATCGGCGACCTGGGCTGGCGCGCCGCGAGGCTGATCGCCGAGGCCGACGGCGGCGGCCCGCACAGCACGCCGGACGCCCTCTTCGCCGACCGCCGCAGGCAGAATCGCTTGATCAACGCGGGCTGGCGAATCCTCCGCTTCACCTGGGCCGACACCCTCCGCCCGGACTACATCCCCTGGACGGTCCGCCAGGCAATGACCCCTAACCCCACCCACCCCTCAACGGGGTGTTGATCAAGGGGTTTACGTCAGGTTAGAGATCAAAGTTGACGCAAACCCCTTGATCAACGCGGCACGGCGCGGCAGGGGCGCGGCAGGGGCGCGGCGCGGCGGGGCAGGGCAGGGCGCGGCGGGGCAGGGCAGGGCGGGGCGGGGGTGGGCGGGGAGGGGGCGGGTAGGGTTCTTTGGCGTGCGCGTACTTCTTTTGGGTGGTGGGGGGCGCGAGCATGCGCTCGCCCTGGGGTTGGCTGACGATTCGGCCGTCGAGCAGGTGGTTGCCGCGCCCGGAAATCCGGGGATCGGTGCGGTGGCCGAGTTGCGGGCCGTCGACGTGGCCGACCCGGCGGGGGTGGCCGCGTTGGCCGTGGAGATCCGGGCCGACCTGGTGGTGATCGGGCCGGAGGCGCCGCTGGTCGCCGGGGTCGCCGACGCCGTGCGCGCCAAGGGCATCGCCGCGTTCGGGCCGTCCGCCGAGGCCGCCCGGCTGGAGGGCTCGAAGACGTTCGCCAAGGACGTGATGACCGCCGCCGGCGTGCCGACCGCCCGGGCGTACACCTGCGTGGACGAGGCGTCCACCGCCGCCGCGCTGGACGAGTTCGGCCCGCCGTACGTGGTGAAGAACGACGGGCTGGCCGCCGGCAAGGGCGTCGTGGTGACCGACGACCGGGCCGCTGCGCTGCGCCACGCGCGGGAGTGCGGGCGGGTCGTCGTCGAGGAATACCTCGCAGGTCCCGAGGTCTCCCTCTTCGTGGTCACCGACGGGGAGGCGGCGGTGCCGCTGCTGCCGGCGCAGGACTTCAAGCGGGTCGGCGACGGCGACTCCGGCCCGAACACCGGCGGCATGGGGGCGTACGCGCCGCTGCCCTGGGCGCCGCCCGGCCTGGTCGACGAGGTGATGGCCGACGTCGTCCACCCGACCCTGGCGGAGATGCGCCGCCGGGGCACCCCGTTCGCCGGCCTGCTCTACGTGGGGCTGGCGATGACCGCCGACGGGCCCAGGGTGATCGAGTTCAACGCCCGCTTCGGCGACCCGGAGACCCAGGTCGTCCTCGCCCTGTTGGAGACCCCGCTCGGCGGCCTGCTGCACGCCGCCGCCACCGGCACCCTGGCCGACCACCCGCCGCTGCGCTGGCGCGACGGCGCGGCGGTGACCGTGGTCGTGGCCGCCGACAACTACCCGGGCGCCCCGCGCACCGGCGACGTGATCACCGGCGCCGACCGCCCGGGCGTGATCCACGCGGGCACCGCCCGCCGGGCCGCCGACGGCGCGTTGCTCTCCGCGGGGGGCCGGGTCGTCTGCGGTACGGCCACCGGCCCCACCCTCGCCGCCGCACGGGACGCCGCGTACGCGCTGGTCGGCGGCATCGGGCTGGCCGGCTCGCACCACCGCACCGACATTGCCGCCGCGGCGGTCGACGGCCGGATCACAATTCCCCGCTGACAGGCAACCCCCGCCCCCCTCGCCTCCGTTTGACCGGTGAGGTGAGGGGGTGGCGGATTGCCTGCCGACATCGAGGGCTACCGCGAGTACGTCGCGGCGCGGCTGGACCCGCTGCGTCGCACGGCGTACCTGCTCTGCGGCGACTGGCACACGGCGGACGACCTGGTGTCGATGGCGCTGGTCCGGCTGTTGCGGCACTGGCGACGGGTCTCCGCGATGGACAACCCGGACGCGTACGCCCGGCGTGTCCTGCTGCGGATCTGGCTGGACGAGCGGCGCCGGCCGTGGCGGCGGGAGGCCGCGTGGGCGGACGTGCCGGACGGCGCGGTGCGGTCCGCGACCGACGGGGCCGCAGACCGGCTGACCATCCTCGCCCTGCTGGCCGAGCTGCCGCCCCGACGGCGGGCTGTCCTGGTGCTGCGTTACTTCTGCGACCTCTCGGTCGAGGAGACGGCCCGGGAACTGGGCTGCACCACCGGAACCGTGAAGAGTCAGGCCGCGCGGGCCATCGAGGCGCTGCGGGGCCGCCTCGTCGGCGTGCCGGCCACCCACGAGGGGGTACGCGCCGATGGATGAGATCACGTCCCAACTGCATGCCGCCGCAGCTGAAGCGCCGGCGACCCGGATCGACGTGGAACACCTGATCAGCGCCGAGCGGCGGCGTCGCCGGCACCGGTCGTGGGTGTGGAGCGGCATCGGCGTCGCGGCTGCCGTCGCTGCGGTGGCCGTGGTGCCGGCGCTGGCGGCCGGAGGCCCGCCCCGTGCGGTCACCCTGCCGGTGCTCAGCCTGCCCACCGGGGCCCCGTCGACCCCCGTGCCACTGTGTGCCGGAGTGACCCCGCAGGCCAGCGGGCCCCTGCCGCCCCTGCAGTCGCACGACACGGTCCGTACCCGGCCGACGGAGGCACCCGGGGCCGGGGTCGCCCGACTGACCGGGGCGCTCCGGGACGCGCTGCCAGCCCTACTGCCCAACGGGGTGCGGATCGTCCCTGCGTTGAAGGGCTGCTCCGAACCGCAGTTCCAGTACAAGTCCCAATACCGGGAGTACATGCTGGACGGGACGGTCCGGCGGGGCGAGGAGTCTGGCGCTTTCCTGCTCCGGGTGACGCCGACGGCCACGGACGAGGCCACGCCCGACTGCCGACATGCGCCCGAGCCGGACGACTGCGAGGTCGTCAACTATCCAGACGGTTCGGCCGCAGTGGTCAGCAGCATGGTCGCGGGGCCGGGTCAGCGGCAGCTGCGGGTGAAGCTGCTGCGGCCGGACGGCACCTCGGTGCTCGCCGTCACCAACAACTCCCGGTTTGAGCCGGTCGGTAACCAGATGCGGCCCTCGAAGACCGCCAAAGAGCCCCTGCTCACCGTGGAACAGCTTGCCGCGATCGCCCGGGCACCCGGCCTGACCCTGTATCCGTGACGTGGGTCGGCCGGGGCCGTCGGACGATCGGCGGGCGCGGGTCAGGCCATGCCGAGGGCGGCGGCGATGACGGCCTGGGCGGTGGCGCTCAGTTCCTCGCCCTTGGCGTTCGTCGCGGTGATTGAGTACTCCACCCGGAACCGGCCGTCCCGGGTGGAGGCCACGGCGGTCAGGTAGCCGAACCGGGAGCCGGTCTTGGCCCACAGGGTCTCGCCGTTCGGCAGCGGCATTGCGGTCAGCCCGGCGCTGTACCGGGCCGGCCCGCCCTCGACGTCGTCCACCTGCGGGAGGGTGAACATCTCGGTGAGCTGTGGCTCCGGCACCACCCGGCCGGTGAACAGCGCCGTGATGAAGGTGTCCAGGTCGGCGAGGCTGGAGATGACGTTCCCGGAGGCCGGGGTGAAGGTCTGGCTCCAGGTGGTCGCGTCCACCAGCTCGGTCGTCCCGCCGCGCACCACGGCCTGGTAGCCGTGCGCGTGCGGGCCACGGATGCGCGGGTCGTCGCCCGGCGCGTACGTGTCCCGCAGGCCGAGCGGCCGGGCGATCCGCCGGTCCAGTTCCGCCTCGTACGAGTGGCCGGTGACCTTCTCGATCAGCAGGCCGGCGACGATGTAGCCCATGTTGGTGTAGTGCTGCTTCTCGCCGGGGTCGAACTCGCGGCCGTTTTCCAGCCCGCGCCGGACGATCTGTTCCGGGGTCCAGCGGTCGTACCGGTGGGCGATCTGCCACTCGATGTCGCCCCGCGCGGTCGGGCTGGGGATGCCGCTGGTGTGGTCGAGCAGCTGGCGGACGGTCACGGTCGGGTAGTCGGCGGGCAGCAGGCCGGGTAGGTATCCCTGCACCGGCCGGTTCAGGTCGACCCGCCCCTCGGCGGCGAGCTGGAGCACGAGGGCGGCGGTGAAGACCTTGGTCGCGCTGCCCACCCGGAACCGTGCGTGCGGCGGCACCGGGGCCTGGGTGCGCAGGTCCCGTACGCCGGTGACGCCCGTCCAGCAGCCCTCCGGGGTGGTGATCCGCACCTGGGCGCTGGTCGCGTCGGCGCTGGGTAGGCCGGCGATCGCCGCCTGTAGAGGGCCGGGGTCGAGGGTGCCGGGCCGGCAGCCGGCGCCGCCCCGGCCGAGCGTCGCCGTCCCGGCGCCCGCGGAGCCGGCAGCCACGGAGCCGGGGGCGGGGGCGGCGGCGGAGCCGGGGGTCGAGGCGTCGGTGGTGCGGGGGGCGGCGGCGACCGCGCCGGGGGCGGTGACGGTCAGCAGGGCGCCGAGCGCCGTGGCGACGAGGACGGTCCGGCGATTCGTGATCTTCATGCCGTCGAGCCTGCCCGCCGGGGAGAGCCGGAGCATCCGGGAGAGTCCCCCGGCGCACCCCGGTCGGCGGCTCGGGTGAGTCCCTGGTGTGCCCGGTCCAAGGCTGGGGGAGGAACCCCTGGGCCGTGCTGGTGGCGCGGCCGGGGGAGAGCCCGTCAGCCGTAGTAGCGGCGCAGCTCGCGGTTCAGCACCTTGCCGGTGGCGTTGCGCGGCAGGTACTTCACGAAGACCACGTCCCGGGGCACGGAGAACCGGGCCAGGTAGTGCCGGACGTACTCGCGGACCGCCTCCGGGTCCAGCGTCTCGCCGGGGTGCAGGGCGAGAAACGCGGCGAGTCGCTGGCCGTACTCCGGGTCCGGCACGCCGATGACGGCAGCCTCCCGGACCTGGGGGAGCCGGGCGATCAGATCCTCCACCTCGGACGGGAAGACGTTCTCCCCGCCGGAGACGATCATGTCGTCGGCCCGTCCGTCGACGAAGAGGAGCCCGTCGGCGTCCAGCCGGCCGAGGTCCCCGGTGTCCAGCAGCCCGTCCCGGCTCTCCCGCCCCGCCCCCGAGGTGTAGCCCTCGAACAGCATCTCGTTGCCCACGAAGATCCGGCCGACCTGGCCGTCGGGGACCGGTCGACCCTCCTCGTCGACGATCCGCAGCCGGGTGCCGTACGGCGGTCGGCCGGCGGTGGTGGGAGCCCGTCGCAGGTCGGCGGGGCCGGCGATGGAGGCCCAGGAGACCTCGGTGGAGCCGTACAGGTTGTAGAGGACGTCGCCGTAGGCGTCCATGAATTTCGTGGCCAGCCCGCCGGGCAGCGCGGAACCGCTGACCGCGACCACCTTCAGCGGCGGCCTCCGGCCGGGCGGGGGCACCTCCATCAGCCGCTGCACCATCACCGGCACCGCGAACATGGCGTCGCAGCGCTGCGCGGCCAGCGCGTCCAGCGTGGCGGCCGGGTCGAAGCGGCGGTGCAGCACGATGGTCGCCCGCAGGGCGAAGCAGACCTGGAGGGCGGCGTACCCCCAGGTGTGGAACAGCGGCGCGGCGATCAACACGGTGTGCCGGACGTGCAGCGGGATGCGGTCGATGATGGAGACCAGCGGGCCGAAGCCGTGCGGGGTGGGCCGGCGGGCGCCCTTGGGCGCGCCGGTGGTGCCGGAGGTGAGCACGATGGTCCGGCCGTCGCGCGGCGGCGGCCGGAGGTCGCCGGGCTGCGCCCCCGCGACCAGCTCCTCCAGCCGGGCCTCGTCGACCCGGTGCAGCTCGGCGGGGAGGCCGGAGAGCCGGTCGGCGAACTCGGCGTCGTGCACCAGGACCTTGAGCGCCTGCTCCTCGGCGACGGTGGCGAGCTGCGCGGCGGAGAGCCCGGAGTTGACCAGCACCGCGTCCGCGCCGAGCAGGGTGGTGGCAACCATGGCCTCGATCATCCCGGGGTGGTTGCGGCAGAGCAGCCCGATCCGGTCCCCGGCCTGGACGCCGAGCACGCCGCGCAGCGACGTCGCCAGCCGCTCGGCCCGGTCCAGCAGGTCCCGGTACGTCAGCTCGGCGCCCAGCTCGTCGACGACGGCGGTGCGGCCCGGGTCCCGGGCGGCGGCCTGGCGCAGCTCACCGGCGAGGCTCCAACCCCATCTGCGCAGCGCGCCGAGCTGGGAGGCGATCCGGATGGGCCGGCCCGGGGTGAGCAGGCCGCGCCGGGTCAGCGTGGCAACGACGAACGGCAGGTCCATGCACGGCCTCCTTCGGCGGTGCGGGGCCCCACCTGTGGGGCTCCTCGCCGGGCGTGTCTGGTCAGGTGCCGCCGGTGTTGCTGGGGCCGGCCACGCCCTGCTCGCGGGCCCCTCCGGTGCCGATCTCCACCGCGCCGGCCCCCTCGGTGACGAGGGGGCCGGCGCGGCGCGCGCGTGGTGGTGCGAGGGTGCTCCGGCGACGGGTCAGCGGATGTGCACGCCGGAGATGGCCCGGGAGATGACCAGCCGCTGGATCTCCGAGGTGCCCTCGAAGATGGTGTAGATCTTCGCGTCCCGGTACCAGCGCTCGACCGGGTGATCCCGCAGGAAGCCGGCCCCGCCGAGCAACTGGACCGCCTTCTCGGTGACGGACACGGCCACCTCGCCGGCCTTGAGCTTGGACATCGAGCCCTCGCCAGCGGTGAACGGACGGTTGTTGCGGCCCATCCAGGACGCCCGCCAGACCAGCAGCCGGGCCGCGTCGATCTCCATCCTCATGTCGGCCAACGCGAACGCGACGGCCTGGTTCTCGATGATCGGCCGGCCGAACTGGACCCGGTCCTTCGCGTAGTCGAGGGCGTACTCGTAGGCGGCCCGGGCCACGCCGAGCGCCTGCGCGCCGACGGTTGGCCGGGACAGCTCGAAGGTGCGCATCGCGGCCTGGCCGGAGGCGCGCTGGCCGGAGCGGGCCCGGTCGAGCCGTTCCAGCAGGGCCTCCCGCCCGCCGAGCAGGCAGCGGCCCGGCACCCGGACGTCGTCGAGGAAGACGTCCGCCGTGTGCGAGGCGCGCAGCCCCAGCTTGCGCAGCTTCCGGGTGGCGCTCAACCCGGCGGTGCCCGGCGGTACGACGAACGCGGCCTGGCCGCGCGAGCCGAGTTCCGGGTCGACGGAGGCGGTCACGACGTGCACCCCGGCGATCCCGCCGTTGGTGGCGTACGCCTTCTGCCCGCGCAGCACCCACTCGTCGGTGGCCTCGTCGTAGACGGCCCGGGTGCGCATCGCGCTGACGTCGGAGCCGGCCTCCGGCTCGGTGGTGCAGAACGCCGCGACGGCGGGTGAGTCGACGTCGCCGAAGCACTGCGGGACCCACTCGACGAGCTGGTCGGGGGTGCCCGCGCCGTAGATGGCGGCCACCGCGAGGGAGGTGCCGAAGATGCCCAGGCCGATGCCGGCGTCGCCCCAGAAGAGCTCTTCGCTGGCGATCGGGAGGGACAGGCCGGTGGGGTCGGCCCAGCAGGTGGCGAGGAACTCGAAGCCGTAGAGGCCGACCTTCGCCGCCTCCTGGATGACGGGCCAGGGGGTTTCCTCCCGTTCGTCCCACTCGGCGGCGGCCGGGCGCACGACCTCGGCGGCGAAGCCGTGCACCCAGTCCCGCAGGTCCCGCTGTTCCTCGTTCAGGTCGAGCGAGAACTCGGCCATGTCAGGCCTTGGGGATGTCGAACAGGTTGGCGATGTTGGCGGCCAGACCCAGGTCGCCCTTGGCCTTCAGCTTGCCCGTCATGAACATCATGACCGGGTTGGCCCCGCCGGAGACGATCTTCAGGAACTCGACCGGGCCCATGGTGAGGCTCAGCTTCGGGTCGAGCTGCGGGGTCTCGTTGACCGCGCAGGCGCCGTCGGCGATGGCGATCTCGTACGTGTCGGTGCCACCGTCGGGGCGGCCGGTGATGTTCCAGTGGATCACCGCGTTGGTGGCGCCGGCGCGGTCGGCGCGGAACAGCGAGGGCATCCGGCCGAAGACCTCGCTCAGGACCTTGCCGCGCAGGTCGCCGGACATCACCTCGGCGATCTTGTCGTCGGGGGTGGACTTGACCAGCTGGGCGAACTCCTTCGGGCCGTAGTTGGCGAAGTTGGCCGGGTCGAAGTCGGTCATGGGAGATGCACCTCTCGGGCGGCGAATGTGGTTACTCAAGCGTAACCCTACGCATGAGTAGGTATGCTCGCAAGGTGTCCAGCACCCCCACCTTCAAGCGCCTGCCCCGGGCCGTACGCGAGCAGCAGATGCTCGACGCGGCCGTCCGGGTCTTCTCCCGGCGCGGCTTCCACGCGGCCAGCATGGACGAGATCGCCGAGGCCGCCGGCATCTCCAAGCCCATGGTCTACGCATACCTCGGCACGAAGGAGGAGCTCTTCGTCGCCTGCCTGCACCGCGAGGGCACCCGGATGACGGAGGCCATCGCCGGGGCCGCCGCCCCGGACCTGGACGCCGACGAGAGGCTCTGGCGCGGGCTGCGGGCGTTCTTCGGCTTCGTCGGGGCGCACCGGGACGGCTGGGCGGTGCTCTACCGGCAGGCCCGGGGCTCGCAGCCGTTCGCCGGGGAACTGGCCGCCATGCGGGCCCGGCTAGTGGAGGTGGTCGCCGGGATGCTCGACCACGCGCTGCGCGCCCGGGGGCGCGAGGTGAGCGGCACCGATCTGGAGGTCGTCGCGTACGCGCTGGTCGGCGCGAGCGAGTCGCTCGCCGACTGGCTCGCCGACCATCCCGGGGCCGATCCGGAGAAGACCGCCACCCGGATGATGAACGTCGCCTGGCTCGGCGCCGACCAGCTCCTGGGCGGCAGCACCTGGCGTCCGCCGCAGCAGTAGCCCGGCAGTGGCCCGGCGGAGCGGTGGCTGTCCGAGGGGCCACGGGCACAGCCAGCCCGGCGGCCGCGAGTGTGCACACACTACGTCAGGAAAGGCTCTTTATCAACGAGCTGCTTCAATGTACCGGGACCGTCGCGCCCGGTATCGTGATCCATCACGATGATGGCCGCCGAGGCCCGTTCGGCATCTTCTTACAGGCTCTGACAACGCCTGACGACGGCGTCTGACATGGGGGATGAATGGAAGACCAGCGTGCCGCCGGCGAGTCGATCCAGGATGGCATGGCGGCCGAGAGATTCGCCGAACAGTTGCGGGTACTGCGGGCCGCCGTGGGCAACCCGTCATTCCGGAAGATGGCTGGATGGTCGGGCCGGATCTCGCACACGACGTTGCACGAGGCTGCCGCCGGGACCAGGTTTCCCTCGTGGGAGACCACGCGCGAGTTCGTCCGGGCCTGCGAGGCGGACGAGGTCCAGTGGCGGTGCCGCTGGGAAGACGCTCAGCGCCCGGGTGCGGTCCACGCCGTCCCGGACGGCGACCTGACGCCGGTCAGCACCGATTCCCCGGCTGCGGCGAAGACCCCGGGCACTGTAGACACGATGACCATCGGCGTCGTGTCCGCTGAGACGTTTCACGCCATGGACACCCCGGCGGCTGGTAGGCCCGTCGTGTCCGGCGTCGCCGCGTTCTCGGACCTGGTGCCAAGGGGCCGGCGCGCGCTGCGGGCTGCGGAGCACCCGCAGGTGGCTGCGGAGGACGAGGTCACGGGTGCGCGACGGCACCGGTTGCGGTGGCTCGCCGCCGCTGCCGCCGGGGCGGCGGTGGTGGTGGTGGTAGCGCTGGTCGCCGCCCTGGGCGTTACCGTCCGCGGCCGGTCGTCCCGGGACGGCTCCAACGCCGTGGCGGCGTCGCCGTCCTCGGCAGGGTTCTCCGACTCGTTGATTCCCGGGGACTCGAGCCAGTTCGTCGCCGACCTCACCCACCCCGACGGCACGCGGGTGAAGGTGAACACCAAGTTCGTCGTGGTGTGGGTGCTCGCGAACGTGGGATCGGTCGACTGGCACAAGCGCTTCCTGGCGCGGATGCACCCCACCGGTGACGATGACGGTTGCCGGGTGCCGGATCGGGTGGCGATCGGCGACACGCCGCCCGGCGAGCAGGTGATGATCAGTGTTCCGGTCACCGCGCCGAGCCGCCCCGGCACGTGCTGGGTCAGCTGGAAGATGGTGGACGAGCACGGGCAGGCCTACTTTCCCAGCCGCCGGCCGGTGCACTTCATGCTCACCGTCACCGCCTGAGCACGCCTGAGCACGCCTGGCGGCAGCCGGGGGCAGCCCCGCCGAGCCGCCGCCCCGGTCGATCTCCCGGGTCCCGGGTCGCCCCGACCGGTGTCAGGTTGCGAACGCTCGATGTCAGCCCCGGTTGCCACCCGAACTGACAACATCGCATTCATCGAGGCCAATGACGTCCTGACGGATCTGACAGGACGGCGGGGGTACCGAACAGCAGACCCCTTCTCGCAGAGTGATGTCCGTTCCGAACGCGACTCACTACCTACGAGGAGGATCGACCATGCGCCTTCCCTGGTTAGCCGTCGGGCTCGCCGCGATCTGCGTGGCCAGTGGCGTCCCGGCCCAAGCGTGGGCCGCGCCACCCGGCGCCACAGCGCAGCGTCCCGGCACCGCGACCGGGCGGCCCGTCGTGGACATGGAGGCCACCGTCCTGGCCTCCCAGATCGACCCCCGTCGTGACGACGACACCCTGACTCCGGGCGCGAAGCGTTCCGTGCTCGCCGTCGAGCAGGCGCTCCAGGACCAGAACCTGCTGGACGCGCAGTGGGTCGACGGCTACTTCGGCACCATGACCGTCTCGGCGTACGCGGCCTACCAGCGCTCGCTCGGCTACACCGGCCTGGCCGCGAACGGGCTGCCCGGCACGACGTCGCTGACGAAGCTCGGGCTGAACCGGTACACCGTCGGCAACACGATCGGCCCGGGCGCGAAGGTCCAGCGTGACGGGTACGTCGTCGACGCCCGTACTCAGGCGATGCTGGCCGAGACCCAGCGTCTGCTCGCTTGCACCCTGGTGCTCGAGCAGGGCTCGTACAACGTCGGGGGCGATCCGACCTCGGCCGGTACGCACGACGGCGGGGGCGTGGTGGACATCGCGGTCACCGGCATGACCGCGGCCAGGCGCACCGCCGTCGTCCGGACTCTGCGCCAGGTCGGCTTCGCCGCCTGGGTCCGTAACCCGAGTCAGGGTGACTGGCCGTGGCACATCCACGCCGTGGCGATCAACGACACGGACCTGTCCAGCCAGGCGCAGCACCAGGTCGGCGACTACTACCTCGGCATGAACGGCCTGGCCAACCGGGGCCCGGACGACGGCCCCCAGATTCCGATCAAAACCTGGGAGCAGTACCAGCGCGGGCAGTGACCCGCACCCGATCCGATCCGCCAACCATCGCTCAAAACCCCCGAGAGGACACCATGAACATCCGCAAGAACCTCGCCGTCATCGGCGCCGCGCTCGCCATGACCACTTCCATCCTGACCGTCGCCTCGCCGGCGTCGGCGGCGGCCCGCGACGGGGCCTGCGACAGCGGCGAGTTCTGCTACTACTACAACAGCGACCAGGCCGGCTCGGTCTCGGACTTCACCGAGTCGCTCGGCGACTACGGCACGACTCAGCCGTCGTGCTACGAGTTCAAGGGTGCCGGCAACGGCAAGGGCGTGTGCGTGAAGAACAACGCCGCGTCGGTGTGGAACCGTACCGGGAAGTCCGTGCGGGTCTACTTCAACAGCAACTTCGCCGGTGCGACTCAGGACTTCGCGTCCGGGGCGAAGGGCAACCTCAACGCCACGCTGAAGAACAACAACGCCTCGCACGAAATCGGCGGCTCCGGCGGCGGCACCTACCCGGCCGACCCGCGCGCGGCCGAGGCTGTGGCGTTCGCGAAGGCGCGGATCGGGCACACCGACTGGAACAACCAGTGCGAGCTGTTCGTCGAGCGGGCGTTCGGCACCAGCGGCCGGTTCGCCACGGCGCTCACACACTACAACTGGCAGAAGAGCAACGGGCGTATTCACACCGGCTCGGTGCCGCCTGCCGGAACGGCGGTCTTCTTCACGTCCACCACGTATGCCGGGCACGTCATGCTCTCCATCGGCGGCAACAGCGCCATCAGCACCGGACCGAGCGTCTACCAGACCAACTCGTTCCGGTCGCGGTCCGACTACCTGGGCTGGGCCTATGTCCCGAGCGGCTGGTGACCCGGCATGCGCTCGCACGTGCACCTGAGCAGCGCCCAGGCCAACCTCCAGCACATGCTCCACTTCTGATCGGCGGCGGCGAATGACCATCCTGAGAAGAGTTCCGGGCATTCTGGCCGTCCTGGTGGTGGCGCTCGCCGGTGTCGCGGTGGCGCCGGGTGCGGCTTCCGCCGCCGGCCGCGACGGGGCCTGCGACAGCGGCGAGTTCTGCTACTACTACAACAGCGACCAGGCCGGCTCGGTCTCGGACTTCACCGAGTCGCTCGGCGACTACGGCACGACTCAGCCGTCGTGCTACGAGTTCAAGGGTGCCGGCAACGGCAAGGGCGTGTGCGTGAAGAACAACGCCGCGTCGGTGTGGAACCGTACCGGGAAGACTGTGCGGGTCTACTTCAACAGCAACTTCGCCGGTGCGACTCAGGACTTCGCGTCCGGGGCGAAGGGCAACCTCAACGCCACGCTGAAGAACAACAACGCCTCGCACGAGCTGCTCGGCACGGGCGGGCCGACGGGCTGCACCACCGACGGCACCAACAGCAAGTTGCCGAGCACCATCCTGGTCTACCGGGTGAATCTCGGGCGGGTCGACCGGGTCGACTTCAAGACGTACGTCAAGAACGTCCTCCCGAACGAGTGGGTGACGAGCTGGCCGAACGCCTCGCTGCAGGCCGGTGCCGTAGCCGTCAAGAGCTACGGCTGGTACTGGGCGCTGCACTCGACCCGGAAGACCTCCGGCGGACAGTGCTACGACGTCCGTGACGACACCGCCGACCAGGTCTACCGGCCGTCGTCGGCGGTGTCGTCGACGTCCGCCGCGGTGGACAGCACCTGGTCGACCCGGATGACCCGGAGCGGCAGCATCCTGCGGGCGCACTACTGCGCGACCACGACCGCGTGCGGTGGCTGGGTGACCGGGGACTGGATGTCGCAGTACGGCTCGCGTGATCTCGCGAACGCGGGCAACAACTACCAGGCGATTCTGCGCTACTACTACAGCAACGTGGTTATCTCCTGACGTAACGCGCCAACCGCGCCGCCCGCCGCAGATCCGCGGCGGGCGGCGCGCTCGTGGCTGCGGCACGTCTCGGCGCCACCCGTCTACCGGCCGGCGGCGCGGCTACCGGCCGGCGGCGCGGCGGCGGGCGTGGCGTCGCAGCTGGCGGATCCCCTCCAGCAGCCCGGTGATCGCGACCGACAGCCCGACGCCGACCAGCACACCCGTGACGGGATGCCGTTCGAAGGCCAGCCCGCCGAAGTAGCCGAGCAGCCCGCAGTAGACCGCCCAGGATCCCGTGGCCAGCGTGTCGAAGAGCAGGAACGGTCGCAGCGGGTACCGCACGGCGCCCATCGTCAGGGTCACGGCCGTGCGCCCGCCGGGCACGTACCGGGCGGTCATGAGGATGATGCCGCCGCGCCGGTCCACCGCCCGGCGGGCCCACTCCGATCCGCTCCGTCGGCGGCTCTCCGCCGGCAGCCGGGCCAGCCGGTTCGCGCCGCCGCCCCGGCCGATGGCGTACGACAGGCTGTCGCCGGCCAACGCGCCGACCGCCGCCAGCACGATCACCGCGGTCAGGTCGGGTTTCCCGGTCGCCGCGAAGACCCCGGCGGTGACCACGACCGTCTCGCCGGGGACCGCCGGGAAGACGGCGTCCACTGCGGTGATCAGGAAGATCACCAGATAGACCCACGGCGAGGTCACCGTGTCGTGGAGCAGGTCGAGCACCGACTGCATGCCTTCATGCTCTGCCGCCGCGCCGCCAGGAAGGGGCCTTTCCTACACAAAAGGCATTAACAAGGTGCCCTTTCTTGCCGCCTTGCCCTCGGCTGTCGGCGAGTGGGAGGTGAGCACGACCGGGGCGGACAGCGCCTCCTCCACCGCCGAGGGCCAGTCGGCCGGCGGGCCGTCGTCGTACACCGGGCGGGCCGTCAGCAGGCGGGCGGTGAGCGCGGCCTGCCGGTCCAGGTCGCCGGGCGGGCCGGGCTCCAGCCGGTCGGCGATGTCGTAGCGGCGGCAGACCCGCAGCCCCCGGTCGGCCAGGTCGAGGTGGGTGAGCGCGAGGCCGTCGACCCCGCCGGCCACCGCCAGGGCATACCGGTGGGCGACCGCGTCGAAGTGGCCGAACCGGAACCGCCCCTGCCACGGGTTGGCCGGGTTGCGCGGGTCGGCCAGCGGCAACGCCGGATCCTCGGTGACCAGCGGCCCGGGGCCGTGCCGGGTGGTCGCGATCCGCAGCACGCCCAGCCGCTCGGCCCCGCCGGGCTGGCCCGCCTCGGCGAGCAGGGCGTCGGCGTTGGCGAACGTGGTGGTGCTCCACGTCGTGTACGGGTGGAAGCCGTGCCACTCGTCGAGCAGCACCCCCTGCGCCCCTTCGAAGACGCAGGTCCCGGCGCGCAGCACCCCGGCCAGGTACGCCCGGTCGACGATCGCCACCCGGTCGGCGAACCCGCCGAACGCGGGCAGGCAGTCCTCCACCGGCGGGGCGCCCAGCGGGCCGAGCTCGGCGGTCAGCCGGTCCCGCAGCGCGGCGAGCCGTCGGCGCAGCACCGCCGGGGTGCGGCAGTCCGCCACCCGTGGCGCCTCGTCGGGGTGGGCGAGACCGTACGAGACGGTCTCGCCCACCCCCAGCCCGCAGGAGCCGTGCCGGTCGGCTCCCCGGGCCAGCTCCCGGGCCCGGTTCGCGGCCCGGTGGTACGGGGTCGCCAGCAGCGCCTCCCCGTCGACCGTGAGCCGGTCGAGCGCGTCGGGCACCCCCACCGAGGCGAGGTGGTCGGCCTCGGCGGCCAGGGCCAGCGGGTCCACCACCACGTGCCGCGCCAGGTGGGTCCGCACCCCGGGACGGAACGTTCCCGCCCCGAACTGCGCGAACGTGTGGTGCCGCCCGTCGCGCAGGACGACGTTGTGCGCCGCCTGCGCGCCCCCGTTGAAGCGGACCACCGTGTGGACCGGCCGGGTCCCGCACAGCCAGTCCACGACGGTGCCCTTGCCGGCGTCGCCGTAGCCGAGGTCGACCACCGTCACGTGGTTCACAGCCGGGTGACCCCCCGGGTCGACGGCGGCGCCGACGGGGCCGGCAGCGCGCTCACCTGGTCCCGCGGGCCGCCGCGGAGCTGGGCCAGCGCCTTGGACACCGTGCCAGCGGCCGTCGAGCCGGCCCGCTCCAGGTCCTGAAGGCCCTGGTCCAGGTCGACGGCCTGCTCGCCGAGGCCGACGGTCAGCGCGATGGTCTCGCAGACGGCGTCCAGGTCGTCCAGCACGACGGCGTTCTGCCCCAGCAGGTCCCGCCAGAAGTCCAGCACCTTGGCGTTGCCGGCGTAGTGGCTGCCGGCGGGGAGCAGGTAGTACGTGTCCCAGCGCCGGGTCACCTCGTCGACGATCTGCCGCAGCGGCACGTCCTCGCCCAGCTCGTCGCCGATCAGCCGGCTGACCTGCCGCCGGTCGACGCGGGGGTACGCCAGCTCGTCGCCGATGATGAACAGGTAACCGCGCCGGCCCCGCTTCTCCCAGCAGTCGGCCACCGTGTGCCGGGCCATGTAGTACATGGCCAGCTCGTACGACTCCGTCATCTGGCCGCCACCGCCGCCCTCCAGCACGATCCGGCCGAGGTCGTCGTCCATCCGGTTGTCGGACTCGAACTGCCCGACCTGCAACGGCACCCGGTCGCAGGTGGCGTCGCCGATCGCGCCGAACATGATCTGCGGGTCGGGGGCGTACCCCTGGCGCAGCAGCAGCCCGAGCAACTGCGGCAGCTTGGTCTGGAGGGTGCGCGGCACCTGCCTCATCGAGCCGGTCACGTCGAAGAGCACCGAGATGGCCGTCGACTGCGGGTGCTCGGCCGAGTCGCGGCTCTCCCGTCCCGCACCGCGCGGGTCGAGGGCGGGGTGCACGGTGCGCGCCCCGCTGTCGCTGTAGGAGAACGCGCTCTTGCCGGTGGCCCGGCGGTAGCGGTCGGCGGCGTCGTACACATCGGTGGACCACATTCCACTGCCCATGGCAGCCTCCCTAGGGGTTGAGGGTGAAGGGTCGGAAGGTGCGCGGCCCGTAGAGCCGTTCCAGCACCTCGTCCAGTTCGCCGAGCAGGCGCCAGGCGTCGTCGGGCCGGGTGCGCAGGGCCGGGCGGCGGCAGCCGTCGGCGAAGGCCCGCAGCTCGCGTGGGGCCCGGTCGCCCATCAGCCAGGCCATGCATCCGGCGGCCATCGCCAGGTCGGTGCCCGGCCCGCAGGGCCGCCTCGCGGCGACCTCGGGCGGGTACCAGTCCTCGTGTCCGGGCACCAGAGCCGGGACCGCGCCCTCGCCGACCACCGAGAAGCACCAGTCGACGAGCACCACGCCGTGCCCGTCCGGCTCGATCAGCACGTGCCGGGGGAGCACTGCGCCGTGCACCACCCCGGCCCGGTGGGCCAGGCCGAGGGCGACCAGCAGCCGCCGCCACATCCAGGCCGCGTCGCGGGCGTCCAGCCCGTCCGGGTACGCCCGGCGCACCTCGTCCAGGCTGTGCAGGCCGGGCGCGGTGGCCAGCACGCTGATCTGCCGCTGCGCGCCGGTCGCCGCGTCCCGGTGCCGGAAGGCGTCGACCAACCGGGGCACGTACGGCAGGTAGCGCGGGTCGCCCCGCTCCTCGACGGTGCGCAGGGCGTGCGCCTCGCGGGCCATCAGGTCGTTGTCGGTGGGGTTGCGGGGCAGCTTGAGCAGCCGGTCCTCGCCGACGTCGTACAGGTCGGCCAGGTCGCCGGTGTGGGCGAGCGGGCCGAGCCGGTACGCCCCGAGGACGAACACCTGGCTGGCCCGCCAGCGGGTGGTGACCCGCACGAACGCGTCGGTGGCCTCGGCGCGTACCGCCTCGTCGAGCGCGCCCAGCCGATCGGGGTGCAGGGCCGCGACCAGCTCGCGGTACCGGTGTGCCGGCGCGGCGGCGCCGAACAGGTCGGCGTCGGTGCGGGCCGCCGCGACCAGCCGGATGGCCTCGTCGGTCCTCATCGCACCGTCTCCTCCCGGGCCGGGCGCAGCAGCGCCGGGTGCAGCAGCCGGGCGTCGCCGGCGCGGTAGAGCTTGGCGCGTGGGCCGCCGCGGCTGCCGCCGCGCTCGGTGCTGGCGCCGGTGCTCTCCACGAAGCCCGGCACGGAGAGCACCTTGCGGTGGAAGTTGCCCGGGTGCAGCGGGTGCCCCCAGACCGTCTCGTAGACGGCGCGCAGCTCGGTGACGGTGAACTCGGCGTCCAGGAAGCGGGTGGCCAGCGGGGTGTACTCCAGCTTGGACCGCGCCCGCTCCAGCCCGTCCTCGATGACCCGGGCGTGGTCGAAGGCGAGCTGCCGGCTGGCCAGCGCGCTGACCGGCAGCCAGAGCGCCTCCTCGGCGTCGCTGCCGGCGGCCGGGTCGGGCAGGTCGGGGGCGAACGCGAGGTGGGCCACCGAGACGACCCGCATCCGGGGGTCGCGGTCGGGGGCGCCGTAGCTGCCGAGCTGCTCCAGGTGGATCCGGCGCAGCCGCTCCCCGCCGAGCCCGGTCTCCTCGGCCAGCTCGCGGCGGGCCCCGGCGATCAGGTCCTCGTCGGGGTGGACGAAGCCGCCGGGCAGCGCCGAGTGGCCCTCGAACGGTGGCGCGCCCCGGCGGACGAGCAGCAGGTGCAGCGCGCCCTCGCGAATGGTCAGCGCGACCACGTCCACGGTCACGGCGACGGCCGGGTGGTCCCGCGGGTCGTAGGCGGCAAGGAACTCCTGCTCGTTCACGTCTTCTCTCTCACTCTGAGAACAACTCAATGTGAGAACAACCTAGCCCACGGAAGAGTGAACGGCAAGCCCCCGGGTCGGCAGGGGTGAGCGGTCAGCGGACGGCGCCCGCCAGGTGTGGGCGGCCGGTGCGCGCGTCGTGCAGCGCGAACGCCCAGGCCGCGCCGTCGGCGGTGGCGCTGAGGGCCACCGTGGACGGCAGCGGCACCGGCAGCTTGAACGCCACGTCGACCGTGTACGCGTCCGGCAGCCGGCTCTCCAGGGCGGCCAGGCAGCGCGCCTTGCTCCACATGCCGTGCGCGATCGGGCGCGGGAAGCCGAACAGCCGAGCCCCGAGCCGGGAGGTGTGGATCGGGTTGTGGTCGCCGGAGACCCGGGCGTAGTCGGTGCCCACCCGGGGCGTCACCCGCCAGTGCGCGGTGGCGGCCGGCGCCGGGGGCCGCTCGCCCCGCTCGCGCCGCTCGCCGCCGCCGGCCGTGCGTTCCCTGCCGAGGTACGTCGAGACGCCCCGCCACACCTCCTCCCCGCCGACCGACCCGACGAGCACCACGTCGACCTGCCGGCCCCGGTCGTGCGGGCGCAGATCCTCGGCGTACGCCCGGAAGTCCAGCGTCTCGCCGGCCCCGACGGGCCGGTGCACGGTGATCCGGTTGGCCACGTGCACCAGGCCGACCAGCGGCATCGGGAACTCTGGCGCGGTCATCAGCCGCAGCGCCAGCGGGAAGCCCATGACGTGCGGGTACGTCGCCGGCAGCCGGTCGGTCAGCCGGAACCCGCAGACCCGGTCGTAGTCGGCCAGGTGCGCCCGGTCGACGGCGACCCCGGCGACGGTCAGCTCGACCCCGGGCAGCACGTCGCCGCGCCGGCGGCCGATCCCGGGCAGGGCCCCGAGCAGGGCGCGGCGGTACAGCGGGCCGGCCTGCGGCAACCGGGGCAACTCCACGAGCGTCCTGGTCATCACGCCCCCAGCAGGCTCTGGCCGCAGACCCGGACGATGTTGCCGCTGACCGCGCCGCTGGCCGGCCAGGACAGCCAGCCGATCGTCTCGGCCACGTCCACCGGCAGGCCGCCCTGGGACATGCTGTTCATCCGGCGGCCCGCCTCCCGGATCACCAGCGGGACGCGGGCGGTCAACCGGGTCTCGATGAAGCCGGGCGCGACCGCGTTGACGCTGATCCCGCGCTCGCGCAGCACCGGGGCGAGCGACTGCACCAGGCCGATCACCCCGGCCTTGGAGGTGGCGTAGTTGGTCTGGCCCCGGTTGCCGGCGATCCCGGCGATCGAGGAGACCGAGACGAGCCGCCCGCCGGCCGGGATCAGCCCGCGCTCCAGCAGCACGTCGTTGATCCGCTCCTGGCTGGAGAGGTTCACGTCGAGCACCTGGTCCCACCGGTCGGCGTCCATCCGGCCCAGGGTCTTGTCCCGGGTGATGCCGGCGTTGTGCACCACCACGTCGACGTGTCCGTGCCGGCCGGCCAGGTGGTCGGCGAGCCGGGTCGGTGCGTCCGGGGCGGTCAGGTCGAGCTGCACGGCGGTGGCGCCGATCTCGTTGGCCACGGCGGCCAGCTCGTCCCCGGCCGCCGGGACGTCCAGCGCGACCACCTTCGCCCCGTCGCGGGCCAGCACCCGGGCCAGCGCCGCGCCGATGCCCCGGGCCGCCCCGGTGACCAGGACGACCTGGCCGTCCAACGGCCGGTCCCAGTCGGCCGGCGGCTCGGCCTGGCCCGCGCCGACGCGGATCACCTGCCCGGAGACGTACGCGGACCGGC
This sequence comes from Micromonospora rubida, assembly GCF_009908295.1. Classification (GTDB taxonomy): domain Bacteria; phylum Actinomycetota; class Actinomycetes; order Mycobacteriales; family Micromonosporaceae; genus Micromonospora; species Micromonospora rubida. The sequence goes on from NZ_JAAALO010000004.1 coordinate 425,084, forward strand.
CGGAGAGCAGGAACCGCAGGGTGGCCTCCAGGCCGGTGGTCGTGCCCGCGTCCCCGGCCGGGGTGACGTGGACTAGCTGGGCGGTCACGCCCCGCCCGAACTCCTTGCCGATGCTGCGGGTCAGCCCTTCGAGGGCCCGCTGGGCGGTCGCCTCACGCGGCGAGCCGCACTCCTCGGGCGGGGTGCCGAGGACGATCACCCGCCCGCTGGGCAGCACCGATCGGGCCTGCGGATGGAAGAAGTCGTAGAGCTGGCGCAGGCCGGTGGAGTCGGTGATGCCGGTGGCGTCGTACACCAGGGCGGCGTGCCGCCGCTCCGGGCCGGGCGCGGCGGCCGGGTCGGCCAGCTCGACCCCGGCGGTGGTCATGATCGTGCCGACCTGCTCGGCGAGCCGGCCGCCGGTGGCCGCGCCGAGCAGCACCGGCCCGGGGACCAGCGGATCGCCGGGGGTGTGCCGGCGCAGTCGTGGCGGGTCGGGCAGCCCGAGGCGCTTGACCAGCGCGCGGCCGGCCCCCGATCGGACGAAACTCGCGTACCTGTCGGTCATAGGCGTAGCCTACTGGCCAGTAGGTTGTGGGCAAGCCCTGAATTGGAGGTGGGATCGTGCAGAGCATCCGGCGGGTCGCGGTCATCGGCGGCAACCGCATCCCCTTCGCCCGGTCCAACTCCCGGTACGCCAGCGCGTCCAACACGGACCTGCTCGGCGCGGCACTGGACGGCCTGGTGGCCCGGTTCGGGCTGGCCGGGCAGCAGGTCGGCGAGGTCGTCGCGGGGGCGGTGCTGAAGCACTCGAAGGACTTCAACCTCACCCGTGAGGTGGTGCTCGGTTCCCGCCTCGACCCGCGCACCCCGGCGTACGACATCCAGCAGGCCTGCGGCACCGGCCTGGAGGCGGCGATCCTGGTCGCCAACAAGATCGCCCTCGGGCAGCTCGACGTCGGCATCGCCGGCGGAGTGGACACCACCTCCGACGCGCCGCTCGCCGTCAACGAGGAGATGCGCCGCACCCTGCTCCGGCTCAACAGCGCCCGGACCCTCGGCGAGCGGCTGAGGATAGCCGCGAAGCTGCGCCCGGCGCAGCCGTTCCGGCCGGAGATCCCGCGCAACGCCGAGCCACGCACCGGGCTGTCGATGGGCGAGCACGCCGCCCGCACCGCACTGCGCTGGGACGTCGACCGGCAGGCCCAGGACGAGCTGGCGCTGCGCTCCCACCAGCGGCTCGCCGCCGCGTACGAGCGGGGGTTCTTCGACGACCTGATGACGCCGTACCTCGGGCTGACCCGGGACCAGAACCTGCGGCCGGACACCAGCCTGGAGAAGCTCGGCTCGCTGAAGCCGGCCTTCGGGCACAGGGGCCCGGACGCCGACCGGGCCACCATGACCGCCGGCAACTCCTCGCCGCTCACCGACGGCGCGTCGACGGTGCTGCTCGCGTCCGAGGAGTGGGCGCGCGAGCACAGCCTCCCGGTGCTCGCCTGGTTCAGCTGGTCCGAGACGGCCGCCGTGGACTTCGTGCACGGCGACGAGGGGCTGCTGATGGCCCCCGCGTACGCCGTGCCCCGGATGCTGGCCCGGGCCGGGCTGACGTTGCAGGACTTCGACCACTACGAGATCCACGAGGCGTTCGCCTCCCAGGTGCTGGCCACCCTGGCCGCCTGGGAGTCGCCGGAGTTCTGCAAGGACCGGCTGGGCCTGGACGCCCCGCTCGGCGCGATCGACCGGGACCGGCTCAACGTCAACGGCTCGTCGCTGGCCGCCGGGCATCCGTTCGCCGCCACCGGCGGGCGGATCGTGGCCACCCTGGCGAAGCTGCTCGCCGAGAAGGGCAGTGGGCGGGGGCTGATCTCGATCTGCGCGGCCGGCGGCCAGGGCGTGACGGCGATCCTGGAGCGCTGACGGCCGGGTGTTTGCACCTGTCGTACCGCGAAGGGCGGACGCGGGATCGCCCCGGACGCCTCTTGACGGTGACCGCGTTTCGATGGTGGCAGGGGAGGCGGGCCGTAGCCCGTCTCCCCTGCGTCAGCTACCCGAGCTTGATGATGCCCGGAAGGGCATCCTCGGCCAGCTTCGTGTCGGTGAAGTAGTCGTAGCAGTTGCCGCTGGTGTTGGTGGATCCCCCGCTCAGGATGCCCCTGGCGGTGACCGATCCGTTGCTCTTGATGTTGTAGATGGGCGCTCCGGAGTCGCCGCCGCGGGTGCATTTGCCGTTGCGGTAGCCCTCCATGGCGTTGCGGAGGGTCGAACCATCGCTATAGCGCACGGTCACGTAGGTCGCCTGCACACGGAAGCCGCACATCTCACCGGTGACCTGGCCGCTGACACAGTAGGTGTCCCCGACGTACGAGCGCCTCGTCATGCGGGAGGTGACCGCCCGTGAGGTGCTGGACGTCGTCGAGCCCTTGTAGACGCGGCCGGCCGAGTACTTGGTCAGCTTGATCGTCGACGCGTCACCGGAGTAGTAGGACTTGCCGTTGACCTTCACGGAGCCGGTGGTGTTGTTCCAGTTGTCGGCCGAGACGGTGCCGAGAGTCGCGCTCGGGGCGTACGCCTTGGCGTTGAGCGAGGTGCAGTGGCCGGCGGTCAGCATGTAGTTGACGCCCTCGTGGGTCCAGCCGAAGGCAGTGGAGCATCCGCTGGCCGCAGCGGTGTAGAAGTAGGCACCGCCGTAGTACGGCGACGTGTCGTCCTGCCGCCCGACCTTGGCCGACGGGGCCGTCAACCCCGGTACCAGGTGCAGAGCGACACGGTCGGCGCCGTAACGGGCGGCGAGTGCCTGACGCATCTCCTCCGTCACCGTCTCGGCCTTGACGACCACCCGGTTGTTCACCGCGTCGATGCCGGCTGTCCGGAGGTTGGCGACGCCGACCAACTGACTGTCGGCGAGCGTGAGCACCTCGTCCTGCACGGCGGTCAACTCACTCATCGAGTAGGACACCCGCTCGACGGCAGCCTCGATCATCACCTCGGCCTTGGCCGGGGTGATGATCCCACCCGGCGACTCGACCGGCACGGAGTCCTTGTCGACCTCTGTGCTCGGGGTGTTCGGGTCGTCGGTGATCGTTTCGGCGGGGGCCGGCGAGACGGTGATGCTGGCAGCGGCGGCCGCAATGGTCTCCGCCGATGCCGTCAGCGACACCGGAATCCTGAGCTCGTTGTTTTCCACGTACGGCATGGAGTATTCGGTCGGGCTTTCATACGCCCGCTCGACCGCGACGTCCAGGGCCTCGGCGTAGCCGGGCAGAAGAGGCGCGTCGGCGGCTGGTTCGGCGGTCAGCACCGCCACCGCGGACTGGGTCGCGGGACGAGCAGAGGTGACTGCGGCAGTCGCTGGCGGGGAGATCCAGATTACGCCGCTGCCAGCGGCGAGTGCCGCGGTCAAGCATCGTCCTACAGATTTGATCATGCGAGGAGCATGATCGTCTAGGAGATCATGGGCAATCGATTTATCGATCGGACAGCCGAGCCTCCCGGCACGGCTCGTGGCGCTCCCGGTCGACCGCACCCGCGAGGCCGGGGCAGCGGTGCAGGTGGCGTCGCCTGGTTGTCGATGGTGGATTGCTCGTCGCAACCCCGAGGACACCTGACTAGTCTGAGATCCGTCTCGCTGCTGTCCAGTCGGAGGTTCACCCCGATGCCTGCCCGCCCGACGCCTCTGCCCGACCCGAAGATCCACCACGCGCCGTCGTCCTCGGTCCCGTCCGAGCCGAGGTTGCCTCTCGGTGGCATCGGTCGGGGCGGCCAGGTCGTCATCGGCCTGCTGTTGCTCGCGCCGGCCGCTGTCGCCCTGCTCTGGTCCTATGTGCTCCCATCGGTCCGCACATTGACTGAGAGCTTCCAACGGGGCAGCCGGCCGGGCGGGACGCCCGAGCCCGCCGGCGGCGACAACTACGCACAGGTGTTCGAGCGCGGATTCGTCGGTGACCTGGGCTTCGCGCTGTTGCTCGCGCTGGTGCCGCTGTTGCTCGCACTTCTCGTCGCGCCGCTGCTCGCCCTCGCGGCACAGCGCGCCGGTCGGGTGCCCCGCCTGGTCACCCGGGCGCTGCTGGCCCTGCCGCTGGCCACCTACGCCCCACTCGCGGTGGGAGTTGCCTCGAATGTGGACCGGGTCGAGGCCGATGCCGGTGGCTGGGCGCAGGCGACCACGCTGACCGCCGTACGCGCCGTGGCGCTGCTGACCGCCGGGCTGGTGGTCGCGGTCGGCGCCACGTTCTTCCTCGCCGCGCTGCGCCGCCCCGGGGGTGGTGTCGCCGACGGCGGTCAACCCGGGGGCGGCCGGCCCTCCGGTGGTCGTTCCTGGCCGACGATGCTGGTCGTCGGTGGTGTGTTGGGGCTCGCGGTCGTGGCGGTGACCGTGCAGTCCTGGTCCCTTCAGTGGCCGGTGCTCGTCGGACCCAGGGAACACTCCGGCCCGCTGGTGCGGCTGGTCCGGGCCAGCCTGGTGCAGTTCGACTTCGGCGTCGGCGCCGCCGGCAGCGTGTTGCTGCTGGCGCTGCTGGCCGTGCTCGGCGTCCTCGCCGTCGTCCTGCTCCTGGTCACCCGGACGGAGATCGCCTTCACCGGGTGGCGGGACCGCGCGGCGAAAGCCGGGCCCGGCACGACGAACTCGACCGCGCGCGTCCTGTTGGTGGCGGGGCTGCTGGTGTTCCTCGGGGTGCTCGGCTACGTGCTGGCGCCATGGCTGCGGTCCCTCACCTCGGGCGCCCCGGAGCTGCCCGGCAATCTCTCCACCGGCCAGATCCAGGCCAACACCTGGCTCCCGCCGCTGGTCTCCACGGTGGTCGGGGTGGGGCTCGCCGCCCTGGCCGGTTTCGCCATCGGTGGTCTGCGCCCGCTCGGCCGTGCCAGCGAGCTGCTGCTGCTGCCGTTCGCGCCCTGGTTCTTCGTGGGCGACGGCCCGCTGGCCATCGCCCACTTTCTCCGCGCCCGGGAGGCTGGCCAGCTCGACACCTTCGTCGGGGCGATCCCGCCGGGCTGGCTCTGCATCCCCGCGCTGGTGGCGTTCACCCTCTTCTTCCGGGGCCAACGGGAACGCTGGGCGGCCGGCGGCCGGTTCGGCGCAACCATGCTGTTGCCCACCCTTCCCCTGCTGGCGGCCGTCGGGCTGATCGACTGGCTGGTCCGCGCGCAGAGCTGGCTCTGGCCGCAACTGATGATCCTGGACGTCGAGCGCGCGCCGGCGAGCAACCTGCTCGTCATGCGGCTCGCTCAGGGCTTCGGCGCCGACGGGTCGACGCAGGGGCTGGTGGCCCAGGTGCTGCCGCTGCCGATGCTGGCGCTCTTCCTGGTCGTGTTTGTGGCGTTGCAGGTGGGCTATCTGGACCGGCTCGTCGTACGGGCGGGGTCGGCAGGATTGCCGCCGTCGTCACCTTTGTCTGACAAAACGTCCGAAACCGCATAAATAGCTCCGAACCTCTCGACGATGGACGCACCCGTCGTCCACGAGGAGGTTCGTAGTGAATTTCACGCAATGGCTGATCGCCGCGCTCTCCGGCACGGCGCTGGTCCTGGTACCCGGTGCGGCGTACCAGGTCACCGCCCCCGGCTCGGTGGCCCAGGCCGCCAAATTCTCCGGTGACGGCCGGTCGCAGCCCGAGGGTTGTCCACAGGACCGACGGGACAAGGGTGAGTGTGCAAATCTTCTCCGACGATGGGCACCTGCTCAGCGTCGAGCAGATGATCGGCATCGCGCTCGACCGGGCCATCGCCCTTCCCGGCCGGTAGCGGAACGATCGGGCTGCCGGCGGGTTCTCCCCGCCGGCAGCCTCCGGCCGTCCGGCCCGGGTCGACATCGGGAGGGCCCAGGTGGGAGGCATGAAAGACTGAGGTACGTGACGACGATCCCGAACGTGCTCGCCAACCGATACGCCTCGCCCGATTTGGTCGCCCTCTGGTCACCGGAGGAGAAGATCCGGATGGAGCGGCGGTTGTGGCTAGCCGTCCTCCGCGCCCAGCGTGATCTCGGCGTGGCCGTCCCCGACGGGGTCGTCGAGGCGTACGAGCGGGTGCTCGACGACGTCGACCTGGCCTCGATCGCCGAGCGCGAGCGGGTCACCCGGCACGACGTGAAGGCCCGGATCGAGGAGTTCAGCGCGCTCGCCGGGCACGAGCACGTGCACAAGGGGATGACCTCCCGGGACCTCACCGAGAACGTCGAGCAGCTCCAGGTGCGCGCCTCGCTGGAGCTGGTCCGGGACCGGGTCGTCGCCACGCTCGCCCGGCTCGCCCGGCTCGCCCACGAGCACTCCGGGCTGGTGCTGACCGGCCGCTCGCACAACGTCGCCGCGCAGGCCACCACGCTGGGCAAGCGCTTCGCGTCGGCCGCCGAGGAGCTGCTGATCGCGTACGAGCGGCTGGAAGACCTGATCAACTGGTACCCCCTGCGTGGGATCAAGGGCCCGGTCGGCACCTCCGCCGACCAGCTCGACCTGTTCGACGGTGACGCCGCGAAGGTCGCCGAGCTGGAGCGCCGGGTCGCCGAGCACCTCGGCTTCTCCCGGGTGCTGGACAGCGTCGGTCAGGTGTACCCGCGCTCGATCGACATGGCGGTGCTGGCCGCACTGGCCCAGGTGGCCGCCGCGCCGTCGTCGCTGGCCACCACGATCCGGCTGATGGTCGGCCAGGAGCTGGCCACCGAGGGCTTCAAGCCGGGCCAGGTGGGCTCCAGCGCGATGCCGCACAAGATGAACACCCGGTCCAGCGAGCGGGTGAACGGCTTCGCGGTGATCATCCGGGGGTACCTGTCGATGGTCGGCGAGCTGGCCGGCGACCAGTGGAACGAGGGGGACGTCTCCTGCTCGGTGGTCCGCCGGGTCGCCCTGCCGGACGCGTTCTTCGCCGCCGACGGGCTGTTCCAGACGTTCCTCACCGTGCTCGACGAGTTCGGGGCGTACCCGGCGGTGATCAACCGGGAGCTGGAGCGCTTCCTGCCCTTCCTGGCCAGCACGAAGATCCTGGTCGGGGCGGTCCGGCGGGGCGTCGGCCGGGAGGCCGCGCACGAGGCGATCAAGGAGCACGCGGTCGCCGTGGCGCTGGCCATGCGCGAGCGGGGCACCACCGAGAACGACCTCTTCGACCGCCTGGCCGGTGACGAGCGACTCGGCCTGTCCCGCGCCGACATCGACGATCTGGTCGCCGACCGGACCGCCTTCGTCGGCGCCGCCGAGGCCCAGGTCAACGCGGTCACCACCCGCATCGCCAAGATCGTCACCGCCCACCCCGCCGCCGCCACCTACTCCCCACCCCCCATCCTCTAACCCCACCCCCACCCCACCCCCCTTCGCCCCGGTGATCAAGAGGTTTGCGTCAGAGTTGATCTCCAGATTGACGTAAACCTCTTGATCACCGGGGTGGGCCCGGGCGGGGCGGGCCCGGGCGGGGTGGGCCCGGGCGGGGCGGGCCCGGGCGGGGTGGGCCCGGGTGGGGTGGGTTAGGAGTTGCGGGTGGGGGTTTCGGCGGCGGAGCTGAGGTTGGGGGCGCTGGCCGGTTCGGCGATGCCGCCGGGGGAGCCGGTGATCGCCGGGTCGTTGGCCGTCTCGGCCGCGATCATGGGCTGGTCCGGGGGCATGATGTCCGGGGTCTTGGGGGCCACGATCACCGCCGTGCCGTACGCGCAGATCTCCATCCACATCTCGCCGCAGTCCCGGCTGTCGAAGCGCATGCCGATCACGGCGTTCGCGCCGAGGCGGCGGGCCTCCTCGCCGAGGCGGGCCACCGAGTCCGTCCGCCAGCGGGTCAGGTTGTCCGGCGCCATCGGGTCGTACGCGCCGCCGCGGAGGTTCTTCACCCCCTCGCGGTACGGGTTGCGCGTCCTGGCCATCGAGGACACCACCTCGCCGAGGATCTGGCGGATCTCGTAGCCGGGCAGTTGATCCGTCGTCACGACCAGCACGGTTCGATGCTGTCGCACCGGCCGGGGGCCGGTTCGTCGGCCGTGGTCAGCTGACCGGATGCTGCAAAACGAGGCGGCGCGGACGGCCGGCGTTCCGCCGACCATCCGCGCCGCCCTCGGTGTCAACCACCCGACATGCCCCAGACGGGGTGCCGGGAGGGGTGACCGTCAGACACCGGCCACCGAGGTGATCCAGGCCCTGTTGTACGCGACACTGCCGTAGTTCTGGATGCTCGACCCGTCGGCGGTGGAGGCCACGCCGACCTGGAGCCCGTTGTAGAACTCCGGGCCGCCCGAGTCGCCCCGCCACGCGTTGCCGTTGATCCGGGTGCTCCGGATCGCCTGCCCGCCGTACGCGTCGGTCACGCTGGTGCTGGTCACCCGGACGCTGGCGGTCTTGAGCTGGCTGGAGGCGGAGCAGCCGCTGTAGCAGGTCATGCCCCAGCCGTAGATCGTGTTGGTGGAGCCGACGGGCGGGTTGGCGCTGGCCAGCGTGACGGTGGACGTGCTGACCGTGCTGGACAGCTGCAGCAGGGCCAGGTCGGAGCGGGTGTACGAGGCGCTCACGGTGCGGGTGGTGCCGCCCGAGGCGTAGTAGACGCTGCCGACCCGCACGGACATGGTGCCGCTGACGCAGTGCCGGGCGGTGAGCACCCACTGCGCGGCGATGACGCTGCCGGAACAGGTGAACGAGCCGTTGCTGAACACGGCGGCCGCCCACGGGGCGGAGGAGACGGTGCCGCCGCCGATGATCGGCTGGGGGCCGGCCGGGGCGGCGACTGCGCCACCGGCGGCACCCAGGACGCCGACCAGGGCGGTGCCGACCACGGCGAGCAGGGAACGGATACGCATCGGGACGTACTCCTTGCCTCTCGGACCCGGGATCGCCGGGTCGGTCGCGCCGGTGGGGTCACGGGTCACCCCGCCGACTCTGCATTGAGTCTTGTCGATGGATAGTAGGGGTCGGCGCATCTTGCGGCAAGGTTGCGATCGAGGTCAACCGATGTAACAATTTGGCTCTCCCTGGCGTGGCGAACGGCCTGCTCCGGGACGTTTCACGCAGGACCGGACACCGGGCGGCCCAGAGCTCCGCCGGTTATGTTGATCACTGCCTGAACTGCCCCCGGCCGGTGCGGCTGAGGCGGTATCTGCCAGGTAGGCTGGCTGCGCTCGCCCGTTGTGGGTCGGCACCCAACTGCGTACACAGTCAGGAGTGCCCAGTGCCTCGCGTCGTCGTCGACGTCATGCTCAAGCCCGAGATCCTCGATCCTCAGGGCCAGGCCGTCGCAAACGCGCTGCCCCGGCTCGGCGTCAGCGACGTCGCCTCTGTCCGGATCGGCAGGCGGATCGAGATCGAGTTCACCGGTGAACCGGACCTGGACCGGGCCCGGGAGATTGCCGACAAGCTGCTCGCCAACCCGGTCATCGAGGACTTCAGCGTCCGCGTGGTCGAGACCGACGAGACCGTGGGCGCACGCCCGTGACCGCCCGGGTCGGTGTGGTGACGTTCCCCGGCTCGCTCGACGACGGGGACGCCGCCCGGGCCGTCCGGATCGCCGGTGCCGAGCCGGTCCGGCTCTGGCACGGCGAGGCGGACCTGCGCGGGGTGGACGCCGTCGTCCTCCCCGGCGGCTTCTCCTACGGCGACTACCTGCGCTGCGGTGCCATCGCCCGGTTCGCCCCGGTGATGGAGACCCTGGTGGACGCCGCCCGGGGCGGCCTTCCCGTGCTCGGCATCTGCAACGGCTTCCAGATCCTCTGCGAGGCTCACCTGCTGCCCGGCGCGCTCACCCGCAACCAGCACCTGCACTTCCGTAACCGGGATCAGGTCCTGCGGATCGAGGCCGCCGGCACGGCGTGGACGAACACGTTCCAGCCGGGCCAGGAGGTGCTCATCCCGGTCAAGAACGGCGAGGGCTGCTACGTCGCAGACGCCGCGACGCTCGACCAGCTCGAGGCCGAGGGCCGGGTCGTCGCCCGCTACGTTCGCGGCAACCCCAACGGGTCGCAGCGCGACATCGCCGCGATCACCAACCCGGCCGGCAACGTGGTCGGCATCATGCCGCACCCCGAGCACGCGGTGGAGGCGCTCACCGGCCCCTCCCTGGACGGCCTCGGCTTCTTCACCTCGGTGCTCAAGCACCTGGTGGGGGCCCCGGCGTGACAGTGCGCGGCACCATCGGTCGGCTCAACCGCCCCGGCGGCGGCGAGCGCAGCGAGGAGAGGTCATGACCACCCATCCGGACCCGGCGGTACGGGAGAACCCGGGCGGCTTCCCGGCCGTCCCGGCGGAGCCGTTCACGGCTTCCGTGGCGCCGCAGCCCGGCCCGGTCGCCCCGGCCCGGCCCGTCGAGGTGGTTCGCCACCCCGACCAGGCCCGGTCCGCGCCCGCGCCGGCCGGCGACTGGTCGCACGGCCCGGACACCGTGTCGCGTGCCACGGACACCCCCGGCGAGCTCCAGCCGTACGCCGAGCTGGGCCTGCGCGACGACGAGTACGACCGGATCCGGCACATCCTCGACCGTCGCCCCACCCAGGCCGAGCTGGCCATGTACTCGATCATGTGGAGCGAGCACTGCTCCTACAAGTCGAGCAAGGTGCACCTGCGCCAGTTCAGTGAGAAGGCCCCGCCGAGCGACCGGCTGCTCGCCGGCATCGGCGAGAACGCCGGTGTGGTCCAGGTCTCCGACGAGCTGGCGGTGACCTTCAAGGTCGAGTCGCACAACCACCCGAGCTTCGTCGAGCCGTACCAGGGCGCGGCGACCGGCGTCGGCGGGATCGTCCGGGACATCCTCGCCATGGGCGCCCGCCCGGTGGCCGTGATGGACCCGCTGCGCTTCGGCGCGGCCGACCACCCCGACACCGCCCGGGTGCTGCCCGGCGTGGTGGCCGGCGTCGGCGGTTACGGCAACTGCCTCGGCCTGCCCAACATCGGCGGCGAGGTCGTCTTCGACCCCTGCTACCAGGGCAACCCGCTGGTCAACGCGCTCTGCCTCGGTGTGCTGCGGGTCGACCGGCTGCAGAAGAAGGAAGCCACCGGCCCCGGCAACGTCGTGGTGCTGATGGGCGCCCGGACCGGCCGCGACGGCATCGGCGGCGTGTCGGTGCTGGCCAGCGCCACCTTCGACGAGGGCAGCGAGCAGCGCCGCCCGTCCGTGCAGGTCGGCGACCCGTTCATGGAGAAGCTGCTCATCGAGGCGTGCCTGGAGCTGTACGACGCCGAGCTGGTCGTCGGCATCCAGGACCTCGGCGGCGCGGGGCTGACCTGCGCGCTCACGGAGACCGCCGCCTCCGCCGGCACCGGCATGCGGGTCTGGCTGGAGCGGGTCCCGCTGCGCGAGGCCTCGATGGAGCCGCAGGAGATCCTGGCCAGCGAGTCCCAGGAGCGGATGCTGCTGGTCGTCGCCCCGGACAAGCTGGAGGCGGTGCTCAAGACCGCCGAGAAGTGGGGCGTCTGGGCCACCGCGATCGGCGAGGTCACCGCGCCGTCCCCGGACGGCCAGCCGGGCCGGCTGGTGATCACCTGGCGCGACCAGCTCGTGGTGGACGTCCCGCCGGGCTCGCTGGTCGACGACGGACCGGTCTACGCCCGCCCGATGCGCGAGCCGGCCGACCTGATCCTGCTCCAGGCCGACCGGGCCGAAACGCTGCCCCGGCCGTCGACCGCGGAGGCGCTGCGCGAGACCGTGCTGCGCATGATCGCGTCGCCGAACCTGGCCGACAAGACCTGGGTCACCGAGCAGTACGACCGGTACGTGCTGGGCAACACCGTGCTCGCGCAGCCGGAGGACTCCGGCGTGATCCGGATCGACGAGCGCACCGGCTTGGGCGTCGCCCTGTCGCTGGACGGTAACGGCCGGTACGCCCGGCTCGACCCGTACAACGGCACGAAGCTGGCGCTGGCCGAGGCGTACCGGAACGTGGCGGTGACCGGCGCGAAGCCGATCGCCGTGACCAACTGCCTCAACTTCGGCTCGCCGGAGGACCCGGGCGTGATGTGGCAGTTCGCCGAAGCCGTGCGCGGCCTGGCGGACGGCTGCCTGGAGCTGGGCATCCCGGTGACCGGCGGCAACGTCAGCTTCTACAACCAGACCGGCGCGGCGGCGATCCACCCGACCCCGGTGGTCGGCGTGCTCGGCGTGCTGGACGACGTGGCCGAGCGCATGTCGATGGGCTTCGTCCCGCGTACCGGCGGCGATCACGACCAGCTCTTCCTGCTCGGCGAGACACACGTGGAGCTCTCCGGCTCGGAGTGGGCCTGGGTGACCCACGAGCACCTCGGTGGCATCCCGCCGCAGGTCGACCTGTCCCGCGAGCGGCAGCTCGCCGAGCTGCTGGCCGAGGCGGTCCGGGTGGGGCACCTCAGCTCGGCGCACGATCTGTCCGACGGCGGCCTCGCGCAGAGCCTGGTCGAGTCCTGCCTGCGGCGCGGGGTCGGCGCGCAGATCGCGGTGCCGGAGCACTTCGCCGGCGGCTCGATGCCGTTCGTCTTCCTGTTCAGCGAGTCCGCCGGGCGGGTCCTGGTCTCGGTGCCGCGCGGCCACGAGAAGGCGTTCACCGCCCTCTGCGCCGAGCGCGGGGTCCCGTGGGAGCTCATCGGGGTCACCGACCAGGCCGGTGGCGCCCTTGAGGTGCGCGGCCAGTTCCGGATCGGCCTGGACGAGCTGCGCACCGTGCACGGCGCCACGCTGCCCCGGCTCTTCGGCGGGTCTGAGCCTGCCGAGGCAGCCCCGACCGGGCGGGGCGCCGCTCCGGCGGCGACCACGGCCGCTTCGGCCCTGACGCCGGCGGTCGACACGCCCGAGAATGACCGGGCGGCGGCGGCCCCCGTCGCCACGCCGGCCGATCGGGTGGCTCCGGAGCACACCGGGCCCGCCCCGGCCAGCCGGTTGGCCGCCGACACGACGGCGGCTGCCGAGGCCGGGTTCACCGCCGACGCCCCGGGCGGGGCGTCCGGGCAGCCGGTCGACGGCGGGCACGAGCGGGTCGACGGCCCGGAGCGGTCCACCGGTCCGTCCGGGGCGACCGAACCCGACGCCGGTGGCGCCGACCGGTCCGCCGTGCCCGATCAGCGCTGAGGCGATGGCCGCGGCCGTCTTCGCCCAACCCGGCTCCGGCGCCCGGTTCGACTGGGGGCTGACCGGCGCGGCGGAGCTCGGTCGCGTCTGCGCCGTCCTGGTGGTGGTGGATGTGCTCTCGTTCACCACCGCCGTGGAGGTCGCGGTCGCCCGGGGGATGCGGGTGCACCCGTTCCCCTGGGGTGCGCAGGCGGCGGAGTACGGGCGCCGGGTTGGCGCGGTCGCCGCCGTGGGCCGCCGGCAGACGACCCCGGAACATCCGTGGTCGCTCTCCCCGGCGGCGCTGCGTACCGCGCCGGTCGTCGCCGACCTGGTGCTGCCGTCGCCGAACGGCTCGGCGATCAGCGCCGCCGCCAGTGCCACCGGGCTTCCGGTGGTCGCCGCCTGCCTGCGCAACGCCCGCGCCGTCGGGCGCTGGCTGTGCGAGCGGGGGTACGGCTCGGTCGACGCCCCGATCGGCGTGATCGCCTCCGGCGAGCGTTGGCCCGACGGCGCCCTGCGACCCTCGGTGGAGGACCAGCTCGGGGCGGGGTGCGTGCTCGACTCCCTCTCCGGGGTGCCCGGCGGGCTGTCGGTGGAGGCCGCGATGACCCTCGCCGCGCTGGCCAGTACCCCGGACGTGCCGGCCGCCGTGCGCGGCTGCGTCTCCGGCCGGGAGCTCGCCGAGGGCGGCTTCGCCGGCGACGTGGAGGTCGCGGTCCAGGTCGGCGTCTCGGACGTGGTCCCGGTGCTGCGTCAGGGCGTCTTCTCGGCCGCCTGAGCCGGTTCGACCGGCCCTCGGCCGGTCCCTTTCTACGTCATTCCTGGCCCCGACGAGTGAGAGCGGCTGCCCGACGGGGCAGCCGCTCTCTGCGTCGCGGTGCGGGCGGTCGACCCGCGAGGGTCAGTCGTCCAGCCAGTCCAGCCGGCGCCCGCCCCGGTCCTGCTGCGGCGGGCCGTCGGGCCGGGCCCGATCCGGCTGGGCCTGGTCGCCGTAGTAGCCGCCGCCCTGCTGCTGGTCGTAGCCGGCCGGCTGGTCGTATCCGTGGCCCTGCGGTGAGGGCTGCTGGCCGTAGCCGCCGCCCTGCTGCGGGGGCTGCTGGCCGTACCCCCCGGCCTGCGGTGAGGGCTGCTGACCGTAGCCGCCACGCTGTTGCGGGGGCTCCTGGCCGTAGCCGCCGCCCTGCTGCTGGTCGTACCCGCCAGCCTGGCCGTAGCCGCCCTGCTGGCCGTAGCTCTCGCCGCCGTAGCCGCCGCGCTGCTGACCGGCGTCGTAGCCGCCGCGCTGGTCGTAGCCGCCGCCCTGCTGGCCGGCGTCGTAGCCGCCCTGCTGGCCGTACCCGCCGCCGGTGGGCTCGCCGCCGCGGCCGTACTGCGGAGGCGACTCCGGCTGGCCGTAGCTGTGGCCCTGGTCGGCCTGGTAGGTGCTGGTCGGGTACGGGTCCGCCGGGGGGGTGTACGAGCCGGTGGACTCACCGGTGTACCGGCCGGTCGGCTCGTCGTAGCGCTCGCCGTAACCACCGCCCTGGGCCGGGTAGCCCCCGGTCGCCGGGTCCGCCGGTGCGCCGTAGCCCTGGCTGCCGTAGCCGCCGCCGGACGCCGGTGCGTCGGTGCCGTACCCGCCGGGCGTGCCGCCGTACCCGCTCCCGGAGCCGTACCCGCCGCCGGAGGCCGGGGCGTTGGTGCCGTGCGCGCCGTACCCGCCGGTGGAGGTGGGGGCGGGCGGGTTGCCGTAGCCGGCCCCGGAGGCGGGCGCGTTGCCGTAGCCGGCGCCCGAGGCGGGCGCGTTGCCGTAGCCCCCGGCCGCGCCGTAGCCGCCGCCCCGGGGTTCGTCGCCGTAGCCGCCGCTGCTGCCGGCTCCCCAGCCGCCCTGCTGGCCACCGGGGCCGTACGCGGGCGGCGGGGCACCGTACGGGTCCGGCGGGACGTCGTCCACGATCGGCTGGTGCATCATCGTCGGCGCGTCGCTGAGCGAGGTGCCGCCGACCATCGTCGGGTCCGGCCCGGTGCCGACGCGGTTGACCACCCGGGTCTTGTCGTCCGCCCCGTGGTACGCCCCCCGGGCGGCGGGCACCGCGCCCGCCCCTGCGGCACCGGCCGGGTCGTCATCGTCGTCGGTGTCGTCGCCGTTCTCCCGGCGCTTCATCCAGAGCAGCACGATGGTGCCCACGCCGACAGCCACGAACAGGCCGCCGAGCAGGATGAGCAGCAAGGTTCCGAAGCCGGACTCCTTCTCGGTGGCGGTGTTCTTCTGCGCGACTCCCGGGGAGGCCGCGGCGCTCTCGTCGGCGGCATCCTCGGTCGGCTCGTCGGTGGGCAGTGGCTCCTCGGTGGCCGACGGAGTCGGACTCGGGCTCACCTCGACCTTGATCGCCAGGCTGATCCGCTGCCCGGTCACGCTCTGTCCGGCGCTCGCGTCGAACGACTTGGTGGTGCGGATCTCACCCTGGACGGCGCCGATACCGATCCGGCCCGGGGTGATCGGCCGGTCCTTGCTCCCGGTGAAGCGGAAGTTCCCGCTGCCCTCGCTGGTGGTCTCGTAGTGGTGGCCGCCGCTGTCCTGAAGCATGACGATGGCGTTCGGCACCCCCGCGCCGTTGGCTGCGGCCACCACCTTGCCGGAGACCGACTTGACGGTCTGCACCTGCTCCTGCGTCGGCTCCGGGGCGGCCTTCGCCTTCACGTTGACCTGGAAGCTCCCGGTGCCCGGGTTGGACTTGTCGGGCTGCACCCGGACCGTGACGGTGACGCCGCCCGCCTCGGGTGCGCTGTCGCTCGCCTTGATCGTCAGCAGCTGGGTCTTCGGCGACTGGCCGTTGAAGTTGATCTGGCCACAGCCGTCCGCGCAGCTCACCCCGGAGGGCAAACCGCTGAGGCTGATCCTGGCGGTTTCGTCGCCGTCGCGCGGGGTGACCTGGACAGTCACGGTGGCGTCGCTGCCAGCGTTCAGGTTGAGCGAGCCGGGCGAGACCGCGACCTCGGCCGCCAGGGCAGGTGCGGCGGGGGCGGCGAGCAGGACGCCGACCACCAGCGCCACGACCACACCGGCCCGCTGCTTCCAGGCACGTCGGTGCGTTGACACGTCCACCGCCTTCCGGTCTGACTTCCCTGGCCGGCGGGGCGCCGGGCCGGGGATCATCACGGTACGAATACGCCGTGGGCAACTATGCCTTGTCTGACCGGATCGGCGCGACCCAGGGCCGCGTCGAAAGCGCCTGAGCCAGGTCGTATCGTCCCGTCGTGTCCTCTCCGCACACAAAGTCCGCAGCCGTGGCCGCCGCGCTCGCCGCCCTCGACGAGGGGCGTACGCCCGAACGGCCGGTGTTCCGGGAGGCGGTTCGGGCCCTGTTGGCGAGCCTTGCGGACCGAGCCCCTGGCCGATCGGTGGAGGTACGTGTCCCACCTTACGGCGCAGTTCAGTGCATTCCCGGTCCCCGACACACCCGTGGCACCCCGGCGAACGTCGTCGAGCTGGACCCGACCACCTGGCTGGAGCTGGCGACGGGCCGCCTGAGCTGGGCGGACGCGGTCGCCGAGGGGCGCGTACGGGTCAGTGGCGTCCGCGCTGACCTCTCCGCGCACCTCCCGCTCCGACCGAACGACTAGCCCTCGCAGTGGTCACGTTGCGGCGCCATGCCGTGACTGTCTGCATTGACGCCCGTTCGCGTACACTTTGAGGCGACGACAGTGGTCCCGGCCGAGCAAGCGTGGATCCGAACCCGAGATCCCGCCCGGCCAGTCCAGACCCAGCATGAGGGAGCGGTAAGTGCCCCGAGGCGACGGCCGGCTGAGCCACGACCTTGATCCCCAACGGCCCGGCCCGCAGGACGCGTGTGGCGTCTTCGGCGTCTGGGCGCCCGGGGAGGCGGTCGCCAATCTGACCTACCTCGGGCTCTACGCGCTCCAGCACCGGGGCCAGGAGGCCGCCGGGATCGCCGTCAGCGACGGCTCGGGCGTGGTGGTCTACAAGGATCTCGGCCTGGTGGCCCAGGTCTTCGACGAGCCCACCCTGGCCAGCCTGCGCGGGCACCTGGCGATCGGGCACGCGCGCTATTCGACGACGGGTGGCTCGACCTGGGAGAACGCCCAGCCGACCATCCGGTCCACCAGCGCGGGCACCACGATCGCGCTGGCGCACAACGGCAACCTGGTCAACACCGCCGAGCTCCAACGCGAGGTCGCCGAGCGGGGCCTGGTCGCCGACGGCTCGACCAACGACACCTCGCTGGTGACGATGCTGCTGGCCAGCCGGCCGGACCTCTCGGTCGAGGCCGCCGCGATGGAGGTGCTGCCCCAGCTCCGCGGCGCGTTCAGCTTCGTCTTCATGGACGAGTCGACGCTCTACGCGGCCCGCGACCCGCACGGCGTGCGGCCGTTGGTCCTCGGCCGGCTGGAGCGCGGCTGGGTGGTGGCCAGCGAGACGGCCGCGCTGGACATCGTCGGGGCGAGCGTGGTCCGCGAGGTGGAGCCGGGTGAGCTGATCGCCATCGACGAGGACGGCCTGCGGTCCAGCCGGTTCGCCGCGCCGGAGCCGAAGGGCTGCATCTTCGAATACGTCTACATCGCCCGGCCGGACGCCACCATCGCCGGGCGCAACGTGTACGCCACCCGGGTGCAGATCGGCCGCCAGCTCGCCAAGGAGCACCCGGTCGAGGCCGACCTGGTGATCCCGGTGCCGGAGTCCGGCACGCCGGCGGCGATCGGCTACGCGGAGGAGTCCGGGATCACCTACGGCGCCGGCCTGATGAAGAACCCGTACGTGGGGCGCACCTTCATCCAGCCGTCGCAGACCCTGCGCCAGCTCGGCATCCGGCTGAAGCTCAACCCGTTGCGGGAGAACGTGCGGGGCAAGCGGCTGGTCGTCGTGGACGACTCGATCGTGCGGGGCAACACCCAGCGGGCTATCGTGCGGATGCTGCGCGAGGCGGGCGCCCTGGAGGTCCACGTCCGGATCTCCTCCCCGCCGGTCAACTGGCCGTGCTTCTACGGCATCGACTTCGCCACCCGGGCCGAACTGCTCGCCAACGGGCTGGACAACGAGGGCATCCGGCGCTCCATTGGTGCCGACACGCTGGGGTACGTCTCGTTGCCGGGCCTGATCGCCGCGACCGAGCAGCCGAGGACCCGGCTCTGCCGGGCCTGCTTCGACGGGGAGTACCCGATCGATCTGCCGGCCGGGAACCTGATCGGCAAGCACGTGCTCGAAGGAGTGGGACGCCGGGTCGCTGGTGCCTCGGACGCCCCGGAGCACGCCGCCGCACCGCTCGTCGCCGCTCCGGGCGGCGCGACCGTACACCGCCCATAGCACCGCCCGACGCGGGCCCGCCGGGTCAGCCCCGGCACCCCGCGAGAACCACAAAGGGGAGAACCGTGACGCACGTGTCCGAGCGCAGCGGCACAGGAAGCAGTCCGACCGGCGCCGGCGGCGACCGCCAGCCCTGGACGGCCGGCACCGGCCGCCCGGCGCGCAAACGCTCGGTCTCGTACGCGGACGCCGGCGTCTCGATCGAGGCGGGCGACCGCGCGGTCGAGCTGTTCAAGTCCAAGGTGAAGCAGACCCGTCGCCCGGAGGTCATGGGCGACCTGGGCGGCTTCGCCGGCCTGTTCCGGCTGGACACCAAGAAGTACAAGAACCCGATCCTGGCGTCCTCGACCGACGGCGTCGGCACCAAGCTGGTGATCGCCCAGCAGCTCGACATCCACGACACGATCGGCATCGACCTGGTCGCGATGGTCGTCGACGACCTGGTGGCCTGCGGGGCCGAGCCGCTGTTCCTGCTCGACTACATCGCCTGCGGCGAGGTCGTCCCGGACAAGGTGGCCGAGATCGTCGCCGGCATCGTCGACGGCTGCCGGTACGCCGGCTGCGCGCTGCTGGGCGGCGAGACCGCCGAGCACCCCGGCGTGCTGCGCCCGGACGAGTACGACGTCTCCGCCACCGGCGTCGGCGTGGTCGAGGAGAGCGACATCCTCAGCCCGGACCGGGTCGAGATCGGCGACGTGGTCATCGCCATGCGCTCCTCGGGCCTGCACTCCAACGGGTACTCCCTGGTCCGGCACGTGCTGCTCGGGGCCGGCCGGATGCGGCTGGACGTGGTGATCGACGACTTCGGCCGGCAGCGCACCCTCGGCGAGGAGCTGCTCACCCCGACCAAAATCTACGCCCAGGACTGCCTCAAGCTGATCGCCGAGGCCGAGGTGCGCTCGATCGCCCACGTCACCGGCGGCGGCATCCCGGGCAACCTGGTCCGGATCCTGCCGGAGCACGTCGACGCGGTGGTCAACCGCTCCACCTGGAAGCCGCAGCCGATCTTCGACCTGATCCAGTCCAAGGGCCGGATCGAGGACCAGGAGATGGACGCGGCCTTCAACATGGGCGTCGGCATGTTCGCGATCGTCTCCGCCGAGGACGCCGACCGGGCCCTGGCCACGCTGACCGGCCGGGGCGTCGACGCCTGGCAGGCCGGCGAGATCATCGAGGGCACCGGCAGGGTGCAGATGGTCGGCCAGCACACCCGCGGCTGATCACCCAGCGCTGATCATCCGAGTACCTGATCAGGGGTTCACCCGAGTGGCCATCGCCGCCTAGCCTGAAGGACACACTTCTGGCCAGGAGGGAGGGCGATGGCTGCTCGGGAACGGCCGGTGAACGGGATGCGAGGGCTCTCCCCGATCCCGTCGTACGTCGTGATGCAGCCGACCACCCTCTGCAACCTGGACTGCGCGTACTGCTATCTGCCGTTCCGGGCGGCGGACCGGCGGATGCCGGTCGCGGTGGCCGAGGCGGTCGCCGCGTCGGTGAATCCGTGGGCTTCGGCCGGCCGGTTCTCCGTGGTGTGGCACGGCGGGGAGCCCCTCGCGGCCGGGCGGGAGCACCTTGCCGCGCTGCTCGCCCCGTTCGGGCCGGAGGTCGAACACCATGTGCAGACCAACGCCACCCTGATCGACGACGCCTGGTGCGAGTTTCTCACCGCGCACCAGGTGCGGGTCAGCGTGAGCGTGGACGGGCCGCGCGGGCGCAACGGCGACCGGGTCACCCGGGCCGGCCGGCCCGCGTACGACCGCATCGTGCGGGGCATCGAGACGCTGCGCCGGCACGGGCTGCCGTTCTCGGCGCTGGCGGTGGTCAGCGACCCGACCCCGGGCCGGGCCGCCGAGCTGTACGACTACTTCCTCGGCCTCGGCTGTGACGTGCTGGGGGTCAACATCGAGGAGACCGAGGGGGTCAACACCCGCGGCAACGCCCACGAGGCGGCGCCGGTGCGGGCGTTCTGGGCCGAGCTGGTGGCCGCCTGGCGCCGGGACCCCCGGATCCACCTGCGCGAGGTGGAGTGGTCGCTGCGGTACGCGGCGGCGGTGCTCGACGGCACCGCCGACGACCTGCTGCCCCGGCGGCTCGACCCGATCCCCACGGTCGGCCACGACGGGTCGGTGACCGTGCTCTCCCCGGAGCTGGCCGGCTTCAGCGACCCCAGGTACGGCGACTTCAGCAGCGGCAACGTGTTGACCACCCCGCTGGCCGAGATCCTGGCCGGGGTGGAGCTGCGGACCCCCTGGGTGGGTGAGTTCCTGGCCGGCGTGGAGGCGTGTCGGTCGTCCTGTCCGTACTTCGGCTTCTGCGGGGGTGGGCACGCCGCCAACCGTTACTTCGAGCTGGGGCGTTTCGACGGTACGGAGACCGAGCACTGCCGCAACAGCAAGATCCGCTTACTGGAGGGAGTGTTGGACCATGCCCGAGACCATCGAAAACCGGCAGGCTGAACGTGTCGGGGGCGACACCGGGCAGCCGGTCGCGGACCGGGTGCGGGACACCGCCGCCGGGCTGGCCGACCTGCTCCAGGAGGCGGAGGACGCGCGCCGGTTGCGTTCGGAGGCGGCGGGAAGCGAGGGTGCCGGCGCGGTCTGCGCCTGGAACCACTTCGAGAACATCCCGACGTTCTACAACTGGAACAACCGGCCCCGCTGAGGGGCGGTTCCGAGATCAAGGACCTGCCGCGGCGACCGGATCGGCTCCGGCACGGCAGGCCCCTGATCATCGGGTGGGCACGCCGCATCCCGATGGGCACATGCGTGAGCACGCGGGGCTTGCCGCGTGCTCAGATGTTCCCGGAGGTCAGCGGGTCGGACGGACCCAGGGGTCCGGGTCTTCGTCCGGGTGATCGTCGTCGTCGACATACTCTTTGTAGTCGTCATCGACGACGGCGTGGTCCGACTTACCAGCACCGACGGCGTGGTCCGACTTACCAGGACCCGCCAGTTCGCGCTGCAAGGCGGTGAGGTCGGTGTTCGGGGAGTGGTACTTCAACTCCCGGGCCACCTTCGTCTGCTTGGCCTTAGCACGGCCGCGCCCCATGGCTCGACCCCCTCGCACAGAATGCGGGGCAGCCCGAAGGCGGGCCCCGATGACGTCAGGCATCTCTCGTGGCTCTTACGGTACATGGGGATGCCGCTGTTCGGCACCTCGGGTTACCGTCTGCCGGCCCTGCGCGTCGCAGTGACCCGGCTGTCACCAAGTGTACCGGGGTAAGGGTCGAATGCCGAACCACCCATGACGCCGGACAGATGGGCGGCAATCACCCCGATTCCCAGCTTAACGCCGCCATCCGTCCCACTCCACCCGAGGGGCCCGACCCGGCGCGTCTTCCGTACCGGGTCGGGCGGGACGCTCAGCGCAGGTGGATGGTGCGCAGCCGGCCGACCTCCGCCATCCGGCGCTCGGCGAGCCGGTCCGCCGCCACTGCCGGGGGGACGCCCTCCTCGTCGGCCAGCCGCAGGATCTGCCGGGTGGTGTCGTAGATCTTCGTGGCCCGCAGCTTGGCCCGCTCGAAGTTGAAGCCCTCGATCTCGTCCGCGACCTGGATCACGCCGCCGGCGTTCACCACGTAGTCGGGGGCGTAGAGGACGCCCCGGTCGGCGAGCAGCTTCTCGATTCCCGGGTGGGCGAGCTGGTTGTTGGCCGCCCCGGCGACCACCTTCGCCCGCAGCGCCGGCACGGTCTCGTCGTCCAGTGCGCCGCCCAGCGCGCAGGGGGCGTACACGTCGATGTCGGCGGCGACCAGCGCGGCGGCGTCGTCGACCAGCTCGACCTGCGGGTGGTTGGCGCGGACCCACTCGCGCGCCCGCGGGTCGACGTCGGTCGCCACCACCTCGGCGTGGTCGTCGAGCAGGTGCCGGCTCAGGTGCTTGCCGACCTTGCCCAGCCCGGCCACGCCGACCCGCCGGCCGTTCAGGGTGGGGGTGCCCCAGACGTGCTCGGCGGCGGCCCGCATGCCCTGGAAGACGCCCCACGCGGTGAGCACCGACGAGTCACCCGCGCCGCCGTGCTCCACGCTACGGCCGGTGACGTAGCGGGTCTCCCGGGCGATCACGTCCATGTCGGCGACGTAGGTGCCGACGTCGCACGCGGTGTAGTAGCGGCCGTTCAGCGACTCGACGAAGCGGCCGTACGCGCGCAGCAGCGCCTCGCCCTTGAGCTGTGCCGGGTCGCCCCAGATGACCGCCTTGCCGCCGCCCAGGTCCAACCCGGCCAGAGCGTTCTTGTACGCCATGCCGCGGGACAGGTCGAGCACGTCGGCCAGCGCCGCCTCCTCGCTGGCGTACGGGTAGAACCGGGTGCCGCCGAGCGCGGGGCCCAGCGCGGTGGAGTAGATCCCGATGATCGCCCGGAGCCCGGTCTGCGTGTCCTGACAGAACACGACCTGTTCGTGGCCGGTGGATGACGGGCCGTCGGTGCTGGCGAATACGCCCATGGCTGACTCCTGTGTCGGTGTGCGTCCTTGTGGGACGGAACCTGTGGCACGCCGGCGGGATGGTGCCGGTGGGTCGAGCCTAATGTCGTCCTACGCCGTACTGTCGTCCCAGCATGTCCGACGTCCGACGTCCGGGCGTCCGGCGGGTGAGCGGGGACGTCGGGCGCGCTCGGGGCGCTGCCCGCGTCCGGATTCCGTCTCGTGGGAGGATCGCGCAGTGCCGTCGCTCTTCGCTTCGTACCTGCGGGTGTACGAGCCGCTGACCGCCTTCGACCGGGACCGCCAGTCGTACTGGCGGCGCTACGTGTCCGAGGGGCGGGCGGTGCCCCCCTCGGAGGGGCCGGGGCGGCAGCGTACGGCGGTCATCGAGGCGCTGGGCGCGGGCTGGACCCGGCTGCCCGACCTGCCCGAAGAGGCGTACGTCCTGGAGTCCGACGACACCCTGCTGGTCTGCCCGTGGAACCTGCGGATCCGGGTGGCCGAGGCGGCGCTGAGCGCTCGGGACGGCGTGCCGGCGGTGCTGGCCGACGCGTTCGTGCCGCCGGTCCTCGCGGGCCAGGCCAAGGCGGCGGTGGAGGACTGGCGCAGCGGGGCGCGGGTGCTGGAGCACGGTGTCCCCCGGGTGCACGAGCAGATCGCCACCTGGGGCGTGCCGCTGCGCTGGTTCGTCCTGTTCGACGCTGAGGAGCGGGACCTGGTCGCCCACCCGGGGCGACGCGCGCTGCGCTACCGGACGGAGATCTCCAAGGCCCGGAGCCGGTCGTCCCGGGCGCTGTCGGTGCTGGGCAAGACCGTCGGCGAGGCGCCGATCACCGAGGCGGTCGAGGAGGCCGCCCGGTGGCTGGAGGAGTTCCACCCGCGCTCGGTGGTGGAGCTGGACTACGGCGGCCTCGTCGAGTTGCTCTCCGACGAGACCCTCGCCGCGGACGACTCACCGACGCTCGTCGCGACCGGGCTCGCCGGGCTCTCCAAGGGGGAGGCCGAGGAGGCGTCCACCGCCTACGACACGCTGGTCGCGCGCTGGCGAGCGGTCCAGCTCCTGGAGCGCTGCAACTAGTCCCCACCTGGGCGTAGGCCACTCAGGAGGCCGTAAAACGCCCTTGGGAGCGCTCCCGTTTTGAGGTGTGCTCGTAGTTGGAGCATCACGACCAGTGATTATGAGTCCGAATAAGGTGGTTCCTGCCGTGTATTAGTCGTATAAATCGGGCATGGTTCATCCGTCCGTCTAGGGACCTTCGGCCGTTCGGCCCATGTCGGACATCGGGGACTAGCCGGACCATGGGAGACGCGTCGGCCGGCGGGACCCCGGCCGATGTCTATACCTGTGGAGGAGTGACCGATATGGCATCGCGAACGCACGAACCGGAGCCGCTGCTCACACCGGCCGAGGTGGCGTCGATGTTCCGTGTCGACCCGAAGACGGTGACCCGTTGGGCGAAGGCTGGCAAGCTCAGCGCCATCCGGACCCTCGGGGGGCACCGCCGTTACCGCGAGTCGGAGGTTCGGGCTCTGCTGCAGGGGCAGATTCCCCAGCAGCGCCAGGGAGACTGACCGCCGGGAATTCTACAGACACACGGAGCAGGGGCGGCGGACAACGGTCCGCCGCCCCTGCTCCGTGTCCGGCCCGGGCGGTCACTCCGACAGGCTGATCCGGATGCCCACCGTCCCCCGCTCGCCCCGCCGCAGCCGGCTGCCCAGCAGGCTGAGCCGCCCCACCAGCCGGTACTTCTGCTTCAGCAGCTCGCGGATCCGTAGGGTGTCCGCCGGGCCGCAGATGGTCGCGTGACCGGGCACCGCCTCACCGTGCGGCCGGCCCCGCAGATCGCACGGTGCCACCGTCACCTCGCCACTGCGCCGGATCCGCTTCACCTTGCCCGAGTCGGCGACGGTCCAGGCGGCCAGCGCGTCACCGTCGCGGGCTGCCCACACGGGGGTGGGCACCGCCCGCCCGTCCCTGCGGAACGTGGTCAACAGCACGTACTTCTCCGCGGCGAGGCGGTCCAAGGTGGTCACGCCGCAAGGATACGGCCGCGCGACCCGACGCCCAGGGGGTTAGCGTGAACCCCGTGACCGGGGAACCCAGGATCGGCGACGTATTCGGCGAGCTGCTGCGGGACGCGCTCGCCGTGCAGACCGGGATCGGCCCCCGGCCGATGGCCGGTGGGCGGCTGCCCCGGCCCGTCATCGAGATCATCGAGCGGGACGACGGCCTGATCAACGGCGCACCCGCCGCCCACTACCTGGCCGGCCCCGCCGAGTGGCAGCCGTACGACCACCGGGCGGTGGACCAGGTCCGGGGCGAGACGCTGGACATCGGCGCCGGCGCCGGCCGGATCGCGCTGCTGCTCCAGGAGCGCGGAGTGCCGGTGACCGGGCTGGACACCTCCCTCGGCGCGTTGAGGGTGTGCCGCCGGCGCGGGGTGCGGGACCTGGTACACGGCACGATCGACGAACACGTCGCCGACGGCCGGCGGTACGACACCTTCCTGCTGCTCGGCAACAACCTCGGGCTGATCGAGGGGCGGGACCGGGCACCGGCGTTCCTCGCCGCGCTCGCCGCGCTCGCCAGGCCCGGCGCGCAGGTCATCGCGCACGGCACCGACCCGTACGGCACCACCGACCCGGTGCACACCGGCTACCACGAGCTGAACCGGAGCCGTGGCCGGCTCGGCGGGCAGCTGCGGCTGCGGCTGCGGTACCGGGAACTGGGCACCGATTGGTTCGACTACCTGGTCTGCTCGGTGGCCGAGCTGGCCGAGCTGGTCCGGGGCACCCCGTGGCGGCTGACCGACGTGGACGACCGGGACGCCCCGTACTACCTGGCGACCCTGACGCTGGCCGGCTGACCGGCCCGGGGTCGACTCCGGTACGCGGAAGGGGCCCGTGTCGGGCGGGAAGCCTCGGCAGGGGCCCCTTCCGCGCGCCTCAGACCTGGACGGTCGGGGGGAGCGGCTCCGGCGGGAGGCCACCGTCGCCGTCGACCACCTCGTCGGGGGTCCCGTCCTCGTCGATGTCGACCATGGTGATGTCCACCTTGCCGTCGCCGTCGGTGTCGAACTGGAACAGGTCGGCCCGACCGTCGCCGTCGGTGTCGACGACCCAGACGTCGGTCTTGCCGTCGTTGTTGGTGTCCGCGCGGAGCAGGTCGACCCGCTCGTCCCCGCGGGTCTCCACCGTCGCCGGGTTCTCCACACTCTCCGGTGCCTGGCTCATGTTCCGGTCCTTCCCTCGGTTGACGGCGCAGTACCCGGTTCGGCATGCCCCCACGCATGCCGCCGGTGTCCGTGCTGCATAGGGTCGCACCCATGAGCCAGTGGAGCGGGCTGCCCGGTGCGGGGGAGACCCCGTACACGGCCGCACGCAGCGAGGAGATGTCATGAGTCGTTTTGTCGTCGTGGGGGCCGGCACGATGGGCCTGGGCATCGCCTACGTGGCGGCCGGCGCGGGATACCACGTCGAACTGGTCGAGGTCGACCCCGACCGGGCGACCGCCGCCGAGGCGCGGCTCGGCGAGCTGTGGGACCGGGCCGTCCGGCGGGGAAAACTCGCCGCGGACGAGGCGGCGGCGCACCGGGGGCGGGTGACGCTGGTCGCCTCCCTCGGTGCCGTCGCGCCCGAGCCCGACGTGGTCGTGGAGGCCGTGCCGGAGCGGCTGGAGCTCAAGCGCGCCGTCCTGCAGGCCGCCGCCGCGCTGCGCCCCGCACTGCTGGGCAGCAACACCTCCAGCATCTCCATCGGCGAGCTGGCCGCCGGGCTGGACCGGCCGGAGCGCCTCGTCGGGCTGCACTTCTTCAACCCCGTCTGGGCCATGGTGCTGCTGGAGGTCGTGGTCGGCCCGGACACCGCCGAGGAGACCACCGCGGCGGCCGTCGCGCTCGCCGGCCGGCTGGGCAAGGACCCCGTCGTCGTACGCGACCTGCCCGGCTTCGCCACCTCCCGGCTCGGGGTGGCCCTCGGGCTGGAGGCGATCCGGATGGTCGCCGACGGGGTGGCCGAGCCGGCCGACATCGACAAGGCGATGGTGCTCGGCTACCGGCACCCGGTGGGCCCGCTGGAGCTGACCGACATGGTCGGGCTGGACGTTCGGCTGGACATCGCCCGCACCCTCCAGGCCGCCTACGGGGACCGGTACGCGCCGCCGCCGCTGCTGGAGCGGATGGTCGCCGACGGCAGGCTGGGCAGGAAGTCCGGGCAGGGCTTCTACCGCTGGGAAGGGGGCGAGAAGCGATGAGCGGGTTACGGATCGACGAACGGCCGGACCGGCTGGTGGTGACGCTGGACCGGCCGGAGAAGCGCAACGCGATCGACGCCGACCTGATCGGTGAGCTGCATGCCGTCTGCGCCGAACTGGAGGCGCGGCCCCGCCTGCTGCTGCTCACCGGCGGCGCGGAGGGGATCTTCGCGGGCGGGGCGGACATCAGCCAGCTCCGCGAGCGGGGCCGGCTGGACGCGCTCGCCGCGATCAATTCCGCCGCCTTCGCCCGGATCCGGGCGTTGCCGATGCCCACCGTCGCCGCCGTCGACGGCCCGGCGCTGGGCGGTGGCGCCGAGCTGGCGTACGCGTGCGACCTG
Organism: Micromonospora rubida; assembly: GCF_009908295.1. Lineage (GTDB taxonomy): Bacteria > Actinomycetota > Actinomycetes > Mycobacteriales > Micromonosporaceae > Micromonospora > Micromonospora rubida. Next base: position 452,350 of record NZ_JAAALO010000004.1, read on the forward strand.
CGGGTGTGCACGGCACGCGCCGTCTTCGGCCAGCCGGAGGTGCGGCTGGGCATCCTGGCCGGTGCGGGCGCGACCCACCGGCTCCCGGCGCTGGTCGGCGAGGCCCGGGCCAAGGAACTGCTGTTCACCGGTCGTCGGGTGGACGCCACGGAGGCGCTGCGGATCGGGCTGGTCAACCGGGTGGTGGACGAGCCCGCCGAGCTGCTGCCCACCGCGCACGGGCTGCTCGACGAGATCGCGAAGGGCTCCGCCCTGGCGCTGCGGCTGACCAAGCTGGCCGTGGACGCGCCGCCGGCCGCCCACCCGCACCTCGACCTGGTAAGTCAGGCGGTGCTCTTCGAGGACGAGGAGAAGCAGCGGCGGATGACCGAGTTCCTGGAGCGCCGCCGGCCCCGCTGACGGCGCGTCGCAGCCGGACCCGGTGCGCCGAATGCGCGACGGCCGCCCCCGCGAGTCTGCCGGGGCGGCCGTCGGGCGTCGGGCGTCGGATCAGTGCTGGATCTGCACCCCGTTGTCGGCGAGCGCCCGGATCACCTGAGCGGACTCGGCGAAGCCGATGACCAGCACGGCATCCGCGCCGTACTTCTTGATCTCCTGGGCGCCGGCGGTGAAGTCGAGCGGCGGAGCCTTCGCGTCGGCCGGCGGCACGTACGTCAGCAGCTTCACCCGGTCGTTGCCGATGCCGGCCCGCTCCAGCTCGGCGCGGACGTTCTCCTGAAGGCCCTCGCCGTAGGAGTCCTTCCGGGCGACCACCACGATCTTGTGTGGTCCGTCGCGCAGTATCACGTCCGCCAGCGCCCGCCCCTGGAGGCTGTCCGGCGGGGCGGTGCGGAAGTAGAGGCCCTTGTCCTCCACCGAGGTCAGCCCCGCGTCCGTGTTGGACGGTGCGAACAGCACCCGGCCGGCGGCCACCACGTCCGGCAGCACGACGCGGGAGATGCTCGACGCGCCGGCGCCGATGATGACGTGCGCGCCGTCCCGAACGTGCTTGGCCACGGCGGCCTTGGCGACGTCCGGGTTGGTGCCGTCGTCGCCGTCGAGCCAGACCACCGGCTTGCCGAGCACCCCGCCTGCGGCGTTGACATCCTTGACCGCCAGGGCGGCCCCGGCGGCCAGCGGCGGGTACGCCAGTGCCAGGTCGCCGGTGCGCGGCAGCAGGCCGCCGAGGACCAGTGGCGCCGAGGGGACCCTCCCGCCGCGCTGCCGGTACGGCCGGGGCGGGTTCTTGGTGCTCGCGGTCGACTCGTCACCGGCACCGACGAACTCGGTCTTACCGTCGTCGATCTTGCGGTCCCCGAAGGTGAGGGTGGCGTAGCTGGCCGTGGCCGGCTCCCCGGCGTCGGTGAACCCGGCCCGGTTGAGCGACACCCCCCGGTACTCGATGTCCTGGCCGGCACGGGCCAGCCTCAGACACTCCGCCGTCTTCTCGCACCGCTGGCCGTTGTTGGTGACGCCGACGATCTGCCTGGCGATCTCCGCCGGCTTCGTGCTGCCGGCAAGCTGCGTGGCCAGCGCGGTGATGACCACCGCGTCGTACGCCTCGGCCGCGTAGAGGTAGTCGTTGAGCTTCGGGGAGACGGACCGGAGCCGGCTCTTGAAGGCCTCCGGCAGCGGCGTGAGCGGGGTGGTGCCCTTCATGCCGTCGATCAGATCGGCGCGCTCCTTCAGCTCCGCGGCGTACCCATTGATCATGTTGCCGTCGGTGCCGTAGAGGCGGACCTGTGGGGTGGTGGTCGCCTCCTCGGGCTTGCCGGTGCCGCAGGCGGCACCGGCAAGGAGCAACGCCCCGCAGGCCACCAGGGCGGCGGCGCGCGAGCCGTGTGATACGAGCATGGTCGTCCTTCCTCCGGCGAAGGTCCGCTGCGCACATTAGCGTGCCGGGCTGGGCGGCGGGACCGTGGAGCCCGGCCAATTTGCCTGCTAGCCGTGCAGTCGCACGCAGCGTCATCGGGTCGGTGCTCTCGGGTGGTCACGGGTTGACCACCCGTCGTACAGTGCGCCGGGTGACGGACGTACCGCAGCAGACGCTGGACGACGCGACCGCCGTGCTCCACTCGGCCCTGGCCGGAGACGGCGACGCGGTGGTGGGCACCTTCGACGAGGTGGTCGACCGGGCCGGCCTCGCCGGGGCGTACGGGGTGGCCTGGTGCCTGGCGGCCACGATGGTCGGGGACGTGCCCGCTCCCGGCGGCGCGGCGCTGGACTTCCCGGGCATCGACGAGGCCGGCTACGACACCCGCTGGGTGGCCCGCTTCGTCAGCGCGTACGCCAATGCCGACGCCGACACCGGCGAGGCCCTGTTCGGCGCGGCGGCCGCCGACGGCCTGCTGCCGGACTGCCTGCTCACCCTCGCCGGCTCGACGGTGGCCACCCTGCGCAGCCGGGCCGCCTGACGCCCCGGCGCCGGCCCTGGTGGCCGACCGCCGGGGCGCCGCCGCTCAGAACGCGTGGTACGCGGTCAGCGGCTCGTACTCGTAGCGCAGGTTCGAGAAGCGGACCCGGAAGTTCACCCCGTCCCGGACGTTGGTGGCGACCGTGATCCACCCGGACTTCGCCGGGAGGTAGGTCCAGTAGTTGCAGCTGTTGGTCCTGTCGACGAACACCACGCAGGCCTGGGTGCCGAAGCTGCTCGCGTTACGGACGTTGACGTCCGCGCAGCGGCTGGTGGCCCGGTAGGTGCCGGCCTCCCCGCCCCAGCTCCCGGTCTGGAAGTACGAGCGCACCGCGCCGCCGTAGCAGGTGGCATAGGTGCCGGCGAGGTTCACGGCGGGTGCTTCCGCGCCGGGACTGGCGGGCGCGGGGGCCGCCTGGGCGGGGGCACCGAGGGCGAGCAGCGACACCGCTGCCGTCGTCGTGGCCAGCAGGCGGACGACCGGGGATGACATGGGTGCCTCCAAGTGTTGACTGACCGTCCGTACCGGACGGTTGACCAAGGGCAACGATGATACGGGTCGATCGATCTCACCGCTGGCCCGGCGGTGTCCTGGGCGGTGTGATAGCTCTGGTGCATGTCGGAGGTCATGCTCGCCAAGGTGCGAAAGCTGCTGGCGAAGGCCGAGGACCCGGCCTGCACGCCGGAGGAGTCGGCCACGTTCACCGCCAAGGCCACCGAGCTGATCGCCCGCTACGGCGTGGACCGGGCCCTGCTGGCGGCCCGCGACCCGGCCACCGACCCGGTCGGCGACCGGGTGGTCGAGGTCGTGGCCCCGTACGCCCGGGACAAGGCCGGCCTGCTCGCCGCCGTCGCCGACCCGCTGCGCTGCCGCTGCGTCCGTCGCCGGCACGGCAGCGGCTTCGCGATGCACCTGTTCGGCTTCGCCAGCGACCTGGAGCGGGTCGACCTGCTCTTCACCTCGCTGCTGGTGCAGGCGGCGCACGGGTTGGCGGGGGCGGTCGTCCCGGCGGGGGAGCATCCGGCCGCGTTCCGACGCTCCTGGCTCGCCGGCTTCGCCCAGGTGGTCGGCACGCGGCTGGTCGAGGCGGAGGCCGGGGCGGTCGCCGACTCCGGCGGGTCCTCGGTCGCGCTGGTGCTGGCCGACCGCTCGGACCGGGTCCAGCGCCGGGTGGCCGAGGCCTACCCCCGGCTGCGCACCGCCGCGCCGCGCCGGCTCGCCGGCACCGGTTTCGGCTCGGGCGCCGCAGCCGGCCACAGCGCCGACCTGGGCGGCCAACGCCTACCCCCCACCCGAACCCGACAACTCCCCCACTGACCCCGCGCGCTGGCCCCCTTCCCCCGCACTTTCAGTGAAAGCGTGGCCATCCGCCGCCCCATGGGCACTCTTTCTTCGAAAGTGCGTGCGGGAGCGGTCGGGTTGACGGGTCAGGGTCGGGTGACCGAGGTCAGGTAACGGGAGAGCAACTCGTGCCAGCCCGCGGTGAGCGCCTGCCGGTATCCCTCGGCGGCCTCGCCGTGCCGGTCGAAGTGCCGGTGCTCGACCTCCACTCGGGTCCGCTCTGGCCCTTCCGGCAGGAACAGCACCTCCACCTCGCTGGCCTGCGCCGGGTCGGGAACCGGCACCCGGTCCGGGCCGATCTGCCAGATGAACACCAGCCGCCGGGGCGGGTCCCAGGTGAGCACCCGACCCCAGTCGCTCCGGAAGCCGTGCGGGCCGATCTCGTAGAGCATGCCTCCGGCCCGCGGCTCGACGCCCAGCTCCGCCAGCGCCGCCGGGCCGGACCAGGTGTACTCCCGGACCCACCAGTCGGTCAGCCCGCCGGTGAACACGGCGAAGGCGCGCTCGGCGGAGGCGGGGACGAGGAGACTGCTGCGCAGCGAGTACTGTGCGACGTCCTGCCGGACGTCTGCCGGCTCGGTCATCTCCTGTCCCATAGGCCCGGACCATACCGGCTGATGCCCCAGCGTGCAGCTTCGTACGTGCCCTGAATCGGACAAGTCGCGTCCGGATTGCGGACAGTCGCGATCCACGGAAGCAAAGCGACTCCGGCCAGCGGAGGCTAGGGGGATACCGTCGCCGGAGGCACCACGGGCTGGCGGACGTCGCCCCCTTCCTTGTGACGACCATTAGCCCGCCCTCTCCTCCAGCCATCGAGCGGTCGGCCGCTCGCGTCCCCAGGCGGCCAGCGGCTGGAGTGCGTCGTTGAGGCGCATGCCGTCCTTGGTCAGCGAGTACTCGACGCGGGGCGGCACCTCGTCGTAGGAGACGCGGTGCACGACGCCGTCCGCTTCCATCTCGCGCAAGTGGGAGGCGAGCACCTTCTCGGTGATTCCCGGAAGCAGTCGGCGCAGCTCGCCGAAGCGGCGGTAGGGGTGCTCGTGGAGCGCCCAAAGGATCAGCACCTTCCACTTGCCGCCGATCACCTCCATCGCAGTGTCGATCCCGCAGGCGTGTCCGTCTGGTGCGCCCGGCCGGTTCAGCGTCGTCATGCCCCACCCCTCTGACGTGCTCGCTCACCCCGGGGTAACCACTCACTCCGAAGTGCGTACTTGATCATCTCCGGGCTTGCGACCAGCCTAATCGGCATGGCACAGAACACTGTTGAGAAGACCTCCGTCACGCTGTTGGGCCTCGGCACGATGGGCACCGCGCTGGCCCGTACCTGGGTTGCCGCCGGCCACCCGCTCACCGTCTGGAACCGCACCCCGGCCCGCGCCGCGGCGCTCGCCGCTGAGGGGGCGAGGGTCGCGGACAGCGCCGCTGAGGCGGTCGCAGCGAACGCCCTGGTCGTCGTTTGTCTGTTGGACGACGCCTCGGTCGAGGAGGTGCTGGCCGGAACCGACCTGGCCGACAGGGACCTGGTCAACCTGACCACCAGCACCCCTGCCCAGGCCCGCGCCCGCGCCGAGTGGGCCCGCGAGCGCGGCGCCCGTTACCTGGACGGCGGGATCATGGCTGTCCCTCCAATGATCGGTGTCCCAGAGGCCGGCGGCTACATCTTCTACAGCGGCTCACGGGAGCTGTTCGAGCGGCACCAGGAGGCGCTGAGCGTCCCGGCCGGCACCACCTACGTCGGCAAAGATGCGGGTTTCGCGGCCCTGCACGACGTGGCCCTGCTCAGCGCCATGTACGGGATGTTTGCCGGGGCCGCGCACGCCTTCGCCCTGATCCGCAAGGAGGACATCGACCCCGCGTCGCTCGCCCCGCTGCTCGCCGACTGGCTCGTCGCGATGGCCCCGGCAGTTCACCAGACCGCCGACCAGCTGCGCAGCGGCGACTACACCAAGGGTGTCGTCTCCAATCTCGCCATGCAGGTGGCCGGCACGCCGACCTTCCTGAGCACCGCCGAGCAGCAGGGCGTCAGCCCGGAACTGCTCAGCCCTTACTTCGAGCTGATGCGCCGCCGCCTAGCCGAAGGCAGCGGCGAGGAGGACCTGACGGGCGTGATCGACCTGCTGGTGCACTGACCGGTCGCTTGCCGCCCAGAGGCGGCCGTGCTGGTCGCAGTCCTCATTGAGTGGCTGTGACCAGCGCTTTCACACCACGCTCCAGTCCGCGTGCGAGCCCGCATGAGGCGGTACCTCGGAACAGGGATCGTTGACGCGGCGGGACAATCCGGGCTCGGGCCACCTTGTCCTGAGAGTTTCGGGGGCTCATCGGGGATCGTAAAGACCTTCTCGGCAGTTCGCAGGCCTCAAGTGATCGAACCGGCACCTGAGGGACAAGGGGGGCGGGACTACCCTGAGCAGGGCGCCGCGCTACCGAGGAAGCCGCGCCCTGCCGACGTTGGCCTCTCAAGGCTGGCCTCGGGTGTGCACGTCTCGCAGGACCGGCCGGCCCGTCGAACGGAAAGCTCCTAGCCGTCACGCCGTTCGGTTCGCGACCGGGTCGGTGGCATCCGCGAGGCGCGCCTCCCGACGTGCACCCAGGGGTGCACGTCGGGTGCACGAGCAGGAGGGCTCTTGTCGATGAATGCGTCGGATGCAACAAGAGGGCGGTGACCGCGTTTCCGCTGGTCACCGCCCTAATAGCCCGGCGAAAGGCTATGTGGCCAGGGGCGGGGTCGAACCGCCGACCTTCCGATTTTCAGTCGGACGCTCGTACCAACTGAGCTACCTGGCCGTGCCGCTCGGCTCATGGTACCCAAGAGGCGGGATCACCGCCGGCAGGGAACCTGCTCCGATACGCAGAACGCCGCGCATGGTACGCGCGGCGATCAGCGCTTGCGGTCCTGACGGGACTTGAACCCGCGACCTCCGCCTTGACAGGGCGGCGAGCACTCCAACTGCTCCACAGGACCTGGCTGGTGTTGCTCCGGCTTGCGCCGGTCGTGCCCCCAACGGGATTCGAACCCGTGCTACCGCCTTGAAAGGGCGACGTCCTGGGCCGCTAGACGATGAGGGCGGCCCCGCCATCATTGCACACTCGCAACTTCAAGCGGACTTGCTCCCATCCGGCCCCGCCGGAGGCTTCGAAAGCATACGTGACGGGCGGCCCCCGAGCCAAATCGGTATGGCCGAGGGCCCGCTCGCCCGCAAAACCGCAGGTCAGGGACGTTTCAGCTGAGCCGGACCAGCCCGTAGCGCCGCTTCAGGTCGCCGATGAGGTGGGTGCAGGCGGAGATCGTGGCGGCCCGGTTCCCGCCGCCGTCGTGCATCAGCACGATCGCGCCGGGCCGGACGGCACCCGTCACCCGACGGGTGATCGTCTGGGCGGAGGGCTTGGCCCAGTCCTGCGGATCGACGCTCCAGTGCAGCGGTCGCATGCCGAGCTGCCGGCCCGTCGCCACGACCTCCGGGGTCCACTTCCCGCCCGGCTGGCGGTAGAACGGCACCTTGGCGCCCGGCACCGCCGCCTGAATGGCGCGGTTGGTGCGTACCAGGTCGGCCCGGATCTCGGCGACCGGCCGCCGGCCGAGGTCCAGGTCGTGCCGCCAACTGTGGTTGCACAGTTGGTGGCCCTCCCGGACGATCCGCGCGATCAGCTCGGGGTGTGCCCGGGCCCGGGTGCCGATCACGCAGAAGGTGGCCTTCGCCCCGGCCCGGCGCAGCTGGCCCAGGATCTTCGGCGTCCAGACCGGGTCGGGACCGTCGTCGAAGGTCAACGCGACCGCCCGCCCGCCGCTGGTCCGGTGCAGCCCGGCCGGGAGCGTGGTGGGCTGCGGGCGCAGCCGCGGCGGGACGGCCTGGGTCGGCTTGGCCGAGGCGCTCGGCTTCGGCTTCGGTGTCTGTTTCGGCGATGTCGAGGCCGCCGGTGAGGGGGCGGCGGCCTCCGGGGAGCGGCCGGTTGTCTGCTCGCCGCAGCCGGCGAGGAACAGGATCAGGCTGATGCCGAACGCCAGGGCGGCGCGTTCACTCATCGTCACTCCGAGGGGCCGGGTACGCGGGCCACCCGACGCTAGTGGACGAAACGTGAAAACGGCCAGTGCGGTCAGTCTCCTGTCGGCCGGTCCAGGGAGTCGCGTACCGCGAGTGCGAGCGAGACCGCCTCGGCGAGGTCGACCGGGCGGACCATGCCGGCCGGCAGGGAGTCGGCCCACCAGCCCGGGCCGGCGGCCAGCACCAGCAGCGGCCGGCGCGGGCTGGCCAGCAGCACGGCGAGCTGGGCCGGGTCGGCGGTGGCCGGGGTGTGCGACCAGACCACCACGACGGCCGGGCCGGTGCGGTTGACCGCCTCGACCAGGGCCGCCGCCGGCACCCGGGCACCGAGCATCCGGTACGCCATGCCGGCCTCGGCCAGCGCGGCGGCCAGCGCCTCCAGGGGCAGGGTGTGCTGCTCCTCGTCGGCGCAGGAGAGCAGGATCCGGGCCGGACCGGCGGCCGTCCCGACCCGTGGGACAGTGGCGAGCGTCTCGGATATGCATCGGGACACCAGGTGTTCCACCTCGATCAGCCCGGCCGTGGCGGCGTGCCGCTCGCCGATGCCGACGAGCACCGGCCGCAGCAGTTCGTCCCAGGTGGCGACGACGCCGTCGGCGGCCAGGGAACGGGCGATCGCCTCGCCGATCGCCACCGAGTCCAGCCGCATGGCGGCCCGGGCCAGCCCACGGGCCGCCGGGCCGGCTCGACCGACCGGGATGGCCTGGCCACCGCCGTCGCGGACCCCCACGGGGCGGACCTCGGCGAGAGTGCCGGTGGGCACCTTGCCGGCCGGTCCCGGTGTCGGTGCCTGCCGGGCCCAGCGGGCCGCCTCGGCCGGGGTGACCCCCTCCGCGGTCAGCCTGCGCATGGTTTCCAGGCGGGCGAGGTCGACCGCCGTGTACCGCCGGTGGTGACCCGGCACGTGCTGGCTGGGGCCGAGCCCGTAGCGCTGGTGCCAGGTGCGCAGCGTGGTGACCGCGACGCCCAGTCGGCGTGCCACGGCCCCCGCGCTCAGCGCCTCATCGGCCACCCGGCCGCTCCGACGCGTCGTCCGCCGGAAGGCCGGCCGGGGCCGTGCTGGGACCGGAGACGCCCGCCGCCGGCCCGGAGGGACGCAGCAGGCGGTTCACCACCCCGCCCAGCCAGGGCGCGTACGCGCGGGGGTCGACGTCCAGGTCGGTCTCCAGCGTCGCCGGGTCGACCCAGCGCAGCTCGGCCACCTCGTCCGGGTCGGGCCGCAGGGACACGTCGGCCGGCACGTCGGCGCGCAGCACGTGGTCGTACTCGAACTCGACCCGCCCGGTGGTGGGGTCCTCCGCGTAGTAGACGTACACCCCGACCTCGGTGAGGTCGACGGGCCCGGCGCCCAGCTCCTCGCCCAGCCGCCGGTTGGCGGCCTCGACCAGCGACTCGCCCGGCGCCGGGTGGCCGCAGCACGAGTTGGCCCAGCGCAGCGGGAACCGGGTCTTGGCGGCGGCCCGGCGTTGCAGCAGCAGCCGGCCGCCCGGGTCGACCAGCAGCACCGAGAAGGCCCGGTGTAGCCGGCCCGGCGGCTGGTGGGCGGCGGCCACCGAGGCCTCGCCGTGCGCCCGTCCGGCGTCGTCGACCAGCTCGACCAGGTGGCTCTCCCGGCCGCTCACCGGACCGACCCGGTGATGCGGGCGGCGGCCAGCTTGCCGGAGATCAGGACCATCGGCACGCCGACGCCCGGTTGGGTGCCGGAGCCGACGAACACCACGTTGTCGAGCGTCCGGTGCAGGTTCGACGGGCGGAACGGGCCGGTCTGGAAGAGGCTGTGCGCCGACGCGAAGGGGGTGCCGGCCGCCATGCCCTGCTCGGCCCACTCGGCCGGGGTGACCGCGCGCAGCACCTCGACGCCGTCGCCGAAGCCGACGTACCCGCGCTCCTCCAGCGTCCCGACGAGCTGGTCGGTGTAGCGGCGGGTCAGGTCACCGCGCCAGTCGAACGGGGCCCGGTCGAGGTTGGGCACCGGGGCGAGCACGTAGTAGGTGTGGCGGCCGGCGGGGGCGACCGACGGGTCGGTGCGGCTGGGGTTGGTGACCAGCAGCGACGGGTCGGTCATCAGCTCCCCTCGCCGGATCACCTCGTCGAACGTGCCCTTCCAGGACCGTCCGAAGTGGATGTTGTGGTGGGCGATTTTCTCATAACCCTGCCGCGAGCCGACGTGCAGCACCACGCAGGACGGCGAGTAGGTGAGCCGGCGCTGCCGGGCCGGGGGGAGCAGGTCCCGGTAGGCGACCGGCAGGTCGGGGTTGAGCACCACCACGTCGGCCGGGATGAACTCGCCGTCCGTGGTGAGCACGCCGGTGGCCCGGCCGTTCGCGGTCTGCACCCGGGTCACCGTGGTGCCGTACCGGATCTGCACGCCGTGCTTCTCCGCCGCGCCGGCCATCCCCCGGGAGACCGCGTGGATGCCGCCGCGGGGGAAGTAGACCCCGGCCACCGAGTCGAGGTACGCGATGACCGCGTAGATGGCCAGCGCGTCGTGCGGGGCGAGCCCGGCGTACATCGCCTGGAAGGAGAAGATCCGCTGGGTGCGCGGGTCCCGGAAGAACTGGCCGATCTTCGTCTGGAGCCGACGGAACGCGCCGCTGGCCAGCAGCTTCAGCAGGTTGCCGGTGAGCAGGTCGGTCGGGGCGTCGAGGTTGCGCTCGATGAAGTCCGCCCGCTCCAGCCGCCACAGCTCCCGGGCGTAGTCGACGAAGCGCAGGTACCCGTCGGCCTCCCTGGGGCCGCAGACGGAGGCGATCTCGGCCGCCATCCGGGTGGTGTCGGTGATCACGTCCAGCGTCGAGCCGTCCGGGTAGTACGCCCGGTACGCCGGGTCCAGCGGCATCAGCTCGACCCAGTCGCGCAGCTCCTCGCCGACCGCGCCGAGCGCCTCGTCGATCAGTTCGGGCATGGTGAGCACGGTCGGGCCGGTGTCGAACTCGTACCCGTCGACGCCGAGCCGCCCGGCCCGGCCGCCCGGCACCGGCTCCCGCTCGACCACCGTCACCTGCCGACCGCCGCCGGCCAGGTGCAGTGCGCAGGCCAGCCCGCCGAGCCCGGCGCCGACGACCACCACCTGGTCTGTACGTCCCGTCACGGTCCGCACGCGACCACCTCCTTCGAAACGTCGCTCATCATGCCCGCCGGTCGGTGGCGGCGGTGGCGAGGCCCGTCAGCGCGGTGCGCGCGGCCCCGTCGATCGGCGCGGTGTCCAGCGCGGCCAGCGCCTCGCCGACCCGGTCGGAGATCATCCGCTCCACCCGGGCGACCGCCCCGGTGTCGGCGACCACCTGGGCCAGCCGGGACACCTCCCGGGCTCCGGTGACCGCGCCGGCCCGGCCCAGCGCCTGACGCTGCGCCGGGGTGGCGAGCTGCCGGGCCAACATCAGCAGCGCGGTCGGCTTGCCGGTGCGCAGGTCGTCGCCGGCCGGCTTGCCGGTGGCCACCGGGTCGCCGTAGACCCCGAGCAGGTCGTCGCGGAGCTGGAACGCCTCGCCGACGGCCAGGCCGTAGCGGGTGTACGCGGCGGTCAGCGGCGCGTCGGCGCCGACGCCGGCCAGGTGGGCGCCGAAGAGCAGTGGCCGCTGGACGGTGTAGCTGGCCGTCTTGTAGCGGGCCACCCGCAGCGCCCGGTCCACCGACCAGTTCGCCGCGTCGTCCTCGCCCAGGATGTCGAGGTACTGCCCGGCGATCGTCTCGACCCGCATCCGGTCGTAGCAGCGCCGGACGTCGAGCAGCCGCGCCGGCGGCACGGCGGCGCGGGACATCAGCCGGTCGGCCCAGACCATGCAGAGGTCGCCGATGAGCACGGCCACCGCCTCGCCGAACCGGTCGGGGTCGCCGACGTGCCCGGCGGCGATGTGTCGTCCGGCAGCGGCCCGGTGCACGGTCGGCCGGCCGCGCCGGGTGTCGGAGGCGTCCATCACGTCGTCGTGCACGAGTGCGAACGTGTGCAGCAGTTCCAGGGCCGCCAGGGCCGGCAGCACCGTCTGGAGTGGTTCGTCGCCGCCCGCGCCGCCCCGCCACCCCCAGTACGCGAAGGTCGGGCGGACCCGCTTGCCGCCGGCCAGCACGCAGTCGCGCGCGGTCGAGGCGAAGCCGCCCATCGCCGCGTCGATCTCGGTGAGCGAGGCGACCTCGGCGGACAGGAACGCCGCGAGGGTGTCGTCCACCCCCTGGACCAGGTCGTTGGCGAACGCGGCCAGCACGCCGCGGACCGGATCGTCCGTCGCCTCCGGCTGTGCCGGTGCGACGCGGAGCGCGTTATCCGCAACTGCGTCGTTGGCCATGTGGGCGAGCGTACCCTAGGGTTACGAGTTGCGTCGATTCCTGCGTCGATATCCGAGGAGGGCCGGTGGACGTCGACCTCACCGCTGCCTATGACCGCTGCCGTGAGCTGCACAAACGTCATGGCCGCACCTACTATCTCGCCACCCGGCTGCTTCCCGCCTGGAAACGGCGGCATGTGCACGCCCTGTACGGCTTCGCCCGGTACGCCGACGAGATCGTCGACCGCACCGAGGACCTGCCGCCCGCCGAGCGGGCCGCCCGGCTCGACGACTGGTCGGCCCGTTTCCTGACCGGGCTGCACGGCGCCCCGGTCGGCGATCCGCTGCTGCCCGCCGTGCTACACACCATCGCCGTGTTCGACCTCGACCGGGCCGACTTCGCGTCGTTTCTGCGCAGCATGGCGATGGACCTGACGGTCACCGCATACCCGACCTACGACGACCTGCTCGACTACATGGAGGGCTCGGCCGCCGTCATCGGCACCATGATGCTGCCGATCCTCGGCAGCTCCGACCCCGCCGCCGCCCGGGAGCCGGCCCGCCAGCTCGGCCTCGCCTTCCAGCTCACCAACTTCATCCGGGACGTGGCCGAGGACCTGACGCGCGGCCGGACGTACCTGCCGGACGAGGACCTCGCCAAGTTCGACGTCACCCGCGAGGACCTGCGCGCCGCCGCCGCCCGCCGCCACGCCAGCCCGAAGATCCGCGAGCTGATCGAGTACGAGGTGACCCGCGCCCAGGCCCACTACGAGGCCGCCGCCCCGGGCGTCACCCTGCTCTCGCCCGCCTCGCAGGCCTGCATGCGCACCGCGTACATGCTCTACGGCGGCATCCTCGACGAGGTGGCCGCCCAGGCCTACGACGTGTTCACCCGGCGGGCACTGGTGCCCCGGCGGCGACGGATGGCCGTCGCCGGACGCGCCCTGTTCACCCCGGCCGGCACCCCGGTCGTGGTCCCCGGGCCGGGCCGGGCCTGACGGTTGGCGGCACCTGAGCCCGGTGCCTCCTCACAGGCAGGAGTGCAGGGCCTCCACCAGCTCGTCGGCCGGCCGGCCGTCGTACCAGACGGCGAGGCCGGCCCCCGTCTCCCGGCCGGCGGCGAACAGGTCGTGGAAGCAGTCCCGGACCGGGCCGAAGCGTGCGCGCATCCGGCCACGGTAGGGGAACTACGCGGGCGCCGGCACGGCGACATGGTGCGGTGCGGTGGTCGCCGGTCGCGCGGTGCGGAATGCTGGCGGCATGGCGGAACCGGAATCGGAACTGGTGGACGTGGTCGTGGTCGGGCTCGGCGTCGGCGGTGAGGAGGTGGCCGGGCGGCTCGCCGAGGCGGGCCTCGACGTCGTCGGCATCGAGCGGAGCCTGGTCGGCGGGGAGTGCCCGTACTGGGGGTGCATCCCGAGCAAGATGATGATCCGGGCGGCGAACTCGGTCGCCGAGGCCCGGCGGGTCAACGAGTTCGCCGGCACGGCCCAGGTCCAGCCGGACTGGGCGCCGGTGGCGAAGCGGATCCGTGCGGAGGCCACCGACACCTGGGACGACCGGGTCGCCGTGGAACGGTTCACCGGCAAGGGCGGCCGGTTCGTGCGTGGCAGCGGCCGGCTCGACGGCCCCGGCCGGGTACGCGTCGGCGACCAGGTCTTCCAGGCCCGGCACGGGATCGTGCTCGGCACCGGCACCCGGCCCTCCACGCCGCCGATCGCCGGGCTCGCCGACACGCCGTACTGGACGAACCACCAGGCCGTCGAGGTCGAGGAGCTGCCCGGGTCGCTGCTCGTGCTCGGCGGCGGCGCGATCGGGCTGGAGCTGGCCCAGGTCTTCGCCCGGTTCGGGGTGGCCGTGACGGTGGTCGAGGCGGCGGACCGGGTGCTCGCCGTCGAGGAACCCGAGGCGTCCGAGGTGGCCGCCGCCGCGCTGCGCGCGGACGGGGTGCGGATCTCCACCGGGGTGAAGGCCGAGCGGGTCGACCACGACGGGCGGGTGTTCACCCTGGTCGCGGCCGGCGGCGTCGAGTTCACCGCCGAGAAGCTGCTGGTGGTGACCGGCCGGCGGGCGCACCTCGACGAGCTGGGGTTGGACGGCGTCGGAGTGGACCCGTCCCAGCGGTACCTCGCCGTCGACGACCGGATGCGCGCCGCCGAGGGCCTCTGGGCGGTCGGCGACCTGACCGGCGAGGGCGCGTTCACCCACATCGCCATGTACCAGGCGGCCATCGTGGTCGCCGACGTGCTCGACCACGTCCGGCGGGCGCGATCCGGCCCGGACGCCAGCGGCACCGCCAGCGCGGTCGGCGGCGCGGCGAGCGCGGCGAACACTGCGGGGGCCGGGATCGCCGGCGGCGTGCCGCACGCCGACTACAGGGCGCTGCCCCGGGTCACCTTCACCGACCCCGAGGTGGGCGCGGTCGGGCTGACCGAGCGGCAGGCCCGCGAGCGGGGCATCAACGTGCAGGTCGGCGTGAGTCAGCTCGGCTCGTCCACCCGGGGCTGGATCCACCGGGCCGACGGACTGATCAAGCTGATCGCCGACGCCGACCGGGGTGTACTGGTCGGCGCGACCTCGGTCGGCCCGGCCGGCGGCGAGGTGCTGTCGGGCCTGGTCGTGGCGGTGCACGCGGCGGTCCCGCTGCCCCAGCTCCGAAACATGATCTACGCGTACCCGACGTTCCACCGCGCCATCGAGGACGCCCTGCGCAACCTGAGGTAGCGCCGCCGACGGCACACACGGGCGGGGCGTTAGCATCGGCGACGGCACGATCATGTGAGGTGCCCCGCGGCTGCGGGGAGAATCGGGAAGCCGGTGGGAATCCGGCACGGGCCCGCCGCGGTGACCGGGGAGCCGCCGTCCACGCGCGTCACGCGCAGCCACTGGCCACACGGCTGGGAAGGCGGACGGTCGGGCGTCGATCCGGGAGTCCGAAGACCGGCCTCGCGTCGGTGCCCACCACCGTGGTGGGCCGAGCGCAGCGGGAGCCTGCCTGTGGACATCTACGACACCATCCACCGCCGCCGGGACGTCCGGGCCGAGTTCACCGGGGATCCGGTGCCGGCGGACATCCTGCACCGGATCCTCGACGCGGCACACGCCGCGCCCAGCGTCGGATACTCGCAGCCGTGGGACTTCGTCCTGGTCCGGGACGCCAAGACCCGCCGCCGGTTCCACGAGCACGTCCAGGTCGAGCGGGACACGTTCGCCGCGACCCTCGACGGCGAGGCGGCCGAGCGGTTCGCCCGTATCAAGATCGACGGAGTGTTGGAGTCGACCCTGTCGATCGTGGTCACCTACGACCCGGCGCGGGGTGGCCCGGCCGTCCTCGGGCGGCACGCCATCGCCGACGCCGGGCTCTACTCGGTCTGCCTGGCCATCCAGAACCTTTGGCTCGCCGCCACCGCCGAGGGTCTCGGCGTCGGCTGGGTCTCCTTCTACCGGGAGCAGTTCCTGGCCGGGCTGCTCGGCATTCCGGACGGCATCCGGCCGGTGGCGTGGCTCTGCCTCGGACCGGTCACCCACCTGGCAACCGTGCCGGACCTGGAACGGCACGGGTGGCGGCGGAAGCGTCCCCTCGTGGAGGCGGTGCACCGCGACCGTTGGTCGGCAACCGATCGGCGAACGGGTGATTCATGAAGCTCGATTACTGGGATAGCGTGACCATCACCCTCAGTCCTCAACCCGCTACGTTCGGGAGGATCTTCATGCGTGTCACCGTCCGGGTCCTGCTCGCCTCCGCCCTCACCACCCTCGGCCTGACCGTCGCCGTCGCCACCCCGGCCCTGGCCGGCGCCCCCGCGCCCTTCTGCGAGTCCGGCGCGTCGCAGTTCTACTGCGACGCCACCAGCACCGGCACGACGACCTGGACGGTCACCTGGTACTCCGGCAGCGTCGGGACCTTCACGACCGCCGGACCGACCCTCTTCGCCAGCTGCCCCTACTCCAACATCGGCCTGCCGGTGCGGGTCAACTACAGCTACTTCGACGGCAGCGTGACCCAGTACAGCGACACCGGTAGGTTCACCTGCCGCAGCGGCCCTTGGCAATAGCGGCCGGGTCCCGCGCTGCCGGCCGGTCGGCGGCGCGGGAACCCACCGCCGGCCGGTCGGCGCGCGGGACCCACTGCCGGCACCCCGGGCCGGCGACGTGCGGGTACGGGGTCGGCGGTGCCGGCCGCGTCCCCGGACGACCCGTCGACGCGTACGACGACGGGCTCGTCACCGCCGACCGGTTTGCGCCCGCTCCTGCCGGGAAGTCGGGCGGAATGCGGGCAATCTTGACGAGAATCGAACAGAACCCGGCGTTGGACGGGGTCGGGGACCGGTTGCAGCGCGCCGTCCAGGCCACCATCCGCCCGCAGCGGGTGCGCGACCTGCTGCACGGCGTCCTCCTCGGGCATCCGCTGCACCCGGCGCTGGTGCAGGTGCCGGTGGGTGCCTGGATCAGCGCCGCCGTGCTGGACCTCATGCCCGGTCAGCGTCGGGCGGCCACCGCGCTGGTCGGGCTGGGCACGGTCAGCGCACTCCCGGCGGCGATCGCCGGGCTAAACGACTGGGCGGCCCTCACCCGGGACCAGCGCCGGATCGGCCTGGTGCACGCCGCCGCCAACACCGTCGGCCTGGCCCTGTACGCAGGCTCGCTGGCGGCCCGGCTACGCGGGCGGCACGGGACCGGGCGGGCGCTGGCCTACCTCGGGCTGAACGCGGTGAGCGCGGGGGCCTACCTCGGGGGGCACCTGGCATACAAGCAGGGGGCACAGGTCAACCAGAGCGTGCCCGAGCTGCACCGCATCAGCGACGGTTGGCACCCGCTGGCGGACCTGGCCGGGCTGCCGCAGCGGAGGCTGGTCACCCGCGAGATGGACGACGTCTCGGTGATCCTCTACCGGCATGGTGACGAGGTCACCGTGATGCTGGAGCGCTGCCCGCACCAGGGCGGCCCGCTCGGCGAGGGCGAGGTCGCCGAGATCGACGGGCACGCCTGCGTGGTCTGCCCGTGGCACGGCAGCGCGTTCCGGCTCAACGGCGGCGAGGTCATGCACGGGCCGTCCGGGAACGACCAGCAGATCCTGCCGACCCGGGTGGTCGACGGGGTGTTGCAGGCCCGGCTGCCCTGATCGTTCCCGAGCCGGTCATCACCCCGCCCCCGCCGCCCGCCCTGGCGGTCCGCACTTTCACGGAATGTGTGGCCATGGCGAGCTCCGATGCCACACATTCCGTGAAAGTGCGCGCAGGGGAGGGGTGGGTGGCGGGGGCGGCCGGCGTCAGTTCCGGCGGTGCCGGCCGGAGACCAGGGACCGCGCGCCGGCGGCGGCCCGGGCGACACTCGGGCGGCGGCGCAGCCCGAGCACCGCGCCGATCTGCGCCCCGACGATGCTGGCCACGGCGAGCACCGCCGAGACCGCGAGCGGGCGGTTCAACTGGTCCTCCTCGCTCGCCCGGGACGCCCCGGCGGCCATCGCCGGCTGTGACCCGGAGGGCGGCTGGCCCACCTGCTGGGTGTCGCGGGTCGACTCGGCCGACGGCTGGGTGGTCGACGGCGCGGGTGCCGGGCGGGTGGCCCGCGGCGTCGCGGGCGGCGTCGTCGCCGGGGTCGCGGGCGCTTCGGCGGCCGGCGGGGTGGCCGGGGCCGCCGGCGGGGGAGTGACCGCGCCGCCGGGGGCAGGGGTCGTGGGCCGGGCCACCAGCCGGCCGGTGGCGTGCGTACGGGTCCCGGCGTCGCCCGCGCCGTCGGGCAGCCTGATGAGCTGCCCCGGGCGGATCCGGTCGGGGTCGTGCAACCGGTTCAGCCTTGCCACGTCCCGGTACCGGTCGAAGTCGTCGAGGTAGCGCTCGGCGACCTCGCCCAGGTAGTCGCCCTTCGCCACCCGGTACACCACCGGCTCCACCGGCTCGGGGAGCTGGGCCGCCGTGGTGACCACGACCGGCGACGCTGTCCGCGCGTGGGCCGGGAGCGTGGCGCTGACCGGCCGAGCCACCGGGGCCGCCGCGGCGACGGCCGGCTGCGCCACCGTCGGGTACGGGCCGGCCAGCACCGTCGCGGCGCTGGCCGCCGCCGGGCTCGCCGCGATGATCAGGGCCACCGAACCGACCAGCGCAGCCGCGGCCCGCTGCTGCCGGCTGATCCCGGGCAGCCGGGGTGCCGGCCGGCGCAGCGACTGCGCGCCCAGCTCCACGAGCACCGAGAAGGCGAAGGTGGCCCAGCCGAACCAGCCGACCAGGGCCAGCACCCGCAGGAAGAGCTGGCCGTCGTCCCTGCTGGTCAGCGTGGCGCCGATCTCGGCGAGGGTGGGCACGTGGTCGGGGAGCGGGTTGCCGGCGAACGCGAGCAGCGCCACCGGCCCCCCGACCAGCACCGCGATCAGCACGACCAGCGCGCCGAACCCGGTGAGGACCTGTCCGGTCCGCCGTGCGGCGGAGCGACCCGGTACGGCCATGGCGTTCCTTCCCTTCCTACGGGTCCTCGGTGAGGGCCCGCGCGGTGGCCTCACCGGAGACGGTGACGGTGTTGCCGAAGCCGAAGAAGCCGAGCATGTACCGGTCGTAGGTGACCGTGACGCGTACCCGCACGAGGGTCTCCCCGCCGACGACCGGGAACTCGACGGAGGAGGCGGTCACCTCCGTCGCGGCGAGGTAACTGTTCACGGCGGCCCTGGCGGCCACCTGGTCGATCACCTTGGGCCCGCCCTCGATGGCCTTCGCCCGGTCGATGGACTGGCCGCCGGTCCGGGCCGCCTCCGCGGCCAGGTTGTCGGCCCGCTGCATGGACCGCAGCTGACCGGCACCGTCGAAGGCCAGCCCGATGATCGCGAGGACGCCGATCATCCCCGCCGCGAGGAACAGGCTGACCCGGCCGTGGTCGCCACGCAGCCGGCGGGCGACGGCATGAGCAGACCCCGCACCGTCCCGGGTTCGGGAACCGGGCCTGATCGGTGCGCTCATCACACGCCACCCGCACCCGGGTTCGCCGCAGAACCCGCTGCTGTAGTCCCGAACCCGAGAGTTCTGCTCCGGTAGCGGTCCAGCGGGGAGGTGAACGCGGCCGAGACCGTCCGGGTCGCCGGCATCGCCGGCAGCAGCGACAGGTCGATGTCGGCGAAGGAGACCGTGCAGGCCACCCGCACGGTGACGGCGGCGGGCTGGCCGGGATCGCTGGCGAAGGCCGCGTCGAAGCTGACCGTATCCCCGCCAACGGAGCCGCTGAAGGTGAGCGTGGGCTGGCCTGCGCAGTTCGCCCGCTGCCAGTCGAGCTGGTTGCTCGCGGCGGCCCGGGCCTGCCGCCGGGCGGTGGTGGCGTCCCGGGAGATGGAGGCGGCCCGGGCGGCATCGTGCGCCGCCGACTCGATCGCCTCCTGGGCGATCGCCGTACGCCCGGCCACGCCGGCCAGCACGAGCAGCGCGAGAAACGCCGGGGCGAGCACGGCCACCTCGACGGCGACCGAACCGCGATCGTCCCGCCTCGGGCGGTGGGCGGCGTTCGGATCGACGCCGGGGCGGCGTCGGGCGCGGACCGCGTCCCGCGCGTGCCGCAGGAGCCGGGCTACCCGGATTCGGCGCCGGTCGTCGTCCGGCACCTCACGTCTCCGCATGCCGCTCATCCCGCCGTCCACCGTTCGACCGTGCCGTGGGCGGTCTGCCGCACCGGGAAGCTCACCCAGGGGACGACCGAGAGGGCGGTGCCGGTCACCGTGCAGGTCACCTCGGTGGCGCCCGTCACGCAGTCGGGCCCCGGCGAGTCCCAGCCGACCAGCCAGTCGCCGGCCGAGGTGAGGAAGTCGGTCGCCCGCTGTTCCCCGGCCCCATCGGGAGCGCGCAGGACGCGCTGGGCGTTGACCGCGCTCTGCGCGGCGTTCAGCGCGGTGGCCCGGGCGACGAACCAGGCGGCGGCCTGGATCGAGGCGAAGAGCAGCACCAGGATCGCCGGCATCACGACGGCCAGCTCCACCGGGTTGGCGCCCCGCTCGGCCCCGCCGCCGGCGAGTCTCCCCCGGGCCCCGGCCAGCAGCCCCCGGGGCGCCTCCCCGGATGGCCGCCGTACGCCGTCGCGCGCCCGCCCCGGCGCGCGCAGGCCGGTGGGCCGGTCGGCGGGTGCCGACCGGCTCCGGTCCGTGCGTGCGGGGCGACCCGTCACGGCCTCGGCGCCTGCGGGGCGGTGTTGTTCGGGATGGCGCTCATCCAGTCGTTGGCCTTGGCCAGGGCGAGGCCGGTGACCGCCATGGCGACGGCGACCAGGCCGAAGATGATCACGGCGGTCGGCACCGGGCTGTCGCCGCGCTCGCCGTCGCGGCGCAGCTCGGTCAGCCGCGTCGTCAACGCGATGTGCAGATAGGCGATGAGTTGCATGACATGCTCCTTCGAACTGGGGACGGGTTTCACAACCGGGCGAGGAACGGGTAGACGGCGAAGCCGAGCAGCACGAAGACCAGCAGCGAGCCGGGGATGTCCAGCCGGCTGGTGACCCCCTCGGCGCGGGCCAGGTTGTCGGTGCGGATCTGGTCGCGCAGCGAGTCGGCCCTGCTGCGCAGCGTCTCGTGCACCTGCGCCCCCTCGCTGCCCGAGGAGCGCATGATCGCCCCGACGTCGCCCAGCTCCGGGATGCCGATCTTGTCGGCCAGCTCGCGCAGCTCGTCCCAGGGCGAGTGCATCTGCATCTGGGCGATCCGCAGGGACTCCCGGATCCGGTCGAAGACCCAGCCGTCGCAGACCGCCGCGGCCCGCTCCAGGGCCTGCACCGGGCCGTGCGCGGCGGAGAGCTGCAACGCCACCAGGTCCAGGTAGGTGCAGACCGCCTGGCGGAACTCGTCCCGGGCGGCGTCCGCGCGGGCCAGCACGCTGCGGTGCGCCAACAGGGCGGCGACCAGCGCCATCCCCAGGCTCCCCAGCAGCGGTACGAACACCGGCACGGACACCCCGCCGAGGAAGAGCACCGCACCGGCCAGGGTCGGGGTGGCCAGGCCGACCAGCGCGGAGAGCAACAGGGACAGGGCGTACTGCTCCGGGGTGCGGTCGATCAGGGCGAGCTGCCGGTGCGGCGGACGCAGCCAGCGGGCCAGCCCGCCGACCCAGTCGAGGCGCTGCCCACCGTTCGCGGCGGCCCGGCCGGTGCCCGGCGGCTGGTGCAGCCGACGCAGCGCGGGGCCGAGCGCCGGGGCGGCCGGCAGCGCCTCCCGGACCACCAGGAAGACCCCGAGCCCCACCGCCGCGCCGCCGCAGACGGCGATGGTGAGCTGCCAGTTGAGGATCACCGGCGCCTCCTTCCGTTCGCGACTGCGGGGCTCGCAGGCTCACTCACGCGATCGCCTCCGTCGGGTCGGGGGCGGGCAGGAACCGCGCCGGCCGGGGCGGCTGGCTCATCGCCCGCACCCAGGCCAGCAGCCCGATGAACGCCCCGCCGAGCACGGCCATCACGAGCTGCCCCGTCGGAGTGCCGTACGGGCGGATGTACTCGGTGTTGACCAGGCCGTACGCCAGGGTCAGCAGGGTCATCCCGGTGAGGAACCGGACCGCGAACCGTGGCTGGGTGCGCTTGGCCTCGATCTCCCGGCGGGTGGACACCTCGGCGCCGGCCGCGCCCGCGATGGAGCCCAGCACGTCGCCGAGCCGCTCGCCCCGGTCGGTCAGGTGCAGGATCAGCGCCGCCACCACCTGGTCGCAGACCGGGTCCCCGATCTCGTCGGCGAACGCGAGCAGGGCCATCCGGGCCTGCCAGCCGGCCTGGAGCCGGGCGGCGAGCAGCCGAACCTCCTCCGCGATCTCCTCGGGTGCGGTGGCGATGGT
Source organism: Micromonospora rubida (assembly GCF_009908295.1). GTDB lineage: Bacteria > Actinomycetota > Actinomycetes > Mycobacteriales > Micromonosporaceae > Micromonospora > Micromonospora rubida. Next base: position 474,168 of record NZ_JAAALO010000004.1, read on the forward strand.
GCCGAGGATGGCCTGCTGGAGGCCCTGACCCGTGGACGAGACGTCCTTGAGTCGGCGGGTCCACTCGCCGACCGCCTCGATCCGGGCGATGGCCCGCTGCTCGGCGCGGCCGACCGCGAACAGCCACGGCGTGCCGGGCACCGCCACGGCGACCAGCAGGCCGACCACCGGCAGCCCGGTGAGCAGGAACGCCAGCGCGCCGCCGAGCACCGCGCCGCCGAGCAGCACCTGGTGGTTGCGCTGTTCTCGGACGGTGGTGCCGGAGCCGAGCCAGAGCCGGCGCAGCCCGCCCCCCGGGCCCGCTCCCGGCGCCGGGCCCGCGGGTCGGGTGGTGCCGACCAGCGCCACCACCGCCAGCACCAGGCCGGCGACGCACGCCGCGCCGGACACCACGGCGATCAGCTCGATGTTCGGGGTCACCGGGTCACCGGCCTGCCGCCGAGCCGGCTGTGCCGGGGACGCTGCCACGCCCCGGCCCCGGCCTCGATCCACCGACCCAGCAGCCGGGCGTCATAGCCCACCCGCAGGAGCTGGTCGCGGACGCGTTCGGGCAGGTGACGGGGGACGGCCCGGCCGTCCGGCCCCGGGCCGAAGACGCTGGTGGTGGTGATCCGGCTGCCCTCGCCGACCCCGATCACCTCCTCCACGTGGGAGACGAAGCGGTACTTGCGGCCACCGATCGCGGTCTCGTCCTCGACGGTGACGTAGACGATCAGGTCGAGGGCGTTGCCGGCCATCCGGCGGGCCTGGTCGACGGTCATCTCCCGGCCGTGCGCCAGCGCCAGCTCGACGATCCGCTCGCCCACCCCGCCCGGGCTGCGGGCGTGGATGGTGCACATCGATCCGCGGCTGGTGGTCATCGCCTGGAGCATCGGCACGATCTCCCGGGACCGCACCTCGCCGACGATGATCCGCAGCACGCCCATCCGCAGCGACACCGGGATCAGGTCGGCGATGCTCACCTCGCCGGCCGGGCGGCCGTCCAGCCCGCGCTCGCCGTGCCCCTCCCGGGCCTCGAAGCTCATCACCGCCCGGTGCTTGTGCCCCCGGCGGGCGGGCAGCAGCTCCCGGCTCTCCTCCAGCAGCACGTACGGCTCGTCGGCCGGGATCTCGTCCATCAGCGCCCGGATCACGGTGGTCTTCCCCGCCCCGGCCAGCCCGGCGACCATGATGTTCAGCCCGGCCCGCATGGACGCCCGCAGGAAGTCGCGCAGCAGCGGGTCGATCATCTCGTCCAGGTCGCCCCGGCTGCCGGCGATGTCGTCGAGGCTCACCTCAAGGGTGTTGTGCTTGCGGATCACCGCGTACGGGCGGTGGCTGACCAGGAAAACGGCGGCCAGCCGGCTGCCGTCGGGCAGTTGCAGGTCCAGGGTGGGCTTCGAGGTGGACAGGGACCGCTCGGTCGCCCCGGCCCGGCGGGCCGCCGCCTGGAGGATCTCCACCAGCTCGGCGTCGCTGTCGGCGATCGGGTCGGCCCAGTCGAACCCGCCGCCGTGCCGGGTGATGCGCACCTGGTCGCAGCCGAGGATGTGCACCTCCTCGATGGTGTCGTCGACCAGCAGCGTCTGGAGCCGCCCGAGGCCGACCAGCTCGGCGGTCACCTGGTCGAGCAGCAGCCGCTCCTCCCCGGCGGGCATCGGGGTGCCGGCCCGGCGGACCGCGTCGGCGTACTCGGCGACCACCGCGACGGCGAGGCGGGCCCGCTCGACGTCCTCGGCGTCGGCGTCGAACTCCCGGCCGCGCTGCCACAGCGTGAGCCGTTCACTCAGCTCCCGGCGCAGCTCCCGGACGACGGCGAAGTCGACCCGGGGCCGGGGCGGCGTCGGCGGGACGGGCGGGGTCGCCGCCGGCGTGACGGGCGACGGCGGGGCGGCGCCCACCGGCGGGGCGGGCTGCTGGTGTCGCCCGTTCGGGGCCGGCGGCAGCGGCGGGGCGATGGAGGTCGCGCCCGGCTGCTGCGGGACCCGGGGGTCGTGCGACACCGGCTCAAACCGCATCCGGCACCCCTTGGGCGGCCGGCCAGGCCAGCCGGGCCCGGCGGCGGTCCAGTAGCGCCCGGATCGGCACCTCCAGGGCGCCGGCCGCGCGCATCAGCGGCCGGCCGGCCCGCACGGTGCCGCCGAGGGTGAGCACCTGCGCGGTACGGGGATCCTCCGGCAGCCGCGCGATCACCGGCAGCCGCAGCGCCTTGCTGATCTCGCCGCGCCCGTGTCCGTCGCCGATCGGCAGCAGCCGTAGCGTGCCGGGCGGCACCCGGTGCTCGGTGAAGTCCCGCTCGACCGCCCGGATCATGGACCGGGTGGCGGAGAGATCGGGCAGCTTCGCCCGGGTGACCAGCAGGACCACGGCGGCGGCGCGCAGGATCGGCCACGGCGGGCCGGCCACCTGGAGTCGCCCGCAGTCGACGAGCACGTCGTACGGGGGTTGGCCGCGCTCCAGGTCGAGGAAGAAGTCGGCGAACCGGTGCCAGAGCGGGGTGACGCTACCGGCCTGCGCCGGGTCCACGACGCCGGGCAGCAGCAGCCGCTCCCGGCGGGGCGCGTCGAGGTCGACGAGCTGGGACCAGAACGCGGACTCCAGGCTCCCGTCGCGCAGCTCCCCGACGGCCAGCTCGCCGATGCCCCGGGGGCCGTCCAGCGTCCCGCCGAGGTAGCCGGCGAGGACCGACCCGCCGGACGGGTCGCACTCGGCGAGCACCAGCCGTCGGTGCCAGGTCAGGGCGCAGGCCAGCGCGGTCGTGGTGACGCCCGGTGAGCCCTTGGCCGAGACCAGCGCGATGATCGCCATGGTCAGGCCGCCCCGGTCAGCACGACCGCGATCCGGTCCTGGGCGGCCAGCGCCACGATGGCTGGCACGTCCCGGGCGGTGAGCGCCACGTAGACCACGACGCTGCTGCTGCTCGGCGTGGCCGTGTCGATCACGGTGGCCTCGAACCGGGTGCTGCCGGCGCTCTGCCCGTTGGCGTTGCGGTTCGGGGTGCTGACCAGCAGCACCCGGTCGCCGGGGTGCAGCCGCTTCGCCGGCACCTGGCCCGGGGAGAGGTCGAGGGAGATCTGCTGCTGGCCGGGGCCGAGCAGCGGGTCATCGGTGAGCTGGGCGGGGGTGAGCAGGGTGCCCGGGGCCAGTGCGACGGCCGCCCGCTTGCCGACCACCTCGTTGAGCTGTCCAGCCGGCACCGGCCGCAGCCCCTGTCCGCCGGCCACCTGCACGGTGACCAGGTCGTCGGCGCTGAGCGTCCGGCCCACCTCTACCGGCCGGGCCACCGCGAGGTAGCTGCCGGTGGCCCGGACGGAGGTGACCGCGAACGCCGCGCCGAGGCCGCCGAGGGCGATCAGCAGCACCGCGAGGCCGAGCAGGCCGGGGCGGACCCGGCGCTGCCGGAGCACCTTGGGCGGGGCGATGGGGGCGTCCACCGGCCCCGTGCCGTTGCGCGTCGCCAGACTCACCTGGTCACCACCTGAAGCTCGTCGATCTCGATCTGGACCGTGCCGCTGGTCCGGGTCTGGGGGATGTCGCCGCTCTGGTCACCGCCGACCCAGTGCACGTTCCAGAAGGTGGTGGCGCTGACCTGGTACGTGTCGGCCCTGGTGTAGCCGCTGTGGTAACCGCAGTCGGGGGAGGGGCCGCCGGCCTGCGGGCCGTCCGCCGCGTACGGGGTGCCGGGGCCGTCGCACTCGACCTGCTTGCCGTTGTCCATGTCCCAGACGATCCGGTCCACCCTGGCGGTGATGGTCACCGTCAGCCCTCGGTCGGAGGCCGAGGCGGTCAGCGGGCCGAAGTAGTCGTCACCCGGGCTGGCCCACATCCACACCGGCAGGCCGACCAGGCCGGGGCCCTTGCTCTTGCGCGGGGCGACCGCCGCCCGGGGTGGGAGCAGCGAGATCGAGGCGAGCGCCCGGCGGGCCAACTCCTCCGGGTCGGGCGGGGTGCCGTAGCCGGGCGGCGGGGCGTCCCGCAGTTCCGGGTGCAGGGTGCCGAGGTCCCCGCCTTCGCAGGTGACCTGGTACCACTGCTTGCCCTCGGGGGTGCCCGGCCGCTGCGGCTGCTCCAGCTTGTAGTAGCAGCCGTTGTCGTTGTTGAACCAGCCGAGGATGGCGTCGTAGCAGGGGATGACCTTGCCGCCCCACTGGCACTTGCCGGCCGGCCCGTCGTTGCCGCCCCCGCCGCCGGGGTTCCCGCCGCCACCGCCCGGGGTGCCCGGGTCGTCGTCCCAGATGTTGCAGTCGTTCTGGCCGATGGGGCACTCCACCCCGCCACCCCGGGCCGCCGCCGCGACGGTGGCGGTGGGCGGGGCAGCCGCGACCGCGAGCACGAGGGCCAGGCCGATCCCGGCGAGCAGCCGTCCGGGTCGCGGATCGCGGAGCCGGCGGTGGGCGGACCGTGGACGCTCCGGCGGTGCGCCGGACCCGCCCGGCGCGGCGGCGGTACGCCCGCCCCGGGTCAGCACGGCTGGTCCTCGTGGGCGGCGCCGGAGCTGATCAGCCAGCGGCCGTCCGCATACCGGGTGGCCGTCGCGGTGGCCAGGTGCCGCCCGCCGCCCGAGCCGGGCACCACCTTCTTCGTCTTCGTGTAGACCAGCCGGTAGCCGGTGGCGTCCACACAGTCCTGGATCTCCACTGTGGCCGGGACGCCATCCAGGCTCACGGAGGTGACGGTGGGATCGGAAACGAGCGTTCCGGTACGCATGGCACCGTGCTCCTTCGCGTCGCGAATTGCCAGTCGGACCCGGGTCAGCAATGGATCTGCCAGGAACCTGGTCAATTCCGGGTGGAACGGATCGCTTCGCCGGCTCGCCGCCCGGGACGCCGCGAGATATCCGGAATAGGCGGTGAGCGCCGATTCTCGGGCCGCCCGTTCCTCTGCCGCGGATTGGGCCGGGGTCGTCTTCGGTGGTGCCGACAGGGGCTGCGCTGTGGCCTCGGGTTCCGTGCCGCAGGCGGCGACCGGGCCGGTTGCCAGGGCTGCGACCAGGAAGATCATCCATCGGCCGGGGTGCTGTGCTCGCAACGCCGCGCCTCCTTGCTGGCGACCCGACCGGGCGGCGTGCCGACCGCCCCCGGGCGTGCGGCAACGCGGCCGGATGATGTCAACCGGCCCCTGTTACGTCACCGCGATATTCGCCTGTTCTGATCTTTGAGAAGCCGTTGATCGATGTCCTCGTGTTGCCTCCGACGCGGCTTGCGGGGTTGCGTCGTGCTCAAGGGGCGAGCATAAGCTGACGCCTGCCGATGCAACAGAGGCAATTCATACGAACACTCTCGGTGACAGGTGGATGGTGGTGGGGGATGCCGCGTGCGAAGTCGGACATCGCGGGGCAGGGTCGTCGGCGGGTGGAGCCGTGACGACCGTCACATCGGCCGCGGGTGCGGGGCGCGTGGCCCTTTCGGCCGGTCAACCGGCCCGCTCCGGGAGGGTGGGTCCGAAATGCCCACCGGTCGGGGTGCCCCCCGCGCCCGTCCGGCCGCCCCGCCGGCCCGGCAGGTCGGCCGGGTCGTGGCGGGGTGTGGCCGGGTCGGATTCGGCGTCATCCGATACACGAGGGCGACCCGAAGGTGACTTACCGTGGCCTCCCCGACCAGGCCGCCCGGCCGGCCCGGGAGCCGGCCATGCCCGCTGACCCCCCGCCCCGGCCGCTCGCGGCACCCGTCGAGCCGGTCCTGCCCGTGTCGGTCGAGCCCGAGCTGGTCGAGTCCGTGTCGGTCGTGCCCGTGCCGGTTGAGCCTGGGCCGGTCGTGCCCGTGTCGGTCGAGCCTGGGCCGGTTCCGTCGGTGCCGCTGGCCACGGCCGCGCCGGGGACCCCCGGGTCGCGAGGGCGGCCGTGGGCGCGACTCGCGGCGATCCTGGCCGTCGCCCCGGTGCTCCGCCTCGCGGTCGCCCGGTACGCCGTGCCGCCCGGGGAGCCCGACCGGACGGCCTGCCCGACCTGCGGCACGCCGCTCACGCTCGACCGGCCCTGGCCGGCGCTCGGGCCGGCGGCCCGCTGTCCGGCCTGCCGGTCCCGGGTCGGCGCGCCGCCCGGCACGGTCGAGGTCGCCGTGCTCGCGGCGCTGGCGGTGCTCGTGTCGGCGGGCGGGTCGCCGGCCGAGGGGGCGGCCCTGGCCTGGTGGCTCGGCTGGGCGGTGCCGCTGGTCTTCGTCGACGCGGCCGTGCACCGGCTGCCCGACCGGCTCACCTGGCCGGCGGCCATCGGGGTCCAGGCGCTGCTCGGGGTGGCCGCGCTGGCCGCCGCCGGGCCCGCCCCCTGGCTGCGGGCGGCGGCGGCCGGGGTCGGCCTGGCACTCTGCTTCGCCGCCACCACCCTGGTGCTCGGGCGACGCGGCTTCGGCCTCGGCGACGCCAAACTGGCGCTCGGGGCGGGCGCGCTGCTCGGCTGGTACGGCTGGCCGGTCCTGGTGTTCGGGGTGCTGGTCACGTTCACGCTCTCCGCGCTGACCAGCCTGGCGCTGCTGCTGGCCCGCAAGGTCCGCTGGTCCAGCCACCTGCCCTTCGGCCCGTTCCTGGTGCTCGGCACGGTCGTCACCCTGCTCCTCGCCCGCTGACCAGCGTCCTTCCGTCAGTGGCCCCGGGTGGCGTCGGCCACCGGCCTTTCGGCCCGGCGTTCCCGGCGGCGCAGCACCCCCGCGACCGGCCGGGCCAGCAGCGGGGTGCCGACGGTGACCACCAGCGCACCGAGGAGCAGGCCGGCGACCACGTCGTGCGGGTAGTGCACGCCGACGAAGGTGCGGGAGAACGCGGCCAGCGCGGCCAGCGGGATCGCGTACCAGGCGAGTCGGGGGGAGAGCAGCAGGATCGCGGCGGCCAGCGCGCCGGCGATCGTCGAGTGGTTGCTCGGGAAGGACCAGTCGCCGACGGGTGGGCAGTGCCCGGCGACGATCACCAGGTCGGCCGGGGTGCGGCAGGGGCGCTCCTCGTCCACCACCGTCTTGAGCAGCTCGCTCCCGCCGTACGCGAGGACGACCGCGACCGGCGCGGCCAGGGCGAGCGCGAGGCCGCGCGGCCCGGCACCCAGCCTCGGCAGGGCCGCCGCCACGAACAGGAGCCCGAGCAGGATGATCGACCATTCGGTGAAGTGCCCGGCGAACCACTGCACCGGCTCGGGCGTGCCGTCCGCGAAGTCGACGATGTCGCGGTACCAGTCGACGCTGAACTGCGGAACATCCGACAAGAGGCCCTCAATCATGCCTCAACCTACCAAGTGTTCACCTTCCGTTCACCTGATCACACGCCGCCCGACATCCGCTCGACGACCGCCTCCAGGGCCTCGAACGCGTACGCCCAGTTGTGGCACTTGAAGCTGCGCAGCCCGTCGATGGGCGTCCGGCAGTCGGCGCAGTGCACGCCGGCGATCGCGCCCGGCACCTCCGTGTTGACGTACCTGCGGTCGCCGAGGATCACCCGGGCGATCATCGCCGGGTCGTGCACGCCGTGCAGCGCCGACGAGACGATGTCGAGCCAGGTCATCCGCCGACCGCACTTCGGGCAGTCCGGCTCGTCGCCGCTGACCCACAGCGGTGCCCCGATGCTGCGCGCCGGCATCCCGAGCAGCTTCTCGATCCGGCGGACGTCGTGCTCCGGCGTCACCCAGCGGTGCCGGCCGGGCAGCGAGGCCGGTGAGTCGTACACGGCGCGGAACAGCACGGGGTCGACCTCGACGGTCTCTCGCTGACGGGTCATCGCGTACCTCCTCGACCTGGCGGCGCCGACCCGGCGCCGCAGCCCCACCGTCGCCGCGGGCGGACGACGGACACAACCGGATCAACGACACGCGGGGTCGATAGCGGTCGTACGGGGTGCTAGACATTCAGGACGCGAACCGAGCCGCCCAGTGGAGGGACACCGTGACCAGCGAGCCGGCACCGACCGCACCCGGCGCGGGAGAGAGCGACGCCACCAGCGCCGGGGCGACCGGGGCGGGCGCCGAGAACCGGCCGAACGTCGCCCGGATGTACGACTACTACCTGGGCGGCTGCCACAACTTCGCCGCCGACCGGGCCGCCGCCCGGCAGGTGCTGGAGATCTTCCCGGACACCGGCGTCGCCGCCCAGACCAACCGCGCGTTCCTGCGTCGCGCCGTCAGGTACGCCGCCGAGCGGGGCGTGCGGCAGTTCCTCGACATCGGCGCGGGGCTGCCCACCCAGGGCAACGTGCACGAGGTCGTGCAGTCGGTGGCCCCCGACTCGCGGGTCGTCTACGTCGACTACGACGAGGTCGCCGTCGCGCACGCCCGGCGGCTGCTCGGCGACGCGACCCGTACGGTCGTGGTCCGGGGCGACCTGCGCCGGCCGGACGAGCTGCTGACCCACCCCGACGTGACCGCGTCGATCGACCTCACCCGCCCGGTCGCCGTACTGCTGGTGGCGGTGCTGCACTTCGTGCCGGACGCCGAGGACCCGTACGCGGCGGTTGCCCGGCTGCGGGACGCCACCGCCCCCGGCAGCCAACTCGTGCTGTCCCACCTGACGCTCGACGGCGCACCGCCGCTGCCCGCGCAGCGGAGCCGGGCCGTCTACCAGCAGAGCACCGCCCCGCTGGTGCCCCGCACCCGCGCCGACATCCTCCGCTTCTTCGACGGGTACGACCTGGTCGAGCCGGGCCTGGCCTGGCTGGCCGACTGGCGGCCCGACGGCGAGCCACGGGACGGGGTGTCGCACGGCTTCGGCGGGGTGGGCGTCCGCGCCTGAGGCCCCACGGGCCGGGACCCGACACACCGGCGGGTCAGTGGCGGCGGGTCAGTGGCGCCGGGTCAGGGCGTGGCCGACTGCTGGCCGGGCAAGCCGCGGCGCACCGCCTCGCTGGCCAGCCGCGACCGACGCCGGTCCTCGTTGGAGGTCAGGTCGAACTTGTCGTACAGCCGGGACAGGTGCTTCTTCACCGCGCTCTCCGTGACGTGCAGGGCGGTCGCGATCGTGCGCACCGAGGGCGGCTCGGGGAACGGCTGGCCGCCGGAGACGTACGGGCGGCAGAGCACCGTGAGCACCTCCTGCTCGCGCGGGGTCAGGGCTGGCGGCGCGGGCGGCGGCTCGACGTGCAGGGTCCGGGTGCCGGGGTGCTCCGACGGGGCATGGAAGAGCAGCCGGGCCGGGCCGATCTCCACCCGGTCCCCGTCCCGCAGGATCTGCGCCTGACGCACCGGGCTGCCGTTGACCGTGGTGCCGTTGGTGCTGCCCAGATCCCGGATCGACCAGCCGGACGGGTAGCGCTCGACCAGGGCGTGCAGGCGGGAGACGAGCCTGCTGTCGATGGGCAGCTCGTTGGTCTTCGCCCGTCCGATGGTCAGCGCGTCGGCGGTCAGCGGCACCAACCGGACGCCGCCCGGGCCGTACACCTCGAAGTACCCCTCCGCCACCCGCGCCTCCGAACGGTCAGTCGCCGCAGTACGGCTCGGTCGTCGCGCTGGTCGGCACCCCGGTCCGCACGCTCGTCACGGTGGCGGTCGCCGTGGTGCAGCCGCCCTCCACCGGGAGCGGCTCGGTCCACAGCTCGAACGGCTGCCCCGTCGCCCGCTGCCGCACCCCGACCGGCCCGAGCGCGTCGGCCGCCCCGGGGCGGACCGTGAGGTCGACGTCCCAGGTGCCGCCGTTGGTCCCCGCGTTGTCCCGGTACTGCTTCCACACCCAGATGTACGCCATCGCGGCCCGGCAGGCAGGCGACCAGTACTGCTTCACGGAGATCGCGCGCAGGCCGCCGGCGTACCCGTACGACGACGTGCCCACCTGGTAGGCGTCGTCGTAGCAGCGGCCCGGCGGCGCGTCGTCCCGGCTCGCCCGGCGCGGGTGGCCGGTCCCGACCATCCGGACGGTCACCGGGTCCGGCGACCCGGCCACGGTCAGCGCCAGCACCGGCCGGCGCGGCCCCGGCGCGCGGGGGGCGAAGACCAGCCGCACCTCGCAGGCCAGCCCGGGTGCCAGCGGCCGGGCCGTGCATCCCTCGGCGGCGACCCGGAGGTCCCCACCGTCCGCCCCGGCCCCCGCCACCCGCGTCACCCGCACCGCCCGGTCGCCCGGGTTGCGCACGGTCAGCGTCTGCTCGGCGGAGTCCACGTTGACCTCCTGGTCACCGAAGGTCAGCTCTACCGGCACCTCGATGGGAGCCGGTGCCGGCAGGGCCGCCGACCAGCCGGTGGCCAGCACCGACACCAGTGCGACCAGCAACCCGACGGCACGGGCCAGCGTGCGCCGGGGCACCCCGGGCGGCTGCCGGCCCTGCATGGTGGCGGTGAGGTCCAGGTCGAGGGCCGCCCGGCGGCGCGCGCTGAGCGAGAACCGGGGCCGGGGCGGCGCATGGTCGTCGTCGGTGGACGGGGCGTCGTCCGGGCGCGGGCCGGCGACCCCGTCGTCCCCGCCGCCGGGCACGAGCGGGGTGACCGGCTGGCCGGCGGCGTGCTGTGCCCGCTGGAGGTCCTCGGCGAACGCCACCGCCGTCGGATGGCGCAGCGCCGGGTCCTTCGCCATCGCCCGCTCCAGCACCACGCACACCGCATCGGGTACGCCGTCCGGCCGCAGGTCGGGCACCGGGTCGGCGGCGACCCGCCGGAGCAGCCTCGCCAGCGGCTCCGCCTCGCCCGACGGTGCCTCGGCGAAGGCGGGCGTGCCCCGGATCCAGTGCAGCACCGACGACGCCAGCGCGTACACGTCCGAGGCGACCGAGGCCGGCTCGCCGCGCAGGATCTCCGGCGCGGCGTGCAGCACGCTCGTGGTCACCCGGCGTCGCCCGGGGGCAGGCTCCGCCGCCCGGGGCCGGGCCAGCCCGAAGTCGGCCAGCTTCGGCTCGCCGTACCGGGAGATAAGGATGTTCTCCGGCTTCACGTCGCGGTGCAGCACGCCGGCCCGGTGTGCGGTCTCCAGCGCCCCCGCCACCGTGATCCCGCCGGCCACCGCCGCCGGCCATCGCTGCGTCGCCGACTCCGCGTCGGGTGCGCCGCCCGCACCGGCGGCGGCCAGCCGGTCGGTCAGCGAGCCACCCTCCTCGTACGCCATCAGCAGGTACGGGTTGCCGGCCGCCGTCCGACCGGCCTGGTGCAGGGTGACGATGTGCGGGTGGTCGGAGAGCCGCCCCAGCACCTTCAGCTCGCGCTCGAAGCGGGCCCGGGACGGGCCGTGCCAGTCGGCGGCGAGCACCTTGACCGCCACCCAGCGGGAGAAGTCGGGCTGCCAGGCGCGGTAGACCACGCCGAAGCCGCCGCGACCGATCTCCACCGCGTCCGTGCAGCCGGCCACGCCGAGGTCGAGCCCCGGGACTGCGTCAGCCTCCCCGGGGCGATGGGGTGCCGACTGCTCTGTGTGGACCATGGCGGCTCATTATGACCGAGGGGTGTGCCAGGATTTTCGTCCGCTACCGACCGGTCACCTGGGCCGGGTCGTGTCGCGCGCCGGGAGGCGCCAATCGGATGGGGCCCGGTCGAGGCCGAGCCCCATCCGGCCGTTACGGCAGGTTCGGGGGGCAGGTCGTCCGGTGCCAGGTGGAGTAGCGGGTACGGACGCCGTACTGGAAGTCCTCCAGGCAGTTGCCGTACACGTACATCCCGACCTCTACGGTCTTGCTGGCGTCGGAGTAGTAGATGAAGGTGATGCTCTCGTTGTCATTGGGGTATGGCAGGGCCATGGCCGGGCTGGCCACGACCGCCGTGGTGCCGGCGACGGTCAGCAGGGTGGCCAGGACGGCGTTCCGCACGAACTTCTTCAACTTGGGGCCTCTCGATCGGGCGGACGGGATGGATGAATGATAGTCGTCGATCTATCGCCCGCCCAGAGGTTCCCACCTCGCTCCGAATTCCTAAAGGGCTCGCCGATCCGGCAAACTGGGTGGATGGGGCCACCACGGGTCGGATCGGAATGACCGGCCTGCCACTGCGGGCCACGGACGGGCAGGAGTGAACCGGCTGGCATGACCGATCCAGACGACGGAGCACGGCTGGCCGCGTCGATGGCCGGCCGACTCGCCTGCCTGACCTTCGTGGACCGCACCACCGAACAGGTCACGGAACTGCTCATCGACGTGATCGCCGACTGGGGCACGGCGCAGGGCTGGCGGGTCTACCGGCGGGCGGCCAGCGTGGTGCCGCTTCCGCCGCCGATGTCCGGGCAGCAATCCGTCATCGACATCGCCTGCGCCCGGCCCGCCGCGCCGCCCGTGGTGATCGAGGTCGACCACACCGACCGGCGTCGTACGGTCGAGAAGCTCCTCGCCGAGGCCGACGCCGGGCGGGTGCCGATCTGGGTCCGGTGGGGCTCCCGTGGCTTCGTCGAGCCCCCGGAACCGGTCCGGATGGTCACCGTCCCGGTCACCGCGCGGCGCGGCGAGGCCGGCGCGCGGCTGCACTCCCGCCAGCCGGCGCGGCAGCTCCCACCGCCGGAGCACCGCGCCGGGCCGGTCACCGCCGGCCCGCCGGACTCCCTCTTCGACCCCGCTGGCGAGAGCTGACGCGGCTGCGTGGTGCCCCGGGCGGTCGCCGGTCGCGGAGGAGCCCCGGCCGGAACGGGCTGCCCGGCGGCTTCAGTCGGCAGGCGGGTGACGGTGGGCAGGGGCGATCCTTCAGCGATCGGCTTGCGGGGGGCGGGACGGGCGCGGGTCGACGTCGTGGGCGGGGGCGAAGGCCCGCAGGGTGGCCTCGACGAGCGCGTCGGCGTACGCCTCGTCGAGTGGCCCGGCCCGGTGCAGCCAACGTTGGGTGAATGGGGCGTAGAGGAAGTCGAGGCAGAGGGCGAGATCCGCATCGGGGTGGAGCTGTCCGGCGCGTTGTCCGGAGCGCAGCCGGGCGAGCTTGGCCTCGGTGAGCGGGTGGTCGACCTTCTCCCGGTAGAGCGTGGCCAGCTCGGGATCGACGGCGATCTCGGCGTACAGGGCGCGGAGCAGGGCCGACAGTGCCGGGTCGGTGAATTCGGCGGCGGTGGCCCGTAGCACCGTCTTCAGGTCGGCTTCCAGGTCGCCGGTGTCGGGCAGGGTGATGGCGCCGCCCTCGCCCTCGCTCAGAGCGCGCACCGCGTCGAGCGCCACGGCGCCCTTCGACGGCCACCAGCGGTAGATCGTCTGCTTGCCGACGCCGGCCCGGCGGGCGATCGCCTCGATCGACACGCGGGGATATCCGACCTCGGCGACAAGGTCGCGGGCTGCGGCCAGGACCGCCAGGCGGGACCGGTCGCTGCGGCGGGCTGCGTCAGGTGGCATGGGGCGAGCATATATCGAGACGAGACGGTCCGTCTTGACATGACTCGGGGCGCGGGTGAGAATTGATGCGAGACGGAACGGTCCGTCTCGTTAAGGAGAATGATCATGCGAACCTGGTTCATCACCGGAGCCTCCCGTGGCCTCGGGCGGGCGTTCACCGAGGCCGCACTCGCCGCCGGAGACCGAGTGGTCGGCGTCGCGCGGGATGTCGGCCCACTCGACGACCTGATCGCCGAAGCGGACGGGCGGCTCGTCGCGTACCCGCTCGACGTCGCCGACCGTGCCGCCGTCGTGGCCGGCGTGCGACGGGCGACCGACGAACTCGGACGGATCGACGTCGTCGTCAACAACGCCGGCGGCGCGCTGCTCGGGATGGTCGAGGAGGTCACCGAGGAACAGGCCCGAGCACACTTCGACGTCAACTTCTTCGGCGCGCTCTGGGTCAGCCAGGCCGTGCTTCCGGTGCTGCGCGAACAGGGCAGCGGGCACCTGTTGCAGGTGTCGTCGATGGGCTCATCCGGGGGATTCGCCTCGACGGGCCTGTACGGCGCGGGCAAGGCGGCACTCGACGCCGTCAGCGAGGCCCTCGCGATGGAGGCCGAGTCGTTCGGGGTCCGGGTCACGATCCTCAACCCCGGCGGGTACGAGACCGGGCTGTTCACCAAGGGGCTGACCCAGACCACACCCCACCCGGCGTACGACCCGCTACGCGCGAAGCTGAACGAGATGTGGAGCGCCGCCGAGGACTCCGACCCGGCACTCGCCGCCGACGTGGTGATGCGGGTGGTGGCGCTGCCCGACCCGCCGAAGCGGATCGTGCTGGGCGGGGCGGCGTTCGACATGGTCCGCGAGTTGGACGCGGCACGCGCCGCCGAGTACGCGCGCTGGGAGGACCTCAGCCGGCTCGGCGACCGACCTACCGCCGCCCAGGGGCGGTAGCCCGTGCCTACGGAACGCCTGGCCGGGCACCTTCATCATCAACCCGTCCCCGCAACTCGGCGGCCCACCGGCTAGCCGGGTGGCGGCGGTGGTGAGCGGTAGCCGGGCGGGGATGGCGGTGGCCCGTAGCCGGGTGGCGGCTGTGGTGGGCGGTAGCCGGGCGGTGGTGGCGGTGGCCCGTAGCCGGGTGGCGGGGGCGGTAGGGCGGCCCGAGGGCGCCGAGCCTGCCGGGCCAGTCGTGCGGTCCGGAAGTACCGATGCGAGGCCGGCAGCCCGAGCAGAATGGTCGAACCCACCGTCAGTGCCAGCGACACGATCGTCAGGACCCGGGTCATGTACGCGTACCAGGGCACGGATTCGTATCCGCCGACCGCTAGCAGCGCGACGTTGAAGCAGACGGCCACCATGCCCACGAGCCAGGTCAGCACCCGGGCGGGGTTCATCCCCTGCCCGTCGAGGATGGCCAGCAGCAGGCAGACGACGCCGAATACGATCGCCAGCAGTGCGTACCCGAGCAGACCGAACGCGGCGAGCGAACCCGCCGCACCGTCGCCGGCACGTTCGCTGTGATAGGCGCTGAACTCCGGAATGGCGAAGAAGGTGCCGATCGCGGCGACCAGAGCGAGCGCGGCCACCCCGGCGAACAGGTAGCTCGCCGCGAACACGACACCCGGAACCGCCGGTGACGGTTGCACCCTCATCGTGGTCACCGGTCAGGCCCTGCTCGGCTCGACCTGCGCCCGGCGTCGGCGGAGCAGCAGGCCGCCCGTCAGGAGCCAGGCGATGAGGGGCAGGGCCGCGAGCGGGTACAACAGGGGATTCGAGGTCGCCGACGCGGGTCTGGCGAAGGCCTCGGACAGCGGCTTGGAGGTGGTCAGGCCGCCCAGCCAGACCTCACTGCCCTGGCCGACGGGTCCGTACAACGCATCGCTCACGGAGCCGGCCAGTGTGGGGTGTTCCTTGGCGAACGCGTCGGCGCTGACCGGGTTGCGGTTGATGCGGCTGAAGTCCACCCCGCCGTAGACGAAGGTGCTGGTGTAGATGAAGTTGCCCCTGGTCGTGGTGCGCTTGACCTTGAATTCGCCGTTCTTGTACGACTTGACGTAGCGATCGAAGACCTCTCGCGGGCTCCATGACTCACGCGATGTCCAGCGACTGATGTCACCCGTGTCGATCAGGTCCGAGTAGGCGGTGTGCTTGGTGGCGCTGCGCTGACGGAACCACTCGGCGGCTACCCGGCTTGCGTAGACCCGGCGCAGGTCGGCGTACTCGGGTGCGTGGTTCACCGCGTCCTGGACCTGGGGCAGGATCATCGTGCGATACACGGACTCGTTGTGTTTGATGGTGGCCTGGCTCTCCTGGCCGCATCCGGCGGTGCCCCCGACTCCCTGGGCCTTGACGACGTCGGACTCCATCTTCACCTGTAGCGGGGCGCTCAGGATGTACAGCTCGTTGCCATTGTCGCGGACGGTCGCCGTGTCGGGCACGATCCACTGCCTCATGGACACGCATTTGGTCTCGCCGCGTAGGGCGTCCCAGTACTTCTGGCCGCCGCGGGTGTCCGGGTGAATGAACTTCGCGACCGACTTCTTCATTGTCAGGTCGGCCTCGAGCAGCACACGCCCGGCGTCGGTCCTGCCGAACTGGGCGTCGAGGATCCGGTCGGGCTCGTCCGGGTTGAGGTTCACGGTGAAGCTGGACGGTCGCAGTGACAGCCATACGAAGAACGAGTCCGAGGCGAGTTGGGCCGCGTGCCGGCCGCCGAAGGACTGCTGGTCGGCGGCGGGCAGTTCGTCTGCCTTGAAGGCGTACTGCACGCCGGAACCGTTGTGGTAGGTGTCGGAGACGTAGCGCAGCTCCAGGGTGGAGAAGTCGACTCCACCCAGGTCCTGCGCCAGCTCGGGGTGGCCGGACTCCGCAGCGAGCTGCGCGTCGACCCGCGCCAGCTCGGCCGCCTCCTCGGGCGTGTCCGGTGAATCGGCGAACCCATCGAGCGCCGCGCCCTGGCTGCCGCGCTGGTCCGGGGCGCGCAGGATGTCCGAGGCCGCGCCCGTCGGGCCGCCGTCCTTGGGGCCGCCGTCCTTCGGACCGCCGGTACCGGCGCCGCCACCGCCCGAATCGCCGCCACTGGTGATGAGGTTCTTCAACGCGGGCACCACGAAGTACGACACGCCGGCGTCACGCAGCTTCGCCTTGGCGCCCTTGGTCGGCTCCTCAGCGAAGAGGTACACCAGCCTGCGAGGGTTGGGCTTCGCCCTCTCCAACTCGATGAGCTTCTTGTCTCTCGCCAGTTCGGAGTCGTCGACGCCCCTGCCGGATTTGATCTCGTAGAACAGGCCGAGCTCTTCGTTACCCAGGTCGTACCACCGGTTGACCTCCGGGACGTGGACCTCGGAGCGCCAGCCGTGGTTGGCGCCGAGCCGGAGCCGCTGCGCGACGTGCAGCACGAAGGCCTTGCCCTGGTTGTCGTTGCCCTGGTTGGGGATGTACCTCCGGAGCCAGGTCCTCCAGGGCAGCGGTGGGCTGGTCTTTTTACCCGCCGCCCTCTCGGCGGCCTTCTTCTCCTGGTACTCCAGCCAGCGCTTCTGGCAGTGCTCCCAGGTGCCCGCCTTCTCGGCCTCCGGGCTCAGCGCTGCGATCTGTGCTGCCCCGTCATCGGGCGCTGGCTCGTTCTCATGCGTTCGGAGCGCTTCGGCCGGATTCTCGTAGTCGTAGCGCTGGCGCTTCCCGGGGTCGGTCGGGTTGCTACCGCCCGGCAGGGTGTCCGGGTCCGGCGAAGATCCCTTGATGTTGGGCAGCGGAATCGGTTTCGGCGCCGCCAGAGCCGGGCTCGGCCAGCCGATCGAACCGGCCGGTGTCGCCAACAGAAAGACGATCAGTGCTACGAACACCAGACGAAGCCTGTTCACACCCGGCTCCCCTCGGAGGGCACTTTCTGGCGTCAATGTATCTACATACGCCAGATGTGAGAGGGCATTGCCAGATATGGGACAGAATTTAGGTCAGCCGCTCGGCCACTTTGCGGAGCAGGCCCGGCTCCCGCCTGGCAAGCACGCCCTTGAGCAGCACGAACGGCACGACCGTCCGCCCGTTCGGCACCGGCTGCTTTAGGAACGGCCGGCCGATGAACATGTTCTCCCCGTCCGGATCGCCGGGGAAGTAGCACCAGTGCGCGGACAGCACCGGCCGAAGCACCTCGCCGAGGTACCAGGCAGCGCCCTCGGAGAGCTCCGCTCGCGCCGCCAACTCCTCCGGAGCGGACACCAGCCGGAGCAGCAGCGCCTCCAGTTCGTCCAGCGAGGCCACGGAGAAGTCCCAGCGCTCCGGCCGCTCTCCGTACTCAGCCAGCCAGGCCGCCCAGGTCTCCCTCCGGACGGCCAGCCAGGTGTCGAGCTCCGCCGACGGCATGGCACCCGGGACCTCGTCCAGGCCCGGGGTCGGCTCCTTGTGCGGTTCCCAGCCTGGCTCCGCCGCCCGCCGCTCGGCCACCGCAAGTTCCAGCGCCCGGTACGCCCGGCCGAACTCGCCACCGTCGGCCGCCGCGAGGGCCCGCTCGACCAGGTCGGCCGGGCAGATGGGCGGCAGAGCCAGGGCCTCGTCGGGAAGCACGAGAGGCAGGCCACGCTCCGGTTCCCAGGCCCAGCGTCCCCCGCCCGCCGTCAGCAGTGCCTCGCCGAGATAGCCGGACACCCGCTCCAGGAAGTCGGGCGTCGGTACGAAGCGGGACAGCATCTCCGCCTCCAGCCGGGCGAGCGAGGCCGCCGAGTAGTCCCAGGCGTCCCCCTCGGACAGCTCGAAGTCCAGCAGCCCGGTGAGCCGGGGCTGCATGCCCTCCAGCCAGTCCTCCAGCGGATTCACGGCTTCCTCCTACACGCCCAAGACCCCGACGACCCCGACCTTTGCGGATTGTCCCATTGCGCTCAATGACCCAGCATCGCGTCGCACCCAACGGTGCTCGCACCCAACGACGCTCGCGGATGATTTCACGACCTCGATGAGGAGACCGTGATGGGACAGAAGGGCGGTACCCGCGCCGCGGGCCTGTCCACCGCCGAGGCGCTCCCTGCTCACCGGGCCGATCGTTGGTAGGAGCAGTTAGAACCGTCCTCTGCCGTGTGCCGTCCGAACCCCGGAACGGTGGTGACGGGCGGGACCAGGGAAGACGGCCGGACGGAGAGCTTGAGATGGTGCGTCAGGGCTACCTCGCGACGCTGATCGCGTTCGGTGTGCTGCTCGCTGGATGCGGTAGGCAAACCGGTTCGGGGTCGGTAGACCCAGGGCCGGTCCCGGGTGCCACCGAGGCTTCGCGGCCGCTGGCACCGGAGAAGCTGGTCGGCTCTTGGACGATCGCCGACGTCGACGACCCGGGCGCGGGCAAGAATCTGCGCCTCGCACCTTCTGAACTGCACCTGATCGGCAGCCGCTGCGGCACCTTGGGCGGGTCCTGGCGGGCCGACGTCGACGGTGTCTTTCTCGCGGACATCGACTCTGCTTCCAGCCTCGTCGTGGAGGGCATTCCGGGCTGTGAGAGCGCCGGCCAGGACGTTCCCGGCTGGCTGCGGCGTGTGACGGCGTACCGGCTCGACGGAAGAGGGCTGCCCGTGCTTCTGGATGATCTGGCGCGGCCGGTTGCCCGGTTGATCCCCGGCGCGACGCCGACGGCCGGGCCGGACACGGCGGCCTCCGAGCTGGCGCCGCCGGTGGTCACCGACGCGGCCCGGCGGGCCCTCGCGCCGGCCGCCCCGCTACCGGCGGCGCTGACTCCCGTCGATCGGCGCCGGCTGGTCGGTCGCTGGGCGCCCACCGACGGGCACAAGGAGGCGTACGTGGAGTTCACGGCGGACGGTGAGTGGCGCGGGTCCGACGGCTGCAACGACGATAGCGGCCGGTGGATCACCGCGGCCGGGGGTACGCTGCTCGCCACCGCCGGGGCCGTCACGCTGGCGTACTGCGCTGCCAGCGTGCCGGTCGGGGCCTGGCTCTGGACGGCCAGGCGAGCAGGCTTTGAAGGCGATGTCCTGGTGCTGCTCGACGCTCAGCGCAAGGAGGCAGGCCGGTTACGCGCCGCCGACTGAGGGCGCTGGAGGCGGTACGGCCGAGGGGCTGTCTCCCGGGCCGCTGAGTTCGTAGCGATGTCGTCCTACTCACGGCGGACGATCAGGAACTCTCTGCACGGCGTGAACGACTGCCGGTGTCTGCGCAAGCGCTGCACGCCGTGGCATCCGCCGTCCGCCGCGGGATCGGCGGCGGTTAGTCGGTGTGAACGCCGCTCAGGATCTGCATGGCGTGGCGTTCCCTGTTCGCGAGTTCGGTGAGGACTACCGAGGCGCGGGTCAGGTGGTCTGGGTCGCCGGTTTCTCCGGCGGCCGTGAGGTGGTGGGAGACCTCGGTCCATAGCGGGGCGATCTCGTCGTACAGCCGGTGACCGAGGCGGACGTTGTCGTCGTCGACGATCGTGGCGCATTCGGCGAGGAAGTCGCGGTACATGGCGCGGAACAGGGCGCCGCCGGTCCCGCCGCGCTCCATCAGCATCGCAGCCAGCGGGAGGTCGCGGGACGGGTCGCTTGAGCGGTCGAGCCACCGCGCCACCTGCCGGGCCGCCTTGTCGATGCCGCGGTGGCCGAGGTTGGCGATGGGCGGGTTGAGAAAGGCGTGTGCGTTGTTGCGGATGGCTGCCCGGACGGCGTCGCCTAGGTCGGGCCGGACGGTGGGGCCGGCGATGGTGTAGGAGAGGTTGCGGGCGGTCATCGGGCCGCGTTCGTTGCGGGCCCGTTCCAAGCTCGTCAGCGTGGTTGTCACGGTGCCGCCCTGCTGGGCGGTGTCGATCAGGTAGGCGTGGGTGTCGTCGTGGCCGTACATCGCGACGAGGTGGCCCCCGAAGTGGACTCTCGTGGTGAAGTAGTCCAGGTGGTAGGAGTCCAGTTGCAGGCCGACCGGGCGTCCGGCGGTGAGGGCGTCGGCGACGTTCTGCCAGGCCCTACGGGGCGAGGCGGTCTCCTGGACGCGCAGCGTCAGGCCCAGCCGGTCGGCCACGGTCCGGGTGATCGTGGTCGGCTTGGTGCGGCCGCCGAGGAACGGGAAGTCCATGCTCTTGGCATCCCAGTAGACGAAGGCCAGACCTTCGCCGAGGCCGAACAGCATGGGCTCGGACAGGTCGAGGCCCTCGTGGCGCAGCAGGGCGCCGAGCGTGGTGGTCTCGCAGTGCTGACCGGCTGGGAACGCCACATTTTCGATGATCATTCGGCTTCCTGATTCGCTGGTTGAGGCGGGCCGGACCGGGGTCGGACCGGCCAGGCGATCTCCGTACGGAGCGCGGCCATGGGTACGCCGGGCGCGGGCGGGACGAGGTAACGCTCCTCGGCCGGGCCCGCCAGCACCCGGTCCTGCTCGGCGATCCAGCGCCCCAGTGACCGGTAGGCGGTCTCGATGTCGTCGTAGCCGCCCTCGTGGACGGTCGCGGCGAGCAGACAGCCCGCCCGTTCCCCGGCTGCGATCGTCGCGGTCGGCCGGGGTGGGCGGGCCACCGGCACGAACAACTCCACCTCCAACTCCGCCGCGTCGAGGTCGTCGCTGAGGTAGCGGGTGCCGGCCGGCCCCGCCGGGGCGATCCCCTGCTCGGCGAGGCCGGCGAACAGCCGCGCGAACCCGGGCGCCAGCGCCTCGGCCAGCCCGCTCAGCGGGGTACGCACCAGCGTGCGGGCGGTGGGCTGGGCGGCGCTCCACCGTTCGTACACCTCCAGCCAGCCCGACACCCGCCCCGGCTCGGCCAGCACGGCCCCCAACCGCCCGGCGATCTCGCCCAGCCGGGCCGCCCGCGCTGCCACGCGTTCCCGGTGCCGCTCGATGACGGCGCCTGCCTGCTCCGGGGTGTCGGCCGCCAGGATCTCGGCGATCTCGGGCAACGGCACCTCCAACTCTCGCAGCCGCCGCACCAGCCCCGCCCGGGGGAACTGGTCGACGCCGTACCGGCGGTAGCCGGTATCCGGATCGACCAACGCCGGGACGAGCAGACCCAGCCGGTCGTAGTTACGCAGCACTCGAACGGACAACCGGGTCGCTCGCGCGAACACCCCGATCGGCATCAACCCCGTCACCCGACGCCTCCAACAGCCTCGACCCTCCCCCTGGGAGAGGGTCAACCGCGCCCGGCACCTGCCGCACCGGCCACGGAACGAATCATCATGGAACGTCGACCTGATCACCTACCACGGCTGGGTCTGGCTAAAGGGCTGCCGCTGGATGGCAAGGGTGACGCGGTCGCCCGTCGCGAGCTGCTCGTCATCCGCGAAGGGCATCAAGAAGATGAACCGCCCGACGGCTAATCCCGCCCAACGCGTGCGGCAGCCAGCCCGGCCGCCGGGCCGTCAATCAGTGCCCGTTTGAGGCTCCACCCATCGGCACACCGGAGCGGCCGACATGGTTACGGCGGGCCGTCAGCATCCCCCGGCGCCCCGCCCGGATGCCCAACACTCACGACGGCCGCACCTGGCGAGATCCACACGACGACCACCGGACGCGGTCACCGCATCGGCGCGCTGCAGCCACGGGCAGCCGACGTCGATGAACCCAAGTGGCGGCGTTCGCCTATGCCCGGGTCGGCCTCCATACGTCTGACGGTAGAAGTCGGTGTCTGGGGGCCGACGGCAGGCACCGCCGGCCCCCTTTCCATTGGCGCGCTACCGCCGGAACTCGACCAATCGGGCCGTCACGAGGACGTCGACATCGGACGCGTGGAGGGCTTGGCCTGGTCGGCGAACTTTAGCGGACCTTCTTTCCAGGTCAGGTGAAGCACCGCAGCAGTTCCCAGCAACAGCACTCCCAGATTCGACATCCCCTTGAACCCGTGGGACATGTAGAAGTCCCACACCGGGTACGGCAGAACAGGCGGTGAAGCAGCGGCGTTGGACTGGATGATCGACACCACGACTGCCAGTGCGTTCGGGAGCAACAGCACGGTCCCTATCGATACCAGTGGCCGTAGCCGCAAGCGGGACTTCATCCGGGCTGATAGCCGATTCATCAGCAGGTATCCGAGCGCTGCTCCAGAAATTAGCCCGGTGATCGCGAGCACGCCTACCAGGTCAGGTTCGACTCGGACAAATTCCAGCACCGGTCCAGGCCGCGAATCGACGCTCGATGCCGGCAGGACATGCAGCGACCAGTCGCCCTTGGTTCCGACCACCCCACCCGCACTGGCCCGGTCGACCGTCCAGCCGTTAGCGACGAGGCGTTCGGCTATCTCGGCGAAATCGGGCAACGGAGCAGCCAGCGTCACCTCGGTGGATCCGATGCGATAGTCGTCCTCGCCAAGCAGGGCAGCCGTGACCCCGCTAAACTCTGGCTCTCCCTCGTGCTCGTAGTAGAAGAGTTGCTGATGTCGGCCGATTTTAGCGATCGGCGCAGCGGGAAAAAGCTCCGCTGAAACGGTTCGGGCCTGTGTAACTGTCGGCAGTGGCCCCGCAGCATACCAACCCAGCCAGGCGCCTAGCATCGCAGCAGGCGTGGCCGCAGCGACGATCGCCACGACGGCCAGCAAGAGTTTCCTGTGAAGTCTCATGGAGGCTCACCCTACCGTTGTCAGTCGACTCATCCTCGGTCCGCAACTGTGACCGGCCGGTTGATGTCGATCCAAGTCCCCAGGCGGTAGTAGTGGAAGTTGTAGCGAAAGTTGCGCCTCCAGCACGTGAATGAGTCGACATCCGTGAACAAGCTTCTCGAGTTCCGGCCGGGGCTGAGCGACTTCTGGTTGCCCCTCCCCCCCTTGTTGTCGGAAACCATGTAAGTGGTGTCGCTCTTGTTAGTGACCACCCCGCACGGCTTCCACCACTTGGAGGCGCAGTCCGTCGTGCCGTACCCGGTCAGGTCCGTGCAGTTAACTCCGTCGCCGGAGCAGTACTCGTAAGGGTTCGAGCTTCCGCCGTAAACCCCATCCACCGAGAAGAAGCGGGCGGTGACGGTCGAATAAAGTCGGACACCCATCAGCAGGACACCTGACGGAGTATCTGCCGCGCGCTGCTCCGCCCCAAGCCAGCCATACCGGCGCAGGCTTATCTCTTGTACGTCGCGAGGAGCGCCATATTCCGTGGCTTCGCTGGTCCGCGACAACCCATCGTCACCTTCGTTGATGGTTGCCACCAAATCCCCATGGAGGCTGGCCACCTGCCACTGGACCTCTCCGCTTTCGCTGTTGTAGATACCAGCCATCGCCGCGACGCCGATGACCGGCCTGGTGAACATATCGAGCGTCTCCTGCGTCCACGAAGGGTTGTCCCCGTCATCGCTGTAGTGGTTGACCGCTTCGACTGCGATGCCACTGACGTTGTCAGTCCATGACCGGACACGCTCCCAGCCGACGTCCGGCGTGTAGTCCGTGGTCCGGCCATTCTGGGTAATCTGGTCGACCAGGTCTGTGGCGTGGTAGGTCACGGTGAGGCTGCCACTAGTTGGCGTTCCCGTGTCGATGGCTGGGACTGTCTTCGTTCGACCTAGCGCGTCGTAGGTGTAGCCAGCGCTGTTCACCCGATCTGCGACGTCGTAAGTCCAGTTCCGGGTGGACGGTGCAGTCGCGGTTTGACATGTTCCGCCGGCTGCCGGGGCGTGCTCAGAGAGTGAGTTACGGTTCGTCGAGTTACTAAACTCGTAGGAGCGGGTCGAGCGGGAGAGCGGATGACTTGGCCGGTCGCCGTCCTGTTCACCTCCTCGCGGGGAAAGCTGCTGAACGACACCTACTGGTCACAGTTGTGGGCGGACTGGCGCGAGGCTGCCGGATGGCCGAAGGAAGGCACCTTCCACTCCCTGCGCCACTTCTTCGCCACGACGCTGATGAGCAACGGTGTCGAGCCACAGGAGGTGCAGAAGGCGCTGAGGCATGCCAACCTGCGAATCACGCTGGAGATCTACGTTCACTGGCTGCCGAAGAAGGACCGGCCGCGCGGCCTGGTCGGCAACCTCCTGCGGCAAGCAGACGGCAAGCTGCCGAAGCATCCCACCGGTCAAGATCAAACCTGAGCTGTGCCCTGGTTGTGCCGGATGAGCTTCAGCCGGAGTTCTTGCAGCTCAGAGTGGGTACGTGGTGGGCCGCCTGGGACTCGAACCCAGAACCTAAGGATTAAAAGTCCTCAGCTCTACCATTGAGCTAACGGCCCGCCGTACCAGGCTACCGGAACCCCGCTTCTGGGGCCGGCTGGGAGGGTTTCCCTGTCAGGTCAGGCCGGTGCGGACAGTGGACGCCGCCGGGCCGGGCATCGCCCGTGCCGGTTGGCGGCTCAGCCCTGCACCAGCAGCGCGTGTCGATATACGCCCGGTGTGTACACGCGGGGTATACCCTCGGGGTATGGTCTCGGCATGAGTGTTCCCATGACCCTTCTCGGCCTGCTCGAACGCGAGCCCAGCCACGGCTACGACCTGAAGCGCGACTACGACACCTTCTTCAACCGGAGCAAGCCGCTGCCGTTCGGCCAGGTCTACTCGACCCTCGGTCGGCTCGCCCGCGACGGCAAGATCGTGGTCGGCGAGGTCGAGCCGGGCGTAGGTCCGGAGCGCAAGCGCTACGTCATCACCGAACGGGGTGCGACCGAGGTCGAGTCCTGGCTGACCGAGCCGGTCGAGGCCGAGCCCAACCTGCAGACGGTGCTGTTCACCAAGGTCGTGCTGGCGCTCATGCTCAACCGCCCCGCCGAGGAGTACCTCGACATTCAGCGCGCTGCGCACCTGCGGCGGATGAAGGATTTCACCGAGGTCAGGCGCAGCGGCGACCTGGTCGACGCCATGTTGGCCGACCACGGCCTGTTCCACCTGGAAGCCGACCTGCACTGGATCGACACCACGGTCGCCCGGTTGGACGCCCTCCGAAAGGTGGTCCGGCGATGAAGGCGATCGAGGCGCGGGACGTCGTCCTGTCCTTCGGCGAGACCCTGGCGTTGCGGGGCGCCAGCATCTCGGTGGCTCCGGGCGAGATCGTCGCCATCATGGGCCCGAGCGGCTCCGGGAAGTCCACCCTGCTGCACTGCCTGGCCGGGATCCTGGTGCCGGACTCCGGCGAGATCCACTTCGACGGCCGCCGGATCGACACCTTGAACGAGAACCAGCGCAGCGTCCTGCGCCGGGACCATTTCGGGTTCGTGTTCCAGTTCGGTCAGCTCGTGCCGGAGTTGACCGCCGAGGAGAACGTCGCCCTGCCGCTGCTGCTCGGCGGCGTCAAGCGGGCCGCCGCGCTCAAGGAGGCGCGGCCCTGGTTCGAGCGGCTCGGCCTCGCCGGGCTGGAGCGGCGCCGGTCAGGTGAGCTGTCCGGTGGGCAGGCGCAGCGGGTCGCTCTGGCCCGTGGCCTGGTCGCCCGGCCCGGGGCGCTGTTCGCCGACGAGCCGACCGGGGCCCTCGACTCGCTGACCGGCGAGCAGGTCATGGATCTCCTGGTCTCCTCGGCGCGTGAGCAGGGCACCACCGTCGTTCTCGTCACCCACGAGGCCCGCATCGCCGCGTGCGCCGACCGGCAGGTCATCGTGCGCGACGGCAAGGTGAACGCGCTGGTGCACTCATGATCCGGTTCGCGGTACGACTGTCCGTGGCCGGCGGGCGCGAAGCCGCCACCCGGCTCGTCATCATCGCCACCGCAGTGGCGCTCGGCGTCGGCATGCTCCTGACGGCGCTCGCCGGCATGAACGCGGTCGGCACGCAGAACGAGCGGTACGCCTGGCTCAACACCACCGTTGCGCCAGCGTCGGCCGACCCGTCGGCCGACCCGATGTGGTGGCTGGCCCGCAAGGACTACTACCGTGGCGGGTCCATCGGCCGGGTCGAGGTCGCGGCGCTGGGCCCGGACGCGCCCGTTCCGCCGGGCATCCCGCACCTGCCCGGACCGGGCGAGTTCTACGTCTCGCCCGCCCTCGGCGAGCTGCTGCGGACCTCGCCGGCCGTGGAACTCGGGGACCGCTTCCCCGGCCGCGAGATCGGTACGATCGGCCGGTCGGCGCTGCCTTCCCCCGAATCCCTGCTGATCGTCATCGGCCGTACCCCGGCCGAACTGGAGCAGTTGGGGGCCCGGCAGGTCACCCAGATCATGACCACCTCCCCAAGCGACTGCAACGGCTGCTACGTCGGCGTCAGCGGCGACGGCATGGCACTCGTGCTCTCCGTCACCGCCGCCGCACTGCTCTTCCCGGTGCTCATCTTCATCGCCACCGCGACCCGGCTGGCCGCGGCCCGCCGGGAGCAGCGCTTCGCCGCGATGCGGCTGATCGGGGCGACACCACGGCAGATCACCCTCATCTCGGCCGTGGAGTCCACAGTCGCCGCCCTGGCGGGCACAGTCGTCGGGTTCGGCCTGTTCCTCGCGTTCCGGCCGGGACTCGCCGCGATCCCGTTCACCGGCGAACCATTCTTCGCCGCCGACCTGTCACTCAACGTCATCGACGTCGTGTTGGTCGCGGTCGGTATCCCGCTCGCTGCGGTCGTGGCCTCCTGGCTGGCGCTGCGCCGGGTGCAGATCTCGCCGCTGGGCGTGAGCCGACGCGTCACCCCGAAGCCGCCACGCGCCTGGCGGATGATCCCGCTGGTCGCCGGGCTCGCCGAGCTGACCTACTTCATCGGCCGGCGCCCCGACACGACCAACGGCCAGCTCACCGCGTACCTCTCCGGATTCCTGCTGATCCTGGTCGGACTGATGCTGGCCGGGCCCTGGCTGACCATGATCGGCGCCCGGGTGCTCGCCGGACGGGCGAGCCGGCCCGCCACGCTCATCGCCGGACGGCGTCTCGCCGACAATCCGCAGGCCGGCTTCCGGTCCGTCGGTGGGCTGATCGTGGCGCTGTTCGTGGCCAGTGTGGCGACCGGCACGATCACCACGTTTGTCGCCAACCGCGGCGCACCGCGCACCGACTCGGTGGCCGCGACCTCACTCGCGAAGAGGTTCTTTCCCGAGGACGGCCCTGCGCCGACCAAGGAGCAGATTCCGGCGGGACTCGCGACGATCCCCGGCGTACGCAGTGTGACCTTGGTGCGCCTCAACCCCGACGCCTCCGATTCCGGCGGATGGCCCGGCTTGATCACGTGCGCCGAGCTGGACCGCCTGGCGGTGTTCGGCAGTTGTCCCTCCGGCGCTCAGGTTGCGTCCGTGTACCCCGACCTCATCGGCCCGCGCGCGTTCGACCTGACCAGCGATCCGTACGTCTGGGAAGCCGCCGGCATCGCCCCCACGGAGGTCGACCGGCAGCCGATCCTGTCGGTGGTCGTCGACACGACCAGCCGTTCCGCCTTCGAGCAGGCCCGGACGCTGCTGGTGAATGCGCTTCCGGCCGGGCGCTTTCCGGCGAGCGTCGGCGAATGGGAGGCGGACTCCGCGCAGCAGATGGTGCAGTTCCAGCAGCTGGCCAACGTGGTCATGCTGGCCAGCCTGCCGATCGCGGGCTGCAGCCTGGCGGTGAGCATCGCCGGCGGGCTGAGTGACCGGAAGCGGCCGTTCAGCATGCTGCGGCTCACCGGGGTGCAGCTGCGCACACTGCGCCGGGTGGTCGCGCTGGAAACCGTCGTGCCGCTGCTGACCGTCTCCGTGGTGGCGATCGGGATGGGGTTCCTGGCCGCGCAGCTCTTCCTGCGGGCGCAACTGCACTACACGCTGGTACCGCCGGGCCTGTCGTTCTACCTCATAGCCGTCGGAGGGCTGGCGGTGTCGCTGGGAATCATCGCCTCGACGCTGCCGCTGCTGCGCCGGATCACCGGCCCGGAGGCGGCCCGGAACGAGTGAGCCACGCTCCCCGTCACACCGACCTCACTGGGGCTGGGCGATGGTGGCGCCGCTGACGGTGTCCACATACCACCGTTGGTACTGCTCCGGCGGCCATCCGCGCTGCCGGACGAGCCAGTCGAAGTTGCGGACGTCCTGGGCCAACCAGAGGATGTCGGCCACCTGTTCGACGTCCAGGTCGGGGCGGAGGGCTCCCGTGCCGACGAGTTCAGCGGCGAACATGGCCATGCCACGGCGGCGCTCGTCGATGTTCTTGCGCCAGATCTCGGCGGCGTCCGGGTCGGCCGTGGCCGCTCCGGCCAGCGCGAGCATCACCTGGGCCTGCCGGGCGTTGACCTCGACCAGATGGCGGGCGTAGCGGGCGAGCTTGGCGCGGGGGTCGGCGAGCGCGCGGATCTCGGCGACGAAGGGCCGGTCGGGCAGGGCCACCGGTTCGTCGTCGCCGGCCAGGGTGACGTCAACCAGTTGGGAGAGCAGTTGGCGCTTGCTGCCGAACACCGCGTACAGCGTCTGGACGGCGACGCCGGCCTCCGCGGCGACGACGGTCAGTGGCGTGGCCGCGTAGCCGGGGTCGACGAACAGCCGGCCGGCCGCTTCGAGGATTGCTCGCCGGGTCTGTCGGGACTGCTCCTGCCGCCGGGACGAGTCATAGCGCCTCTTGACAACCACGGTTCGAGTGTAGTGCTCTATTGGATAGAATCCCACTCTATCGAAAGGGCGCGGCCATGCCGTTCGGTGTGTTGCAGGAGATGCCCGGCGTCAGCGAGGCGGAGTACCGGCAGGTGGAGCGACACCTCGGACCGGACCGGCCGCCGGGGCTCGTCGCCCACGTCGCCGGCCCGACCGAGGGCGGCTGGCGGATCATCAACATCTGGCAGGACGAGGCCGCGTTCCGCCGGTTCCAGTCCGAACGGCTGGTCCGGGCCGCAGGCCTGGCGGCGCAGGAGGACGGCTTCGACCCGGCGAAGGCGGCCGGCTTCCGATCGGTGAGCGTCGACGGCGCCGAGATGCCGTTCTGATGGCCGACGCCGCCACCCTGCGGTCCCGCAACGCCGCCTTCTGGGCGGGCGCGGCAGCCGGCTGGATCCGCCACGCCGATCGGCAGGACGAGCTCGGTCGACCGCTGGGCGCACCGGCCATGGATCGGATGGCCGCTCGGCCGGGCGAACGGATCCTCGATGTGGGCTGCGGCTGTGGCGGCACCACGGCCGAACTCGCCGGGGCGGTCGGCGAGACCGGCGCGGCGGTCGGCATCGACATCGCCGAGGCGATGGTGACCGCCGCCCGGCAACGGTTCCCCACCGATCGGTACCCGGGTATCCGGTTCCACGCGGCCGACATCGAGACACTCGACGTCGTGCCGGGGGCACCGTTCGACGCGGCGTACTCGCGGATGGCCCTGATGCTGTTGGCGGATCCGGTCGCCGGCTGCACCGCGATCCGGCGGTCGCTACGCCCGGGAGGGCGCCTCGCCGCGACCGTCTTCCGCGACGGCGGCGTCAACCCGTGGATGTCCGCGGCGCTGCTCGGCGCAGCGCCACACCTCGGGCCGTTGCCATCGCTGCCGGTGGGCGACGAGCCCGGTCCGTTCTCCTTCGCCGAGCCGGCGCGGCTCGCCCGGGTCCTCACCGTCGCCGGCTTCACCGCCGTCACGATCACGTCGTGTGACGTCGAGATGGATGCTCCGGACGACGCCGATGCCGTGGCCGAATGGCTTGTCGAGATCGGCCCCGCCGGTGCCGCGTACCGGGCGGCTCCGCCTGCGGGGCGGGCTTCGGCCCGGGCGGGGGCAGCCCGGCTGCTCGACCGGTTTCGTGAACCCGGCGTCGGCTACCGGCTGCCCGCCGGCCTGTGGCTCGTCACCGCGATCGCCTCCAGGGCTGATGGCGAGTCACGCGTTCCACCCCTCCGCTGACGAGCCCTCCGCTGCGGCCCGACCGCCGGTCACCAACCACCGACAACCACGTCAGGACGGGAACCGATGAGAACGATCCGAATGGTCGCGCCGACCCTCTGTCTTGTGCTCGCCCTGACGGCGTGTGCCGACGCCGATGCGCCCGAGCCCTCCGGGGCGGCGGCACCGGGCACCCCCGCAGCAGCCGACGCCGCGTCCAGCGCGGCCGGATCCGCTCCGGCCGGTGGCTCGACGCCGGTGTCGGCGAAGGAGGTGTGTGCCTACCTGGACGGCCAGTTGCCGACGCTGAGGGGGATCGGGTCCGAGACGGGCACGATGGCCAACCTCACCGTGAACCTCTATTCCTGGTACGAGAAGCAGGGTGCCGTGCCGACCGGCCGTCAGATCGACGACCAGACCCGGCAGGAATGCCCGGCGACCCGGACCGAGGTGCTCGAACTCGCCGGTATGGAGAGCTTCGAACGTTTGTAGCCGCCACGAGCGGGCGGTCAACGGCCGCGGCGCATGACGGACGGCGAATCCGGGTATGGTGCGGTGTGTCGGTGTCGTCGGGCTTTCGCCAGTAATCGAGACACTGATCGGGCCCAGGGCGAGCGCCGGGTCTGTCACGAGGTCGTCGGCACGAGATGCCGGGCGACCTGATCTGCCTCTCTTTCGAAAGACAGGACTACCGCATGGCATCGAATGCTAACGATCAACCGACGTTTTTCTTCGCCACGGCGAGCACCGACGGGCTCGACGGTCCGGGCGTGACCTTCGACGGCAGCGAGGAGGCGATGCGGCGACTGCGCCATCCGTTCGCGGTGCAGCAGACCCAGCCGCCGGCGGGCCGTAACCCGGAGCAGCGCGCCTGATCCGGTGGCGGCGCCACGACATACCCACCGCAGTCCGGGTAGCACCGCGCCGGCCCGCTGTCGGCCGTTGTGCCTGCCCCGGGCGCCGGTGCTCTCAGTCGGCCGGGCGTAGCCGGCCTGCCTCCCTGCCCTGGGCGTCGAGCAGCACCAAAGCCTCACCGTCCAGACCTGCTCGCCGGGTCGTCCGGAGCCAGCTCCAGACCGGGACCTGGTCGGGGCACCCGATCTTCGTGACGGGCCCGGTGGTGGCGAGTAGCGCGCCCCCGGTCGCGGTGATCCACCGGCCACCTCCGCCGTTGCAGCCGTCGGACCCGCGCCACTCTCCGTCTGTCGTGAACTCCAGGTACGCCCCCCGGTGTCCGACGGCGGGCGTCCAGCGGCCGGTCAGTCGGTGCTGGTCGGCGGGGTTCAGCGTCGGCGGTAGGGCGGCGGCCGGAGCGAGGGCGCGTCGGGCCTCGTCGGTTACCGTCGGCGGTTCCAGCAGGGAGGCCGCCATGTCCGGCCCGGCGGTCGGCGTCGCGCCGGGGAGCAGCCGGGCGACCGGCTGCGCCAGGTTGTCCAGGAGCACCGGCCGCCCCGAGCCGTCGATTCGATACGCGGTCACGCGCCGCAGCCAGCCGGGGGTGTCCTGGCTGACCCGCTTGCAGTCGGGAGTGCCCTCGACGGCGGCGCTGACTGTGGAGTTCACCTCCGCGAGGAAGTTCCCGTCGGTGTCGGCCCGCCAGGACCCGCGCAGGATGCCGCAGCGGCTGCCCACGAGGTACAGCTCGTGATCAGCGAGCCGCAGGATCGTGCCCACGCCGGGGTCGGCGAGGTCGGCGATCGTCCAGGAACCGATCAGCCCTTCCGGCGCCGACGGCCCCGAGGATTCGTTGGCAGCCGGGCCCGGCCCGAGGTCTGCGGCCCCCGGCCCGGTCTGCCCGTCACACCCGGTGAGTAGTACACCGCACGCGACCATCGCCGCGAGGTAGCCCCGATTCGCCATCCCAGCCCCCGGTCCTCTCCGCTTCTACCGTCGTTCCACTGCTCAGACGGTACGGATTGAGAGGCGGTTCCACCTCCGTCGGCGTCGGCTGGGTGGGGCCGACGCTGCGACGGTCACACGGGGGATGACGTGGTCGGGAACGGCGTCACGTCCGATGCGTCATGGGTGAGTCAGGCCGATGATGGCGGCCAGGCGGGTCACGTCGGCACCGGCGGGACCGTCGCGGAGCAGGGCGGTCAGCACCGTACGGGCGGCGGGGCGGATGCGGGTCTCGGCGGGGGCGATCTGGTCGGCGGTGACCAGGGCGTGGCCGGCGGCACGCGAGTTGCCGGA
Organism: Micromonospora rubida; assembly: GCF_009908295.1. Lineage (GTDB taxonomy): Bacteria > Actinomycetota > Actinomycetes > Mycobacteriales > Micromonosporaceae > Micromonospora > Micromonospora rubida. Next base: position 506,096 of record NZ_JAAALO010000004.1, read on the forward strand.
GCCGAGGTGGATGCGGGCCATGTCGATCAGGTGGGCCGCCCGGTGTTCGGCGGGGAGCCGGTTCCAGGCATCCCCGGTGGCGGCGCGCTTGTGGATGATGACGGCCTGGTGGGGGTCCCCGAGGTCGGCGGTGATGAGGGCACGGGCGAGGGCGACCACTGTTGGGCCGTACTCGATGTCGTCGTTGTCGCGGTCGGGGCGGTGGCCGGGGCGTCGGCGAGGCGGGTGGCGTGGTCGATGAGGTCGCCGGCGGCGGCCGAGTCGGTGCGGGCGGCGGCGAGAGCGGCCTCGACCAGCAGGGTTCCGGCCAGGGCGAGGTGGTCCGGCGGGAAGTCGTGGGACGGGTGCGGGGCGAGTCGGCGCACGGCGGTGCTGGCGGCGATCAGCGCGAGCTGGCCTTCTTCCAGGGCGCGTAGCGCCTGGACCAGGGGGATCGTCGCAACTGCCGTGCGTCGGGGGTCACCGGCGGCGGTGGCCATCGCCCGGTCGGCGGCCAGCCATGCCAGGTTCGCCTCGCCGAGTTTCACCAGCATCTGAGCGGCGAGCCGATACATGCGCACCAGCAGGTCGGCGGCGCGCGCCGAACCGGTCGGTGCCCCGTGTTCGCGGGCCTGACGGGCGTCGGCGAGCAGGTCGGGCAGCATCCGCAACACCTGCGAGTGATCAGCGCGCCGGTACGCCAGCCACGCGTACGTCACCCGGCGGTCCAGCTCCTCAAGCGACCTCGGCGGTCGCCAGCCGGCCTCGCCGGGGCCGGGGGTGTGGTAGCAGGCGAGCGCCGCTCGGACCCGTTCGACGGCAGCGGCGACGCCCGCGACCAGCTCGCCTCGCCGGGCCTCCCGGGCGAGCAGCACCTCCGGGGCGACGCCGAGGACCGCGGCGACCGTTTCGAGGACCGAGATCCGATCGAGGGTACGCAGACCGCGCTCGACCTTGTCCACCCAACTCTTCGACCGGCCGACCCGGCTGGCGAAGATCTGCTGGGTCATTCCCCGTCGGGTACGCAACTGGGCCACCCGCCGCCCGATCGGCGGCTGCCCGCTGTTGCGCCGGTTCGGCCCGTTCATCGGTCCTCCGTGTGGTGCATGGCCTCAGTGGACGCGCCGCAGCGCGGGCACCACCTCGACTTGACCCGGAACGCGAGGATCCCGAGCAGGAACCCCGGCACCAGGCCGCCGAACACGATCGACACGGTCTCGGCAATCACAAGCAGTCTCGCCCTTCTGGTGGAGGCCGGCGGCGGGCGTTGCCGCGCCTGCGGCGCTCCCGGCCGTTGGTGTGTCCAGCAGCCTGCACACGCTGCGGAGTTGATCGGTGGTGCGCTGTAGTCAGACTTGCGCATCAAGTGATGGAGCACAAGCCCCATGAATAAGATCAAAGCCGGATATGCAGGCGAGCCGGGGCAGACGAGCTAGCGGGTTTGGTGCAGAATCACGACATGCCTCGATTCACGCCAGCGACTCCCCGCTCTCGACGGCTCGGCCGGGAGCTGCGCAAGATCCGCGAGACCAAGGGTCTTACCGGCGAGGAGACAGCGAAGCTCGTCCGCTGCTCCTCGTCACGGATCAGCCGGATCGAATCCGGCGAGATCAAGCCTCGTGCCGGCGACGTCATGGAATTGCTGGTCGCGTACGGCATCAGGATCGACGAGGAGCCCGGCACGTCGCTGCTGGAACAGGCGCGCGACCTGCGCGAGGAAGGGTGGTGGCAGCGTCTCGGCGGCCGGTACGCGACGTACATCGCCTACGAGGAGGAGGCCGCCGAGCTGAAGAACTTCGAGCCGATGTTGGTGCCGGGGCTGTTGCAGACCGAGCGGTACGCCCGCGAGGTCAACACCATCGGCCGCGAGTCCGACAAGGACACCATCAACCAGCGAGTTGCCGCCCGGATGACCCGACAGGAGGTGCTGCACCGGCAGCCGACGCCGCTGCGGATGCACGCCATCCTGTCCGAGGCAGCCGTGCGCACGGAGGTCGGCGGCCCGGATGTCCTACGCGAGCAGCTTGACCACCTGGTCACGCTGAGCCGACTGCCCAACGTCACGATCCAGGTCCTCCGCTTCGAGGCCGGCGCGCACCTGGCGGACAGCAGCGGTTTCGCCCTGCTGACTTTTGAGCAGGACGATCCACCGCTCGGCTACATCGAAACCCTGGCCGGGGAGCTGTTCCTCGAATCGAACCGCGACCTGGCGCGGCTCGCAGCCGCGTACGACAATCTAAGGATGCTGGCCATGTCACCGGCCGAATCCGTAAAGTGCGTCGTCAAGGAGCTGAGCAAGCATGGAACGCAACACTTGGCGTAAGTCGAGCCGCTCGGGCAGCAACGGTCAGTGCGTCGAGGTGCGCGACCGGGGCGCTCGGGTCGACGTACGCGATTCCAAGGCCCCCACCACCGGGACGCTGAGCTTCGACCCGGCCGCGTGGACCGCCTTCACCGGCAGCCTCAAGGCCGACAACGTCCGCGCGTAGCTGACTCACCCGTCCCGGCGGCCCTCTCTGAACAGGGAGGCCGCACCGGGATCGCACCGCATCTCGACGCCGCCGACGAATGTGAGGGCGACATGCGCCGACGGGCGTTGCTCACACTGCTCGGTTCCGCCCTGACCTCACCGGCCCACGAGTGGCTGATCGCCCAGCCGCCGCAAAGCGTCGCCTCGGCCGCCGGCCGACCGCTCTCCGCTGAGGTCGTCGACCACCTGGACGCCGTAACGGCGAGCCTGCGACGTATGGACGACCACCTCGGCAGCGGGCAGACCCTCGGCCTGGTCCGCCAACACCTCAGCACCGTTGTCGGAGCGCTGCGCGATCGCCGCTACACCGACACCGTTGGCCGGCGACTGCACGCTACGGCCGGTGAGTTGCTGCGCCTCGCCGGCTGGCTCTCCTTCGACGGCGGTCACCACAGCCAAGCGCAGCGGTTTTGGATCGCGGGCCTCTACCAGGCCCAGACCGCCGGCGATCGCGGACTTGGCGCGAACCTTCTTGGCTTCATGTCCTGTCAGGCCAAGGACCTCGGACAGCTCCGGCAATCCGTCACCCTTGCCGAAACCGCGCGGGCGAGTTACCCGGCCACGAGTCCGAAGGTCGCGGCCATCCTCGACCTGCGGGCCGCCGAGGCGTATGCCAACAGCGGGTCGACGACTGATACCCGCCGCGCCCTCGACAGCGCCTTCGGCAGACTCACCGACAGCGGCCCCCAGCACGGTGACCCCGACTGGGCGTACTGGATCAATGAGGCGCAGGCCCAGGCGCAAGCCGGCTACTGCTACGTCAAACTCGAAGACTGGCCACGGGCCCGCGAGCATCTACGAGCAGCGCTGCGGTTGCAGGGTGACGAGTGCACCCGCGAGGGCGCACTGCGGAACGCCCTTCTCGCCACCACCTACGTTCGGCAGCAATCCGCCGACCTGGATCGGGCGCTTGCCCTCGGTGACCAGGCCGTTGAGACCCTCACCGGCCAGGTCACCTCCGCGCGGTGCGTCAAACACGTACGCAACTTGGTCGGCAACCTGACGCCGTACCGACGTACGCCTGCCGTCCGACAGTTCTGTCAGGACGCAAAAGATCTCATCAGTACCTGACCACGCTATGTCAGCAGTGGGGCCGAGAATGGATCAAGGGGTGAGTAGGCATGGAGCAGAACCGCTGGCGTAAGTCGAGCCGGTCTGGCGGCAACGGTCAGTGCGTCGAGGTGCGCGACCGGGGCGCTCGGGTCGACGTACGCGACTCCAAGGCCCCCGCCACCGGGATGCTGAGCTTCGGCCCGGCCGCGTGGAGCGCCTTCACCGGCAGCCTCAAGACCGACAGCACCCGCCCATAACTCGCACCTACCTGACGGTCGCGGCGAACAGGCGACCCGGGGGATTCACGACCGGCGCAACGGGTACCGGCCAGGCATGCGGATCGTGGTGGTGGGTGCGAGCGGGAACGCCGGGACCGCGCTGGTGCGCCGGCTGCTCCGGGAGCGGGACGTGGAGCTGGTCGGGGTGGCCCGCCGGCTGCCCGGCCCGGGGGCCGGCGAGCCGTACGACCGGCTGGAGTGGCACTCCTGCGACGTCGGGGCGGCGGGCGCGGCCGACCAGTTGGCGGCGGTCTTCGCCGGGGCGGACGCGGTGGTGCACCTGGCCTGGCAGATCCAGCCCAGCCACGACCAGCGGGCGCTGCACCGGACCAACGTCGGCGGCAGTCGGGCCGTGGTCGACGGGGTGCTCCGCGCGAAGGTGCCCGCCCTCGCGTACGCCTCCTCCGTGGGCGCGTACGCCTCCGGCCCGAAGGACCACCCGGTCAGCGAGCGCTGGCCGGTGACCGGGGTGCCCGGCTCGTCGTACAGCCGGGACAAGGCGGAGGTGGAGGCGCTGCTCGACCGGGTCGAGCGGGAGCATCCGGAGCTGCGGGTGGTGCGGATGCGGCCGGGGCTGATCTTCCAGCGGGACGCCGGCACCGAGATCACCCGCTACTTCCTCGGGCCGCTGGCCCCCGTGCGCCTGCTCCGGTACGGCCGCATCCCGCTGGTGCCCAGCCACCGTCGGCTGCGGATGCAGGCGGTGCACGCCGACGACGTGGCCGACGCGTACGCCCGGGCGCTGCTCGGCGACGCGCGCGGCGCGTTCAACCTGGCGGCCGATCCGGTGCTCACGCCGGAGCTGGTGGCCCGGCACTTCCACGGCTGGACGGTGCCGGTGGCCGCACCGCTGCTGCGCGGCGCGGCCGCGCTGACCTGGCTGGCCCGGCTGCAACCGGTCGACGCCGGCTGGGTGGAGCTGGGCCTGAACGCGCCGCTGATGTCCAGCGCGCGGGCCGAGGCCGAGCTGGGCTGGCAGCCGAGGGTGGACGGGCTGACCGCCCTGCGCGACCTCTTCGCCGGCATGGCCCACGGCGGCCACAGCGGCAGCCCGCCGATGTCCGCCGCCCGGGATCTTCCGGGCCGCCCGGCCGGCCTGCTGAAGGCCCGCCCCGCCGGGCACGGCAACCCGTACTGACCGCCCGTCGCTGCCCCTCCACGCCGGGGGTTCAGGCGTGGGACAGGGCGAAGGCCACCAGGAAGCCCAGCACCGTGATCAGGCCGACCAGCAGGTGGGCGTCCTCGAACGCCTCGGGGACCATGGTGTCGGTGATCATGGCGAGGATCGCGCCGGCCGCCAGCGCGGTGATTGCGGCGAGCACCTCCGGCGGCGCCCCGCCCAGCAGGGTGTGCCCGGCCAGCGCCGCGAGGCCGCTCACCAGGGCGATCCCGGTCCACAGGAGGAAGACGTACCGGCGGGTGCGGCCGGCCCGACGCATCCCCGCCGCGCTGGACAGCCCCTCCGGCACGTTGCTGAGGAACACCGCGATCACCGTGACCGCGCTGACCGTGCCGCCGGTGAGCAGGCTCGCGCCGATCACCACGGACTCGGGGATGCCGTCGAGCAGCGCCCCCACCGCCATCGCCGACCCGGACCCCGGCTGCTCCCCCTCCGAGGGCTGGTCGCCGGAGCGCTTGCGGTGCCGCGCGCCGCGCCGGGCCAGCAGCACGTTCGCCCCGGTGTACGCCAGCGCGCCGCCCGCCGCCCCGATCGCCGTCGGCAGCAGCCCGCCCTGCTCGTGCGCCTCGGCGACCAGCTCGAAGGAGACCGCGGAGAGCAGCACCCCCGCCCCGAAGGCCATGACGGACGCGACGACCCGTCGCGGCACCGGCACGAACCAGCCCAGCGCCGCCCCGACCAGCAGGGCCGACCCGGCCAGCAGACCCCAGCCACCCGCCTGTAACCACTCCGGCATTCGCGGAACGGTACCCGGGGGGCGGGCGGCGAAAACAGGGTCAGAAGTCGGCGTACAGGTAGGGCAGCCGGCGGGGGAAGAGGCGGCGCAGCTCGACGGCGGCGTCGGCCGGCACCTGGCCGAGGCCGCGGACGTCCACCTCCGCCGGGTCCAGCACCCCGTACGCCAGGGCGGAGAGCCCGGCCGCGGTGAGCGTCGCGGTCGGCGCGGCGCCGGTGGCGGAGTCGGGCATCAGCTCCAACCGGCCGGTCGTGCCGTCGAGCAGGTGACTGCCGCCCAGCCAGCGGTCCCCGGTCAGCGCGATCCGGGCCCGGCCGGGCCCGGAGGGGAGGCCGGCCAGCGCGTCCAGCGAGAGCAGCCGGGCCATCGGCGCCGCCGACCCCGGTCGGGCGACCCGGGCCTCGACGTGCACGGCCAGGTCGGTGAGCCACAGCTCGGGCATCTCGTCGGCGGCCACCCGCAGCCGCACCCGGCCGACCTGGTCGACGTGCCGGGCCAGGAACTGAAGGATCAGCGCCCGGGCGTACGGGTCGGCGACCAGCAGGTCGTCGCCGGCCAGCTCGCCACCGTGGTCGTCGATCCGGTACGTCAGGACGCCGACCGTCGCGCCGTCGACCCGGGCGGTGACCAGCCACCGGTCGTCGTCGTCGCGCAGCGACACCGCCCGGGTCTCGGGGAAGAGCGCGAAGCCGTGCCGCTCGGTCAGGCAGCGCTCGGTGAAGGCGCGGTGGGTGGCGTACCCGGTGCCGGTCCGTTCCCAGCTCAGCTCGCCGGGCAGGTCGGCGCGCAGCAGCGGGGCCAGGTCGGCCGGCGTGAAGGTGACCGTGCGGGCCCGGGGCAGCCCGACGTAGCCGAACCGCTCGTAGAACGAGGCGCGGAACGGGTACAACGCGCTCACCAGGTGCCCGTCGTCGCGCATCTCGTCGAGCAGCCGGTGCAGCAGGGCCCGGACGTGCCCACGCCGGCGGGCCAGCGGATGGGTGGCCACCCCGGCGACGCCGGCCATCGGCAGCACCGTCCCGCGCAGGTTCTGCCGCATCGGGATGGCGGAGACCACGGCGAGGGTCTCGCCGCCCTCCTCGGCGACCAGGGTCCGGTTGGCCTCGTTGTACGGCAGGTAACGGCCGAACTCCTCGGCCCGCTCGGGTCGCATCGGCGACGCCTCGAAGGCGTACGCCTGGAGCGGGAAGGACGTGCTGGAGCGCTCGGTATTGGTCACCCGCCGGATATGCATCCCCCATCCCAACCCGCCCGCCGGGCCGGCGCAACCACATTCGCCGGTCGCCGGGGTGGCCCGATTCCGTGGGGGCGGGTCAGCCGACCGGCAGATGCCGCAGGTGCCGGCGGCGACGCAGCCGGACGCTGAACACGGCCGCCACCGCGAGAACCATCCCGACGGTGACCAGCACCCCGTGTACCGAGCCCCGGGCGAGGTACCCGCCGTCGGTGTGGTCCACCGCCCAGGTGGTGATCTCCCGGCTGGACCAGAACGGGGTCAGCTTCGCCCCGGTGCCGGCCGGATCGATCAGCATCTGCACGGTCACGATGACCAGCAGCAACAGGGTGCCCTCCAACTCGCGGGGGAGCAGGGCCCCGATCAGCATGCCCAGCGGCGGCGCGATGGCCACGCAGCAGAGCATCCCGGCGGCCACCCCGCCGTATCGCAGGTTGGGCGCGTCGAACACGACGAGCAGGAAGAACGGCAGGGCGATGGCCAACCCGGCCGCCCACAGGCCGAGCATCCGGCCCAGGTAGAGGTGGCGCGGGCCGTAGCCGGCCAACCGCAGCCGTGGCTCCAGCTCCCGGGCGGCGCTGGTGGCGAAGAGGGCGGCGGTGCTCACCGCCCAGCTGATCCCGAGCATCAGCGAGCGCACCGACTGCCCGACGTAGGCGTCCCGTCGGATCAGGTAGAAGGTGAGCGGCAGCAGCAGCATGAGCGCCAGCACGCCCCGGCGGCGCAGTAGCTCCCGCAGGGTCATCTCGGCGACGGTCAGCATCCGGTTCACGCCCGTCCTCCCCATCCGGCGTCGCCGTCGCGCACCGTCCCGCCCGCCGGGGTGAGGTCGAGGACGAGGTCCACCCGGTCGAGCTGGTTCAGCAGGTGGGTCACCACCACGATCGCTCTGCCGGCGTCGCGTAGTCGGCCGAGCTGATCCCAGAAGTCGACGTACGTGCCGCGGTCGAAGCCCTGGTACGGCTCGTCGAGCAGCAGCACGTCCGGCTCGGTGAGGGTGGACATGGTCAGGTTGAGCTTCTGCCGGGTGCCGCCGGAGAGATGCCGGGTGAGGACGTCACCGGGGGCGTCCCAGCCGAGTTTCCGGGCCGCCGCCCGGCCCGCCCGCCGGGCCGGGCCCCGGGCCAGGCCGCCCCCGGCCCCGACCAGCACGAAGTGCTCGTCGGGGAGGAGGAAGTCGGCGGTGCCGCCCTGCTGTGGGCAGTAGCCGAGCCGGCCGGTGACGGTCACCTCGCCGGCGTCGGGGGAGATCAGGCCGGCGCAGATGCGCAGGAAGGTGCTCTTGCCGCAGCCGTTTGCGCCGACGATCGCCGCGATCTGGCCGGCCCGGACGGTCAGCCCGGCGTCGCGGAGCACGGTGCGCCGGCCGTACCGCTTGGTGATGCCCCGAGCGTGCAGCCGGACCGGGCCCGGGGCCGCCGGGACGGGCGGCGGGGTCGCGCCGATGCTCTCGGCGATGGCGGCGGCGTACCGGCCGGGGAGCCCGAACACGACGGCCGGATCGCCGCCGCCGTCGCGTAGATGGGTGGCGGCCTCCGCGACCACGTGCCGGGCGTCGTCGTCCCGCACCCGCCGTTGGCGCAGCTCGGCCGCGAACGCGCGCAGCCACTCGTCGGCGTTCATCCGTCGACCCTTTCGGTCACTAGGCCGGTCACCGGGGCGACGAAGGCGAGCCAGTCCTGCCCGCCCCGGCGCAGCTCCGCCCGGCCGAGGTCGGTGATCCGGTAGTACTTGCGGGCCGGGCCGGCCGCGCCCTCCCGCCACTGCGCGCTGACCAGTCCCGTGCGTTGCAGGCGCAGCAGCACCGGATAGAGGGTGCCGCCCTGGATGGACCCGATCCCGGCCGCCTCCAGCGCCTGGGCCAGCTGGTAGCCGTACGACTCCCGGTCGCGGAGCAGGCCGAGCACGCAGAGGTCGAGCACGCCCCGCAGCCATTGGCCCCGACGCTCGATGTCCACGCGGAGACACTAGCGGCGCTACCTAGCTTGCACAACTACCTACCTGGTGGCGGCGGGGTCGCACCGGGCCGCCCAGACCGTCCGAGTCGGCCCGATCAGCCCGGTCGGAACACTGAGCCCGGTCGGACCGATCAGCCCGGTCGGACCGATCAGCCCGGTCGGACCGATCAGCCCGGTCGGACCGATCAGCCCGGTCGGACCGATCAGCCCGGTCGGACCGATCAGCCCGATCAGCCCGGTCGGGGTGAGCGGTCAGGCCGCGGTGACGTCGGAGACGACGACGGTGACGTTGTCCGGGGCACCGGCCTGGTGGGCGAGCTTCACGAGCTGCTCGCCGCAGTGCTGACGGTCGCCGTACATGGCCAGGGCGGCGGCGATCGACCCGTCGTCCACGTAGTCCGACAGGCCGTCGCTGCACAGCAGCAGCCGGTCGCCCGCGAAGACGGTGAGCGCGCCGACCGCCGGGGGCGCGTCCGCGCCCTGCACGGCCCGGGTCACCAGCGAGCGCTGCGGGTGGTGCCGGGCCTGGGCCGGGGAGAGCGCGCCCTGGTCGACCAGCGTCTGGACGAAGGTGTCGTCCCGGGTGAGCTGGGTCAACTCGTTGCCCCGCAGCAGGTAGCAGCGGGAGTCCCCGACCTGGGCGAGGACCAGCACGTCCCCGGCGAGCAGGCCGGCCGTGAGGGTGGTGCCCATGCCCTCGCGGGCCGGGTCGACGGAGATGGCGGCCCGGATGCGCCGGTTGGCGGTGCTCACCACGGACCGTAGCGCCTCGGTTGCCCCGTCGGTGGTGGTCGGCGGGTTCAGCTCGTCGAGGATCCGGATGACGATCTCGCTCGCCACCTCGCCGGCCGGCAGGCCACCCATGCCGTCGGCGACGGCGACCAGACGGTCACCGGCGAGGGCGGAGTCCTCGTTGTTGGTCCGCACCAGGCCGACATCGTTGAGGATTGCCGAGCGGAGGATCAGTTTCATACGACAAGCTTGCCAAGAAGACCCTGCCGCCGTCTCTACGCACTACTGCGTAGGGTGAAAAGAATGATGCCGGTCTCCATGGTCGGGCGTGCCGGTGAGCGTGCCGAGCTCGACCGGGCGTGGTCCACACTGACGCGCGGTGGCCGGCCCGGCCCTGCGGTCGCGGTGCTCACCGGCGCGGCGGGCGTCGGCAAGAGTCTGCTGGTGGCGGCAGCCCTGGACGGCTTCGCGCCACGCCCGGCGGTGGTGCTCAGCGGTGTCGCGCGGGTGCACAGCCCGGCCCCGTACGACTGGCTCGCGGCGGCGCTCAGCGGGCGGGACACCAGCCGCCTCGACCTGCCGCCCGACGCGCTCGCCTGGCTCGCCCAGCAGCCCACCGCCCCACGCGAACGGTACGCCCCGGGCACGCTGCTGCGGCTGGCCGTGCGTACGGTCCGGCTGCTGGTCGGCGCCGGCCCTGCGGTGCTGGTGGTGGAGGACCTGCACGCCCTCGACCCGGCCAGCCTGAACCTGGTCGGCGAGCTGGCCACCGCGCCCGACCTGCCGGCGCTGCTGCTGGTGGCGAGCCGGCCTGCGGCGGACGCGGTCGCGCCGGACCTCGCCGCCCGCGTCCTGTCCCGGTTCTGCGGCGTACGCGGCGCCGTCCGTCAGCACCTCGGCCCGCTCGGCCCGGCCGAGGTCGCCGAGGTGCTGATTCAGGTGTACGAGGGGACGCGCCCGTCCCGTCGGCTGGTGACCGCTGTGTGGCGGCGCACCGGCGGCAATCCGTACGTGCTGATGGAGTTGCTTGCCGCGCACTCCGGCCAACGGCCGGACGCCCTGCTGCGCCGGCCGCTGCCGGAGTACCGGGGCACCCCCGCGCCGCGCACCGCGTCCCCGCCCGACGCGGCGTCCCCGCCCGCTGCCGCGCCTCCACCCGGCGCTGTGTTCCCGCCCGCTGCCGCGTTTCCGCACTCTGCCGCGCTTCCGCCCGGTGCCGAGCTGACCGGCCGGGAGGTCGAGGTGCTCGCCTGCCTGGTCGCGGGGATGTCCAACAAGCAGGCCGCCCGGGAACTGGGGATCTCGGTGCGGACGGTGACCGTGCACGTGTCCAACCTGCTGCGCAAGACCGGGTCGGCGTCGCGCACCGAGGCGGCGCTCTGGGCCGTCCGGCACCGGCTCCCGGCCCGGCAGGCCTGACCTCGGCCTAGGGCCTGTGCCGAGGTCATCGGCGCAGCCGCCCTTTGGTGGCGACGATGTGCGCGGGTGACGTCGGGGTGCAGGGCGGTCTGTCGTGGCGTGATCGTCTGCTGATTTGTGAGACGACACGCCGGGCGGGTTCTCCGAAATCAGCAGACGATCGTGAAGTCCGCCCCCTACCCCAAGGGCGGGGCGGGGGTGGGAACGTCTCCGCCGATGTCGTCGCCGACCGGCGGGCAACCCCGCCGCGCTCCCTTTGCGCTGCTGCCCCCGGCGCAACGCTCGCGGAGCGTGACGGTTCTGCCGACCCCTCGTGCTGGCACCCGACGCGAAGTGGCTGCGGGAAGTGGCTGCGTGTAGTGGCTGCGCGACGCTGGTGCTGGTGCTGGTGCTGGTGCTGGTGCTGGTGCACGGTGGCTAGGCGGCTGGGCGGCGGTGCTGGGCGGCGGCGGTGCTGGTGTTGCGGTGGCGGCAGCAGCGCAAAGGGGCGAGGTGGCATTACCCGCCCGGCACCCCGGCCGCCCGGCACCCCGGCAACCCCGGCACCCCGGCACCCCGGCACCCCCGGCCGCTCGGACGGCGGGCCCGCTGCCCCACCTCACCCGCCCACCCACAACGGCCAGGGGCGGGCCGAAGGTGCGGGCGGGGTGGCCGCAGGGCCGGAGCGGCGGGCGGTCAGCGGCGGGGGTAGCGCAGCAGGAGGCTCGCCGACACCTCCTCGTCGCCGACCGCCGCGTAGCTGTGCGGCACGTCGGAGGTCCAGCGCAGGTGGCCGCCGACGCCGGCGGTCAGCGGGGCGTCCACCGGCCCGGCGCGGAGCACTCCGGCGAAGACCGTGACGTGCTCGGTGACCCCCGGCTGGTGCGCGGGCGAGAGCTGGCCGGGCCCGGGGGCGACGCCCATCCGGTACAGCTCGTACGTCGCGTCGGTGTCGGTGAAGACCTCCAGCAGGGTGCCGCTGACCGCCGCGCCCCGGACCGTCGGGGTCGCCGCCGGCCCGGCGAGTACGGCGGTCAGCGGCACCCCGAGCTGGGCGGTGATCGCGTAGAGCGTCTCCAACGTGGGGTTGCGGGTGCCGTTCTCCAGGCCGGAGAGCGTGGCCTTCCCGACCCCGGCCAGCCGGGCCAGGGTGGACAGCGACATCCCCCGCTCCTCGCGCAGGGCGCGCACCCGGCGGCCCACCGTCTCGGCGCCGGTGTCGGCGCCCCTTCCCCGTGCTGGTGCTGGCGGTTCCACCCCGCTATCGTGCTACACGCTCCGTTCCGTAAACGGAACGCCGGAGGGGGAGACGTGTCTGGCCTGCTGCAACCCGTGCTCGCCGGGCTGGTGACCGCGCTCGTGGGCTTCGCCAGCTCGTTCACCGTGGTGCTCGCCGGGCTGCGCGCCGTCGGGGCCGACGAGAGCCAGGCCGCCTCGGGGCTGCTCGCGGTCAGCGTCGCGTCCGGTGTCTGCGCGGTGTGGCTGGGGCTGCGGCACCGGCTGCCGATGGCGATCGCCTGGTCGACCCCCGGCGCGGCGCTGCTGGCGGCCACCGGTCCGGTCCCCGGGGGCTGGCCGGCGGCGGTCGGCGCGTTCATCGTGTGCGGGGTGCTGATCGTCGCCGCCGGGCTCTTCCCGGCGTTGGGTCGGGCGGTGGCCGCCATCCCCGGCCCGATCGCCAGCGCGATGCTGGCCGGGGTGCTCCTGCCGCTGTGCACCGCGCCGGTCCGCGCCTTGGTCGAGGTGCCGGCACTGGCCGCGCCGGTGGTCCTCACCTGGCTGCTCCTGCACCGGTTCGCCCGCCGCTGGGCGGTGCCCGCCGCGCTGGTGGTGGCTGCGGTCGCCATCGCGCTGACCGCCCCGGGCGGGATCGGCGCGCACGGGCTGAAGCCGGTGTTCACCCTCACCACGCCCGAGTGGACGGTCCCGGCGGTGGTCGGGCTGGCACTCCCGCTCTTCCTGGTCACCATGGCCGCCCAGAACGTCCCCGGGATGGCGGTGCTGCGCGGCTTCGGCTATCGGCCGCCGTTCGGCGCTGCGCTGCGCGTCACCGGCCTGGCCAGCGCCCTCGGTGCCCCGGTCGGCGGGCACGCGGTCAACCTGGCCGCGATCACCGCCGCGCTGGCCGCCGGACCGGACGCCCATCCGGACCCGGAGCGTCGCTGGGTCGCCTCGGTCACCGCCGGGGCGGGGATGGCCCTGCTCGGCCTCGGCGCGGGCGTCGCCACCGCCCTGGTGCTGCTCTCCCCGCCGGTGCTGATCGAGGCGGTGGCCGGGCTCGCGTTGCTCGCCGCGCTGGCCGGTGCGGTGTCGGCGGCGGTCGCCGACCCGCAGGCGCGGGAGGCCGCCGTGGTGACCTTCGTGGTGACCGCCTCGGGCGTGAGCCTGTTCGGCGTCGGCGGCGCGTTCTGGGGGCTGCTCGCCGGCTGGCTGATGCTGCTCCTCTTCCGCCGCCGCCCGACCCCGGACGCCCCGACCCCGCCCGTCCCGGCCTCGGACGCCCCGACTCCGCCCGTCCCGACCTCGGCCGGCCGGGCGGGCGAATAGGCCGATCGCAGCGCGCGGGCGTGCTCGGGGCTGGCTTATTCCTCTGCGGGGAGGCTCGTGGCGGGGACGTCGAGGCGTACCCGGCCGTCGGTGACGCCGGCGATCTGGTCGGCCAGCACGTAGACGGCGCCGGTCGGGGCGAGGTCGGTGGAGACCTTCAGGTAGCCGGTACGCAGCAGGCGGGCGGCCAGGTCGGCCGGCACGTCCGGCTCCTCGACCGCCGCCGACTCGATCAACTCGTCCAGGCTGCCGCCGGGGTCTGCGGCGGACGCCTGCACGGTCACCGCGTTCGGGTCGCCCCGCTGGACGAGGTCCACGGTGCCGACCTCCGCTCCGCTCACGTCGACCACCGGCATTCCGGTGGTGACGCGGGAGATGGTCGCCTGCTGATCGGTGCCCTGCTGCTTCATCCTGGCGCGGTTCCCGAGTCGCCCGCCGGCTAAACGCCGCCCCGGTCAGGGGCGGGCGTCGGTCGTCGGCTGCCACGCTCCCGGCGGGCGGGGGGACAGCTCGCGCCAGCCGTCGGCCCCGGCGAGCAGCGCACGGACGGTCTCCTCCGCCTCCTCGACGCTCGGGTACTCGTAGAACTGGGAGACGCCCTCGGCGCCGCCGGCCCGCTGCTCGACGTGCCACCGGTCGCCGTTCACCCGGAGGAAGACGTCCCGCCGCGCCAGCCGCCCCCATTTGCCGTTCCACCAGTGCTTCCGCTGCTCCATGACGGGACTCTATCGAACATGTGTACGAAGCAGGCCGGCCCCCACGGGAATCCCGTGAGGGCCGATGTGCTTGCCGGCGGACCGGCGCGGGGCCGTGGCTCGGCGCCGATCAGGGTCTCAGCGTCGATCAGAGGGCTCAGCGTGGGGTCAGGGGCTCAGCGCGGGGCCGGGGGCTCCGTGCGGCGGCCGAGCACGTCGTCCAGGGCGCCCCGCTGCTGGCCAGGGGTGGCGTGGCCGGCGGCGACCAGCGCGTCCCGGATCTCGGTGAGCAGCTTGACTTCCTCGCTGGGGGCCGACGGCGGCGGCTCCTCGCCGCGCTTGCGCCGCTCGGCGAGCCTGTTCATCGGGTAGACGACCAGGAAGTACAGCGCCGCCGCGGTGAGCACGAAGGTGATCGCCGCGTTGACGAACGCCACCCAGTCGAACGGGATGTCCCGGAACTTCGGCGTCGAACCGCTGAGGCCCTTCGGGTTGCCGGTGATCAGGACGATCAGGACCCGGACCAGTGGTTCGAGGAACGACTTGGTGAGCTGGGTGACCACGCCCGTGAACGCGGCGCCGATGACGACGCCGACCGCGAGGTCGACGACGTTCCCGCGCATGATGAAGTCTTTGAAACCCTTGAGCATCCGTACTCCCGTGGTGTCCGGTTTACCGTCCGGGGCAACCTATGCCCCCGGGGAGGGCTCCAGAAAAGCACCGGCCTCCCGGGCTGCTGAGCCGGGGTCGCCGTCGCGGATCGCGTCCACGAGCCGGGCGTGGTCGACGTACCGCTCGGGCTCCAGCGCGTCGCCCATCGCCTGGGTGATCGTGCTGCGCAGCGCCGCGCCGACCGAGGCGTACAGCTCGGCGAGCATGGCGTTGTGCGCGGCGGCGACCACCGCCGTGTGCAGCGCCGCGTCGGCCTCGACGAACTCGCCGACCCGGCCCGCGCGCCAGGCGGCCTCCCGGGCGGCGAGCGCGCCGTCGAGGGCGGCCAGGTCCTCCGGGGTACGCCGCAGCGCGGCGAGCCGGGCGGCCTCCACCTCGAAGGCCCGGCGCACCTCGACCACCTCGGCCATCCGGTCGTCGGTGAGCCGACGGGCCACCACCGGGGCCAGCTCGTCGGTCGACACCACGTACGTGCCGGAGCCCTGACGGCACTCCAGCACGCCGCCGTGCACCAGGGCGCGGACCGCCTCGCGGACGGTGTTGCGCCCCACCCCGAGCGCGGCGACGAGCTGCGGTTCGGTCGGGATGCGCCCGCCCACCGGCCACTCCCCGCCGAGGATGCGGGACCGGAGCTGCTCGATCGTCTGTCGGACCCGGTGGCCCCGGGGCGGCACGGACACGGAATTCACCGGCGGTGTCACTGGTTACATCACCCGTCCGAAATTCATCCCATGATTGTAGGTTGAAGGCCATGACCCCGCCACCGACCGCCACCGAGGACCCCGTCACCGTGCCCGACCGGCCCAGCCCGACCGCCGACGTGACCCCGGCACCCGACGCCGCAACGGCACCGGTCCCGAAGCGGCGGCCGGCCACCGGCGGGGCGCTGGTGCTGGTCGGCATGCTGCTGGTCGCGCTCAACCTGCGCGCCGCCGTGACCAGCCTCGGCGCACTGCTCGACGAGATCCGCACCGGCCTCGGGCTCTCCGGGACGATGGCCGGGTTCGTCACCACCCTGCCGACGATCGCGTTCGCCGGCCTCGGCGCGCTGACCCCGTGGCTGGTCCGCCGGTTCGCCCCGGCCCGGGTGCTGGTGGTCGCCATGCTGGCCCTGGCCGTCGGGCAGGTGCTTCGGGTGGTCACCGACTCGGCGCTGATCTTCGTGGCCACCAGCGCGCTCGCGCTCGCCGGCATCGCGGTGGCGAACATCCTGCTGCCCATGCTGGTCAAGCAGCACTTCGCGCACCGCACCGGGCTGGTCACCGGGGCGTACACGATGGCGTTGACGGTGGGCACGACGGTGGCCGCCGCCTCGGCCGTGCCGATCGCGCACGCCTTCGGCTCCTGGCGGGCCGGGCTCGGCGTCTGGGCCGCGCTGGCCGCGGTGGCCGTACTCCCGTGGGTGCCCCTGGCGCTGCGGGCCCGCGCCGCGCGCCGGGCCGGGACCCCGACGGTGGCCGCCACCACGCCCGCCCGGGTCCAGCCGGCGCGGACCCGGCTCGGCTGGGCGATGGCGGTCTACTTCGGGGCGCAGTCGCTGAGCGGGTACGCGATCATGGGCTGGCTGGCCCAGCTCTTCCGGGACGCCGACTTCGCGCCGGAGACGGCCGGGCTGCTGCTGGCCGGGGTGACCGCGCTCGGTGTGCCGGTCGCGCTGCTGATGCCGGCGCTCGCCGGCCGGCTGCGGACGCTGCGCCCGCTCGTGCTCGGGCTGACCGCGTTCTCCACGGCGGCCTACCTGGGGCTGGCGCTCGCGCCGCACGACGCCGCGCTGCTCTGGGTCGCCCTGCTCGCCCTCGGCCAGGGCGCGTTCCCGCTGATCCTGACCACCATCGGGCTGCGCGCCCGCACGGCCGAGGGGACGGTGGCGCTGTCCGCCTTCGCGCAGAGCACCGGGTACGTGATCGCCGCGCTCGGCCCGCTGCTGGTCGGCATTCTTTACGAGGCGACCGGCGGGTGGACCGCGCCGATCGGGTTCCTGCTCGCCGCCCTGGCCGTGCAGACGGTCGCGGGCCTGGCGATCGCTCGTCCCCGGTTCATCGAGGACGAGCGCTGAGAGGGTGGGTCAGGAGGAAGCCGGCGTGGGGTCGCCCGCGACGGCCTGCTCGACCGTCGGGTAGGTGTGCAGCACCTCGACCAGCCCGCTGACCTCCAGGATGCGCAGCACCCCGCGCTGCGGGGCGGCCAGCCGGACCACGCCGCCGGCCTCGTCGCAGCCGTTCTTGGCGCGCACGAACACGGACAGCCCGGTCGAGTCGCAGAACGAGACGTCGGCCAGGTCGAAGACGAGGCGGCTGCGACCCTTATCGAGCAGGTCCGTGATCTGGTCCTGGAGCTGCGGTGCCGTCGCCATGTCCAGCTCTCCCGCGACCGACACGACGACAACGTCGTCGTGCTGTTCCGTGTGCACCGTCAAGGACATTCAGACCTCCTGTGGTCGGTGAAACCGTATCCCACGTTCGGGGCCCGCCGCTGAACGGAGGCGGCAGCCGTGTCCGTGATCATTTCTTTGTCCTGTGGCAACTAGTTGCTGGGTACCCGATGGTAGAGTCCGGCCGGTCCAGGTCAGAGGGAGGATGCCGTGGCATTGAACGCGGAAGAAAGCGGTCGGCTGGCCGGTTTGCTGAGCGAGCATGCCGAGCGGGTCACACAGCGCTGGACGGAGATCGCCACCGGTTCGCTGCGCGGCCGACTCAGTCAGGCCGAGCTGCGCCGCCAGGTGCAGGAGCTGCACCGTAGCATGGTGGAAGCGGGGCGAAACGGCGTATTCGATCTTGAGTCGGAGTCGGCCGGTGAGCTGCGCGCCGTGCTCGCCGAGCTGTCCAGGGGCCGGGCCCGGCAGGGGTTCACCGCCACCGAGACGGCGGTCAGCGTGTACGCCGTCAAGGACGTCCTGCTGGAGCTGATGGAGGCCGACGGGGGCGACGCCAGCCTCCGCGACTACGTGGCCTTCTCCTCCCTGGTCGACCAGATGGGGCTGTTCACCTTCGAGAGCTTCGTCCGCACCCGGGAGGGCCTGATCGCGGACCAGGCCGAGCAGCTCCTCGAACTCTCCACCCCGGTCGTCAAGATCTGGGAGGGCGTGGTGGCCGTGCCGCTGGTCGGCACGCTCGACTCGGCCCGGGCCCAGGTGGTGATGGAGCGGCTGCTCCAGACGCTGGTCGACACCGGCTCGCCGTACGCGATCATCGACATCACCGGCGTGCCGGCGGTGGACACCCAGGTCGCCCAGCACATCCTCAAGACGGTGGTGGCCGCCCGGCTGATGGGCGCAGACTGCATCATCTCCGGCATCCGCCCGCAGATCGCCCAGACCATCGTCGCGCTCGGCATCGAGTTCGGCGACATCGCCACGAAGGCCAGCCTGGCCGACGCGCTGCGCCACGTACTGCGGCTGAGCGGGGCGGCGAACGCGCGCCGGCCTCCGCGCCGGGAGTCCTGATGGAGCGAGTGCCGGTCCTGAAGATCGGTGACATCCTGCTCGTGTCGATCCAGCTCGACATGTCCGACCAGACGGCGATCCAGCTCCAGGATGACCTGGCCGAGCGGATCGTCGCCACCGGCTGCCACGGCGTGATCATCGACATCACGGCGCTGGACATCGTCGACTCGTTCGTCGGCCGGATGCTGTCCACCATCGCCTCGATCTCCAAGGTGCTCGACGCCGAGACGGTGGTGGTCGGGATGCGTCCCGCCGTCGCCATCACCCTGGTCGAGCTGGGCCTGTCGTTGAACGGCATCCGTACCGCCCTGAACGTCGAGCGCGGCATGGAACTGATCGCGGCGACCCGGCCTGACGACCAGGGGTACGACGTCGACGACGAGGCGGACGACGAGACGACGGCCACGACATGACCGCCGGCATCGACCTGGGCCACCCGCAGGCGCAGGCGATCCAGAGCGACCAGGACGTGGTGCGGGTCCGCCAACTGATCCGGACGGTGGCGGTGGCGGCTCGGCTCTCCCTGGTCGACCAGACCAAGCTGGTCACGGCGGCCAGCGAACTGGCGCGCAACACCCTGATCTACGGCGGGGGTGGCGAGGCCGAGGTGACCACCGTGGACAACGGCCTGCGGCGCGGCGTGCGGATCGTCTTCGCCGACGACGGCCCCGGAATCGTCGACCTGGGCCTCGCCCTCACCGACGGCTACACCACCGGTGGCGGTCTCGGCCTCGGCCTGAGTGGCGCCCGCCGACTGGTCGACGAGTTCGACATCGTCACCGGGGCGGGTCAGGGGACCCGGATCACGGTCACCAAGTGGTCCCGATGATCTTCGAAGCCGTGTCCGACCACGGGTTGTGGTTCCGGGTCGAGAGCGGCAGCGCGGCCAGTGCGGTCCGGCGGGCCGCCGAGCGGTTGGGCCAGCAGCTCGATATCGGTGAGGGCCGCAGGGCCGACCTGGCGATCGTCGCCGCCGAGCTGACCAGCAACCTGGTCAAGCACGCCGAGGACGGGGTGCTGCTGCTGCGCCCGGTGCGCCGGGGCGGGCAGGCCGGCGTGGAGCTGGTCGCCATCGACTCCGGGCCCGGCATGGCCGACCTGACCGTGTCCTCCCGGGACGGGCACTCCACCGCCGGGACCCTCGGCATCGGTCTCGGTGCCATCATGCGTCAGACCGACTGGTTCGACGGCTACTCCCGGCCCGGCAAGGGCACTGTCCTGGCCGTGCAGGTCTGGCCGCGCGGGCCCCTCCCGGAGCTGTCCTGGGTGGGCGCGCTCACCCGGCCGCTCACCGGCGAGTCGGTCAGCGGCGACGGGTACGCCGTCCGGATCGTCGAGGGGCGGCACCAGGTGCTGACCTGCGACGGCCTCGGCCACGGGCCGCTGGCGGCGGCGGCCACCGACGCGGCGCTGGCCGCGTTCTGGGCCGCCCCGGCCGGGGCGCCGGCGGCGGTGGTGCAGCACCTGCACCGGTCGATGTCGCACACCCGGGGCGCGGCGCTGGCCGTCGCCGAGCTGGACAGGGACGCCGGGCTGCTGCGGTTCGCCGGGCTCGGCAACATCTCCGCCTCGGTGGTGGCCGAGGGTGAACGGCGACGAGGGCTGGTCTCCCTGCCCGGGATCGCCGGCCACCAGCGACCCGTCATCCGCGAGTACGACTATCCCTTCCCGGCCGGAGCGTCGCTGGTGATGCACAGCGACGGGGTGGTGGACCGCTGGCAGCTCGACGACTATCCCGGGCTGCTCGGCAGCAGTCCGCTCGTGATGGCCGCGACCCTGCTGCGCGACGCGGGACTGCGCCGGGACGACGCCTGCGTCCTGGTCGCCCGGGCGGCGTGGTGACCGGGCCGACCGCCGGTGCGCCGCTGCTCCAAATGGCGCTGCGGGTCGAACACGACATCTTCGTGGTCCGGCAGCGCGGCCGGGAGGTGGCCGCGGCGGTCGGCCTGGAGCACCAGGACCAGATCCGGCTCGCCACCGCCCTCAGCGAGGTGGCCCGGGATTTGCTGCACACCGTCGGCGGTGCGGACGTCACCTTCGCCGTCGACCTCGACGAGCAGGGCCCACAGCGGGTGCGGGTGGACCTGGCCCCGGTGCGCCCGCTGCCCGACGGCCGGTACGAGCCGCACTCCGGCGCGGTGGCGCGACTGGTGGACATGTTGAGCGTGGTGGACCGCGAGGGCGATACGGTCGTGAGGATGTCCCGACGTGTCCCCGCAAATGCGCAGGCGCTGACCCCGGAGCGACTTGTCGAGCTGCGCACCCAACTCGGCAGCAGCGCTCCCGGCAGCGCCCTGGACGAGCTCGCCTCGCAGAACGAGCAGCTCATCGCCGCCCTGGACGAGGTGCGCAGCCAGCGCGACGAGCTGGCCGTGCTCAACGAGGAACTCCAGGAGACCAACCATGGCGTGATGGCCCTGTACAACCAGCTCAGCGAGGAGCTGGAGGAGACCAACCGGGGCGTGGTCGCGCTCTACGCCGAGCTGGACGAGAAGTCCGTCCAGCTCCGTTCGGCCAGCGAGTCGAAGAGCCGGTTCCTGGCCAACGTCAGCCACGAGCTGCGCGCCCCGGTGACCGCGGTCATCGGGCTGAGCCGGCTGCTGGCCGACTCCGCGTCCGACCCGCTGACGGCGGAGCAGGCCCAGCAGGTCGGGCTGATCCGGTCCTCGGCCACTGACCTGCTCGCCCTGGTCAACGAGCTGCTCGACCTGGCCAAGGCCGAGTCCGGGCGGCTGGAGCCGAACTGGGCCGAGGTGGACCTGCGGGCGGTCTTCGGCCAGTTGCGCGGCACCCTGCGCGCGCTGTCCAACAGGACGGATGTCGAGCTGGTGGTGGAGGAACCGCCCCCACCGGGGATGGTCCGCTCCGACGAGGTGCTGCTCGCCCAGGTGCTGCGCAACCTGCTGCACAACGGGCTCAAGTTCACCGAGCGGGGCGAGGTCCGGCTGCGGGCGGAGCTCCGCGACGAGTGGTGGCGGCTGTCGGTTGCCGACACCGGTGCCGGCATCGCCCCGGAGCTGCATGAGCGGATCTTCGAGGAGTTCTATCAGGTGCCCGGGAGCACCCGGATCGGCGGCACCGGCCTCGGCCTGCCGTACGCCCGCCGGGTGGTGCGCCTGCTCGGCGGCACCCTGGAGATGACCAGCGAGCCGGGTCGGGGCAGCACGTTCACCGTCACCCTGCCGGTCGGCAGAGGGTGACTGTGGAGGGCGGCCCGGCGACCGTGCTGGTGGTCGACGACAGCCGCACGAAGCGGTACCTGCTGGTGAGCTGGCTCAGCCGGGCCGGCTTCGCGACGCTGGAGGCGGAGACCGGCGGGGAGGCGTTGGCCCGGGTCGGGGTGGACCAGATCGACCTGGTCGTGCTCGACGTCCGGCTGCCCGACCTGATGGGGTTCGACGTCTGCGAACGGATCAAGAAGGCCCATCCGGCGATGCCGGTGATCCACGTATCGGCGCACGCCGTCGACGTGGCGGACCGGGCCCAGGGCCTGACCCGGGGCGCGGACGCCTACCTGGCCGAGCCGATCGAGCCGGAGGAGCTGGTCGCCACCGCCCACGCGGTGCTGCGCTACTACCGGGCCCGGCAGCGCGCCGAGCTGCTCGCCGAGCGACTCACCGGGCTGGCCGAGACGACCGTGGCGGTGCACGCCGCGCCGAACTTCCCCCGGCTGCTGAAGGCGGCGGCGGCCGGTGCCGCCCGGATCTTCAAGGGCCCGGCGGTGGTGGTGGCGGAGACCTTCGACGGTGACTGCATCGCCGGGGTCTGCGTCGGCCCGGGAGACGAGCCCCGGATCGTGCCGTGGGTCGTCGACGACACCGGGGTGCCGACCGGCTCCACGGTGTGGGTGGACGACCCCGGCAACTGGGGGCTGGCCGACTGGCCCGACGGAGACCGGGTGACCGTGGGCGCGGCGAAGCTGCGCGAGGACCGGGCACCGCTCTACGTGGTGGTGCCGACGAGCACTCAGACCGCCGGGACGCCGGTGCTGGTGCAGGTCGCCCAGGCGGTGGCGGCGGCGGTGGAGGCGCAGCGCTCCTTCGACGAGGAGCACCGCATCGCGGTCACCCTGCAACGCAGCCTGCTGCCCCGCCGGATCCCGGAGATCGCCGGGCTCGACCTCGCCGTCCGGTACGAGCCGGCCAGCGTGCAGACCGAGGTGGGCGGCGACTTCTACGAGCTGGTGATGCTGGACGGCCACCTGCTGATGGCGATCGGCGACGTCGCCGGGCACTCCCTGCACGCCGCGACGGTGATGGCGGAGCTGCGGCACGCGGTACGCGCGTACGCGGTCGAGGGGCACCAGCCGGGCGCGATCCTGCACCGGGTCAACGAGCTGATGCTGACGCTGCTGCCCAACGAGCTGGCCACCATCTGCCTGCTGATGCTGGAACCGAACTCCGGCCAGGTCCGGCTGGCCAGCGCCGGCCACCTGCCGGCGCTGATCAACCTGAACGGCACGGTGGAGTACGTCCAGCACTCGGCCCCGCTGCTCGGCGTCCGCGCAAAGCGCCCCGACGACCTGGAGTTCGTGCTGCCGGCCGGGGCGACGCTGGTGCTCTACACCGACGGCCTCATCGAGCGGCGGGACACCACGATCGACGAAGGGCTGGCCGCCCTGGCCGGCTGCGCCGAGGTGGTGGACGCCGACCTGGACGCGTTCTGCCAGCGGCTGCTGGTCGAGCTTGCCCCCACCGAGATCAGCGACGACGTCGCCGTGGTCGCCCTCCGCCGCCGGCCGCCTGGCGGGCCTTCCTCATCGGACTGACGCCGGCCGGCTGAGCGACCGGGCGTACGCGGTCGGGGAGATCCCGATGGCGGCGGTGAACTCGCGGACCAGGTGGGCCTGGTCGGCGTAGCCGAGGTCGGCGGCGAGGGTCGCCCAGTCCACCGGCCCACCGGCGGCCTGCTCGATCGCCTCCTGGACCCGGTACCGGCGGATCACCCACTTCGGGCCGACGCCCACCTGGTCGAGGAAGAGCCGTTGCAGCCTCCGGGTGGTGGTCCCGTGCCGCCGGGCCAGGTCGTCGACCCGCAGCACGCCCCGGTCGACGCGGATCTCCTCGGCCAGCGCCATCGCCTCCGCCGTCGACGGGTCGGGGTGCGGGTCCCAGGCGAGCAGGAGGTCGTCCAGGGTGGCGCAGCGTTCGTCGTCCGTACCGGCGCAGGGTCGCCGGCCCGCGACGACGCCGGCGGCGAGCGGGCGGCGCACGCCGGTCAGCTCGGCGACCGGCCGCCGCCAGAACGGCCGGAACCCGCCCGGCCGGAACTGCACCCCGCTGACCCCGCCGGTGCCGGTCAGGGTGATCCGGAACAGCGTCCGCCCGACGCCGGCCACCTCGGCGGTCTCCCGACCGTCGCCGCCGCCGTGCTGGAACACCACGTTGACCGCCGGGTGCGGGAGCACCCGCTGCTCGAACGGCTCCGCCAGCTCCCAGTCGATCAGCCAGTAGAGCTCGACGTACGGGCGCAGCGCGGCGGCGGGCAGCCGGCGGCGGAAGCGGACGTCGCGCAGCAGCCGGCCAGGGTCGAGGATGCCCCGGCTGTCCCCGCGCGGCTGCTGTCGCATTTCTTCAAGACCACCCTCATACGCTGCCCCTATGGCCACGAAGACTAGTGAACTGCTGTCCGAAGCCGCGCCGCGCGCCGTCGCGGTGGTCCGGGCGCTCCATGACGACCAGCTCGACCTGCCGACCCCGTGCGCGGACTACTCCGTCCGGGACCTCATGAACCACCTGTACCAGGTGGTGGTCAACTTCCAGGAGTTGGCAGCCAAGCGGCCGGCGAACTGGGACAAGACCGACTACCTGACCGACGGCTGGCGGGACCGGTTCGCGGCCGAGACCGAGCGGCTGATCGGGGCGTGGGCGGACCCGGCCGCGCTGGAGGGTGTCTCGCCCGGGATGGGGCTGCCCCCGGAGACCGTCGGGGAGATGGGGCTGATCGACCTCACGGTGCACGCCTGGGACCTGGCCCGGGCCACCGGCCAGCCGTTCGACGCCGCGCCGGACGTGCCCGCCGTCCTGCACGCGTTCATGGACCGGATGGGCGACACGGGCCAGCAGATGGGTGCCTTCGCCGCCCCGGTCGCCGCCCCGGTCGCCGCCCCGCCGGACGCCTCCCCGCTCGACCGCGCCCTGGCCCGCATGGGCCGCCACCCCGCCTGGTCCCCACGCTGACCCACCACTCCCGCCCACCGAAGCCCGCCCACCGAAGCCCGCCCACTTTCACGGAAAGAGTGGCTATTTCCCGTTGGAAAGCCACTCTTTCCGTGAAAGTGCGAGCACGTTTCGGCCCGCGGTGGGGGACGGGCACCGGGGTGGGGGGAGGGGGGAGGGGGGAGGGGGGAGGGGGGTTGACTGGGCTATTCGCTCGGTGAATAGTTATTGGGGTGTCGACTCCGCATGTGCTGCTTGGCCTGTTGGCGCAGGGGAGCAGACACGGTTATGAGCTGAAGCGGGCCCATGACCAGCGGCTGCCCCGGGCCCGGCCGCTGGCGTTCGGGCAGGTCTACGCCACGCTCGGCCGGTTGCAGCGGGACGGGCTGGTCGCGCCCGCCGGCCAGGACCGCGACGGCGGGCCGGACCGCACGACGTACGCGCTCACCGGCGCCGGCCGCGACGCCCTGGACCTGTGGCTCGCTGAGGTCGAACCGCCCCTGCCATACGTCACCAGCACGCTCTTCACCAAGGTGCTGGTGGCGTTGCTGGTCGCCGACGCCGGGCGGGCGAGGGAATACCTGGTCGCCCAGCGCCGGGCGCACACCGCTCGGCTGCGTGAGCTGACCGCAGTCAAGACGGACCCCTCGGCCACCCTCGACGACGTCGTCGCGGCCGACTTCGCCATCGCCCACCTCGACGCCGACCTGAGGTGGTTGCACACCACCCTGGAGCGGGTCGCCGACTGGCACCGGGAGGTGCACTCGTGACGGAACTCCAAGCTCGCGGCGTGGTGAAGGCGTACGGCCCGACACCCGCGCTGCGCGGGATCACCCTCGACGTGGCCGAGGGGGAGATCGTCGCGGTCACCGGCCCGAGCGGCTGCGGCAAGTCCACCCTGCTGCACTGCCTGGCCGGCATCCTCCGTCCGGACGCCGGCCAGGTCACCTGGCGGGGCGAACGGATCGACACCTGGTCCGAGGCGGCCCGGTCGAAGCTGCGGCGCACCGAGTTCGGGGTGCTCTTCCAGTTCGGCCAGCTCGTGCCCGAGCTGACCGCCGCGGAGAACGTCGCCCTCCCGCTCCTCCTCGCCGGCACGGGGCGGCGAGCGGGGCGGACGGTGGCGATGACCTGGCTGGACCGGTTGGGCGTGGCGGACCTGGCCGACACCCGGCCCGGCGAGATGTCCGGCGGGCAGCAGCAGCGCTGCGCGTTGGCCCGGGCGCTGGTCACCGAGCCCCGGGTGCTCTTCGCCGACGAGCCGACCGGCGCGCTGGACACGCTGGCCGGCGAGCAGATGCTCGGCCATCTCGTCCGACTGTCCCGGGAGCAGCGCACGTCGGTCGTGCTGGTCACCCACGAGCCCCGCATCGCCGGGTACGCCGACCGCGAGGTGATGCTCCGCGACGGGGCTGTCGACGGCACGGGTCTGGGGGTCGACGTTCCGTCGCCAGGCGGCCCGGGCCGGTCGTCGGGTGGACTCGGCCTGCTGGTCGGCGACGCGGGGGCCGGCTCGGTGCCGG
Organism: Micromonospora rubida; assembly: GCF_009908295.1. Lineage (GTDB taxonomy): Bacteria > Actinomycetota > Actinomycetes > Mycobacteriales > Micromonosporaceae > Micromonospora > Micromonospora rubida. The sequence continues at coordinate 532,211 of NZ_JAAALO010000004.1, forward strand.
ACGGGCAGCGGTGAAGCCCGGCACCCTGGTCCGGCTCGCCCTCGCCGGCACCCGGACCGACACGGTACGGGTGGTGCTGACCGCGCTCAGCGCCGCGCTGGCCACCCTCGCCGGGCTGGCGGCGCTGACCGTGCTGGCCATCCCGACGCCGCTGCGCACCGACGGCAACTTGGCCCGCTGGTCCCTCCAGTACGCCAACGCGCTGCTGCGGGAGCCGGGGCTGCGCGGCGGGACGGCCTTCGCGCTGCTGCTGCTCGCCGTCCCGGTGCTGGCGCTGGCCGGGCAGTGCGCCCGGCTCGGTGCCCCCGCCCGGGACCGCCGGCTGGCCGCCCTGCGACTGGCCGGGGCCACCCCCGGTCAGGTGACCCAGCTCGCCGTGCTGGAGACCGGGGTGGCCAGCCTGTTCGGCACAGTCGCCGGCCTGGTGGCCTTCCTGGCGGCCCGCGGGCTGCTCGACCGGCCCGACGCGCACGGCCAGCTCGCCCTCCCCACCGACGTGCTTCCGTCGCCGGTCGCGCTGGCGGCGGTGGTGCTCGGCCTGCCCGCCGTCGCGGCGGCGGGCACCGCGCTGCTGCTGCGCCGGGTCGCCACCACGCCGTTCGGGGTGGTCCGCCGCGCCGGTCGGGACCGTGCGCCACGCCCCTTGTTCGCGCTGCTCATCCTGGTCGGCCTGGCCGCGTTCGCCGCCTATCCTCCGGTGAGCTCCTGGTACAACCGCCGGGACCTGGAACCGCCGGTGCTGCTCCTGCCGGGGCTGCTCGTCGTCGGCGGGCTCGCCGCCCTGGTCGGGTCGGTGCTCGCCTCCGCCTGGTTCTCGTACACCGCCGGCCGGCTGCTGCACCGCCTCGCCCGGCGGCCGGCGGCGCTGTTGGCCGCCCGCCGGCTCACCGCCGACCCGTGGGCCGGCAGCCGCACCTTCGCCGCGCTGCTGGCCGCCGTGCTGTTCGGCGGTGGCGCGGCCGGCATGCGGGCCAATGCCCAGGCCAGGTACGACATCGAGCGGGCCGAGCGCCGGCTGATCGGGGACTTCACCGACCCGGACCCGTTCTACCTCCAGACCATCGGCCTGGTCGACCTCGCCGTCGCGATCGCCGTGGCCATCGCGGCCGGCGGGTTGCTGGTCGCGCTCGTCGAGGGGATCGTGGCCCGCCGTCGGGCGTACGCGGCGCTGGTCGCCCAGGGCGTCCCCCGGGGTGTGCTGGGTCGGTCGATCGCCTGGCAGGCGCTCGCCCCGGCGGTGCCGGCGGTGCTGCTCGCCCTGACCGTGGGGCTGCTGCTCGGCCGGCGCCTCTCGGGTCCGGTGCGCACCGGCGTCGTCGGCGGCCAGGTGTGCGAGGCGACCGCCGAACTCTGCGCCGACCCGGCCACCCGGGAGCGGTACCTGCGCACGATCGGCCAGCCGGAGCGGTACTTCATGCCCGACGTACCGCTGGAGCACCTGGCCCTGTTCGGGGCCGGCGCGCTGGCCGCGGTGTCCCTCACGGTCCTGGTCGGTTTGCTCTTTCTGCGCGTCAGCACGACGGTGGAGGAACTGCGGGCGACCTGACGGGTGCGCCGGTGCCGAGCGGCCGGTGCACAGCCTCGTCGGCGGCGGCAGGATGGCGGGATGGACCTCGTGACGCTCGACGACATCCGGGTTGCCGCCGCCGACATCGCCCCGACCGTCCTCCGCACGCCGCTGCTGCGCGCCCCGTGGGACGACGCGCTGTGGCTGAAGCCGGAGAGCCTGCAACCGGTCGGCTCGTTCAAGCTGCGCGGCGCGACCCACGCGGTCGCCCGCCTCGATTCGGCCGGGCGGGGCCGGGGCGTGGTCACCCACTCGTCCGGCAACCACGGCCAGGCCCTCGCGTACGCGGCGCGGGCGGCCGGCGTGCCGTGCACGGTGGTGGTGCCGGAGGGCGCCCCGGAGGTGAAGATCGCCCGGATGCGGGCGTTCGGGGCGACGGTGCTGCTCGTTCCGCCGGCCCAGCGGCTGGCCGAGGCGCAGCGGATCGCCGCCGGGTCCGGGGCGGCGCTGGTGCCGCCCTTCGACGACCGGCGGATCATCGCCGGCCAGGGCACCGTCGGCACGGAGATCGTCGACGACCTGCCCGACGTGGACGTGGTGCTGGTGCCGGTCGGCGGGGGCGGCCTCGCCTCCGGGGTCGCCACGGCGCTGCGGGCGCTGCGCCCGTCGACCGCCGTGATCGGCGTCGAGCCGGAACTCGCCGCCGACGCCCGGGAGTCGCTCGCCGCCGGCCGGGTGGTGCCCTGGGACGTCGAGCTGACCTACCGCACCTGCGCGGACGGGCTGCGCACCAACCTGTCCGAGCTGACCCTGGCCCACCTGCGGGACCGCCTCGACGGCATCGTCACCGTGACCGAGGCGGAGATCCGGGCGGCGGCCGCCCGGCTGATCAACGAGGCCCGGCTGGTGGTCGAGCCGAGCGGGGCGGTGGCGACGGCCGCCCGGCTGTTTCGCTTCGGCGAGCTGCCGGCGGGCCGTACCGTCGCGGTGGTGACCGGCGGCAACGTCGATCCGGCCCTGCTCGCCGACCTGGTCACCGCCCCCTGACGGCGTCCCCGCCGGCCTCCGCGGGGTAACGGAGGCCGGCGGGGAAGGGCTTTCCCCTACGCCGCCTTCAGGCGGTCGAGGACCCAGGCGTTGATGAACGCCTCCTCGCGCCAGGAGTCGTACCGGCCGCTGGGGCCGCCGTGGCCGGCGCCCATCTCCGTCTTGAGCAGGTAGTCGCCCCGGGGGGCGACCGCCCGCAGCCGGGCGATCCACTTTGCCGGCTCGTGGTAGAGCACCCGGGTGTCGTTGAGGCTGGTCACCGCGAGGATGGCCGGGTAGTCCACCGCCGCCACGTTCTCGTACGGGGTGTACGACTTCATGTACGCGTACACCTCGGGGTCGTCGAGGGGGTTGCCCCACTCCTCCCACTCGGTGACGGTCAGCGGCAGCGACGGGTCGAGGATCGAGGTGAGCGCGTCCACGAAGGGCACCTGCGCGACGATGCCGGTGAACGCCTCCGGGGCCAGGTTGGCCACCGCGCCCATCAGCAGGCCGCCGGCCGAGGCGCCCCGGGCCACCAGCCGGTCCGGCGACGTCCAGCCCGAGCCGGCCAGGTGCCGGGCGCAGGCCACGAAGTCGGTGAAGGTGTTCTTCTTGGCCAGCATCTTGCCCTCGTCGTACCAGCGGCGGCCCAGCTCGCCGCCACCCCGGATGTGCGCGACCGCGAAGATGACGCCCCGGTCCAGCAGGGAGAGCCGGGCGATGGAGAACCACGGGTCCATGCTCGCCTCGTACGAGCCGTACCCGTAGATCACGCAGGGGGCGGAGCCGTCGCGCGGGGTGCCGGCCCGGCAGACCAGCGAGATCGGCACCCGGGTGCCGTCGTCGGCGAGCGCCCAGTCCCGGTGCTGCTCGTAGTCGGCGGGGTCGTACTCCCGGCCGTCCGGACCGGGCCGGACCGGCTTGCGCCGGCGCAGCACCAGCTCCCGGGTGACCAGGTCGTAGTCGTACACGGAGTCGGGGCTGACCAGCGAGGCGTAGCGCAGCCGGACCTGCCGGGTGCGGTACTCCGGGTTGCTGTCGAGCCCGACGCTGTAGATCGGCTCCGGGAAGTCGATGTCGTGGCCGTCGCCGCCGCCGACCGGCAGCACCCGCAGCCCGGTCAGCCCGTTGCTGCGCAACGAGACGACCAGGTGGTCGGCGAAGGCGTCCACCGACTCCAGCCGGGTGCCGGGGGTGTGCGGGATCAGCGGCACCCAGTCGCCCGGCGCGTCCGCCGAGGTGAACGCCAGGGCGAAGTCCTCGGCGTCGTGGTTGTGCAGGATCAGGAAGCGGTGCCCGTGGTGCTCGACGCTGTACTCGACGCCCTGCCGGCGGGGGGCGACGAGGGCCGGCTCGCCGGTGGGGTTGCCGGCCGGGATCACCCGCACCTCGCTGGTGATCTTGCTGTGGCTGTCGATCAGGATGAACTTCTCCGACCGGGTTAGCTCGACGCCCACCCAGAAGCGCTCGTCGTCCTCCTGGTGGACCACGACGTCCTCGGCGGCCCGGGTGCCGATCAGGTGCCGCCAGACCCGGTTTGGCCGCCAGGCGTCGTCCACGGTGACGTAGAACAGCACCGAGGCGTCCGCCGACCAGGCGGTGCCGTAGGAGGTGTCGGGCACCTCGTCGGGCAGCACCTCGCCGGTGCTGAGATCCTTCACCCGCAGGGTGAACCGCTCGTCGCCCGAGAAATCCGTCGAGTACGCCAGCCACCGGCCGTCGGGGCTGACGTCGAACGTGCCGAGCGAGAAGAAGTCGTGCCCCTCGGCCAGCAGGTTGCCGTCGAGCAGCACCTCCTCGCCGTCGAGCGGGGCGCCGTCAACGCTCACCGGGGGCTCGGTCTCGCCGTCGCGGACGGCCCGGCGGCAGTGCACGCCGTACTGCTGGCCCTCGACCGTGCGGGTGTAGTACCAGTGGGTGCCCTTGCGGGTCGGCACCGACAGGTCGGTCTCCTGGGTGCGGCGCCGGGTCTCCTCGAACAGGGTTCCGCGCAACTCCTCCAGGTGCGCGGTGCGCGCCTCGGTGTACGCGTTCTCCGCCCTCAGGTGGGCGATCATCTCCGGGTCGTCCTTGGCGGCCAGCCAGGCGTACTCGTCGACGACCGCGTCGCCGTGGTGGGTGCGCTCGCTGGGGACCTGCTTGGCGACGGGCGGGATCTCGGTGGTCACGCCGGTCAGGTTACCGGCCGGCCGGGTTGCCGTCGGGGCGCTGCGGCGGCCCGGCGAGGTGTTCCCCCTGCGCCCGGCTCCTTCGCGGGGGCCGGTGGCCCGACGTCGCGCGCGGCACCCCGCCGCTTCTTTCGAACACCTGTACGATAACCACCATGGCGGCAGCAGCGCGGTCGACCGGCCGGTCCGGGGCAATGGGCATCACTCGTCGACTCACCGAGATCTGCGGTCCCTCCTTCGCCCGCTTCGCCGGGGCGGCCGACGAGGTCGCCGGGCGGCCGGCCCGGTGGGTGGCGGTGCCCGGCGATCCGTCCGCCGCGGCCGAGGTGCTCCGGCTGGCCGCCGCCCACGACCTGGCGGTGGTGCCCCGGGGCGCCGGCACGAAGATCGACTGGGGTGCCGCCCCGGAGCAGGTCGACATCATGCTCGACACCGGCCGGCTGGCCGGCATCGGCCATCAGCCGGCGGGCGCCCAGGTGGCCGAGATCGGCGCGGGCACCCCGCTGCGCGCGGCCCAGGCGGCCCTGGAACGCACCGGGCAGCGCCTCGCCCTCGACGCGCCCTCGCCCGGGGCGACGGTCGGCGGGGTGCTCGCCGCCGACGAGTCCGGCCCGCTGCGGCACCGCCACGGCGGCCCCTGCGACCAACTGGCCGGGGTGCGCTACCTGGGCGCCGACGGCGAGCTGACGAGCGCGGGCGGCGGCGCACCCGGCCTGGAGCTGGCCCGGCTGCTCTGCGGCTCGCAGGGCGGCCTCGGGGTGCTGGTCTCGGCCACCCTGCGGGTGCAGCCGGTGCCGGCCTGCCAGTCCTGGGTCACCCGCCCGGTGGGGAGCCCGCTGGAGCTGCCCGACCTGGTCCGGTCGGTGCTCGCCGCCCGGCTCGACCCGGCGGCCGTCGAGCTGGACCTGCCGGCCCGGGCGAACCGGGTGCGCCCGGCTCCGCACCCCGACGACCCGGCGGCGGCTGCCCGCGCCCGACACCCCTCGATGTTCCGCCGCGCGGCGCCGCCAACCGGGGCGGGCACCCTGGCGGTGCTGATCGAGGGCGGCCCCGCCGACGTCTCCGAACGGGCGGACAGCCTGCTCGCCCTGCTCGGCGACGAGGCCACCGTCGGCCACTCGCCGCCGCCGTGGTGGCGGAGCTATCCGTTCGGCCCCGGCGAGACCGCGCTGCGCATCGAGGTGCCGACCACCGACCTCTACGCGGCCGTCTACGCGCTGCGCGACGCGGCCGGCGGCCCGGTCCCGATCCGGGGCTCCGCCGGGCAGGGCGTCGTGCACGCGGCCCTGCCGGGCTCCCTGCCCGCCGAGCGGGTGGCGTCGATCGTCACCGGCGTGCGCCGGGTGCTGCTCGCCCGGCGCGGCCGGTGCGTCGTGGTGGCGGCGCCGCCGCCGGTGCGCCAGGCGGTCGACCTCTGGGGCGAGCTGGCCTCGCTGCCCCGGCTGCGGGCGGCGAAGGAATACCTCGACCCGCACCAGCGCCTGGCCCCCGGCCGCCTCCCCGGCGGCCTGTGACGCTGGGCGGCGTGACCCGAAGCCGCCGTCCCCGGGCTCAGAGCCCGTCGTTGCGCAGCACCAGGATGGCGATGTCGTCGCGGGGCGCCTCGACCGAGAACCCGATCGCGGTCGAGCGCAGCCGGGCGGCCACCACGTCGGCCGAGTACCCGGCCAGTGGCGCGGCGGACTCCCGCAGCCGATCGGTGCCGAACAGCTCCCGGCCCCGCCTGCGCTCGGTCACCCCGTCGGTGTAGAAGATCAGCGAGTCGCCCTGGGCGAGCGTGACCTGCGCCGTCGGCGAGCTGATCGCGTCGAGCAGGCCGAGCGCGGTGCCGCCGGCGCCGACGAAGTCGGCCCCGTCACCGGCCCGCAGCAGCACCGGCCGGTCGTGCCCGGCCAGGTGCAGGGCCACGTCCAGCCGGCCGCCGTCGCCCGGCCCGACCGCCGCCAGCGCCAGCGTGCAGTAGCGCCCGCCGCCCCGCTCGACCAGCGTCTCGTTGAGCCGGCTCAGGACCTCCGGCAGTGGCTTGCCGTCGCCGACCAGCACCCGGATGACGTCCCGGACCAGGCCGGTGACCGTAGCCGCCTCGACCCCCTTGCCGGACACGTCGCCGACCACCACCAGCCAGCGCCCGTCGGGCAGCGGGAGCACGTCGTAGAAGTCGCCGCCGACCTCCGCTTCGTCCCCGGTCGGCACGTACTCGGCGGCGAAGCCGATGCCCTCGACGACCGGCAGGGCCGGCGGCAGCAGCGACTGCTGGAGGGCCTGCGCCACCCTGCGCCGCTCGGCGTGGATGCGGGCGTTCTCGATGGCCAGCGCGGCCCGCCGGGCCACGTCCTCCAGCACGGCGACCTCGTCGGGGTCGTGCCGGTGGCGCTGGTGCCGGCCGACCGCGAGGGTGCCCAGCCGCTGGCCGCGCGCCACCAGCGGGACGGCGAAGCCCTCCATCGGCCCGCCGAGCGGCACCTGCGACCCGGTCCGGGACGCCTCGCGCAGCCGGGCCTGCACCGAGTCCGTCCCCGTCTCCCGGAGCACCTTGTGCAGCTGCGGCAGCACCGACTCGTCGGCGTGGGTGGCCGCCGCGAGCCGCAACTGCCCCCACTCGTCGGCGGTGTGCACCGCGCACCACTGGCCGAGGCGGGGGACCACGAGCTGCGGGATCAGCGCCATGGTCAGCTCGACGTCCAGGGACTGGGCCAGCAGCTCGCTCGCCTCGGCCAGGAACGTCAGCCAGGCCTGCCGGCGGACGTTGGCCCGGCGCAGCCGGTCGTTCTCCAGGTGCAGCGAGAGCCGCTCGGCGGTCAGCACCGCCAGCGGCCGGGCGTACGTCGAGGGGGCGGCGTCCAGCTCCAACTCCCCGGCGTACGGCCGGTGCACCGCCAGCGGAACCTGGAGCAGCTCGTTGCCGGCGCGCGGGGCGCGGCCGTAGCGGGCCAGCACCTGCGTGCCCTGCCCGTCGCCCCGGTCCAGCCGGACCACGCCACCGGCCGCGCCGACCATCTCGGCCAGCCGGGTGAGCAGTTCGGTGGCGAACTCGGGCAGCGGGTCCTCGGCGTACTGGTCGGGAGCGGTCTGCATCAGCTCGCTCATCGCCCCGGCGCTCGGCCCCGGGTGCTCGGTGACCGGTCCGCCGCCGGAGCGGGCGGTCGCCGGTCCCCACCCGCCGGCGGGCGGCGGGCCGGCGACCGGCTGCCCGGCGGCGTCGCGCCGGTCGAGCCGGAACCACACCCCCTTGCCCGTGGGCAGGTACGTGGTGCCCCACCGGCTGGCGAAGTGGTCGACCAGCAGCAGCCCGCGGCCCCGCTCGGAGACCTCGTTGATCTCGGAGCTGTCGTTGCGGACGCCCACGGTCAGCTCGTCGACCGAGCCCGCGGCGAAGTCGGAGACGGTGACGGTGAGGCCGGTGTCGTCGGCGACGACCTCGATGTCCAATTCCGTGCGGGCGTGCTCGACGGCGTTCGTGGTCAGCTCGGTGGTCAGCAGCAGGGCCTCGTTGAGCAGGTCGTCGAGGCTCGCGGCGGCCAGCACGGACCGGACCAGGGCGCGCGCGGCGGCCGGGGTCCGCCGGTCGGCGGGCAGCCGTACCCGGCGGATGCGCTCGTCTGGACCGCCTGAGGTCGTCGGTCCCGCCTCCGCTGACACCTTCGTATCCTCCACCTCGGCCCGGCCGTAAGCCAATCCGACCCGGATGACGTGTCGAGGACCGTCGCCCGCCCGGGGGATCGCCGGGGCGGTGCGGGCTCCGGCGGCCGTCGGCCCGGCCGGCCGGGTTCCCCAAGCCGTGAGCTGCTTCGACGCGAGGGCGGTCCGGCGGGCGGCGCGGCGCGGCATCGACGCTCGGCCGGGCACAATGATGGGATGGCCGGTGTGCCGGCAGGCCCCGGCGGCCCCGAACTGAGCGAGGAATGATGACCACGGCGAAACACTCGGTAGCCGCGGACCCGTCCGCGCCGGACCAGGCCGCCCTGCTCGGCGAGCTGGCGGAAGCGCTGCGCCGGATGCGCGGCGGTGACCTCAAGGTCCGCCTGCCCCGGCGGGCGGGCGCGGCCGGCGAGGTGGCGGACGCGTTCAACGACGTGGTGGCCCTCCAGGAGCGGCAGCACCTGGACCTGCGCCGGATCAGCCGGATCGTCGGCCGGGACGGCCGGCTCACCGAGCGTCTCGACGAGGAGGGGCTGGAGGGCTCCTGGGCGGAGGGGCAGCGCGCGGTCAACTCGCTGATCGACGACCTCGGCCGCCCGACCACCGAGATCGCCCGGGTGATCGTGGCCGTGGCAGACGGCGACCTCTCCCAGCACATGGCGCTGGAGATCGATGGCCGGCCGCTGCGCGGCGAGTACCTGCGGATCGGCCGCACGGTCAACACGATGGTCGACCAGCTCTCGTCCTTCTCCAACGAGGTGACCCGGGTGGCCCGGGAGGTGGGCACCGAGGGCAAGCTCGGCGGCCAGGCCGACGTGCGCGGGGTGGCCGGCACCTGGAAGGACCTCACCGACTCGGTGAACACCATGGCGTCGAACCTGACCGGCCAGGTGCGGTCGATCTCCCAGATGGCGACGGCGGTGGCCAAGGGCGACCTGTCGCAGAAGATCACGGTCGGGGCGCGCGGCGAGGTCGCCGAGCTGGCCGACACCATGAACTCGCTCACCGACACGCTGCGACTCTTCGCCGAGCAGGTGACCCGGGTGGCCCGGGAGGTGGGCACCGAGGGCAAGCTCGGCGGCCAGGCGGAGGTGCCGAACGTCGCGGGCACCTGGAAGGACCTCACCGACAGCGTCAACTCGATGGCGTCGAACCTGACGGCCCAGGTGCGCAACATCGCCCAGGTGTCCACGGCCGTCGCCCGGGGCGACCTGTCGCAGAAGATCACCGTCGCCGCGCAGGGCGAGATCCTGGAGCTGAAGGACACCGTCAACACGATGGTGGACCAGCTCTCGTCGTTCGCCGACGAGGTGACCCGGGTGGCCCGCGAGGTCGGCATCGAGGGCAAGCTGGGCGGCCAGGCCCAGGTGCGCGGGGTCTCCGGCACCTGGCGGGACCTCACGGAGAACGTCAACCAGCTCGCCGGCAACCTGACCAGTCAGGTCCGCAACATCTCCCAGGTCTCCACGGCCGTCGCCAAGGGCGACCTGAGCCAGAAGATCACCGTGGACGCGCAGGGCGAGATCCTGGAGCTGAAGAACACGGTCAACACGATGGTGGATCAGCTGTCGTCGTTCGCGGACGAGGTGACCCGGGTGGCCCGTGAGGTGGGCACGGAGGGCAAGCTGGGCGGCCAGGCGCAGGTGAAGGGCGTCTCGGGCACGTGGCGGGACCTGACGGACAACGTGAACTCGATGGCTTCGAACCTGACGTCGCAGGTGCGCAACATCGCGTCGGTGACCACCGCCGTGGCGAAGGGCGACCTGTCGCAGAAGATCACCGTGGACGCCCGGGGCGAGATCCTGGAGCTGAAGTCGACGGTGAACACGATGGTGGATCAGCTGTCGTCGTTCGCGGACGAGGTGACCCGGGTGGCCCGTGAGGTGGGCACGGAGGGCAAGCTGGGCGGCCAGGCGCAGGTGAAGGGCGTCTCGGGCACGTGGCGGGACCTGACGGACAACGTGAACTCGATGGCTTCGAACCTGACGTCGCAGGTGCGCAACATCGCGTCGGTGACCACCGCCGTGGCGAAGGGCGACCTGTCGCAGAAGATCACCGTGGACGC
>NZ_JAAALO010000004.1:542628-1005853 GCF_009908295.1 Micromonospora rubida
GTCTCGGGCACGTGGCGGGACCTGACGGACAACGTGAACTCGATGGCTTCGAACCTGACGTCGCAGGTGCGCAACATCGCGTCGGTGACCACCGCCGTGGCGAAGGGCGACCTGTCGCAGAAGATCACCGTGGACGCGCAGGGCGAGATCCTGGAGCTGAAGAACACGGTCAACACGATGGTGGACCAGCTCTCGTCGTTCGCGGACGAGGTGACCCGGGTGGCCCGCGAGGTCGGCATCGAGGGCAAGCTGGGCGGCCAGGCGCAGGTGAAGGGCGTCTCCGGCACCTGGCGGGACCTCACCGAGAACGTCAACCAGCTCGCCTCCACGCTCACCACCCAGCTTCGGGCCATCGCCCAGGTGTCGACCTCGGTGACCCGGGGCGACCTGACCCAGCGGATCGCGGTCGAGGCCCAGGGCGAGGTCGCCGAGCTGAAGGACAACATCAACCAGATGATCGTCACCCTCCGGGAGACGACGAAGAAGAACGCCGAGCAGGGCTGGCTGGACTCCAACCTGGCCCGCATCGGCGGCCTGCTCCAGGGGCAGCGGGACCTCGGCGAGGTCTGTCGGATGATCATGATGGAGGTGACCCCGCTGGTCGACGCGCAGCTCGGCGCGTTCTTCCTGGCCGACACCTCCGACGGCAGCATGCGGCTGCGGCTGACCGCCTCGTACGGCTACGTGGCCCGGGGGCACGACGTCACGTTCGGCCCCGGCGAGGGGCTGGTCGGGCAGGCCGCGCTGTCCCGCCGGACGATCCGGGTGAGCGCCTCCCCGGATGGCCGGCTCACCCTGCGCTCGGGGCTGGCGGACACCCCGCCGGCCGACCTGGTGGTGCTGCCCGTGCTGTTCGAGGGCGAGCTGCTCGGCGTGATCGAGTTCGCCAGCGTGGCCGCCTTCTCCGAACTGCACCTGTCGTTCCTGGAGCGGCTGGTGCTGACCATCGGCGTCGCGGTCAACACGATCCAGGCCAACCGGCGCACCGAGGAACTGCTGGCCCAGTCTCAGCGGCTGGCCCACGAGCTTCAGGAACAGTCGGCCGAGTTGCAGCGCACCAACGCCGAGTTGGAGGACAAGGCCCAGCTGCTGTCCGAGCAGAAGGCGAACATCGAGACCCAGAACCGGGAGATCGAGCTGGCCCGGCTCGGCCTGGAGGACAAGGCCCAGCAGCTCACCCGGGCCTCGGCGTACAAGTCGGAGTTCCTGGCCAACATGAGCCACGAGCTGCGGACGCCGCTGAACTCGCTGCTGCTGCTGGCCCGGCTGCTGGTGGAGAACTCGGAGCAGAACCTCACCCCGAAGCAGATCGAGTTCGCCCGGACCATCCACGGCTCCGGTTCGGACCTGCTGCGGCTGATCGACGACATCCTCGACCTGTCCAAGATCGAGGCGGGCCGGATGGACGTCGAGCCGACCGAGGTCCGGTTCGACGAGATCCGCGGGTTCGTGGAGCAGGCGTTCGCCCCGCAGGCCGAGGACAAGGGCCTCGGCTTCCAGGTCCAGGTGGCCGAGGAACTGTCCCCGGCACTGGTCACCGATGCCGGGCGGTTGCAGCAGATCCTGCGCAACCTGCTCTCCAACGCCGTGAAGTTCACCGACAGCGGCACGGTGACGCTGCGGATCGCCCCGGCGTCCGAGAACATCGTCTTCGACGTGCCGGCGCTGACCAACGCCCGGCAGGTGATCGCCTTCACGGTGGTCGACACCGGCATCGGCATCTCGGACGACAAGCTGTCGCTGATCTTCGAGGCGTTCCAGCAGGCGGACGGGACGACCAGCCGGCGGTATGGCGGCACCGGGCTGGGGTTGTCGATCAGCCGGGACCTGGCCCGCCTGCTCGGCGGCTCGATCATCGTGGCCTCGGTGCCCGGGGAGGGCTCCACCTTCACCTTGTGCGTACCGGACGTGCTGGCCCCGGACGCGGTGGTCGCGCCGGCGCCACCGTCGCCGGCCCGCGCGGGACTGCCCGCGTCGCTGCTGCTGATGTCCCCGCCGGAGCTGTCGAGGATGGCCGAGACGCCGGGCACCCGTCGGCTGGAGGGCGTCACCGTGCTGATCATCGACGACGACGTGCGGAACGTCTTCGCGCTGACCAGCGCCTTGGAGTTGCACGGTATGACCGTGTTGTACTCGGATAACGGGGCGGACGGCGTCCGTCGGCTGGCCGAGCATCCGGAGGTGGACATCGTGCTGATGGATGCGATGATGCCCGACCAGGACGGCTACGAGACCACCCGGCAGATCCGCCGTAACCACCGCTTCGCCGACCTGCCTATTGTCTTCCTGACCGCGAAGGCGATGCCGGGCGACCGCGAGTCCGCGCTCGCGGCGGGCGGCAGCGACTACATCACCAAACCGGTTGACCTGGACGACCTGATCGAGCTGATGGCGTCCTGGGTGGGCGGCAGCCGAGGCGAGGAGAGAATGTGAGCCAGACGGCCAAGGCGCTGTTGGTCGACGACCGGCGGGAGAATCTGATGGCCCTGGAGGCGATTCTCCAGGGGCTGCCGGTGCAGTCGGTTGCTGTGGAGAGCGGCGAGGCGGCGCTCAAGCAGTTGCTGGTGGACGACTTCGCGGTGATCCTGCTGGACGCGCAGATGCCCGACATGGACGGCTTCGAGACCGCCAGCCACATCAAGCGGCGGGAACGCACCCGGCACGTGCCGATCATCTTCCTCACGGCGGCAGACAAGGACGCCCAGCTCGCCCTGCGCGGGTACGCGGTCGGTGCGGTCGACTACCTGACCAAGCCCTTCGACCCGTGGGTGCTGCGGGCCAAGGTGTCGGTCTTCGTCGAGCTGTGGGTCAAGACCCGGCAACTCGCCGCCCAGTCGGACCTGGTCCGCGAGCGCGAGACGCAGTGGCGCACGCTCACCGACGCCGTCGACGAGGCCACCGCCCTGCTCCGGGCCGAGGGCCCGGACGCCCGCTCCCGCGCCGTCGACCTGCTGGAGCAGGCGCGCTGGGGCAACCGGTGAGCCGGGCCGCCGGCGCCTAGAGGTCCGTGAACGGCCCGGCGTACGCGAACGCGCCCTGGAGGTGCGGCTGCCACGCGCTCAACGGCCGCGCCATGAAGAACTGCGGCCCCCACGGGCCGGGCGGCGTCACGCCCAGCTCGACCGCCGGCCGGAAGCCGAACCTCGGGTAGTACTCCGGGTGCCCGAGCAGCACCACCAGTGGCTCGTCGAGCGCGTCGGCGGCACCGAGCACCGCGTGCATCAGCGCGGAGCCGACGCCGCGACGCTGCCAGGCCGGCAGCACCCCGATCGGCCCCAGCCCGAGCGCCACCGGCGCTCCGGCCACCGTGCCCCGGGTGGCGACCACGTGGCCGACGACCTGGCCGTCCGCGTCGGTGGCGACGAGGGAGAGCGAGGGCAGCCAGCCGTCGTCGACGCGGAGCGCGTCGACCAGGGTGACTTCCACGGGTACGCTGCCGTCGTCCGTGGCGAAGGCGGCGCGGTGCACGGCGCGGACGGCATCGACGTCGGCGGGAGTTTCCCGTCTGATCAGCATCCGGGACACGGTAGGTCACGACGGGTGTCGAGCGCGCCGGATTAACGGCCGGCCCTACCGGCCGTGACCCGTGGCGGCGCGGCGGGCCCGCCACCGTTCGCCGAGCGAGTCGATCTCCTCCTGGACGAAGACGAAGAAGTCGCGCATCTCGGAGACTCGTTCACCGGCCGGGGTGCTCCGGCCGGCGAGGGCGTCGACGCCGCCGTCGGCGATGTCGATGAAGTTCTTGTAGAGGCCGGTCTTGGTGATCGTGCCCTCGTACCAGGGGTTGTCCGGCAGTCGGTAGCGGTCCCGCCGGGACCCCTTCACCGGCTCGCGGGCCAGCATGCCGAACTGGGTCAGGTAGCGGACCGCGCCGGAGACCGCCGCCGCGCTGACCCCGAGCCGCTCGCCGATCTCGGCGGCGGTCAGCGGCTGGTCCGCACTCATGACCGTGAACAGCGCCCGGGCCGCCATCCGGGGGAAGCCGACCTCCGCGAACGCCATGGCCATCCTCTCGACGAAGAGGTGGACGGCCTCGTCGTTGCCTTGGGGCGGCTCGGCGGCGCTCATCGGGGGCTCCTCGGCGTAGGTCGGAAGCCAGATCGTGCCCCAGCCTCCACAGTCTTCACAACTTTCTGAAAACACTGTAACTTCTGATGCATGGAAAATCCGATAGCGGTCTCCGGCCTGATCAAGGCATTCGGCCGGACCCGGGCGCTCGACGAGCTGGACCTGACCGTCCGCGCCGGTGAGGTGCACGGCTTCCTGGGGCCCAACGGCGCCGGCAAGTCCACCGCCATCCGGGTGCTGCTCGGCCTGCTGCGGGCGGACGCGGGGGCCGTCCGCCTGCTCGGCGGCGATCCGTGGCGGGACGCCGTCGCCCTGCACCGCCGCCTGGCGTACGTGCCGGGCGACGTGACCCTCTGGCCCAACCTCACCGGGGGCGAGGTGATCGACCTGCTCGGCCGGATGCGCGGCGGCATCGACCGCGCCCGCCGCGACGAGTTGCTCGCCGCCTTCGAGCTGGACCCGCGCAAGAAGGGCCGGGCGTACTCGAAGGGCAACCGGCAGAAGGTCGGCCTGGTCGCCGCCCTCGCCTCCGACGCGGAGCTGCTGATCCTCGACGAGCCCACCTCCGGCCTCGACCCGCTGATGGAGGAGGTCTTCCAGCACTGGGTGGGCCGGGCCCGCGCCGACGGCCGCACCGTCCTGCTCTCCAGCCACATCCTCGGCGAGGTCGAGGCGCTCTGCGACCGGGTGACGATCATCCGCAACGGCCGCGCCGTGGAAACCGGCACCCTCACCGGGCTGCGCCACCTCCAGCGCACCTCCGTCGACGCCGAGCTGGCCGGGCCGCCGCACGGGCTGGCCGAGCTGGCCGGCGTGCACGACCTGCGGGTCGACGGCGACCGGGTCCGCTTCGACGTGGACACCCCGGCGCTCGACGCCGCGCTGCGCCGGCTCACCGAGATCGGCGTACGGGGCCTGGTCAGCCGGCCGCCCACGTTGGAGGAGCTGTTCCTGCGGCACTACGAGTCGGCCGGCGCCGCCGGTGCACCCGCCGGGGTGGCCCGGTGACCGGCGCCCGGCACCTGGTCCGGCTGATCCTGCGCCGGGACCGGGTGCTGCTGCCGATCTGGGTGCTGCTGATCGCGGTCCTGCCGGCCAGCTACGCCGAGACGTACGCCGAGCTGTACCCGACCGCCGCCCAGCGCGCCGAGTACGCGGCCACCACCGCCGGCAACCCGTCGATCGAGGCCCTGCTCGGCCCGGCGTACGGCGACAGCGTCGGCGCGCTCGCCGCCCAGCGGTCCGGGCTGCTGCACCTGATCGTGGGCCTGATCAGCCTGCTCGTCGTCGTCCGGCACACCCGGGCCGAGGAGGAGGCGGGCCGGCGGGAGCTGCTCGGCGCCACCGTCCTCGGCCGGTACGCCGGGCTGGCCGCCGCGCTGCTCGTCACGTACGCGGCGGACCTGCTGCTCGGGCTGCTCGTGGCCGGCGGCCTGGTCGCCGCCGGCCTGCCCGCGGCCGGCTCCCTGGTGTTCGGGCTGTCGGTCACCCTCGCCGGGGCGTTCTTCGCCACCGTGGGCGCACTCGCCGCGCAGCTCACCGAGAGCGCGGGCGGTGCCAGGGGGCTGGGCGTCGCGGCGCTCGGGGTGGCGTTCCTGGTCCGGCTCGCCGGGGACGCGGGCGGGGCGGAGTGGCTGAGCTGGCTCTCCCCGTTGGGCTGGGCCCAGCGCACCCACCCCTACGTCGGCGAGCGCTGGTGGCCGCTCGCGCTGCTGGCGGCGCTGGCGGCGCTGGTCGGCGCGGTGGCGTTCCGGCTCTCGGCGCGGCGCGACCTCGGCGCGGGCGTGCTGCCACCGCGCCTCGGCCCGGCCACCGCAGGCCCCGCCCTCGCCGGCCCGTGGGGGCTGGCCTGGCGGCTGAACCGGGTCGCGCTGCTCGGCTGGACGATCGGCGCGGCGGCCCTCGGCGCGGTGCTCGGCGGCGCCGCCGAGGCGGCCGGGGACGCGGTGGACGGCAACGAGACCGTCGCCCGGCTGATGGAGCGGCTCGGCGGCTCGGCGTCGATCGCCGAGGCGTACCTCGGGACGACCCTGAGCATCACCGCGCTCGCCGCCGCCGGCTACGGCATCCAGGCCGCGCTGCGGATGCGGACCGAGGAGACCGGCCAGCGCGCCGAGCCGGTCCTGACCACCGGGGTGAGCCGGTCCCGCTGGCTGCTCGGCCACCTGGCCTTCGCCCTGCTCGGCCCGGCGGTGATGCTGGCGGTGGCCGGCGCGGTCACCGGGCTCGCCTACGGCCTCAGCAGCTCCGATGTGGCCGGCAAGGTGCCCCGGCTGACCGGGGCGGCGCTGGCCCACGTGCCGGCGGTCTGGGTGTTGGTCGGCGTGGCGGTGCTGCTGTTCGGCCTGCTGCCCCGGATCAGCGTCGGCGCGGCCTGGGCGGCGCTCGCCGGCTGCCTGCTCCTCGGCCAGCTCGGCGCGGTGCTGGAGCTGAGCCAGTGGCTGCTGGACCTGTCCCCGTTCACCCACACCCCGCAGGTCCTGGGCGGCCCGGTGCCCGCCACCCCGCTGCTGGCCCTGACCGGCACGGCCGTCGGGCTGGCCACGGCGGGCCTGTTCACCTTCCGCCGCCGCGACCTGCCCGCCTGAGCGCGACCGCCCCCACTGCCGGTCCGGGCGGTGGGGCGCGGGCGGGCAGGTCAGTCGGTGGGGGCGCCGTTGCGGATCATCAGGGCCGAGCGGAGGCCGGTGATGTCCAGGACCCGGAGCAGGAAGTCACCGACGCCGGTCAGGACGAGCAGGCTCTGCGCGTGGCTGGTCTTGCGGCTGAGCACGACCAGGGTGCCCAGCCCCTGGGAGTCGCAGAACGTGACGCCGCCCAGATCGAGGACGATCCGTGGGGGCGGATCGGCGAGCACCTCGTTGACGACGGTCGAAAGTTGGGTGGCCGTGAGCATGTCGATCTCACCGGCGAGGCGAAGCACCACTTCATCGCCCGTCCGGTGTAGCGTGATGGACAGTTCGGCACGATCCACCCGATCAGCCTAGCGCGAACCGGGTCCTCCGGCCCGTCGAGGCGCTCCCAGCTCGCCCGGCCAGCCACTTCGCGTGAGCCCGGTAACCCCCGACCAGGGGTGGCTGCCGATTCGCCGTCCGGCGCTGACACAATGGCGGCATCGTGACCGATACCTTTTCCGCCGGATCTGGCCGCTACCCGGCCGACGCGCCGGCCTCCGAGGCCCTGTTCGCCCGCGCCCGCACCCTCGTGCCGGGCGGGGTGAACTCCCCCGTGCGCGCGTTCCACGCCGTCGGCGGCACCCCGCGCTTCATGGTCCGGGGGGAGGGGCCCTGGCTGTACGACGCGGACGGCCGGCGCTACGTCGACCTGGTCTGCTCGTGGGGGCCGCTGCTCCTCGGGCACGCCCACCCGGAGGTGGTCGAGGCCGTCCAGTCCGCCGCCGCCCTGGGAACCAGCTTCGGCACCCCGACCCCCGGCGAGGTCGAGTTGGCCGCCGAGATCGTCGACCGCACCCCGGTCGAGCAGGTCCGGCTGGTCAACTCGGGCACCGAGGCCACCATGTCGGCGATCCGGCTGGCCCGGGGCTTCACCGGCCGCTCGAAGATCATCAAGTTCGCCGGCTGCTACCACGGGCACTCCGACGGGCTGCTCGCCGCCGCCGGCTCCGGCGTGGCCACCCTCGGCCTGCCCGACTCGCCCGGCGTCACCGGCGCGGCGGCCGGCGACACCATCGTGCTTCCGTACAACGACGTCGCCGCCGTCGAGGAGGCGTTCGCCGCCGAAGGGCCGCACATCGCCGCGGTGATCACCGAGGCGGCGGCCGGCAACATGGGCGTGATCGCCCCCCGCGACGGGTTCAACTCCCAGCTCGCCCGGATCGCCCACGCGCACGGCGCGCTGCTGATCGTCGACGAGGTGATGACCGGGTTCCGGGTCTCCCGCTCCGGGTGGCACGGCCTCGACCCCTCCGACGCCGACCTGTGGACGTACGGGAAGGTCATGGGCGGTGGCCTGCCGGCCGCGGCGTTCGGCGGGCGCGCGGAGATCATGGGGCGGCTCGCCCCGGCCGGCCCGGTCTACCAGGCCGGCACCCTCTCCGGTAACCCGCTCGCCTGCGCCGCCGGCCTGGCCACGCTGCGGCTGGCCGACGACGCCGTCTACCGCAGGCTCGACGAGACGGCCGCCCTGGTGAGCAAGCTCGCCGCCGACGCGTTGACCGCTGCCGGGGTCCCGCACCGGCTGTCGTACGCGGGCAGCATGTTCTCGATCTTCTTCACGGACGCCGACGTGGTCGACTACGACAGCGCCCGGACCCAGCAGGTCCCGGCGTTCAAGGCGTTCTTCCACTCGATGCTCGCCGACGGGGTCTACCTGCCGCCAAGCGCGTTCGAGGCCTGGTTCGTCTCGGCGGCGATCGACGACGCCGCGTGTGAGCAGATCGCCGCGGCCCTGCCCGCAGCGGCGAACGCGGCGGCAGCGGCGGGCAACGGGGGGTAGTGGTGAGCGCGAGGAGTGAGCTGGTTTTGCGAGCCCCGCAGTCGCGAACGAAGGGAGCGCTGCGGTGAGCAAGACCGTGGTCCACGTGCTGCGGCACGGCGAGGTGCACAACCCGGATCAGATCCTCTACGGCCGGCTGCCCGGCTTCCGCCTGTCGGAGCTGGGCGTGCAGATGGCCAAGGCGGCGGCCCAGGGGCTCGCCGAGCGGGACGTGGTGCACGTGGTGGCCAGCCCCCTCGAACGCGCCCAGCAGACCGCCGAGCCGATCGCCGGGCAGTTCGGCCTGCCCGTCGGGGTGGACGAGCGGCTGATCGAGAGCGCCAACTGGTTCGAGGGCAAGAAGGTCTCCCCGGGCGACGGGTCGTTCCGCGACCCGCGCAACTGGTGGGTGCTGCGCGACCCGGTCACCCCGTCCTGGGGCGAGGCGTACCGGGTCATCGCGGAGCGGATGTTCGCCGCCCTGCACGCGGCCCGGGTGGCCGCCGAGGGGCGCGAGGCCGTGCTGGTCTCCCACCAGCTCCCGATCTGGACGCTGCGCCGCCACGTCGAGCGCAAGCGGCTCTGGCACGACCCGCGCCGGCGGCAGTGCGGCCTGGCCAGCCTCACCTCGTTCCACTTCGACGGCGCGAAGATCGCCGGGATCGGCTACAGCGAGCCGGCCGCCCACCTGATCGCCACCTCGCCGACCGCCCGGACGGCCAAGGGAGCCTGATGTCGGCCCGGAGGTGGATCGCGGGACTCCTCGCGGCCGTGACGACCACGGCGGCCCTGGCCGGCTGCTCCTCCGACAGTCAGGAGCAGCGCTGCGCCACCACCGACGGCGTCATCGAGTGCGCCCCCGACCAGCGGTCCACCGCCCCGAAGCTGTCCGGTGAGCTGCTCACCGGCGGCAGCTACGACGTCGCGACGGATCGCGGCCAGGTGGTCGTGGTCAACTTCTGGGGCTCCTGGTGCCAGCCCTGCCGGGCCGAGGCCGACGACCTGGAGGCCACCTACCAGGCCACCAAGGCGTCCGGGGTGACGTTCCTCGGCATCAACGTGCAGGACAACCGGGACAAGGCGCTCGCGTTCGAGGAGGGCCGGGTCACCTACCCGAGCCTCTTCGACCCGCCGAGCCGGCTCGCCCTCGCCTTCGACATCTCGCCCACCACCATCCCGGCCACCGTCCTGCTGGACCGGGACGGCAGGGTGGCCGTGGTGATCCGGTCGGCGGTGACCCAGGACCGGCTGCAACCGATCGTCGCGCGGATCGCCGCCGAGCAGCCCGCACCCAACGGCTCCCGCTGATGGGCGGGACCTTCCACGACGTCGCCCAGAGCGGGCCGCTGCTGCTGGCCATCGGCGCGGCGGCACTCGCCGGGCTGGTCAGCTTCCTGTCCCCGTGCATCCTTCCGCTGGTCCCCGGCTACCTCTCGTACGTCACCGGCCTGGCCGGCGCCGACCTGGAGGGCCGGGACGCGCCGGCAACGCCCCCCGCCGGCACCCCGGGCCCGGGGCAGGACGGCGGCGGCAACGGCGGCGGGGTGGCGGTGCGGGAGCTGACCCGGGAACGGGGCCGGACGGCGGCGGCGGTCAAGGGCCGGGTGCTCGCCGGGACGCTGCTCTTCATCGCCGGGTTCACCGCCGTCTTCACCGCCACCGCGATCCTCTTCGCCAGCGTCGGCCGGGTCTTCATCCAGTACGAGCGGGCGCTGGAGATCGGCGCCGGTGTGCTGGTCATCGTGCTCGGTCTGGCCTTCGTCGGGGTGCTCCCCGGCCTCCAGCGGGAGTTCCGGATCCAGCGGCTGCCCGCCGCCGGCCTGCTCGGGGCCCCCGTCTTCGGCGCGGTCTTCGCCCTGAGCTGGATGCCCTGCACCGGCCCCACACTCGCGGCGGTGCTCGGCATGGCCACCCCCGGCGGGCAGACCGACCGGGCCGTGGTGCTCGCCGTGGCGTACTGCCTCGGGCTGGGGATACCGTTCGTCGTCTTCGGGCTGGGCTTCCACCGCCTGCTCGGGGTGTTCCGCGCCGTCCGGCGCAACAGCCGCTGGGTCACCCGGGTCGGCGGCGTACTGCTGGTCCTGATCGGCCTCGCGCTGGTCACCGGCGGGTGGACCAACTTCGTCATCTGGTTGCAGACGACGTTCGGCGTGGGCGAGGTGAGCATCTGATGACGATCGTGAAGGACCGGCCGGTGCCCCCGGCCGAGGCGCCGCGCCGCCGGCCCAACCGGGCACTGGCCCTGCTGCGCAACTCGTGGCGGCAGCTCACCAGCATGCGTACGGCGCTGATCCTGCTCTTCCTGCTCGCCGTCGCGGCCATTCCCGGCTCGGTGCTGCCGCAGCGCGGGGTGAACGCGGAGAAGGTCGACCAGTATTTCGTCGACCACCCCGAGCTGGCCCCGAAGCTGGATCGGATCGGCGCGTTCGAGGTGTTCGGGTCGGTCTGGTTCTCCGCCATCTACCTGCTGCTGTTCGCCTCCCTGATCGGCTGCATCCTGCCCCGGCTGCGCGACCATGTCCGCGCCCTGCGCACGAAGCCGCCGGCCGCGCCCAAGCGCCTGAACCGGCTGCCCCAGCACGCCGTGCGCACCGGCGTCGCCACCGACGCCGAGGCCGTCGCCGCCGAGCTGCGGCGTCGCCGCTGGCGCGTCGTGGTACGCGGCACCGAGGTCTCCGCCGAGAAGGGGTACCTCAAGGAGACCGGCAACCTGCTGTTCCACACCTCGCTGATCGCCGTGCTGATCGGGGTCGCCCTCGGCTCCTGGTACGGCTGGCACGGCAACAAGCTGCTGGTGGCCGGCGACGACAAGGCGTTCTGCAACACCCGGCAGCAGTACGCCGAGGCCAAGCTCGGCCCCCAGGTGGACAGCGCCGACCTGCCGCCGTTCTGCCTGACCCTGAACCACTTCGACGCGCGGTTCCTGCCCTCGGGCCAGCCCGAGTTCTACCGGGCCACGGTCGACGTGGAGGAGGACGGCCGGGCCAGCCGCACCGAGACCTTCTCGGTCAACTCCCCGCTGCGCCTCGGCGACGCCAACGTCTACCTGCTCGGCCACGGCTACGCCCCGGTGCTGCGCTACACCGACCGGTACGGCAAGACCCAGACCAACGACTTCCCCTTCCTGACCAGCGGGGACGCCACCCTCACCAGCGAGGGCGTGGCCGCGTTCCCGGACGTGAACGTCGACCCGAAGACCGGCAAGCGGGACTCGAACCTCCAGGTCGCCTTCGAGGGGCTCTACCTGCCCACCGCCCCGCAGCAGGCCCCGTTCACCCGGTCGGAGTTCCCGACCGAGGGCAACCCGGCGGTGGTGCTGGTCGCGTACCGGGGGAATCTGGGCATGGACGCCGGCATCCCCGGCTCGGTGTACGAGCTCGACCAGCGCCAGGTCACCAACGGCAAGCTCAAGCAGGTCGGCGACAAGAAGCTGGCCATGGGCGAGAAGTGGACGCTGGACGACGGCAGCGTGCTGGAGTTCGTCGGCACGAAGCCGTACATCACCCTGTCGGTGCGCCACGACCCCGGCTCGACGCTGCTGCTCGGCAGCTCGGCGGTGCTGCTGGTCGGCCTGATGGGCTCCCTGTTCGGCAGGCGCCGCCGGGTCTGGTTCCGGGTGACGCCGGCCGGATCGGGTGAGGCGGCCGACCCCGCCGATGGATCTCCGACGAGCGGTAGTAGCTTGGTGGAGGCCGGTGGCCTGCCGCGCACCGACTATCCGGGGTTCGCCGACGAGTTCGCGCAACTCGTCGCCGCCGTCAGCGGCAACGGGGAGCCGGGCGAGCGGGCCGGCGAGAGCCGCGACGCGCGCGGTCCCGCTGGGACGCGAGAAGGAGCCGAGTGATGTCCGCACTCTCCGACCAGCTGGTCACGTTCGCGATCCTGGCGTACCTGGTCGCGATGATCTGCCACGCCGTCGAGTACGCCCTGGGCAACGCCCGGGCCGTCGCCCCGCCCGCGCGCGAGCTGGTCGGTGCGGGAGTCGGCGGGGCCGGCGGCCCGGTCGACGCGCCCGCAGCCCCGGTCGCACCGCCGGCCCGGGTCGGACGCTCGGCCGAGCGGGCCCGGCTGGCCGGCCTCGTCGCGGTCTGGATCACCGTCCTCGCCGCCGCGCTGCACCTCGCGGCAACGGTCACCCGCGGCATCGCCGCCGACCGGATGCCCTGGGGCAACATGTACGAGTTCGTGCTGACGGTCTCGTTCATCGGCACGGCGGCCTGGCTCGGCGTGCTGTGGAAGCGCCCCACGCTGCGCCGCCTGGGGCTGTTCCTCACCCTGGTGATGGTGCTGCTGCTGGCGTTCGCCGAGCTGAAGCTGTTCGTCGAGGTGGTGCCGCTGATGCCGGCGCTCAGGTCGTACTGGTTCATCGTCCACGTGTCGACGATCAGCTTCTCGTCCGGCATCTTCCTGCTCGGCGCGGTGCCGGCGATCGCGTTCCTCATCCGTAACGGGTACGAGCAGGGCAAGCGCGGCTTCCCGTACACCCTGGCGAAGCGGCTGCCGGCGGCGGCCGGCCTGGAGCGGCTGACCTTCACGCTGCACGCCTTCGCGTTCCCGGTCTTCACCTTCGCGGTGATCGCCGGCGCGATCTGGGCGGAGGCCGCGTGGGGCCGGCCGTGGGGCTGGGACCCGAAGGAGACCTGGGCGTTCATCTCCTGGGTGGTGTACGCGGGCTACCTGCACGCCCGGGCCACCCCGAGCGTGCGGCGGAACGTGGCCACCTGGCTCGCCATCCTCGGCTTCCTCACCATGCTGATGAACCTGTTCGGGGTGAACTTCTTCTTCACCGGCCTGCACTCGTACGCCGGCGTCAACTGATCGCCCTCGGGTCGCACCCGGCAGGGCCGCACACCCGGAAGCAGGCCCTGCCGGTCACCGTTCCTTCCAGACGGCGGGCAGGTCCAGCGCCTGGTCGATCGCGTTCAGCACCTCCGGCTTGTCGGCCCGGGCGCTGCGCAGCAGGTCGATGACCAGCATCCGGATGTGACTGACGATCGTGCTGACGGGCAACGACTGCTCGTGCTGGAGCAGCGGTGCCATCGCCTGGACGGTGTCGATCGCGGTCTTTCCCGCCTTGTCGATGTGCAGGTCGGCTTTGTCGCTCTCGCCGGAGACGACGGCGGCGAGCACCGCGGCGGCGCAACTCGTCAACTGATTGGCCGAGGTCAGCGCGGCGACGAGCTGCTGCGGCGGCGGATCCGGCATCCGGGCGAGCACCACTGCCGAACGCGCCAGCGCCCGGGTGTTGCGGACGGCGTAGTCGACCTGGTCGACGGCGGCCCGGGCGGCCTGGACACGCGGGCGATTGCGCCGTTCCCAGATCACGAGACGCAGATTCTCGTCGGCGACCAGCACGGCCCTGCGGAGCGCGGCGGTACGCGAGTCCAGCTGCCGTGCCCGGTCGAGCGCGGCCAGGGCGGCCTTCTCATCGTGTCGCTGCAAGGCCTGACGGACGCTGTCCAGGACCCCGGACAGCTCCGCGAACGCCCGCCGCCCCTCGGTGTCCAGCGGCCCCAGCGGCGAGCGTGAGCTGGCGACCTGGGTGATCAGCAGCGCGATGGTGCCACCGATCAGCGCGTCGTAGAGGCGGGTCGGCTCCAGCTCCTTGTTCGGCGGAACCACGGCGACCATGAAGAGCGCGGACATGGTCAACTGGTTCCGGACGACGCCGGAAGCCCTGGCGGTGATCGACACCCCGGCGGAGACCAGGATGACCACGAAGATGGCGGCGGTGGAGCGGGCGCCGAGCAGCCAGATGGCGACCTCGCCGAGGATCACCCCGACCGCGATTCCGGCCAGGACCCGGATCGCCTGCCGCAGCCGTACGCCCCGGGCCTGGGACAGAACGATCAGCGCGGCGGTGGGTGCGTAGAACGCCGCGCTGTCGTCACGACCGTGCGGACCTCCGAGGAGGCGGTTGGCGACGAACCAGGACACGGTCGCCCCCAGGGTCACCGCCGCCAGCAGTTGCCAACCGCTTCGCAGGCGACTCCAGGAGGCCCGGAACCAGTACGTCAGCCGGGCCACACGCGTCTCCCCCCTGGTCATCGAGTGACGCCCGCCGCTGTCCGGTCGGCTCTGTCCGCCCGGCACAGCAGGAGGCCCTCGTCGAGCGCCACGGGCGGTACGGGCGGCTGCTCGGGTCTCGGCGATCTCCGACTGTTGGCTGGTCCAACGAGGTAACCGACTGTTTCGTCGTTCATCGGTGGGGCCGGGGCCGGTGACAGTGGCCACGGCGGTCGCCGCGACGAGCCCCACCGGGCTGCGGGTCAGGTGCCGAACCAGCCCGGGACGTCCAGGCGGAAGAGGTCGGCGGCGGCGACCGTCCGCAGGTCGTCCTCGATCGCCGCGACCCGTTTCGGGCCGAGGGTGGCCGACCAGCGGTCGCGCAGCGTGTCGAAGACCGACGCCGAGCGGGCCAGCCCGTCGTGGCCCCGTGCGGTCATCCGGACCAGCTTCCGGCGGGCGTCGCGCGGGTCGTCGGCGCGTTCGAGGTAGCCGAGGGTGACCAGCCGGTCCACCGTCTTGCCGGCGGCCTGCTTGGAGACGCCGAGCCGCTGACCCAGCTCGGTGGCGGTGGTGCCGTGCGGCCCGACGGCCTGGAGGACGAAGCCGTGCAGCGGGCGCAGCTCCGGGTGCCCCTGTTGGGCCAGCTCCGCGTGCAGGTCGTCGATGAGCGTGCGGAAGCCGGCCAGCAGCAGCAGGGGCAGCACGAAGCCGGGCCGGGCGGGATCAGTCGTTGCCATATTCGACAACCACGTTTACGATTTCGACAACCACGTTGACGATCGTACGTCACGCGGTCCCTCACCCCGACCCGAGAGCAGGCCACCGTGCCCGATGGCGTCTTCACCGCCCACACCCCCGACACCGCGCCCGCCGCGGCCCGCCCGACCATCGAGGGGGTGCGGCGGAAGTTCGGCTACCTGCCGGCGCCGGTCGCCCTGATGGCCGAGTCGCCGCACCTGCTGAAGGGCTTCCTCACCGTCAACGGGATCTTCGAACAGAGCAGCCTCGACCCGTTGGAGCGGGAAGTCGTCGTCCTGACGGTCGCCACCCGCAACGAGTGCCACGTCTGCGTGGCGATGCACACCGGCACGCTGACCGGTCAGGGCGCCGACCCGGTGCTGATCGGCGCGCTGCGCTCCGGCACGCCGCTGCCCGAGGCGCGGCTGGAGGCGCTGCGGCTGTTCACCCTCGCCGTGCTGGACCACCGGGGCGCAGTCCCGGACGATGCGATGCGCGCCTTTCTCGCCGCCGGCTACCGCCCCGGCAACGCCCTCGACGTGGTCCTCGGCGTCGGCACGTACACCATCTCCACCTTCGCCAACCGGCTCATCGACGCCCCGCTCGACCCCCAGCTCGCCGACCACGCCTGGACGCCCACCCCGGTGGCCGCCGGTGGCTGAACCGGCCGTCGCAGGGGCCGTCCGAGTCATCGGTTCGTTGCCTGGTGACGACTTATTCGGTCGGCGACCGCCCCCGCTCGCGCCGATCGCGGGCCTGTGTCGCTTGGGAAGGATGAGGGGCCGTCAGTCGCTCGGGTGTTGTGGCGGTCGGGAGGCGCGGAGGGTTGCCCAGCCGAGGAAACGCGCGTGCAGCGCTCCGGGTTTCGGCGCGTCGTGCGAGTCGAGCCGGTGCAGGTCTCCGACGGCGTCGTACAGCATCCCGGCGAGGTAGATCGACAGGGCTATCCGAGCACCCCCGGGTGCGGCTGCACGTCGTCCCCGCCGAGGTCGGCGCGTATCCGGGTGTCGCCGGGGCCTTCGTACTGGCTACGCTGCCCACCGGGGAGGACGTCGTCTATCTGGATGATCAGCTCAAGGGCAAGGTGATCGACCACACCGAGGACGTGCTGGCGGTCCGGTCGGCCTGGGAGTCGATCCAGGGTGAGGCGCTCCCGCCCCGGCAGTCTATCGATCTCTTGGCGGAGGTGGCACAGTCATGGAGCTGACCGGCGCGCGGTGGCGCACCAGCACCCGGAGCAGCACCAACGGCGGCAACTGCGTCGAGGTGGCCGACAACCTTCCCGGCGTGGTCGCCGTCCGCGACAGCAAGGACCGCGACGGTGCCGTGCTGACCTTCGGCCCGGCCGCCTGGCGAGCATTCGTAACCCTGGCCCGTGCCCGCTGACCCTGGCCAGCCCCCGCTGACCCTGGCCCTGGCCCGTGCCCGCTGACCCTCGCTCCACCCCTGGCCCGGTCGCCGGGCGGCCGGCGGGGTGAGGCGTCAGCCGCGCAGGAAGGGCAGGAGCAGGCCGGCCAGATCGGCCGGGCGTTCCTCGAAGAGCCAGTGACCGCTGTCCTCGACCACCCGGCCGTCGACCGTCCGGGCGTACCGGCGCACCTGGTCGGCCACCTGCCCGCCGAGGCTGGCCCCGGCGCCGACGGCCAGCACCGGCATCGGCAACGGCCTCTCCCGGTACGCCGCGTTGTCCGCGACGTCCTGCCCGAAAGCCCGGAAGTAGGCGAAGCTGGCCCGCAGGTGCGCCGGGTCGCTCAGGTGCCGGGCGTACTCCTCGATGTCGTCCGCGCCGATGCTGCCCTTGTTCACCATGAGCGAGTCGGTGAAGCGGTCCACCCAGAGCGCCTCCCGGCCGGCGACCAGGTCCTCCGGCAGGCCGTTGGTGATGTTGAAGAAGCCGAAGTTCCACACCGCCGGCCCGGCGGCGCTGAGCGCGGGAAACGCGTAGATGCTCTCGTCCGGGATCGGCGCCTCGGTCAGCACCAGCCGCGACACCTCGTCGGGGTGGGCAGCCGCGTAGGCGTACGCGACCATGGTCCCCACGTCGTGGCCGACCAGCCGAATGTCACCGGTCAGGCCCAGCTCGGCCAGCAGCCCGTGCAGGTCGCCGGCGAGGGTCTTCTTGTCGTACCCGCCGGGCGGGGCGTCGCTGTCGCCGAAGCCGCGCAGGTCGGGGGCGACCACCTGGTACGAGGCGGCCAGCTCCGGCAGTAGTCCCCGCCACATCCGCCAGCACTGCGGATAGCCGTGCAGCAGCACGAGGGTCGGCCCCCGACCGCCCCGGACATAGTTGATCGCCACGTCACCGACCTGGGCCCGCTGCTCGGTGAACCCCGCCGGAACCCGCCCGTCGTCCATGGCTGCCCCCGTCTCGACTCCGGCGGCCTGACCATCCGTCCCGCCGCCATCCATACCAACGAGCACCGGCCGGGTGGGGAGACGCACACCGCCCGGCCCGACCCGGCGTGGGCGGTGCCTCCCGTAGTGCGGGAGACTGGCCTCATGGCGGCACGTAGCTTTCCGTACACCGATCTGAAGGACTTCCTTGCGGCCCTGGAGCGGGCGGGGGAGCTGCGCCGGGTCAGCGTCCCGGTCGACCCGACGCTGGAGATCAGCGAGATCGTCACCCGGACCGTGCGGGAAGGCGGGCCGGCGCTGCTCTTCGAGCGGCCCACCCGGGGCGAGATGCCGGTGGCGCTCAACCTGTTCGGCACCGAGAAGCGGATGGCGATGGCGCTCGGCGTCGAGAACCTCGACGAGATCGGCGAGCGGATCGGCAACATGCTCAAGCCGGAGCTGCCGATGGGCCTCTCCGGGATGATGGACGGCCTCGGCAAGGTCATGCAGCTCAAGTCGATGCCGCCGAAGAAGGTCAAGACCGCCCCCTGTCAGCAGGTGGTCTACCGCGGCGACGACGTCGACCTGAACCGGCTGCCGGGGCTACAGGTGTGGCCGGGCGACGGCGGGATCTTCCACAACTTCGGTCTGACCCACACCAAGCACCCGGAGACCGGCAAGCGCAACCTGGGGTTGTACCGGTTGCAGCAGCACTCGCAGAACACCGTCGGCATGCACTGGCAGATCCACAAGAACTCCACGGCGCACCACGCGGTCGCCGAGCGGCTCGGCCAGCGGCTGCCGGTGGCGATCGCCATCGGCACCGAGCCCGCAGTCGCCTACTCGGCCAGCGCGCCACTCCCCGCCGACATCGACGAATACCTGTTCGCGGGGTACCTGCGCGGCGAGCGGGTCGAGATGGTGGACTGCCTGACGGTCCCGCTGCAGGTGCCGGCGCACGCGCAGATCGTCCTGGAGGGCTACATCGAGCCGGGCGAGCGGCTCCCGGAGGGCCCGTTCGGCGACCACACCGGCTTCTACACGCCGGTGGAGCCCTTCCCGGTGATGCACATCGAGTGCATGACCATGCAGCGCGACCCGGTCTACCACTCGATCGTCACGTCGCAACCACCGCAGGAGGACCACGGCCTCGGCAAGGCCACCGAGCGGATCTTCGCGCCGCTGCTGCGCTTCCTGATCCCGGACATCGTCGACTACGACCTGCCCGCCGCCGGGGTCTTCCACAACTGCGCGATCGTGTCGATCCGCAAGCGCTACCCGAAGCACGCGCAGAAGGTGATGAACGCCATCTGGGGCGCGCACATGATGTCGCTGACCAAGCTGATCGTGATCGTTGACGAGGACTGCGACGTGCACAACTACAACGAGGTCGCGTTCCGGGCCTTCGGCAACGTCGACTACGCCCGCGACCTGCTGCTCACCGAGGGGCCCGTCGACCACCTCGACCACGCCTCGTACCAGCAGTTCTGGGGCGGCAAGGCCGGCGTCGACGCCACCCGGAAGCTGCCCACCGAGGGCTACACCCGGGGCTGGCCGGAGGGGATGACCATGGCCCCCGAGGTGGTCTCCCTGGTCGACAAGCGCTGGAAGGAGTACGGGATCTGATGACCGCCGCCGTCACGGAGCCCGTCGAACGCCCAGGCCGGGTCAAGTCCTTCCTCAAGCTCGTCGCGATCGAACACTCCGTCTTCGCGCTCCCGTTCGCGTACCTGTCGGCGCTGACCGCGATGCAGGTCGACGGCGGGCGGGTGCGCTGGGGAGACCTGCTGCTGATCACCGTGGCGATGGTCGGGGCGCGGACGTTCGCGATGGCCGCCAACCGCATCCTCGACCGGCGGATCGACGCGCGGAACCCGCGTACCGAGAACCGGGAGCTGGTCACCGGGGCGGTGAGCGTGCGGACGGCCTGGACCGGCGCGGCCGTCGCCCTGGTGGTCTTCCTCGCCGCAGCCGCCCTGCTCAACCCGCTCTGTCTGGCGCTCGCGCCGCTCGCCGTGGTGCCGCTGGTCGTCTACCCGTACGGCAAGCGGTTCACCAACTGGCCGCACGCGATCCTCGCGATCGCCCAGGCGGTCGGCCCGGTCGGCGCGTGGCTCGCGGTCACCGGCACCTTCGCCGGCTCCTGGCCGGCCTGGCTGCTCGGCGCGGCCGTCGGCCTGTGGATCGGCGGCTTCGACCTGATCTACGCCTGCCAGGACGCCGACGTGGACCGGAAGATCGGCGTGCACAGCGTTCCCGCCCGCTACGGGCTGCGCTTCGCCCTGCACGCCTCCACCGTCACGCACGTGGTGACGTTCGCGCTGTTCATCTGGTTCGGGGCGCTGGTCGGGTTCGGCTGGCTCTGGTGGATCGGGCTGGCGCTGACCGCCGTAGCGTTCGGCTACCAGCACCTGGTGGTGTCGCCGACCGACCTGAGCAAGGTCAACCGGGCGTTCTTCACCGCGAACGGGTTCGTCGGCATCGCGCTGTTCATGCTCGCCCTGCTCGACCTGGTGGTGCGGCTCGGCCTGCGCCCCTGAGCCGGCTTCCGGCCGGGGCGGCGGGAGCGGTCAGGCCCGGGCCGTCGGGGTGGGGTAGCGGGCGCTCTCCAGGGTCCACTCGATGGTGCCCCGGACGGCGTCGGCGACCCCGTCGAGGTGGTCGGTGACGGCCTCGTCCAGCGCCGGGCCGAACGACGGCACGGCCGCGCGGAGCTCGACGAAGCGGCGCATCGTCGCCCGCCAGCGCTCGGCGGCCAGGTCGACCGCGGCGACGACCGGGACGCCCCGCTCGGCGGCCAGCGCCAGCACCAGGTTGTGCCCGCCCGAGGTGGCCCGGTCCCGCTCCAGCGAGGCGAGGTCGTTGTACCAGGAGAGCAGGTCGTTGCCGAGGTCGGCGATCTCGCGCAGCAGCGGGTGGTGGTACACCGCGTCGGGCAGCGGGCGGCCGGTGACGAACTCGATCAGCGGGTACGACACGTACGCCGCCGAGGTGGCGCGGCGCAGCTCGACGTACCGGGCCACGTCCGGCGGCCGACCGGCGGCCTTCTCCACCGCCTCCTGCCAGGTCCCGTGCAGGTGGTGGCCGACCGCGTCGGCGAACCGCAGCCGCCAGCGGGCCGGCATCCGGCGGCGCGGCTCCCGCCAGGCCCGCAGCAGCAGCCGGCGCAGCGGGCCGGTGAGCCCCGGGTGGCCGATCCGGTGCCCCTCCCGCAGCAGCCACAGCGTCCCGTCGCGCAGCGCCCGGATCTGCTGCGGGGTCAGCCGGTGCGGGCCGTCGCAGGCGTCGTCGACCAGGAAGAACCAGGTGAACAGGGCGGCTACCACCCGCAGGTCGGCCTCGGTGGCCTGCGGGTAGAGCCGGCTGGCGTAGCGGGCGAAACCCGCGCGGGACAGCCGGTCCAGCGCCGGGCCGTCCAGCGGCAGGCCGAGGCCGGGCAGCAGGTCGTCGAGCCACCGCTGCACCCGATCGGCGTGCGGGGACAGCCTGGGTGGGATGGGGCAGAGAGAGCGAAGCGACCAGAGGATGTCGCCGGTCATCATCGATACCTCCCAGGGGCATGGGATCGCGCCCACGGCAGCATGGCAGGTCGATACCGTCGGCGGGAGGCCGGCCGGTGAACCGAGGGGGCGGCCGACTGCCGCCCGGCGTGACCAGGCAGGCTGGACGGCATGCGTGAACCATGGGTGGTGGGAGTCTCCGGCGCGTCGGGCACGCCGTACGCCGCAGCGGTCGTGAGCGGGCTGCTGGACGCCGGCGAGCCGGTGGACCTGATCGTCTCCCGAGCCGCGCGGCTGACCATCCTCGACGAGACCGGGCTCTCCTTCCGCGACGGGCACTGGGCCGAGGATCTCGGGGCCTGGCTCGGCCGCGACCTGGGCGACGCCGACGTGCGGCACTGGCCCGCCGGCGATCTCGCCGCCGGCCCCAGCAGCGGCTCCTACCGGGTACGCGGCATGGCGGTGGTGCCGGCCAGCACGGCGGCCTGCGCCGGCATCGCGATCGGGCTGTCCAAGGACCTGTTGCAGCGGGCCGCGGAGGTCAACCTCAAGGAGCGCCGGCCGGTGGTGGTGGTGCCCCGCGAGACGCCGGTGACCCGTAGCCACCTGGAGCATTTGATCGCCCTGCACGACGCCGGGGCGGTGGTGCTGCCCGCCAGCCCGGGCTTCTACGGCGCCGGGGCGTCCGCCTCGGCGGGCCAACTCGTCGACTTCGTGGCGGGAAAGGTGCTCGACGCCCTGGGCGTACCGCACACGTTGTTCCGGCGCTGGTCCGGCGAGCTGGGCACCGGCCGTACCGGCGACCCGGATGCCGGCTCGATCGGCCTGGACGCCGGCCGCCGCTGAGCGCGGGCGGCGTCGTCGGGACGCGGACCGGCGGACCGGTCCGCGTGCCCCGTCACCGCACCTGGTCAGTACATCCCGGCGTTGGCAGGGCCGGGGCCGGTCGGTGCCGCGGGGCCGACGTTACGGGCCTTTCCCATGTCGTCCGCCTCGTCCAGCATGCCCTCCCCTTCCAGCAGGGCCCGCACCTCGGATTCCCGAAACCGGCGATGCCCGCCTGGAGTCCGGATGCTGCCTATCCGGCCGGCCGCCGCCCATCGCGTCACAGTCTTCGGATCAACCCGAAACAGTGCGGCAACCTCACCCGGTGTCAGCAGGCGATCTCCAGTGTCCACAGCCCCCTCCTCGCGTCGACGAAGCCCCCGGCTGAACACACTGCCCCCGGCCGGTGCGAGCCCAGAGCCGTCATGAGGGACGTATGGCAATTACAGCACCAGCGACCTGGCCTGTCCGCCAAACGCGAAAAAAGCACTGAGTGGGAAGTTAGTAAATGCTACCGGCGCGGTTCTCCCTTGACCGAAGGTCTGCGAACACTCACCTGCTGTCAGGTGCAACGGATGTCGAGCGCCGGACGTTACGCCCGAACGACTAGGGTCACAGTCCGTGGACGCCATCGACCGGAGCCTCGTCGCGCTGTTGCAGGGCAATGCCCGACTCTCGTACGCCGAGCTGGCCCGCCAGGTCGGCCTCTCCGCCCCCGCCGTGCACGAACGGGTCGGGAAGCTGGAGTCCAGCGGGGTGATCCGGGCGTACCGGGCGGAGGTGGAGCCCGAGTCCATCGGCCTCGGGGTGACCGCGCTGATCAGTATCGTCGAGGACTCCGGCGGGGACACCGACGACGTGCTGGAGGCGTTCCGGCGGATGCCCGAGATCGAGTCCTGCTACTTCATGGCGGGGGTCGAGTCGTTTCTGCTCAAGGCCCGGGTCGGCACGATCGCCGAGCTGGAGCAGCTCATCGTCCGGCTGAACCGGACCCCCGGGGTGGCCTCCACCCGCACCGGGATCGCCCTGTCGACGAAGTGGGAGAACCGCCCCCAGACGATCGAACCGCCCACGGCCTGAGCGGCGACCCTGGCGCGCGCCGTGCCACGGCGGTAGGTTGCGCCGGTGACGTCGCCAGTGCGGGGAACGGCCGTGGTGACCGGCGCGGCCGGCGGCCTGGGCCGCGCGCTGGCCGCCGCCCTGCACGCCGACGGCTGGCCGGTCCTGCTCACCGACCTGGACGCCGAGGCCGTCGCCGCCGTGGCCGCGCCGCTCGGCGGCTGGTCCCGGCCGCTGGACGTGCGCGACGAGGCGGCCTGCGCGGCGGTGGCCGCCGAGGCGGCCGGGCGGTCGCCCGACGGACTCGGCCTCTGGGTCAACAACGCCGGCATCCTGGCCACCGGCCCCGCCTGGGAACAGGACGAGCTGACCCGCCGCCGGATCATCGAGGTGAACGCCCTCGGCGCGATGGCCGGCACCCTCGCCGCGCTGGCGGTGATGCGGGCCCAGGGGCGCGGGCACGTGCTCAACGTCGTCTCGCTGGCCGGGCTGGTCGCCGCCCCCGGCGAGACGGTGTACGCCGCCAGCAAGCATGCCCTGCTCGCGTTCAGCCTGGGCACCCTGGCCGACCTGCGGGCGGCCGGGCACCGCGACGTTCACGTCTCGTGCCTGTGCCCGGACGGGATCTGGACGCCGATGCTGCACGGCCGGCTGGACGACCCGGGGGCCGTGGCGTCCTTCACCGGGACGCTGCTGGCCCCCGAGCGGGTCGCCGCGCGGGCGGTTCGGCTGGCCCGGCGGCCCCGGCCCGTGGTGACGCTGCCCCGCTGGCGCGGCGCGCAGGTCCGGCTGCTCGACGCGCTCCCCGGGCTCGCCGTGGGGTTGACCCCGCTGATCCGGGCCACCGGCCGGGCCGGGCAGCGGCGGCAGCGCCGCCGGGGCGGCTCCGACCGGGCCTGACCCGGCTTGCTACGTTTCGAACGTGACTCATCTCGACCGGTGCGACGAGGCCGGGCGGACGTGGGTGACCGGGGCGATCGCCACGGTCGAGGCGGACGCCAACCGGTCCGCCGACACCCACCTGCTGCCGTTCCCGCTCCCCCGGGAGTGGGGGATCGACCTCTATCTCAAGGACGAGTCGTCGCACCCGACCGGCTCGCTCAAGCACCGGCTCGCCCGGTCGCTGTTCCTGTACGGGCTGTGCAACGGCTGGATCGGCCCCGGGACGACCGTCATCGAGGCGTCCTCCGGTTCCACGGCGGTCTCCGAGGCGTACTTCGCCCGGATGCTGGGGCTGCCGTTCATCGCGGTGATGCCGGCGTCCACCTCACCCGAGAAGATCGCCCAGATCGAGTTCCAGGGCGGGCGCTGCCACCTGGTCGACGACCCGGCCAAGGTGGTGGTCGAGGCCCGCTGGCTGGCCGAGGACTCCGGCGGCCACTTCATGGACCAGTTCACCTACGCCGAGCGGGCCACCGACTGGCGGGGCAACAACAACATCGCCGAGTCGATCTACGCGCAGCTCGCGCTGGAGCGGCACCCCGTGCCGGCCTGGATCGTGGTCGGCGCCGGGACCGGCGGCACCAGCGCCACCATCGGCCGATACACCAGGTACCGCCGGCTGCCCACCAAGCTGTGCGTGGTCGACCCGGAGAACTCGGCGTTCTACCCGGCCTGGCAGGCGGCCGACTGGTCGATGTGTACCGGCCGGGGCTCCCGGATCGAGGGCATCGGCCGGCCCAGCGTCGAGGCTTCCTTCCTGCCCGCCGTGGTGGACCGGATGGTCCAGGTGCCCGACGCGGCCTCCCTGGCCGCCATGCGGGCCGGCTCGACCCTGCTCAGCCGGCGGGTGGGCGGCTCCACCGGCACCAACCTCTGGGGCGCGTTCGGCCTGATCGCCGGCATGCTCGCCGAGGGCCGCACCGGCTCGGTGGTCACCCTGATCTGCGACTCCGGGGACCGGTACGCCGACACGTACTACGCCGACGACTGGGTGGCCGGGCAGGGCCTCGACCTCGCCCCGCACCTGGCCACCGTCGACCGCTTCCTCGCCACCGGCGCCTGGCCCGGGTGAGGAACGGCCCGGCGACGCCCTCGGCGGCGGGGCCGGCGGTTGACCGGCCGCCGGGCCGGGGCGGCGGCGGGAGACGCCGACGTGCGCGTCAGCGCCCGGGGACCCGCTCGGCGAGGCCCGGGTAGCGCAGCACCCAGCCGTCCGGGTCGACGTCCAGGTCGGTGGTGAAGGTGCCGCTGGCGAACCGGACCCGGCCCGCGCCGAGCGCGGTGTAGACCTGCTCGACGGGGACCACGGCCAGGCTGGGCACCAGCACCCACGCCACGGTGATCCGGTGCGTGGTGTCCGGCGCCGCCGACGCCAGCCGCAGCCGGCGTACCGGAAGGGTGTTGAACAGCGGCGACCCGCCGAGGTCGACGTCGACCGCGTCGGCCAGCCGGTCCGGCTCGTCGGTGCCCGGCAGCCCGGCCGGGGGGTGGCCGGCGGCCCGCAGCGCGGCGTCCAGGTTGCCCTGCTCGGAGGTGGTCACCCGCCACCGGTCACCGGCCGGTTCCAGCCGGATGCTCCGCTGCCAGCCCGCCCCCTCCGCCTCGACCTCCAGCCGGCGGACCGTCCAGTCCGGCCCGGTGGTCAGTTGGTAGCGGCAGGTGCAGGCGATCGGGTCGACGGACACGGCGACACCTCGCGCGGTCAGCCCGTCCCGGTCGTCCAGCAGGGCGTGCTCGGCACCGGCGGTGTCCGTCCGGGCCCAGAACAGCGACTTCGGCATGGTCGGCATGAACCGGACGTTACGCCACGGCGCGAGCGCCGGCAGCGCATGCGGAAACGCCGCCGCGGAGCGTGGGCTCCGCGACGGCGTTCCGGTCTTCGTCAGATCAGTGGGTACGCGCCGGCGGCCGTCCGCCGAACCCGCGCCGGTCGTCGCGCGGCCGGTCGTCCCGTCCGCGTCCCTCGGGCCGGAAACCGCCCCGCCGGTCGCCGGTGCGCGGGTCCCCGCCGGGCTCGCCCGCGTAGCGGCGCTCGCCCGTGGGCCGGTCGCCGTAGCCTCGCTCGCCGGTGGGCCGGTCCCCGTAGCGGCGTTCGCCCGTGGGGCGGTCGCCGTAGCTACGCTCGCCCGTGGGCCGGTCGCCGTAGCCTCGCTCGCCCGTGGGGCGGTCGCCGTAGCGGCGTTCGCCGGTGGGCCGGTCCCCGTAGCTACGTTCGCCGGTGGGCCGGTCGCTGTAGCCTCGCTCGCCGGTGGGGCGGTCGCCGTAGCGGCGTTCGCCGGTGGGGCGGTCCCCGTAGCTACGTTCGCCGGTGGGGCGGTCGCCGTAGCGGCGCTCGCCCCGGCCGCCACGGTCGTCGAACCGGCGCGGTCCGGACGAGCGGTCGCCGCTTCGGCGGGGTGCCGACGGCTCGGCGCGGACCGGCACGCCGCTGGGCTCGCGGGCACCGGTCAGCTCGGCCAGGACCTGGTCGCCGGCCCGGACCCGGCTCTCCATCGGCTCGACCCCGGCCTTCTCCAGCATCGCCAGGGTGGTCCGGCGCTGCTTCGGCAGCACCAGGGTGGCCACCGCGCCGGACTCGCCGGCCCGGGCGGTACGCCCCGCGCGGTGCAGGTAGTCCTTCGGGTCCTTCGGCGGGTCCACGTGCAGCACCAGGGTCACCCCGTCGACGTGGATGCCCCGGGCCGCCACGTCGGTGGCGACCAGCACGTCCATCCGACCCTCGCGGAACTCGGCGAGGGTGCGGGTCCGCATGCTCTGGGTCTTACCACCGTGCAGCCCGCCGGCCCGCACGCCGACGGCGGCGAACTGCTCGACCAGTCGGTCCACGCCGAGCTGGGTCCGGGCGAAGAGCATGGTCCGGCCGGACCGGGCCGCGATCGAGGCCGTCACGGCGAACTTCTCGTGCGGCGGGATCAGTAGCATGTGGTGGTCCATGGTGGACACCGCAGCGGTGGCCGGGGCGGTCGAGTGGGTGACCGGATCGGTCATGAACCGCCTGACCAGCGAGTCGACGTCACCGTCCAGGGTGGCCGAGAAGAGCAGCCGCTGGGCGCTGGCGGGAGTCTTCGCCAGCAGCTCGGTGACCTCGGGCAGGAAGCCCATGTCGGCCATCTGGTCGGCCTCGTCGAGCACGGTCACCTCGACGTCGTCCAGCTGGCAGACGCCCCGGTTGATGAGGTCGCCCAGCCGCCCGGGGGTGGCCACCACGATCTCCACCCCGCGGCGGAGCGCGTCGATCTGCCGGTCGTACGGCACGCCGCCGACGGCGGTCTTGAGGAAGATCCCGACCGCCTTGCCGAGCGGCACGAGCGCGTCGTTGACCTGCATGGCCAGCTCCCGGGTGGGGACCAGCACCAGGGCCCGCGGGCGCAGCGGGCGGGCCCGGTTGCGCTCGGCGAGCCGGGCGATCAGCGGCAGGCCGAAGGCGAGGGTCTTGCCGGAACCGGTCTGGCCCCGACCGAGGACGTCCCGGCCGGCGAGCGCGTCGGGGACGGTGGCCTGCTGGATCGGGAACGGCGTGGTGATGCCCTGCCGGTCGAGCGCCCGGACCAGCGACTGGGGCAGCCCGAGGTCGGCGAAGCTGGCCTTGGACTCCGGCGTGGCGTCGGCCTCGGCGGTCACGGCCGCGTCGGCGGCGTCAAAGTCAGCGGCCGGGGTGGGCTCTTCGGGGGCGGCGGCGACAGCGGCGTCGCCGGTGCCGGCCGGAGGGGTCTGTCCAGCCGAGGCGTCGAAGGCGGACGGGAACGTACTGGGGTCAGCAAAGGTGGTCAAGAAATGCCTCTCGAGCGGGGCGCATCTTCGCGATGGCCTGCCGCAGCTGAACGCCGCCGAATCGCCCGCAAGATCGCCCATGGGCGCGCCTCGTGCGCGCCGCCAGGTCAGTGATCGTCATCAAGTGTACGGCGACTCGGCAAACCCGCCACCGCGCCGCGACGGGTAGTGGGCGGGCTCACCATTGCCCGCGGCGTCACTTGTTGAGCAAACCTCCCACCAGACCGCCCATGGCGTCGTTGGCCACCAGGACGACCAGCACGCCGATCGCGACGAGCAGGCCGAGCGACACCGCCAGGACGGCCACGACCTTGGTGGTGCGCGACCGGGGCGTCGGGGCGTCCGCCCAGCCCTGGGCGAGGATGTGCCCGGTCAGGGAGCCTGAGTTGTCCAGCGCGGCCCCCGTCGGCAGCGCGATCGTGGCGAACCCCGGCCCCTCGGTGCCGTATGCGGTGCTGGCCAGGTCGGCGGTCGCCGGATCCGGTCGGCCGGGCGTCGGTGCCGCCGGCCAGGCGGTGGTCGGGGCGGCGCCGTACAGGCCGGGGGTCGGTCGGTCGGCGGTGGGAGCGGGACTGCCGGAGACCGGCCGGCCCGGCGTCGACGCGCCCGGGCGGACTGCGGGGCCATCGCGGTGGGAGGTCGGCTCGGACGGCGGCCAGGCCGGCAGCGCGGGAGCCGGGACCACCGGGGGCGGCGCCGCGGCCGGCGGTCGGCTCGCCGGTGGCGGCCCGCCCGCGATCGGGCCCGTGGTGCCCGCCGTTGGAGCCGGCCAGCCCACGCCGGCGTCCGAAGCCGGCGGTGCGGAGGCCGGCCGGCCCGGGAGGAACTGCACCGCCGACGCCGACGCGGTCATCGGCGGCGGCGGGAACGGCGGCGCCGGCATGGGGCCGGGGGGCGGTGGCGGCGGCACCGGCGGCCCGGGTACGGGCGGGATCGGACCCGGGCCAGGCGCGGGCGGCACCGGCGGCGCGGGCGGGATCGGACCAGGCCCGGGCGTGGGTGGAAGTGGACCCGGGCCCGGCGGCGTCGGCTCGGGAACCGGGGGATTCGGCGACGGCGGGGTGGGGCCGGGGACCGGCGACGGCGGGTTGGGTCCGGGGACCGGCGTCGGCGGGGTCGGCTCGGGGACCGGCGGCGCGGGCACCGGGGCGGGCTCCGGCTCCGGGACGGGCGGCACCGGTGGCCGCGCCGGCTCGGGTGGCTCGGGGCTCACCGGGGTCGACCGGTACACCTTGGCGCTGCCGTGCGTCGTCCCGCCCGAGCCGGGGGAGGAGCCCGCGTTCCTCGCCGCCCCGGCCTCGCCCGCGGAGATCCGGCTCAGGCCGGGCACCGAGGCGCTGGCCCGGGCAGTTGCGGGCGCGGCGTCGCCGCTGCGCTGGGCCGGCACGACGGGCGCCGGCCGGGCGGTCCCCGGGCCGGCCGCAGCGGCGTTGGAGGCGTCATCGTCGCCCACGGCGGGGTTGCCGGCCGGGGCTGCCGGGGGCCCGTCGGCGGTCGCCGGGGCGGGGACGCCGTCACCCGTCGTGGGCGCGGCGGTGCGCCGCTCGGCCGTGGCGGCACCCGACCAGGACGACGGCGTGCCCGCGCGGTAGGTGGTCCCGCCGCTCGCTGCGGCGGCCGGCAGCGTCACCCCCTGTGGCGGGGCGGCGGCGACGCTCACCCGGGCCCGCGCGGCCCCGGCCGGCACGGCCGCCCGCCCGGTCGGCCCCGACGGGTCGCGGAAACGGCCGGGTGTCACCGCCGGGTCGTCACCCGGTGCCGTACCGGCCCGGGCGTCCCCCGTGCCGGCCGCGTGGTCGGCGGGGCCGGGCGTGGATCCGGGGTCGACCGTCTCCGCCGGAACCTCTTGCTTGCCCATGGTCGTCCTCCGTGCCCGCGCTCGCCCCCGCACCCGTGGCACCGGGCCGGGAGTGTATGGGTGTCACGGTGCCACATTCCCGCCAGGCCGCACAGCCGGAGTGGACGGTTGGCCTCAGCCGGCCTGGGTCGTCGACGCCCTTGGTGAGGCGCTGTCGCTCGGCGCCAGGCTGCTGGACTGGGTCGTCGGCGCCGGCGGCGGGGTGTCCGGCGTGCTCGCCGACGGCGAGTGCGACGGGGTCGGCGACGAGCTGGGCGGCGGGGACGTGGTCGACGGCTTCGGCGTCGTCGGCTTCGGCGTCGGGGACTTCGTCGGCGTGGGGCTGAGCGTGGGCTTCGGCGTGGGCTTCGGCGTGGTCGGCGGCTTCGTGGGCTTCGGCGTGGGGGACGTGGGCGGGCCGGGCACCGCACCGACGACCCGGGTCGCGGCGTAGAGCCGGGACCAACCAACCGTGGAGATCTTCACCGTCTGGCCGGTGGTCGGGGCCTGGACCATCTTGCCGCCGCCGATGTACATCCCGACGTGGTGGATCGTCGTCCAGCTGCTGCCGGAGGCGAAGAAGAGCAGGTCACCGGGGAGCAGGGCGCCCTGGCTCACCGCCCGGCCCCGGGTCGCGTAGTACTGGTCGCGGGAGACCCGGGGGAGCTGGCGGTAGCCCGCCGACCGGTAGGCGGCCCACATCAGGCCGGAGCAGTCGAAGGCGTCCGGGCCCTCCTCGGACCAGACGTACGGGTCGCCGAGCTGGGCCAGGGCGTAGCGCACCGCGGCCAGCGCCACGGGGCTGGCGGTGAGGCCGTTGGTGCTCTGCCCCTGGACGTACGACGCGCCGAGCTGCTGCTCGACCGCCTCCTGCTGACGCTCCAGCTCGATGAGCTGCGCGGCGTTGTCCCTGCGCAGCTTGAGCAGATTCGCCTCCTGCTCGCGGAGCGACTTCTCCACGGCGGCGTACTGCTCCCGGACGGTGCCCACCCGGGTGTCGGCGGCCAGCCACGCCTGGTAGGCGAGCTGCTCGGCGGTGCGGGCCCGGGCCAGCTCGCCGGCGGCGCCGGTGGTGGCGCCGTCGGCCTGCTCGCCCCGGGTGATCTGCGTGAGCATGTTGAGGCCGTGCAGGTCCCGGGCGAACTCGCCGGGGGGCAGCGCGGCTGCGGCCTTGAACGCGCCCGCGGCGGCGGCGTCGGCGCCGTCCTGGGCCTTGGTCAGGCCGTCGCGGGCCGTCTTGAGGCCCTGGTCGGCGGTCGCGAGCTGGGCCTCCGCCTCGGTGCGGGTCTGGCGCAACCCGAGCAGTTGGTCGCCGAGGAGTCCCACCTGGGCCTCGGCGGCGGCGATCAGGGCGGCGAGCGGACCGTTGCCGAGGGGCGCCAGGGGTGTGCTGCCCGTGCCGGGGAGCCCGCCGGGGCCGTTCACGCCGGGCAACTGGGCCCCGGCGGCGGCGACCGGGCGTGACCCGGTGTCGGGGACGACGTTGGGCAGCGGCGGCTCGGCATACGCGGGGGTGGCGAGCGCGGCCGTGACGACCAGGCTGAGCAGGGCGGACCAGAGCGTTGGTCGAAGCACCGGAGAGAACAGCGGGGGCCTCCGTCGTTGCCGTCGTCGGCTCTGCTGGCTCTGCACCATTCCGCTCCCCGTCCGGCGTGAACTGGACCGCGCTTGGTCGGCGCGGCGGCGGCGGCATGTCCTGGTGTGGCACGCCCCACCCTGTCTTACCGCACCGGAGCAAAGATGTCGATGCGGTGACGGGTAACGACCGGCTGTGAGTTCGGTGAAGTACGTCGCTGTGCCCGACCGGGCAGACATCCCGTCGGGGACCCGACGTAGGCTCGACCGGACCGCAGGTGGAAGGGACGTGGCTTTCGATGGACGCCGGACTCAAGCGTGAGCTCGAAGCGAAGGTGTACGCGGGGGAGCGGCTGACCCGTGAGGACGGGATCGCCCTCTACGACAGCGACGACCTGACCTGGCTGGGCCGGTTGGCCCACCACCGGCGCACCGAGCTGAACGGCGACCGGGTGATGTTCAACGTCAACCGGCACCTGAACCTCACCAACGTGTGCTCGGCGTCGTGCGCGTACTGCTCCTTCCAGCGCAAGCCCGGCGAGAAGGACGCGTACACGATGCGCATCGACGAGGCGGTCCGTAAGGCCAAGGAGATGGAGGACGAGCAGCTCACCGAGCTGCACATCGTCAACGGCCTGCACCCGACGCTGCCCTGGCGCTACTACCCGAAGGTGCTGCGTGAGCTGAAGGCGGCGCTGCCGAACGTCAAGCTCAAGTGCTTCACCGCGACTGAGGTGCAGTGGTTCGAGAAGATCAGCGGCCTGAGCGCCGACGAGATCCTCGACGAGCTGATGGACGCCGGCCTGGAGTCGCTGACCGGCGGCGGCGCGGAGATCTTCGACTGGGAGGTCCGGCAGCACATCGTCGACCACGCCTGCCACTGGGAGGACTGGTCGCGGATCCACGCGCTGGCCCACTCGAAGGGCATGAAGACCCCGGCGACGATGCTCTACGGCCACATCGAGGAGCCCCGGCACCGGGTCGACCACGTGCTGCGGCTGCGTGAGCTCCAGGACGAGACCGGCGGCTTCGCCGTCTTCATCCCGCT
Organism: Micromonospora rubida; assembly: GCF_009908295.1. GTDB lineage: Bacteria > Actinomycetota > Actinomycetes > Mycobacteriales > Micromonosporaceae > Micromonospora > Micromonospora rubida. The sequence continues at coordinate 574,769 of NZ_JAAALO010000004.1, forward strand.
GCGCTACCAGCACGACTTCGTCGACTCGGCGGACGGCAAGGTCCGCAACCGGATCCAGGCCCGCACCACGATGGCCTCCCCGGCCGAGTCGCTGAAGACCTTCGCGGTCTCCCGGCTGCTCTTCGACAACATCCCGCACGTGAAGAACTTCTGGGTGATGCACGGGCTCTCGGTGGCCCAGCTCTCGCTGAACTTCGGCGTGGACGACCTGGACGGCTCGGTCGTGGAATACAAGATCACCCACGACGCCGACTCGTACGGCACCCCGAACACGATGCACCGGGACGACCTGCTGCACCTGATCTGGGACGCCGGCTTCCGTCCGGTCGAGCGCAACACCCGCTACGAGGTCGTCCGCGAGTACGACGCCGCCCCGTCGCTGGCCGAGCGCCGGTCCGAGCCGCAGCAGGTCTGGGCCTGACCGGCCCGTACCCTCGTATGCCATGAGCGAGTCGAGTCAGCCTGACCAGGGCGGGTTTCCCCGGCGCGATGCCCAGGGGCGCGTCGTCGCGCTCGGCGACCTGCTCGGGGTGAGCCTCGCCGGCATGGTGATCGGCCTGCTCGCCCTACTGCTGCTCGACTGGGGCTTCGCCACGGTCGGCGCGGGCGACTTCGGCCGGGCCAACGGCTGGCTGGCGATCATCCTGCCCGCCTGGCTGTACTGGGAGGACTTCCGGGCCTGGGAGTTCGGTGCGGCCCGGGTGGTGGCCGCGCTGGCGGCGGCCGTGCTCGCCGTGGTCGGCGGCCTGCTGGTGGCCGGCTTGGTCGACGGGTTGCCGCCGATGGTCTCCGGCGGGCTCGCGGCCACGACGTTCACCATGGTGTACGCGGTGGTGTGGTTTCTTGGCGTCCACTGGCTGGCCCGGCGGACGGGCTGAACAACCCTCCCGCCCGGGCGAGCCGGCGGCTGTATCCTCCCGCCGGCGAGCCGGCGGAGAACGGAGTGCGAACGTGAGCGCGGCGGTCAAGTACACGCTGGGCCGGATCGGGCTGTTCGCGGTGGTCTTCGTGGCGCTCTGGCCGGTCGGGATGAACATCTTCCTGCAGCTGATGCTGGCGTTGGCGTTCTCCGCCACGCTCTCGTTCTTCCTGCTCCGGGGCTGGCGGGACGAGATGGCCGGGGAGATGTCGGAGGCCGCCGAGCGGCGCCGGGCCGAGAAGGAGCGGCTGCGCTCCGCGCTGGCCGGCGACGACCAGCCCGCCGAGGGCGGCCCCGGAGACCAGCGTCCCTGAGCGTGAGCCGGGCCTGAGCGTGAGCCGGGCCCGGGCCGTCCCCGGGGACGAGCCGGGCCCGGTGCCGTTTTTCCCTACCAGTTGGTCGAGCCCCGGACCACCGGCCAGGGCCGGTTCGCCGGCTTGACCAGGTACGCGATGCCGCCGGATCCGCCGGTCACCGTGCCGTCGGCCCGGTAGCGCTTGGTGCGCTGCCAGATCTGCTCGAACTGCTCCCGCTTGTACACGTTGCGCACCTCCGCGTTCGTCGACGACGCCGGGTCGTTGACGATCACGTCGCCGTCGGCGGTGAAGCCGACGACCACGAAGAGGTGGCCGGAGGTGCCGTAGTTCGACCCGTCCAGCTCGGTGGCGAGGAAGGACTGCGAGGTGATCACCGGGATGCCGGCCTTGATGAACCGCTCCACCTCGTCGAGGGAGTGCAGCCGGGTCACCCGGGCGTCGATGCCGGAGAAGCTACCCGCGTACGCGGTGTTGAACGGCCAGTTGCCCGCGCCCTCGTACTCGTAGTCCCAGGTCATCCGGGCTGCGTGGGCCACCTGCGGGTCGACGTAGCCGGGGGTGATCCAGGACATGTCCTGCGCCGACGGCAGCTTGCGGTAGTACTCGAGCACCATCGTGGTGGACGTCGGGCTGCACCAGACCTGGCCGCCGCCGCCCCACTCGGGGTAGTTGCCCGAGTGGATCATCTGGGAGCGGGCCGGGACGGCCAGCTCGGTGCCCCAGGCGATCCCGCCCCGGCTCGGGGCGACGGTGAACCGGTCCGGGACGTTGGAGCTCATCGCGCCGACCATCCGGACCTGGGGTGATGCCGCCTGGCCGGGCTTGCGGTAGAGGCCGACCCGGAGCTGGTACGACCGCAGCAGCACCCCGGCCTCGGCGTCGTCGATCGAGAACGTGTCGGTCCAGACGCTCGACCACGGGTCGCCCTGACCGTCCAGGGTGGCCCGCTTGATGTCCTGGTCGCCGGAGGCCCAGCGGCTCATGACGTACCACGGGGTCTGGCTACCGGTGTTGTAGGTGCCCTGGAGTTCGACCTGGATCCAGGTGCCTGCCGGGGTGTCGGCGTTCCACGAGGCGACCAGCTCGGTGGCGTCGAAGCCGATCCTGGTGCGCGGCGAGGTCCAGGTGGCGTACTCCCAGGTGGCGGTGGTGCCGCTGTGCTCGTCGGTGAACTCGGTGGTGCCGGCGGGCCGGCCGATGGTGATCCCGGTGTGGTGACCGGGGACGGCCCGGGTGCCCTGGTGGGCGCCGGAGCGCCAGTCGGGGTAGCGGGACCACTCCTGGAAGGTGATCTCCTCGTCGTGCGCGACGGTGGAGGGATGGGCGCTGGCGGGGGCAGGGACGGCCGCGCCGCCGAGGGCGAGCGCGGCGACGCCGGCAAGGGCGACCGCGCGCAGGGCTCTGCTGACCATGGGATCTCCGCGAAGTGAGGCGGGTCGGGGCGTACTTGCCGGTCACTATCCCGCCTGGAGGGAAGTTTCGCCAGATGTTGAGGGATGGAAAATCGTTGCCAATGTGAGGATCAGGTCGGGATGGGGAAAGCAGCGAAACATATTGATATGACCATGTGACGGGTGATGAAGTGTGCGACACAGAACGGGATTTCCCCGTGCCCTGAGGAGGTTGTCCATGGCCTTCCGTACTCCCGTCCGCCTGCGTCGCGCGCTGGTGCTCGCCACCGCCGCCGGCCTGGGCCTCACCGTCGCCACCGGCCCGGTCTCCGCGCGACCGGCCCCGGAGAGCACCGCCGAGCCGGCCGCCGCCGAGTACCGGGTGCTCGGCCCACGTACCCTGGCCGACCGCAACGCGGTGGCCCGCACCGGTGCCGCCATCGACTCCAGCGAGCACGGCATCCTGCATGTCTCGGCCACCACGGACGAGGCGTCGGCGATCCAGCGGCTCGGCTTCCGGCTGGAGAAGGAGGTGGTCCCGGCCGCACCCGCCGGAGAGGTCGGCACCCTGGGCTTCCCGTCCGCCGACTCGAACTACCACGACTACGCCGAGCTGACCGCCGCGGTCAACAAGGTGGTCGCCGACCACCCGACCATCGCGCGTAAGACCAGCATCGGCCGGTCGCACGAGGGCCGGGACCTGATGGCGGTGAAGATCTCCGACAACGTGGCCACCGACGAGGCCGAGCCGGAGATCCTGTTCAACTCCCAGCAGCACGCCCGCGAGCACCTGACCGTCGAGATGGCGATCTACCTGCTCAACATGTTCACCGACAGCTACGGCAGCGACTCCCGGATCACCAACATCGTCAACTCCCGGGAGATCTGGATCGTCCCCACCGTCAACCCCGACGGCAGCGAGTACGACATCGCCACCGGGTCGTACCGGTCCTGGCGCAAGAACCGGCAGCCCAACAGCGGCTCGACGGCGGTCGGCACCGACCTGAACCGGAACTGGGGCTACAAGTGGGGCTGCTGCGGCGGCTCGTCCGGCTCCGCGTCGTCGTTGACCTACCGCGGCCCGTCCGCCTTCTCCGCCCCGGAGACGAAGGCGATGCGCGACTTCGTCAACAGCCGGGTCGTCGGCGGGGTGCAGCAGATCAAGGCCAACATCGACTGGCACACGTACTCGCAGCTCATTCTCTGGCCGTTCGGCTACACCACGGCGAACACCACCACCGGGATGACCGCCGACCAGTACAGCACCTTCGCCACGCTCGGCCAGCAGATGGCGGCCACCAACGGGTACACCCCGGAGCAGTCGAGCGACCTCTACATCACCGACGGCGACAGCCTCGACTGGATGTGGGCGACGTACGGCATCTGGGCGTACACCTTCGAGATGTACCCCGGCTCGTCCGGCAGCGGTGGCGGCTTCTACCCGCCCGACGAGATCATCCCCGCCCAGACCTCGCGGAACAAGGAGGCGGTCCTGCTGCTCTCCGAGTACGCCGACTGCCCGTACCGGGTGATCAACAAGCAGGCGCAGTACTGCGCCTGACCGTCCTGCGGGGTGGGGCCCACGCCGGGCCCCATCCCGTGACGGGGCGTGCGCGCAGCGAGATGACCCCTGGCTCAGCCAGGTGCGAGCGGAACGTGCGCTACCGTGGCACCGACCATTCCGCAGCGAAGCCGGTGTGAATCCGGCGCTGTCCCGCAACTGTGATGCCCCACCCGTGGCGTCCCGCCCCTTCCGGGGCGGGCGTGGGGCCGGCCACGACGGCCGGTTCCTTTCCAGGCGTCGGCCGGTCGGCCGGCGCCGCCGTGTGTGGCGAGCCAGGTCGCCTGCGGCGCGGTCGCGATACGCGCCTTCGAGGAAGGGCGCCTCGCGGACGGGCATCCGCACCACGGCTCCTGTCGGCGAAGCACCACGCTCCTCGACCGACAGGAGGACATGTGTTCCGACGTACCCCCCGGCTCTTCGCCGCGACCCTCGCGGTGGCCGCGCTCGCGCTCGGCGCCTGCGCCGAGAAGAGCTCCGACGACACCCCCGCCGCAGGCGGCAGCTCGGCGTCCGCCGCGTTCCCGGCCACCGTCGGCAAGCTGACGCTGGAGAAGCGTCCGGAGAAGATCATCTCGCTCTCGCCGAGCACGACCGAGATGCTCTTCTCCATCGGCGCCGGCAAGCAGGTCACGGCCGTCGACGACCAGTCGGACCACCCGCCGGAGGCGCCGAAGAGCGACCTGTCCGGCTTCCAGCCGAACGCCGAGGCGATCGCCGGCAAGGCCCCCGACCTGGTGGTGCTCTCCACCGACACCAACAAGATCGTCGACCAGCTCACCACGCTGAAGATCCCGGTGTTGATCACCCCGGCGGCGGTCACCCTGGACGACTCCTACCGGCAGCTCACCGACCTCGGCACGCTCACCGGCCACCCCACCGAGGCGGCCGACGTGGTCCGGCGGATGAAGGACGACATCGCCAAGCTGACCAAGGACCTGCCACAGCGGTCGACGAAGCTGACCTACTACCACGAGCTGGGCCCGGAGCTGTACAGCGCGACCAGCAAGACCTTCATCGGCTCGATCTACGCCCTCGCCGGCCTGGAGAACATCGCCGACCCGTCGGACGCCGACGGGCGCAACGGCGGCTACCCGCAGCTCTCCCAGGAGGTCATCGTCAAGGCGAACCCCGACTTCGTCTTCCTGGCCGACACCAAGTGCTGCAAGCAGAACCCCGAGACCGTCAAGGCGCGCAGCGGCTGGGCGGGCGTCACCGCCGTCAAGAACAACCAGGTCGTCGCGCTCGACGACGACATCGCCTCGCGCTGGGGCCCCCGGGTCGTCGACCTGCTCCGCTCCGTCGTCGACGCCGTGGCCAAGGTGCCGGCGTGACCCTGGACGACGGGCGTTGAGCGGGCCCACCGCCGTGCGGAAAGCACCGACCCCCACCCCCGTGGACCGGCCGGCCGGGCTGCGGCCCGGCTGGCTGGCCGCGGGGGTGGTGGCCGTGCTGGTCGCGCTCGTCGCCGGGGTTTCCCTCGGGCCGGTCAGCCTCCCCCCGGGCAGCGTCGCCGCCGAGCTGCTCAACCTGCTGCCCGGGGTGCGCCTCGACAGCGGGCTGACCGAGCGCGAGATCGCCATCGTCACCGAGCTGCGGCTGCCCCGGGTGGTGCTCGGGCTGCTGGTCGGCGGGCTGCTCGCCCTGGCCGGCGGCTGCTACCAGGGTGTCTTCCGCAACCCGCTGGCCGACCCGTACCTGCTCGGGGTGGCGGCCGGGGCCGGGCTCGCCGTCACCGCCGTGATCGCCCTCGGCGCCGGGGCGGGCGGCGCGCTGACCGGGCTGCCGGTCACCATCCCGCTGGCCGCGTTCGTCGGCTCGCTCGGCGCGGTCGCCATGACCTACCTGCTCGGGGCGGCCGGCGGGCGGGGACGCTCGACGGCGACGCTGATCCTGGCCGGGGTGGCCGTGTCCGCGTTCCTCTCCGCCGGGCAGACGTACCTGCTCCAGCGCAACTCCGACACCATCCAGCAGGTCTACTCGTGGCTGCTCGGCCGGCTCGCCACCGCCGGCTGGCACGACGTCCGGCTGGTCCTGCCGTACTTCCTGCTCACCACCGTCGTGGTGCTGCTGCACCGCCGCGAGCTGGACGTGCTGTCCGTCGGCGACGACGAGGCCAGGGGCCTCGGCCTGCACCCGCAGCGCTCCCGGTACCTGCTGATCGCCGCCGCCTCGCTCGGCACCGCCGCTGCGGTCTCCGCGTCCGGGCTGATCGGCTTCGTCGGGATCATCGTGCCGCACACCGTGCGGCTGCTCGCCGGGTCGAGCTACCGGGTCGTCCTGCCGCTGTCCCTGCTCTTCGGTGGTGCGTTCCTGGCGCTGACCGACGTGGTCGCCCGGACCGCCGCCGCCCCCACCGAGATCCCGATCGGCGTGGTCACCGCGCTGCTCGGCGGCCCGTTCTTCGTGCTGGTCCTGCGCACCGCCCGCCGGGCGCTCACGTGAGCGCCCCCGTCCCCGCCGGCCGGCCGTCCGGCGCACCCGCCGTCGAGGTACGGGACCTGCACGTCACCCTGGACGGGGCGCCGGTCCTGCGCGGCGTCGACCTGCGCGTCGAGCCGGGCGGGTGGGTCACCGTGATCGGCCCGAACGGCGCCGGCAAGTCGACCCTGCTGCGCGCCGTCGGCGGCCTGCTGCCCGCGCCGGGCGCCATCTCCCTGTTCGGTACGCCGAGCGAGGCGCTGCGCCGCCGCGACCGGGCCCGGGTGGTGGCCACCGTCGCCCAGTCCCCGGTCGTCCCGGCCGGCATGCCGGTCTTCGACTACGTGCTGCTCGGCCGGACCCCGTACATCCCGTCGCTGGGCCGGGAGTCCGCCGCCGACCTGGCCGCCGTGCGGGACGTGCTGGACCGCCTCGACCTGGCCGGCTTCGGCCGCCGTGAGCTGGCCACCCTCTCCGGCGGCGAGCGGCAGCGGGTCTTCCTGGCCCGGGCGCTCGCCCAGGGGGCGACCCTGCTGCTGCTCGACGAGCCGACCAGCGCCCTGGACATCGGCCACCAGCAGGAGGTGCTGGAGCTGGTCGACCAGCTCCGCCGCGAGCACGGCCTCACCGTCCTCGCCACCATGCACGACCTCTCCCTGGCCGGCGAGTACGCCGACCGGATGGTCCTACTCGCCGCCGGCCGGGTCGCCGCGGCCGGGCCGCCCCGCGACGTGCTCACCGAGGAGCTGCTGGCCCGGCACTACCGCGCCTCGGTCCGCGTCCTACCCGGAGAGCACGGCCCCCTCGTGGTCCCCGTCCGCCCCCGGGTGAAAGGAAGGGCACCCTGTTAACGCTTTCGGTATAGGAAGGGCCCCTTCCCAACCGTGCGGCCCGGCCCGCGCCCCGGCGCGGCACGGGGACCGGCGCGTCAGCGGGACTCGACGCGGCCCAGGGGGTGGGTGCTCGTCGTCAGCTCGGCGTTCGCCGCAGCCCAGTTGCCGTCCCCCGGTTGCAGCGCGCTGCGCAGGTAGGCCAAGGTGAGCCGCTGAAGCAGGGCGACACGGTCGGGGCTCTCGTCGGTCGTCTCCGCGACCGACCAGCCGGGAATCCCGCCGAGGGAGTGCTCCGCCCCGTACAGGGTGAGCAGGCTCTTGGGGCCGGGGCTGAGGTGGTACGGGTCGGCGAACCAGTCCGGCCCCCGGACGGTCAGGCCGGACTGGTCCCGGTCCCCGGCGACCACGAGGGCCGGCGTGGTCATCTGCGCGAAGCTCGGGTTCATGAAGGGGAAGTGCTCGGCCGCGAACGGGCTCAGGTCGGTGCCGCCCGTGCCGGGCGTGGCCAGCAGCACCCCCGCGCCGACCCGGGGGTCGGACATGTCCTCGCCGGGCGTGCCGTCGGCGCCGAGGACGCGTGCGCCCAGCAGCATGCTCACGGTCTGGCCGCCCCAGGAGTGTCCGGCGGCGGCGACGCGGCTGCGGTCGACGCGCCCCCGGAGGCCGGGCACGGCGTCCTCGACGCGATCGAACTCGTCGAGGACGCGCCGGAGGTCCGCGACGCGGAAACGCCAGATCTCGGGGTGACGGGGGTCGTCGGGGGTGACGTCGAGCGTCCGGGAGTCGAGGTGGGTGGGCTGCACTACCACGAACCCGTTGGCCGCCCAGAAGTCGACCAGCGGGGCGTAGCCGTTCATCGACCAGCCGAAGCCGTGCGAGAAGACGACGACAGGCAGTTCGTGACCGGTCACGGGCGCCGAGACTCGTACCTGAAGGTCCTCGCCGCGGCCCGGTGCTGGCAGCGCCACCGGAGCGACCGAGACGACCGGAACGGGCGCGCTGGCCCTCGGGTCTGAGTGAGGCATGACTTTTCTCCCTTGGGGTGACATCATGAAGAAGCGGAACAGCGTTCCGTCTAGACGATACGGAACCGTGTTCCGTTTGGCAAGGGGGTGTGACGCCATGGCCGTCGACGAATCGGGGGTGTCAGGCGCGCGGAGGCGGGCCGACGCCCGGCGCAACGAGCAGGCCCTGCTCGACGCGGCCGCCGCGGCCTTCCTCGCCTGCGGCGTCAACGCGCCGGTACGCGACATCGCCGCCCGCGCCGGCGTCGGCGTCGGCACGATCTACCGCCACTTCCCGACGCGGGCGGATCTCGTCGTCGCCGTCTACCGGCACCAGGTCGAGGCCTGCGCCGAGGCCGGCCCGACCCTGCTGGCCGACTGCGACACCCCGTGCGTCGCACTGGCCCGCTGGATCGATCTCTTCGTCGAATTCCTCGTCACCAAGCACGGCCTCGCTGAGGCGCTGCGCTCCGACGACGCGGCCTTCGAGGCCCTGCACGCCTACTTCCTCGACCGCCTCGTGCCCGTCTGCGCCCGGCTGCTCGACGCCGCGGCCGCAGCAGGCGAAGTCCGCCCCGACGTGGCGGCCTACGAGCTGATGCGCGGCGTCGGCAACCTCTGCATCGGCGCGGGCCACGACCCGCGCTACGACGCGCGCCGGCTGGTCGACATCCTCGTCGCGGGGCTGCGTCCGCAGTAGCGGCGCAGCTCAGCGGGCGATGACGGAGAAGAGGGCGCCCTGCGGGTCGCGGAGGGCGGCGAGCCGACCCTGGGGGATGTCGCGGGGCGGGACCAGGATCGTGCCGCCCAGCTCGGCGGCCCGGGCGGCGGTGGCGTCGGCGTCCGCCACGGCGAAGTAGACGGTCCAGTACGCCGGCAGATCGGCCGGGAAGTCGTCGCCCAGCGGCGGGATCATCCCGCCCACGACCCGCCCGCCCAGCCGCCACCCGGTGTACGTGACCGGTTCCGTCGGCTGCTCCTCCGGATGCCAGCCGAAGACCAGCTCGTAGAAGACCTTCGCGCCCTCCGGGTCCGGGGTGACCAGCTCGTTCCAGCTCATCGCCCCCGGGACGTTGAACAGCTCCGCCCCCGGGTGGGCCATCGGCTGCCAGACGCTGAACACCGCGCCGGCCGGGTCGGCGAAGACCGCCATCCGGCCCTGGTCGAACACGTCGAACGGGGCGACCAGCACCTGCCCCCCGGCCGCCTCCACCCGGGTGGTGACCAGGTCCGCGTCGTCGGTCGCCACGTACGTCGACCAGATCGGCACCTGGTCCGGGGTGGCCGGTGGCCCGGCGCCCGCCACCGACCGGCCGTCCTTGAGGAAGGTGGTGTAGCCGGCCGCCTCCGGCTGCGGGGCGATCCGGCCGGTCCAGCCGAACAGCTCCGGGTAGAAGCGCCGCGCGCCCGCCAGGTCCGGGGTGGCCAGGTCGGCCCAGCACGGCGTGCCCGGCGGGACGGTGCTCACGCTGACCCCTCTCGCAGGGGGCGGCCCCGGCGGGACGCCCTGCCCGCATCCTGGCACCGCGGCCGGGCCGGGCGGGCGGAATTGGGACGAACTGCCCCGGGCGGCGTCGACCGCCCGCCCTCCGCGTGGTGCCGTCGGGGCGGGTCAGTGGAAGCGGCGACCCTCGTCGCGCCGGTACGCCCACCCGGCGAGCGCCGCCAGCCCCACGATCCACACGCCGAGCATGGCCACCGAGAGCGGCGCGGGACGCCAGGGACCGACCGCCGCCCACATCAGCTCCACCGCGCCCCGGGTCGGCAGGTACGGCGCGATCGCCTCGACGAACGCGGGCGCGCTGCCCGGGGGGGACAGCAGCCCGCCGCCGAACGCCAGCGGGAAGAAGACGACCTGGGCCATCACGATCGCCGCCTTGCTCGGCAGCGCGTACCCGATGGACAGGCCCAACAGGGTGAACGGCACCGAGATCAGCGCGACCGCGGCGACGGCGAGGCCGAACGCCCCGGGGCTGATCCGGGCGTCGGTGAGCAGCGCCGCGATCACCACGACCGGCAGCAGGGAGAGGAGGGTCAGCGCCAGCCCCGCGAGCACCCGGCCCGCGAAGCGCGGCCCCGGGCCGGCCGGCAGCGTGCGGGTGTACGGGTTCCAGGGCTGGGCGCGGTCCTCGGCCACGCCGACGCCGTACTGGAAGATGTTGGCGCTCATCACCGCGAAGGTGACCATGGCGGCGGTGGCGTAGGTGGCGCCGGTCGGATCGTCCCCGGCGAACGGGACCACGAAGAAGAGCATCGACACGGCGGGGAAGAAGGCGCTGCCGAAGACCGCCACCGGGATCCGGATCGTCTCCAGGAGCTGGTAGCGGGCGTGCACGAGGGCGAGTCTCACGGGAACCGGTGTCTCCTCAGGCGGTGGCGGGCTGGCCGGCGTGGTCGGCGGCGGTCGGTGGGGCGACCGTCCCGCCGGGGACGACGTCCTGCCCGCCCGGTGCGGTGATCGCGAGGAACGCCTCCTCCAGCGAGGTGGGACGCACCTCCAGGTCGTGGAACGGAGCGCCGCTGGCCACCAGCGCCCGCACCAGCCGGTCGGCGTCGGTGGTGAGCAGGTGGGTGCGGTCCTCGACGCGCTCGACCCGGACCACCCCGGGCAGCGCCGGCAGGTCGGCCGCGACCAGGCTGACCCGGCGTACGCCGACCACCCCGCGGATCGCCTCGGTGGTGTCGTCGGCCAGCACCCTGCCCTCCCCGATCACCACCACCCGATGCGCCAGCGCCTCCACCTCCTCCAGGTAGTGGCTGCTCAGCAGCACGGTGCCGCCGTCGGCGTGGAAGCTGCGGATCGCCTCCCAGAGGCTGTGGCGGGCCTCGACGTCCAGCCCGGTGGTCGGCTCGTCGAGGACCACCAGCCGGGGCCGCCCGATGAAGGCGAGCGCCACGGCCAGCCGGCGGCGCTGGCCACCGGAGAGCCCGCCGGTCTGCCGCCGGGCCTGGTCGGTGAGGCCGAACCGGTCCAGCAGCTCGCCCCGGGGGACCGGGTCCGGAAAGTGGGCGGCGACGAAGTCGACCACCTCGCCGACCCGCAGCGTGCCGGGCAGGCCGGTCTCCTGCGGGGTGACCCCGATCTGCTGGCGGTGGGCGGGGTCGCGCGGGTCGCCGCCGAACAGCTCGACCCGGCCGGCGGTGGGCCGGCGCAGCCCGACCAGCAGGTTCAGCAGGGTGCTCTTGCCGGCGCCGTTCGGGCCGAGCAACCCGACCAACTCGCCCGCGTGCACGTCGAGGCTGACCCGGTCGAGGGCGAGCACGTCGCCGTACCGGCGGGTGGCCTGGTCGGCGCGGGCGAGGATCATGACGGCTCCTTCGTGGTCGGCCGGCGGACAGTTGCCGCCGCCCTATGGTGTACTCCCCGCACGCTACCGGGGACAGATGTCGTCGGTAGATCCCGCGATTCACCTAGAGCCAATGCGGTGCGGCTGACCCGTCGCACAGGACACAGGGGAGGGTCGATGGCGAGCCCGAGCGGAAATCTCGACGTCCAGCCGGAGGCGCTGAGCGCGTTCGCGACGACGTCCCGGGAGCGGGCCGATCGGTTCCGCCAACTCCATCAGTTGTTCGGCGACACACATGTGCCCCGGCACGCGTTCGGCGTGATGCCGGCGTCGTTCGGCCTGGCCGCCGCGTACGCCGAGCAGTTCGAGTCGTGCCTGCAGGGGCTGGCGGACGGGGCCGACGTGATGGCCGACATCGCCGAAGGGCTGGACGAGACGGCCGGCTCGTACACCGGCTCGGACGTGGACAACCGGGACCTGTTCGCGCCTGGCCGGTCGGACGCGCCCGAACGTGCCCCGTTGATGCCCGGCCGGCCGCCCGTGCCCGACGCCGGTCACGAGCCCACCCCGTCACCGTCGGCCACCCCGTCACCGACGCCCCAGGCGGCCCCGACCGTGGCTGAGGGGGGCCGATGAGCACCGAGGCGCTCCAGCGCAACAAGACCTACTTCGAGTAGATCGTGTCGGGCACCCCCGACCCGTTCAAGCCGCTGTCCAACGCCGTGCTGTGGCCGCTTGAGCAGCTCCTGGAGCTGGTCGCCGGCGAGCCCGACGACCTCATGCGCGCCGCACAGCACTGCATGAGCGCCGGGGAGGCGGTCCGGCGGCTCGCCGGGGACCAGGTCGCCGACCGGGCCCGGCTGCGCGGCGCCTGGTCCGGCGACGCGGCCGAGAGCTTCCACGCCACGATGGAGTCGGTGGAGGAGGCGATCGAGGAGCTGGCCCGGGGCCTGGACGGCACCAAGGACGTGCTGGTCGACGCGGCCAACGCGGCGGTCGACGCGTTCAACCTGCTGGTCGAGCTGATTCTGGAGTTCCTGATCTGGTTCCTGACCGAGGTGATCATCGCGGCGGTCGCGGCGGTGCTCAGCGCGGGCATCTCGCTGGCCGCGACCGTGGTCCGGGTGTTCGCCCGGCTCGCCACCACCGTCGGCCGGATGTGCAAGATCGTGGCCCGGTTCGCGGAGATCCTCGCCAAGCTGGCCACCAAGCTGCAGAAGGTCGCCGAGCTGCTCACCCGCTACCGCCGGGCGGTGATGGAGATTCGCAAGGCGAAGAAGGCGCACCGGGCGTGGAACTCGACCGGGTGGTCGGCCGAGGGGCGGGCGTTCCAGATAGAACGGTTCAAGACGCTCTTTCCCGGCAAGCTCGCCATCAACGTGGCGTCCCCGGTCAACGTCAACGGCCTCTTCGGGGCGCTGCTGGACACCGGGACGGGGCTGGACGACATCTCCGACGGGACCAAGGACCGCAACTACCTGCACGACGGGACGTACCGTGAGGACCTCGGCCCGTACACGACGGGTGTGCAGAACATCTTCGACACCATCGGCAACTGAGAGGACGACATGACCTTCCCCGGCCTGGACCGGATCGAGGCGCTGGCCCGCAACCTTGACGGCTGGCAGCGGGAGCTGGCTTCCCGGATGACCGAGCTGGAGCAGAGCAGCGCCGAGGGGGTGAGCGACTCCGGGCTGGTGCGGGTCACCGCAGGCGCGGACGGCAAGATCCTGTCGTCCGAACTGGACGCCCGGGCGATGCGTCTCGACTCGTACACGCTGGCGGAGGAGTTCACCGCCGCCGCGAACCGTGCGCAGGAGGCCGCCGCCGCCCGGGTGCGTGACCTGGTCGGCGAGGTCGTCGGCGACCGCGCCGCCGGCCAGGACCGCCCCGCCGGGCGCTCCGGCCAGGACCCCGCCGGGCGCTCCGGCCAGGACCGCACCGCCGGGTACACCGGCCAGGACCGTACCGCCGGGTACGACCGGTTCGACCGGTACTGACGCCATGCCGGATGGCCCGTACGCCGAAGGGGTGTCCCGGCTGCTCACGCCCGGCGAGCGGCTGCTCGCCGTCGCGGAGGCCGACGTGGCGGCCGGGGTGACCGCGCCGGAGCCGCCGGCCGGACCGAACGCGGACGCCGGCGCGGGCGGTGGCCCCGGCCTGCTCGGAATCCTGCTCAACGTGCTCTCCCCGCTGGTGGTCTTCGCCGCCGGCGACCGGGCGGTCGACCGCGTCCTGCACGGCGTGGCCGGGCGCGGCGCACCCGGCTCGGCGGCGTCCCGGCTGGCCCTGGCCGACCGGCAGGTCGCCGCGCGGCCGGGCCTGCGGGAGCGCGTGCTCGCGGCCACCGACGGCCGGCTGCTGCTCTGCGTCACCGGCCCCACCTCGATCTGGTCCGGAGGCGGTGACCCGTCCACCGCCGAGCTGGAGGTGGCCTGGTCCGTGCCCCGGGCGGCCGTCGCCGCCGCCCGGGTCGGCCGGCACCGGCTGAACCCGAAGCGGCTGCGGATCGACTTCACCGACGGCTCCTGGGCCGCCTTCACGGTGCCGATCGCCCAGTCTGGCGACCCGCTGCGCGCGATCGCCGCCGCCCTCACCTGAGGGGTCACCCTCCCGTCCGGCGCGGGCTGACTTCGCTAGCGAAAGTGGAGGCCTCACCTTGAGCGTGTCGCAATGACCGCCCATTCAGCCTGTGCCGTCGAGGTCGATGACCTCACGGTCACCTACGGGTCCACGATCGTCCTCGACGCCGTCAACCTGCGGATTGCCGAGGGCGATGTCGTCGCGCTGGTCGGAGAGAACGGGGTGGGCAAGTCCACGCTGCTGCGCTGCGTCGCGGGTCTGCAGGAGCCGTCCGACGGCGCGGTCACGGTCTTCTCCATGACGCCCGGGCGCGGCGTCGAGTTCTGGCGCCAGGTCGCGACCACAGTGGAGTCACCGAGCTGGTATCAGGGGCTGACGGTGCGCGAGCACCTCGACCTGGTTCGGGTCGCCAACGGCGGGGACCCGAACGACGGGCACATCGACGTCCTCTGCGACCTGCTGGGGCTGACCGGCCTCGCCGACAGCCTCCCCATCACCCTCTCGTCCGGCCAGCGCCAGCGTTTCCTCCTGACGGCCACCTTCGTCCGCCCGAGCCGGCTGCTGATCCTGGATGAACCGGAGCAACGCCTCGACACCGGAATCAAGGCCGCCGTCGTGACGCACCTGCGCGACTACGTGGCGTCCGGCGGCACCCTCGTCATGGCCAGCCACGACGAGGGCTTCTGGCGGAGCGTCGGCGCGACCGCTGTCCCCCTCAGCAGGCCGGACAGCTAGCCGGTGACCCTGACCCGCGTGCCGACACCCGGCCACCCGGTCGACGACGTCAACATCCGTCGTTGGATCCGTCGGCGGCGGATCGCCGCTGACGGCCGGGTCGACGTCAGCACCATTTACACGGTGACCCTGGCGTCGCTGATGGCGGTCGCACTCGTCGGCCAGCCGGTCGTCGCGGTCGTCTGGCCGCAGGAGCCACCGGCCGCCGGGCCGTCCGCGACGGTCCTCGTCGGTGCGGTGGCGGTGCTCGCGGCCTTCTTCGTCGTACTCCGCCAGGTGGGTCCCCTGGCGATCAGCCGCAGCGACGCCACCTGGCTGCTGCCCGCGCCGGTGTCTCGCCGCATGCTGCTGACGCCGGCGCTGGCGCTGACCACCGTCGCGGCGCTGGCGCTGGGCGGCGTGACCGGCCTCGCCGTGGCCGGCCACCTTGTCGCCCGGCCGGCGGGAACGGCCGTCGTCGTGGCCGGCGCGGCCACCGGCGGCGCGGCCGCGATCCTCGTGGCGCTGGTGGCCCTGTACTGCCAGCGGCGGCCGAGCACGGCCCGCGTCGCCGACGGGGCGGGTGTCGCCGTCGGGGCCGGCTGCCTGGTGGTGGCGGCGGGCCTTCAGATGTACGGCGAGCTTCGACTGCCGGTCGGAGGGACGCCGCCGGCGGCCGTGCAGCTCGCCCTCGGCTGCTTCGCCCTCGTCAGCGCCATCGGCGCGGTGGTCGCGGCGCTTCGGCGACTCGACGGTTGGCCGGCGTCCCCGATCGCGGAGGCGTCCGTCACCGCGGGCGCCTACTCCGACGTCGTCTACGCCGTCGAACCCTCGTTCCTGACCGAGATGAGCGCGCGCAGGTTCTGGCGACGGCGGACGGGCATCCGCACGACCAACCTGATCGCACGACGGCGCATACCGCCACTCGTGGCGCAGGACCTGCTCATCGCGCGCCGGAAGGTGGGCAAGCTGTGGTGGCTCGCGGGCGGTGCCGCGCTGCCCACCCTCCTCGCCGACGGCCCGGGCTGGTTGCTGGCGGGCGTACTCCTCATTGGTGCCCTGGCTGCCGCCGGCCTCACCTCCGAGTCCACCCACAGCGACGCCGCGAACCCGGCGATGCTCCGGCTGCTCGGCGTTCCGGGTCGCTGGGTGACCGCCCAGAGACTCGTGGTCCCCGCCGCCGTCGCGGCCGTCTGGGGTGCGCTCGCCCTCGGCGGCCTACAGGTCGCCGGCGTGCTCGACGGCCCGTGGTGGGCTCTCGGGATCGCGGCGGGGCCGGCCGTCGCCGTCGGTGCCGTCCAGCGCGCCAGGGCCAGCGCCGCCAGCATCGGCACGATCCTCATCGACACCCCACTCGGCGCGTTCCCCGCCGGCATGCTCCTCTGGCTCGCCAACGGCGTGGACGTCCTGGCGATCCTCACCCTGCCGGTCTCTGTCGGCCTGATCACCGCGCGGGCTCCCGACGTGCTCGGCTGGCCCTGGGTGCTGGCGCAGGCGGCGTCATCGGCGCTGGGCTGCCTGATCCTGCTGATCCTGGCGAAGAGGTCCACCGCTGCCGCCAGCGCGCTGTGACCTGGCCCGAGTCACCCCAGCGGGGCGGGGAGGGGGGCCGTGTGCAGCACCGTCAGCCGGGAGACCGCCCGGGTGAGCACCACGTACAGCCGGTGCAGGCCACGCGGCTCGGCGGCCACGATCGCGGCCGGCTCTACGACCACGACGTGGTCGTACTCCAGGCCCTTGACCAGCGTCGCGGGGACGACGGTGACCCGCGCGGCGGTCTCCACGTCGTCGGCGGTCGCGGTGTCGATCCCCGCGTCGGCGAGCGCCGCGCGCAGCCCGTCCACCACGTCGTCGGCGGCGATCACGCCGACCGAGCCGTCGTACGCCAGCGCCGCGCGCACCTCGGCCGCCGTCGCCGCCGTCAGGTCGTCCACGGTACGCACGTCCAGCGCGCCGTCGCGGCGCAGCGACTCGGCCGGGGGCACGTCCACCTCCAGCGCCGGCAGCAGCCGGTTGGCGAACGCCACCACGGCGGCGGGGACCCGGAAGCCGATGCTCAGCGGCACCACCACCGCGTCCGGCTTGCCCAGGTGGGCCAGGGACTCCCGCCAGTCGCGGGCGGCCCACGGGGCGGTGCCCTGGGCCAGGTCGCCGAGCAGGGTGACCGACCCGTGCTCGCTGCGCCGGGCGAGGGCCCGGCACTGCATGGGGGACAGGTCCTGCGCCTCGTCGACCACCACGTGCCCGAAGCCGGCGGGGCGCTCCAACAGCCCGGCGGCCTCGTCGACGAGCACCGCGTCGGCGGCCGCCCACTTCGCAGCCTTCGGGGTACGGGCCGGCTTCGCCCAGGTCAGCAGCGCCTGCTCGGCGTCGGTGAGCACCCCGTCGGCGGCCGCCGCGAGTGCCGCCGGGTCGGCGAGCAGGGAGTGCACCAGCCCTTCCGGGGTGAGCGCCGGCCAGACCGTGTCCAGGAAGTCGGTGACCGGCCGGCACTTCCCCATCCGGCGCAGCCAGGCGTCGCCCGGCGACTCGGCCCGGCGGGCCTCGGCCTGGCGTTGCAGCAGGCCGACCACCCGGGCCCGGACCCGATCCCGCCCGGTGGCGTACGGCAGCCCTTCCCGGCGGGTCTCCTCGACCAGCCGGTGCAGCGGGTCGAGGCCGATCCGCCAGCGGAACGACCCGTCGGAGACCGTGATCGGCTCGGTCGGCGCGGCGATCCGCGACTCGACCGCCCGGCGCAGCACCTCGGCCATCCGCGGGTCGTGCTTGAGGATGGCCACCGCAGGGTCCTCGACCGCCCGCACCGGCACCCGGGCGATCAGGTCCTCCACGGTCGCCTGCTCGACCTCGACCTCGCCGAGCGCCGGCAGCACCGCCGCGATGTACGACAGGAACGCCCGGTTCGGCCCCACGATCAGCACCCCGGAGCGGCGCAGCCGTTCCCGGTGCAGGTAGAGCAGGTACGCCGCCCGGTGCAGGCCGACGGCCGTCTTCCCGGTGCCCGGCGCGCCCTGCACACAGATCGAGTCGGCTAGGTCGGCGCGGACCAGCTCGTCCTGCTCCGGCTGGATGGTGGCGACGATGTCCCGCATCGGCCCGACGCGGGGGCGCTCGATCTCGGCGGTGAGGATGCGGCTGGCCGTGCCCAACTCCTCGCCCCGGTCCAGCCGCTCGTCCTCGAAGCTGGTCAGCGCGCCACGGTCGAAGCCGAAGCGGCGGCGCACGGTGACGCCCTGCGGGTCGCGGGCGCTGGCTCGGTAGAACGCCCGGGACACGGGCGCCCGCCAGTCCAGCACCAGGGGCTCGCCGAGGTCGTCGGTGACGTGGCGGCGGCCGACGTGGTGCTCCTCGTCGCCGAACGTGAGCCGGCCGAAGAACAGCGGGGTGTCGGGCTGGTCGGCCAGTTCGGCGACGCGGCGGGACAGGGTGCGCCCCAGCATCTCGGCCGTGTACGCGTCGCCGGCGACGTTGTGGCCGGTGGCGAAGAGTGCCTCGGTCCGTCCGCGCATGCGGGCCAGCGCGGCTCGGGACGCGTCCAGGTGGGCCCGTTCGGCGGCCAGTTCGGTGTCGAGTGAAACGGGGGCGTGCAGGGTCATCCGACGTACTCCTCGGCGCGGGAAACTACGCTGCCGCTCGCGTTTCCGGCACGGGAGCCGGCGCGGGGACGTCCGCTGCGGTGCTCGACACCGCGGCCGTCGGCGGGAGCGAACAGTCTACGCCGAGTCCCGCTGCCCCGGCAGGCGGTTTACCGGTACGGGCCGTGGGTTGGCCGGGCCGTCCCGACGGCGGGATCATGGGGCCATGACCGAGGCGCAGCCCGAGCGGCAGCGGGTGAAGATCAGCGATCCGCAGGTGATGCGGGCGCTGGCCCACCCGGCCCGGCTCGCGATCATGGAGCATCTCAGCTCGCTTCCGGGTGGGGCCACCGCCACCGAGTGCGCGGAGCTGGTCGGGCTCTCGCCGAGCGCGACCAGCTACCACCTGCGCGCACTGGCGAAGTTCGGCCTGGTCGAGCAGGCGCCGAGCCGGGGCGACGCCCGGGAGCGGGTGTGGCGGGCGTTCAGCCCGTCCTACTACGTGGAGGCGGGCCAGGCGGCCGACTCCGAGGCACGGGCCGCCGAGCGGGCCCTCGTGGAGGCGCACATCGCGCGGGACACGCAGCGGACCCGGGACTGGCTCCGCCGGGCGCCCGAGGAATCCCCGGAGTGGCTCGCCGTCGGCTCGTTCAGCGACAGCGTGCTGCTGCTCAACGCGGAGGAGTTGGGCGCACTCAACGAGGCGGTCCAGGGCCTGCTGGCGCCGTACCGCCGCTGGCTGCGGTCGGACCCGCCGGCCGGGGCGCGCACCGTCGCGGTGCAGTGGCGGGCGGCGCCCATCGACTGAGCGGGGCACACCGGGCGGTGGAGGATTGCCAGCGGCAAGTGTGAAGGATTATCTTCGAAGTATGTCCTTCACGTCTGCCCGGTCGCGCTGGTCCGACGTCTGGCTCGCCACCGTCGCCCGGGGCGTCTCCAGCTGCGGGGACTTCCTCGCGGCGAGCGCCCTCACGCTGGCCCTACAGTCCGCCGGGGCCGGCGGGACGGCCGTGTCGGGGCTGCTGATCGCGGCGACCCTGCCGCTGGTCGCGCTCGCCCCGCTGACCGGGCGGCTCGCCGACCGGGTGGACTCCCGCACCCTGCTGGTCGGGGCCGGCCTGGCCCAGGCCGCGATCTGCCTGGCCCTCGCGTACGCGCGGCACCCGGCCCTGGTGATCGGCCTGGTGGCGCTGCTCGCGGCCGGCCTCGCGGTCACCCAGCCGGTGCTCTCCGCGCTGGTGCCGGCGATGGTGCGGCCGGCGGACCTGCCCCGGGCCAGCGCCCTCAACCAGACCGCCGGCACCCTCGGCGCGCTCGCCGGCCCCGCGCTGGCCGGGCTGCTGGTCGGCGGGTTCGGTACCCGCCTCCCGCTGCTCGTGGACGCCGCCAGCTACCTCGTCCTGGTCGCCGCCGGCCTGCTGATCCGGACGCGCCGGGGCGGCTCCCGGTTCACCGTCCCCGTGAAGC
Organism: Micromonospora rubida; assembly: GCF_009908295.1. Taxonomy (GTDB): domain Bacteria; phylum Actinomycetota; class Actinomycetes; order Mycobacteriales; family Micromonosporaceae; genus Micromonospora; species Micromonospora rubida. The sequence goes on from NZ_JAAALO010000004.1 coordinate 594,841, forward strand.
CCGAGGCCGGGCCGACGCCCGGGGCGGAGCCGGTGACGCACGGGGCCAAGCCGGCCGCAGGAACCGGGCCGGCCGCAGGGGGCTGGCGGCTGCGCCGGGACCCGCTGCTCGTCGCGATGGTGGCCTCGCTGGCCGGGGTGATCGGCGCGGTGGGGGCGATCAACGTGGTCGAGGTGTTCTTCATCCGGGAGACGCTCGGCAGCTCCACCACGGTCTACGGGCTGGTCACCGGCTCCTGGACGCTCGGGGTCGTGCTGGGCGCCTGGGCGCTCGCCCCGCTGGCCCGCAGGCTCACCGACGACGGCCGGCTGCTCGGCACGGGCCTGTTCCTGCTCGGCGGCTGCTGCCTGGCGGTGCTGGGCTCCGCCGCGGTGCCGTCCGCGTGGCTGCTGGTGCCGGTCTGGCTGCTCGGCGGGGTGGCCAACGGCGGGGACAACGTCCTGAACAATGTGCTGCTGGCGCGTCGGGTGCCGCAGGTGGTGCTGGGCCGGGCGTACGCCGTGTTCGGGGCGGCCACCCAGGGCGCATCGATGGTCGGCTTCGCGGCGGGCGGCCTGCTGCTGGAGCTGGCCGAGCCCCGGCCGCTGGTGGCGGTGTGTGGCCTCGCGGGCCTGCTGGCGGTGGGCGCGTTCGCCGTGCCGGTCGCCCGGGCGGCTCGCGTCGAGCGAGCCGCCACCGCCCGGCGGGGCTCGGCAGCCTCGGGGCCGGATGCGGAATTGGCCACTCCGAGCGTCGCCCGCTGAGCCCCGGGCAGGCCCCGGGGATACGGTCAAAGCATGACTGACCGCATCGCCCGCCCCCGGGTCGGACACATCCAGTTCCTGAACTGCCTGCCGATCTACTGGGGTCTGATGCGCTCCGGCGCCCTGATCGACGTCGACCTGCACAAGGACTCGCCGGACCGGCTCAGCGCCGCGCTCGTCGCCGGGGACCTGGACATCGGGCCGATCTCGCACGTCGAGTACCTGCGCCACGCCGATGAGCTGCTGCTCCTGCCCGGCCTCGCGGTGGGCAGCGACGGCCCGGTGCTCTCGGTCAACGTGGTGTCTACCCGGCCGCTGGCCGAGCTGGACCACGGACGGGTGGCCCTCGGCTCGACCTCCCGCACGGGCGTGCTGCTGGCCCGGTTGCTGCTCGGCGAGCGGTACGGCGTGAACCCCGAGTACTTCCGCTGCCCGCCCGACCTGACCCAGATGCTGCTGGAGGCGGACGCCGGGGTGCTGATCGGCGACGTGGCGCTGCGGGCGCTCTACGAGGCGCCCCGGCGCGGCCTGGAGGTCACCGACCTCGGCCAGGCCTGGCGGGAGTGGACCGGGCTGCCGATGGTCTTCGCCGTCTGGGCGGTACGCCGGGACTTCGCCGCCGCCCACCCCGGCCTGGTGAAGGAGGTGCACGAGGCGTTCCTGCGCTCGCGTGACCTCTGCCTCGCGGAGCTGGACCAGGTCGCCGAGGCCGCCGCCCGCTGGGAGCCGTTCGACGCCGAGACCCTGGCCACCTACTTCCGGGCGCTGGACTTCTCGCTCGGCGAGCGGCAGGTGGCCGGGCTGCGCGAGTTCGCCCGCCGGGCGGCCGAGATCGGCGAGGCCCCGGCCCTGCCCGAGGGCGGCCCGGAGTTCTTCGCCGGCTGACGGCGCGGCCTGTGGGCGTGCGTGCGCGTGTGCCTGCATGTGCGCCTGCGCGTGCCTGCGTGCGCTGTGTGTGCCTGTGTGGGCGGCCGGCTCGGGCCGCTCTGAGTTGGCTAACCCCCTCCGTTGCCGCCTATGGACCTGCCCCGTCTGCGCTACCGGGGCGGCGGTAGCACGAACGGGGCAGCTCCATAGGCGGTGCCGAGCACCACCCGCGGTCCGGACGCGAGGGGCCGAGGGGGCCACCGTCAGGTGGTCGAGCGCAGTACCGCCTCGGTGATCTTCTGGCAGTTCTTCATGCCGTACTCGTAGCCCATGTTGATCGGGTAGCGGACCATCACGCCCATCGTCCAGTTGTCGCCGATGGCCAGGCAGTTGATGTGCATCTCCTGCTCCTTGGTCCGGTCGATCCAGCCGTTCTTGATGGCGATCTTCTTCCGCTCCGACTCCGGGAACGCCTTGCGGATGCCGAAGTCGCCGGCACCCCGGACGAGCCGCATCTCGTTGATCAGCCACTTCGTCCACTTGGGGCCGGCCGCGCGACCGTCGGAGATGCACGCGCCGAGTCGCGCGGTGTCCCGGGGGGAGAGGGCGGTCCGGCTCCAGCCCCCGTCGGCCGCGACGCTGCTGTCGGTGGTCTTGCAGATGGAGATCAGCCGCTTGATCGACGCGGCCCGGCCGACGGAGTTGTAGAACTGCTCGGCCCGGGTGTTGTCGCTGTCCCGGATGATCCGGGTGGCGTCGGCGAGCTTCGCGTCGCTCGGCGCCTGCCCGGCCTTGTCGGCCAGGCGCAGGTAGTCGGCGACGATCCAGGCCTTGATCAGCGACGCGGTGGTGTTGGTCTCGTCCATGTTCCTCGAACCGATGATCTTCCCGGTCCGGGTGTCCAGCACGCTCCAGGCGTACCAGCCCTCGATGTCGAGGTCGATCTGCTTGTCGGCGAACGGCAGCGGCTCCAGCGACTTCGACGGCGACGGGCTGGCCGTGGCGCTGGGACGCGAGCTGCGGTCCGGTGCCTGGGCGGCCGCGCGGTCGACCGGGGCGGACGGGTCACCCCACTTGGCGGCGGCGGCCGAGACCAGCGGGGAGCCGGGCATCAGCCGCAGCGACACCAGCACGAGCCCGATCAGGACGACGGCGATCACGATCAGCCGCAGTGGGGAGGCGTCCCCGCCGCGGGCCCGGCGGTTGCCCGCCATCAGAGCTTCCCGACCGGCTGCTGCGGCACCTTGAGCGCGGCGCCCGGCTGCGGGGTGACCAGTTGGGTCGCCACGCTGGCGCAGACCTTCGCGCCGTAGGACAGACCGCTCTTCTGCGGGTAGCGCAGCATGACGGCGAGGCTCCACTTCTCGGTGACCGAAAGGCAGTTGACGTGCCAGTTCCCGTCGTAGTTCAACGGCGTCCAGCCGTTCTTGATACTGACCGGGCCCTGCGCCTTGATCCCGGCCGGCAGGCCGTCGACGATTCCCCACTTGCCGCCGCCGGACTTGAGCTGCTGTTCCTTGACGCTGCCGCGGACCTTGCTCATCTCGTCGAGCACCCACTTGGTCCACTTCGGCCCGGCCGCCTTGCCGTTGGCGATGCAGTCGCCGAGCCGGACGGCGTCCCGGGGGGACATCCGGGTGAAGCTCCAATAGCCCTCGTACCCGGAGACGTTGCCGCGCTTGGTGTCGGTGAGGCCGCAGATGCTGATGGCCCGCTTGATCACCGGGTTCGGCTGGCCGTTCGGATACACCTTGTACGAGCCGCCCGCCGCGCGGTGGACGGCGTTCGCCGCGTCGTCGTTGCTGTCCCGGATGGCCAGGCTCGCCTGCTTCTTCAGCGTGGCGGAGGGCTCCTTGTCGCCGAGTTGGCGCAGGTAGTCAGAGACGATCCAGGCCTTGATCATCGACTCGGTGGAGTTGGTCGAGGCCAGGTTCTTCGAGCCGGAGATGGTGCCGGTGGCCCGGTCCATCAGGGCCCAGGAGAAGAACTCGCCGGAGAAGTTCACCGAGACCGGGCCGGCGGCCAGGGCCGGCGGCGGTGGGGCGGTCGGCTCGGGGGCCGCCACGCTCTGCGTGCCCCCGCCGGATCCGCCGGTGTCGTCGTCGGAGAACTGGGCGTAAGCGGCGGGAACCAGCATGGCGCTGCCCAGGAGGACCGCCACGACGGCGAGCACCATGGCCACGCGAGGTCGCATGAGTGGATGAACTCCAGATGTCAGGGCCGGGGGGCCCGGTCGTTTTCCGAACGGGTCGGCGTGATCGCCGAGGCCGGGGGAAGCGCCTCCGTCTGTCGCTGGCAATCGTCGGCAGCCGATCGGTGTGACCGGCAAAGTCTACGTCCGGACGACCCTGATGCCAGGATCCGACGCCTGTCAGGTTGCTATGAAGGCGGAATATTGGACCGCTTCGCCAATCTTGAGGGCTTTCACCTTTGTTTAGTGACTCATGTCATACCCCTGACCGACCTGCGCCGACACCAGGCGTGACTGTTCGTGACGGAAGGTGTCTCCGGAAACCTGTGACACCCTCTGGTGTCGCAAGTGGCGAGCTGTAACACTTGCTGCCATGTATGGCAACGACTTCCCCGCCCCGGACGACGCGCCCGGCGGCGGCCTGCTCGGCGAGGTGGCGGCGGCGGAGGCGGCGCTGCGGGAGGCGGCGGCCCGGCGGCGCGGTCGCGCCCCCGACCCGGACACCGACCTGGAGGCGTACTTCGCCGACGTGATCGACGCCGACCAGAAGATCGAGCCCCGCGACTGGATGCCCGAGGCGTACCGGAAGACTTTGATCCGGCAGATCGCCCAGCACGCGCATTCCGAGATCATCGGGATGCAGCCGGAGGGGAACTGGATCAGCCGGGCGCCCTCGCTCAAGCGCAAGGCGATTCTGCTGGCCAAGGTGCAGGACGAGGCCGGGCACGGCCTCTACCTGTACGCCGCCGCGGAGACCCTCGGCATCAGCCGGGACGAGCTGGTGCGGCTCCTCCTCGACGGGCGGCAGAAGTACAGCTCGATCTTCAACTACCCGACCCTGACCTGGGCGGACGTGGGCGTGATCGGCTGGCTGGTGGACGGCGCGGCGATCGTCAACCAGGTCCCGCTGTGCCGCTGCTCCTACGGCCCGTACGCCCGGGCGATGATCCGGGTCTGCAAGGAGGAGTCGTTCCACCAGCGGCAGGGCTACGAGATCCTGCACGTCCTGGCCCACGGCACCCCCGACCAGAAGGCGATGGCGCAGGACGCGGTCGACCGCTGGTGGTACCCGTCGCTGGCCATGTTCGGCCCGCCGGACGGCGACTCCACCCATTCCGCGCAGTCGATGGCGTGGAAGATCAAGCGGTTCTCCAACGACGAGCTGCGGCAGCGCTTCGTCGACATGTGCGTGCAGCAGGCCGAGATCCTCGGCCTCACCCTGCCCGACCCCGCCCTGCGCTGGAACGACGAGCGGCAGGCGTACGACTACACCCAGCCCGACTACGACGAGCTGATGCGGGTGATCAAGGGCCAGGGGCCGTGCAACCGGCAACGGATGGAGCACCGCCGGCACGCCCACGCCGACGGCGCCTGGGTGCGCGAGGCGGCCACGGCGTACGCCGCCAACCAGGCGGAGAAGAAGGAGAAGGTAGCCGCATGACCGAGCAGTCCCCGCTCTGGGAGGTGTTCGTGCGGGCCCGGCGCGGGCTGGCGCACACCCACGTCGGCAGCCTGCACGCCCCCGACGCCGAACTGGCCCTGCGCAACGCCCGGGACCTGTACACCCGCCGCCAGGAGGGCGTCTCCATCTGGGTGGTGTCGGCCGGCGCGATCACCGCGTCCAGCCCGGACGAGAAGGACGCCTTCTTCGACCCGGCGGCCGACAAGGTCTACCGCCACCCCACCTTCTACGAGGTCCCGGACGGGGTGGCCCACCTGTGAACGGCCCCTTCGACTTCGCCCTCGCCCTCGGCGACGACGCGCTGATCGCCGCCCAGCGGCTCGGCGACTGGACCAGCCGCGCCCCCGAGATGGAGGAGGACGTCGCGCTGACCAACATCGCCCTCGACCAGCTCGGCGCGGCCCGCCTGCTGCTCACGTACGCGGGCGAGCTGGAGGGCGCGGGCCGGGACGAGGACGCGCTGGCGTACCTGCGCGACGACCGGGAGTTCCGCAACTGCCTGCTGGTCGAGCTGCCCAACGGCGACTTCGCGGTGACCGTGGCGAAGCTGTTCTTCCTGTCGGCGTACCAGCTCCCGCTGTATGCCGCGCTGGCCGGCTGCGGCGACGAGCGGCTGGCCGCGATCGGGGCCAAGGCGCGCAAGGAGTCCGCCTACCACCTCGACCACGCCTCGCTCTGGGTGCGGCGGCTCGGCGACGGCACCGCCGAGTCGCACCGCCGGATGCAGGCCGCCGTCGACCAGGTCTGGCCGTACGTCCACGAGCTGTTCGCGCCGTTCCCGGGCGCGCCGGTGGACCCGACCACCCTGCGCGCGGCGTTCGACGCCGCCGTGGACCCGGTGCTCGCCGAGGCCACGCTGGCCCGGCCTGCGGACGGCTGGGCACCGGCGGGCGGGCGGGACGGCCTGCACACCGAGCACCTGTCGTACCTGCTCACCGAGATGCAGGTGCTGCACCGCGCCCACCCGGGGGCTCAGTGGTGAGTGCGAGGGACGCCGTGGCTGCGGTGGTGGACCCGGAGATCCGGGTGATCACCATCGACGAGCTCGGCATCCTGCGGGCGGTCGACGAGGACCCGGCCACCGGCCGGGTGACCGTGACCATCACCCCCACCTACACCGGCTGCCCGGCGATGGACGTGATCCGCGCCGACATCCGCCGGGCGCTCTCCGCCGCCGGCCACCCCGACGCCGAGGTCCGCACCGTCTACAGCCCGGCGTGGAGCACCGACTGGATCTCCGAGACCGGTCGGGCGAAGCTCGCCGACGCCGGCATCGCCCCGCCCGACACGGTCCGGGCCGGGCAGGTCGTGCCGCTGACCCTCGCCGTCCGCTGCCCCCGCTGCGGCTCCCCGGAGACCGAGCAGATCAGCCGGTTCGGCTCCACCGCCTGCAAGGCGCTCTGGCGCTGCCGTTCCTGCTCCGAACCCTTCGACCACCTGAAGGCGCTGTGACTGTCACGATCACCCGCCCGGTCCGTCGCCGGCCGGCCTTCCACCCGCTGCCCGTCGTCGCTGTCGACCGGCTCACCGCCGACGCCGTGGCGATCACCTTCGCCGTGCCCGAGGAGCTGCGGGAGACCTTCGCGTTCCGCGCCGGCCAGCACCTCACCGTGCGGCGCGTCGGGGAGGACGGGGAGGACGTGCGGCGGTCGTACTCGATCTGCTCGACGCCCGACGACCTGGCCCGGCACGGCCGGCTGCGGATCGGGGTGCGGGAGATCCCCGGCGGCGCGTTCTCCGCGTACGCCTGCGGCGCCCTGCGGCACGGCGACACCGTCGAGGTGCTGCCCCCGCTCGGGCACTTCACCACGGCGTTCGCGCCGGACCGGGCCCGCCGCTACGGCGCGGTGGTCGCCGGCTCCGGCATCACCCCGGTGCTCGCGCTGGTCGCCACCGCCCTGGCCGTCGAGCCGGCCAGCACCTTCACCCTGGTGTACGGCAACCGCTCGGCGAACTCGGTGATGTTCGCCGAGGAGTTGGCCGACCTGAAGGACCGGTACCCGACCCGGCTGCACCTGGTGCATGTGCTCTCCCGCGAGCGGGGCGAGTCGCCGCTGCTGTCGGGGCGGATCGACACCGGGCGGCTGGGTTGGCTGCTGGAGACCATCGTGCCCGGCGACGCGATCGAGGAGTGGTTCCTCTGCGGCCCGTACGGGATGGTGGTCGACGCGAAGGCGGTGCTGGCGGAGCGCGGCGTGCCGGAGTCGGCGGTGCACGCGGAGCTGTTCCACGTCGCCGAGGCCCCCGCGCCGCCGCGCCGCCCGGCCGACCAGCCCGGCGCCGGGGCGGAGGTGACGATCGTGCTCGACGGCCGGTCGTCGTCGGTGACGATGGGCCGCGAGGAGCGGGTGCTCGACGCGGCGCTGCGGGTGCGCGCCGAGCTGCCGTACGCGTGCAAGGGTGGGGTCTGCTCGACCTGCCGGGCGAAGGTCGTCGACGGGGCGGTGACGATGGCCCGCAACTACGCCCTGGAGCCGGACGAGGTGGCGGCCGGATACGTCCTGACGTGCCAGTCGAGCCCGGTCACCGACACGATCACGGTCGACTACGACGCCTGACCCGCCCCGCCCGGATAGGGGACCCGGCAGCCTTTCGGGCGGCGGGTGAGCCGGGTTCCGCGCTTCGCGGCAGGGGCATGTGTCGCGGACACTATGGAGCTGCCCTCACGAACGGGGCACGCCTCGGAGCGGTTGCCGGACCGGGCGGCTGGTCCCATGAACGGGGCAGCTCGATAGGTCGTGAACAGCGTCCATCTGGGTCACCGCCAGGCCGCAGGCGATCAGTCGCCGCTGCGGACGTGGGCGATCCAGTAGCTGAGGTCGGAGTGGTGCTCCGTGAGGACGACCGGCTCGCCGCAGGCTTCCTCGATCAGTTTGACCGCCTCGTCCAGGTGCGCAGGCTGATGATCCCAGTCGTCGTCCACGAACAGGTGCAGGCCGCCCCCGCCGAACCCGCCCATATTCCGGGAACCCCGTTCCGCTAACTAGGATGACCGGAGATCTTGGAAGATTTCGGCCCCTCCAGGGGCCATTTCCTGCCAAGATCTCCCACACCTCAGTCGTGAATCGGCCCGGCGTCGGAGAATGGCGTTCCTGGTTGGGGTGCGCGGCACGATGGCCCGGGCCGCGGTTCGAGAACTTGATGACCTTCAGAAAGGGTCCTGTCTGCGCTGCTTTCACCAGCAAGGGCGTGCCTCCGCCGGTTCTCGCGCAGCCGGGACAGAACCGTTCCGCCGGCCGGCGATCTTCATCGATCCGGGGCCGAGGACGACCACCCCTGAGCTGTCCGGCGTGACCTGGCGCAAGTCCACCCGCAGCGGCCCACACGCCAACTCCGTGGAGGTGACCCCGCTGACCGAGGCGGTCGCCGTACGCGAGAAGGATCCGATGCTGGCCTTCGCCCCCGTCCTGGGCCGCCTTCGTCGGCGTACCGACTCGGCGCCTGACCGCCCGGTGGGGCCGGTCCGGACGACGCAGGCCGGTTGTGCGGGCCGGTTCGGACGGCGCAGGCTGGCTGTGCGGGCCGGTTCGGACGATTCAGGCCGGCAGCGCGCTGGGCGGTTGCGCTCAGGCCAGCAGTGGGGTGAGCAGCCGTGCCGGGTCCACGGTGCCGGGCCGGTCGCTCACCTGGCCGTCCCCCAGCTCGATCACCCGCCACTCCCCGTCGTTCGTCCCAGTGGTGCTTCATCGACTTGCAGTAGTCGCGGAGCACGGCCGGGCCGTCGCCCAGCGCGACGCGGGCCCGGTCGAACGCGTCCCGCCCGGCCCCCACGGTCCACGTCGTGGCCGGCGTCACGGGCTTCAGGGCCGCGTACCAGCCGGGGAGTTCGTGCGCCCGCCGGTAGTGCTCGGCGCTGGTGCGCAGCGTGACGCCCCGCGCGGCCAGCGCGTCCGCGAAGGCGGCGGGGCCGGAGCGGGTCGGCGGGTACGAGCAGCAACATCCCGCCATCCTCCCCGAGCCCAGCCGCCCGGGTGGGCGTCAGCTCGGGGCCTTGACCTGGCCGTCGAAGGCGATGCTGCGCCACAGGTCGAACTGGCGGTCGTTGCCGACCAGGGGGTTGCCGACCAGCGCGACGGCGGCGTGCACCTCCTCGTCGTTGCGGAGCCCCCGGAAGTAGCCGGGGCCGACCAGGGCGATGCCCCGGCCGGGTGACTGGATCAGCTTCATGTCGTTCTCCGTGAGGTCGAGGGGCGGGTTGCCGGTGAGCTGGCGGGCCACGTCGGCGCGCATCGAGTCGAGGTCGACGAAGGAGGGGTCGATCTTGCCGCTGGTGCTGGTCTCCCGGTGGCCCCGGGCGTGGCTGGCATCCCGGCCGAGCCGCCGCAGCACGGCGGCGGTCGCGAGCACCGAGGCGGCGTACTGCGCGTTGGTCATGGCCTGGTTGACCCCGTTGTAGTCGATCTCCCAACCGACCATCAGGGTGTTGCCGTCGCCGGCCGGGATCGGGCCGCTGCCCCGGCTGACGCCGGCGTGGTTGGCCCGTCCGCCCGAGATGACGTGGAAGACGCCGTTGTGGTCGACCAGCGCCTGACAGAGCGGGCCGGGCAGGTCGGACCGGCCGTTGACGCAGATGTTCAGGGCGGGGTGCGGGTTGGCGGCGCTGGAGGTGGCTGCGGTGTGGTGCCAGAGCACGCCGATCGGGGCGAACGAGCTGCCGGCGACCCGGCCGAGCCAGTCGCCGTGTTCGACCACTGTGACGCCGGCGCCGCGGAGCACGTCGGCGAGCCAGGGGATGGTGGCCATCAGGGCCCCAGCAGATCGGCGAGGCACTCCGGCGCGGGATCGGCCGCGCTGGCCTGGGTGGCCGCGCTGGCGGGCTGGGCCGTCGTGGCGAGGAGCAGGCCGCCGGCCACCAGCGGGACCAGCCCGACGAGGGTGCGCCGCCGGACCGGGTTCTTCGGAGGAGATGGGGGCTCATTGATCATGAAAGAATAGTAGAACTTCTATGCGTTGCCGGTAGCCCCGATCGCCCCCAGTCCTGCCCCCTACAGACCTTGGACAGGTCGCGTCCGCTGCTGACGGAAACCGTCCACGATCTGAGCGAGGGCTTGTGGGGGTGGGGAGATGGGGGATGGGTCACGGTCCGGCGCACCACTGAAGGCCCGGATGGGGGTCGGCGTACCCTCGGAGGGGTGACGGTGAGCCGGGAGATCGACGACATCCTGCAGCGCGGCGCGGACGGCGGGCGGATCACGCCCGAGGAGGCCCTGCTGATCTACACCGAGGCGCCGTTCCACGCCCTCGGCGAGGCGGCCGACGCGGTGCGTCGGCGGCGCTACCCCGACGGCATCGTCACCTACCTGATCGATCGCAACATCAACTACACGAACGTCTGCGTGACGGCGTGCAAGTTCTGCGCCTTCTACCGCGCCCCCAAGCACAAGGAGGGGTGGACCCACCCGACCGAGGAGATCCTGCGCCGCTGCGGCGAGGCGGTCGAGCTGGGCGCCACCCAGGTCATGCTCCAGGGCGGCCACCACCCCGACTACGGCGTGGAGTACTACGAGGAGCTGTTCTCCTCGGTGAAGAAGGCGTACCCGCAGCTCGCCATCCACTCGATCGGGCCGAGCGAGATCCTGCACATGGCCAAGGTCTCCGGCGTCAGCCTCGACGAGGCCATCGCCCGGATCAAGGTGGCCGGGCTGGACTCGATCGCCGGCGCCGGCGCCGAGATGCTGCCGGACCGGCCGCGCAAGGCCATCGCGCCGCTCAAGGAGTCCGGCGCGCGCTGGCTTGAGGTCATGGAGCTGGCCCACCGGCAGGGCCTGGAGTCGACCGCGACGATGATGATGGGCACCGGCGAGACCAACGCCGAGCGGATCGAGCACCTGCGGATGATCCGCGACGTGCAGGACCGCACGGGCGGGTTCCGGGCGTTCATCCCGTGGACGTACCAGCCGGAGAACAACCACCTCAAGGGCCGCACGCAGGCCACCACGCTGGAATACCTGCGGCTGGTCGCGGTGGCCCGGCTGTTCTTCGAGACCGTCCCGCACCTCCAGGCGTCCTGGCTGACCACCGGCAAGGACGTCGGCCAGCTCGCCCTGCACATGGGGGTGGACGACCTCGGCTCGATCATGCTGGAGGAGAACGTCATCTCCTCGGCCGGCGCCCGGCACCGCTCCAACCTGCACGAGCTGATCGGCATGATCCGCTCGGCCGACCGCATCCCGGCCCAGCGGGACACCCTCTACCGCCGGCTCGCGGTGCACCACACCCCGGCCGACGACCCGACCGACGACCGGGTGGTCTCGCACTTCTCGTCGATCGCCATGCCGGGCGGCGGGGCGGGCCGGCCGCTGCCGCTGGTCGAGGTCAACTGACCCACCGCGCACCGACGGGCACTCTGACCCACCGCGCACCGACGGGCACTCTGACCCACCGCGCACCGACGGGCACTCTGACCCACCGCGCACCGGCGGACACGCTGGGCGAGCGCTCACCGGCCGGTCGGCCGGTGAGCCGATCGGCGGTCCGGACAGTTCTGCTCGGCCTGTCGGACCTGGTGTGCGTCTAGTCGTCCGAAAGGGTCGCGCAGGCCAGCGCGGGTCGCTAACGTCCCCCGCGACGTGGTCCGAGGCACAGTCCTCCATCGGTCCGTGGGGGCCGTTCACATAGAGCACGGCGGTGGGGGCGGGATGGTCGACCATCCCGCCCCCACCGTCTTGACGGGCGGGGCCGGACGGATGAAATGCCGTGCTGGCTCCTGGCGCAATCGATCTACCTCGGATAACGTCCGCTCGGTTCCGTAAAAACCCTCCTCCTTCCCTAACCCCGGGGGATCAATGACCTCGTTCCACCGTTCGGCCCTGGCCCGTGTCGGCGCCGTGGCGCTGCTGGCCGCCGGCGGCCTGGCCACCGTGGCGGCCCCGGCCCAGGCGGCCGACCAGGCCGACCTGGCGCTGGTCCCGCTCAGCCAGAACCTGGCCAAGGGCGTCGAGGCGGCCAAGGCCAAGCCGTTCAAGTTCACCGTCGACAACACCCGCAGCTCGGTCGCGGCCCGCGACGTCCGGGTCACCGTGGAGACGAAGGGCCTGACCAAGCGGGTCGGCTTCGTCGTCCCCGACGGCTGCGACGTCTCCGGCACCGCCTTCACCTGCCTGCTCGGCGACCTGGCCGGCGGCACCAGTGAGGACTTCGGCATCCCGCTGTTCAGCACCGGCGGCCGGGGCAAGGGCGGCGCGCTGAAGGTGACGGTCGCCTCGTCGACCGCCGACCCGAACACGGACGACAACAGCGAGACCGTCGACGTCACCGTCACCCGCCCCGGCTACGACCTCACCTCCTGGGTGCAGGACGGGTACGCCAACGTCGTGGTCGACGGCGCGCAGAGCAACGAGCCGGACCTGAAGCCGATCCCGCGCGGCGCGACCGCCCCGCTGGACTGGGCGATCTACAACGACGGCAGCCGCCGGGCGACCGGCGTCTTCTACTCCATCACCCTGCCGGCGAAGGTCAGCTTCGCGAAGCTGCCCGGGAACTGCGTCGAGCAGGAGATCGGCGGCCTGGCCCAGGCGTTCTGCGAGGACGCCGGCGCGGTGCTCCGGCCGGGCGAGTACTACACCGACGACGTGCGGGTGAAGGTCGCCGACGACGCCGACCAGCCGGTGCTGCGCATCGGCGAACTCTTCGCGTACGGGCTGGACGAGGCGCAGGGTACCCCCGAGTCGGAGTCGAAGGTCGCCTCGGCGGCCCAGCGTCGCGCCTTCACCGAGACGGACGAGACCGACAACCAGGCCGTCTTCGACGTCTTCGTGGACCTGTCCGCCCAGCCCACCCCCACCCCCACCCCCACCCCGACGCCGACCGGCACCCCGACCACGGGCCCGTCCGCTGGGCCGAGCGCGACCACCTCGCCGGGCACCGGCGGTGGCGGCGGCGGGCTCCCGGTGACCGGCGTGCAGGCCGGGCTGATCGGTGGCATCGGCGGCGCCGTGCTGCTGGCCGGCGGGGCGATGCTGGTGCTCTCCCGCCGCCGCCGGGTGCTGCTGGTGACCCCGGGGGACGAGAAGTCGAACCACTGACCGTCGGGAACGACTGACGCGTCCGACGTGACGGGACGGGCGGGGTGGGCGACCACCCCGCCCGTCCGCGTACCTCCGCCCCGCGCCGCCCCGGCATCGGTCAGCGGGGTGTCGGCTGGCAGAGTGGAGGGGTGAGCCTTACCCCGCAGGGCCAGCGCGCCAGCCTGGACAAGCAGCCGCACGAGGTCGCCGCGATGTTCGACGGCGTGGCCGCCCGCTACGACCTGACCAACACCGTCCTCTCCTTCGGGCAGGACCGGTTCTGGCGGCGGGCCACCCGGGCTGCTCTCGGGCTCGGCCCCGGCGACCGGGTGCTGGACGTCGGGGCGGGCACCGGCGTCTCGACCGAGGAACTGGCCCAGTCCGGCGCGTACGCGGTCGGCGCGGACCTCTCCCTCGGCATGCTGCACGCCGGCAAGCGGTCCCGCCCCACGGTGCCACTGCTGGCGGGGGACGCGCTGCGGCTGCCCTTCGCGGACGCCAGCTTCGACGCGGTGACCATCTCCTTCGCGCTGCGCAACGTGTCGGACACCGACGCGGCCCTGCGCGAGCTGGCCCGGGTCACCCGGCCCGGCGGCCGGCTGGTGGTCTGCGAGTTCAGCACCCCGGTCAACCCGGCGTTCCGCACGGTCTACCTGTCGTACCTGATGCGGTCCCTGCCGGCGGTGGCCCGCACGGTGTCCAGCAATCCGGACGCGTACGTCTACCTCGCCGAGTCGATCCGGGCCTGGCCGGACCAGCAGGCCCTGGCGGCGCGGATCGGCGCGGCCGGCTGGGGCCGGGTGGCCTGGCGCAACCTGACCGGTGGCGTGGTCGCCCTGCACCGCGCGGTTCGCGACTGAGCCGTTCGGATCGCTCGCGACACGCTTCCCGAATGCGCGGAATTAGTCCACTTTGCCCGGTAGGCTTGCCTTATGACGGGAGCAGAGCCGGCGCACTCGACGCCGAGCGAGGACGCCGCGGAACTCGTCGCCCAGATCAGGGAGCTGGCGGGGGTCGATCCGGCCGACGTCCGTCAAGTGGTGGCGGAGGTGCTGGCGGCCCTGGACCGCGCGGCCGGCGGCGCCCTGCGTGACCACCTGCCGGAGGCCATCAGGGTCGATGCGGGTCTGGACGAGCCAACCTCCGCGCCGCTTTGACCCCTTTGTGGAGCCCGGCGGCTCTCACCTCGGCAAGTTAGGGCCACCTAACCAGGCGGGGACGTAACGTCGGTCATAGACTCCATCCGACTGGCTTGTGAAGGATTTCACGAGCGCTCGGGAGGAGGCCCAGATGACCGCGGTGGAGAACGACGCCGACGTGATCGTCGTGGGCGCCGGCCCCGGTGGGTCGGCGACGGCGTACCACCTGGCGCAGCACGGCGTGCGGGTGCTGGTGCTGGAGAAGACCGAGTTCCCCCGGGAGAAGGTCTGCGGCGACGGGCTGACCCCGCGCGCCGTCCGGCAGCTCATCCGGATGGGTGTGGACACTTCGCCCGAGGCGGGCTGGCTGCACAACCGGGGCCTGCGGGTGATCGGCGGCGGCGTCCGCCTGGAGCTGGACTGGCCGGACCTGGCGAGCTTCCCCAACTACGGCCTGGTCCGCACCCGGCTCGACTTCGACGACCTGCTCGCCCAGCGCGCCGTCTCGGCCGGGGCGAAGCTGCGCACCAGCGTCAACGTGGTCGGTCCGGTGCTCGACGCCGACAACCGGGTGGTCGGGGTGGAGGCCGAGGTCGGCCCGGACAAGGAGCCCGCCACCTTCCGCGCCCCGCTGGTGGTCGCCGCGGACGGCGTCTCCGGCCGGTTCCCGCTCTCCCTGGGGCTGGCCAAGCGGGAGGACCGGCCGATCGGGGTGGCCGTCCGGCGGTACTACCGCTCGCCGGCCAAACACGACGACGACTACCTGGAGTCGTGGCTGGAGCTGCGCAGCAAGGCCAGCGGCGACAACCTGCTCCCCGGGTACGGCTGGATCTTCGGCCTCGGCGACGGACGGGTCAACGCCGGCCTCGGCGTGCTCAACTCCTCGACCGCCTTCGGCAAGACCAACTACCGGCGGCTGCTCACCGACTGGCTGGCCAACACCCCGGAGGACTGGGGGATGACCGACGAGGCGAACGCCGAGGGGCCGATCCTCGGCGCGGCGCTGCCGATGGGCTTCAACCGGGTGCCGCACTACACCCGCGGCGTCATGCTGGTCGGCGACTCCGGCGGCATGGTCAACCCGTTCAACGGCGAGGGCATCGCGTACGCGATGGAGTCCGGCGAGCTGGCCGCGGAGATCGCGGTGCAGGCCCTCGCCCGGCCGGCCGGCGCCGAGCGGGAGCGGGCGCTGATGGCGTACCCGCAGGAACTGAAGGCCCGGTTCGGCGGCTACTACCGGCTCGGCGGGATCTTCGTGAAGCTGATCGGCCGTCCGGAGATCATGCGGATGGCCACCAAGCACGGCATGCCGCATCCAGCCCTGATGCGGTTCGTGCTCAAGCTGCTGGCCAACCTGACCGACCCGCGCGGCGGGGACGCGATGGACCGGGTCATCAACGCGATGACGAAGGCGGCGCCAGCCGTGTAGCGCGAGGAGGCGCGCGAGCCCCGCAGGTCGCCGACGAGTGTGGGGCGCTTGGCCGGGGTGGTCGACGAGGACCGCAGGTCGGACAGGGATCGACCCCGCCGACAGCCGTCGTGAGGGACGTGAATAGTGTGATTTTGGCCAACCACCGCCGAGGGCAGGGAAGGACGAGCAGGAGACCACAATGACGCTCTCGCCTTACGCACCCATCATCGGGCTGTTCGCCCTCGCCGCGGCGTTCGCGCTGATCTCCGTGGCCGCCGCCCGCTTCGTCGGCCCGCGCCGGCACAACAAGGCCAAACTCGAGGCGTACGAGTGCGGCATCGAACCCAGCCCGCAGCCCGTCGGGGGCGGCCGGTTCCCGATCAAGTTCTACCTGACGGCGATGCTCTTCATCGTCTTCGACATCGAGATCATCTTCCTCTACCCCTGGGCGGTCTCGTTCGACGCCCTGCCGATCTTCGGCTTCGTGGAGATGGTCCTGTTCATCGTCGCGGTCTTCGTCGCATACGCCTACGTGTGGCGGCGCGGCGGCCTGGACTGGGACTGAGGGAGACACGCAGATGGGTATCGAGGAGAAGCTTCCCGCCGGCGTCCTGCTCACCTCCGTGGAGACGCTGGTCAACTGGTCGCGGAAGACGTCCTTCTGGGGCGCCACCTTCGGCCTGGCCTGCTGCGCCATCGAGATGATGGCCGCCGGCGGCCCGCACTACGACCTGGGCCGCTGGGGCATGGAGGTGTTCCGCGCCTCGCCCCGGCAGGCGGACCTGATGATCGTGGCCGGCCGGGTGAGCCAGAAGATGGCACCGGTCCTGCGCCAGATCTACGACCAGATGGCCGAGCCCCGCTGGGTGCTCTCGATGGGCGTCTGCGCCAGCAGCGGCGGCATGTTCAACAACTACGCCATCGTGCAGGGCGTCGACCACATCGTGCCCGTCGACATGTACCTCCCGGGCTGCCCGCCCCGGCCGGAGATGCTCATCGACGCGATCCTCAAGCTCCGCGAGAAGGTCATGCACGAGCCGCTGGGCCCGAACGGGCGCAAGATGCACGAGGCCCGCTTGGCGCGCGGCGACGTGCCGGCCGTCCCGTACGGCTCGATGCCGTCGTCGTACCGCAGTGACAAGGCCCGCCGTGCCGAGTGGACCAAGGCGGTTCGTGAGGGGCGCGAGGAGCAGCTGCGGATCGAGAACTGGATGAACGCCCAGAACCACCTCCACCCGCACGGAGGCATCAAGTGAGCGCAGCTTCCGACAAGCCGAACACCGGCGGCCTGCCGGTGCCGGTGACGCCGGCCGGGGCCAGCAGCGGCGCGCCCGCCGAGCACCCGCCGGCCAGCCCGGCCGGGCAGGGCATGTTCGGCATCCACGGCTCGGGTGACGTCTCCGGCTTCGGGGGCCTGGTCCGCCCGCGCCAGCCGGTCGAGGAGACCCCCCGGCCGTACGGGGGCTACTTCGACGAGGTCCGCGACGCGCTGGAGGAGGCCTACCCGGCGTTCGGCGACGCGATCGAGAAGGTCGTGGTCGACCGGGGCGAGCTGACCCTGCACGTCCGCCCGGAGCGGATCGTCGAGGTCTGCCAGGTGCTGCGCGACGACCTCGCGCTGCGCTTCGAGCTGTGCTCCTCGGTGTCCGGGGTGGACTATTTGGGCGCCGACGAGCGCCGGCTGCACGTGGTCTACCAGCTCACCTCGATGACGTACCGTCGCCGGGTGCGGCTGGAGGCCGCAGTGTCCGCCGAGGACCCGCACCTGCCGAGCGTCACCAGCGTCTACCCGACCGCCGACTGGCAGGAGCGGGAGGCGTACGACATGTTCGGGATCGTCTTCGACGGCCACCCCAACCTGACCCGGATCCTGATGCCGGACGACTGGGAGGGGCACCCCCAGCGCAAGGACTATCCGCTCGGCGGCGTCCCCGTCGAGTACAAGGGCGCGGAGATTCCGCCGCCGGACCGACGGAGGTCGTACCAGTGACGACGTCGAACTACGCGACCGAGCGCGAGACCACCGAGGGCCGGGTCTTCACCGTCACCGGTGGGGACTGGGACCAGATCGTCTCCGGCACGGACCCGATCAACGACGAGCGGATCGTCGTGAACATGGGTCCGCAGCACCCGTCCACCCACGGCGTGCTCCGGCTGATCCTGGAGCTGGAGGGCGAGACCGTCCGCGAGGCGCGGTCGGTCATCGGGTACCTGCACACCGGCATCGAGAAGAACCTGGAATACCGCAACTGGGTGCAGGGCACGACCTTCGTGACCCGGATGGACTACCTCGCGCCGCTGTTCAACGAGACGGCGTACAGCCTCGCGGTGGAGAAGCTGCTCGGCATCACCGACGACATCACCGAGCGGGCCACCACGATCCGGGTCCTGATGATGGAGCTGAACCGGATCGCCTCGCACCTGGTCTGGGTGGCCACCACGGCCATGGAGCTGGGCGCGATCAACATGATGCTGTACGGCTTCCGCGAGCGGGAGTACATCCTCGACATCTTCGAGAGCGTCACCGGCCTGCGGATGAACCACGCGTACGTCCGGCCGGGCGGCGTGGCGCAGGACGTGCCGGACGAGGCGATCGTCAAGATCCACAGGTTCCTCAAGATGATGCCGAAGAGGCTCAAGGAGTACGAGGACCTCCTCTCCGGCCAGCCGATCTGGATCGAGCGCACCACGAACGTCGCGGTGCTCGACGCGACCGGCTGCCTCGCGCTGGGCGTCACCGGCCCGGTGCTCCGCTCCGCCGGCCTCGCCTGGGACCTGCGCAAGACCATGCCGTACTGCGGCTACGAGACGTACGAGTTCGACGTGCCGACCCACACGGACGGCGACGTCTGGGGCCGCTACCTGGTCCGGCTCGCCGAGATCCGGGAGTCGCTCAAGCTCGTCGAGCAGGCGGTGGACCGGTTGAAGCCGGGCCCGGTGATGGTCGCCGACCGCAAGATCGCCTGGCCGGCGCAGCTCGCCATCGGCGTCGACGGCATGGGCAACTCGCTGGAGCACGTCGCCAAGATCATGGGTCAGTCGATGGAGTCGCTGATCCACCACTTCAAGCTCGTCACCGAGGGCTTCCGGGTCCCGCCGGGCCAGGTGTACGTCGGCATCGAGTCGCCCCGCGGCGAGCTGGGCGTGCACGCCGTCTCCGACGGTGGCACCCGCCCGTACCGGGTGCACTACCGGGAGCCGAGCTTCGTCAACCTCCAGGCCCTCCCGGCGATGTCCGAGGGCGGCCTGATCGCCGACGTCATCGCCGGCGGCGCCTCGCTGGACCCCGTGATGGGTGGATGTGACCGATGACGACTTTCACTGAACAGACGCGGGAACGGGCGCGGGAGATCATCGCCCGGTACCCGGCAGACCGGTCCCGCTCGGCGCTGTTGCCGCTGCTGCACCTCGTGCAGTCGGAGGAGGGGTACGTCTCCCCGGCCGGCGTCGAGTTCTGCGCCGACGTCCTCGGCCTGAACAAGGCCCAGGTCGGCGCGGTGGCCACCTTCTACACGATGTACAAGCGCAGGCCGACCGGCGACTACCTGGTCAGCGTCTGCACCAACACGATGTGCAACGTGCTCGGCGGGCAGGAGGTCTACGACACCCTCGCCGAGCACCTCGGCGTCGGCCACGACGAGACCACCGCCGACGGCAAGGTCACCCTGGAGCACGCCGAGTGCCTGGCGGCCTGCGACTACGGCCCGGTGATGACCGTCAACTACGACTTCTTCGACGGCGTCGACCCACAGGCCGCCCTCGGGGTGGTCGAGGAGCTGCGCTCCGGCGGCCGGCCGATGCCGACCCGGGGCGCGCGGCTCTGCACGCTGAAGGAGATGGCGGTGCAGCTCGCCGGCTTCGCCGACGAGCGCGAGGGCGCGGTCGCCGACGGCGGCCCGGGCGAGCCCACCCTGCGCGGCCTGCGGCTGGCCGAGCAGCACGGCATCTCGGTGCCGGGCTACGACCCGAACACGCCGATCCGCAGCAAGGCGGAGGCGGACGCCGCCGCCGCGCGGGCGAAGGCCGCGGAGCAGGCGAAGCCCGCCCCCGCCACCACGGCGAACGGCAGCACCGCCCCCGACGTGAAGGCGCCGGACGCCAAGTCGCCCGAGGTGCGGGCCGCCGAGACCCGGCAGCCGGACGCCCGGACCGCCGTGCCGGACGCCCCCGGCACCAGGATTCCGGCAGACCCGACGCCCCCGACGCCCCGCGACGCGCGGGAGGCCGAGGCCGCCGGCGTCGCCGCGAACGCGCCGGCCGGCGACGGCAAGCCCGCCGGCGACGAGGCCGGCGCGCAGGAGCGCTCCCTCAAGGAGGCCCAGAAGTGACCACTCCTCGGCCGGATACCCTGGCCAAGCTCACCCCCGTGCTCACCAAGCGCTGGCTGTCGCCGGACGCCTGGCGGATCGGCACGTACGAGAGGCTGGACGGCTACGCCGCCCTGCGCAAGGCGCTCAAGGCCCACCCGGACGACCTGATCCAGCTCGTCAAGGACTCCGGGCTGCGCGGTCGCGGCGGCGCGGGTTTCCCGACCGGCCTGAAGTGGGGGTTCATCCCGCAGGGCGACGGCAAGCCGCACTACCTGGTGGTGAACGCCGACGAGGGCGAGCCGGGCACCTGCAAGGACCTGCCGCTGATGACCCACGACCCGCACTCGCTGGTCGAGGGCGTGATCATCGGGTCGTACGCGATCCGGGCGAGCCGGGCCTACATCTACATCCGCGGCGAGGCGGTGCACGCCGCCCGCCGGCTGCGCAACGCCGTGCAGGAGGCGTACGCCAAGGGCTACCTCGGTAAGAACATCCTCGGCTCCGGGTTCGACCTGGAGCTGGTGGTGCACTCGGGCGCCGGGGCGTACATCTGCGGCGAGGAGACGGCGCTGCTGGACTCGCTGGAGGGCTTCCGGGGTCAGCCCCGGCTGCGCCCGCCGTTCCCGGCGACCCACGGCCTCTACGCCAGCCCCACGGTGGTCAACAACGTCGGCACCATCGCCAGCGTGCCGTACATCGTGCTCGGCGGGGCCGACTGGTGGAAGTCCATGGGCACGGAGAAGTCCGCCGGGCCGATGATCTACTCGCTCTCCGGCCGGATCGCCGACCCGGGCCAGTACGAGTGCACGATGGGCGTCACGCTGCGCGAGCTCCTGGAGCTGGCCGGCGGGATGCAGCCGGGGCACAACCTGCGGTTCTGGACCCCGGGCGGCTCGTCCACCCCGCTGCTCACCGCCGAGCACCTGGACGTGCCGCTGGACTTCGAGGGGGTGGCGGCGGCCGGCTCGATCCTGGGCACCACGGCCACCCAGATCTTCTCCGACCAGGACTGCCCGGTGTACGCGACGTACCGGTGGCTGGAGTTCTACCACCACGAGTCGTGCGGCAAGTGCACCCCGTGCCGCGAGGGCAACTACTGGATGGTCCGGGTCTACCGGCGGATCCTCGCCGGCCAGGGCACCCACGAGGACCTGGACACCCTGCTCGACACCTGCGACAACATCCTCGGCCGCTCGTTCTGCGGCCTTGGTGACGGTGCGACCAGCTCGGTGACCTCGTCGCTGAAGTACTTTAAGCAGGACTACCTCGACTACATCGAGGGACGTACCGCGCCGAAGCTGTCGGACAAGCAGCTGGTGGGAGCGCACTAATGACCGACGTAGCCAAGCCGACCGAGACCGTCACCCTCACGATCGACGGCATCGAGGTCACCGCGCCCAAGGGCGCGCTGCTGATCCGGGTCGCCGAGCAGTTGGGCACCGAGATCCCGCGCTTCTGCGACCATCCGCTGCTGGCCCCGGCCGGCGCGTGCCGGCAGTGCCTGGTCGAGGTGGAGGGCCAGCGCAAGCCGGTGGCCTCCTGCACCCAGACCGTCGCCGACGGCATGGTGGTCCGCACCCAGCTCTCCTCGCCGGTCGCCAAGAAGGCGCAGGAGGGGGTCATGGAGCTGCTGCTGCTCAACCACCCGCTCGACTGCCCGATGTGCGACAAGGGCGGCGAGTGCCCGCTGCAGAACCAGGCGATGTCCACCGGCCGCACCGACTCGCGCTTCCACGAGCACAAGCGGGAGTACGAGAAGCCGATGGCGATCAGCACCCAGGTGCTGCTCGACCGCGAGCGCTGCGTGCTCTGCCAGCGGTGCACCCGGTTCTCCGAGGAGATCGCCGGCGACAAGTTCATCGACCTGATGGGCCGGTCGTCCGCCGAGGAGATCAACATCTACCGGGACGAGGCGTACGGCGAGGAGGGCGACGCGGGCGACGTCCCGTTCAACTCGTACTTCTCCGGCAACACCGTGCAGATCTGCCCGGTGGGCGCGCTGACCGGCGCGCAGTACCGCTTCCGGGCCCGCCCGTTCGACCTGGTCTCCAGCCCGAGCGTGTGCGAGCACTGCTCGGCCGGCTGCGCCCAGCGCACCGACTGGCGGCGCGGCAAGGTGACCCGCCGGCTGGCCGGCGACGACCCTCAGGTCAACGAGGAGTGGAACTGCGACAAGGGCCGCTGGGGCTTCCAGTACGCCCGCGCCTTCGACCGGCTCACCACCCCGCTGGTCCGCGACTCCGAGACCGGCGAGCTGCGCGAGGCGTCGTGGAGCGAGGCGCTGACCGTCGCCGCCGAGGGGCTGCGGGCCGCCCGGGACGCCGGCCAGGGCACGGCGGTGCTGACCGGCGGCCGGCTGACCGTCGAGGACGCGTACGCGTACGCGAAGTTCGCCCGGGTCGCGCTGAACACGAACGACATCGACTTCCGGGCCCGGCCGGTCTCCCGCGAGGAGTCCGACTTCCTGGCGAGCACGGTCGCCGGGCGCACCGACGTGACCTACGCCGACGTGGAGAACGCCCCGGCGGTGGTGCTGGTCGGGCTGGAGCCGGAGGAGGAATGCCCGATCCTCTTCCTGCGGCTGCGCAAGGCGTACCTGAAGAAGAAGATCAAGGTGTACGCGCTCGCGCCGTTCGCCACCCGCGGCCTGGAGAAGCTCGGGGCCAAGCTGGCCCGGGTGGTGCCGGGCGAGGAGGCGAGCGTGCTCGCCGAGCACGCGACGGTGGCCGAGGCGCTGAGCACCCCGGGCGCGATCCTGATCGTCGGCGAGCGGCTGGGCGAGGTGCCCGGCGGCCTGTCGGCGGCGGCGGACGTCGCCCGGCGTACCGGCGCGAAGCTGGCCTGGGTGCCACGGCGCGCGGGCGACCGCGGGGCCGTCGACGCCGGCTGCCTGCCGAACCTGCTCCCCGGCGGCCGTCCGGTCACCGAGCCGGCCGCCCGGGCCGAGCTGGGCGAGGCGTGGGACATCGCGGCCGGGGTGATCCCGAGCCAGGCCGGCCGGGACACCGACGGCATCCTCGCCGCCGCCGCGAACGGCAAGCTCGGCGCGCTGGTGGTGGCCGGGGTCGACCCGGCCGACCTGGCCGACCCGCGGCTGGCCGAGCAGGCCCTCGACGCGGTGCCGTTCCTGGTCAGCCTGGAGCTGCGCAACAGCGCGGTGGCCCGCCGGGCCGACGTGGTCCTCCCGGTGGCCCCGGTGGTCGAGAAGGCCGGCAGCTTCCTGGACTGGGAGGGCCGGCTGCGGCCCTTCGAGGCGGTGCTGCACACCGCCGCGATGACCGACGGCCGGGTGCTGGACGCGCTCGCCGCCCTGCTCGACGTGCAGCTCGGCACGGGCGACGTGCTCAGCGTCCGCCGGGAGCTGGGCAGCCTGACGCCGACCCGGGCCGATCGGCCGTCTCCGCCGTCGGTGGAGCCGGCCCCGGTGCCGCAGCCCGGCGCCGGCGAGGCCGTCCTGTCCACCTGGCACCAGCTCATCGACCTGGGCAGCCTCACCGACGGTGACGAGCACCTGGGCGGCACCGCCCGCCTGCCGGTGGCGCGGGTGGGCAAGGGCACCGCGGAGGCGCTCGGCGTCGCCGACGGTGACCCGGTGACGGTGGGCACCGACCGCGGGGCGATCACCCTGCCGGCGGCGATCACCGAGATGCCCGACGGCGTCGTCTGGCTGCCGACCAACTCACCCGGCTCCACCGTGCGGCGCGGCCTCAACGCGACGTCCGGCACGGTGGTACGGATCTCCGCGGCGGTCGCCGCCACGGAGCAGGCCACCGCGGCGGTCGCCGCGGACGCGGCCGGCCGCCCGGGTCCGCTCCTCAACACCGGGGGTGTTTCCCAGTGAACGCGGTCTACCTGGCCCAGGACCCGACGCTGGCCGACTTCGGCAAGGACCCGTGGTGGCTGGTCCTGATCAAGGTCGTCTTCGCCTTCGTCGTCGCCGTGCTGGCCACGCTGCTCGGCGTCTGGTTCGAACGGCGGGTCGTCGGCCGGATGGCGGTGCGGCCCGGCCCCAACCAGGCCGGCCCGTTCGGCCTGCTCCAGACCCTGGCCGACGGCATGAAGATGGCCTTCAAGGAGGACATCCTCCCGAAGGCGGCGGACAAGGTCGTCTTCTTCTTCGCGCCGACCATCTCGGTGATCTGCGCGGTCACCGCCCTGTCGGTGGTGCCGTTCGGCCCGATGGTGAGCATCTTCGGCCACCACACGCCGCTCCAGGTCACCGACGTGCCGGTGTCGGTGCTGGTGCTGTTGGCGTGCTCGTCGATGGGCATCTACGGCATCGTGCTCGGCGGGTGGGCCTCCGGCTCGACATACCCGCTGCTCGGCGGCCTGCGCTCCACCGCCCAGATGATCTCCTACGAGGTCGCGATGGGGCTGAGCATCGTTGCGGTGTTCATGACCGCCGGCACGATGTCCACCAGCGGGATCGTCGCCGCCCAGGGGGACGCCACCCGGCTGACCATCCTCGGCACCGAGGTGCCGGCCCCCGGCTGGTACGCGATCCTGCTGCTGCCGAGCTTCATCATCTTCTTCATCTCGACCGTCGGCGAGACCAACCGGGCGCCGTTCGACCTCCCCGAGGCCGAGTCGGAGCTGGTCGCCGGCTACATGACGGAATACAGCTCGCTGAAGTTCGCGCTCTACATGCTCAGCGAGTACGTCGCGATGGTGACCATGTCCGCGGTCACCACGACGCTGTTCCTGGGCGGTTGGCGGGCCCCGTGGCCGATCACCCTGTGGGAGGGCGCCAACTCCGGTTGGTGGCCGCTGCTGTGGTTCTTCGGCAAGGTGATCGCACTGGTCTTCGTGTTCGTCTGGCTCCGCGGCACCCTGCCCCGGCTCCGGTACGACCAGTTCATGCGCTTCGGTTGGAAGGTGCTGCTGCCGATCAACCTGGTCTGGATCCTGGTCCTGGCCGGCCTGCGGTCGATCGAGGGCTGGCAGACGAGGGACCGGCTGCTCGCCACCGCGATCGGCGCGGGCGTGCTGCTGCTGGCGACGCTGCTCTGGCCGAGCCGCAAGCCGAAGCCGAAGCGGTCGCTCCAGGAACAGGCCAACAGTCGTCCGCACGGCAGCTTCCCGCTGCCACCGATGGACCTGCAAGTGCCACCGAGCCCGCGCACCAAGCGCGTGGTCGCCGAGCGGGAGCCGGCCAACGTCACCGCCGGCTCGGACTCCAGGGAGGTGTGACGTGGGCGCGATCACCGGAACGTTCAAGGGCTTCGGAGTCACCTTCTCGCACATGTTCAGGAAGGTCGTAACGACCGACTACCCGTTCAAGCCGCCGGTACCGGCGCCGCGCTACCACGGGCGGCACGTCCTGAACCGGCACCCGGACGGCCTGGAGAAGTGCATCGGCTGCGAGCTGTGCGCCTGGGCCTGCCCGGCCGACGCGATCTACGTCGAGGGCGGGGACAACACCGAGGAGAACCGCCTCTCGCCGGGTGAGCGGAACGCGTCGGTCTACCAGATCAACTACGCCCGCTGCATCTTCTGCGGGCTGTGCATCGAGGCCTGCCCGACCCGGTCGCTCACCATGAGCAACGAGTACGAGCTGGCCCGGGACAACCGGCAAGACCTGATCTTCACGAAGGAGCAGCTGCTCGCGCCGCTGCTGCCGGGCATGGAGCAGCCCCCGCACCCGATGCGGCTCGGGGACAGCGAGAAGGACTACTACGTCGGCGCGCTGACCAACCCGGGTACGTCGGCCGGTGCCGAGCACGCGACCAACAGCCCGGGCCGGTACCCGGTGGAGGAGCACCCCGGGGTGACCTTCCCCGGCGCCGAGCAGCACGCCCAGCGGGCGGCGGCGGGCAAGGGGGACAAGGCATGACCACGCAGACGGTGCTCGCCGCGGCGGGCGGGGTGTCCGGGGGCGAGGAGGTCACCTTCTACATCCTCGCCCCGCTGGCGCTGATCGGCGCGATCGGCATGGTCGTGGCGCGCAGCGCCGTGCACTCGGCGCTCTGGCTGGTGCTGACCATGCTCTGCCTGGGCGTGTTCTACGTCCTGCAGGCCGGGCCGTTCATCGGCATGGTGCAGATCATCGTCTACACCGGCGCGATCATGATGCTCTTCCTGTTCGTGCTGATGCTGGTGGGCCGGGACGCCTCGGATTCGCTGATCGAGACGCTGCGCGGCCAGCGGGTCGCCGCGGTGCTGCTCGGGCTCGGCTTCGCCGGCCTGGTCGGCGGCGGCCTCTACCGGGCGCTGGACGGCGTCCAGGCGGTGGGCCTGGAGCAGGCCAACGCCGAGGGAAACGTGCAGGGCATCGCCCGCCTGCTGTTCACGAAGTACGTCTTCGCCTTCGAGCTGACCTCGGCGCTGCTGATCACGGCCGCGGTCGGGGCGATGGTGCTGGCGCACGTCGAGCGGCGCAAGGAAGACAAGATGGACCAGGTCGCCACGATGAAGGCCCGCTTCGCCCCGGGTAACTACCCTGGCCCGAAGCCCGGCCCGGGCGTCTTCGCCACCTCCTCCTCGGTGGCCACCCCGGCCCGCCTGCCCGACGGCCGGCTGACCGAGCGTGGCATCTCGACGATCCTGCCGGTTCGGGAGCTGACCGCCGAGGAAACCTCGCTGAAGGGGACGGACAAATGACCCCGGACTACTACCTGGTGCTCGCCGCGGTGCTGTTCACCATCGGTGCGGCGGGGGTGCTCATCCGGCGTAACGCGATCGTGCTGTTCATGTGCGTCGAGCTGATGCTGAACGCGGCCAACCTGACCCTCGTCACCTTCAGCCGGATCAACGGTGACCTGAACGGCCAGATCATGTCGTTCTTCGTCATGGTGGTGGCCGCGGCCGAGGTCGTGGTCGGCCTCGCGATCATCATGTCCATCTTCCGGACCCGGCGCTCCGCGAGCGTCGACGACGCCAACCTGCTCAAGTACTAGAGGGGCCAGCAGTGGGAGAGATTCTGATGAACGCCCCGGCCGAGCCGGCAGGTGCCGTCGTCTACGCGCCGGCGAGTGGGCTGCTCGGCAGCGTCTGGCTGCTGGTGGCGATCCCGCTGGCCAGCGCGGTGATCCTGCTGCTGCTGGGCCGGCGGGCCGACCGCTGGGGGCACTGGCTCGGGGTGGCCTCGGTCGGCACCGCATTCGTGCTCGGCCTGACCTACTTCTTCCAGCTGCGCGGCCTGGAGAACAAGTCGGTCGAGCAGAGCCTGTGGGACTTCATCGCCGTCGGTGACTTCAAGGTGGACTTCGGTCTGCTGTTCGACCCGCTGGCTGCGGTCTTCGTCCTGCTCATCACCGGGGTGGGCTTCCTGATCCACCTGTACGCGGTCGAGTACATGGCGCACGACGAGGGCCGGCGGCGGTTCTTCGCCTACTTCAACCTGTTCGTCGCCGCGATGCTCCTGCTGGTGCTCGGCAACAACTACGTGATGCTGTACTTCGGCTGGGAGGGCGTCGGTCTGGCGTCGTACCTGCTGATCTCCTTCTGGTACGGCCGGCCGAGCGCGGCCACCGCCGGCAAGAAGGCGTTCCTGATGAACCGGGTCGGCGACGCCGGCCTGGCCATCGGCATCTTCATCATGTTCGCCACCCTCGGCACCACCCAGTACGACGAGGTGTTCAACGGGGTCGGCTCGCTGACCGCGACCACCGTGCTGGTGCTCGGCCTGCTGCTGCTGCTCGGGGCGACCGGCAAGTCCGGCCAGTTCCCGCTCCAGGCGTGGCTGCCGGACGCGATGGAGGGCCCGACTCCGGTGTCGGCGCTCATCCACGCCGCCACCATGGTCACCGCGGGCGTCTACCTGATCGCCCGGTCCAACCCGATCTTCTCGGCCAACTCGACGCTCCAGCTCGTGGTGGCCAGCGTCGGCGCGCTGACCCTGCTGATCGGCTGCGTCATCGGCGCGGCCAAGGACGACATCAAGCGGGTGCTGGCCTGGTCGACGGTGAGCCAGATCGGCTACATGTTCCTGGGCGTCGGCCTCGGCGGCGGGGCGTACGCGCTGGCGATCATCCACCTGCTGGCGCACGGCTTCTTCAAGGCCAACATGTTCCTCGGCGCCGGCTCCGTCATGCACGGCATGAACGACCAGGTGGACATCCGCCGCTTCGGCGGGCTGGCCAAGCACATGAGGATCACCTGGCTCACGTTCATGATGGGCTGGCTGGCCATCATCGGCATGTTCCCGTTCTCCGGCTTCTTCTCGAAGGAGCCGATCATCGTGGCCGCCTTCGAGCGGGACGACTGGACTGCCTGGCTGTTCGGCGGGGCGGCGCTGCTCGGCGCCGGCCTCACCGCGTTCTACATGACCCGGCTGTTCGTGCTCACCTTCCACGGCCCGAAGCGGTGGACCGAGGACATCGAGCACCCGCACGAGTCGCCGAAGCTCATGACGATCCCGTTGATCCTGCTCGCGATCGGCTCGGTCGGCGCCGGCTTCCTGCTCTCCACCTCCGTGCCGGAGTGGCTGGCGGCGACCGCCGGGCTGGGCGGCCACGAGGAGGGCCACGAGCCCGTCCTCGCGCACTGGCTGATCACCGCGCTCTCGCTGCTGATCACCGTGGTGGGGGCGGGGCTGGCCTGGTTCCTGTTCCGCACCGGCACGGCCACCGAGCCGCAGCCGGCGGGTGTGCTGGTCACCGCAGCCCGGCGCAACCTCTACACGGATGCCGTCAACGAGACGGTCTTCGAGAAGCCGGGGATCTTCCTCACCAGGGCGCTGGTCTTCCTCGACAACCGGGGCGTCGACGGGCTGGTCAACGGCCTGGCCGCCGCGGTGGGCGGGGGCTCGGGCCGGCTCCGGCGGCTGCAGACCGGCTTCGTCCGGTCGTACGCGACGTCCATCCTGGCCGGCGCGCTGCTGGTGGTGGCGGCGTTCCTGGCCGTGCAGGCGGGGTGGCTGGCGTGATCGACCTCTCTACGGCCGCCCCCGCCGGCGGACCACGCAGTGACGACGGAGGTAAGGCCGCATAATGTCCAACTTCCCGTTCCTCTCGGTGCTGACCGTGGCGCCGCTGGTCGGCGCGCTGGTCGTGGCCGTCCTGCCGCGCCGCCGGCCGGACCTGGCCAAGCAGGTGGCCCTCGGGTGGTCGCTGCTGGTGCTGGTGCTGTCGGTGGTCATGTGGGTCAGCTTCAAGACCGGCGGTGACCGGCTCCAGTTCCGCGAGTCGTACACCTGGATCCCGCAGTGGGACGCCCGGTTCACCTTCGCCGCCGACGGCATCGCGCTGGTGATGCTGATGCTGATCGCGGTGCTGGTGCCGTTGGTGATCCTGGCGTCCTGGCACGACGCCGAGTCGTCGAAGCGCTCGGTGCCGGTCTACTTCGCCCTGCTGCTCATCCTCGAGAGCACGATGATCGGCGTCTTCGCCGCCGCCGACGTGTTCCTGTTCTACGTGTTCTTCGAGGTCATGCTCGTGCCGATGTACTTCCTCATCGGCAGCTACGGCGGCCACCAGCGGCAGTACGCGGCCGTGAAGTTCTTCCTCTACTCGCTGGTCGGCGGCCTGTTCATGCTGGCGGCGGTGATCGGCCTCTGGGTCGTCGGCGGGAAGACCTTCGACTGGCAGGCGCTGACCCAGGTGGACATCTCCACCGGCACGGGGCGCTGGCTGTTCCTCGGGTTCTTCCTCGCCTTCGCGATCAAGGCGCCGTTCTTCCCGTTCCACACCTGGCTGCCGGACGCGGGTGGCGCGGCCCCGGCCGGGGCCGCCGCGCTGCTGGTCGGCGTGCTGGACAAGGTCGGCACCTTCGGCATCCTGCGGTACTGCCTGCCGCTGTTCCCGGAGGCGTCGAAGTGGTTCGCCCCCTGGGCGCTGGCGCTCGGGGTGATCGGCATCATCTACGCGGCGCTGCTCGCGGTCGGCCAGAACGACCTGAAGCGGCTGGTGTCGTACACCTCGATCGCGCACTTCGGGTTCATCGGGGTCGGCATCTTCGCCTTCACCACCCAGGCCGGCACCGGCGCGGTGCTCTACATGCTCAACCACGGCCTCGCCACCGGCCTGCTCTTCCTGGTGGTGGGGATGCTGGTGGCCCGGCGCGGATCGGCCCTGATCAGCGACTTCGGCGGCGCGGGCAAGCTGGTGCCGCTGCTGGCCGGGGTGCTCTTCTTCGCCGGTCTGGCCTCGCTGGCGCTGCCCGGCACCGCGCCGTTCGTCTCCGAGTTCCTGGTGCTGATCGGCACCTTCACGGTGAACAAGCCGGTGGCGGTGATCTCCACGCTCGGCATCATCCTGGCCGCCGCGTACGTGCTGTGGATGGTGCAGCGCACCACCCAGGGCACGCTCAACCCGGCCCTGACCGAGATCGAGCCGATGCGCCGCGACCTCAGCCTGCGCGAGAAGTTCGTGGTCGCGCCGCTGATCGCGCTGATCGTGCTGCTCGGCTTCTACCCCAAGCCGGTCACCGATGTCATCAACCCCGCCGTCCGGGCCACCATGGAGGACGTCGGCAGGACCGATCCCGCCCCTGAGGTCGGCAGCGTCCAGGAGGCTCACCGGTGAGCGCCAGGAGTGAACGGGCGGAGCGAGTGAGCCCCAGCCGCCCGCGCGAGGAGCGAGCAGAGCGAGCCCCGCAGTCGCGGGCAGAGATTCGCGCAGTCGCGAACGAAAGGCGGCACGTGCAATGACCGAGCTGAAGTTGCCGTCGATCGACTACGCGGCGCTCGCTCCGATCCTGATCATGCTCAGCGCAGCCCTGCTGGGCGTGCTGGTCGAGGCCTTCGTGCCCCGCCGGCTGCGGCACGTCGGGCAGCTCTCCCTGGGGCTGCTGGCGGTGCTCGCCGCACTGGTGATGGTGATCCTGAACTCCGACGACCGGCTGCTCACCGCAGGCGGGGCGATCGCCGTGGACGGGCCCACGCTGTTCCTCCAGGGCGCGATCCTGGTCCTCGCCGCGATGGCGCTGCTGCTGATCGGTGAGCGTTCGGTGGAGCGGGGCGGGGCGTTCGTCGCCCAGGCCGCGGTCACCGCCGAGTCGGCCGACGACCGGCGGCAGGCCGAGAGCAGCAACGGGGCGACCGAGGTCTACCCGCTGACCAGCTTCGCGATCGGCGGAATGCTGATCTTCGTGGCGGCGAACGACCTGCTGACCATGTTCATCGCCCTCGAGGTCTTCTCGCTGCCGCTCTACCTGCTCTGCGCGCTGGCCCGCCGCCGGCGGCTGCTGAGCCAGGAGGCGGCCATGAAGTACTTCCTGCTCGGCGCGTACGCCTCGGCGTTCTTCCTCTTCGGCGTGGCCCTGGTGTACGGGTTCACCTCGGGCATCCCGGGCCGGCCGGCGGGCGTCGACTTCGCCACCATCCACGCCGCGGTGGCCGAGTCCCCGGCCAGCAAGGTGCTGCTCTTCGCCGGCATGGCGCTGCTCGCCATCGGGCTGCTGTTCAAGGCCGCCGCCGCTCCGTTCCACGTCTGGACCCCGGACGTGTACCAGGGAGCCCCGACGCCGGTCACCGGCTTCATGGCTTCCTGCACCAAGGTCGCCGCGTTCGGTGCCCTGCTGCGGGTGTTCCACGTGGCGTTCTCCGGGGCGGCGTGGGACTTCACGCCGGTCCTCGGCGCGATCGCGGTGCTGACCATGCTGGTCGGCGCGGTGCTGGCGGTGACCCAGACCGACATCAAGCGGCTGCTGGCGTACTCGTCGATCGCGAACGCCGGGTACCTGCTCGTCGGGGTGCTCGCGCCGAGCAAGGACGGGCTCTCCGGCACGATGTTCTACCTGGTCGCGTACGGGTTCTCGGTGCTTGCCGCGTTCGCGGTGGTGACCCTGGTCCGGGACGCCGACGGGGAGGCTACCCACCTGTCCCGCTGGGCCGGGCTGGGCCGGCGCTCGCCGTTCTTCGCGGCGATCTTCACCTTCCTCCTGCTGGCCTTCGCCGGTATCCCGCTGACCAGCGGGTTCATGAGCAAGTTCGCCGTCTTCGCCCCGGCGTTGGACGCCGGCCACGCGTGGCTGGTGGTGGCTGGCGTGCTGACCAGCATGGTGCTGGCGTTCCCGTACCTGCGGGTCGTGGTGATGATGTGGCTGTCCGAGCCGGGCGAGTCCACCCCCACGGTCACCACGCCGGGCGGGCTCACCTCGGCCGCCCTCATGATCGGCGTGCTGGCCACCCTGGTGCTGGGCGTCATCCCGGGCCCGCTGCTCGATCTCGCCAATGGCGCCGCCGAATTCGTACGATGACCGACCTTTCCCGGCGACGGGGCCGGCACGCGATCGCGTGCCGGCCCCGTCGCCGTATCCCCCGTCCGGAGCAGGTCGAATGGGTGTGGCATGGTGGATAGCGTGGTGATTTCGGCTGGCGAGCGTTCAGGTGGCACCGGCTCCGCTCGGCGGAGTCGGGATAGCGCCGGTCAGTTCGGCGCGCTCGGTCTGCAACTGGCCGATTCCCGCGTCGAGGCGTCCGTGCTGGGCCTGCTGGAGTCCGTCGAGGCGGAGCTGCGGGCCGCGGTGGCGAGCGCCGACCCGTTGGTGACCGAGGCCGCCCGGCACCTGGTGGACGCCGGCGGGAAGCGGTTCCGTCCGCTGCTGGTCGCCCTGGGCGCCCAGTTCGGCGACCCGACGAGCCCGCAGGTCGTCCACGCCGCCGTGGTGGTGGAGCTCACCCACCTGGCGACGCTGTACCACGACGACGTGATGGACGAGGCCGCCATGCGCCGGGGTGCGCCGAGCGCCAACTCGCGCTGGACGAACTCGGTGGCGATCCTGGTCGGCGACTACCTGTTCGCCCGCGCCGCAGACCTCGCGGCCGACCTGGGCACCGAGGCGGTGCGCCTACAGGCGCGCACATTCGCCCGGCTGGTGCACGGCCAGATCGCCGAGACGGTCGGCCCCCGGGACGGGCAGGACCCGGTCGACCACTACCTGTACGTGATCGCGGGGAAGACCGGCTCGCTGATCGCCACCTCGGCCCGGTTCGGCGGCATGTTCGGCGAGGCGCCCATCGAGCACACCGAGGCCCTGGCCAAATACGGCGAGACCATCGGCGTGGCCTTCCAGCTCTCCGACGACCTGCTGGACATCGCCAGCGAGTCGTTGCAGTCGGGCAAGACCCCCGGCACGGACCTGCGCGAGGGGGTGCCGACGCTGCCGGTGCTCTACGCGCTCGCCTCGGACGACTCCGACGCCGCCTCGGTGCGGCTGCGGGAGATCCTGGCCACCGGCCCACTCGTCGACGACGACCTGCACGCCGAGGCCCTCGATCTGCTCCGCGAGTCCCCCGCCCTGAAGCGGGCCCGGGAGACGGTCCGCAGCTACGCCGAGGACGCGCGTGGGCAGCTCGCCCCGCTCCCGGACGGGGCGACCCGCCGGGCCCTCGAATCCCTCTGCGACTACATCGCCGACCGCACGAGCTGACCCCCGTCGGCGGGCGTCACGAGCTGACCCCGTCAGCGGGCGTGCAGCAGGCGGGCCGCTGTGAGCATCAGGGCGGCCGACCCGAGCATGGCCGTTGCCGCCGCGAGCCACATCGTCGGGTAGCCGAAGGCGGTGGCGGTCGCGCCGAGGGCCAGCGGGCCGAGGCAGCCGCCGGCGTACACCCCGGTCTGGGTGATCGAGGTGGCGGCGGCCGGGGCCTGCGGGTGCAGTTGGGCCACCGCGAAGGTCATCAGCCCGGGCCACGCCCAGCCCAGGCCGAAGCCGAGCACCACGCCCGCCACGAGCGGCACCGGCCCGGTCAGCGCCAGCAGCACCAGCCCCAGGGCGCCGACGACGAGCATGCCGGCGATGACCGCGACGTGGCCGCCGTCCCGGCGGTCGGCCAGCCAGCCGGAGCCGATCCGGGCGGCCAGGCACACCACGCTGCCGAGGGTCAGGGTCAGCCCGGCCAGGCTCGGCGAGAGCCCCCGGCCGGCGGCCGAGTCGACCAGGAAGGTGCCCAGCGCGTTCGCGGCGGCCGCCGCCAGCGTCGCGGCCACCCCGACCAGCACCAGGGCCCCCGTCGCCCCACCGGCCCGCCGGTCGCCGGTCGGCCGCCCCGGGCGGGCCTCCCCCGCCGGTACGAGCGGCAGGGCGGCCAGCGCGGCGACCGTGCCCGCCACGAAGGCCCACCGCCAGCCGACGGCCACGGCGACGGTCGGCACGGCCAGGCCGGCCAGCAGGGTGGAGAGTGGGATGGCCGCCTGCTTCACCCCGAACGACAGCCCCTGCCGGTGCGGCGGGACGTGCCGGACCAGCGCCGCGTTGCTGGCGAGCTGCCCCAGGGCGTTGGCGGCGGCGCCGAGCGCCAGCAGCCCGACCAGCACCGGGTACGACCGGGCCAACGCCGCCACGGCCAGCATGGACCCGGCGGAGAGGAGGATGCCGGCGCGGGCCACCACGGCCGGGCCGAGTCGCTCCACGAGGGCCCCGGAGGGCACCGAGGCGAGCGCGCTGACGCCGAAGTACACGGACACGACCAGGCCCAGCCCGGTCGGGGAGAAGCCCAGGTCCGCACCCATCTGCACGGCGAGGCCACCGACCAGGAAGACCGGCAGGACGCAGGCGACGGTGGTGGCGACCGCCCCCGCACCGGCCCGGAGGGGACGGCGGGCTGCGGCTGGGGACGCGGGGTGCGGGGCGGTACGGGTCATGGTCCCGCAAACCTACGCGAGCCCACCTCGGACAACTCACCGTGTCGCTCGGCGCACTGACCGTTTAGGATGATCTGGCATCGTCGATCCGAACAGGCATTTCGCCGGACGCCTGGATTTCATATGGTGTAACTCCCCGGCGGCGGAGGTGGTTGTGCGCGACCCCTTGGCGGAACCTTCGGATCTCATCCGAAGTGTGTCCCGCGCCCTACGCGTGCTCGAATCGGTCGGCCGCGCCCCGAAAGGGCTGACCGTCAAGCAGATCGCGCGACGCTGCGAGCTGACCGTGGCCACCACCTACCACCTGGTCCGCACCCTGGCGTACGAGGGCTACGTGATCCGTCGGGAGGACGGCACGTACATCGTCGGGCTGGAGATCGCCGACCGGTACCGCGAGCTGGTCACCGCGTTCCGGGGGCCGGCGCCGGTCGGCGAGTGCCTGCGGCGGGCCGCCCTGGACACCGGCTACAGCCACTACCTGGGCCGGTTCGTCGGCGGCCAGGTGGCGATCACCGCCGTCGCCGAGGGACACCGCTCGCCGTACCTGGAGGACATGGTCCCGGGTTTCGACGAGGGGGCGCACGCCACCGCGCTCGGCAAGGCCCTGCTGGCCACCCTCACCGCCGAGCAGCGCTTCCGCTACCTGCGGGAGTACGGCATGCGCCCGTTCACCAACGCCACCCTGACCAGTCCCGAGGCGTTCGAGGCGGACCTGGCGGCCGGCGACCGGCGCGGGATGCAGCTCGAACTGAGCCAGTTCCGGCAGGGCGTGGCGTGCGCCGCGGTGCTGGTCACCCCGGACAAGGACCTGGAACGCCGGATGGTGCTGGCCTGCGCGCTGCCGGCCAGCGAGATGATGACCTCCGCCCGGGTGGTCCGGGCCAAACTGCTCACCGTCGCCCGCGCCGTCGCCGACGCCGCCGCCGCCGAGGGCTGAGACGACAGGACCCCCTCCCGGGCTGGAGGGGGTCGCCGCGCGCGCCGGCGCGAAGCGCTGGACTCCCCGACACCCGAGGAGGCTGCCATCAGCGACCACGACGCCCGACTGCTGCGCGCCCTGCACGACGAGCACGCCGACGCGCTCCACGCGCACGCCCTGCGGCTGGTCAACGGCGACCGGACCCGGGCCGAGGACCTGGTGCAGGAGACGCTGCTGCGGGCCTGGCGGCACCCGGAAGCGCTCGACCCGACGCGCGGTTCGGTGCGGGCCTGGCTGTTCACCACCGCCCGGAACCTGGCCATCGACGCCTGGCGGCGGCGCTCCACGCGGGTCGGCGAGGTCTACACCGACGAGCTGCCGGAGCCCCCGGAGGCGGTCGACGAGGCGGAGCGGGCGGTGGAGGCGTGGACGGTCGCCGAGGCGCTGAACCGGCTCAGCCCGACCCACCGGGAGGTGCTGATCGAGTGCTTCTACCAGGGGCGCTCGGTGGCCGAGGCGGCGGCGCGGCTGGGCGTGCCACCCGGCACGGTCAAGTCCCGCACCCACTACGCGCTGCGTTCACTACGGCTGGCGCTGGCCGAGATGGGGGTGACCCGATGACCCGCTGCGAGTTCGCCCACGACGACGGCGCGTACCTGCTGGGTGCGCTCGCCCCCGCCGAGCGGGCCGCCTACGAGCGGCACCTGGCCGGCTGCGCCTCCTGCCGGGAGGCGGTGGCCGAGATCGCCGTGCTACCCGGGCTGCTCGGTCGGCTCGATCCGGCGGGGCTGGTGCCGTTGCTGGAGCCGGCGGCCGAGACTTCCCGGGTGGACGCGCTGCTCGCCGCCGCGCGGGACCGCCGCCGCCGTGACCGCCGGGCCGCCGGCCGCCGGTACGTCGTGACCTCGCTGGCCGCCGCCGTGCTGGCGCTGCTCGCCGGGCTCGGCGGCGCGGCCACCGTCCGGCCGGCCACCGAGGTCACCCCGACGCCGGCCCCGCAGGTGCCGATGGCCGCCATGCGGACGGTCTCCGGCACGGTGCCGGTGCACGCCGAGATCGGGCTGACCGGCACTTCGTGGGGCACCGAGGTCACCATGCGCTGCGGGTACGACCGGCGGGACGGCCACCGCGAGGCGTACACCTTCCGGCTGGTGGCGCACGGCCCGGACGGCGCGACGGAGCAGATCGGCTCCTGGCTGGCCGTCCCCGGCGACGAGCTGCGGTTCACCGGCGCCACCCACTTCACCGGCGGCGAACTGGTCCGCCTGGAACTGCTCCGCGCCGACGGCACCCCAATCCTCACCTACACCACCCGCTAACCCCCACCCCCAACCCCACCCCACCCCGCCCCCACCGCGATCTTGCGGTTGCGGCCCCGGCGAATCGGACTAACGCGGCGAACCGGGGGCCGCGAGTGCAAGATCGGTGGGGGGTGCGGCGCGGCGGGCGAGGTGGGTGCGGCGGGCGTGGCGGAGGGCGTCGGTGGTGAAGACCACCAGGGCCAGCCAGACCAGGGCGAAGCCGGCGAGGCGGGCCGGGGGCATCGGCTCGTGGAAGATCAGCACGCCGCAGCCGAGCTGGAGGATCGGCGCGACGTACTGGAGCATGCCCAGCGCCGTCAGCGGCAGCCGGTTGGCCGCCCCGGCGAAGAACAGCAGCGGGATCGCGGTCGCCGCCCCGGCCAGCACCAGCAGCGCGGTGTGCCCGGCGGAGACGTGGCCGAACTTGAGGCCGCCGGCGGTGGCGAGCCAGCCGAGGTAGCCGAGGGCGGGCAGGGCCAGCACTGCGGACTCCACGAAGAGCCCCTCCGCCGCCGGCAGCCCGAGTTGCTTCTTGACCAGCCCGTACCCGGCGAAGGTGACCGCCAGGGTGAGCGCCAGCCAGGGCAGCCGGCCGTAGTCGACGGTGAGCACGCCCACCGCCGCCGCGCCGATGCCCAGCGCCAGCCACTGGGTGGGGCGCAGCCGCTCGCGCAGCACGGTCACCCCGAGCAGCACCGACACCAGCGGGTTGATGAAGTAGCCGAGCGCGGTCTCCACCACCCGCTCGGAGTTCACCCCGTAGATGTAGGCGCCCCAGTTGACGGCGATCAGTGCTGCTGCTGCGGCGATCCCGGCCAGGGCCCGGGGGCGGCGGGCCAGCGCGCGCAGGAAGCCGATGTTGCGCAGCGCGGCGAGCAGCAGCGTCACGAACACCATCGACCAGACGACCCGGTGCGCCAGGATCTCCAGCGGCCCGGCCGGCTGGAGCAGCTTGAAGTAGAGCGGGAAGAAGCCCCAGAGCAGGTACGCGCCGAGGCCGTAGAGGTATCCGATGCGGAGCGGGGTCACGCCTCCACGGTAAGGGGTGAAGCCGCCTCCGGTTCCTTTCCGGTGAGCTGGCTCACCCGATGGTCGTACTCCATCCACCGGCCCGGGTCGACCGGGGCGAAGCCGACCTTCGCGTACACCCCGTGCGCGTCGGCGGTGGCCAGCACGATCCGTTGTACGCCGAGCTCGGCCAGGTGGTCGCGGACCGCGCCGGTCAGCCAGGTGCCCAGCCCGTGCCCCCGGGCAACCCGGTCCACATAGACGTCGCAGAGCCAGGCGAAGGTCACCCCGTCGGTGACCACCCGGGCCACGGCGACCTGGCGACCGTCCCCCGGGCGGTACACGCCGAACGGCAGCGAGCCGGCGAATGCCCGCCCCACGGTCTCCCGGTCCCGCCCGAGCGCCCAGTACGCGTCGGTGGAGAGCCAGCGGTGCACCAGGTCGAGATCGAGCCGGGCCGGGTCGGTGCTGAGTAGGTGGCCGTCGTCGCGGGTCAGAATGGTCACGCCCCGACCCTAACCCCGCGGCTGTGGCCCCTCGCCAGCCAATTCCCGGCAACTGGCCCTGACGGAACGCTCAGTCCCGGTCGAGCAGGGCGCCCAGGAGCCAGGTGACGACGCCGACGAGGAGCGCGCCGAACACCGCCTCCGGCCAGAAACCGTCCACGTGGAACGGCAGCCCGGCCTCGCCCGCGATCCAGCTCGACAGCAGGAAGAGCAGACCGTTCACCACCAGCGCGATCAGGCCCAGGGTCAGCAGGTAGAAGCCGCAGCCGACGGTCTTGATGACCGGCTGGAGCACGGCGTTCACGACGCCGAAGATCACGGCGACGAGAACCAGCGTGACGACCGCCTCGGTGGCCGAGCTCGTGTCGAGCGTGATGCCCGGGATGAGCAGGGTGGCAAGCCAGAAGGCCAGTGCCGTGCTGCCCAGCCGGATCAGTAGACCCTTCAGGAAACCCATGGCCACGGATGGTGTCATGGACCCGCCACTGACGGAACCCGTGACCGGCCAAGTGGGCTTGTGGACCAGGTGCGGTTCAGCCCCGCCCGGGCCGGCCGATCAGTTGCGACTCGATCGGGGTGGGCGAGAGCAGCGCCCAGCGCAGCGCCTGCCGGTTCACCACCGCCACCATGTCCTCCCGGATCCGGGTCAGCCAGTCCGCCGACCCGCCGAGGCCGAGCGCGGCCCCGGCGAGCGTGGCCTCGGCGGGGCTGAGCGGTTGCAGCAAGACCAGGTCCGCCCGGCTCAACGGGTCGGCGTCGGCCGGAGTGAGGTCGTCCCGAACAACCAGAGTGGACTGCCAGGCCGGCCCCGGCCCGGCGGCCGGGGCCACCGGCCCGGCGTCCACCACGAGCAGCAATGGCCGCAGCGGAGAGGCAGGGCCGCCGACCACCGGCCGGCCCGGCGGCAGCACCGGGATCGGCCCACCGGGCGTGCCGACGCCCCGGACGAACCGCTCCCACGCCTGCGGCCGGGTCGTCCGCACCGCCACCCGGGCGCCCAGCGCCATCGCCCGCAGGGTCACCAACTGGGCGGCCCGGACCCCACCGACCAGCATCAACCGGGTGCCCTCCGGCCGGAACAGGCGAATCGTCAAGGCCTCGCCGCGCCGGTTGGCGCCCACCATCAGCCCGGCCTCGCCGACCGGCAGCTCCAGCGCGTCCAGGGTGGCGGCGCCGACCGATGCGCCCGGGGCCGCCGACGCGAGCGGCAAGGTGCCGGCCAGCGCCGGGAGCTGCTGGCCGTCGAGCCGCTCCACCTCACCGCCGGCCGAGTCCACCAGCCCCCGCAGGGCCTGCGCCGCCACCGACAGCTCACCGGGCGTCCAGGCGGCCAGCCGTACGGTCAGCTCGGCCGGTGGGCCCGCGCCGTCGACGCCGGTGCGGGGGCCGACGCAGAGCGAGACCGTGGTGGCCGCCGCCGGCAGGACGAGCAGGCGGGGCACCAGCCGCCGCCCGCTGTCGGTGCGCACGTCCGGCCCGCGGCGTACCCGGAACGTGGTCTGCCGCAGCTCCCCCGTGCGCACCGTCGGCCAGGACTCCAGCACGGGGTCGCCGTCGTCGTGGTGGGCCAGGTCCGCGAGGACGCGCAGCGCGGCGTGCACGCCGAGCGTGCGGGCGGTCACCGGCCCGATCCGGCGGACGATCCGCCGGACCACGCCGGAGAGGGCGACCCGGAGGTCCTCGTCGGTCCACCCGACGACGCGCAGCGCCCGGACCGCGAGCAGCGCCCGGTCCCGCCCGGCCAGCCGCCCCTCGGTGAGCTGCCGGTACGACGTCGCCACCGTGCTGTCGCCGGCCGTGGCGGCTGGCGCGGGCGAGCCGCTGAACAGCAGCTGGAGCCGGATCGGGGGCAGCTCCGGCGAGACCGGCGGCAGCAGCGTCGACAGCGGGGGGAGGCCACGGGGGCCGTCGCCGATCAGGGCCCCCGGGTCGCCGATCTCCAACACGGCGGTCAGCCCGCCCGCGTCGTCGACCAGCGCGGCCGGGCCGCCGGCCAGCTCCGCCGCGCGCACCGCCGCGCCGGGGGAGAGCAGCTCCAGCAGGCCGTCCGGGCCGGCGGTGGGCGCCGGGGCGCGCCGCCGGCAGAGGAGGCCGACGGCGATGCCGAACCAGGTGAACAGCCAGCGGCCCCGGATCCGCACCCAGGAGCCCGCCAGCAACGCCACGGCCAGCAGCACGGCGGCCCCGGCCGCCGCCGCGCCCCGGCCGGCCGCGGCGGCGACCAGCGCCACCGCCACCTGCGAGGCGGCCACCTGGCCGACCCGCTGCGCGGCCGGCGGTCGCGGGCCGGCGGCGGGTATCCACTGTGGCGGGAGCGGCTGCCGGTGCGCCGGCTGGGCCGGGGCCGTGGTCGTGCTGGCCGTCACCGCGCCTCCCCAGCGCTCACCCGGCGACGCCGGGCGGAGCCACGGCGTCGGTGCGGCCGGTGCCGCAGCGTCATCGTATGACTCCGCCTCGGCGTAGGGGATCCGGAGTTGTCCACAGGGGAGCGGGGCGGGGTGGCAGAACTGCCACCGTACGGCTACCGTCAGCGACGAGTTCGCTGAGCCCTCACCCACCGGTGCCGCCCGCCGGCGAGGCGAGCGGCGCGTCCGACACGGGCGCGACCGACGGCCAGCCACCCAATCGAGGAGACGAGGTGACGTCCGGGGTGTCCCAGACCCAGGCAGAAGCCGCGGTGATGCAGCAGACCGCCGCGAAGTTCGAGCAGGTGGACCAGTCCCTGCAGTCCATGCTTACCGGCCTGCTGGCAGAGCTGGAGGTGTTGCAGCAGGCCTGGCGGGGTGCCGGTGGGCGTTCGTTCGAGCAGGTGAAGCAGCAGTGGTCGCAGGACCAGACGGCGTTGCAGCGGGCGCTGCGGGAGACCGCGTCCGCCATCCGCACCGCCGGCCAGCAGTACGACGCCTCCGACAGCGAGGCCGCCGGCCGGGTCGCCGGCACCAACCGCGGCATCCAGTTGCCGCTGTAGCACCTTCCCGGAAAGGGGATCATCCGATGGACCACGGTGTGCTGGTCGTCAACTTCGCCGCCCTGCACCAGGCCGGCGCGGACATCCAACGGGCGTTGAACACGCTCGACCACCAGCTCGGGCAGCTGGAACGGGACGCCGCGCCCCTGGTGGCGGGCTGGGACGGCGAGGCCCGGCA
Organism: Micromonospora rubida; assembly: GCF_009908295.1. Taxonomy (GTDB): domain Bacteria; phylum Actinomycetota; class Actinomycetes; order Mycobacteriales; family Micromonosporaceae; genus Micromonospora; species Micromonospora rubida. The sequence continues at coordinate 636,375 of NZ_JAAALO010000004.1, forward strand.
GGCGTACGAGCAGCGCCAGACCCGGTGGCAGTCCGCCTCGCAGGACCTCCAGGCGATGCTGCGCGACATCAAGCTCGCCGTCGACGACTCCGCGTCCGACTACCTCGACACCGAGAAGCGGAACGTCAACCTGTTCCAGTGAGCGAGCCGTCCCCGGCGGCGTCCGACGGCCGGGCGCCGCCGGCCCGTCCGGCTGTCCTACGGCACCGTGGTTCCGTCCGGCTCGCGGCGACACCCGGGTGTGGCGGGGTGCCGGGTGGGGTCAGGGTGCCGGCCGCCACCGCCGGCGCGAGGCCCGGGGGAGCACCACGGCCAGCAGCACCACGCCCGCCACGGCGGTGCCGGTGGCGGCGGTGACGGCCAGCGCCCGGTCCCGGGCCGCCGCGCGTCGGGCCTGCCGGGCGGCCAGGGCGGGATCGGCCCGGTCCGCCGGCAGCGCCCCGACACCACGCTTCCGGCCCGCCGGGCCCGCGCCGGTCTCGGTCACCGCCCGGTACGGGTTGAGCACCCCGGCGCCGTACCCGTCGCCCGAGCCGTCACCCGGGGCCGGGTCGGCCGTCGCGACGATCCGCTGCGACACCTGGACGGCGGTCAGTTCCGGCCGGTACTCCCGGACGAGCGCAGCGGTGGCCGCCACGAACGGGGCGGCATAGCTGGTCCCCTCGACCCGGTGGTGGCCCTGCCCGGGCGCGGCGGTCAGCACCTCGCCGCCGGGGGCGACCAGGTCGACGTACGGGCCGGCCTGCGAGAAGTCGGCCCGCCGGCCGTCGGGGCCGATCGCGCCCACGCCGAGCACCCCGTCGTACGCGGCCGGATACGGGCGGGGATCCCCGTCGTCGTGCAGGTTGCCGGCGGCGGCCACCACGACCACGTCCCGGTCCACCGCGTAGCGGACCGCCGCCCGGACGGCGGGGTGGTCGACGTACAGCACGAGGGAGAGATTGAGCACGTCGGCGTCGTGGTCGACCGCCCAGCGGATCGCCCGGGCGAAATCCGTCGCGCCGACCGTCCGCCCCGCTTCGCGTCCCTCGACGACCTGCTGCTCGCTGACCCGCACCGGCAGGATCCGGGCGCGGGGGGCGAGCCCCTGGAACGCGACGCCGGCCCGCGGCACGGCGGCGATGACGCTCGCCACGCCCGTGCCGTGCCCGGCGCAGTCCCGGCCGCCGTCGCCCCCCGGGTCGAGGAAGTCGGCCCCGTCGAGGATCCGGCCGGCCAGTTGCGGGTGCCTCCGGTCCACCCCGGAGTCGATCACCGCGACGGTGATCCCGGCCCCGGTGGCCAGGGCGGCGAGCCGCTCGGGAGCGTACCGGCGCTGGGGCCAGGGGGTGGCCGCGACGGGCCGGACGGGCGCGAGCGGGGTGGCGCACCCTGGTGTCGCCGCACCTCGGGAGCCCGCCAGGTCGAGCCTGTTCGCCGCGCCCGCCGGTTCGGCCGCGCGCGGCCCGCCTTCCTCGCCCACCGGGTCGACCGTGTTCGGCCGGTCCGTCGCTGGCCACGGGTCGGCCGTGCGCGTCGGGGTGGCGGGCAGCATGATCAGCAGGGCCGCCGCCGCGGCGGCGGCGAGGACCGCACGCGCGGTGGGCCGGGGCATCGATCGCCTCCGTATCGTGTCGGCTCCGGAACAGGATGTTAGTCCCATCCGGATCGCCCGGCGGGGCGTCGCCGGCCAGCCATTGTGATCTTGTTACCACCTTGTAGGTTGTACGCGATGCCTATGGCCTGTTCACGGGAGGAGAGGTGGCCGTGACCGACTGGGAGCCGGCTACCGAGGCCGAGGCGGCGATGCGGGATGCGCTCCGCGCCAACGACCAAGAGCTCTACTTCCGCGTGCTGGCCCGCACCGAGCTGCTGCTGCCGGTCTCCACGCAGGCACTGGCCGGGCAGGCCCCGATGGGCTGGGGGACCTGGACCACGGGCGGGCGCACGCACGTGCTGGCGTTCACCTCGTCCGCCGCGCTGCAGGCCTGCCTGGGCGGGAACCCGGCGGCCAGCCGCCGCAGCGGGTACGCCGAACTCGCCGTCGACTGGCCCAACCACGAGTGGTGGCTGGCGGTCAACCCTGGCCTGCCCATCGAGGGGTATCTTCCCGCCTGGTTCGTCTCCCAGCTGTCCCGGGGCGACGTGCGGCTGCCCGGCCGCACCATGGGTGCCCGGGCCCGCCTGGAACGCGCGGAGAACGTCGCCAGGACCCGGGCGACAGCGGTGGTTCCCGGCCGGGACGCCCCGACGTCGCCGACGCCGAGCCTGCCGGAGCCGTCGGTTGCGGGGCCGCCGCCGGGCCGCCCCACGACCGAGTCGTCCGCCGCCGAGGCGCCCACCACGTCGCTGACCACCGCCCGGCTGGCCACCGCGCCGCCGGAGTCGGTACTGCCCACGTCGGTCCCGCCCACGTCGGTCCCGACCGGGCCGTCGTACCGGTCGCCCGGCGGCGCGGGCGAGCCCGCAGCCGGCTCGCCGTACCGGGCCGGGGACGTGGCCGGCCGACCGGGTCCCGCCACGGCAGGCGGCCCGGACGGTGCCGGGGAGACGCACACCGACGCGCCGCCGTCCGGATCGGCGTGGCTGAACGTCTCCCGACGGCGGACGCCCGATGCGCCCCCCACCGGGGAGGCGGCAGCGGGTGGTGGCGGAAACGGCCGGCCCCCCGAGCCGCCGGCGCCGCCCACCCCACCAACCCCGCCCGCCTCCTTCTTCGAGCCGGCGTCCGGCCGGAGCCGGGCCGCCCGGCCGATCGGGGAGCCCCGTCGTCCCGCGGAGCGGGCCGCCCCGCCGTCCCGGTTCGCCGGGGGTGCTCAGCCCTTCCCCCGGCGGCGTCCGGCCTCGGACCCGGCCACCGAGCAACCGCCGCATGCCTTCCACCCCGCCACACCCGCGGAGCCGTCGACGGTGGCGTTCCCGCCCGCCGGTGCGGCCCCGGCCGCGTCGCAGCCCGAGCCGTTCCGCCCCGGTGGCGTCGGCTCCGAGGAGCTCACCCGGGCGTTCCGCCCCGACGGTGGCGGCCCCGAGGAGCTCACCCGGGCGTTCCGCCCCGACGGTGGCGGCTCCGAGGAGGTCACCCGGGCATTCCGACCCGGGGACGTCGGGCCCGGAGAGCGGACGCAGGCCCTGCGCATCGGTGCCGTCGGGCCCGGGGAGGTCACCCGGGCGTTCCGGCCCGGGGAGGCGACCTCACCGGCTCCCAGCGCCGAGGACCCGACCCGGGCCCTGCGTCCCGGCGGCGCGGCACCGCCGGAGCCGCCCCGGGTGTCGCCGCCGCAGGCGGAGCCGACCCAGGCGTTCCGGCCCGTCGCGCCGGGCGACGAGCCGACCCGTCCCATCGGCGTGCCCGGTGGCGTGTTGGCGGACGAGCCGACCCGTCCCCTCGGCCCGACCGGTGGGGACGAGCCGACCCGTCCCCTCGGGGCCGATGGTGCCGGGCCGGACGGTGGGCTGTCACGTCGTCGGCCCGGGGCCGGCGCCGCCCAGGCGTTCCCTCGCCCCCGCCCCGGGGCGGACGGCGAGGAGCCCACCCGGCCCCTTGCGGAGCAGCCCGTCGCCGCACCGGTCGAGGAGACGGCGGAGGAGCTGCCGACGTCGGCCGTCGAGCCGGTCTCCGGGCCGCCCGCGTCCCGCCGTTCCTTCTCGCCCATCGTCATCGAGGGCACCATCATCGAGGCGCGGGACCTGCCGGCGACCGGGCCGGCCGGTGCGCCGGGCGCCGTCCCCGGCCCGTCTCTCTTCGGCGGCAGCACCCCGGCCCCGACGTCGATGCCCGACCTCGGCGGGCTCGATCCGGTGCCCGAACTCGACCGGATCGACCCGGTCTCCGATCTTGGTTGGCCCGCGCCGCCGCCCCTCCCCGACCACGACCAGGGCTCCCCGGGCCACGGCCAGGGCGACCTCGGCCAGGGGCAGGGCGAAGCGGCGCCGCCGCTTGGTTTCCCGGCGGGGGCCGGCGTGGTTTCCGGACCGCCCGCCCCGGACGACCCGGGCCCGACTGCCGTGCTGTTCGCCCCGTCGACGCCACCCGCGTCGGACCCGTCGGCCGAGTCCCTGTTCCGCCCGGCCCTGTCCGGCCACGTCGACCCCGAGCCGGCCGTCGAGGCCGTTCCGACAGGGCCTCTGCCGGGCCCGTCGGCCGCCGGGGAGTCGGTCCTGAGGGCCACCGAGGAGCCGGACCCGGCGAGGGCCGGTGAGGAGCCGAGGGCCGGGGAGCCGGTGGCGATCCGGGAGCCGGAACAGGCGGCGTCGGCAACCCCGGCGGCCGACTTCCGGCCGGCGAACGAGGTGGAGGAGGACCTGCTCGCCGCCGCCGGCACCGGCAGCACCGACAGCTTCCTCTCCACGCTGCTGCTGGCCCGGGTGCTCCTGCCGGTGGCACCCGACTCGGCGCCCGACAGCAGGCCGGGGGACCCGGGCTTCGTCTGGCGGACCGAGCGGCTGGACGGCGAGACGTACGTCGTGGTCCACACCTCCCCGGAGCGGCTGGCCGACCACGTCGACGAGCCGGTGGAGACCGTACGGGTCAAGTTCGTCCAGCTGATCCGCTGCTGGCCCGACGACGCCTGGTCGTTCGCGGTGAACCCGAACACGTCGGTCGGCGCGAAGTTGCCCGGCGAGCAGATCGTGGCGCTGGCCAACTGGGCCGCCGAGGTGGGGCTCGGCGACGACGCCGGGAGCGAGCCGGAGCCCGAGCCGGAGCCGGCCGCCGAGGCGTCCACGGGCGCCGCCCGGCACGTCCCGCCGCCCGTGGACCCGAACCGGCCCGTGGTGATGCAGAAGGCGATCGCCCCGAGCCAGCTCACCTACTACCTGGAGCGCGGCTACGACCGGGTCTCCGGCTTCGTGCACCGGGCCAACGAGTTGGCCCACCTGAACAGCCCGGCCCAGCTGCACGACGCGCTGGGCCTCGGGTACCCGGACTCGCCGTTCTCCCGGGACGCCGCGCAGATCTACGTGCTGCGCTGGCCGGCGCACCGGCCGAGCCTCTACCGGATCCCCTACGGCGGGCAGAACGAGGGCGCCATGCGGGCCATGGAGGGCTGGGTCATGGAGCGCCCGCCGTTCCGGGGCAACGGCTTCGCCCCGGGGGACAGCAGCGACGTGGTGGCGGAGTTCAAGGTGGACAGCGCCCGGCTGCCGCACGGCGCGGAGCTGTGGCGGATCGGCGCGGACGGCACCGAGCGGGTGGTCGCGACCCTGGACACCGACGCCCTGCTCTGGAGACAGGTCGGTGAGTCCTGATGCGCGACGGTTACGTGGCCCGCTGGCGCGGGCGTGAGTACCAGGCCAGCCCGGACGATGACGATGTCCGGTTGTACCAGCCGGAGCCCGGCGACGGGTTCGAGGAGATCCGCCCCGGCCGGTACGTTCGGGTGCTCCCGGCGACCGAGATCGAAGAACTGGCGTACGTCCGGACCACCTGCACCTGGCAGGGGCAGCCGTTCATCGTGCTGGCCGAGCACGACGGCTGGCTGCGGGTGGAGTACACCGGCGGGCGTTGGCCGGTCGCCCGGGCGATGGGGCTGGAGGTCTTCGACTTCGGGGTGTATCAGGGCTGGGCCCCGGCCCGCGAGGTTGCCGACCTGCGCGAGCAGCGTCTCTGACAGCGCAGGGTGGTAGCGGGGTCACCCGGCGGTCCGAGCCGGCCGCTGACTGACCTCCGCCGGTCAGGACTTGGTCCAGCGCAGGATCTCGCCGAGCACCACGTCCCGGGCCTCGACGTGCGGGAAGTGCCCCACGTCGTCGAGCAGCCGCCACTCGTAGGGGGCCACCACGTACCGGCCGGAACCCTGGGCGGTACGCGGCAGGGAGGCGACGTCCAGTGCGCCGTGCAGTTGGAGCGTCGGGGTGATCAGGGGCTTCTGCATCAGCCGGACGAACCGGTAGCCGTGCAGCCGCAGCACCGAGCGGAACGCCCACCGGTAGCCCTCCAGCGCGCAGAACGCGGCCTGCGGGATCCGCATCGCCTCCCGGCAGCGCTCGGCGTACGCCTCGAAGTCGGGCCCGTTCACCCAGCGCGGCCCGCCCCAGCGGCGCAGCGTCTCCTCGACGGCTGCCGCGTCGTCCCGGGTGAGCACGTGCTCGTACCGGGGCAGCTGGAACTTCAGGGTCGGTGTGGATGCGGTGAACTGGCCGCGCGGGTCGGCGAAGATCGCTGCCCGCAGCCGGAGCGGGTGCGGGGCGCCGAGCACCACGAGCCGGCGGACCAGCGAGGGGTGGAACGAGGCGACGGTCCAGGCGATCATGCCGCCGGCCCCGGTGCCCACCACGGTGGCGGAACGCTCGCCGAGGCCGCGGATCAGGCCGGCGACGTCGGCGGCGAGGGTGTAGCCGTCGTACCCGCGCGGGGGTTTGTCGCTGGCGCCGTAGCCGCGCAGGTCGACCGCGACCGCCCGGAATCCCGCGTCGGCGACCGCCGGCAGGATGTCGTGCCATGCCCACCAGTGCTCGGGGAAGCCGTGCAGGAAGAGCACCATCGGGCCGGTGCCGGCCTCGACCACGTGGAAGCGGCTGCCGTTCGCGCCGACGAACCGGTGCGTCCACGGCCCCTCGGTGAGGACACAGGTCTCGTCGACGGCCCCGCCACGCTGCTCGGTCATGCCCACAGCCTAGGACCCCGCCGCGCCTGTCCGTTTCGGCGTTCCGGCTGGTCGGCTGGTTCCCCGGTGGAAAGGGCGATGCCCGGGCAGGTGAGCTGCCCGGGCATCGCGGTGGTGCGGTCGATCAGTGGATCAGGAGAAGCGGACCTTGACCGAGGTGCCCTTCTGCTCCAGCACCTTGATCTTGGTGCCGGTGGCCGGGACCTTGACGCCGTGGTTCGGCAGCTCCGAGTACCAGTACTGCTTGGTGTCGTCGAACAGCGGCTGCGCGGCCTGGCCCCGGACGTACTGGGCCTGACCGTTGATGTGCAGCGTGAACGAGTCCGCCTTCTTCAGGCTGAACGTCGCGTCGTACACCTGGACGCGGGCCCGCCACGGGTTGCCGGTCAGGTTGTAGAGCGGCTGCGGGTGCGAGTCGATGATCATGTTCCGACCCTCACCCGGGTGCTCGAACGTGTCGTTGTCCGCGAACCGGAGGTTCCAGTACGAGATCAGCAGGCCCTCCTGGTACGCGTAGTGGTCCACGTAGTCCGGGCGGGTGGTGCCGTAGCCGAAGTAGTACGGGCCGGTCTTCAGGTACTTGTCGTACGAGACGTACGTCCGGTTGCCGGCGATGTAGTAGTTGTCGAAGAGCCGGGTGTAGCTCCCCGCGACGATGCTCCAGCCCTTGGCAGCCCAGTCACCGAGGCCGGCCTCGGCGCCGTTGCTGGAGAGGGTCTGACCGTCGGCGGTCACCGTGATGTTGTCGCCGAAGAAGCCGCCCTCGGAGACTCCCCCGTCGGTGAGGTAGTGGAAGCGGAACTGCACGACCTGGCCGGCCAGCGAGTTCAGCGGGATGTTGATGTCGGTCCACTGGCCCGCGCTGCTGCCGCTGAGGGCCGGCGTCGGGTCGGTGTTCGACACCGGCGGGATCGGCGAGCCGCCCACGGTGCCGGGGAGCGCGTCCCAGGTGGCCCCGCCGTCGGTCGACGCCTCGAAGAAGAGGTAGTCGTAGCCTTCCTCGATGTCGAACCGGCCCTTGAGCGACAGCGCCGCCGAGGTCTTCCCGGTGAGGTCGATCGTCCTGGTCAGCGCGGTGTCCAGGTCGTCGTCGTTGCCGGAGAAGAACTGCTTGGTGCCCTCGAACGGCTGGCCGTAGTCGAAGGTGTACTCCCGCTGCGGGAGCACCACCACGGCGGCCTGCGGCTTGGCGGAGTTGTACTCCTGCGGGCCGAGCTCCAGGGTCTTCTTCTGGCCGGCCTTGACCACCTCGTAGTCGAGCCAGCCGAGCTGGAGCTTGTTCCAGGCGCCGAGGTCGCCGCCGCGGTCGCCGATGCCGGCGTCCTCCTTGGCGTTCAGCCGGCTCTGGGCCATCAGGGTCCAGTGCTCGTTGTTGTTGTCGCCGCCGTTGAGGTTGTTGTAGTCGTCCGGCAGGCCCAGGTCGTGCGCGTACTCGTGGTAGAAGACGCTCCGGCCGCCGTTCTCCGGCTGGATCGTGTAGTCGCGGATCCAGATGCCGGTGTTGCCGATCTGGGTGCCGCCGATCGGGAAGTTCACCGGGCCGGTGCGCGAGGTGTTGTACGCCGACCAGCGGTGGCTCCAGATGGCGTCCTCACCCTGGTGCGGGTCGCCGTCGGCCTGGTCGCCGCCGGAGTGGACGATCTGGAAGTGGTCGATGTAGCCGTCCGGCTCGTTGAAGTCGCCGTCGCCGTCGTAGTCGAACCGGTCCCACTGGTCGTAGGACTGCATGTCGGCCTTGATCTGGGCGTCGGTGCGGCCCTTGGCCTTCTGGTCGACGACCCACTGGTTGGCGGCGTCGCGGACCAGGTCCCAGGTGTTCTGGCAGTTGTTCGCCGCGCAGACCGCCGGGTCGCCCGTCGGGTCGGAGTCGGCCTTCGGGTCGTTCGAGCGGCCGTACCGGGCGGCGTTGTACTTGACCTTCACCCAGTCGGTGACCTGGCCGTCGACCGTGTACCGCCCGGAGGACTGGGACTCGTAGTACTGCTTGACCGACTCGTCGCCCTGCCCGGTGCCGAAGTACAGCTTGCGGAAGTAGTCCGCGCTGTAGTCCGCCTGCCACACGGTCGAGTTGTCCACCGCCCGGTTGGGCTGGGGGATCTGGTTGCGCTGCGGCCCGTCGAAGGTGGTCGGACCCGCGATGGTCGGGTTCGTGTCCTTGTCCGGGTATGCCGGGTCCCGGTCGTCGCCGAACTCTGCCAGGATCACGAAGATCTTGTCGGTCTGCTCCCGGGCCAGCTCGACGTACTGGTCCTGCTGGCCGGCCTTGGCGTTCCGGGCGCCGACGGACGCTGCCGCGCTGCCGGCGGTCTCGCCGACCTTGACGACGGTGCTGCCGTTGATCTTCTGCGCCTTGGCCCGGCCGGAGAGGACCTCGCTGAGTCCCTCCTGACGAAGCGTGCGGCGCTTGTCCTCGAACTTGTCCGGCAGATCGTGATCCGCTGGGGCCTCGACGGCCGACGGGGCGGTCGCCGGGAGCTTCGGAGCCGGCGCGGCGCTGGCGGACGTGCCGACCACCAGTCCCGTCGCCGTCAACGAAAGCCCGAGCAGACCCACTGCGACTTTCCGCACGTGGTACCTCCGGTGTGAGGGAACCGGCCCAACGGGGGTACGGGCCGGCAAAGAGGCCCCACTAGGGGACCAATGGTGAACATAGAGTCTCCCGGGACGGGTGGGAAGACGCATACGTCGATTTGTTGCAAACTTTCGTCGGGAATGCGTTCCACCGTCACACCCTTGGCGTTCCCCGAACGGCTGAACAGCGCGGACGTGGGGTCAGGAATTGCAGTCACATATTTCGATCTATAGACATCTGTGCAGACTGAAGGGGCCGGCGGCGTCGCCGCCACCGGCCCCTTCATCGATCATTGGATCAATTGCTGACAAGCAGGACCATGTTGTCGGTTGCCTTCTTGCCCTGCGTCACGATCGTGATCTTGGTGCCGCTGCCGGCCACCTTCACCGAGTTCTGCGGGTTGCCGGCCGTCCAGTAGCGGTCGGCCTGGCTGTCGTTGAACACCGGGTTCGGGTTGAGCTTCGGCACGGTGACCGCCACCCCGTTGAGGTGGAAGGTCTGCGCCGGCTTGACGAACCAGCTGAACGTGCCGTCGTAGCCGTTGCGCCGGTTGGTGATGGCGCGGTCGCCCACCTTGATCTGGCCCGGACGGACGTCGACCGGCAGGTTGAAGCCGTAGCCCGGGTGCTGCGAGGTGTTGTTGTCGCCGTACGCGTAGTTCACGTACCAGACCAGCAGGCCGGGCTGGTTCGAGAACCGCTCCACCCAGTTCGGGCGGGTGTTGGCGAACCCGTAGTTGTACCCGCCGGTGCGCAGCGTGTCGTCGTACCCGAGGTAGGTCCGGTTCTCCGCGATGTAGAAGCGGGGGTACGAGTCGGTGACCGAGCCGCCCATCCGGGTGAAGCCCCTGGCGGTCCACGCCGGGTCCAGCGTCTCCGCGCTGTCGGTCCAGGCGGCGGTGCCGCCCTTGACCAGCGAGATGTTGTCCAGGAACGCGCCGGCCAGGTGCACGCCGCCGTCGCTCTGGTAGCGGTAGCGGAACTGCACGGTCTGCCCGGCGTACGCGGACAGGTCGTAGGTCAGGTCGACCCAGTTGCCGTCGCTGGAGCCGTCGACCCCGGTCTCGCCGGCGTCGATGATCGAGTTGCTCAGCGGCGCCCAGGTGGCGCCACCGTTGGTGGACACCTCGGCGTACAGGTAGTCGTAGTCCTCTTCGATGTCGTACCAGGCCTTCGCGGTGATCGACGCGGACGTCGTACCGGTCAGGTCCAGCTGACGGGTCAGCGTGGTGTTCAGGTCGTCGGCGCTGCCGCCCCACCACTCGTTGGCACCCGCGAACGGGGTGTTGTACGAGGTGGTCTGGGTCTGCGGGGGCAGGTTCACCACGACCGCCTGGGCCTTCGGCCCGTCGCTGTCACCGGCCGGGCCGATCGGCAGGATGGTGTTGCCCTTGCCGTACTCGACCGTCGAGTAGTTCAGCCAGCCGAGGAAGAGCTTCGACCACGGGTCCATGTAGCCCGGCGTCGAGCCGATGTCGTCGGTGCCGCGGCTCAGCCACGAACCCGAGGCCATCAGGCTCCAGAAGCCCACCCCGTTGTCGCCGCCGTTGGTGTCGTACAGGTCCGGCAGGCCGAGGTCGTGGCCGTACTCGTGCGCGAAGACGCCGAGGCCGCCGTTCTCCGGCTCCGTGGTGTAGTCACGGATCCACATGCCGGTGTTGCCGATCTGCACGCCGCCGGACAGGTTCCCCGCCGGGCCGGCGCTGCCGGCCAGGTTCGGGAACGCGGCCCACCGGTGCGACCAGATGGCGTCCTCGCCCTCGGCGCCGCCGCCGGCCTCCTCGCCCTCGCCCGCGTGCACCGCCTGGAAGTGGTCGACGTAGCCGTCCGGCTCGTTGAAGTCGCCGTCGCCGTCGAAGTCGTACCGGTCCCAGATGTCGAACTGCTTGAGGTAGTCCTTGATCTGCTGCGGCGTCTTGCCCGCGGCCACCTGGGAGTCGTACCAGGACGTGGAGCTGTCCTTGACGAAGTTCCAGTAGCCGTCGGCCTCGGAGATGGCGTTGCTGCCGTACCGGGCCTCGTTGTAGGGGACGGTGACCCAGTCGCTCACGTCGCCGTTGACCGTGTAGCGGCCCCCGGACTGCTTGAGGTAGAAGTCCCGGAACGACTCGCCCGCGCCGTAGAACATGTTCATGTAGTGGGCCCGGTTGAAGTCGGGCCGCCACAGGGTGCTGTTGTCGTCGGTGGCGCCGCCGTCCCAGTTGCGGTCCGGCGCGGCGATCTGGTTCACCTGCGGGCCGGCGGTCCCGCCGGTGCGCGGGTCGGTCTGGTTACCGAACTGGACCAGCATGGTGAAGATCGGATCGGTCTTCGGGGCCTGTTGGTACTCGACGAACTTGTCGTTCTTGACCTGAATGACCTTGGAACCGTTGCGGGTCTGGAGCTTGACCTTGCCCTGGACCAGGTCGGCGATGGCCTGCTTGCGGACCTCCTGGTGCTGATCCGCCTTGGCGTCGGGAAGGCTGTCCCTGCCGTGCTTCGCCTTCTCGGCGCCCGGGGTCGGCTCCGCCGCCGGGGCGGCGGACGCCGGTGCCGTGACGACGCCGGCCGCCAGCAGCGCGGCCGTGGCTGCGGCCAGGCCCGCCGTGACTCGTCTCCTCAAAGATCCTCCTCCATTATGGACTGTTACATGACAGACGCGACCGGGGTCGGCGCTTGTCATGGGTGTGTCTGCCACCCTCGCAGAGGAGTCGGTCGTTGTCACTGGCCGGTGGGCGCGAGCAGCCGAGGAGGACGCCCGGCAAAGGTCGGCAAACCGGGGCCAATGGGCGACGTGATGCGACGTCACATCACATTACGGTTTGGCCACGATCACTTGGCGTGTCAAGGGCCGCGAGGGTTCCGTCGATGGAACGCCGCCCGCCTGGAACCACCCGGACCTGCGACGCAGGCGGGGCCCGCCCGGAGCGATGTGCTCCGGACGGGCCCCGCCCGATGTTCAGACGCGCCTGAAGGGTCAGGGCCGCGCCGAGGTGACCCGCACCGAGGCCACCGAGTTGTCCGACGTCGCCTGCTTGACCGTGAGCGTGACGCCGAAGTTCACGTTCTGGCTGGCGGGGTTGCCGTTGCCCAGCACGATCGCCCCGCCGCCCAGCACGACGCCGTAGAACGACCGGGCCGGCGAACCGTCCGGGTTGACCACCCGGGTGGTGTACGGCGCGTTGCCCCGAGACGGCAGCACCACGGAGGCGTCGTTGTCCCGGGCGTACGGCGACCCGTCGCGCATCTCGATGCCCGGGTACCAGCCCTTGGCGTCGGTGAAGCCCGACACCGCCGGCTGCGCGGGGAAGCTCGTGCAGTACTCGCTGTACGGCTCGCCCGCCGCCTCAAGGCACTCGGTGAACGGCTTCGTCTTCTTCAAGCCGAACGCCGCGTTCGCCGACTGGGGCCGGCTGGGCAGGTTGTCCAGCACCGACGGGTCCTTCTCGGCCGCCGTGCCCTGCCGCCGGTACGGGTCGAAGTGCGAGTCGACGATCAGCAGACCACCCTTCGCGCCGTAGCTCGGCAGGGCGGTCATCTGCCCGGTCACGTGGTTGACGTCGCCGAGCGCGGTGTCCCGGTACCAGACCAGCATGCCCGGGGCGTTGTAGGAGATCCGGTCGACCTTCCACGCCTCGTGCGAGTACACCGTGTCGTACGTGTACTTCAGGCCCTTGTCGAAGCCGTCGAAGTTGCGCCACTCGGCCAGGTAGAAGTGCGCCCGCCGCTCGGTGCCCGTGTTGACGTTCCAGCCCGCGCCGGTGGTGTCGGTGAACGTGCCGCCGGTGGCGGTCCAGCCGTTCGCGCCGCCCTCGACGTCGTCGCTCCAGGTGGTGGCCCCGCCGCCGGTGACCGAGAAGTCGTCGGCGAACCAGCCGCGCTCCACGAACGCCTCGTCGGTGGCCTGGCGCAGCCGGAGCTGCACGGTCTGGCCCGCGTACGCCGACAGGTCGACGTAGTCGTGCCGCCAGCCGCCGGTGGAACCGGTCAGGCCGTACTTCTTGTTGCCGAAGTCGGCCATCCGGCCGTTCGGGTCGGCGTAGTTGTCATCGGTGGTGACCAGCGCGCCGGCGGCGTCGTAGACCTTCTGCTCAGTCCAGGTCGCCCCGCCGTCGGTGGACAGCTCGACGAAGCCGTAGTCCCAGTCCTCCTCGATGACGTAGTTGTTCCACATCCAGAACTTCGAGTCGGCCGCCGAGGGCACGCTCACGGTGCGGGACAGCTTGACGTCGGCCCAGTTCTGGTCGGCCCCGCTGTGCCACATCTTCGTGCCGCTGTGCGGCGTGGCGAGGGTGATCACCTTGTCCGGCAGGTCGACCTTGATGCCGTCCGCCGTGCCGACCGGGGTACGTGAGGTCTGCCCGACCCGGACGACGCGCGGCGCGGAGCCGGGGGCGATGGTCTCCGGCTCGGCCCAGCCGAGCACCCACTTGTCCCAGATGCCCATGTGGGTGGGCAGCGCCTGGAAGATCTCGCCGCTGTGCGACCCGGAGGCCATCAGGTCCCAGAAGTCCACGTCGGAGTCGGCGTTGCCGGAGGTGTCGTACAGGTCCGGCAGGCCCAGGTCGTGGCCGAACTCGTGGGCGAAGACGCCGACCCCGGCGTCCTCCGGCTGCACGATGTAGTTCGCGGCCTTGAGGTTCGTGCCGGGGATCGTGTAGCCGCCGGGGACGGTGGACGAGTGCGCCCAGACCGCGTAGGTGCCCTCGGCGCCGCCGCCACGGGACTTGCCCTGGCCGGCGTGCACCAGCACCAGGTGGTCGATCACGCCGTCCGGCTCGAGCAGGTTGCCGTCGCCGTCCCGGTCGGCCTGGTCCTCGATGTCGTAGTCGGCCCAGGGGAAGCTCGGGTCCATCGCGGCGAGGGCGTCGATGGCGTCCGTGGCGAGCCGGCCCGCCCCGGCCGGGTTGTCCGGGTGGCCGTTCATCGCCTGCTCGCGGCCGGCGACCCAGTTGCCGTTCGCGTCCTGGAAGCAGCGGGAGGCGGCGTACCAGCCCTCCGAGTGCGGCACGGTGATCCACGGGCTGGCCTGCCCGTCAACCGTGTACGCGTTCTTGGACATCTCGAGGTACATGTTGTGCATGGTGCGGCCGGCGAGGTTGACGCCCGGCCTGCCGTCCGGCCCGGTCAGGTCCGGGCGGACCCGCTCGGTGATGCCCCTCTTCGTGTAGAGCATCTTGTCGTAGTGGGTCGGGGAGAAGTCCGGCACCCACATCGAGTTGTTGTCCTCGTGCGGCAGGTTCGCCGGGTTCGGGATGTTGTTGTGCTTCGGCCCGTTCTGCACGGTGCCGGGGACGCAGGTCCGGTCCTCGAACACCGTCTTCGGGACCATCACGCCGGTGAAGTCGTCGTTGGCCTGGTCGTTGAACTCGACCAGCAGGGTGAGCAGCTTGGCGGTCTGGGTGCTCGGGGCCTGCTTGATCTTCCGGGGGCTCTTGCCGGTCTGGACCGACTTGGCCTCCAGCTTCGCCAGCTGCTTCGCGGTCGTCGGGTTGCCGGCGGCGAACTTGCGGTCGTACGCCCGGGACTCGTTCGCCGCGGGGGTGTAGACCCCGTCGGCGCCCTTGACCTCCTTGCCGCTGGTGGCCGGCTGCACCTCGGGCTCGGCGTAGTTGATGTAGTACTCGTCCGCCCCGATCGTGGCTGGGGCTGGGCGGGACGTCTCGGCCGACGCGGTTCCGGTCACGGTCAGTGCCGTGGCCGCGAGGGCGATGGCGGGCAGCGCGACGAGTAGTCGTCGGCGTGACCCGGTGCGCGGATTGATGTGCATACCGCTCCGTTCTCGGGGCGTGGGGAAGGACACCGGCCGGTTCGACGCACAGTGACATGGGTCGAATCGACCGGTGCGGCTGAACCTAGAGGAGAACGGAGTCTTCCGACAGGGGGGTGTCCATCCCTGTGTCCGTTCAGGCCGGTAGGCCCTCCGCCGACCGTCTGAGCGGGACGGTTGGGTGGCGTGCTGTCGACGTACCCCGGAAAAACAGCGGTGGGTGACGGTCCGCGCGGACCGCCACCCACCGAGGGGGTACGCCTGCCGTTAGTCCTCGTCGGACTTGCCGCCGCCCATCCCCGAGGAGATCAGCTCCATCACCGAGGAGTCCTGGAGGGTGGTCACGTCGCCCAGCGACCGGTTCTCCGCCACGTCCCGCAGCAGCCGGCGCATGATCTTGCCGGAGCGGGTCTTCGGCAGCTCCGCCACCAGCAGGATCTGCCGC
This sequence comes from Micromonospora rubida, assembly GCF_009908295.1. Classification (GTDB taxonomy): domain Bacteria; phylum Actinomycetota; class Actinomycetes; order Mycobacteriales; family Micromonosporaceae; genus Micromonospora; species Micromonospora rubida. The sequence continues at coordinate 651,724 of NZ_JAAALO010000004.1, forward strand.
GGCTTCGCGATCGGGCCGAGGGTCTTCGCCACGTGGTTGCGCAGCTCGGCGATGAGCTTCTCGCCCGCCTCGCCGGCCGTGTCGGTGGTGCCGCGCGGGATGGCGAACGCCACGATCGCCTGGCCGGTGGTCGGGTCGGTCGCGCCCACCACGGCCGCCTCCGCCACCGACGGGTGCGACACCAGCGCCGACTCGACCTCGGTGGTGGAGATGTTGTGGCCCGACACCAGCATCACGTCGTCCACCCGGCCCAGCAGCCAGATGTGCCCGTCGTCGTCCTTCTTCGCCCCGTCCCCGGCGAAGTACATGCCCTCGAACCGGGACCAGTACGTCTCGACGAACCGGTTGTCGTCGCCCCAGATGGTGCGCAGCATCGACGGCCACGGCTCGCGCAGCACCAGGTACCCGCCGCCGCCGTTCGGCACCGACTGGCCCTGGTCGTCCACCACGTCGGCCACGATGCCGGGCAGCGGGGTCATCGCCGAGCCAGGCTTGGTCTCGGTGACGCCGGGCAGCGGAGAGATCATGATCGCGCCGGTCTCGGTCTGCCACCAGGTGTCCACGACCGGCAGCTCGCCCCCGCCGACGTGCTGCCGGTACCACATCCACGCCTCGGGGTTGATCGGCTCGCCGACGCTGCCCAGCAGCCGCAGCGAGGACAGGTCGAAGCCGGCGGGGATGTCATCGCCCCACTTCATCATCGTCCGGATCAGCGTCGGGGCGGTGTAGAGGATGCTGACCTGGTACTTGTCGACGATCTCCCAGAACCGGCCCTTGTGCGGGGTGTCCGGGGTGCCCTCGTACATGACCTGGGTGGCGCCGTTGGCCAGCGGGCCGTACACGATGTAGGAGTGGCCGGTTACCCAGCCGATGTCGGCGGTGCACCAGTAGACGTCCGTCTCCGGCTTCAGGTCGAACACCGCGTGCGCCGTGTACGACACCTGGGTCAGGTACCCGCCCGTGGTGTGCAGGATGCCCTTCGGCCGGGCCGTGGTGCCGCTGGTGTAGAGGATGAACAGCGGGTGCTCGGCGTCGAACGGCTCCGCGGCGTGCTCGGTCGACGCCTGCTCCACCGTCTGGTGCCACCACAGGTCCTTGGCCGTCCAGGCGACCTCCTCGCCGGTGCGGCGGACCACCAGCACGTGCTCCACCGACGGGCAGTTCGCGACCGCCTCGTCCACCGTCGGCTTCAGCGCCGACGGCTTGCCCCGGCGGTAGCCGCCGTCGGCGGTGATCACCACCTTGGCGGTGGCGTCCTGGATCCGGTTGGTCAGCGCGTCGGCGGAGAAGCCGCCGAAGACCACGCTGTGGGTGGCGCCGATCCGGGCGCAGGCCAGCATCGCCACCGCCGCCTCCGGGACCATCGGCAGGTAGATCGCCACCCGGTCGCCGGCGGTCACGCCCAGCTCGGTCAGCGCGTTGGCCGCCTGGCAGGTCATCCGGTGCAGGTCGGCGTACGTGATGGTGCGCGTGTCGCCCGGCTCGCCCTCCCAGTGGATGGCCACCCGGTCGCCCAGGCCCGCCTCCACATGCCGGTCCAGGCAGTTGTACGCCACGTTGAGCCGGCCGCCGACGAACCACTTCGCGAACGGCGGGTTCGACCAGTCGAGCACCTGGTCCCACTGCTTCGCCCAGGCCAGCCGCCCGGCCTGCTCCGCCCAGAAGGCGAGCCGGTCCCCGGCGGCCTCGGCGTACGCGTCGACGGTCACGTTGGCGTTCGCGGCGAGTTCAGCCGGGGGCGGGAACTGCCGGGTCTCGTTCAGCAGATTGGCCAGTGCCTCGCTCATGCCGTGACTCCCTCGTCGCATCAGTGACCTGCGTCCCATACCCCCGCAGAGGTTAGCCGGGGCGATCGACGCCCGCGACAGCTCCCGGAGCACACCCGCGCCGAGCGGCCCCCGCCGCGCGCCGAGCTGTAGGGGCGAGGTGGGCGGCGGGGCGGGACCGGGGTGTCGGGGCGAGGTGGACGGCGGCGCGGGGTCGGGGTGTCGGGTGTCGCGTTGTCGGGCGGGCGCGGGCCGGGCGCCCGGGCGGGTCGCTAGCGTGACGGGGTGACCACCGACCCGCTCGCCCCGCTGCTCGCGCTCGCCGACATCGCCCCCGCCGTCGAGCGGGCCCGCGACCGGGTCGACCAGGCGCTGCGACACCGCGCGCTGCGCCGGCACGGCGGCCAGGTCGCGGCCGAGGTGAGCCTCCGCTGCGCCGTGGCCAGCGCCGCCCTGGAGGGGGCCGCCCGCGACCGCGAGGCGGTCCGCGCCGGTACGGTCACCGACCCGGTGCTCCAGGGCGCGCTGCGGGTGGCCGGGGCGCTGCCCGGGCTGACCGAGAACTGGCCGAGGGCGCCCCGACAGGTCCTCGCCCGGCTGCACGTGCTCGCCGCCCGGGACGTCGTACCCGCCGACGAGCTGGGGCGGCCGGTGGCCGACCCGGTGGTCGGCGCCCGGCTGGACGCCCTGGCCGGGCTGGTCGCCGGCGGCACCACCGTGCCCCCACTGGTGCTCGCCGCCGTGGTGCACGGCGAGCTGCTCAACCTGCGCCCGTTCGCCGGGCCGTCCGGGGTGGTGGCCCGGGGCGCCGCCCGGCTCGTGCTGATGTCCACCGGCCTCGACCCGCGCGGGCTGGTCGGCACCGACGTCGGCCACCGCGAGCGCGAGCCGGAGTACGTCGGCGCGGCCGGCGCCTTCGCCACCGGCACCCCGGACGGGCTGCGCTCCTGGCTGCGGCACTACCTGGCGGCGGTCGAGGTCGGCGCCGACCAGCTCACCACCGTCGGCGACGAGATCCTCGCCGCCGCCTGACCCGCCGCTGGATCCCGCCGCTCTGACCCGTCGCTGGATCCCGCCGCCGGGGCCGCCGCTTCGACCCGTCATTTGGGCCAGCCCTGTCGACGTCCGGGCCGCCCGTGGTGGGTTCCGTCTCCCGGGCCGTGGCTCAGTCGCGCCGGACCGCCCGGTTGACCTTGGCCTGGAGGGCCCGCCGGGCGATCGGCCCCAGGTCGTCCACGATCTCGATGAGCATCGCGAGCTGGTCGAGCGCGGACATCGCCTGCTCGGCCGCAGCCCGGTCCACCCCGTCGTAGAGCTCCAGCCCGATGAACGCGGCCGACACGGCCCGGGCCAGGCCGGCCACGTCCGCGATCTCCGCGAACGGGGAGCCGGCGAGCAGGCGACCCAGGACGCCCTCGATCTCGTCCACCCAGAGCTGGAGCGCGCCGGCCGTCGGGGCGGCCAGCCGCTCGTCGGCCTGCGCCCCGGCGAGCATCTGGGCCAGGAAGGAAACGTTGCCCAGTTCCCGCTCCTGCTCGTGCAGGGCACGGCCGACGGCGAGCAGTTCACGCAGCGAGCCGACCCCGGCCAGCCGCGCCGACCAGTGTTCGACCCGCTCGGCCGTGCTGGCCCGGCAGGCCGCCGCGAGCAGTTCGTCCATGCTGCCGTAGTGGTAGAACACCAGCGCCTGGTTCACCCCGGCGGCGGCGGCGATGGTACGGGCCGAGACCCCGGCGATGCCGTGCTGGCGGATCGCGGCGATGGCACCGTCCAGGAGGCGCTGCTTGGTGTCGGACATCCCTCTCCTCGTGTGCCGGCTCGCCGGTCGCTGGCCGGACGCGGCGGTGCGATCATCGCATCGGTCACCAACTGCGCGAGCCAGGCGACCCCGGGCAGCCGCAGCGTCCAGCCGACCAGCGCCCAGCCGAGGTGGACGTGTTCGAGCGCGCGGGCGACCGCGGCCACCCCCCGTTCCCGGTGGCCGTCATCGCCCGCGTACTCCGCCCGCCGCAGCACCCCGTCGTACGCCGAGGCGGGCCGGAGGACGAGGCCCACCGGGCGACGGCGGGCGACGAAGCGCCACACCGCCGCGCACGGCCCGCAGTCGTCGTCGAGCCAGAGGACCGCGGGCGGCCCCGATGCGTACGGCCGCCAGCGCGGCCACCAGTTCCGGACCCGCCGCCGGTAGTCCCGCCAGCCCTGCGGGTACCGCCCAGCGAGGTCGTGCTCCTCGTGCGGCCCGGCCACCGCCGCAGCGAAGGCGACCGCCACCGCGCCCGCGCCGGCCAACGCCAGGCTCCCGGTCACCGCGGCGGTCAGCAGCACCAGGGCCACCGCGCCGAGCTGCATCGGGTTGGCGAGGTAGGCGTACGGACCGGTGGTGACCAGCCGCCGGGGCGGATCCCACGGGTACGGGGTGCCGCCGCCCCGGACCGCGAACTCCCGCACGGCGGCGAGCGCCGGCGTCGCCACCAGCAGGGCGACCTGCCCGACGAGCAGCAGCCGGGACGCGGGCAGCCCGGTGAGCCCGGCCCAGGAGCCGTCCCCCAGCTCGAAGGCCAACGTCGGCACGAACCACAGCAGCAGGGCGGCGAAGAGACCGACCTGCAGCAGCGCCCGGGCGGCCAGGTGCCGGCGGTCCGCGCACCACCGGCCGAGCAGTTGGGCGGGCAGAGCCACGGCGAGCAGCCCGACAGCCTCCCCGACGAGCCAGTGTGGACCGAGGCGGACCAGTGGGTGCAGGGCGGGCATCGCCACGGCGTCGAACCAGAGCAGCAGGCCCAGCGCCAGCGGCAGCGGAAGGACCCTGCGCAGCAGCACCGGCAACGGGCCCCACAGGGCGGCCCAGCCGATCCACAGGTCCACCGGCAGCCCCCGGTACGCGCCCCGCACCGGGGCGAAGGCGTACCAGCCGGTGCGCCGGGCCGCCTCGTCGAGCGCCGCGATGCCGACGGCGCTGGCAACGAAGGCCAGCAGCGCCGCTGCCCGGGCGTCCCTGCCCCGCTCCGACCGGGCGGCGGCGAGCACGGCCAGCAGGGGCACCGCCAGGCTCAGGTGGCGGGCGACCGTCATCGCCGGACCGTCATGTCCAGCAGGTGCCCGACCCCCTCGCCGAGCAGGACGTGCTGCACCGGGCCGAAGTACCAGGACGGGTCGAGGCCGCGCCGGTAGTCCACGCTGATCCGGACCTCGGTGTGCTCGGCGTCGACGGACCGCCAGCGCAGGTCGGCACGCCGCCAGGTGACCCAGCGGGCGGTGATCGAGGTGTCCTCGACGAAGCGGAAGGTGACCTGCTGCGGCTGGGCGGTCTCGACCTCGGCGAGCAGGTGACCGCCCGGCCCGTGCGCGCTGCCGTGGTAGCCGAACATCCAGCGGTCGCCCACGGCCAGGCCGTCGCCGCTGACCTCGGTGGGTGTGGGCGCCCCCAGCAGCCGCAACGGAATCGACCGGACCGGGACGGGCCGGGGGCCGGCCGCGAGCCGCTCGGCGACCTGGTCGACGGGCAGCGCCACCACCCGGACCACCTCGACCGACTGCTCCGGGTCCAGCCGTGGCGCGATCCCGCTGCCCTCAAGGCCGGGCAGGAGCAGCAGCGGCACGGCGAGGACCGCGTACGTCCGCGAGGCGTCCCGCAGCGCGCGGATCAGCGCGGTGGTGCCGTGCGCCACCGCGTACACCAACGGGGCGGCCAGGATGACGCAGACCGCCCCCTCGTGCAGCGCCACCGCCGCCAGCAGCAGCGCGACCGTGGTGACCACGAAGACCCGGCCGTGCGTCGTCCGGCCGGGGGTGAGGGCCAGGGCCGCCGCGAGGATCACCGGGAGGGCCACGAACAGCAGGGCGCTGTCGCCCCGCCCCGCGCGGATCGTGACGATGTAGACCACCAGCCCGAAGGCCGCGATCAGCCCGGCCAGCACCCAGTTGGCGGCGGTCCGCCGCGGTGGCCTTTCGCCCTGCTCCGACATGACACCCTCCCCGATTTTGAGCGATCGCTCAAACGGAGCATAGGTGGACTTGAGCGATCGCTCAATAGGGGTTTCGCGCGGCGGTTGCGGGTCGGTCGCCGGAACCTGGGAGGGTGCCGGGGCGCGCAGCCGCTCCCGGGCAGGCCGGCCGGTGGCGGGCCGTGCCTGGCTTTCGGGCCGTGCCTGGCTTTCGGGCCGTGCCGGGGACAGGGCCGCCCCTTGGCGGGGCACTCCGGGACGGGGGGTCCCGGGTGGGGTCGCTCCGGGGCGAGGCATCGCGTCCTGACGGAGTCAGGCGGCGGGGTGCTCGGAGAGGCGGTCGGGCGCGGTCGACGCCGGTCGGTGGGTGACTTCGGGCGTCGGTCAGGCGACCGGGGCGGTGCGGGTGCGGCGGTGCCGGCCGTACCAGGCGATGCCGATGGCCACCCCGACGCCGACGCCGAGGGCCGCTGCGGCGACCGGGACGGCGGGACGGTCCCGCAGTCGGCGGCCCAGCGGGATCGGGTGCCGGAACTCCAGCACCGGCCAGGCGTTCTCGCTGGCCAGCTTGCGTAGTGCCCGGTCCGGGTTGACCACGCTCGGGTGGCCCACGCACTCCAGCAGCGGCCGGTCGCTCATCGAGTCCGAGTACGCGTACGAGTCGGCGAGGTCGTAGTCGCGCTGCACGGCCAGCTCGCTGACCGCCTCGACCTTGCTCGGCCCGGCGGCGTAGAACTCCACCTCACCGCTGTAGCGGCCGTCCGCCACCGTCATCCGGGTGGCGATCACGTCGGTCACCCCGAGCAGCTCGCCTATCGGCCGGACCATCTCCTCGCCAGAGGCGGAGACCAGCACGACGTCCCGGCCGGCGGCCTGGTGCTCCTCGATGAGGGCCGCCGCCTCGGCGTACACGTAGGGGTTGATCAGCTCGTGCAGTGTCTCCGCGACGATCTGGCGGACCTGTTCCACCTGCCAGCCCTTGCAGAGCGCGGCGAGGTAGTCCCGGGTCTTGGCCATGGTCTGCTCGTCGGTGCCGCCCAGCCGGAACATCAGCTGCGCGTACGCCGACTTGACCACGTCCCGCCGGGTGATCAGCCCATCCCGGTAGAACGGCCGACCGAACGCCAAGGCGCTCGACTTGGCGATGACGGTCTTGTCCAGATCGAAAAAAGCGGCACTTCGGCCCACGGCGCGAAAGTCTAGCCCGATGGACTATCGTCGGCGGGTCCCTGGGGTACGGACTTCGGCCCGACCTGGGGGCGACCCCTACGACCCCTGCCCGTCAGTGACGGCGGTCACACTCTCCGAACACAATTTCGCACTGTGTGGAGTCAACACCACTCGACGTATACGGGTCTGCTCAGGCATGCTTGTGGTTGCGACGAGGACTCACGTGTCGTGCGAAGCAGGCCCTCGGCGGTTGCACCCCCCGTAACCGCTGAGCCGGTTCGGCTCAACCCCCCCGGAGCCGAACCGCCCGACGACCCCCGTCTCCCCCCGACGGGGGTCGTCCCTTTCCCGATCTTCTTCCGGCCCAGGTGAAGCCATCTATCCCGGGTCGACCGGGCGAGGCGACGGGCGGAAAGTCAGCGAATCGTCAGCGAACGTCAGCCGGACCCGGTCGGCGTAGTCCTCGGGCGTGTGCATGTACCGGTCGAGCATCGTCGACGCCTTCTCGTGGCCCGCCACCCGCCGCACCACGTTGACCGGTGCGCCTGCGCCGCCCGGAGCTGGTCATTCGCCGCACCGGACAGGTACGTGGTCACCGGGCCTACCCTTCGGGGAGCAGTTTGCTCGCGTGTACCAGGATCTGCGTCTGCGGACCCCGGCGGCCGGACCGACTGAGCCGGACACCTTCGAGCCAGATCCACTCATCATGCGGCGGGGCGGTTGACCACCAGCCGGACCCCGGTCACGCACAACGTCACCGGCCCGTCCGACGGCAGGAGACGATCCGTTGCATCGATCTTCAGCACCGCGCCGAGTTGTATCCGGATGTCAAACACCGCGTCTCCTCATCATCGGTGCCACGTTGCGAGGCGGCGCACTGTCGGTCTTGCGTCGTTGGATCTGAAGGCCGGCGATCTGCATGAAGACCTCCCGCCGCGCCAGCGCGCTACCGGTGGCCAGCTCGATGGAGTAGCCGGTGAGCCATACGACCGGAACCCGCGCAGTCCAGGCAGGACCGCCGGGCCAGGGAACGAGTCCGCTCCGACCCCGCCCCATCCCACGGATGGCGGTGCGGGCAAGGGTGTACTTCCAGCCCGCGCCCGAGCAGGATTGGCAGTCAGTCGATACGTTCAGCCCCGTCATGGAGAGGTTGTGGCACAAACTGCCCAGTGACCCGGAAAATCCTTCCGGGGTCGCGGACGGCCGAGGGGAGACAGTGAAGCGGTGCGTGGGACGACCAACACCCTGACCATCGGTGAGCGCGTCGCCTGGTACCGCTACCGGCGCGGCCTGTCCCAGGAAGTCCTGGCCGGACTCATCGGCCGAGGAAATAGTTCGCCAAGGCAATCCGCCAAGGCACGAAGTGCGATTCGATCGCGAGCAGTTGGGACCGACAGCATACGTGGCGGCCGGCCCGCCCCTTTGAGTTGGAGAAACTCTCGGTAGGCACTGAATCGGTATGTCCCTGATCTCATTCTTCGAGAGATAAAGGAAGTCACTTCTTTGATCTCACTCTTCAGTGCATCAGGGCTTACTCCATCACCCCCCGAGCCCTCGTTCCAAGCGCATGTTCCTGATAGACGCGCACTAGGTTAGATGGAGCGGTCGCTGACCTCTAGGCTCTAGAAGCCGGCCTAGATGCCATTGAAGAACCAGGTGCTAAATGGTATCAGTATCAGAATAGGTACCACTAGGCTGGCGTATGGGAGCAAGGTCACCGACGAATACGCCGCAGAAACGGCGAGATCATGAAGTCGCTTCGCCTTGCTTCTGGTTCCACCCCGGCTTGACGATTGCACTTTATGAAAGTCGCGACTGGTGTGGTTCTCTGTTGAGGCGACTGCAACCTCATACTCCCACTGCAACTTTTCACCTTTGTCTTGCCGATCCGGCCCTGCATATTCCTTGAGGTTTTCAGCCGCAACAGAGATTTGCTGAATCCTCTTGTAGTTATCTTCCATTGCCCGTGCCCTAGTTCCATAGCCGGCACCCGAAACAACAAGCGAAGCGACCAACGAAAGTATGGATAAAGAAACCATGAGGGCATCTCCGCCAACACCGTACATATCCCGCTTTGCTAGCAGCCCGACAGAGGCAATTGCCGTCGATGTCGACAAAGCAACTAGAGCGAGATTCCATGCAATGTTCGCGTGGCTCAGGCGACGAGAGGCATTTAGTCGGCACAGATAGGTCGTGTAACTTCTTTTTTCTAGACGCTCCAACATTGGAGAGAGAGCGTCAGGTAGTGACTCGGTCACCAGCCTCCTTGCCTGACTCTAAAATAAACGTCACCCGCAGTACTGTGGATGCGAGCATTGCCCCGGCAGTTAATCCGAAGCAAGCCGTATGGGCGTACCAACACGGCATATTACTACTGCCACTCAAGCGATGGACCTCAGCAAGTGGCCGAATCGCCTGGCATCTTATCATCCAAGCGCTACCCTGACGTTCCTTGCCTAGTCACAGAAACTCCGCGTGAAACCCAAGGGGGAGGCCAGGCGAGACCCGCTAGGTAGTAGGTTTTCGCCATATGCTCGCACGGACTTTTGATGGCAAATATCCTTCAGCGTGGCGCCGCCACATTTTTGCACCAACAGTTGGCAGGTCAGCGTCTGGCGTTGACCTATGAGAAACGTTCAGCCTGCGTGGCCCCTGAGGCGATGGGTGCTGAGTGACAAACTGAGTGACGACCGGTGTAGACAATCTGGCGGTCGTGGGCGCAGGAGACACACGAGATATCACCAGCCATCGTCAACCGTGGCAGCCCAAGACTGCGTGCTAGCAAGCGTCGATCGCGGGTGCCGCCTGCTAGGTACGCCCAGGGCTTTCACTCCACCCTCATCTTGGAGTGGAACTTTCCTCGTGGTGCCCGGCGAGGGGATCCGCTTCCAGGTACCAGCCACGCGGGACAGGCGCCTAGCTCGGCCAGCCAATCGCGTCGAGGAACTCGTCGACGGCGGCCACGACTCGGCTGAGCACTGCGACCGACTCGGTAAGCGGACCGGGTACATACATGCCGTGATCCGCTCCTTCCACCTCAAGCACATAGGGTGAGAGTCGACGGGCGATGCCGCCGTCCCACACTTTGTCGGCAGTGCCACCAACGAGTAGGAACGGCGCGGTCGCACGGCCCAGCGCACCATCCACCCATGGCAGGGTGAGCAAGGGCGTGAGCCACACGGCGGGCAGGTTTCTTTTGGCGGCAATCGTTGCCGCATTCGTGCCGAGGGACTTGCCGATCAGCAGTGGGCGACCGCCAACGGTGTCGATCAGCGGACCGATCTCGCCGCCAACCCAGCTTTCGATTTCTGGCTCATCAGGCTTCGGAAACTCCTGCGACCACGAGTATCGATGCACCGTTGCGCCCCGCTGCTCCGCCACATCGCCTGCATACATCAGCAGGGGAGCACCCGGTCCGAACCTACCGCCGGGAATCACGACAGCGTCAGCCATGCAGACGACCTTTCTAATACTCCAGCCGGGGATTGTGATCACGGTTCGGTGAGGGCGTGTCGAGCGCAGTGGCTGGCCATGGCTCGTGCTTGATGGCGCCGTCGACGGATTGACCAGAGCTTTTCGATCTTCTTCCGGCCCAGGTGAAGCCATGTCCCCGGGTCCGTCGAGCGGGGCGACGGGCGGAACGTCAGCGAATCGTCGGCGAACGCCAGCCGGACTCGGTCGGCGTAGTCCTCGGGCGTGTGCGTTTGCGGGCTCAGCGCCGCCGACGCCTACTCGTGGCCCGCCGCCCGCGCCTTCATGGTTAGGTTGGGAATGGGCCGCGTACCGTGACTCCTCCATCGACGACAAGGCTCTGCCCGGTCATGTAGGACGCAAGCGGAGAAGCCAGGTAGACGGCTGCCGCAGCGGCATCATCAGGGACGCCGATTCGACCCATCGGAATCTCAGGGACCTTCGCGGCGCGCTGGGCGGAATTCGCCGTGGCCGTTGCGATGGCACCGCAGGCCACTACGTTCATGCGGATGCCGTCACCGGCGTACTCCGCAGCGACGGTCTTGGCGAGGCTGGCGAGCCCGGCTTTGGCAGCACCGTAGCCGGCCTGCATGGGTGCGGCCATGACGCCCGCGACGGACCCGACGCTGACGATGGACCCGCCGCTGCCCTGGGACAGGAAGGTACGGATGGCAGCCTGGGCCGCACGCACCACATAACGAAGGTTCATCTCGTACGCCAGGTCCCAGTCGTCGTCGCCCATCTCGTGCAGGCGCACCGCTGGTACGAACGCGACCTGCCCTCCGACGACGGTCACCAGCGTGTCGAGCCGACCGAACTCGCCGACGGTGCGGGTGACGAACCCGTCCAGATCCGAGCGCGAGCGCACGTCACCGACGAGCGGAACCGCGCGGGCGCCAGACTCTGTCAACTCATGAACGGCATCATGCGCCCGGTCCCGATCGACGTCGGCGACGGCGACGGCTGCGCCGGCCGCAGCGAAGGCACGTGAGATCGAGCGCCCGATGCCTTCGCCTCCACCTCCGATCACCAAGGTGCTCATGCCGTCCAGTGGTGCAGCGAAGTGGTTCATGGCCGAATCTTTCCATACGGCCCACGCCTGCTAGCCCTGCTGAACCATGCCCCAGTACTGCGATCCAGTGGGCTGCGCGACTCCCCTGTGGGCGGCCTCCGGCTCTCCTCGGACGCCCGCAGCGCGTCATCCGAGGGTCAGCGAATCGTCAGCGAACGCCTTACGCGTGCGACGTTGAAGGCCCCTGGTGTCGCGAGCGCCTGTTGAAAAAGGCGGACGACGGCGGACCTGATCCCGGCCGTGGTGGTCAGCTGCGACCGAGGAGGGCGTTGTTGGCGGAGTTCCCGGACATGCACTCGATGGTGATCATGGAACGGGTCGGCTGGACTCACGGTAAGACTGTGTTCTGCGATCGGATGCAGCAGCTGTGGCCGTTGTCACTGAGAAATCCCCGGCGGCTACGTCGAACCCGGCGAGTCACCCCGAGCCGCGTGCGCACGTGAGGTCGAAGAGGAACTTGGCCTCACGCCCGCGCTCGGACCGATGCTGGTGGTTGATTGGGCGCTGCCCCGTCAGCCCCTGGGCTTCCACCAGGCCGCGAGCAGCCCTACGACGGCGATGAGGAAGAGGCAGGCAAAGCCCGTATAGAGCAGTAGGCCGAAGCCGGCGAAGGTCCCGAGTTCCATCAGCTGACGGTAGATGAACCAGCCTCGCTCAATGCCGTCAGGAGATGGCCCGGCGATCTGGGGCACGCAGGGGCAAAAAGCGCCGTGAGACGTTGCGAACCAGCGGCCAGCCATGACAGACCGAGACCTCCGCGGCTGTTGCCGCTGGTAGGTGCGCTGGGCTTTAAGTTCCGCTTCAACTCCATGTGATCCGACAGCTGATATGCGACGCAACTCCGCCAGGCGATGTGCGACAGCGGCCGGCGATCTAGGGGCGGCAGGTTAGCCGCCGACAAAATGTTCGGTCATGTCTAATTTAGTGCGTTCGATCGCTGTCCGTGTTCGATCGCCCGCGCCGTGTCGCTTGCTGTGGCTGCCTAGATCTGGTGGGTTGTATCGATCATCTGTATATTCCCGGTGTGACCATGCGGGAACCCACCTTCTTGACCCTCGCCGTGTTGGCCGGTCCGCCGTTGCATGGGTACGGCGTGATGCGCCAGGTGGCAGTGCTGTCTGAGGGCCGGGTGAAGCTGAGCGCCGGCACGCTGTACGCGGCGTTGGACCGTTTGACCGCCGAAGGGCTGATCGCGATCGACCGCGAGGAGGCGGTCGATGGTCGGGTGCGGCGCTACTACCGGCTCACCGAACAGGGTGGTGCCGTGCTGCGGCAGGAGGCTGCCCGGCTGCGCAGCAATGCTGAGGTCGCTGTCACGCGTCTCGCGGGATGGACATCGCGGCCCGGGCTGCTTCCGTCCTGATCCCTCTGATCAGTAGTGCTCACGTATCGGGCAAGGAGTCCAGATGCCAGAACCGAGCGCCCGTGCGCGGCTCGCCCGCCGCTACCGGCGATTGCTGCTGACCTACCCGCGGTCCTACCGCCGCCGACGCGGAGCTGAGATCGTGACGACACTGCTGGACGCCGCTCCAGTCGACCGCGCCTGGCCGACGCGCGCCGAGGTCGTCGACCTGCTGACCGGTGGTCTCCGGTTCCGATTCCGGGTCTGGGGAGCGGCCGGAATAGTCGGTGCGATCTGCGCTGCCACGGTCGCGGCGGTGGCCCTCGGCGCGCTCGGCGGCTATCTGGGCTGGCAGACCGCGCAACCCTTGCCGAGCAACGCCGACGCGCTGCGGATGGTCGAGCCGGCGTTACCGCCGGGGACCTCGGCGGAGCCGCAACGGTGGGACTTCATCTTCGACAACAATCCCGAACTCGCCGATCCGCGGTGGGTGTACCTGATAGGCGGAACCGACGAGTACCGGGCGGGGAAGGTCTTCTTCCAGTTCACCTACCCCAACGACAGGCCGGGACGGCAGGTGGTCGACGGGGCACAGCAACGGATGCGGGCGGCCGGTTGGCGTCCAGCCGGGATGGATCTGTCCGGTTGCTGCCCAGGGTCAGCGGTCTATCGGGATGGGTGGCTGGTTGAGGTCTTCTCCGAGGGCTACCTCGACGAGTCCCACTATGGGTTGCAAGTAGCCGTCAGCCGTACTATGCCCGCCGCCGTACTCCCATTGACCACGGCTGGACTGTTCGCCGGCGCTGTCGCCGGTTGGTTGATGGCGGCGTGGGTGTTCCGGCGGATCCAGGAGAGCACTCCGATGCGGCGGGCCTTCACGGTGGTCGTGGCCAGCGTGGGGCTGCTCGCCCTCTTCCCCGCTACCGCGTTGAGCGTCCTAGTGTTGGTCGCCAGCTACTTTGCCTCGTACCCCCCGGCAGAACCGGCCTGGCTTGGGTACACATTCATGCTCTTCCGGCCGCTGGCCTACCTCGGCGCGGCTGCCGCCGTCGGCGGGCTGATGATCACCGCGATGCCTGGCCCCAGACGTCGGCGGAGGCTGGCCGGTTGAGCGAAGCTCTGGTCAGCCGCAGGCACGCCCGCTCGCCAATCGAACGCACTCACATGCCGCGATCAGCACGCTGAGGTGTCGCAAATCAGTTGGCGGACAACTATCGCCCATCAGCCGATGGAGGACACGTGTGATCCGACAGCTGATGTGCGACAGGGTCCGGCGATTCGGGGCGGCAGGTTAGCCGCCGACCAAACGTCCTGTCATGCCGAGAGCGGACCGGCGGCCTGGGTGCCGTCGGGGAATCACGGGTGAGGGGCTGCAGGCTCAGCCCGCCGATACCTGCCGGAACGGGCGCCGTAGCGGCAGCAGTGCCACCAGCATCAACAGCCCGCCCAGCGGCATCAGATCCAACTTCACCAGCGACAGCAGCACCCCGACGAACAGGACCACCGGGCTCCACCACGGCATCCGGCCTGCCTTGGCGGCCAGCACCGCGACCACCACGATCCCGACGAAGAAGAACAGTGGGCCGAAGTCGTAGATTGCGGGCCGCACGCCGGGTAGGCCGGAGAAGTCGTGCTGCAGGCTCCGCAGCTCTTCCTTGTCGGCAGCCATGAACGCCTGCACGATGTCGGTTCCGAACTGAACGATGGATGCCGACAAGCCGAGCAAGGTCGCGCCGACCGCCACTTCACGGACCGCCCCGGCGGGCAGTAGGGTCCGCAGCCCCAAGGCCAGCGGCACGAACAGGAGGAAGCCGGCCAAGCCGAGGAAGTGGGCGAGCTGCCAGTCGAAACCCGGCCCGTACACGTTGTCGAGCTTGCCGATGTTACGGGCCACGCCGTAGCCGCCCAACGCGAGCGGCCCGGCGATCAGAGCGAACTTTGCTACCTTCGTCATGCTGATGATCATGGTCGCGCACGGGATCCCGGCGCCTCCGGTGGAACCCCGCCCGCGACCCTGAGAACCTCCCCGCAGGGGTCGGAGCAGGCCAACGCAGTATTCACAAAGGCCTTCAGGGCGCTACAACGCGTCAGTCCCGACCCGGCAGATTCGGCCAGATCGCCGCCGCCACCACGCTGCTCAGGAAGTCTCGACAGCGTCGGTCAGCCGGGCGGCGAGGCCTCGGACGTGTGTGATCAGCTCGGGTGGCTCGTGGATGCGGAAGCGGAAGCCGAACAGCGCGACGTAGACGGCGATCTCGTCCAGGGAATTCGACCCGGTGTGCAGCATGCAGGTGTGCGCGTCGATGGCTTCGATGACCCCGACGGTGGGCGCGATCCGTTCGGCGGCGGCCTCGGCCGAGGCGTACAAAGTGATTTTGGCCTGGTAGCGGTAGGAGGCGGTGGACACGCCGCGGGTCAGGTACGCGGCGAAGTCGGGGCCGGGTGCCTGTCGTGGCGTGAATCGGGGTCCGGTCGGGATGCGCGGTTGGATCCGGTCGACGCGGTAGGTGCGCCAGTCGCCTCGGTCGGTGTCCCAACCGATGAGGTACCAGCGACGTCCGCTGTGGACGAGCCGGTGGGGTTCGGCGTCGCGTACCGACGAGGTGCCGTCGTGGCGACGGTAGTCGAAGCGGAGCCTCTGGTGATCGCGGCAGGCTGTGGCGATGGCGACCAGCACGTCCGGGTCGACGGTGGGGCCGGTGGCGGGGACCGTGACGGTGACCGAGTGCACCAGGCCGACCCGGTGCCGTAGGCGCGACGGCAGGACCTGTTCGAGCTTGGCCAAGGCGCGTAGCGAGTTGTCCTCGATGCCGGTGACCGTGCCGCTGGCGGCGGTGCGCAGCCCGATGGCGACAGCGACGGCCTCGTCGTCGTCGAGGAGCAGCGGCGGGAGTTTCGTTCCCGCGCCGAGCCGGTAGCCGGCGGCGCCAGGGGTGGTGTGCACGGGGTAGTCGAGGTCACGCAGCTTCTGGATGTCGCGGCGCACGGTCCGTACGTCGATTTCAAGGCGCTGCGCCAGCTCGGCGCCGGACCACTCGCGGGGTGTCTGTAGCAGCCCGAGGAGCCGCAGCAACCGGGCGGAGGTTTCCAACATGCCCCGAGTCTGTCAGGAAGCTAGGGCCGTACCTGTCCTAGCTCGCCCGTAGCGTGATGTTCATGAGCGAACAGATCACCCCGTTCCGGATCGAGATTTCCCAGGACCGCCTCGACGACCTGCGCCAGCGGCTCGCCGCCACCCGTTGGCCGGACGAGTCGCCCGCCACGGGCTGGGAGGCAGGGGTGCCGCAGGGTTATCTGAAGGATCTGGCCGACTACTGGGGCACCGACTACGACTGGCGTGCCCATGAGGCGCGGCTGAACGAGTTTCCCCAGTTCACCACCGAGATCGACGGACAGACCGTGCACTTCCTGCACGTTCGTTCGCCTGAGCCGGGAGCGGTGCCGCTCATCCTCACCCACGGCTGGCCCGGCTCGGTCGTGGAGTTCATGAACATCATCGGCCCGCTGACCGATCCCGCCCGGTACGGTGGCGATCCCGCCGACGCCTTCCACGTCGTGGCCCCGTCCCTGCCCGGCTTCGGCTTCTCCACCCCGCTCACCGCACCCGGATGGGGCACCAGCCGGGTGGCCCAGGCATGGGCCGAGCTGATGAAGCGCCTCGGCTACGACCGCTACGGCGCGCAGGGCGGCGACACCGGAGCGATCATCACCCCCGAGCTCGGCCGCATCGACTCCAACCATGTGATCGGGGTGCACGTCAACAACCTGGGCACCTTCCCCTCCGGCGATCCGGCCGAGCTGGTCGGCCTCACCGAGGCCGACCAGGCCCGCCTCGAGTTCATGACGACCTGGGGCCGGGACATGTCCGGGTACGCCATCGTCCAGTCGACCCGGCCGCAGACGATCTCCTACGCCCTCACCGATTCACCGGTCGGTCAGCTCGCGTGGATCGTCGAGAAGTTCAAGGAGTGGACCGACCCGAGCGCCGGCCTGCCCGAGGACGCCATCGACCGCGACCTGATCCTCACCGACGTCTCGGTGTACTGGCTAACCGGCACCGCCGGCTCCGCCGCCCGGATCTACTACGAGGACGCCCGCACCTGGGGCCAGGCCAGCCCGAGGTCACAGGTCCCGACCGGGGTGGCGGTGTTCCCCAACGACATCACCCTCCGGCCGCTCGCCGAACGCGACCACAACGTGGTGCACTGGAGCGAATTCAGCCGCGGCGGCCACTTCGCCGCCCTGGAGGCACCCGATCTCCTGGTGGACGACGTGCGGAAGTTCTTCCGCCCGCTCCGCTGACGGCAACGGCCGGCACCAAGACCGAATGACGACACCAGGAGCCGTGCCCGATGACCGACCAGTCCACGGTGGTGCCCCGGCTGTCCTGGCCCGACGTGTGGGGCCGGCGGCTCGACCGGCACGGGCTGGCCACCCCGGTACGCGGCCGCCCAGTCGACGCCGTCGCCGCCATGTGCGGCGCACATGCCCAGGTGCTCTCCGCCGCCGAGTTGTCCGTGGGGCTGCGCGTCGCCGGTGTCACCCGCAACGACGTCCGGCAGGCGCTGTGGGGCGAGCGCAGCCTGGTCAAGACGTACGGACCTCGCGGCACCGTGCACCTGCTGCCGACCCGCGAACTGCCGCTGTGGACCGGTGCGCTCGGCGCGCTGCCGGCCTCTGCGAACAGCATGTCCGCCGACGCGCGGCTGACCCCGGACCAGACCGAAGAGGTCGTCGCGGCCATCGCGGGAGCACTGGCCGACGCGGAACTGACCATCGACGAACTCACCGCCGAGGTGGCCACCCGCACAGGTCCCTGGGCCGTCGATCCGGTCGTGCCGGCGTTCGGGAGCATGGCGCCGCGCTGGCGGCAGGCGATACCCCTCGCCGCACACCGCGGTGCCCTGTGTTTCGGCCCGAACCGTGGACGGAAGGTGACGTACACCAGCCCACAGCGGTGGCTGCCAGGATTCCAGCCCGCTCCGGCATCCGCCGCCCTCGCCGACCTGGTCCGGCGCTACCTGCACGCGTACGGGCCGGCAACGCCGCAGCAGTTCGCGCAGTGGCTCTCCGCACCTCGCCGTTGGGCGACCCAGTTGTTCGACTCGCTCGCCGGCGAGCTGCAACGCGTCGAGGTCGCCGGCTCTGTCGCCTGGGTCACCACGGGCGATACCGAGCCGGCCTCCGTGCCGCCGCAGGGGGTGCGGCTGCTGCCGTACTTCGACGCCTACCCCGTCGGCTGCCATCCGCGCGAGCGGCTCTTCCCCGGGCGTGCCGCGCAACGCGCGCTCTCCGGTGGTCAGGCCGGCAACTTCCCGGTGCTGCTCATCGACGGCGTCGTCGCCGGCATCTGGCACCTCCGCCGCTCCGGACGCAAGCTGAACATCACGGTCGAACCGTTGACCGCGCTCACCGTCGCCGAACGCCAGGAACTCGACGACCAGGCGCGGCGGGTCGGGGAGATTCTGGAGGGCGAGCCGCTGCTGACCATCGGGACGGTCGCCATCGGCGGCCACGCGTAAACAGGCACCCTGGCCGGAAGTGACGGCCGTGGCTGGAACTTGCGACGGACGTTTGCGTTAGCCGGGTGTGGTGACTCTCAGTTGCTGCGGCCGGTCAGTCCTCGTCAGCCGGGCCGGGGCGGTTCTTGGCGATCCAAGCGCGAACGGCTTTGCCATCCCAGACGCGGCCCATCTTCAACGTGGCGAGGGGGTCAGGGAATCCCTTGCGGCCCACGATGATCGTGGCGCGCTGCTTGCTGATCCCGCCAAGCAAATCACGGATTTCGTCCAGCCCAAGCAGCTCCACAATCTGAAGGTATGGCCTCACGGACTTGCACCAGGGCATACGGGGTAGGTCAACGCCCTAGGGGGTTGCCCTTGTGCAACTCCCTGTGATGCGATGGGTCGATGACGGACCACGGACCCGTGCGTCGGCTGCCTCTGTTGATCCTGGATGCCTGGCGTGCCCTCGACTGGCACAAGCACCGGCGGTGTGCCGCTTGTCGCCCGAGCGGCGGGTGCCCCCTGGTCGAGGTGGCCAAGGCCCGGATCAGGGCATGGCGACGCTACGGCCCTCGCCGATGATCGAACTCAAGGCCGGCGACGTCCTTCACGTAACCGCCGCGTGCAGCGTGCAGTTCACCAAGCCGATCATGTTCCGCCTGATCAAAGTTCGGCACGACCTGGTCACCTACGACCACTGGATCTGGCTCGACGGCTACCAGCTCGACGCTAAAGGCGAGGCCGTGGCCCGCGGGGAGATCTTCGTCCAGCCGGCGGGTCTGATCGTGCAACGACGAACCGCCCCGCTCATCCAACCGAGGCGGCCCAGATCGAATATGAGGGCCTGAACGCGTCAGCGGACTGTTTCTGCGTGGCGGGTCGCTCGGAGGCAGCCAGGGTCCGGCGTACGCCGGTGGAAGTGGCGGCGGTCGATAGCAGATCCACTGGCTCGGCGGGCGTTATCCACAGGGCACCAGGTTGTCCACAGGCGGCGACGGGAGGCGGCGGATCCGAGCACGCTTTCCGGCAGCACCCCCGAGCCCGACTGCTGGAGGCCGCGATGCCACCCCGTACCTCGCTCCCACCGCGCCGGCGGCTGCCCCTGCTGGTGACCTCGGACGGCGATCTCCTCGACGACCTGCTCCGGCTCGCCGCCGCAGGCGGCACCGAGGTCGAGGTGGCCGCCGACCCGGCCGCCGCCAGGTCCCGGTGGACCCCGGCGCCGCTGGTGCTGGTCGGCGACGACCAGGCCCAGGCGTGCCTGCGGGCGAGGCTCCCACGCCGGCCACGGATGGTGCTGGTTGGCCGGTCCGGGCAGCTCGACCCCGGTTGGGAGATCGCCGAGCTGATCGGAGCCGAGCACGTCGCCGTCCTTCCGGCCGCCGAGCCGTGGCTGGTGGACCGGTTCGCCGAGTGCGCGCCGGACCGCGCCGGCGACGGCGTGGCCCGGGTGGTCGCGGTCCTGGGCGGGCGGGGTGGCGCCGGGGCGAGTGTCTTCGCGGGCGGGCTGGCCGTCACCGCCGCCCGGGCCCGGCTGCGGACCCTCCTCGTCGACGTCGACCCGCTCGGCGGCGGGCTGGACCTGGTGCTCGGCTGGGAGCAACTGGAAGGGCTGCGCTGGCCGGCGCTCACCGACGCCGACGGGCGGGTCGACCCGCCGGCCCTGGTCCGGGCCCTGCCCAACCGGGGTGACCTGGTGGTGCTCTCCTGGGACCGGGGGGACCTGCTGCCGCTGCCCGCCCAGGCGATGGCGGCCACCCTGGAGGCGGCCCGCCGGGGGCGGGACTTCGTCGTGGCCGACGTGCCCCGACACCTCGACGACCCGGCCGTGCTCGCGTTGCAGGCCGCCGACCAGGCCTTCCTGGTCGTGCCGGCCGAGCTGCGGGCCACGGCGGCGGCGGCCCGGGTGGTGGCCGCCGCCGCTCCGCACTGCGCCCAGCTCTCCGTCGTCGTACGCGGCCCGGCCCCGGGGCGGCTGAAGGCCGTCGAGGTGGCCCGCGCCCTGGGGCTGCCGCTGGCCGGGACGCTACGACCGGAGCCGGGCCTGTGCCGGGGGCTGGAACGGGGGGAGGCGCCCGCCGCCGACGGGCGTGGCCCGCTCGCCGCGCTCTGCCAGCGGATCGTCGGCGAGCTGACCGGCCTGCCCGCAACGGGTGCGGCATGACCGCGCCCCACGGCGGCGACGAGCTTTCGAGCCGGGTACGCCAGCGCTTCGCCGCCGCGGCCACTCCGGTCACCCCGGCCGCCGTCGTCTCCGCCGTACGCGCCGAGCCCGCCGCTGCGGTCCTCGGCGACACCGCCGTGCTGCGGATCGCCGGCCGGGTGCACGACGACCTCGTCGGCGCGGGTCCGCTGGCGCCCCTGCTCGCCGACCCGGAGGTGACCGACGTGCTGGTCAACGGGAATCGGGTGTGGGTGGACCGGGGGCAGGGCCTGCGCCAGGTCGCTGTTCCGCTCGGCACGATCGACGACGTCCGCCGGCTGGCCCAGCGCCTCGCGGCCGGGGCCGGCCGCCGCCTCGACGACGGTTCCCCGTACGCGGACGCCCGGCTGCCCGACGGGACCCGGCTGCACGCCGTGCTGCCCCCGGTCGCGACCGACGGGCCCTACCTGTCCCTGCGCACCTTCCGGCAGCGCCCGTTCACCCTCGACGACCTGGTCCGGCAGGGCACCGTGCCCCGGCCGGTCGCGCCGGTGCTGGCCGCCGTGGTGGCGGCCCGGCTCGCGTATTTGGTCGTCGGCGGCACCGGCTCCGGCAAGACGACGCTGCTCAATACGCTGCTGGGCCTGGTCCCGGGCACCGAGCGGATCATCCTGGTCGAGGACGCCGCCGAGCTGCGGCCTCTACACCCGCACGTGGTCGGGTTGCAGGCCCGCACCTCCAACGTGGAGGGCTCCGGCGCGGTCGGGCTCAGCGACCTGGTCCGGCAGGCCCTGCGGATGCGGCCGGACCGGCTGGTCGTGGGGGAGTGCCGGGGCGGGGAGGTCGTCGACCTGCTCGCCGCCCTGAACACCGGCCACGACGGCGGGGCGGGGACGCTGCACGCGAACGCCCCGTCCGACGTGCCGGCCCGGCTGGAGGCGCTCGGGATGCTGGGCGGGCTGCCCCGGGCCGCCCTGCACGCCCAGGTCGCCGCCGCGCTCCAGGTGCTGCTCCAGGTCCGCCGAGGCGCCCGGGGCCGGGTGTTGGAGTCGGTCTGCCTGCTGCTCCCCGAGGGCCCGGACCGCCTGGTCACCGTCGTCCCCGCCTGGGTACGCGGCCACGGGCCGGGTCCCGCCGCCGCAGCCCTCGGCACGCTGCTGCGGGAGCGGGACGTGCCCGTCCCGCCCGTCCTCTGCGAGGTGTGGCCGGGCCGCCCGGATCGGGATGGCCGCCCCGAACGGGACGACCGGTTCGAGGCGACGGGCGGCGGGCCCCGGCACGGAGGATCCGAGTGACCGGGGCAGGTTGGCTGGTGGCGGCCCTTCTCGTCGTCGCCGCCATAGCTGTGGCGTGGCCGCTGCGCAGCAGCCGGTCCCGGCGACGGCGGTTGCTCGGTTCGCCTCCGGGCCGGCCGTCGTCGGCCGTTGACCCGGCCGATCGGGTCGGCGCCGTGCGTATCCCTGCCGGGCAGGCCGCGCCGAGCGCCGTCGGCAGGGCGTCGAACCGGCAGCGTGACCCCCTCGACGCCCGGGACCCCGGGCGGCACCCCCGGAGCGAAACAGCGCCGGGGGAGCCTGGCGGCGCGGGCCCCGCCCCGGGCAGACCGTCCGGCCCGCGTCCGTTCTCCGCCCCGTCCGATGGGTTCCACCCGCGCCCGCCATCCCGCCCGTGCGATGCCTCCGGCCCACGCTCCTTCTCCGGAGCATCTCCGTTGTCCGGCCCATCGGGGCCGTCCCCGAGGTCCGGTTCGTCCAGGCCACCCGGCCCGTTCGGCTTCGGCGGGCGGTCCGGGCCGCCTGGTCGTCGTGACCCGCGCCGGCCAACTGCCACGCTGGACCGGTCCGAGGCCGCCCGGCCGGGGCAGCGAAGCTCGCTGCTGGCCTCACTCCTCCCGGGTGCCGGGACCTGGCGTACCGGGTTGTCGCCGGGGCGGTTTCCCGCCGGCACGGCGAGCAGCCATCGGCCGGGGGTGCCCACATGGTTGTCCGCCTCGCCCCGGCGAAGCCTGCTGCTGGCGGGAGCGGCGGGTGCCGGGGCGGGTGGCCTGCTGGCCGGGCCCGTGGCCGCCGTGGTGGTCGGCACGTACGGGGCGTTGGCCGCACGGGCGGTGCTGCGCAGAGGCCTCGCGCGTGCCGCTCAGCGAGCCCGACGGCACAGCCTGGACCAGCTCAGCGCCCTCGCTGCGGACCTGCGCGCCGGCGTGCCGGTGCTGACCGCCGCCGCCACCCTGACCGCCGGCCTGGCCTCGGCCGAGGTCGCCCTGACCGCCACGACCGTGCCACTGGTCGAGGTCGCGCTGATCGCCGGAGCCCTGCCGGCCCACGATGGTCTGTTGGGCGCATCCGGGGCGGTGAGCGATCCGGGGTTGATCCCCGGTCCGGCCACGGACGCCGGCAGGCCGGCCGTCGCCGCGCCCGATCCGGACCGGTTGGCGCGGTTGGCCCAGGCGGCGATCCGACTCGCGGACCGGACCGGTGCGCCGCTGGCCGACCTGTTGGAGCGCGTCGAGGCCGACGCGCGGGCCGCCGACCGAGGGCTGGCCGGCGCGGCGGCGCAGGCGGCCGGTGCCCGGGCCACCGCGTTGCTGCTCGCAGCCCTGCCGCTCGGCGGCATCGGGCTCGGGTACGGGGTCGGAGTCGACCCGGTCGAGGTCCTGCTGCACACACCCGTCGGAGGCGGATGCGCGATCGCGGCCGCCGTCCTCCAGTCAGCCGGGCTGCTCTGGACGGAGCGCCTCGGCGCGGTGCCGGACGGGAGCCGCCGATGACCAGGCAGGCGGTGGCGGCCGGCTGCCTCGTCGCGGCGGCGGCGCTTGCCCTCTCCGTCGGCTCGCCCGCAGGCGCCACCCGTCGCCTGCGCGGCCTGCGGGGGCGGGCCGGGTCGACCGGGCGATCGAGGCCGGCGTGGTGGCCTGACCGGATCCGGCTCGGGGCGGGCCTCGCCGGGGTGGCGACCGTCGTGGTGATCGGTGGCTGGTCCGGGTTCCTGGGTGGTGCCGTCGTCGCTGCCGCGGCGGACCGGGGCCTGCGCCGGATCGAGTCCCCTGCCGTCCGGGAGCGACGGCTCCGGGAGGCCGCCGACCTGCCGCTGGCGGCGGACCTGCTCGCGGCCGCGCTGCGGGCCGGTGCGCCGGTCGACCGTTCCGTGCTGGCGGTCGCGGAGGCGCTCGGCGGCCCGTTGGCCGATCGGCTGGGTCGGGTCGGCCGGACCCTGCTGCTCGGTGGCGGCCCCGAGGAGTCCTGGGCGCACCTCGTCCCGGTGCCGGGTGCCGAGCGGCTGGCAAATGCCGCGCTGCGCTCGTCGAGCAGCGGCGCGGCGTTGGCCGGCGCGCTGACCCGCCTCGCCGACGACCTGCGCGCCGACCGATCGACCGCCGCCGAGGCATCGGCCCGTCGGGCCGGGGTCCTCATCGTGCTGCCGCTGGGGCTCTGCTTCCTGCCGGCCTT
Organism: Micromonospora rubida; assembly: GCF_009908295.1. Lineage (GTDB taxonomy): Bacteria > Actinomycetota > Actinomycetes > Mycobacteriales > Micromonosporaceae > Micromonospora > Micromonospora rubida. Next base: position 675,582 of record NZ_JAAALO010000004.1, read on the forward strand.
CATTCTCGCCGGCCTCGTGCCGGTGATCGTCGCCGTCCTCGGCGACGTGCTGTGAGCGTCGCCGGCCGATCGGCCGGCGGCAACCGTCGAGAAGGGACAAGCATGCGCAAGATCCTCACCCGCCTGCGCGGGGACGCCGGGATGAACACCGCCGAGTACGCCGTCGGCACCCTCGCCGCCGTCGCGTTCGCCGGCATCCTGCTCAAGGTGCTGACCTCGGGCAACGTGCAGTCCGCGCTGACCGCCGTCATCGACCGGGCGCTGAAGTGACCACCCGCCGGCAGGCCGGGGGCGACCGGGGTGCGTCTGTGCGTCAGCCGGAGGCGGTTCGGGCGACCGCGTCGGCGCGGCGGCGTACGGTCCGGTCGCCACGGGAGCGCGGATCGTTCACGGCCGAACTGGCCGCCGGCCTGCCGGCGTTGCTGTTGCTCCTGCTCGCCGGTCTCACGGCGGTGAACGCGGTCGCCACCAGGGCGGCCTGCCTGGGAGCGGCCCGGGAGGCGGCGCTGGCCGCCTCCCGGGGCCAGCCCGGAGGGCCGGCGGGCGCTGCGGCGGCTCCGGCTGGGGCCGACGTCTCGGTGACGGTGGACGGCGAACGGGTCACCGCGACGGTTCGGGCGCCGGTCCGCGCCCTCGGTGCGCTTCTGCCCCGGATCGCCGTGAGCGCCAGCGCGGTCGCCGCCGTCGAGCCGGGCACCCCGGGACCGCAACCGTGACGGCCCGCAACCGTCGGGCCGGGAGTGCCCGTGAACACCACTGCGGTCGTAGGCGTCGGGCCGGGAGTGCCCGCGAACACCACTGCGGTCGCGGGCGTCGGGTCGGGCGTCCTGGAAGTTTCGATGTTCAGCGGCGAGGTGCCGGCACTCCCTGGGCTGGGCGCGAGCGGGGCGGGGCGACGGTGTGCCTGCTCGCGGTCGGGCTGGTGTTCGTCGTGGTGGGCCTGTTCGGGGCGGCGGTCGGTGCGGCCCGGGTCGCCCGGCAGCAGGCCCGGGTGGCGGCGGACTTCGGCGCGCTCGCCGGGGCGGGCCGGGCCCTGGCCGGTGAACAGGTGGCCTGCGCGTCCGCCGACGAGGTAGTACGGGCCAACGGGGCGCGGCTGACCGGCTGTCGGCTGGACGGGCTGGACGCCGTGGTTACGGCGGAGGTGACGGTCACCCCGGCACCCGGCCTCACCCGGGTCGCCACGGTGACCTCCCGTGCCGGGCCGGTGCGGGCGTGAGCGTCGTCGGCGGGTAGCCGCGGCGGCGCGAGCCACGGCGGCGACGTGGCGGCGGGTGAGCGGGCGGCCCAGACCGACACCACGTTCAGCCTGGTCGACCGCGGCGCGCTCTGACTCGAGCCGTGCGCCGACGTGGATTCCGTCGGTCGCGCGGTCGACGTGCGTCAGCCGGTTCGGGCGGGCTGTAGCGGAGAGGCGAAACTGCGTTCAGTGAGGTGATCTCAACAAGGTTTTGATAGGTGTCGGTATTCGAAGTGTGTGAGGTGGAGTGCGGCGTGGACGATGTCGCCGGTTCTTCGTGGGCTGGCTGTGTGGTGGCGTAGGGTCCGCCAGCGTCCGGTGAGGATCGTGAAGCCGCGTTCTCCGAGGCATCGCATCGATCGGAGGGTGGTGTTGTAGCTGCGGTCGTCGACCGCCTGGTAGAAGCAGGTCAAGGCCCGTGTTTTCGATCGGGTGCCGACCGTGCGGCGCTCGGCACGAAGCAGCCGCGCCACGTGCTGCACGAGTTCCCTGGGCACGTCGGATAGGCGATCACGTGGAGCCCTCTCGAAGACTGGATTCTGTCGCAAGAACCTGTCTATCGATGGCTCCACGCCTACATCCAGCCCTGCCCGTTATGGGAATTAGGCGCGTTTCGAACCAATCAACCCTTTTGTGTTGCTGAGATCAACTCAGTCGCCGAAGACAAACCAACAGATGCTGTTCCTGCGCTTCTGGTCCTCAATGACCAGGTCGCGAACGTGCTCCGGAAGGTGGCTACGCTGCCAGTCGCGTTCGACTCGCCCCACCTGTCGCGCCTCCCCAGGCTCCGCTGCGGCTCGAACCGCTTTAATTGCGTACGCAGCAGCGCCCAGGTCGTGCTCGGGAACATGGGCCACACATGCGGCCTGACCGGCGGAGTATGCAGCGAAGCGTGCCGCTCCACTGAGCGGACGAGCAGCGCCCATGGCATGACCACCGAGCGCCCGGGTGACCATCATTGCGGCCTCGCCGCGCACCCAGGCCCGCGTCGCCTCGATCGCCTGCCGAGGACGCTGGTCAGAGGGCTGAGTTCTCTCGAACAGGGGCAGGACGTGCTCAGCACAGGCGGCTGCCCAAAGGGCAAGGGCCTGATGGTCGGCATCGGTGAGCGACCCGCCGCGCCGAATGGTCACGAGGCGGGGGTCGCGATCCGGCGGGAGAATCATTTTCCTTCCCCTATCTGGCGTTCGATGATGTCCGAGCTGTCTCGGAGCGCTACGTCGAGTCGGTGCATCAGCTGGGCGACCCGGTGGGAGCCCTCCGGGGTGGTGGGGTACCGGCTCAGGACCGAGACGAGTCGGGGAGTGGCTCGTCGTCGCGCTGTTTCGAGAGAGGTTTCCGCAGCGTGCGGCACATCCGTACGGATGAGTTCTGTGGCACGTGCGGCGTGAGCTGCGGCGCGCAGAATGTGATTCACCTGAGCGGCGTCCGCCAAGGGATGGAGGTAAACGGACGCGGCGGCGTCACCTGCCGCCATGGCGGCGTGGTGAGCCGCTCTTGAGGGGGCGTCCTTTGCGGCCCTGTGTGCAGCAAAAGCCGTTATTCGTTGCAACTTCGAGCGCGACGCACCCTGAACAATGTTCTGAGCTGCCTCGATCGCCCGGCGCGGCCTGGCGTCATTCGGGCTGGCAGACTCGTAGATAGGTAGCACTTCCGCAGCGGCGGCCACGGCGAATGTAGTTACCTCCCGCAACTCGAATGCTGTCAGCAAGAAGTCGGGCTTCCGGGCGGTTCTTCCGGCCTGGGCTCTGCGAGAGTCCCGCGCCTGCGGTGTGCCCGATTCTTTGTCCATGGGATTCCATCGTAACGGTGATCCCTCGGTGGAGGGTTTTGGGCGATGGGAGCTGATGGCGTGCCCGCAACCTTCAAATCCGGTTCGCTGCGACGTCGTGTGCAGCGCTGGGCGTCACGACGTCCGATACCGTTGCCGGGCTAACCCAGCGCGGGGAGGGGCATGGCCGGCGTAGCGGCGACTCACGGGGAAATTTGCGGGAGATGTGGCATAGGTGAGGTCCGGCAAATCGAGGCCCGCTCCTCATGCCGGGGACCACTGCCGGGAGCACCCATTTTCGGCGATTCGCTGGGGGCTATGACTGACCACTCCGGAGATCTTGGAAGCAAATGGCCCCTGGAGGGGCCGTTTCATTCCAAGATCTCGGGCAATCTTAAGGAGTGGAACAAACTTTCCGGATTGTGGGTGAACTTTGGGCGGGATCGGTGGGGCGGGGTCGGTGGCCAGCGCGGTGGCTGGCCGCGGACCGCGCGCTGGCCGCCAGCCGGGACGCCGACGACCAGCTTCTGACGGGCGCCGCCGCCGTTCAGCTCGGGTACGCGCTGCTGGCGCAGGGGCAGGCCCGGCACGCGATGGAAGTCAGTATCGCGGCGGCCCACCCGATTGCGCCGCCGAATCCGCTTGCCGGTCCCGCCGACCAGTTGTCCGTCCACGGGACGCTAGCCGTTCACCGGCGACGAGCCTCGACGTCCTGCGCCTGGCCGAGGAGATGGGAGTAATCGTCTGATCTCTCCCCGGCCCGGTCCCGACTCGCGGAGCCGGGACCCAGGGCCGTCGGGTCAGCGGCCCTGGAGGGCGTCCAGGCCGATCGCCATGGCGATCACGAGGCGGCGGTCGATCTGCGGGTTCTGCACCTCGACGACGTACCGGTCGCGCAGGCCCCACTTCTTGATGACCGAGAAGATCGGCTGGCCGCCGGCGACGAAGTCGAAGTGGTACGGCAGCCAGGACAGCGAGTCCACGAACCGGCGCAGCAGCGCCACCGGCATGCTCCGCTCCTGGCCGGTGATCTGGGGCAGCCCGCCCTGCTCGACGTGCCACGTCGAGCGGAGCAGCGACTGGGCGAAGTCCTTGCGGAACAGCCCGATCGGGTTACCGGCCTGGTCGGTCACGTCGTACGTGGCGCCGAGGTCGAGCCGCTGCCGGGCCTTGAAGCCGAGCAGCGGGTGCTGCTTGGTGTCGTCGGTGTAGATGGTCACCTGCTCCTTGAAGGCGAGCCGCTTCTGCTGCGCGAACGCGAGCAGCTCGCCCTCCGACCCGTCGGGGGCGACGGCGTGGACCTGGTACTGGTTGACCATCAGTCGGATCCGCTGGCGGATGTGGAACTGCTGCTGGTGCTGCAAGGTGTCGAGCTGCATGAAATCTCCTTCGATGAGTCGCCGAGTGTCGCACAGCCCCCACCCCCCGCCCGCCCCGACCGTGGCCGGTCGCCCCAGACGCCCGGCCCGGGCCCTGCCGTCTCACCCGCCGGCTCCGGCTCCGGGCGGCCCGGCGTCGGGCGCGTCGGTGGGGCCGGGTTGCCGGGGCGGGTGCTCGGTCGGCAGGTTGGCCAGCACCACGTCGAGGACCCGGACGGCGTCCGGCTTCGACAGCGGGTTGTTGCCGTTGCCGCACTTCGGGGACTGGACGCAGGACGGGCACCCCGCCTCGCAGCCGCACTCGGCGATCGCGTCGCGGGTGGCCCGGAGCCACTGCGCCGCCGTCCGGTACGCCCGCTCGGCGAACCCAGCCCCGCCCGGGTGGCCGTCGTACACGAAGACGGTGGGGGCCTCGGTGTCCGGGTGCAGCGCCGTGGAGAGCCCGCCGATGTCCCACCGGTCGCAGGTGGCCATCAGTGGCAGCAGCCCGATCCCGGCGTGCTCGGCGGCGTGCAGCGCCCCGGAGACGTCCGCCGGCGCGACCCCCGCCGAGGTCATCGACTCCGGGGACAGGGTGAACCAGACCGCGACGGTGCGCAGCTCCCGGGCCGGCAGGTCCAGCGGCCGGGTGTCGATCACCTCGCCGGAGGCGATCCGCCGCCGCTGGTACGACACCACCTGGCTGGTCACGTCGACCTCGCCGAGGAACAGCCCGACCGGCCCGGCGTCGACGTACGAGCGCACCGAGGCCACGGTCAGCGAGGTGACGTCCCGGGCGTGGGTGGACCAGTCCGGCTCCTCGGGGTGCACCAGCGCGCAGCCGTCGGCCAGGTCGAGCGCGTCGACCACGTACGAGACGCCCTGGTGCAGGTAGACCGCGCCGGGGTGCAGCAGGAAGTGCGACGAGCCGCCGTCCACGGTGCCGAGCAGCCGTCCGGTGGCCGCCTCCACCACGCACACCGGTGCCCCGCCCTCGCCGCGCAGGTCGACCTCGGGTCGCTCACGGTGCCGCCAGTACCAGCCGGTCGGCCGCTGCCGCAGCGCACCCGTCTCGACGAGCGAGTCGACGGCCTCCTTCGCACCCTCCCCGAAGAGGTCCAGGTCGGCCGGGGTGAGCGGGGCCTCGGCCGCCGCGCAGGCGAGCTGCGGGGCGAGCACGTAGGGGTTGGCCGGGTCGAGCACGGTCGCCTCGACCGGCCGCCCGAACAGGGCCTCCGGGTGGTGCACCAGGTAGGTGTCCAGCGGGTCGTCCCGGGCCACCAGCACCGCGAGGGCCTCGCCGCCGGAGCGCCCGGCCCGGCCGGCTTGCTGCCACAGCGACGCCCGGGTGCCCGGCCACCCGCAGATCAGCACGGCGTCCAGCCCGACCAGGTCGACGCCCAGCTCCAGCGCGTTGGTCGAGGCGAGCCCGAGCAGGTCGCCGTGCAACAGCGCCCGTTCCAGCTCGCGCCGCTCCTCGCGCAGGTATCCGCCCCGGTAGGCGGCCACCCGCTCGCCCAGCCCGGGGACCGCCTCGTCCAGGGCGCGGCGGGCGTTGGCGGCCACCACCTCGGCGCCCTTGCGGGACCGGACGAAGGCGAGGGTGCGTACCCCCGCGGCGACCGTGTCGGCGAGCAGGTCGGCGGTCTCCCGCAGCGCCGACCGGCGCACCGGCGCGAGGTCGGCGACGGTGGCGTCGGCTTCGGCGGCGTCGGCATCGGCGGGCAGCAGCGGTGGCTCCCAGAGGGCGAAGGTCACCCCGCCGCGCGGGGAGGCGTCCTCGGTGACGGCGGCCACCGGCAGGCCGGTGAGCCGCCCGGCCGTCGTCGCCGGGTCGCCCGACGTGGCCGAGGCCAGGATGAACACGGGGGTACGGCCGAAGCGCGCGCACTGCCTGCGCAACCGGCGCAGCACGTGCGCGACGTGCGAGCCGAACACCCCCCGGTAGGTGTGACACTCGTCGACGATCACGTACGCCAGCCGGCGCAGGAAGCCGGACCAGCGGGCGTGCCCGGGGAGGATTCCGTGGTGCAGCATGTCGGGGTTGGTCAGCACGAACCGGGCGTGCTGGCGGATCCAGTCCCGTTCGGCGCGCGGGGTGTCCCCGTCGTAGCAGGCGGGGCGCACCCCGTCGAGTTCCAGGCCGGCGACGGCGCGTAGCTGGTCGGCGGCGAGCGCCTTGGTGGGCGCCAGGTAGAGCACCGTGGCCCGGGGGTCGGCGAGCAGGGTGGCCAGCGCCGGAAGCTGGTACGCCAGGGACTTGCCGGATGCCGTCCCGGTGGCGACGACGACGCTCCTGCCCACGTACGCCAGGTCGGCGGCCTGGGCCTGGTGCCGCCAGGGCGCGACCACGCCGCGCCGGGCGAACGCCGCCCGCAGCGGCTCGGGCGTCCAGTCGGGCCACGGCGCCTGTTCCCCGGCCCGGGCCGGCACCCGCTCGACGTGGGTGACCGGGTCGGCGCCGGTACGTGCGCGCAGCCGGCGCAGCAGCTCGGCGGGTGCGCCCACCGGCGGGCGGTCGGGCCCGCGGCCTGCGGATACGGTTGCTGCGGGGCTCACGTCCTGCACTCTCGCACAAGTGTTCGGAGTTGACTGGCGTGGGTGTGGGTAAGGGGGAGCCGCCGCCGGTGACCTCACGAGCGCCGCAGGCGGGGATGGTTAGATGCCCAGGAGAGTTTACGACTCTTGCGAGGAGGACCGATGGAGCTGTCGCTGGCGACCCGTGCCGTGGGGGAGCACACGGTGCTTGAGGTCGGTGGTGAGGTGGACGTCTACACCGCACCCCGGCTGCGGGAACGGCTCTTGGAGCTGATCGACGGTGGGGCCCGTCACGTGGTGGTCGACCTGGGTCGGGTCGACTTCCTCGACTCCACCGGCCTGGGCGTGCTGGTGGGTGCGCTCAAGCGGCTGCGTTCGGCCGGCGGCAGCTTCGCGCTGGTCTGCGACAAGGAGCCGCTGCTCAAGATCTTCCGGATCACCGCGCTGGACCAGGTGTTCCCGCTGTACCCGACGGTCGACGCGGCCATCGGGGCCGATCCGACCGGCGCCGGCGTCTGATGGCCACGGTCCGGCTCTCCTTCTCCCCGGCCCCGGTGCACGTCCGCACCGCCCGGCTGGTCGGCGTCGCGGTGGCCCGGCGGGCCGGCGTGCGCGAGGACCTGCTCGACGAGGTGCGCCTGGCCATCGGCGAGGCGTGCACCCGGGCGGTGGCCCTGCACCGGCAATACCACGTGCCCGACCCGGTGCTGGTGGAGATGTCCGACGCCGGGTCGTACTCGGTGCGGGTGGTCGACCGGGCGCCGATCGAGGCCAGCATCGGCCTGACCGCGCTCGACGCCGACCAGCTCGCCAACGAGTCGCTCGATGAGGACGACCTGACCACCGGCGTGGGCTTCGCCCTGCTCGCCGGCTTCGTGGAGGACCTCCAGGTGCGCCCGGTCGACGAGGGCGTGGGCACCGAGGTCCGGATGGTCTGGCCGGTGGGTCGCTGACCTTCCGCTGACCCGTCGATCAACTTCTCTGGCTGACCCGCCGCTCAATCAACTGACCCGCTGCTCAGGCCGCGTCTCCCGATCGGGAGGGCGGCCCATCCGTCGTTCCCGGGCCTTATATCAGATTCTTTCATATAACACAGCGACGAAGATCATCCGGACACGGTGCCCTCCGGTGTGACCTCTGGCACTACGGAGGGCTACAGTACGCGGGTTGTCAGCAAGTGATCCTTCCCGCAGCCAGCGGGTATGGGTGTTCATCGCTGGTCCGCTGGGGTGGGTTGGCGCGCTTGCGAGTCCGCATCCAGGCGTCGGTCTGTGCGTCTCAACCGGCCGGCGCGAGCGTTCGGTACAGGAGGACACAGATGTCCGGGACCTTGGCCGCCGACGGCGGCGCACTGTCCCTTACCGGAGCCAACCTGACGTACGTCGTCATCGCCGCGGTCATCGCGCTGGTGGCACTCGTCTTCGCCGCCGCCTTGACCAAGGCCGTGCTGGCAGCCGGTAAGGGCACCACCAACATGCAGGAGATCTCCGGGGCGGTACAGGAGGGGGCCTCGGCCTACCTGCTCCGGCAGTTCAGGACCCTCGCGATCTTCGTGGTGATCGCCGTGGTGCTGCTCTTCCTGCTGCCGGTGCACGACACCGACGGCAGCGAGACCGCGGTGAAGATCGGTCGGTCCGCCTTCTTCGTGGTGGGCGCCGGCTTCAGCGCGTTCATCGGCGGCGCCGGCATGTGGCTGGCCACCCGCGCGAACCTGCGGGTCGCCGCCGCGGCCCGGGAGACGACCGGCGGCCGGGAGGGCGCCATGAAGATCGCCTTCCGCACCGGGGGCGTGGTCGGCTTCCTCACCGTCGGCCTCGGCCTGTTCGGCGCGGCGCTGGTGGTCCTGCTGTTCAAGGGCGACGCCCCGACCGTGCTGGAGGGCTTCGGCTTCGGCGCCGCCCTGCTGGCCATGTTCATGCGGGTCGGCGGCGGCATCTTCACCAAGGCCGCCGACGTCGGCGCCGACCTGGTCGGCAAGGTGGAGCAGGGCATCCCCGAGGACGACCCGCGCAACGCCGCCACCATCGCCGACAACGTGGGCGACAACGTCGGCGACTGCGCCGGCATGGCCGCCGACCTGTTCGAGTCGTACGCGGTCACGCTGGTCGCCGCGCTGATCCTCGGCCGGGCCGCCTTCGGCAACGACGGACTGGTCCTCCCGCTGATCATCTCCACGATCGGCGTGCTGGTGGCGATCGTCGGCGTGTTCATCACCCGGCTGCGCGCCTCCGACCGCAACGGCCTCACCGCGATCAACCGGGCCTTCTACATCTCCGCCCTGGTCTCGGCGGTGCTGGTCGCGATCGCCTCCTACGCGTACCTCAAGCCGACCTGGGCCGACCTGCTCGGGCCGGAGTGGCGGGCCAGCCTCGGCGTCGACGGCGGGGACCCACCGCTCGGCCCGCGCGGGGTGACCATCGCCGCCGTCGTCATCGGCATCGTGCTGGCCGCCGCGATCCAGGCGCTGACCGGCTACTTCACCGAAACCAACCGGCGCCCGGTGCAGGACATCGGCAAGAGCTCGCAGACCGGCGCGGCCACCGTCATCCTCGCCGGCATCAGCATCGGCCTGGAGTCGGCGGTCTACTCGGCGCTGCTGATCGGCGCGGGCGTCTTCGGCGCGTTCCTGCTCGGCGGCGGCTCCATCACGCTGTCGCTGTTCGCCGTGGCGCTGGCCGGCACCGGCCTGCTCACCACCGTCGGCGTGATCGTCGCCATGGACACCTTCGGGCCGATCTCCGACAACGCCCAGGGCATCGCCGAGATGTCCGGCGACATCGACGAGAACGGCGCCCGGATCCTCACCGAGCTGGACGCCGTCGGCAACACCACCAAGGCGATCACCAAGGGCATCGCGATCGCCACGGCGGTCCTCGCGGCGACCGCGCTGTTCGGCTCGTACACCGACACGCTGCGCACGGCGTACGCCGACGCGGGTGTGGGCGACGTCGGCGCGGAGATCCTCAACTCGCTGAACGTGGCGAACCCGCGCAACCTGGTCGGCCTGATCATCGGCGCGGCGGTGGTCTTTCTCTTCTCCGGCCTGGCCATCAACGCGGTGTCCCGCTCGGCCGGGGCCGTGGTGATGGAGGTCCGCCGGCAGTTCCGCGAGCTGCCCGGGATCATGGACGGCACCCAGCGCCCCGAGTACGGCAAGGTCGTCGACATCTGCACCCGGGACGCGCAGCGCGAGCTGATGACCCCCGGCCTGCTCGCCATCCTCGCCCCGATCGCGGTCGGCTTCGGCCTCGGGCCGGGCGCGCTGGCGGCGTACCTGGCCGGGGCGATCGGCGCCGGCACCCTGATGGCGGTGTTCCTGTCCAACTCCGGTGGCGCGTGGGACAACGCCAAGAAGCTCGTCGAGGACGGCGCGTACGGCGGCAAGGGCTCCGACTCGCACGCCGCCACGGTCATCGGCGACACCGTCGGCGACCCGTTCAAGGACACCGCCGGCCCGGCGATCAACCCGCTGATCAAGGTGATGAACCTGGTCTCGCTGCTGATCGCGCCGGCCGTCGTGGCGTGGAGCGTCGGTGACGATCGCAACGTCGGCCTGCGGATCGGCATCGCGGTGGTGGCCACGCTGATCATCGTGGCGTCGGTGGTGTTCAGCAAGCGCAAGGGCGTCGCGATGGGCGACACCGACGGCAGCGGCAGCGGCAGCGGCGCCAGCGGCGCCGACCAGCGGCCGGAGGCGGTCAACGCCTGAGTGGTGACACCGCGGGTTCCCGGCCGCCGGTCCGATACCGGCGGCCGGGAACCCGCCCCGTCCCGCAGCCGGGGCATCCACCCCAACTGCGAGATCAGTGGCCGGTCGGCTCCCGCCGGGGCCGGTAGCGGCCGGGGTCCGGCAAACCGAGCGATGGCACATCGGCGCGGAGGCCGTACGCTGCTTCGCATGCGCACGTGCCGGGCGGCGACCGCCGGAAAGCTCACGGTGGTCCTCGCCACGTTCGTCCTGACGCTGGCCGCCTGCGGTGGAGGCCCCAGCCCTCGGGCCTGGGCGGCGTCGGTGTGCGAGGCGCTCACCCCGTGGCGTGCCGAGATCAACAAGCTGACCAGCAGCACCCAGCAGCAGATGACCGCGAAGACCACCCCTGGGCAGGCGAAGGAGAACCTGGTGCGGCTCTTCGGCGGCGCGGAGCAGGCCAGCGAGACGGCCCGCCGCAAGGTCGACGAGGCCGGCGTCCCGGAGGCCGACCACGGCGAGGAGATCTCGCAGGGCTTCCAGGCGTCGCTGGGCAAGGTGCGCGACGCGTACGGCCGGGCCCGGACCACCATCGGCGGCCTGGGCACCGGCGAGCCGACCGCCTTCTACGACGGCGTGCGCGCTGCCGTGGACACGCTCAACAAGGAGTACGACGCCAGCGCCCTGGACACCAGCCGGCTCAGCTCCGAGGAACTCAAGAAGGCCTTCGACGAGGTCCCGGAGTGCCGCTGACGTCCCCCGACCGGCCACCCGACCCGGCTCGGCAGCTCTCGCTGTTCGGCGCCGAGGCGGCGGACCCGTCCGTCGCCGATCTGGCCGGCCTGCTCGCCGGCCCGGGGGAGATGGTACGGATGGGTGGCACCGCGCGGCTGTCGATCGTGGTGGACGCCGCCTGGCGGGTGCACGTGCTCGTCGCCGAGCTGGCCCGGCGTGGGCTCGCCGCGACCTGGGAGGCGACCGCTGACCAGCGGCACCTGGTCCGCACCTCGTACGCCAGCACGCTGGCCCCGCTGACCCTCGCCTGGTTCCGCGACCCGCCGGGCCCCGCCCCTGCCCTCGCCGCCGGCGGCCCCGCCCCGGCCGCCCCGACCGCCGGCGTCCCGGTCAAGCGACCACCCGCCGGGTTCCACCTCAACGGCCGGCGGCTGCGGCTCTGGGTGGCCGCCGCCGGGAAGTCCGACCCGCCCGGATTCCTGCTCCGCCTCGGCGTGGACGACGAGGCATGCCGGGAGCCGGTCGGCGCCGCCCTGGCCGCCGTCGGCCTGCCGGCGGCGCTACTGGACGCGGAGGCGGGCGGGCCGGCGTACCGAATCACCGGCCGTCGCCGCCTGGCCCGCCTGGCCGACCTCATCGGCGACCCCCCGCCCACCGCCCCGCCCCTCGCCTGGCCCCACCAGGCCTGACCCCAACCCCCGGTGCCATGGTGCCCCGTAAAAGCGGCGGACCGGCCTCAACCGCCACCACAGGCCCCTGATCGGCGTCAGGGTGGGTACGCGAGGTGTGGCCAGATGTCCGATCGGGGACAGCTCGGCCGTCGGTTTGCCGCGCGAACGGGCTGGTAAGTCATCGGCCGAGGGGGCGGCATCGTCACAGTGGCCCGCTCGGCACCCTACACACGGTGTACGGTGGCGCCGTCCGGCAAGACCGTCAACGGCGCCCGGGATGCGGGGGGCGGGTTGGCCGCCCGCGAAACCCGAGACGTGGGCGGCGCGTTACGTTGGACATCCGGACCGCCGGCGGTTCCGGCGGACCGAGGGTGGTCCGCGCCTCGGACCCGGCCGGCCACGAGCAGGAGTGAGGTCGCAGGAGACGTGCCGAGCAACGCCAGGACCACCCGTCTTGTCATCGTCGAATCACCGGCGAAGGCCAAGACGATCTCGGGCTACCTCGGCCCGGGGTACTTCGTGGAGGCCAGCTTCGGTCACGTCCGCGACCTGCCCCGCAACGCCGCCGACGTGCCGGCCAAGTACAAGGGTGAGTCGTGGGCCCGCCTCGGCGTCGACGTCGACAACGGCTTCCACGCCCTCTACGTGGTCTCGCCCGACCGCAAGCAGCAGATCAGCAAGCTGGTGAAGCTGGCCAAGGAAGTCGACGAGATCTTCCTGGCGACGGACGAGGACCGCGAGGGCGAGGCGATCGCCTGGCACCTGGTGGAGACCCTCAAGCCCAAGGTGCCGGTCAAGCGGATGGTGTTCCACGAGATCACCAAGCCGGCGATCCAGGCCGCGGTGGCCAACCCGCGCGAGATCGACCGGGACCTGGTCGACGCCCAGGAGGCCCGGCGCATCCTCGACCGGCTGTACGGCTACGAGGTCTCGCCGGTGCTGTGGAAGAAGGTCATGCCGAAGCTCTCGGCGGGCCGGGTGCAGTCCGTGGCGACCCGGATCGTGGTCGAGCGGGAGCGGCAGCGGATGGCGTTCCGCACCGCCGAGTACTGGGACATCCTGGCCACCCTGGCCGTGGCGAAGCCGGGCGAGGGGCCGCGCACCTTCAACGCCACCCTGGTGGCGCTGAACGGCGACCGGATCGCGACCGGCAAGGACTTCGAGCCGACCACCGGCCGGGTGAAGCCCGGGGCGGGCGTGGTGCACCTCGACGCCGGCGGCGCACGCGGGCTCGCCGCCCGACTTCAGGGGCAGCCGTTCAAGGTCACCCGGGTCGAGGAGAAGCCCTACCGCCGCCGCCCGTACGCGCCGTTCATCACCTCGACCCTCCAGCAGGAGGCGGCCCGCAAGCTGCGGCTCTCGTCCCAGCAGACGATGCGCACCGCGCAGCGGCTCTACGAGAACGGCTACATCACCTACATGCGTACCGACTCGGTGAACCTGTCGGAGACCGCCATCACGGCGGCCCGCCGGCAGATCGTCGAGCTGTACGGCGAGCGCAGCGTGCCGCCGGAGCCGCGTCGCTACACCGGCAAGGTGAAGAACGCCCAGGAGGCGCACGAGGCGATCCGCCCGGCGGGGGACAACTTCCGCACCCCGGGCGAGGTGGCCAAGGAGCTGTCGGGCGAGGAGTTCAAGCTCTACGAGCTGATCTGGCGGCGCACCATCGCCTCGCAGATGACCGACGCAATCGGCTCCAGCGTCTCGGTGCGCATCCGGGCGGTGTCCTCCGCGCAGGAGGAGGCCGACTTCGGCGCGACCGGCAAGACCATCACCGACCCGGGTTTCCTGCGGGCGTACGTCGAGTCGTCCGACGACGAGACCGCCGAGGCCGAGGACGCCGAGCGCCGGCTGCCGAACCTGGTCAAGGACCAGCCGCTGACCGCCGACGAGTTGGCCGCACAGGGGCACCACACCCAGCCGCCGTCGCGCTACACCGAGGCGTCGCTGGTCAAGGCAATGGAAGAGCTGGGCATCGGCCGCCCGTCGACGTACTCGTCGATCATGCAGACGATCCAGGACCGCGGGTACGTGACCAAGCGCGGCCAGGCGCTCATCCCGACCTTCGTGGCGTTCGCGGTGATCGGCCTGCTGGAGCGCCACTACCCCCGGCTGGTCGACTACGACTTCACCGCCAGCATGGAGAACGAGCTGGACGAGATCGCCAGCGGCGACCACGCTGCGGTCGACTTCCTCACCGCGTTCTACTTCGGCAGCGCCAACGGCGCCGGCGACCAGACCATCGCCCGCTCCGGCGGCCTGAAGAAGCTGGTCACCGAGAACCTCAGCGAGATCGACGCACGCAGCGTCAACTCGATCCCGCTGTTCGCCGACGAGGAGGGACGCGAGGTCGTCGTCCGGGTCGGGCGCTACGGTCCGTACCTCCAGCGGGAGCTGCCCGGCGGCGAGCCGGCGGCGCAGGCGGAGGGCGAGGAGGGCGGCGGCCAGGGCGACCGGGCGCCGATCCCCGAGGGGCTGGCCCCGGACGAGCTGACCCCGGAGAAGGTGCACGAGCTGTTCCTGGGCGGGGGCGGCGAGCGCAAGCTCGGCGACGACCCCGGCACCGGCGAGCCGATCCTGCTCAGGTCCGGCCGGTTCGGCCCGTACGTGGCCAGCGGCGAGCGCAAGTCGTCGCTGCTGCGCTCGCAGTCGCCGGACTCGCTGACCTTCGCCGAGGCGTTGAAGCTGCTCAGCCTGCCCCGGCTGATCGGGGTGGCCCCGGACGGCGTCGAGGTGTTCGCCAACAACGGCCGCTACGGCCCGTACGTCAAGCAGGGTGACGAGTTCCGCTCGCTGGACTCGGAAGACAAGATGTTCACGGTCACGCTGGACGAGGCGCTGGCCCTGCTGGCCGCCCCGAAGGCCCGCCAGCGCCGGGCCGCCGCGCCCCCGCTGCGGGAGATGGGCGTCGACCCGCTGACCGAGAAGCCGATGGTCATCAAGGACGGCCGGTTCGGCCCGTACGTGACGGACGGCGAGTTCAACGCGTCCCTGCGACGCGGGCAGACGCCGGAGGCGCTGAGCATCGAGGAAGCCTCCGAGATGCTCGCCGAGAAGCGCGCGAAGGGCCCCGCGCCGAAGAAGGCCCCGGCGAAGAAGGCCCCCGCGAAGAAGACCACGGCGAAGAAGACCACGGCCGCCAAGAAGACCACGGCCGCGAAGTCCACCGCGACGAAGTCGACGGCCAAGAAGGCCACCCCGGCGAAGAAGACCCCCCCGACAAAGGCCACCGCCCCCACCGACTGACGCCGTCCCGCCCAGATCTTGGAAGGAAACGGCCCTTCCGGGGGCCACTTCCTTCCAAGATCTGGGGGTCAGGCGCCGAAGAGGGTGTCCAGGTGGGGGGTTCTGAAGATGCCTGCCGGGTCCAGGCGGGTGCGGATGGCCTGGAAGTCGGCGAACCTCGGGTACGCCGGGGCCAGCGACGCCGCGTCGCGCCAGTGCAGCTTGCCCCAGTGCGGACGGCCGCCCAGGCCGGCGGCGACCTGCTCGAAGGCCCGGAAGTACGGCTCGTACGGCATTCCGACGTACTGGTGGACGGCGATGTACGCCGACTCGCGCCCGTACCCGTGCGACAGCCAGATGTCGTCCGGGGCGGTGAACCGGACCTCGACCGGGAAGAGCACCTTGAACGGGAGCCCGTCGACGATCCGGCGCAGCGCGTCCAGCGCCTCGGGCAGGGCGGCGCGCGGCAGGCCGTACTCCATCTCCACGAACCGGACCCGGCGCGGGGTGCAGAAGACCTCGTCGGAGCGGCCGGTGTAGGTGCGCTCGGTGAGCGCCCGGGCGGAGACCGCGCTGATCGTCGGCACCAGTTTGGGCACGGCCCGGCCGAGCCGACACGCCCCGGCGAAGACCGTGTTGGCCAGGAAGTCGTCGTCCAGCCAGCCGCGCCAGCCGGGCAGCGGCCGATCGTCGGCCGGCGTCCGGTCGTTGACCTTGACCTGCACCCGGTCGGTGTACGGGAACCAGTAGAACTCGACGTGGTCGTGGGCCGAGATCAGGGCCGGCAGGTCGGACAGCACCTCGGCGAGCGGGGCGGGCCGCTCGTGGGCGCGGAGGACGAAGGCGTCCACGCAGCGCAGGGTCACCTCGGTCAGCACCCCGATGGCGCCGAGGGAGACCCGGGCGGCGGCGAACACGTCCGGGTGCTGCTCGGCGGAGCAGTGCAGCACCTCGCCGGTGCCGGTGACCAGGGTGAGCGCCTCGACGAAGGTCGACAGGCAGCCGTACGCGGCCCCGGTGCCGTGGGTGCCGGTGGAGATCGCCCCGGCGATGGTCTGCGCGTCGATGTCGCCGAGGTTGGGCATGGCCAGCCCGTTGGCGGCGAGCAGGGCGTTGAGTCGGTGCAGGTGCATTCCGGCCGGTACGGTAACGAGGCGTCGACCTCGATCGATCCGCACCTCGGTGTCCAGTTCCGTCAGCTCCATCCGGCGGCCGTCGGTGCGGGCGACGGGGGTGAAGGAATGGCCGCTGCCGACCGCCCGGATCCGTTCGCCGGCCGCCCCGGCGGCCCGGACGGCGTCGGCGACGTCGGCGACCGTGCGAGGGCGGAGGATGGCGGTGGCGGTGCTGTGCTGGTTGCCGGCCCAGTTGGTCCAGGCGGCGGTGGTGAGCGGTGCGGTGCTGGCCATGCGCGCTCCTCGACGTGAATATGAGCTGTCTTCATATCAGGAACGTTGTGCCTGGTAAATACCGCAATCGAGGTCCGCTCGTTGTACCGGTAGTCACGCACTCGTGACGTGCAGATATGTTCATCCGTCGAAGGGGGGTGGCCGAGTGTCCACACCAGCCGCCACGACCGGGCCGCTGCGCCGGGTACCGGTCCAGGGTCGAAGCGTGGCGCGGGTCCAACGAATGTTGGACGCCTGTGCCGAACTCGTCGACGAGGTGGGGTACGAGGGCCTGACCACGACCCTGCTCGCCGAGCGCGCCGAGGTTGCGATCGGGTCGGTCTACCAGTTCTTCCCGGACAAACGGGCCATCGTGCAGGCGCTGACGCTGCGCACGATGGAGTCCTACCTCCAGCGCCTCGACGAGCGGTTCGCCTCGGACGACCTGAGCCACTGGTGGGACGGCGTCGACGCGGGGATCGACGAGTACATCACGATGCACCGCACCGTCCCGGGGTTCCGCACCCTGCACTTCGGCGACGTGGTCGACCTGCACCTGCTCGACGAGCAGCGGGACAACAACGGCGTGATCGCCGACCAGTTGGCCCGGGTGCTCACCGAACGGTTCGGGATGATCGACGAGCCGCGCCTGCGGTTCTGCCTGGAGATCGCCGTCGAGGCCTCGGACGCCCTGATCAAGCTGGCGTTCCGGCGCAACCCCGAGGGTGACGAGCGGGTGCTCGCCGAGGCCAAGGCGCTCATCCGCGAGTACCTGCACCGGCACGTCACCGTCCCGGCCGACGCCGCCACTCCCGCTCCCGCCCCCAGCGTCTCCTCCTGATCCCGGCCACCGGGGGCGGCCCGACCTCCTGGAGCCGCTCGGGTGGCTACAGGAAGGCGTGGCCCTCCCCCCGGTAGGTGGGGACGCTGCCCACCACCCGGTCCCCCTCGACCAGGTGCAGCTCGTTGACGTGCTCGCAGACCTCACCGGCCTTGGCGTGCCGGAACCAGACCAGGTCGCCGACCCGCAGGTCGTCCGCCGCCCGGCCGGCCAGCGGGGTCTGCACCTCGCCGGCCCCCTCCGCACCGAGCAGCTTCAACCCGGTCGGCAGCCAGGGGGAGGGCAGGCGGGTGTCTTCGGCCGGGCCGGAGGCGATCCAGCCGCCGCCGAGCACCGTGGCCAGCCCGGGTGCCGGGCGGCGGACCACCGCGCAGGCGAAGAACGCCGCCGGGGTGGGTCGCCAGGCGCGGTACGCGTCGAACAGCGTCGGCCCGTACAGGCCGGATCCCGCGGTGACCTCGGTGACCGCGGGGTCGGCGCTGGTCGCCGCGAGGCTGCCGGTGCCGCCGCCGTTGACGAATTCCAGCTCGGCGTGTTCGCGTACCGCGGCCACCGCCGCGCCCCGGCGGGCCAGCAGTTCCCGGTACGACCCGCGCTGGGCCACCCGGATCGCGGCGGCCATCGCCGCCCGCCCCGGCGGGGCGTCGCCCACCCCGGCGATCTGCGCCTCGTACGACATCAGGCCGACCAGCCGGAAGCCGGGCCGGGCGGCGACGGCGGCGGCGAGCGCGCCGGCCGCCCGGGCGCTGTGCACCGGGGAGCGGCGCACTCCGACGTGCACCCGCCCGCGCAGGGGTCGCCAGGAGGCGTCCAGGTCGATGCAGACCCGCAGCGGGGGTCGATGCCCCGGCGGGCGAACCGCGTCGATGAGGTCGAGCTGGTCGGTGCCGTCGATCATCAGGGTGACGGACCGGGCCAGCTCCTCGTCGCCGGCCAGTTCGGCGAGCGCCCTCCGGTCGGCCGTGGGGTACGCCACCAGCGCGTCGTCGGTCACGCCGGTGCGGACCAGCCAGCTCGCCTCGGGCAGGGTGAACGCCAGCACTCCGGCCCAGCCGGGTCGGCCCAGCACGCGGCCGAGCAGCTCACGGGCCCGCACGGACTTGCTGGCGACCCGGATCGGCTTGCCGCCGGCGAGGGGGACCAGCGCCGTGGCATTGGCGTCGAACGCCGTCAGGTCGACCACCGCGTACGGCGGGTCGAGGTGGGCGGTCGCCCGGTTCAGGCGCTCGCGAAGTTTGTCGCTTTCGGTGGCCACGTGTGCACGCTAACTGTCAAACGGTCAATGCGAAATACCCTCGCGTATGCCTGCTGCAGCCGGTGGTGCCGGCGGCCTAGGCTCGGCGAGCAGGCAATGTCGCGGACGGGGTGCCCCCGGCCGGGACTAGAGTGTTGCACCGGGACTGCCCAGTGTTGGGCCGGCACGTGGAGGTACGGCCATCGAAAGCCAGAACAACGGCGAGTCGTCCGGCGTGTCGCCCTCCGGCGACCGGCCCGACACCGCCGCCACGACCCCGCCCGCCGACCGGTCCGGGGGCGCCGCGATCCGCTCCGTGCTGCGCATCCGGCCGTTCCGCCGGCTCTGGATCGTGCTCGGCGCCGCCTCCTTCGGTGACTGGCTCGGACTGCTCGCCACCTCCGTCTTCGCCGCCGCCCAGGTCTCGGGCAGCACCGCGCAGGGCGCCGCGTTCGGCACCCTGATCGCGATCCGGCTGCTGCCCGCGTTGATCCTCGGCCCGGTGGCCGGCGTCTTCGCCGACCGGTTCGACCGGCGCTGGACGATGGTCATCTGCGACGTGCTGCGCTTCCTGCTCTTCGCCTCCATCCCGCTGTTCGCGCTCACCGGGGCCAGCGGCGGCCTGGTGGTCGGCTGGGCGGCGGTCGCCACCTTCCTGATCGAAACGATCACCCTGCTCTGGATCCCGGCCAAGGAGGCCGCGGTTCCCAACCTCATCCCGCGCGCCCGGCTGGAGGCGGCCAACCAGCTCACCCTGATCACCACGTACGGCATCACCCCGATCGCCGCCGCGCTCGGCCTGGCCGTGCTCGACCGCAGCATCCGGGGCGCGACCGGCGGCGAGATCCCGTCCTGGTCCGAGCCGGCCCAGATCGCGCTCTGGTTCAACGCGTTCTCCCGGCTGGCCACCGCGCTGGTGGTCGCGTTCGGGATCAAGGAGATCAGTCAGACGCAGTCCAGCGAGGCGGAGCGCACCGAGCAGGGCATGCGGCACCAGTTCATCGAGGGCTGGCGGTACATCGGGCAGACCCCGCTGGTGCGCGGCCTGGTGCTCGGCATCTTCGGCGCGTTCGCCGGCGGTGGGATCGTGATCGGCACGGCGAAGTTCTTCGCCGCCTCGCTCGGCGCCGGTGACGCCGCCTTCTACCTGCTCTTCGGCGCGATGTTCGTGGGCCTGGCCGTGGGCATCGGGCTCGGCCCGATGATCGTCCGGGACATGTCCCGGCGGCGCTGGTTCGGGATGAGCATCGTGCTGGCCAGCGCGTCCGTGCTGGTGCTCGCGTTCGCCATCCACCTGTCCATGGCAGTGCTCGGCGCGATCCTGGTCGGCGCGGGCGCCGGGATGGCCTTCCTCGCCGGCACCACGCTGCTCGGTGGTGAGGTCGCCGACGAGGTGCGCGGCCGGGTCTTCGCGGTGGTGCAGATCGGCACCCGGCTGGTGCTGATCCTGGCCATCGCGCTGAGCAGCCTGCTGGTCGGCGTCGGTGGCTCCCGCCAGTTGACCATCGCCGACCTGGGCATCTCCATCTCGTCCACCCGGTTGCTGCTGCTCGCCGCGGGCGCCGCCGGCATCTTCGCCGGGATCAGCGCCTTCGGCCAGATGGACGACAAGAAGGGCGTGCCGGTCCTCGCCGACCTGTGGGGGTCGATCCGGGGCCGCCCGCTGATGCCGGCCGAGAAGTTCGTCTCCAGCGGGCTCTTCGTGGTCTTCGAGGGCGGCGAGGGCGCCGGCAAGTCGACCCAACTCGCCACGCTCGCCGAGCGGCTGCGCGGGCAGGGCCGGGAGGTGGTGGTGACCCGGGAGCCGGGGGCCACCGGAATCGGCGAGCAGATCCGCTCGCTGGTGCTCGACACCGCCGTCGAGGCGCCCTCGCCGCGCGCCGAGGCGCTGCTCTACGCCGCGGACCGCGCGCACCACGTGGCCACCGTGGTCCGGCCGGCGCTCATCCGGGGCGCGGTGGTGATCAGCGACCGGTACGTCGACTCGTCTCTGGCTTACCAGGGGGCCGGGCGGACGCTGCCCGTCGACGAGGTCTCCTGGCTCTCCTCCTGGGCCACCGGCGGGCTCAAGCCCGACCTGGTGGTGCTGCTCGACGTCGAACCGCAGACCGGCCTGTCCCGGGTCGCGTCGCGCAACGCCGGGGCCGACCGGTTGGAGGCCGAGTCCGTCGCGTTCCACGAGCGGGTCCGGTACGCCTTCCTCGACCTCGCGGCGAGCGACCCGAAGCGGTACCTGGTGCTCGACGCGTCCCGCCCCGTCGGGGAGACCGCCGAGCGGGTGGCCCGGCGGGTGGGGGAGTTCCTCGTCGACCCGGCCGGCATCGTGCACCCCCGCCTCGCCCAGGGGCCGGACACCTCGGTGCAGCCGGAGTTATCCGACACGGAGATGGTGACGATGGAGCGCCGGACCTGATGCCCGACGTCTTCGCCGACATAGTCGGGCAGGACGACGTCGTCGACACGCTGCGCCGGGCGGCCGCGTCCGCCGCGGCCGTGCTGCGCGGGGCCGCCGCCGGCCGCGCGGCGGCCGCCGCCGGCCCGGTCGCCCCCGACGACGATGACGCCCTGGCCGCCGAGGCGGAGGCCGAGGCCGCCGAGGGGGCGGGCGGGGCCGCCCAGGGATCGGGGATGACCCACGCGTGGATCCTCACCGGGCCGCCGGGCTCGGGGCGCTCGGTGGCCGCCCGCGCCTTCGCCGCCGCCCTCCAGTGCCTGCGCGGCACCGGCTGTGGGGAGTGCCAGGGCTGCCACACCACGCTCGCCGGCACCCACGCCGACGTCCGCCTGGTGGCGCCCGAGGGACTTTCCATCGGCGTCGGCGAGATGCGTGCCCTGGTGCTCCGGGCGGCGAGCACCCCGTCCGGCGGCCGGTGGCAGGTGGTGATCGTCTCCGATGCCGACCGGCTCACCGAGGCGGCCGGCAACGCGCTGCTCAAGGCCGTCGAGGAGCCGCCGCCACGCACGGTCTTCCTGCTCTGCGCCCCGTCCACCCACCCGGACGACGTCTCGGTGACCATCCGGTCGCGCTGCCGGGTCCTGCCGTTGCGGCAGCCGGCGCCCGAGGCGGTGGCCGAGGTGCTGGTCCGCCGGGACGGCATCGCCCCGGACGTGGCGCGGTGGGCGGCGGCGGCCGCGCAGGGGCACGTGGGCCGGGCCCGGCTGCTCGCCGGCGACCGGGAGGCCCGCGCCCGCCGCGACGCGGTGCTCGCGGTGCCGCGCCGGCTGACCGGGGTGGGTGCCGCCTTCGACGCGGCGTCCGCGCTGATCGAGGCGGCCGAGGCGGAGGCCGGCGCGGCCGTGACGGAGAGCGACGCCGCCGAGCGGGCCGCGTTGCAGACGGCGCTCGGCGCGGGTGGCACCGGCCGGGGCGCGGCCGGGGCGATGCGCGGGGCCGCCGGTCAGCTCAAGGAACTGGAGAAGCGGCAGAAGTCGCGAGCCACCCGGGCCCAGCGGGACGCCCTGGACCGGGCCCTGGTCGACCTGGCCGGCTTCTACCGCGACGCGCTCACCGCGGCGCTGCACGCGCCGGTCGCCCCGGTGCACACCGACACCGCCGTTCTGACCGCGGCCGGCGCGCAGCGGTGGGGCGCCGAGGGGTCGCTGCGCCGGCTGGAGGCCGTGCTGGAGTGCCGGGCCGCCATCGAGTCGAACGTCAAGCCGCGGATCGCGGTGGAGGCGATGATGCTGACCCTCTGGAAGGGCTGACCCCTTCCCACCCCTGCCCGGTGCACAGGTCATCGACAGGCGCGATTGGTGTGCGGTACGGTCCCGTATGCCGCGGTGACGGTGGCGGCACACTCAGTGAGAGCAGTGCCGGGAGGAGTCCGTGATGCCTCGGGGGGAGATCGACGAGGCCTGGATCGAGGAGGCGGTGCGGCGCTACCGCCGTATCGAGTCGTTGCAGGCCGAGTTCGACCAGGCGGTAGCGACCGTGGAGGTCACCGTGCGTTCCCCGGACGGGCTGGTCGAGGTGGTGGTCACCGCCGGCGGCCGGATCACGGATGTGCGGTTCCTCGGCCCGCTGCACAGCCGCCATCCCCGGGACGTCGCCGGCTCGGTAC
Source organism: Micromonospora rubida (assembly GCF_009908295.1). Taxonomy (GTDB): domain Bacteria; phylum Actinomycetota; class Actinomycetes; order Mycobacteriales; family Micromonosporaceae; genus Micromonospora; species Micromonospora rubida. The sequence continues at coordinate 698,332 of NZ_JAAALO010000004.1, forward strand.
GGGCCGCGGTGAGCGCCGCCGCCGACGCCGCCCAGTGGGCCCGGGAGAAGCTGCACAACGAGACGTTCGCCGCGTACCGACCGCTCACGGGGGCCTGAGATGGACGAGCTGCGTGCCCTCGCCGCCCGGCTGGACGAGGCCAGCGCCACCCTCGACGTGCTGGCCCGCGCGGTGACCGCCGCCGACCCGCCGCACCCGGCGTTCGGCACGCACGTCCCGGGCCGACCCGGCGAGATCGGCCGGGCGCTGCACCAGCGGTGGACCGAGGCGACCGGCGACCGGGCCCGGGAGGCGACCGTCGCCGCGAGCAGGTTGTCCGCCGCCGCGTCCGCCGTCCGGGGCGCCGCCGACCGGTACTCGGGCGTCGACGACACGGCCCGACGCCGGCTGCGCCGGGAGGTCTGATGGACGCGCTGGACCGCCTCGCCGAGCCCGGCCTCGACCTGCTCGGCCGGGTCGACACGCTGCTCGCGGGCGGGGCCCCCGAGGGGCACCGGCTCTGGCCGCTGCTGCGGCGGATGCAGGTGCTCCCGGGTGAGGCGGTGCGGGGCTTCCTCGAACTGCATCCGGCGCCGCTGGCCGACGCCGGCCACGCGGTGCGCGCGCTCGTCCGGGGGTACGACGAGGTCTGTCACACCCTCACCGACCCGGCGTCCTGGTTCGGGCCGGCCGCGTCCGCGTACGACCAGGCGCGCTCCACCCTGCTGCGTCACCTCGACGAGGGCCCGGAGAGCCTGGTGGGTCGGCTGGAGGCGACGGCCGGGTACGCGGACGCCCTCGCCGACTGGGTGGAGGGCAGCCGGCTCGCGCTGGCCCGGTCCCTGGCCGACGTGCTCGGCTCCGTCGAGGCGGTCCGGGTCCGCGCCGCCACCGCGCCGGGGGTCGAGGCCGACGCCGTGGGGCCGCTCGCGGCGGCCGACGTCGCGTACCGGGTGCTCTCGGTGCTGGGGGTGGCCTACGACGGCGCGGAGACGCTGCTGCGCCAGTGGTCACCGAGCCTGGCGGAGACGACCTGGCGTGGGCCGGCGGGCGGCCCGACCCGCTACGACACCTTCACCCGGGTCGGCCGCTGACCCACCCGGGCTTGCGCCGGGGCTGGTGTGGCCACGGCGTCGCGCCGGTGGCACCGGTGTGACCCGGGCTTTCGGCGGCGACGCCGTGGCCTTCCCCTGCACCCCCCGCAGGTCTGCCCTCCACTCAACGCCCCGGGCCGGCGTTTGTCGCCCGGCTGGGAGCGGAATCAGCCGTCCGGGCAGGCGTATCGGGACGACGGGTCGGCCGGGCCGGACGATTCGACGACCATGGATAGCTGCGCCGGGTGACCGGATGGCGACCGGTGGGGTGGGTGGCGCGGCCACTCCGTCGTAGGGTGAGGGCATGGGCATGCTCTGCGCGGTCAGCTTCAACCGGTACGGGCGGCTCTACTACCTTGACCCGGGCGAGTTCCGCCCGCAGGTGGGCGACCGGGTGCTGGTGCCCACCGACGACGGTCCCGAGGTCGCGGAGTGTGTCTGGGCCGCGCAGTGGGTCGGCGAGGACACCGACGGCTTCCCCAAGCTGGCCGGGCTCGCCGGGGACGACGACCTGCGCCGCGACGAGCTGCTGCGGCGGCGCAAGGCCGAGGCGAAGGTGGCCGCGAAGCGGCTGATCCGCGACCACAGCCTGCCCATGAAGGTGGTCGCCGTCGACCACGTCCTCGGCACCGACGGCGACGGCGACCGCACCACGATCTACTTCACCGCCCCGCACCGGGTCGACTTCCGCTCCCTGGTCCGTGACCTCGGGGCGACCCTGCACTGCCGGGTCGAGCTGCGCCAGCTCTCCGCCCGCGACTCCGCCCGGGTGCAGGGCGGCATCGGCTCCTGCGGCCGGGACCTGTGCTGCGCCACCTTCCTCACCGACTTCGAGCCGGTCACCATCCGGATGGCCAAGGACCAGGACCTGCCGCTGAACCCGCTGCGGATCTCCGGCGCCTGCGGCCGGCTGATGTGCTGCCTGAAGTACGAGCATCCCCTCTACCAGCGGTTCCAGGAGTCGGCCCCGCCCGTCGGCAGCCGGGTGAGCTCCCCCGAGGGCGACGGCCGGGTGGTGGGCCACAGCGTTCCCCGCGACTCGGTGACCGTCCGCCTGGAGGCCGACGGCTCCCGCTGCTCGTGCAGCCGGGCCTCGGTCTGCGCGCCCCGCCAGGCCCACGACCAGCACTACACCCCCTGACCCGTGGATTGGGGTTAGGGGCGGAGGGTGATGGGGGGCTCGGCCAGGTGGGGGGTCAGGGGGGTCTTGGGGGCCAGCCAGGAGGCTGTGGGGGAGGTGTCCGGGTTGATGCGCCAGTCGCGGGCGACGCGGTCCACCGAGATCGGGTAGATGGTCAGCGTGCCGTCCGGGTCGATGCGCATCCGCAGGAACGCCTTGGAGTCCTCGATGCCCTGGCCGGCGAAGAGCTCGTTCAGGTTGACCCCGAACGCGCCGGCGATCAGCAGGTACGCCGCCGCCAGCTCGGCGGCCAGGAACCCGATCACCGGCCCGTAGACCACCGCGGCGGCGGCGGCCGGCAGGGGCCAGGACCAGTGGTAGAAGGGCAGCGACAGCCACGCCCAGGTGCCGGCGGCGGCCAGCGCCACATGGGCCAGCCCGTGCCCCACCCCGAGCAGCCAGTGTCGTACGTGCCGTTTCCCGCCGGCGCTGGGCGGCTTCGCGAAGACCGCCGCCCCGAGCATCGTCACCACCAGCATCGCCACCAGCGGGACGCTGAACAGCCGCTGCTCGGTGCCGCCGGCCCGGTTCGCCGCCACCCCGGCCATGGACAGCATGAGCAGCGTGTGCAGGGTGCCGAGCAGCGTGCAGAAGCCCGGGTTGCGTCTCGGCAGCCGGCGGAACACCTCCCAGCCGTACCGCCGGGAGCGGGCCCGGTCGGGGTAGCGGGCCACCAGGTCGTACGCGCGGGTGCGGCTGGCCCGCCGGGCCAGGGTGTCGCGCGGCGGCACCTCGATCCGCTCGGGCAGGTGGTGGGTGGGGTACAGGTAGGCCCCGCCGCTGCCGCAGGTGATCAGTTGCCGGTCCGGGCCGGCGTACCGGGCGTAGTGGTGCAGGTCGCCGGAGACGAGCAGTCGCACCCGCGCCCCGGTCGGCGAGACGATGGTACGGACGAAGTAGTCGATCGAGTCGTACGCCGTGGGGTGGTCGACGGCCTTGACCCAGGTCGGCGCCGGCACGGCGATGATCACCTGACTCTGTGGCCCCAGCTTGCGGGCGACCACGTCGAAGTAGGTGAGCTGCGGGTCGTCCAGGTACGAGCCGGACTGGTCGTCGAGGCCGAGCAGCCACCAGTCGGCGGGCAGTTCCACGGCGAAGTACGAGCGGGACTGCCCGGTTCCCCAGCCGCCGAAGTGCCGGTCCCGGGACCGGACGAACAGCCGCAGGAAGGCGGTCAGCCCGTCGTACCAGTCGTGGTTGCCGGGCACCGCGAACAGGGTGGGGCGCTCGGGCGGCGTGACCGGCAGCGCGGCCTGGTACGGCCCCTTGCACCGGTCCTCGTAGGCGGCGTAGGACGCCGACGGGTAGACCTGGTCGCCGCCCATCACCAGGGTCCGCGCCCGGGGCAGCCGGTGCCCGTCGACCTCCAGCTCGGGCTGGGCGAGCAGGTACGCGACCGAGTATGTGGCGTTGAAGCCGTCGCCCAGGTCGGCCACGTAGTCCAGCCACAGCCCGCCGTCGGGCCCGACCTGGCGGAAGATCCCGTCGCCGAACGCGTTCTGTAGCTCCCGCTTGTCCAGGTACGCCCCGAACAGCATCGCCAGCAGCGTACGCAGGCCGGTGCTGATCAGCAGGAGCGGCGCGAGCCAGGGCACCGGCTTGCGCGGGGTGAAGCCCAGCTCCAGCGGATCGGTGCTGCGCGGCCGACGCGCCGCCTCGGCGTCGGCGCTGTCGTCGCCCGGGCGGTCGACGCCGTCCGGGCCGTCGACGGGGGTGCGATCGTCGGTCACCCGGGGCAGCGTAGTCCCGGCCAGGCCGTCGCGCTGTCAGGTGCGGGCACCCCCGGCCGGCCGGCTGTCCGCACCCGTCGATGCGGAGGGGAGATCCGACTGGGTTCGCCGCCCGGGTGTGCCGTACACTTTACGATCGTTGCCGCCTTAGCTCAGTCGGCTAGAGCGACGCACTCGTAATGCGTAGGTCGACGGTTCGATTCCGTCAGGCGGCTCGGCAACGAGAAAGGCCCCGTGACCAGGCGAAATGCCGGTCAGGGGGCCTTTCTCATCTCTGGTTTTCGATCTTGTTGACGAGGGCGTGGGGTCACTTGGTCGGAGAGGCCATCCCGGTACGCCCTGTTGCTAGATCAGACCGCCGAGCCACAGGCCGAACGCGGCCAGCACAAGGCTCGCGCCGAGGCTGCCGAGCACATTGAAGGCCTCGACGGCGGCGTTCTTGCGCAGCAGCCCCATCGTGTGCCACTCCTCGGTGGAGAAGGTGGTGTAGGCGCCGAGGAAGCCGACCCCGGCGATCGCGGCGAAGTCCTGCGCACCACCAGCGGCGTTCTTCGCGGCATAGCCGGTGACGATGCCGAGCACGAAGGCCCCGGAGACATTGATCAAGAAGGTGCTCGCCGGGAAGGCCCTGCTGGGCTCGGTGACCCGCTTCTTCCACCATGGCTTCACCAACGCGTCAACGCCGGCGCGGCTCAGCGCCCCGAGCCCGCCGGCCAGGAACACCCCGATGCCCACCCACATCACGCACGCCCGCTCGTCGGATGCCCCACCCGCAGTTCCGCGAGGCGAGCGCCGAGCGCTGCGGCGATCACTCCACCGAAAATGCTCACGACGAGGTAGGCGATGCCCACCCCGGTGTGCCGCGCCCCGATCAGTTGATCGGCCTCGACGATGAAGTGCGACCAGGTGGTGAAGCCGCCGATGACGCCGGTCGAGAGGAACGGCTTGCCCCACGGCCCCGGCAGCCGGTGCGCCGCGAGCAGCGTCATCACGGCACCGAGGGCGAAGGCGCCCACCATGTTGATCATAAAGGTGACCCAGGGGAAGTCCGGTGGAGTGGGCGGGGCGAGGCCGAGCCCCAGGACGTACCGCAGGGTGGCGCCGATGCCGCCGCCGATGATGATCGCCAGGACTGTCACGTACCCATTAGCTCACCGGCGTCCTCGGTCACCGCCCAGGTTGGGGATGCCTCACCCGTACGGTTGGGGCCCTGTCCGAGCGGGCCCAACATCGAAATACCCACCCCACGACGCGCCACCCCGAGAATCGGCGGCAGCCGCGAAGCGGGCCCCGGGCGGCCACTCACCGGCTCGCCGGATGATAACTCTGCGTGAAAACTCCGGGGCTTCTGCCCGCAGGGGGCGGACGCCCGGCCAGGCGCGCCATCCGGCAACTGCCACTATCCGAAGAGGCGGCGTTTCCGCTGGTAGATGTATGGATGTCTCGTTACTCTTGGCTCATCAGCCCAGCGATGTGCTCCTTTGGTCGGGCGCGTCACGCATCTCCGGATTCTTACTCGGAGTGATCATTGTGCCCGGCCTTCCCACGGAAGGAGGGCCCCATGACGCGGGCCCCGACGAATCTCTTGAACGTTCGAACCCTGTTGTTGTTGTACCTCAAGGATCTGGACCCGGCCGCCGTCGGCATCGTCGGCGACCCGGCCCACCGCGGGGGTTACCACTGCGGCTCCGACCGGGTCGTGACCAACGACTACTCGGTCGTGGAGTCCCCCCGGGACCAGTCGGGGCTGACCCTGGACGCCTCCGGCCTGGACGTCGGCTCCTTCACCGCACAGTCGGGCGGCCGGGCCCACGACCTGCGCTCGTTCTCGGTCTGGTGTGTGCAGCAGTGCGCGGCCGGCGCGGCCGACACGCGGGACATCAGGGAGATCATCTACTCCGTGGACGGCAAGGTCGTCCGGCGGTGGGACCGGCTCGGCAGGCGCACCACCGGCGACAACTCCCACCTGTGGCACACCCACTTCAGCTTCTTCCGCGACTCCACGAAGGCGGGCCGGGCCCAGACCCCGCTGTTCCGCCGCTACCTGACGACCATCGGACTGCTCACCACGATCCCGGAGGACGACATGAGCGACCAGGCAGAGAACGAGATCCACCAGGTGTACGCCGGGCTCTTCGCCGGCGGGTCGAGCATGGGCCGGACCGTCGACCCCGACGGCGCCGGGCCCATGGAGGCCAGCAACAGCATCGTCGCGAAGCTCGACTACGTGATGTCGCGACTGGACGGTGTGGCCGCCGGGGTCACCACCCTGGGCGGGAAGGACTGGACGGACGAGCCGGCCATCATCGCCGGGGTGCTCGCCGGGCTGTCCCCGCAACGGCTCTCCGAGGCGTTGACGACCGCCGGGTTGACCCCGGCGGCCATCGCGGCGGCGGTGCCGCCGGACATTGCCCGGCAGGTCGTCGACGAGCTGACCACCCGGCTGTCCACCTGACGTCACCGTCGACGGGCCATTGCGCATCGTCGCCGGCGTGACCGAGCGACCGATCAACAGAGGAGGCCCGCATGTCCACCCCCATCCCCGCCTCGACCGCGACCGAACCGCTGTTCACCGTCGGCGCGATCACCGCTGCCGGGACGGCCGTGATCAGCCTGCTGGTCGCCTTCGGCCTGCCGCTGTCCGCCAATCAGCAGACCGCGATCCTCGGCATGGTCGCCGTGCTCGCCCCGCTGGTGGTGGCAGCGATCGCCCGGGGCCGGGTCTACTCGCCGGCCACCGTGGCCCGGCTGCTGGAGAGCCGCCGGTAGCGCACCGCCCGGAACCGCCCCGGCCAGCTCTACCCGGGGCGGGCCGGCGGCCTGCGCACCGCCGTGCCCGCCGGCCGCCCTCGACGTGACCAGGCCCCGGGCCCTCCCGGCGTGACCGGCCCGGGCCGCGTGGCCCGGGCCTTCGTCGTCGTCCAGGCGCCGATCAGAGCGGCCGGCGGGCGCCGTCGGGGTCGGCATCGGTCGGGTACGCGGGGATGGTCGGCGCAGTCGCCCCGGCGCCGGTCGGGTACGGGGTGGTGGTCGGCGCAGTCGTCCCGGCGTCGGTGTCCCGGGCGGACCCGTCGCCCCTGCCGCTGTCGCTCCGGGTGCCGGCCGCGTACTCGATGCCGGGCGTGCCGAGCTGGCGGCCCTCGTCGATCGTGCCGCGCCAGCCGCCGGTCTCGACGCCACGGCTCTCGATGTACGTCTTGAACCTCTCCAGGTCGGACTCGGCCTGCCGCTCGACGAGGTGCAGCCGTTCGCCGGTCTTCTCGACGAAGCCCTCCGGCTCGTACTCCAGGAACAGCCGGACCATCGTGCGATTCGTGTCGACCGGCTGGAAGTAGACGGCGCCGGCGTTGGTGGTGCCCTCGGTGGCGGCCCAGGCGACCTTGCGGTCCGGCACCTGCTCCAGCACCTTCGCGTCCCACTCGCGCTGGACGCCGGCGATCTCGGCGACCCAGTGCATGCGCCTGTCGTCGAGCTGGTGCACCTCTCTGACAGCTCCCATGAACATGGGGAACTCCTCGAACTGCGTCCACTGGTTGTACGCGGTGCGGATCGGGACGTTCACCTCGACGGACTTCTCGACAGTGGTGGTCATCGGCACTCCTTCGGGTTGCGGTCTTCCGCGCTCTCGCGCGCCGGAAACGTGCTCACGTCCACCGAATCCGTACCCGAGGCCGGTCGTCTCAACCACGTCCGTCCGGGATGGCCGTCACCTCCGCCGTGGGTCGGCGACGGAACGGTGTCGGGCGGGCTGGCTAACATCCCGCCCGTGACCATGCCTTCAGACAATCCTGTGAAGCTGCTGCCGAGCGCCGGTGACGAGACCCGGTTCTGGGCCCTGGTGGAGTCCGCGTGGGAGCCGTTGGGCCCCGAGGTCCGGGCGCTGCGCCGTGCCCTTGCCGGGCGCGACCCGGACGCCGACGACGTCGACGTGTACGCCGTGGACGCCTCGCTCGCCCCGTTCCTGGACAACCTCCGCTCCCTCGGCGCCGAGTTGTCCAGCGAGGAGCTGACCGCCCTCGACCGGGTGATGGAGCGCAAGCTGTACGACGTCGACCGCGCCGACATCCACGCGGTGACGGACGGCTCCGACGACGGCTTCCTCTACTGCCGGGGCCATATCGTCGCCCTCGGGCAGGAGTTCTACGAGGCGGTGCGCGCCAACCCCGCCCTCGCCGTCCTGGACGGCACTTGCGAGAGCATCTGCTACCTCTTCGCCCACCTGCACGACAAGCTGTTCGGCGGGTGGCCGCGCACCGGGTCGGGCATCTCCCGGGAGTCGTTCAGCAACCCGGAGGGCTGGCGCGGCTAGCTCAGAACGCGCAGTACATCACGTGCAGGCCCACCCGGCCCAGGCTCGGGTGGGCGAACGCGCCCGGCACCGTGCCGACCACCTCGAAGCCGTGCCGCCGGTACAGCTCCACCGCCGTGCGGTTGGTCTCGACCACCGCGTTGAACTGCATCCCGGCGTACCCGCGCTCGCGGGCCCAGCCCAGCGCGTGCCGGCTCAGGGCGGTGCCCACCCCGCGCCCCCGGGCGTCCGCCGCGACCATGAAGCTGGCCGTGGAGACGTGCGATCCCGGGCCCGGCCGGTTGGTGCCCATCTTGGCCGTGCCGAGGACCCGGTCGCCCTCGACCGCCACGACGGTCAGGCCGGGCGGGCGCTCCACCCACATGTCGTACGCCTGCCCGGTGGTCATGGCCGGGTCGTACGGGAAGGTCTCCTCGGCCCGGACGACCTCGCCGACGATCTCCCACACCTGTGGCCAGTCGGCCTCGACGAACTCGCGGATCAGCACGGCCGACGACGCTAGCAGCGTCGCCGGCCGGCGACGACCGGTTATCGAGCCGGCCGGGCCGGTCACGCCCGGCCCGCCTCCTCCGGCTGGGCGGGCAGCTCCCGCATGCCGCGTACGGGGGAGAGAAGCACCCAGAACAGGCCGAGCAGCGCGCCGGCGGTGGCGATCCACAGCGCCGGCCGGATGCCGATGGTGGCGCCCAGCGCCCCGCCGAGCAACGCGCCGATCGGCCGGATCCCGTAGTTGACCGTGCGCCGGGCGCCCATGGTGCGGGACAGCAGCGCGTCGGGGGTGAGCGCGGTCTGCATCGAGCTGGTGGTGATGTCGAGCATCATCACGCCGACGCCGGCGCCGAACTCGGAGGCGAAGAGCATGCCGAGCACCACCGGCGTCGGCCCGTCGGCCAGCGGGACGAGCAGCAGCGGGGCGGGGAAGGCCACGAAGCTCGCCACCATCGTCGGCCCGATCCCGAACCGGCGGGTCAGCCGGCCGGTGACTGCGGCGCCGACGAGCCCGCCCACCGCGCCCGCGCCCAGCACCGCACCGAGCACGCCGGGGGAGAGTCCGAGCTCCCGGACGGCGTAGAGCACGAAGAGCGCCGAGAACATGAAGTTGAAGAGGTTGAGGGTGGTGGTGCCGAGCAGGATGGACCGCATCGCCGGTGCCCGCGCCAGGAACCGCAGCCCGTCGGCGATGCCGAGCCCGCCGCCCCGGGCCGGCGCCGGCTCCGTCGGCCGGATCCGCCCCAGGAAGTACGCGGACACGAGGTACGACGCGGCGTCGGCGAGCAGCGCGATCGGGGCGGTGAGCACCTGCACCAGCACGCCGCCGACGCTCGGGCCGGCGACCAGGGACATCGCCCGGCTGCCCGAGATGAGGGTGTTCGCGGCCACGTAGTCGGGCCGGCGCACCAGCGACACGAAGAGCGGCGCGCGGGCCACCTCGAAGAGCACGGCGAGGGTGCCCGTGGCGAAGGCGATCAGGTAGAGCGGTGGCAGGGCCAGCAGGTCGAACAGGTACAGCACCGGCACGGCGGCCAGCAGCAGGGCGCGACCGAGGTCGGCGAGGATCATCAGCCGGCGCTTGTGCGGCAACCGGTCGACCCACGCCCCGGCGAGCAGCGAGAAGAGCAGGTTCGGGGCGAGGGCGGCGGCGGTCAGGTAACCCATCTCGGCCGGGCCGGCGCCGGCCCCGAGCACGGCCAGCAGGGGCAGGGCGAGGGTGGAGATCTCGTCGCCGAAATACGAGACGGTCTGCGCCGACCAGTACCGCCGGAACGTCCGCTCGCGCAGCAGCCGGGGCAGCCGCCCGCGCCGAACGGGACGGGCCGGAGCGGCGGCCTCCGGGGGCGGAACGGCGTCTCGTGCGGCGGCTTCCGGCGGGGCGGCCTCCAGCGCGGCGGTCGGCTCACCGCTCATCAGGCACCGCCGCGTCGCCGTCGCCTTGGGCGGGGGCGCCGTCCGTCGGGGCCGGCGCGTCGAGGAGCGCGAGCTGTACGAGCGCGACCCGGCGCGCGTCGGCCGGCCGCGAGGACGGGTCGGCGGTCCGGCCGTCGTACTCGGCGAGCAGGGCGTCCATCCGCTCGGTCAGCGCGGCCAGCTCGTCGGCGGTGACGTACAGCGACGCGTCGCTGAAGCCGGTGATCGCCCGCCACCGCGTGGGCTCGTCGGCCCGCCGGGCGAGGAACTCCTCGGCCTGCCGGGTGTACAGGGCGAGCTGGGTGGCGTTCAGCGTGTCCGTGGCCGCGCGCACCTGCGGGTCGTCGGAGGCGTCTTCCCAGGAGGTGGCGAGCGCCGTGGCCCGCCAGGGGCGTTCCCGGGCGTCGCTGGCGGGGGCCCGCTCGGCGAGCCCGTACTTGGCGAGCTGGCGCAGGTGGAAGGAGCAGTTGGGAACGTTCTCGCCGAGCCGCTCGGCGGCCCGGGTGGCGGTCATCGGGCCCTCCCGCCGCAGCAGCCCGACGAGGGCCATCCGCAGCGGGTGGGCGTAGCCGCGCAGGGCGACCGGGTCGGAGAGCTTCACCCGAGGCAACGTCATACCCTAAAGCTATCATTAGAAAGATAGCTTTAGCAATGTCCGCGCGAAGGTGGGCGGGACGACCGCCGCGGTCAGGAATAGATCTTCTTCGCGTATTCCGGGCCGTAGTGGCGCTCCAGGTCGGCCAGGCTCTCGGTTGGGGCCTCGACCTCCTTGATCAGCCGGGCCCGGGACGGCAATGCGTCCGGCTGCCAGGTCTCCGGCTGCCACAGCTCGGAGCGGAGGAACGCCTTGGCGCAGTGGTAGAAGATCTGCTCGATCTCCACCACGATCGCCAGGATCGGCCGGTGCCCCTTGACCACCATGTCCTCGAAGAACGGCGCGTCCCGCACCAGCCGGGCCCGACCGTTGATCCGCAGCGTGTCGGTCCGACCGGGGACCAGGAAGATCAGCCCGACGTGCGGATTGTCCAGGATGTTGCGGTACCCGTCCGCCCGCCGGTTGCCCGGCCGCTCCGGGATGGCGATCGTCGTGTCGTCCAGCGGCAGGGCGAAGCCGGGCGGGTCGCCCTTCGGCGAGACGTCGCAGGTGCCGTCCGCGCCCGCCGTGGCGACCAGGCAGAACGGCGAGGCGGCCAGCCACTGCCGGTCCCGCTCGTGCAGGGCCCTGCGCTCCTTGGTCGCCGCCCGGGCGTTCGGCGTCCCCAGCAGGTCGCGCAGTTCCTCGTGCGAGGTGATCTCCACCGTCACGTCTTCCTCCCCCGACCGTTGACCTCGGTGGTGGCGTACCGCGCTGGTGCCCAGGCCACCTGCCGCCCCTCAGCCTAGCCGGGCACGTCTGGCCGGAGGTTTGTCCAGCGGCGTCCCGGGTACCGCGCCAGCCAGCGCCCCGCAACACACCAACGGAGGCCGCCAGTGGAGAGCCGACTCAAGGTGCTCGGGCACCCCGTGCACCCGATGCTGATCACGTTCCCGGTCGGCCTGCTGGTCACTGCGGTGATCTTCGACGTCGTCGACGCCGTCGGCGGCCCGCGGTTCCTCGGCGAGGTGGCCTACTGGAACATCACGGTCGGCCTGATCGGCGGGCTGCTGGCGGCGGTGGCCGGCGCGTTCGACCTGCTCGCCATCCCCACCGGCACCCGCGCGAAGCGGGTGGGCCTCAGCCACGCCGCCGCGAACCTCGCGGTCATCCTGCTCTTCGCCGCCGTCTGGGCCGTCCGGCTCAACGCCGACTCCCGGGCGGCCGGCGGCGCGCTCATCGCCATCGAGGTGGTCGCGTTGGCCATCCTCGGCGGCAGCGCGTGGCTCGGCGGCGAGCTGGTCGACCGGCTCGGCGTCGGCGTCGACCCGGACGCCAACCTGGACGCCCCCAGCTCGTTGCGGTCACCGACAGCCACCCATTCGATCGGCGACGTGCGATGAGCGAACAGCCCGCAGGCGGCCGGGGCTGGCGCGGCCGGCAGCCGAACTGGGACCCGATGGGGGAACTCCAGTCCCTGCGCGCCGAGCTGAGCCGGCTGGTCGGCGGCACCCGGCCCGGCCCGGCCGAGGTGGAGCTGACCGAGACCGCCGAGGGCTGGGAGGCCGTGGTCCGGCTGCCCGGCGTCGCCCCCGAGGAGGTGGCCGTCGAGCTGGACGACCGGGAGCTCTGCGTCCGGGCCCGCTCCGAGGCCGAGGTCAACGCCGACCAGGGCATCCCGGGCGGCTTTCAGACCCGGGGCTTCGAGTACCGGGTCGACCTGCCGTCCCGGGTGGACCCCGACCGGATCGACGCGGTGATGGACCACGGGCTGCTCCGGGTCCGGCTGCCCCGGGCGGTCCGGCCCGCGCCGCGCACCATCACCGTCGGCCGCGCCGGCTACCGGGGCGCCGGCACGGGTACGGGCCATCCGGTCGACCCGGCCGCCGAGCGGGAACTGCACCACCCGGACCTGGCTCCCGGCCGGGAACTGCACCACCCGGACCGGGCCGCCGACGAGATCGACCGGCCGTAGCGGGTCGTGGCCACCCCGTCCCCGCTCGGCCCGGTGGGCGAACCTGTGCCCGGCGTCGCGCGGATCGCCGCGCTGCGTGCCAACGCGCTCGGCGACTTCATCTTCGTCCTGCCCGCGCTGGAGGCGCTGCGCTCCGCGTACCCGGGGGCGGAGATCGTGCTGCTCGGCGCGCCGTGGCACGCGAAGCTCTGGCGCGACCGGCCCGGCCCGGTGGACCGCGTGCTGGTGGTCCCGCCCGCGCCCGGCATCCGCGCCCCCGAGCCCGGCGAGCCGGAGCCGTCGATGGACGACTTCCTGGCCTCGGCCCGCGCCGAGCACTTCGACCTGGCGCTGCAACTGCACGGTGGCGGCGGCAACTCCAACCCGATCGTCGCCGGCCTGGGCGCCCGGGTCACCGCCGGGCTGCGGGCCGAGGACGCCCCGCCGCTGGACCGCTGGACCCGGTACGTCTACTACCAGCACGAAGTGCTGCGCTACCTGGAGGTGGCCGGCCTGGTCGGGGCGCCCGCCACCACGATCGTCCCGACGCTGGCCGTCACCGACGCCGACCGGGCCGAGGCCGCCGGGGTGCTCGGCGCGGCGACGCGACCCCGGGTGGCGCTGCACCCCGGGGCCACCGACACCCGGCGGCGCTGGCCGGCCGAGCGGTTCGCCGAGGTGGCCCGCGTCCTGGCCGGCGACGGGTACGAGGTGCTGGTCACCGGCACCCCCGCCGAGCGGGAGCTGGTGGACCGGGTGGTCGCGGCGGCCGGGGTGCCGCTGCGCCCGCTCGTCGGCGCGCTCGGCCTCGGCGGGCTGGCCGCCTGCTACGCCGGGTGCGCACTGCTGGTCTCCAACGACACCGGCCCGCTGCACCTGGCCGCCGCGGTCGGCACCGCCACCGTCGGGATCTACTGGGTCGGCAACCTGATCAACAGCGGGCACCCGCTGCGCGTCCGGCACCGCCCGATCGCCTCCTGGACGGTGCACTGCCCGGTCTGCGGTGTCGACTGCACCCCGGGGATCTACCCGCACCGCCCCGGGCACGGCGACTGCCCGCACCGCGACTCCTTCGTCACGGACGTCCCGGTCGTGGAGGTGGTCGAGGCCGCCCGCGAGCTGCTGGGCTGAGCGGGGCGGGGTTTTCCCGCCCGTCGCCGCCCGTCAGGCGGGCTGCGGGGTGTCCGAGTCGGCGAGGAGGACCTCCCACGCCTCCACGTCCCGCTCGGTGACGGTGGTCGGCGACTCCAGGTGGTACGCCCCGCTGGGCAGGACGCCCGCGCCGCCGTGGCGCTCCAGCACGGCGAGCTGGGCGGCCACGTCCTCGCCCTGGTGCTTCTCCTGCACCCGCCGCCAGAACTCGAAGCCGCCCGAGTCGACCAGCGCCGCCCGGTCGTAGAGCACGCACCCGCCGATCCAGGAGACCTTGTACGCCCGCCAGGCCCCCGGTGGCAGGTTCAGCCGCTGCGTGACGTGCAGCAGGTTCGCCGCCGGATGGATCGACGCCCGTTGCCACTGCGGCGTGCCCGGGCGCACCCGCTCCGGCACCGGCCGGCCCACCCACTCCTCGTAGTGCCCGTGGGTCTCCGGGCGCACGTCGTCGACGTACGACAGCCCGTGCACGGCGTTGCCGACGAAGCCGCAGCCCAGCTCGCCGATCGCGGTGACCAGCCGGTGCAGGGTCCCCGGCTCCAGCCAGATGTCGTCGTCGAGGCAGAGCACGTACCGGGCCGCCGACCGGTCCAGCAGGTACGCCCGGTGCTCGGCCAGCCCGCGCCGGGGCAGCCGCCGGGTCAGCAGCACCGGGTGGCCCCGGTGGCGCAGCGCCCGCACCATGGTGGCCGCCGCCGGGTGGGCGTACGCGGGGTCGCCGTCGGACTGGTCGCTGACCACCACCCCGAACCCGGGCACACCCTCCTGGGTGGCCAGCCCGGAGAGGGTGACCGCCAGCTCGGCCGGGCGGTTGCGGGTCGGGACCAGCACGTCGAGCTGCCGTTCCCGCCGGAACTCCCCGGCGTCGCCCGGGACGAGCGGACGGTTCACGCCGGCCTGCCGGTCAACGTCTGCCCCGGGCCGTCTGACCGGCGTCCGGTGCCCGGCGCGCCCGTCGCCTGGGCCCGGATGCGTTCGATGATCGCCGAGGTGGAGCGGTCCGGCACGTACCCGAGGGTGCGGACCTGGCCGCCGAGCCGGCGCACCAGCGGCGCCTCCGGCACCATCTCCGGCGGGTAGTCGCCGCCCTTGACGTAGATGTCGGGGCGGACGGTCTCGATCAGGGCCGCCGGGGAGTCCTCCTCGAAGACCACCACGTGGTCCACGCAGGACAGCGCGGCGAGCAGCGTCACCCGGTCCTCCACCGGGTTGACCGGCCGGTCCGGCCCCTTCAGCCGGCGTACGCTGTCGTCGGAGTTGACCGCGACCAGCAGCAGGTCGCCGAGAGCCCGGGCCTGCTCCAGGTAGCGCACGTGCCCCGGGTGCAGCACGTCGAAGCAGCCGTTGGTGAAAACCACCGACCGGCCCGCGTCCCGGTGCGCGGCCACGATGTCCGCCAACTCGTCCGGGGCGACCAGCACCGGGTGCCCACGGTCGCCGGCCGGTACGCCGAGCGCGTCGAGCAGGTCCTCGTGCCGGCACACGCAGGTGCCGGTGTCCGACACGGTGATGGTGGCGGCGAGTTGGGCGAGCTGCGCGGCGGTCGGCAGTGGCGCGTCGGCGGCCAGGGCCAGCGTCATCGCGGCCAGGTACGCGTCCCCCGCGCCGACCGCGTGACTGGCCGGGACCGGGGTGCTGTGGCTGCGCCGGGGTGCTCCGTCCGCGCCGCCGACCACGGCGCCCTCGGTGTCCAGGGTGACCGCGACCACGTCCGCGCCGGTGTGCGCCCGCAGCTCCGCGAGGCGGGACTCGGCCAGCACCGCCCGGTCCACCCCGTCGCCGGCCTTGGCGTTCACGGTCACGCCCGTCCCGGTGACGCTGAGCCCGTCGCCGGTCATCGCCACCCGGTCCTCCCCGGGCGTCGGCTCGCCGGTCGGGCCCGTCGGCCGGCCCAGCGGCAGCCGGGACGCCGGCCTCACCCTGTCGGCGGAGTCGCCGTCGGAGGTGTTCCCAGCCGGGGTGGGGCGGCCCGGGGCCGAGCCCACGCTCAGCTCCGACGGCCCGTCCGCCGGGTCGGCCCCGGGGTGGTTGAGGTGCAGGTGGGTGTCGGACCGGGCGGCGGCCCGGGCGAGCAGCCGGGTGGCCTCGGCGAAGCTCGGGGTGACCACGGTGGGCGCGAGGCCCCGCCAGTCGGCGAGGTCGTGCGCGTCCAGCGCGACCGTGGCGTACCGGTCCCGGGCGGCGACCAGCCAGGCGCGCACGGGCGCGGGCAGCGAGCCCAGCCCGTAGTCGCAGACGACCAGGGTGGGCACCTCGCCGCCGGCGGCGGCCCGCAGCTCCTCGGTGGCGCACTCCAGCGCCGTGAGCAGCCGGACCACGCCGTCCTGTTCGAGCGCGTCGTCCGGTTCGCCGGAGTCCTCGCGCAGCAGGATTTGGTTGCCGGCGAGCATCCGCCGCTTCACCGGGGTCGGCCGGCCGGGCTGGTTGACGGTCCGGTCCCAGACGCCGGCCCGGTCCAGGCAGTCGTGCAGCTCGTCCCCGGCGGCGTCCGCGCCGACCGGGGCGACCAGCACCGCCCGTCCGCCGAGGGCGGCCACGTTGACGGCGGTGTTCGCCGCGCCGCCGGCCGCCGAGATGCGCCGGCGCAGGCTGAGGACCGGGGCGGGAGCTTCCCGGCAGAGCCGGTCGGGCTCCGCGAACCGCCACTCGTCGAGCATGGCGTCGCCGATCACCAGCACGGGACGGCCCAGCCAGCTCTCCACGACGGTGGCGAGCCGGCGCTCTTCCGCTGCTGCTCCTGCCATGCCCGCCGGGTCCCCCGAGGGTGTCGGGTCAAACCTGGGCCGCCCGCGCCCGCCCGGCACGGTGGGCGGGGCGGCCGGCGGCGGGTTTCGGGCATCGGGCCCCGGGAACGGCCCAGAGGTGTACCGGGAGAGGAGATGCACGAGATGGCAGCGACGACACTTCAGGGCAAGCGGGTCGCATTCCTGGCCGCCGACGGCGTCGAGGAGGTCGAGTGACGAACGCCGGCGCGACCTGGGTCGACGAGCAGGTCGTCACGGACAACGGCCTGGTCAGCAGCCGTAAGCCGGATGACCTCCCGGCCTTCTGCGCCAAGATCGTGGAGGAGTTCGCCGAGGGACGCCGCTGACGTCGGGACGGCCCTCGACGCCGGTCGGCCGACGCTGACGTCGGTCGGCCGCCGTCGAGGCCGGGAGCCCGCCCGTCGTGGCGCAGGCGTCGAAGGACCTCCGGCACCGGGGCATGATCCTCGCCGTACGGGATAGAAGGCGGGGTGACCAGCGAAGCCAACACCCGACCGACGCTGACCGCCCGTCAGCTCCGCCTGCTCATGTTCGGCCTGATGACGGGCATGCTGCTCGCCGCGCTGGACCAGACGATCGTCGGCACGGCGCTGCCCACCATCGTCGGCGAGTTGGGCGGGATCGACCACTACTCCTGGGTCGTCACCGCGTACCTGCTCGCGTCCACGGCCTCCACCCCGCTGTACGGCAAGATGGCCGACCTGTACGGGCGCCGTCCGGTCTTCCTCTTCTCGATCGGCATGTTCCTGCTCGGCTCGCTGCTCGCCGGGCTGTCGCGGGACATGACCCAGCTCATCGTGACCCGTGGGGTGCAGGGCCTCGGCGCGGGCGGCCTGATGACGCTGGCGTTCACCATCATCTCGGACGTGGTGTCGCCCCGGGAGCGGGGCCGCTACCAGGGCCTGTTCGGGGCGGTGTTCGGCATCTCCTCGGTGGCCGGGCCGCTGGTCGGCGGCTACTTCGCCGAGACCAACTGGCGGTGGATCTTCTACATCAACGTGCCGCTGGCGATCCTGGCCATCGTGGTCTGCTACCACGTCCTGCGGCTGATCCCGTTCGAGCGGCGGGAGCACACGATCGACTGGCTCGGCGCGGGGCTGCTGGTCGTCGGGGTGAGCTGCGTGCTGCTCGCGCTGAGCTGGGGCGGCACCTCCTACCCGTGGGGCTCCGGCCTGATCATCGGGCTGTTCGTGGTCGGGGCGGTGCTGTCCGTGCTCTTCCTGGTGCAGGAGGCCAGGGTGGGTGAGCCGATCCTGCCGCTGCGGCTGTTCCGCAGCCGGACGTTCGCGCTGGCCAACGGTGCCGGCTTCGTCATCGGCCTGGTGATGTTCGGGTCGATCATCTTCATCCCGCTGTACCTCCAGATCGTCCGGGGCGCCTCGCCGACCCGCAGCGGTCTGCTGATGCTGCCGATGATGGCCGGCGTCATCGTCACCTCGATCGTGACCGGCCGGGCGATGAGCCGGATCGGCCGGTACAAGTGGTTCCCGGTGGCCGGCTCGGTGGCGCTGCTCGCCGGCATGCTGCTGTTCACCCAGCTCCAGGTCGCCACGTCGCTCTGGCTGGCCTTCGGCTACATGGTGGTGATCGGGGTCGGGCTGGGCCTGTGCATGCAGTCGCTGATCCTCGCCGTGCAGAACGCGGTCGACGTCCGGGACCTGGGGGCGGGCACCTCCTCGGTGACGTTCTTCCGGTCGCTGGGCGGCTCGTTCGGGGTGGCGATCCTCGGGACGGTGCTCTCCTCCCGGCTCACCGGCCAACTCGCCGACCGGCTGCCGGGCGCGATCGCCCAGCTTCCACCTGACCAGCGGGCCGCGGTGGCGGCCCAGGGCGGGACGAGCATCACGATCAACGACCCGGCGACGATCCTGGCCCTGCCCGGCCCGGTCCGCGCCGCCGTACAGGGCGCGTTCGTCGATTCGCTGCACCTGGTCTTCCTCACCACCGGGCTGATCGCCGTGCTGGCGGTGCTGTTGACCCTGGTCATGCCGAACGAGCAGCTGCGCGGCGCCGGCCCGCAGGGCGCCACCGGCGGAGCCGACCCGCTCGGCGGAAAGGCGCCCGCCCCCGGCGGCCGGCCGTTGGCGAAGGAGTCGAAGGAGGAGGCCGCCACCGACATGGAGGCCAAGAGCCAGACCATGTTCTGACCGGGGCGGGAGCCCGAGGGCCGGGTGCCGACCGGCTCCGGGCTCAACCGGGGATCAGCCGGGTGGCTCCCGGGTCACTTGAGGATCAGCCGGTTGGTCTGCTCGAAGACGTCCAGGTCGGCGAGGGTCTCGGTGACCGACACGGAGAGCGGGGTGGGGAACCGCTCGCGCGGGAAGAAACCCGCGTCGGTCGTCTCGTCGGTCACCCGGGTCAGGTCGCCGTCCCAGTCCTCGACCCGGAAGGCGACCGTGAAGATCTGGTAGGTGTGGCCGTACATGTTGGTGTTGACGCGGTCCGGGCCCGTGTAGAGGGCGAACGCGCTGACCCGTAGGGCGCGCAGCCCGGTCTCCTCGCGCACCTCGCGGACCGCGCAGTCGGCGATGGACTCGCCCAGCTCCATCGCGCCGGCCGGCATCGCCCACTGGCCGTTGTCGGAACGCCGGATCAGCAGCACCCGCCCGGCGTTGTCGCGGACCACCGCGCGGGCGCCGACGAACATCAGGGTGCGGTCACCGGCCAGGGCGCGGAGCTGCCCCACGTACGAGTCGGCCCAGGAGATGCTCATCTGGACAACCTACGGGGGTTCCCAATGTGTGACCGCCGACACTAGCTTCTTACTCATGCGTAGCACGATGATGGACGCTCCCCTTCGGGTCGCCCGGATCCTCGACCACGGCGCGACGGTGCACGGCACGGCCGAGGTGGTCACCTGGACCGGCGGTGAGCCCCGCCGCATGTCGTACGCCGAGGTGGGGCGGACAGCCGCCCGGCTGGCCCACGCGCTGCGCGACGAGTGCGGGGTGACCGGCGACGAGCGGGTCGCCACGTTCATGTGGAACAACGCCGAGCACCTGGTGGCGTACTTCGCCGTGCCGAGCATGGGCGCGGTGCTGCACACGCTCAACATCCGGCTCTTCCCCGACCAGGTCACCTACATCGCCAACCACGCGCAGGACCGGGTGGTGCTGGTCGACTCGACGCTGATCCCGTTGCTGGCCCGGGTCATCGGCGAGCTGGCCACCGTGCGGCACGTGGTGGTGGTCGGCGGCGGCGACCCCGCCCCGCTGGTGGCGGCGGCGGGCGACCGGATCGCCGTACACCACTGGGACGCCCTGCTGGCCGGCAAGCCGGAGGTCTACGACTGGCCGGAGCTGGACGAGCGCGACGCCGCGGCCCTCTGCTACACCTCCGGCACCACCGGCAACCCCAAGGGGGTCGCCTACTCGCACCGCTCGATCTACCTGCA
This sequence comes from Micromonospora rubida, assembly GCF_009908295.1. GTDB lineage: Bacteria > Actinomycetota > Actinomycetes > Mycobacteriales > Micromonosporaceae > Micromonospora > Micromonospora rubida. The sequence continues at coordinate 718,368 of NZ_JAAALO010000004.1, forward strand.
CTCCCTCCAGGTCTGCCTGCCGGAGGGATTCGGCCTCGGGCCGACCCACCGCGAGCTGACCATCGTGCCGATGTTCCACGCGATGTCCTGGGGCCTGCCGTATGCGGCGTTCCTCTCCGGGGCGTCGCTGCTCATGCCGGACCGGTTCCTCCAGGCCGCCCCGATCGCCGAGATGATCGCCGCCGAGCGGCCCACCCTGGCCGGCGCGGTGCCGACCATCTGGAACGACCTGCTGGCCTACCTCGACGGCCACGACGTGGACATCTCCTCGCTGAAGGAGGTGATCGTCGGCGGGTCGGCGTGCCCGCCCGCGATGATGCACGCGTTCGACGACCGGCACCACATCGACGTCATCCACGCCTGGGGGATGACCGAGATGTCGCCGCTCGGCTCGGTGGCCCGGCCGCCGGCCGGCGCGACCGGCGAGGACGCCTGGCGCTACCGGTACACCCAGGGCCGGGTCCCGGCCGGGGTCGCCGCCCGGATCGTCGGCCCGCTGGGCGAGCCGCTGCCCGCCGACGGGACCTCCGTCGGCGAGCTGGAGGTCCGCGGGCCGTGGGTGACCTCCCGGTACGTCGGGGACGACGCCCCGGACGAGGAGAAGTTCCGCGACGGCTGGCTGCGCACCGGCGACGTCGGCACGCTCTCGCCCGACGGCTACATCACGCTCACCGACCGGGCCAAGGACGTGATCAAGTCCGGCGGTGAGTGGATCTCCTCGGTGGAGCTGGAGAACGCCCTGATGGCCCATCCGGCCGTGCTGGAGGCCTGCGTGGTGGGCGTGCCCGACGAGCGCTGGGACGAGCGCCCGCTGGCCACCGTGGTGGTCCGCGAGGGCACCGAGGTGAGCGCCGAGGAGCTGCGCGACTTCCTCGCGAGGTCGGTGGCGCGCTGGCAGCTTCCGGAGCGGTGGTCCTTCATCGACGAGGTCCCGAAGACCAGCGTCGGCAAGTTCGACAAGAAGGTGGTCCGCTCCCGGTACGCCGAAGGCGGGCTGAGTGTCCGGGAGCTGACAACGCCGTAGCGCTTTCAGGCGCATCGTCGCCTGAAGGGGCGGGGACGTTCTCCTAAACATCCCTGCCCAGGGGGCGGCCCCGGCGTTCGCACCGCGCCGGGGCCGCCCGTCTCACGCGGGCCGCCCGATTTCTCCACGGCATGGCCCCGCACTGCCATTGTCACGAAACTTGTTCGGCTCTGTCCCGGCGTCGGGGAAAACAGCCGGTGAACGCCGCTCAGTCGGCGGCGCTGACCAGCACCTTCCCGACCACCGAACGCTCCACGGCCCGATGCGCCACCGCCGTGTCGGCCAGCGGGTGGTGGTGCAGCGGCAGGCCGGCTTCCGCCCCCACCCGTACGCCGCCCTGCGCCACCGCCGCCGCCACGTCGTTGACGGCCTGCGCCTTCGCCGCCGTCGGGGCCGGGTAGACCAGCACGAACTGCCAGCGGGCGTTCGGCGCCATCAGCGGCCGGATCGGCAGGGTCACCTCGTCCCCGCCGTCGTCGGCGTAGACGCAGACCGCCCCGACCCGGCCGTCGCCCCCTAACCTCCGGAAGCCAACTCCGTACCCGGCGGCCCACCCTTCATGCCACCCCCGTCCCCCGACGGTGGCCGAGAAGGCCCCGCTGCACCGGGCCGGCCGATGGCCAAGATGCCGCGAAACGGGAAAATCGGAATTAATTTCGGTTACTTTCTGAGGGCGGTGCTGCCGCCCGGTCCGGCAGGAAGGGCGGAGGAGAAACGGCCGTATCGAGCGGCCGTCACCGGAACGGTTTCTGGGGGGCGTGATGAACGTGCTCGCGCAGGACGGATTGAAGATCAACTGGGTGGAGATGCCCACCTACAACACGATCATGGCGCTCTCGGCCGGAGTCGGCCTGCTCCTGGTGGTCATGTTCGCCCGACAGTTGGTGCAAGGCCGGGACATCGCCACAGACGGCTGGGCGATGGCCTTCGCCGTCCCGGGCATCATCCTCGCCCTGACCGGCCTGCACATGACGCTCACCTGGCCCCTGGCCAGCGGCGGCTTCGCCTTCGACAACATCATCTTCGGGGAGCCGGCGCTGGCCTTCGGAGTACTCATGCTCGGTGCGGCGCTGGTGTTCTGGAAACGCGGCCCGATGCTCGCGGCCGACCCACCCGCAGACCCCGGCCACCGCCTCCAACTGGTCCGCCAACTGCTCGGCCCGAGCGCCGTGTTCGTGTTCGCACTCGGGCTCTCCTGCTTCGCCATCGCCGCCGCCGGCTGGACCTACACCCTGTTCGCGGCACCGCCCGAGGAACCGATCTCGGGTGAGTTCGCCGACTACCCGTGGCTGGAGGCGACCTTCATCTCCGGGCTCTACGTGCTGGTCGGAATCGGCGCCGTGGTCTTCCCGTTCGCGATCCGACGGCTGGCCCGTCCGCTGCTGCTCGTCGTCGGCATCACCTGGGGGCTGGCCGGGCTGGTGTTCCTACTCTTCGGCGCGCTGAACTACTTCACCCACATCGGGCTGATCGTCAACACCCAGTAAGCGGAAGCGCCCACCCCGACCGGCATCGCTCAGCCGAGGCCGGCGACGACCGCCGGGGTCAGGTCGCCCACCGTCGGCAGCACCACGGCCGCGAGCCGCTCGGCGTCCGGGTCCAGCGGGTACGCCCCGTGCGGCACCGCCACCACCCGCATCCCGGCGGCGGCGGCCGACCGTACCCCGTTGGAGGAGTCCTCCACCGCGACGCAGCGGGCCGGGTCGACGCCGAGCCGCCCGGCGACGGCCAGGTACACGTCGGGGGCGGGCTTGCCGTGCGCGGTCTCCTCGGTCGACAGCGTCGCCCCGAACGCGTCGGTCAGGCCCGTCGCGGCCAGCGCCGCCGCGATCAGCCGGGTCGGCGAGGAACTCGCCAGCCCCAGCGGCCACCGCGCCGCCAGCCGGCGCACCACCTGGTCGGCCCCGTCGATCACCGGTACGCGCTCCGCGTACCGCCGGGTCATCTCGTCGACCACCTCGGCGGCGACCTGCTCGGCTGTCCGGTCGACGCCCAGCTCGCCGCTGAGGTACCGGGCCCATTCGCCGGTGCTCATCCCCATCAGCCGGCGCTGGGTGTCCGGCTGCCAGCCGCCGCCGTGCGCCGCCACGTACGCCCGGCGGACCTCCTCCCAGACCGGCTCGGAGTCCACGATCACGCCGTCCAGGTCGAAGACCACCGCATCAGCCACGCTCCCATCCTGCCCCAGCCGGGGCGGCGGGCCGGGGTCAGGCCGGCAGCGGGGGCAGGCCGATCGGGCTGCCCGGCGGGATCAGCGTGTGGCCGGCGCGGGCGATCGGTTCGAGCAGCTCCCGCAGCCGCTCGGTGCGGTCCGCGCCGAGTGCCCGCCACGGGTGGGTGGCCGCCAGGTCGGTGGCGTCCTCGACGGCCCGGAACGCGGCCCGGCCGTGCCCGGTCGGTTCGCCGTCGGGCGTCAGCCAGCCCCGCTCGGCCAGCCGGCCCGCCGCCGCCCGCCCCTGCTCCTCGGACCAGCCCCGGCCCAGCAGGTTCACCGGCGCCATGCCGTCGGCCACCTTCCAGGCCAGCGTCTCCACCGGGTCCAGGCCTGCCGCGACCAGCGCGGCGACGTGCCCGTCGCCCCGGTGTTCGCGCAGGGTGGTGGCCGCCTGCCAGAGCCGGGCCAGCGGGTACTCGGCGGCCGGCAGGGCGGCATTCGCGGCGCCCAGCACCCGGCCGGCGGGCTGCGCCGCACAGGCGGCCGTCTCCAGCAGCCCGGCGGCCTCGGCGAGGTGCCCCTCCGGCAGCTCGTACGTCAGCTCGGCCAGCGCCTGCACCGCCCCGGTGAGCCGGGCCCGCAGCGTCTCCTCCGGGGTGGCCAGCCGCCACACCGCCGGCAGCGCCCGGGCCACCATGTGCGGGGCGAAGCTGAAGAACGCCGCGACCACCGGGGCCGCCTCGGTGGCGCCCAGCGGGGCGGACCGGCCGGCGAAGTAGCCCCGCCAGTAGCCGCGCAGCCCGACCGCCTCGTAGGCGGCACGGGCGCGCGGATGAAAGTAGGTGACCGCGTGCACCGGCTCGAAGTGTGTCCACATCAGCCGGGCGAGACCCGGGTCGTCCAGCGCCGCCACGTGCACCTCCGCGTCGGGTCGGGAATCACCGTGGCACGGCCGGAACCGCCCACGGTGACCCCGAACCTACTGGTCGTGGGCGACCGGAAGGAAGACCGCTGTGAACTACCGCATGACTGCGGACTACTGGGCGGCGAGCACGTCGACGACGAACCGCAGCGGCCCGGCCGGTCGGCCGCCGGAGGCGTCGTTGCCGTACGCCAGCTCGGCGGGGAGGTCGAGCTGCACCCGGCTGCCCACGTTCACCCCGACCAGGCCCTGGTCCCAGCCCTTGATGACGCTGCCGTTGCCGATCGGGAAGGTGGCCGGCTGGCCGGTCTTCCAGGACGCGTCGAACTCCTTGCCGTCCTTGTAGAACACGCCCACGTAGTTGGTGGTGATCTGCTGGCCGGACTTGACCACCGGGCCCTTGCCCTTGATCAGGGTGGTCACGACGAGCTTCTTCAGCTCGCCCTTGCCCGCCTCGACCTTCGGCTTGGTGGCCAGCGCCGGGTCCGCCCCCTCGGGAAGCTGCGGGGCGGGCGGCGCGGTGGGCTCGGCCGACGAGGCGTTGGCCCCGGCCGACGGGACCGACGCGGTCTTCTCCGTCGTGTCGTCGTCGCCCTGGTTCACGACGACGAAGACGCCGATCAGGATCGCCACGACGGCGAGGCCGGAGAGCGCGCCGAGGATGGACTGCCGGCGGCGCTTCGCCTCGGCGGCCTTCTTCGCCGCCAGCTGGACGGCCAGTCGCCGCTCCGCCTTGCCGCCCGGGCCCTGGCCCGCCGACCGGTTCTGCACACGCTCGCTCACGTCGACTCCCTGATCAAGAGGTGGGGGCCCGGCGGCCGCTGCCGAGGCCAGCGCACACGGTACCCGCCTTGTTCCCCTCGGTGCTGCCTCGGCCGGCGCCCGTCCCGCCCCGGCCGTCCCGTTCCCGCCCGCCCCGCCCGTCTGTCCCGTCCGGTCCCTACCGCTTTGGCCACGGTTGCCCGGGTGCGGGGCTCCCGACGGGGGTAGTTTCACGACCATGGCGATCCTCACCGAAGCAGACCTGGCCCTGCTGGCCGAGCCGCAGCTCGCCCACGTGGCCACCATCGAGCCGGACGGCACCCCGCACGTGACGCCGGTGTGGGTGGACACCGACGGCCAGCACATCGTGTTCAACACGGCCAAGGGCCGGCAGAAGTACAACAACATCCAGCGCAACCCGATGGTCGCGGTCTCCGTCGTCGACAAGGCCGACGACTTCCGCACCCTGTGGGTGAAGGGCACCACCGAACTGGTCGAGGAGGGCGCCGACGAGCACATCGACCGGATGGCGCAGAAGTACCTCGGGCAGGACACCTACCCGTTCCGGCAGCCCGGCGAGGAGCGGGTGATCGTCCGGGTCACCCCCACCCAGAAGCTCGGCCGAGGCTGACGCGTGCGGCGGGGCCGACGCACGACCGGGCCCCGCCGAACCGCTAGGCGGTCTTGCGGGGGGCCTTCTTCGGCGCGGCCTTCCTGGCCGGGGCCTTCTTCTCGGCCGCCTTCTTCGTACCCTCGGCCTTCTTCTTCCCGGCGGCCTTCTTCGCGGCCGGCTCCTTCTCGGCGGTCTTCTTCGCCGGGGCCTTGGCCGCCTTCTGCGCCGACCGGGCCGAGGTGATCGGGGTCGGCTCCCCACCGCCGGCCTCCGGCTGCTCGCCGCGCGCCGCCCGGGCCCGCTCCACCGACGCCTTCAGCGCGGCCATCAGGTCCACCGCCGCGGCCGGGGCCTCCTCGACCTCCTCCGGCTGGACGACCTCCCGGCCCTGCACCTTCGCGTCGATGACCTCCTGCAACGCCGCCCGGTAGTCGTCGGTGAAGGCGTCCTGCTCGAACTCCCCGGCCATCGAGTCGATCAGCGAGCTGGCCATCGCCAACTCCGGGGGACGGATCTTCAGGTCCTCGCCCAGGAAGCCGAAGTCCGGGGTACGCACCTCGTCCGGCCACAGCATCGTGTTGAGCAGCAGCACCCCCTCGCGGACCCGCAGGGTGGCCAACTGCTCCCGCTGGCGCAGCGCCACCTTGACGATCGCCACCCGCTCCGAGTCGGCGAGCGCGTCGCGCAGCAGCACGTACGGCTTGGTCGCCGCGCCCTCCGGCTCCAGGAAGTACGCCTTGTTGTAGAGGATCGGGTCGACCTGCTCCGCCGGGACGAACTCCAGCACGTCGATGGCGCGTGAGGTGGTCAGCGGCAGGTCGGCGAAGTCGGAATCGGTCAGGATCACCATCTCGCCGCCGCCGATGTCGTACCCCTTGGCGATGTCGTCGTAGGTGACCTCCTCACCGCAGACGGAACAGGTGCGTTTGTAGCGGATACGCCCGCCGTCCTCCCGGTGCACCTGGTGGAAGCGGATATCTTTCTCCTCGGTGGCCGAATAGAGCTTCACCGCGATCGAGACCAGCCCGAACGAGACCGCCCCCTTCCAGATCGCCCGCATACCCCGCCCCTTTCCCCGGTTCAGCTCAGGATCCCAAAGGATCGAAGCGGGCGCGAGCACTTCGATTGCCCTACTACAGTCGAGAAATGCCCGGCGCGCCGTTGAAGCCGATGCTCGCGATGACCGGCCCACTGCCCGCCGGCGCCGACTGGGCGTACGAGTTCAAGTGGGACGGCGTCCGCGCGTTGGCCGACATCACCGCCGGCCGGCAACACCTGTACGCCCGATCCGGCGCGCAGATCACCGCCGCGTACCCCGAGCTGATCACCCTCGCCGAGCAGGTCGACGACGCGCTGCTCGACGGCGAGGTGGTGCTGCTCAACCAGGCCGGCCAGCCCTCGTTCACCGCGCTGGCCGAACGGATGCACGTGCGGGACGCGGCGAAGGCGGCCCGGCTCGCGGCGACCGTGCCGGTGACGTACATGATCTTCGACCTGCTCCGGCTGCATGGCGCGGACCTGACGGGGCGGCCGTGGCGGCAGCGGCGCGAACTGCTGGACGGGCTGGGCCTCGGGGCCGCCCGGTGGGCGGTGCCGCCGACCTTCACCGACGGGCCGGCCACCTACGAGGCGGCCGGCGAGCACGGCCTCGAAGGGGTGATGGCCAAGCGGGCCGGCTCGGCCTACCGGCCCGGGGTCCGCTCGCCGGACTGGGTGAAGGTCAAGCTGGAGGTGACCGGCGACTTCGTGGTGGGCGGCTGGCGACCCGGCGCGCGCAGGATCGGTGGGCTGCTGATCGGGGTGCCCGGCCCCGACGGGCGGCTCGTCTACCGGGGCCGCGTCGGCGGGGGCATCGGCGCGGCCATCGAACGGGAGCTGCTGCGCGAGTTGGAGCCGCTGCGCTCCGGGGAGTCGCCGTTCTCCGGCGACGTGCCGCGCGAGGACGCCCGGGCCGCCATCTGGGTACGGCCCGCGGTGGTGGTCGAGGTGAAGTACGGTCAGCGCACCCCGGACGGCCGGCTGCGCTTCCCCCGCGTGCTGCGGCTCCGCCCGGACAAGCCGCCGCAGGAGGTGGACGATGCCGGGTGAGCGGTTCCGCGTCGACGTGCAGGGGCGCGCGCTGGACCTGTCCAACCTGGACAAGGTGCTCTATCCCGACGCCGGGTTCACCAAGGGCGAGGTGATCGACTACTACACCCGGATCGCCCCGGTGCTCCTGCCGCACCTGGCCGACCGGGCGCTCACCCGGATCCGGTACCCGAACGGCGTCGAAGGCGGCTCCTTCTTCGAGAAGAACGCCCCGGCCGCCACCCCCGACTGGGTGCACACCGAGACGCTGCCCGTCCCCGGGTCGAGCAAGGGCCGGGAGACCATCGACTACGTGGTGGCCGACGACCTGCCGACCCTGGTCTGGCTGGCGAACCTCGCCGCCCTGGAACTGCACACCCCGCAGTGGAGGATCGGCGCCCACCCGGACACGATGGTCGTCGACCTCGACCCGGGGCTGCCGGCTGGGCTGCGGGAGTGCTGCGAGGTGGCGCTGCTGCTGCGCGACCGGCTCGCCTCGGACGGCATCGACTCGTACCCGAAGACGTCCGGGAAGAAGGGCATGCAGTTGTGCTGCCCGATCGCTGGCACCCAGTCCTCTGATCTCGTGTCCGACTACGCGAAGCGGATCGCCCAGGAACTGGAGTCGGAGCACCCGAAGCTGATCTTGTCGAGGATGGCGAAGAACCTGCGTGGCGGGAAGGTGTTCATCGACTGGAGCCAGAACAACGCCGCGAAGACGACGGTGTCGCCGTACTCGCTGCGGGCCCAGCCGGTGCCGGCCGTGTCGACGCCGCTGACCTGGGACGAGGTTTCCGCCGGTGCCGCTGGCAAGCGGCCGGCGGCTCGCCCCTATACCGCTGCGGAGGTGCTGAAGCGGGTGGAGAAGCGGGGCGACCTGCTCGCCCCGCTGTTCGACGGCGGCCCCGAGGTGTGAGGCGGGCACCTTGTCGACGAGTACCTCAGTCTCATTGGCTCCGGAGGCGGAAGTACTGGTTGCTTTGGTTCAGGCAGGAGAAGAGCACGATCGTCGTACCTTCACCCGGGGTGTAGTGGACATTGACGCACTTGTCAGCGTACGAGCTGTAGATCTGCTTCCCCCTGATACGGAATAGCTGGGCCGGATTGCCTTGGCACCTGGCAACCTGTACCGGGGTGAAGTCCGTAGTCGCGGCGTTGGCTGCATCCATGCACAGCCCAGAAGACCGGATCGTGCCGTCGGGCCGCGGTTCCCAGTGCTGGACCGACGAGGCATTGCATCCCGTCATGATCAAATGTGTGCCGTCCTGGGATCGGTTGGCACTCAGACAGCCGTGGTACTCGTCGTTGAACAGGGTGCCGCCCGTCGACGGTTTGCTGGCCCGGGACGACGAGGTCGGGGAGGCGGACGTGACGTTGCGGCGAGCGGAGGATGCCTGGGACGACCGTGCGGTGTCGGCGCGGGGAGAGGCGGACGTGACGTTGCGGCGAGCGGAGGATGCCTGAGGCGACGGCGTGCTGCCGGCGGTGGGCAAGGCCAACGTGGTCTCGTCGGCATCGGCCGCCAACAGCGGCTGATCGTGGAAGGTCGTGTTCCGCGCGTACCAGGAGGCGTACCGTTCCACTCGATCCACGTAGTCGCGCGCCTCGTCGGGGACGCGACGAGCCGAGAGCACTGCTGCCAGTCCCGAACGATAGGCGGCCACGGCCGGCCGCCACTCCTCTCCCTCGATCTTCGCCGCCTGGACCTGCCCGGCCAGGTGGCAGAGGTAGTGCGCCAGCGCCGCGACGTTGGCCCCGGCATCCAGCCGGTCGGCTCCCGCCCAGGGCTGCCAGGCGCGCCAGGCGTCGTCGGTCAGCCCGGCCAGGCCACGACCGGCACGGCCATTGACTGCGTCGGCGACGAACCGCGACTCCACCATGAGTTGCCCGGCCAACCGTGCCGGCGTCAGAGCGGGGCAGGACTCGGCGGCCTCGGCGATCGGCCGGCGGTAGTCCGACGGTACTGCCACGGCGGGCGGGTCGCCCTGGTCCATGTCGTTCAGACTGCTCACCACGATGGCCGTTCCGGCGCCACCCACGACGATCACAGCGGCGGCGGCCAGCGCCACACGCCACCGTGCGCGCTGCGCGCCCATCCAGGGCAGGCTCATCAAGGACACCCTCTCAGTCGTCGCGGGCGCTGGGCCTGGGGGCGGAAGTCTGCTGCGGTCGGTACCGCAGCATAGATCCCGATGACTCTTGGTCCGAGGCAGTGGAAGGATAGCCGGGAAACAGGGCTTGCCCGTCCCGCCTGCCGGATGTTGTCGTTGGCTCCGCCGCCTGTCCAGGCACGACCGTCAACGAAGCCGTCACGCAGGACGATTCACGGGTGCGAGCGTTCAGTTCCCGGCGGAGGAGGATGTGGTGCCCGCGATACACCGGAGGCTGTCCATGCTGGCTGCGGCGCTGGTGCTGGTCGTTGCCGGGAGCCAGATCGCTCTACCGGGGCGGTCGACCGGCCACGCCACCGCCGAGTCAGGCTTCGCCAAGTACTGCATGGTGGGCGAATCGAGGGTTGACGAAACGCTCGCCACCGTCGCCGGCCGGATCCTCGGCGACGAGTCGCGTGCCGGTGAGCTCTACCGGCTGAACGTGAACCGGGTGCAACCGGACGGTGGCGTCCTCACTGACCCCAACCGGTTGCAGGTCGGCTGGTATCTGGTGCTGCCGTGGGACGCGGTCGGCGACGAGGTGCGATACGGACGATTGCCGGACAGGGAGGGCGCTCTTCCGTCTCCCGTCGCACTGCCATCGGTCGATCCGGCCGCCGCCGCTCCACCTGAGGTGGCATCCGGGAGTGGTACAGCCAGCCGGGGGAGCGACGTCGCCCGCTGGCTGTCGATCCTGCTGGCCGCCGTGTTGCTGTCGCTGGTCGCGGTGACCGCCCTGTGGTGGTGGCGGACTTCGCTCAAGGACTGGCTGCTGCGGGATCGAAGGGCGGTCGCCGGCGCTCCCCGGCACCTCGGCACCTCGTCCGACGCGACCAGCGATCAGGCGTAGCGGGCGCTCGTCACCGGGTGTGGTGGACTGGGCGTGATCTCGTCGGGTGGAGGTCCGACACCCGTGCCACGGTCCAGCGTTGATCCTCGCCGAACCTGTGCGGCCGGCCCCTGATCCAACGCGTCGCCCGAACGGCGCTGCCGGGACTCGTCGAGGCGGCATCGGGACCCGCCAGGTCCTCTCGATGCGAGAGCGTCCTAACCACCGCTGCCGTGCCTCTTTGAGCCGGGTGACCTGCGCCAGGTCGCACCGGACAGCTCAGGGGTGGTGGTCGTCCTCGGCCCCGGATCGATCAAGATCGCCGGCCGGCGGAACGGTCCTGTCCGGGCTGTGCGAGAACCGGCGGAGGCACGCCCTTGCTGGTAAGAGAAGCGCAGGCAGGACTTCTCTGAAGGTCATCAAGTTCTCGAACCACGGCCCGGGCCATCGTGCCGCGCACCCCAACCAGAAGCGCCATTCTCCGACGCCGACCCGATTCACGACTGACCGCGTAGAAGATCTTGGAACGAAATGGCCCCTGGAGGGGCCGAAATCTTCCAAGATCTCCGGCCATCCTAATTGGCGGAACGGTATTCCTGGAAAGTGGACCAACTTTGGGCGGGTTCAGGCTAGGGGCGGGGCGGGGCGGGGCGGGACGGGGCATAGCGGGGCGGGGCGGGGCATAGCGGGGCGCAGCGGGGCGGGAGGGGGCTTCCGTGGGGTGGGGCCTGCGGCGGGACGGAACGGCCAGATGCGCGGTGACTGCCGCACCGGAGGCATCCGGGCTCGCGGCTTCGGCATGGGCGGCACCGGACACTCCGCGACTTTTGCCGGGCGTGCCCTTTCCCCGTCGGTCACTCGCGCCCGCGCCACCCGCAGCCCGCCCAGTCCCGCGCCCGTCCCCTGGGCAACCCCACTCGTGAGGGTAATTCGTCAGGGCAGACACCTGTCCCGTGCGGGGAGCAGAGTCCCGTGCCCGCCATGGTCTGGCTCACCACGGGATCACCCCGCGTGCGCGGGGATGATCCTCCAGCGCTCCTCCTGAGGGGAATCCAGCGTTCTGCTCCCCGCGCACGCGGGGGTGATCATGAGGACCGCACTAAGCCACTCCGCTCACCCCCTACTGATCCATCGGTCACGGCGAGAGCAGGGCGAGATGTGATCGGCCGGCAGGGTGCACCGCGCGCGGTCGGGTAGCAGCCGGTCGCAGAAGACCCAGTGGCGTACGTTCTGCTCGTCCTCGGCCGAGACCGTCACCCCGCCAGGTTCGACGCGGGCGCTGAGCCGGGCCAGCAGGCGGGCCGCCGTTCGAGCGAAGACCCGCGCCCGGAGCAGATCGGGCGCGGTGATCGGCAGGTGGACCACCCAGCGATCGCTCATCGGTACCGGTGCTTTCCGGACTGCCCGCCCTGCCACGTGTGCAGCGCCCGCCGGATGCGTACGTTCTCCTCCCGTACCGCGACGGCGGCGGCCTGTGCGACGGCCAGCTCGTCGGCGACCTCGTGCAGGAAGGCGCGGATCTCGAACGGGTCGAGCCCGTGCCGGCGGACGGTGAACCGCCGGTCGCGGACCTGCGCGGGGCGCAGGGGTTGTTTCGTTCTCTGCTGTCGGCCGGTCAGCCAACGGGTCAGGTGGCGCACGGGGGACCGCCCTTCGTCGGGTTCACGTCGAAGTGGAGGGGCGGCCCCCGCCGGTCCGAGTCGGCGGAGGCCGCCCTGCCCGGCCGCCGCAGCCACGAACGGCGGTACGGCGGCAGGGCCGCGCCGGGGGAGTGGCGCGGGGTGGGGTCTTCCGGCGGCGATGCGAACCGGTACGAGAGGTGCCAACCGACCGCAGCAGCACCGCATCACCGACAGTGACGCTACCGACACCTATCACCTCTGTCAACGCTCTCGTACCTATCAAATCTCGCTGACATGCTGCCTGCTGCTTCCCTTCCAGTTGTTGCCGCTCTTTCACCTCGTGCTCGATACTGGGAGCGCCAACCGACTGCAAGGGGCCTCCACGTGCCGATTCCGCCGACCATGGGTGAGTTGATCAAGGATCTGCTGAGGCGGATCGAGGTGGGCGAGCTCCAGCCCGGGGCACAGATACCGTCCACCCAGGAGCTGGCTGACCACTACGACCTGTCGCTCTCGACGATTCACCGCGCGGTAGCGACGTTGCGGGAGCAGGGTGTGCTGGTCGGTCGTCCGGGTCGAGGCGTCTTCGTCGCGGAGTCCCCCCAACCCTGATTAGGCTGGTGGGCGGTCCACTGCCGCGCTGCCCGGGGTGCCGCGACGGGCCGGCGGCCCCGGTCAGGGCCGAGCCGTTCTTGCTCGCCACGAGTTCACCGACCCGAGGAGTGTCACGTGGAGCAGGCCACTGTCCCGGCGGTCACGGCGACCGTTCCGTCCCCGCCCTCGCCGGCCGGTGATGTCGACCGTCCACTGTTCACCTTCCGCGACGACGCCACCGGCGAGCGCGTCGACCTGACCGCCGCCGAGTTGGGCGACTGGGCCGCCCGCGCCGCCGCCCTGCTGCGCGACGACTGCGGGCTGGGCGTCGGCGACCGGGCGGCCGTGCTGCTGCCGGCGCACTGGCAGACCGCCGCCGTGCTGCTGGGTGCCTGGTCGATCGGCGTGGCAGTGTCGGCCCGGTCCCGGGCGACCGCCGGGCTGCCGGTCCTGGAGCAGGGTGCCGACGAGCCGCTGGACGCGGTGCTCGTGTCGTGGGCGCGGCTGGACGACTGGCTGGAGGACGTGCCCGAGGGGCGGCACCGGTTCGTGCTCGGCCTCGGTCATCCGCGCGCCGAGGTGCCCGAGGGGTGGCGGGACTGGCTCGCCGAGGTGAGCCGGCAGGACACGGCCCCACCGGGGTACGCGGCGGTGCACCCGTCGTTCGCGGCCACCCCGGACGGCACGAGCTATCACGCGTGGGGCGAGATCGCCCGGCACATCGCCGATTCGCTGGGCCTGCGCCCCGGTGACCGGCTGTTGGTGGACCGCCCGGACTACGAGGAGCCGGTGAAGTGGCTGCTCGCGCCGCTGGTCGCTGGCGCGTCCGTGGTGGTCTGCGCCAACCTCGACCCGGCCCGGCGGGACGCCCTGATCGCCGCCGAGGGGATCACCCGGGCGCTCTGAGCGCCGTCGGGCCGCCCGGAAACCCTTTGACGGCACCGGGTTCCGCGACGCCTACTTCTCTCGGCGGGCAGGACGAGGAAGGGACCCCGGTGGACCAGACGGATATGGGTGTGGACGCCCTCACCTGGGGGGATGTCGGCGAGCAGCACCTCGCGGCGCTCACGGAGCTGGCCGGGGGATGCCTTGCCGTCGACGGCGGGCTGCCGCTGTTCGCCCGTCCCCCGTTGCTGCGGGCCCGGCTGTTGCAGACTCGTACCCTCGGTGCCTGGCACGATGGCCGCCTGGTCGCGGCCGTCGGCGTGGGTACCGGCCGGGAGCCGGCCACCAGCACCGGCCTGGTGCATCCGGGTTGGCGCGGGCGGGGCCTCGGCGGTCGGCTGCTGGACTGGGCGGGCGAGCAGGCCGGGGGTGCCGAGCTGCTGCTGACCACCGAGTCCTGGAGCCCCGGCGCGGACGCCCTGTTCGTGGCGCGCGGCTTCGAGCGGACCTTCGTCGAGTGGGTGCTGCGGCACGACCTTGCCGCCCTGCCGGACGTGCCGCCGCCCGACGGGGTACGCACCGGGCCGGTGGTGCGGGAGGCCGGCCCCGAGCTGTTCGAAACGTACCGGGCGTCCTTCGCCGAGCGGCCCGGATTCCGGGCACCCGAGGCCGAGGAGTGGCTGGGCGAGCTGTGGGACGACGACGGGTACCGGCCGGACCTGTCGCTGATCGCCCGCGGTCCCGACGGCACCGCCGTCGGCTTCCTCAACGTCGTCGACAACTGGGTCGACCAGGTGGGCGTGGTTCCCGGCTGGCGGCAGCGGCGGGTCGGGGCGCACCTGATGGCCGTCGCGCTGCGGTCGTTGGCCGGCGACGGTGCCGGGGAGGCGTGGCTCTGCGTCAACGACAACAACCCGGCCGCCGGGCTGTACCGGGGGCTCGGGTTCCGCGACGCCGGCCGCCGCGCCCGCTACCTGCGCCGCCGCCCCTGACGCGGCCGGGCGGCGGCGCCGGGTAAGCCGTGCCGACTGCCATGTCGGCGATGTGGGGTGTCGGGGTGGCCCGATACCGCCATCTCGCCGACATGGCGGAAGCGCGTCAGTCGAACGCGGCGGCGAACATGCCGGGCTGGTAGGAACCGCCCCGCTGGTGCACGATCACGGCCAGCCGGTTGGCGGCGTTGATCAGGGCGATCAGGGCGACCAGCGCGGCGATCTGGTCGTCGTCGTAGTGCTTGCGTACCTGGGCCCAGGTCTCGTCGGACACGCCCTGGTGGGCGTCGGCGAGCCGGGTGCCCTCTTCGGCGAGCGCCAGCGCGGCCTGCTCGGCCTCGGTGAAGACGGTGGACTCGCGCCAGGCGGCGACCAGGTTGAGCCGGACCGAGGTCTCACCGGCGGCTGTGGCCTCCTTGGTGTGCATGTCGATGCACCAGCCGCAGCCGTTGATCTGGCTGGCGCGCAGCGACACCAGCTCCTGCGTGGACGTCGGCAGCGGCGACTGATGGATCACCATGCCGGCGTTGGCGAACCGCTTGGCGAACCTCGTGGCGAGCTCGTTGTCGAACAGGTTGAATCGGGCGTCCATGGTGCCGTCCTTCACTCGTGGGGGTCGGTCGGACGAACACGAGATGCCGGCGTTCGGGTCCCTGTGACGGCCGGGGCGGGTGACGACTGCCACAGCCCGAGGTGTCACACGCCGGCGGGGTTCGGCGTCTGATGGGTGACGCAGTCGAGAGTGAACGGGAGTCACCCATGGTGGGCACACCGCAGACCGCAGCCGACGGAGGCCGGGGCGCCGAGCTGCCGGACCCGGCCACCGAGGCGTTCCTCGCCCACCGGAACCTGCTGTTCACCGTCGCGTACGAGATGCTCGGCTCGGCCGCCGACGCGGAGGACGTCCTGCAGGAGACGTGGTTGCGGTGGGCGGGCGTCGAGCTCGGCACGGTGCGGGACCGGCGTGCCTACCTTGTCCGGATCACCACCCGCCAGGCACTCGCCCGGCTGCGTACGCTCGGCCGCCGCAAGGAGTCCTACGTCGGCCCCTGGCTGCCCGAGCCCCTGCTCACCGCGCCCGACGTGGCCGAGGACGTCGCGTTGGCCGACAGCGTCTCGATGGCGATGCTGCTGGTGCTGGAGACGCTCGCGCCGACCGAACGCGCGGTGTTCGTGCTACGCGAGGTGTTCGACCTCGGGTACGACGAGATCGCCGAAGCCGTCGACAAGAGCCCGGCCGCGGTCCGGCAGATCGCACACCGGGCCCGGGCACACGTCGCGGCGCGCCGGCCGCGCAGGGTCGTTCCGGCGGTCGAGACCCGGAACGCGCTCGATGCGTTCCAGCGGGCGGTCGAAACCGGTGATCTGCAGCGCCTGTTCGACATTCTCGCCCCGGATGTCGTCCTTCTCGGCGACGGTGGCGGAGTCAGGCAGGCCGTCCTGCGGCCCATCGTGGGGGCCGACAAGGTCGCCCGCCTGCTGGCCGGCGGGTGGAGCCGGGGCGCGCACCTCTTGTCGCTGCGGCCGGCGCACGTCAACGGCAGTCCGGCGCTGATTGTCCGACTCGACGGGGAACTCGACACCGTCCTGGCGGTGCGCGTCGACGACGGCCGCATCACCGGGCTCTACGCCGTACGCAATCCCGAGAAGCTGTCGCACATGACACGGGAGACCGTGCTGAGCCGCTGAGTCGGCGACGGCTCGGGAACCGACGACAGCGCGATGTCCTTCCACGGCGCGTCGTACCGCTTGGGGCCCGAGGCTGACAGCAGGTGCAGCGCGGAGTGTTTGCGACCGTGGTACCGCTGGTAGTACCATCGACCGTGTGCGGTCCATGGACAAGCTCGTTGCAGCGATGCGGACCAATCAGCAGAACATCGCCTACAACGATCTTTACCGGGCCTGCGAACACTACTTCGGGAAGCCACGACAAGCCGGCAGCTCTCATGCGGTGTTCAAGACGCCCTGGGCGGGCGACCCACGCGTGAATATCCAGAACGACAAAGGCAAGGCGAAGGCATACCAGGTCCGGCAAGTGCTCAAGGCGATCGACAAGAAGGAGGCCATGTGATGCAGCCCGATCCCCGTCCCGAAATCACCCACTACACCTACCGCGTCACCTGGTCCGCCGAGGATCGCGAATTCGTCGCCACCTGTGCCGAGTTTCCCTCTCTCTCCTGGCTGGCGCCCTCCCAGATCGAGGCTCTGCAAGGGCTTGAGGATCTGCTGCGTGAGGTGATCGAGGACATGCAAGAGCAGGGCGAGCAGGTGCCGCAGCCGTTCGCCGAGCGCAGTTACTCGGGCAAGTTCAACCTCCGCGTCGGCGAGAGCCTGCACCGGGAACTCGCCGTGCAGGCCGCCGAGGACGGCATGAGCCTCAACCAGTACGTCCTGCGGAGGCTCCGCGCCGCCTGACCGGAGCGGGTCAGTCGACCGTCGGGAGCTTCGGGCCGAGGACGTCGTCGGTGTAGAAGTGTGCTTGTCGGCCGTCGGCCTTTGGCCGTAGTACCCGGCCCAATCGTTGTGCCTCCTCCTGCCGGGAGCCGAACGTCCCGGACACCTGGATGGCCACCGCCGCCTCGGGCAGGTCGATGGAGAAGTTCCCCACCTTCGAGATGACCAGCGTCCGCACCTCGCCGGACCGGAACGCGTCGAACAGCCGCTCCCGTTCCTTGTTGGTCGTGGACCCCTGCACGATCGGGGCGTCGAGGTACTCGCCGAGCTGGTGCAGCTGGTCGATGTGCCCACCGATGACCAATACCTGGTCGTCCGCGTGTCGGCCGACGAGCGCCTTGACCACGGGCAGCTTGGTGCGGGCGGTCGCCGCCATCCGGTAGCGCTCCTCGGATTCCGCCAGGGTGGCGGTCAGGCCCCAGCCGGCGGCGGGCCCCGGATGCCGTGCCGCTGGCTTTGGAGGTCGTTTCGGTGCCGGAGATCGCCGTATCAAGCGGCGGCGATCCCGTGGTCCTGAGTGAAAGAGGCTTTCCCGCGCTTGCTGACCTTGCCGGCCGCAGCCTTTTTCGGCGCTAGCTGCGACACGCGCTGCGGGGAGATGCCAAGAAGCGTGCCCGCGTCTCGGACCGTGTAGCCCTTTTCGAGTAGTGCGCGTGCGGCGGTGACAGTCGCCTCTTCGGCTGACTCTTCGGCCTTGCGCAACGCGCTGCGGGCCCTGCGGGCGCGGGCCACCTCTTGCGGCAGGTCGGGCTGCACGTCGACGTCGAAGCTGTGCGGGTCGACGTCGAGCATGAGGGCGATGGCTTCACGTGCCATCTCTTCGACCTGGTCGAGACGACGAGTTTGGGAGAACACGCCCTTGATCTCTGGCACGCTGATCGCCCACCAAGCGCCCGAGCGTACGCATCTGGCGGTGTACCTCATCGACGACGGCCCCCTCTCACCTCAAGCCCAGGCTGCGCAGGATACCCCGCGCCGTGAGTTCGTTGATCTCCTTGTGTCGAGGTATGACGATGTTCTGCGGGCCGTACCTGTAGATCGTGTGGCTGCCACCCTCGCGGACCTTTTCGAAGGTCACGCCGGCATCGGCAGCCGCCTTGCCGATCTTGTTGATCAGGTCAACCCGCTTCACGCAGTTTAGTCTAGTCTACTAGATGCAATAAGTAGAGCGCCCTAGACTTAGCTGCCGCCCGCGTCGGTCTTAAGTCGACATGAGCCTCAACCAGTACGTCCTGCGGAGGCTCCGAGCCGCCTGACGGGTGTGCGGTCAGTCGACCGTGGGGAGCTTGGGGCCGAGGACGTCGTCGGCGTCGACGATCGTGTACGCGTACCCCTGCTCCGCCAGGAAGCGCTGCCGGTGGGCGGCGTACTCGGTGTCGATGGTGTCCCGGGAGACGACCGTGTAGAAGTGCGCCTGCCGGCCGTCGGCCTTCGGCCGGAGCACCCGGCCGAGCCGCTGCGCCTCCTCCTGCCGCGACCCGAACGTCCCGGACACCTGGATGGCCACCGCCGCCTCGGGCAGGTCGATGGAGAAGTTCCCCACCTTCGAGATGACCAGCGTCCGCACCTCGCCGGACCGGAACGCGTCGAACAGCCGCTCCCGTTCCTTGTTGGTCGTGGACCCCTGCACGATCGGGGCGTCGAGGTACTCGCCGAGCTGGTGCAACTGGTCGATGTATCCGCCGATGACCAGCACCTGGTCGCCCGCGTGCCGGTCCACCAGCGCCTTCACCACGGGCAGCTTGGTGCGGGCGGTCGCCGCCATCCGGTAGCGCTCCTCGGCCTCCGCCGTCGCGTACGACATCCGCTCCGCGTCGGTGAGCGTCACCCGCACCTCGGTGCACTCGGCCGGGGCGATCCAGCCCTGCGACTCGATGTCCTTCCACGGCGCGTCGTACCGCTTGGGGCCGATGAGGCTGAACACGTCGCCCTCCCGGCCGTCCTCGCGTACCAGGGTGGCGGTCAGGCCCAGCCGGCGGCGGGCCTGGAGGTCGGCGGTGAACCGGAAGATCGGCGCGGGCAGCAGGTGCACCTCGTCGTAGACGACCAGGCCCCAGTCGCGGGCGGAGAACAGGTCCAGGTGGGTGAACGCGCCGCCGCGCCGCGAGGTGAGCACCTGGTACGTGGCGATGGTGACCGCGCGGATCTCCTTGCGCTCGCCCGAGTACTCGCCGATCTCCTCCTCGGTGAGCGAGGTGCGGGCGATCAACTCCCGCTTCCACTGCCGGCCGGCGACGGTGGTGGTCACCAGGATCAGGGTGGTCGCCTTCGCCTCGGCCATCGCGGCGGCACCCACGAGCGTCTTCCCCGCGCCGCAGGGCAGCACCACGACGCCCGACCCGCCGGCCCAGAACGCCTCCACGGCCTCCCGCTGGTACGACCGCAGCGTCCACGGTTTCCCGCCGCCCTCGCCCGCCTCGGCCAGCTCGATGGGGTGCGCCTCGCCGTCGACGTACCCGGCCAGGTCCTCCGCCGGCCAGCCGAGCTTCAGCAGCGCCTGCTTGAGCCGGCCCCGCTCGGACGGGTGCACCGCGATCGTGTCGTCGTCGAGCTTCGCGCCGAGCATCCCGGCGAGCTTCTTGCTCTTGGCGACCTCGATCAGCACCATCCGGTCCAGCGCCCGCAGCACCAGCCCGTGCGCCGGGTCGTTGGCGAGTTGCAGCCGGCCGTACCGGTCCATCGTCTCGGCCACGTCGACCAGCAGCCCGTGCGGCACCGGGTAGCGGGAGTACTTGATCAGCGAGTCCACCACGCCCTCGGCGTCGTGGCCGGCGGCCCGCGCGTTCCACAGCCCCAGCGGGGTCAGCCGGTACGTGTGCACGTGCTCGGGGGAGCGCTCCAGCTCGGCGAACGGGGCGATCGTCATCCGGCAGGCCTGGGCGTCGGGGTGGTCGATCTCCAGCAGCAGGGTCTTGTCCGACTGAACGATCAGTGGTCCACCGCTCACACCAGCGTCCTTTCCTTGCCTGGTCGCCGGCCGCCTCGCGGGTGTCCAGGTGACCCCGGGCCGACCATCCAGTGTTGCACGGAAGCGGATGAGGGCAGAAAATCGGACACGAGGGTGCAACCATTCCCGTACGCCCGGCGTCTAGCAGAGGGACGACCACCCTGGGAGGCCTCATGAGACAGGTTCCGCTCACCGCCAGGGTCGTCGCCTTGGCTGTGGTCACGCTGGTCGGCGTCGGTTCGTGCACGCCCGATCGCCAGGCCGACCCGGGTGGCCGTGGAGGAGGGCTCGCCCAGGCCGGCTCGGCCGAGCAGGGAACGGGGGCGGGCGGCTCGTCCGACCCCGACCAGCGGACCCGGCCGAACCCCACCCCGACGAAGGCGAAGCCGAAACCCAGGCCGACGCCGACACCGACCCGGACGACGGCCCCCGAGCGGGCCGCGCCGACCGCGCCGAGGCCGGCCGCCGGCTGCCCGCAGGGCGAGCACCAGCGCGAGGTGGAGACCTACCTCGCGAAGCTGGGCGGGTTCGGGCGGGTGACCGTGGACGGCCGCCAGTCCGCCGCCGACTGCGCCGCGATCAAGAAGTTCCAGCAGCGGTACGACATCCGCCCGGCCGCCGGCCGCGCCGGCCCCACCACGTACGACGTGTCGAAGCGGCTGGCCACCACCGACACCCGCCGGTGCAAGGCCGCGTCGTCCGGCACCACGTTCTGCATCGACCTCACCCGGCAGACCACCTGGGCGGTGCGCGGTGGGAAGGTCGTCTGGGGCCCGACGGTGACCCGGACGGGCATGCCGGGGTACGCCACCCCCGCCGGCACCTACAAGATCAATTACCGGAACATCAAGGAGTGGTCCGACCCGTACGAGGTGTGGCTGCCGTACTGGCAGCACTTCACCCGGGGGATGGGCTACCACCAGACCACCACCTACCTGCACGAGAAGTCGATCGGCTCGCACGGCTGCGTGAACCTGCTCCCCGCCGACGCCCGCCGGGCGTGGGAGCTGGGCAAGGTCGGCAGCCGGGTGGTCCTCTTCGGCCGCCGCCCCGGCACCTGACCGCCCGGCCCGCGATCCGCCCGGCCCGCGATCCGGCCAGCCCGCGATCGCCCGGCCCGCGATCCGCCCGGCACCCGACCAGCCCCGGCACCCGACCAGCCTGGCTCCGAGGAGGCGGCGATGAGCGTCGACCACGAGGTGGCAGCAGCCGGGGACGAGCCCGGGCCCGGCATCGCGGTCAGCACGGCCACCGTGGTCGGCTACGGGCTCGCCGCCGCCGTCCTCGTCGGCTGGTTCCTGTACGGCTGGCTGGTCCAGCAGCAGGGCTTCGTCGCCTCGGTCGGCGAGTCCGCCGGGGCGGGGTTCGCCCTGCTGCTGGCCGTCTCCGTGGTGGGCACCATGCGGCGCAGCCGCCGCTGACCGGGGACGACGCCCCGACCGGGCGCCGGCACGCGTCAGCTCTCCAGGACCGCCGCGGTGATCCGGTGCAGCGCGAAGGTGTGCAGCATCTCCGTCCGCTCGTCCTCGGCCCGCAGGTAGCCCGCCCCGATCGACACCGGCCGGAGCAGCCGGGACGTGGTCGCCCCGTGCGTGTCGACGTACCCCACCCAGACCAGCGCCTTGTCCCGGACCGCCTGCTGGAGCACGGCGAGCGCGTCGCTGTGGCCGTGCGCCGGTGCCGGGCCCGAACCGGCCGCACCGCCGCGCACCACCGCCGGGGCCCGCCGGGCCGCCCGCGCCGCCGCCTCGCCCCGGCGGATCTGCTCCACCACCCCGAGCAGCCGTGGCATGGCCAGCTTCGGGGACGCCAGCGGGTCGAGCGTCCGGCCGACCGGCGCCCGCCCGGGGGCCCGCCGGGACTTCGGCCGGGCCAGCACCGCCGCGCCGGAGGCGTCCTCCGGCACCGGGGCGTACCCGGCGTCGCGCAACGCCATCAGCATCCGGTTGACCTGGTACGGGGTGGACAGCACCGTCGGGGCCAGCCGGCGGAACGCCAGCGGCTCCAGCCGCCGGTCGGCCAGCACCTCGGCGAGCAGCGCCTCGTCGTCGCTGCGCACGTATCCACCGGCGGAGCCGACCCGCAGCCCGCCGTGCTTGCGGGCCACGTCGTCCACCAGATAGGTCAGCCCCTGCGGGACCGGGGTGCGGGAACGGCGACGGAACAGGGCGTGCAGGTCGTCGGCCGAGTACCCGGCGTCCAGGGCCCGGCGCACGCTCGCCGTGGTGACCCGGTGCACGCTCGCCCCGCCCGCCGACTCGTGCTCGGCCACCACCTCCAGCTCCCCGGCCAGCGCCGGATCGGGCGGGCCGGGCACCACCACGGTCAGGTCAGCCTGCACCAGGAAGTGGTCGACCGGGGCGGGGAGCAGGGCGTCCAGCGCCCGCACGGCGGTCGACGCGGTGCCGCTCTCCACGTCCGCGTGCAGCCCGAGCGGGTCGTCCGAGCCCCGCTCGTCGGCGTCGGTCAGGTCGGCCAGCAGCAGCCGCCCGTACGAGGTGAGCGCCCCCAGCCCGGTCACCCCGAGCCGCGCGGCCTCCGCCAGCACCTCCCGGTGCGCGGCCTCCCGGCCCCGGCTGCGCCGGGGCGCCCGCCACTCGAGCATCCCCAGCACCTCATCGGGCGTCGGGGCGGTGGCCGGCTCCAGGTCGGCCAGCACCGACAGCACGGCCCGGCGGGCGGCGGGCGCACCGGCCCGTTCCGCCTCGGCCGACAGCACGGAGATCGGCCGGTCCCGGTCGTCCCGCTGCCCGGCGAGGCTGGCCTGCCGGGTCATCACCAGCCACGCCCGGGCCAGCTGCACCCAGCGCTGGGCCAGCGACATGGCCCGCCACACCTCGTACCCGCCGGTGGGCATGACCTGCTGGTCCGCGCCGTACCGGGCGGTGGCCGCACCGGTCAGCTCCAGCTCGCCGGCCAGCCCGGCCGCGTACGCCACCTCCAGCAGCAGGGCGGCGGTCGGGTCGTCCACGCCGAGGGTCTTGGCCAGCCGGCGCAGGTCACGCACCCCGACCCCGCCCGAGCGCAGCACCGGCGCCGGCTCGGCGGACAGCAGTTCCAGCAGCGCCTCGGTGTGCCGTACCACCTCCATGGTCTGCCCGGCCCCGGCCGAGTCGACGGCCTTCGCCTCGCGCGGGGTGGCGGCCGCCGTCGGCGGGCTGGTGCGCAGCGGGCCGAGCGGGCCGCAGTCCCGGCGCAGCAGCAGGCCGACCTCGCGGGGCAGCTCCACGGTGCCGGCGGAGGCCAGCACCAGCAGCCGGTTGTCCACCAGCCAGCGCACCGGTGAGCCGGTCGGCGCTCCGCCGTTCGTCTGGTCCGGCGGGACGCTGTCCTCGGCGCCGATCGGCGGGGCCTGGAGCGCGCCCGGGGGCACGCTGCCCACCGGCGGCCCGGCGGCCAGCCGGTCCAGGATCGCCCGGGCCGACGGCGGCGCGGCCAGCAGCGTGCGGCGCAGCTTCGCCGGGTCCGCGCAGAGGGCGGCCGCGCGCGGGTCCAGCTCCGCCGCCGGCCGGCCCAGCCCTGCCGGGTACGGCGAGACCTCGTCCACGCCGCCCACCACGCGCAGCGCGTCCTCGGGGCCGTACAGCAGGAAGAGCGCGCGCAGCCTGTTCACCGCGCCACGGATGGTGGCGGAGGCCGGTGGGTGGGGGCCGGCGGTGGCCATGGCCAGGACCGCCTCCGTGGCGGTGGTGTCGTCGTCCGGGTCCCGGGTCAGCCGGGCAGCGTCGAGGACCTGGAGGGTGAACTGGTCCAGCCCGTCCAGGGCCCGGGCCACCGAGACCCGGGACTGGGCCCGGATCGCGAGCGCGGAGACGTCGGCCGGCACGGGCACGACGAGGTCCGGCCGGAGCTGGAGCAGGGCGGCCAGGGACTCGTCGGGCAGAGTCCGTAGGTGGTCGGCGAGTGAGATGGTCATCGTCGTTCCACGCTAGCCCGGTTCGGGGCCCGCGCGCCCCCCGGACGTCCGGCTCGGCCGGTGATGGGCGGGTACGTTCTCGGAATGCCCCCGCTGACGGTCGGTTTCGACCTCGACATGACCCTGGTCGACTCGCGTCCCGGTATCGCCGCGGCGTTCCGGGCGCTCACCGCGCGCACCGGCGTGCCCGTGGACGCCGACGTGGCGGTGTCCCGGCTGGGCCCGCCGCTGCGGGTGGAGATCGCCCGCTGGTTTCCCGCCGAGCAGGTCGAGTCGGCCGTCGAGGCGTACCGGGAGCTCTACCCGGCGTACGCGATCACCCCGACCCTGCCGATGCCCGGCGCGATCGCGGCCATCGGGGCCGTGCACGCCCACGGCGGCCGGGCGCTGGTGGTCACCGCCAAGATGGGCCGGCTGGCCCGGCTGCACCTGGACCACCTGGGGCTGACCGTGGACGAGTTGGCCGGTGACCTGTTCGCCGAGGAGAAGGCGACGGCGTTGCGTGAGCACGGCGCGACCCTGTACGTCGGCGACCACGTGGCCGACATGGCCGCAGCCGGGGCGGCCGGGGTCCCGGGGATCGCGGTGGCCACCGGCCCCTGCTCGGCCGAGGAACTGCGCTCCGCCGGGGCCCACCTCGTGCTGGACGATCTCACCGGATTCCCAGCGGCGCTCGACCGCATGATCCGGCTAGCCTTGGGGCAGTAGACGTCTCAAGTGAAGCAGGGGTTCTCAGGTGCCGACGGGTCGAGTGAAGTGGTATGACGCGGCCAAGGGATACGGGTTCGTCACCAGCGACGAGGGTGGCGACGTGTTCCTGCCCAAGGGCGCGCTACCGACGGGCGTCACCGAGCTCACGGGTGGTCAACGGGTCGACTTCAGCGTGGTGGACAGCCGCCGGGGTGCCCAGGCGATGGGGGTCAAGCTGCTCGACGCCCCACCCTCGATGGCGGAGCTGCGCCGCCGGCCGGCGGAGGAACTGCACGGCCTCGTCGAGGACATGATCAAGGTGCTGGAGGCGAAGGTCCAGCCGGACCTGCGGCGGGGCCGCTACCCGGACCGGAAGGCCGCGCAGAAGATCGCTCAGCTCGTCCACGCGGTGGCGCGCGAGCTCGAGGTCTGAGGGCTGGAGGTCTGAGGTACGAGCCCGGCGTCGGTGGCCCGGCCCAGCAGCGCCTCCACGGCGGCGAACCCCGCTTTCCCCAGGTCCGCGGTGAACTCGTTGACGTAGAGGGCGATGTGCCGGTCCACCACGTCGGGCTCCATCTCCTGGGCGTGCGCGAGCACGTACTCCCGGCTGGCCTCCGGGTCGGCCCATGCCTGGCGGACCGACTCGCGGATCCACCCGGCCGCCTCGGCCGGGTCGACCGCGCCCTTACGCGCCAGGATCGCGCCGAGCGGGATCGGCAGCCCGGTGTCGCCCTCCCACCACTCGCCGAGGTCGACCAGGGCGGTCAGCCCGTGCCGGGGGTACGTGAACCGCGCCTCGTGGATCACCAGCCCGGCGTCGTACCGCCCGGCAGCCACCCCCGGCATGATCTCGTGGAACGGGACCACCTCGATGCGCGCGGGCGGCCGGTCGGCCGACCAGAGCCGGAACAGCAGGTACGCCGTGGTCCGGTCCCCGGGCACCGCGACCGTCGCGCCCGTCAGATCGGCACGGTCCGACCGGCCGGCCCGCTCGCCCTGGTGCCCCCGCTCAGCCGGGTCGCCCTGGTCGCCCCGGGTCAGCACCAGCGGGCCGCAGCCCCGGCCGAGCGCGCCGCCGCAGGGCAACAGGTGGTAGTCGTCCAGCAGCCAGGGCAACGCCGCGTAGCTCACCTTCACCAGGTCGAACGCCCCCCGCTCGGCGGCGGTGTTGGTCACGTCCACGTCGGCGTACGTCACCTCTACCGGCGGGGCGCCGGGCACCCGGCCGTGCACCAGGGCGTCGAAGACGAACGTGTCGTTGGGACAGGGCGAGATCGCCAGGGAGAGCGCCACGCCCCCACCGTATCCCCGCCCCTCCCGCCCCGGTCCGCCCCGGTCCGCCCGCTGTGACCCGCCCCGCCCGCCGTGACGCCGCCCCCGCCCCGGCCGGCCCGGCCCCTCCCGCCGTGGCCCCGCCCTGGCCGTTGTGGCCCCGCCCCGCAGGGCGCGGCCTTGCCTGTCCAGGCGCGCTCATTCGGGCGGGCGTTGTGGGTGCGGGTGTGGGCATAGAGCGGTGAGGCATGGCAAGTCGGTCGTGAGCGTGGTGTGTCAGCCGGTGGGGCGTGGCGCATCGGTCGGTATAGGCGTCACGAGCCAGCCGCGTCCGGCGTGGCGCGTGGGTTACGGGGTTGCCCTACGCCGCCTTTGGAGCTGCCCGCATGAACGGGGCAATCGAAGTATGCCGATCTATTGGCCGAGAACGAGTCGGGTGAGGCTCGCCGTCCGTCGTCCCGCCACGTCTGCCGCCTGCCGCCTGCCGGCTGCCGCTGGCCGTCCGACTTCCGCCCCGTCTGTTGTCGGTCCGCCGTTCTGTGCCGGACGGCTGTAATGGTCTGGGAGGCAGGTGGTCGGCCGGGTTCGGCCGGTGGGCGCATAGACGGGGCAGCTCCAAAGGGACCGGATGGAACCCGTCGTCCACCGCCGGGGAGAGGCTATCCACAGGTTTGTCCACAGGTCTCGGCCGGGTGTTGATGGCCCGACCGACGTCGCCGACCATCGATGCGTGGAGGATTCAACAGGGGTGGAGAACTCAACAGGTACCGCCGGGCGGGACTGCAGGCCGACCGAGGTCGGCGAACAGGCGGTAGTCGACGAACAGTCGGTGGACGTCGCGGCCGTGCTTCGGGCCCTGCGCCGACAGGCCGACCTGAGCCAGCGGGAGCTGTCGGCCAGGGCCGGCGTGCCGAAGAGCACGATCGCCCGGATCGAGTCGGGGGACGCGGCCGATCCGAGGCTACGTACGGTGGAGCGTCTGGTGCGGGCGGCGGGAGGCTGGCTGCTGGTCGGGCGGCCCGGTGACCGGCCGCCCGAGGTGGTGCCCGTGCCGTGGGTGCCGCACGACGGGATGCGGGACGAGGCGGGGCGACGGTATCCGGCGCACCTGGATGTCTGGAAGGTGCGCGACCCCAAGGACTGGCCGGGTGCCTGGTGGGCGGAGTGGTGGAAGCTGCCGCCGGAGCGGTGGCCGCGCCCGGTGCCGGCGGCGACGTACGAGCTCAACCGGCAGTACCGGGACCTCCGCCGGTGGGGTGAGCGGATTCGCCACGAGGTGACCGTGCGCCGGGTCGCCGACGGGCTGCCCGCCACGTCCTGGCAGTTCCTGGCCGAGCTGCCCGACGGCCGGCTGCTCGGGGAACTGCGGGCCCACGAGCGCAACCCGCGTCTGCTGTACGGAGACCTGATCGACGCCGGCGAGCGGGAGATCGTACTGGACGGCGTCCTGGTCGTCGGGACGTGCCGCCAGCTCGGCACCGGACGCCGGTTGGTGGAGGCGCTGACTGCGGAGATGGACCGGGCGGGGATCACCGTTGCGCATGCCGTTGCCGATTTCGGGGGCGTCGATCTGCTGCTGGCCTGCGGGTACCGGTTGGAGGCGAGTCGGCCCTATGCGCTTCGTCTCGACTGCTCGCCGTCCCGGCGGGCGGTCTGAGCGTCTGGTTCAGGTCAGTGCGGCGGCGGCCGCCGTGAGGGCGGCGAACGCCTCACGCAGCCGCCAGGAGGCCCGGTCGCGTGGGCCGATCGGGTTGGAGACGGTGCGCAGCTCGGCGAACGGCAGGCCGGCCTGGGCGGCGGCGACGGCCACCCCGTACCCCTCCATGGCCTCGGCCACCGCGTCCGGATGCCGGGCGGCCAGGGCCTCGGTGCCGGCGGAGGTGCCGGTCACCGTGCTGACGGTGAGCACCGCGCCCACGGTTGCCCACGGCAGGGCGGCGCGCAACGCGGCGAGCAGCTCCGGGTCGGCGGGCACGATGCTGCCGCCGCCGAGCAGTTCGGGCGGCATGCCCAGCTCGTCCACCGGGATGAAGCCCTCCGGCGACTCGGCGCCGAGGTCCGCCGCGATGCTGCGGCTGGCGAGCACCGTGTCGCCGACCGCCACCCGACCGACGAAGCCGCCGGCGATCCCCGCGCTGATCACGGCCCGGTACGGGCGGCCGGCGGCCTCGGCGAGCGCGAGCAGCCGGGCGGTGGCGGCCCCGGCGACGGCGGGTCCCACCCCGACCGGTACGACGGTGACCGCGTGACCTGGCGGCGTCGCCAGCGCCCCTGAGCCGGCCCCTGAGCCCGACCCGGAGCCCGAGCCAGACCCGGAGCCGGAGCCGGAGCCCGGATGGCCCGGTGCGGGGGCCGGGAGGCCGGCGCGGACCGCCTCGGCCTCGGCCGGCACCGCGGTCACCACGAGCAGCCCTCCGGGGGTGGTCCGCGCGGCGATGGGGTCGGTCACGACACCGGGCCCCGGGGCTCGCGGCGGGTGTCGTCGTCGGCCCCGTTCGGGCCGCCGGAGCCGGCGACTGCGGAGGAGGGCCGGTAGACGTGGTACCCGGGCGGGGCGAGGGCCGGATCGGCGTCGGGACCCCGGACCGGGTCGGCCGAGGAGCGGTCGGCCGAGGAGCGGCTGGGCGTGGACTGGTCGGGGGCGGACCGGGCGGGGGCGGAGTTGCCGGACGCGGAGTTGCCGGACGCGGAGCGGGCGGGCGCGGAGCGGGCGGGTGGGGGCGGGACGACGTTTGCCGCCGTGTTGTCTGCGCCCGGCGGGGCGGCGGTGGTCTCCTCGCTCAGCTCGTCGTCGCCGAGCGGGCGGCCGACCAGCCGCTCGTCGCGGAGCTTCCCGGCGACGTACACGCCCCGGGCGGCGGCGAGCACGCCGACCCCGGCGGCGACGGCGATGCCGAGCCGCCCGTCGAGCGGGACCAGGCCGAGACCGCCGCCGGCCACGAAGGCCAGCATCAGCGCTGTCTCGGAGTGGGCGAACGAGCTGGCCCGCAGCCGCTCCGGGATGCGTTCCTGGATGGAGGCGTCGACCGCCAGCTTCGACACCCCGCTGGCCAGCGCGGCGACCAGGCAGAGCAGCGCCACCATCGGCAGCGAGAACTGGATGGTGGCCAGGACGGCCGTTCCGGCCACGATGATCATGCTGCTGGACTGGATCGCGGTGGGCCGGTGGATGCGCAGCCGGGTGCCGACCGCCGTGGCCAGGAAAGTGCCCACCGCCAGCGCTCCGCCGACCAGGCCGAGCGCCACCTCCGGGCTCAGGTTCCGGCCGAAGAAGTCGGTCGTCAGGTCGCCCTTCCTCAGCGCGAACGCGAGGAAGAGCAGCAGGAAGCCGTACACCGCGCGGGGCAGGGCCGCCCCGACCAGGGTGGCGATGACGAGCCGACCAGCCGGGCGGCCGCGCCCCAGCGGACGGTCCCCGGCGGACCGCCGGCCGAGCGACCGCAGTGGGCGGGGAACCCGCTCGGGCGGGTCCGAGTCTGCCCTGGGTGGCAGTCGCAGCGCGACGACCATGCCGACCAGGAAGATCACCGAGGCGACCCGGAGCGGCCACTGCGGGCCGAACCAGAACGCGGCCAGCCCGATCGGGGCGACCAGCCCGCCGGCCACGGTGCCGTAGACGCTGGCCCGCGCGCCCACCTGGGACAGCCCGAGCCCCTCCGGCAGCAGCCGGGGCACCGCCGCCGAACGGGCCACCCCGTACGCCCGGGAGAGCGCGAGCACCCCGAAGGCCGCCGGGTAGAGGCCGAAGCCGTTCATGTGGTCGGAGATCATCCAGGCGAGGAAGGCCCGGCCGAGCATGGTGGCGGCGAGCGCATACCGCCGGCCGTGCCGGAAGTGGTCCAGCAGCGGACCGACCACCGGCGCGAGCATGGCGAACGGCACCATCGTGACCAGCAGGTACAGCGCCACCTTGCTGCGCGCCTCGCCGAGCGGTACCTCGAAGAAGATCGTGCCGGCGAGCCCGATCGCGATCAGGGTGTCCCCCGCACAGGAGACCGCGTGCAGGTCGAACAGGCGCACCATGCCGACCTCGCCGCCGGCGCCCCTGGCCCGGGCCGAGCCGGCCCGGCGGGTCATCCAGCGCCCGCCGCGCGCGGATCCGCGCAGCAGCAGGCGGACGGCGCGGATGCCGGTGCCGACGGTCCGCCCGAGTAGGGACCGCTCGGAGCGGGAGAACAACGGCATGTGCACCATCCTCGCCCATCCGCCCCACCCCCGCGCGACCACCACCGGAGAACACGCTCCGGGGAGTGCCTGTCGGTCGTCGCCGCGCATGGGGGACAATGGTTGAGTGACCAGGCCCGTCTCCGCCCGTGCCGCCCGCCTCGACCAGGTCTGCGCCGCCGCCGTCGAGGTGGCCCGCGACGCAATCACCGAGGTGGAACCCTCCGACGTCGGTGACCACCTCCAGGCCGTTGCCGAGGCCGACCGGCTCGTTACCCACTACTTCGAGTGCCGGCTGTCCGGCTACCGGGGCTGGCGGTGGGCGGTCACGGTGACCCGGGTGCCGCGCAGTCGGAACGTCACCATCTGCGAGACGGTCCTGCTGCCCGGCCCGGACGCGCTGCTGGCCCCCGGCTGGCTGCCCTGGCAGGAGCGGCTCAAGCCGGGCGACCTCGGCCCCGGCGACCTGCTGCCCACCTCGCCGGACGACGAGCGGCTCGCCCCCGGGTACGTGCTCTCCGACGACCCCGCGGTCGAGGAGACCGCCTGGGAGCTCGGCCTCGGCCGGCCCCGGGTGCTTTCCCGGGAAGGGCGCGCCGAGGCCGCCCAGCGCTGGTACGACGGCGACCACGGGCCCGCCGCGTCGATCTCCATGGCAGCCCCGGCGGCGGCCCGGTGCGGCACCTGCGGCTT
Organism: Micromonospora rubida; assembly: GCF_009908295.1. Classification (GTDB taxonomy): domain Bacteria; phylum Actinomycetota; class Actinomycetes; order Mycobacteriales; family Micromonosporaceae; genus Micromonospora; species Micromonospora rubida. The sequence continues at coordinate 749,119 of NZ_JAAALO010000004.1, forward strand.
CTACCTGCCGCTGGCCGGCTCGCTGCGGCAGTCCTTCGGCGCGTGCGGCAACTTCTACGCGCCCGACGACGGGCGGGTGGTCAGCGCCGACCACGGCTGCGGCGCGCACTCGGAGACCCTCGTCGAGACCTCCGACACCCCGGTCGACGAGCTGCCCACGGTGTACGACGACAGCGCGGTCGAGGCGATGTCGGTGAGCGAGGCGGGGTCGGTGAGCGTGAGCGAGGCGGTGTCGGCGAGCTGGGCCCCGGGCTCGACGGAGCCGGCGTAGCCGTACGCCCGCCCCTGACCGGTCTGCGTCAGCGGTCGGCGTCGCCAGGCCGGACGGTCTGAGCTGCGGCGCGGCGGCGACGCCGGTTGGCGTCGTGGCGCATCATCACCGCAAGACCGGGAAAGCCCCAGAGGAACCCGGCCAGGCAGGTCCAGAGCCAGTCCTGGCGACCATGCTCGGTGAGCCAACCCCGGAAGAAGATCAGCAGCACCAGACCGACCACCGCCCAGACCGCCAGCCCGGCGACCGCGAACGGCACCATCGGTGGGTCGAGCGGCTCGGGCCGCGGCGGTTGCTCCTGTCGCACGGGGGCAAGCGTACGCGACGAACTTTTGCAGGTGGCCGGTGATCTGCGACGATGCGCGCGACAGACGGAAGATCACCTGCGAGGACCAGATGGCCATTGCGCCGCCGCACGAAGGCAATGCACCCGATCCCGCCCACCCCCGTAACGGTTTCGACCGCTTTTTTGAGATCACCGCCCGTGGCTCGACGCTGAGCCGTGAGGTCCGAGGTGGTCTGGCGACCTTCTTCACGATGGCCTACATCGTGGTGCTCAACCCGCTGATCCTCGGTGGCGCCGTCGACGGCGACGGCAAGAAGCTGTCCATCCCCGCGCTGGCCGCCGCGACGGCGCTGGTCGCCGGCCTGATGACCATCCTGATGGGGGTCGTCGGCCGGTTCCCGATCGCGCTGGCCGCGGGCCTGGGCGTGAACGCGCTGGTCGCGTACGAGATCGCCCCACAGATGACCTGGGCCGACGCGATGGGCCTGGTGGTGATCGAGGGTGTGCTCATCGCGATCCTGGTGCTCACCGGCCTGCGTACCGCGGTGTTCCGCGCGGTGCCCACCCAGCTCAAGACCGCGATCGGCGTCGGTATCGGCCTCTTCCTGACCATCATCGGTCTGGTCGACGCCGGCTTCGTCCGCCGAATTCCGGACGCGGCGAACACCACCGTCCCGGTCGGGCTCGGCATCAACGGCAGGATCGTCAGCTGGCCGCTGCTGGTCTTCGTGGTGGGCCTGCTGATCACGATCGTGCTGGTGGTCCGCCGGGTCCGGGGCGCGATCCTGATCGGCATCCTCGCCTCGACCGTGCTGGCGATCATCGTGGAGGCCGTGGCCAACGTCGGCCCGTCCTTCGTCGACGGCAAGCCCAACCCGCACGGCTGGGCGCTGAACGTGCCGGAGCTGCCGAAGAAGGTCGTGGACCTCCCTGACCTGTCGCTGTTGGGCCACTTCAACGTGCTGGACTCCTGGACCCGGGTCGGCTGGCTGGTCCCGCTGATGTTCGTCTTCACGGTGCTGATCACGGACTTCTTCGACACGATGGGCACCATGGTCGCGATCGGCCAGGAGGGCAAGATGCTCGACGAGCGGGGCACCCCGCCGCGGGCGAAGGAGATCCTGCTGGTCGACTCGATCGCGGCGGCGGCGGGTGGCGCGGCGAGCGTCTCCAGCAACACGTCGTACGTCGAGAGCGCCGCCGGTGTCGCGGAGGGCGCGCGGACCGGCGTGGCCAACCTGGTCACCGGCGTGCTGTTCCTGCTCGCGATGTTCCTCGCGCCGCTGTCCCTGGTGGTGCCGTTCGAGGCGGCGTCCACGGCGCTGGTGGTGGTCGGTTTCCTGATGATGACCGCGGTGCGGACCATCGACTGGACCGACTACGAGATCGCCATCCCGGCGTTTCTCACCATCGCCATGATGCCGTTTACGTACTCGATCTCCAACGGCATCGGCGCGGGCGTCATCTCCTTCGTCGTGGTCAAGCTGGCGAAGGGGAAGGCCCGGGAGATCCACCCCCTGCTGTACGGGGTGGCGGTGCTCTTCGTGCTGTACTTCCTGCGCGGGCCGATCGAGTCCGTCGTGCTCTGACGACCCACCGTGGCCGGCCGGGCCGGGGTGCCCTATTCGGGTACCCCGGCCTTTCGGTCGTGAACTCCCTGGTGAGCATGGTCATATCGCACGCCGCCAGCCGGGTTCATTAGCTAGGCTAACTATTGTGACGGAGCGGACGGTGACGGCGAAGCGCGTGCCACCGGCGCAACTGGCCCCCCAGTTGCGTGATGCGATCACCCGGCTCAACCGGCGGGTCCGACAGGCCCGCCCGGTGGGTGACCTGACGGTTACCCAGCTCTCCGCGCTCACCAGCCTCAGGCTGGCGGGCGCGCTGACGCCCCGGGAACTGGCCGACGTCGAGCGGGTGCAACCGCCGACGATGACCAAGATCGTCGCGAAGTTGGAGGAGCGCGGCCTCGTGCGGCGTACCCCCCATCCGACCGACGGTCGGCAGGTCATCCTCTCGGCGACCGAGGGGGGACAGGCCGTGCTCGACCAGTTCGAGCGGGTCCGCGACGAGTGGCTGGCCCGCCGGCTGGCCGAGCTCACCGAGCCCGACCGGGAGACGCTTCGGCAGGCCGCCGAGATCCTTCAGCAGCTCGCCCGCGCCTGACCGCGCCACCGCGCCGCGCCGTCCGCCGTCGATGACGCGTACGACCGAGGAGGCGCACACCGGGTGCAGGCGAAGCTGAGCACGATGTTCCAGTCATTGCAGGTCCGTAACTACCGGCTCTTTGCGTCCGGGCAGCTGATCAAAATGATCGGCGTCTGGATGATGTTCATAGCCCAGGACTGGCTCGTCCTTCAGCTCTCGGACGACTCCGCCACCGCGCTCGGCTTCGTCACCGCGCTCCAGTTCGCCCCGGTGCTGCTGCTCACCCTGATCTCCGGGCGGCTGGCCGACCGGTACGACAAGCGCCTGCTGCTGTTCGTCGCGAACGTGTTCTGGACGGTGCTGGCGTTCGGGATGAGCCTGCTGGTGCTCACCGGTCTGGTGGAACTGTGGCACGTCTTCGTCTTCGCACTCCTGCTCGGCGTCGCGAACGCGGTGGAGACCCCGGTGCGGCAGGCGTTCGTCTCCGAACTGGTCGGCACCTCCCTGCTGCCCAACGCGCTGTCGCTCAACGCCGCCGTGTTCAACTCCGCCCGGATCGTCGGCCCGGCCGTGGCCGGCCTGGCCATCGCCGTCGTCGACGTCGGCCCGGTGTTCCTGTTCACCGCGGTCAGCTCGCTGGCCCCGCTGGCCAACGTGGTCCGGATGCGCCCCGCCGAGCTGTACCGCGAGGCCCTGCCGCCGGTCGGCGAGCGAAACTCCGCCCGGGTGGTCGACGGGCTGCGGTACGTCGCCCACCGCCCCGACCTGTTGCTGCCGATGGCGGTGATGTCGGTGATCGGGATGAGCCTGTTCAACTTCCAGCTCACCCTGGCCGCGCTGGCCAAGACCGTGTTCAAGACCGGCGCCGCCTCGTTCGGCCTGTTCAGCACGGCTTTGGCCGTCGGCGCGCTGGTCGGGGCGCTGGCCGGCACCGGTCGGCGCAGCCGCCCGTCGGTCTGGGTGGTCCTCGGCGCGGCGATCGGCTGTGCCGTCTTCGGCACCCTGGTCGGGGTCGTGCCGGCGTACTGGATGGTGGTGACGCTGCTGCTGCCCGCCGGGTTCTTCATGGTGTTCTTCGCCCAGGCCGCCAACCAGCGGGTGCAGCTCGGCACCGACGCCGCGTTCCGGGGTCGGGTGATGGCGCTGTGGGTGCTGGTCTTCCTCGGCACCAACCCGGTCGGGGCACCGCTGATCGGCTGGGTCGCCGAAACCTTCGGCGCCGGGGCGAGCATCTGGATCGGCGGGTTGATCTCGCTGGCCACCGCCCTGATCGCGCTCGCCTGGCAGCTGCGCCGCTCGGGCGCCCGGCTTCGCCTGCGGATTCTCCCGATGCCCCGCTTCTACGTCGTCTCCCCGGAGTAACGGAAGGCCCCTGTCGGAGGCCCTCGGGGGAAGGGCCCCGACAGGCGGGTGAAAGATTGATGTATCTGGATGTCAAGAATCCGGTGGCGGGCAGGCGCGCGGGGGCTTAGCGTCGATGCGTGGAGGTAGGCCGCGCGATGCTCCTTGCCCTGGCGTTCGTCGCCGTCGCGAGTTTGCCGGTCGCCTTCGCGCTGCTGTTCTGCGCCGACGAGATCATCGACCGGGTCGTCTGCTGGCACGCCGAGTGGCGCGAACGCCGCCGGGAACGCCGGACCGTCGCCCGGCTGGACCGGGCCGTCGAGGCCGACGCGCTCACCCGGGGCATCGACCTGACCGAGTTCGACCGGGCCGACCGCCGGTCCCTCCAGGAGATCGCCGCCGACCTGCGCCGCTTCGGCAACCACCGGGTCAACCAGGTCGGCCGGGCGGTGATCTGGCACCCCGCCGTTCTCGACGCGTACGACGAGCACCTGCGGGCGGCCTGCCGGTGTCTGGGGCTCACCGAGCACCTGGGCGAGCTGGCCGGCGCCGACCGGGAGATCGAGCGGGTCCGGGTCGAGGGGGCGCTGCACGCCGCCGGGCTGACCCTGCCCGCCGCCCGCGCCCCGCACCGCCAGCGGCACCGCTGAACGGCGTACCCGGGTGCGGCTGTTCGTCGCGGTCTACCCGCCGGCTGCGGCCGTCGCCGACCTGGCCGCCGAGGTGACCCGGCTGCGGGTCGGCCGGGCGGCTGCGGCCGGCACCGACGTCCGGCTCGCCGACCCCGCGAACGCGCACCTCACCCTCGCCTTCCTCGGCGAGGTGGACGCGGGCCGCCTGGTCGATGCGGAGAGCGCCCTCGGGATCGCCGCCGAGACGTTCCGGGCCGGCCGGGCCGGCTCACCGGTGCTGCGGCTCGGCGGCGGGGGCAGCTTCGGCGAGGGCCGGCTCACGGTGCTCTGGGTGGACGTGCGCGGCGACGTCGAGGCGCTTCGCGTCCTGGCCCGGCTGGTCCGGATCGGGCTGGGCCGGGGCCGGCTGCCGTACGACGAGAAGCCGTTCCGCCCGCACCTGACCATCGCCCGGCCCGGCGACCGAATCGACCGGGCCGACGTGGCCGCCGACCGGGAGGCCCTGCACGACTACCTGGGACCGGGGTGGCCGGCCGCCGAGCTCGTGCTGGTCCGCAGCCACCGGGGCCCCCGGCCGACGCACGACCGGCTGGCCGCCTGGCCCGTCTGAGGCGCCGTCACCAGGCCCACGCCTCCGGGCCCGGGCCGCCCTTGCCCACCGGCGGGAACAGCTCGTCGAGCCGGGCCAGCGCCGCCTCGTCGAGCCGCACGTCCAGCGCGCCCAGCGACCGGTCGAGCTGGTCGAGGGTGCGCGGGCCGATGATCGGAGCGGTCACCCCCGGCCGGGAGAGCAGCCAGCCGAGCGCCACGTCCGCCGGGTCGTGGCCGAGCTCCGCGCAGAACTTCTCGTACGCCTCGATCGCCGGCCGGTGTTCCGCCAGGCCCTCGGCGGCCCGGCCGCTGGTGCCCCGGGCGGCCCCGCCCTCGGCCATCTTGCGCAGCACCCCGGACAGCAGCCCGCCGTGCAGCGGCGACCAGGGGATGATGCCGAGGCCGTAGTGCTGGGCGGCCGGGACCACCTCCAACTCGACGTGACGGGTCAGCAGGTTGTAGATCGACTGCTCGGAGACGAGGCCGAGGAAGTTGCGCCGCTCGGCCGCCGCCTGAGCCTGCCCGATGTGCCAACCGGCGAAGTTGGACGATCCGACGTAGACCACCTTGCCCTGGGCGACCAGGGTCTCCATGGCCTGCCAGATCTCCTCCCACGGGGTGACCCGGGAGACGTGGTGCATCTGGTACAGGTCGATGACGTCGGTCTGGAGCCGGCGCAGCGAGTCCTCGCAGGCCCGGACGATGTGCCGGGCGCTCAGGCCCTGCTCGTTGGGCCACTCGCCCATCTTGCCGTAGACCTTGGTGGCCAGGACGACCTTGTCCCGCCGGCCGCCGCCCTGGGCGAACCAACGGCCGATGATCTGCTCGGTGATCCCCTCGCCGGTCTGCCACCCGTACACGTTGGCGGTGTCGAAGAAGTTGATGCCATGTTCCAGCGCCCGGTCCATGACGGCGAAGCTGTCCGGCTCGCTGGTCTGCGGCCCGAAGTTCATGGTGCCGAGGCAGAGCCGGCTCACCGACAGCCCGGTACGTCCCAGATTCGTGTACTCCATGCGACCCACCTTGCCACGGGCGCACTTCGAGTGCCGACCCGTTCGCCGGGGGCGTGGCGGGCACGCCGCCCGGCGGACGGGTCGGTCAGGAGGACTCGCGGGCCGCTGGGCCGCTGCCGAAGAGGACGTCGTCCCAGCTCGGCAGCCGCTTGCGGGGCTTGCCGGAGGCGTCGGTCGACTCGTTCCCGCCGGCGGTCGCGGCGGCCGTGCGGCGGGGCCGGAGCACCGCCAGCGACGGCACGGCCGGGATCTCCTTCGGAGCGTCCGAGTCGTCGTCGAACGCGGAGCCCTGGCCGCCGCCGAGCAGGGCCGCGGCCCCGCCGCCGACCGGCCGCTGCCGGGGCGCCTCGGACCCGGCCAGCGCCGCCGGCGTGCGCGGCTCCAGGCCACGCCCGGACGTCGAGCCGAGTGGGCGGTCCAGTGAGGCGAGCAGGGCATCCCGCCCCGCGCGGATCGGGTCCCGCCCCGGGCGGCCGTGCTCGCCGGCAGCCGCAGGCAGCCCGTGCCCGCCCCGGCCCGGCTCGGCGCGCGAAGGGCCGGGCAGCGCGTGGCCGCCCCGCTCCGGCGCGGGCTCCTGCCCGAGGATCGGGGTGGGGCGCTCGGCGCAGAGGTATTGCGCCATGTCGTCGTGCGGGGTGACGTTCTGCCGGGTCTTGTCCAGGTCCCACACCGCCTGCGCGGTGGCCTTGCCCGACGGCCAGGTGGCGATGATCCGCCAGGTGCCGTCGTCGCGGCGGTACGCGTCCCAGGAGATCTTCTCGGTGTCGATCCCGTGTTGGGCCAGCCGGCCGTTGACCACATCGGCCAGCGGGGTCGGCTTCTCGGCGCCCTTGAGGCGGGTGCGCCGGGCGTGCTGGGCGAGCATCGCCCGCTCCTGGAGCACGGGGCCGGCGTAGCGCAGCACCCGGTCGACCGGGACTCCCGCGATGCGGGCCACGTCCTCGGCGGACTCGCCGGAGCGGATCTTGGCTTGGATGTCGCGGGGGGACAGCGACGGCACCAGGTCGGCGGCGTTCGTCACCACGGCGAGCGGGGGCGCACCCGGCTCGGCGTGCATGGCACCGGCGATCCGCTCGTCGATGGGCAGGGCGAGCAGCCGCCCGACCTCGTCGGCGAGCACCAGAGCCTGGCCGTCCTCGGAGAGGGCGACGAAGCGTACTGGGCGCATGAGCGTTGCCTCCGTCCCGCTTCGCTGGCCGCACGCCACGAGTCGGCCACCCAGGCGTCTCGGACCACGGTACGCCCATCCGTCACCAGGTGGGGGAACCGACACCCGCATGTTGCGGACGGGCTGCGAAGATGATCACACTGGGTGGCCGCCAGCGGCCGGGAGACCACCCAGTGTGACGATGCCTAGAGCCGCTCGACGACGTAGTCGATCGAGGCGGTCAGCGCCTCCACGTCGGCCGGCTCGACCGCCGGGTAGAGCGCGATGCGAAGCTGGTTGCGGCCCAGCTTCCGGTACGGCTCGGTGTCGAGGATCCCGTTGGCCCGCAGCGCCTTGGCGATCGCCGCCGCGTCCACCCCGTCGGCGAAGTCGACGGTGGCGACCACGTTGGACCGCAGCGCCGGGTCGGTGACGAACGGGGTCGCCACGGCCGAGCGCTCGGCCCAGCCGTACACGATGCCGGCGCTCTCGGCCGTGCGCTTGGCGGCCCAGTCCAGCCCGCCCTGTTCGTTCATCCAGTCGGTCTGCTCGGCGGCCAGGAAGATGGTGGCCAGGGCCGGGGTGTTGTACGTCTGCTCCAGCCGCGAGTTGTCGATCGCGGTGACCAGGTCGAGGAACGCCGGGATGTACCGGCCCGAGGCCTTGATCTCGGTGGCCCGCTCCAGCGCGGCCGGCGACATCAGGGCCAGCCAGAGGCCGCCGTCGGAGGCGAAGCACTTCTGCGGGGCGAAGTAGTAGACGTCGGTCTCGCGCACGTCGACCGCCAGGCCGCCGGCGGCGGAGGTGGCGTCGACCAGCAGCAGCGAGCCCTCGTCGGCACCGGCCACCCGGCTGATCGGCACGGCGACGCCGGTCGACGTCTCGTTCTGCGGAAGGCCGTACGCGTCGACCCCAGCCTCGGCCACGAGCGTCGGGGCGCTGCCCGGCTCCGACTTGCGCACGGTCGGCTCGCCGAGGAACGGCGCCTGGCTGACCGACTTGACGAACTTCGCGCCGAACTCGCCGAAGCTGGCGAACTGGGCCCGGTCCCGGATCAGGCCGAACGCCGCGACCTCCCAGAACGCCGTGGTGCCGCCGTTGCCGAGGATCACCTCGTAGCCCTCGGGGAGGGAGTAGAACTCGGCGATGCCGCGCCGCAGCCGGGCGACCTGGTCCCGGACGGTCTTCTGCCGGTGCGAGGTGCCGAGGAAGCCGGTCGCCGCGTCGGCGAGGGCGGAGACGGCCGCCGGACGGACCTTGGACGGCCCGCAGCCGAACCGTCCGTCGGTGGGCTTGATGTCGTCGGGAATCCGGATGGTCGGTGCGTCAGCCACGGTTGTCGAGATCCTTCCGCGTGGGCGGGGCCCGGTCTGGCGGGCGGGTGCGGATCGACGGCGGTCGCGTGCGCGGGCGCACGGTCGGCCGGGATCCGATACTGGTCCGGCGGCTCTGCCGAGCCCTCATCCTCGCACCCGGGCCGACCCGGGCACCCGGCGGTGAGGCGTGGGACACACCCGCCGGTCGCGCGGCCGGCCAGCCCCCGGGAACGCGGAGGGGCCCCGCCGACCGGCGGGGCCCCTTCCTCGTTGGCGCTGACGGAATGGACGGGCGTCGCGCACCCAGGTGGTGACAGGCGTCGGGCTCAGACGCCGTGCGGGATGGCGTCCCAGCCCTCGACCTCACGCGGCTTGCGGGTGCCCGGGCCGATGTAGGTGGCCGACGGGCGGACCAGCCGCTGGAGCTCCTTCTGCTCCAGGATGTGCGCGCTCCAGCCGCCCATCCGGGCGCAGGTGAACATCGAGGTGAACATGTGCGCCGGCACCTCGGCGAAGTCCAGCACCACGGCCGACCAGAACTCGACGTTGGTGGCGAGCACCCGGTCCGGGCGGCGGGCCTGGAGCTCGGCCAGGGCGGCCTTCTCCAGCGCCTCGGCGATCTCGAAGCGCGGCGCGCCCAACTCCTTGGCGGTGCGGCGGAGCACCCGGGCGCGCGGGTCCTCGGCCCGGTAGACCCGGTGGCCGAAGCCCATCAGCCGCTCGCCCCGGTCCAGGACGCCCTTGACGTACCCCTCGGCGTCCCCGCTGCGCTCGACGGCCTCCAGCATGGTGAGCACCCGGGAGGGGGCGCCGCCGTGCAACGGGCCGGAGAGGGCGCCGATGCCGGAGGAGATGCAGGCCGCGGCGTCCGCGCCGGTGGAGGCGACGATCCGGGCGGTGAACGTGGAGGCGTTCAGGCCGTGCTCGGCGGCCGAGATGAAGTACGCGTCCACGGCCTTGACGTGCCGTGGGTCGGGCTCGCCGCGCCAGCGCTTCATGAAGCGCTCGACGATCGTCTCGGCCTTGTCGATCTCCTTCTGCGGCACGGCCGGCAGGCCCAGGCCGCGGGCGGACTGGGCGACGAAGGAGAGCGCGGTCACCGAGACCCGGGCCAGGTCCTCGCGGGCCTGCTCGTCGGAGATGTCCAGCAGTTGGCTGAGCCCCCAGTACGGGGCGAGCATGGCGACGGCGGACTGCACGTCGACGCGGATGTCGCCGGAGTGCACCGGCACCGGGAACGGCTCGGCCGGCGGCAGGCCGGGGCCGAAGCGCCCGTCGACCAGCAGCGCCCAGACGTTGCCGAAGGAGACCTGACCAATCAGATCCTCGATGTCGACGCCGCGGTAGCGCAGCGCGCCCCCCGCCCTGTCCGGCTCGGCGATCTGGGTCTCGAAGGCTACGACGCCCTCCAGCCCGGGTTTGAAGTCGGCCATGTCGCTCTCTCCTGGATCTGCTCGATGCGCCCGCCCAAGCTCATCCGGCCCGACCGGTCAAGCACCTTAGGCGATCCTCAGGGACGTGTTCGTGACATCTTGCCTGCTGAGTAACCGGCTGCGCGACCCAGTGCGACTGTGCTGCACGCCTCATCCCCGCCGGTGGACAACCGAGCGGCCTCAGTGAGACTGGGGGTGCGGGGCTGGCCAGCGGTGCGGATGCGGGCGGCCCGACGAGGGGGAGGCTGACTGTGACGGGTGACACACCCGGACCGGCGGGGATGCGTAACGAGTACGCCGCCGACCTGGGCCTTTCCGAGGCGAACCTGGCGGCCGACTGGCACACCCAGTTCGCCCACTGGTTCGCCGACGCGGTGGCCGCCCGGCTGCCCGAGCCGAACGCCATGATCCTCGGCACCGCCGACGCCCTGGGCCGGCCCAGCGGCCGCACCGTCCTGCTCAAGCAGTACGACACCGAGGGCTTCGTCCTGTTCACCAACCACGGCTCCCGCAAGGGCGTCGAGGCGCTGGCCAACCCGTACGCCAGCCTGGTCTTTCCCTGGTTCGCGATGCAGCGGCAGGTGGTGGTGGCCGGGCGGATCGAGCCGGTGGACCGGGCCGAGACCGAGGCGTACTACGCCAGCCGGCCGCGCGGCTCCCAGCTCGGCGCCTGGGCCAGCGCCCAGTCCCAGGTGATCCCGGACCGGGCCGCGCTGGACGCCGGCTACCGGGCGGCGGCCGAGCGCTTCGCTGGGGCGGAGCCGATTCCCGCCCCCGCGAACTGGGGCGGGCTACGGGTGCGCCCGGAGACGGTGGAGTTCTGGCAGGGCCGGGCCAGCCGGCTGCACGACCGGCTGCGGTTCCGCCGCACGGGGGCCTCCCCGGGGACGGCCGGCGACGGCGAGTGGGTCGTGGAGCGACTGGCCCCGTGACCGCCGTCAGGCAGACCCGGCCGCGCGGACCGCGCAGCTGGGCGATCGACCTGCGCCCGCTCGGCGTGCCCGCGTACCGGCGGGTGTGGCTCGGCAACGCCGTGGCCATGTTCGGCTTCCAGTTCACCGCGGTCGCGGTGCCGGTCGAGATGTACGCGTTGACCGGCGGCTCGTTCTGGGTCGGCCTGCTCGGCGTCGCCGGGTTCCTGCCGCTGCTGGTCTTCGGGCTGTGGGGCGGGGCGGTCGCCGACGCCCTGGACCGCCGCCGGGTGCTGCTCGCCGGCGGGGCGCTGCTCTGGGCGTCGACGCTCGCGCTGCTGGTCCAGGCCCTGCTGCGGGTGGGCAGCCCGGTGCTGCTGCTGACCCTGGTGGCCGTGCAGTCCACCGCGTTCGCCGTCACCTCGCCGACCCGCAGCGCGATCCTGCCCCGGCTGGTGCAGACGGAACTGGTGGCGGCCGCGAGCACGCTCAACTACACCACCCACACCGCCGCCTCGGTGTTCGGGCCGTTGGCCGCCGGCCTGATCTTCGCCGGCTGGGGCACCGGCCTCGGCCTGCCGGTGGCGTACGCGGTCGACGCCCTGCTCTTCACCGTCTCGCTGTGGGCCACCTTCCGGCTGCCGGCGCTGCCCCCCGAGCCCGGCCCGGACGGCTCCGCCGTGCCCCGCCGGGCGGGGCTGAGCAGCATCGTGGACGGCTTCCGCTACCTGGCCGCGACCCCCGTGCTGCTGCTCTCCTTCGTCATCGACCTGATCGCGATGGTGCTGGCGATGCCCCGGGCGCTCTTCCCCCAGGTCGCCCAGGAACGGTTCGGCGGCGGCGCGGCGGTCGGCTGGCTCTACAGCGCGATCGCCATCGGGTCGATGCTGGGCGGGCTCACCTCCGGCTGGATCGGTCGGCTCCGCCGGCAGGGGCTGGCGCTGGTCCTCGCCGTGGTCGGCTGGGGGGTGGCCATCGCCGCCGCCGGGCTGGCCCGCCAACTCTGGCTGGTGGTCGGGCTGCTCGCCCTGGCCGGTGCGGCCGACCTGATCAGCGCCGTGCTGCGGCAGACGATGCTGCTGGTGCACGCGCCGGACCGGATGCGCGGCCGGCTCCAGGGCGTGAACACGGTGGTCGTCGCGGGCGGGCCCCGCCTCGGCGACCTGCGCGCGGGGGCGACGGCCGCCGGGTTCGGCACCGGCGTCGCCTGGGTCGGCGGCGGCCTGGCCTCGGCGGTGCTGGCAGTGCTGCTGGTGGCGGCCTTCCCGGCGCTGCTGCGCTACCGGGCCGCCACACCGCGTGCCCAGGAGTGAACGACTAAGGTCACCGGCATGCAGAACGCCGCGACCCCCCCGCCGTCAGGCGCGCAATGGACCATTTCCGCCGCCGGCCACGAGGCCGTCATCGTGGAGGTGGGCGGCGGTCTGCGGACATACCGGCACGACGGGGCCGACTACCTCGACGGGTACGACCTCGACGAGATCTGCCCCGGCGGTGCCGGGCAGGTGCTGGCCCCGTGGCCGAACCGGATCCGCGACGGGCAGTACTCCTTCGGGGAACGGTCTTTGCAGCTCACGCTGACCGAGCCGACCCGGAACAACGCCATCCACGGCCTGGTCAACTGGGCGCGCTGGCACCTGGTCGAGCAGGCCGACGACGCGGTGACGGTCGGCTACGACCTGCCGCCGACCCCCGGCTACCCGTGGGGCCTGCGGCTGCGCACCCGGTACGCCGTGGGCCCGGACGGACTGCTCGTCGAGCACGAGGCGACCAACGTCGGCGACGGGCCCTGCCCGTTCGGCTTCTCGACGCACCCGTACCTGCGGCTGCCCGGGGTGGCCGTCGACGACATCTCGATCCAGGTGCCCGGGCGAACCCGGGTGCTGCTGGACGGGCGGCTGCTGCCGGTCGGGGCGACCCCGGTCGCGGGCACCGAGTACGACTACACCAGCCCGCGCAGGATCGGCGACGTGGTGCTCGACGCGGCGTTCGGCGAGGTGATCCGGGCCGCCGACGGCGGATCCTCGGTGACCCTGGCCGCCCCGGACGACGCCGTCGCGGTGCGGATCTGGGCGGACCGGGAGTTCGGCTGGTGGCAGGTCTTCACCGGCGACACCCTCAGCGGGGAGCGGCACCGGCGCTCGGTGGCCGTCGAGCCGATGACCTGCCCGCCGGACGCGTTCCGCTCGGGCAAGGACGTGATCACGCTGGAGCCGGGGGACACCTGGCGGGGCGCCTGGGGCATCCGTCCCGGGGCCTGAGCGGCCGGCGCGAGGGAGCGACATGGAGTTCGCCGAGGTCGTCCGGCGGCGCCGGATGGTGCGCAACTACGACCCGGACCGCCCCGTCCCGCCCGACGTGGTCGAGCGGCTGCTCGACCACGCGGTCCGGGCCCCGTCCGCCGGGTTCGCCCAGGGCTGGGGATTCCTGGTGCTGGAGGCGCCGGAGGACCGGGAACGGTTCTGGGCGGCCACCACCCCGGACGGCGGTGGGCGGGAGCGGTGGCTGGCCGGGATGCGGCGGGCACCGCTGATCGTCGTGCCGCACGCCAACCGCTCGGCCTATCTGGACCGGTACGCCGAGCCGGACAAGGGCTGGGCGGACCGCTCGACGGACCGCTGGCCGGTGCCGTACTGGCACGTCGACGCCGGCTTCGCCGCCCTGCTGATGCTGCTCACCGCCGTGGACGAGGGGCTGGGCGCGTGCTTCTTCGGCATCCCGCCCCAGTGCACCGCCGCGTACCGGCAGGCCTTCGGGGTGCCGGAGGAGTACCAGCCGATCGGCGCGCTGACCGTCGGCTACCGGGCGCCGGACCACCGGTCGCCGTCGCTGCGCCGGGGGCGTCGCCCGGTCGACGAGGTGGTCCGCCGGGGTCGCTGGAGCTGACCGGTGCGCGGGGCCGACCGCGACCGGCGGCCCGGAGAACCGGTGAGGGCCGGGCCGGGGCGCCGCAGTAGTGAATGCGACAAGAGGGAGTAAAACGTGGTGTGGCACGGGCGGCTACGCTGGCACGGTCATCGGTGCCGCGTCGCGCGGCGCCACACCGCGATGCGACCCGACGCGGCGGGTCGGCCCGGTCAGGGGGAGGGGAGCGTACCTTCGTGATCTTCAGAGCGGTCCGGGACGGGAGTCCCTACCCGGACCACAACCTGACACTCAAGCAGTGGGCGGAGATCCCGCCGCGCCCGCTGCGGCTGGACCAGTTGATCACCACCAAGCGTGAGTTGGCGCTGGACAAGCTCCTCGCCGAGGACTCCACCTTCTACGGCGACCTGTTCCCGCACGTCGTGCAGTGGAACGGCGGGCTGTACCTCGAGGACGGGCTGCACCGCGCGCTGCGCGCCGCCCTCCAGCAGCGCAACCAGATCCACGCCCGGGTGCTGGTGCTCTCCGGCCAGGTCGACTGACGCAGGCCGGCTGCTCGCCGAGCGGGTGTCGCACGATGGCCGTACCGTCATCGGAAGACGATGTGTCCGATCGAGGATGGTGAGCGCGATGTCCCCTGACGGTGAGCCCGACGGTCAGGTCGACCGGCCCGCCCCGCAGGGCCCCTCCGGGCCCGCCCGGGGGTTGCTCCTGGTGCTCGGCGCTGCGGCGCTGGCCGTGGTGGTGCTGCTCGGCACGCAGGTGGCCGGGGTCTTCCCGGACTTCCGCAACCCGTTCCGCAAGGAGCAGGCCGACCGCAGTCAGCCCCCGTTGCTGAAGTCGATCCAGGATCTCAGCCGCTACGTCGCGGCCGAGGGCAACTTCCAGGTCGTGGTCGACCTGCAGAACGACCGGAAGAACGTCCCGGAGTTCCTGCTGAACGAGCGCACCCTCTTCGTGGGGGCGGGCAGCGTCGAGGCGTACGTCGACTTCGGCAAGATCGCCGAGGGTGCGATTGCCGTTTCGGCCGACGGGAAGTCCGTCGAGGTCAAGCTCCCCGCGCCGCAGCTCGCCCAGACCAACCTGGACCTGGAGAAGAGCTACGTCGTCGCGCAGCAGCGAGGGCTGATCAACCGGCTCAACGACCTGGTCAAGGGCGACCCGAACCGCCAGCAGCAGGTGTACAAGCTGGCCGAGGACCGGATCACCGCCGCCGCCCGGGACAGCGGGTTGTCCGCCCGCGCCGAGGAGAACACCCGCAAGATGCTGGAGGGCCTGCTCCGGTCCCTCGGGTACGAGAAGGTGACCGTCACCTACACCGCACCCTGACGTCCTTCCGCCAGCGACGAAGTGCCCGCCCCGGACGTCCGGGGCGGGCACTTCCGCGGGTGGTGGGTGGTGGGTCAGTGGCGGGCGGCGGCGTAGCGGTCCTCGTTCGGCATGAGCACCCACAGCACCAGGTAGACGACCACCTGGGTGCCGGGCAGCAGCAGCGACAGCAGGAACAGCAGCCGGACCAGATTGGCGGAGGTGTTGAACCGGCGGGCCAGGCCGACGCAGACCCCGGCGAGCATGCGCCCCTCGCGGGGCCGGACCAGTTTGCGACTCATCGTCGTACTCCCACTCTGCGGCGTACCCGCCGCCTCTGCATTCCACGGTAAGAACGGACAACCACCCCGCCCTCCGTCCCGAGGGTGATTCCGCACCCCCTGACCCGTAGGTGCTTACCCGGGCGTCGCCGCCGCGACGCCCAGCCCGCCGAGGAAGCCGCACATTCACGGAATTAGTGGCCTTCGAGGGTCCTTTAGGCACTGATTCCGTGAATGTGCACGCGGAGCTGGGGGGCGGGTGAGCTGGGCGGGTAGGCTCGCCGGTCTGGTCGTCCACACCCGGACGGCGGTGGGACGGCCGACCCGATCGGGGAGGCCGGGGCCGGGTCCGCGCGGCGGGGCCGACGGCGAGGAAGTGCACATGATCAGCGTTTTCGACCTCTTCAGCGTGGGCATCGGGCCGTCCAGCTCGCACACCGTGGGCCCGATGCGGGCCGCCCGGACGTTCGTCTCCGGGCTCAAGGCCGACGGGCTGCTCTCCACGACGGCCCGGGTGCGGGCGGAGCTGTTCGGCTCGCTCGGCGCCACCGGCCACGGCCACGGCAGCGACCGGGCGGTGCTGCTCGGGCTGGAGGGGGAGGCGCCGGAGACGGTCGACACCGACACCGTCGGGTCCCGGGTGGCGCGGATCCGGGCCGAGCGGCGGCTCGGCCTGCTCGGCGCCCAGGAGATCGACTTCGACCCGGACCGGGACCTGGTGCTGCACCGGCGCCGGTCGCTGCCGTACCACCCGAACGGGATGACCTTCGTCGCGTACGACGCCGCCGGGGCGGAGCTGCGGCAGCGGACGTACTACTCGGTCGGCGGCGGGTTCGTGGTCGACGAGGCGGCGGCCGGGGCGGACCGGATCGTCCCCGACACGACCCCTGTCCGGTACCCGTTCCTGACCGGGGCGGAGCTGCTGGCGGTCAGCGCCGGCAACGGGCTGTCGATCAGCGAGGTGATGCTCGCCAACGAGCGGTCCCGGCGCACCGAGGGCGAGGTGCGCGCCCGGCTGCTGGAGATCTGGCGGGTGATGCGCGAGTGCGTCGAGCGGGGCTACGAGCGCGACGGCGTACTCCCGGGCGGGCTGAAGGTTCGGCGGCGCGCGGCGGAGCTGCGGCGCAGCCTGGAGGCGGACACCGGGAACACCGACCCGTTGCGGGTCATGGACTGGGTGACCCTGTTCGCGCTCGCGGTCAACGAGGAGAACGCGGCCGGCGGCCGGGTGGTCACCGCCCCGACGAACGGCGCGGCCGGGATCATCCCTGCGGTGCTGCACTACTACACCCGGTTCGTGCCGGGGGCGTCCGACGAGGGCGTGGTCCGGTTCCTGCTGGCGGCCGGGGCGATCGGCGTGCTGTTCAAGGAGAACGCCTCGATCTCCGGTGCCGAGGTGGGCTGCCAGGGCGAGGTCGGCTCGGCCTGCTCGATGGCCGCCGCCGGGCTCGCCGAGGCCCTCGGCGGCACCCCCGAGCAGGTGGAGAACGCGGCCGAGATCGGCATGGAGCACAATCTCGGGCTCACCTGCGACCCGGTCGGTGGCCTGGTGCAGATCCCCTGCATCGAGCGGAACGCGGTGGCTAGCATCAAGGCGATCACTGCCGCCCGGCTGGCGTTGCGCGGCGACGGGGTGCACCACGTCTCGCTGGACAAGGTGATCAAGACGATGCGTGAGACCGGCGCCGACATGAAGGTCAAGTACAAGGAGACGGCGCGGGGTGGCCTGGCCGTCAACGTGATCGAGTGCTGATCCGGCGAGGAGTCGAGGAGGCGGGGTGACGTCTGGCGTCGGGGCGCTGTGGGCGCACCGGAACTCGCTGCGCATCCTCGTCCGGCGCGACCTGGCGGTGAAGTACCAGCAGTCGGTGCTCGGGTACCTCTGGTCGCTGATCGAACCGCTCGGCATGGGGGCGATCTACTGGTTCGTCTTCGGGGTGCTCTACTCCGGCGACACCAGCCGGCACCTCGGGCAGGCCGCCGCGTCGTACCCGCTGTTCCTGATCACCGGCATCTTCGCCTGGATGTGGACCAGTTCGGCGCTGAGCGAGGCGACCAACGCGCTGACCGGGCAGGCCCGGCTGATCACCACGATGAACGTGCCGCGCCAGGTCTTCCCGATCGGCCGGATCACCGGCCGGTTCGCCGAGTACGCCGCCGGCCTGCCGATCCTGGTCGCCATCGCCGTCGGCTACGTGGCGCGCGGCGAGGTGCACCCCGGCTGGTCGGTGCTCGCCCTGCCGCTCGCCGTCGCCGTGCAGGCGGTGCTGCTGGTCGGGCTGGCGCTGCTCCTGTCGGCGCTCAACGTGCTGATGCGCGACATCGAGCGGTTCATGCGGCTGGTGATCCGGCTGCTGTTCTACGCCACCCCGATCATCTACCCGTTGAGCCTGGTCCGGGAGTCCACCATGCCCGGCTGGGTGAAGGCCGGGTACGAGCTGAACCCGCTGGTCGGCATCTTCCAGCTCCACCACGCGGTCTGGTACCCGGACCAGTTCCCCGACGCCCGGCTGCTGGCCACCACGATCGTGGTGAGCCTCCTGGTGCTGGCGGCCGGCTGGTGGGCGTTCCGCCGGCTCGAACCCGCCGTGCTCAAGGAGCTGTGATGGCGGCTGTGACGACGGCGCCCGGGGAGCTGTGATGGCGGAACCGATCATCGAGGCGGACGGCCTCGGCATCCGGTTCGTCCGCAACCGGCGGCGGCAGCTCCGGCTGCGGGAGTTCTTCATCCGACCGGGCGGCCGGTCCGCCGACGCCGGCCGGTTCTGGCCGCTGCGGGACGTGTCGTTCTCCGTCGCGGCCGGCGAGACGGTCGGGGTGGTCGGCCGCAACGGCACCGGCAAGAGCACCCTGCTGCGGCTGATCGCCGGGGTGCTGATCCCCGACGAGGGACGGATCCGGGTCCGTGGCGACGTGGCGCCGCTGCTGGAGCTGTCCGCCGGCTTCTCCAACGACCTGACCGGGCGGGAGAACCTGTACCTCGTCGGCGGGCTGCACGGGCTGTCGTCGGGCTACCTGCGCGAACACTTCGACGAGATCGTCTCCTTCGCCGGTGAGCAGGTGGAACGGGCCATCGACGCGGCGGTGCGGCACTACTCCTCGGGGATGAAGGTGCGGCTCGGTTTCGCCATCATCTCGCACCTGCCGCACCCGGTCCTGCTCATGGACGAGGTGACCGCGGTCGGGGACGCGGAGTTCCGCGAGAAGTGTTATGCGACGATCGACCGATTGCTGGGGGAGGGACGCACACTGGTGCTGGTGTCACACAACGAAAAGGATCTGACCCGGTTCTGCCGTCGGGGGCTGTATCTCGACGCCGGGCGGCTGATCGTCGACGGGACGATCGCCGAGGCGCTGGACGCGTATCACGCCGCGGTTCCGCGGTGACGCTCGCGATCGTGCTCGCCGCCGGTTCGCCGGCTGCGGGCCTGCCGACACGCGCCGGGGCGACGCTCGCCGACCGGCTGGCCGACCAGTGGCGCCGGGCCGGGGCGACTGAGGTGCGGCATGCCGCCGACCTGGCCGAGCTGGCCGCCCTCGCCGACGCCGCGACCGGGCCGGTGATCGTCAGCGGGGCGGACCTGGTGGCGCACACCGCCGTACTGCGGCACCTGGCCACCAGCCCGGTGGGGCCGACGGTGGCCCTGGTGCTCACCGACCCGCCGGCCCCCGGCCGGGCCGTGGTGCGCGAGGAGCGCGGCCAGGTGGTCGCCGCAGCCGTGGACGGGCAGCTCGTCGGCGGTGCGACCGGGGTGTTCGGCGGGGCGCTGCGGGTGGGGCCGGACGGCCTGCCGGCGCTGGCCGCCGCCGCCCGGGCCGGATCTCCGGCCGGTGCGGCCCTCGGACCCGACCCGGCAGGGCCCGCGGTGGACCGGTTGTTCGCCGGCCTCACCGCGCTCGGCACGCTGACCTTCGCCCACCGGGTACGCCTGCTCGTCGCCCACCGGGTCGCCGACCCGGCCGGGCTGGCCGGCGCCGAGGCGGCCCTCGGCGCGGTCGACGAGGACAGGGCCGAGCTGCGGCTGTCGGTGAAGGAGAAGGACGACTTCTTCACCACGTACTTCGTCAGCACCTGGTCCCCGTACGTCACGAAGGCGTGTGCGCGGCTGCGCCTGACGCCGACCGGGGTCACCGCCATCTCCGTGCTGTTCGCGGTGGCCGCGGCGGTGCTGTTTGGCGTCGGCGGCCGGCCCGCGCTGGTCGCCGGCGCGGTGCTGCTGTACCTCGGCTTCATGCTGGACTGCGTGGACGGGCAGCTCGCCCGCTACACCCGGCACTTCAGCGCGTGGGGTGGCTGGCTGGACACCATGGCCGACCGGGCCAAGGAGTACGTGGTGTACGCCGGCCTCGGCTACGGGGCGACGGCCGCCGGCTACCGGTACGGCTGGGCGCTGGCCATCGCCGCGATGACGTTGCAGACCGTCCGGCACATGACCGACACCTGGTACGGGGTGCTGCACGACGAGGCGGCCCGCCGGCCGAAGACCGCAGGCGCGGGCGGCGGCGGGATCGGCGACAAGCTGAACGCCGCGTCGACCCGGGTGCAGGCCGACACGGGGTCGCTGTCGTACTGGCTGAAGCGGACGGTGGTGTTCCCGATCGGGGAGCGGTGGGCGCTGATCGCGCTGGCCGTGGCGCTGTTCAACCCGCTGGTCGCCCTGGTCGCGGTGCTGACCTGGGGGGTGCTGGCGTTCGCGTACACGGGTGCGCTGCGTACCCTGCGGGCCCGCTGGATGCGGGTGCCGGTGCTGGACACGGTCGACGCCACCCTGCACCGCGACGACGGCCCGCTCGCGGCCCGGTTCCCGGCGCTGCGCCCGGTGGGCCCGCTGACGCTGGCGGTGATCGGCGTCCTCGGCCCGGCGGCGCTGCTGGTCGCGGCCCTGCTGCGGGCGGGTGGGGACGGCGACCCGGCCGGGCTGCGCTGGGCGGTGCCGGCGGCCCTGCTGGTGCTGCTGGTCGCCGGCCTGGGGGCCGGGGCGGCGCACGACGGCCCGCTGGACTGGCTGGTCCCGGCCGCGCTGCGGGCCGGCGAGTACGTGTTCGCCGTCGCGGTCGGCGTGGTCGCCGGGGTGCCGGCGTGGGCGGTCTTCGGGTACGTCTTCGTGCTCACCCTGCACCACTACGACCTCACGGCCCGGCTGGAGAAGCGGCAGGCGGCCCCGCCGCTGCACCCGTGGACGCTGGGCTGGGAGGGGCGTTCGGTGCTGCTGGCCATCGCGGCGATCGTCGGATTCGCGGCTGTTGTGATGGTTACACTCAGTGCGTACCTGTTCATGGTTTTCGTCGGGAGCGTGGTCCTGGCCTGGGTCGTCCTGCCCGCCCGCGCCCGGCGGGCCGCGGGCGTCCCGGCGCGCGGAGGTGTCCGCCAGCCGGGCTGACGTGGGGGGCCGGTCGATGGCGCTGATCAGCTTCGTCGTACCGGCCTACCGGGTGCAGGCGTACCTGAGCGAGTGTCTCGACTCGATCCTCGGCCAGCCGTTCGACGACGTCGAGGTGATCGGCGTCGATGACCACTCGCCGGACGGCAGCGGCGACATCCTGGCCGACTACGCGGCCCGGGACCACCGGGTCCGCGCCGTCCGGCTGGCCGAGAACATCGGCCTGGGTCCGGCCCGCAACGCCGGGCTGGACCTGGCCGGCGGCGAGTACGTGTGGTTCGTCGACGGCGACGACTGGCTGGCCCCGGACTGCCTGGCGGAGGTGGCCGCCCGGCTCCGGGCCACCCGCCCGGACGTGCTGCTCGTCGACCACGTCCGGGTGCGCTGGGACAACCGGCCCACCCACAGCGCGATGCGGGAGGTCTTCCCCGAGCCGCCCGGACCGGCCACCTTCCGGCTGCGCGAGCGGCCGGAGACGCTGCGGCTGCTGCACACCGCGTGGAACCGGCTGGTCCGCCGGGAGTTCCTGGTCGACCTCGGGCTGCGCTTCGAGCCCGGCTGGTACGAGGACGTGCCGTTCAGCTTCCCGGTGCTGATGGCCGCCGAGCGGATCGGCGTGCTGGACCGGGTCTGCGTCAACTACCGGCAGCGTCGGGCCGGCGCGATCACCCGGACCCGGGGGGACCGGCACTTCGAGGTGTTCGTCCAGTGGCACCGGGTGTTCCGGCTGATGGACCGGTGGACGCCGACCGTCGACGACCTGCGCCCGGCGCTCTTCGAGCGGATGATCTGGCACTACCTGACCGTGCTCGGCAACGGCGAGCGGATCGCTCCCGAGCTGCGGTCCGCCTTCTTCGCCCAGATCACCGCCGACCACGCCCGCTTCCGACCGCCCGGGGGCTACCCGGTGCCGGACGGGGTGGAGGGGCTCAAGCACCGGCTGGCCGCCGCCGGCCGGTGGTGGACGTTCAGCGCCCTGCGGGCGGCCAACCACACCCGGGACGCCGCCCGCCGGCAGGTCCGCCGGGCGAGGCCGGTGGTCCGCCGGGCCGCCCGACTGGGCCGCGACGCGCTGCTGCGCGAGTACTACCGGGCCGAGCTGCGCAGACCGCTCGACCCGACGCTGGCCGTCTACGCGGCGTACTGGTACCGCGGGTACGCCTGCAATCCGGCGGCGATCTACGAGGCGGCCCGCCGGCTGGCCCCGCAGGTGCGCGGTGTGTGGGTGGTCCGGCGGGACCGGGTCGGCTCCCTCCCGAGCGGGGTGGAGTTCGTGGTGGCCGGCAGCCGTGAGTACCACCGGGCGCTGGCCCGGGCCAGCTGGCTGGTCAACAACGTGAACTTCCCCGACTTCGTGCGCAAGCGGCCCGGCTCGGTGCACGTGCAGACCCACCACGGCACCCCGGTCAAGGTGATGGGGCTGGACCAGCAGCGCTACCCGGCCGGCGCGATGGGGATGGACTTCGCGAAGCTGCTCCGCCGGGTGGACCGGTGGGACTACAGCGTCTCCGCGAACAGCTTCTCCACCCAGATGTGGGAGCGGGCGTACCCGGCCACGTACACGACGCTGGAGGTCGGGTACCCACGCAACGACCGGCTGGCCACCGCCACCCCCGGCGAGGTGCGCGAGGTGCGTGCCCGGCTCGGCCTCGCCCCCGGCGACCGGGTGGTGCTCTACGCCCCGACCCACCGCGAGCACCTGCCCGGGTACCGCCCGCCGTTCGACCCGGACCTGCTGCTCGACGCGCTCGGCCCGGCCGGCCGGCTGCTGATCCGCAGCCACTACTTCCACGACCGGGACCGCCGGCCGTCGGGGTCGGTCGGGCCGGTCCTCGGCCCGGGCGGCGCCCGGATCCGGGACGTCAGCGGCCACGACCGGGTCGAGGACCTCTACCTCGCCGCCGACGTGCTGGTCACCGACTACTCGTCGGCGATGTTCGACTACGCCGTGCTGGACCGGCCGATCGTCGTGTACGCGCCGGACTGGACGGCGTACCGGCTGGCCCGGGGCGTCTACCTGGACCTGCTCGCCGAGCCGCCCGGCGCCGTGACCACCAGCTTCCCCGGTCTGCTCGACCTGTTCCGCTCCGGCGCGGTCGACGCCCCGGCCGCGACCGCGGCCCGTGAGCGGTTCCGGGCCCGGTTCTGCGCTTTGGACGACGGCCACGCCGCCGAGCGGGTCGTTCGCCGGGCTTTTCTCGGCGAACCGGGCTGAATCTGCTGGCCCATGTAATAGGCCTGTCACGAGCCGAACATGGCACGTTTACCCGATGCGCGGATTCGATGATCCTGGTCACATTCATTCGGGGTTCGGCCGACGAACTGGGGGAGGAGACGGTGACAACCGTCGCGCTCAAGGATGTGACCAAGGTCTTCCAGGACGGGACGGTCGCCGTAGACAAGATCAACCTGGATGTCAACGACGGTGAGTTCATGGTCCTGCTCGGGCCGTCCGGGTGCGGGAAGTCCACCGTGCTGCGGATGGTGGCCGGGCTGGAGGACCCGAGCTCCGGGGCGGTCCTGCTCGACGGCGAGCTGGCGAACGACCTGCAGCCCCGGGACCGGAAGATCGCCATGGTCTTCCAGGACTTCGCCCTCTACCCGCACATGACGGTGGGGGAGAACATCGCCTTCCCGCTGCGGCTGGCCGGGGTCGACCCCTCGCCGCGCGACGAGCGGGTCGCCGACGTGGCCAGCGCGTTGGGCATCGGCGACGTGCTGGGCCGCAGGCCCAGCCAGCTCTCCGGCGGGCAGCGCCAGCGGGTCGCGATGGGCCGGGCCATCGTCCGCCGACCGGGGCTCTTCCTGATGGACGAGCCGCTGTCCAACCTCGACAGCGGGCTGCGGGCGGAGCTGCGGGCGGAGATCTCCGGCCTGACCCGCGAGCTGGGCGTCACCACCATCTACGTCACCCACGACCAGGCCGAGGCCCTGACCATGGCCGACCGGGTGGCCATCATGCGCAAGGGCGTGCTCCAGGACGTGGGCACCCCCACCCAGGTGTACGGCCGCCCGGCCACCCTCTACGTGGCCGCGTTCCTCGGCAGCCCCCGGATGAACCTGCTGGAGGCGTCGGTCTACGTCCACCTCGACCGGTACGTCGCGCTGAGAATCGGCGAGCAGTCGCTCTACCTGCCCTGGACCGACATCCGCAGCCGGGCCGTCGCGCACTACCACGGCGAGCGGATCGTCGTCGGGATGCGGGCCGAGGCGCTCACCCCGGTCGCCCCGGACGCCCCCGGCGACGTGCTCCGGGGCCGGATCCGCTACCTGGAGCACCACGGCCACGAGTCGCTGGCCTTCCTCGACATCGGCGCCACCGCCATCGTGGTGGACGAGATGGGCAGCCGGCCCGGGGACGCCGACGGCGGCCAGCGCGGCCGGCGCCGGCTCGGGCAGGTCATGCAGCGGCTCACCGGCCGGGGTGCCGCGCCGGCACCGACTCCCGACGAGACCGTCGGGGGCAACCGGGCCAGCGTGCTCAGCGACCAGGGCCGGCACCACCGCCGCCCGGCGGAGCTGGGAGTCCGGCTCGCGCCCTACCCGGCGGTCTCCGCCGGCCACCCGCTGGCCGTCTCGGTGCGCATGGACGCGCTGCACTTCTTCGACGAGCGCGGCGACCGGATCGACGTGGGCTGGCGCTGACCGCCGGACGGGGTGGCGGGCGGGTAGGTCGGTGCCCTACGGTCAGCGGACTTCGTCCACAGAGCACGGTGTGAGAAAGGGGTCCGCCAGTGTCGGCTGACCGTCCCAGCCCGCTCGTCATCGAGCGCATCCTGCGCGACCGGCAGGGCATCTGGCAGCAGATCGTGGACGACCGGGACCTCACCGGCCTCACCCTGCGGATGCTGGCCGGCTCCGGCATCGCCCTCGCCTGCTACGGCGCGGTGCTCGGCGCGTTCCACAGCGTGCTGATGGCGCTGACCTCGGCGGTCAAGCTGCCGCTGCTGTTCCTGGTCACCCTCGCCATCTGCCTGCCCACGCTCTACCTGTTCAACCTGGTCTTCGGGGCCCGGCTGTCGGTGCGACAGTCGCTGGCGCTGGTGATGGTGGCGATCACCGTCACCTCGATGCTGGCCGTGGCGTTCGCGCCGATCAGCCTCTTCTTCCTGATCACCGCGCCCGACTACGGCTTCTTCAAGCTGCTCAACGTCGCCATCCTGACGCTGAGCGCGGTGGTCGGGCTGCGCTTCCTGACCGGCGGCATGCAGGTGCTCAACGCCGCTGGCCTGCTCGCCCCGGCCCCTGCTCCCGTCGCTGTGGCCCCGGCCGCTGTGGCTCCGGCTCCCGTGCCGGTCGCGGTCGGCGCTACGTCGGCACCGGCTTCCGTGCCGGTCGCGGTCGGCGCCAACGGAGCCGCCGTCGAGGCCGCGGCCCAGCCCGCGCCCGCCCCGGCGGTCGCGGCCCCCGCCCCGGTGGCCGTCGTGCCCGGGGCCGTCGTGCCCGGGGCTGTCGTGCCCGGTCACCCTGGGCCGGGGCTGCTTCCCGCCGGGTACCCGCCGGCGCAGTACCGCCACTGGCCCGAGCCGGCGGCCCGTCGACCGGCTGCCGAGCGCCCGGCGAGCATGACCCTGCTGTACGTGTGGATCCTGCTCTTCGGCTTCGTCGGCACCCAGCTCGCCTGGACGCTGCGGCCGTTCTTCGGCAGCCCTGGTGAGAATTTTGCCCTGTTCCGCAGCATCGAGGGCAACTTCTACGCCGAGATCATCCGCACCATCGGCCACCTCCTCTAGTTGTAATGCCCAGCACCGTTGTTGACGCGGGTGATGGGTGGTTTGCTGCCCCCTGTGCAACGTGCGCGGTGCGCGGCGTTCCCTGCCGTCCTTCGTCGCCCCGCCCCGCCCCGCACGCTTCCTCATGGGCCGCGCCTTGATCGTCTGCTGGTCACCGGCGCGACACGCCGGGTGGGACGCCGGTACGTGACAGACGATCTTTGTGGCTGACCGTCGGGCACCGTCGGCGTCGGCAGCGCAGCACCCGCGGGGCGGGGGCGGCAGGGTTGAAGGGCGGCGGCTAGCTGTAGCGGCCATGAGCGTTGTTGACGGCGTGGCGGCTTGAAACGAGGTGAGACCTCCGGCGAGGTGTGAGGTGCTGACGCCCACAACCGGACCAGAGGTCTCATGGCCCACCGTGATGCCCGTCTGACAGTGCACGGCCGGCGGCTGTTGACCCCGCGTGTCGTCGACGAGGGCCGACCCGTGGCCCACATCGTGAAAGAACTGGATTGTTCCCGCACCACCGGCTACAAGTGGTTGACCCGGTGGCGCGCTGAGGGAGATCAAGGACTACAAGACCGACCCAACACCGCTCACCATCTGCCCCACAAGACTCCAACCACGGTCGAGACGATTTGTCCACCACGCCAGAACCGCAAACCCGGACCTCGCCGGATCACACCGCTACTCGGCATACCGGCCTCCACGGTGCACGCGATGTTGACCCGCCCCGGCCTACACCGCCTGGCCTGGCTGGACCGGCCCCACACCCTCCTCAACGAATGGGCCTACCAACAGCCCTACACCAACAACCAACACCACACCGACGCCCCACCAACCCGAATCCACACCTACAACCACCACCGCAACCACACCTCACTCGGCGGCAAACCACCCATCACCCACGTCAACAACGGTGCCTGCTGGGCATTACACCTAGCGGGACCTTCCACCCTCCGGGGTGCTGTGAGGGGTCACACCATGATCGTCTGCTGACCTGTGAGACGACGCGTTGCGCGAGTTCTCCAGTCAGCAAACGATCATGGAAAGCCTGGCTCGACCCTGCTTACGGCGAGCAGGGCCACCGGCTTCGCCCCGATCACGAACGCCTGGGTCAACGCACTGTCGGTGCCGACCGGACAAAGCACTCCTAACCGATGTGCCACTTCTGATTTTCTCTGCCGTTGCAGTCCCAGATGTTGAGCCAGGCACCGTTGGTGGAGTCGCCGCCGGGCAGATCGACGCATTTGGCCGGGACCGTGCCGAGAGTGACCAGGTCGCCCGCGCTGTTCAGGTCGAAACGCTGCTTCGCGCTGCCCGTGCAGGTGGCGATCCGGAGGTGTGGGCCGTTGCTGGGGTCTGTGATCTCAAGGCACTTGCCGATCACCCGAAGCGTGCGGTCCGCGGCGAGGGTGAATTTCTCCCCGGCGGCGCCGTGGCATTCCCATGCCTGGATCTTGGCCGTTGTGTTCGGGTTGCTGTCCGGTACGTCGATGCACGTGCCGCTGCCGTTGTTGACGATGCGTTGGTTGGTGAACCGGGGCTTTGCCAGTGTGCCGCTCTTGGCGGGCTTCGGTGACGTGAGCGGGGTGACGCTGGCGCGAGGCGAGGGCGAAGCGCTCCTGCTCGGTTTGGCGGACGTCGACGCTCCACCCGGTGCTGCCTGGGCCTGCAGCGCGCGGAAGCTTCCCATGATCAGTGAAAGAGCGTCCTGCCCGGCCTCCCACGCATCGTCCGGTGTGGTCCATTCGATCGCGTATGCCTGGCCGTTCTCGGCGACGAAGGTGCGGCTGAGGGTGTGCATCCGCCTCCCACCGGCGCCGACATATGTCCATTCGCGGTCCACCGCGCGCGCCCGGTAGTTCACCTTGCGAAGGTGAACCGATTCGTAGTCCGGATATCTCCCGGTCTTGTGGTCCGCTGCCTCTGTGGCCCGGGCGTCCGCCAGGAGATCGGCCCTCGGCGCGCCGAGGGCGTCGATGGCCAGCACGCGACGGCTGTCCAGTTCGTGGAACTCGACGCGGGTGCCGTCGCGGAGCTGCTGCGAGCCGTCCGGCACCGGTATCGAGAAGCCGGGATCCTGGGTGTGGTAGTGCCATCCGGCCATCGGCGCGGGGGCCGGTGAAGCCGTCGTGCCGAGCACCGGATCGGGCTTGGCCTCGTCGGCCAGGGCGTTGCTGAAGAGCGGTTGAGCCGCGATGACGCCGACCAGGCCCACGGCCACGACGGCGGCGATCAGCCAGCGCTTTCGCCTCGTGGCGGCGGTGGCGCTCGTGGCGGTGATCGGCGTCTGGGTCGGCTCGTCCGGCGGGGCCGTGGTGGCGGACGGCTTCCGGGCTGGCTCCTCCTGCGTCGTCGCTGCCGTCGTGCCCGCCGCCGTCGCTGCCGCTGCCGTCGTGCCCGCCGCCGTCGCTGCCGCTGCCGTCGTGTCCGCTGCTGTCGTGCCCGCCGCCGTCGTGTCCGCTGCCGTCGTGCCCGTCGCCGCCGGCCTCGCCGACGCCTGCGAGTGCGTGTGTGCCCGGGACGGTTGCTCGGGTATCGCCTGACGCAGGAGTCGCTCGGCCTCCTCGGCGTCGATCCGCAGGCTCGGGTCCTTGCGCAGCAGCCCTTCGAGGGCCGGGGTCAGCGCCCCCGCGCGCTGGGGCGGGGTCGGCGGATCGGTCGCGATGGCGGTCAACGTCGCGATCGCCGACGACCGCGCGTACGGCGACTTCCCCTCCACGGCCGCGTAGAGCGTCGCGCCGAGCGACCACAGGTCGGCGGCAGGGCCGGGCACGCAGTCGGTGAGTCGTTCCGGCGCGAGGTACGAGGGCGACCCGAGCACGATCCCGGTTCGGGTCACGCTCGGGTCGTCAGGTGCGGTGGCCAGCCCGAAGTCGGTCAGCACCACCCGGCCGTCATTGGCGAGCAGCACGTTTGCCGGCTTGACATCCCGGTGCAGCAGCTCGGCCCGGTGGGCGGCGCGCAGCGCGGCGAGCAGGGCCAGGCCGATCCGCGCCACCTGGGCCGGAGCGAGCGGGCCGTTCTCGGTCAGCACCGCCTGAAGCGACCGGGATGGGACGTACTCCATCACGATCCATGGCTCGCCGTCGGCATGCAGCACGTCGAAGATCCGTACCACGTTGGTCTGGTCGAGCCGCGCGATCGCCCGCGCCTCGCGCATGGACCGCTCGCGCATCTCCCGTCGCTCGTCGTCCGTCAGACCCGGTGGCGGCACCAATTCCTTGATCGCCACATCCCGGCGCAGCGTCTCGTCGCGGGCGAGCCAGACCCGTCCCATGCCGCCCTGCCCGAGGGGACTGACAAGCCGGTACCGACCGGCGATCGAACGTTGTGGAGTGTCGAACACAAACAGGACCGTACCTGCACGGCATTCGACTTCATGCTCTGGCGGTCGCCTGAAAAGGCGACAGTCAGGCACATCACCTGTGGGGCGCAGCGGCGTGTGGGGCGTGGCGCGACAGCGGAGTACGTCAGTTGCCAGCAGGAGCGACCAGCATCTCAACGGAGCCGCAGGTCTCAGGTGCGTTCTTGAACTGTTCACCGTCGATGACGTAGCGACGCCACGCCACGATGAACACCTCGGCCACGAGATCTTGGGCATCCTCACCGCCCAGCCGGTCTGTGGCGTATGCGTAGATGGCGTCACCGTGGTGCCGGAACAAGTCGGTGAGGCGTTGCCGGTCCACAGCCGTCCTCCGGGCGTCCGGCACCGTTCCTCCAGGTGGTGGTGTCACACCAGCACTTGTCGCCGAGCGCCGACTTTCTTACCGCTTCTGATCGTCAGGTACGGGGTGCCACCAGCCCCGCTTCGTACGCGATGATGACCAGGTTCACCCGGTCGCGGGCGTTCAACTTGGCGAGCAGCCGGGTGACGTAGGTCTTGACGGTGGTGACGCTGATGAACATCTCGGCCGCGATCTCGGTGTTCGACAGGCCACGTCCGACGAGGGTCAGCAGCTCGCGTTCCCGTCCAGTGATCCCGTCGATCATCGGGAGCCGGTGAGGGGTGGGTTCGGGGCGTTCGACGAGGTGTTGAATCAGGCGGCGGGTGACGCTGGGCGCGATGAGGGCGTCGCCGGCGGCGACGACGCGGATCGCGTCGAGGATGTCGTCGAGGGCCATGTCCTTGACGAGGAATCCGGACGCGCCGGCGCGCAGGGCGGCGTACACGTGCTCGTCGTGGTCGAAGGTGGTCAGCACGATGACGCGGACTGCCGCCGTGCGCGGGTCGGTGGCGAGGAGCCGGGTGGCTTCGATGCCGTCGGTGCCGGGCATGCGGATGTCCATCACAACGACGTCGGGTTGCAGGTCGGTGGCGAGTTGGACGGCTTCGGCACCCGTGCTGGCCTCGCCGGCGACGTCGAGGTCGGCGGCGTCGGCGATGACCATCCTGAGGGCGGTACGCACGAGGGGCTGGTCGTCGGCGAGAACGACGCGGACGGTCATCGGTGCGCCGCCAGTACCGGTAGGCGGGCGGTGACGCGGAAGCCGCCCTCCGGGCGAGGGCCGGCGTGGAAGTGCCCGTGCAGCAGCTCGGTGCGTTCGCGCATGCCGGCGATGCCGTGGCCGGTCCCTCGGCGCTGGCCGTGACCCCGCCCGTCGTCGTCGACGGTGATGGCGATTTCGCCGTCCCGTTGGTCGATGGT
Source organism: Micromonospora rubida (assembly GCF_009908295.1). Classification (GTDB taxonomy): domain Bacteria; phylum Actinomycetota; class Actinomycetes; order Mycobacteriales; family Micromonosporaceae; genus Micromonospora; species Micromonospora rubida. The sequence continues at coordinate 779,407 of NZ_JAAALO010000004.1, forward strand.
TACCCGACAGGCGGTGGTGGCGGCGTGGCGTACGACGTTGGTGATCGACTCCTGGACGATGCGGTACGCGGAGATGTCGATATCGGTGGGCAGCGGCCGGTGGTCGCCCAGCCATCGCAGCTGGACCTGAACGCCGGCGGCGCCGGTCGCCGCCGCCAGCCGCTCGACGTCGGCCAGGCCGGGCGGCGGATCGAACGCCAGCGCGTCCTGAGGCTCGTCGGCGTGGCGGAGGATGCCGAGCATCCGGCGCAGCTCCGACAGCGTCTGCCGGCTGGCGGTCTCGACGGCGGTCATCGCGGACCGGGCGGCAGTGGGTTGGGTGTCGATGACCCGGCTGGCCGCGCCGGCCTGCAGGGCGATGATGCTCATGTTGTGCGCGACGCTGTCGTGCAGCTCGCGGGAGATCCGTAGGCGCTCGGCGGTGACCGCTTGGGCGGTGGCCTGGGCGGCCATCCGGTCGGCGTGGTCGCGGGACTGCCGAACCGAGTTGCCGATCAGCCAGGCGATGATCGCGCTGAGCGCGACGGTCAACTGGGTCGAGGTGCCGATCGGGTATCCGAGCAGCACTCGCACCGCCGAGTGGCCGGCCAGCACGGACAGCGCCATGGCGGTAGCCACGATCGAGGTTCGCCGGGCCTGGGCGGCCGCGAGGAAACCCAGGGCCACATCGGCCGCCAGGAACTGCAGGAACGCGATCCGGGTCGAGTTGAGCGCCATCGCCGCGGCGACCGACCCGGCCAGCAGCAGCGCGACGGCCAGCAGCGGCCGGCGGCGCAGCAGGACGCTGCCGGCCAGCGCCAGGGCGGTGGCGATGGCCAGGTACCACCATGAGGTGACGAAAAAGGGGTCCCACGGATCCCGGACCGGATTGACGGGTACCTCGCCCGGCAACCGGATGGACATGACGATCGGGTATGCCGTTCCGACACACCAGGTCAGCGCCGTCCACACCCCCGGTGGCACAGCCCTGAGCAGCGGCAACCTCGTCGTGGTGGGCATCTGCCGATCGTAATCTCGCCCGCTGTGCCGGGCATCGACCGGCGGTTGTACAACCAGGGTCGACAGCCGAGCGGGCGATTGTCACCGGCGGTGCGATGCGGCGCGGCCCCTTGCCGGGCGAGCGTTGACGGCATGATCGAAGTCAACCAACTGACCAGGCGCTACCGGAAGGTCACGGCAGTCGACGGCCTGTCGTTCAGCGTGCGCCCGGGGCAGGTGACCGGGTTCCTCGGCCCGAACGGGGCCGGCAAGTCCACCACGCTACGCATGATCCTCGGCCTGACCGAGCCCACCAGCGGCACGGCCACCATCGACGGGCGCCGGTTTCGCGACCTGCCCCGCGGGTTGCGGCACGTCGGCGCGCTGCTCGACGCCGGCGACGTCCACGGTGGCCGCAGCGCCAGATCCCACCTGTGGGCCCTGGCCGCGAGCAACGGCCTGCCACGCCGGCGGGTCGACGAGGTTCTGGCTGAGGTGGGGCTCAGCAGCGCGGCCCGTCGGCGCGTCGGCGGGTTCTCGCTCGGCATGAAGCAGCGGCTCGGCATCGCCACCGCCCTGCTCGGTGACCCGCCGGTGCTGCTGTTCGACGAACCGATCAACGGCCTGGACCCCGAAGGCGTGCTGTGGGTCCGCGGCCTGTTTCAGCGGCTGGCCGCCGAGGGTCGCACCGTGTTCGTCTCCAGCCACCTGATGAGCGAGATGGAGAACACGGCCGACCAGCTCATCGTCATCGGCCGGGGCCGGCTGATCGCCGCCGAACCGCTGGCTGACTTCACCGCCCGCAGCGCGAAACAGCAGGTGATCGTCCGTACCCCCGACACGGCGACGCTGACGGCCCTGCTGACCGCCGAGGGAGCCATGGTCAGCACGCACCGCGATGGCAGTTGCGCCGTGACCGGGCTGACGGCAGCCCGCATCGGTCAACTCGCCTTCGACCACCGGATCATGCTGCACGAGGTCACCACCCAGACCAGCTCTCTGGAAGAAGTGTTCATGGAACTGACCGCCGGCAGCGTCGAGTACCTCGCAGGAGACCAGCGATGACCACCACCGACACCCGCGCCCGGTTCCGCGACCTGCTCGCCGCCGAATGGATCAAGCTGTGGTCGCTTCGCTCGACCTACGGCGTGCTCGCGGCCGGCGCGTTGATCTGCGTCGGGATCACCACGAACTCCGCCCGCTCCAACGTCGCGTTGATCGCGCGGAGCACATCACCGTTGCAGCGCACGGCCCTCGATCCGATGAGCGCCGCCTTCCTGGATGAGGCCTTTCAGATCCTTGGGATCGTCGCCTGCAGCGTGGGTGCCATCACGGTCTTCGGCGAGTACGCGAGCGGCCTGATCCGCACCACGTTCACCGCCGTGCCGGCCCGCCGGCCGGTGGTGTTGGCCAAGGTGGTCGTGGTGACGGCGATCATGTTGGTCTTCGGCGCGATCGTCTCGGCCACCTCGTTCGGCGCCACCCAGGCCATCTACCACCAGGAGCACATCGGCCTGTCGATCACCGCACCCGGAGCGCTCCGCGCCGTAGCTGGGTCCGCGCTGCTCGCCCCGCTGTGCGCGCTGGTCGGCATGGCGCTCGGCGGGGTCATCCGGCATGCCGCCGGCACGATCGTCGCCGCCGTCGGGCTGCTGCTGTTCCTACCGGCGCTCTTTCAGGGCGAGACGTACCGCTGGGTCAAGGAGATCGGGAACGCCATGGTGTTCCCGGCGTGGCAGGCCCTGGTCAAGAACTCGGCGCATCAGATCCCAAGCATTCCTGGACGCCCGACCCCCGGCGTCGACAAGTACCCGGTGACCCTTACCGAAGCATGGATCGTCTTCGCGGCCTGGGCCGTCGCGGCCGTCGTCGTCGCCGTGGCGTCGGTGACTCGCCGCGACCCGTGAGGCCACGCCGGCCGCCGGGATCGCCGGCCGCCGTCGAGGTCTACGGCGGGTCTACGGCCCGCCGGCGGTACGGCCCCCAGGCCACGAACCGGGCGAACAGTTCGCCAGGGGCGGGTCCGTCGTCGGGGTTGAGTCGGTACAGGTCCCGGAGCGCCTCGTAGTACATCCCGCTCAGGTAGATCGACAGGCCGATCGGGTTGTCCTCGTAGTCCGCCTTGAGCAGCAGGCGGGCCAGCGGGCACGGCCAGGGCTGCCCGCAGGCGCGGCAGCACCAGATGGGGCGCAGCGGCGTGTGGGGCCTGGCGTGCGCCGGGTGCGCCCGGGGGCGGTCCGCGGCTGGCCCGTCGCCGGGCTGCGGGAGCTGGTGGCTGATCACGCGGGTCTCCTTCGTCGGTGGGAGGGGCCCGCCCCACCAGGGGGATTGGCGGGGGGCCGTGCGGTCGCGCCGCGTTCCCGGGGGTGGAAGCGGCAGCGGCTCCGCTGCGTGACAGTGTGCTGATCGCGGGACTACTGTCGGAAGCCGTTCCGCCCCTACCGGCCCAGCCGTCCGACTCGGCCGACGTGTGTGTGCAGAGGTGTGCAGATGAACCGGGTGCCCATGCTGGAACTGTTCGCCGGGGAGTTGCGCCGCCTGCGGGACGGCGCGGCGCTGTCGCAGGAGGCCCTCGGCGAGCGGGTCAACTACTCCGCCTCGCTGGTCGCGGCGGTCGAGCAGTGCCGCCGCCCGCCCCGGGAGGAGTTCACCCGGCGCTGCGACGACGTGCTGGGGGCCGAGGGGCTGCTGGTCCGGATCCGGGACACCCTGGTCAGGGAGAGCCTGCTGCCGTGGTTCCGCGAGTGGGTGACGATCGAGCAGCAGGCGACCGCGCTGCGCAGCTTCGAGCCGCTGGTCGTGCCGGGCCTGCTCCAGACCGAGGGGTACGCCCGGGCGCTGCACGAGGGGGCCAGCCAGCTCATCGGCGACGAGATGGAGCAGCAGGTCGCCGCCCGAGTGGCCCGGCAGGCGGTGCTCGACCGGCCGGCCCCGCCGCAGTTCGTGGCGGTGCTCGACTACACCGTGCTGGAGCGCCCGGTCGGCGGCCCCGACATGATGGGCGAGCAGTTGCGGCACATGGTCGAGGTAGGCCGCCGCCCCCGGGTGCACCTGCACCTGGTGCCGCGCGGCACGGGCGCCTACCCGGGGCTCAACGGCGCGTTCGTGCTCGCCACCCCGCCCGACGGCGACGATGTCGGCTACCTCGACAACCAGTTGCAGGGCACCATCGTGGAGCGCACGGCGGACGTACACTCGCTGCGGCAGGTGTGGGAGTCCGTGCGGGCCGAGGCGCTGCCGCATGGAGCCACCCTCACAGCGATCTCGGAGGCGGCAGAGGCATGGACCTGACCGGCGCGCTCTGGCGCAAGAGCACCCGCAGCAGCGGCAACTCCGGCAACTGCGTCGAGGTGGCCGACAACCTCCCGGGGGCGGTCGGGGTGCGGGACAGCAAGGATCGGCGGGGGCCGGCGCTGGTGTTCGCCCCGGCTGACTGGTCGGCGTTCGTCGCGTACGCGAAGCGCCGCTGAGGGCCCCCGGCCCCGGCACGCGCCGACGCCGGGTGACCGCGCCGCCTTCCGGCGGCCCGCCTTGCCCCGCAAGTTACCGGAGAGTAGCGTTCGGGCATGAGCATCGACTCTCGCCAGGTGGCCGCCGGCATGCTGGAGGCCGTGCCCTTCGCCCGTACGCTCGGCGTCGAATTCGTCGAGGTGGCCCCCGAGGCGGAGGGCGGCGTGCGCGCCGTGGTCCGGTTGCCCGACTCGCCGGCCACCCACAACCACGTCGGCGGTCCGCACGCCGGGGCGATGTTCACCCTCGGCGAGACCGCCTCCGGCGCGGTCGTGCTGGCCGCGTTCGGCCAACTCCTCGACCGCGCGGTGCCGCTGGCCGTGCGCGCGGAGATCGCGTACCGGAAGCTGGCGATGGGGCCGGTGCTGGCCACCGCGCGGCTCGGCCGGGTGGCGGCCGAGGTGATCGCCGAGCTGGACGCCGGCCGGCGACCCGAGTTCCCCGTCGAGGTCGAGATCGCCACCGAGGACGGCACGCCGACCTCGGCGATGACCGTGGTCTGGACGCTGCGCCCGAACCGCTGAGCGTGTCGCCACCCGGCTCCCCGCGCGTCGTGGGGTGAAACCGGTTTGCCGGGTCCGGCCGGTGGATAGATTCGTATTGTGCTGGGCCTGCCTGATCATGTGACCGCCTGTCTCTTCGATCTGGACGGCGTGCTGACCCAGACCGCCCGGGTGCACAACGCGGCGTGGACGCAGACGTTCGACGCGTTCCTCCAACGGCACTCGGCGGCCACCGGTGAGCCGTACCGGCCGTTCGACCCGGGACCCGACTACAACCGGTACGTCGACGGCCGGCCCCGGGCCGACGGGGTGCGCACCTTCCTGGCCTCCCGGGGGATCATCCTGCCCGAGGGCGTGCCCGACGACCTGCCGGAGGCGGACACCGTCAACGGGGTGGGCAACCGGAAGAACGTCGTCCTGCTGGAGCGCATCCGCACCGACGGGGTCGAGGTCTATCCGGGCTCGGTGACGTACCTGGAGGCGACGGTCGACGCCGGCCTGCGCCGCGCGGTCGTCTCGGCGAGCGCCAACTGCCGGCAGGTGGTCGTCGCCGCCGGGCTGGAGCCGCTGCTGGAGGCCCGGGTGGACGGGGTGGTCGCCCGCGAGCGAGGGCTGCGCGGCAAGCCGCACCCGGACACCTTCCTGGCCGGGGCGGCGCTGCTCGGGGTCGAGCCGGCCCAGGCGGCCGTCTTCGAGGACGCGCTGGCCGGCGTCGCCGCCGGCCGGGCCGGCGGGTTCGGCTACGTGGTGGGCGTGGACCGGGTGGGCCAGGCCGAAGAGTTACGCGCGCACGGGGCGGACGTCGTGGTGACGGACCTCGGCGACCTGATCGACAGGGGGACACCCGCATGATCCGTGAACGCGCCTATCCGGTGGAGCCCTGGCACATCCGGGAGACCCGCCTCGACCTGGACGTGCTGGCCCAGTCCGAGTCGGTCTTCGCGCTCTCCAACGGGCACATCGGCCTGCGCGGCAACCTGGACGAGGGGGAGCCCCACGGCCTGCCCGGCACCTACCTGAACTCCTTCTACGAGCTGCGCCCCTTGCCGTACGCCGAGGCGGGCTTCGGCTTCCCCGAGTCCGGCCAGACCATCGTCAACGTCACCAACGGCAAGCTGATCCGGCTGCTGGTCGACGACGAGCCGCTCGACGTCCGGTACGGCGAGCTGCTCGCCCACGAGCGGATCCTCGACCTGCGGGCCGGCACCCTGCACCGGGAGCTGCACTGGCGTTCCCCGGCGGGCCGGGAGGTCAAGGTCCGCAGCACCCGGCTGGTGTCGTTCACCCAGCGGGCGCTCGCCGCCATCAGCTACGAGGTGGAGGCGGTCGACGGGCCCATCCGGCTCATCCTCCAGTCCGAGCTGGTGGCCAACGAGACCCTCCCCGCCCAGAGCCGCGACCCCCGGGTGGCGGCGGTGCTGGAATCGCCCTTGGTGGCCGAGGAGGAGCTGACCACCAAGGACGGCGGGCTGCTGATCCACCGGACCAAGGTCAGCGGCCTGCGGGTGGCCGCCGCCATGGACCATGACGTGCACGGCCCGGAGCGCACCACCGTCGGGTCGGAGGGGTACGAGGACTGGGTCCGTACCACCGTCGGGTGCGTGCTCAAGCCCGGCGAGACGCTGCGGGTGATCAAGTACCTGACGTACGGCTGGTCGAGCAAGCGGTCGCTGCCGGCGCTGCGCGACCAGGTCGGCGGGGCCCTCGCCGCGGCCCGCCTCGACGGCTGGGACGGGCTGCGCCGCGAGCAGCGGGAGTACCTGGACGAGTTCTGGGACGCCGCCGACGTGCGGGTCGAGGGCGACCCGGAGGTGCAGCAGGCGGTGCGGTTCGGCCTGTTCCACGTGCTCCAGGCCGGTGCCCGGGCCGAGCGGCGGCCGATCTCCGCGAAGGGCCTGACCGGCCCCGGGTACGACGGGCACGCGTTCTGGGACACCGAGATGTTCGTGCTGCCGGTGCTCACCTATACCCAGCCGGGCGCGGTCCGCGACGCCCTGTACTGGCGGCACTCCACCCTGGAACAGGCGCAGGACCGGGCCCGGACGCTGAACCTCGCCGGCGCGGCCTTCCCATGGCGCACCATCGAGGGGCCGGAGTCGTCGGCGTACTGGCCGGCGGGGACGGCCGCGTTCCACATCGCCGCCGACGTCGCCGACGCACTGCGCCGGTACCTGATGGTCACCGACGACGAGGAGTTGGCCCGGGAGATCGGCCTGGAACTGCTGGTCGAGACAGCCCGGCTGTGGCGTTCGCTCGGGCACCACGACCGGAACGGCCGGTTCCACATCGACGGGGTGACCGGCCCGGACGAGTACACCGCGGTGAAGAACGACAACATCTACACCAACCTGATGGCGCAGCGGAACCTGCTCACCGCCGCCGAGTACGCGATGCGGTTCCGGGACGAGGCGATCGAGCTGGGGGTGACCGAGGAGGAGGCGGCGGCCTGGCGGGACGCGGCGAACGCGATGTGCGTCCCGTACGACGACGAGGTCGACGTGCACGAGCAGGTGGACGGGTTCACCCTGCTCCAGGATTGGGACTTCGCGCACACCCCCGCCGAGAAGTACCCGCTGCTGCTGCACTACCCGTACTTCGACCTGTACCGCAAGCAGGTGGTCAAGCAGGCCGACCTGGTGCTCGCCATGCACTGGCGGGGGGACGCGTTCAGCGACGACGAGAAGCTGCGCAACTTCCTCTACTACGAGCGGCGGACGGTACGCGACTCGTCCCTGTCGGCGTGCACCCAGGCGGTGATGGCGGCCGAGATCGGCTACCTGGAGCTGGCCCACCGGTACCTGCGCGAGGCCGCGCTGATGGACCTGCACGACCTGAACGAGAACACCCGCGACGGGGTGCACATGGCGTCCCTCGCCGGGGCGTGGATCGCCCTGGTCGCCGGGTTCGGCGGGCTGCGCGACCACGAAGGGCTGCTGACGTTCGCGCCCCGGCTGCCCAGCCGGCTCACCCGGCTGGAGTTCTCGTTGCAGTGGCGGGGCAAGCGGCTGCGGGTCGACGTCCGGCCGCACCAGACCACGTACGCGCTGCGGCACGGCTGCACCGACGACGTGGTGGAGCTGCGACACCACGGCGAGAAGGTGCGGGTCACCTGCGCCGAGCCGGTCACCGTGCCGGTGCCGCCGTTCGACCCGCCCGGCCCCGAGCCGGAGCAGCCGCCCGGCCGGGCGCCCCTCCTGCACCTGCCCGAGAAGGTCAACTAGCCGACGGCGGAGGGCCCCCGGTCGGGCGGGCGGCGCGCACCCGCCCGACCGGAGGGCTCAGAACTGCCGCCCGTTGGAGGGGCGGCCGGCCGCGTCGCGTGGGGGGACCGTCCGCGGGTCGTCGGAGGTGCGGGCCTGCGCCGCCTCGTCCGCCCAGTCCCGGCCGCGTTCGGCGTCCCGTTCCCGTCCTTCGTCCCGCTCGGCGGTCTGCTGCCTGGACCTGTCCTGCTGTCGGGCCATGACGATCCTCGCGATCCGTCGGGGCGCGGCTGCGCCGGTGCTGCGGTCACCCCGGGCCTTCCCGGTCGGCCGAAGCGCAAACGACGGCAGCGCGGCGCTCACTGCTCCAGGTGACGGGCGAAGCTGAGCCGCAGGTGGTTCTTCGGTCGGGCCCCGACGGTCGAGCCGACCACCTCGCCGCCCCGGAACACCAGCAGGGTCGGCATCGACATCACCCCGTACGCCCTGGTGGTCGCCGGGTTCTCGTCCGTGTTGACGGTGACCACGCGCAGCCGGTCCCCGAACTCCCCGGCCAGCTCGGCGAGGCTCCGCGAGACCGCCAGGCAGGGCGGGCACCACTCGGCCCAGAAGTCGACGACCACGGGCCGGTCGGCGGCCAGCACCGTCTCGGCGAACGTGGCATCGGTGACGGCGGTCAGCGGGGAAGTCCCCGTTTCCTGAAGCATGTTTCCTCCCGGTACGCGATGGCCTGGGTGAGCTGGTCGTGCAACTGCCGCCGTACCGCGCCCAGCCGGTCGAGGTAGGCATCCACCTCGGCGAGCTTGCGACGCAGCACGGCCACGGAGTCCGGGCAGACGTCGCCGGAGGAGTGGCCGGCCCGCAGGCAGGCCACGAACGGCCGGATGTCGTCCAGGCCGAACCCCACGGCCAGCAGGGCACGGATCTCGTGCACCACCCGCAGCTCCGCCTCGTCGTAGACGCGGTAGCCGTTGGCCGAGCGCTCGGGCCGGACCAGCCCCTGCGTCTCGTAGTACCGCAGCGTCCGGGTGCTCGTACCGGCGCGTTCCGCCAGTTCGCCGATCCGCATCCGACCCTCCTTCGCCCGCCCTGTCCGTCACGCTAGACCTTGTCGCCGGTGTCAAGGCAACGACGAATTCCGGCCGCCGGGGTGGGTAACCGGGCGGGACGAGGAACGGGAAGGGGTGGGCGGATGGCGGCGCGCGGAAAGGCTGGTACGACGACCCGGGGCGGCGAGGTCACGATCCCGGTGGGGGACGCCGGGCTGCCGGCCGACGTGCTGGTCCCGGACGGGGCGGTCGGGGTGGTGCTCTTCGCGCACGGCAGCGGCAGCTCGCGGCACAGCCCCCGGAACACGGCCGTCGCGGGCGTGCTGCGCGAGCGGACGCTCGGCACGGTGCTGGTCGACCTGCTCACCCCGGAGGAGGACCGGGTCGACGCCCGGACGGCCGAGCTGCGCTTCGACATCGGGCTGCTCGCCGACCGGTTGGCCGCGATCGTGGACTGGATGGCAGACGATCCGGCCCTGAGCCGGCTGCCGGTGGGCCTGTTCGGGGCGAGCACCGGCGCCGCCGCCGCACTGGTGGCCGCGGCGGCCCGGCCCGAGCGGGTCCGGGCGGTGGTGTCCCGGGGCGGCCGGCCCGACCTGGCCGGTCCCGCCCTGTCCCGGGTGCACGCCCCGACGCTGCTGCTGGTCGGCGGCCTGGACGAGCAGGTGATCGCGCTGAACGAGGAGGCGGCAGCCGACCTCGGCGAGGTGGCCGAGCTGCGGGTGGTGCCCGGCGCGACCCACCTGTTCGAGGAACCGGGCACGCTGGAGCAGGTCGCCGACGCGGCGGCGGGCTGGTTCGCCGCCCACCTGCGCGCCGGGGCCTGACTCAGTCGGTGGTGGTGGATCGCCCGGCGGCGTCCTGCCGGTGTCGCTGCACGGTGTCGATCACCCGGTACGCGACCGCGGTGATCGGCACCGAGACGAACGCCCCGGCGATCCCGGCGATCAGCGTGCCGGCCGTCACCGCCACCAGGATCACCGCCGGGTGCAGTTTGACCTGACGCTTCATCACCAGCGGCTCCAGCAGGTTCCCCTCGATCTGCTGCACGGCGACCACGGCGGCCAGGGCGAGTAGGGCGACGGTGGGCCCCTTGGCGGCGAGGGCCACCAGCACCGCCACCGCCCCGGCCACGGTGGCCCCGATGATCGGCACGAACCCGCCGAGGAAGGTGATCAGGGCCAGCGGCAGGGCGAGTGGCACCCGAAGCAGCATCAGGGACACGCCGATCCCGATCGCGTCGATCGCCGCGATCAACATCGTCCCCCGGCTGTACGCCCCGAGCGTCCGCCAGCCCACCCGGCCGGCCTCGGCGGTGACGTCCCGGTTCGGCCCGGTCATCCGGCGCAGCACCCAGTGCCACATCGTCCGGCCGTCCTTGAGCAGGAAGAACAGCAACACCAGGGAGAGCAGGACCGAGCCGAAGATCTCGGTGACCGTCCGGGCCCCGCCGACCGGGTCGGGGGCGGTGCCGCCCAGCCCGTCCCGGGCCTGCTGGACCAGCTTGTCGAGCTGGGCATCGGTGACCGGGAGCGTGGAGGTGACGAAGTCCCGGCTCCGCTGGAGGCCCTGGTCGAGTTCCTGGGTCAGCTCGCCGAACTGGCTCGCCGTCAGGTTCCACACCAGCACCCCGACGCCGACCAGGACGCCCAGCAGGAACAGCACGGTGAGCAGGGCGGCCAGCGCCGCCGGCAGCCGGAGCCGGCGCAGCAGGAGCAGCACCGGGTCGAGCAGCGCGGTGAGGAAGAAGGTCACGGCCAGCGCGATGGCCAACGGCGCCAGCAGCACGGCGATCTTCCCGACCAGGTACAGCCCGGCGACGACCACCACCAGGCAGGCGCTCCACAGCACCGCCGAGCGGACCAGCCAGGGCAGCCCGGCCCACGCCTGCCGCGTTCCCGCCCCGGCCTTTGGCGCGACCGTCCCGGCAGCCCCGGCAGTCTCGGCCGTCCCGGTACCCGGCGCGACCGTGCCGGCAGCCTCGGCAATCCCGGCAGTTCCGGTCACCGTAGGCCCCGGACGCGCCGTGGGGTTCCCGTCGTCCGTCGTCCCCTCGGGCGTCCGCCCGGCACCGTCCTCGACCACGTCGGTCCTCCTCGGTCTCGGCGACGTCCCTACCCGTCCGGCAGCTCCCCGACACCCCAACGTCCGCGCTCGGATCCCGACGGTGTCGCCTCCGGCGGGTCGGTATCCGGCCGGGCGGCGCCGGTTTGCGGCCGGCGGCCCGGGGAAGCCTCCGCGAGGACCGAGTGGAGGGGGAACGACGTGAGCAACTCTATGGGCAAGGCCAAGGCCCTGGTCGACAAGCACGAGAAGCAGGTCGACCAGGGCCTCGACCAGGCCGGCGACCAGGCCGACCAGCGCACCGGCGGAAAGTACGACAAGCAGATCGACAAGGGCGTCGACGCCGCCCAGCGGCGCACTGGAGAGGGCGACACCTCACCACGCTGACCGACGCCGGTCGCGGCCCGAGCGCCCGCGCCCAGCGCTGCCTTCCGGGGCCGCCGTTGCCGACGGCGGCCCCGGAAGTGACGTTTCCGCCCACCGCCGGCCGGTCCGGGCGGCCTTCACCCCTTCAGGGTACGAATCCATCCCGGCCACTGGCCGAGGATCGACCTCTCTCGCTACCATCCGCATTCGGGGCATGACTCACCGTGGAGTCGCGCCCAGCGGTCGGCGGCCCGACGGCGGGGCCGTGGAGGAGAGGAAGTCATCCGGTGGCCGACACATCCGAGGCGACGATCGAGCGCTACCCGTTCAGTGATCCCGACCGGCTCAATCTCGACCCGCGTTACGCCCTGCTGCGCCGCGACGAGCCGCTGATCCGGGTGCGGCTTCCCTACGGGGAGCCGGCGTGGCTGGCCACCCGCCACGCCGACGTGCGTACGGTGCTCGGCGACGCCCGCTTCAGCCGGGCGGCGGCCGTCGGCCGGGACGAGCCCCGCAACAGCCCTCGCCAGATCCAGGGCGGCATCCTGACCATGGACCCGCCCGACCACACCCGGCTGCGTCGACTCGTCGCCCGGGCCTTCACGGCGCGCCGGGTCGAGGAGCTGCGCCCGCGCACCCGGCAGGTCGCCGACGAGCTGGTCGACGGCCTGCTCGCCGCCGGGCCGCCGGCCGACCTGGTGGCCCACCTGGCCACCCCGCTGCCGATCCGGGTCATCTGTGACCTGCTCGGCGTGCCGGTCGCCGACCAGGACAAGTTCCACACCTGGTCGGAGGCGATCGTCTCGACCACCGCGCTGAGCGTCGAGCAGGCCCAGCGGTACATCGACAACCTGTTCGCGTACATGGGCGGGCTGATCGCGCAGCGCCGCCAGGAGCCCACGGACGACCTGATCGGGGCTATGGTCCGGGCCCGCGACGCCGACGACCGGCTCAGCGAGGAGGAGGTGGTGCAGCTCGCCGCGGGGCTGCTCGCCGCCGGCCACGAGACCACCGTCACCCAGATCCCCAACTTCGTGTACGTGCTGCTGAACCATCCCGACGAGTGGGCCCGGCTGCGGGCGGACCGGAGCCTGGTGCCGCACGCCGTCGAGGAGCTGATGCGGTTCGTCCCACTCGGCGTGACCGCCGCCTTCGCCCGCTACGCCAAGGAGGACGTCGAGATCGGCGGGGTGCTGGTCCACGCCGGTGAGCCGGTCCTCGTGTCGATCCCGTCGGCCAACCGCGACGAGACCGTCTTCCCGGACGCCGACCGGCTCGACCTGGGCCGGGAGATCAACCCGCACCTGGGCTTCGGGCACGGAGTGCACCACTGCGTCGGCGCGCAGCTCGCCCGGATGGAGCTACAGGTGGTGCTGGACGTCCTGCTCGACCGGGCCCCGGGGCTGCGGCTGGCGGTGCCCGAGGCGGAGCTGCCCTGGAAGAGCGGCCTGCTGGTGCGCGGCCTGACCGCGATGCCGGTGGCCTGGTGACGGGAAGGGGAGCCAGGTGAACGCGGAGGAGAAGACGACCGGCTCCGGGTGGCGGTTGCACGTGGACCCGACCCGGTGCATCGGCTCGGGGATCTGCGCCGGGACGGCGCCCGGGCACTTCACGCTGGTCGAGGGCCTGTCCCGTCCGTTGGCCGAGCGAGTGACACCCGCACAGGAGGTGATCGACGCCGCCGACTCCTGCCCGATGGAGGCGATCGTGGTCTCCGACGTGGAGAGCCGCCGGCAGATCGCGCCGGGGGCCTGACCCGACGGGATGTGGCGTACGCCGGCTGTCAGGCCCCGCGACGGGGGCGCGGCAGCCGGCGGCCGGCTGCGGCGCGTACCCGAAAGGGCCGGCCCCGGGTGGGGGCCGGCCCTGGTGGGTCGTGCCGGGTCAGGAGCTGTAGCCGCGGCCCGCGATCCAGTTGGCCAGCTCGGCGGCGTCCATCCAGTACTCCTGGATGGCCGGGTCCGCCGGGTCGGCGATCTTCACCGTGTTGCCGTCGTCCTTGTACTCCACCACGGTCAGGTAGTGGCCCGGGTAGCTGTGCTCCCGGCCCTCGGTGTCCACCGCGCCGCCGAGGATGTTGGCGACCACCGGCTCACCCGCGTCCACCGCGGCCTTCACGTCCACCCGCAGCCGCTCGATCTGCTCCTTGGACGCGACGTCCGAGCTGATCTCGGTGGTCTTGTACCTGCCGTCGGTGTACTCGTTCAGCACCCGGGTGATGTCGACGGCCGAGTCGGTGCCGTTCTCGGTCGTGCCGAGCTTGGCGGCCAGCTCGTCCTGGCTGACGCTCTTGCCCTCGGCCGACAGGGCGATCCGGGCCGAGGCCGGGCCGCAGTAGTAGAAGTTCGGCTGGGCCTGGTACTCGTAGCTGGCCCGGCGCTCGCCCTTGTCGTCCTTGCTGGTCTTGTCGTCCTTGCTGGTCTTGCTGGTCTTGTTGGCCTTGTCGACGCGGAGCGCGCCGGTGGGCCCGGTCTCGGCCGGGGCCGCGTACGCCGCCAGCGCGGGGCCGGCGACGGCACCACCGGTCATCAGCAGACCGGCGACGGACAGCATGCTCTTGCGCAGGATCGTGTTCATGTGTCGAAGCTCCGTTCGGGGGATTGCGGCCTCCGGCACCCGGAGGCACAAGGCACCGGGAAGGGTGCTCGGCTGTCACCGTCGGGGGGCCACAACGCCCCGGCCCTCGCCCGGCATGCCGGGGGGCGTCCACCCCGCCAGGGGTGGTCCTGCACGGTCGTACGGGAGGTTCAACGCGCCGTCGGTCGCTCCGATTCCGGCCCCGGGCCACCCCCGCTTCGGCGTCCCTCCCGGCTCGGGCGCGGAACTTGGACAGTTTCCGTTCCAGGCGGACGGCAGCTGTCCAAGATCCATGTTCTGGACGCGGCGGCGGCCGGTCGGTGGGCGCCGCAGCGGCGGCGGGGCGCGCGGCGAACCGGTCAAACGGCTACAGGCCGCCCAGGAGCGGGGGTGTGGTGATTTCGCTCTGAAGACCGTTCAGGCGGGGGTGTGGTGATCTCGGGGTAAACCGCTGCGGAACGGGACGCGGGGCGCGGTAGCGCTCGGTGCCGCGTTCGGCCTCGACGACCGTCGCCGGTGACGGAGTGGACCGGACCGTAGCCCGGCCCCTTACGGGGTCACAGGTCACACGGCACGTTCTGACGTGGGGCGGCCCGGTCAGGGAACCGGGCGTCGGGTCTTCTCGTCCCGGGGCTCCGGCTGGCCGGGCAGTCGCCGCTCGGCGGCGCGGCGCTGCTGGACGAGCCGGCCCAGGTAGATCAGGGCACCGGCGAGCACCCCGATGTCGTCCAGGTAGATCGGGTCGGGCAGCACGTCGATCGGGAAGATCGTGTAGGCCAACGCGCCCCAGAAGGCGACCTTGCCCCCCACGCCCAGCGTGCCGAGCATCTTGCGGGTGCGTACCACCCGCACGGCGAGCAGGATGGCGCCGGCCAGCGTCGCCACGACGACCAGGGCGGCGAGCGCCAGCAGCCAGTAGTGCTCGTTCATGCCGCCACGCTAGTCGACATAGCAAGATCACGCTCGATCGCGGGAACAGGGCAACCGCGTGGCCGGGGGGACCACTGCTTCCCGGTGGGACCGGTGCGTCAGACGTGGGCGGTGGTGCGGCCCTGGGCGGTGTCCCGGCCCCGGGCGGTGGCCCGACCCCGGGCGGTGGTGCGGCCTCGGGCGGTGGCGCGGTCCCGGGTCACGACGGCACGTCCCCGGGCCACGATCGGCAGGCCCCGGGCCATGGTCGGCAGGTCTTGGGTGGCGGTCGGCTGGTCCTGGGTCGCGGTTGGCAGGTCTTGGGTGGCGGTCGGCTGGTCCTGGGTCGCGGTTGGCAGGTCTTGGGTGGCGGTCGGCTGGTCCTGGGTCGCGGTTGGCAGGTCCCGGGCCATAGTCGGCAGGTCTCGGGCCATGGCCGGCAGGTCCTGGGTGGCGGTCGGCGTCTCACGGACGAGCACCGGCATTTCGCGGGTCTGTTCGGCGGCCGGCGACCGCCCGTCGGTCACCCCGGGCAGCAGTGGCTGCTCCTGCTCGGCGGGGGCGGCGGCGGCGAACGCTTCCTCCCGGAGGCTGCGTGCGGCGAGGACGGCCTGCTCGGCGGCCCGCCAGGCGGCCTGCTCCCGCTCCTGGGCCGTCTGCTGCCGGGTGCGCAGATGGTTCCGCACCGCGCGGCGCAGCACCAGTTCCTGCTCGACCGGGTGTAGCCGGGGATCCCAACCGTCGCGGTGCGCGAAGACGTCGCTGAGCTGCTCCTCCGACAGCTCCCGACGCCAGTATGCGTTTAGCGCGGCCCGGTGCAGGTAGCGCTCGCGGTCGACGTACTCGGAGGGGGTGCGCTCGGTATTCGGCTGGGGGAGGCCGGCGGCGGCTGCCAACCGGCGGACGTCGGCCTCCGCGACCTCGACCGCCTGCCAGACGGTCTCCACCTCCTCCTGGGCGGACAGCCACTCGGCCCGCAGCCGTTGGGCGGTGGCCGCCGCCCGCTCCGCTGCGGTCGCCATCTCGCCCGCGCAGCGGTGCCGTTCCTGGTCCTCCGCCGCCTGTTCCAGCCGGCTCGGCATGGCGGCCTCGCGGAAGCGCCCGCCGATCACGGAGCGGAACAGGTTCGGCCGGACGACCAGGGTGGTCACCGCGACGGCGACGACGCCGAGGAGGGCCAGCCAGATCGCGGCGGCCTGGGGCACGTCGAGCAGGACGGAGGAGAGCGCGGTCTGCATGGGGAGCACCTCGGGTGGGACGACGTGGACTGACGGTCGGGCCCGCTGTGCGGGCGGTGGGCCGCGTGTGGACCGGTGCCGGACGGGACCTCGCCGGAGTCGTCAGCGCTGCGGTTGACAGTGGGCGTGGTCGTCAGCGGCGCGGGCGGGCGCGGCCGTCGGCGGGCTCGCGTAGAGCGATGCGATGCCGGTGCCGATGCGATGCCCGTGCGGTGCCGGTGCCGGTGTGGTGCCCGTGTGGTGCCCGTGCGGTGCCCGTGCGGCCCGGATCGGTGCCTGATCGGCCCGGGTCAGTGCCGGGGCGGGCCGCGCCGGACGACGGTGCCGCCGGTCGGGTCCACGGCGGGGCGGTTGACCGGAACGGTCGCCGTTGCGGTCGCCGCCGGGGCGGTCGCCGATCGCCGGGCATCGTCGGGGGCCGGCCGGGCGGCTGGCTCGGTGCGCAGCTCGACGGCCGGGCCGGGCCCGGTGCGTAGCTCGGCCACCCGGCTGGTCACCACGGCGGGGCGGGCCAGCTCGGCGGCGAATGCGGGGGCGGCGGCAGTCAGGGCGGACACCCCGCCGAGGCCGAACGTGAGGACCAGGGCGGTCAGCGCGAGGCGGCCCAGCTCCCGGATGCGGCGCAGCTTTGCCTGCCACGACGGGTGTGCCCCGCGCAGCGTCACCGGCCGGGAGGGGCGGGCGAACGCTAGGGACTGCACGGGACCAATCTATCCCCGTTCCGGCCCACCCGCAGCCTCGGCCGAACGCCGTAGGGGTGAGCCGGGCCACGAACCGGCGTTGTGGACAGACGGGCACCGCTGGAACCCGACGGCCGAGGGGCCTGCGAATCCATCGACGAAGTCGATCCCGTCGACGGTTCACCGCAGGCCCCTCGTGCCGTCGGCCCGGCTCACTAGGCCCGGCTCACTAGGCCCGGCTCACTAGGCCCGGCTCATTCGGCCCGCAGGCCGTCGGGGCGGGTCAGCCGCCAGAGCACCGGCAGGCTCGCGCCGGTGACCAGCAGCACCACCCCACCGCCGAGACCGGCCCCCAGCGCGACCGCCGACCAGCTCACCGTGACCGGCGCGCCGACCATGCGCAGCAGGACCGCCCCGAGGCCCAGCCCGAACCCGACCGCGAGGCCGAGACCGACCAGCACCGGCACGGCCGCCTGCCAGAACACCGACCAGCTCAGTGCGTGGCGCGGGGTGCCGACGGCGACCAACATGGCCAGCAGGCGACGGCGCTCCCGCAGTTGCTCCAGCACCCCGACCAGCATGCTCGTCCCGAGCAGCAGCAGGGTCACCACGACGCCGACGGCCAGGCCGCGCTTGACGTTGACGAACTGCTTCGACCGGGTGACCTCGGTCAGCGCACTGACGTGGGCGCGCAGGTCCACCTCGGCGGCGGCGTTACGCACCCGCTCCAACGCGTCCGGGTCGCCCTGATCGATGCTGATCAGCGTTTCCGCGAGCAGCCCCGCCCACCGGGAGGCGTCGGCCGCGCCGGGGGTGACCAGCAGGCCGCCCCGTACCCAGCCGACCGGGTCCGGGATCGCGGGAACCGTACGGGTCCGGGCCGGCACGGTCCAGGGGACCTCGTTCGCGCCCACGTTCAGCCGGGTCCCTGGGACGGGCCCGGGGCCGGACTGCTCGCCGGCCGGCTCCTCGGCGAGGAAGACGTCCCCGTCCGCGCAGGAGCCGAGCCGGGCGAACTCGGCCAGCGTGGCGCAGTCGCCGATTCGCACCTCGGTGAACGGGGGTGCGTCCGCGCCGGGCTTCTGCTCCCCGGTCGCCCCCGTGGCCAGCGTTCCCACGCTGCGGGTGACGCCGGGGGTGGCGGCCAGCCGGGTCAGCGCGGCGCCGGGGTCGGGCGGGTCGACGAACAAGACGTGCACCTGGGCCCGCGAGGGGTCCTGGCCGGTCTGCGTCGTGAACCGGTTCTCCACCCCGGCGACCAACATCTGAAGGCCGATGCTGCCGGCCACCGCCACGGCGACGCCGTTGACCAGGCGGGCGGAGGTGGCGCTGTCCAGTTGCAACCGGCGCACCGCGAGTTGCCACGGGACCGGGCCGCCGCGTAGCCGGCCCACCACCAGGTCGATCAGCCAGGGCAGCAGGGTGACCGTGCCGATCAGCACCAGCACCGCGCCGGCCGCCACCTGGTAGTCGTCGCTGCCGGCAGTGCGCTCGCCGACGCCGGTCAGCGGGTACAGCAGCGCCAGGCCGGCGGCCGGCAGCAGCAGTCGCCACCACAGGCGGCGGCGGACCATCGTCCCCTGCCGGCTCACCCCGAGCGGTTCGACCACCACCCGGCGCTGGGCGACGAGCGCCACCAGCACCGCGAGCACCGGGACCGCGACCGCGACCGCCGCCACCAGCGGCAGGGACGGTCGCAGGTCCGACGCGTACACGCTGATGTCCTGGAGGGTGAGCAGCGGGGCGATCTGGCGGCCGGCGGCGAAGAGCGCGCCGCCGACGGCGAGGCCGAGCACCGCGCCGGCCGCCGCCTCCCCGGCGGCGATCCGTCGGATCATCCCGGCGTCGGCGCCGAGCAGGCGCAGGGCGGCCAGCCGGCGGTCCCGGCGGTCGCCGCCGAAGCGGACCGCCGCGCCGACGAAGACCACGACCGGCAGCAGCAGCACCACGAAGACGACCACGACGAGGACCATCAGGACGGGCGAGAACTCCTCGCCGGGCGGCCCGCCGCCGAAGTGGTCGATCCGTTGCGCCTGGTCCCTGGTCAGGGTGTCGCTGCCCAGGTAGAAGGCCAGCTGGTGCGGGCCGGTGAGGCCCTGTGCCGCGATGGTGCCGGTGACCCGGGCGCCGCCGAGCCGGGGTGCGAACAGCGGGCCGTCGGGCGAGTCGAGCAGTTCCCGCAGGGCCGGGGAGACGACCACCTCGCCGGTCGCCGGCAGCCGGGTCAATCCCGGTGGCACCGGCGCGGCCGGCCCCTCGGGCCGGAGGATCCGGCCGCGCACCGACCGCTCCCGGAATTCGGTGAAGACGGGTGCCACCAGCAGGGTGTTCGCCGCCGCGGCCAGCTCCGCGCGGTTCCCGACGTCCGCGAGGGCGTCGCTGCGCGCCGCCTGGGCGGCGAGCGCGCCCGGCACCGCCGCGGCGAGCAGCAGCATGGCGACCCCGATCCCGACCCCGAGCGCGGTCAGCGCGGCCCGGGTCCACCCGTCCCGGCCGCCCGTCACGGCCATCCGCGCACCCATCAACAGGTCGGCCAGCGCCCCGCGCAGTCGGCCGGCCGCACGTCCCGGCGTCTCCGGCCCGGTCACGTCGTCACGCGTCGCCGGCCCGACCACGTCATCACGCGTCCGTGGCCCGGTCATGCCGCCCGCTCCAGGTTCCGGGTCCGGCCGTCCCGGACCACCACCTCCCGATCCGAGTACGCGGCCACCCGCGCCTCGTGGGTCACCAGCACCACGGCCGCGCCGGTTTCCCGGGCCGCCCCGGTGAGCAGGCGCATCACCCGCTCCCCGTTGAGCGAGTCGAGCGCGCCGGTCGGCTCGTCGGCGAAGACCACCCGGGGGACGGTCACCAGCGCCCGGGCCACCGCGACCCGCTGTCCCTGCCCGCCCGAGACCTCCCCGGGGCGCTTGCCGGCCACCTCGGCGACCTCCAGCCGACCGAGCCAGTCGGTGGCCCGCCGCTCGGCCTCACGCCGGGCGACCCGCGCCAGCCGCAGCGGCAGGGCCACGTTCTCCAGGCAGGTCAGCTCGGGCACGAGCTGGCCGAACTGGAACACGAAGCCGAACTGCCCCCGGCGTAGGGCGCTGCGCTCCCGGTCGGACATGGCGCTCAGGTCCGACCCCCGGTAGATCACCCGGCCGGAGTCGGGCCGGACGATGCCGGCGAGGCAGTGCAGCAGGGTCGACTTGCCGGAGCCGGACGGCCCCATCACCGCCACCACCTCACCGGCCCGTACGGCCAGCGACGCCCCGACCAGCGCCGGTGTCGGGCCGAAGGCGCGGTGCAGGTCCTCGGCGGCCAGCAGCTCTGCTCCGGTCGGGCCCTGTTCGGTTGTGGCCCCGCCGGTCGCGGCCCCGCCGGTCGCGGCCCCGCCGGTCGCGGCCCCGCCGGTCGCGGCCCCGCCGGTCGCGGCCCCGCCGGTCGCGGCCCCGCCGGTCGCGGCCCCGCCGGTCGCGGCCCCGCCGGGGGCGGTCGCCGCGCTCACCGCTGCACCGTCGCGGTCAGCTCGTCCAGCCGGGCGGCGGTCAGCTCCAGCCAGCGCAGGTCGGCTTCCAGGTGAAACAGGGCGTGGTCGCAGATGAGCTGGTCGGCGAGGTCCCCGTCGGTCTTGCGCTGGGTCAGCTCGCGCATCAGCCGCAGGTGCTCGGCGCGCTGGGTGTCCAGCAGGTCGGTGGCGGAGCGGCCGGTCAGCAGCGCCAGCACCACCTTGGTGTAGAGGGTGCTGTGCAGGTACGACTCCGGCTTCTCCGGCTGGGACAGCCAGCGCTGCACGTCGGTCACCCCGGCCTCGGTGATCGCGTACCGCTTGCGTTCCGGGCCCTCGCCGGCCTCGACCGAGTCGACCTCGACGAGGCCGTTGCGCAGCAGCCGGGACAGGGTGGCGTAGACCTGGCCGAAGTGCAGCGGACGGGCGTGGCCGAACCGTTCGTCGTAGGCACGTTTCAGGTCGTAGCCGTGGCGGGGGCTGGCCTCGAGGAGCCCGAGGATGGTCTGACCGATTGACATGGCGCGACTATACACACCAGGTATACACATGATGGATAGCCAGGTCAGAAAAAGCGCGGGGCCCTCCAGATGGAGGGCCCCGCGCTGTACGGGTGAAGAGGGCGGGTCAGCTCGCCCCGAGCACCGGCGGGGCGCCGGTGTCGTCGTTCCCCCACACCATCTCGTCCTCGGTCAGCCAGGTCAGCCGCTCGTCGGACTGGTCCTCGCCGGGTCGCCCCTGCCCGCCGAGGACGCCTCCCCGGCTGCCGGAACTCCCGTTCGCGCCGCCCCGGCCCATGCCCGTGGCGGCGCGTTGCTCGACTCCCCCCAGGCCGCCGGTCGGCCGCGCCGTCCCCGCCGCTCCGCCGCGAGCCGACCCGGCCAGCGAGCCGGTGCCGCCGCCGAGCGCGCCGTTGAGCACACCGCCGGCCGGTGAGCCGGTGGGCGTCCCGAAGAGCGACCCCGCCCCGGGTCCAGCCGTCGCAACCGAAGTCCCGCCGCTGCCCGTGCCCGCCGGGCCGCCGGCCAGCTGCACCCCACCGAGCGAGGGATCGGCGCCGGCGAGCGACGTCCCGGTGCCCGGACCGTCGACGACCGTGCCGACGCCGCCAGGCGTCGACCCGCCGTGCTCTCCGCCCGACGGCGTAGACCCGCCGACCGTGCCGACGCCGCCGGGCGTCGACCCGCCATGCTCCCCGCCCGGCGTCGACCCGATGCCCGGCACGTGCCCAGGGCTACCCGGGGCGGACACCGTCTTGTGGCCGGTGCTCGGGTTGCCGTTGCCGGGGCCCGGTGCGGCCCCCGGGACGCTGGCCCCGGGGCCGGCGGACGGCGTCGACGTGGAGGTGTTCGGGTCGAACGGCAGGTCCCGATGCGGATCCCGCGGTTGGACCAGCCGACCGTACGCGGACAGGTCGTAGCCGGCGGCCAGCTCGGCCACCACCTGCACCATCCGCCGGTGGGCCTTCTTCTTCTCAGCCTTGTCCTGGTTGTGGCCCATGAAGCCGCCGATGATCGCGCCGGCCGGGCCGAGGGCCGCGCCCTTGACCGCCCCGGAGATCGCCTTGTCGTGATCGTCGCTCTCGTCTGGGCTCTCCGCGTCCTTCTTGGCGGTGCGCAGGTGGGTGGCCATCAGCGTGAGGCCCTGGCGGACGTCGGCCATTCCCTCGGAGAGGGTGGTCGAGTGGTCGACGACCAGCGACAGCCGGCGCTGGAACTCCCGCCCGGCGTTTCCCGTCCAACCGTTGGCCAGCTTGTCGAGGTCGCTCTGCAGGTCGCGGGAGAGGCCGTCGAGCGTGCCCTTCATCGAGTCCCACTTGGCGGCCAGCCCGTCGATCTGGGCCGGGTCGCCGGCCTTCACGGCCTCGTACAGCGTCTCGTGGCTGACGTGCTCGTAGCGCGCGGTGTACTCAGACACGACGGTCCTCCTACCTGTCCAGCGCGTCGTCGACTCCGCCGAGGGCGGCGGCGATGTCAGCGGAGTTGGCCGCGTTGCGCGCCTCGGTGGTCTTGTAGTTGGTCAGGATCGTGCCGGTCGCGCTCTGCGCGGCCCGCACCGCGTCGCGCAGCCGCTCGACCTGCTGGACGTAGTTCGTGTGCATTTTGGAGTAGCGCCCGGAGTTGCTCGTCGCGTCGGCGAAATTGCCCAGCTCAGGAGGATGGCACTGCGTCTCGGTCTTGAGCTTCCTGAGCACGGCCTCGGCCTCGGTGAGCCGACCGGCCAACCGCGAATGAAAGTCCTCTAGAGAGAGTACGTCGACTGTAGTGCGCCCGGTCATGGCAGCATCCCCGTCGTCCTCGTCGATAACCGTTGGCGAGAACCAGGTTAATGGATGGAGGCCAACCTGGGCGACCCACGGAAGCGTCGGCGACGCGTTTTCGACCCGGCCAATGTGGTCACCCGACGGTGGCCGGCGCCCCGGTCGCCCCTGCAGATTCGCCCTCGGCGGCCTGGCTCGGCTCGCCGCTCGCCTCCCGGTCCGGCGTGCTGCTCGCACCCCCGCTGGGCGGCCGACCTGCTTCTTTGGTCGGCGTGGTGCCGCTCGCGGGGGCCGGGGCGCTGCCGCTCGCGGGGCTCGGGGCGAAGTACGCGAGCGCGTCCTCCCGCTCGAGGGCGGGGCCCGTCGGCACCAGTGACAGCAACGACGCGGGCACCGCCAGCGGGGTCACGCCGCCGTACCCGAGGGCGGTCAGCGCGTCGCCCGACCGGGTGCCCAGCGGGTAGCGCACCCCCTGGGTGCCGATCAGGTAGACCGTCGAGCCCGGCGTGCCCGCGCCAGCATCTCCGGCACCCTGGGCAGCCTGGACCAGCACACCCTTTCCGCCCGGCAGCAGGACCTGTTCGGCGGTGCGGACCGCGTCCCGGGTGCCCTGCCGGACCGGGGTGGCTGGGCTGCTCAGCTCGGTCGGCACCCGGTCGAAGACCTCCAGCGTGGTGGTGGGCGGCGCGTCCACGGCCCCCTTCCGGTAGGTGGCGCAGAGCACCGTCCGGCCCGCCTGGACCGGGTGCAGCACCGGCAGCGTCCGTGGCGTCCCCTCCGGCTCGACCCGTTCCCGGGTCAGCAGCCGGCCGGCCTGGTCCGGGGTGATGTCGGTGACCCGCCCGCCGTCGCGCAGCAGCAGCAGGGCGGTGACCTCGCCGACCGTGGCCAGCCCCTCCCGGGTCAGCACATAGTGCTGCTCGGCGGCCCGGAACACGTCGCCGACCCGGGCCGGACCGTCGCCCACGGTCAGCCGGCTGGACTCCCCCTCGCCCTCGATGTCGGGCTCGCGGAGCATCGGACCCGCCGGCACGGCGTTGAGCAACTGCTCGCCGACGGTGACCGTGGGGGCGCCGGCCATCCGCAGCGCCGCGGTCGCCTGGTCCCCGCCCGCGATCTGCAGCCGGGCGTCGCCGGTGAGCAGGTACCGCCCGCCGTCGACGGTGACCAGCACCGCTCGGTCGCCGAGCGGCACGCCGCCGGAGAGCGGCCGGTCGATCACCACGTGGGTGGTGGAGCGGCGCGGGTCGGCCGGGTCGGGCACGTCGCAGACCGACCAGGGCAGCCCGATCAGCGACTTCCGGTCGGGCAGCGCGTCGGGGGCGCCGACGATCCCGACGGTACGCCCGCGCGGTCGGTCGGCGATCGACGCCTGCGACATGGTCCGCACCGCCGGTTCCGCCTCGTTGAGGATCAGCCGGGCCGAGGCGTAGTTCAGGGTCGGGTGCAGCAGGCCGTCCACGTAGACGTACGTCGCCCCGGTCTCCCGCTCGATCACCAGCGTGTTCGCCTCCAGCGGCGCGGCGTTGCCGGTGAGCTGGCCGTACGCGCCGACGCCGCCGAGCACCACCGCCGCGGCCACCACGCTGCCGATCACCGCGAGGCCGAGCCGCCGCATCGGCAGGTTCGTGGTCTCCGGATCGCCGGACAGCAGCGCGGAGACGATCCGGCGGGTGACGAAGCGGTACGCCTGCACCTGGTCGCGGCGGGTCCGCATGACTTACCTCCGGCGGGATGGGTCCGCGGCGATCAGGTCAGAGCTCCGCCGCGGGCTTCCCTACGATAAGGGGCCGCCGGCCGGGGAACGGGACCACCGCCCACCCCGTACCGGCTCAGGAAGCCGCCCGTCCAGAAGGGACGCCACCGATGCCCCAGGTCCAGGCGCCACCCGGCCGTACGGCCACCGGCTCGGTCGACCCGCCCGCGCTGCCGGCGCCGCCCGACCGCGCGGTCGTCCCGGCCGACCGGCGCAGCCGGGGCCGGCTCGGTCCGGTCGTCGTCGGACAATTCGTCGTGGCGGAGCTCGGCGCCCTCGCCGTGTACTCCGCCCTCGGCGGCCCCGGCTGGCTGGTCGGGGTCGTCGCCGCCCTCGCGGCGGCGGCGGTCGTCGCCACCTTCGCCCGCCGCGGCGGGCGCTGGTGGTACGAGGACCTGCTGCTGCGTCGCCGGCTGCGGCGCCGCCGGGAGCGGGCCCGGGCGGCGGTGACCGCGGGTGGCCCCGGCGACTCGCTGCTGGTCGCCCTCGCCCCGGAGCTGACCGTGATCGAGTTGACCGAGCGGGGCACCCGGCTCGGCATCGGCCAGGACGGCCAGGGCTGGTTCGCCGCCGTGGCGCTGGACCCGCGCCCCGGAGCGCCAGCCGGTTCCGTCGAGGCGGCGGTGGTGGACCGGGCGCTGGCCGTCCTGGCCGACTTCTCAGCCCCGGTCTCCCTCGCCCAGGTCGTCTCGCACACCCTGGTCTGGTATCCGGCTCCGGGCGCTCCCCCGGCCGCCCACCGCACCGTGTGGATGGCCGTTCGGCTGTCCGTCCGGGACGCTCGGAACGAGGCGGTGACCCGGGGCGGCGGGATGGTGGGCGTGCACCGGACCGTGTCCGCCGCAGTCGGCCGGCTCGGCAAGGCGCTGCACGCCGCCGGCCTGAGCCATCGCGTCCTCGGCCGGGACGAGTTGCGCGCCGCGGTCGTCTCGGCGGCCGGCATGGACCTGGCGCCCGCGCCGCAGGCGGAGACCTGGACCGGGCTGCGCGGTGGCGGCTGGACCCAGCGCTGCCTGGCCCTGCGCGCCCGCTCCGGGGTTCCCTGGGGCGCCCTGGTGGACGCGGTCACCGCGACCTCCGCCCCGTCCCACACGCTCGCCGCCGTGGTCCGCCCCGGCGGCCGGTCGACCCCGCCACTGCTGCGCGTCGCGGCCCCCGCCGACCACGTCGAGGCGCTGGTCAAGGCGGTCCGGGACGTCGCCCGGCGGGGCGGGGTCCGGGCCCGGCCGCTGGACGGCGAGCACGGCCCCGGCGTCTACGCCACCGCCCCGGTCGCCCTGCGCGTCATCGACCACCGCGCCGAGTGAGGCCGTCAGGGGCGGAGGTTGACGATCCAGCCGTACAGGCCGCAGACCCAGGCCGCGAGCGGGACCAGCGAGATGATCAGCATGATCTCGACGATGTCCAGGAGCCGGCCCCAGACCGGCGAGATCCGCTTGCCCGCCACGGTCAGCCCGTAGATCAGGCTGATCACGGCCACCACGACCAGGCCGCCGAGGACCACGCCGAGCCGGAGGGCCGTGGAACCGGCGGCGAAGGTGGCCGCCGCCGTCAGGCCGAGCCCGAGGGTGCCGGCCAGGAGTACCGGGGCGCGCTGGGCGCGGCCGATGAACGGCCGGGCGCGCAGCAGCGACAGCAGGGCCAGCACCAGGCAGAGCAGCGTCGACGGCAGCCGGCCGTCGAGGGCGAGGACGACCTCCCCGCCCAGCACCAGCAGCGCCACCGTCCACAGCAGGCCGGTGAGGAACGCGTCGGCCCGCTCGCTGAGCCGCAGCACCTGGCGGCCGTCGACAGTCTCGGTGTCGGTCTTCAGGTCGTCCGGGCCGGTCGGGATGGACGGGACGGGCAGCCGGGCCAGCCGGTAGGACGCCATGGGCAGGGCTGGCAGGAACCCGAACGCGACCGTGGCGACCACCGCGGCGGCGGCCGGGGCGCCGACGGAGAACGCCAGGCTCACCACCGCGCCGAGGCCCACCGCCGCGCCGACGGCGGTCGCGCCGAAGAAGAGCGGGAGCCGGTCGCCGACCGCCAGCGCCGCGACCGCACCGAACACCACCACGGCGGTCGCCGCGAGCAGCACGTGCGGGCTGGCCAGCTCGGTCAGCGCCCGGTCACCGGCCAGCACCAGCAGGCCGCCGATCGCGGCGTGCCCGATGCCGGCCAGGGCGAGCACCGAGCCGGTCCGGCTGTCACCGGCAGCCCGGGACAGCACCGCGGCGCTGACCACCAGGGCAACCGCGACCAGCAGGGCGGCGATCGCGCCGGGAAGCTGCGGCGGGCCGGCGAACAGCGCCGCCAGCGCTCCTGCGGACAGCGCCGCCGCGGCGAAGAGCACCGAGAACGAGCGGGTGGTGCCCACCTGCCAGCTACCCGGACGCTGGTTGGTCGCGGTGGCCACCGCGTCCACCACGTCGTCGAAGACGATCTCCGGGGCCGCTGCGGCGCGGGGGGTGAAGTAGAGCACCTCGCCGTCGCGGAGGCCGAGCTGCGCGGCGGTCCGGCCACCGTCGAGCGGCTGCCCACCGAGCCGGGCGAGGCTCCAGCCGCCGTGCCGGACCCCATCGTCGGCGAGGTCCTCACCGGCGTGCCGGAGCAGGGTCGGCAGCAGGTCGGCCAGCGGCACGTCGGTGGGGAGGGCGAGATCCATCCTGGTCCGGGGCGCCACGATGGTGATCCGGCTCAGACCACCGGTCGCCGTCTTCGTCGCCACTGTGGCCTCCTCGCGCTCGCCTACGCTCCACCCCACCGGGGCGGCACCGCCCCGTGGGTCCACGACGCCCACGGGAGATTACCTACGATGGCGTCCACGTACGATGCCCACCCGACGGCCCGCAGTCGGTCGTCGTGCCCCCCGGCCGCACCTCGCGTCGCGCCGGTCGGTGTCCGGGCCGCTTCTGGGGGAGGAGACAGCCGTGAGCACCGTGGTGTTCCGCCGGCTTCCGCGCCAATCGGGGCCCGCCCTGCCACGTGGCGAGGTGCTGCTGGAGTCCCCGCCCGAGCTGCCCGAACAGACCCCTCGGGGGATGGGGCAGCTGCTGATGATCCTGCCGATGGTCTGCGGCGCCGGCGCGATGGCGTTCCTCTACGCCGGCCGGGGCGGCGGCATGATGACGTACGTCGTCGGTGGGCTGTTCGGCGTCTCGATGCTCGGCATGGCGCTCGGGTCGATGGGCAACGGCGGCAACGACAAGGCCGAGCTGAACGCCGAGCGGCGCGACTACATGCGCTACCTCGCCCAGATGCGCAAGCGCACCCGGCGCGCGGCCGAGCAGCAGCGGGCCGCGATGGCCTGGCGGCACCCGGAGCCCGACGCGCTCTGGTCGATCGCCGCGTCCCGCCGGCTCTGGGAGCGGCGGGTCACCGAGGACGACTTCGGCGAGGCCCGGGTCGCGGTCGGCCCGCAGCGGCTGGCGGTGGAGATCGTTCCGCCGGAGACCAAACCGGTGGAGGACCTGGAGCCGATGAGCGCGATCGCGCTGCGGCGGTTCGTCCGGGCCCACTCGACGGTGCCGGGCCTGCCCACCGCGCTGTCCGTGCGGGCGTTCTCCCGGGTGGCGCTGCGGGGCGAGCGGGAGCCCGTGCTCGACCTGGCCCGGGCGATGCTGGGCCAGCTCGTCACCTTCCACGCCCCGGACGACATCGTCGTCGCGGTGGTGGCCGCCCCGGAGCGGCAGCCGGCCTGGGACTGGGTGAAGTGGCTGCCGCACGCCCAGCACCCCGGCCGCACCGACGCGGCGGGCGCCCGCCGGTTGGTCTTCGCCACCCTCGCCGAGGCCGAGGAGTCCCTCGCCGACGAGCTGGCCGGCCGGCCCCGGTTCTCCCCGGAGGCGAAGCCGCTGACCACCGCGCCGCACGTGGTGGTGCTGATCGACGGCGGCGAGGTCGCCGCAACCTGCCACCTGACCGGCCCGAGCCTGCTGGGCACCACCGTCGTCGACCTGTCCGGCACCGTCCCCCGGGACGCCGGCCGCTGGCTGCTCTGCCTGGACGTCGGCGACGGCGACACGCTCGACCTGGTCCGGGGGACGTCGGTGACGCGGCTGGGCCAGCCGGACCGGCTCACCGCAGCCGCGGCCGAGGGACTGGCCCGGCAGATCGCCCCCTACCGGCTCTCCCAGCAGCAGGCCAGCGCCGAGGAGCCGCTGGCCCGCAGCACGGAGCTGCCCGACCTGCTCGGCATCGGCGACGCCGCCACGGTCGACACCCAGCGGACCTGGCGCCCGCGCAGCCAACGGGACCGACTGCGCATCCCGCTCGGCGTGGGCCCGGACGGCAACGTCGTCGAGCTGGACTTCAAGGAGTCCGCGCACGAGGGCATGGGCCCGCACGGCCTGGTCATCGGCGCGACCGGCTCCGGCAAGAGCGAGTTGCTCCGTACGGTGGTCGCCGCGCTCGCGGTCACCCACTCGTCGGAGGAGCTGAACTTCGTCCTGGTCGACTTCAAGGGCGGCGCGACGTTCGCCTCGCTCGACGCGCTGCCGCACACCAGCGCGGTGATCACCAACCTCTCCGACGAGCTGCCCCTGGTCGACCGGATGCGCGACGCCCTGGCCGGCGAGATGAACCGCCGCCAAGAGGTGCTGCGCGCCGCCGGCAACTACGTCTCCCGGTTCGAGTACGAGAAGGCGCGCGCCGCCGGTGAGCCGCTGGACCCGATGCCCAGCCTGCTCATCATCTGCGACGAGTTCAGCGAGCTGCTCGCCGCGAAGCCGGACTTCATCGACCTGTTCGTGATGATCGGCCGGCTCGGCCGGTCGCTCGGCGTGCACCTGCTCCTGGCCAGCCAGCGGCTGGAGGAGGGCAAGCTGCGCGGCCTGGACACCCACCTGTCGTACCGGATCGGCCTGCGTACCTTCTCGGCGGTGGAGAGCCGGATCGTGCTCGGCGTGCCGGACGCGTACGAGCTGCCCAGCGCCCCGGGTCACGGGTACCTGAAGACCGACACCACCACCATGCTGCGGTTCCGGGCCGCGTACGTGTCCGGGCCGTACCGGGCGGCGGGGGAGCAGAAGTCGTCGCAGGCGCTGGTGCAGCGCCGGATCGTGCCGTACGGCACGGACTTCGTGCCGGTGCGCGCCCCGGAGCTGACGGTGGAGCCCGTGGCCGAGCCTGAGCAGCAGGCGGACGGCAAGGCCGTGGCGATGCTCGACGTGCTGATCGACCAGCTCGCCGGCCGGGGTCGCCCGGCCCACCAGGTCTGGCTGCCGCCGCTGTCCGAGCCGCCGAGCCTGCTCGACCTGCTCAGCCCGCTCGCCGTCGACAAGACGCACGGCCTGACCAACTCGGGCTGGCAGGGCCGGGGCCGGCTCACCGTCCCCGTCGGCGTGGTCGACCGCCCGTACGAGCAGCGGCGCGACCCGATGATGGTGGAGCTGGCCGGCGCGGGCGGCAACGTGGTCATCGTCGGCGCCTCGCTCAGCGGCAAGAGCACCATGCTGCGGTCGATGCTGGCCTCACTGGCGCTCACCCACACCCCGCGTGAGGCGCAGTTCTTCTGCCTCGACTTCGGCGGCGGCGCGCTGCGCAGCCTGGAGGGGCTGCCGCACATGGCCGGCGTGGCCGGCCGGCGCGACGCCGAGGCGGTCCGCCGGACGGTCGCCGAGGTGGTCGGGATCATCGACGAGCGCGAGCAGCGGTTCGCCCAGAACGGCATCGACTCGGTGGCCGGCTACCGCCGCCGTCGGGCGGCCGGCGAGTTCGCCGACGACCCGTTCGGCGACGTCTTCCTCGTGGTGGACGGCTGGAACACGCTGCGCCAGGAGTACGAGGAGCTGGAGCAGACCATTACGAACCTGGCCAACCGGGGGCTGGGTTTCGGGGTGCACGTGGTGGTCACGGCGGTGCGCTGGGCGGAGATCCGGATGAGCATGCGGGACCTGCTCGGCACCAAGCTGGAGCTGCGGCTCGGCGACCCGACCGAGTCCGAGATCGACCGCCGGGCCTCGCAGAACGTCCCGGAGAGGACCCCGGGCCGCGGTCTGACCCGCGACAAGCTGCACTTCATGGCTGCGGTGTCCCGGATCGACGGCCGCCGGGACGTCGACGACCTGACCGAGGCGTCGGTCGCGTTGGCCGGGCATGTGGCGCGGGCGTGGCCGGGCACGCCGGCCCCGAAGGTCCGGCTGTTGCCGCGCCGGCTGCCGCTGCACGAGCTGGCCCGGGTCGTCGACCGGTCGGCACCCGGCCTGCCGATCGGTGTCAACGAGTCGGCGCTCGCTCCGGTGTACCTGGACCTGGCGAACGAGCCGCACCTGACGGTCTTCGGCGACGCCGAGTGCGGCAAGACCAACCTGCTGCGGGTCATCGCGAAGGGAATCGTCGAGCGGTACACCCCGGCGCAGGCGCGGCTGGTCATCGCCGACTACCGGCGCGGCCTGCTGGGCGCGGTGGAGGGCGAGCACCTGCTCGACTACGCGCCGTCCAACCAGGCATTCGGTCAGGGGCTCGGGTCGATCCGCAGCGCCCTGTCGAACCGGCTGCCCGGGCCGGACGTCACCACCGCCCAGCTGCGCGACCGGAGCTGGTGGAAGGGGCCGGACCTCTACATCCTGGTGGACGACTACGACCTGGTCGCCTCCGGCGGCAGCAACCCGCTCACTGCGTTGCAGGAGCTGCTGCCGCAGGCCCGCGACATCGGCCTGCACCTGATCATCACCCGCCGCGTGGGCGGCGTGGCGCGGGCGCTGTACGAGCCGGTGCTGCAACGCCTCCGCGAGCTGGACTCCCCGGGCCTGCTGATGTCCGGCAACCGGGAGGAGGGGGCGGTCTTCGGCACGCTGCGTCCCAGTCCGCAGCCGCCGGGCCGGGGCACCCTGGTGCGCCGCCGCGACGGTCAGCAGCTCATCCAGACGGCCTGGTCCGAGCCGGCCTAGGGACGGACGTCGGGCCACTCCTCAGGCAGCGTCGAGCCGATCGTCGCTTGTCAAGAAAGGGCCGTGATGAGCACTGCGCGGGGTTATGGGGGCGCTGTGGAGACATGCTGCGCCAGGCGCAGGAGCAGCGGCGTCGGCTGGCCCTGGTCGCCCAACTGGCCCGGGTGACCTGGGCCAAGCGGGCCAGCGAGGTCGTGCTCTGAAATCCGGGGCTGCGCTGGATTGACGAAATCGGTTACGGTCTGACTGGAGTGTCCGTCGGCGGGGTCGGTGCCTTGCCGCGGGGGAAGGCGCGGCAGAGTCCGGCCGCCACAACGATGACGGAAGGGTGTGAAGCATGGCGTTCGAGGTCGAAGCATCGACTCTTCATACCGCGGCGAATGACGTGCGGTCCACGCGTAGCGAGGTCGACGGCGAGCTGAAGAAGCTGCTGGGCGTGGTCGACGACCTGGCGATCGCCTGGAAGGGGCAGGCGTCCGGGGGCTTCCAGATCCTCATGAAGCGCTGGAACGAGGACACCAGGGTGCTGTTGACGGCGATGGACGACATCGCCGACCTGCTCGACAAGTCCGGCACGACCCACCAGGTCAACGACGAAGAGCAGCAGCAGATGCTGGACAAGTTCCACTCTGCTCTGAACCCGTGACCGGCAGTCAGGCGCAGAGGAGGAAATCGTGACGATCAAGGTTGACTACGCTGTCCTCGAGAGCAGCAACCAGCAGATGACGGCCATCGCGCGGACTCTCGACGAGAAGCTCGACACGCTGCGGGCCATGCTGACCAGGCTCCAGTGGGAGGGCGAGGACCGCGTCGCCTACCAGCAGCACCAGGCAAAGTGGGACACCGCCGTCCGGGACATCAACAAGATCCTGAACGAGATCGGCGGCGCCGTAGGAATCGCCCGCGCGAACTACGTCACCACCGAGATGAGCAATTCCAAGGTCTGGGGCTGAGATAGTTACCGGCACGGCTCCGGTCCGGCTCGACCGGACCGGAGCCGTTCTGTGTGACGGGTCGACGAGGGTCCTGGGGGAGCGATGCGTACGGGGAAGCACCGCCGGCCGCTGCTGCGGTCCGCTGCCGCCGTGTTGGCGCTGATAACCGCCGCCGGAGCCGGCCTGCTGGCCGGGCCCGCGCCGGCCCGCGCCGCCGACACGGTGCGCGGCCTCCAGTGGTACCTCGACACGTTGCGTATTCCCGAGGCGCACAAGCTGACCAAGGGCAAGGGCGTGACGGTCGCCGTCGTCGACGGCGGGGTGTACGCCGCGCATCCCGATCTGTTGGGTCAGGTCCTGCCGGGCACCTCCTTCTCGAAGGACGTGCCGGCCGACGGTCGTTCCGACCCGGACCGCGAGAACGGCCACGGCACCAAGATGGCCGGCATCATCGCCGGGCGGGGCGGCGGGTCCATGCACCAGTTGGGCATCGCCCCGGAGGCGAAGATCCTGCCGGTAGCCCTCGGCCCGACGCGCGACTGGGACCTCGCGAGCGGCATCCGCTGGGCTGCCGACCACGGCGCGGACGTGATCAACCTGTCCGTCGGCTACACCGGCAGCGATCCGCAGGTCACCGAGGCCGTGCGGTACGCGCTCGGCAAGGGAGCGGTGCTGGTGGCCGCCGCCGGCAACCGCCGGGTCGACCGGGCCGTGCCGCTGCCGGGCAACATCCCCGGCGTCCTCGCCGTCGGTGCCACCGGGAAGACCGGGTCCCTCTGGAGCGGGTCGGTGACCGGCCCGGAGGTGGGGCTGGCCGCGCCCGGTGTGCGGATCATCGGCCCGGTGCCGCCACCGGTCTCGCCGAACGGCTACGGCGTGACCGACGGGACCAGCGACGCGACGGCGGTGGTATCCGGGATCGCCGCGCTGGTGCGGTCCCGCTATCCCGATCTCGATGCCGCCGACGTGGTGAACCGGCTGATCCGCACCGCACGGGACCAGGGCGCCCGGGGCCGCGACCCGGAGTACGGCTTCGGCTCGGTCGACGTGCTGGCCGCGTTGACCCGCTCGGTGCCGAAGGTCGACGCGAACCCGCTGCTGACCGGCGCCTCGCCGACGCCCCCGGCGGCCTCGGACGGGGGCGGCGAGGACGGCGACGACCGGCCGGCGATCTCCGTCGGGCTGGCCGACAACGCACCGATCCAGCTCGGGCTCTGCCTGCTCGCGGTGCTCCTCGTGGGCGCGGTGGTCGTGGTGCTGATCGTGGTGAACCGACGGGCGGCGCGACGCCGCGTACCGCAGGCCCCGGTGGGCGGCCCACCGCCGCCACCCGGGCTGGCGCCACCGGGCCACGGCCCCTGGCCGGGCCAGCAGCACCCGCAGCAGCCGCGACCGCTCGGGCAGCCGACGGCCCCGCACCCGTATGGGCAGCAGGGCCCACATCCGTACGGCCCGGCGGGGCGGCCGGGCCCGCAGCCGGGCGGCGGGCAGACCGGGGCTCCCCCGGCGGGCCCGCAGCCGCGTTGACACCGACACCTGAGATGCGGGGCCAGGGGAGGGCACCATGAGCGACGATGACAACGATCCGGACCGGGTGAACGTCGATTTCCCCATTCCGATGCCGAACCCGATGTTTCCCGGCGTGGGCGACATCCGGGGGATCAGCTTCGACCGGATCGGCGTGGACCAGGCCGAGACGCCGTCCGGGCTGGTCGCCGGGAGCTGCGAGCGGGGCGTCGCGACGGAGTGGGACGCCAGCAGCCTCGACTCGGCCATCACCTGGCTCGAGACGCACGCCGGCTACCTCCATCGGCTCTCCTACGACATGGTCGACATCAAGGAGAAGCTCGGTGGCGACCAGGCCATAACGGGCAAGGGGCCGCTCGGCGGCTTCCAGTACGCCAAGCAGCTGGCCCAGCAGCACCAGCAGACGTACAGCAGCACGGAGAGTGGGCTGCGCACCCTGTCGGCGAACCTGTACACGGCCGCCGAGGCGCTCCGCACGGTCAAGCAGAACTTCGAGACCGCCGAGGGCGCGAACGCCATGACGGCCCAGGAGATGCAGCAGGCCTTCACCGACGCCGCTCCCGGCGGCGGCAGGTAGAGCGGGGGTAACGGGACATGGGGAAGAGCTGGGAGGACATGGCCCGCGAGGTGCTCGTCGAGGGCCAGCCGGCCTACGTGCAGAGCGCCGCGCTGGGCTGGAAGGAGCTGATCAAGAACCTCGATCAGGTCCGGGAGAGCCTGGAGACGAACGTCAAGGACATCGGCGTGGCCTGGAAGGGCCCGGCGTACGAGTCGTTCAAGACGCACATCGAAGGGCTGGCGAAGAGCGCGAAAACCATCATCGACGACGTCGACAACCCCGGCCGGGGCAAGGTCAGCATCGTGACCACCCTGGAGACCGCCGCCCGCCAACTGGAGCAGGCGCAGATCAAGATGCCGATCCCGGCGGCCTGTGTCGGTGATGTCATGGCGGCCCGCAACGGCGAGGTCACCCTTGGGATCGGGCTCTTCGAGACCCGGGTCAAGGCGGACCTGATGGGTAGCTGGCCCGTCGAGCAGCTCGGCAAGCTCGGCGACTGGGTGACCGGCTGGTTCTCCGACCAGGAGGGCGAGGCCCGCGAGGTCTACAACGAGGTGAACGACAACTTCAAGGACCGGACGATGGAGGCCCCGACCTCGGGCAGCGGGCCCCTCCGTACGGAACTCCCGCCGGAAACACCCGACCTTAAGGGTGGCCCGGACGTCGGTGGTGGCGGCGGGGTGCCGAAGGTCGGCGGGATGCCGGGCACCGGCGGGATCGGCGGTGCTCCCTCGGCCGACGTCGGCGGGATGCCGGACCTCGGCGGCAGCCCGGACCTCGGCGGTAGCCCGGATCTCGGCGGCAGCCCGGACCTCGGGTCGACCGCCCACCCCGACCTGTCCACTCCGGGCACCGGCACGGGGAACATCCCCGACACCAAATACCCGGGCTCCGGCGGGCTGGACGACGGCTACGGCACCGGGCTGGCCGGTGCCGGCGCACCGACCACCACCGGCCTCGGTCCGGGCGGCGGGCTGGGTGGTTCGGGGCTCGGCGGTGGCAGCGGCGCGGGCCTGTCCGGCGGCGGCGTGGGCGGCGGCATTCCCGGCGGCGGTGGGCTCGGCAAGGCGGTCAGCCCGGGGCTGCCGCCGATGATGGGCGGCGGGATGGCCGGCGCGGGCGGAAAGAGCGCGGGCG
Source organism: Micromonospora rubida (assembly GCF_009908295.1). Classification (GTDB taxonomy): domain Bacteria; phylum Actinomycetota; class Actinomycetes; order Mycobacteriales; family Micromonosporaceae; genus Micromonospora; species Micromonospora rubida. The sequence goes on from NZ_JAAALO010000004.1 coordinate 815,014, forward strand.
GAAAGAGCGCGGGCGGCCGGCTCGGCGGCAAGGCCGGCATGGGCGGCATGATGTCCCCCGGCATGGGTGGCGGTGCCGGTGGCCGGGGCGCGGGCGGCAAGGCTGCGGCCGGGGCTGGTAGACCTGGTGGCGCGACGGCTGGCCGGGGCGGCATGGCCGGGGCGGGCCACGGCGGTGCCGGCTACGCCGAGGAGGAGCAGGTCCGCAACACCTGGCTGGAGGAGGACGAGGACGTCTGGGGCGCGGGCGGCGACGACAGCCCCGGCATCCTTCGTTAACCCCCCGGCCCACGTCCGGAGTTGAGCATGACGGTGCCGGCCCACGCTTCGGCGTCGGCCGGCATCGTCATGCTCAACGGGACGAGGCGGGGGTGGGCCGGCGTCCCGGGCGCCAGCCGCGTCGCCGGCCCCGGGCCAGGATCGGCTTGGCGGCGAGCAGCACGCCGGCCAGCAACGCGCCCACCACGGCCACCCAGACCGCCACGGACCGTTGCCAGCCCAGCGGGTCCTCGGGCGGGGCCGGCGCGGCGAGCGCCCCCGGCGGCGGGTCGGTGCGCGTGCCGAGCAGGTTGGTGACGGCCCGGTACGGGTTCACCATCCCGTACCCGACCTGGGCGTTGTGCCCGTCCGGCGGGTTGTCCGCCGTGCGGGTGAGCCGGGCTGCGACCTGTTCCGGGGCGAGACCCGGGTACGCGGCGCGGACCAGCGCGGCTGCGCCGGAGACGTACGCGGCGGCGAAGCTGGTGCCGCCCTGCGGCTCGGCGAGGTACCCCTGGCCTCGGGGCGCGGGGCCGAGGATGTTCAGCCCCGGCGCGGCGATGTCCACATAGTCGCCGCTGACCGAGCTGTCGACGTGGCCGCCCTGCTCGTCGACCCCGGCGACGGCGATGACCCCCGGGTAGGCCGCCGGGTACGCGGGCAGGTCCTGCTGCTGCTCCTGCCGGTTGCCGGCGGCGGCCACCACGACGACCTTGTTCTTCAGGGCGTACTCGACGGCGGCGGCCAGCTCCGGGCGGGGCCGCGTGACCAGCGACAGGTTGATCACGTCGGCACCCTGGTCGACGGCCCAGCGGATGGCCTGGGCGATCTGCGCCGGCAGCTGCTCGTCGTTGGTGCGCTCGGTGCTGGGCAGCACGCGTACGGGCAGGATGCGGGCGGCCGGGGCGATGCCGGTGAACGGCGAGCCGGTGCCCTCCCGGCCGGCGATGATGCCGGCGACCATGGTGCCGTGCCCTGCCTGGTCGCACTGGCCCTGGAACGCGGGCAGGTTGTTGAAGTCCCGCCCGGGGCGCACCTTCCCGCGCAGCAGCGGGTGGGTGGCCGAGACGCCGGAGTCGATGACCGCCACGGTGACCCGCTCGCCGCGGGTGATCCGCCACGCCGCGGCCGGGTCCAACCGGGACAGCGCCCAGGGGGTCTCGGTAGGTGCGGGGTTCCCACTCGGCCCGCAGGCCGGGGCGGCCGAGGCCGGCCCGGGAGGCGGGACTGCGATGCCGAGCAGCGCCGCCGCGAGCCCACACAGGACCGCGGACCGCGCCGGCCCGGTACGCCCGTTCACTGCCATCCCCCTGGCCGGGTAGCTCCCGCGCATCGGCAGAGAGTACCGCCGGGCCGCCTCGGGCGGGGAGCACGGCCCTCCGGCGGCTCAGGAGCCGGCGGCCTCCTCGGTCTGCTCCCCGGTAAAGAGGGCGAGCAGGTCGCCGACCTGACGGTCCGACTCGGCCGGGTGGCGGAAGTGGCCGCGCGGATTGACCGTGTACTCGTTGCGCCGGCCCACCCGGGTGCGCCGGAGGTAGCCCCCGGTCTCCAGGTCCGCCACGATCGCCTGGGCGGCCCGTTCTGTGACGCCCACCTCGTCCGCGACGTCGCGCAGCCGGGCGGTCGGGTTCCGGGCGATGGCGAGCAGCACGTGCGCGTGGTTGGTGAGGAACGTCCAGTTCCGGGTGCTCCCGCTCGCGCCAGCCGTCGTCGTCATGTCCGACATGCTATGGCGGAGCCGTCCCGCGCACTCTCCTGGGCGGCCGACTGCCACTGCGGTCCCCGCCGGATCGGGGCGCGGGGACGGGCCTCGGCGCGCTACTGCGGCATCGGACCCGCGCACAAGAGCTTCCCAACGTATGAAATGCGTATCACGTAACGCTTGACGTGCCTTTAGCTGCGTGTGACGGTGGAGGAACTGGTCGTGCGGCCGAAGGGCGAGGTGATGGGGCATGAATCATTTGGGCATGTCGATGTCCGAGGCGGGGTTGGGGCGGGTCGACCCGTCGCCGGCCGCTCGCCCGGGCGATCTCGGCCCGCTTGCTCCGGACCGGGCTCTCGCGCCGCTTGCTCCGGACCGGGCTCTCGCGGAGTTGCACGCCGGAAACCACCGGTTCGTCACCGGCGTGCCGCGTCACCCGAACCAGGACGCCAGCCACCGGGCGGCCGTCGCCGACGGCCAACACCCGTTCGCGGTGATCGTCGGCTGCTCCGACTCCCGGCTGGCCGCCGAGATCATCTTTGACCGGGGGCTGGGCGACCTCTTCGTGGTCCGCACCGCCGGGCACACCGTCGGTCCCGAGGTGCTGGGCAGCGTGGAGTACGCGGTGACCGTGCTGGGCACCCCGCTGGTGGTGGTGCTCGGCCACGACTCCTGCGGTGCCGTGCAGGCGGCCCGGGCGGCGGCCAGCACCGGAACCCCGCCCATCGGCCACCTGCGGGCCGTGGTGGACGCCGTGGTGCCCAGCCTTCGCCGGGCCGCCGAGCGCGGGGTCGAGGACATCAACGGGATCGTCGACATCCACATCGCGCAGACCGTCGAGGCGATGCTCGCCAACTCGTCCGTGCTGGCCGCCGAGGTCACCGCCGGGCGATGCGCGGTGGTCGGGATGTCGTACCGGCTCAGCGCGGGCGAGGCGCGGACGGTGGCCGCAGTGCCAGCAGGCTCCGCCCTGCCCATCACCTCGGCCCCGGGTGACCCGGCAGCCACCTCGGCCCCCGGAGGGCCGGTCGTCACTCCGGCCCCGAGCGACCCGGCCGTCACGTCGGCCGCCACCTCGGCCCCCGGAGGGCCGGCCGTCACCCCGGTCCCGGGCGAGCCGGCCGCCGCCGCCCCGGTGGTCCAGGACGCGCCCGCCCCGCCCCCGGGAGTCGCCGCGGCCACTCTGGTGGCCCCGGCCGCCGCCTGAGACGCTCGTGGGGCCACGAAACGGCGAGGGCCGCCCCGCAGGTGTGCGGGGCGGCCCTCGATCGCGTGGGGACGTCGTCAGAGCAGCGACATGTGCACGTGGTCGGTGTGGTCGGAGGGCCCGCTGTAGGACTTCCAACCGGTAGCCGGGAACCAGATCTGCCGGTTCCAGATGACGTAGTAGATGCCGAGCCGGTCGGCGTTGCGGATGAGGAACGCGGCGAGGTTGTTGCCGTACATCCGGGTGTCGTTGTTGTGCCAGGGGGCGAAACCGCTCTTCTGCAGCGACCAGTCGCAGGCCCGGCCCTTGGGGTGCTCCCACGGCCCGCCCGGGCGGTAGCAGCCGACGAACCGGTGGAAACCGGCCTTCTTAGTCTCTTTGTACGCGTGCAGCGTGCGCGACGTGATGCATCCGGAGGTGGTCGGATCGTTCTCGCTGCACGATTCGGCGGGCCAGTCGCCGTCCGAGCCCCGGCCCGGCGCGATCTTCGCGACCGGTGACGTGGCGTTGACCAGTCCGCCGGTGAAGCCCTTGCCGCCGACCAGCGCGAGGGACTTCTCGGCGTCGTGCTTCTTCTTCGCCATGATCGCGGTCTGCTTCTGCTGCTCGCGGATCTCGGCGTCGACCGCGATCTTGGCCTGTTCCGCGAGTTCCTTGGCGTCGTTGACCTCGCCCAGCTTCCGAGCGTTGATCATATTGAGCTGGTCGAGGGCGGTGGCGCGCTCGACGAACGAGTCGGGGGAACCGCTCTCCAGCAGCACCGCCATCGGGCCGACCCGCCCGGTCCGGTACGACTGGGCGGCCATCTCGCTGATCTGTGGGGCGAGCGCTTCCAGCTGCTGTTCGGCCCGCTTCACCTCCAGAGCGAGCTGGAGCTGCCGCTTCTTGGACTTGTCGAGCTTCGCCTTGGCCTGGGTGAAGTCCCGGTTGGCGGCCTCGATGACGTCGGTGATCAGCTTGGGCTCGTCGTCCTCCTCGTGCCCCGAGGGTTTGGGGGTGGAGGGCGCGGCCAGCGCCGGGATGGCCGGCCCGGCGAGGATCGCCAGCGCGGCGAACACGGCCGCCACGGGTGCCAGCCAGCGGCGCAGGGGTGCCGTCACAGTGTTCCCTTCCATCGACCGCCGACCGGGTTAGCTGACGGGTTCGGGGCGGAAGTGGCCCCTACCGCTGTCGCGGATTCACCCCAGGTACCTGGATCCCCGGCTCGCCTCGCGGCGATTGGGCGGCGGCACCGCAGGCGCCGCTGCGCGCCTTCGGCGGTGACCGGCAGCGAGGTTACCCGACAGTCCTCGTGGGGATCTACGCCCGGATGCCGACTAAAAGCGTCATTTTGTAATTGCTTTCGGTAGTCAGTGACGCGGTTCTCACGCGTGACGCCACTCGCGGTCACGCTGCGGAGTGTCACCATGCGCTGTCCGTGCTCCCTTCTCGGCCGGCCCACCGGGCCGGGGGATCGGTGAGGCGGGCCGGCCCGCCGGGAAACCGGTCGTCGGGCCGCCCACCGCTGGGCGCCTCCAACGCGAGGTCCCGCTCCGCCGGGCGCCGGTCGGTGCCGGGGGGCACGCGAGGCCGGCACGCCCCCGTCGTCGCCCGGTCGGCCGGGTCCGACCGCGACAGCCCGGCCCGCCGCGGTGACCACCGCGGGCAGCCCGGTCGTCAGCGGCACGGCGGCGATCAGACCCAGGGTGGCGACGGCTCTGCGGACGATCTCCTGAGCCATGAACTCGGTGGTCAGGATCTCGGTCACCGTGGCCGCCTGGGTGACCGTGACGTCGTCGAGCACCCCGAGCGAGCCGATGATGATGCCGGCCAGCAGCAGGCCGTGCAGGTCCACGTCGCCCCGGAACATCGACAGGGTGGTGGCGTCCTCGCTGAGGTCTGCGCGCTCACCCCGTGAGTGAGATACAACACCACGAACATGATCAGCGCCGAGCCGACGACGGCGATCAGCAGCGGTGACCCGCCGGCACCGATCCCGGGCAGCACGAACGTCAGCAGGATGGCGAAGCTGGTGGCCAGGCCGGCCAGCCCCCGCCAACCGCCGAACGCGACGATCGCCAGCGCGAACACCACCGCCAGCCACACCAGCGGGGTGCCGCGCTGGTGCTCGGCGATGTTGTAGGCGCTCGCCGACGGGTGCGCGGGGCGGGTGATGCGGAATCCGGACGACCATCGCCCGGAATGGTAGCCATCCCCACCTGGGAACGCAGGTCGTGCGTCGGTCGGCCCGCCGGAACATGCCCCGACTGGCCTCCGGGTCGATCGTCCTGCCCCGGGTGCGGGGGCGGTCACCGCGCCGGCCGGGCCCGGATGGGCGCCGGTGCGGCCGCCCGTGGCGTGTTAGGCCCGGGCGTCCCGCCGGACCGGCTAGCGTGGACCGGGTGCGGACGGCGACGGTGCTGACTGCCGGGCGGTGGGCCCGGCTCGCGCTGCTGGTCTGCACCCTGGTCGGGCTGGCCGCGATGCACACCCTCGGCCACGGCGCACACGGCGGCGGGGGCCACGGCGGTCACGACTTGGCCGGGCCTCCCGACGTGCACCCGGCAGCCTCCTCCCACACCGCCGCGACGGGCGACGCTTCCGCCCTGACCGACGTGATCGGCGCTGTCCTCCCCATGACCGACGTGATCGGCGCTGTCCTCGCCATGACCGACGCGACCGGCGCTGTCCTCCCCATGGTCGACCTGGTCGGCGCGGTGCGGGTGTTGCCCGAGGGCTGTCCGATGGCGGGGTGCCCGTCCGCGCGGCTGCTGCCCGCCGGCGATCCCGGTGCCGGCACGCCCGGCTGGAGCATCTGTCTGGCTGTGCTCGGCGCGCTCGCCGTGGCGCTGTTCGTGGCCGTGCTCCTGCTCAGCGGGGTGCGGGCGGTCGGCCCGTCTGCCCGTCGGCTCGGCGGCGAGCCGCCCGCCGGTCCGCGTGCCCCACCGCCCCGGCCGATCGGCCTGCGGCTGACCGAGACCTCGGTGTCGCGCAGGTAGGACGTCCCGACACGGGCACCCGGCCCCTGTTGCCGGTGACCCGTGTCCCCGTCCTGCCCGCGTACGCACTCGACACCGAAGGATCCAGACCGTGACCACTCGTACCATCGCGCGCCGTGTCGCCCTGGCCGGCGGGGCGCTCGCCGCCGCCCTGGCCCTGACCGCCTGCGGTTCCGACGACCACGCCTCACCCGGCCACGACACGCCGTCCGCCGCGACCGGCGGCGCACCGGCCAGCGGATCGGCCACGTTCGGCGACGCCGACGTGATGTTCGCCCAGATGATGGTCCCGCACCACCGGCAGGCGGTGGAGATGGCCGAGTTGGCCGACACCCGGGCCGCCGACGCCGAGGTCAAGCACCTCGCCGTCCAGATCAAGGGTGCCCAGGGGCCGGAGATCGCGACCATGACCGGCTGGCTCACCGGGTGGGGCCGCCCCGTCCCGCCGGACGGGCCCGGGCACGGCATGCCGGGGATGGACCACGGCATGCCCGGGATGATGTCCGACGTGGACCTGACCAAACTGGCGGGCGCGACCGGCGCCGAGTTCGACCGGCAGTTCCTGACCATGATGATCGCCCACCACGAGGGTGCGATCACCATGGCGCGGGAGGAGCTGGCGAAGGGCGCGAACGCCGACGCCAAGGCGATGGCCCAGCGGATCGTCACCGCCCAGCAGGGCGAGATCGACGCCATGAACAAGATCCTCGCCCGGCTCTGACGTCGGCGGCCTGGTAGGTGGGGGACGGGTCTCTACGGCCCGTCCCCGGCCACGGGCTGGAGCGGACCCGGCGGCGAAAGCGGGACCGGGCGACGTGGGTCGGCGGGCGCGGTCAGCCGCGCTTCATGAGGCGGCCGACGGCGGCCATCATCTCGGTGGCCATCTCGTTGGCCCGGCCCTCGGCTGCGCCCTCGTGCATGCAGTGCCGGGCGTGCCCGTCGAGCAGGCCGAGGGCGACCTTGTCGAGGGCGGCCTGGATCGCGGAGATCTGGGTGAGCACGTCGATGCAGTAGCGGTCCTCGTCGACCATCTTCTCGATGCCGCGGACCTGGCCCTCCACGCGACGCAGTCGCGCGAGCAGTTGGTCCTTGCTGGCGGTGTACCCGCGGGTCGGGGCGGGCGTCGGTGCGGTCATGGCACCGAGGATAACCTACCCCTGGGGGGTATGCTACGGTCCTTGGCGACAGCGATACCCCCCACGGGTATCGGATGCCGGAGACGGCAGTGGTCCGCCTCACGATTACCCCCCGGGGGTAACGTGGGCCGGGAGAGGAGAATTGCGATGGTCACCACGACATACCAGGTGCAGGGGATGACCTGCGGGCACTGCGTCAGCTCGGTCAGCGCCGAGGTCGGCGGGATCGAGGGCGTCAGCGACGTCCAGGTGGAACTGGCCTCCGGGCGGGTCACCGTCACCAGCGAGGGCCCGCTGGACACCGACACCGTGCGCGCCGCCGTCGACGAGGCCGGTTACGACCTCGTCGGCGCGTGACGCCGCCCGCACAGAACCGAGGTATCCGATGAACACGGCGACGAAGCTGAGCGGTTTCGCCCTCGGCATCGCGGCGGTGTTCGGCGCGGCGTACGGGGTCGGCCGGGTGGCCGGCCCCGTCGCCCCGGCCGCCGAGACCCGCCACGCCGCCGGTGACCCCACCCACGGCAGCGCCGCGCAGCCCACCGGCGGCGCGCACTCCGCCACCGACGATCCCGCGGCCCACCTGCCGGGCGGGCTGCTCGTCTCCGACCAGGGCTACACCCTCGCCCCGGTGGCCGCCCCGGCCGGCGAGTTCGCCTTCCGGATCACCGGCCCCGACAATGCCCCCGTCACCCGTTACGACGTCGCGCACGACAAGCGGATGCACCTGATCGTCGCGCGGCGGGACCTCTCCGGCTTCCGGCACGTCCACCCGGAGCTGGCTCCGGACGGCACCTGGCGGGTCGCTTCCCCGCTCGGCGGCCCGGGCGTCTGGCGCGCGTTCGCGGACTTCACCCCCACCGGGGGCCCGGCGCTGACCCTCGGTGCCGACGTCACCGTGCCCGGCCCGGTCGACGCCCGGCCGCTGCCAGCGCCGGCGACCAGTGCCACGGCCGACGGCTACACCGTCACCCTGGCCGGCTCGCCGCAGCCGGGCCGCGCCACCGAGCTGACCCTGACCGTGAGCCGGGACGGCACGCCGGTCACCGACCTGCAGCCCTACCTCGGCGCCTACGGGCACCTGGTGGCGCTACGTCAGGGGGACCTCGCGTACCTGCACGTGCATCCCGAGCGCGCACCCGGGGACGGGCGGACCCCGGCCGGGCCGGCGGTGACGTTCTCCGCGGAGTTCCCCTCGGCCGGCGCGTACCGGCTCTACCTCGACTTCCGACACGGCGAGGCGGTGCACACGGCCGAGTTCACGGTCGTCGTGGGCGCCCCCGCCGTGCCCGGCGGCCCGGCGACGAGCACACCCGCCACCACCAGCCCGACCGGCACCGCCCCGACCGCCACCGGCGCCCCGAGCGCCGGTGCCGAACACGGGGTTCCCGGGCACGGGCACGACTGACAGGAGGGCTGAGATGACCTCGCCCACGCGGCCGTTGCAGGTCGCAGCGAACCGGATCGAGCTGGCGATCGGCGGGATGACCTGCGCGTCCTGCGCCGCCCGGATCGAGAAGAAGCTCAACCGGATGGACGGCGTGACCGCCACGGTCAACTACGCCACCGAGAAGGCCACCGTCTCGTACGCCGAAGACATCACCCCGGACGATCTGATCGCCACGGTGGAGAAGACCGGCTACACCGCCGTCGTGCCGCCCCCGCCCACCCGGGCCGGCGCGGAGCCCACCGCCGAGCCGGTCGACGAGCTACGCGGGCTGCGTACCCGGCTGTGGGTGTCGGTCGCGCTGGCCGTGCCGGTGATCGTGCTCGCCATGGTCCCGGCCTGGCAGTTCGACTACTGGCAGTGGCTGTCGCTGACCCTGGCCGCCCCGGTCGTGGTCTACGGCGGACTGCCCTTCCACCGGGCCGCGCTCGTCAACCTGCGGCACGGCGCGGCGACCATGGACACCCTGGTCTCGCTGGGCACCCTGGCTGCGTTCGGCTGGTCGCTGTGGGCGCTGTTCCTCGGCGACGCCGGGATGCCCGGCATGACCCACCCGTTCCGGCTCGACATCACCCGCACCGACGGCGCCGGCAACATCTACCTGGAGGCCGCCGCCGGGGTGACCGCGTTCCTCCTCGCCGGCCGGTACTTCGAGGCCCGGTCCAAGCGGACCGCCGGGGCGGCGCTGCGCGCCCTGCTGGAGCTGGGCGTCAGGGACGTCGCCGTGCTGCGCGACGGGGTGGAGACCCGCGTCCCGGTGGACCAGCTCGCGGTGGGGGACCGGTTCGTGGTCCGCCCCGGCGAGAAGATCGCCACCGACGGGGTGGTCGAGGACGGCACGTCGGCCGTCGACGCCAGCATGCTCACCGGCGAGTCCGTCCCGGTCGAGGTCGGCCCCGGCGACACCGTGGTCGGCGCGACCGTGAACGCCGGCGGCCGGCTGGTGGTCACCGCGACCCGGATCGGCGGCGACACCCAGTTGGCCCAGATGGCGAGGCTGGTCGAGCAGGCCCAGACCGGCAAGGCGGCCGTGCAGCGGCTGGCCGACCGGATCTCCGGGGTGTTCGTCCCGATCGTGATCGCGCTGGCCGCCGGCACGCTGGGCTGGTGGCTCGGCTCCGGTGCCGGCCCCACCGCCGCGTTCACCGCCGCCGTGGCGGTGCTGATCATCGCCTGCCCGTGCGCCCTCGGCCTGGCCACGCCGACGGCGCTGCTGGTCGGCACCGGGCGGGGCGCCCAGCTCGGCATCCTGATCAAGGGTCCGGAGGTGCTGGAGTCCACCCGGCAGGTGGACACCGTGGTGCTGGACAAGACCGGCACCGTCACCACCGGGCGGATGACCCTGGTCGACGTGCTCCCCGCCGACGGCGGGGACCCCGCCGAGCTGTTGCGGCTGGCCGGGGCGCTGGAGGTCGCCAGCGAGCACCCGATCGCCCGGGCCGTCGCCGCAGGTGCCGCCGACGCGGGGCCGCTCGCCCCGGTCACCGGTTTCGCCAACGTCGAGGGGCTCGGCGTCACCGGGACCGTCGAGGGCCGCGAGGTGATCGTCGGCCGGCTGCGGCTGCTGCGGGAGCGCGGACTCGACGTACCGGAGGAGGTCGAACGGGCGGTGACCGGCGCGGAGGCCGCCGGCCGGACGGCCGTGCTGGCCGGCTGGGACGGGCGGGCCCGGGGCGTGCTCGCGGTGGCCGACGCGGTCAAGCCGACCAGCGCGGCGGCGGTCGCCGGGCTGCGCGCCCTCGGCCTGACCCCGGTGCTGCTCACCGGCGACAACGCCACGGTGGCGAAGGCGGTGGCCGCCGAGGTCGGCATCGCCGAGGTGACCGCCGAGGTGCTGCCCGCCGACAAGGTGGACGTGGTGAAGCGGCTCCAGGCCGAGGGCCGGACCGTGGCCATGATCGGCGACGGGATCAACGACGCCGCCGCCCTGGCCCAGGCGGACCTGGGCCTGGCCATGGGCACCGGCACCGACGTGGCGATCGAGGCGAGCGACCTGACGCTGGTCCGGGGCGACCTGACCGCCGCCGTGGACGCGATCCGGCTCTCCCGCCGCACTCTGGCGATCATCAAGGGCAACCTGTTCTGGGCCTTCGCCTACAACGTGGCCGCCCTGCCGCTGGCCGCCGCCGGCCTGCTCAACCCGATGATCGCCGGCGCCGCGATGGCCTTCTCCTCGGTCTTCGTGGTGGCCAACAGCCTCCGCCTGCGCCGCTTCCGGCCGGCGCACCCCACCCACCCCTGAACCGGCCGGTCCGGCCCCCGGAGCGCCGTCGACTCCGCAGCCGACCGGCGGGGCCGCAGTCGTCGAGTCCGTCACAGTGGGTGAGTTCTGCCGGCCGGGGATGGTTGGGCGACCGAACGGCGGGGTACATCCAGGGCGTCGAAGGAACAGGCAAAACCGCAACGCTGGAGGTTCGCATGGGTATCGACGACAAGATCGCCAACACGTCCGAGAACGCGGCCGGAAAGCTGAAGGAAGGCGCCGGGCGGGCCACCGACAACGAGCGGCTGGAGGCCGAGGGTCGCAACGACCAGGCCGGCGCCAAGCTGAAGCAGGCGGGCGAGAAGATCAAGGATGCCTTCAAGAGCTGAACCAGCTCGTACCCGCGCCGGGCCGGCCATCGCCGGCCCGGCGTGCTGCGTGCCGATGGCCGGGTCCCGCGCGGGTGGCCGGGTCCCGCAGCCGGCCGGTGGGCGCCCCCCGTGCCGGTGAGCACGGTCCGTGACATCGTCCGGCATCTGGGACGGTCCACGGCCGAACGGGGAGAACCTGTCTCGTCCTGCCGTGACCGCCCTCGGGCGGATCAGCGGCGGGCGGGCCGGGCGGGCCGGTGACCGGCGGCGGGCAGCGGCCGGGACGGGCGACCGGCCGGGTCCAGCGATGCCCGGTCGGCGGCTGAGGTGCCGGAGGACCAGCCCTCCTCGTCGGCGACCGTGAGTCGTTTGCTGGTGACCCCCGGGAAGAGGTCGTCCAGCCGTTCCCGCACCGCCTCCGTGCGGGACGCGAGCACCGGCAGCAGCCGCTCCGCCCCCTGCTCCCGGGCCGCCTCCCGGCTCGCCTCGTCGGTGGCGGAGCGCAGCCGTTCGCCGATCCGCAGCGCGAACGCGTTGAGGAACGACTCGTCGTACGCCTTCGTCCGCCGGCTGCCGCCCGTGGACCGGCGCTCGGTCCGGCCACGCAGCATCGCGGCGGTGGCCTGCACCAGCAGCGACGTGTAGATCAGCTCGGCGGCGGCCAGGTCGGCCGGGAAGCCGAGCACGGTGGCGAATTCCAGGTCGTCGGACCAGACGGACTCGCACCGGTTCGCCGCCGCCACCTCCTGCACCAGCAGCGCCTTCGCCCCCGGGTACGGCGGCTCCGTGCCGAGCCGTACGCCGCCGGGCACGTCGGCCCGCTCGGCGGCCGCGGCGACCAGGGCGGCGTCGAGGCTGTGCCGGGTCATCAGCTCCTGCGCCTTGCCGGTCAGCGCCTCCGCCTCCGCCGGGAAGGTGGTCGACTCGGCCTTGGCGAGCAGGGCCCGCACCCGGTCGAGCATCCGCGACCCGCTGCCACCGGCCGGGACGGCCGCCGCGGCGGCGGCGGTGCCGGGCGGCGGGCGGAGCACCGCGATCGGTGGCAGCCCCTCGACCAACGCCAGCACATCCACCGCGTCGCGCAGGGCGGCGATCCGGTCGGTGCCTTCGCGGGCGGCCCAGGACGTCAGGTACCGACGGTCGTCGTCCCACCACACGACCGCGTCGAGGCCGGCGAGCTGGTCGTCCCACCAGCCGGGGACCGGGCCGGGCAGATCCCGGCGGTCGGCGGCGGCCAGGTCGACCACCAGCCGCCCGGCCGGCGGGCCGAGCCGGCGGGCCGCGATCCGGGCCAGGTCCGCCGGCTGCCAGCCCCGGGGCCAGAGCCGGCCCACGCCGCGCACCAGGCGGGCCGTCAGGGCGGCGTCCACCGCCGCCGGGCCGTCCGCGACGCCCGCGCCGACCACCAGCCGGTCGAGCTGCCGCTCCGCCGCGCGTACGTCGGTGCCGCGCGCCGCCGCGAGGGCGTCGGCGACCAGCTCGGCGGGGTCCGGCACGGTGTCCTCCGTCAGTTCGGGTCCCCGGTGTTCGGCCGGCGGCTCGGGGGCGGGCCGGGTGCCGGTCCGCTCCGGAAACCGTACCGCCGGGCCGGGCCGGGCCGCGCCGGACCGGGCGTGAGCGCCGCCACGTCGGGGCTCGGATCCCCCGGGGTCGGTCGTCGCGCCGCCTGCCGCCCGTGGTCACCCGGTTCCGGCGAAGACGGTGGGATGGAGCCGAAGACCCTGCTCACCGCCCTACCGGCCGGTACGGCGGCCCGTGCCGGCCGGCTGGCGCGCGGCCCCGGGAGGGGCCATCGATCAGAGTGCCGGCTATCCTGGTGCGAACGAGCCGGCGCCCGCCTTCTGCCACGAGGGATCGCTGCCGGTCACCGACCAGGGGGAGTGGTTCGTTGAGCCCCGCCACGCCGATGGCCGTTCCGTGGTCGATGCCCAGTCACCTGTCGATCACCCCGCTCGCGGTCACCGAGGGTCGAGGGCTGCTCGTCGTGATCGGCGAGATCGACCTGGCGACCTCCGGTGAGCTGGCGGCGGCCCTGGCCGACGCCCTGGGCGGCCCGCCGCTGAGCGCGTTGGAGGTCGATTTCGCCGGGGTCCGGTTCCTGGACTCGTCCGGCATCCTGGTCCTGCTGCGCGCCCATGCCCGCGCCGCCGGGCAGGGCTGCCGGCTCACCGTCACCGACGTCCGGCCCGCGGTGCGCCGGGTCCTGGAGATCACCGGCGTGTTGGCCACGCTGGGCCTGGGCAGCACGTCCCCGGCCTGCTGACGGCCACCCGCCGCCCGCCGGTCAGCTCACCGCCCGTCGCCCTGAGCCTCCCCACGGGGGAAGGACGCCCAGATGTGCTTCGTGCCCTCCGTGGCGTACCAGCCGACATCCAGGGAGAAGGCCCGGGCGAGCTGGAGGCCACGACCGCCGGTGCCCAGCGGGAGGGTGTCGGCCAGCTCGGGCACGCTGGTCAGGTCGTGGTCGGTGACGTCGAGGATGAACACGTCCTCGTCCCGAAGCAGCCGGACCGTGGTCGGTGGCAGCCCGTGCAGCAGGGCGTTGGTGGCCAGCTCCGTGGCGACCAGTACGACCCGCTCGGGGACGCCGTCGAGTTCCTCGCCCTCGGCGAGGGCGTACCCGGTGAACGCCTTGTGCAAAGACGCGCGGAGGCCGCGCAGCTCCGCTCCGGTGGACAGGGTCCAGCAGTGCAGCTCCGTGGCGCGGGGCGGTGGCGGCGACGTACGCAATCCCATCATCCCGGTTTACCCGCGTCGGACGTCGCTAACACGGCCTCCGGCGGTCCACCGCCGGTCAGGCCAGCGGCTTGCCGCCGGTCACCCCGAGCACCTCGCCCGTGACGTAGCTGGACTCCTGGGAGGCGAAGAAGACGTACGCCGGGGCCAGCTCGGCCGGCTGCCCGGCCCGGCCCAGCGGCACGTCCGCGCCGAACGACTCGACCTTCTCCGGGGGCATGGTCGCCGGGATCAGCGGGGTCCAGACGGGGCCGGGCGCCACACAGTTGACCCGAATGCCCCTGTCCGCCAGGTTCTGCGCCAGCCCCTTGGTGAAGTTGACGATGCCCGCCTTCGTGGTGGCGTAGTCCAACAGGTCGGGGGAGGGCTGGTACGCCTGGATCGACCCCGTGTTGATGATCGTCGCGCCGGGTGCCAGGTGCGGCACCGCCGCCTTGCAGAGCCAGAACATCGCGTACAAATTGGTCTTGAGCACCCGGTCGAACTGCTCGGTGCTGATGTCGGTGATCCCGCCGGCCTGCGACATCTGGTGGGCGGCGTTGTTCACCAGGATGTCCAGGCCGCCGAGCTCGTCGACGGCCCGCCGGATGATCTCCTGGCAGTGCGCCTCCTCGCGGATGTCGCCCGCCACGGTCACCACCGTGCGACCGGCGTCGCGTACCAGCCGGGCCGTCTCCTCGGCGTCGGGCTTCTCCTCCGGCAGGTGGGTGATCAGCACGTCCGCGCCCTCGCGGGCGAAGGCGAGGGCGACGGCCCGGCCGATGCCGGAGTCGCCGCCGGTGACGACGGCCCTCCTCCCGGTCAGCCGGCCGGTGCCCCGGTAACTGTCCTCGCCGTGGTCGGGGGCGTCGGGCATCTTCCAGGTCTTCCCGGGGGCGGACTGCCGTCCGCCGGTCTGCTCGTCCGGGGTGCGGAACTGCTCCTGGGGGTCCTGCTGGTCGTGCTGGTCGTGGCTCACGGTTCCATCCCTCCTCGCCGCTGGTGCGCGGTACTGATCAGTGGTTCCCCCACCGGGCCCGCCCAACCGGGTCCGGCCGCGAAGCGCCTGCCGGGTCGCTGACCAGCCCCGCCGGGACGGTCACGGTGCGGGGCGGCAGGGGGCGGCTGGGGTACGGTCCGGCAGGTGACCGTCCTCCGTTCGCTGCTGTTGTTCGCCCTCGCCGCGATCGCCGAGATCGGCGGCGCGTGGCTGGTGTGGCAGGGCTGGCGCGAACACCGGGGCCTGTGGTGGGTCGCCGCCGGCGTGATCGCCCTCGGCGCCTACGGCTTCGTGGCCACCTTCCAACCCGACCCGAACTTCGGCCGAATCCTGGCCGCCTACGGTGGGGTGTTCGTGGCCGGCTCGCTCGCCTGGGGCATGTTCGTGGACGGGTTCCGCCCCGACCGGTGGGACCTGACCGGCGCGGCCATCTGCCTGCTCGGCGTCGCCGTCATCATGTACGCCCCGCGCGACGCCTGACCGGTCGACCGCCCCCGGCCAGCCGGGCGGGTGACGGTGGGTGACGGTGCGCTCGCCGAGCTCGGCGGGGCCGCGCCGACCGGCCGGTAAGGTGGCGCGGTGCGTATCTGGCGAGGCGTCTCGGACGTACCTTCCGATGTGGGCCCGTGCGTTCTTGTCGTGAGCGACGGATCGCAGCTCGGCGGCGACCGGCTGGTGTGGAGCGGCGTCGCGGAGGCCCGTCGCCTCGGGGTGGCCTGCGTGCTGCTGCTCCTGGCGCCCTCGCCGGCCGAGGCCACCGCCGTCGAGGACGCCGGGCGACCGCTCGCGGGCCTCGGCGTCGACGCGATCTGTGTGCAGCCGCTCGCCGGCCCGCCGGCAGGCGGCGGCTGGGACGAGTCGACGGTCGCCACCCTCGTGGCGAGGTTGCCGGCGGTGGCGTTGGTGCTCGACTCGGCGGCCGTCGTCGGCGGCGGGGGCGACCCGGCTGAGCTGGGCCGGCGTACCGGGGTGGCCGTGCGTGCCGTCGACCCGTCCGGGCAGCGGCAGCCGGACCGGCTGTCCGCCGCGTACGTCAGGGAACGCCTGCTGGCGGGTGACGTGGCTGCGGCGACGGAGGCGGTGGGCTGCCCGCACCGGCTGGCAGGGGTGGTCGTGCACGGCGAGGGCCGGGGGAGGGGTCTCGGCTTTCCCACGGCGAACCTCGCCCTCGCCGAGCATTCGGTGGTGCCCGGCGACGGCATCTATGCGGGCTGGTTCACGGTGGTGGACAGGAGTTGGTCCGACGGGGACATGACCGGGGGCGTCCGCTATCCCGCCGCGATCTCGATCAGCCGGAACCCCACCTTCGCGGGCCGCCAACGCACCGTGGAGCCGTACGTGCTCGACGTTTCCGCCGACCTCTACGGCCAGGCGGTGACCACCGACTTCGTCGAGCGGGTACGCGTTCCCGAGCGCTTCGACTCGATCGAAGAGTTGATCGCCACCATGCGGCGGGACGTCGAGGACGTTCGATCGGTGTTACGTGCTGCGCGGGGATCCCGGCGCCTCGGCTAGCCTGCGGGGATGGTTGTGCGATCGTCGCGCCGTGACGCCGGCCGGTGGCGGGCGCCGGTGAAGCCGAAGCCGCCGCCGTCGCTGGAACTGGCGACCGCGGAGAGCGCCGCCGTCGAGGACGATGCCACGTTCAGCCGGTGGGGATTCTTCGATCTCGACCTGTCGGGGCGATCGGCGGACGGGGTCGAGTTCGCGCAGTGCCGGTTCAAAGGCACGGACCTGAGCGGTGCCCGGCTGGAGGGGGCGAGGTTCGCCGACTGCCTGTTCGAGAGCACGAACCTGGCGAACCTGCGGGCGGAGAAGTCGTCGTTGCTGCGGGTGCGGCTGTCGACGGCGCGGATGACCGGCGTGCAGTGGATCAACGGCGCGGTGCGGGACGTGACGATCTCGGACTGCCGGCTGGACCTGTCGTCGTGGCGGTTCACGGACTTCTCCAGCGTGGCGTTCGAGGGGTGCAACCTGACCCGGGCGGACTTCCAGAACGGGGACCTGCGCGGGGCCCGGTTCACCGACTGCGACCTGACCGGGGCGCAGTTCTCCCAGGCGACGATGACGGGCACCCGGTTCGCCAACTGCGTCCTGGCCGGGATCGGCGGGGTGACGAGCATGGCCGGGGCGATCGTCGCGCAGCAGGACCTCGCCGCCCTGTCGTACACCCTGGCGGGCGCGTTGGGGATCAGCATCGAGGACGCCGGCGGGGAGTGAGCCCGGCCGGGGCACCTGGGCGGTTGCGAGGCCGGTGGGCAGGAGACGTTATCGAAACGAGGGCTTGACGGGCCGGGATGTTTGACATTTGATAAAACCTGTCCACGCAGGAGGTCACATGTCAGGTCGTAACCGTCTCGTCGCGGCTGTCGCCGCGGCGGCGCTCGCACTCACCGTCTCCGGCTGTGGTGACTCGGAGAAGACCGATTCCCCCGATGCCGCCTCCGTCACCTACCTGACCTCCTTCGGGACGTTCGGTCGGGACTCGTACGCCTACGTCGCCCTGGAGAAGGGCTACTTCAAGGAGGCCGGGCTCAACGTCACCATCAAGCCCGGCACCGGCACCGTCGACGTCATGAAGCTGATCGGGTCGGGGCAGGCCGACTACGGCACCGGCGACCTCTCCGGGGTCATCACCACCATGGCCAAGGAGAAGATGCCAGTGCGCGCGGTGGCCGCCGTCCACCAGCGGTCCATGGCCGGCATCGCCTCGCTGGACAAGGCGATCGACTCGCCGGAGAAGCTGCCCGGCTCCAGCATCGCGGACAGCTCCGGCTCCACCAACATGATCATCTTCCCGGCGTACGCCAAGGCGGCCGGCATCGACCCCGAGTCGGTGAAGTTCGTCCCGTCCTCGCCGCAGTCGCTGCCGCAGCTGCTCGCCGCCGGCTCGGTGGACGCGATCGGCCAGTTCGCCGCAGGCAAGCCGCTGCTGGAGAAGGCGGCCGGCGGCAAGACCGTCACCATGCTGCCGTACGCGGACAAGCTGCCCGACCTGTACGGCAACGGCCTGCTGGTCTCCGCCACGAAGCTGGACAGCGACCGCGCCCAGGTCGAGAAGTTCACGGCGGCGCTGGTCAAGGGCCTGGTCTACGCGGTGGAACACCCCGAGGAAGCCGCCCAGCTGCTCAAGAAGCACGACCGGACGGCCGACGAGAAGGTCGCCGCCGCCGAGCTCACCGAGATGCGGCCGTACGTCCTGGTCGACGGCGGGTCGGCCGGAAAGCTCGACCGGACGCGGGTCGAGGCAATGATCAAGCTGCTCGCCGGCACCGGCACCCTCAAGTCGACGCCGAGCGCCGACGACCTCGGCGTCTACGACATCGCAAAGCCGTAACTTCCTCTTCGACGGCGGTGTGCGCGGCCCGTTTTGCCGCGCGCACCGCGAGGGGCGAGACCATGATCGGAATTCGTAACGTTTCGCAGATCTACCGCACCCGCGCCGGTGAGGTGGAGGCCCTGCGCGAGGTGTCGCTGGAGGTCGCCGACGGCGAGTTCGTGGCGATCGTCGGGCGGTCCGGCTGCGGCAAATCCACCCTGCTGCGGCTGGTGGCGGGCCTCCAATCGGCCACCTCCGGCGAGATAACCGTCGCCGGCACCCCGATCAACGGGCCCCGGCGGGACGTCGGCTTCATGTTCCAGCGCCCGGCGCTGCTGCCGTGGCGGTCGGTCATCGACAACGTGTTGCTGCCGACCCAGGTGTTCAAACTGGACCGGCGGGACGCCCGGGCCCGCGCGCACGAGCTGCTCGAACTGGTCGGGCTGAACGGCTTCGAGAAGCGCCTGCCGCACGAGCTCTCCGGCGGCATGCAGCAGCGGGTCTCGCTGTGCCGGGCCCTCATCCAGCAGCCCCGGGTGCTGCTGATGGACGAGCCGTTCTCCGCACTCGACGCGCTCACCCGCGCCGACCTCACGGTGGAACTCCAGCGCCTCCAGATGAAGCACGCCTCGACGGTGCTGTTCGTGACGCACTCGGTCGACGAGGCCGTGCTGCTCGCCGACCGGGTCGTCGTGCTCAGCCCGCGACCGGGCCGGCTGCGGCAGATCGTCGACATCGACATCGCCCGTCCCCGTTCGCTGGGGCACGACGGCCACTCCGCCGAACTCGGCGAACTGCGCGCCCGCCTGCACGACCTGCTCATGACCCCCGAGGAGGTGGCACGGTGACGGTCACCGAGTCCCGCCGTACCCGCCCCGACAAACCGCGTGCGGACGCCCGCTGGCTCCAGCACCTTCCGCCCGTCCTCGGCGTCGTGGCCGCCGTCGCCCTGTGGTGGGCGATCACGGTCGTCTTCGAGGTGGAGAGCTTCATCCTGCCGTCCCCGGTGCAGGTGGGGCAAGCCATGGTCGAGCAGGCCGACTACCTGTGGGACAACACCCTGGTCACCCTCGCCGAGACGCTGCTGGGCTTCCTGCTGGCCATCGCGGTCGGGGTGCCGCTGGCGCTGATCGTCACCGCCTCGCGGATGCTGGAGCGGACGGTCTACCCGCTGCTGCTGATGCTCAACGCCGTACCGAAGGTGGCCGTCGCGCCGCTGCTGGTGGTGTGGATGGGCTTCGGCCAGTTCCCCAAGGTCTTCCTGGTCTTCCTGGTCTGCTTCTTCCCGATCGTCATCTCCACCGCCGCCGGGCTCAGCTCCACCCCGGCCGACCTGGTGGAGCTGGGCCGGTCGCTGAAGACCAACTGGTGGCAGACGTTCCACATGATCCGGATGCCGGCGGCCGTCCCGCAGCTCTTCGTCGGTCTCAAGCTCGCCATCACCCTCGCCGTCATCGGCGCGGTGATCGCCGAGTTCGTCGGCGCCACCGAGGGGCTGGGCTACGCGATCGTCGCCTCCGGCGCGAGCGCCGACACCGCACTGGCCTTCGCCGCGATGATCCTGCTCGGGGTGCTGAGCGTCGCGCTGTTCTACCTGCTCGCCGCAGTCGAGCGGTTCTTCGTGCCGTGGGCGGGCCGGTCATGAGCGCGCCCGACGTCCCGCCGACGGTCCCGGTCCGGTGGCTCACCGACGCCGTCGCCTCGGTCTTCGGTGCGCTCGGCTTCTCCGCGCACGCGGCCGACCTGGTCGCCGGCTCCCTGGTGGACGCCGACATGCGGGGAATCGGCTCGCACGGCGTGATGCTGCTGCCGATGTACGTCGACCGGATCAGGGCCGGCTCGGTCAGCCGGGCCGAGCGGGCCGAGGTGGTTCGGGACAAGGGCGCCATCGCGGTGCTCGACGCCGGCCACGCGCTGGGGCAGCTCACCGGCGACCAGGCGATGCGGCTGGCGGTGGCGAAGGCCCAGACGTACGGCGTCGGCGTGGTCACCGTCCGCCGGGCGTTCCACTTCGGTGGGGCGTTCCGCTACGTGGATTTCGCCGCCCGCAACGGCTGTGTCGGCATCGCCGCGGCCAACACCCGTCCGCTGATGCCCGCCCCGGGCGGCGCCTCGGCGGTCGTCGGCAACAACCCGCTCGCGGTGGGCGTACCCCGCGCGGGCGGCAAGCCGGTGATCCTCGACGTGGCGCTGTCCGAGGCCGCGCTCGGCAAGATCCGGCTGGCCGCCGGCGCGGGCCGCGAGATCCCCGTGAGCTGGGCGACCGACGCGCAGGGGCGGCCCACCACCGACCCGGCCGCCGCGCTCAAGGGGCTGCTGCTGCCGTCCGGCGCCCACAAGGGATACGGGCTCGCCCTCATGGTCGACGTGCTCACCGGGGTGCTCTCCGGCGGGGCGTACGGCCGGGGGGTCCAGGGCCTCTACGCCGACGTGTCGGTGCCCAACGACTGCGCGCACTTCTTCCTCGCCCTGGACGCCGAGGCGTTCGCCGAGGACGCGGAGGAGATCGCCCGCCGGGTGGACGACCTGGCCGGCCAGGTGCTCGGCTCCGCGCTGGCACCCGGCGCGGAACAGGTCCACCTGCCCGGCGACATCGAAGCCGGCCGGTACGACCGGGCGGCGCGCGAGGGCGTGGCGCTCCAGCCGTCGGTCTTCGCCGGGCTGGTGGAGGTCGCCGCCGGGCTGGGCGTGCCGCTCACCGCACCGGACAGCGCCGGCTGAGCCGGCCCGGTCCGAGGAAGGAGGAGGAAGTCATGCAGGCCAGTTTCGACGCCACCGGCGAGGTGCTCGTGGTCACCGGCGGCGCCAACGGGATTGGCGCCGCCCTAGCCCACGCGTACGCCGACGCGGGCGGCACGGCCGTGGTGTTCGACGTGACACCCGGCCGACCCCACCCCGACGGGCGGGTGCACGAGCACCGGGTGGACGTGTCCGACCGGGACGCGGTGCAGTCCGCCGTGGCCCGGGTGCTCGCCGAGCACGGCCGGATCGACGCCCTGGTGGCCGGCGCGGCGGTGCAGCCCCGCTGCGACGTGGTCGACATGGACCCCGAGCAGTGGCGCCGCACGATGGCGGTGAACCTCGACGGGGTCGTCTGGTGTGCGCAGGCGGTCCTGCCGGACATGATCGCCCGCCGCTCGGGCGCGATCCTGGTCTTCGCCTCGGGCCTGGCCACCGCAGGTCGGGCGCAGGCATCGGCCTACGCGGCGAGCAAGGGGGCGTTGGTCGCCTTCGCCAAGTCGCTCGCCGCCGAGGTGGCCGAGCACCGGATCCGGGTGAACACCGTCTTCCCCGGCGTGGTGGACACCCCGCAGTTCCAGCAGGCCAACCCGACCGGCGGCGAACGGGAGCACTGGCAGCGGGCCACCGGCATCGGCGCACCGGTCGATGTGGTGGGCCCGCTGATGTTCCTGCTCTCGCCAGCCGCGACCATGACCGGATCAACCCTTACCCGGGACCGGGCGTACCCGAGGAGCGAGGCGAAATGAGCGACACGACCGAGCAGTTGCCGGTGGGAATCGTCGGTGCCGGGCCGGTCGGCCTGGTCACCGCGTTGGGCCTGGCCCACTACGGCGTACCGGTGGTCATCTTCGAGGAGGACGAGCGGCTGTCGCTGGACACCAAGGCCGGCACCGTCCTCACCCGCACCCTGGAGGTGCTGCACCGGTACGGCGCCCTGGACGACGTGCTGGCCGGGTCGCTGCGCATCGACGAGATCGGCGAGCTGGACCGGGCCACCAACACCCAGACGCTCAGCGTCCGGACCGGCGACCTGACCGAGGACACCCGGTTCCCGTTCATCATCAACATCCCGCAGCACGAGCTGGAGCCGATCCTGCGGCAGCGGCTGGACGCCACCGCCCCCGGCGCGCTGCACATGGGGCACCGGCTGCTCGACTTCGTCCAGCACCCGGACCGGGTGGACCTGCGGCTGCGTACCGCCGAGGGGGAGCGGACCGTGCCGGTGCGGTACCTGCTGGCCTGCGACGGCGGCCGGTCCGTCGTCCGGGAGCAGATCGGCGCGGTGGTCGAGGGCGAGACGTACCAGGAGCGGTACATGCTGGTCGACCTGAAGGTCGACCTGGACGTGGAGAACCCCCGCGACTACCCGTACCTGGCCTACTTCGGTGACCCGAAGGAATGGATGATCCTGGTCCGCCAGCCGCACTGCTGGCGCTTCCTCTACCCGCTGCCGGCCGGGCAGGCCGAGCCGAGCCGGGAGGAACTGGTCGACAAGGCACGCCGGTTCATCGGGGACACCAAGACCCTGGAGATCGTCGGCACCAACATCTACAACGTCCACCAGCGGGTGGCCGACCGGTGGCAGGACGGGCGGGTCTTCCTGCTCGGGGACGCCGCGCACCTGATCACGCCGATGTGGGCGCTGGGCCTGAACACCGGGGTCCTGGACGCCTCCAACCTGCCCTGGCGGATGGCCTGGGTGCTGCGCGGCTGGGCCGAGGAGAGCCTGCTCGACGGCTACCAGGTCGAGCAGGAGCCGGTCGCCACCAAGGGCTCCGCGTCGATGGCCGCCGCCGCGCGGGCCTACATGGCCCGGCGGGCGGACGACCCGGGCGTGATGACCGCCGGCAACTGGGGCAACGCGTTCACCCGGGCCATGCTCGGGGTACGTCTCGACGTGGACGGCACGGGCGACTGGTCGATGGTCGCCGCCGGGGACGAGCCGCTGCCGGTGCTGGCCGGGGCGCGCAGCCCCGACCTGCCGCTGTTCGGCCAGTCCGGCACGGTGCACCTGCACGACCTGGTCGCCGACGCCTTCGTGGCGCTGTACTTCACCGACCCGCGCCGAGGGCCGGCGCTGCCGCCGCAGGACTCGCCCGCGCTGCGGCACCACGTGGTGAGCCGGTGGGACGCGCCGCACGACTCCGGGCTGCGGGACCGGGCGCTGTTCGACCCGGGCGACCGGGTGCGCCGCCGGTTCGGGGTCGCCGACGACACCCTGGTGCTGGTCCGCCCGGACGGGCACGTCGCGGCGATCGTCCCGTTCGACCCGGCCACCGGCGTCGACACGGCCGCCCAGCTCTACGCCCGGATCACCGGCTGCCCACCGCCCCGTGACCCGGCCTGACCACCTCCCCGCCTGCGAAAGGGACGACAATGAGTAACTACGGTCACGCGACCGCTCCGGACGGAAGCCAGGTCGAGCTGGGCGCCGTCGGCCAACGGGTGGTCTTCGAGAACGACCAGGTGCGGGTCTGGGAGATCAGCCTGGAGCCCGGCGAGCAGCAGCCCTGGCACCACCACCTCAACCCGTACCTGGTGATCGCGCTGGCGGCCGCCGACAACCGGATCGACGCGCTGGCCGGCGGCGACCCGCGGCTGGTGCACGAGGCCGTCGGCGGGGTGGTCTACCGCGCGCCGGGGGAGGTCCACATGCTCACCAACCACGGCACGACCCGCTACCACAGCCGGCTCGTCGAGCTGAAGTGCCTCGGGGAGAACCTCGTGGCCGGTCAGGGCGACCAGTGAGCGACCTGCCCCCGCTCGTGCCGGCCCCGCCGGTGCCGGCCGGCGTCGACCCGCAGGAGTGGGCCAACAACCTCTCCGAGCCGTCCAACTACGGCGGCGAGGCGGCCGACCGGTCGCGGGAGGAACTGGTGCCCGCCCCGGGTGGCGTGGTGCTGGCCCGGTTCCGCGAGATCCTGCTCCAGACCGACGAGCTGGACTGGGCGGACAAGACGCTCGCCGGCCTCTCGCACAAGGCGCTGTGGCGCGACGACGAGACCGAGGCGTCCATCTCGCTGATCCGGTTCCGCGAGGGGGCCGGCATCCCGCTGCGCCACTCGCACGCGTCCAACCAGTTCATGTTCTGCCTCAGCGGCCGGTACACCTACGTGCCCACCGGGCTGACCCTCACCCCGGGCTCCTTCTACTGGAACCCGAAGGGCAGCCTGCACGGGCCCACGCTCGCCGAAGAGGAGAGCGTCCTGCTGGAGATCTACGACGGGCCGCACTACCCGACGCAGCCGCAGTGGTACACCGATCCGGCGGACGCCCACTAGCTCCACCCTCGTAAAGAGAGGATGACCATGCCCAAGCAGCAGATCGTTTCCCCCGAGCTGGCCGTCCCGAACGGTCACTTCGCCCAGGCCACCCAGATCAGGGCGCGGGGCCGGATGGTGTTCGTGTCCGGCATGACCGCCCGCAACCGCTCCGGCGGGGTCACCGGCGTCGGCGACATCACCGCCCAGACGCACCAGGTCTGCCAGAACCTGCGCGCCGCGATGACGGCCGCCGGCGGAACGCTGGAGGACATCGTGCGGGTGGACGTCTACGTCCGCAACATGGAGGACTTCAACGCCATCCACGAGGTGCGCCGGCAGTACTTCACGGGTGAGCCGCCGGCCTCGACGATGGTGGAGGTCTCCAAGTTCGTGAACAAGGACTACCTCATCGAGATCAACGCGATCGGCGTGATCGACGACGGGCAGGACGCCTGATGAGGCTCGCCAGCGTGCTCACCGAGGGCGGCCGGCGGATCGGGGTGGTGCACGGCGACACCGTCGCCGTGCTCCCCGCCGAGTTGGGCGAGCTCGACGAGGCGATCCGGGGTGGCGCGGACGCGTTGGACGCGGTCCGCGTCGCCGCGCGGCAGGTCGCGGCGGTGCCGCTGACCGGGGTCCGGCTCGACGCGCCGCTGCGCCGGTTCAACCGGGACATCCTCTGCACGGGCTGGAACTACTGGGACCACTTCGAGGAGTCGCGCGGCAAGCGGGAGGGGCAGGACCCCGCGGAACCCCCCAAGCACCCGACCTTCTTCACCAAGGGCCCGGACACGGTCGTCGGCCCGTACGACGACATCGCCTACGACCCGCGGATCTCCGCCAAGTGGGACTACGAGGCGGAGGTGGCGCTGGTCATCGGCGCGGACTGCCGCTCGGTGAGCGAGGCGGACGCGATGTCGCACGTGGCGGCGTTCTGCGTCGCCAACGACGTGTCGCAGCGTGACCTGCAACGCGCGCACGGCGGTCAGTGGCTCAAGGGCAAGAGCATCGACGCCACCATGCCGCTCGGGCCGTGGCTGACCACCGCCGACGAGGTGCCGGACCCGGCGGACCTGCGCATCCGGTGCGAGGTGAACGGCGTGGTGCTCCAGGACGCGTCGACCGCCCAGATGGCTTTCCCATTCGCACGGATCATCGCCGAACTGAGCTGGGGGATGACCCTGCGGGCCGGCGACGTGGTGCTCACCGGAACGCCGAGCGGCATCGGGAACGCCCGCGATCCGCAGGTGTTCCTGAACGACGGCGACCTGGTGGTGACCCGGGTGGAAGGGCTCGGTGAGCTGCGCAACCGAGTACGGCTCACGAAGCTGCACTGATCCCTGGCGGGTACGGGGCGGCGCAACGTGGCACCGCCCCGTACCATTCCGCCGCGGCGAAATTGGTACCATTTCCAAAGCGCGCCGGTGCGTTTGTGGGATCACCCCGAAACACCCATGAACCAGGATCATGGCCCGCATGTTCCCGACGACGACGGGACGCGGACGGCATCCACCAGCGGCTTTACCCGGAGGCACACCGTGGCAGCAACGCATCGTAGAACCGTCCTGGGTGACGCCGACGATGACGGTCGGGTCGGTGCCGGTGGAGCCGACGGGCAGCACCGCACCCTCGCCGACTCGGCGACCGCGGTCCTGCACGAGGCGATCCTCACCGGTCGGCTGCCGGCCGGCACCCCGCTGCGGCTCAACGAGATGGCCGACCTGCTCGGCATGAGCATGAGCCCGGTCCGGGAGTCGATCCGGCGGTTGGCCGCGATCGGCCTGGTCGAGGTGGTCCAGCACAAGGGCGCCTGGGTCATGCCGCTGACCGTCGAGGACGCGGTCGACACCCACGAGGCCCGGATCGCCATGGAGACGGCGCTGGTCGAGCGGGCGGCGACCCGGTTCACCGCCGCGGACGCCCGGCGGGCCGAGGCGGCACTCGACGAGCACGTCGCCGCGTCCGAGCGCGGCGACGCCACGGCTGCCCGCCGGGCGCACACCGATTTCCACTTCACCATCTACCGGGCTGCCGGCTCGCGCTGGCTGCTGCGCGGCCTGGAGCCGGTCTGGGAGAACAGCGAGCGGTACCGGTTCGCCACGGTCACCCCGACCGGGCAGAACGAGGAGCGGGTCCGGGAGCACCGGGCCATCCTCGACGCGTGCGTGGCGGGGGACGTGGCGGCGGCGGTGGCCGCCGTGCGGGTCCACATCCAGCACGCGGCCGACCGGGTGATCGGCAAGATGAACACCGACGCCGCGGAGGTGCCCGCGGCCCGGGAGCCGGGGCGCGCGCGTACCGGCAGATGACCACCGGCCCCGGTCGACCCAACCGTTAAGGAAGCCCAGTGTCCGGCATCGACATGCACGCCCACCTCGCCCCCGACCTGCGTTCCGCCGAACTTCCCGGGGTCGCGGTCGACGGCGACGGCGCGGCCCTGCTCGGCGGCAAACGGGTCGGCCCGACCGACCTCTACCACCCGGACCGGCTCGAGAGCCACCTGGACCGGGCCGGGCTGGACGAGGCGATCGTCAGCGTGCCCCCGCCCTTCTACCGCCAGCGGTTGTCCGCGCCGGAGGCGACCGCGTGGGTCCGAGCGGTCAACGACGGCCTGCTGGCCGTGGTCGCCGACCGGCCCCGACTCACCCCGCTGGTGTACCTGCCGTTCGAACACCCCGAGGTGGCGCTCGCCGAGTATGACCGGATCGCCGTCGACGACCGCTGGGCCGGGGTGGTCGGTGCCGCCGGCGGAGACGCCGGACCGCTGGACGGCCCGGCGCTGCGCCCGCTGTGGCAGCGTCTCGACGCGGACCGGCGCACCCTGCAACTGCATCCCGCGCACTCGGCGGATCCCCGGTTGGAGCCCTACTACCTGGCCAACCTGCTGGGGAACCCGGTCGAGACGACGGTGGCGGTGGCCCAGCTCGTCTTCGGTGGGGTGCTCGGCGAGCACCCGGGGATCCGGTTCGTGCTGGTGCACTGCGGCGGTTGCGTGCCGGCGGTGGTCGGTCGCTGGGAGCGCGGGCACACCACCACCCGGCCGGGCGTACCGGTGCTGTCGCCCACCCCGGCCGAGGCGGTGCGCAGCCTGTACGTCGACAACCTGGCCCATGACCCGGCGGTGGTCGACCTGGCGGTGTCGGTCTTCGGCGCGGACCGGCTGGTGCTCGGCAGTGACTGGCCGTTCCCGATGGGCGCCGCCGACCCGGCCGCCACGGTGACCCACCGGGGCGGGGACTACGCCCGGCAGGTGGCCACCGACAATGCGGCGCGGGCCCTGGGACGGGCACCCTGGTGATTGTGTGGCCGCGCCGAAGGGTGTGATCGGATACGCCGACAGGTCGAGATGGCAAGCGCTGGCGCTGCCACGGAGGAGGCGTACCGGTGGACGAGACGACGCTGCTGGTCGGTCGCGGCCTGACCAAGCGGTACGACGGGGTGACCGCGTTGGCGGACGTGTCGTTCGAGCTGCGAGCCGGGGAGATCCTCGGGCTGGTCGGGCCGAACTCAGCCGGCAAGACGACGCTGGTGGACCTGATCTCCGGTGCGCAACCGGCCACCGCCGGTGAGCTGCTGCTGCGTGGGCAGCGGCTCACCGGACCGGCCTCCCGCCGAACCCGGGTCGGGCTCGGCCGCACCTTCCAGCACCCGCAGTTGGAGCTGCGCCTGAGCGTCCTGGACAACCTGCTGCTCGGTCGGCACGCGCAACGGCACAACACGCCGTGGCGGAAGATCGCCGGCACGTTCACCGGTGGGGCGCGGCCGCACCGGGCGGCCGACCGCGAGGGCGTCCGCCAGTTGGCGAATGAACTGGGCATCGGGGGCCTCGACCGCGAGGCAGGCGACCTGGCCCCGAGCGAGCAACGACTCGTCGAGGTCGGTCGGGCACTGGGCCAGGACCCGGTGGTGCTGCTGCTCGACGAGCCCTTCGCCGGCTCCGACGCGCAGGGCGTGGCCGCTGTCGCCAAGGCGATCCGGAAGGTCCAGCGGCGGGGCCACGGGGTGATCCTGGTCGACCACAACGTGGAACTGGTCGCCCGACTGGCCGACCGGGTGCTGCTGCTCGACCGGGGCCGGGTCGCCTTCGACGGCGATCCCCGGGAGTGCCTGGCGAGCCCGCAGATGCGGCAGGTCTACCTCGGCTCGACCGACGCCGACTGATCACGCCGGGTGACCACACCGACGTCGAGGACCGAGTGGCGGCCGGTGCCGTGACCAACGACGCGCCGGCGGAGCCGACGCCCTGGCGCTGTCCGACGATGACGTGCCACGCCAGGGGAGGCCAGGGCCCCGGCCAGGTCGTGACGGTCTCCGGCTTGGCAGGCTCCAGGGGAGGCGTGCTGCCGACATCATCGGCTCCTGCCGGGTTGGCCTTCGCCGGGTCGGCTCCTGCCGGGTCGGCCTACCCTCCGTTGGCCCCTATGGAGCTGCCCCGTTTGTGCTACCGATGGAGCGGGCGCGTAGACGGGGCAGCTCCATAGGGGCCGAAGGGCAGGTGCCGGCCCATTCGTCAGGCCGCCAACCGACCGTCCGGCGTACGGGGCGGCATGACACGGCATGGCACGGCATCGGGCGGCATAGGGGCGACCTCCCGGGGCATTCGCGGGAGCCTGCTCGCCACCTCCGTGGCGGCGGGGAGCCGACCGCGCTGGGCCGTCCTCGGCAGCCCTCGGCGACGGATCAGAACGTCGGAGCCAGGTAGAGGAGCCAGTTGGGTGAGCCGGCGCCCGGGTTGAGCACCGCTGGGTTGGCGACGCCGAACAGGAAGCTCGTCACCTGGGCCGGCGTCCACGTCGGGTAGTTGCTCAGCACCCGGGCCGCCGCCCCGGCCACGTGCGGCGCGGCGTGTGAGGTGCCGCTCAGCGACTGCACCGCCGTGGTCGAGTTGATCCAGGTGGACATGATGCCCACGCCAGGGGCGAAGATGTCCACGCAGGGGCCGTAGTTCGAGAAGCTGGCCCGACTGTCGTTCGACTGCGTCGCGGCCACGGTCAGCACGGTCGGCACCGACCCGGGTGAGAAGTTGCAGGCGTTGGCGTTCGAGTTACCGGCAGGGACCGTCACGGTGATGCCGTCGGCGACGGCGTTGGCCACTGCGGTGTTGAGCGCGTTGTTGAGGGTGGACTGGATCCCGATGTTCGCGACGGCGGGCTGTCCTGCCTGGTGGTCGACGACCATCCAGTTGATGCCGCTGATCAGGATCGACAGGGTGCTGGGCAGGACGCAGTCGAACACCTTGACCGCGACCAGCACGACGTCCTTGGCCACCCCGTACGTCGTCCCGCCGACGGTTCCGGCGGCATGGGTGCCGTGCCCGCTGCAGTCGTCCGCCGGCAACATGCCGTCGACCGCGTCATAGCCGTAGATCGCCTGACCGCCGAAATTCTGGTGCGCGATGTTGATCCCGGAGTCGACGATGTACGCCCTGACTCCGGTGCCCTGGCTGGCGTAACTGTAGGTGCCGCTGAGCCCCAGCGGCGCGTCGATCCGGTCGAGGTTCCATGGCGCGTTCTGTTGCGTGGTGGCCAACGTGGTCAACCGGTCCTGCTCGACGTGGGCCACCGCCCGGTCGGCGGCCAGCCGGCGGGCGACCGCCTCCGACGTCCGCACCGAGAAGCCGTTCAGGGCGTCGCCCCAGACCTGGTCCGGGTTCACGCCGTATCGGCCGGCCAGGCCGCCGACCACGCCGGACACCGTGGTCCGGTCGCCGACCGCGCTCTCCTTGAGCGTGACGATGTAGCTGCCGGGAACCGCCGTCGCGCTGCCGGCGCCCAGGATCTCACCGATCGCACCTGATGCCGGCCCGGCCGCGGCTGCCGGAGACGCCGGACCGGCGAGCATGGCGGCGGCCAGGGTGGTGGTGGCGAGGACGGCCATGGCGGCCAGCCCGGGTCGACGGGTGTGGGTGGAGATCGCCCTGTGGCGGAGTCTCATCTCTGCGCCATCCCTCTGCTCCGGCCAGTCCATCGTGCTCGTGACGCCGATGGAATGGTCTGATCGGTTTCCGGGATCGTACTGCCCGATTGACCGGATGGCGATTGACTGAATGCGTCTACCAATTGACGGAGTTCTTTTTAGCGTGGGTTGATAATTATTGTTCCCGCGTGTATCAGGAGGTCGTATGAGGGCTCGCGCTCCTGATCAACGAGATTCGGCCGGCCCTCGCATCTCCAGCACCCCAGGTACGGCAACGCGGACCGATCTGCGGTGGGGACAGGAGCGCATCCCCGAAGCAGATCGGCCCGCGGCCGGTCGACTCAGCTGACGGTGACGGGGACGGTCTTCGGCGGCTGTTGCAGCTGACCGTAGTTGTCGGTTCCCCTGACCGAGACGGTGTAGGCGCCCGCCGGGATCACCGGTGACGTGTACGCGAAGTTCGACCCCGGGGATCCCGGGCTGGTGAGGAAGACCGAGATCCACGGGAAGTTGCCCGGGACGGACGGCGTGCTGAACACGCCGGCGGCGTTCATCCCCTGGCCCGCGCCGTTGACGATCTGGACGTCCACCCGAAGCATCCCGACGTCGTCCACGGCACGTCCGGTGACGACGATCCGCGAGTCCGTGTAGACCTCGCCGTTCTGCGGGGTGAGGCTCGGCTCCAGCTGTGGGTCGAGATCGCCCGGATACACGAGGTACCGGGCGGTGGCGCCGGAGGTCGAACCGTCCTGCTGGCCCGCCGTGTCGACGGCCCACGCCTCGACGCTGTACTCACCCTTCGTCGGCAAATCGATCGACAGGGTGAACGTGGTGCTCGTCGCGCCCGGCGAGGCGAGGGTGGCGTTCACCGTGGCGAAGCTCGCCGCCATGGTGCCGTTCGGCTGCACGTACCGGCCGGTGTCGAGGTCGCGCAGCGCCACCCGCACGCTCTGCACGCCAATGTTGTCGGTCGCGGTGCCGGCCAGGTTGAGGTGCAACTGCTCGATGTTCTGGTCGACACCGGTGAAGTTCAACAGGCCGTTCGGGAAGGCGTCACCGGGCACCTGGGCGGTGACGGTGAGCCGGCCCAGGTTGGCGTTCGTCGTGGTCAGGCCCAGGTTGTCGGTGGCCCGCACCCGGAAGTCGTACACCCCGGGCGTGAGCGGCACGGTGGTGTAGGACCAGTTGTACGACGCGGCGTTCAGGTTCGTCGGTGAGACCCGGTGGTAGGCCGCGACCGAGTCGGCGCTCCACGTGCCGTCGGCGGCCAGCGCCTCGCGCGTGGTGTTGTTGCGCAGGTAGATCTCAACCGACTTCAGGGCGCCGTCGTCGCTGGCGGTCCCCGAGAACGTGATCGAGCCGCCCGGCGCGACGGTGAGCGGTGCGGCGGCGGTGGGCGGCGTCATCGGCGTGGGGGCGCTGATGGCCACCGACGGCGCGACGCCGCTCGCCGAGATGATCCAGTCCCGGGTGTCGCCGCGCAGGTCGCTCTGACCGGCGTTGTCGATGGCGGTGGCCGTCATCTTCCAGTCGCCCTCGGTGGGGAGGGTCACCTCGACCTGCCAGGTGGTCGACAGCGCGCCGATGACGTCCGGCTCGCCCCGGAACGTGTTGTAGACCGGTGCGGCCGTCCCGTCGTCCTGGAGGTAATAGTTGTCCGACCTGCGGAACGAGTACGTCATCGCGCTGACGCCCTTGTCGTCGCTCGCGGTGCCGGTCGCGATGAAGCTCTGAGCGGCGACCAAACCGCTGGGCGGCGAGGTGATCTTCGTCGTCGGCGGCAGGTCGTCGAAGCTGAAGGTCTCGATCTTCTTGACGGCCTTCGAGGCATCGCTCTGGCCGCTGTTACCGAACGTCTTCGCCTGGACCTGGTATTCGCCGACGGGCAGCGACACCGTGAGGGACCACGAGGTCGAGGCGGTGTTCACCGCTGCCACTACCGCGTTGATGCTGTTGGCGGCGCCCCACGTCGTCAGGTCGTCCTGCAGGTACTTCTTGGAACCCCGGTTCTGGATCTCGATCCCGACCTTGGTGACGCCGGCCGGGGAGGTCGCCTGACCGCCGAGCGCGAACGGCGCGTTGGCCTGCTTGACCGCCCCCTCGATGGGCGTGACGATCGTCGTGTCGACCGGCGAGGGCGCCGGTGCCTGGGTGAGGTCGAAGAAGCCGACCCGCCCCGCCGGCAGGCCGCCCTTGGTGTTGCCGTCACCACCGACGAAGAGGCCGCGCGGGGTGGCCAGCATCGCCTTCTCCCCCTCGTACGAGCTGGAGCCCGGGTTCCACTCGATGGCCGTGCCCGTGGCCGGGTCGAGTGCGCCGAGGTGGTCACGGCGGACCACCTGGTCGCCGAGACCGTAGCCGCTCAGGCCCTGGCCCGTGCCGTACCCGACGTTGTCCAGGCCGGGCCACGGGACGTTGGAGGTCGGCGATTCCTGCCAACTGAAGTGCCCGCCGACGTACACGGCCGTCTCGGTGATGGCGACCGAGTAGATGCTGTCGAAGTGACGCGACACCCAGATCGGCTCGACGTGGTCGGCGCCGGTCACCGGGAACGCGATCGCCGTGTCGTTGATCGGCGGGCGGTCGCCTCCGGAACCGCTGGTGACGACGAAGTAGGAGTCGTCCGGCGCGACGTCACCGGCGAAGACCCGCTGGATGCCGCCGACGAAGGAGAGGTTGTCCTCCCACAGGCGGGTGCGCCACGGCAGGAGGGCCTTGGTGGCGGTGTCGACGAGACCGACGCCGTAGCGGTCCTGGCCGTTGATCTGACGACCGGTGTGGATGACCAGCAGCCTGCTGCCGTCGTGCGTCAGCTTGAGCTGCTGCACGGTGAGCATGCCGCCGACGCCGATGCCGCCGGACAGGGGCAGGTTGAACCCGCTGTCGACCGCCCCCGTCGTCGGGTTGAGCGCGACCAGCCCGCTGCGGTTCACGTTGTTCACCTTCGTGAACTGGCCGCCCACGTACACCGCGGTGCTGCTCACGGCCAGAGCGGTCCCGCGCCCGTTCCCCTGCGCGGTGAACGCCGCGATCGGGGCGCCGGTGACCGGGTCGAGCCGTACGATCTTGCGCTTCGTCAGGCCACCGACCGTGTTGAACGAGCCGGCGACATAGAGCGACGAGCCGTCCGGCGAGGCCTCGACGGCCTCGACGGATCCGTCGAACGTCGGCTGGAAGCCGGTGTCGACCAGGCCCGTGTCGATGTTGTACGAAGCCAGCGACGGCTGCGCCACCGGCGTCCCGCCGACGTTGGCGATCGCGCTGAAGGAGCCGGCGACGAAGACCCGGTTGCCGATCACCTCGATGTCGGTGATCTCGCCGTCGGTGATCCTCGGCACGTCATTGCGCGGCGTAGTGGGAACCAGCCCGGTGTGCCCCGGCACCGATTGGGCCGAGGCCGTGCGGACGGCCGTGCGAGCCGCATCGCCGCCGATCGTTTTCGTGGCGGCGCGAGCACTGGCGCTCGCGACGTCGTCGGCGGCACTTCCCGGCACAGTGCCCGCAGTCGCCGGTTGGCCTGTCAACAGCACAGCCCCGGCGACCAGACCCGCGATGGCGCGGCTCCGAACGTGCATCGAGACAACCCCCTGTAAACGCCTGAATCGCGCCACCGGGTCGATTCCCGGCAGCGTCCATCCCCTGGCGTGCCGGGAGTCACCGTAGGAGGTCGTAGTCCAATGTGCACTGAGGCTCGTCGGAAACCCGACCGATCGACATCCGTTCCGGCCCTACCGGCCGGGTCCGCCGCCCTTGGCTCCAAACCCGCTCCACCAATCGGATCGGATCGGTGCGGCGGAGGAATCGACGAGGCCTCAGCACCACGGTCCCGACACGCCCGGACTCGACATGTGGGGTGTGACAACGCCGCAGTCCCTATATATGGTGTTGACCGTAGCTGGTTCGGCCGCTCCTCCGGGGCGTCCGAGGCAAGAGGGAACCCGGTGGAAATCCGGGACTGCCCCGCAGCGGTGAGTGGGAACGACCGCCGTCATCAGCACTGGGCCGCCTGCGGCCTGGGAAGCGACGGCCAGTAGAAGACCGGTGAGCCCGGTCACGCCCGCGAGTCCGAAGACCTGCCAGCGCGCCGCGTACCCATACCGGGGTGGGCGGCGGTCCGAGGCCGCGTGGGACGGCCGACGCCACCTGACCCGCGCCCCGCCGGCGTGACGTCCGCCGGTGTCTGTCTCCACGCGTCCGAAGGCCATCAGGTCTCGATCCCGCGAGGAGTGAGTGGTGGCAGTCACCGAGGTTGTCCCGGCCGACGGCATGGTGGCCGACGAGGCAGCCCTACCGGGCCCGCGGCGGACGCAGATGCGCGTCCGTAAGCGCGACGGCGGCACCGAACCGGTCGATGTCAACCGGATCGTCCGAGCGGTCGAGCGGTGGACGGCCGGCCTCGCCGACGTCGACCCGCTGCGGGTGGCGACGCGGACGATCAGCGGCCTGTACGACGGCGCGACGACCGCCGAGCTGGACCGGCTGTCCATCCAGACCGCGGCCGAGATGATCGGTGAGGAGCCGCAGTACTCGCGGCTGGCCGCCCGCCTGCTGGCCGGCTACATCGACAAGGAGGTCCGCAGGCAGGGCATCGGCTCGTTCAGCGAGGCGATCCGACGGGGACACGTCGAGGGGCTCATCGGCGACGACACCGCCGCGTTCGTCGCCGCCCATGCCACGCAGCTCGATGACGCCGTCGACCCCCACGGTGACCTGCGGTTCGAGTATTTCGGGTTGCGCACGGTCCACGACCGGTACCTGCTGCGCCACCCGACGAGCCGGCTGGTGGCGGAGACCCCGCAGTACTGGCTGCTGCGGGTGGCCTGCGGCCTGTCCCACGCCCCGGACGAGGTGATCGAGTTCTACCGGTTGATGTCGAGCCTGGCGTACCTGCCGAGTTCGCCGACGCTGTTCAACTCCGGCACCCGGCACACCCAGATGTCCTCCTGCTACCTGGTCGACTCCCCGCGCGACGAGCTGGACTCGATCTACCAGCGGTACGCGCAGGTGGCGAACCTGTCGAAGTTCGCCGGCGGCATCGGCATCGCGTTCTCCCGGGTCCGGTCGCGCGGTGCGCTGATCCGGGGCACCAACGGGCAGTCCAACGGGATCGTGCCGTGGCTGCGGACGCTGGACGCCTCGGTGGCGGCGGTCAACCAGGGCGGCCGGCGCAAGGGCGCGGCCTGCGTCTACCTGGAGCCGTGGCATCCGGACATCGAGGAGTTCCTGCAACTGCGGGACAACACCGGTGAGGACGCCCGGCGCACCCACAACCTGAACCTGGCCAACTGGGTCCCGGACGAGTTCATGCGCCGGGTGGAGGCCGACGGGATGTGGTCGCTGTTCGACCCGGACGTGGTGCCGGAACTGCCGGACCTGTGGGGCGAGGAGTTCGACGCCGCGTACCGGGCGGCCGAGGCGCAGGGCCGGTTCGTGCGGCAGGTGCCGGCGCGGGAGCTGTACGGGCGGATGATGCGGACCCTCGCGCAGACCGGCAACGGGTGGATGACGTTCAAGGACGCCGCGAACCGGTTGTGCAACCAGACCGCCGAGCCGGGCAACGTGGTGCACCTGTCCAACCTGTGCACCGAGATCATCGAGGTGTCCAGCGACGCCGAGACGGCCGTGTGCAACCTCGGCTCGGTCAACCTCGCCGCCCACCTCACCGACGGCGGCATCGACTGGGAGCGGCTGCGCGCCACCGTCCGTACCGCCGTGACGTTCCTCGACCGGGTCATCGACATCAACTACTACCCGACCCCGCAGGCCGCGGCGAGCAACCCCCGCTGGCGGCCCGTCGGCCTCGGCCTGATGGGCCTGCAGGACGTGTTCTTCGCCCTGCGGCTGCCGTTCGACTCCCCGCAGGCCCGGGAGCTGTCCACCCGGATCGGCGAGGAGCTGTACCTGACCGCCCTGGAGACCTCCGCCGACCTGGCGGAACGCCTCGGCGCCCATCCGGCGTTCGCCGAGACCCGGGCGGCGCGAGGCCAGCTCCAGCCGGACCTGTGGGGCGTGACGGGCAGCCAGGCGCAGCGCTGGGGGGCGCTGCGGGAGCGCGTCGCCGCGCACGGCCTGCGCAACTCGCTGCTGGTGGCGATCGCACCGACCGCCACCATCGCCTCCATCGCCGGCTGCTACGAGTGCATCGAGCCGCAGGTGTCGAACCTGTTCAAGCGCGAGACGCTGTCCGGGGAGTTCCTCCAGGTCAACACCGCTCTCGTACGCGAGCTGAAGGCCCTCGGCCTGTGGACCGACCAGGTCCGCTCGGCGATCAAGCGCGCCGACGGATCGGTGCAGGACATCGCGGAACTGCCGGCGGAGGCCCGGCGGTTGTTCCGCACGGCCTGGGAGTTGCCGCAGCGGGCGCTGATCGACCTGGCCGCCGCCCGCGCCCCGTTCATCGACCAGTCACAGTCGCTGAACCTGTTCCTCGCCGCCCCGACGATCGGCAAGCTCTCCTCGATGTACCTGTACGCCTGGAAGGCCGGGCTGAAGAGCACCTACTACCTGCGGTCCCGCCCCGCCACCCGGATCCAGCAGGCCACCGTCGCCCCCGCCGGACCGGTGAGTCCCGTCGGTGCCGCCGGTGCTGCCGGTGTCGTCGCGCCGGCCGTGACCGTGGACGAGGCGGTGGCCTGCTCCCTGGAGAACCCCGAGTCGTGCGAGGCCTGCCAGTGACCGTTCCGACCGACTCCACCGCCAACGACCCGAGGACCACACACATGCTGCTCGACCCGGGGATGGATCTCACCCTCCGCCCGATGCGCTACCCGCACTTCTTCGACCGGTTCCGCGACGCCATCCGCAACACCTGGACCGTGGAGGAGGTCGACCTGCACGCCGACCTCGCCGACCTCGACCGGCTCTCCCCGGCGGAGCGGCACCTGGTGAGCCGCCTCGTCGCGTTCTTCGCCACCGGCGACACCATCGTCGCCAACAACCTGGTGCTGAACCTCTACCAGCACGTGAACTCGCCGGAGGGCCGGCTCTACCTGTCGCGGCAACTGTTCGAGGAGGCCGTGCACGTCCAGTTCTACCTGAACCTGCTCGACACGTACGTGCCCGACGAGGCCGAGCGGTTCGCCGCGTTCGACGCCATCGAGAACATTCCCTCGATCCGGCGTAAGGCCGACTTCTGCTTCCGCTGGATCGACTCCCTCCAGGGCCTGCACGAGCTGCGGTCGAAGCAGGACCGGCGGGTGTTCCTGCTCAACCTGATCTGTTTCGCCGCCTGCATCGAGGGGCTGTTCTTCTACGGCGCCTTCGCCTACGTCTACTTCCTGCGCTCCCGGGGGCTGCTGCACGGCCTGGCCTCCGGCACCAACTGGGTGTTCCGCGACGAGTCCATGCACATGGCCTTCGCCTTCGACGTGGTCGAGACGGTCCGCCGCGAGGAACCGGACCTGTTCGACGACGACCTCGCGGACCAGGTGCGGCTGATGCTCACCGAGGCCGTCGAGTGCGAGGTCCAGTTCGCCGAGGACCTGCTCGGCCAGGGCGTGTCCGGGATGTCCCTGGCCGACATGCGCCAGTACCTCCAGCACGTCGCCGACCGGCGGCTCGCGCAGCTCGGCATCCCCGTCCACTACGGGTCGGCCAACCCGTTCGCGTTCATGGAGTTGCAGGACGTGCAGGAACTGTCCAACTTCTTCGAGCGGCGGGTGTCGGCGTACCAGGTCGGGGTGACCGGCACCGTCGGCTTCGACGACGACTTCTGAGCCGACCGTGACAGGCGAATCCCCAGCAGATGTCGGCGATCTCGCTTCCGCGTCGTGGCCACGTCTGCGGGGGTTCGGATGTTAGTCGATGGTGGGACGGAAGATGATCGCGACGCCGAGGGCTTCGCTGGCCGGTACGACGATCTCGTCCGGTCGGGGCGTGCGGTACGACACCCCTGCGGTCCGTAGATGATGCTCGGTCTGGGCGATGTCGTGTACCGCGACCGTGTACCCCACGAAAGCGGGCAGGGCCGGCGGGCGCTCGCCGGGCAGGACGTCGGGCAGCGCGGACTCGGCGACGACGATCACTGAGGCGTCGCCGAGGTCGAAGGTCCGGGTGGAGCCGTTGCGGTGGGCGGCGCGGCCGAGGTATGTCTCGTAGCGGCGCTCGACATCGGGCAGGGCGTCGTCGGGTACGCACAGCAGGCATCCGATCAGGTCGACGGCGCCGTTGGCGTGTTTCGGGTGCTGCTGCCCCTCGACGGCGGTGTTCTCGGCGATGCCGACCCTGCCCTCGGGCAGCCGGCCGCGTGGCGCGTCCGTCTCGTCGCTGTTGATCTCCAGGTAGCGGGTCGGGACCATCCGGGTGCCGTCAGCGGTTTCGATCGGGCGCTGCACCGCGTGTACGCCGCCGTGCCCGGCGCCTGCGGCGTCTAGCCGCGCGGCGGCGGAGTCGAGGTCCGCGGAGTCGACGACGAGGATGTGCACGCCTTGGAATCGGTCCAGGAAGGCGGCGAGGTTGGCGGCGGTGCCACGGACGGCGGCCAGGAGCCCGGGCAGTCTGTCGTCGGGAACGTCGAGCGGGATCAGGTGGGCGTCGCCGGGGATCGGCTGCCCATCGTCGACGACGGTCACGATCTCGACGAAGTTGCGACGCAGGTAGATGTGGGTGTTCGCCGCGCCGACCGGACGGGGGAGTGCTCCGGGGGCGGTGGGCAAGGTTGGATAGGCCGGCGGTGGCAGGGTGAAGCCAAGCCGCCGGTAGGTCTCGATCGCCGCTGTCATGTCTCGCACGACGAGGCCCACGTGGTGCAGGTCGCTGATGTCCTTGCCCATGCTGGTCACCTCTTTTCGGTTGCTGTGCCGTAGGTGGCGCGGCGGTAGTCGTCGACGTGCCGGTCGAAGACGGCGATGACCCGTGGCGCGGCGGTGGCGAACCGCGCCGGCGGTGGCGGCTTCGCCGGTTCGAACGCGTGGCGCAGGGTGTCGGCCAGTTGGTCGGCCTTGTCCACGAGGGGCAGTGCAACCTCGGGAGCAAGGAGCGGGTCGATGCCGAAGAAGCCGAACATGACTGCGGGCAGGGTGTAGTCCAGATCCTCCGGGCGCAGCCTGGCCCGCAGCAGGCCGTCGTCGGCGAGCACGCCGAGGTACTCACGGGAGGCCAGCAACTTGGCGCTCTGCAGCGGTCGGCGGGCCGGGCTGGACAGAAAACGGTCCAGCACCTCGGCGTCCCGGGTGAAGATCGCGCGCAGCACCGGCCGTGACATCGCTTCCAGGAAGAACCGGCGCATGTACCGGTGCAGCGCGATCTCCTGCGGGTCGTGGCGCATCGCGGTCACCACCTCGCCGAGCATCGCGACTGCCTCCCGGGCGCCGACAGCGAAGAACAGCTGCTCGCGGCTGCGCCAGTGCAGATAGACGGTGCCCTTGCCGACACCGGCGCGTCGGGCGATCTCGTCGATGGTCGCCCGACGGTATCCCCAGCGCAGCAGCAGTTCCTTCGCCGCGTCGAGGATCCGGTCGGCACGCTCGATCTGATCGGTGGGCTGCTGGTCAACCATGACCCCTCCTTGTGACTGATGACCAGATTAGCGCTTTGGTCATCAGTCACAAGGAGGGGGGCTGGCGGCCGTCGCCGACAGGCAGGCGCAGGAGGTGGCGCTGCGGGCGGCAGGCGCTGGCTTCGTCGCCGTAGCGGCGGGCGTGGCGCGGGTGCAAAACGCGATCACGGGCATCCAGGGCGGCCTGGGTGGGCTCGCCGGTTCGATCGGTGAGGCGACGAAGGCCACCACGGCCGTGCCCCACCAAGCCACCCCGCAGGAGACAATCGCCGGGCTGGCGCCTGTGCAGAGCGCCGTGCGCGGCGCCCGCGATGTGGCGGCCGGGGCCATCACCCAGGTCGATGAGGCGCGGCAGCTCGTCACCATGATCCTGCAGGGTGGGCAGCCCGGGCCGCTGCTACAGGCCCTGGACAGCATCAAGCAGGTCCTGGTGCTGGTCGTTGCGCGCACCGGCGGCGCCCGGCAGTCCATCGAAGCGGCGATCGCCGAGGCGCGGCAGTTGGGGTCGTCGGGAAACTGACGAGGGCCGGCGGTCGTCCACCGACCAGCCCCGCCCCGGCTATTACCGGCGGCCCACCCTCGACGGCCCCGACCCTGGACGGTGCCGCTTCCACGGACCCTGACGGAGGAACCCCGTGGAGCAGGCGTCCCACCGGCGGCCCTGGCGGATCGGTCGGCTCAGTTCCGCGATGGCGGCAGGCCGATCGCCGGCTCGGGGTAGTCCGGCAGCTCGATGTTGTTGCTGCGGTCCTCGGCCGTCCTGAGCATCATGGCCATGAGGAGCGGCCGGTTGAGGAGTCCGTTGCGCATCCGCGCCGCCACGGCGGTGTGTGGCGCGAAGAACTTGCCTGTGGTGTCGCCGCCCTTCTGGCAGCGCCGGGCGAAGTCGGCGAGCAGCCGTTCGTAGCGCGGGAACGCGACGGTGTGGTCGCCGTCGGCGGCGGCCAGTTCGCCGGCAAGGACGTACGCCGCGACCACCGCGGTGCCGGTGCCCATCCCGCCGATCGTGGCTCCGCAGGCGGCGTCACCGATTACGGCGATCCGGCCGCTGGACCACGGCGAGATGTCCACCCGGCAGATCGAGTCGAAGTAGAAGTCGGTCGCCTCCTCCAGCGCGTCGAGGAGCCGTGGCACCTTCCAGCCCAGCCCGGCGAACCGCTCGCGGACGATGCCGCGCTGCTGGTCGGAGTCGTGCCGGTCGTAGTCGATCCGGGGCGCGGCGAACACCACGAAGGCGCCCGCCCTGGACGGATCGCGGTGATCGCCACCGATGCTGGCCATCCGGCCGGGGGCGTTGTACAACAACGAGTGTCGGTCGAGTCCGAACTCGTTCGGCAGCCCCCAGGTCGCCACGTAGTAGCCGAGGTGCCGGACGAAGCGCTCCTCCGGCCCGAAGGTCAGCCGGCGTACGGCCGAGTGCACCCCGTCGGCGCCGATCACCAGGTCGAAGGTGCGGCGCGTGCCGCTGGTGAAGGTGACGTCCACGCCCTGCGGCGTGTCGGTCATGGTCGCGATGCTGTCACCGAACAGGTACTCGGTGCTGTCGCGGCTCCGCTCGTAGAGCACCCGGGACAGGTCGAAGCGCGGCACTTCGATGTCGCCGCCGGCGAAGTCGGCCGGCACTTCCATCAGCTTGCGGCCGGTGGCGTCGACGAAGCGCATCGCGGTGCCGCCGGTCTGTACCTCGCGCAGGTCATCGAGTACGCCCATCCGGTCCAGCACGCCCAGGTGGGTCCGGCCGCGGAAGTCGACGCGGTTGCCGCCGGCCCGCAGGCCAGGCGCGATCTCGACGACGGTCGGCCGGAAGCCGTACCGGCCCAGCCAGTACGCCAGCGCCGGCCCCGCAATGCTGGCGCCGGAGATCAGCACGGTCGAATTCTTCATGGCAAGCCCTCCAACAAAAAACAGTGTCCGACGGACACGATTGCTACTGTGTACCATGGAAACAGATTTCGGACAACAACCAGACGCGTGGAGGCCAGGTGCCGAGCGACTTCCTGTGGGAAGGCCGGGCGCAACCGACCCGAGGACCCAAACCCGCCCTGAGCCTCGAACACATCGCCGACGCGGGGATCGCGATCGCCGACGCGGAAGGCCTCGCGGCGGTGACCATGCAGCGGGTGGCCGCCGACCGGGGGTTCACCAAGATGTCCCTCTACCGGTACGTGGCGGGCAAGGGGGAACTCGTGGCGCTCATGGTCGAGCGCGCGATCGGTGTGCCCCCGGCCATCGACCCGGCCGACTGGCGGGCCGCCCTGAAGCAGTGGTCCCACCATCTGCTCGACGCGTACGTGCGACACCCCTGGACGGTGGAGGCGATCCTCGGTCCCCGGGCCATCGGCCCCAATGAACTGAGCTGGATGGAGTGCGCGGTCGGCATCCTGCCGTCCACCGGGCTGACCGGGAGTGAGCGCCTCGACGCGATCGGGGTGCTGGCCAGCCATGTCCGCGCGATCGCCCAGCAGACCATGGTGGGCCGGCAACCCGAAGCGGACCTCACCGCCGAGATCGCCGAGCAGTTGCGCCGCCATGGCGACCGCTTTCCGGCACTGGTCGCGACGATGGCGGCGGCGGCCGCCGACGGCGGGCACGACCAGGCGTTCGAGTTCGGCCTGGACCGGATCCTCGACGGTCTCGATCTCCTGGTCGGCCGGCGCGGCGGCTGAGCGACCAGCGTGGAGGAGGTTGCAGAGATGGCTGTCGAGTTCAGGTTTGCCCTGGCGGGCAACCTCCCCGTGGAACATGTAACCGATCTCGTGGCTGCGGACACCGCCGAGAGGCCGAGGCCGACCGACACCAACCCGCGGTTGTTTAGTGCTCGGCTCTACGAGACGTGCGGATACGCCCTGAGCGTCTACTCGGGAAGCCGCGGCTATTTCGATGCTGAGGACGACAACGGTTCCCGCTGGGAATGGGAGCCGGAGACCTACGTCGACATCGACTACACCGACTCAACGAGGAGCGATAGCCAGTCCGCCACAACGACCGAATCGTTGCCATGCGCCACGGCGTCCTGGCCGGTAGTGGGTCTGTGGAGGTGAAGGTGTTTCCGGCCTGACCCGCCAGGAGTTGTGCCTGGTGAGGATGGTGCCTTCGCCATCACCTTCAGCGACCGCTTCCCAGCCGCTGAAACCTACTAACCAAGATCGCCGGAAACACCCTTAGCGGGACAGGCCTCAACCTGGCGACGAACATCCCAAGCCCGAGCCCGCCGGTCCCACTACCAGCGCAGACAGGCGAAGTGGCGTTGGAGTACTAGTGGGCACAGCCGTGCGTGAAGAACCGGCAATCCGTACTGCTTACGGGTGGGACGGCCCGGTGCCGTTGAGGTCGGCCGCCACGAACAGGGCGACCGCTCGTGTACCCACCCTCAGTTTCCGCCGGGGGCGTGCCGCCCCGATCGGCGGAACCCGGCGCCCCCGCACGATCACCCCGATCACCGCGGCCGGTCGAAGCACCGAAGCGACGGCGGTAAGCATTCCGTACAGGCCTCGACCGGCATGATCGCCGGTCCACTCCGTCTGTTCGCCGTACGGGACGTCGGTCACGACGAGATCCGGTTCGCTGCCTCCGACCGCTGAGGCCAGCGCCGTCGGGTCGAAGACGTCGGCCTGCCGAACGGCATACGGCAGGGGCCCGCCAGCAGCCTCGAGCCGTCGGCTCAACCGTTCCGCCGCGGCCGCGGCCTCGGCGTAGCCGGGCTTGCCGAAGCGTTGAGCCCGCTCGGTCAACTGCGCAGCCCGTGCCGCCAGGCCGCCGTCGGCGAGCAGACCCATATTGGCTTCCGCCAATGTCAATGCCGCGTCGGCGTCGATGTCCGAGGCCAGCAGTTTCGCGATCGACCGCCGGTGCAGAATCCCAAGCACGGTCAGCAGGTAACCGCTGCCGCAGCACGGATCCCACAGGACCACCGGGTCGGTGCCGCCGCGCACGTCGAGCGCGTGCTGGAACACCTCGGACGCGAGCCGCACGGGGAAGGCGGGAAAGCCCGGAGCGGAACGGAGAACCGCCCCGCTTGCGAAATCACCGTAGTCGTCCCGTGTCGTCTCGTACCGATAGCCCACCCTGCTCCGATCTCTCCGCACGCCAGGGTAGCAATCAGTGTGGCGGGTGGTGCAGCTCCTCTACCTACCCGCCAGAAACGGCACGACTACCTTGAAACTGACTATCTGGTCATACCTCGACCCTGCAACCGCCCTGGGCCTTGATCCACTGGTAGGCCCTGGTGATTCCCTCGGCGAGGGCTGTCCGAGCGGTCCAGTTCAACTCCCGGCCGGCCCGGGTCACATCGAGGGCGGAATGCTGAAGCTCGCCGAGGCGGGCGGCCGCGAACACCGGCTGGACTGCCCGGTCGGCCGTCGCGGCGATCACCTCCAGCAACTCGAGGATGCTGGTGGAGGTGCCGGTGCCGATGTTCCACACGCCCGCACCGCCGTGGTCGGCCGTGATCAGGAACGCGTCGACCACGTCGTCCACGTAGACGTAGTCGCGGGTCTGCTTACCGTCGCCGAAGATCGTGGGCCGGCGGCCGGAGAGCAGGTTTCCGCAGAAGATGGAAACCACGCCTGCCTCGCCGGCGGGATCCTGGCGAGGGCCGTAGACGTTGCCGAGTCGCAGGACCGCGTGGGCGGTGCCGTACAGACGGTTGTAGAGGGCCAGGTACTGCTCCGCGCAGTACTTGGCCGCGCCGTACGGCGCCGCCGGTTCCGGGCGGGCGTCCTCGGGGGACGGGATCGCGTTGATCGCCCCGTACAGGGCTCCGCCGGTGGAGGCGAACACCACCCGGGCCCCGACGATCCGGGCCGCCTC
This sequence comes from Micromonospora rubida, assembly GCF_009908295.1. Taxonomy (GTDB): domain Bacteria; phylum Actinomycetota; class Actinomycetes; order Mycobacteriales; family Micromonosporaceae; genus Micromonospora; species Micromonospora rubida. Next base: position 859,575 of record NZ_JAAALO010000004.1, read on the forward strand.
CAGCACGTTGACGGTGCCGAGGACGTTGACCCCGGTGTCGCCACTGGCATCCGCGACCGAGGTACGGACGTCGGCTTGCGCGGCGAGGTGGCAGATCAGGTCCGGACGGGCGTCCGCCACGAGTGCGGCGAGAGCCTTCCCGTCGGTGATGGACTCCTGATGGAAGGCGGCACGGATGGCCAGCCGGTCGCCCCGGCCGGTGGAGAGGTCGTCGACCACGGTGACGGTGTCGCCGCGCTCCAGCAGGGCGTCAACCAGGTGCGAGCCGATGAAGCCGGCGCCACCTGTCACGAGGACGCGCATGGACGGCGATCCGTGGCGGAGAACGGGGGCGTCGCCGCAAGAGCCGGCCGGACTTCATGCGCGGCGGCCATGACGCCCAGGTGGCCAGTGGTCCGCCCGGCGATCGCGAGGGGCGTCGGTCCAAAAGAAATTGACTTCGTTGGCCCTGCGATAAACAGTATCTTCACGAGGCCCTCCGTGTGTGTCCGCCGAATGTATATGGAAACGGGTCGCCGGCACAGGCCGGAAACGGTCCCGCATTGAAGCTCGAGTGATACGCCTAGACTTCACCGCCACCGGCTACTGGATGGCGCTACGCTAACCGGTACCCACACATTCGCGGGCCACATGTGCGTTGGCGTCGTTCCCGACCGTCAGCCACGCAATGGTGGTTTCGGTCGTGCGTACGTGACCAGGGCCGGAATAGCGCAAAAGGAAGCGGGCGATGGCTACAGACACGGCGAATTCGTCGGTGGCGGGAGACCTGCGGGCACCGATCACACCGGAAGGCCGCACTATGGTCGACCTGCTGACCGGCGTACTCCCGCAGATCCGGTCGGAGGCCGGTGACAACGACCGGGACGGCACGTTCCCGGTCGAGGTGTTCGGACAGCTGGCCAAGCTCGGCCTGATGGGCGCGACCGTGCCTACCGCGCTCGGCGGGCTCGGGGTCCACCGGTTGTACGACGTCGCCGTCGCCCTGATGCGCCTGGCCCAGGCGGACGCCTCCACCGCCCTGGCCCTGCACGTCCAGCTCAGCCGCGGGCTCACCCTGACCTACGAATGGCTGCACGGCTCCCCGCCGGTACGGGCGCTGGCCGAGCGGTTGCTGCGGGCCATGGCGACGGGGGAGGCCGCCGTCTGCGGGGCCCTGAAGGACGCGCCGGGCGTCGTCACCGAACTGACCGCCGACGGTTCCGGCGGCTGGTTGCTCAACGGCCGCAAGATCCTGGTCAGCATGGCACCGATCGGTACCCACTTCTTCGTGCACGCCCAGCGCCGTGACGCCGACGGCAACGTGTTGCTGTCCGTTCCGATAGTGCGACGCGACGCGCCTGGGCTGACCGTCGGCACGCACTGGGACGGCCTCGGCATGCGGGCCTCCGGCACCCTCGACGTCAGCTTCCACGACTGTCCGGTCGCCGCCGACCACGTTCTCGACCGCGGACCGGCCGGCGCGCGTCGTGACGCCGTCCTGGCCGGGCAGACGGTCAGCTCGATCACCATGCTCGGGATCTACGCCGGTGTCGCGCAGGCCGCGCGGGACCTCGCCGTCGAGATGTGCGCGCGCCGTCGATCGCAGCCGGCGGCCGCCGTCCTCGCCCTGGTGGCCGGCATCGACACGCGGCTGTACACGCTCCGGGCCGTCGCCGGCACCGCGCTGCTCAACGCGGACCTCCTGGCCGCGGACCTGACCGGCGATCTCGACGAGCGCGGGCGCGGGATGATGACCCCGTTCCAGTACGCGAAGATGACCGTCAACGAACTGGCCCCGGCGGTCGTCGACGACTGCCTCTCACTGGTCGGCGGCCAGGCGTACGCCGGGCAGCACCCGTTGGCACGGCTCTACCGCGACGTCCGGGCCGGTGGCTTCATGCAGCCCTACAGCTATGTGGATGGCGTCGACTACCTGAGCGGCCAGGCGCTGGGTGCAAACCGGGACAACGACTACATGAGCGTTCGGGCGCTCCGCTCCCCAACTCCGGCGGGAGAAAGGTGAACATGACCATCCGAGTGTGGGACTATCTGCCGGAATACGAGAAGGAACGGGCCGACCTGCTCGACGCGGTGGAGACGGTCTTCGGGTCGGGCAACCTCGTGCTCGGCCGCAGCGTGCGCGGCTTCGAAAGCGAGTTCGCCGCGTACCACGACGTGGCGCACTGCGTCACGGTGGACAACGGCACCAACGCGATCAAGCTGGCCCTGCAGGCGTTGGGCGTGGGGCCCGGCGACGAGGTGGTCACTGTCGCCAACACGGCGGCGCCGACCGTGCTGGCGATCGACGCCGTCGGCGCGATCCCGGTCTTCGTGGACATCCGGCCGGACGACTACCTGATGGACACCACCCAGGTGGCCGACGTGATCACGCCCGCGACCAAGGCTCTGCTGCCCGTCCACCTGTACGGCCAATGCGTGGAGATGGCACCGCTGGAGCGGCTGGCCCGCGAGCACGGGCTGCTGGTGCTGGAGGACTGCGCGCAGTCGCACGGCGCGCGGCACGCAGGGCGGCTCGCCGGGACCATGGGCGACGCGGCGGCCTTCTCCTTCTATCCGACCAAGGTGCTGGGCGCATACGGTGACGGCGGCGCCGTGCTCACCGGTAGTGAGACCGTGGACCGTGACCTGCGCCAACTGCGCTACTACGGCATGGAGAGCGTGTACTACGTCGTGCAGACGCCCGGTCACAACAGCCGGCTGGACGAGGTGCAGGCGGAGATACTCCGGCGCAAGCTGGGCCGGCTCGACGAGTACATCGCCGGGCGCCGCGCGGTGGCCGAGCGCTACGCCGCCGGGCTGGGCGACATCGCCGACGCGACGGGGCTCGTCCTACCCACCCTCGCCGACGCCAACGACCACGTCTTCTACCTTTACGTCGTCCGTCATCCGCAACGGGACGCGATCCTGGATCAACTGAACCGGCGTGGGATCACGCTGAACATCAGTTACCCGTGGCCGGTGCACACCATGACCGGCTTCTCGAAGCTCGGCTATGCCGCCGGATCGCTGCCGGTCACCGAACGGGTCGCCGACGAGATCTTCTCCCTGCCCATGTACCCGTCACTGCCGGTCGATGTGCAGGAAACGGTGATAGGTGCATTGCGCGACGTACTCACGACGCTCTGAGCCGCCGGTAGCACTGGAGGAAAGCCACCCATGATCAGCCCAGCCGACCGGGCACGGCCACGAGCCACCTGCCGTGCCTGCGGTGGAACTGTCGTGCAGTTCCTCGACCTCGGCCGCCAGCCACTGTCCGACCGCTTCCTGACTGAACAGGAGATCCAGCAGGAGTACTTCTTCCATCTCGCCGTCGGCGCCTGCGAGACGTGCACGATGGTGCAGCTCATGCAGGATGTCCCCCGGGAGCGGATGTTCCACGAGGACTATCCGTACTACTCGTCCGGTTCCGCGGTCATGCAGAAGCACTTCGCGGACACCGCCCGGCAACTGTTGGAGACGGAGGCCGCCGGCCCGGATCCGTTCGTGGTCGAGATCGGCTGCAACGACGGGGTGATGCTGCGGACCGTGCACGAGGCTGGCGTCCGGCACCTGGGCTTCGAACCGTCGGGCAAGGTCGCGGAAGCGGCAAGGGCCAAGGGCCTTCGGGTACGCGGGGACTTCTTCGAGGAGTCCACCGCCCGTGAGGTACGCGAGAGCGACGGCCCCGCGGATGTGATCTTCGCGGCGAACACCATCTGCCACATCCCGTACCTTGATTCGATCCTGCGGGGTGTCGACGCGCTGCTCGGGCCGGACGGCGTCTTCGTCTTCGAGGACCCGTACCTGGGCGACATTCTGTCGAAGACGTCGTTCGACCAGATCTACGACGAGCACTTCTTCCTGTTCTCGGCGCGCTCCGTGCAGGCGTTGGCCGCGTCGTCCGGGTTCGAGCTGGTCGACGTGGACCGGCTGGCCGTGCATGGCGGCGAGGTCCGGTACACGCTGGCCCGCGCGGGTGCGCGCCGCCCAGCGGACCGGGTGGCCGCACTGATCGCCGAGGAGGACGCGGGCGGTGTCGCGACGCTGGCCCGGCTGGACCAGTTCGCCGCCCAGGTCGGCCGGATCCGCGACGACCTGCGGGCGTTGCTCGAACGGTTGACGGCGGAGGGCAAACGGGTGGTCGCCTACGGGGCGACCGCCAAGAGTGCGACCGTGACGAACTTCTGCGGCATCGGCCCGGACCTGGTGTCACGGGTGTACGACACGACGCCCGCCAAACAGGGCCGCCTGACCCCGGGCACGCACATCCCGGTTCGGGCGGCGGACGAGTTCTCGGCCGACCCGGCGGACTACGCGCTGCTCTTCGCATGGAACCACGCCGATGAAATCATGGCGAGAGAGCAGGCGTTCCGGCAGGCCGGCGGGGCCTGGATCCTGTACGTCCCGCACGTACACGTGCGGGATTGAGCGATCCGTGCAGGTAGCAGCCGAACTGGCCGTCAAGGGCGCATACGTCTTCACCCCGCGTGTCTTTCCCGACACGCGGGGGGTCTTCCTGTCCCCGTACCTGGAATCGACCTTCACCGAGACACTCGGATATCCGTTGTTCCCCGTGGCGCAGACCAGTTACAGCGTCTCCCGCCGCGGCGTCGTCCGCGGGCTGCACTACACCACGACGCCGCCCGGCGCGGCCAAGTTCGTCTCGTGCCCGTATGGCCGGGTCCTCGACGTGGTGCTCGACGTCCGGGTCGGGTCGCCGACCTTCGGGCGCTGGGACAGCGTGGTCCTCGACTCTCAGGACTTCAGGTCGCTGTACCTGCCGACGGGGGTGGCGCACATGTTCGTCGCGCTGGTGGACGACACGGTGATGTCGTACCTGCTCTCCACGGAGTACGTCTTCGAGAACGAGCGGGCGTTGTCACCGCTCGACGACACGCTCGGCCTACCCGTTCCCGCCGACATCGAGCCGATCCTGTCGGACCGGGACCGAACCGCGATCACCTTCGCCCAGGCCCACGCGGCCGGGGTGCTTCCTCGATACGAGATCTGCGCCGAGATCGAGGCGCGTCTTGCTCAGTGACCGCACGGTCCGGCGTAGACCGTGCAGAAGACCCACCCGGGCATGCCATCCGGTCAGGGCGGTGAACGCGGATGCGTCGACCACCAGACTGTGGAAGTCGGTCTGCCGGGCACTGGCGGGCGGCGCGACGGAAACGACCGGCACCGGCGGACGCCCCGTCTCCTCCGCGACCAGTGCGGCGATCGCACGGAAAAGGTCGCCGACCGGTTCGCCGTGGCGGTTGCCGAGCGGCCAGTGCCGGCCGACGAGCGCATCGGCATGGTCGAGGGCGGCGACGAAGGCGGTCGCCGCGTCGTCCACGTAGAGCAGCTCTCGCTGGATGGTGCCGTCGTGCCACATGGTCAGGGGTTCACCGGCGAGCGCACGGCGGATCATCGTCGACACGACCCCACGGTCGTCGCCGCCACTCGGCCGGGCCGGCCCGAAGACCGTGGGCAGGCGCAGCGTGACTCCGCGTAGGATGCCATCGGCAGAGGCCTGGTCGAGCAGCGCTTCGGCGGCCACCTTCTGCCGGTCGTATCCGGTTTCCGGGTGGTCGGGTTCGGTGCCGTCGATGGGCGTCCGGTGCGCCCGGCCAACCTGCGATGCCGAGCCGGCGAAGACGACCACCGGTGGCCCGGTCCCGGCCCGCGCACCCTCGACCAGGTCACGGACCACGCCGACGTTCACCCGCGCCGCGGTGCTGTCGCCGTCGGCGCCGCGCCACCCGGCGGTGTTGAGCACCAGGTTGATCACGGCGTCCGCGCCCTCAACTGCCGCCGCGACCGCGCCTGCCTCGGTGAGGTCGGCGGTGACCACCTCGAAATCAGCGGCGACCGACTTCGGTACCACAGCGGATCGGCGGGACACCGCCCGAACGGTGACCGGGCGGTCGGCCAGCGCGGTCAGGACGGCCGATCCCACGAACCCGGAGGCGCCGAGCACCGCGATCAGCGGGCGGTCCGTCATCGCCCGGCAGCTCCGGACCGGTACAGCGCCTGCCAGTAGAAGCTCCACGGGACGGCCCTCGCATCGGCGAGCAGCACCCAGTCGCGGTCCGGCCGATAGGCGTCGATGAACCGGCGGGACTGCGCCGCAACGGCGCCGTCGTCGAAGATGTCCACGATGTCCCGCAGCGGGCCGGTCCGCAGCGCGAGCTGGACGACCGCATCGCCCTGCGAGTGCCCGTCCAGGCTCTTGTCGAGGTACTTGCCGACCGGGTTGTTGACGTACAGGTGGTCGGCATGGGTAGCGATGAGGTTTAGGTAGGCGCCGACGGTGTCGGGGGTCATCTCCGCGAACGAGTCGATGTTGATGGCCAGGTCGAACCGGAGCTCACGCAGGGCACCGGCGGCCTCCGCCTGGTCGACGCAGTGAAGATGGACCTTGGCAAGCTGCTCGTCGGTCAGCACCACTCCGAGGTAGCGGCTGGCCAGATCGAGCGAATTCTCCAGATCGACGATGTGGTACGCGGCGATCTCGTGGTTGGACAGCAGCGCGTGGCAGGTCCGCCCGTAGCCGGCACCGATCTCCAGGATGCTCGCACCGTCGAGGGTCATTCGGCTCTCGATGAACTCCACCTCGAGCACCGCCTGCAGGTAGTCCATGCAGACCGCTTCGCCGTCGTAGGTGATCGAGAACGGATCGCCGACCTCGCGGTTGGCGATGCGGCGCAGCCGGGCCCAGTTGGCCGGGCTGAAACCCGCCGCGAGGGTGAAGATGAGCGTTTTCAGGTATCGCACACCGTTGACCCGCGGGTCCCAGAGTGCCAGCTTGTAATTGACCTCGCTGGACTTGAAGTTGCTCAGATCGCCGACAGCCTCCCTGGTGACCTGGGTGTTGTTGTAGAGCTCCCAGAGCGGGCTGCGGCCGTACGTCTGGCTCATGTGCTCCCCTGCCGGATCGAATCACCGATGGTGACCGTACCGGCTATTTGTTAGCGGTTCGCCTAGAGCCGCCTTTCAAGATCATGGTTGACGTTCGAGGTTGCGGCGGCGTGTGTGGTGGGGTCGTCGGAGGACGTCTGATTCACGTATTTCGCCGGTTATGCGGGTTTAGTTGTATCGATAGGTTGGGGTGGTTTCGGCGGTGAGTCGTTTGGCGAAGTTGTCGATCATGGCGATGATGATCAAGCTGGCGGAGTTGTCGGGTCGGGCTTCGTAGTCGCATTGCAGATTCCGTCTGACGTAGGACCGGCTACGTCACGGCGATTAGCGTCGAGACCGTCCGTCGTGTCCTGCACGAACGTGGCGTGTCGTGGCAGGCTACCAAGACGTGGAAGGCCAACACCTACCCTGACCTCACCACCAAGATGCGTCGTATCCTCGACCTCTACGACCACCCGCCCGCCGACGGCAGGGTGCTCTGCGTGGACGAGCTTGGGCCACTGAACCTGCAACCCCGCCCCGGCCGGGCCTGGCGCCCCCAGGGCCCACCAGTTCGGCTACGGGCCACCTACACCCGTGACCAGGGTGTACGGCACCTGATCGCCGCCTTGGACCTGGCCACCGGAAAGCTGCACTACCGCATCCGGGACCGCAAACGCTGGCGCGAGCTTCTGGCCTTCCTCAAGACCCTGCGCCGCCGCTGGCCCGACCAAGCTGTACCTCATCGTGGACAACTTCTCCCCACACAAGCACCCCGAGGTCCGCACCTGGTGCGCCACCAACCAGGTCGACCTGGTCTTCCTGCCCACGTACGCGTCGTGGCTGAACTGGATCGAGGCGGAGTTCGCCGCAGTGCGGTACTTCGCCCTCAACGGCACCGACCACCGCACCCACGCCGAACAGGACGCCGCCAACGCCGCCTACATCCGCTGGCGCAACCAACGCGCCACACCGAAAGCCGGATTCGCCACCGGATCCAAGATCCGCCACACGGATTACCCGTTCAAGGCTGCATGACGAGGCACTAGTGAGCTCCCTATATTGCATTCGAGAAGGGTGATTCCTGCCTTATCTTCGAGTACCGTGAGCCACGGCAACGAGACATGACTTTCCTCGGGGCAACCCGGTAGTTCGCCATCCTTCGACGCGATCACATCGAGGGTTGGTCACAGGGGCTGGAGATTATCCTGACTAGGCGAGCGCTGATCACAGGGATTACCGGTCAGGACGGTACCTATCTTGCGCGGCACCTCCTGGCCGCTGGATATGACGTCTATGGAATGGTGCGGGGCCAGAATTCGCCGAGCGCGCGCTGCGGTCGGCAAGTGCACCCGGAAGTCAGGCTTGTCAACGGCGACCTGATGGACCAGTCGAGCCTGATCTCGGCGGTGGAGAAGGTTCAACCGGACGAGATCTACAACCTCGGTGCGCTGTCCTACGTCCCTACCTCGTGGCAGCAGCCCACCACCACTGCGGAGATCACCGGGATGGGCGTGCTGCGCATGCTCGAAGCCGTCCGGATCGTTGCGGGTATCACCAGCTCGCGTACCCCCGGCCCGGGTCAGACACGCTTTTATCAGGCCTCGTCGTCGGAGATGTTCGGCAAGGTGTCGGAGACTCCCCAAAATGAGCTGACGCCCTTTCATCCACGCAGTCCGTATGGCGTCGCTAAAGCGTTCGGTCACTACACGGTGCAGAACTACCGCGAGTCGTACGGCATATTCGCGGTTTCCGGCATGCTTTTCAACCATGAATCACCCATCCGCGGACCGGAGTTCGTGACGCGAAAGGTGTCGCTGGGCGCGGCGGCCGTGAAACTGGGGCTACGGGACTCGTTGCGACTGGGCAATCTGAAGGCCGAGCGAGATTGGGGTTTCGCCGGCGACTACGTCCGCGGCATGACGCTGATGCTCGCCCAGGACGAGCCTGACGACTACGTCCTGGGTACGGGAATCGCGCACAGCGTGCGTGAACTGGTCGAGCTGGCCTTCGCCCATGTCGATCTGGACTGGCGTGACCACGTCGTTCTCGACGAGGCGCTCGAGCGTCCGGCCGAGGTCGACCTGCTCTGCGCCGACGCGACGAAGGCCCAGCAGCGGCTCGGCTGGAAACCGACGGTCTACTTCGAGGAGCTGGTCGCGATGATGGTCGACAGCGATCTCAGTCTGCTGTCAAGTCCGCAGTGCAGTGGAGGCGGCGTCATTCGCGAGCTGGCCGATCTGTGGTGAGCGAGCTGCCCGCGTTGTCCGAGGGCAAGCTGATGACGTCGGCGGAAGACCCGATGGAGTGGTTGGAGCCGGCGGCGGGCGGTGTGAGCCCCGCCTTCCGGTCCTGGTTCGCCGAACGGTCGACGATGACCTCCTGCCGGGTGGAACGAACGCCGCTGGACGAACTGCGCGGTTGGTCGTTCGACGAAACCACCGGCAACCTGGCGCACGAGAGCGGCCGATTCTTCGTGGTCGAGGGCGTGCACGTGCGAACGACGTACGGTGCGGTGGCGGAGTGGTACCAGCCGATCATCAACCAGCCGGAGATCGGCATTCTCGGCATGTTGATGAAGTTCGTCGACGGCGTCCCGCACTGCTTGTTGCAGGCGAAGGTCGAGCCGGGCAACATCAACATGATACAACTGTCGCCCACCGTCCAGGCGACCCGCAGCAACTACACGCGGGTCCACGGGGGAGGCGGCACGAGATATCTCGAATACTTCACCCGGCCGGGCGCCGGGCGGGTCCTGGTCGACGTGTTGCAGTCCGAGCAGGGCTCCTGGTTCCTGCACAAACGGAACCGCAACATGGTCGTTCTGGCTGACGACGTGCCGCCCTCCGACTACCACTACTGGCTGCCGCTGCACGAGGTTCGGCGACTCCTGCGGGTCGACGCTTTGGTCAACATGGACACCCGCACGGTGCTGTCCTGCCTGCCGTCCACCTTTTTCGCCGGTTCGGGGGTGACCCCCGTGAACGACGCCATGGCCGCCGCGCTGGCCCGGTCCGCCAGTGGTGACGGTCCGTCGTACCACGCCACGGAGGCGGTGCTGAGCTGGTTCACCGAGGCCAAGAGTCGGCACGAGCTGGCGGTGAGCCGGATCCCGCTCCGCGATCTGCGCGGCTGGCGGCGCACGCCGTATGAGATCTCCCGCGAGGACGGGCAACACTTCAGCATCGTCGGGGTCACCGTACGCATCAACAACCGTGAGGTCACCGAGTGGAGTCAACCACTGCTGCATCCGCGGCAGCGGGGGATCGCCGCATTCGCACTCAAGGTCATCAATGGGGTGGCGCACGTGCTGGTGCACGCCCGGTTCCAGGTGGGGCTGCTGGATGCCATGGAGATGGGGCCCACGGTCCAGTGCACGCCGAATTCGGGTGCCGATCAGCGGCCCCCTTTCCTCGACCTGATACTCAACGCTCCGAGCGAGCGGATCCTGTTCGACACCGTACTCGCGGAGGAGGGCGGCCGGTTCTACCGCGCGGAGAACCGCTACATGTTGGTGGAGGTCGACGACGACATCCCGGTGGTGCCGGACACCTTCTGCTGGGTCGCCGTCCATCAGCTCGCCACGCTGTTGCGGCATGGCTACTACCTCAACGTCGAAGCACGCAGTCTGCTTGCCTGCCTGCACAGTCTGTGGTGAGCGAGGTGCCCGAGCGAGCAGTGGTGAACGATCCGATCCGGTTCGGCGTACTGGGATGTGCCGACATCGCACGGCGGCGGACCCTGCCGGCGATCGTGCGCGAGCCGATGACCGAACTGGTCGCCGTCGCGGCCCGGGAACAGGCGAAGGCCCGCGCGTTCGCCGGTCAATTCGGCTGCGAGGCGGCCGCCGATTACCGCTCGCTGCTGAGCCGGCCGGACGTGGACGCGGTATATATTCCCTTGCCCGCCGGGTTGCACCACGAATGGGTCGGCCGAGCGCTTGAGGCCGGTAAGCATGTCCTGGTGGAGAAGCCATTGACCACGCGGTACGCCCACACCGTGGCGATGGTGGAGAGCGCCCGGTCCCTCGGCCTTGCTCTGATGGAGAATCTGACCTTTCTCCGGCATGGTCTGCACAGCGCCGTCCGGGAGCTGCTGGAGGGCGGCGAGATCGGTGAACTGCGGGAGATCAACGCCGCGTTCGGATTCCCTCCACTCGGCCCGGATGACATCCGGTACCGGCCGGATCTGGGCGGTGGGGCATTGCTCGACACCGGCATGTATCCGCTGAGCGCCGCCCGTCTCTTTCTCGGTCCCGAGCTGGAGGTGGTCGGCGCGACGCTGAAACTGGATCCCGAACGCGGTGTCGATGTGTCGGGTAGCGCCCTGCTGTGCACTCCGGACGGCCGGACCGCCCAGTTGACCTTCGGCTTCGAGCACGCGTACCGGTCAGACTATGTGCTATGGGGCAGTGAGGGGCGAATCGTTGTCGAACGTGCCTATACGCCCCCTGCTATGCGGCGACCCGTGATCCGGTTGGAGCACGAGGAGGTCATTCGGGAACTGACCCTTCCGCCGGAGGATCAATTCGCCAACACGCTGCGTGCCTTCGTCGGTGCCGTTGCCGCCGCGGCTCAACGGGCCGCTGAGACGGTGGAGATCTGTGCCCGGGCCCGGTTGATCGACGAAATTCGGGTGAAAGCAGGGCAATCGCGCGTGCGGCTGCCCTACGAGGTCTGAATCGCAACGAGACGACGGCCGCATCGGAGGCGCCCCGCCTCGGCCGGCGGCTGGCTCCCTGGTGGGGATCCCGCAGACCGGGCGAAACGTTCGGACGGTTCGAAAGCCGTCTTACCCTTCTAGCGGGCGAGAATGGCGAAAGCGCCTCATTTAACGAACGGCCGGAGTGCCGGAGACTAAGGGCTTCACTAAGTCTCGACATGATCTCAGCGTTACGGTCCAGATGCGGATCGTAGTGATCGGCCCATCTAGGGCTCCGTCGACGAGACGGCCGAACCACCACACACGTGGCTCCGAGCAGGGCGTATCCCGGGGGCCTGGGCGTCGATGAGCGTCCATCGGTCGACTCTGCGCCGGGCGTCGCAATCGTCGATTCCCCACCCGATCGGCCGAACGCCACTTGCGACATCCGGTTACACTACTGACACGTTCGGTCAGCTCTGGGAGTGGCCGAATAGGTGACCTATGTATCGATCGCCGACAAAGCAGGGGGTGCGACGGGTGTTACGGGATGTTCGCTGTCAGGTAACTTATCTGACACCTTGATGTCAACTCCACCGGCGTGTGAGCGGGTTGCGCCGGACTTGCCGCGCCCGGCACCCACTCGTCTCGGAATCCGCTGGTCGCGCGACGCTTTCTGTCGAACATCGGGCCCCAGCGTCGCGTCACGTCGGTTAGGCCGCCTGCTTCGGCGATCTCCATCGGGTTGAGCACGCCTGCGTCCGGCTGGTTCGTCCTGGCACAAGCTATGGAATGACAACGCCGTGGATCAGTGCGCCGTCCCATCGATGCATCCTGCGAATCATGTCATGGTAGGGATTGGAGATGAAATTGTGGGTCTGAAGCTGCCGCTCTCCGAGTTGGATGCCCGCATCATCGAAAGTATCGCAGCGGGTGAGCGCACCGTGCACATCGCGAACAAAGTATATCTGAGCCGCCAAGGCGTCGAATACCATGTCAGCAAGTTGTTGCAGCGGCTACGTGTGCCTAATCGGCCCGCGCTCATCGCCAAGGTGTATTCGCTGGGCATTCTGGCGGTCGGGACCTGGCCCCCGGAGGTTTGCCGGGAAAGGCTCGATTGAGCGGAACAGGAATCAAGCCGTGTAACCCGATGACCATCGCCAGGGACGATTCGAGGCCTCATGGAAACGAAGGAAACAGGGCCCTCCGACCACCCGATGGTAGTGGCGATATGTGCTTTCCACGTCGACAACGTGCGCAAGCACCTACACCACAACCTGGCCCAGCTGTCCGGTGACGAGTACTTCGTGCAGTTGGACAGGCCGAGCACTCCGGAGGCGGAGTCGGTCGCGGCCGAGGTGGATGCCGCCGGCGGAACGATGCACGTTCTCGGTGCCACCGGCGGCCTGTCCGCCTCGCGGAATCTCATGATGGCTCGGTGGCCGAATCACCACGTGATGTTCGTCGACGACGACGTACGGCTGGACGCCAAGGCCGTCACGGCGGTCCGCGAAAGCCTGCGTGCGGGCGCGCACGTCGTCGGCACTCGTCTCGCCCGCCCACCACGCCCCCTGCCGTGGTACGTGACGTCCGGCCAGTTCCACCTACTCGGCTGGCACCGGGACGATCGCGAGATCAAGATCTGGGGTGCCTGTATGGCAGTGGACACCGCCTTCGCCCACGCCAACGGCCTCGACTTCGACCTCGCGTTGAGCCGGACGGGTGGCAACCTCCAGTCCGGCGAGGACACCACGTTCATCAAACTCATGAAGGACGCGGGGGCCCGGGAGCAACTCCTACCGGACTGCTCCGTGACGCATGACGTGGATCCCGCCCGGCTGACCCTGCGCTACCTACGGCGGCGGGCGTACTGGCAGGGTCGGTGCGAGTCACGGCGTAACCAGGCGTGGGCGGGGTTGCGGAAGGAATGGGACCGGCATCGAACCGCACCGGAGTCCCGCCTGCGCCTGCCGCTGGCGTGCCTCTACGGTGCCGTGACCGCGTGGGGCGTCCTTCATGATCTGCTTCTGCGGAGGTGGGGGCACGATCATCGCTCGGCGGCAGTCTGATGTTCGATTGTGTGTTGCCAGCATTCACGTACGCCGTCCGTCAGACCGATTCTGGCCTTCCAGCCGAGGGTCGCGTGTGCCAGCGAAGAGTCTAGCCAGTTGCCACCTCTGTCGAACTGGCGACCGCCTTCCCAGATCACCTCGATCCGCTGGTCAACCACGGTCGATACCACCGCAAGCAGATCGGCCAGGGAGGTGGGTGCCCCTGAGCCGACGTTCAACACGGTCGGGATTCCTTCCGGACCGGTGGTGGCGGTACGGCGGTGTACGGCTTTGAGGATCTCGGCGACGTCGTCCACGTGCACGTAGTCGCGGACCACCTCCGGATCACCGAAGACCCGGATCGGTTGCCTCCTGGCCGCGGCGTCCAGCCAGTGCGACAGTACGCCGTAGCCGTGCGCCGGGCGCTGACCGGGCCCATAGACGTTACTGAGTCGCAGGATCACGGGACGGACATGGTCGGTGTGGCCCAACAGTTCGCGTTCCAGCCCAAGCTTGGCGCGGCCGTACGCCGACGTCGGCCTGGTCAACGCCGATTCGCTGTACGGCGGCCACGCGTCCGGCGAATACACCGTGCCGCCTGAACTGGCCAGTACGAACACCGGGAACCGGGCGGAGTGCCGCAAGGCCGTCAGGACGTCGATGAGCAACCTGCGCTCGGCGATGATCTGTTCCGGATGGCGCTCGGCAAGTGCCGGGCTCAACCGCGCGGCGAGGAACAGTACGATCTCGGCGTCGCAGAGGCCGGCAGCCGGGCGCCCGTCGACCACCGGCGGGTGCGCCTGGTTGAAGCGCGCGACCGGGTGCCCCGCGCGGGTCAGTTCGGTCACGAGCCGGGACCCGATGAACCCGGTGGCTCCGATCACGGCCGTCGGGCATCTCCTTACCTGAACTGCTGTCACGACGACTCGGTGCGAGTGACCGGGCGCAGGCCCGTGGCCGAGGAACGACCCAGGGCCGCCAGAGTGGTGACGACGAACACCCGTTCGTCGTCACCGGCCGGCGGCGCGGTCCGGATGGCGCGGAGCGACGTGTATGCCCGTACCAGATCGGGGTGGACGCCGGACGGCGGCCGGTAGCCAGGATCCGCGCGGACGAAGGCGACCGGGCAGCCGAGCGCTCGCGCCGGCAGGACGTCGTGGTCGTGCCGGTTGCCGACGACCAGCAGGTCGGCGGGGGCGACGCCGAGGTGTTTCAGAGCGAGTCCCAGCAGCGCCGGATCGGGCTTGGCGACGCCGACGAGCGAATCGAGAAAGACCGCCGCGCAAGCGTCTGTCAATCCCCAGGCATCCAGTACCCGCGCGCATTCCGGTGGCTGGTTGGCGACGACCACCGTCGGGACCTCGCGGGCCAACGTCACCGCCGCCCGGACCGCGCCCGGCATCTCTTGGGCGAGTTCGTGCCAGGCCCGGCGAATCTGCGCCCAGCCTCGCGCGGCGGCCGGCGAATGCAACAGCGTCCGGCCGGCGGATCCGTCGTTCGGGGAGCGGTAGAAGCGCTCGATGTGCTCGATGAAAACGGACCGGGTGATCGCCGGGTCGTCAGATCGGAGCAGATCGTACGTCGTTTGCAGCCACGCCAGCTCGAACGGCTCATCGTAATAGATGACCCCACCGACATCCAGCGCCATGGCGCCGTATTCGGTCATCTCAATGACTCCCGTGTCGTCGACAGCATCCGGGTGATCCTCGCACGGTCCATCGTGACCGATCGAGCCTTCGGCGGCCGATCCGACATCTCACCGGCGAATTCTAGGTTTTCCCCTATTTGTCGATGGTCCGCGGCCGGCCGGTGCCCGGCTGTTCAGTCCCACGACCTTTGTCGCAGATGATGTCCCGGTTCCTGTGTCAGAAGATCACCTCGATGGTCTTCTGGATCGGCCGTGTCGCCCGCTGCCCAGACCCAGGGCGCGTCTACACCAACCACCTCAAGCCGGGCGCCCGCACGACTGTGCGGGAGTCCTGTCCTGTTCGCCTCGCTGAAGGCCCTGCCGAGGGCGTGCCACGAAATGTCTAGGTGAAGTTCTATATGAATACCATATCGACCGTTTGTAGAGTTCGTTGGATCGCCGTATGGGATATGGAGTCTGATGCTTGCGCACACCTGATCTGCACGAATGTGCCGGGAGCACATTCGACCTCGCCGAGACTGCGTCCGAACCGGCGGTCGAACGTGGCCCGTACCCCGCCTCATCCGATCCCGGCGACCAGGTCGCGATGCTCGGTGCGGCGCCCGGCGTCGCGGTGCCCTGCCCGGTCGCGGCAGTCCTCGATGCACTGCGGGCGTGACCCGCCCGAGGTGGTGTCCCGCCCGACCGTCCGTTCAGGCAATCGACAACAGGGGATGTTCGTGGAACCGAAAGCAATCAAGTCGCTCGCGGGGGCCCCTCAATCGGTCGCGGTCATTGGCATCGGTTGCCGGTTCCCCGGCGACGTCAATTCCCCGGACGATTTCTGGGACCTGCTCGCCGGCGGGCACAACACCACCGGCGAAGTGCCGGCCACCCGGTGGGAGCCGTACCGAGACCTGGGGCCCGAGTTCGAGAACGCCGTACGGCGGGCGAACCGTTCGGGCAGCTTCCTGAATGAGATCGACGGCTTCGATGCCGAATTCTTCGGCATCTCGCCACGCGAGGCCGAGCTGATGGATCCCCAGCAGCGACTGCTGCTGGAGGTGGCCTGGCAGGCCCTGGAGCACGCGGGCATCGCACCGCGCGAGCTGGCCGGCACGGACACCGGTTTCTTCGCCGGTGCCTGCACCTACGACTACGGTGCCCACCAGCTCGAGAACCTGCCGTACATCGACGCCTGGACCGGGATCGGCGCCGCCGCCTGCGCGCTCTCCAACCGCATCTCACACGTCCTGGACCTGCGCGGGCCGAGTCTGACAGTGGACACCGCATGCTCGGCCTCGCTGGTGGCCCTGCACCTCGCCGCGCAGAGTCTGCGGCTGGGCGAGAGCACGGTGGCGCTGGCCGGCGGCGTCAATCTCATCGTCTCTCCAGGCCAGTCGATCACCCTCGGCGCCGCGGGTGCACTGGCCCCGGACGGGCGGAGCAAGTCCTTCGACGCCACCGCCGACGGGTACGGCCGCGGCGAGGGCTGCGGCGTCGTCGTGCTGAAGCTTCTGGCCGATGCCGAGCGCGACGGAGACCGGGTGTTGGCGGTGCTGCGCGGTAGCGCCGTGAACCAGGACGGTCGCACCAACGGGATCATGGCCCCGTGCGGGCAGGCCCAGGAGCACGTGATGGAACGGGCCCTGCGGTACGGCGGAATAGAGCCGGGCTCGGTCGACTACATCGAGGCACACGGCACGGGCACCCCGCTCGGCGACCCGATGGAGGCCTCCGCGATCGGTGCCGTGTACGGGCGCGGTCGCGCCGACGGCGAGCCTTGCCTGATCGGTTCGGTCAAGGCCAACATCGGCCACCTGGAAGGCGCTGCGGGCATCGCCGGAATGATCAAGGCGGTGCTCGCCCTGAACCGCGCCGAGATACCGGCCACCCCGGTCGTCACCGAAGTCGATCCGGCCATCGCCTGGGACGCACTGAACGTCCGCGTGGTGACCCGTCATCAGTCCTGGCCCGAACGCGAGAGGCCGCGCCGGGCCGGCGTGTCCGGCTTCGGGTACGGCGGGACGGTGGCCCACGTCGTGCTCGAGCAGGCGCCACCGCGCACGCCACGGGAGAGCAGCCCGCTGACCGGTGAATCCCTGTACCCGATCTCCGCGTCCTCCGCGGCGGCGTTGGGCGATCAGGCGCTGGCGCTCGCCGGATGGCTGTCCCAGGACGCCGACCTGGCCTCCGTGGGACACACGCTGGCGATGCGGCGCTCGCACCTCGCGTACCGGGCGGTTGCCGTGGCCGCCGACGCGAACGGTCTCGGTGCCGCGCTACGCGGCCTGGCCGCGGGCGAACCGGTCGACGGCGTGGTCACCGGATCGCCGCTCGGGGACGATCCGAAGCTCCTCTGGGTCTTTTCCGGCCACGGTTCCCAGTGGGCGGGGATGGGCCGGGAACTGCTCGTCACCGAACCGGCGTTCGCGCGGGTGATCGACTCCCTGGAAGCCGTCTTCCTGGAGGAGATCGGCTTCTCGCCACGGCAGGCATTGCTGGACGGCGTGTTCGACGCGGTCGACCGGATCCAGACGATGATCTTCGTCATGCAGTTGGGACTGGCCGCGATGTGGCGGTCGCGAGGCGTGACCCCGGACGCCGTGATCGGCCACTCCGTCGGCGAGATCGCCGCCGCGGTCACCGCCGGCCTGTTGACGGTGGAGGACGGCGCCCGGTTGATCTGCCGGCGATCGGCGCTGCTGCGACGCGTCGCGGGCCAGGGCGCGATGGCCATGGTGTCGTTGCCGTTCGAGGAGGTCGCCGAGCGGTTGGCCGGTCGGAGCGACGTGGTGGCGGCCATCGAGTCGTCGCCGTCGTCGACGGTGGTTTCCGGCGATCCCGCGGCCCTGGATGCGCTGGTCGCCCAGTGGAATGCCGAGAGGCTGGTGACCCGCAAGGTGGCCTCCGACGTGGCGTTCCACAGCCCGCACATGGATCCGCTGCTCGATGAGCTGACCGCTGCCGTCGACTTCATGCCGCACAGCCCGCGAATCCGGGTGTACTCCACCGCTCTGGGCGACCCGCGTGCGGCGATGACGGCCGACGGAGCCTACTGGGCCGGGAACCTGCGCAACCCGGTGCGGCTCGCCGCCGCCGTCACCGCGGCGTTCGCCGATGGCTTCCGTGCGTTCGTGGAGGTGTCACCGCATCCGGTGGTCACCCACTCGATCCACGAGACGTTGGCCGGATCCGACGAGGATGATGCGTATGTCGGCGTCACGCTTCGCCGCGATCAGTCCGAGGTACGCAGCTTCCTGACCGCGCTCGCCGGGATGCACTGCACCGGGGTGGCCATCGACTGGGCGGCTCTGCACCCACGGGGAGAGCTGGCCGCACTGCCGGTCTACCGGTGGCGGCACCGCAGCCACTGGCACTATCCCGCTCCGGTCTCCCGGACCGGGGGGCGCGGTCACGACCCGGATTCGCACACCCTGCTCGGTGCACGGCGCAGCCTGGCGGGGAGCACGGTGCGGGTGTGGGAGACCGGCCTGGACGACACCAACCGGCCCTACCCGGGCAGTCACAGCCTCAACGGCGTCGAGATCGTGCCCGCCGCCGTACTCGTGGTGACATTCCTGGCGGCGGCCGAGCGGGATGGCGTGCCACCGGTCCTGGTCGACGTGGCGATGCGGCACCCGCTGATGACATCGGACCTGCGGGAGATCCAGGTCATCCAGGAGGCCGATGCCGTCCGGCTCGCGTCCCGGGCCACCGGCAGGGATGCCGGCGAGGATCCGCCGTGGCTGGTCCACGCCGACGCGACCGTGACCGACGGTGATCCGGCGGCGCTCACGGGACGGACACTCGTGGACCCCGAACAGTACCGGCTGGAGCCGGCCGACCCTGGGTCGATCCATCGCCGGCTCTCTGAGGTCGGTGTCCCGTCGACCGGTTTCGGTTGGTCGGTGGATCAGCTACTGTCCGGGTACGGCGTCCTACGGGCCCGCGTCCGCACCGCCGAAACATCCACCTGGGCGTCGGTGCTGGACGCGGTGATGTCGATCGCGCCGGCGGCGTATCCCGGCATCCCGCAGTTGCGGATGGTGGTGCAGATCGACGAGGTGGCCACGAGTGGCCTGCCGCCCGAAACCGTCCTCGTCGAGGTGCAGCTCGACGAGGGCCGCCCCGACACGGTGGACGCCATCGTCGCTACCGAGGACGGCCGAGTCCTGGCCGCTCTGCCCGGCCTGCGCTATCCGGTGATCGACCAGCCGCCCGCTCCGGCCAGCGACGAGGAGACGAGCCTCGCGGAGCCGGCGATGTCCTTCGCTGACCTGCCGCCGGGCGAGCTGCGGGAACGGGTGCTGGAGGAGGTTCGTCGCCAGATCGCGACCGAAATGCGGCTCGCGGTGGACGACCTGCATCCGAGGCGCCCGCTCGCGGAACAGGGCCTGGACTCCGTGATGACGGTGGTGATCCGGCGTCGGCTGGAGAAACGACTCGGGCTGGGACTACCAACCACCGTCTTCTGGCAACAACCCACCGTGACGGCCATTGCCGATCACGTGACCGGGCTGCTCTCGTCGAGGGACTAGTAGTGTTTTGTCGCGATTAGCTATAGGGTCGGTGCTTCTGTGCTGGTCGGGCCGTCGAGTCGAGCATGGACGGCGAGGTGCAAGGCCTTCACGATGACTTGTCCGAGTTCACCGCTGATGTCTTCGGCTCGTTGACGCGGGTGGGATGGCAGCAGCGGGCAGGGCAGTATCTGCGCGGATTGATGCTGGACGGGCGGCGTAAGTCGATCCAGCCGATGGCCGCACGGCTGCCAGGGGTCCATGTTCAGGCGGGACTCAGGACACTAGACAAACCGACGTGACATCGGCCGCGGCAGAGTCGGTCTGCCGCGGCCGATATGGGTACGTGCACAGCACGTGCCGCACAGATTCGCGGAAGCACTCTGTGGGGTCGGCGCGGCGGCGGTTCCCGCTACCGGCTGACCGCTACCGGCACAGAGCCGTCGGCCCGGTCGCCTGTCGGGCCGCTTGGAACAGCAACGGACCGAGCCGCCGCGGGACACCGCAGACAGCATCCGCGTCCGACCGGTCAGGACGAAAGGCTCGGCAATGAGATCGCGGGATTCGCGAACTCGATGACGATGGTTCGGCGCCACCGGTCGGTAGGGTTCGAACCCGAGCCGTGCACGAGCCGGACATCGTGCACGATCACATCGCCCACCTCTGACGGGACAGGCGTCCGGGGCCCACCGTCACGGACCTCCAGGACGTCGATGTCGCCGGGCAGCAGATGGGAGCCCGGAACACCTTCCAGACAGCCATTCTGCGGGCCCGCGGTGTCCAGGCAGACGCTCAGGTTGCAGACCGTGTGCGGTGCGACGTTGGCCCGGTCGCGATGCCACGGAACACCTGCTGCCCTCTTCGGCTCCTTCAGGACCAGGGCGAAGGCGGTAGGCACGACCGGTGACCCGACGAACGCGGCGGCCAGTTCCGACAGTTCCTGGCGGAACAGCAGCTCGCGCCCGGCCCAGTCCTGCTTCTCCAGGTTGTGGATCCGGTAGAGCACCGGAGCCTCATGTTCGACGTCGTAGTTCCAGTAGTCGTCCGAGACGTAGCCGTGATCGGTGAAGCGGGAGATCAGGTCGATGGCACCGGCCTTGAGCCGGGCCACCGTGTCGTCGGCGAAGATCGGACCGGCGTTGACGAAGCCGTCCTCCCGGAATCGGCGGATCTGCGCACCCAGCCGGGTCCGGCCGACCACGACGATGTCGCAGACCTCTGCCGATTTGCGCTCGTGCAGCACCTCGACCTCGGTGAACCCGGCGTTCTCCAAGGCCGCGAACAGCGAGGCCCGGTCCAGCCAGCGCACGTCCACGCTCAGCCCGCGGGCCTGAGGCTCCGGGTGCTCCTCACGGACGTGCTTGACGGAATATCCGTCGAGCGTCTCCAGCCCGTCGGAGCTGCCCCAGTAGTGGGTCGAGAGGTAGATCCCGGCGGAAGCCCGGGCGATGTTCTTGAGCAGGGCCCAGGGCTCCCGGACGTGATACATCAGGCCGGCGCAGAGGACGGCGTCGAACCGGCCCAGGGTAGCTAAATCGAGCGTCTCCACGTCGGCGACCCGCAGTTCCACATTGGTGATGCCATGCACCTCCATCACGAACTCGGCACGGCGCAGATTCTCCTCGCGGCCCTCGAGCCCGAGAATGCTGGTACCGGGCTGTCGGGCCAGCGCGAGCGTATCCGCACCCTCGAGCGCACCGAGCTCCAGGATCCGGGTCGCACCGGGAAACGCCGTGTAGAACGCTCGCGCGCGATCGGCTGGATCCTGGCTCAGGAGATATCCGTGGTCGGGGCCCTCCGCATAACGAAATCCCTCGTACTCGAATCCGTTCACCCACGGCTCGAGTTCCTTCGCGCGACGCTGAATTTCCCTACGGTCCATGGATTCCAAGCCTAGTGTTCGGGTGTGCACTGGAGACTGGTGTTTTCACCACTGTCAGGGAGGCGCCGATCCCAGACGCTTTTCGACATGCCGCGCCCACTCCGGAACCTGGTGGCCACCGATCTCGATGTCGAACGACGATCGCAGTTCCGTCGGCCCCACACTGGCCGCCCACGTCGCGGTCCGGGCCAATCCGTCCGCCAGCGGGGTGTCCGGCCAGTCGCCGAAGACCTTCCGGGCGTCGTCGGTCGCGGTGTACGCCACCCGGACCTCGTCCCGCGCGGGCAGGTGCACGATCGGATGATCCGGAACGCCGGCCGCCACCCGGACCGCCTCCGCGAGTTCCAACACGGTGTTGGTGCTGGCCGCGCCCACGTTGAAGCTTCGGCCCCAGGCCTCCTCGACATCGGGCGCCTGGCACACCACGTCCACGACGTCGCCCACATACGTGAACGCCCGCACCTGGCCGCCGTCGCCGTAGACCGTGATCGGCTCGCCACGCAGGATCTGGTTGAAGAAGATCGCCACCGCATTCCGGTACGGGTCTCGCATATTTTGCCACTCGCCGTAGACGTTGTGCATGCGGAAAGCGGTGAACGGAAGCCCCTGCGTCCGTGCCGTCACCGCGAGTTCACGCTCGATGACGAGCTTGGCGTTGCCGTAGCTGTCTGCCGGCACCGGGATGGAGGTTTCTCGCATCGGCGTGTCACCGTGACCATAGACGGCGACCGAGGAGGCGAAGCAGAAAAACGATACCCCGGTCTGCAACGACGCGTTGATGAGATTGATGCTGCCCATCACATTGGTGCCGTAGTTGAGCTTTTTGACCGAGTGGCTGATCGCCTCGGCGGCGAAGGCCGCGAAGTGGAAGACCCGGTCGAAGCGGTGCTCGGCGAAGACCTGATCCACCAGGTCGGCGTCGGTCACCGAGCCGACGATCAAATCGGCACCCGCGGGTACGCGGGAAGAGTTACCGCCGCTGAGATCGTCGAGCACGGTGACCCGGCGCCCGTCACGGATCAACCGTCCCGCCAGGTGCGAACCGATGAAACCGGCGCCACCCGTCACCAGGCAGTGAGCCATACCGGGCTCCTTCGAAGGTTGGGCGAGAAGATGGACAATTGTGGGTGACGCACCGTCAGCCGTGAGGGACGTCGTCGAGTTGTTTCCGCAGCGGCCCCCACCAATGCCGGTTCGCGTGGTACCAGGCGACCGTCTCGGCCAGGCCGTCGGCGAAGGGGACACGTGGGGCGTAGCCCAGGGCCCGGAGCTTCGCGTCGGAAAGCGAATAGCGGCGGTCGTGGCCCTTACGGTCGGGAACCCTCTCGACGGCGTCCCAGCTACCGCCGACCGCGTCCAGCAGGTGCTGGGTGAGTTCCAGGTTGGTCAATTCCGCCGTCCCGGCGATGTGGTAGACCTCGCCGGGCGCACCGTACTCGACCACCGTCTGGATGCCACGGCAGTGGTCGGCCACGTGGATCCAGTCGCGGACGTTGCGCCCGTCGCCGTAGAGCGGGACCGACCGACCGTCCATCAGGCGGGTGAGGAAGAGCGGGATCACCTTCTCGGGAAACTGGTACGGACCGTAGTTGTTACCGCACCTGGTGATGCGGACCGGCAGTCCGTACGTCCGCGCATACGCCAGGGCTATCAGGTCACCGCTCGCCTTGGCCGCGGCGTACGGCGAGTTCGGTGCCAGCGGCGCGTCCTCGCTCCAGGATCCGGCTTCGATGCTGCCGTACACCTCGTCGGTGGAGACCTGGACGATCGTCGGCACTCCGGCGGTCAGGCACGCCTGCATGAGCGACTGGACGCCCTGTACGTTGGTCCGCAGGAACTCCGCTGAGTCGACGATGGACCGGTCGACGTGGGTCTCAGCCGCGAAGTTCAGCACCACGTCGTGGCCGGGCACGACCTCAGCGAGCAGTCGGCCGTCGCAGATGTCACCGCGGACGAAGGTGATGTCGCCCCGCACCCCGTCGAGATTCGCGAGATTTCCCGCATAGGTGAGGCTGTCGAACACCGTGACCTCGCAGCCCCGCCACCCGGGGTACGACCCGGCGACGAGCTCCCGGACGTAGTGTGAGCCGATGAAGCCGGCGCCACCGGCCACGAACACCCTCGGCACTACACACTCACCCGTACTTCACTGTGGTCACCGAGGACGAAGCGGTAGGTCTTCGGCACGCGCGGGCCCGTAATCAGGCGTGCCTCCCGGCCGATCATCGACCACTCGATCCCGCCGACGCCGTCGATGAAGGCACCGCGGAGCACGATGGACTGCTCGATCTCGCTGTTGATGATCGTGCAGTCGCAATCGACCGACGTAAACGGGCCAAGTAGCGAGTTACGAATGATCGAGCCGGCCCCGACCACGACGGGCCCGACGATCCGCGACCCGGAGATGACCGCCCCGGGCCCGATCACGACCCGACCGGTCATCTCGGTATCCGCACTGACGTCGCCGCGCACCTCGGAATCGAGGCTCTCCAGGACGAACCGGTTCATCTCCAGCATGTCCGCGAGGCTGCCGGTGTCCTTCCAGAATCCGGTGATTATGGTGGACTCGATACGCCTACCGTGGTCGATCAACCATTGGATGGCGTCGGTGATCTCCAGTTCGTTGCGCCACGACGGCTTCAGTTCGGCTATCGCCTCGTGCACGGCCGGGCTGAAGACGTACACGCCTACCAGAGCGAGGTCGCTCTTGGGATACCGGGGCTTCTCCTCGACACCGATGACCTGACCGTCCGGGCCCATCTCCGCGATGCCGAAGGCGTGCGGATCCTTGACCCTGGTCAGCATCAGTTGGGCGTGCGGCTGTTCCCGGCGGAACCGCTGGACCGCGTCGCTGATGCCACCGACGACAAAGTTGTCGCCCAGGTACATCACGAAATCGTCCTCGCCGAGGAAGTCCCGGGCGATCAGGACCGCGTGTCCCAGACCGCGCGGGGCGTCCTGGGGCAGGTAGGTCACGTCCAGGCCGAACTGCGAGCCGTCACCGACCGCCCGCTCGATCTCCGGCGCGGTGCTGCCGACGATGATTCCTACTTCCCGAATCCCAGCGTCGCGAATCGCTTCGAGGCCGTAGAAGAGGACCGGTTTGTTCGCGACCGGAATGAGCTGCTTCGCTGACGTGTGGGTAATCGGGCGCATTCGCGAGCCGACTCCACCCGCCAATACCAGCGCTTTCACGAGTCGACCCTGGATATTCGGACCGGGACAGAAACCTGGTTCACGATGGACTCCGACAGTGGAGGCGACTGGTTCTTCGACGGTACCGAAGTCGGTCCCGTGATTTCCCTACTAAAGCGTCCGCGATCGATCGACGTCGACGCGGAGAGTCAGGCCAGTCGCCCAGGTTGGACAAGCAGCGCGCCGCGGACAGATCGTCTATCCGTCCTGGTCCGTTTCGACCAGGTCAGCGCCCGCCGCTCGCAGCAAGGCCCGCACCATGCCGGCGAAGTCGACGCTCGGGCACCAGCCGGTCGCGGCCCGCAACCGGCTCGCGTCGCCGACCAGCGGGACGCTCGGCCGGGTGAGCACCGCGGCATTTTCCTCGACGTGGTCGCGCCAATCCAGCCCGACCGCCGCGAAGGCGGTCGCCGCGAACTCGCCGACGGTGCGCCGCACCCCCGAGGCGACCACGTAGTCGTCCGGTGTCGCCAGGCTGAGAATTCGCCTCATCGCGTCCACGTAGTCCGCCGCGTAGCCCCAGTCCACCTCGGCCGCCAGGCCGCCGAGCACGAGCCGGTACGCTTCGCCGCGCTGAATGCGTACCACGGCGTCCACGATCTTGCGGGACACGAAGCCGGGGCGTCGGAGCGGGGACTCGTGGCTGTAGAGGATGCCGACCGAGGCGAACACCCCCCGCGCTCGGTAGGAGCGACAGTGCAGCAAACCGGCCGCCTTGCTGATGCCGTAGACGGAGGTCGGTCGAAGCGGCGTGGTCTCGTCCTGCACCGGCGTGTCCGGCATGCCGAAGACGTGTGAGGAGGCGGCGTAGAACACCTTCGAGGCCGGACTGTACTGATCGATGGCCTCCAGGAAGTGCACCACGGCCAACGTGTTGACGGCGTACGACCGGTGTGCCAGCTCTACCGGATCGGCGACCGGGTCCTGTGCGGAGTTCTGCACCGCTGCCAGCAGGTAGATCTCGTCTGGTCGCAGCTCGGCCACCAGTTCGGCCACGTCGTCCGGCCGGGTGATGTCGATTGCGCCGTGGCGGCCCACCGGCACCACCCGGTACCCGAGGGCCCGCAACAGCCGGCTCAACAGCACCCCGTCCTGGCCGTCGGCACCCACCACGATCGCCGTCGGCACCGTCAGACCTGGAGCTCGTCCGGCAGCGGGAATACCAGCCGGCCGCCGGTGAGATCACGTTCACCGCGTGACATCACGTATCGGAGTGGGCCGCGGCCGAGGGCCGTCCGGTCGAAGCGCCGTGCCCGCGCGAGGAAGGCGCGTGGGGTGCCGCGGCCCAGGAGGACGGCGTGGTGTCCGGTCATGAATGGCTGCTTCCGCTCGAAAAGGGACACGGCGAGTCTGACACAGCGGGGGACGAGATTCGACTTATCCGCAGATTCTAGGCCGTTCCCTAATCCTGACCTTGGGTGATGACTGTCGGGTGCCACACCCATATCGTGACTGTCGAGGTCATCCCTTGAAGGAGACGGCATGGACGCGATTGACGTGGTGGGCAACATAGACCACCGTGACCGCGAAGAGTTTCGCAGCCGTGGGTTCGCGATACTCCCTCAGGTCGCGAGCGAGTCGGAGGTGGCGTGGCTGCGTCAGGTCTACGACCGGCTGTTCGTCCGGCGCGCGACCCCAGGCGCGGAGAACTTCTACGATATCGCCGGCCAACGCGACCGCGAAGGGCCGCCGTTGCTGCCACAGATCATCAAACCGGAGAAATACGTACCGGAATTGCTGGACAGTCCGCACTTCGCGCGGTGTCGGTCAATTGCGTCAGCTTTTCTCGATATGGCCGAGGAAGAGCTGGAGTTCTATGGACACGCCATCCTGAAGCCGCCGCGATACGGCGCTCCGACGCCGTGGCACCAGGACGAGGCCTACATGGATCCCCGATGGAGCCGGCGCGGGTTGAGTATCTGGACAACTCTGGACGAGGCCACCGTCGAGAGCGGCTGCCTGCACTACCTGCCGGGGGGCCACCGCGGTCCGGTGCTCGCGCACCACCACATCGACAACAACGACCGCATCCGTGGCCTCATGACCGACGACGTCGATCCGACCAGCGGGGTCGCGTGCCCGCTGGCGCCCGGCGGTGCGGTGGTGCACGACTTCCGAACCCCGCACTACGCCGGTCCGAACCTGACTGACCAGCCTCGGCGTGCGTACGTGCTGGTATTCATGAGCGCGCCGGCCGAGGTCGCCGACCCTGAGCCCCGCCCGTGGATGACCTGGGAATAGCAGGCCCGGTCGCGCCCCGGAATCTCTCACCCGAAGAAGGCCAGCAGGTTCCGCAGGACGCGGGGATAGCCGTATTCCACCCGCACCCGGTCCTGGATCCGACCGACGATCCGGGCATGCCGCTCGAAGTCTGTGGTAAGGCGGGCGAGCGTCGTGGCCGGATCGTCGCCGAGCAGCAGGGGCGCGCACTCATTGCCGTAGACCTCGGCGAGGAATTCCGCGTCGGCGGAAAGAACCGGCAGGCTGCCCGATGCCAGGGTTTCGAACATGCGCGGCGTCAACAGGCCCGTGCCCGCCACCAGGGGACGGACCAGGATCGGTGAGATCAGCGACCGGCCCATCTCCGCGATCACCTGCCCGAAAGCCACCGGTGGGCAGAGTTCGACGCCACGTTCCGCCAGCCAGCCCGGGACACCGGTGGTCGCGTCCTCGAACCCGGGAGAGGTGGCGCCGTCCCAGAAACGTCCGCAGACCCGCATGCGAGGTACGGGACGCAGCGTCGCCGCCGCCTCCACCATGGTTGTCAGCGGCTCCCAACGCCACCAGTTGCTGCCGATGTACTGCAGGTCGTAGTCTCGCTTCCGGCCGAGCGTCAACGGATGGCACACGGTTTCGGGCATGCCGATGCACGAGAAGAACTCCGCTCCTGGGGCCATCTTTCCGGTGAGCTTCGGCTGTAGCACCAGATCGCTCAGCTCGCTGTACAACGAGCGCCAGCTCCCGGCGGTGTACTTGCCCGCCGTGCCGTCCGCGCCCAGCTCCGGTTGCTCGTCGGCCCAGTGTAGGTCGAAGTCCACGACCAGCCGGCGCGACCGGGGGAACGTGCGGGCCGCCAGTTCGATCTGCTCGGGAGTCAGGAACTGTCGGGCCTCGAACATCACCACCAGATGGGTGCCCCAACTGAGGTCCGGCTCGACGGGCAGGTGTCCGGGCACCTGGTCGTCCATCCGCGACAGCGGGCCGCTGACCCGGACCTCGCAGCCCGCCGCGCGGGCCGCCCGGACGTAGCCCGCCACGGTGTGACTGAACCCGGCCTGCCAGTGGAAGTTGCCGGAGATGAGGATGCGGGGCCCCGTCATGACGCCACCTCACGCCGTGCCGGCGTACGGCCCGCGCGCAACGCTCGATGACTGCGCCGACGTTCCGCTATCGTCGGCGCGTGGCCCGCCAGCCATCGCATCGCCGCCAGGGTTTCCCGGGTTCCGGTCATCGGGTCTATCTTGCCGACCACGCTCCGGCCGAACAGGTCCGCCACAAGCCATCGGGCGGCCAGCCGGGTTGCCTTAGTCGGGTTCCAATCCACATCGGTGAGCAGGTAGTAGTAGCGGTTGCGCCGCATGTGCACCCGGGTGTAGGTGCTGCGCGTGGCCGCGCCGCCGCCGCCGTGGTGTTGCAGGCCCTCGTCGAGCAGGAGAGCCACCCGCCAGCCCGCCCATCTGGCCCGCCGGCACAGGTCCACTTCCTCGTAGTACGTATGGAACACCTCATCGAACATGCCCACCTCGCGCAGCATCGTCACCCGCGCGAACAACGCCGCACCCTGGACGTACGCATGCTCCAAGGTCCGCGGCGCGCGGCCTTCCGGACTGCCGGCCGGGGACGGATGAGCCATTCCGTCGCCCGCGAACGCGTGCTGTTCGCCCAGCCAGAGTGCCGTGTTGGTCCAGTCGTTGAACTCGACCAGTTCGGTCGAGTGGGCGTCGTAGCGGTATTGCAGCGGACCGACGATTCCATATTCCGGCCAACGCTCGGCGAATTCGACCATCGCCCGGACCAGCCGTGGCGGGGTCCAGGTATCCGGGTTGACCAGGAATACGTAGTCGGCGCCGGCGGTGAGTGCGGCCCGGATACCGACGTTGTTGGCTCCGGCGAACCCGAGGTTGGTGGGATTACGGGTGATCTTCACGCTCGGGAACTCCCGCGCGACCATCTCCGAGCTGCCGTCGGTGGAGGCGTTGTCGATCAGGTGCACGTCAAGATCGAAGCCTTCGGTGTCGCTGTCGACCAGCGCCCCTAGGCAGCGACGCAGCCACTTGATCTCGTTGGTGGTCACCGTGACGGTCGCCACCTGCGGGCGTCCCGATGTCATGTGCCGGCCTCTCTCCTTCAACGCCGCGTCCGATACCCACACCGCAGCTACCGCCGCAGCACGGCCCGGATGGCCTCGGTGAGTTCGAGGGCGTCGGGCAGCAGCGCGTGGTCCAGATTCAGGGCGTACGGGATCACGGCGCCGTCCGGCCGGGACACCCGCTTCGGCGGTACCGCCAAGCCGAACTCCTCGGCCGCGGTCGCCGCGAT
Source organism: Micromonospora rubida (assembly GCF_009908295.1). Classification (GTDB taxonomy): domain Bacteria; phylum Actinomycetota; class Actinomycetes; order Mycobacteriales; family Micromonosporaceae; genus Micromonospora; species Micromonospora rubida. Next base: position 888,894 of record NZ_JAAALO010000004.1, read on the forward strand.
CTCGGCACCGAAGCCACACATCCGGTTCGAGTCGTCGATCACCACCAGCCGACCGGTCCGGCTGATCGACTTACCCAGGGTCTCCCAGTCGACCGGGTAGACCGTACGTGGGTCGATGACCTCGACCGACGCCTCGTCGGCCAGGTCGGCGGCCACCTGGAGGGCAACCGGGACCAGATGGCCCACGGCGACCACCGTGACATCGGTGCCTTCCCGGTGCGTACGGGCACTGCCCAGCGGCACGGCGTCGAGGTCGCCGTCGATCTCCTCGGACGTACCCATCAGCAGGGTCGGCGCGAACACGGCGACCGGATCCGGCTCCCGGATCGCCGACAGCAGGAGGCCGTACGCGTCGCTGGGCGTCGCCGGCACCGCGGTCTTGACACCCACGTGCGCGAGCAGGCTGTACGGGTGGTCGGAGTGCTGTCCGGCCATGCCCGACCGGGACCCGGAGCCGGGTACCAGATAGGTGACCGGGACGCTGGCCTGGCCGCCGGTCATCAGCGAGAACTTGTGCGCCTGGTTGGCGATCTGCTCGAACACCAGGTACAGCAGGGACGGGATCTGGAACTCGACGACGGGACGCTGGCCGGCGATGGCGGCCCCGGTGGCCAGGCTGGTGAACGCCTGCTCGGACAGCGGTGTGTCCACCACCCGACCGGTACCGTGCGCCTCGGCCAGTCCCTTGGTGATGCCGGTGAGGCCCAGGCAGACGTCTTCGCCGAAAATGCACACCCGTTCATCACGGGCCATCTCGTCGCGCAGGGCCTGGTTCAATGCCGCGATGTAGGACAGACTCGGCATCGGATCACGCTCCCGGCCGCGTCGGCACCATGCCGGCGTACAGGTAGTCCAGAGCGTCGCGCGGGTCGGAGCCGGGACTCGAACCGGCGAACGCGACGGCTTCGGCGATCAGCGCGGCGATCTCCGCGTCGACTTCGTCGGCGACCGCCGGCGCGAGACGAGCACGCTGGCGGGCCAGCGGATCACGCGCCGTCCAGCTAGCCACCTCGGCCTCGTCGCGGTAGTTGATGCCCATCAGGTGTTCCACGGTGTGATGACCACGGAACCGGTAGGTGGCGCACTCGAGGAAGTGTGGTCCCCTACCGGCACGGCAGGCGGCCACCGCCCGGCCCGCGGCCTCGGCGACCGCTTCCACGTCCATCCCGTCCACCGCGGCCGCGGTCAGGCCGAACCCGGCCGCCCGACGCACCGGGTCGCCCGCCAGGCCCCGGTCGACCGGCAGGCTGATGGCGTACCCGTTGTTCTCGCAGACGAACAGCACCGGCAGCGACCACAGCGCCGCCAGGTTGAAGGCCTCGAGCACCACGCCCTGGCTGAGTGCGCCATCGCCGAAGTACGCCACGGCCACTTGCTGGTCACGGCCTTGGCGCCGGGCTGCCCAGGCCGCTCCCACCGCGATCGGTGCGCCCGCGCCCACGATCCCGTTCGCGCCGTAGATGCCCAGCCCAACGTCGGCGGCATGCATCGACCCACCACGCCCCCGGTTGAGGCCCGTGCTCGCACCGTACAGCTCGGCCAGTGCCCGCTTCGGGTCGGCACCCTTTGCGAGCACATGGCCGTGTCCACGGTGGGTGCTGGTGATGACGTCGTCCTTTCGCAGGTGGGCACTCACGCCCACCGCGACGGCCTCCTGACCGATGTAGGGGTGGATACCACCGACGATCGTCCCGGTGACGGCCATTTCGAGGCAGTGCTCCTCGAACTCTCGGATCAGGCGCATCTGTCGGTAGAAGTATCGAGATCGATCCGGCTCAGTCGTCACATGAACTCCCCTTTCGCCAGCGCGGACGGGATTCGGCACCGACTGTAGGGCGGGAAGGTCCGGGAAATCCCCAGAGATCACCGCGCCTACCTGGTGAGGTCCTGCAGCACGTCGAGGACGGTGACCGGCAGGGGCATCTCGGCGATCTCGTCGGCCATGGCACGCGCGGCCGTGGCGTAGGCCGGCTCGGTCAGCAGCACGCGGGCCGCACTGGCGAGGGCGTCCTCGGTGTCCGCACCGGGCGGCAGGGTGATCGCGATGCCCTTGGTGGCCAGCATCCGGGCCCAGTCCACGAACCGGCTCTCCTGCGGGATGATCAGCTGCGGGACACCGGCCTGCATGGCGGTGAGCGCGGTCATCGTGCCGGAGTGGTGCACGATCAGGGCGCAGGTGGGCAGGACCATGTCCAGCGGAACCCAGCCCGCGTGCGCGACCCCGGGCATCTTCCGGATCAGCGCGCCGACCTCCTCCGGGGCTGCGACGACCAGTTCGATGTCCAGGTCCGCGAGCGCGGTCACGAGGTTCCACAACAGGTCCATGCCGTGCGTCGGCGTGACCAGGCTGCCCGCGGTCAGCAGTACCCGGCGCCGATCCGCCGGGGTGACCATCCACGGTTCCACGGGCCGCTGCTCGCTGGTGGGCATCCACCGCATCGGCTGCACCGGTCCGCCTGCGGGCCGGATGCTCGCCGGGAAGATGTCGATCGCCAGGTCGAAGTCGGGCACCCGGTCGAGGCCGAGCGCGCTCAGTTCGGGCTTGAGCTCGTCCTCGACACCGGGGTGCGTGCCATCCCGGTCGACCGGGGTCCCGGTGAGCAGGTGCCGGGCGCAGGGCAGGCCGAACTCGGCGGCCAGCAGTGGGCCGGCGTAGGCGTGCGGCCCGCTCACCAGGACGTCCGGCCGCCAGTTGGTGATCAGGTCGCGCGTCGGGCCGAGGTTGACGGCGGCCAGGCGGCCGAACATGTGGCCGACGAAGGTCGGCAGCTCGGCGTCGTCGGTGGGAAATTCCAGCGGGTTGCCGGCGCGATCGGTAGTCAGCAATTGCGTCAGCGTCAGATCACTCGTCGTCACGGCGGGCAGGCCGATGCTCGTCGCTGCGGCGGCCGCCTCCGCGGTGGACGCGACGATGACCTCGTGACTGCTCGCCCGTGCGGCGACAGCCAGAGACCCGACCCCAAATACGTTCGATTTCACTGGCCCCGGCAGAAAGAGTATCTTCACGAACCCTCCATGCGAATTCACGTCAAGATGACAGTGCCCGGTGCGGCGCACACCAATCCCCCGCAGCCGGCGTCCGGCCAATTCGAGGGTATCGCCCAGCAATTCAGCGAGAAACCCCGTTTCCGGGCTGAGCAGGCCGGGACCGGGCTGACGCCAGACGGTCAGCCAGCCCTATCGTAGATCACTTCAGGCACGTGACACTAGCGCTCCCACTAGACCTTCCCCGGAATCGTTGAACGCCAATTTCGACACGCCGTATGGTGATGTTCTAAATAGAAGTAGCCCGTCCCCTCCTCCTCATCGATTGGGAGCCTCATGGTCAGCACGGTCTTGGTTATCGGTGGCGGTCCGGCCGGATCGACCGCCGCGGCGCTGCTCGCGCGTGCGGGACTGTCGGTGACCTTGCTGGAGAAAGAGACCTTCCCGCGCTACCACATCGGCGAGTCGATCGCGTCCTCGTGCCGGACCATCGTCGACTTCGTCGGCGCGCTGAGCGACGTCGACGCACGCGGCTACACCGAGAAGAACGGTGTGCTGCTGCGATGGGGCAAGGAGGACTGGGCCATCGACTGGACCGAGATCTTCGGTCCCGGAGTCAGGTCCTGGCAGGTGGACCGCGACGACTTCGACCACGTACTGCTGAACAACGCCGCCAGACAAGGCGCCACGGTCGTTCAGAACGCCGAGGTCAAGCGGGTGATCTTCGACGGCGACCGCGCGGTGGCCGCGGAGTGGACCGAGCCGGACAGCGGCGAACGGCGCACCACCGAGTTCGATTTCGTCGTGGACGCCTCCGGCCGGGTCGGCATGATCCCCGCCCGCCACTTCAAGCACCGGCGAGCGAACGACACGTTCAAGAACGTCGCCATCTGGGGCTACTGGGATGGTGGATCACTGCTGCCCAACTCGCCGGAGGGTGGTATCAACGTGATCGGCGCGCCGGACGGCTGGTACTGGGTCATCCCGCTGCGGAACAACCGCTACAGCGTCGGGTTCGTGTGTCACCAGAAGCGCTTCCTCGAACGCCGCAACGAACACGGGTCACTCGAGGACATGCTCGCCGCGCTCGTCCAGGAGTCGCCGACGGTGCGGAGCCTGGTGGCGACCGGGACATACCAGCCGGGTGTCCGGGTCGAGCAGGACTTCTCGTACGTGTCCGACAGTTTCTGCGGTCCCGGCTACTTCGCCGCGGGCGACAGTGCCTGCTTCCTGGACCCGCTGTTGTCGACCGGCGTGCACCTCGCGCTCTACAGCGGCCTGCTCGCGTCGGCGTCGATCCTGGCCATCGTCAATGGCGACGTCGAGGAGGAGCAGGCCTACGGGTTCTACGAAACGCTCTACCGCAACGCCTTCGATCGTCTGTTCACCCTGGTCGCGGCCGTCTACCAGCAGCAGGCCGGCAAGGCGAACTACTTCGCCCTCGCTGACCGGCTGGTCAGCGAGCACGACGAGACCGAGTACGAACGGGTGGACGGCGCCAAGGCGTTCGCCCAACTGATCGCCGGGATCGCTGACGTGAGCGACGCCATGGCCGGCCGCTCGGTTCCGCCGCAGCTACCGGAGGCCGACGCCGGCAACTCGGTCGGCCAACTCTTCGTCGCCGCCGAGCAGGCTCGGCGGATGGCGGAGGCCGGTGTTCCGAAGGCGCCGGTCAGCGAAGGGCTGAACAAGGTCGACGGACTCGAGCTGTTCGACCCGGACACCGGCCTGTACCTGATGACGAGCCCACGACTGGGCATCGGACGGACCCGGCCGGCGTGAGCGGCTCCTTGGCGGCCGGTCCCGCCCAACGCAACGAGGACTACGACCGACTCACCGTCGAGATCATCGAACGGGTCTGCGGCCGGACAGCCGTGTCGGTCGATCTCGGCGCCGGCGTCGGCGAGATCACCCAGCATCTGGTCCGGGTGGCACCGGAGGGCACCCACTTCGCCATCGAACCGTTGCCCGCTCTTGCCGACGAGTTGGCAGACCGGCTGCCGTCGGTCACGGTCGTCAGGGCGGCAGCCGCCGACACCGCGGGCCCGCACAGCTACGTGCACGTGGTGTCCAACCCGGGCTACAGCGGCCTGCGCCAGCGTCCCTACGACCGGCCGACAGAGACGCTGCGTGAGATCACCGTCGAAACCGTACGTCTGGATGACGTCATTCCCACGGATGTACGTGTCGACCTAATCAAGATCGACATCGAGGGTGGCGAGGTGCTGGCCCTGCGCGGGGCGCGTGACACGTTGCGGCGTGGTCGGCCGGTGATCGTCTTCGAGCATGGCGGCGACGAGGTCATGCGTGAATACGGCACGACGACGGACGACCTCTGGTCATTGCTGGTGGAGGAGCTGAGTTACCAGGTGTTCACCCTGCCGGCGTGGCTGGCGGGGCGGCGCCCGCTGACTCGCGCCTCGCTCACCACGGCCCTGGAACTGGACTGGTACTTCGTCGCGGACTGCGCCGCCGGGTCCACGACCACTGATCAGAAGGGTTTGGACTGATGAACTCCGTCGGAGACCTGCGTGTCGCCAACCGGATCGCGGAATGCGACATCCGGCGGACCGGGCTGTTGCCCGAGCACGTCACGGCCTTTCGCCGGCAGGGTGTCCTGGCCGTACGCGGGTTGCTCACTCCGCAGGAACTGGCCGACGTCCAAGAGGCCGGCCGGACACTGATCGACCGGGCGTGGTCGACCCGGTCCATGCAGGACATTGTCTGGACGTTGGAACCCGACCAGCCGGGCGCCGCACCGGTGCGAATCGAGTACGTCGTAGACAAGGCCCGACCCATCGCCATGCTGGCCGGCCACCCGTTGCTACTGCGGATCATGGAGCAGTTGGTCGGACCGAATCTGATCCCGACCTGGGACAGCATGGTCTTCAAGACACCCGCCGGAGCGCCCAGGCTGGCCTGGCACCGCGACGCCGGGCTGTACGACAACGCGGTCGGCATCACCGGTGCAGGCAGAGTCATCGACGCCGGGATCTACCTCGACCCCGCGCCCGAGGACAACTGCGTCTGGTGCATTCCGGAGTCCAATTACTGGGACGACGATCGATTGACCGCCACCGCGGACCGACTCAACGCGAGCGAATGGGACACCACCGGGGCGGTACCAGCCGTGATGCAGCCAGGGGATCTCCTGCTGCACAACATTCTCACTCTGCACGGGGCGCCCGCGGTGGTCGGCAAGCAGCGTCGGGTCATCTACTTCGAGTACCGGCCGGCCGAGGTCGAATGGCAGTTGGGCCCGCACAGTGCGGAGTACATCGGGCTCAAACAGCAGGTACTGCGATCCTGCGTCCAGATGCGGGCGCACGAGCCGCAATTCGGCGACGAGGAGCCGTTCGACTATCAGCCGGCTGAGTCGCTCCGGCACTGGGCGGACCGGCCGGAGATCGACACTCTGCGTTTCGCGCACGAGGAGTACTGGCGATGGTGAGCTCGGGCGGCATTCGATGAGCATCCCGGGCGACAGCCACGACACCCCGGCCACGGCAGCCGATCAGACCGCGTGTGTGCTGCCGTGGATTCACCTCTGCGCCTCCATCGACGGCGTCTACGGCCGGTGCTGCGTCGATGACTCGATGTACCACACAGAACTGTACGACGAGCAGGAAGAGCCGGCGTTCACGCTGAACGACGACGCGATCGGTTGCTCCCCGAGTTCGCGGTATGCCAAGGACAACCCGGACCGGGTGATGGGCATCCGGGAGGCCTTCAACAGTCCCAACATGAAGCGGACCCGACTGGCGATGCTCAGTGGCCAGCGCGTGGAGGCGTGCAAGTATTGCTACTTTCGGGAGGACCACGGCGCCCAGTCCTACCGGCAGAACGTCAACCGCCGGTTCCATCAGGAGTACGACCTCGATGCGCTCGCCGCCCGTACCGCCGCGGACGGCACGGTCGAGGAATTCCCGTTCTTTCTCGACATCAGGTTCGGCAACAACTGCAACCTGCGGTGCGTCATGTGCACCTACCCGGTGAGTTCCTCCTGGGGTGCCAAGCAACGTCCGGCATGGTCGTCCGCGGTGATTGACCCGTACCGCGACGACGACGAGTTGTGGGCGACACTGCGGGAGAATGCGCACCTGATCCGCCGGCTGTACTTCGCGGGTGGCGAACCCTTTCTGCAACCGGGTCATTTCGCCATGCTCAAGCTACTCGTGGAAACCGGGAACGCGCACAATGTCGACGTCCAGTACAACTCGAACCTGACCGTGTCCCCGGACAACGCGATGAAGCTCCTACGGCACTTCAAGAGCGTGGGTATCGGGGCTTCCTGCGATGGCGTCGGCGAGGTGTTCGAATACATCCGGGCCGGCGGGAAGTGGGCGGACTTCGTGGCCAATCTACGCCTGCTCCGGTCCGAGTTCGACGTCTGGCTCCAGGTGTCGCCGCAGCGGCACAACCTGTGGGACCTGCGTAACGTGCTCGAGTTCGCGCGTACCGAGGGGCTGGAGGTGGACCTGGCCAACGTCGTGCAGTGGCCGCAGGATCTCTCGGTCGTCAGTTTGTCGGCCGAGGAGAAGGCGCGCGCGAACCAGGAGTTGACGGATCTGATCGTCTGGTGCGCCGAACTCGGCTGGGACAAGCCCGCAACCCATCTCGACGCCCTGCGTTCGTTCATGAACTCGCTCGATCCGACCAGCCTGGTGGACGACGGGGTGCCCTGAACGACGACTTCCGGAACGAATTCGTACGGTGCCGCGACAGTTCCTGGCCCAGAGCGCTGAATGGCTGATGTGTATGCGAAACCGCTGCCCCGCTGTCGAAGATCAGGTATGGGGAAAACGCTAGTCCGGTTCAGCTACTCTCGGTCGGTGCGGCGGCCGATCGCAGTGAAGCCTGTCGTGCACCGGACCGGTCGATCCGCGCCTGTGTGGTGATCGGGCTCGGTACGTGAACAAGCGGCCCGTGCAGGTACGGCGCTAGGGAAAGGTTCCGATGCGGATTCTGTTTACCGTGTCCAACTGGGCTGGACACTACATGTGCATGGTTCCGCTCGCATGGGCGTTCCGGGCGGCCGGGCACGAGGTCCGGGTCGCCTGCCCGCCTCAGCAGGTTTCGGGCGTCCAGGCGACTGGCCTGATGCCGGTGTCGATGCTCGACGCCGCCGACATGATGGAAAGCGCCCGGCTGGCCTACTGGGCGTTGGCGATCAACACCCCGCCGCAGAGCGGTGAGATGCCTCTGCCGCTGCATCCCTTCACCGGTGAGTCGCTCGGGTCCGTACGCGATTTCGACACCGGCACGCTGAGCGACTTCTGGAAGAAGTCCATCGCCGCGGTCCAGCGCAGCTTCGACAACGCCGTCGACTACGCCGCTTCCTGGCGCCCCGACCTGGTGGTGCATGACATCATGGCGGTCGAGGGGGCTCTGGTCGGCGTACTGAACGACATACCCAGCGTTTTCTTCGGGCCGGGCTTCATCGGCACTGTGGAAACCGAACCGGGTCTCAACATGATGGCGGGGGATCCCCTGTCCTGCTTCGAGAAGTACGGCGTGGAGTGGACTCGGCGCGACATCAGGTACGCCATTGATCCGTCGCCCGATGTGGCCATCCCGCCGATGGGCGACGCGCTGCGGATACCCATCCGATACCACCCCTACAACGGATCTCAGGACGTGGATCCCTGGCTGTTGGGTCCGGTCAAGGGCAAGCGTGTCTGCGTGGTGTGGGGAAACTCCGCGACAGGGGTGTTCGGCGAACGGCTACCAGCCCTTCGACAGGCGGTCGAGACCTCGGCTCAACTGGCCGCCGAGGTGGTACTCACGGCGGCGCTGTCCGAGGTGGACGCCCTGGGATCGCTGCCACCGAATGTCCGGGTCCTGCGCAACTGCCCACTCGAGTTGATTCTGCCCGACTGCGACCTGCTCATCCACCACGGCAGCGCGAACTGCCTGATGAACGGCATCGCCATGGGGGTGCCGCAGCTGTCACTCGCGCTGAACTTCGACGGGCATATCTACGGTAGGCGGCTGGACCCGCAGGGAGCGACCAAGACGTTGCCCGGACTACTGATCGACCGCGAGGCGATCGACAAGGCCATCGGTGAGGTGCTGTTCGACCACAGGTACCGGCGCCGGGCGGTCGAGCTGAGCGAGTCCGTCGGTGCCGCGCCGACCGCCGTGCAGGTCGCCGACCTGCTCATCACCCTGGCCCGCGAGGGTGGGCTGACCGACTCCGACGTCGCCGGGTTGGTGGCCGGGCGAGAGCCGCATCGTAAGGAAATCACCCAGAACACCGTGAGCGAGGTCTGATGAGCAACGCGCAAGGAACACCCGCCACCGGCCCCAAGCCGCCGCTGCGGAGCATGGGCGACCTCAACCTGGTGTGGGAATGGAAGACGCCGGACGAGATGCAGATCCAGCTCGCCGGCACCCAGCCCCGCGACGAGTACCTGCAGGATCGCGTCGACCGGGCGAAGTGGATGGCCGAACGGCTCCGGATCAACCCGGAGTCATCGATCTTCGAGATCGGCAGTGGCGAGGGGGTCATGGCCAACGTCCTCGCGCCTGTCGTGCGGCGGATGCTGTGCACCGACGTCAGCCGATCCTTCCTCGACAAGGCGCGGGTCACCTGCCAGGACCATGCCAACGTCGACTACCACCACATCGACAACGACTTCCTGGCCGCGTTGCCGTCGGCGGAGTTCGACGCGGGATTCTCGCTGAACGTCTTTATTCACCTCAATGTCTTCGAATTCTTCCACTACTTCCGCCAGATCGCCCGGATCCTGCGGCCCGGCGGCCACTTCGGGGTCAACTTCCTCGACATCGGCGCCTCGACCCGCAGCTTTTTCCACTTCTACGCGGAGCGATACCTAGCGGCGAACCCGTTCGAGTTCAAAGGTTTTCTCTCCTTCCACGGCATCGACGTGATCTCCTCGTTGGCCGTTGAGGCCGGCCTGACGCCGCTGCTGGACGAGTTCGTCAACGAGGACGGGGTCTGCTACCTGATCCTGCGACGCGACCAGAAGTAGGCGGTGTGAGCCACCTGCCCTCGGTATGAGCGTCCAGGTGCCCCCGGGCACCTGGACGCTCAGGCCTCCGGAACGGGCGGATCGGGCCCGCAGACGTTGGTAGACGTCGCCCGGGCCAACGGCGAGGGCGCTGGGAGGCAGGGCGAGCCCAGTGGATCTTGTGCTCGATCGACCAGTGGCCGCGGTCGCGGCCGGGACGTCAGCGGCCCACTCGGCGATCGCGGTGTACGAGCGGTAGCCGGCGCGGACTCGGCGCCGGGATGGGAGTCTTCCGTCTTCCCGGCGTCACTTCGTCCAGGCCGGCGATTCGAGAACCTCGACGATGACACAGGACAACACGACGCCGGGTGCCGTGCCCAGCATCAACATGTGGTCGCCTGGCCCGATCTCGCCCGTACGCACCAGGTGATCGAAGGACAGGATGGTGTCGCTGGCGCCGCAGTGCCCGATCTCACGACCGTATTCCCAGGTCGAACGCGACATGGGCAGGTCCCACATCGTCATCACCCGCTGCTCGACCACCTCGCGGGAGTAGTTCATGAACCCGACCCGGGCGATGTTGCCGATCCCGATTCCGGCCTCCGCCAATGCCTGGTCGACCAGCTCCACGACCTGCTGCGGCACGTCGGCCATGGCCGCGGCCGCCGGGCTGCGGGTGGCGAACTGCTGGCCGATCCGGGCGCTGAAGTCCGTGGTGCGGCCGACCGTGATGCTGGGCGGGAACAGCGGTTCGTCGCCGCGGTGCAGGGCTTCGGCGGCCGTCATCGTCCGTGAGCACACCGAACGCAGCCGAGCGAACCCCGGTTGTTTGGTCAACACGATGGCCGAGGCGGCGTCACCACCGATGAAGCCGGGTCCCATCGACCAGCGGTCGATCAGCGGCGTGCCGTAGTTGTCCGCGGCGACAAGCAGGGCGCTCGTACGTTCCGGAACGGCGGCGAGGTAGCTGGCGGCGAGTTCCATCGCACTGAACAGACCGTTGCAGCCTTGCCGGATCTCCAAGGCGAGCAGGTCGCCGCCCACCAGATGCCGTTGCAGGTACGACTGCGGCGGCCAGCCGTCCGGTCCCTGGTGCCACGTGCTGGCGTATAGCAGCAGGTCGAACTCCTTCGGTGACCCGCCCCACCGTTTGACCGCCTGCTGTGCGGCCCGGAGTGCCATCTCGGGGGGAGGCATGTCGCCCGCGACCGCAGCGCCGATGAGCTCGTGCACCTCGGCGTCCTGGGCCGAATAGTAGCCCCGCGCGACTGCCCATTCGACGCTCACCCGCGGCGGAATGAACGTCCCGACACCGCCGATGAACATGTCCGGTGTCCGCATGAATTCTTCTCCTCGCGATTCATGTTGATCACCACCATAGATCGGAGACGCCCCGACCTTCGTTCACTGGACCATGACTCTATGATGGTCGGATCGCAACTAGTCTGGAATTCCACCTAGATGTCGAACGGATCTTCGTGTGGTATTTCCCTCCGACGGAGCACGTGCGTTCGCCGGCGCCGGGCCCGGGGACGTCGCCGAGGAGACGGCGGTCGCGGCCCCAGCCGGCCCCAGCCGGTGCCGGCCGTCGTCCCGTCCAGACGAGCCTGTCGAATCCCGGCCAAACGGGGACGGGTGGCTCTCGCGAAGTTTCCGGCAGTTGTCCCCGGCCCGCCAGCCCGTGCGGACGACCGGCAGGATTGTCCCGCCGCAGTGCACGCAAGCCGGTTTCGTGGGAGGGGTTTCAGCCATGTCCAAGATCGACAAAGGGCCGCGGAGGCGTGGCGTGGAGGCCCGGCTGGAGCGGCGCAACGCCAGATTTCAGCAGTGGGAGGCGCTGCTGACCAACCGGAACACGAGGCACCGGCTGGGCGAGTTCCTGGTGCAGGGCGTACGCCCGATCAACGAGGCGATCGCGCACCACTGGCGGGTCCGGGCGCTGCTGCACGCGGGAGACCTGAGATCGCAGTGGGCGCGTGACCTGGTCAAGGGGCAGGTCGCCGACGAGGTGATCCGGCTGTCCCCGGAGCTGCTGCGCGATCTCGCGGGAAAGGACGAGGACACCACCGAGCTGATCGCCGTCGTCGCGATCCCTCCGGACGACTTCACCCGGCTCCGCGTACGCCCGAACGGCGTTCTGGTGGTGCTTGACCGTCCGATCAGTCCGGGCAACATGGGCTCGCTCCTACGCTCGGCCGATGCGCTGGGCGTTGACGGGGTGGTCGTCGCGGGCCGGGCGGCCGACCTCTACGACCCGAAGACGGTCCGGGCGAGCCGCGGTTCACTGTTCGCCGTTCCGGCGGTACGGGTCGAGACTCCGGCCGCCGTGCTGGAATGGCTGCGGACGATCGACGCGATGGCGCTGGTCGGAACGAGTGAGGATGCGGTCACCGACATCTGGGATCACGACTTCGCAGGACCGACCGCGGTCGTGGTCGGCAACGAGACGAGCGGCATGAGCAGTTTCTGGGCCAACAACTGCGACTCGGTGCTCCGGATCCCCATGGTCGGGTCGGCGAGTTCGTTGAACGCGACCGTCGCCGCGTCGATCACTCTGTACGAGATCACCCGGCAACGGGCGTGACCGTCACCTCTGGTGGAATCGCTAGTCTTCGGCGGGAACGGCCTACCGTCGGCGCCGTCAGGATATAACCGGTCGGCAGGGGAGTTTCATGAGGAGGCGCGCATGCTGACAGCCGAGCAGATCGAGAGCTTCGTCGCCGACGGCTTCGTCCGGGTGCCGAACGCTTTCTCCACCGTGCTCGCCGCCGAGTGCCGCAATCTGCTCTGGAAGCAACTCGACATGGATCCCGACGACCGCTCGACCTGGACCAGGGAGGTCGTCCGGCTCGGGTTGCGGGGCGACGACGCGTTCGTGCGAAGCGCCAACGCCCCGGCGTTGGTCGAGGCGTACGACCAGCTCGTCGGGGCGGGACGGTGGCGACCGCTGGACATGGTCGGGACGTTCCCGATTCGTTTTCCGGTGGACCGGGATCCGGAACAGGCCGAGGACTACGGCTGGCACATCGACGCCAGCTTTCTCAGCCCTGAGGGCACGGCCGCCATGAGCGGCAGTCAGGATTGGGAAGGCGAACTCCCGCTTGTGCCGCCGGACTACGACCGGATCTTCCGCAGCAACCTGGTTTCGCGTGGCCGGGCCCTGTTGGTGCTGCTCCTCTACTCCGATACCGGCGAGCGTGACGCGCCCACGCTGGTCCGGGTCGGCTCGCACCTGGACGTGCCGTCCCTGCTGGAGCCCTACGGTGCCGAGGGGACCTACCTCGCCTGCGGCAACGTGGGCGCGAACCGTCCCCACGCGATGGCCACCGGGCGGGCGGGTGACGCCTACCTCTGCCATCCGTTCCTGGTGCACACGCCAATTACCAACACCGGCACCAGCCCTCGATTCATGGCACAGCCCTCGCTGCAGCCGGAGGGCGAGTTCGACCTGGACCGCGCCGACGGGCAGTACGTCCCGGTCGAGCGGGCGATCCGGGCGGGTCTCGCCCGTGGATAGCGCCGCGAGCTCCCCGTGGCCGGCCGTGCTGCGGTTGGTGTTCGGCGGGATGGCGACGCACGTGGTCGCGCTCGCGGTCCGGCTGCGGCTGCCCGATGCGATCGGCGGCGGGGAACGGGACGCGGCCGGTGTCGCCGCCGAGTACGGCTTCCAGGAGGGCCCGATGCTGCGACTGCTGCGTGCGCTCGCCGCGCTCGACCTGCTTGCCGAACCCCGCCCCGGCCGGTTCACTGTCACTCCCGTGGGCGCACTGTTGCGCAGCGACCAGCCGGGATCGATGTACCCGCTGGCCCGGATGCTGACCGACCCGACGATGACGAGCGCGTGGCAGAACCTCGAGTTCAGCCTGCGCACTGGTGGCCCGGCCTTCGACGAGGCGTTCGGGATCGACTTCTTCGGCTATCTGGCGTCCCATCCAGAGCTGTCCGAGCTGTACAACGCCGCGATGAGTCAGGGCACCCGGGGAGTCGCCAGGGTGCTCGCCGGTGCGTACGACTTCGGCCGTTTCCAGACGGTCGTTGATGTCGGCGGTGGCGACGGAACGTCGCTCGTCGAGATCCTGGCCGAGCACCCCCGGCTGCGCGGGGTGCTGTACGACAGCCCGTCCGGTGTCGTCGCGGCCGAGCAGAACCTGGAAGCGGCAGGTCTGACGACACGCTGCCGGGTCGAAACCGGAGACTTCTTCTCCGAGGTTCCGCGCGATGGCGACCTGTACCTGCTCAAGAGCGTGATCCACGGCTGGGACGACGAGCATGCCGCGGTGATCCTGCGCAACTGTGCCCGCGCCGCCACGGAACAGGGACGCATCCTGCTTGTCGACCACCTGTTGCCGGACACCGTGCTGCCCGGGCAGAACTCCACCGCCTACCTCACCGATCTGGGCCTGCTCGTCAACGGTCAGGGAATGGAGCGGACGAGGGACGACTTCGCCGGCCTCTGCGCCAAGGCGGGTCTGCGGATCGCCGGGGTCGGGTCGCTGCCCGCCACGGGCTTCCACTGGATCGAGATCCGTCCCGAATGACCGTCGGCGAACCGGTCGTCGTCGTCGACAGGACACTGCCGCCGGTCCGCGGAGGTCGACCTGCCCTGGGCCGATTCGACGCGGGCATGGACGAACTGGTGTCAGTCGGTCGTCAACCAGCCGGAGATCGGCGCCCGCTGCGACGGCTCGGAGCGGGCGGGCCCCGCCGGCCGGGTAGCCACGAGTCAGCCAGGAGGTACGGGTGAGCGACAGCCGCGTCATTGTATTCGGAGGCACCGGCTTTCTGGGGCGCCAGGTCGCGAAGGACCTCGTGGCCGCGGGGCACGATGTGCTCGTCGTGGCGAGAAACGCGCCCAAGGCCACGACCGGGTACCGGTTCCGGGCGATCGACGTCTCGGGGGTACGGGCCGGGGAACTGGCTGCGATGCTGGCCGCCGAGCGCCCGGCGACGGTCGTCAACGCCACGGGTGGCAAGTGGGGTCTGACCGGACGTGGCCTCGAGGCGAGTTGCGTCGGGGCGACCCAAGCCATCCTGACGGCGCTGGCGATGACCTCGTTGGTGCCACGATTCGTGCACCTCGGATCGGTGCTGGAGTGTGGGCTCGCCTCACCGGACGCGCCGGAGGCCGCCCAGCGGTCGTCCCGACCCGCCAGCGAGTACGACCGGTTCAAGCTCGCCGCGACCGAGGCCGTGCTGGCGGCCGCGGCGGCGGGGACCGTGGACCCGGTGGTGCTGCGGTTGGCCAACGTCACCGGCCCGGGTGTGCCACCGGCCAGTCTGCTCGGCCTGGTAGCCGGCAGTCTGGTTGACGCGGCACTCCGTGGCGGGCACGCGAACATCGAACTGACCGCGCTGGAGGCCCGCCGCGACTACGTGGACGTGCGCGATGTCTCCGATGCGATCCAGGCCGCGATCCGGGTGCCCGGCACGACCGTACCCATCGCCATCGGTCGGGGCGAGTCGGTGTCCGTGCGCACGCTGGTCACCATGCTCATCGACATCAGCCAGGTGCCGGCCACCGTGATCGAACTGCCGGCCCCGGCCCCGGCCTCGGCCGCAGGCACCGAGGACTGGACCCGGGTCGACCTGCGGCCGGCACGTGACCTGCTCGGCTGGACGCCGCGGCGGACGCTGTCCGAGGCGATCGGATCGCTCTGGCGCCACGCGCTGGAAGGCCACCCGGTCGGAAACCGGTGACCGACACCTTCGGCCATCGTCAATGGTTCACCAGCAAGCCGCCCCGCCGGCTCGGCCGACGGGGCGATCTTCGTTGCGCGTCGTGGATGACGACGTCGTGCCCATGGAACCGCCGCTGACGCGGTTTCACCGCTCCGCCGACGGTGCCGACAGCACCTACCCGCCGGGTTCTCAGTCCTGCGCCGCGATGGTGTGCGGCAGCGGCTGCACCTGGACGATCGGCGGATCACATTCGTCCCACGGTCGGGTCAACATGGCCACGAAGGACAACGATGTGATCGAGTACACCGCGTGCATCACGCCGATGGGCGTGCGGGTACACGTTCCCCGGGCGACGTGGATGAACTCCTCCGGGCAGTCGGGGTCGTCGGGATCGTCCTTGGTCACCAGCACCCCCTCCCCGTCGACGAACAGCAGATACTCCACGAAGTGCGGATGATAGTGCAGCCCACGGACCTTGCCGGGGTGCATGGTGATGAGGTTGAACTCCAGAAGCGGCTCTGGTGGCACCCAGGTGAAGATGCCGCCCCGGCCGTCCCGGATGGTGTCCAGGTTGCAGCTCGGCTGCAGGACCTCGATCTTCACAACGAACTCCGATCGTCAATGGTCACGGAAGGACATCACGGGTACTCGGTGCCGGCCGCCGGCCGACTGGCATGTGCGTCGCTGCCATCTGGCGTCGTCTCGCCGTCCCAGGTGACCCGGATGTCACGTCCAGGTCCGACCGGCGAGCACATCGTGGTAGATCGTCTCGAATTCCTTGGCCACCACGACGTAGTCCCACTGCTTCAGCGCCGCTGCCCGGACCGAATCCGGATCGGGCAGCGCCGCCACGACGCTCCGGGCCTGTTCGGCGGTGAACGCCGAGCCCTCGGGCACGACCGTTCCGACTGCGGGCACGATCTCGGCCAGGCATCCGTTCGGTGTACCGATGACGGGCGTTCCGCACGCTGCGGCCTCCGACACCACGGTCGATCCGGGTTCACACCACACCACGCCCCACGGCCCCATAGTGCTCTGCGACAGGACCACCATCGCGGTCGCGCGGGAGATCAGGTCGAGCCGCCGCTCACCCCCCACCTCGCCGACAAGGTCGACACTGTCCCCGAAGTCGCGCATGATCCTGGCCAGGTAGTCCTCTTCCCAGGACGGGCCCGCCACGACGAGGCGACGCCCGGCGGCGCTGGCGAAGGCCGCCGCCTCGTAGGTGCCTTTCCATTCCGAGATCCGACCGAGGTAGAGCAGATAGTCGTCCTTGTCGGCCTGGAACGGGTAGCGCGCCTGATTCACCGAGATGCGGACGACCGGCGCGACGTCGTTCTCCGCCTGGGCCCGTTGGGCGTACGAGGCGTACACACAGTTGCGTGGATACTTCGGCTTACCGGTCAGGTGGTGGGTGGACAGATACGCCATGCCCCGGGGAAGCCTGTCGGGATCGATTTGCCCGCAGGAGAAGTCGTGAACTATGTCGATCACGGACGCTTCAGGGCTGTTCAGCCAGGCGTGCATGTCCTCGATCTCACCGGCGTCCACCACGGTGACCGCCGGTGAGACCGGTGTCGTGCCCGGCGCACCGAGCAGGAACACATCGTGGCCGAGTTCGAGCAGTCCGTCCATGTGGTTCGCCACGATCCAGTGGATACCGGCATAGCCCTGCGGCGGGACCGTGATCCAGTGGCTCGGGTCCGTCGGTACCCGCAGTGCCATCGTCACCAACACGACGCGCATGAGTCCTCACTCCTCCGCTACCCGCTGCGGTGTTGGCAGATCGCGCATCGGGTCGTTCCGCGGCCGCCACGCGGCGTTGGCCTGTTCGGTGTTGCGCCCCTTCTCGACGAACGCGAGATTGTGGTAGAGATGCAGCCCGGTCACGGTCAGGTCCGGATACGTCGGCTGGTACGAACCGTCATGGATGCGGTCGCGGTGGTGCAACCCGTCGACGAGCGTCTTGAGGAAGCCGACCGATGTGGCGGGGTCGGCCAGGTCGGTGCCGTTTCCACCCCACTCCGGCCAGTACGAGGTGTGCAGGTCCTCGATCACGTACACGCCGCCGGGGCGCACATGGGGAAAGAGCGCCTCGAACGCGGTGATGACGTGGCTGCTGACATGGCTGCCGTCATCGATCACGATGTCGAAGGGGCCGTACCGCCGCGCGAGGTCGGCGAGCATCGCCGGGTCGGCCTGGTCGCCACGGAGCGTGGTGAGCCGTGGCTCGTCCAGCAGTGACTTGTCGTACACGTCGAGCCCGTAAACGCTGCCGCGATGGAAGTAGTTTTTCCACATGCGCAACGAGGCACCACCGGCATCCGGCTCGTGGTAGCCGCCGATGCCGATCTCCAGCAGGTTCACCCGGTGGTCACGAAACCCGCCCAGATGCCGCTCGTAGTGGGAGGTGTACCAGTGCCCACCCCACTTGTCCGAGCCGAACCGCAGTGCCAGCGCGGCCAGGTCGCCGCGGTACGGCTCGCACGCGCGAAGAGTCTGGTAAGCCGCACGGGTCGCCTCTTCCCGCCGCACCAGCCACGGGTCGTTAGGCTTGTACTCCACCGGGCCGGGCTCGTCCTTCATCACCACGTCCCGGCCGGTGCCGGTCCACGGGCCGGCCGGCCCGAACACGTCCCGCACCAGCGCCGCCAGGTCGTACCGGATACGCACCCACGGATCGTCGGTCCGGCCCGGCCGCGCCTGGCCCCCGTCCGGACCGGCCGCCAAGAGGTAGGAGATCTGTCGAGCACCAGCGACGTCCACGTCGAACTGTACGGTCAGCGGTGTTGCCGGGCCCGGGTGGAGGACGGTCCGGCCGGCCACCTCCGCGATGGCCATGGCCACGACTGATTCCGGATCCTCGGCCGCGAGGTGCGCACCGGGGTCGGGAGCGTCCGCCATGGCGAGCAGACGCTGGATGAGCGAGCCTGTCACGACCCCACCCGCGTGTCGGTCCTCGACGCCTGAACGACCCGCAAGCTGGGCAGCGGGAAGATCAGCTTGCATCCGGCCGCCAGCATGGCCGCTTCGCGCGCGACGATCTCGTCGTAGAAGTGCCACGGCAGAACCAGGTAGTAGTCCGGGCGCCGGGCCCGCGAGTCGGCCTCGCTGATGATCTCGATGTCCGTACCGAGCGTCCGCGCGCCGACCTTGTCCGGGTTACGCTCGGCGGCGTACGGGATCAGCGTGCGGTCGATCCCGCAGTACTGCAGGAGTGTGTTGCCCTTGGTGGAGGCGCCGTAGACGTGCACGGTGCTTCCGTTGTCGCGCAGACCATGCAACATCTTGACGAGCTCGTCGCGGTGCGCTCGCACGTTGTCGGCGAACCGCTCGTACGGCCCGCTCTGGTCCAGTCCCAGCTCGCGCTCCTGCGCGGCGAGCTCGGCCACCGACCCGTCGGCGTGGTCGGCTCCCTCGGTGGACCGGGTGACGAAGCAGCAGATCGAGCCGCCGTTCATCCCGTTGACGCTTGCCCGCCTGATCTCGAGCCCGGCCTGACGCAGGATGAAGGTCAGGGTGTACAGCGAGTAGTACGACAGGTGTTCGTGGCAGATGCTGTCGTACCCGGTGGTCGTCAGCATCTCGCGCAGGTAGGCGACTTCGACCACCCAGACACCACCGGGAGCGAGCATCCGCTCCACCGCGCGGGCGAACGCCACCGGGTCTTCGACGTCGTAGAACATCGCGATCGACGTGACGACGTCGAACGCCCCGGCGTACTCGTCCAGCGCCGTGCTGGGGAAGAAGTCCCGGATCAGGGTGATTCCTTCGGGCGCGTCATCCGTCGCGTTCGACGGGTCGATTCCCCACAGCTCGGCCCCGCGCAGGTTCTCCAGCAGGGTGCCGTCGTTGCAACCGATGTCCAGGGCCCGCCGGAGTGGTCGGCCGAGTGTCGCGACCGCGGATTCGGCGATCCACTTGAGGTGCGTCCGCATGGTGTCGTTGATGCGCGAGCGGTACCAGTAGGTGTCGTACAGCAGACCCGGGGGCAGGGTGTGCCGTAGCTGTACGAGGCCGCAGTCGCCGACGCAGCGGGTGAGTTCGAGCGGGAACTGGACCGCAGGCGGTTCGGGCGCCCCGGGCTTGACGAAGGATCCCTGCAGATACTGGTCGCCGATGTCGACGATCATACGGAGCGTGCCGCCGCAGGCACGGCAGTCCGTCCGCGCATTCACCTGTCGTACCACGCTCTCGTCGTACGCTGATGCGGTCCGACTCACGTAGCGGTCTCCTTCGCGTGGGGTTTTCGGGCGACGAGCAAAAGGTCCAGATAGAACGGTGCGTCCGGGCCCTCCCGTATCCCGAGATCGCCGAACGCGCGATCCAGATACGTGTCCAGGGAACTGGGTAGCAGGTGGTCCACCAACCACAGCGACCGCAGCACCAACCCGACCGGGCCGATCGCGGGCCAGCCGTTCTCCCGTCCGTACCACCGCAGCAGGAGCAGCAGCCCACGCGGGCCACAGGTCAGCTTCATCACCCGGTCGATGGTGAACCCGGCCCGCTCGGCCTGCCGGGCCAGACCGTCCGCCGTCCACCGCCAGAGGTCCTGACCGCCGTGTTCCTCCCACACGCCGTGGGTGGACAACACCAGCCGACCCCCGGGCCGCAACAGCCGGAACGCCTCACGCAGATAGGCGTCCGCGTCGGTCACGTGTTCGAGAACCTGGGTGGACAGCACGCCGTCGAACGTCGCGTCGGGCGCCGGACAGCGCCCGTCGTGGTCGAGCGCGTAGTCGGCCGGGTAGGACTCGCCGCCGGGAATGTCGGCCGTCTTCAGTTCAGCCGCGGTGAAAAAGTTCCGGTACGGCGATGTGCCCGCGCCGTAGTCGAGCCAATTGCCGGAAGCGTCGCCCAGCACCTCGGCGAGTGCGTCGCGCAGATCGATGAAATGCGCGTAGGCCCAGTCGCCCCGGCGCGGATCCGTCCGTTCGCGGAAACGTTCGGCCATCACCTCGTCGAGAGTCGGCTCCGCGTGATGCTTCGAGATGCCCCCGAGCAAGGCGTTCAGCCCTGGGAGCCGGCCCGGCAGGCTAATCACCGCTGGAGCTCCTGCCCGCGGTGGACCGGCGGTGTCCGGTCGGACAGGAGAGGCGCAGCGCTCAAGGTGAGCGGGACCGACCTCGCGGCAGCGGCGTCGTGCCGATGGGTAATCCGGATGCACTCGACCCGCTCGGCCGGGTGCCGCACCACCATGGTCATAGGCTGAGCCTGCCCCTTCGGATTGCGGCGAAATCGAGGACTTCCGCGCTGTCAGCGTCGGCGGGTTTGCCTTTCGGCCGAGAATGTCAAGCCCCAGCCACGTCCGCGGCTCGCGGTTTGACCCCGGGCCCGCCAAAGGCGCGGACATTCACCTTGGGCTCGCCTGATCCGACCCTATCGAGCCGCGCCTGACAACTGACTAGTGTTTTCCCCACAATCTCGGTTTCGCCATGACACTGGCCGAGGAACGCGGGTGTCGGCGCCGCCGGACACCGCGAAGAATAGGAAACTGACTAGAGTTCGACGAACTCGGTCCGACATTCCGCTGATGGGCTCGATCAGCGGGCTGTTCTCATGCCAGACTCACCCCGCCGCCTCGAAAGGCCGTCATGGCAGGTGGGCCGCGTGCATCGACCGCGTTCGCCGCGACGGGTGTCGTGCCGACTCAGGAGGAGGCGGCCGCTGATCGGCCGGACGGTGTCACCTGAGGTGATTACTACGACGTCCGGTGAGTCTTTCCAGATCCGGCACGCGTCCCCTGCCCCGTCACATTGACAAGGTGCCCAGCCATGTTCAACCGACGACAGTTACTCGCCCTCGGAACCGCCACCGCCAGCGGTGTGGCGGCCCGCTTGCTGTTCAAGGGTTCACCGGCCGCCGAGGCAGCGCCGGTGAACCCGCACGCGGATCACCTGCTGCCGGCAGCCAGCGAGGTCGGCGCGACCTCGGTGACGGTCACCCCGTTCACCGAGCGGATGCCGGTTCCACGGCAACTGAGGCCGATCTCTCAGGCCGGTGGCGTCGACGCCTATGAAATCCCGATCCAACCGACGCAGGTCCAGATCCTGCCGGGCCTGTCCACCCCGGCCTACACCTACGGCGGCACGTTCGTCGGCCCGACCATCCAAGCGCGGACCAATCGCCCGGTCCGGATCACCTACACCAACGGGCTGGACAGCCCCACGAACGTACACCTGCACGGCGGCCGCGTGCCGGCCAGCAGTGACGGGCACCCGATGGACATGATCTCGCCGGGCGGCTCACGAGTCTACGAATACCCGAACGTCCAACGCGGCGCCACGCTGTGGTACCACGACCACACCCATGCCTACGAGGCCGACCACGTCTATCGCGGCTTGCACGGCTTCTACCTCATCGAGGATCCCGCTGAGAGGCACCTGCGCCTGCCCAAGGGGCGCTACGACGTGCCGATCATGTTGCGCAACGCACAGTTCGACGAATCCGGCGCGTTCGTCTTCGGCAGCCCCGACAACCGTACGACGATCCTGGCCAACGGCAAGGTCCAGCCGTACTTCGAGGTGGCTCCCCGCCGCTACCGGTTCCGGCTGCTCAATGCGGCCCTCAAGCACGTCTTCCGGCTCAACCTCGGCGGCCAGACGATGGTCCGAATCGCCTCGGACAGCGGCCTGCTTCCCGCTCCCACCACCCACACCGAGCTGGCGGTTTCCTCCGGTGAACGGGTCGAGATCGTGATCGACTTCGCCGAACACCGCGGGAACGGCCCGGTCTACCTGTTCGATGGCGACAGCCCGATTCTGCGATTCGACGTGGCGTCCGCCAAGGTCAACGACAACAGTTGCGTGCCTGACCGCCTGCGCGAGTTGCCGCCGCTGGGTACGCCAACGGTGGAGCGGACCGTGGAACTGCGGTTCGACATGTCCGGCCGGCCGCCGACGGCCCTCATCGACGGCAAGGTGTTCGACCCCAACCGGGTCGACATCCAGGTCAAGCGAGGCACCACGGAAGTCTGGAACGTCGTCAACGGCGACACCGATCCGTTCCCCTTCGACCATCCCTTCCATCTGCACCTGGTGCATTTCCGGGTGCTCGGCCGCAACGGCGGGCCGCCGGCTCCGGAGGACACCGGCCTCAAGGACACGGTGTACGTGTCGCCCAAGGGTTCCGTCCGCTTCCAGGTCACCTTCGACGCGCCCTTCGTCGGCCGGTACATGTACCACTGCCATTACCCCGAGCACTCGTACCTCGGGATGATGGCCCAGATGGAGGTCGTGCCCTGACGGCTCAGCCGGACAGCGTCACCATCGCCGGATGGGCGCCGAACAGGCTGACCACCCGTACGTCGTCGACGCCCAGTCCGGCGGCGTCGACTGCCGCGGCCAGCTCTTCGAATTCGTGCAGCAGCAACACGGCCAGGCCGCCGGCCGCAAGTACCCGGCGAATCTCCCGGAAGAGCCGCGCCGGGTCATCCGCGAGAGCGCCGCGGGCCAGCACCTGACGGTCCCACGGTGGATTGCTCACCACGCGGTCCACCGCGCCGGCACCCAGTGGCAGGCGCCCGGCGTCACCGACCGCCCAGGTGACGCCGGGCGTCGCACCGGCCGAATCACGGCGGACCCCGTCGAGTGACCCCGCGTTGGCCGCGGCCGCGCGAACCGCGGCCGGGTCGTGGTCCAGGCCGAGCAGGACGGCTCCCGGACTCAGTCCGCCGGACTCGAGCAGGATGGTGCCCGTGCCGCAGCACGGGTCGACCACCCGCATCCCGGCGCGGATCCCGGCCTGCAACGCCAGCGCGGCGGCCAACGGCGGGTGCAGCGTGCCCGGTGTGGAGGATGTCTTGTAGGACCGCCGGTGCAGCGGCCGGTCGGCGATCCGTACCGCCAGGGCCGCTTGTGTGCCCTCGACGGTGACCCGCAGCGAGAGGCTGCCCTCCGGCGGCGCCTCGCCGTTGCGGCGGGAGTGGTAGCGCAGGCCCAACCGGGCTGCCGCGGTGCCACCAACGGCGTCCTCGACGTCGTACCGGTTGTAGTTGCGGCGGCCGAGGAAAGACGCCGCCACATCGAGTGTCGCGGCCCGGGTGGAGTAGCCGTAGGTCTTCCGTACCTCAAGCAGTTGCCGCAGTGGGGCGTCGCGCGCCAAGCGTGTGAACGCGGCCAGGGCCGCCTTCGTGTGGTCGGCGTCCTCGGCCACGCTCGCGAGCAGGAACAGATCGTCGACGGTACGCAGGTCGAGCAGGTTCGGCTCCGGACGGCTCGCGCGGAACCACACCTCACGGTGCCGCCGGTGCTCGACCCGGCAGCCGCGCCCGGCCACCTCGCGGGCCGTGATCTCCTCCAGGCCGCGCAGGGTCCGCGCCAAGAACCGCACCGTCACCATTCTCTCCCTCGGGCCTGCGTCGTCGCGTGCCCGAACGTACCAGCGCGATTCCTCATGGCGGCCGACGACTGCCGCACCCACCGGCACCGCCTGGATCTGATTCGATGCCGCGGGCAGATGACGGCCCTGGCGATGCGCGCTGCACGGGGCAGCATGGCGGTCCCGGGCATCGCCGCAAGCCTCAGATCACCATCGGGCGCGTGGTCAACTGCGCCTGGTTGTTCTCCCGCAGAACCTCCTCGGCACTCTGCTCGATCCGGCGCATCGCCCACCGCAGCATCGGCGGCGCCATGACGGACGTGAGGACGGCGACGAGCACCACGATCGTGTAGGTGGCGGTATTGAGGATGCCCAGGCGCAACCCGACCATCGCGATGACGATCTCCACGACGCCCCGTGAGTTGAGTCCCGCCCCGAGGGCGATCGCCTCCCAATGGCTCTGGCGCGTCAGCCGGCCTGCCAGGTACGCGCCACAGAACTTGCCCAGAACGGCGAGTGCCAGGATCACCAGACCGGCCACGAGCACCACCGGGTCGGCGAGGGCGCGCAGGTCGACCCGGAGCCCGGCGCTGGCCAGGAAGAGCGGCGCCAGCACGGAGAGCACCACGGTACGCAACGGTGCCAACCGGGCCGGCTCGACGCCTCCGGGCAGCCCGAGCAGGACTCCCGCCACCAACGCGCCGAAGATCGCCTCGAGGCCGAGCGCATGTCCGGCCGCCGAGAACAGCAGGACGGTGATGACCGCGATGGCGACGGCCGGTTCCACGTCGCGCTGGGCGTTCGCCCACCGCATCGCACGCCTGACCACCGGGCGGCCGATCAGCACCGCCGCGGCGATGAACATGACGAGGTGAAGCAGCGAGGCCAGCACGTTCCCCACGGTGAGGGCGCTGACCGCCATGGATGAGATCACCGACAGCATGAACCAGGCCAACGCGTCGTCCAGGGACGCTGCGGCGAGGATGAGCTGACCGACATCACGGTGCATCAGCCGCATGTCGGTGAGCGTTTTGGCGATCACCGGCACGGCGCTGACGGCCATCGCCACCCCGAGGAAGAGAGCGAACATCACGCGCTGGTCCGTCGCCGGCAACAGTGCCACGGGTACCAGCAGGCCGGTGGCCACGCCCAACCCAAGGGGCAGCAGGAGGCCACCCATGGTCACCGTGGCAACCGTGCCGGCGCGGCGCCGGATCAGTCGCAGGTCGACGTGCAGCCCGGCCACGGCGACCAGCAGCACGACGCTGAACTGCCCGAGCGCGTCCAGCAGGTGCATCTGCGACGGCTCACTGGGCAGTAGCCAATGCCCGACGGACGGCGCCAACTGGCCCAGCAGCGACGGCCCGAGCAGTATCCCGGTCAGCAACTCGCCGACGACCGCCGGCAGGCCGAAGCGCTGCGCCAACCGGCCCAGAATGACGGCCAGCAGCAACAGGACCCCGGCTTCGAGAAGGAACAGGAGTAACTGATGCGAAGCCAGGGGAGCCACGGGTGCGGCGCTCGTGATCATCAACTCTCCATCGTGCGGGATCGGTGAACGGGCCCTTCATCGTGCGACTTCCACCGAACCGATCAGTGCATTCGTCGCGGCTCGGACACCGGGCGACGAATCTCGGTCGGTACTGGCGGAAAGCCTAGCGGCGGAAATAGGTGCGTGGACTAGTGGTTTCCATGGCATCAGCGAGCCCGCGGCCCGCAGTGAACACTAGGGAATTCCCTTACGAAGGGCATGCGAGCATATGCCAGATGAGTACAGACGATCGCTCGGTCTGCGGCCGGGCCCACCGCCCCGCATACCGATTCGTCTGGCGGTGCACGATCCCGGTCCCGAGTCGTACACCCCCGTGACTTCAGGCCGGGGAACCGAGCGAGAACGATGGTCCGTAACCGGAACCGGAACCGGAACCGGAACCGGAACCGGAACCGCGCAAGCGGTGGTTCCGTGAGCTCCTCGGCAAACCGCGAATGCGGGGAAATGCCGGCGGCTCCGCGGGCCACCCGCCACCGACCCGCTGAGCCCTCCGCCGTGGCCGCAGCCGATACCAATGCGCGAAGGACCGTTATGGACCATCCACGAAGTCTGTACCTTGATCTCCTCGAGAGGGTCGTCACGAACCTCATCTACGAGGACCCGCCGGTGCCGAACCGGTGGTTGCTCGAGCGGGAGTTCAAGGCGACCAACCGGGAGAACGGCAAGGACTGGCCGAGCATGGCGCACACCATGGTCGGGCTGAAGCGCATCAGGAACATCCGCGCCCTGTTGGAGCAGGTCATCGCGGACGGCGTTCCCGGTGACTTCATCGAGACGGGCGTGTGGCGCGGGGGCGTGTGCATCATGGCCCGTGGAGTGTTCAAGGCCTACGGGATCCAAGACCGGACGGTGTGGGTGGCGGATTCGTTCGAAGGAATCCCGGACACCGGGGCCGACGGTCACCCGATGGACCAGGCCCTGGGGCTGCACCACTGCAACGACGTGCTGGGCATCCCGATGGAGGTTGTGCAGGCCAACTTCGCCCGTTACGGGCTCCTGGATGACCAGGTGCGGTTCCTACCGGGGTGGTTCTCGGACACGCTGCCGCACGCGCCCATCAGCCAGCTCGCCGTGCTGCGACTCGACGGTGATCTTTACGAGTCGACCAGGGACGCCCTGACCAACCTGTATGCGAAACTCAGCCCGGGCGGATACGTCGTGATCGACGACTACGTCATTCCGGCCTGCCGCAAAGCGGTCCAGGAGTTCCGCGCGGCCCAAGGAGTCACCGAACCGCTGCAGGTGATCGACGAGTACAGCGTCTACTGGCGGCGGGCGGCCTGAGGTCGGGTTGCCCGCGGGCCGCTACAGGAACGGCCATATGGTAACGGGCAAGTCGCCAGCTATCCTCCGCGAGTCCAGCCGGTTGTCATCCTGTCGCCGGCTGACTCGGGGAGCCAGTGCCTCTCCGGGTCGGCTCCCAGGGCCCGGCGAAGTCGTGAGGGGGACTGATCTACGCGTTGTGTCTGGTTGGAGGTCTTCCGGCGGGTTCGTTGTTGATCGTGACTGGTCGATGTTACGGGATGTGAGTCTTGGTCGTGGCTGTCGGGCGGTAGCGGCGTTAGCCCGGGCATGGGTGTTCGAAAGCGGTATCCCAGTGACGTCGGGGGACCATCATGGCCAGGATCGCGGCAGGTCCGACCGAACCAGGGGCAGACCTGCGGTCCAGGGTTCTCCGGTTGCGGTGCCGTCGATGGGGTATGCCGGCGCGCACATCATCGATCTTCGATGATGTGCGCGGTGTGTGCTCTCCAGCGGAAGCCAACAAGAGTCAACCCGTGCGAACGCGGGTCAACGCGGCGACCGACGGTCGCAAACCGGGGTGCGTGTGCTTGAGCGGTGCTCCTGGGCTGCGAGAACACGGGTGCGGGGAACGTGGGTGAACCGGGGCGACTCCCTGCCACCCCAGGCGAACCCGCAGGTCGCTAGACTGGGCCCTCGCGCCCCCGTAGCTCAGGGGATAGAGCATCGGTTTCCTAAACCGTGTGTCGCAGGTTCGAATCCTGCCGGGGGCACCTCGAAGATCAGCAAAAACGCTACCTGAACAGCGGATACGCTGCCACGTCGATGGGTTGCACTGTGCAGGGGTGTGCCACCCTGAGCCGCCGTTTGTCGCCGTCCACGGACTATTCACGGATTGATCTTGGCGACGTTTGCCCAGGTCACATCGGCTGCTCCGACCAAGATCCGGACTGGTGAGGCTGCCGCCGAGACTACGCACCCGAGCCGCCCAACGCGTCCTCGATCCGCTGGTTCACCGTCGCCTCCTGGCCGTCGATGCACTTGGCGTACACCTTCAGCAGCACGTCGACGGAGTGCCCGGCGCGGGCGGCGACGTCGGTTGCCGGAACACCGGAGTTGAGCCACAGCGACACCGCCGCGTGCCGCAGGTCGTACGGGCGCCCGGCGAGCGGGGACGCCACCTGCACCGGAGTCAGCGCCAGCTCCCGCGCCGCCTTCCACACCCGCGAGTACGTCGACGCCGCCACCACGTTGCCCTTCCCGCTACGGAACAGCCGATCGTCATCGGCGACGCCGAACCGGTCGACGTGCCGCCGCAGCGTGCCCACCAGCTCCGGCGGGATCGGCACCACCCGGGACTCTGCCGCCGCCCGGTGCTTCAACCCGCGCCGGTCGTGGACCTCGCCGCTGTCGGTCCACCGCTTGCCCGCCTGGGGCCGGTTGTCGACCAGCGTCAGCCGGCCCCACCCGGTCGCCGGAAGGTGGCAGTCCTGCTCGCGCAGCGCCAGCGCCTCACTCGGTCGCATCGCCGCGAAGTACAGACACGCGAAGAACGCGACCAGGCGCTCACCGCGGCCGACCCGACCCCGCTCGCCGACGTACGACACGGCGGTCAGCAGTTCCCGCGCCTGACGGCCGTTGACCACCACCCGCCGGTCGACCGACTCGGCGATCTTCGCCCGCTGCACCCGTACGCGGATCTTGTCGACCGGGTTGAACTCCAACGCCTCCAGCTCGACGGCGTACTGAAGCACGTTGTAGAACACCGACCGCTTCCGCCGCACCGTCGTCGGCGCCGCCGGCAGCCCGTCGAGCCGCAACGCCAGCACGTCCAAGGCTGCCCGTACCGCCGCCGCCTCACCGACCTCGGACACCGGCAGCGACGCCCGCCGCAACCAGCGCAGCGCCGGAGCGAGTTCCGCCGGCACCTCCTCGTCACGTGCGCCCGGCGGTAGGAGGTGAACGCGCAGGAGCCGCCGCAACTCGTCCGCCGCCGGCCGTCCCGCCAGCTCCCGCACCAGCGCCGGCGTCACCGTCGTCAAGGCGTCGACCATGCTTTCCCGTGACTTCGCCGCCGCGCCCGGCCACTTCATGTCGATGTACGACTGCATGAACTCCAGCCACGACACCGCCCCCCTGCTCTGCGCCATCGAGTCAGGCAGACCGGTTGCGGTGTCGAACGCCTCGCCCCGGTTGATCGCCTGCATCAGGT
Organism: Micromonospora rubida; assembly: GCF_009908295.1. Taxonomy (GTDB): domain Bacteria; phylum Actinomycetota; class Actinomycetes; order Mycobacteriales; family Micromonosporaceae; genus Micromonospora; species Micromonospora rubida. The sequence goes on from NZ_JAAALO010000004.1 coordinate 917,857, forward strand.
CCGACCGGTGGTTGTCCGCCAGCGCCCGGGTGGCGAAGTTCCGCGACTTCTCCCGCCCGCCGACGATCCAGCGCACGGTGTACGTCTTCTTCTTGCCGGCACCCTTGTTGACGCGGATGTCCCAGACCCGTACCTCGCGCGACTTCACGCCGCCTCCCGGTGCTGTTGCAGCCACGACCGCAGGTCCCGCCGTTCGATGCGCAGCTCACCGTTGGGCAGCTTGATGCACTCCGGGGCGATGCCCAGCTCACGCCACCGGTAGAAGGTCCGCCGCGACACGCCGTTGAGCACGATGAGGACTTCCGGAACGGTCAGCAGGTCACTTTCCATGAGGGGGTTTTTCCTTTGCATGGTCAAGCAGCGGGGGAGAGGGGAGCAGCGGTTGCCGGCGCGGCGGCGGCTGTTCGTATCCGTGCGGTGTCGAGGTCAGCGCGCCAGCGGATGCGGGCGGAGATCGATCGCAGGAGGCGGTGTTCCAGGGGTGGCACGTCGGGGTCTTCGGGTCGGGCGAGTTCGAACCTGTATCGCTTTGGCCCGTCTGCCTCGTCGGCGGCCTGGTCGTGCTCGTCGGTGTCGGCCATCCCGCCGGCGAGGATCGCGCGCACCCATGACCGGTTGTCTGCGCGGTGGTCGGCGAGGGTCTTGCCGGACCACTGCCGGGAGACCAGCACGCGGCGGCCGGTGAAGCCGAGGGTGGAGCGTTGGTGGACCTTCCCGGTGCACCGGCCGGGGGTCAAGCCGGCCTTGACGCCGTCGGGCTGGACGCCGTAGAGCAGCCAGTTGGCGCACGTCGGCGAGCACGGCAGGATCGACAGTTCGGCGTGCAGCCGGTCGAAGTGCGCCTTCTGCGCGTCCGAGCGCGGCTTGGCCTGGTCGGTCAGGTCCTTCGTGACGTACTTCGTCACGTACCGGATCGACCGTTCCGCGTCCTTGGTGCCGTGGTCGATGCCGCGGGCGTCGATGCGGCCCAGGCGGGCGACGTAGGCGGGGCGACTGTCGGGTCCTTCCAGGGCGTCGAGGGCTTCACCCCAGGTGGGCAGCGGCTCCCGGGTCTTGGGGTCGACGTAGGCCTGTCGGTCGACGTCCCACATCGGTGGCTTGTCGACCGGGTAGACCAGCTCGTCGAAGCGCGGCCACCACACCTGGTGGTAGGTGGCCGCCGCGATCTGCTTGAGCAGCCGACGCGGAAGCGTGCCCCGGATGGCGAAGTGCGCGTGCGGGGCGAGCCGGCGTTGCAGCTCGACGGCTCCCGCGTACTGGACGTTCCAGCCGGCGGCGCGGCGCACGTTCTGCCACCACCGGTCCAGCACCCGGGCGAAGTGGATCGAGTCCAGGGCCGCCCGCCGGTAGTCGTAGCTGCCCGGGTCGACCGGAGTGCTGAGGACGTCGTCGTACGGGCCGTGCCGTTGCCCGCACTCGCAGGGGGCGACGTAGGCGCCGCGCCGGAAGTGGGAGTGCACCGGCCCGTGTGAGCCGAGCGTCAGCGTGATGAGCATTGAGGGCCGGTAGGTCTTGCCGGTCTTGCCGGAGTAGGCGCGGCCGACGGTGCGCGGGTCGACGGGCAGCCGGGGCAGGTCGGGGGAGTCCTGCCGCCGCCTGGTCGACCGCTTGCGTCGGGGCCGCTCGTCGCGGTCCTTCGGGGTCAGGTGTCCCCGCAGGCTCGTTTCGCCGAGTGCCTCGTCCAGCTCGGCTATCGCGGCGTCGACGTCGGCGATTTGCTCGGCCCGCTCCTCGGGTGTCATGGGCTGGTAGTTCAGCGCTTCCCGCTCGAATTCCAGGTGTGCGCGGACGCGGACGAGGACGTCTTCGCCGGGTTCGTCGGGGCGGACGGTGGGTTCGTCGGCGAGGTGCCAGCCTTCGCGGATCTGTTGGATGCGCAGCCGCCGGCCCCGCTCGGCGCAGGGCTTGCACTTCGCCGCGAGGGTCGCCCCGCAGGGCACCTCCACCACCTCGGTCAGGCCGGTGACGGTGTCGGTGCGCCGCAGGGCCAGAGGCCGCACGCAGACACCGTTTTCTTCGGCGAGTTGCTTGAGCGCGTCCTTGGCCAAGGGCTTGCGCATCCGGTCCGCCCGCGACCCCGGCCGAGGCTGCTCAACGGGAGCCGTGGGGACGAGTTCGAGTTGACTCATCGGGCACGCTCCCCGCCGAAGACGCTGCCGTTGCGGGGCGTGAAGGCCGCCGCAGGGACGGGCACCAGTCCCGGGCGTCGTTCCACCGGCATCACGGGCACCGGGCGGGTTGCCGGGCGAAGCTGCGGCTCGTCGACGGGCACGGCCTGGCCCTCATCGACGACGGGCACGGCCTGGCCCTCGTCGACGACGGCCGCCGCCTGGTCCTCGTTGACGACGTCGAAGGGCGACCGGTCGTCGGCCGGGTCGTAGCCGGGAGGTACCGCAGACCAGGTCCCGGTGTCGGTCGGCTTGTCGACGGGCAGCGCCGCCGGGGTGGGGGTGGCGGAGAAGATGAGCTTGGACAGGCCGAGGAATGCCAGCGCGGGGACGGCGGACAGCAGCCACCCGGACATGCTCGGCGTGGCCACCGCCAGTTGCGCCGACAGGGAGAGGGCGACGGCGCAGACGAGCAGGAACAGCGGGTACCCGACGGGCCCGCCGGTGCGGCGCCGCCGGCGGATCGTCAACAGAGCGGCGAGGGGCAGCAGTTCGGATATCGCGGCGTTGGCCCAGCCGAACCAGTCCCCCGTACCGGCCGGAGAGTTGGCCATGGTCCAGTCGTGGACGTGGGTGAACGACGCCGCTCCGGCGAGCCCGCCGACGGTCAGGACGATGAGCACCAGGACCACGCCCTCCACCCGGTCTGCGTTGGTCTTCACCGGGTCACCCCCTGTCCGTCATCGGTGTCGGTGTCGTCGCCGAGTTGGCGGTAGTCGCGGCCGAGTTCGCGGATGTCGTCGTCGGTGAGGTAGGCGAAGCGGACGCGGACGGGTTCGCGGACGCCGTCGAGGACGACGAACCCGACGCCGGGGGCGGACTCGGGGATGCGGTCGCACAGCGCGCCCCGGTCGCGGGCGGAGTCGCCGAGGACCATGTCCACCTGCTCTGGCTCGGTCAGCCGCAGCCCGATCCGGGTCGGGAACAGGTCCCGGAACGGCAGCACGTCCTTGCGCGGGTCCTGGAGCGCGGCGACCACGTGCACCCCGACCGCCCGGCCCTGCGACAGCAGCAGCCCGAGGGCTTCCTTGATCCGGTCGCGGACCTTCCGGTCAGTGATGTACGCCGTCAGCGCCGCCAGTTCGTCGACCACCAGCACGATCAGCGGGTCGTCGACCGTGGGCACGTGCTGACGGGAGACCCCACGCAGGCGGGCCGCCCGCAGGCGCATGCGCTTGACGGCCTCTTCCAGGGCGCCGGCCATGCCGTCGGGGTCGTCGTAGGAGAACCGGGCGAACAGTGGCACCCCGGCGGCCAGCTCCATGCCGCCCTTCGGGTCGAACGCCCACACCTCCACCAGCCCCGACTGGATACCGCCGGCGAGGGAGCGGATCAGCGACCACAACACCGAGCCCTTGCCCGACCCGGTCGCCCCGGCGATCAGCACGTGTGAGCCGGTCAGCCGCAGTTGGTAGGGCTGCCCGTCCTCACGTACCCCGAGCGGGAGCCCGTCGAAGTCCGGCACCTCATCCACCGGCAGCGGGGCCACCGTGCCGGCCAGGGGGTCGCGGCGAAGGAACCGGATCACCACCCGATCCGGCCGGTTGGTGGACCGGGCCTGGCCGGTGCGCAGGCGGAAGGCGTACGCGAGGCGTTCCGCGGCCTGCCCCCAGTCATCCGGAATCTGCCCCGGCAGCATGCGTACGGTCAGCTCGTCGCCGTACCGGTCGCAGCGCACCCGCAAGAGCTGCGGCACGTACCGGTCACCGGCGAACGCCGTAGCCAGCCCACACGTCGCCATCACCGCCGCCCACCGACGCCGATACACCAGCAGGGCGCGGACCCGGCCGACCAGCGGGTACCAGCCGAAGCGCAGCCACGACGACGGATGCCACCGCCACCAGCCCGCGCAGCCGCTGGCGACGGCCAGGACGACGCCGGCCAGGACCCGGCCCCCGTACTCGGCGCGGATCCAGAGGGCGAGCGCGGTCGGGGCGGTCAGCCACCAGTACCGGGTGGCGAGGACGGTGAGGCGGAGCAGGCCCCGGGCCAGCCACCAGAACACCAGCAGCCAGCCCGGAACCCGCCACGCCGGTAGGCGCATGTTCATCGGCGCCACCGGGATCTTGTCCCCGGGGATGATGTTGATCAGAGGCACAGGTCACCGCCCCGATCCGGACGCGCCAACGTCGACACGCACGAGCGGCAGGACATCCGTTGCAGGTCGAACCGGCGCGGTTTGACCCACCGGAAGCAGTGCGGACACAGGATCGCGCACACCCGCGCCGACGCCGGCGGCAGCCGCAGCGCCGACCGCATCGCGGCCTCCACCTCGCGGTAAGCGTGGCGTAGGCCGACCAGGCGGGTACGGGACATCAGGACCACCGCCCCGACGAGCAGTGGCCTTGCGAGGGGGTGGGGGTGGGGGGAACTACGGTGGGCATCACGCCCTCCTTCATCGAGGTGAGGGGTGGGGAGAGCGCGGGACGGATCGGGACTCTTGGCGGGGAAACGACCCGCCCCGCGCGCAACACAGCAACCGGGTCAGGCAGCCACCGAGCCGGGCATCGTTGACGCTGGGCGGAGGGCGGTGGCGCGCAGGGAGTACGCCATGCGGGAGCGGCAGTCACCCGAGGAGCGGCCCGGCTTGCAGCGCTGCGAGTCCACGTACGGGGTGAGGGTCAGGCCCTCGAACTCCACCGCCGGCGGGTAACCCGGCACCGTCGACGGCGGCGGCACCGGCTGCTGCGCCGCCACCACCTTCACCTTCGCCTCCGTCGACCGACCGAACTTCCCCGCCTCCGGGTCCAAATCCATCACCCGCACCACCCAGACCCGCTCGCCGGTCTCCTTGTCGCGCGCCTGGTTGTCCGCCTCACCCCGCCGCTCGAAGTCGAGCTGCGGCGACACACCCAGGCACAGCGCCCCGGCGGGGAACACGTACTCGGACGGGACCGGCACCTTCAACGTCATCGGAACCACTTCGGCAGCCTCCTAGCCCTACCAGTCGTCTTCCTGACAACCGGTTGAGCTAACAAGCTACGTCAGCTTGTAAGCACAAGCAAGGTTTCGATGAGAGCAGTTCACATAGGAGTGTCGGACGGCGGTGGCAATCTCCGGACCCATGAAGCTCTTCGCCCGGCACGAGGCCACCGTCTCCATCTCCTACGGCCACTTCGTTCTACGGGACGTGTGGTGCGATGCCGGCGACGACGGCGAGTCGCTCGGAGATGCGCAGGATCAGGTAGCCGGCGCATCCACATACCGACTCACGGTGCTAACGCCCCTCGACCCGTTCAGGGCGGGGCTCGAGCTGCGGGTGTGGGCCGGCGAGCCCGAAGCCGACAGCAGCCAGTGGGACGGATGTCGACAGCTTGAGCTGCACCTCCCCACCGGAGAGATGATCGTCGAACAGATCACCGGAGGAGCGGCGGTAGAGCTCGCGCTACCGCAAGGAGCTGGGGTCTACGGCGTCCGGGTCTACCGCAGCGGAGAGGGCAACAGTCAGAGTTTCCTCATTGACCTCTGGTGGCAGACGCCGCTGCCGCCAGCCGACGATGACGAGGACTTCTACGGCGATCTGTGGAACTGACTCAGGACAGCGCGTAGGTGTCCTCGATCTCGTGGCGGCTGCCCGGCATCACCAGCACCGACGTCATGATCGGGGCGCCGGATGCCTGGTGGACGGTGATGACGACGCTCATCACCGACTCGTCGGCCGGCACCTTCAGGGCCTCGGCCTCGACTTCGCTCACTCGGCGGGCGGTCATTCGCTCGGTGGCGTAGTCGGCGCGTAGGCCCTTGTGGCGGGCGATGAGGTCGAGTAGGCCGCCCGGGATCGGGTCCGGCTTGGTGATGTCGGTACCGACCGCGATGTCCACCGGCACGAACGTGGCCACCAGGTCCACCGGCCCCGCCTCCGAGACGGTCCGGCGGCGCCGCTCGTAGACCGGCGTGCCCTCTGGGATCTTCAACTCCGCCGCGATGCGCGGTGAGGCGAGTACCGGGCCGACGTGAAGGATTTCCGTCTCCCCGGTCTCGTCCAGCTCGACGGCGTCGCGGGCGTAGTCGGGCGAGGTGCGGCCGGAGGCGGGCCGGCCGCGTACAAAGCTGCCCTTGCCCTGCTGCGACTCGATCCAGCCATCCTGCTTGAGGATGCCCAGCGCCTTCAGCACCGTCGGGCGGGACACCCCGAACTCCGTACAGAGCTGGTTCTCCGACGGCAGTGCCGCACCAGGCGCGTAGTCGCCGTCCTCAATGCGCTTCCGCAGCGTGTTCAACACGCGCAGGTACTTCGGCGTCGGAATCTCGTACGCCATCGCGGGCCACCCCACCTATGAATACTGCATGAATCACAGCAGCTTATGAGTTGTGTGCATGACAGAACAAGTCAGGTCAGGCGTCCGGCGTCACCCGCTCCACCGCTGCGGCCAGCCAGCCTGACCAGGAAGACGAGGCCCCCACCTGCTCCGGTCGCGACGCGCCCGGCCAGCGGCGCGGAAGGCAGCCGTACCGGCCGAACACCCGCAACGCCACCCGCCGTTGCGAGCACGGCCCTTCCTCCCCGCAGCCGGCGCAGCGCCCGTCCGCGCTCGACGACGTGTGCTGGTCAAGCTGCCCTTGCGCTGCCCGGAGCTGGGCACGCGCCGCACCGGACAGGTACGTGGTCACCGGCCCTAACCTCTGGGCAGCAGCTTGCTCGCGTGTACCAGGATCTGCGTCTGCGGACCCCGGCGGCCGGACGGGCTGAGCCGGACACCTTCGACCCAGATCCACTCGTCGTGCGGCGGGCGGTTGACCACCAGCCGGACCCCGGTGACCCACAGCGTCACCGGCCCGTCCGACGGTAGGAGACGATCCGTTGCATCGATCTTCAGCACCGCGCCGAGTTGTATCCGGACGTCAAACACCGCGTCTCCTCATCACCGGCGCCACGTTTCGCAACGACGGACTGTCGGTCTTGCGTCTCTGAATTTGCAGGCCGGCGATCTGTACGAAGACCTCCCGCCGCGCCAGCGCGTTACCGGTGGCCAGGTCGATGGAATAGCCGGTGAGCCACACCCAGCCGTAGTACGTCGGCGTGTCGTCCACCGACGTCACCCGCAGCCACAACGCGCGGTCCCCGGCGAACTGCACCGACGCCCGGCCGTCGACCAGCACCAGGTCACCCGGCACCGGCACACCCGGCCAGGACGGCGCAGGGGTGCGGGGCACCGGGGCGGGCGGGCCATTCACGGGCCGCCGTTCGGGTCGCGGCCCCACACCAGCACCCACCCCGGGCCAGCCTCAGCAGGTCGCCGAACGACCGGAACCCGCACAGTCCAGGCAGGACCGCCGGGCCAGGGAACGAGTCCGCTCCGACCCCCGCCCCAATCCCCGGATGGCGGTGCGGGCAGAGGCGTACTTCCAGCCCGCGCCCGAGCAGGATTGGCAGTCAGTCGATACGTTCAGCCCCGTCATGAAGACAGGCTGTGGCACAAACCGCCCGGTAACCCGGAAAATCCTTCCGGGGTCGAGGCCGACCGAGGGGAGACAGTGAACCGGTGAACGGGACGACTAACCACCTGACCATCGGCGAGCGCGTCGCCTGGTACCGCTACCGGCGCGGCCTGTCCCAGGAAGTCCTAGCCGGACTCATCGGCCGTACCGCCGACTGGCTCGGCAAAATCGAAAACAACCGGATCGAGCTGGACCGGCTCTCCGTCATCAAGTCCCTCGCCGAAGTCCTGGACGTCTCCCTCGGCACTCTGCTCGGCGAGCCCTTACTGCTCGACTGGACCGGCGAGAGCGGCAACGAGACCGTCCCCGCCCTCCGCGCCGCTCTGATGGACTACCGCGCCCTCGGCCCGTTCCACGACGGCACGGACACGGCGCCACCGAGCGTCGCCGTTCTCAAGAAGGAGGTAGGCATCCTCTGGGACGCCTACCAAGGCTCCCGATTCGGGTACGTCACCGGTTGCCTTCCCGAGTTGCTCCACCGCGCCCAGGCCGCCGCCGACCACCACGACGGCGACGACCAGGACCAGGCCCGCCGGCTGCTCGGCCTGGCCTACCAACTCGCCGCCACCCAGCTCACCAAGCTCGGCGAAACCGACCTCGCGTGGATCGCCGCCGACCGCGGCTTGACCGCCGTCCGATCCACCGGCGACCCGCTCATCACCGGCTCCCTGTTCCGCTCCGTCGGCCACGCCCTGCACGCCACCGGCCGCTACACCGACGCCGTACGCCTCACCGAAGACGCCGCCGGCTACCTTGAGCCCCACCTCAAGCACGCCACACCGGCGCTGCTCTCCGTCTACGGAACCCTGTTCCTGTCCGGCTCGATGGCCGCCGCCCGAGCCAACGACGCCACCACCACCCGCACCTTTATCGCCGCCGCAGACCACGCCGCCGGCCAGCTCGGCGCGGACGCCAACCACCTCTGGACGGCGTTCGGCCCGACCAACGTCGCCATCCACCGCGTCGCCACCGCCGCCGAGCTGGGAGACCTGCAAGTCGCCATCGACCTCGGCCCCCGCGTCGACACCACCGGCCTACCGATGGAACGCCGGGTGCGACACGCACTCGAAGTCGCCCGGGCCTACAGCTCATGGAACCGCGTCGACGACGCTCAGGCCGTCCTGCTCGACGCCGAACAGATGGCACCCGAGCAGGTCCGCCATCACTTCCTCAGCCGCCAACTCGCCCTGACCTGGGTACGCCGACAGCGCGGCAAGCCCTCCGCCGAACTGGTCGGACTGGCACGCCGGCTCAAGGTGCTCGACTGACCCCAGCCCATCTAGGCTGCCCTGGTGACGGCCAACGAGATGCCACCCATGGCAACCCCACGCGTCGCCGCAGGCGCACTCTTCTTCGACGATGAAGGCCGCGTGCTCCTCGTACGCCCCAGCTACAAGAACCACTGGGACATCCCCGGCGGCTACGTCGAACCCGGCGAGTCACCCCGGGCCGCCTGCCAGCGCGAGATTGAGGAAGAACTCGGCCTCAAGCCCGCACTTGGACCGATGCTGGTCGTTGACTGGGCACCCGCCGAGCACGAGGGCGACAAGCTTCTATTCGTCTTCGACGGCGGGACGCTCACGGCAGACCAGGAACGCGCCATCCACTTCGAAGACGGGGAACTTACGGAGTGGCGCTACGTAGCCGCAAGGTCCCTGGAGCAGCACGGCCCGTCCCGGCTCGCCCGTAGGATCCGCACCGCAATTGCTGCACGCATCGCCGGAGGATCCGCATACGCTGAACATGGCACCGCAACCTGAACCCCACTTTCGATACATGATCAAGGCGCCCGGCGGCTGACGCGGAAGCGGGAAGCCCGAGGAGTTCCCGCAGAAACGATAGGCGCTCGCGTCGCGGTCGGTGGTGGTTCTGGAAGAAAGCCGTCCCGGCGGCCATCGACTTGGCAGACAGTGAGGATTGGTGGGGTGTCCTGGTGGCAACGTCAATCCCAAAGTGGGTCTTGAATTACTACCGGATCCCGGCCAGAAACTAACCTCACGTCTGAATCCGGAACGTTCCGATGGCTTAGCTCAAGCAGAAGTCGGACTGCGGCCTGCGCCAGTTCGTTAAGCGGAAAGGAGGCGTTAGTGTGGCCCATGGCTGTTCCGGTGAAGAAGTCCGCTATTAGATTACGCCCACTAGACATCGCTATTGCAGCTGCCTGCGCCACCGAGTCGCCACGATCTACTAGTTGACCAAAGTCTGGACTGTCGACAACGTCGGCATTGCCCACCGCCTGGATCGAGATGGCGAAGTTGTCCTGCTGTACCTTGACGTCCGTCATTCGAACTCCCAGCTGACGAATGCCATCAATCAGGGTAGCAACTGAGACGCCGCGACGTGTCTCATGTGGAGGCAGATCGCTTGACCTGGCGGCGAAGTAGGCGATCCAGCCGTCACCGCGCAGTGCTAGGCAGTCTCGTTCTACGCCCCAATCCGCACGTTGCCCTTCGGGGCTACGCGCGCCGTTCCGGCCGAAAACACGTGCCCCACGTGCTAGCAATCGATCCAGGTTGGCTTCGACTAGGCGGCCCAGATTTGATCCTGACTCGGGCCCCAGAGCTACTAACTGTTCAAGTTGAACGCTACGGCCGATTCTACGCCAGAATTGAACGTCATCAGTTGTCAGAGTTGCAAGAAGAAGGGAAAGGTCCCTACCCGCTAGCGGCCCAGTCAGGTTTCGATTGGACGGGAAACTTTCCGCAGTCCCGCCTTGCCCCTCCCAGACTGCCCGGTAAAGCCGGCTGAACCGATTGTTCTGATCGTCGTCCAAGATGCCCTCTGCCGCTGCGAGCGCCGACCTGATCGGCTCCGCCTCCAGATTCTCGGCAGCGGAGAAGCCTGCGATTGCTGATTCGGCGGCACCTCTTGCAGCCTGCTCATCGACTAATCCAAGGCCGCCACGGATGACAGCATTCGCAAGAACCGAAGTAATCGGGACGCGGGGGGCCGCGAATTCCTCGATTGCATCTGGATCCGTAATCAGGGCTCGCGCCTTCTTCGCTGCCGTCACCAAGCGTTCATGGGCGGGTGAACTTCCCTCGGACCCGGAGTCATCCAGCATAAGCATAATTGGATGGCTCGATGCGATGATTTTAAGGTCAGCTGCTAGCCATTCCGGGTTTGAATCTGTGCGCAGGAAGACGAGCCTCTCGCGCCTTTCGTCCGGCCAAGCCAGCACCAGGTCGGGCGCAAATGTGTGGTTGAAGTATTCAGTTTTCCTAACACGGACAGACGGATCGCCAGATTGCAGAAATTTACTGACGCTAGTTTTCAGAGAATCGATTCGTCGATCCGGCGTGTCGAAATTTAGCGCATGACGCAGAGCTGCGCTGAATTGCCCGGTCATTGGGAATCCTCCCCGATGCCCATAAACGCCGTAAGCCGCTGGTAGTGGTCGCTCGTGATTACTAAATCTTCTTGCTCTTCGCAGAGCGTCAGCAGCCACAGGCGTTTGGTCAGCTCATATACGACTTGCGCGTCTAGCTTTTTTTGTGCCTCCTCGGCCGATTCCGTACCGAATACCCGGAAAATATTGTCAGCATGAAGAAGATGTTTTCGTATGGACTCCGGGCTTCGATGTTTATGCCAATTCTGCGCTTGAAATGGTGCCCAAGATAACCATAATAGATTGTCACATCGGTCTGGCTTTTCCTGGAAGGCTACGTAACATTCGGCTATGAATTTTCGGTACTCAGTGGCCGAATCCATTTCGTAGCTATACGCCTTAACTTCCGCCATGAATGACTGGTCATGTAGAGTGCCGCCACGCAACTGTCCCCCCAAGTCAAAGCTAAAGGGTTGGCCGCCGTAGGGCCATTGAAAATGCAGCAGATCCTTAAAAACCTTGCTAGTGTTTGTGTAAATCGACGCAACACGGGTTGAGTAGTTCAGCCACCGCTTAGCTCGATCTACGCCAATACTGCCGGTCTGCTGTCGTATCTCGCCCGCCACCATCACGGAATACTATGCTAGCCAACACGCACAGCAACAGGTCCGAAGGTACAACTGGAGCCCGCCCGCTGGTTGGCTAGCACCAGCACTTGCTTGGTGCTCGCTAGCCTTCACTGCGAGGCTTCGCAGCAGGACGCCGCGCACTACAGGCTCAGGGCGGCGGGGGATGACAGGGGGCACGAGAGGCCGTCAAACGTCGTCAAGCAGCTACCAGCGATGGCAGCCGGTGCGTGCAGCAGGCACTGACAGTGTTCCGCCGGTGGCAGAATAGCGGCTCAAATGTTCCGCTTCACACCGCTTCGACTCCACCGGTTGCCGAAGCACTCTCTTCTAGATCAAGGCGCCGCGCAAGCGCGGCGCGCGCTCGCCCGCCCGCCTGCTGGCGGCCTCCGGCCGGCATCGGCCGGCGGGCGGCGCAGTACGCAAGGCTGGGAGACTGCCAGCGTGCACGAATTGGCATCCCAGCTCACATTGACGCCACGCACTCACGAGTTACTCAGTCGGCGTGCTGCCGCCCGTTGGGCAGCGGACCGCCTGAAGCCGACTCTCCAGGTGCTCGACTTCCTGGTCGACGGAGTCTCGCTGTTGGACATGATCCGAGCACGGCTGCCAGGATTCCTGCTCGTCTCGCCACTCTGGGTCGGTTCACCTCTAGTAGTCGAGTTCCATGCAACCGCTCTTCTTGGCGAGGGCCCGTCGGACCTGCACGACGGTGACCCCGAGGACCACGTCGCCCTCTTCATGTGCCCGCACTGCGCGATCGGCGGATGCGGGGTTCTCTCGGCCCGCCTCGTACGCGATGACGACCGGGTTGTGTGGACTGACGTAGCGCAGGGTTGGCCCAATCTCGCTGGTATCGGCCCCTTCGTCTTCAAGGCGGACGAGTACGAGCGAGCCTTGCGCCCACTGACCTTGGACAGAACGGCCGGCAGGACAGGCAAGACCTCCGTACCCGGCGGGCCGTGACGATCGCGGGGGTGGTTGGCCGCCATCGAAGTCGGGGCGATCGACTGCCGCGCCGCTTCGCGGCTTGCCACCGGGTGTGGGAACCAGGCCGCGGAATGCCGGCGTCACGCGAAGCCGCCCCCGGCCCTCGGGCGGGGGCGGAAAGCCGTACGACGCCGGACAGCCGCGCCCAGGGTGTTGCCGAAAGCTAGGAGACGTCGAAAAGCCGGAGGCCGTCGTATTCGGCGAAGTCGGCGTAGTCCTTGCCGTTGAAGGTCGCCAGCGGTAGCCGGTCGACGAGGCAGCAGGCCGCGATCCACGAATCGTTCGTCGGACGGGGCCGCCCACGCTGCTGCGCCCGCGCCTGGAGCTGCCCCCAGGTGGTCGCCACCGCCTCGTCGAAGGGCAGCAGCACGACACCGGAGCGCCACTGCGCGAGGTCAGCCAGCTTGCGTGGCCCCCAGCTTCGCAGCACGGTCCACTTGGTCAACTCCCCGAGCGTGACGAAGCTGATGCACAGGGTCTTACCGGCCAGCCGGGCACGGAGGCGGTCATGCAGCCGCCCTCGGAGGATCGCCGACGCGACGTCGGTGTCCAGGACTACGAGGCTCACGCGGCGCCAGCTCGGCGGGAGGCATAGAGGTCGGCGAGGAAGTCGTCCAGCTCGTTGTCTGACTCGAAGAGGTCGGGCCGAGCCAGGTCGTCGACGGAGGCGACCGGCCGGACACCCTGACGGCGGGCCAGCTCCTCAGCCGGTACGTGCTCAGCGGTCGGCCACTCGGGCATTCTCTCGGCGTTGCTCGACATCACGACTCGCCCCCTCCAGCTCACAGCGGCTCCCATTCTCTCACGAAGAGAGCGTGGGCCTCGTCATCTCCGGCACGGACTATCCACGGATTGATCTTGACGACGATCGCTGCGGGTCGAGCCAGTCGGGGCAGGTCAGAGGCCCCGAGGTGAGCCGGACCGTACTCCTTTCCTAAACCGTGTGTCGCAGGTTCGAATCCTGCCGGGGGCACCTCGAAGATCAACAAAAACACCATCTGAACAGCGGATACGCTTCCGCGTCGATCGGTCGACCTGCGCAGCCGAATGCCACCCGTAGCCGCCGTTTGTAGCCCTCAGGGCAAAATACGTGCAATGATCTTGGGCACTTGCTCCGGCCTGTTCGGGCAGGTCAGAGCCCTCTCGGCGAGCAGTAGCGGAGGTCGGCCTGACAGGATCGCGCCCGTGACGACCCCGCAGCCGATCCCTCCCAGCCACGCCGACCTGGAGGCGCGGTTCGCCGCCATCCTCTCCGGCCGCCAGTCGCATGACGAGGTGGACCGCTGGGCTACCCGGACCATGCTCGACCTGGAAGGCATCGAGGTCGACGAGGCGGTGTCGTGGGCACTCGGGATCCTCGCCGGCATCGACCTACGCCACGGACCGGATGAGCCGTACCTGCATGACGGTGCGCAGGTGCGCGGGTGGCTCACAGAGTTCCGAGAACGGTGCGGCGTCTCTGACTGAGCACCGACTCGATCGCGTACACCTTCAGCAGCGCATCCACCGAGTGCCCGGCCCGCTGCGTGACTTCGGGCGCCGGCAGCCCGGTCTTGAGCCAGAGCGACACCCCGACGTGCCGCAGGTCGTATGGCCGCCCGGCCAGGGGAGACGCCGCCCGGTCCGGGGTCAGGCTCAGCGTCCGCGCCTCCTCCCAGATCCGGGAGCCCGCCGCGGCAGCGCCGGATCCGGCCGCCCGGCCAGGAACGCCCGATCCCGCGGCCCGATGCCCCGATCCTCACCTGCGGCAACGACGTCGACCCGGGCGCGGACGACTGCGACGCACACCGCACCAGTGAGGTCGTCGCGGTCGCCGACGAGCTGCCGGAGCCGTCGCCTGCGTACGGGTCGACGGCCGGCGCGTCCCGGCTTGCTGCGTGACGTGCACGAAACCCCACGGAGGTGACAGTCATGAGCGCCACCAGCACGTATGGTTCCCGGGGAGTACCGTCTATTGATTTCCGCCGGGAGCCAAGATGTCGGACAAGCCGTTCTATACCGTGGCTGATCTCGCCGTGATCGGCGCCCGGGTGCAGGACGTCGAGGAGATGAAGGGCCGCACGATCTCTCAGCACCTGTGGGAGTCGCAGCCGACGGTGACCGTCACAGGTGTGACCCGGCCGGGAAAGTATGCCGAGGACCCGTTCCCCACGCCGGATGACTACGTGGGCAAGGTTCCGTGGTGGGCGAAGACCCGGGAGCCGGAGATCGTGGCATGGTTCGAGCGGCACCCGCGTCGACGCAAAGGTGATGGGATCGGTGGGCGGAAGCCTAAGGGCCGGGCGAGTTGACTTTGCCGATGGCTACGCCGTCGACATCGACGTCAGGGACGCCGACCGGACGCAGGCGTTTACCATTGAGCCCGGCCCTTCCGGCTGGCGTCCCGGCCACAGGGCTGACCGAATGGGCATCCGAGACGCCTATGCCCCGACTTCTAGCCACCGCGCTGGTTGGACCAGGAGGCCGCATTGAGGGCCGCTGGGAGGCTGTCGGACGTCAGCCCCCTCCACGGGTGGCCAGTGACGATCGCATGGGTGCTCGGCTCGGACGCCCAGGTCATGGCCCTGCCCGTGAGCCTCCTCAGTCGCCTTCCCAAACGGCGGCGGGCAACCTGACGCCCTGGTGGTCACGTCCGAGATTCGACGATCGCGGCCTCGATGCGCAGTCCGACCCCTGCGGCGATGAGGAAGCCTGCGAGGATGTGCGGCTCTGTCGTGCCGGTGCTGGTGGACAAGGTGATGGCGGAGACCAGGAAGCCGGCGACAAGGGCCACATTTCCGAGGGCGCGAGCCGTGGACGCATGCCTCGAAGGAGGGTTCACCTGGCGGACCGTACCGAAGATTTGGTGCCGGTGCTGTCCGGACTCGTACCGATCAGCGGCCGGGCGATCGCGAGGGTGGTCGGCCACGTGGAGGCGGGGGCGATCGGCTGCCGCGTCGCTTCGCGGCTTGCCACCGGGTACGAGAACCAGGCCACGGAACGCCGGCGTCACGCCAAGCCGCCCGGCCGGAGGGGCCGGTGCCGCCTCGGTCCGCTCGTCCATCCGGCGCCGCTAGGGGCGCACCTCGATCGCCCACAGCGAATCGGTCACCGCGATCTGGCGTACGACGAACGGCGAGGTCTGGAGGGCACCCAACACGTCGGCGGGACACGCCAGGGGGTGCTCGCCGGTCGGGGCGACGGTGCCGGCCAGATAGAGGGCTCCGGCGAGGCGCAGGCTCTCCCGGATGAGGCCGCCCAGGTCGGTGACGGTGAGGACCCGCCAGTTCTCCCAGTGGACCACGTCGTCGAAGGAGCCATCCGGCCACGGCGTCTTCAGGCCGAGAAGGGGCTTGTTCGTCTCCGTGCGTTCGGACGTCACGTCGAGCGTCGCCGTGGGACGGTGCCGGAGCAGGCGTGCGCCGCGCCCGGCCCACAGGCGGCGGCCGGCCGCCGGGAGCGAGCGCTCCAACTCCGGTGCCAGTTGGGCGCTCGCGTCGACGGCCCGCTCCAGGAACGCCGCGTACGTCGGCAGGTTCAGCACTTGGTCGCGCGGGTACTCGCCGAGCCGCTCCACCTCGTAGTGCTCGTGTTTGCGGACGAGGTACTCCAGGCCCGAGCGCGCGTTGTCCCAGTTTCGCCCGAAGTCGGAGTAGTGCGGGACGTGGTAGCAGGTCGCCGTGGGGGCGTAGACGAAGCGGCCGTGGGCCCTCTCCCAGTGCAGGTAGAGGCGGTACGCCAGCTCGGTGTCCTCCCAGCCCCACCGGTCGAAGACCTCGTCGAAGCCACCGATGTCGACAAACGTCCTTCGCGGCAGTGAGAAGTTGTGCGAGACCAGGAACACCCACGGCGAGGAGTCGACGGTGCCCTCGGTCTCCACCCCGAACCCCATGCGCGCGTCATCCTGATGGCAAGGCACGACGTCGGGAAGCGTGCCCGGATCGGCGAACCGGGCCGCCGTGCGCCAGTCCGACTCGACGCGGCGGCCGAGGACCACGCGTTCGTGTCCGTCGGCGTGCCAGGCGACGTGCCGTGCGAGCAGCTCGGGGTGCGCCACCGAGTCGGCGTCGAGGAACAGCAGGTGATCTTCGGTGGCGGTGCTCGCACCGGTGTTGCGAGCTGCGGCGCGGCCCCGGTTGACCGGGTGCCGCACCCATCGGACGGGCAACACGTCGGCGAACTGCGCCACCAGCCCCGCCACCGGTTCGGGCGAGCAGTCGTCGACAACGATCACTTCGAACTGCTCTGCGGGAAGGCTCTGGGCCGCCAGCGAGGAAAGCGTGTGACGCAGTGCGTACGGGTTCTGGTACACCGGAACTACGACGGATAGCGCCACGGGCGGGTCCTCCCCGGTAGCTCTGCGGCGACAACTAACGGGCGACCGTAACCACTTCGACGGCCATCCACAATCACCGCGGTTGAACGGGGGGCCGCCGGCGACATGCGGCACCCGCATCGGGAAACCCGTCCTCTAGCATGATTGACCCCTGTCCCACCGTCGCGTCAGGCAGCCCTCATGACCGGTACGATTTTCGAGAACGCCCGGATCCACACGCTCGACCCCGTCCAACCGCGCGCCGAGGCAATGCTGGTGCGCGGCGAGCGGATCGTCGCCGTCGGAAGCCGCGACGAGTGCCGGGAGCGTGCCGGCGGCGGAGCGCGTCGGGTCGACCTCGCCGGGCTGACCGTGCTGCCCGGGCTGATCGACAGCCACATCCACTCCGCCCTGTACGTGCGGGGCCTGGAGCAGGTGGACCTGCGCGGCACCGCCAGCCTCGACGAGGCGCTGACCCGGATCGGGCGGCACGCCGCCACCCTGCCGCCCGACGCCTGGCTCTTCGGCGCACGCTGGGACAGCCACAAGTGGGCCCGGCCGGTGCAGCCGAACCGGGCCGACCTCGACCGGGTCTGCCCGGACCGTCCCGCCGTGCTGCCCAGCATCGACGGGCACACCACCTGGGTCAACAGCGCCGCCCTGCGGCGGCTCGGCATCGACGCCGACACCCCCGACCCGATCGGTGGGCAGATCGTCCGCGACGAGCGCGGCGAGCCGACCGGCATCCTGCGGGAGGCGGCCGGGGACGCGGCCTACGACATCTTGCGTTCCTCCGTCGCGGGGGACATGGTCGCGCAGTTGCGTACCCACCTGCCCCGGCTGCTTGCCGTGGGCCTCACCAGCATTCACGACCTCGACGGGCAGGACTGCCGGGCCGCCTTCGAGACCCTGTACGCCCAGGGTGAGCTGCCGCTGCGGGTGCACAAGACGATTCCGTCGACCTCGTTGGACGAGGCGATCGACCTTGGCTGGGCGACCGGCGACGGGGACCGCTGGCTGAGTACGGGACCGGTGAAGATCTTCACCGACGGGGCGCTCGGCTCGCACACCTGCCTGATGAGCGAGCCGTACGAGGGGGAGCCGGACAACCACGGCATCGCGGTCACCCCGGCGGAGGAGTTCGAGCGGCTGGTGGCGAAGGCGGCCGGGGCCGGCATCGCCGTGGCGGCGCACGCCATCGGCGACGCGGCCAACGCGATGGTGCTGCGGACGTACGCCCGCTGGCAGGAGTCAGCGGGTGCCGATCCGGCGGTACGGCGGCTGCGGCACCGGATCGAACACACCCAGCATCTTCGGCCGGAGGACGTGCCACTGCTCGCCCGGCTGGGCGTGATCGCCTCGATGCAGCCGACCCACTGCACCAGCGACATCCCCCTGACCAGCAGGATGCTCGCCGGCCGGGACCTCGCCTCGTATGCCTGGCGGAGCCTGTTGGACGCCGGCGTGACGGTGGCGTTCGGCTCGGACGCGCCGGTCGAGGATCCGGAGCCGTTCTACGGCATCCACGCCGCGGTGACCCGGCAGCAGTCCGACGGAAGCCCGCCGGGGGGAGTGGACCCACACGAGCGGCTCAGCCTCGACGCGGCGCTGCGGGGGTTCACCGTCGCCGGCGCGTACGCCTCCTACGAGGAGCACCTGAAGGGGCGGCTCAGGGCCGGCATGCTCGCCGACTTCATCGCGTTGCCCGCCGATCCGTACGAGGTCGAGCCGGCGGACCTGCGCGATCTCACGGTGGCGCTCACCGTGGTCGGCGGGGTCGTGCGCTGGCAGCGCTGACCCCACGGCCGGTGTGGCGGATGTTCTCCGCGCTGGCCGGCACATGCCGCTCTCCAGTACGTCCGGCGTCGGCGGCTCACCGTCGCGGCCGCCGAGGTGCTCGCAGGGGAGGCGACGCTGCGGGTCTCGACGGACGGCACGCGGGCCGACGCCGAGCTGTGGATCCCGGTGGAGCGGGTCACGGCCTGAGCCGTCCGTCGCCCCGCCCCGCACCGACAGGGCGCGGGGTGGGCGACGGACTCCGGCAAGCGGATCAGAGAAGGGCTCAGAGCGTCGCGCGGAGCGCCTCGGCGAGGGTGGTCGGCCGGCGGCCGGCCAGCTTCGCCAGGTCGTCGCCCTCGACGTACAGCTCGCCCTGGGACAGGCCCCGGTCGCTGTCGGCGAGGAGGGCGGCGAACCTCGCGGGGATGCCCGCGCCGGCCAGCACCTCGGCGAACTTCTCCGTCGGCAGGTCGGTGTACCCGACGCTCCGGCCGGTCTGCCGGGACAGCTCCTCGGCCAGCTCGGTGAGGGTGAACGCCTCGCCGCCCAGCTCGTACACCCGGCCGGCCTCGCCGGCGCCGGTGAGCGCCGCGGCGGCGGCCTCGGCGAAGTCCGCGCGGGTGGCGGCGCTGACCCGGCCGTCGCCCGCCGCGCCGGTCACCCCGTACTGGAGGTACGTCGGGAGCTGGTCGGTGTAGTTCTCCAGGTACCAGCCGTTGCGCAGGATCACGTACGGCAGGCCGGCGGCGGCGATCTCCCGCTCGGTGGCCAGGTGCTCCCCGGCGAGGATCATGCTGGACCGGTCGGCGTTGGCGATGCTGGTGTAGGCGACCAGCCCCACGCCGGCCTCGCGGGCGGCGGCGACGACGTTGCGGTGCTGGGTCTCCCGCTGCCCGACCTCGCTGCCGGAGACGAACATCAGCTTCTCGGCCCCGGCGAGCGCGGCGCGCAGCGAGTCGGGGTCGTTGTAGTCGGCCCGCCGGGTGACCACCCCGCGTCCGGCGAGGTCGGCGAGCTTGCCGGTGTCCCGGCCGAGCGCCACGATCTCCCCGGCCGGTACGCCCCGACGCAGCAGCGACTCGACGATCAGGCGGCCGAGGTGGCCGGTGGCTCCGGTGACGACGATGGACATGTGACTCCTCGGGAAATGTCGATGATCCGTCGTCCGGTACCAACATGGCGTTCTTCCCAGCACTTCCCGTTGGGCGCCCGCTGATCCTCGCCGGCTGTCGGGGCTGGTGCGTGCGGGCGGAAGGGGGTAGAAACATGTCGATCCCCCAAATCGTGAAGGGATGCCGGACGGCGGATCGAGAGAGCGCTCTCATGGTCGCCCGGCCCGCCACCGCCACCCGACAGGCAGGCTGATGACACCTCGCACCCGCCGCCACCTCCTGGCCCTGGCCACCACCACCGTCTCCCTCGCCGCCGCCGGCCTCGTTCCGGCGCCCGCGCTGGCCCACCCCGGCCACCCCGACGACCGCCACCCGGACCTCGGCCCGTACGTGCACGTCTACGACCCGTCCACCCCGACCGCCGAGATCCAGTCCACCCTCGATGCGATCTTCACGAAGCAGGAACGCAACGAGATGGGCACCGACCGGCACGCGGTGCTGTTCAAGCCCGGCCGGTACGACGTCGACGCGAAGCTCGGCTACTACACCACCGTGGCCGGTCTCGGCCGCTCCCCGGACGACGTCGACATCTACGGCGCGGTCCGGGTCATCGGACAGCCCGACCCGAACTCGCCGGGGGGCATCTCCGCGCTGACCAACTTCTGGCGCTCGGCGGAGAACCTCGCCGTCATACCCTCCGACTGGTCGAACCAGTGGGCGGTCTCCCAGGCGTCCCCGATGCGCCGCGTGCACGTGCGCGGCCCCCTCTGGCTCGAACCGGGCAACGGCGGGTACTCCAGCGGCGGCTACATCGCCGACTCGAAGGTCGACGGGACCACCATCAACGGCTCCCAGCAGCAGTGGCTGACCCGGGACAGCGAGCTCGGCGGCCAATGGAGCAACGGGGTCTGGAACCAGGTCTTCTCCGGCGTGACCGGGGCACCCGCCCAGAGATTCCCCGACCCCCCGTACACCACGCTCCCGACCAGCCCGGTCACCAGGGAGAAGCCGTACCTGTTCGTCGACGGCAACGACCGGTGGCGGGTGGCCGTACCGGGACTGCGGCACGACACCGCCGGCATCACCTGGGCGGCCGGCGGCCGACCGACCCCCTCGCTGTCGCTGCGCGACTTCTTCGTCGCCCGGCCCACCGACAGCGCCCAGCGGATCAACCGGGAGTTGGCGCGGGGGCGGCACCTGCTGCTCACCCCGGGCGTGTACCGGCTGAACCAGGCGCTGCGGGTCACCCGGCCGGGCACCGTCGTGCTCGGACTCGGCATGCCCAGCCTCGCCCCGTCCACCGGCGACGCGGCGCTGCGGGTCGCCGACGTCGACGGGGTACGCGTCGCCGGGTTGCTGGTCGACGCCGGTCGGCGCGAGTCGGACGTGCTCGTCGAGATCGGCCGGCGCGACGGTCGCCGGGACCACGCCGCGAACCCGACCTCGGTGCAGGACGTCTTCTTCCGCATCGGCGGCCCCTGGGTCGGCCGGGCCCGGACCAGCCTCGCCGTGCACAGCGACGACACCCTGCTCGACAACATCTGGGCCTGGCGCGGCGACCACGGCAACGGCATCGGCTGGACGGCGAACACCGCCGACACCGGGGTGCTGGTCACCGGCGACGACGTGACGGCGTACGGGCTCTTCGTCGAGCACTACCAGCGGTACCAGACGGTGTGGACCGGCGAGCGCGGCCGGACCGTTTTTTACCAGAGCGAACTGCCCTACGACCCGCCGAGCCAGGCCGCCTGGGCCAGCCCGACCGGTCGCGGCTGGGCGTCATACAAGATCGCCGACTCCGTGCGCCGGCACGAGGCGTGGGGACTCGGCGTGTACTCGTACTTCAATCAGGGGGTCGACGTCCGGGCGGCCCGGGCGATCGAGGTGCCCCGCCGGCCGGGCGTGCGGCTCCACGACATGATCACCGTCTTCCTCGACGGCAGCGGCGGCATCGAGCGCACGGTCAACGACGCCGGCACCCCGGTCGTCGGCTCGTTCGGCACCAGCCCGGTGGTCAGCTACCCCTGACCGGACGACCGCCCGGGCGGACCCGGTGACCGGGTCCGCCCGGCCGGCGGCTCGCGACACGCGCCGGACACGGTCGGGGAGGCGTGCCCGCCGGGCCATCGGTGACCACCGACCGGGCCGCCCCCCCGGCCCGCAAGCTTGAGCGGCGGGCCGCCCCGTGCCAGCCCGCCGCCCGGGCCGTTACGCCGAGAGTTGGTCGACCCGGGTGAGCACCTGGTCGATCAGGCCGTACTCGCGGGCCTGCTCCGCGGTGAACCACCGGTCCCGGTCCCAGTCCCGCTGGATCTCGTCCAGGGCCCGCCCGCTGTGCTGGGCGATCAGCTCCTGCATGGTGCGCTTGACGTGCAGCATGTTCTCCGCCTGGATGGTGATGTCGGCGGCCGTGCCGCCCATTCCGCCCGACGGCTGGTGCATCATGATCCGCGAGTGCGGCAGCGCGTACCGCTTCCCGGCCGTCCCCCCGCAGAGCAGGAACTGCCCCATCGAGCCGGCGAAGCCGAGCGCCAGGGTGGCCACGTCGTTGCGGATGTACCGCATCGTGTCGTACACGGCCAATCCGGCGCTGACCGAGCCGCCCGGTGAGTTGATGTAGAGGTGGATGTCCCGCTCGCTGTCCTCCGCGGCCAGCAGCAGGAGCTGCGCGCAGATCTGGTTGGCCGACTCGTCCGTGACCTCGGTGCCGAGGAAGACGATCCGCTCCCGCAGCAACCGCTGGAACACCTGGTCGCCGAAGGCCGGCTGCCCACCGTCCAGCATCCGTGCGTCGTACCCGATCATGTCGACCTCCGCCGCGCCGGTGGGCGACTTCGATCGCCCCGGGGACCGGCCCGTCCAGCGTGCGCCCGCCTGGGGCGGCGACCCCAACGCTTCTGCCGCTGGCAGATTCGCCGACGGCAGAACAGGGCGGGGCGTCAACAGCCGGGCGCCGCCGCTAGACGGCCACCGGCCGCCGCAGGCCCACCGCGACCCGCCCGCAGTGCACCAACCCGGTGGTACGCGGACCGACGGCGAGCGGCGCCCCGGGCAGCGCCCGGTGCACGTCGGCCCCCCGCCGGGCGCCGGCCAGCCGGTCGCCGTGCTGTTCCAGCTGGGCCAGCCGGTCGCCGTACCGGGGCAGCGGCAGAGCGACGGCGTGCGCCGCCACGGCCGCCCGGGGACCCACCGGGGTGCGCGGCTCGACCCGGCGCAGGTCGTCCCGGGCCTCCTCCAGCAGGTCGGACAGGCGGATCCCGAGGGCCCGGCAGATCGCCGCGAGCACCTCCGACGACGCCTCCTTGCGGCCCCGCTCGACCTCGGACAGATAGGGCAGCGACACGCCGGCCGCCTCGGCAACCTCACGCAGAGTGCGGCCCTGTCGCATCCTGATCCGGCGGAGCACCCCGCCGATGACCCGTCGCAGCAGTGACATGCGGTCTCACCCCCGGTCATCTCCGTCGACAGCCCCATCATGCCCGGTGCGGGACCGCCGGGCAGCCCCGGGCAGACGAGTCGGTGCGGCCGGACGCGTCCCGTCGGCACCCCGGGGTGCGGATCCCCGCGTACCGGCTATGTTGTGCACGTGCAGGCGACGGAGGCGGAGCGGGTCCCACGGTGATCCATTTTCCCGCGCAGCGGCGGGGCCCGCTGAGCGCGCTGAGCCTGCGCCTCGCCGCCGCCCTGGGCCTGGTCCTCGCCGTGGTCGCCGCGGTCTATCTCGACCGGGACGGCTACCGCGACGTCAACGAGGACGGCCTCACGCTCCTCGACTGCTTCTACTACGCGGTGGTCTCCCTCTCCACCACCGGCTACGGCGACATCACCCCGGCCGCACCGTCCGCGCGGCTGGTCAACGTCCTGTTCGTCACCCCGGCCCGGGTGCTCTTCCTGATCATCCTGGTCGGCACCACCCTGGAAGTCCTGACCGAGCAGTACCGGACCGGCCGGCGCCTGTCGCGGTGGAGGAGAAGCGTGAAGGACCACGTCATCATCTGCGGCTACGGCACCAAGGGCCGCAGCGCGGTCTCGGCGCTGGTGGAGAACGGCCTGGACAGGTCCCGGATCGTGGTGGTCGAGCGCAGCCCCGCCGCGCTGCGGCAGGCCACCTCGGCCGGGTTGGTCGCGATCGAGGGTTCGGCGACGCGTTCGTCGGTGCTGATCGAGGCGCACGTGAAGAACGCCAAGTCGGTGATCATCGCGACCGACAGTGACGACGCCTCGGTCCTGGTGGCGCTCACCGTCCGGCAGCTCACCGCCGGCCAGGTGCGGATCATCGCCGCGGTGCGGGAGGCCGAGAACGCGCCGCTGCTCAAGCAGAGCGGTGCCCACCACGTGATCGTCTCGTCCGCCACGGCGGGACGGCTGCTCGGGCTGTCGACCTCCGCGCCACCGCTGATCGATGTGGTGGAGGACCTGCTCACCCCGGGCCAGGGCATGGCGCTGGCCATGCGCTCGGCCGAGCGCAGCGAGGTGGGGCGTTCGCCGCGCGAGCTGGACTCCCTGGTCATCGCGCTGGTCCGCCGGGGCAAGGTGGTCACGCTCAGCGACCGGGCCGGCGCGGTGATCGAGACCGGCGACATGCTCGTGCACGTCCGTGACGACCGCCCTCAGCAGGCGAGCACCCCGGGCTGACTTGGCAGTTGACGCCGGCACCGGAGACCGGCGGTGGCTGGCGTCGCCGGGCCCGTGCCCTCCGGGCCCGTGCCCTCCGGGCCCGTGTCCGCCGCCGATCGACCTGCGACTACTGCGGTTTCGGTCAGTGGAGATTCATCCTGTCGGATCTTTTGTGACGGCGTGATGCCTGCTATCGTTTGGCCGCTTGGAATTGCCAATGGGCGTGGCATCCGATTTATGCCGGCGCCCCTTGATTGGCTCAGGCACGGGGGATCCAACCGAACGCACGGGGTGCACACATCATGCCTCGGCCTCGTCGTCATCTCTCCGTCCGGTCGACGCACCGCACGTCGGCAGTTTCGAGTACCTCGTTAATCGAACGACGGGAAGAAATTAGTGGCTGAAGTGGCAAACACCGCAGGAGTCCGGCGGCGGGCGGCGGGCATCATCGCCGGCCTCGCCCTCGGCAGCGCGGCGGTCGTCGCGCCGGGAACGGTCGTCCAGGCGGCTACCTCGAACGACGGCGTGCTCAAGCCGGCGAGTGACATCCGGGGCGAGAGCCGGACGACCTCGTCGAAGAACTTCCGGGCGGGCAAGTTCACCCCGCCCAGCCCCGGCGTCAAGGGCGACCTGCTCCCGTCGAAGCGCATCGTCGGCGGCTCCGAGGTCAACGTCGCGAACCACCCGTACGTCGTCGGCATCCTGACCTACGCGTCCGACGGCATCTACTGGTGCACCGGCACCGTCATCGCCCCGAACAAGGTGCTGACGGCGGCGCACTGCTCCGTGGACGTGCCGGGAACGACCCTGGTTCTCGCCGGAAAGAACCAACTGCTCGACGCCAACAACAACATCCCGCCCGGCGGGTACATCGGCGCGGTGGCGTCCACCTGGACCCACCAGGGCTACAACCTCGCCGCGCAGGAGAACGGGACCGCGACGGCCTTCCTGGACGACGTCTCGGTCCTGACCCTCAAGCAGGACCTCCCGTCGGCGTACCCGGCGATCACGCTGAGCGCCCAGGGCGACCAGGCGCCGTACGCGGCGGGCACCGCGGCGGACATTTTCGGCTACGGTCTGGCCGACGGCGACAACGACGACACGAAGCTGCGCAAGGCGACCGTGACGATGCAGTCGAACGCGGTCTGCGGCAACGTCGCGGGCCAGGCGTACGACGCCAACCGGATGATCTGCGCGGGGCCGGACAACGGCGCGGACACCTGCGATGGTGACTCCGGCGGGCCGATCCTGGTGAACGGCAAGCAGGTCGGCATCACCGACTGGGGCTACAGCCCGTGCGGCGACAAGCCGGGCTACTACGAGCGGATCAGCTACTACGCCGACTCGATCAACGCCGACCTGACCCGTCCGCCGCTGGTGAACGCCGACTGGACCGGCGACGGCCACACCGACCTGATGGCGCGGGACGCCGCCGGCAACCTGCGGCTGTATGTGGGCCGCGGGTTCTCCAACGACGGCAGGGGCGGCTTCTACGCCTCCGGGAACTTCAGCTCCGGCTGGGGCAGCGCCAAGCGGGTCTTCCGGGTCTACAACTGGAACGGCGACCGGACCCCCTCGCTGATGGAGGTGGACTCCGCCGGCGCGCTGTGGATCTACAACACCGACGGCCAGGGCAATGCTGTCGGCCAGCGCACGCGGATCGGCACCGGCTGGGGCAACTTCACCGCCCTCATGGTGACGAACAACTGGCTGGGCAACGGCCTGCCGAGCCTGATGGTTCGCAAGTCCAACGGCGAACTGTGGCGCTACACCAGCAACGGCGCGGGCGGATGGGTCAACCCGGCGGGCACCCGGATCGGCACCGGCTGGAACGGGTTCAACCTGTTCCTCACCCCGGGCGCCTGGAAGGGTGACGGCAAGGAGGTCCTGATCGGCCGCACCTCGACCGGCATCCTGAAGATGTACCAGACCGACCAGGCGGGCGGCTGGACCAACCCGTCCGGCACGCAGATCGGCAGCGGCTGGGGCGGCTTCAAGAACATCATCACGCCGGGCGACTGGAACGGCGACAACATGATGGACATGTTGGGCGTCAACAGCAGCAACCAGATGCGCCTCTACACCACCGACGGCTCCGGCAACTGGATCGACGCCAGCGGCAAGGTCATCTCCACCGGTTGGGGCAGCTTCAACCTGGTCTTCTGATCGACCGGGGTTTCCCCGCACCGACGAAAGGGCCCGCAACCTGCGAAGGTTGCGGGCCCTTTCCGTGTCGCGGGTGAGGCGGCGGCTCCGTGCCGCCGTCAGCGGCGGGTCAGCTGATCGTCCAGGTGTCGCCGCTGGCGAGCAGGCCGGCGAGCTGCTGCTCCGGGGTCTCGGTCACTGCGGCCTTCGCCGCCGCGACCTGCTCCTGCACCACGCTGTCGTAGGACGGGCGGTCGACCGAGCGGAACACGCCGATCGGGGTGTTCCGCAGGTCGAGCCCGGGCAGCCGGGACAGCGCGAACGCGTACGCCGGGTCGTTGACCGTCGCGTCGTGCACGACGATCTCCTCCGGGCGCACGGAGGCGGTCTCCAGCACCTTGAGGCCGAAGCCGCCCGGCGGGTGCACCACGCAGAACTGCCCGTCGGAGCCGAAGGTGATGGGCTGCCCGTGCTCCAGCCGGATCAAGAAGTCGTCCCGGGTGGCCGGCTCCTTGAGCTGCTCGAACGCGCCGTCGTTGAAGATGTTGCAGTTCTGGTAGATCTCCACGAACGCCGAGCCCTGGTGCTCCGCCGCCGCCCGCAGCACGGACTGGAGGTGCTTGCGGTCCGAGTCGATGGTGCGGCCGACGAAGCTGGCCTCCGCGCCCAGGGCGAGCGAGAGCGGGTTGAACGGCGCGTCCGCCGAGCCGGCCGGGGTCGACTTGGTGATCTTGCCGACCTCGGAGGTGGGCGAGTACTGCCCCTTCGTCAGACCGTAGATCCGGTTGTTGAACAGCAGGATCTTCAGGTTGACGTTGCGGCGCAGCGCGTGGATCAGGTGGTTGCCGCCGATCGACAGCGCGTCGCCGTCGCCGGTGACCACCCACACGGACAGGTCCGGGCGGGACACCGACAGGCCGGTGGCGATCGCCGGGGCGCGGCCGTGGATCGAGTGCATCCCGTAGGTGTTCATGTAGTACGGGAAGCGCGACGAACAGCCGATGCCGGAGACGAAGACCGTCCGCTCCCGGGGAATGTTCAGCTCCGGCATGAACTGCTGGATGGCGGCGAGGATCGCGTAGTCACCGCAGCCGGGGCACCAGCGCACCTCCTGGTCGGACTTGAAGTCCTTCGCGGTGAGCTTGAGGGCGATGGGCTCAGACATTCTTCAGGACCTCTTCCAACATCGTCTCCAGCTCGGCGGCGGTGAACGGCAGGCCGCGGACCTGGTTGTAGCCGATGGCGTCGACCAGGTACCTGGCCCGGATCACGTGGGCGAGCTGGCCGAGGTTCATCTCGGGGATGACCACCCGGTCGTAGGACCGCAGCACCTCGCCGAGGTTCGCCGGCATCGGGGACAGGTGCCGCAGGTGCGCCTGGGCGACGGGCAGGCCGCGCTGGCGCAGCCCCCGGCAGGCGGCGCCGATCGGCCCGTACGTCGAGCCCCAGCCGAGCACCAGCACCCGGGCGTCGCCGTCCGGGTCCTCCACCTCGACGTCCGGCACCGGGATCGTCTCGATCCGGGCCGCCCGGGTACGCACCATGAAGTCGTGGTTCGCCGGGTCGTACGAGATGTCGCCGGTCTTGTCGGCCTTCTCCAGGCCGCCGATCCGGTGTTCCAGCCCCGGCGTGCCGGGGACGGCCCACGGCCGGGCCAGGGTCTCCGGGTCCCGCAGGTACGGCAGGAAGGCGCCGTTCTCGCCGTTGGGCTCGGTGGCGAACTCGACCCGCAGGTCGGGCAGGGACTCCACGTCGGGCAGCAGCCACGGCTCGGAGCCGTTGGCGACGTAGTTGTCCGACAGCAGGATCACCGGGGTGCGGTACGTCAGCGCGATCCGGGCCGCCTCGATGGCCGCGTGGAAGCAGTCCGACGGCGACTTCGGGGCGATCACCGCGACGGGGGCCTCACCGTGCCGGCCGTACAGGGCTA
Organism: Micromonospora rubida; assembly: GCF_009908295.1. GTDB lineage: Bacteria > Actinomycetota > Actinomycetes > Mycobacteriales > Micromonosporaceae > Micromonospora > Micromonospora rubida. The sequence continues at coordinate 946,285 of NZ_JAAALO010000004.1, forward strand.
TGTTGAGGTCGGCCTGCTCGGTCTTGGTCGGCAGGCCCGTCGACGGGCCTGCCCGCTGCACGTCCACGATGACCAGCGGCAGTTCCAGCGCCACCGCGAGCGAGATCGTCTCGCTCTTGAGCGCCACGCCGGGGCCGCTGGTGGTGGTGATGCCGAGCGATCCGCCGTATGACGCGCCGAGCGCCGCGCCGACGGCGGCGATCTCGTCCTCGGCCTGCATGGTGACCACGCCGAGCCGCTTGTGCTTGCTCAGCTCGTGCAGGATGTCCGACGCCGGGGTGATCGGGTACGCCCCGAGGAACACCGGCAGGCCGGAGCGCACGCCGGCGGCCACCAGGCCCAGCGACAGCGCCGCGTTGCCGGTGATGTTCCGGTACGTGCCCGGCAGCATCTTCGCCGGCTTCACCTCGTAGCGCACCGAGAACGAGTCGGTCGTCTCGCCGAAGTTCCAGCCGGCCTTGAAGGCCGCGATGTTCGCCGCGACCAACTCGGGACGCTTGGCGAACTTGCGCTCCAGGAAGCGCAGGGTCGAGGAGTACGGGCGGGAATACATCCAGGACAGGAGGCCGAGGGCGAACATGTTCTTGGCCCGCTCGGCGTCTTTCTTGGACACCTTGGTCTCGGCGAGCGCCCGGACCGTCATCGAGGTGAGGGCGACCGGGTGCACCACGTAGCCGGCGAGGGAGTCGTCGTCCAGCGGGCTGGACTGGTATCCCACCTTGGCCAGGTTGCGCTTGGTGAACTCGTCGGTGTTGACGATGATGTCGGCACCGCGCGGCAGGTCGGCCAGGTTGGCCTTGAGCGCGGCCGGGTTCATCGCCACCAGCACGTTCGGCGCGTCACCCGGGGTGAGGATGTCGTAGTCGGCGAAGTGCACCTGGAAGCTCGACACGCCCGGCAGGGTGCCTGCGGGGGCGCGGATCTCGGCCGGGAAGTTGGGCAACGTGGAGATGTCGTTGCCCAGCTGCGCCGTCTCCGAGGTGAACCGGTCGCCGGTCAGCTGCATGCCGTCGCCGGAGTCCCCGGCGAACCGGATGACCACCCGGTCGAGTTGACGGATCTGCTTGGTCACGCCTGAACCTCGCTTCGCTCGGCGCGGTGGCGCGGGCGACTGAACCTGATGGTGACCTCGCCTCGCCCGGCCACGCGACCTCCTTGACGCACCGCTGCCCCGCACCGCCCGTGGCTGGTCCGGTCCGCTGTAGTTCCTCACCCGAGAGCCTACGTCGATTGGGGGGCCGAACTCGCCCTGTGGTCCGCCGACTGGGATCAAATTCGGTGCGGTTATGCCCTGTTTGATGCCGTTTTGGCCCGCCCGCCGTAATCAGGATCACCGGGCCGCCCGCCCCGCCGTCGTCGTCCGGTGGGGGACCGCGGCCGGCCCCGGCCCGGGGCGACCGGGGCCGGGCGGTCGGCGGCGGGCCCCGGTCAGTCCGACGGGGCCGGCGCGGGGGCGGGGCCGACCGGGCCGGCGAGCCGGCGGCGAAGAGAGGTGGTGGCCAGCGCGAGCGCCAGCACGACCAACAGCACGGAGACCACGATCAGGATGACCGCGCTGCGCTGCACCGAGGTGAGACCGCCGGCCGGGTCCGGGCCCGCGCCGGCCGCGGCCAGCACACCCTGGGAGCCGGCCGGGGCGGGGGTGGCGATCGGGGTGGACATGGCGGCCGCCGCCGTGATCCGGAAGCTCATCTGGAGCTGCCGGGCCTGCCCGCTGCGCGGGTCGACCCGGCCGATCACGGCGCCGGCCAGCGGCGCTTCCCGCTGGGCCTCGGCGGTCGCGCTCACCGGGAGCCGGAGGGTGACGGTGCCGCCGGCCGGCACCGTGCCGACGTCGCAGCGGGTACGGGCGGGGCTCGGCGCGGTGCAGCCGGGGGGCGGGGCCGGCACGGTCACCCCGGCGGGCAGGACCACCTCGACCCGGCCGGCGGCATCGACCTTGCCCGTGTTGCCCAGCCGGACGTCCAGCTCGCTGGCGGCCCCGCTGATGTCGAAGGCCACCCCGTCGGCGTCCAGGGAGATGCCCGGCACGGGCGGCCCCGGCGGGAAGAGCACCGCGAAGCCCTCGTTGTCCTCGGCCGAGCCGGCCACGCCGGGGGCGCTCGCGCTCACCCGGACCGCGCCGCTGAGCGGCATCTGCCGCCAGGCGGCGCCGTCGACGCGCACCTTGATCAGGGTGCTGAACCGGTCGCCGGGCGCGGTCTGCCACCCGCCGCAGTGGTGCCCGCCGCCGCCGGCCTCGGCGCACCCGGGGGTGCCGGCGTCGGTCAGGCCCGCCGGGAGGCGGTACGAGAGCCGGATCAGCTCTGCCACCTCGCCGGTGTTGGTCACGGTGACCCGCAGGGTGGTCGTCGTGTCCGCCGCGTTCCAGTACGCCTCGGTCAGCGTGACGTCCTCGGTGCTGACCCGCACGCCGAGCCAGCCCGGCGCCGGTGCGTCCGGGCCGGGAGCCGACGGGCGGGGCGGCGGGGCGGAGGTCGCCGGGGGTGGCGGCGTGGTGGCACCCGGAGCGGCGGTGGCCGGAGCCGGGTCGACGGGCCCGGCCGGAGCGGTGGCCCCGGGGTCGGTGGGCGTGGGCTCCGGAGCGTTGGTCTCCGAGGGCGGCGGCACGGTCGGCGGCGCCTCGGTGGGCGCCGGGTCGGTCGCGGCGGGCTCGACCGGAGGCGTCTCGTCGCCGGGCTCCCCGGCCGGGTCCCCGGGCGGGTCGGCCTCCAGGGCCGTCGTGTGGGCCACGGTGGGAGCGGCGATGGCCCAGCCGGGCAGCGCCGCGACACCGAACGAGAGGGACGCCGCGAGCAGCACTGCGACACGTCGGTCGGCTGCCCGCCGAACGGGGCGTACGTCCACGCGGGCCATCTCTCTTTCGGGACCATCAGGGCGAATTCATTATTCGGCAATAGTTGCCACAGGACACCAGTCTCATCGGGAAACAGTTCCGTAACGTGTCCGGCACGGAGCCGGGCGGGGCGCGGTAGGCTGACCCACCGTGACCGGCTACCTGGGCTCGTACGCGACGCTCGGGCTGTTGCTGCTCGCCAGCGTCCTCTTCTTCGTCGTGGCGTTCGCCGCCAACCGGGTGCTACGCCCCGCCCGCCCGGCCGACCCGATCGGCAAGCGGGCCACCTACGAGTGCGGCCTAGACCCGGTGGGCGGCGACTGGGCGCAGATGCAGATTCGCTACTACGTCTACGCATACCTCTACGTGCTGTTCGCCGTCGAGGCGGTCTTCCTCTTCCCGTGGGCGGTGGTCTTCGACCGGCCCGGCTTCGGGCTGGTCACGGTGGCCGAGATGGGGATCTTCGTGGCCGTGCTGGCGCTAGGCATCCTCTACGCCTGGCGCCGCAACATCCTTCGCTGGACCTGAGCCCACCAAAAATCGGCGGCGACGGTCGGGGTCGTTGCTCTTGGCGGCGGGTTCCGGGGCTGACGCCAGTAGCCGTGCGGTGACGTTGACATGGGGATTGCGGTTAAAGCTGCTTCGTGTGCCCGGGTAGCTCCGCGTCAGCGATGCCGGCGAGGATGTCCCCCAGCGAGAGCGGCTGGTCCACCAGGCACGCGCCATTGGACAACAGCAGCGCCGGCACCTTCGTGGTGAGCTCGGCCTCGCTCAGCACCCCGGCCAGGGCGCACAGCGCCTCCCCCTGCGCGCGGATGCGTTCCCGCAAGCCCGTCTCGCCGCCTGCGAGCGCGATGACGCGTTCCAGCGTCCACGGGTCCTGGGACGGGCGGTTGTCGTACGTCGAGATCGTCCCCGACGCGACCGCAACGACGGTGCTGATGGTGGCCGCGCTGACGAGGGAGACGTGGGCCAGGATCTGCTCGGTGTTCCACTCGCCGGGCGGCGGTACGGCTCGGGGATTGGCGGCCAGCAGCGCGTCGTAGGCCTGCCGGAGCGGGTCGGTGTTCATCGGGTCGGGTTCCTTTCAGGCGTGCGCGCGGTCATCTCCCACGGCTGCTGCGGAAGCGTGTCGCCGGTCTCCAGGAGGGACTTCAGGTTCGACAGGACGGCAGGCCAGCCGCTCGAGATGCCGTTGAACATGTCGAGGTTGGCGAGGTTTTCGTGCGTCACCGTGAGGCGCACGATGTCCTGGTGCGGTTCGACGAGGAACGTGACGACCGACGGCTCCCGATTCTCGAACGGGGTGTCCTCGAAGGTGATGACCAGGCGGCTCGGCGGCTCGGCGGTGAGCACCTTACCCACGGCGTCGGCGACGCCCGATCCGTCGGTGCGCTGGTGCTCCCACGTTGAGCCGGGCTGCCAGTCGGAGAGGTTGGCGTGGCCCCAGTACCGCGCCGTCAGGTCGGCGTCGGTGAGCGCCCGCCATGCCTGCTCAGCGGTGGCGCGGATGTAGGTGACGTATACGTACGTCGGTACGGACGTCATGGCGTGCTCCTCTGCTTGGTGTTTGATGGCGCTGAGTGCACGCAGTCGGGGCTTGTCGAACCCGGAGATCCAGCGTTCTTCGATCTCGTGGATCGGTGCAGGGTTCAGGTAGTGCAGGCGCTCCCGCCCCCGTCGCACGACGGTGACGAGATTGGCCCGCACGAGGATGTCGAGGTGCTGGGTGGCCGACTGACGGGCCATAACCAGGTGCTCGCAGAGTTCGCGCAGCGTCTGGCCGTTGCGTTCGCGGAGGCGGTCGAGCAGGAGTCGCCTCGTCGGGTCGGCCAGCGCCTTGAAGACCAGCTCCGTCTCACTCACGCCTCATTATGCAGGCATTCACCTGCCTAATGCAAACTTGAACCCGGGTCGCCGTACAGCCTCGGCGCGCACTCATTTGCCGCGATCCGAGCGCGACCTGCCTTATCGGTAACAGAACGTAAAGGCGCCAGGGCGCCGCACCAGGTCTTGATCCGTCCTGGCTGACGTGGATTCTGCCGGCCTTCCTGGACCTGAGCCCGGGCCCGGCGGGCGCTCAGGCCAGGCCGCGTCGGGTGGCCGCCGGCGGGCGGTCGCCCCGGATCGACGCCACCATGTCCAGCACCCGGCGGGTGGGCAGCACCTGGTGGGCGCGAAACACCCGGGCGCCCAGCCAGGCCGACACCGCGGTCGCCGCGAGGGTGCCCTCCAGCCGCTCGGCGACCGGCAGGTCCAGCGTCTCGCCGATGAAGTCCTTGTTGGACAGCGCCACGAGGAGCGGCCAGCCCGTGCCGGACAGCTCGGCGAGCCGGCGGGTGATTTCCAACGAGTGCCGGGTGTTCTTGCCGAAGTCGTGTGCCGGGTCGATGAGGACGCCGTCGGGGCGTACCCCCAGGGCGACCGCGCGCTCGGCGAGGCCGGTCACCGTCGCGACCACGTCGGCCACCACGTCGTCGAAGGCGGCCCGGTGCGGGCGGGTGCGCGGCGCGAGCCCGCCGGCGTGCGAGCAGACCAGCCCGGCGCCGGTCTCGGCGGCGACCCGGGCGAGTGCCGGGTCCGCGCCGGACCAGGTGTCGTTGAGCAGGTCGGCGCCGGCCGCGACCGCCTCCACCGCCACCTCGGCCCGCCAGGTGTCGATGGAGATCACCACGTCCGGGAAGGCGGCCCGGACGGCGGCGATCGTGTCCACCGTGCGGCGGATCTCCTCGGCCACGTCCACCTCGTCGCCGGGGCCGGCCTTCACCCCGCCGATGTCGATGATCTCCGCCCCGTCGGTGACCGCCCGCTCCACGGCGCGCAGCGCGCTGTCCTGGGCGAAGGTGGCACCCCGGTCGAAGAACGAGTCCGGGGTGCGGTTGACGATGGCCATCACCGCCAGCTCGCCCGGCGCGAACGTGCGACTTCCGAGCCGAAACGCCCCGGTCATGCTCGCCTCCCGATCTCGCCACGGCCGCGCGACCCGGCCCGCTCTGCGACGCTAGCCGGTCGGCCGGCGTCCGGTCCGCCCGGCACGGCCCACAGATCCGCACCGATCTGTGGGAGGACTGCCCGGCGGGGTCGCTCCCGGCCCGTCGGCGTGCCACGATCTCCTACATGGGTCAGGTGCTGCTCCTGCTGGTCGTCGCGCTCACCGTCGCGGCGGTGGTCTTCGGGGTGACGGTGCTGGTCACCGGCCGCGATCCCGGCCTGGTGCCGGTCGAGCCGGACGGGCGGGCGGTCCCGCTGCCCGCCAGCCGGCCGCTGCGCGAGTCCGACGTGGGCGACGTCCGTTTCGACACGGCGACGCGGGGGTACCGGATGGCCCAGGTCGATCAGGCGCTGCGCCGGACGGCCTACGACATCGGGTACAAGTCCGAGCTGATCGGCGTGCTGGAGGCGGAGGTCACCGCGTTGCGTGAGGGACGGGCCGCGGACGCCGACGAGCTGCGCCGCACCCGCGAGCAGGCGGCGGCCGCCGCCGAGACGGCCGACACCACCCCCGCCGGCGACCTGGTGGAGGCCGTGCCGGCCGCCGCCGACGGGCGGACCCCGGTGTCCGGCGACGCCGACGAGCCGGCAACCGCGGGTGTTGACGCCGACGAGCCGGCAACGGTGTCCGTCGACGAGCCGGCAACGGTGGGCCCGGTCGACGAGCCGGCAACGGTGCCCGCGCGGGCCGCCGCCGACGACGCCCCGAAGCAGGCCCCGGCCGGGGCCGGCGAGTCGGCGGACCCGGCAGGTGGGCGGGGGCCGACGGTCTGGTCGGAGCCGGCGTGACCGGCGGGGCCGACGGCGAGGGCCTGGGCGAGGTGGCCCAGCCCGGCGCGGGGGAGGTCACCGCGACGGTCATCGTCAACGCCCCGGCCGAGCGGGTGTTCGCCGCCCTCGTCGCGTGGGAGCGGCAGTCCGACTGGATCCCGTTCACCAAGGTCAAGGTGGTCGAGGGCGACGGTGGCGAGGGCAGCCTCGTGGAGGCGGTCACCGCGCTGGGGCCGGCGGTCCTGCGGGACGAGATGCGGGTGGTGCGGGTCGACGCGCCCTACGAGGTCGGCGTGGTGCACTGCGGCCGGCTGCTGCGCGGTCCCGGGGTGCTGCGCTGCACCCAGATCGAGGGCGGCCGGACGCAGGTGGTCTGGCACGAGTGGTTCCACCTCCCAGGCGGCACCGCCGGCCGGGTGGCCTGGCCGGTGCTCTGGCCCGGCTCCAAGGTCAGCCTCACCCAGGCGTTGAAGAGGTTCGGCCGGCTGGTCGAGCAGGGCCGCCTGCCCTGACGGCCGGCCCGGGCGCCCGCCAGGTCGGTGACAACGCGGTTTCCCGGTGCTCGGACACCCCCGTTGCGGCGGCGCGGCGGCAGGCTGTCGGCTTACCGGTCTAGCGTGTACGCCGTGACTGACCTGGTGATCGGCGCGGACGGCCTGCCCCGTTGCGCGTGGGGGGCAAGCACCCCGGACTACGCCGCCTACCACGACGGGGAGTGGGGCCGGCCGCTGCGCGGCGACGACGCGCTCTACGAGCGGATGACCCTGGAGGCTTTCCAGTCGGGGCTGTCCTGGCTCACCATCCTCCGCAAGCGCCCCGCCTTCCGGCTGGCCTTCGACGAGTTCCGCATCGAGGCGGTGGCGGGCTACGGGGAGGCTGACGTGACCCGGCTGCTGGCAGACGCCGGCATCGTCCGGAACCGGGCCAAGATCGAGGCGGCGATCGCCAACGCCCGGGCCGCCCTGGACCTGCCCGACGGGCTCTCCGCCCTGCTCTGGTCGCTCGCGCCGCCGCCCCGGGCCGCCCGGCTGGAGACGTTCACCGAGGTGCCGGCGCTGACCCCGGAATCCACCGCGATGGCCAAGGCGCTCAAGAAGCGCGGGTTCCGGTTCGTCGGCCCCACCACGTCCTACGCGTTGATGCAGGCCACCGGGATGGTGGACGACCACCTGGCCGGCTGCCACGTCAGCGGGTCGGGGCCGGCGTGATGGGATTGTCCCCATGACCGACACCGATCGCCGCGTGAGCGGCACGATCCATGTCCGGGGTGCGGGCGGGCCGGATGACGGCGCCTGGGCTGTGCTCCTCCCACCGGGCCGGTACGACGCCGAGCGGCTCGTCCACCACGACACGCTGGAGCTGACCGGGCTCGACGCCGCCGGTGCGGCCTACCCGACGGGTGTGGCCGCCGCCGAGCCGGCCGCGCCCCGTCCCGGCGATCCGGTGGCGGTGTTGATCGAGGGGCCGCTGCGGCTGGTGGCGCTGGGCCGGGTCGCCCGGCCCACGGCCGAGCGCCGGGAGGACCCGGACGACCCCCAGTCCGATCCCGCCTCCGGCTCGCTCGTGGTCGCGTACACCCGAAGGGCCTTCGACGAGCCGGTGGAGGCCGAGGGGCTGACCCTCGACGGGCCGGTCACCGTGCTGCCCGCCGGTGTCTACCGGGAGCTGGCCGAGCGGCTCGGGCCACCGCTGGCGCGTCGTCCGTGGCTGGTCAGCCTCGACCTCCCGATCGAGGCGGAGACCCCGGCCGAGGCGGTCCGGGTGTTCTGGTCGTACGTGCGCGACCTGGGCCCGCAGGAGCTGCCCGCGTTCGTCTCGCCGTCCGGGGACGAGCTGGCCATGCAGGCGTTCGTGCTCGGCGCCGAGGCCAACCAGGACCCGGAGGAGGACGACTAGCCCGGTGCCCGCCGGGTAACGAGGGCTCGTGACGGGCCGGCACCGACGCCCGGCCCCGGGGAGGTGCGATGCGGTTCCAGGACAAGGTCGCGTTCATCACCGGTGGCGCCTCCGGGCTCGGTGCGGCCGCCGCCCGGCGGTTCGCCGCCGAGGGGGCCAGGGTGGTGATCGCCGACATCAACGCCGACGGCGGGCAGCGGGCGGCCGGTGAGCTGCCGGACGCCCTCGCGGTCACCGTCGACACCGGCGAGGCGGCCTCGGTCGAGCAGGCCTTCGCGGACGCCGTGCAGCGGTACGGCCGGATCGACGTGATCTTCAACAACGCCGGCATCGACGGCAGTCAGCAGCCGCTGCACGAGATGGACGTGGAGAACTGGGATCGGGTCAGCCGGATCAACGGCGACGGCGTGTTCCACGTCCTCAAGTACGGCATCGAGGCGATGCTGCGCGGCGACGGAGGCGCGATCATCAACACCTCCTCGACCACGGGGTTGGCCGCCCAGGAGAACATCTCCCCGTACACCTTCACCAAGGCCGGCATCGTCGGCCTGACCCGCTCGGCCGCCGTCGAATACGCGGCGCGCGGCATCCGGATCAACGCGGTCGCCCCGACGGTGGTGATGACCCCGCTGGTGGAGCACTTCATCGCCAACGCGCCGGACCCGGCGCAGATGCGCCGGCAGATGGAGTCGTTCAACCCGAAGCCGGGCATCCCCACCCCGGACGACGTGGCCGGGGTGGTGCTCTTCCTCGCCTCCGACGACGCCGCCTGGATCACCGGCCACACCGTCCCGATCGACGGCGGCTACGTGGCCCGCTGACCGCCGGATCGCGTTCAGCGTCCCTCGAAGACCGGTTTCTGCTTGTTCACGAAGGCCGTGGTGGCGGCCCGGTGGTCGGCGGTGGCGCCGCAGATCGACTGGGCCTGCGCCTCGGCCGACAGGGCATCGGCGAGGGTGCCGGCGTCGGCGACGGAGAGCTGGCGCTTGATCGCCCCGTACGCGACGGTCGGGCCGGCGGCGAGCCGGGCGGCCAGCTCCTGCGCGGCGGGCAGCACCTGCTCGTCGTCGTCGACCAGCCGGGTCAGCAGGCCCAGCCGGTGCGCCTCCTCGGCGGACACCGGCTCGGCGAGCATCAGCAGCTCGACGGCCCTGGCGTGGCCGACTAGCCGGGGCAGCGTCCAGGAGGCGCCGGTGTCGGCGGCGAGCCCCACCCCGGCGAAGGCCATCAGGAAGCGGGTCTTCGGCCCGCCGATGCGGAAGTCGGCCAGGAGGGCCAGCGACGCGCCGGCCCCGGCGGCCATTCCCCGGACCGCGGCGACCACCGGCTTGGGCAGGCTGGCCAGCCGGGCCGCGATCGGGTTGTAGTGGGCCCGGACGGTGGCCAGCGGGTCCGCCCCCGCCGATTCGAGGGTCTGCACGTGCTCGCGCAGGTCCTGGCCGGCGCTGAACGAGCCGCCCGACCCGGCCAGCACCACGGCCCGGCAGCTGCGGTCGGACTCCAGCCCGGCCAGGGCGTCCCGCAGCGCCTCCTTGAGCGCCACGTCGAGCGCGTTCATCGCCGCCGGGCGGTTCAGCGTCAGGGTGACGACGGAGTCGGTGCGGTCGACGAGCAGCGGCTCGGTCACGTTCTAACGACCCTTCTGTCGGGTGGTGCGGTTCGTGGCGTCGAGGCACTGCTCGACGTACCGGTCGGCGGCCGGCCGCAGCCGGGCTGCGTGCCGGTCGAAGAAACTGGCCGCGGCGGTGCCGGGCCAGCGCTCGGGCAGCAGCGCCGGGGGGAGCTGCGGGTCCCGGAAAAGGAACGTACGCCACGCGTGCACGAGCCGGAACCGCGCCGCGTACGCCTCCTCGTCGTCGCTGCGCGCGGTCACGTTGGCCAGCAAGGGGCGCTGCTCGGCGACGAACTGCTCGTAGGCCCGCCCGATCTCGCTGAGGTCCCACGCCCGGCGGACCACCTCCACCGCCCCCCGGGTGCCGGCGGCGTGGGATGCGGTGAACCGCTCGTACCGCACGCCCGCGTCGTCGAGCAGCAGGTCGACGTCCTCCGCCGCCCGGGTGGCCACCCACGTCTGCTCGTCGAGGGTGCCGTAGCCGAGGAAGCCCAGGTTCGCGGCGAGCCGCTGCCGTTCCCGGCGGGAGGTGGGGGTCGACAGGACGAGTAGATCGAACCGTCCGTCCCAGCCGACCCGACCGGTCCGGTAGATCCGGGCAGCCGCCTCGTCGAGTCGCCGGGCGGCTTTCGGTGTGATCGAATATCCCGGCCCGGAGACCAGTCGGAGCGGGTCGAGCCAGCCCTGGCGGACCATCCGGCTCACCGCCGTCCGCACCGCCGGAGGTGCGATCCTGAGCGGCGCGAGCAGCTTGACCAGGGCGGCGACCGGCGCGCGGCCGCCCCTGGGTCGGAGGTGGTCGCCGTACAGGTCGAAGAGTGCCGACCGTGCCTGCATGACCGCACATTGTGACAGGACTTCTCAGGATATGCTAGATGCTGTTACATCAATGCTGCTTCGGTTTGGGTCCGGCGGTGTTCATCAGGGAAAATCGTCATCGGGCCGCCGTGCAAGTTGCGGCGGGCGATGGCGAAGAGGCTGTGGGGCAACCCACCGACCCTGGCGTAGGTCTGAGGGGAGACAACATGGCGGCGATGAAGCCGCGGACGGGCGACGGTCCGCTGGAAGTCACCAAGGAGGGCCGGGGCATCGTCATGCGGGTCCCACTGGAGGGTGGTGGCCGGCTCGTCGTCGAGATGACTCCCGACGAGGCCAACGCGCTCGGTGACGCACTGAAGGCAGCCGCCGGCTGACCGAAAGGCGGTCCGGCCGACGGTCGTCGAGCGGACAGTCCATACAACCCTGAGCCACCGGCCCCGCCGGTGGCTCAGGGCCTTCATTCTCTGGTACGGGTGCCCGACCCGTTCTCCCGATCGTTCTGGAGGTCGTTGCAGCGTGCTGGCCATCCGTCTGGTGAGCGGGCCCGAGTGGCCCGACTCCCTGGCCCTGCCCATCCGCCCCGCGGCGGCTGCCGAGGGCGGGGACGCCCCGGCCACGCTGCCGGTCGGCCTGCCCGTGCCCGACGACGTGCTGGCCGAGGCTGCCGCCCTCGCACCCGCGGCCCGGGCCACCGGGCGGGCCGGCGAGGTGCACGTGCACCTGCGCCCCGGGCGCGTTCCGGGCCGGCTGCTGCTGGCCGGAATCGGCGCCGGCGACGAGGCCGGATGGCGTGCGGCGGGCGCCGCGTTGGCCCGTACTGCGGGAGGTGAGACGCATCTCACGATCGGGATGCCGGGCGACGCCTCGGCCGAGGCGGTGCGTGGCCTCGTCGAGGGGCTCCTGCTGGCGTCCTACCGGTTCCGGCTGACCGAGGCCGGCGAGCGGCCCGCCCTGGCCGACGTGGCCGTGCTGGTGACCGACCCGTCCCGGTACGCCGACGCGGTGACCGCAGCCGAGGTCACCGCGCGAATGACCCACCTGGCCCGGGACCTGACGAACACCCCGTCCTCGGTGAAGAACCCGCAGTGGTTCGCCGAGCAGGTCGAGGCGGCGGTGGCCGACGAGCCCGACCTGCACGTGCGCGTGCGGCAGCCGGATGAGCTGGCCGCCGAGGGCTTCGGCGGCATCCTCGCCGTCGGGGGCGGCTCGGCCAGCGGGCCCCGCTTCGTCGAGCTGGACTGGCGGCCGGCCGGGGCGCGTACCCATGTGGTCCTGGTCGGCAAGGGAATCACCTTCGACACCGGCGGCATCTCGATCAAGCCGGTGGCGGCGATGAAGTTGATGCGAAAGGACATGGCCGGGGCCGCCGCGGTGGTCGCCGCCACCCTGGGCGCGGCGGCGCTGCGGCTGCCGGTCCGGGTCACCACCCTGGTGCCGCTGGCCGAGAACGCGGTCAGCGGGTCGGCGTTCCGCCCCGGCGACGTCGTCACGCACTACGGCGGGGTCACCAGCGAGACCACCAACTCCGACGCCGAGGGCCGGCTGGTGCTCGCCGACGCGCTGGCGTACGCCGTCGCCGAGCTCAAGCCCGACCTGCTGATCGACCTGGCCACCCTGACCGGCGCGAACGCGGTGGCGCTCGGCAAGCGGATGGGTGCCCTCTACTCCGACAACGACGAGCTGGCCGCCGACCTGCTGGCGGCGATCGACGCGGCCGGCGAGGCGGCCTGGCGGATGCCGCTGCCGGCCGACTACGTCGAGCACCTCGGCAGCGAGGTGGCCGACCTGTACAGCGCCCCCAACCAGGGCGCCGGCTCGGTGCTGGCCGCGCTCTACCTGCGCGAGTTCACCGGGGACCTGCGGGGGCGCTGGCTGCACATCGACATGTCAGCGCCGTCCTGGGCCGACGGCGACGCCGCCGAGTTGTCCCGGGGCGCCACCGGCTGGGGCGTCCGGGGCCTGCTGCGCTGGCTCGACACCCTTGACTGACCGCCCCGCGCCCACCGGCCCGGCGTCCCCGGTCGGCCCGCCCTCGCGCCGATCGGGTCGGCGTCGCCGCTGAGCGGCGGCGGCACCCGGCCGGGGATGGCGGAGGGCCGCCATCTGGCCGGGTGGCCCGTGACTCAGCGGCCGGCGGGGTGGAGCGGGCGGTGGCCGCTCAGCACTTGACTGCGGCGAGCAGGCCGTACCCGACGGGGAGCAGCGCAGGCGTCCAGTGCTCGGACTCCCGGATCGCCTTGATCGTCTCCCGGGTGGTCACCGTCTCCACGTCCCGGGCGGCCGGGTCGCCGATCCGGCCGCCGGCCAGGGTGCCGTGCAGCGCGAGCACCCCGCCGGGGCGCAGCAGCCGCAGCGCCGCATCCACGCAGGAGCTGAAGCTGGTGGCCTCGGTGTCGACGAAGACCAGGTCGTACGCGCCGTCGGCGAGCCGGGGGAGGACGTCCAGCGCCCGGCCGGTGATGATCCGGGTACGCCCGGCGGCGAAGCCCGCCTCGGCGAAGATCCGGCGGGCGATCCGCTGGTGCTCCACCTCCACGTCGATCGTGGTGAGGACGCCGTCCGCGCGCATGCCGCGCAGCAGCCACACCCCGCTGACCCCGGTGCCGGTGCCGATCTCCACCACCGCCCGGGCACTGCCGGCGGCGGCGAGCAGCCGCAGTGCCGCCCCCGCACCCGGGGTCACCGCGTCGAGGCCCACCTCGTGGGCGAGGCTGCGGGCGGTCCGTAGCACGAGGTCCTCGGTGACGTACGACTCGGCGAACTGCAACGTCTGGCTCGTCGAGCTGCCGGAACTGGCGGCCGTGGCGATAGGACACCTCCGTCAGGGGCGGGTTGGCGCTATGAGCCTAGAGGCGGGGCCGGACGGATGCAGCCGCGAGTCCGGTCTCGGACGATCACGTGGGCGCGCCCGGACGGGGGCTGCCGGCCGACGATCACGGACGGCAACCGCTGACTGCACTCACGGCATTCGTGTAATCCTGGATGCGGTATCCCCCGTTGTCGGGACCGGCCTCCCGCGCCGGTCCGAAGCGGGGGAGCCGGGGACGACTGGGAGGCCTACGTGACCGACGGCTGGGACTGGCGCCAGCCCGGGGGAACTCCGACGCCGGCGGGCCCGCCGGGGAGCGGGGCGACGCCGGCCGGGTCCCCGGGGGCGTCCGACGGCCCCCCGGGCGGCCCGACGAGCTCCCCCTGGTGGTCCGACGCGCTCGCCGACCCGTGGCGGGACCCGTACGCCCCTGCGGCGGTGGTCGTGCCCGGCCCGGTCGGGGGCGCCGACGCCGAGCCGGAGCCGGTCACCGACCCGGACGCGCCCGGCCGGCCGGCCCTGCGCCAGTTGCTGCTGATCCCGCTGATCACCGCGCTGCTCGCCGGCACCCTCGGCGGCGCCCTCGGGTACGCCTTCGCGGTGCGTGGCGGCGTGACCGGCGGGACCGTGCTCGGCGCCAGCGCCACCGACCCGCCCGCGCTCGCCCAGCGCCGGCCGGAGTCGCTGGCCGGGGTCGCCGAGAAGATCCTGCCCAGCGTGGTGACGGTCCGGGTGGCCAGCCTGGGTGGCACCAGCGAGGGCTCCGGCTTCATCGTCAGCGCCGAGGGGCATGTGGTCACCAACGACCACGTCGTCGCCGGCGGCGCCGGCAAGGCGACGGTGGTCTTCAACGACGGCAGCACCGCCGCCGCCACGGTGGTCGGCCAGGACCCGGAGTCCGACATCGCGGTGATCAAGGTGTCCCGCACCGGCCTGCGGCCGGTGGAGTTCGGCGACTCCGACGCGCTCGCGGTCGGCGATCCGGTGCTGGCCGTCGGCTCGCCGTTGTCGCTGGCCAACACGGTGACCGCCGGCATCGTGAGCGCCGTGGACCGGACGATGCAGGCCGGCGAGCCCGGCGGCCCCACCCGTTACTACGCGGCCATCCAGACCGATGCGGCGGTCAACCACGGCAATTCCGGTGGACCGCTGGTGGACGGGGCGGGGCGGGTGGTCGGGGTGAACTCGACGATCAAGTCGCTGGTGGCCGACGGCCAGGAGGCCGGCAACATCGGACTCGCCTTCGCCATCCCGATCAACCAGGCGAAACGGGTCACCCAGGACATCATCGGCACCGGCAAGGCCCGGCGCACGGTGATCGGGGCCCAGGTCGGCGGCACCGGCGCGGCCAGCGGCGGCGCGGGCGGCGTACGGCTGGCGGCGGTGGAGCCGGCCGGTCCGGCGGCCGGGGCCGGGCTGCGGGCGGGGGACGTCATCCTGCGGTTCAACGGCCGCCCGATGACCGACCCCACCGACCTGATCGCCCTGGTACGGAAGTTCGCCCCGGGGTCGGTGGTGACCGTGGAGTATCGACGTGGGTCGAGCCGGCAGAACGCGTCGGTGACCCTCGCCGCAGACGCCAAGTGAGACCCGTTACCCCCTCCCGGTCGGGTGCCCGACGTGCGTAGTCTTGGCCTGACGCCGACGAGGAGGCCCAGCAGTGTTCGAAAACCTGAACTGGTGGGAGATCGGTGCGCTGCTGCTCCTGGCGCTGTTGATCTTCGGTGACCGGCTGCCTGTCGTGATCAACGACGGGCTGCGGATGGTTCGCAACCTGCGCAGCATGGCCCGCAACGCGACCGGCGACCTGAGCCGCGAGCTGGGCACCGACATCCAGCTTGAGGACCTGCACCCGAAGGCGTTCATCCGCAAGCACCTGCTCAGCGAAGAGGACGAGCAGGCGATCCGGAAGCCCCTCCAGGGCGTGTACGACAACCTGCGGGCCGACGTCACCGGCGTGCACGACGACCTCAAGGACGTGGCCGCCGCGGTGGACCTGCGGAAGAAGACCCCTGGCAGCTCGGCCTCGGGCGGCGCCGCGCCGGCCCCCGCCCCCCGCACGGCCAGCTACGACGACGCCACCTGACCGGCCCGCCCCGGGCCGGAAAGCCGAACGGGGGGCGGCCGGGTCAGCGGCCGGCGGGCTTGAGCCCGAGCGGCTTGCCGAGCAGGGACTCCCGCCGCACCGCCAGCCGGTCGGCGACCCGGTCCAGGGCCTTCGCCGCCGGCGACTCCGGCTCGGCCAGCACGATCGGGTTGCCGGCGTCGCCGGCCTCCCGGACCCGGGTGTCCAGCGGGATCTGACCCAGCAGCGGCACCTGGGCGCCGATCGTCCGGGTCAACGACTCGGCGACCGCCTCGCCGCCGCCGGAGCCGAAGATCTCCATCCGGGTGCCGTCGGGCAGCTCCAGCCAGGACATGTTCTCGATCACGCCGACCACCCGCTGGTGGGTCTGCAACGCGATCGCACCGGCCCGCTCGGCCACCTCGGCGGCGGCGGCCTGCGGGGTGGTCACCACCAGGATCTCCGCGTTCGGCAGGAGCTGGGCCAACGAGATGGCCACGTCGCCGGTGCCCGGGGGCAGGTCCAGCAGAAGCACGTCCAGCTCGCCCCAGTAGACGTCGGCCAGGAACTGCTGCAACGCCCGGTGCAGCATCGGGCCGCGCCACACCACGGCCGCGTTGCCGGCGGTGAACATGCCGATCGAGATGACCTTCACGCCGTGCGACTGCGGCGGCATGATCATGTCCTCGACGCGGGTGGGACGGGCGTCCGTGCCGAGCATCCGGGGCACCGAGTGCCCGTAGATGTCAGCGTCCACCACGCCCACCGACAGGCCCCGGGCGGCCAGCGCGGCGGCCAGATTGACCGTGACGCTGGACTTGCCCACGCCGCCCTTCCCGCTGGCCACCGCGTACACGCGGGTGCGGGAGCCGGGCTGGGCGAACGGGATCACCGGCTCCGCGGCGCCGCCGCCGCGCAGCTTCGCCTGGAGACCCTGGCGCTGCTCGGGGCTCATCACCCCGAACTCGATCTCCACCCCGGTCACCCCGGGCACCGCGCCCACTGCGGCGGTGATGTCGGTGCGCAGCTTGTCCTTCAGCGGGCAACCGGCCACAGTGAGGAGCAGCTCGACCCGAACCACGCCGTCGCCGCCGACCTGGGCGGAGCGGACCATGCCGAGGTCGGTGATGGGCCGGCGGATCTCCGGGTCGTCGACGGTGGCCAGGGCGGCCTGGACGGCATCCTCGACGGTGCTGACGGGTGCTGACATGCCCGCAATGCTACGTCGGGGGCGATCCGTGCCGGCCGCTGGCGGGACCGGTGTGAGCGAATCGATGACCCCGACGACCATCGCTCCGGCCCGCCGGCCGGCGGGTAGGCGCTGCCCGACTTCCCCAGGCCGGCGAGGTCCCGGCCGGAGCGTTTTTGGGCCGCCCGCCCGACTTCCCCAGGCCACCCCGTCAGCCGGCTGTCAGCGTTCCTGCGCCGGGCCCTCCGGGCGGCCGTCCCGGGTGAAGTCGCCGTCGAGCTCGCCGATCGGCTCGTCGAGCGGCTCCCCGGCCCCGCGAGGCTCCCCGCGACCACGCTGCTCCCTGCCACCGCGCTGTTTCCCGCGACCGCGGGGCTCCGCGGCCACGCCGGGCTCCCCGTCCACGCGGGGCTCCGCAGCCTCGCGGAGGGCCGGCCTGTCCTGCTGCCGGCGTTCCAGTCGCTGCCGGCGCTGGGTGGCGTCGTCCAGTTCCTCGGCCAGCCGGGCCAGCTCCGAGCGGAGGAAGTCCCGGGTCGCCACCTCGCCCAGTGCGATCCGCAGCGCGGCAACCTCCCGGGCCAGGTACTCCGTGTCCGCCTTCTGCATCGTCGCCCGGCGCCGGTCCTCCTCCAGTGCCACCCGGTCCCGGTCCGTCTGCCGGTTTTGCGCGAGCAGGATCAGCGGCGCCGCGTACGAGGCCTGGAGGGAGAGCACCAGGGTCAGGAAGGTGAACGTGTACGGGTCGAACCGCAGTCCCGCCGGGACCAGCGTGTTCCAGGCGAACCAGGCGGCGATCACCACCGTCATGTAGACGATGAAGTTGGCCGTGCCCATGCTCCGGGCGATCCCCTCGGACCAGCGGCCGAACGCCTCCGCGTCGAACCGGGGCAGCTTCGCCCCCCGGGGCTCGCGCGGCTGGTCCAGCCGCTCGGTCCGCCGCTGCTCACTCATCCGTGCCGTCCAGCACCACGGGCCCGCCCGGGGCGGACTCGGCATCCCGGTCCCGCCAGTCGCGGGGCAGCGAGTGGTCCAGCACGTCGTCGACCGTGACCGCGCCGAGCAGGCGGTTGCTTCGATCCACCACGGGCATGGCGACCAGGTCGTACATGGCCATCCGGCGGGTGATCTCCGGCAGCGGGGTGGCGGGGCGCAGCGGGTCGATGTCGTTGACCACCACCCCGCCGAGCAGGTCGGCCGGCGGCTCGCGGAGCAGCCGCTGGAAGTGCGCCATGCCCAGGTAACGACCGGTCGGGGTGGTCATCGGCGCGCGGGTCACGAAGACCTGGGCGGCCACCGCAGGGGAGAGCTGCTCCTCCCGGATCCGGGCGAGGGCCTCGGCGACCGTGGCGTCCGGGGGCAGGATCACCGGCTCCGAGGTCATCACGCTGCCGGCCGTGCCGGAGCTGTACTTCAGCAGCTGGCGCACCGGGTCGGCCTCGTTCGGCTCCATCAGGTCGAGCAGCATGTCCTGCTCGGGCGGGGACAGCTCGTTGAGCAGGTCGGCGGCGTCGTCCGGGTCCATCTCCTCCAGCACGTCCGCGGCCCGCCCCCGGTCCAGCGCGGCGAGGATCTCCACCTGGTCGTGCTCGGGCAACTCGCTGAGCACATCGGCCAGCCGCTCGTCGTCCAGCGCCGCCGCCACCTCGTTCCGCCGGGCGTCGGGCAGATCCTGGAGGGCGTTGGCCAGGTCGGCCGGTCGCATGTCCTCCAGCACGGCGAGCAGGTTCGCCGTGCCCCGGTTCTCGCCGATGCCGCTCAGGCCGCGTACCCGGTCCCAGTCGACCTGCTGGAGGTGGCCACGGCGGGTGAGCCGGCGGGTGTGCTCGCGGACGGCCACCCGGGTCAGCGACCACTCGCCGCCCCGGCTGCACTCCATCGCCACGTCGACCACCGCGCCCGGCTGGCCGCCCGGGTCGATCTGCACCCGCCGGTCCAGCAGTTCCTGGAGCACCAGCAGCTCGTTGGGGCGCTTCTCGAACCGGCGCAGGTTGAGGGTGCCGGTGCCGAGCACCACCGCGTCGGCCTCGATGGAGGTGATCCGGTTGATGGACAGGAAGATCCGCCGACGCATCGGCATCTCCGCCACCAGACCCACCACCTCGGGCGGGCGCTGGGTCGCCCGGATCCGGGCGACCGCGTCCCGCACCCGTCCTACCTGGTCGCCGTTCGGGTCGAAGACGGCGACTCCGGCGAGTCGGGCGATGTAGACCCGGTTCGGCGTGCTCACAGGCACCAGCCTAAGCGCCTACTGTTTATCAACATGTCGACCTTGGCGTACGAGATCGTGGACGTCTTCACCGACCGCCCCTTCGCCGGCAACCCGCTGGCCGTGGTGTTCGGTGCCGAAGGGCTGGCCACCGAGCAGATGCAGGCGCTCGCGCTGGAGTTCAACCTGTCCGAGACGGTGTTCGTGCTGCCACCCACGCAGGTCGGGGTCACCTACCGGGCGCGGATCTTCACCCCCACCGACGAGCTGCCGTTCGCCGGGCACCCCAGCGTCGGCGCGGCGGTGACCGCGAGCCGGCGCGGGATGTTCGGCGTGGGGCAGGTCACCCAGGAGTGCGGGGCGGGGGTGCTGCCGATCGAGGTGACCGCGACCGGCGCGACGCTCACCGGCGGCATTCCCACCCTCGGCCCCGAGCTGGACCTGGAGCCGCTGCTGGAGATGACCGGCCTCACCGCCGACGACCACGCCGGCCCGGCCCCCCGGGTGGCCGGCTGCGGGCTGGAGTTCCCGTACCTGCCGGTGCGCCCGGACGCGGTGGCCCGCGCCCGGTTGAACGCGGCGGCGGCGGAGCGGTACGGAATCGAGCACGTCAGCGTCTTCTCCTGGGAAGCCGACTCGCAAACCGCGCACACCCGGGTCTTCGTGCCCGGACACGGCGTAACGGAGGACCCGGCGACCGGATCGGCCGCCCTCGGGCTCGGCGTGTGGCTGGTCGCCAGCGGCCTGCTCCCGGGCGACAGCCGTTCCTCCTACGCCGTCCGGCAGGGCGCGGAGATCAACCGCCCGTCCTTCCTGGCCTGCACGGTCACGGCCGCCCACGGCGCTGCGGTCGGCGCCACGGTGACCGGCGACGTGATGGCGGTGGCCCGGGGCGAGATCGCCGTCCCGCCCTTCATCGGCTGAGCGGCGCGCCGGGCCGGCAAGGTGCGACCCGTGGTGGCGGTGCGGTCGCGCGGGCCCGAGAACATGCGGGAGGATGCCGTAGTGACGGACGAGGTGGACGAGCGGGTCGCGACGCCCCTGGTCGACGAGGCGGTGAAGAAGGCCGCCGTCGCCTGGGTGGGCGTCGCGGGCGAGCCGGCGCGGGCGCTGTGGTGCGTACCGGTCGAGGGGTCGCTCCTGGTGGTGAGCGGGCCCGGCGAGCAGTCGGCGCCCGGCCTGGCGGAGGCCGCCGAGGCGCAGGTCACCCTGCGTGGCGACCACGGCGGGCGGATCGTCGCCTGGCCGGCCCGGGTGGCCCGGGTGACTCCCGACAGCGAGGAGTGGACGGCCCTGGCCCCGACGGTGGCAGCCAAGCGGCTGAACGCCCCCGGCCCTACGGCCGACCTGGTACGGCGGTGGGCCGCCGAGGGCTGCGCCCTGGTCCGGCTGGTTCCGGCCGGCGAGCCCGCAGCCGGCGACCGGCTCCCGGACTCGTCGCTCGCTGAGCCGCCCCGCCCGGCCCCGGTGGTCCGGGTCACTCGCAGTCCGTTCCGCCTGCATCGGGTCCGCCGCCGCTGAACCGCCCGCCCCGCCTGCCGCAGTCCCCACGACCTACGGGGCCGGGTCCTTCGCCGCCGCCCGGCGTGCGGTCGGAAGCGCCGGCCGGGCGACCGTAGCCGTCAGGGCACGGCCGCGCCGGGGTGATGCCCAGCGACCGAGGGTTGTCCGGACATCGCGGGGCGCCCGCACTCGGCGACCGGGACGGCGAGAGCGGCAAGGCCGTGAGGGCGGCAAGGCCGTGAGGGCTGCGCGAGGGCGGCGAGGGGCCGCAAGGGGCAAAGCGACCAGGACAGCGGGCAGGCCAGGGCGCGTACCGCTGCCGGAGCCCGGCCGGTCCCGAGGCGGGTGGCCGGCCGCGTGGCGGGTCAGGCCGGCACGGCGGCCGGGTCCACCAGGTCGATGACCTCGGTCAGCGAGCGGAGCACGGGCCCGGTCCAGTCCGGCTCGGCGTCGAACACCATGTGCTCGGCCAGGTCCGGGGCCGCCAGCCGCACCGCCGTCAGGCCCGCCTGCTCCGCGCCGGTGAGCTCCCGGCTGCCCCCGTCGCCGACGTACAGGCAGTCGGTCGGTGGCAGCCCCAGCAGCCGGCACGCGGCCAGGTAGAGCGCCGGGTCGGGCTTGCAGCGACCGACCTCCACCGAGAAGACCCGCACGTCGAGCAGCGGGTCGACGGCCAGCTGGGGCAGGAACGCCGGCAGCTCGTGGGTGCAGTCGCTGACCACCCCGGTGCCCAGACCGCGCCGGCGCAGCGCCGTCAGCACGGGCACCGCCTCGTCGCGCAGCCGGGTGTCGGCCCGGACCGCCCGGTGCCGGGACCGGACCGCCGCGCGCAGCGCGCTCTCCGGCGGGTCCACCCCGGCCTGGTCGCAGACCCAGCGCAGGGTCGCCTCGGCGTCGCCGAACCGCCCGCTGGCGCGCTCGTAGTAGCTGCGGTCGAGCACCGCGGCGAGCGCCTCGACCGGGCAACCGAGCAGTTCGGCGGTGAACCGGTGTGCCGCGCCGCGCTGCACGGAACGGGTGAGCGTGCCGAAGAAGTCGAACAGCACCGCATGGAAGACGGGCATGGGAAGGTACCTCCGGGCGTCAGGGGGGAGGGTCGCCAACGGAATTCCCTGATCGTAACCGGACGATGACGTTCTGTGCCGTCCTGGGTCGTGTGAGGATTGCTCTTCGTGTCCGTACCCCCGCAGCACCGCCCGCCGGTCGACGCGCCGACCGTCGGCGTCGTCGCCCTGGCCGTCGTCGCGGTCTCCTCGTCCGCGCCGCTGATCGCCTTCGCGGCCGCGCCGGCCCTGGCGATCGCCTTCTGGCGGAACCTGCTCTCGGTCGGCGTGCTCGGCCCGTTCGCGCTGGCCCGGCGGCGGGCCGAGTTCCGGGCGCTGACCGTCGGCGCGGGCCGGCGCGAGGGCTGGTACTGCGTGCTCTCCGGGGCCGCGCTGGCCGTCCACTTCGCCACCTGGATGCCGAGCGTCCGACTCACCTCCGTTGCCGCGGCCACCGCCCTGGTCGCCACCCAACCGGTCTGGCAGGGGCTGATCGCCCGGGGTCAGGGGCGCCGGCTGCCGGCGGCGGTCTGGGCCGGCATCGGAGTGTCGGTCGGCGGCGCGGCGCTCGCCTCGGGGACCGACTTCGGCGTCTCCGGCCCGGCGTTCGCCGGCGACCTGCTCGCGCTGGTCGGCGGCATGTTCGCCGCGGTCTACACCGCCCTCGGGGAGCGGGCCCGCAGCACCGTCAGCACCACCACGTACACCATCGTCTGCTACGGGGTGTGCGCGCTGGTCCTGCTGGCGGTCTGCCTGGTCGGCGGGGTGCGGCTGGGCGGCTGGGACGCCGGCACGTGGCTGGCGATCCTCGCCCTGGTGGGCGGCGCTCAGCTCCTCGGCCACTCGATGTTCAACTACGCGCTGCGCCGGATCCCGGCGACCACGGTCAGCGTGCTGATCCTGCTGGAGGCACCCGGGGCCGCCCTGATCGCCTGGGCCTGGCTCGGCCAGTTCCCCCGGGCCACCGCGCTGCCCGGGCTCGCGCTGCTGCTGGTGGGCGTCGTCGTGGTGGTGCTCGGTGGGGCGCGCGCCGGCCGCCGGGTCGTCCCCACCCCGCTGCCCGCCGACGCCACCCCGCTCGTCGAGCGTCCGCCGGCCTGACTCCGCGTACTTTCCGCGGCGAATGTCGCGGTTCCGCCCGCCCCGATACACCTCTTCGGCGACAGTGCGAGGGGAGAGGGGCGGTGGGATGGGCAAAGGCGGTGGGGAGGGGACGGTCGTCACCCCAGCGGCGGAGTTTCCGGCCCTCGGGCCGGAGGAGCTGGGGTCGCTGCGCCGGATCGGGGACCGGTGGCGGGTGGCCCGGCCAGACCGGCCGGGGCCGGCGGGTGAACTGCCGGTGGACCCGACCCTCGGGCAGTACCGCCGCAGGCCCGCCCCGAGCCGGTTCGGCCGGCTGGCGCCGATCGAGATGTTCCAGGTCGGGGAGCCCGACGAGCTGGTCGCCACCGAGCCGGCGAACCTGCCCGGCTCCCGCCTCGGTCGCGGCCTCGCCCGACTGCGCCGGGGGGCGCTCGGGCCGCCGCTGAGCAGCGCGGCCGTGCTGTACGAGCGGATGCGCAAGCTGGTCGCCCTGCCGGTGCTCTCCTCCGACCTGCTCAGCTCGGTGGCGTACGGGCCGGAGGCGATGCTGACCGTGCTGGTGCTGGCCGGCAGCACCACGCTCGGGCTGTCGTTGCCGCTGGCCGGGGTGCTGGTGGTGCTGATGATCACGGTCGGCGTCTCCTACCGGCAGACCATCCCGGCCTACCCGCACGGCGCCGGCTCGTACATCGTGGCCGGCGACAACCTGGGCGCCGGGGCGGGACTCGCCGCGGCGGCCGGGCTGATGGTCGACTACGTGCTGACCGTGTCGGTGTCGGTGGCCGCCGGGGTGCACGCCGTCACCTCGGCCCTGCCGGGGCTCACCGGGCTCACCGTTCCGCTCGGCGTGCTGATGATCGCGGTGCTGCTCGCCGGCAACCTTCGGGGCGTACGTACCGCCGGGAACCTCTTCGTGCTCCCCACGTACGCCTTCGTCGTCGCGCTGCTGGCGGTGCTCGGCGTCGGGTTCCTCCGGGCGGCCGGCCGGGGGTTCGCGGCGCTGCCGCCGCCGGACGTGCCGGTTGCCGAAGGGCTGGGCCTGCTGCTGGTGCTGCGGGCGTTCTCCTCCGGGGCGGTGTCGATGACCGGCATCGAGGCGGTGTCCAACGCGGTGCCGGCGTTCCGGCCGCCCGAGTGGCGCAACGCCCGCACCGTGCTGAGCTGGATGGTCGCCATGCTGGTGTGCCTGTTCGCCGGCATCGTCGTGCTGATCCACCTGAACGGCCTGGTGCCCCGGCCCGGTCAGACGCTGCTGTCCCAGCTCGCCCGGAGCAGCTTCCCCACCGGCCCCTGGTACGCGCTGGTGCAGGCGGCCACCGCGCTGATCCTGCTGCTGGCCGCGAACACCGCCTTCAACGACTTTCCCCGACTGCTGTTCTTCATGGCCCGGGCCGGGCACGCCCCGCGTCGGTTCCTGCACATGGGGGACCGGCTGGAGTTCGGCAACGGCCTCGTGGCGCTCTCCGTGACGGCGGCGCTCGTCTTCCTCGCGTTCGGCGGGCACACCGAGGCGCTGATCCCGCTCTACGCGGTCGGGGTGTTCCTGGCGTTCACCCTCTCCCAGGCCGGGATGGTGGTGCACTGGCGACGCCGGCGCGGGGCGGGTTGGCGGCGCCGGCTGGCGGTCAACGCGCTCGGCGCGACGATGTCCGGGTTGGTCCTGCTGACCGCAGCGGTCGCCAAGTTCGCCGAGGGCGCCTGGGTGGTGCTCGTCGCCGTGCCGTTGCTGGTGCTGCTGTTCCACCGGGTGCAGCGGCACTACCGACGGCTGAACCAGGCGCTGGCGCTGCGCCCGCCCGGAACTCCCCCGGCGTCCCCCGGGCTGCCCCTGCCGGCCGAGGGTCAGGAGGTGCCACAGCAGATCCGGCACCTGGTGGTGGTGCCGGTGGCTCGGCTCAACCGGGCCTCGCTGCGCGCCCTCGCGTACGCGGCGTCGCTCGGGCAGCCGACCCTGGCGGTGCACCTCGCCCCGAACGAGGAGGAGGCCGACCGGTTCCGTGGGCAGTGGGAGGCGTGGGGGGACCACCTGCGGCTGGAGACGATCGTGTCGCCGTACCGGGCGGTGATCGGGCCACTGGCCCGCTACCTGGAGGCGCTGCACGCCTCCAGGGCCGACCTGGTGCTCACCGTGATCGTGCCCGAGGTGGTGCTGCGCCACCCCTGGCACCGGCCGCTGCACAGCCAGGTGGAGCGGCGGCTGCGCCGGGCACTGCGGGAGCTGGCCGGGGTGGTGGTGACCAGCGTCCCGGTGCACCTGCCCGGGTGAGGCGGGCGTACCCGGCCAGCCGGCCGCTGGTCACCGCCGCGGGGCGGCTGGCGGGCTACCCGGCATCGATGCCGACCGCCTTCGCGCTGGCGGCCCAGAGGCGGGCGGCGAGTCGCGGGTCGGCGGCCTTGCGCAGCGGGCGGCGGGGTCGCCGGTCGGCGTAGTAGCCGCCGGACGTCAGCCTGGCCGGCTCCTGGTCGGCGAGCCAGACCAGCGTCTCGGCGCCCTTCTCCGGGCTGCGGAACGGCAGGACCCGCATGCCCAGGGCCACCAGCCGGCTGTCCGCGCCGAACCGGGTCCGCACCACACCCGGGTGGAAGCAGTACGCGGGGATCTCCGGCCACCGCCGGGCCGCCTCGGCGGTGAACAGGATGTTGGCCTGCTTGCTGGTGCCGTACGCGCGCATCGGCCGGTAGCCGCGCAGCGTGGCGTTGAGGTCGTCCGGGTCCAGTACGCCGCTGCGGTGCGCCCCGGAGGCGGTGGCCACCAGCCTGCCGACCCGATCCCGCAGCAGGGTGCTGAGCAGGAACGGGGCCAGGTGGTTGGCCTGCATCGACAGCTCGAACCCGTCGATGGTGGTGACCGGGCGCAGCACGATCGCCCCGGCGTTGTTGGCCAGCACGTCGATTCGGTCGTACGCGGCGCGTAGCCGTTCCGCCAAACCCCGCACGTCGTCGAGGACCGCGAAGTCGGCCCGGAACAGCTCGGGCCGCTCGCCGCTGGCGTCCCGCACCCGGTCGCCGGCCGCCTGGAGGCGGGCCGGGTCCCGACCGACCAGTGCCACCTGGTCTCCGCGACGGGCCAGGTCCACGGCGGCGGCCAGTCCGATGCCGGAGCTCGCCCCGGTCACCACCACGACCCGACGCCCAGTGAGATCTTCCACAGGTCCATTCACCCCGGTCACGGCACGAGGTTACCGTGGCGTCACAAACACCTTTGCGATCGTTAAGTCCGCCGGCGCGGCGGGCCCCGTCAGCCCGTCGGCCGCCCGCCGACGCGGGAAGGAGCGCATCCATGGCCGCTGTCGGTCGCCCCCGCCGATCCTGCCTCGCCGTGCCCGGTTCCAGCGTCAAGATGCTCGGCAAGGCCCAGGGCCTTCCCGCCGACCAGGTCTTCCTGGACCTGGAGGACGCGGTGGCCCCGCTGGCCAAGCCGGACGCGCGCAAGAACATCGTGGCCGCGCTCAACGAGGGCGACTGGGCCGGCAAGACCCGGGTGGTCCGGGTCAACGACCTCACCACCCCGTGGACGTACCGGGACGTGATCGAGGTCGTCGAGGGTGCCGGCGCCAACCTGGACTGCGTCATGCTGCCGAAGGTGCAGAACGCCGCCCAGGTGCAGTGGCTGGACCTGACGCTCACCCAGATCGAGAAGACCCTCGGCCTCCAGGTCGGCCGGATCGGCATCGAGGCCCAGATCGAGAACGCCGCCGGCCTGGTCAACGTCGACGCCATCGCCGCCGCGTCGCCCCGGGTGGAGACCATCATCTTCGGGCCGGCTGACTTCATGGCCTCGATCAACATGAAGTCCCTGGTGGTGGGCGCGCTCATCCCCGACTACCCGGGCGACCCGTACCACTACATCCTGATGCGCATCCTGATGGCCGCCCGGATGCACGACAAGCAGGCCATCGACGGCCCGTTCCTGCAGATCCGGGACGTCGACGCGTTCCGGGAGGTGGCCGGGCGGTCGGCCGCGCTGGGCTTCGACGGCAAGTGGGTGCTGCACCCAGGGCAGATCGACGCCGCGAACGAGGTCTACTCGCCGGCCCAGGCCGACTACGACCACGCGGAGCTGATCCTCGACGCGTACGAGCACTACACCTCGGAGGCGGGCGGCCGGCTCGGCGCGGTGATGCTCGGCGACGAGATGATCGACGAGGCGTCCCGCAAGATGGCCCTGGTGATCGCGGCCAAGGGTCGCGCGGCCGGGCTGACCCGCACCTCCAGCTTCACGCCCGAAGCGGGGTGAGCCGGTGCCGCCCCGGGTCCCGGGGCGGCACCGGACCGTCGTGCCGTCCGCGCGTCAGTAGCTGCTGCTCGTGCTGCTCGTGCTGCCCGCGTAGATCGCGATGCCGATCATCACGATGTAGAAGATGATCCCCAGCACGATCAGGCCGGTGAGGATCCAGCCGACGATGATGGCCGCCTTCGCCATTCCCTCCCCGCCCTCGCCGGTCTGCCGGATCTGCTTCTGGGCGACGTGACCCATGATCGCGCCGACCGGCGCGGTGATGCAGGACGCGAAGCCGACCAGGGCGAGTACGAGCGCCGCGATGGCCAGGCCGTTGGTCCTCGGCGGCTGCGGGTACCCGTACCCGGGGTAACCGGCCTGCGGGTAGCCGGCGGGTGCGTAGCCGGGCACGGCGTACGGGTCGGCGGCGGCCGGCGCGGGCTGCGCCGACTTCATCCCCGCGTACGGGTCGACGGGCGCGTACGGGTCCGTGCCCGTCGGCTGGCCAGGGACAGGCTGCCCGCTGACCGGCAGGGTGGGGTCGACCGGAGGGTTGGACGGCTGGGACCAGGGGTCGGTGCCGGACGGCGGCGGATATGTCATCGGTTCTCTCCGTCTGTCGAGGGTGCGCGGTCAGGGTAGCCAGGCCCGCCCAGAACCGGCGCCCCCGTTACCGGGTGCCGCGTTGCCCGGCGGGGGCGCAGCGGGCAGGATCGCGGGCATGGCAGCAGACGCGCGGTCCGCGGACCGTTCCGGAAGCCGACCGCGGCGGGACGCGAGCCGACCGGGCCTGGCCCGCCGCGGCCGGGTCACCGCCGCGACGGCACCGGCCGAGCAGGACGCCCCGGCACCGTTGGCCGACCCCGTAACCATGCGGCTCGACGGCAGGGTCGCCCTGGTCACCGGGGCCGGCAGCCCCGACGGCATCGGGTACGCCACGGCCCGTCGGCTGGCCGATCTGGGCGCCCGGGTGGCCATCGTGTCCACCACCCGGCGCATCCACGAACGGGCCGGCGAGCTGGGGGTGACCGGGTTCGTCGCCGACCTCACCGACGAGTCGGAGGTGGGGGCGCTCGCCGACGCGGTCGCCGAGCAGCTCGGCGACGTGGAGGTGCTGGTCAACAACGCCGGCCTGGCCAGCCGGGCCAGCCCCGAGGTGCTTCGCCCGGTGGCCCAGCTCAGCTACGCGGAGTGGCACGGCGAGATCGACCGGAACCTGACCACCGCGTTCCTGTGCAGCCGCGCGTTCATCGGCGGGATGGCCGAGCGTGGCTGGGGACGGATCGTCAACCTGGCGGCCACCGCCGGCCCGGTCAACGCCCTGCCCACCGAGGCTGCGTACGCCGCCGCGAAGGCGGGCGTGGTCGGCCTGACCCGGGCGCTGGCGATGGAGATGATCGCCGACGGGGTGACGGTGAACTCGGTGGCCCCGGGGACCATCCACACGGCAGCCTCCACCGTGGCGGAGATCCGGCAGGGGCTCGGCACCCCGGTGGGCCGCCCCGGCACCCCGGACGAGGTGGCCGCCGCGATCGCGTTCCTCTGCTCGCCCGCCGCGTCGTACATCACCGGGCAGATGCTGGTGGTGGACGGCGGCAACAGCGTGCGGGAGGCACAGTTCCGCTGACCAGTCCCGGGGCGGCGGACGGGCGTCAGTTGTAGTAGCCGCCCCAGAACGCCAGCGCGCTCCAACCGCAGCAGGCCAGCAGGCCGATCACGGTGAAGAGGTAGCCGAGGATCAGGCCCCAGGTGGCGAGCTGGTCGCCCTCCTCGCCGGTGCGCCGGAGCTGCTGCTTGGCCACGTGCCCGAACACGATGCCGGCGGGCGGGAAGACGAACGCGAAGACCAGCGACAGCACGGCGAGGATGTTCGTCCCCCGGGCGGGCGGCGGCTGGCCGGGATACTGCCCGGGCTGGCCGTACTGCCCGGGCTGGCCGGGCTGCCCGTAACTCTGGGGTGGGCCGTACTGGCCCGGTTGCTCGTACTGCTCGTATCCCGGGGGCGGGCCCGACTGGCCGGGCTCGTAGGGCGGTGGCTCGTACGGCGACGGCGGCTGGTCCGGCTCCTGCGGTGGATAACTCATGTGGTCCCTCCCGCGCACCCCTGGTGACCTGCCCTGTTGCGGACGCTACCCGCAGCGGTGAACCTTTTCACAGCGGTTGTGTGGACTGGTCAGCTTGGCCTCGCCGGCCGGGAGGCCGATACTGACCGAGCGTTCAGTTACCCATGAGTAATGCGCCGATCCCCGGAGGCTGAGATGGCCCGACTCGCCCAGACGCCCGGCCTGACCGACGTGCAGCGGTCGATCCTGGAAACCGTCCGGGAGTTCGCCGACAGGGAGATCATCCCGCACGCGCAGCGGCTGGAGCACGCCGACGAGTACCCCACCGACATCCTCGACGGGATGCGCGAGATGGGGCTGTTCGGCCTCACCATCGCCGAGGAGCACGGTGGGCTCGGCGAGTCCCTGCTGACCTACGCCCTGGTGGTCGAGGAGCTGTCCCGGGGCTGGATGTCGGTCTCCGGCATCGTCAACACCCACTTCATCGTGGCGTACCTGATCTCCCAGCACGGCTCGGCCGAGCAGCAGGCCCGGCTGCTGCCGCGGATGGCGACCGGCGAGGTACGCGGCGCGTTCTCCATGTCCGAGCCGGAGTGTGGCTCCGACGTCTCGGCGATCAGGTCCAGGGCGGTCCGCGACGGCGACAACTACGTCCTGAACGGCCAGAAGATGTGGCTGACCAACGGGGCGTACTCCTCGGTGGTGGCCACCCTGGTCAGGACCGACACCGGCGCCGACTCGGTGTACGGCAACATGAGCACCTTCCTGCTGGAGAAGGAGCCCGGCTTCGGCGAGACTGCGCCCGGCCTGACCATCCCCGGCAAGATCGACAAGATGGGCTACAAGGGGGTCGAGACCACCGAGATGGTCCTCGACGGCGTCACCGTCCCCGCCGCCAACGTGCTCGGCGGGCCGGACAAGGTCGGCCGCGGCTTCTACCAGATGATGGACGGCATCGAGGTCGGCCGGGTCAACGTCGCGGCCCGCGCCTGCGGCATCTCCATCCGCGCCTTCGAGCTGGCCGTCGCGTACGCCCAGCAGCGGAAGACCTTCGGCCAGCCGCTGGCGAAGCACCAGGCGATCGCCTTCAAGCTCGCCGAGATGGGCACGAAGATCGAGGCCGCGCACGCCCTGATGGTCAACGCCGCCCGGCTCAAGGACGCCGGTCAGCGCAACGACGTCGAGGCCGGGATGGCCAAGCTGCTCGCCTCCGAGTACTGCGCCGAGGTGGTCCAGGAGGCGTTCCGCATCCACGGCGGCTACGGCTACTCCAAGGAGTACGAGATCGAGCGGCTGATGCGGGAGGCCCCGTTCCTGCTCATCGGCGAGGGCACCTCGGAGATCCAGAAGACGATCATCTCCCGTGGCCTGCTCAAGGAGTACAAGCTCTAAGCCAGCATCACAGTCAACCGAGGCGGGTCAGCCCGGCAGCGGCGCGCTCGACGATGAGGCAGCGGTCCTCGACGTAGTCGATCCCGGCCTCCTCGGCGATCCGCCGCGCCTCCGGCGAGACGATGCCGAGTTGCAGCCAGACCGCGGGCGCGCCGATCGCCACGGCCTCGCGGATCACCCCGACCGCGTCCCGGGCCGGGCGGACCACGTCGACCAGGTCGACCGGGTGCGGGATGTCGGCCAGCGACGCGTACGCCCGCTCGCCGAACAACTCGTCGACCGTCGGGTTGACCGGGATGATCCGCCAGCCGTGCCGCTGCATCTGCGCCGGCACCCGGTGTGCGGCCTTGCTCGGGTCGCGGGACGCGCCCACGACGGCGATCACGGCGGAATCGGCGAGGATCTGCTGAGCGGTACGCACCCGCCGACTCTAGCCGGCCTGCCTGCGGGTGTTGCGGGTGAAGTACAGGCCGTGCCGTCGGCGATGAGGTCGCCGGCCTCCGTGGTGATGCCCCTGAGTGAACCGGTAGGCCGGTCATCCGGCGAAGCCGGGGTGTCGAGAGTGCGGACGGGTAGCGCCGGGCAGTGCCGGCGGCAGGGGTGGAGCCGCCGGCACTGCCCGCTCGGAACCGCCCTCGTCCGGGGGAGCGGAGAGGCTGTCCCAGCGCATGGCCATCATTCGAACACGTGTGCGAATTGAGCGCAAGTGGCCTGCCGGACACCAGGGCCCGGGCGGTCGCCCGGCCGGAGGAGGATGTAGCCATGGAGACGTCGACCTTCGTCTACGACGGCGACTGCGCGTTCTGCACGAAGTGCGCCCAGTTCATCGAGCACCGTATCCCCACGGGGGTGCGGGTGCTGCCCTGGCAGTTCGCCGACCTCGACGCGCTCGGCCTGACGGAGGCCGAGTGCGAGGAGGCCGTGCAGTGGGTCGGCGCGGACGGCTCCCGGGCCGCCGGCCCGGACGCGATCGCCAGGCTGCTCGGCGACAGCGGCCCGCTCTGGCGGGTGGCCGGGGCCGGCCTGCGGTTCCCGCCGGCCCGCATGGCGGCCTGGCCGGCGTACCGCTGGGTGGCCCGTAACCGGCACCGGCTGCCGGGCGGCACCGCCGCGTGTTCGCTGCCCCAGGAGGCGCGGGGGCGGCTCTACGGCCCGGCGGGACGGCCCACCACGCGGCCCACCCGGCCGCGCGGGACCGCCTCGGTCAGCCAGCCGGTCATCGGTCCGCCTGCCAGCTGACCACGATCTCGTCGGCCCAGCGGCCGGTCGGGCTCGGCGACGTGCCGGCTCTGCTGACCCTCGATCCCCGCGACGACCGGGCCCGCGGCGACGGCCCTTACCCGGGACGCGACGACGTCCGGGCCCCAGATCTGGGGCCCGGACGTCGCGGTTGTCGGCTCAGTGGTTGTGCTCGGCCAGCTTCTTGCGGACGTCGTCCATGTCGAGGCCCTGAACCTGCTCGATGAGGTTCTCCAGGGCGGACTCGGGCAGGGCGCCCGCCTGGGAGAAGACGATCACGCCGTCCCGGATCGCCATGATCGTCGGGATGGAGCGGATGTCGAACTTGGCGCCCAGTTCCTGCTGTGCCTCGGTGTCGACCTTGCCGAAGACGACGTCCGGGTGCTTCTCCGCGGAGCGCTCGTAGACCGGGGCGAACCGCTTGCACGGGCCGCACCACTCGGCCCAGAAGTCGACGAGGACGATGCCATCGCTGCCCGCCACCTCGTCGAAGTTCCCCGTGGTCAGCTCAACGGTTGCCATTTGCACTCTCCGATCACCGCGGAATCAACTACGCCTCCTGGAACCAGGACGGGTGCCCACGAATTCCCGGCAGGTCGGCGCCGAAACCCCGCCGGACGGCTGGCGGGAGCGCAGGGGCATCGACCTGCATCTGTCGTCCCTGGCTTACGGCGTGCACATGCATGACGCATTTGCGTGACGAGCCGTGATGGGAGCGCTTCCATGGTTGTGCGGCCGGGCGGCGTAGCTCTGTCGGTGATCTGATGCCTGACAAGCACCGATCCGACCTGCGGAGATCGCTCCGGAATTGGTCACTGGTCACGCAGAGTATTGTTACGAAAAGATAAATGTGACGTCGGTCTCTGTTCGTTTGGCACTGCGGTGCGGCAGAATCTGTCGCATCAGAGCGTGGGCGGCGGGTGCCGGGGAGGGCCCCGCCGCTCATTGCGTCTCCCCCAAGTGCCGCCGCCGGTGTGACAATTTCCCGGCCGGCCCGCCTGGGCCCCCGCCTTAACACTCGATAAGGCATGCTGGCCCGAACTTCGTCGCCGCCATGAAGGGGACATCGATGCAGTTCGGCCGCTACTACGAGGAGTTCGAGGTCGGCGCGGTCTACCGGCACTGGCCGGGCAAGACCGTCACCGAGTACGACGACCACCTCTTCTGCCTGCTCACCATGAACCACCACCCCCTGCACCTGGACGCCCACTACGCCGAGTCGGCGAGCCAGTTCCAGCGCAACGTGGTGGTCGGCAACTACATCTACTCGCTGCTGCTCGGCATGTCCGTCCCCGACGTCAGCGGCAAGGCCATCGCGAACCTCGAGGTCGAGTCGCTGCGGCACGTGGCCCCGACCTTCCACGGCGACACCATCTACGGCGAGACCACCGTGCTGGACAAGCGTGAGTCCGGCTCGAAGCCGGACCGGGGGGTCGTCTCGGTGGAGACCCGCGGCTACAAGCAGGACGGCACCATGGTCTGCGTCTTCCGCCGCCGGGTGATGGTCCCCAAGCGGGAGTACGCGGCCGCCGCCGTCGGAGAGGGCGTCGACCCGGATCGGCCCAGCTTCCCCGAGCCGCGCTGACCCTCCCGTCCGGCACCGGGCCCCTCCCCGCCGTCTTCCGCCGGGTTGGGGCCTTTTCCCTGGTCGGAGGCTTATGCTGGCGCCGGAGGTCCCCATGAGCCACTCCGTCGCCGGAGAGCCGCCCTCTGCCGGCCGCCGCGCCGCGCCGCTGACCACCGCCGTCTACTCCGCCGCCGAGTGGGACCTGCTGACCGGGCTGCCCGGCCGGGTGCTCGTGGCCGCCGCCACGCCCGCCCCCGGGCGCCCGTCGCGGGGCGTCGCCGCTGGGCTCGCCGGCATGGACGCCGTGGCGGCGGGCCGTGCCTTCGACAGCGACCTGGTCCGTGCAGTGGTGGCCGCCATCTACGCCCGACACGACGGGGCGCCCGCCCCGGCCGGCCGGCTCACCGACGTCGTCGACCTGCTGGCCGCCTGCCGGGCCGCGGTGCGGGTGCTGCGCCGCCGGGCCGACCCCGCCGACTCGGCCGCGTACCGGCAGTGGGTGCAGTCGGTGGCGGCCCGGGTCTGCCGGGTCACCGCGGGCGGCGCCCCGGCCCCGGTGGACGCGCCCGCCGCGTCGGCCGACCGGCGCTTCCTGGACCGGCTCGGCGGGGCACTCGACCTGGTCTGATCAGGCCGCCCGCCAGCCGCCTGCGACCGGTTCCGGGGCACCCTACGGCCGGCGGGCGGCGGGCGGACCGTACCCTCTTCAGACCGTGACCGGTGACCAGCTCGAAGTCGGCGTGGGGCCGTGGCCCGGCGACCGGCCGGACGACCCGCGGTACGACCCGGAGCTGCTCGCCGGGGGCGACCGGCGCAACGTGGTGGACCGGTACCGGTACTGGCGGCGGGAGGCCGTGGTCGACGACCTCGACCGGCGTCGGCACGACTTCCACGTGGCCGTCGAGAACTGGCAGCACGACTTCAACATCGGCACGGTGGTCCGCAACGCGAACGCCTTCCTCGCCGCCGAGGTGCACATCGTCGGGCGCCGGCGGTGGAACCGGCGGGGCGCCATGGTGACCGACCGGTACCAGCACGTCCGTCACCACGAGACGATCGACGAGTTCGTCACCTGGGCGGCGGGGCGGGACCTGCCGGTGGTCGGCATCGACAACCTGCCCGGATCCCGGCCGCTGGAGACGACCACCCTGCCGCGCGGCTGCGTGCTGCTCTTCGGCCAGGAGGGCCCGGGGTTGTCCGAGACCGCCCGGGCGGCCTGTGGCCAGCTCTTCTCGATCGCCCAGTACGGCTCGACCCGATCGATCAACGCCGGGGTGGCCAGCGGCATCGCGATGCACGCGTGGATCCGGGCCCACGCCGGCCCGCCGCCCGACTGAGCCGCGGTCCACACCGCTGCGCCGCCCGGGTCCGGGGCGGGCGTCGGCCCGATGACCCTGTGCCCGTGATCGGGCACGGTCGGTGGAATCCCATCCCGACGCGCCGGGGAAACGGCCGCTCGACTTGACTGCCCCGCCATCCGGGGTGACGGTGGAAACGTGAGTGTCGCGGTGAGTTGTCCGAGGTGTGGTGGATCCGTGCGGGAGCCGGACCTGATGCACACCGAGTGGCGGTGCCTGCGCTGCGGGCCGGTGCCGCCGTTGCACGTGCCCGAGCACATCGGCGCGGAGATCATGGCCAGCGTGGTGGACCGGGTCGCCGGCGCGGTGACCGGGGCGGAGCCGGCCACGCCGGTCTGGTGCCCCTGGCCACTGCCGCCCGGCTGGACCCTCACCGGCGTGGCGTACGCCGGCGACGAGCGAACCGGGGTGCGGGCCACCGCGATCGCCTGCGCCGGGCCCGAGCCGCTCGGCGGCGGCCCCGCCGATCTGGTCTTCGTGGCCGAGGAGCCGGGCGTGGGCCTGGGCACCCGGCTCGCCGGGATGGCGGGCCCCGATCCGGGCCCGCAACTCGCCGAGGCGTTGAACGAACCCGGCCCCGGGCATCCGGAGCACATCGGACAGGCCAGGATCCGGGTGGCCGGCCACCCGACTCCACTGTGGCTCGTGAATTCTCCGACAGATCGAAGCGCGTACGCCGGCGAGGCTCGGGGAATGTGGCTTCATGCGATAGCCTGGCCGGCGAGTGCGGGGCATCTGCTCGCCGAGGACGTGGAGTTGCGCGACCTCACGGAGTGGACGCCGTCCGAGCTCGTGTACGGCGCACCGTCCCCTTACCTGCACGGGAAGGCCTGACAAGTCTCCCGTTCTGTCGGGGAACGGACGCAAAGATTCACTGTACGACACCTTACTGATACTCTGGGTGCCGCTGCGGTAAATGGACCCGGCGCCAGCGCGAGAGGATGGCCCGCCATGGTCAAGAAGGTCCTCACCTGGGCCGGTATCGCATTTTTGATCTTCTTTGTCGCCTACCGGCCGAACTCGGCGGCAGACGTCTTCAAGTCGATCGGTGGCGGCATCATGGACATCGCCCAAGGCTTCGGCGACTTCTTCACCAGCCTCATCGCCTAGCCGCCGATGGGAAGCCCCTCCGGCCCCCCCTTCGATCCCGACGACCCCGACCGTGGGCGCCGGGACCGAGACACGGAGCCGATTCCCCGGGTCCGGCCTGACGACGTGCCGGGCTCCCGCTCTGGTCCCTCGGACGGCCCCCCGTTCTCCGACGACGTCGGCTACGGCGAAGGCCCGTACGCGGGCGAGGGACGCTCCGGGCGTGCCTGGGTCCGCGACCCCGAGGCCGGCTACCAGGCGCCGCAGATCTCCGAGGACGAGCTGGCCGGCCTGCGGGTCGACGCCTCCGGCATGCCGCTGGGCCCCCGGCGGGTCCTCCCGCTGGAGGACGAGCCCAGCTCGCTCGTCGCCCGCTACCTCTTCCCCACCGAGCGATACCGGGGCGAGTGGAAGCGGCACTGGATCCACCTCACCACGCCGATCCTCGTGGGCATCGCCGCGACCTTCGTCCTCGGCTACCTCTCCGGCTTCCTCGCCGGGCAGGACGTGGGCGCGCTGACCACCATCGCGGTACTGCTCTGGTTCGCCGTGATGGGCTGGGTCGCGTGGAAGGTCGCCGACTGGTGGTACGACCGCTTCATCCTGACCAACAAGCGGGTGATGGTCGTCAACGGCATCGTCACCCGCAAGGTCGCGATGATGCCCCTGGCCCGGGTCACCGACATGAAGTACGAGCAGAGCCCGACCGGCCGCGCGCTCAACTACGGCACCTTCGTGTTGGAGTCCGCCGGCCAGGACCAGGCGCTCCGCGAGATCAAGAACCTGCCCAACCCCAACGAGCTCTACCTGCGCGTCGTCGAGGAGATGTACGAGCCGCAGGCAGTCGAGGCGCGGTTGGGCAAGGAAGCGGACGAGGCCAAGGCCGACGACGGCGCCTGAGAATTCCGTCCGAACATCGGAGGAACAAGGCACCAATCGCCGTCGACCCACGCGCCCCGGCGTGGCAGCCTGCCAGCAGGGCACGGGGGTGCGGGAGGTGGGCGTGGCCGGCAGGGACCCGCTGGAGGAGGAGTTCCGTGAGTTCGTCGCGGCCCGTTCCGGTGCCCTGCTGCGCACCGCGTACCTGCTCGCCGGGGATTGGGCCACGGCCGAGGACCTGCTCCAGACGGCCCTGACCAAGACGTACCTGGCCTGCCGGCGACTCGGCGGGATCGAAGCGATCGAGCCGTACGCCCGCCGGGTCATGGTCAACACCTCGACGAGTTGGTGGCGGCGGCGCTGGCACGGGGAACGGCCGACCGAGGTGCTGCCCGAGCGGGCCGGGACCGACGAGATCGAGCAGCAGCTCGACCGGGACGTGCTCTGGCGGCACCTCAGGGCGCTGCCCAGCCGGCAACGGGCGGTGCTGGTGCTGCGCTTCTACGAGGACATGTCGGAGGCGCAGACCGCCGCGCTGCTGGAGATCTCCCCGGGAACGGTGAAGAGCCAGACGTCCCGGGCGCTGGCCACCCTGCGCCGCAGGCTGGGCGAGCAGGCGGCCCTCGACCTGCCCGACCTGCCCGGGTCGACGCGGTCCGCCGGCCGGGAGGCGACGCGTCGCCCGTACCGGGCGACGGTGTCCGACGCCCCGGTCCCGGGCCGCGCCGGCCCGCGCCCCGGCGCGTCCCGGACGCCGCCGCGCCGGCCCGCACCGGCCGGGGAGCCGTCGCGCGTGCCGGCACCCGCCTCGCCCCGCATGCCGGCCGAGGCCCAGCGTGCCGCCGGCGCCCCACGCCGCAGCGGCCACCCGAGGGACTCGGCGCCGGCGGTCGCCGCCACCCCGCCGGCAGCCCTCGCCCCGGTGGTCGCCGACGCCGTCGCGGCCGACGGTCGCCCGGCCGACGCCGTCGGGGCGTCGACCCGGGCCGTCGGCGCGGAGAGGCGGTGAGCGGCGTGCCGATCCCCGCTGACAACCGGACGGGGGACCCCGGGCGTCCAATGGATGTGCCGAGAGACGAGCTGGAGCGGGCGGTCCGGGAGACGCTGTCCCGGCAGGCCGCCCTGCTCCGCCCCCTCGCCGTGGACCCGGCCGGCCTGGTCATCCGGCGTGCCAACCGCACCCGTCGCCGCCGGACCCTGGCCGGCATCGCCCTCGCCGGGGCGGCCACCGTGCTGGTCAGTGCCGGCGTGGCGCAGTTCGGTGCGCAGGCGGGCCACCCGACAACCCCGACCGTGGTGCTCGGTGACCCGCGTGGGGCCACCGCCGGCCCGGCCCCGAACCTGGCGGCGAGCCCGTCGGCCGGGCCCGCCCGATCGCTCCCCGGTCCGGGCGGCTCCGCCGTGGACCTGATCGTCGGCACGACCCTGCGCACCACCGGGAACGCGAGCATCCCTCTCGGGCTGGGCGCGGTCGACCGGGCCCAACGCATCCCCGACCAGGGCGGCTGGCTGGTGGTGAGCGGTCCGACCGCGGCGGGCCGGAGCCTCGTCTCCGTGCGGCCGG
This sequence comes from Micromonospora rubida, assembly GCF_009908295.1. Classification (GTDB taxonomy): domain Bacteria; phylum Actinomycetota; class Actinomycetes; order Mycobacteriales; family Micromonosporaceae; genus Micromonospora; species Micromonospora rubida. Next base: position 984,478 of record NZ_JAAALO010000004.1, read on the forward strand.
GTGGCAGCAGCCAGGTGCTCCTCGCGGGCGCGGAGACCATCGCCGTCGCCACCACCGGTCGGCAGGTGGCCTGGCGGGACGGGGACCGGATCACCCTCGCCGGAATCGTCGGCGACCGCCTGGTCGCGGTCACCAGCACGGCGGCCCCCGGGCCGGCCGTCCCGGTCGGCTTCGTCGGCGACGCCGTCCTCGTGCGCCTCGACCCCACCCGGCCCGGGTACGCGGTGTGGCGGCCGGCTGTGGGTGGGCTCTCCGCCGGGGCCGGGGGCGACGTCCTCGCCGTCCACGGGACGCTGCCGGACGGCCGGGCGGTCGGCGTGGTCACCACCGGTACGCCCGGCCGGCCCTGCCTGGCGCTGCTCGACCCCGCCCGGAACCTCGCCGTGATCCGTACCGCCTGCGGGCCGATCCTCGACGCCGACGGGTTCGGCGCGGTCTCCGCCGACGGCCGCTGGCTGCTGGTCAACGGCCGCACCGGCACGTCGAAGGCCGCCGGGGCGCTCCTGATCGACCTGGCCACCCTCGACGGGACGCCGGTGGCCCGCCGCGCCGGTCCCGCGCTGGCCGGTGTGGTGGCCTGGACCCCGGCCCGGACCGCCGGGTACGTCGACGGACGCGGCTGGCTCGTGCAGGTGCGCACCGACCGGGTGCTCGCCGGGGAGCCGGCCGACGCCGCCCCGGTGTCCGGCGTCGATCCGGGCGGCCGGCCGGTGGTCGTCACCGACGTGGCCCCCTGACCTCCCGTCCTGACCTCCCGTCCTGGCCTCTCGCCCTGGCTGGGGCCGTGCCGGCGGCGGGTAGCGTCGGGCGATGACCCCGCACCCCGGGCCGGCAGCCCGCATCGACCTGCACACCCACTCGACGGCCAGCGACGGCACCCTCACCCCGGCCGAGCTGGTCCGGGCCGCGGCCGACGCCGGACTGGACGTGCTGGCGATCACCGACCACGACACCACCGCCGGCTGGGCGCCCGCCGTGGCGGCGCGGCCCCCCGGGCTGACCCTGATCCGGGGCGCGGAGATCTCCTGCCGCTGGTACGGGGCCGAGCCGGCGGTGGCGCTGCACCTGCTCGCGTACCTCTTCGACCCGGACCACCCGGAGCTGGTCGCGGAGCTGGCCCGGATGCGGGCCGGCCGTGAGGTGCGCGGGGAGCGGATCGTCGAGCTGCTGCGCGCCGACGGCGTCGAGGTGAGCTGGCCGGAGATCCTGGCCGGGGCGGCCGGCGGGACGGTGGGCCGGCCGCACATCGCCCAGGCGCTGATCCGGGCCGGGCTGGTGACCACCACCATCGAGGCGTTCGGGTCGGCCTGGCTGGGGGAGCGCTACCGGCTGCCCAAGGAGGATCTCGACGTGTTCCAGGCGGTCCGGCTGGTCCGGGCGGCCGGCGGCGTGCCGGTCCTCGCCCACCCGAGGGCCAGCCGGCGGGGGCCGATCGTGCCGGACGGGCTGATCGTCGAGCTGGCGGGGGCCGGCCTCGCCGGGCTGGAGGCCGACCACGAGGACCACTCGCCCGCCGAGCGGGCGCACGTGCGGGCGCTCGCCGCCGAGCTGGGCCTGTTCGTCACCGGCTCGTCCGACTTCCACGGCACCCACAAGACCGTCCGGCTCGGCGCGTTCACCACGGCCGCCGAGGTGTACGAGCGGATCCTGGCCGAGGCTGGCGGGGTGACGCCTGTCGCTTGACCTGATCCGTATCCACCCGCGCGGCTACCGTGTCCGGGTGGATCCCAAGCTCTTCGGCGAGGTCTTCGTGACCCTGCTGGTCATCGTCGACCCGCCGGGCATGATGCCGATCTTCCTCGCGCTCACCGGGCCGCTGTCCGCCCGCGACCGGAACCGGGCGGCGTGGCAGGCCGTGGCGCTGGCGCTCGGGGTGATCGTGGTTTTCGCCGTGGCCGGTCAGACCCTGCTCGCCTACCTGCACGTGGACCTGCCGGCGCTCCAGGCGGCCGGCGGGCTGCTGCTGGTCCTGGTCGCCCTGGAGCTGCTCACGGGCAAGACCGACGACCCCACCCAGCAGTCCACCTCGAACATCGCCCTGGTGCCGCTGGGCACCCCGCTGCTGGCCGGGCCAGGCGCGATCGTGGCGACCATGCTCTTCGTCCAGCAGGCCGACGGGGTTACCGACTACGGCTCCATCGCGACGGCCATCGTCGCGGTGATGCTCGCGGTCTGGCTCGTGCTGCGCTTCTCCGGCGGGATCGTCAAGATCCTTCGGCCGGGCGGGATCGAGGTGCTCACCCGGATCGCCGGCCTGCTGCTGGCGGCCATCGCCGTGCAGCTCATCGCCGACGCCGTCGCCGCCTTCGTCACCCAGTACATAAACATGGCCTGAGCCGACCGACCCGACGCGCCGACCGGGTCGGGCGGAGCGTCGTACCGGGGTGGCAGGATCGGTGGGGTGCGACGAGCCTCCTCACCCGGACGATCCACCTCCGGTCGGGCCCCCCGGGCCCGCGCCGGCCAGCCCGAGCAGCTCGGCTTCGACGGCATGCCGGAGCGGCTGTTCGTCTGCACGCCCAGCAAGCTCGGCGCGTACGCGGACTGCGCCCGCCGCTACCGCTACTCGTACGTCGACCGGCCGGCCCCGCCGAAGGGCCCGCCCTGGGCGCACAACTCGCTCGGCGCGAGCGTGCACACCGCCCTGAAGAACTGGTACGCGCTGCCCGCCGACCGCCGCCGCCCGGAGGCGCTGGGCGTGCTGCTCAGGGGCACCTGGGTCCGCGACGGCTACCGCGACGACGAGCAGGAGCGGGAAGCGTACCGGCGGGCGCTGGGCTGGCTGGAGTCCTACGTCGACACCCTGGATCCGGAGGCCGACCCGGTCGGCGTCGAGCGGGTGGTGGCGGTCAAGACGGCGGTGCTGGCGTTCAACGGCCGCACCGACCGGATCGACTCCCGGCCCGGCCCCGACGGCCCGGAGCTGGTGATCGTGGACTACAAGACCGGCCGCGCCGGAACGGACGCCGACGACGCGCGCGGCTCCCAGGCGCTGGCCCTCTACGCGTACGCCGCCGAGCGGGTGTTCCGCCGGCCGTGCCACCGGGTGGAGCTGCACCACCTGCCCACGGGCACCGTCGCGGCGCACGAGCACACCGCCGAGTCGCTGGCCCGGCAGCTCACCCGCGCCGAGGAGACCGCGCGGGACATCATGGCCGCCGAGCGGGCCGTCGCCGACGGGGCCGACCCCGACGAAACGTTCCCCACCACACCCGGGCCGCGCTGCGGCTGGTGCGACTACCGCCGCACCTGCCCGACCGGCTCGCAGACGCCGGGCAAGGAGCCCTGGGCGGCGATGGAGCGCACCGCCTGACCGGCACCGCACGCACCGTCTGACCGGCACCGTGACGCCGCCGGGGCGGGCCAGGACCGGCCGGGGTCAGGCGGCGACGCCGGCCGCCCGCGCCTTTGCGGCCTGCTGCATCGGGCCCTCCCGCCAGCGGCGCGGCAGGGCAGCCAGGGCGAGCCGCAGGGCGCGCACGCTGAGGTCGGCCGACAGTTCGGTGGTCGGTAGCCCCAGACCGCCGTACATCCGGCGGGCCCAGGGCGGCAGCAGCGCGAACGCGGTGCCGGCGACGCCGAGGTACGCGAACCGGGCCGGCCCGAGGTTCAGCCCGACCCGGGCCGGGAGGCTGAGCTTCCACGGGATCGGCGGCACGGTGAGGAAGACGGCCGTCTCCGCCGCCTCCCGGGTGATCCGCAGGTCCGGCCGGACGCGCCGGTAGTACTCCGCCACCTCCGCCGCGGTGCCGGGCACGTCCGCCGGGTCCAGCCCGACCAGGGCCGCCACCCGGCGCTGCTCGCCGTAGTAGCCGTCCACCTCGGCGTCGGTCAGCCGCAGCCCGGCGCGGCGGGCGGTGCTGAGGAACGACTCCACCTCGGCCACGTGCACCCAGCACAGCAACTCCGGGTCGTCGACGCGGAACGGCTCCCCGGTGGCCGGGTCGGTGGCGCGCAGCCGGGCGTGCAGCCGGCGTACCCGTGCCCCGGCGGCCTCGGCCTCGGCGGTGGTGCCGTAGATGGTGGTCGCCACGTACGTGGCGGTGCGGACCAGCCGCCCCCACGAGTCGGCGCGGTAGTCGCTGTTCTGCGCCACCCCGGCCATGGCCCGGGGGTGCAGCGCCTGGAGGTAGAGCGAACGCAGGCCGGCGACGATCAGGATCGGCTCCCCGTGCACTTTCCACGTGACCGATCCCGGACCGAACAGGCCGAGGTCATCGGAGTCCACCTGACCAAGGGTGCCACGCCCCGAGCCCGGTCGGCGGGGGGTGACGTCAGTCGTCGGCGGAGCGGCGGGCCTGGCAGGCCGGGCAGAGCCCCCAGAAGGTGACCTCCGCCTCGTCCACCTCGAAGCCGTGGGCGATGGCCGGGTCGAGGCAGGGTGCCTCGCCGACCGCGCAGTCGATGTCGGCGATCTCGCCGCAGCTTCGGCACACCACGTGGTGGTGGTTGTCGCCGACCCGCGCCTCGTACCGTGCGGGGCTGCCGGCCGGCTCGATCCGGCGGGAGAGACCGGCCCGGGACAGCGCGCCGAGGACGTCGTAGACGGCCTGGGTGGAGACGGAGTCGAGGCGTTCCCGCACCCGGCGGGTGATCTCGTCGACCTCCAGGTGACCGCCGGCGGCGAGGACGCCCAGCACGGCGAGGCGCGGCCGGGTGACCCGCAGGCCCCTCGACCGAAGCAGCTCCTCACCACCGGACATGAGGTCAATGACAGCACGGCCCCCACCAGGCGACAAGCGAGCTCCTTGACCGGGTGGCCAGGACCACAGCAGGCCGTCGCCCGGGGCCCGGGCTGAACCGGGCAATCGACGCGTGCGTGTACCCGATCGTCAGCACTGCCGTGGCAGCGGAGCGTCGTACGCTGGCTGCCGCGGACCGCGTCCACTGGAGGTGTCGGGTGTTCAGGGAGATCAACGGGCTGCCAGGCCACGTTCTGATGATTCACGCCGCCGTGGTGTTCGTTCCGCTGCTGGCCGTGCTGGCCGCCGCCTACGGGCTGCTGCCGAGGTGGCGCCCCCGGCTCGGCTGGGCGGTGGCCGCCCTCGCGGTGGTCACCCCGATCGTCACCTGGGTGGCGACGGAGTCGGGCGAGGCGCTGGAGGGGGCGCTGCGGGAGAAGGGCTACCCGCCGCAGATCCTCGACCAGGTCCACGAGCACGCGGAGTACGGCGGGACGCTGCTCTGGTTCACCGTCGGCCTCGCCGTGGCGGCCCTCCTCCTGCTGCTGGCGACCCGCAACGACGACCGGGTCTCCCGGCTGCCCTCCTGGGCGCCCCTGCTGCTGACCGTGGTGGTGGTCGTGCTCGGGCTGGCCTCGCTGGTCTACGTCTACCTGACCGGCGACACCGGAGCCCAGGCGGTCTGGGGCGGCACCCTCTGACCGTCCGTGCGGCGAGCCGGCCCGGTCAGAAGATCGCCCGGGAGCAGAGCAGGCAGAGCAGGGCGACCAGCACCACCCCTGCGGCCCCGCCGACACTCCAGGTGACCCACTGGGCGCGCTGCTCCTCCACGTCCAAACCGGCCGTGTCCTGTGGCGGCAGGCGTCGGGGCGGCGCCGCCCGCAGGTGCACCGGGGGCCGCCAGCCGGGCGGCGGAGGCGTGGTGGGCGGCGGCCCGCCGTACCCGGCCGCCGGGCCGGGACTGTCGGCACCGGCCGGCCCTACCTGGCCGGGGGCCGCGCCGCCGCTGCCGGGGGCGTCCGGCGGACGGCGCCAGTAGTCGTCGTCGGGGCGGTCACCGCTGGGCGTCGTCACGCCGTCCGACGCTACCAACCCCTGCGCCCCGTGGCCGACCGGACGCGGGCCGGAGCCGGTACTCTTGCCGCTCGTGAGCATCGACCCGGGGACGCAGGCGCGCGGCGACGACGACCGCGCCGTCGAGCTGAGCGACGACTTCGTGGTGCTGCCCGAGCAGACGGCCGACGACACCGACCGCGGTTGGGGCGAGCGGTCCGGCGGCAACGACGACTGGCTGCTCGCCGAGCGCCCGCCGCACTGGGGCTGAGCCCCGCCGCCCGCCGTCCCGGCCCGCCTCGGACGTTCGGACCTGCCGGTCGGCGTGCCCCTCGGGCGCTCGGCTGTGCTGTCCCGCTTGGCCGTGCCGTGGGTCCCGCGCGGCGTCAGCCGCGGACCACGATGGCGAACCGGCTGCCCTCCGGCAGCCCCACGGCGCGCTGCGCCTGCTCGGGGCGCAGCGCCAGGTAGAGCGCCGAGGAGCCGTCCGCCGCGCCGGCCCCGACCACGTCGAGCACCAGCGCGCGGGACGCCAGCAGGTCGGCCTCGGTGGCCCGGCCGCCGGCCGGCACGGCGAGCAGGTCGACCCGGGCGCCGGGGCGGACCACGGCGAGCGCGGCGGGTTCGGCCAGCCGGACCGGGACGCCGACCGCCCCGTCGGGCAGGGGCAGCGCGGACGGCGGGCCGCCGGTGGACGGCGACGGGCCCGGGCCGGGGGAGCCGGAGCCATTCGGTGGTGGCGGGCACCCGGCCGGGGTCTGGAGGACCGCCGCGGCGAGCCCGAGGAGGGCGGCGACGAGGGCGGCGCGCAGCAGCGCGGACCGTCCCGGAAGCCGGGGCCGGCGCATCGGCCGCAGTGATCCCGTGCCCGCCCCGGTGATCGCCATCCGGTCCTCCCGCCTCTCCCCGGGCGCCGCAGTGGCACCGGGGCACCCGCCTCGCCCGGCACCGTGGTGGCGCCGGGAGCAGCAGGCTAGGCCGGGAAGGGCCGGCCCCGCCCGGGTCGGGGCGGGGCCTGTGGACAACCGGGCCGCCTGTGGACAACCCCCACGCGGCGCGGCGATCTGCTAGGAAGCCGGGTCAGGAGGAGCTGGAACCGCTGGCCGCCGGGGCCTTCGACGTGCCGCCCGAGGACGACGACCCGGACGACCCGGATGCCCCGGACGACCCGGACGCGGTCGACGAGCCCGAGGACCCGCTGGTCGAGCCGCCGGACGTGCTCGACGACGACCCGGAGTCGCCGGACGACGACTCGGACTTGGCCGGCTTCTCGGTGCCGCTCTTGGCCGGGTCGGCCCCGGCGCGGGAGTCGGTGCGGTAGAAGCCCGAGCCCTTGAAGACGATGCCGACCGAGTTGAAGACCTTGCGCAGCCGTCCCGCACACGCCGGGCACTCGGTCAACGGCTCGTCAGAGAAGGACTGCACCGCCTCGAGCTGCTGACCGCACGCGGTGCAGGCGTACTGGTACGTGGGCACGTTCTCCTCCGGATGATCTGGCACGGCCGGTTGGCACTCGACTCATTCGAGTGCCAATGGTGCGTCATCGGACCCGGGTTCGTCCAGCGGAAGTGCCGGGATCGACCCGGGGCCGCCTGTCAGCGTACGCAGCCCCGCCCCGGGGTCGACCACCGCGCGGACCGGGCGGTCGTGCGGCTCGACCGGGAGATGTTCGCGCAGTTCACCGTCGTGCAGCAGGGCCACCGTCAGGGTCTCGTCGCCGACCCGGGCCAGCGCCCGGTCGTACGAGCCGCCACCGCGGCCCAGCCGCCGCCCGTGCCGGTCCACCGCCAGGGCCGGCACCACCACGAGTTGGGCGGCGGTGACCGCCGACCGGCCGAGCCGGGGGCCGGTCGGCTCCCGCAGCCCCCGCCCGGCCGCGACCAGGCAGCCGGGGCCGGTGTACGCCGCCCAGTCCAGGTCGAGGTCGTCGCACAGCACCGGCAGCAGCAGGTCGGCCCGGGGCGGCAGCGCCGCGTGCAACGCCTCCGGCAGTTCCGGGCCGCCCGGCTCGGAGCCCACCGGGACGTATGCGGTCATCAGGGTCGGGCGCAGCCGACGGACCAGCTCGACCAGCGCGGCCCGGACGCTCGCCGCCGCCTCGGCCCGGGCCGACGTGGGCAGCGCGCGGCGGCGGGCGAGTAGGTCGACCCGGGCAATCCGCTTCGCCTCATGGGCCACTTCCGCGTCATCAGAAAAATCAGGCACGCAACACTCCTGACGCAACGTTCCCCACCCGGTCGCACTGTGTCAGCATCGCAAGCATCGGGCGCGGAACTGCCGGGGGGAAGCGTTGACGCTACGCGGGCGGTTGACGGCAGCCTTCCTCGCGGTGGTGCTCGGCCCGGTCCTGCTCGGCGCGCTCTTCGTCGGCTCGACCATGGCGGCCGTCGACCGCAGCCGTTCGACGGAACGGCTCGGGCTGGCCGCGGCGAGCGTGCGTACCTCGGTCGACGCCCTGTGCCAGCAGTTGCGCGCGGCGGCCGACGCGGTCGCCCTCGTCGCCGACCAGGCCGGGCGGCCCGGCGCGGCCGGGCAGGTGGTGAGCCGGGGCCTGGCCGCCGCCGTGCTGGTCACCGACGTGGCCGGCGGAGTCCTCTACACCACCCCCGGTGCCCCGGCCGGGCCCTGGCGGGACTGCTCCGCCGACGACCTTGCCGGGGGGGCGGTCCGTGCGCTCACCGCGCGGGTCGGGCTGCGCGACCGGGCCGGCGCCGACCTGGGCACGGTCGCCGCGGCCCAGCCGGTCGACCCGGGCTTCGTGGCCCGGCTGGCGGCGGTCACCGGCGTCGCGGTCACCCTCCTCGACGACGCCGCCGGCGTCGCGCACACCACCGAGGCCCCGGGGGTACGCGACGCGGTCCTCACCGCCGCGCGGAAGGTCACCGGCGACCGGGTCACCGAGACCCTGGACGGCCGGTACGTCCGCCGGGTGGGCCCGTCGCCGGGGCAGCCGCTGCCGCTGGTGCTCTCCGTGCCCAGCGAGCAGCCCCCCGGCCTGCACGCGGCGCTGGTCGGCGCGGTGGTGCTGGCCGGGCTGCTGGCGGTGGCGGTGGCCTGGCGGCTGGCCCGGGTCACCACCCGGCCGCTGGTGGAGCTGGCCGGCGCGGTGGACCGGGTGGCCCGCGGCGACCTGGGCGCCCGGGTGCCGGTGCGCAGCCGCGACGAGATCGGCCGGCTCGCCGCCGCGTTCAACCGGATGACCCGGGAGACCGACTCCTACGTTCAGGCGCTCACCAGCAGCCGGGACCAGTTACGCGGGCATCTCGCGGTGCTCGGCGACACCCTGGCCAGCACCCACGACCTACAACGCATCCTGCGGGTGATCCTGCACAGCGCGATCGCCGCGACCGGGGCCCGGGCCGGGGCGGTGCTCCTGGTCGACGGCGGGGTGCTGGTGGGGCGGTGCGCCGAAGGGCTGGACGGGCGCTGGCCCGCCGCCGGGCCGCCGCCGGACGCCGCCGACCCGGTGCCGCCCGGCGACGCCGATTCGGCCCGGCCCGACGACGCCGATTCGGCCCGGCCCGGCCCCATCGACCCGGCCCGGCCCGCCGGTGCCGGCCCGGCGGCGCTGCGGGTGCCGGTGGGACGCGGGGTGGTCGGCGCGGTGGCGGCCACCGGTGAGCCGTGCCGGGGCCGCGTCGATCCGGCGGCCGAACCGACCGGGGAGCCGCGCTGCGAGACGTACGTCGCAGTGCCCTTCGCCACCCCCGGCGGCCTCGCCGACCGGGCCGGCGCGGAGCCCGCGGCGGCGCTCGGCGTGCTGGTCCTCTACGACCGGCTCGGCGGGGACGAGTTCGACGACGACGACCTGGTCACCCTGCGCACCTTCGCCGGGCACGCGGCCGTGGCGGTGGACAACGTCCGGGTGCACGAGGAGGCCCAGCGGCTGTCGCTGACCGACCCGCTGACCGGGCTGTGGAACTACCGCTACCTGCGCGAGTCGATTCGCCGGGAGGTGGAGCGGGCCAGCCGGTTCGGCCGGATGCTCAGCGTCCTCGCGCTGGACCTGGACCGCTTCAAGATGGTCAACGACACCTGGGGCCACGCCGCCGGGGATGCGGTGCTCGCCGAGTTCGCCCGCCGGCTCCGGGGCGAGATCCGCGAGGTGGACCTGGCCTTCCGCCAGGGCGGGGAGGAGTTCGTGCTGCTGCTGCCGGAGACCGACGCGCGGGGCGCGACCACCGTGGCCGAGCGGCTCGGCGCTGCCGTCCGGGACGTCCCCGTCGCGCTGGACGGGCCCGGAGGGGTGACCATCGGGGTGACCGTCTCCGTCGGCATCGCCGTGTACCCGGACCACGCCACCACCGGCCAGCAGGTCCTCGACGCCGCCGATGCCGCCCTGTACGCGGCCAAGGCGGCCGGCCGGGACACCTGGCGGCTGGCCGAGGCGCAGCCCTGGCCCCCGGTGGAGGAGATCGCCGTGCCGGCCGCCGCGGTCAGCCCCTCCGACGGACTGCCCCGGGCGGGTGTGGCGATCGACGGGCGGGACTCCCCGGCCCGCGTCACGGCGGCGGTCGGCCCGGTCGACCTCGACGCCGGGCGGCCGGAGGTGCCGGTGGCGCGGTCCGGGCCGGGCGGCGCGTCTTCCGGTCCTCACCCGTCGCGGCACGCCTCTGGCCGATAGTCTCGCGACATGTCGGAGCACTCAGCGAACCCCTCACCGGCCGCCGCAACCGGTCGTTCCCGCGCCGTCAAGGCCGTCATTCCCGCTGCCGGCCTGGCTACCCGGTTCCTGCCGGCGACCAAGGCGGTGCCCAAGGAGCTGCTGCCGGTGGTCGACCGGCCGGTGCTCCAGTACATCGTCGAGGAGGCCACCCAGGCCGGCATCGGCGACGTGCTGCTGATTACCGGGCGCGGCAAGACATCGATGGTGGACCACTTCGACCGGCGGCCGGACCTGGAGGCCCGGCTGGAGGCCAAGGGCGACACCGAGCGGCTCGCCGCCGTGCGCGGGCCCAGCGAGCTGGCCGAGATCTACACCTGCCGTCAGCCCGAGCAGCTCGGGCTCGGTCACGCCGTCGGGTACGCCGAGTCACACGTCGGGGACCAGCCGTTCGCGGTGCTGCTCGGCGACGAGTTCGTCAAGCCGTCCGAGCCGTTGCTGCCGGCGATGCTGGAGCTTCAGGCCCGCACCGGTGGCGTCGTGCTGGCCTTCTTCGAGGTCGACCCGTCCGAGACGAAGCGGTACGGCATCGCCTCCGTCGAGCCGGCCGAGCCGGAGCTGGCCGACGTCGGCGAGGTCGTGAAGGTCACCGGCATGGTCGAGAAGCCGAAGCCGGAGGACGCCCCGAGCAACCTCGCCGTCCTCGGCCGGTACGTGCTGCCGGGGCGGATCTTCGACGCGATCCGGCGGACGAAGCCGGGCAGCGGCGGGGAGATCCAGCTCACCGACGCGATGGAGCTGCTGCGCACCGAGGGCGTGCCGGTGCACGCGATCGTCTACCGGGGCACCCGCTACGACACCGGCATGCCGCTGGGGTACCTCCAGACCGTGGTGCAGATCGCCTGCGAGCGCGACGACCTCGGCGCGGAGTTCCGCAAGTGGCTCGGCGAGTTCGTCAACAACGGCGACGAGACCGTCACTGCGGCGATCCTGAACGGGATGCACGACGCGTCGGGCGGTCCTAATACATGACCGCGACGGCCGACGCCGAGGCGGCCGCGAACGAGTTGACGCCGCTCGCCGACTACCTGGGCAGCGTGCTGCGCAGGTTACGCGCGCTGCCTCCGCTCGACCTCGACCTCACCCAGGCATACGGCAACGTCCTCGCCGAGGACGTCGTCGCGCCGCACTCCTTCCCGGCCTTCGACCAGGCGGCCGTGGACGGATACGCGGCCCGTTGGGAGGACCTCTCCGGCACGGGCCGCGCCACCGGGTACCACCCGGGCCCGCCCGGGTCCCGCACCGTGCGGCTGAACGTGGTCGGGGACCTCGGCGCGGCGAGCTGGCGCCCGGTCCGGCTCACCCCGGGCTCCTGCTTCTCCGTCGCGGCCGGGGCGCCGCTGCCGGTCACCGCCGACGTGGTGGTGCCGGTGGAGTGGACCGACCAGGGCATGGCCGCCGTGGAGATCTTCCGCACCCCCAAGCGCGGGTACGGGGTGCGCCGCGCCGGTGAGGAGCTGCCCGCCGGCATGCTGCTCGCCCGCGCCGGCACGTACGTGTCCCCGGCCCTGGTCGCGGTGTTCGCCGCCACCGGCATCGGGCACGTGGTGGTCCGGCCCTGCCCCCGGGTGGTGGTCGTGGCCACCGGCGACGAGCTGGTCGACGTGGGCCGGGGCAGCCAGCCCGGCCAGGTGGTGGACGCCAACTCGCACGCGCTGACCGCCGCCGCGGCCGAGGTCGGGGCGTTGGCGTACCGGGTGGGCATCTGCGACGACGACCCGGAGGGGCTGCGCGGGCTGCTGGAGGACCAGACCCTGCGCGCCGACCTGATCATCACCACCGGCGGCACCGGCACCGGGCCGGGCGACATGGTGCGCCGGATCCTGTCCCGCCGGGAGGGGGGCCGGGCCGGGCCGGTCACCTTCACCGAGGTGGCCCTCTATCCCGGCACCGCCCTCGGGTTCGGTACGGTCGGCGCCGAGGAGGTGCCGGTGGTCTGTCTTCCCGGTGAGCCCGGAGCGGCGCTGATCGGCTTCGAGGTGCTGGCCCGTCCCGCCATCAACCTGCTGGCCGGGGCCGAGCCGGTGTTCCGGCCGAGCGTCCGCGCGCACCTGCTGGAGACCATCACCTCGCCCGGTGGGCTGCGCGAGTTCCGGCCCGCGCACGTCGCCGAGCGGCGCGGTGGCGGCTACACCGTCCAGCCGCTGTCGGGCGGGCCGTTCACCCTGTCCGGGCTGGCCGAGGCGAACGGGCTGATGGTGCTCGGCGAGCGGGTCACCGCCGCCGCCGCCGGCTCCACCGTGGACGTCCTCCTGCTGGATCGGCGCCGGTGAGCCCGAGGAGTGAGCTTGCGAGCCCCGCAGTCGCGAGCGGAGGGCGGGCTCGGTGAGCTCTCTGTGGTCCGGCCGGTCGCCGGGCTGGCCGGTGGTGCTCGCGGACGGTCCGGTGCTGCTGCGGCCGTACCGGCGCTCGGACGCGGCGGCCTGGTCGGAGGTGCGCCGCGCCAACCGGGCCTGGCTGGCCCCCTGGGAGTCCGCGCTGCCCGGGAGCTGGGACGAGCTGAACTCGCCGGCCGCGTTCCGCTGGGTGCACCGGGACCAGCGCCGTTCGGCGCGCACCGGTGAGGGGATGCCGTTCGCGGTCTGTTTACGCGAGCAGGAGCGGGAGCGGCTGGTCGGGCACCTCAACATCGGCAGCATGGTCCGGCGGGCGTTCTGCTCCGCGTACGCCGGATACTGGGTGGACTCGCGGGTCGCCGGGCAGGGAGTCATCCCCACCGCGCTGGCGCTCGCGGTGGACCACGCCTTCGGCCCGGGTGGGCTGCACCGGATCGAGGTGAACATCCGGCCGGAGAACAAGCCGTCCCGCCGGGTGGTGGAGAAGCTGGGCTTCCGTGAGGAGTCGTACCACGTGCGTTACATGCACATCGACGGTGCGTGGCGTGACCACATCGGATACGCCATGACCAGCGAGGAAGTGGCCGCCGAGGGCGGCCTGCTGGCCCGCTGGCACCGGCTTCGCGCGACCGCCGGGTGAAGCGGCCCACCTGCGCCTGATCGGCGCGGCGCACAATCAAGACGGTCGGCGGCCCGTAACCTCAAGTAACTGCAAGCTGCGGCAAGCGCTGCCCGCCCGCAGGATCGAACGCCCGGAAGGCGATTTGTCGAAGATCCTGCGGCCGTACGGCGGTTGTCCCGAACTCGGTGACGGGAGGGGTGAGGGTGCCGACCTCGGTGCTCCTCGCCGTCCTCGCCGCAGCCGGTCTGCTCGCCCTCGCGCCGGCGCTGGTTCGTCGGTACGACGCCACCGAGCGGCTGGTGGCGGAGCGGGCGCAGTCGACGGCGAGGGTGCTCCAGCGCCGTCGGCGGGGCCGCACTGTCCCCGGCCGCCGGCCGGTCAACCCCTCCCGAGCGCTCGTTGTCACCTTGAGCGAGGACGCGAACACGGGTAGCCTGTCCGCTCCGGTCTCCGCGCCGCCCGCCGCGAGCCGCCGACGGCGTCGGTTGAGCGCCGTCCCGTCGTCGGCGAAGTCCCGCCGACGGGCCGCGCCCCGGCGCCGCCAGCACACCCCGGCGATCTACCGCCGACGCCGGGTGCTGGCCGCCCTGCTGCTGCTCAACTTCGTCGAGCTGATCGGCGTGGTCGTGCTCGGCCCCGGGTTCTGGATCAGCTTCTCGGTCACCGCGACACTGCTGGTGACGTACGTCGTACACCTGCGCAAGCTGGCGCTGGTCGAGCGTCGGCGGCGGCGGGCCCAGGCCCGGGAGACGGCGTGGCTGGCCGCCCGGCAGGCAGAGGTGCGTCGCGAGCAGGCCCGCCGGGCGGCGGCCCGCCGGGAGGCGCACCGCCGCCTGGCGGCCCAGCGCGAGGCGGTACGTCGCACGGCGATGGGCCTGGACCGCCCGGCCGACCTGCCGCCTGCGGCCAGCGGCGGATCGGTGTCGTACCGGCGCACGGGCGGCCTGCGGGGCCGCCCGTACCAGTCGGGCCGCACCTCCCACTCGGCCTGACCCCGCTCGGCTGTTCTGGTGGAATCGCGCTGCCCGTGAGGTCGCGGCTCGGCCCATTGGTCACTCTGGGGCAATCTTGGAAGATTTCGGCCCCCCGGGGGGCCGTTTCCTACCAAGATCCGCCGAGCGGGTGGGGCGGATTCGCTCGGCGGACTGGTTTGCTGTTAGTGTTGCTGCCGGCCCGCCCGGTGAAAGCCGGGTGGGACCGATGCTGGTTCGCCGGCGGAGGGGCTGTGGCGCAGTCTGGTAGCGCACCTCGTTCGCATCGAGGGGGTCTGGGGTTCGAATCCCCACAGCTCCACCCATTTCAAGGCCGTTTCCGGTAGTCGGAGACGGCCCTTTTGGATCTTGTCCGGCAGTGAAGTGCCGCAGCTAGGTTCGCCGCCCCATCAGCAGGCCGCCGTGCTTGAGGCGCTGCCGACCACCGGCCCGGCTTTGGCCTGCGGCGTAGTTTGATCCACTTGTCGTGGCCGGCGTCCCGGTTGGGGCGGTAGACGTAGCTATTCGTGGTGACGGAGCCCTCGTAGGTCGCGCTGCTGACGGGACGGGTGGAAGCGTCGGTAGACCGCAGGGACATGCAGCAGAATCAAGACGACGGTTGCCACGCCCACAAGCAGGGGTGGGCCCAGCGCGTCACCAATGCGGACCCAGGCCGGCGCCAAGGTATCCCCCGGATTTTCGGTGGAAAAGTCCGGATTGTTGATGAACGCTAGGCCGCAGCAAAGAGCGAATGGAGCGGTCAGGATGCAGGTAGTCGCATGTGCCCACGTCCTGCCGCGCACGAGCCCGCCATCGACAAAAGCAGGCCAGCCACGACCAGGCCGGACAGAACCAAGGCCAGTTGGCTGACGACTTGAATGCCGAGGTCTGCAAGGCCATTCCGGCTGGCCGCCTCCTCGGGAGGCACGTAGTACACGACGTCGTAATGCGTGAGGTCGTAGATGATCGTTGCGGCGTTCAGCGCCAGGCCGAGCGCCAGCAGACCGACCGCGACTACTGGCGCGAGCACAGGCCATCGCGATATCGACGTCAGGGCAAGCCCCGCCGGTAACAGGCTCTCCCGGAGATCACTCGACGGACCATACCCAAAATCCCACCTGCCGGCGGGGTGCGTCGATCCCGGGGTTCCTGGCCGCACACGCGGTGGCCCGGGTGGTCGGCCGTGGACCAAGCCGGCCGGCGTCGACCACGACCAGGAGCACGCGTAGCTCCGGCACCGCGCTCCTACCGCCGGCCCGTCGGTCTGGGCGGACGGCGGACATGATCGGTCCCGCTGTGCCCCGTGACGGAAATCCCGACGTCTCCACGTGTGATTACCTCGGGAAACGTTGCACGGATGCGGGTGGCGGCGGTATCCCCGGAGGTATGACGCCGTTTGCTGAAGACGTGACCTATGTCACGTAGGCCGGGGAACCCGTGGGCGCGGAGGCCGTCGTCTTGCTGGTTGTGAGACGAAGTCTGGACGCGGCCGACGAGGACGAACTCGTGCGCCGCACCGCCGCTGGCGATCGGCGCGCGTTCGACGAGCTGTACCGACGTACGTCGCCGTGGCTGCTTGCCCGGTTGCGCCGCCGGTGTGCCGACGACGACGTGGTTGCCGACGTCATGCAGGAAACCTACCTGGCTGTCTGGCGGGCCGCAGGTAGCTTCGCCGGGTCGGCGACGTCGGGCAGCGCGGTCGGCTGGCTGTGGACCATCGCAGCCCATCGCCTCGTCGACGCGTTCCGCCGGAGGGCCCGGCAGAACCAGGTACCGGCTGTGCCTCTCGTCGAGATGGTCGCCCCCACCGCCGAGGAGGAAGTCATGGCGGGGCGGGTCGGCCAGGAGCTGGAACAGGCCCTGCTTGCGCTGCCGCCCGAGGCGCGGCAGGTCCTGCGGGCGATGGTTCTCGACGGGCTCTCGGTGCGTGAGACCTCCCTGCTGCTGGGTGTCCCGGAAAACACGGTGAAGTCGCGGGCCCGGCGGGCCCGGATCGCTCTACGGGAGGCGCTGTCATGACCACGCATCCGAGTCCCGCAGTGCTCGCCCGCTACGCCGACCGGGAGATGAGCCTCGACGAAGCCACGGTGTGGTCGGTCGAGGTGCATCTGGAGAACTGTGCGGACTGCCGTGCCCAGATGGCCGGTAGCGCGACGGACGACTCGCGGGACCTGCTCGCTCGGGTCGCCGCCGGCGTGGACCACAACATCGCCGCCGGACCGGCTCCGGCCGGCCGCCGGAGCTGGTTGGCGGCCCGGAACCGCTGGCTGGTCTGGCATTCGGTGCCGTGGCTCATCATGACGGTGGCGGTTCTGGGCTGTGCGGTCCTGCTCGACGCACTACAGCCCAGCCTGCCGTCGGTGGTGTCGCTGCTGGCTCCGGTGGCACCGCTCCCGGGGGTGGCGATCGCGTGGAGCCGGCGTCACGATCCGGCCTGGGAACTGGTCGCGGGCACGCCGGCTGCCGGATTGGCGATGCTGCTGAGACGTACGGCTGGGGTGCTCGCCGTGGTCGTGCCGGCGCT
Organism: Micromonospora rubida; assembly: GCF_009908295.1. Classification (GTDB taxonomy): domain Bacteria; phylum Actinomycetota; class Actinomycetes; order Mycobacteriales; family Micromonosporaceae; genus Micromonospora; species Micromonospora rubida. The sequence continues at coordinate 1,001,329 of NZ_JAAALO010000004.1, forward strand.
CGTGTTGGCGAGTGCCCGTACCGGAGTCTCCCTGGCCTTGACGCTGCTGCCGTGCGTGGCCTTCACCGCGGCGACCATCACGCTGGGCGCTTTCGTCGGTGTACGCCGGGCCGCTGCCGGGCTCGGCACTGCCTGGGCGCTTGCCGTGGTGGTACCGGCCGTGGTCACCGCCGAACCGCCGGCGGTGCTGCAACCGGGCAGTTCCGGCGTGTGGGCGCTGCTCGCCCTGACGCTGGCCGGTCTGGCCGCGACTCGGGCTGACAGCTTCCGCCGCCTGACCAGCCACAACTGATCTGTCGGGCACTGCCCGTCCTCGAAAGGACTGATGATGCGTACGGTGAGCGCGGCTGAGACCGCCACCACCACCTATCCGTGGGTGGTCCATGCCGAGGGACTGCGCGTGCGCGCCGGCCGGCACCTGGCCGTCGACGGGCTCGACCTGGCCCTCGACACCGGCGTCCACGGCCTGCTGGGGCCGAATGGGGCCGGCAAGACCACGCTGATGCGCGCGCTGGCCACGGTGGTGAAACCGGCCGGCGGGCGGCTGACGCTGCTCGGGGAGTCGGTCGACGGCCGTGCCGACCTGCGGCGGGTACGTCGCGGGCTGGGCTATCTGCCGCAGCAGTTCGGGTTCTACCCGCGCTTCACCGTGCGGGAGTTCGTCGAGTACATGGCGTGGCTCAAGGAGATGCCGAAGGCCGCGGTTCCGGGCGCGGTGCAGCGGGCGATCGATCGGGTCGGCCTCACGGCCAAGGCGGATGCCCGGATGAAAACGCTGTCCGGCGGCATGCTGCGCCGGGCGGGCATCGCGCAGGCGATCGTCAACGATCCGGCGGTGCTGCTGCTCGACGAGCCCACCGTCGGTCTCGACCCGGAGCAGCGCCTCGACTTCCGGGAGCTGCTGCGCGACGTCGGCGTCGACAGCTGCGTCCTGGTCTCCACACACCTGGTCGAGGACGTGGTGGCCGCGTGCACCGACGTCGTCCTGATCAACGAGGGCCGGCTCGTCTACCAGGGCACCCCGAACGACCTGATCGCGCAGGGCGGGCAGGGCGACGCCGGCGACAGCGCGGCCGAGCGGGGCTATTCCGCGCTGCTGCGCCGGCACCGGGCGGAGGCGGGCCGATGAGCCGCATCTTCGGTATCGAACTGCGCCGCTCCGCCGCGCTCGGAACCGCCCTGACCCTGCTGCTGGTCGGCGTCGTGCTGCTCTTCTTCGCCGACGGGATCGGATTCGCGACCGGATGGATGCAGCTGGCCATGACCCAGCGGCTCTATCTGGCGGTGCTGTGGCCACTGGCGCTGGCCGCCGGCGCCTGGCAGGCCCGCCGCGAACACCGCTCGAACGTGACGGAACTGTTCGCCAGCACCCCTCGCCCGGCGGTGCAACGGACGACGCCGACGCTTGGTGCGATGGCTGTCGCGGTGGTCTGCGGATACCTGGCGATGGCTCTGGCAGGGGCGTTGTGGATCATCGGCACCGCCGAGTACCTGCCGGTGTCGGTCCTCGGCGTCATGGCCGTCGGCGGCCTGGCGCTGATCGCGGCAGCCTGGCTCGGCCTGGCGGTCGGCCGCCTGCTGCCGTCGCCGGTGACCGCTCCGGCGCTCGGCGTGGCGGGCCTGGCGCTGCTGCTGCTCATTCCCGCCGCGACCCGTCCCCGGGGCTGGCTGGCCCTGGTGTTCTCGCCGATCTACGAGATGAACATGCCGGGTGCCTACTCGACCGTGCCTGGCCGGGCCAGCGTCGCCCAGGCCGTCTGGTTGACGGCTCTCGCCGTCTCCGCCGTGCTGCTGTTCGCGTTCAGCGGCTGGCGGATCCGCGTGGCGGCGCTGCTGCCGGTGGTGGTCGGCGCCGCACTGGCGATCACGGTCATGCCCCACCAGAACAGGCTCGTCACCGACGCGGTCGACCCGGTGGCGAAGGAACTGGTGTGCGCCGAGGACGAACCGCGGGTATGCGTCAGCCGGGTCCATTCCGGGCTGCTGTCCGAGGTGACCCCGGGAGCTCGGGAAGGTCTGTCCATACTGGCGAAGCTGCCCGACGCGCCGACCCGGGTCCACGAGGACACCACCACGTACTTCCCCGACAGCTACCCGCAGTGGAACAAGGATGTTGTCCTGCTCCACGTCGAGGCCGGCCCCAACGGTCACCTCGCCGACGAGGCCGGTGTGCCGGCGGACGTGGTGTCCGGGGCGTTCACCAGCCCACCTGGATGCGAGAACTCCGCCGAACCGGCAGAGATACTGGCGGCCGCCTACTGGTTGATCGGACGCGAGCCGGTGGCCGGCGACATCTACGAAGCCGAGTATGTCGCCGAAGCCGTGCAGCTGTGGCGCGACCTGCGAGGGCTGCCCGCCGGCGAGGGGGACGCCCGGGTGAGCGCACTGCGCCAGGCTGCGGTGACCTGCTCGGTCGGCGACGGACTGCTCTCCCGGAGCGCGCGATGAGGTGGCTGACGCTGAACCTGCTCTCCCGGAGCGCGCGATGAGGTGGCTGACGCTCTACCTACGCTCCCGGCGGGTCCCGATGGCGCTGGTCGCGGCCGGCGGCTGTGCGGCGCTGATGTGGTCACTGTGGTCGGTGTTCTCCGACGACCGTGGCGTAGACGTACTAATGGTCGTCCTGACGGTCTTGCTGCTGGTCGCCGCCCTGACCGCCACACTCGGCGGCCCCGACGACGCCATCGAGCGGGCGGCCGGGATGCCCTGGCCGCCGCGACGGGCCGCGCATCTGCTGGCGGCGTTCCTGGTCGTAGTGGTGTTGCTGCTGGCCACGCTGGCGACCGGGGCCCGTTTCGGCCCTGCCTGGCTGGTGGTGCGCGACGCGGCCGGGCTGCTCGGACTGACCGCCCTGGGCGCCGCGGCCATCGGCACCGCCCGAGCGTGGTTCCTGCCGCTGGGCTGGACGCTGGTCGCGATCCTGTTCCCCCAGTCGGAACCGGTCGGGCAGATCCTGACGTGGCAGGCGCAGCCGCCGGAAAGTACCGCTGCGGCGGTGACGGCAGGGCTGCTCGCGCTCGGTGGGCTCGTCGCGTACGCGGCGGCCGGGCCGGCTCCGCGCGCGCCCGCCGAAGCCGCCCAGCAATGACCACCAAGAAATAGCAGGTCAAGGGCGGGTTCTCGAAAGATCGGGAGCCCGCCCTTGACCATTTTTCCGTCTGTGTCCAGCGGGCGAAGCCCAGTCTGCGCACCACCATGTACGGGTGCCTGAGGGGGCGAGGCCGCTGTCCGCGCATTGTCCGCACGTAGATCGCGGACCTCGGACGACACGCCATCCGACGGGCCCGTTGCCGGGCGACTACTGGTCCCACCGGTCGGGGTAGGGCAGCGCGAGCCGCCGTACTTGATCGAGCAACTCGGCCGATGCGTCGTGCTCCCGTAGCGCGGCAGGCGCGTGTCGCAACACCCACAGCGACAGCGCGGGGCACCAGGTGTCCTCGTCGTGCCAGCTCGACCAGGGGAGATCATCCCTGAACAGGTCGTACATCCACTCGTCCGCGGCCGTGACCAGCCGTCGCCGGGCCACCGTGTTGGTCAGCGACTCTGTCCAGGTGCTCAACCACGGGGTGAGCTTCGTGGTGGCCTCGGCGAGGAGCGTCAGGGCCTCGTGGGCGGGCACCTTCGCGTCGGGCTCGGCCAGGACGTGCACCCACCAGGCGTCGAGGAACTCCCGCACGGCCGCGCCTTGCGTGGTGGGCCACTTCTGCCAGCGGCCGGCGGCGAACAGGTGTCCCAGGTCTGCCATCGTGGGCGGCTCCACGGTGCCCGCCACGAGGCCCTGGGTCAGTTGGGGAAGAATCCGGCGCAGCAGTGGCCCCGGGTAGCGCCAGTCCGTGGTCCAGTACGTGCGGCGAAGGAGGTCGTCGTCAAGCGGCACGTCGGGGGTCTTGAGCTGCGCCAACTCCTCCGCGCTGCCCCAATGGCACTCGCAGTTGGACTCCTGCCGGTGAGCGGTCATGCCCCGGAATGTGGCGGCCACGCCCGCCAGCGCCGCATCCAGGCGGCGAGTCACGTCAATCGGATCAGGGGTCACGGCGAGTCCGCCTTCGAGGACTCCGGAGGCGTACACCTGCCGAAGAGACGAATCCTGCCATACGCACCCGTGCGTGTGCGGGGTCAGGCCGGGTAGCGCTCGGGCGGCGTACCAGTCGAGTTGTATCCGGCTGTTGGCTCCGGTCAGCTTCATCAGGCGACGGAGCCGGCGTTGCACCGTGCGTTCGCTGGTGCCGAGCCGGGCGGCGACGGTCTTGTCCGGCAGCCCGGACAAGAGCAGCGTGAGCAGGAGGACGTCGACCTCGTCCATGGCCTGTGTGCCGTCGGTGAGGCCAGCGGCGGTGACCCGGAGCGGTGTCGCCGCCGCCCACACCCGCTCAAACAGGTCAACCAGCATCCGGACCAGTGAGTTTCCCCCGCTTTGATGGAGCGGTGGTTACCTGCTGCCGGCTGGCGCAGGGGTGGCGATAGGTGGCTCGGCTGGATGGTTCTGCCGGGTGTGCCAGGCAGTCTCGTACTCGTTGGGGCTGAG
>NZ_JAAALO010000005.1:0-357066 GCF_009908295.1 Micromonospora rubida
GGGGTCGTCGGCGTGGACGTGCTGCGCCCCGGCCAGCAGGCCCGGCACCAGCGCGATCACCTGCGGATACCGGGCATGCTCGAACATGACCCACGCGTGTTCGACGGTGCGGACCAACCGGTCCGCCGGCAGCAGGACGCGGCGGGCCGACGGCCGACCCAGGGCGATCTCGTACGTCGACAGGGCCTCGCTGATCCGCTCGACGCCCTCGGCCCGCTCGGTCGCAGCGGCGGGTTGGGCGTCCCGGCCGAGCAGCACGGCGGTGTCGATGCGCAGGACGACGGCGATGTCCTGGAGGATGGACACCTTGTCGAGGGACCGGACTCCCCGCTCGACCTTGTCCACCCAGCTCTTCGACTTGCCGAGCCGGTCGGCGAACACCTGCTGCGACAGCTTCCGCCGCCCCCGCCAGAACGCCACCCGCCGACCGACCGGCAGCAGCTCACCGCTGTCCACGCCGCCACCTCCGGTCCGGCACCGCCCGAGTGGTCTCCTCGACCGGTATCCGATCCGCCTCGGCCTGCGCGAGAAGCCGCCGCCTAGCCGCTTCCCGCTCCGCCGCTTCCGCCTGCTCGCTCCGGCTCGGCCCTGGATCGCGCTGTGTACCGCCCACCTGCAACCCCTTCGGGAGGGGCGCGGCGGTGGGCTCTGGGAAGGACCGCCACCGCCGCGCCGACTCAGAGGCGTGGCGGCAGTCGTCCCCGTACAGGTTCGTGCAGCCGCGCCCGTGATCAGGACGCTACGGACAGCACGCACGGTCGCTGGAACACTTACGCACCACTACCGGCCGACTACTGCACGGTCATGCCCATCCGCTCACACAGGCCCCGCAGCTCCGCCGAGGTCCCACCCCCGCGCAGCAGCGACCGCGCCGTCTCCCGGGCCGACGTCGACGACCGGGCGTGCTGCGGACCGACCCGTTCCGCAGCGAGCAACATCCGCACCGCGTCCCGGCCCCGACCGACAGCCTCAGCGGCCCGGCCCATGTCGAGCCAGAAATACACCTGCCGCACCGCCGGCAACCCCGCCAGCTCCACACCCGCAGCCGTCCGCATCGCCACCTCCGGACGGCCCGTGTCGAGCTGGAAGGCCATCCGCCACAGCGCCACGTTCCGTGGACCCCAGGCAAGATCCCAGCCGTCGGTCTCCCCGGTGTACGCGGCGATCCGCGCCGCCTCGGCAAGGTGCTCCTCGGCGCTCGCCTGGTCACGCAGGCCAGCAAGGTGATGCGCCCGCGCCAGATGCAGGAAGCCGAGCACATCCAGAGCGCCGTCCGCCCCGCTGCCCGCGAGGTCGGCACCCGCCGCGTCACACAACGCCCGCGCCGGCCCGTACGCCCCCGAGTAGGCGGACACCCGGGCCCGGTTGGCCGCAGCCACCCCCGCAGCCACCGCATCGTCGAGCAGCCCGGCCGCCTCGGCACAGCGTTCCGCCGCGAGCCACGCGTGAGCCGGATAGCTCACGCTGAGCAGGGAACCCATCGCCACGCCGTACACCGGCACCATCTCCACCAGCGCCGCGCGCCGGTCGGTCAGACCGTGCAGCGCCGGCACCAGGTCGACGAGCCGACGCAGGGCACCTGCGTAGTCACACCGCCCATACAGGACACGCACGAGCGCGGCCTCCCGGCGCACCTGCTCGACAGTGGCCGACACATCACGCCGAACGCCCATCGGCGTGTCCATCACGACCCGCCACACCCGCTCCGCGTCGATCCGAGCAGCGTCGAGCTGCCGATCAGCGGGTGTGTACGGCTGCCCGGTCAGGTCGACCACCGAGCATTCCAAAGCAGCGGCCAAGTCCACGACCATGTACCGGTCGGTGCGCTGCTGGCCGCGCTCGATACGTGACCAGGACGTGTGGGAAATGCCGGCGCGACTGGCGGCGTACCGGATGCTCCAACCGCGCAGCTCACGACGATCCCGAATTCGATCACCAATCGACGGATCAGCAGGTATGGGGCGACGAGGCATCAGCAGCGCTCCCAGGTAGAGGGCTGGTTGGCGTCCGTCGACCGCTACCCGACGAGCCGCCAGTTCGGACGGTACACCTGGCCCCCACTCACAGTAGATACTGCTACGCCTACAAGCGGTATTGCTACCAAGAGCGTCCCCACCCTCGACCCCTCGCTTGTAGGTTCTGGGCGCTTCGTCCGGGCACGTCCGTACGCGTCTCTGACGTCGGGCGCTGATCCGCAGACCGCCGTACTTGGTCCTCCGCATCCGGCTCTGTTGCTGTCACCGCTGCTGTCGACAGCACAGGGCCGACTGCTTCAGCGTGAAAGAATGATCAGCCGTCGATGAGCTGGGCGAGTGGCCGGAGTGAGCTGCCGGAACAGTCCGCCATCGTCCGTGGCCATCCGGCGTCGGCCGCCCCGGTCGTCCCCCAGTTGATCACCCAGCCCGGGGCCAGTGTCTCGTGCCCCTGTATGCCCCGGACAGCCGCGTGCCGACCAAGGGTGATCGACCTGGCAGGATCAGACGGGTGATGAGTTCCGCCAAGCTGCTGCGCTGCGAGGCGATCGCATGGGTCAACGAAGACTGGCCGGGGTGGGTCCGTGTGCGCCTGGTCGACGCGGACGGACGAACGTGGTTCTTCGTCGACAAGGTCCCGATCTTCTTCGGGGAAGATGACATCTCTTTTGGCGCTTCTCTCCCCCGACCGGCGTTCGTGAGGTGCTATGTCATCGGTCAGCAGGAGGACCAGATCCTCGTCGTTAGCACTGTGCCGGACCACGCGGAAGCTGAGGACGGAACCACCCAGTTCCGGGTCCGGCCCAACGAACTTGGGCGGCGAGCGTAAGCTGATCAGCTTGAACTGTCAGCTTGGGAATCGCGTTGATCTACACGCGGCGTAGCGACATTCTGAGGTCAGGCGGCACGCAGCGTGTCTGTCTCGCCAGTCGGGCGTCCCTCGCTGCCCCATATTGACCGCTGCTTCGGGCACGCTACGGGCACGGTCATCTGACGTCGAGGAGGGTCGTCATGGCGTTGGTCAAGAAAGGCTCTCGGCTCATCACGGTTGATGGGGTCACCTACAGGTGGCGAGTGCGGGCCAGACCAACCTATGCCCAAGCGCTTTGTGAACAACCGCTCGCTGTCGCTGTAGAACAGGTCGACTGCAAGGGCAGGGTGTTGCTGGTCAGCATGCCTCAGGACCATCCAAGCAACTGGATTGGCGGGTCGGCAGTGCCCGTTCTCCCGTCGGCGGTCGCTGAGATCGTCCGGAAGGCATTGGCCGACGGATGGCAACCTACCCAGCCAGGCAGGGCCTTCCGCATGGCTGCGCCCGACCAGCTGCCAGAGCTGCCGACTCCTTGACCCCCAGTCAACGATCACAGTCCCTCGATCTGCACCTACGTAGCCGCTGAACTGCTGAAACAGTCCACCGGTATCTACGGTTGTCCAGGAAAGTGCATCCCCGTTGTCACTCACTTCGTCACTCGGTCACTCGTTCCGCGCTGAACCTCGGCCAAGGTGTCGGTACCGCGCCGAATCTGGTGCAACCGGCGAGATCCGTCAGGCGGATCAAGCGGGAACCGTCCCGTAGTGATCCGCCTATCGATCGCTACGACATCGGCCGAAGAGCAGAGCACGTACCCAGGCGTTGAGCCGGAGGAGACGGCAACGTAGAGCAGCCGGTCCTGATGGCGTGCAGGTAGTCCCGCAAATGAGATCATTGCCGCGCGGTGTTCTGGTCCGGCGTGGTCCAAGACCAGCGGTCGGTACGAGGAGCGGAGTTGGACGGCTAAGACGCCGCGAAAATATACGGCCACATCTTCCTGGTCGTCCATCCCCGCCCAAGATCGGATGACTAGGCGAGAGTGGCCTACGTTGTAGGTCCACGGCCGGAAGTTGTCAACGCCGCCTCAAACGGGACCACCGTGGTCCGGCTGAAACTGGACCACCTCGGTTTGGTTGATCTTTAGTCGTTGGTCTTGTTGGCTGCGGGGACGCGGCCGAGGTCGCGGTCTTTGAGTCGGTAGCTGTCGCCCTTCATCGAGATGACCTCGGCGTGGTGGACGAGGCGGTCGATCATGGCTGCGGCGACGACGTCGTCGCCGAACACTTCGCCCCAGCGGCCGAAGGGCTTGTTGCTGGTGACGATCAGTGAGGCTCGTTCGTAGCGGTTGGAGACGAGCTGGAAGAACAGGTTCGCGGCTTCGGCTTCGAAGGGGATGTAGCCGACCTCGTCGACGATCAGCAGCGGGATCCGGCCGAGCTTGACCAGTTCGTCTTGCAGGCGGCCGGTGTGGTGGGCGTCAGCGAGGCGGGACACCCACTGGGCTGCGGTGGCGAACGCGACCCGGTGTCCGGCCTGGCAGGCCCGGATCCCGAGTCCGATGGACAGGTGAGTCTTGCCAGTGCCGGGCGGGCCCAAGAAGACGACGTTCTCCTTCGACGCCACGAAGTCGAGGGTGCCGAGGTGGGCGATCGTCTCCCGCTTCAATGAGCGTTGGTGGTCGTAGTCGAACTCCTCAAGGCTCTTGCGGGCTGGGAACCTCGCGGCCCGGATGCGTCCGTCACCGCCGTGGGCCTCGCGGGCGGCGACTTCGCGTTGCAGGCAGGCGGCGAGGAACTCTTCATGCGTCCACGATTCCGCCCTGGCCCGCTCCGCCAACCTTTCCACCGACGCGGCCAGGGACGGCGCCTTCAGCGCGCGGGTGAGGAACGCGATCTCCGACGCGACGTTGCGGCTGGTCTTCGCGGCCATCACGCAGCCACCTCGTCCAGGCCGAACATGCGGTCGTAATCGGCCAGCCGGCGATGCTCCACCTCGGTCGTGACTGCCGGTGCTGGCGCCTGCCGGGCCGCTGTCCGCAGATCGGCGGCGGCCTGGCGGTGAGCCAGATCGGTGATGCTCTGATGCTTAGCCCAGCATCGGTCATGCCGGGCGACGAGACGGCCCTGGCAGAACACCTGCACCCGGTCGGCGTCGGCAACGATGTCCACTCGTCGGCCCACCGCCGCCGGGTGCACCGAGTAATCGTTGCTGTCCAACCGGACGTAATGATCACGAGGTAACCGTGTGGTCTGTCGCCAGCCAACCACCGGCGCGACCGGCGGCAGCGACAGCATCGCCTGCCGGTCGGCGTCCCACCGGTCCACCGGGCGGCAGCCCAACATCCGGTGCTGGCGGTTGTTCGCCCGCACCAACCACGCAGCGAGTTGGGCATTGAAGTCCTGCGGCGAGGCGAACCGGCGGCCGGGCAGGAACGAGGTCTCCAGATAGCCGTTGGCCCGCTCGACCAAGCCCTTGGCCTCCGGGTCCGCCGGCCGGCACTGGATCACCTTGATGCCGAGGGTGCCACGGAAGGCGTTCATCGCCTCGGTCAGCTGAGGCCTGCCGGCCCGCCACTGCCCGACGGCGGACTCGTTGTCCCAGACCAGGGCCCTGGGCGTCCGGTCCCACCCCGAGATCAGCGTCCAGTGCCCGCCCAGCAGGTCCGCTGACTGCCGGGACGGGATCATCACCGCCGACAACCACCGCGAATACCCCGACACCATCACCAGCACCGGAGGCCTGCCGACCTGCCCGAAGCCCAGCGACACGTCCGCCGGCGGGAACCACAGATCACACTGCGCCAGCTCACCCGGTAGATAGTCCGTGCGCTGTGCCGGATCCGGGCGCCGGAACAACGGCCGCAACTGCTGCACCCGATCACAGAACACCGTCTTGCCTCGGGTCCATCCGACCCGCTCCATGATCACCGTCGAGGGCATGTCCGGGAACTCCGCCAACAACGCCCGAATCTGCGGCTCGACCGCGTCCACGATCGAGCCCTTCGCCGCCCGCTGATAGCGCGGCGGCCCATGACTGGCCAAGGCCTTCTTCACGGTGTTGCGAGACATCCTCAACCGCCGTGCGATGGCCTGGATCGCCATGCCCTCCGACCGCCGCAGCCGCCGGATCTCCGCCCAGTCCTCCACGCTCAGCACCTCCCGATGCTTCAGGAGGTGGTCCCGATTCAGCCGGAACCACATGGTCAGTTTTCAGGCGGAGCCGACAGAAGTACCGGTTAAGCACGATCGGCAGCACGCCTCCAAGGTTACGGCGTCCTGGTCCTGGTCCTCGCCGACGATGTGCCGAAGTAGCTCACCCAGCAGCGGACCTCTCGCTTGTAAGTTCTGGGCGCTCCGTCCGGGCACGTCCGCGCACGGCTCTGACGTCGGGCGCTGATCCGCAGCCCTCCGCACCCGCCTCTCCGTGTCTGGCCCTGTTGCTGTCACCGTTGCTGTCGACAGCAACAGGGCCACCGGCATCCCGGGACGGACTGTCAGCTTGGGAATCGTCTTGATCGGCACCGTTAGGGGCTGAATGACCAGGAGCGCCGCTACGGCGCGGTCGTTGGGCGGCCCCTTCGGTGCACCTCCTCGGACTGATGTTGACCGCTGCATCGGGCACGGATCGGGCACGCCTTCTATCCTCTGGCTCGCGCCCAGCGGGCGTGGGTAGAGTTAGGTGCTCCCCTCAACAGGTGCAACCGGGGCACCCGAGGCGTAAGCCGAACCGGTGGGAGTAAGAGGCGGCGTGGGGAGATCCGCACGCGTGGCACGCGACCGGTGCCCTGTAGACGCCACCGGACCCGGCACTCTTCAAGGTTCTTCGTCCCGAAGGAACGATCGCTGCCCAACAAGCTGCGAGCACTTGGCCCTGAGCTGCCCAGACGGTCCGTCAATGTCCGCAGGCGTCCACCATCGGCAGTGTCCGTCGCCACCCAGTTGGTCACCCCGGCGTTCCCTCTACACCAACTCGGTTTCCCAGTCTTCGAATGGCGGCTCGATGATGTAGCTATGGTCGCAGTAACGGCGCACATATTGGGCTGCCCGGTACATCGCATCGCCAGCGTTGGCAACACTGCCATCGGGCTGCACGTCGAGCACGTTCGTAAAGATCGCGAAGACCTGTTCGAGCGGTGAACCGAACTCCATGAGGGTGGACCGGTAGTCAATTCCATCGAGAAGCTCGACGTCGAGGGTGCCGTTTGCGATAAAGAACGCGAAATACCGGCACGCCGATCGCACGTCCTCGGGGAGCTGACTCATGCTGGAATCTTGGCAGACTGGCCAACGCCCCATACGCCTACACCACTGCAACCATCCCGTCTACCCTCGACCCGCCCTTTGGGGAGCGGGCCACCGCCCGGCCCGCCACGTCAAGCGGACCTTGACGCACGGACGGACGCTGCCGGATCAGACTGAGTCGGCTCTCGTGTCACGGACCGCGCCCCCGGCGGGCACCGCCACAGTGGCGCGGTTGACCCAACCTCGACCGGCACGGACCCGGCTCCCGGGGTCTGAGCTGGCCAACGGCGGCCACCCCTCCCCCTCCCAGGTGAGCGGTTGACCTGACCTGAGCCGCTGTGGAGCCGGCTCCTGGACGACCGGCATGCCGCCGCGCGGACACCGCCCCCATGCTTAGGGCTTGCCGCGCGGACCCGGCGCGCGCCCTCCCTACATCGCGCTGCTCGGGCGCGGCGCGGCCGGCTGCCGCCGACGGACCTCCACCCACTCTCTGATTCACCCCGTCTGCGGCGGCCCCTTGGGCTTCCGCTCTCCGCGCCAGCCGCCGGGCGTGTTGCGTGGCCGGAGTCGGAGCGCCAGCGGGGCAACGGACGCGCGCCCAGGCGGCGGCGCGTGCGACCCGTCAAGGGCCGCCTTGAAGACGTACAGAAAGTTTGAACCACTGCGGTACCAGGCAACGTGTCCTCCGTCGACTGATGCGCGGCACCCGTCCGCCAACTGATCTGCGACACCTCCGCGCGCTGATCGCGGCATGAGAGTGTGGTGTTAAGAAGTCCCGTGGGGCGGTCAGGCAAATCCGCCGTTGCTGAACAGCAGTTGACCGTTGATCCACTGACCTTGTGGCGAGCACAAGAAATCAACCAGATATGCGGTGTCCTGTGGGGTGCCGAGGCGGCCGAGTGGTGTCTGCCGGATGCAGCCGGCTCTTCCCGCCTCTGTCATCCACCCGGTGTCCACAGGGCCGGGATTGATGACGTTCGAGCTGATGCCGAGGTGTGCCAACTCGTGGGCCGCAGCCAGGGTGATGCGGTCGAGTGCGCCCTTGCTGGCGCCGTACGGCAGGTTTCCCACAGTGTGATCACTGGTGAGGGCGATGATGCGACCGTCGCCGTGCCGGCCGCGGAAGCGCCGCCCGTGCTCGCGAATCAGCAACCATGTCGCCCGCGCGTTAACGGCGAAGTGTCGGTCGAAACTCTCCACGGTGGTGCCGAGTAGTCCAGAGTCGACTGACTCGCAGTGGCACATCACCAAGGCGGTAACTGGGCCGAGCTGGCGCTCGGCCTCGTCATAGATCGCAGTGGGTGCCGTGGTGTCGGTGAGATCCGCTTCTATGGCGGAGACGGCTGCGCCGCGCGCGGTGAGTGCTTGCGCGATGGCGTCGGTGGCCTCGGCTTCGATGCCCCAGCTCATGCGCTCGTCGTACGCGGTCCAGAAGGTAAAGGCGATATCCCATCCTGAGGCCGCCAGCTGGCTTGCGATGCAAGCGCCGATACCGGTCGTGCGGCCAACCCCCGTGATGAGTGCTGTCGGCCGGGACCCGCCGGACGTCGCGGGTGGAGTGCCGTCCGGTCTCTGCCCAGGGTTCGCCATGACGGGAATCCTCCTCGATCGCCAGGAGACCGCGCAATCGCCTTTCGCTGCGCAGGCTCGATCAAGCGAATCGCCTTTCGCGGAACGGCGCTTGCCCCACAGATGCGGCAAGCTGCTTCGAGCTCTCCGGTTCCGACTGGCCTACCTACGGCACGCCCTTGGCGTCACCGGCAGATAGGCACCCAGGTAAGCGTGACTTTTCCGACAACGCCCTCATCTCGGCAATAGCGGATGCCCAGCATCTGACGTCGGCATCGCAGGCAATGCAGATCGTGGCCGTATCCGGCGCCGCCGGTGTTCTATGGGATCAACTCAGCCACGGAAAGTGCCTCGTCCAGCCGACCAGCGGCCAGGTTGTCGTGACGGATCACGAAACTCCCGTCACTCCGGTAATAGAGCTCGTTGTCTACGGGAAAGCGGGCGAGCGACACCCACTCACTCGTCAGCCGGTGCGTCTCCTTCTCCACATGGGAATACCATTTCGCGACCGGGATGACGATCTCGCCGGTCTTCTCGCGCCACGCGAGGGTCTGCTCCGCAATACTCTCGATTACCTCCTCGTCGGCATACCCGCCGATATAGGCGCTGACGTACCCGTTGTGCGGCGGCCAGAGATCGTCGGCCAGAGCACAGAGTTCGTCCAGGTGCGGCAGGTCACGCTCGAGGTCACGGGCCAACTGCTGCTGGAAGGGCGACAGGTCGTCCTCGTCCTCGTCGTCCTCCTCGTCCTCGTCGTCCTCGTCGTCCGCCCCGAACCAATCGGGGAACTCCGCGCGCAGCGTGGCGCCGACGTCGTACTGCTCGCCGACGAACGCGTCGTCGGTGGATCCTGTCGCCACCTCGGTATCGGTACCGGCCGGCACATACACAACTCGCCCGTACCTCCGCTCCCCGGTGGCAGCGGCCTGCTCGTGGTCCAGGAAGAACAGCAGCGAGCCGTCTGCCGGCAGGCCGAAGCCGTCGACTCTCGGCAGCGCCGCACAGTCGACCGAGAAGATGAACGGCAACGGACTGACCCCGGCGAACGGCCAGTCCATGCCCACCGGCAGCCGGGGCAACCCACCGAACTGCCCGACCGGAACACCCCCGGATCCCCCGCTCAACCGGATCGACAAGCGGAGGTGCTTGGTGAACCTGCTGATCTCGTCGTCCGGGATGCCCAACTCGAGCGCTGCGCGACGAAACTGCCCCTGATGATCCATAGCGCAACATGGTGCCACGAAGACAACGACCAGAGGGCGAGCCTGGCGACCGGGTGCCCCACGGCCCACACGCGCTGTCGTCGGCATCGCTGCCGCCGTGATCGAGTGCGCACATCTCGGCAAATCCGGTCGTCTCCGATGCGCTGTCAGCGGCATGCGCGGACGTCGTCGGCGTGGTCAGTGGTCATCGGCGGCGTAGTAGGAGTGCACGGCGGGTTGTCCGGTGTAGTTGGCACCAGCGCGATCGTCGGCGCCGAGGTAGCGGTACGGGAGGCGGACCCCACGGCGGCCGGTGCAGCTGATCCGGCGGCGACGGGGGTCGTAGGAAAATCCGGCGGCGCGGAGTCGGGCGGAAGGCGCCGCCCGGCGGGTCGCCCGTCAGGAAGCCGGATGCTGGCCAGGTCCAGGTCGGCCACGAGCCGGCCGGTGGGAGTCAGCCACCCGGCCGCCCGGGTCAGGACGGCGAGCTTGTCTCCGAGGTAGTGCAGCCCGTGCAGACAGGTGATCAGGTCGAACGTCCGCGTTGGTGCCCAGTTGGTGACGGAGGCGCAGATCAGCTCCAGGTTCAGGGGCGGTGCCGGTGCGGGATCGAAGGCATCGACCAGGTCGACCCCGACGAGGACTGTCCGCTCGGTCAGCCCTGCCAGGCGCAGCTCCCCGGCGGCCCGGATCAGCGCCCGACCAGTGCCGCAGCACAGATCCAACCAGCCGGCGGCTGCCGAAGGTTCGGCCCGGCCGGCACCGACAAGGCCGGCGGCGAGAACGTCGAGGGGGTTGAACCCCAGCTCCCGGGTGTAGCTGTTCACCCCGGACAGCTGCCGCTCGCGGTTCATGGCGCAGTTGGCCACCACCGCCGACTGCACCAGGGCGTCGTTGCCCAGCAGTTCGACACTGGCGCGCTGGTCAGCCACGGCAGCATCATGGCCGATGTGACGGGTGACAATGATCGAATCTGGGCGGCACTACCTGAGGAGGTCCGTGCGGGGGTCGATGACTTGATCTGTCAGCGCAGCAAGGTCAGCGCGGCCGTACTGGTGCGGGAAGGAGCCGGTCCCGCCGGCCCGGTTTCGATCCCGATGCGTTGAACGTCGTGGAGGAACGTGGCTGCGAGCTCGTGGCGCTGGGTCGGGTGGACCCTCCGCCACCACCCGTGCCGGCGTCGCGGCTCATCGAGCAGGCCAGAACCATCACCGACCCGGTCGTGGCGATCGAGGCACTATGGGACGGGAATACGGCGCGGTGGGGCGTACTCCTCCTTGGCCGGCGTCGAGGACACCCGGCAGAACGGCATGCACGTGCTTCGGCACACGTACGCCTCGGTCCTGCTCGACGCGGGCGAGAACATCAAGGCCCTGTCGCTGTACCTCGGCCACTCCGACCCCGGCTTCACCCTGCGGGTCTACACCCACCTGCTGCCGACCAGCGAGGACCGCACCCGCCGGGCGATTGACGCAGCCTTCGGCCACGGCCCAACCGACCCCGACGGCCTGACGACGGCCCACGCAGGAGACGGTAGGGTGTTTGCGCAGCTCAGAAACGGTGACGGCGTCACTTGGCGTTGAAGTAGCTCGCCTCCGGGTGGTGCACCACGATCGCGTCGGTCGCCTGCTCCGGCACCAGCTGGAACTCCTCCGAGAGCTGCACCCCGATCCGCTCCGCGCCCAGCAGGTCCACGATCTTCGCCCGGTCCTCCAGGTCCGGGCAGGCCGGGTAGCCGAACGCGTACCGGCAGCCCCGGTAGTCGTTGCCCAGCAGGCCCGCCAGGCCCGCCGGGTCGGCGTCGGCCACCGTACGACCGCCCGGCAGCGTCAGCTCGGCCCGGATCCGCCGGTGCCAGTACTCCGCCAGCGCCTCCGTGAGCTGCACCGACAGGCCGTGCACCTCCAGGTAGTCGCGATACTCGTTGCTGGCGAACATCTTCGCCGTGTACTCGCTGACCGGCTGCCCCACGGTCACCAACTGCAATGCCACCACGTCGAGCTGGTCGCCCTTGGGCCGGAAGAAGTCCGCCAGGCACAACCGCCGCTCCTGGCGCTGCCTCGGGAACGAGAACCGGGCCCGCTCGGCGTGCCCGTTCTCGTCCAGCACCACCAGGTCGTTGCCCTCCGAGTACGCCGGGAAGTAGCCGTACACCACCGCAGCCTCAAGGACCTGGTCGGCGGTCAGCCGGTCCAACCAGTACCGCAGCCGGGGCCGGCCCTCGGTCTCCACCAGATCCTCGTACGACGGGCCCTTGCCGCCCCGGGCGCCCTTCAGCCCCCACTGCCCCAGGAACGTCGCCCGCTCGTCCAGCAGCGCCGAGTATTCCGCCAGCGGCAGGCCCTTCACCACCCGGGTGCCCAGGAACGGCGGGGTCGGCACCTCCACGTCGCGCGCCACGTCGGAACGCACCGACGCGTCGTCCAGCTCCGGCAGCGCCTCGGTCACCATCGCCCGCTGCCGCTCCCGCCGCGCCCGACGCGCCGCCAGGGCCGCCTCCCGCTCCGGGTCCACCACCGGCGCCCCGCCCCGCTTCGCCGTCATCACGCGGTCCATCAGGGACAGCCCCTCGAACGCGTCCCGGGCGTAGTGCACCTGGCCCGGGAACAACGCCCGCAGGTCGTCCTCCACGTACGCCCGGGTCAGCGCCGCACCGCCGAGCAGCACCGGCCACCGCTCGGCGACCCCGCGCTCGGCCATCTCGGCCAGGTTCTCCTTCATGATCACCGTGCTCTTCACCAGCAGCCCGGACATTCCGATCACGTCGGCCCGGTGCTGCTCCGCCGCGTCGAGGATCGCGGTGATCGGCTGCTTGATGCCGATGTTGACGACCTCGTAGCCGTTGTTGGACAGGATGATGTCGACCAGGTTCTTGCCGATGTCGTGCACGTCGCCCTTGACCGTGGCCAGCACGATCCGGCCCTTGCCATCGTCGTCGGCCTTCTCCATCTGTGGCTCCAGGTACGCCACCGCGGTCTTCATCACCTCGGCCGACTGGAGCACAAACGGCAGTTGCATCTGGCCGGAGCCGAACAGCTCGCCGACCACCTTCATCCCGTCCAGCAACAGGTCGTTGATGATCGACAACGGGGATCGACCCTCGGCCATCGCCGTGTCGAGGTCGGCTTCCAGACCGTTGCGCTCGCCGTCGATGATCCGCCGCTTGAGCCGCTCCTCCAGCGGCAGCGCCGCCAGCTCCTGCGCCCGGGTGGCCCGCGCCGAGGAGGCGTCCACCCCCTCGAAGACCTCGATGAACCGCTGCACCGGGTCGTACCCCTCGCGGCGCCGGTCGTAGATCAGGTCCAGCGCGACCTCGCGCTGCCCGTCCGGGATCTTCGACATCGGCAGGATCTTGCTGGCGTGCACGATCGCCGAGGTCAGGCCGGCCTGCACGCACTCGTTCAGGAACACGGAGTTGAGCACCTGCCGGGCCGCCGGGTTCAGCCCGAACGACACGTTCGAGATGCCCAGGGTGAAGTTCACCCCCGGCCAGCGGCGGGCGACCTCCCGGATCGCCTCGATGGTCTCGATGCCGTCGCGCCGGGTCTCCTCCTGGCCGGTGGCGATCGGGAAGGTCAGCGCGTCGATCAGGATGTCGGCCCGGCGCAGCCCCCACCGCCCGGTCAGGTCCTCGATCAGCCGCCCCGCGACCCGCACCTTCCACTCGGCGGTGCGGGCCTGCCCCTCCTCGTCGATGAGCAGCGCCACCACCGCCGCGCCGTGCTCGGCGATGATCGGCATCACCCGGGCGTAGCGGGAGCCCGGCCCGTCGCCGTCCTCGAAGTTGACCGAGTTGACCACGCACCGGCCGCCGAGCATCTCCAGCCCGGCCTCGATCACCTGCGGCTCCGTCGAGTCCAACATGATCGGCAGCGTGGACGCGGTCGCGAACCGGCCGGCCAGCTCCCGCATGTCCACCGTGCCGTCGCGGCCCACGTAGTCCACGCACAGGTCCAGCAGGTGCGAGCCGTCCCGGGCCTGGCTGCGGGCGATCTCCACGCACGCCTGCCAGTCAGCGGCGAGCATCGCCTCCCGGAACGCCTTCGACCCGTTGGCGTTGGTCCGCTCCCCCACCATCAGCACGCTCGCGTCCTGGGCGAACGGCACGTGGTGGTAGATCGAGGAGACGCCGGCGTCGGCCTGCGGCTGCCGCGGACCCGGCCGCGCGCCGTGCAGCCGCTCGGCGACCACCCGGATGTGCTCCGGGGTCGTCCCGCAGCAGCCCCCGATCAGCGAGACGCCGTACTCGACGACGAACCGCTCCAGCGCGTCGGCCAGCTCCACCGGGGTCAGCGGGTAGACCGCCCCGTCGGCGGTGAGCTGCGGCAGGCCGGCGTTCGGCATCACCGACAGCGGCACCCGGGCGTGCTGGGACAGGTAGCGCAGGTGCTCGCTCATCTCCGCCGGCCCGGTCGCGCAGTTCAGCCCGATCAGGTCGATGCCCAGCGGCTCCAGCGCGGTCAGCGCCGCGCCGATCTCGCTGCCCAGCAGCATCGTGCCGGTGGTCTCCACCGTGACGTGACAGATCAGCGGCACCGTCCGCCCCGCCGCGGCCATCGCCCGGCGTGACCCGACCACCGCCGCCTTCACCTGGAGCAGGTCCTGGCAGGTCTCCACGATCAGGGCGTCCGCGCCGCCGTCGATCAGGCCGGCCGCGTTCTCCTGGTACGCGTCGCGCAGCGTCGCGTACGCGGTGTGCCCGAGGGTCGGCAGCTTCGTGCCCGGGCCGATCGAGCCGAGCACGAAGCGGGGCCGCTCCGGGGTGCTCCACGCGTCGGCGGCCTCCCGGGCGATCCGCGCGCCGGCCTCGGCCAACTCCCGGATCCGGTGCGAGATGTCGTACTCGCCCAGGTTGCTCAGGTTGGTGCCGAAGGTGTTCGTCTCGACGCAGTCCGCCCCGGCGGCGAGGTACGCCTCGTGCACGCCCCGGACCACGTCCGGGCGGGTCACGTTGAGGATCTCGTTGCAGCCCTCGTGGCCCTCGAAGTCGTCCAGGGTCAGGTCGGCGGCCTGGAGCATCGTCCCCATCGCGCCGTCGGCGACGAGGATCCGGTCTGACAGCACATCCAGCAACGAAGTCCGCACGGACTCAGGATAATGCGAGGAACCGTGGATGGGTTGCCGCCCACTCCCGCTCCCACATTGTGTCGGCCGGATCACCCCGGGCGGCGGGAGGGGAGCCCCCGCCTCGTTCCGACGCGGTTCGGTTCGGGCTGGGCGGCGCGGCCGCGTGAGGGCCGGAACGGCGCGGCCGACGGGCCGCATCCCGCGCCGACCCGTAGGCTGACAGACGTGAAGGACAACAGGGACGCCACCGTGCACGGCGGGCGGGCGACAGGGCCGTCGCCCGCGGCCGCCCCCGACGAGCAGGGTGAGGTGACGGCGTGACCGAGTTCGACGGACTGCCGGTACTGCGGTCCCCCGTGGCCATCGCCGCCTTCGAGGGCTGGAACGACGCCGCCGACGCGTCGACCGCCGCGGTCGAGCACCTGGAGCAGGTCTGGGAGTCGCGGCAGATCACCGAGCTGGACCCGGAGGACTTCTACGACTTCCAGGTCAGCCGGCCGACGGTCACGATGGCCGACGGCGAGACCCGCCGGGTCGAGTGGCCCACCACCCGGTTCATGGTGGCCAGCCCCGAGGGCACCGAGCGGGACGTGGTGCTGATCCGGGGCATCGAGCCGAGCATGCGCTGGCGCACGTTCTGCGAGCAGGTGCTGGAGATCTGCCACAGCCTGGAGGTCGAACGGGTGGTGCTGCTCGGCGCGCTGCTGGCCGACGTGCCGTACACCCGTCCGTTGCCGATCAGCGGCAGCGCCTCGGACGCGGAGGCCGCCCGGCGCTACCAGCTCACCCCCACCCGCTACGACGGCCCGACCGGGATCGTCGGCGTGCTGCACGACGCCTGCACCCGGGCCGAGGTCGACGCGGTCTCCTTCTGGGTGCACGTGCCGCACTACGCCAACAACCCGCCCTGCCCGAAGGCCACCCTGGCCCTGCTGCACCGGGTCGAGGAGGTGCTCGACCTGCCGGTGCCGATGGCCGACCTGGCCGAGGAGGCCGCCGAGTGGGAGCAGCGGGTGCGCGGCGCCGCCGAGCAGGACGCCGAGCTCGGCGAGTACGTCCGCGAGTTGGAGGAACGCGTCGGCGACGCGGGCATCACCCCGCTGACCGGTGACGAGATCGCCCAGGAGTTCGAGAAGTACCTGCGTCGGCGTGGCGGCTCGGCCGGCCCCACCGCCGGTTCCTGGTAGCCGCGTAGCTACCCCGTACGCCGAGGGTCCCGGATCGCCATGATCCGGGGCCCTCGTGCGTGTCCGGGGTGGCGAGGTCACGTCCCGTACGGCATCCTAGGAACCTAGCTGTCATTCTAGGAGGCGGGCATGCAGATCAACCCCGGCGCGGCCGAGTTCCCGCACCGGCAGATCGCCGCGCAGCTCAAGGCCCAGGTGCGCCGCGGCGACTGGGGGCCCGGCGAGCGGCTGCCGTCCATCCCGGCCATCGCCGAGATGTTCGGCGTGGCGAAGCAGACCGTGCAACGCGCCGTCGACCAGCTGCGGGTCGAGGGCATCCTGATCACCAAGCCCGGCTCCGGTACGTACGTCCGGGGCACCCGCCGCCGACTCAACCGCCTCTCCCGGGGCCGGTACGGCGGCTTCCGCGGCTACCACACGGACCTGGCCGCCCGGTACCGTCAGCAGCTCGTCTCGGTCGGCCGGGCCCCCGCCCCGCCGGAGATCGCCGACGCGTTCGGCGTCGCCGACGGCACCGAGCTGCTGTGCCGCCGACACCTCGTCCGCACCGAGGACTCCCCCGTCGAGGTGGGCGCCTCCTGGTTCCTCCCGGCGGACACCGCCGGCACCTCCCTGGAGCGGGGCGAGGCGTTCGGCCGGCCCCTCTACCAGGAGGCCGAGGAGGCCACCGGCCGGCGGTACGTCACCGCCACCGACACCATCACCGCCCGCCAGCCCAGCCGGGAGGAGGCGGAGACACTCCAGATCCGCCCGGACACCCCCGTACTGCACCTGCTGCACGTCGCCTACGACGACCGGCGCAAGCCCATCGAGGTCGCCCACGCCACCTGGCCGGGACCGATGACCACGCTCACCGAGGAGTACCGGATCCCCGCCCCCACGCCGGATCCCGACCCGGACCCCGGCCTCGTCCTGGGCTGATCCGCCAGAGGGGCGGGCGCGGGCCGACCGTCCTGGGCTGATCCGCCAGGGACGGGCGCGGGTCGGTCAGTCAGAGGCGGAGCCCCAGGAGGGCGTCGAGGGTGTCGGCGAACAGGGTCGGGGCGGCCCGGTCCTCGCCCTCGCCGGCGAGGGCGCGCTCGGCCCAGGCGTCGGCGACCGCGATCGCGCCGGGGGTGTCGAGGTCGTCGGCGAGCCGGTCGCGTACCGCTGCCAGCAGCTCGACCCCCGACGGGCCGGCGGTGACCGCGGCGGCCCGGCGCCACCGCGCCAGGCGCTCGTGGGCGGCGGTCAGCAGGTCGTCGGTCCAGGTGCGGTCGGCGCGGTAGTGCCCGGCCATCAGCCCGAGCCGGACCGCCACCGGGTCCACCCGGTCGGCGCGCAGCCGGGAGACGAAGACCAGGTTGCCCTTGGACTTCGACATCTTCTCGCCGTCCAGGCCGATCATGCCGGCGTGCACGTAGTGGGTGGCGAACGGCGACCGCCCGGTCAGCCGCTCCGCGTGCGCGGCGGAACACTCGTGGTGCGGGAAGATCAGATCATTCCCGCCGCCCTGCACGTCGATGGTCTCGCCCAGCAGGTTCAAAGCGATCACCGTGCACTCGATGTGCCAGCCCGGCCGGCCCGGACCGAGGTCGCCGCCGGGCCAGGACGGCTCGCCCTCGCGAGCCCCCCGCCACAACAGCGGGTCCAGCGGGTCCCGCTTGCCCGCCCGGCCCGGGTCGCCACCGCGCTCGGGGAAGATCTCCAGCATCTCCGGCCGGGACAGGTTCGACTCGTAGCCGAACTCCGGGACGGCGGTGATGTCGAAGTAGACGTCGCCGGTGCCGTCGTCGAGCCGGTACGCCGCACCGTCCTTGAGCAGGACGAGGACCTTGTCGGCGATGTCCGGGATCGACTCCACCGCGCCGACGTAGTGCGCCGGTGGGATGATCCGCAGCGCCTCCATGTCCTCCCGGAACAGCGCGGTCTCCCGCATCGCCAGGACCTTCCAGTCCTCGCCGTCGCGCTCGGCCCGCTCCAGCAGCGGGTCGTCGATGTCGGTGACGTTCTGCACGTACCGCACCGTCAGGCCGGAGTCCCGCCACACGCGCTGCACCAGATCGAACGTGATCATGGTGGCGGCGTGGCCGAGGTGGGTGGCGTCGTACGGGGTGATGCCGCAGACGTACATGGTGGCGGTGCCGTCGGGCAGACTGGGCTCGACACCACGCCGCGCCGAGTCGAACAACATCAGCGGGCCACCCCTGCCGGGCAGCCGTGGCACCTCATGCCCCACCCAAGACTCCATGCCCGTCAGCCTAACGAGCCACCCGGCGCACCGAAGCCACCCCCAGAGTGATCAACACGACAGCCTCTCGCGTCGGGGCGACCTGACGGCCACCGTCACATGGGTGGCCAGGGCATCGCCGGCCAGTCCTCCGGCGGCTGCGGGAAGCGGCCGGCGTCACCCAGCCGCCCCACCCGCGCGGCGACCTCCGCGACCTCGCGGATCGTCAGGTGCTCGCCGAGCTCCTCGCCGAGGGCGCCGGCGAGCTGGCCGGCGAGGTCGGCGAGCATCTCCAGCGCATCCGGCGGCAACTCCCGACCGGCCCAGCCCCACAGCACGGTGCGCAGCTTCTGCTCGACGTGGAAGCTCACCCCGTGGTCGATGCCGTAGATCCGGTCGTCCGGGCCGGCCAGCACATGGCCGCCCTTGCGGTCGGCATTGTTGATCACCGCGTCGAGCACGGCCAGCCGGGCCAGGCGCGGGTCGTCGGCGTGCGCCAGGGCGTACGGGGTGCCGTCGTCGTCCCGGGCCGCCGCGATCGGGAGCCAGCGCGGCGGCACCGTGTCGGCGGGCACGAACCCGACCAGCGGCTCGGCGTCGGAGGGCTCGTCGATCCACAGCTGGCAGGAACCCGGGCCGAACGGGCCGCCCCGCAGCACCGTCGGCGGCACCAGGTCCCAGCCGCTGGCCCGGGAGACCAGGTACGCCGAGACCTCCCGCCCGGCGAGGGTGCCGTCGGGGAAGTCCCACAGCGGTCGCTCGCCCCGCACCGGCTTGTAGACGCAGCGCGCGCTCAGCCCGTCGAGGGTGAGCGCGCCGAGCAGCGTGGCGTTCGAGGCGTCGACCAGCCGGCCCTCGACGGTCAGCTCACCGTCGCGCAGCAACCGCAGGGTCGCCGCGCCGTCCTGACGGGGTTGGAGTTCGGACGACGTCACCGGTGGTAACCGTTGTGCCGCGGGCACAGGTGCCCGGCGGGGTCCAGCGGCTGCCCGCAGAGCGGACAGGGCGGGCGACCGGCGTTGACCACCCGGCGGGCCCGCTCGATGAACTCACGGGTCGCCTCGGGGGTCAACCGGACGCGCAGCCGGTCGAGGGTCTCGTCCGGCTCCTCGTCGTCGTCGGCGTCCTCCTCGTCGTCGTCCTCGGGGCCGCCGAGCTCGACCTCGGCCTCCCCCTCACCGGTGGCGATCGCCTCGATCACCACCGTGGCGGTGTCGACGTCGAAGGCCAGCCCGAGGGTGCCGACCCGGAACTCCTCGTCGACCGGCGTGTCCAGCGGGCCGTTGTCGCCCACGGAAACCGTCGGCTCGGGCAGTTGCACACCGAAGCGGCGCTGCGCCTCGGTCAGCAGCTCCTCCAGCTTCTCGGCGAGCAGCGACACCTGGACCTTCTCCAGCGCGACGCTGACCAGCCGGCCACCGCCGCGCGCCTGCAGGAAGAACGTGCGCTCCCCGGGCGCCCCGACCGTCCCGGCGACGAACCGCTCCGGCGGCTCGAAGGCGTGCACCTGGTGGCTCATACCCACGACCCTATCCGGCCCGCCATGGCGTCGCGCACCCCACCGACCGTGAATCGCGCCCGCGCATACCGTGGGGCCCTCCCCGCACCCGGCGGACCCGCCTGGCGCTCACCGCACGCCCCCGGCGGGCGCCTCACCGCGGGGCCCCGGCGCCTCCGCCCACGGCGGCGTCGGAGTCCGTCGACCTCGTCGCCCGCCGCCGCCGCTTGTGCGGCGGCGGCACCAGCGCGGCCAGGTCGCCGCCGGTGTCGTTGAGCCGCACCAGGAACGGCCGCAGCGGCGTGTACCGGATCGCCGTCACCGACGCCGGGTCGGCGACGATGCGCTGGAAGAGATCCAGGTGTACGCCCAGCGCGTCCGCCACGATGGCCTTGATCACATCGCCGTGGCTGCATGCCAGCCAGACCGCCTCGGGACCGTGTTCGGCGGAGATCCGCGCGTCCCAGGTGCGTACCGCCGCGACCGCCCGCGCCGCCATCGCGGCCATCGACTCGCCTTCGGGGAAGACTGCGGCGCTCGGATGCTGCTGGACCACCGGCCAGAGCGGCTCCTTGGCCAGCTTCTTCAGCGGCTGCCCCTCCCAGCTGCCGTACCCGCACTCGATCAGCCCCTCGTCCACGGTCGGGCTGGCCTGTGGGAGGGCGAGTTCCAGGGTCTGCCGACAGCGGATCAACGGACTGGTGACCACCGCGGCGAGGGGCAACCCGCGCAGCCGCTCGCCCACCGCCGTGGCCTGGGCCCGCCCGGTGTCATCCAGCTCGACGGGCTGCCG
Source organism: Micromonospora rubida (assembly GCF_009908295.1). GTDB lineage: Bacteria > Actinomycetota > Actinomycetes > Mycobacteriales > Micromonosporaceae > Micromonospora > Micromonospora rubida. The sequence continues at coordinate 20,551 of NZ_JAAALO010000005.1, forward strand.
GCCGGCGAGGCCACCGTCGGCGTTGGCGGTGGTGCGGCCGTGCCGCAGGAGGAGGAGAGTCGCCACGACACCCAGCCTATTGGGTCACCCATAGCAACGGTTGCCCCCAAGCTGGCTGCCCCCTGCCCTCCCCCTCCCGCCTTGTGCGGTGATCAAGAGGTTTACGTCAGGATTGCGCCCCGAACCCGACACAAACCTCTTGATCACCGTGCAAAGGGGTGGGGCAGGCGGGGGCGGAGTGGGGTGTTTGGGGGGTTTTGGGGTGTGGCCGGCGGCATCCGGTCGGCGGAACATCGGGCGGGGCGGGGTCGTTACACATGGCGGACGATCGAGTAGCGCACACCGCTACTGAACCCCCCGGACCCCGTGACCCCCTCAGGGAATGCGGGTCGGTGGCCGGTCGTTACACATGGTCCCGGCGCCACCAGCACCCCCCGGTGCGGTGAGCAGCCGGATGGCTTTCCCCCTTTTTGATCTTTTGGGCGCCTCGACGTGGTGCTTACACCCCCGCCCCTTCCCCTGGGGTGGTGTGTGTGTCGACCCCCGATTGGAGTCACCCCCATGAACACGATCATGCGTAAGAGCGTTCTCGGTATCGCTGGTCTGGCCTTCGCCGGTGGCGTGTTCGCCGGCCCGGCCACCGCCCACGCCACCCCCACCCCCGAGTCGGCGACCCCGACGACCGCTGTGGCCGTGCAGGCCGACAAGCCCGGCGTGGACAAGGGCAAGCTGATCCCGCACGGTGTGCAGGGTGAGCAGTCCCGCATCGACCTCGGTGACGAGGAGACCGCCAACGTGAAGGCGATCATCGCCGCCACGAAGAAGGCCGGCCTGGACGAGCGGGCGGCCGTGATCTCGATCGGCACGTCCCTGCAGGAGTCGAAGCTGGAGAACCTGGGTCACCTGGGTGACCGCAACGACCACGACTCGCTGGGCCTGTTCCAGCAGCGTCCGACGTCTGGTTGGGGCACCCCGGAGCAGATCACCGACCCCGAGTACTCGACCCTGGCGTTCCTGAAGGGGTTGAAGCAGGTCGACGGCTGGCAGGACATGCCCCTGACCGACGCCGCACAGACCGTCCAGGTGTCGGCCTACCCCGACGCGTACGCACAGTGGGAACAGCAGGCCGCCGACCTCGTCACCCAGCACTGGAACAGCTGACCACCGGACCACAGCACCACAGCACCACCGGACAGCCAACTGGCCGGGTCCCCGAGAACGGGGGCCCGGCCAGCTCTGTGCGTCCGGCGGCGGTCCCGGCTAGGTGGCGGAGATGGTGCCCGTCATCAACAGAGCGAGGACCAGGGTGCCCAGGGCGACCCGGTACAGCACGAAGACGTACAGGGTGTGGTGGGCGACGTAGCGCAGCAGCCAGGCGATGGCGGCGTAGCCGATGGCGAAGGCGATGAGCGTGGCGACCACCAACTGCGCCCCGCTCGGCGCGGCGGTGCCGGGCGCGGACGGTTCGAAGACGTCGCCGAGGCTGAACACCCCGGACATCACCACGGCGGGGATGGCCAGCAGGAACGAGTATCGGGCCGCCGTCTCCCGGGTGAGGTTGAGCAGCAGGCCGGCGGTGAGCGTGCCGCCCGAGCGGGACACCCCGGGGATCAGCGCCATGGCCTGCGCGAAGCCCATCACGATGCCGTCGCGCATCCGGAAGTTGGCCAGGGTGCGGGTCTGCCGGCCCCAGTACTCGGCGAAGGCGAGCACGAAGGCGAAGACGATCAGGGTGGTGGCGACCAGCCAGAGGTTCCGACCGGCGGTCTTGATCTGGTCCTTGAACAGGAAGCCGAAGGCCCCGATCGGGATGGAGCCGACGATCACGTACCAGCCCATCCGGTAGTCGAGGCTGCTGCGCACCGAGCGGTCGAACAGGCCGACCACCCAGGTCCGGGTGATCCGCCAGATGTCCTTGGCGAAGTAGATCAGCACGGCCGCCTCGGTGCCGAGCTGGGTGACGGCGGTGAACGAGGATCCGGCGTCGCGGCCGAAGAAGATCGCCGAGGTGATCCGCAGGTGCCCCGACGAGCTGACCGGCAGGAACTCGGTGAGGCCCTGGACGACGCCCAGGACGATGGCTTCGATCCAGGTCACTCGCCGACTCCGGCCAGGTCCAGCGCCTCGGCGACGGTCCGCAGGGTCTGCACGCCGCTGTCCCGGTCGGCCACGAAGAGGGTCACCGACAGGGTGGTGACGCCGGCGGCTGCGTACTCGCGCATCCGCTCGGCGATGCGCTCCTTCGGCCCGAGCAGCGAGGTGCGGTCGATGAACTCCATAGGCACCGCCGCGGCGGCGTCGCGCTGCCGCTTGGCCAGGTAGAGCTCCTGCACCTCGCGGGCGGCGTCGCCGTAGCCCATCCGGGTGGCGAGCTGGTTGTAGAAGTTCTGCTGCCGGCTGCCCATGCCGCCGACGTAGAGGGCGGCGTAGAAGCGGACCATCTCGGCGCAGGAGGCGACGTCGTCGCCGATGACCACCGGGACCGACGGCACGACGTCGAAGCCGGCCAGCTCCTTGCCGGCCTTCGCCCGGCCGGCGCGCACGGCGGCGAGCTGCTCCTCGGCGAACTCCGGGGCGTAGAACACGGCCAGCCACCCGTCGGCGATCTCGCCGGCCAGCTCCAGGTTCTTCGGGCCGACGGCGGCGAGGTAGATCGGGACCTGCTCGCGGGGCGGGTGGAAGCCGAGCCGCAGGGCCTTGCCCGGGCCGTCGGGCAGCGGCAGCGTGTAGAACTCGCCGTCGTACTCGACCGGCTTGCGGGCGATGGCGAGCTTGACGATGTCGACGTACTCCCGGGTGCGGGCGAGGGGCTTGGCGAAGCGCACCCCGTGCCAGCCCTCGGAGACCTGCGGCCCGGAGACGCCCAGGCCGAGCCGGAACCGGCCGCCGGAGAGCGCGTCGATGGTCGCCGCCGTCATGGCGGTCATCGCCGGGGTGCGGGCGGGAATCTGCATCACCGCGCTGCCCACGTCGATCCGTTCGGTCTGCCCGGCGATCCAGGCCAGCATGCTCGGCGAGTCGGAGCCGTAGGCCTCCGCGGCCCACACCACCGAGTAGCCGAGCCGGTCCGCCTCCTGGGCGAGCGCCAGGTGATCGGCGGGTGTGCTCCACGCCGTCTGGTATCCGAGGCTGAGCCCGAGTCGCACTGGTCCTCCCCCATCCGCAGCACAGGTCGCATCAGGTTACGCAATGCCGGCGTCTGCGACGATCACCGGCTCACCCCGAACGCGTCACATCGGGGCGGACCGGCCGGACCGATGGGAATCCCACCGACCGGAGGGGCTAGCAGGAACTTGACGGGAGCGAGGATGTCGGCGGCGGCGGGTTGGAAATAAGGTTCACCCATGCAACAGCGACCGCTCGGCCGAAGCGGGCTGGCGGTTTCCCGGCTCGCGCTCGGCACCATGACCTGGGGCCGGGACACCGACGCCGACGACGGTGCCGCCCAGCTGAAGAGCTTCCTCGACGCGGGCGGCAACCTGGTGGACACCGCCGACGTGTACGGCGACGGGGACGCGGAGGCGGTGATCGGGTCCCTGCTGGGCAGCCTGGTCCCCCGAGACGAGCTGCTGATCGCGACGAAGGCGGGGCTGCGGCCGGGCACCGGCCGGCGCCGGGACACCTCCCGGGGCCACCTGCTGCGCACGCTGGACGCCTCGCTGCGCCGGCTCGGCACGGACCACGTGGACCTGTGGCAGGTGCACGGGTACGACCCGGACACCCCGCTGGAGGAGACCCTGGCCGCGCTGGACCACGCGGTGGCCAGCGGCCGGGTCCGCTACGTCGGGGTGTCGAACTTCTCCGGCTGGCAGACCGCGCGGGCTGCGGCATGGCAGGCGGCGTGGCCGGGGCGGGCCCCGGTTGTCGCCACCCAGGTGGAGTACTCGCTGCTGGAGCGGGGGGTGGAGCGGGAGGTGCTGCCGGCCTGCGCGGCGCTGGGCCTGGGGATGCTGCCCTGGTCGCCGCTGGGCAGGGGGGTGCTCACCGGCAAGTACCGGCACGGCCGGCCGGCGGACTCGCGGGCCGCGTCGGCGCACTTCGAGCCGTTCGTGGCGACGTACCTGGAGCCGCGCTGCTCCAGCATCGTGGAGGCGGTGGCCACGGCGGCCGGCGGGCTGGGGGTGTCGCCGCTGGAGGTGGCGCTGGCCTGGATCCGCGACCGACCCGGGGTGACGGCCCCGATCCTCGGCGCCCGGACGGTCGGGCAGCTCCTCGGGGCGCTCCAGGTGGAGCGGGTGACCCTGCCCGACGAGATCGTCGTCGCGCTCGACGACGTGTCGGCGGTGCCGGTGGGCTACCCCGAGCGGGACGGCTGACGGGGGCCGCCGCGCAGTTCGGGGCGGAGGCGGCGGTCACCTCGGGAGGGGGTGGCGAACGGCCGGCGGGCTGGGCAGCATGGAACCCATGGACTACGAATACGCGCCGCTGCGGTTGCCCTCGAACGTCGACCGGTTGACCGCCGCGGCGCAGCTGGCGATCCAGGCGGAGTTCTCGGGCTGGGAGCTGGCCCGGGTACGGCTGTACCGGGACGGCACGCGGCAGGTCGTGCTGCGCCGCCGCCGGGTCAACCAACCCCAGCCGGGCCTGTCGTACTGAGCGCCGGGTCACCTCCGGGCGACCACGGCGCGACGCCGCCCCGGGGCGCGAGCCGATGCTCGGGCCCCGAGGCGGCCACGGCCTAGTGGCGGTGCCCCGCGTGGTCGTGATCCTCGTCGTCGAGGTCGAGGAACGGGTGCTCGTCGAGGCGGCCCACCAGGCGGTCGTCGGCGGCGGGCTGGAACGGGCCAACCGCGTCCTCGTCGTCGAACGACTCCAGGTCGACCGGGTTGTCGACCTCGCTGACCATGACCACGCCGTCGAGCGGTTCCAGCTCCGGGACGTCCAGCGCGCTGAGTGAGCCGTCGCCGCTCTGCAGCAGCTCCAGCACCGCCTCGCCGACGCCCTCGACGGGTGCCGGCTCCTCGTCCTCGGGCGTGCCCTCGCGACGGGCCGCCTCGGCGACCCTGATCAACGCGGCGACGCTGGGCACCCGGTAGTCGCGGCGCTGGCGCACCGAGACGACCCGGGAGTGCGGGTCGGTGGCCTCGACGCCCTCGGCGGCGCCGAAGCGCTCGTCGGCCTCGTCGGGGTCGATGGACTCCACGTCCCAGGGGGTGACCTCGCCGAACGCGTCGAGCAGCTGCTCGTCGTACGCGAAGGAGGCGTTGTTCAGGCCGACGTACGCCTGCCAGACGTCGTCGTCGTCGATGCGGCCCTGGGCGGACCGGACGGCGGCCAGGTGCACGCGGGCGGCGTCGATCACCCGCTCCAGGGCAGCGTCCAGCTCACCGTGCTGGTCGGTCATGTGCGTTCCCTTCACAATGGGGGATGTTCCGCGCCGAACGGTAGGGCGACGGACACGGTCAGCAACTCCGGAGGAACCGGTCGAGAACCCGCACGCCGAACTGTAGTCCGTCCACCGGGACCCGCTCGTCGATGCCGTGGAACAGTCCGGAGAAGTTGAGGTCGGCGGGCAGCCGAAGCGGCGCGAAGCCGAAGCAGCGGATGCCGAGTTGGGAGAAGGCCTTGGCGTCGGTGCCGCCGGAGAGCATGTACGGCACCGGCCGGGCACCCGGGTCCTCCGCGCGCAGGGCCACGGACATGGCGTCGACCAGATCACCGTCGAAGGTGGTCTCCAGGGCGGGCTGCCGCTGGATGTACTCGATCACGATGTCCGGGCCGACCAGCTCGCGCAGCTGCTGCTCCAGCAGCTCGGACTGGCCCGGCAGGCTGCGGCAGTCGATGGTGGCGGTGGCCCGGCCGGGGATGACGTTGTCCTTGTAGCCCGCGGCGAACCGGGTCGGGTTGGCGGTGTTGCGGATCGTCGCACCGATGATGTTGGCGATCGGGCCGAGTTTGGCGATGGCGGTCTCCGGGTCCGCCGGGTCCAACTCGACGCCGAGCAGGTCGGAGACCTCCTCGAGGAACGCCCGCACGGTGTCGGTGACCACCACCGGGAAGCGGTGCCGGCCGATGCGGGCCACCGCCTCGGCGAGGGCGGTGACCGCGTTGTCGTCGTGCACCATCGAACCGTGGCCGGGCCGGCCCCTGGCGTGCAGCCGCAGCCAGTCGATGCCCTTCTCGGCCGTCTCGATCAGGTAGAGCCGCTGGGACTCGTCGATCGTGTACGAGAAGCCGCCGACCTCGCCGATCGCCTCGCTGCAACCGTCAAAGAGGCCACGGTGGTGCTCGGTGAGGAAGTGCGCGCCGTAGTCGCTGCCGGCCTCCTCGTCGGCGGTGAACGCCAGCACGATGTCGCGGGCCGGCCGGACGCCGGTGCGCTGCCAGTTCCGCACCACGGCCAGCACCATGGCGTCGAAGTCCTTCATGTCGATCGCGCCGCGGCCCCACAGGTAGCCGTCGCGGATCTCCCCGGAGAACGGGTGCACCGACCATTCGTCGGGGTCGGCGGGCACCACGTCGAGGTGGCCGTGGACGAGCAGCGCGTCCCGGCCGGGGTCGGTGCCGGGGATGCGGGCGACGAGGTTGGCCCGGCCCGGGGCGGACTCGTGGATCACCGCGTCGACGCCGACCTCGGCCAGCTTCTCCGCGACGTACTCGGCCGCGGCGCGCTCCCCGACGCTGGTGGCGTTGTCCCCGGTGTTCGTGGTGTCGATGCGCAGCAGGTCACGGCAGAGGTCGACGACCTCGTCGGCAGGGTCGGGTCGGGCGGAAGCGGCGTCGCTCGTCATCGGCTCTTCATACCAGCAACGGCCATCGGGCAGGTCGCCCGGCCGGCCCTCCGTTTCGTGCGGGCCCGTGCCGGGTACCGCCGGTCGCGTCCCGCACCGCCCATTGGGCCGCCCCGCCGCACCCGCCGGCCGCCGCACCCGCCATCGAGGAGGGCACCATGACCGTCCCCCTGCCCCCGTTGCCGCCCGTACCCGAGGAGGGCTACCGGCCCAGCGGGCCCAGCCTGGTCGACATCGTCGACCGGGAGCACCAGCAGATGCTGGCCCTGGCCGACCGGGTCGGCAGCCCGGACCCGGGCCTGGAGCTCGGCGACCTGGTCCAGGTGCTCACCGCCATGGTCTCCCGGCACCTGTCGGCGGAGGAGCAGTACCTGTTCCCCACCGTGCGGGCCGCCCTGCCACAGGCCGGGGAGCTGGTCGACCGGGAGCTTGAGGCCGCCGGCGCGCTGCTGACCGCCCTGAAAGGGCTGGCCGGTCCGCCGGATCCCGCGCTGGCCGACGTGGCCGAGCGGGTGCGCCGGCACGTCGCCCGGGTCGCCGCACTGGTCAGCCCGCTGCGCGAGGTGGCCACGGACGTGGAGCTGATCCGGCTGGGCAACCGGTGGGAGATCGCCGAGGAGGCCGCGCCGACCCGGCCGCACCCGGGCACCCCGACGGCGCCGCCCTGGAACCGGATCGTCGAGCCGGCGGTGGGTGTGGTGGACAAGGTCCGCGACGCGGTGACCGGCAGGCCGACGTACCTGACGGATCTGGAGCCGGAAACGGGCCGGCCGGCGACCGCGTCGGAGGCGCCGCGACCGCCGGGCTGACCGATTACCGGACGGGCCAGCCCGGACATCGGTCAACTCCAACCCATCCAAGGCCTTCCATCGATCCCCCGAGTGGCCATACCGTCACCCTATGAATCTGGAGCTGCGACACCTGCGGGTGGTCTGCGCCATCGCGGAGACGGGGAGCGTGACCAAGGCGGCATCCACGCTCGGCCTGGCCCAGCCGGCGCTCACCGCCCAGCTCCAACGCATCGAGCGGACCCTCGGCGGCCCACTGTTCGATCGGGACCGGCGGGGCGCTCGGCCCACCGCCCTCGGCGAGCTGGTGCTGTCCCGGGCCCGGGTCCTGCTGCCGGCCATGCAGGGCCTGCAGGACGAGGCGGCCCGGCTGGCCGGTGCCGACCCGACGCCCGCCCGGTACCGGTTCGGCGGGGTGAACAGCCCCATCCTCGGCCGCCTGGTGCACCGGCTCGCCGCCGCGTACCCCCAGGCGCAGATCACCACGTACGCCTCCTGGTCCGCCGACGAGCTGGCCCAGCTCGTCGGCGGCGGCCGGATGGACTACGCCCTGGTCGGGGTCTGCGGCGACTCGCTGCCACCGGCCGGGCACGGGCTGACCTGGCGGGAGGTGGCGATGGAGCCGGTGCAGGTGCTGCTGCCCGGGGGACACCCGATGATCGAACGGGACGAGGTGCGCCTGGTGGACCTGCGCGACGAGCAGTGGGTCGCCGCCCCCGGCGACGGCTGCTTCGGCGACTGCTTCGCCGCCGCCTGCGCCCGCGACGGCTTCACCCCCAGCAAGATGTACGAGGCCGACGTGCGCGGCTCCATCGACCTGGTGGAGGCCGGCGTGGCGGTGGCGCTGTGCCAGGCCACCTTCCGTCCCGTGCCCGGGCTGGTGACCCGCCGGCTGGCCGGGACGCCGCTGCGCTGGCGGTTGATGCTGGGCTGGCACCCGGACTCGGCCGGTGCGGGCTTCGCCGGCGAGGTGCTGGACACGGCGGTGTCGGCGTACACCGACTCGCTCGCCGCGCACCCGGACTACCTCGCCTGGCTGCTGCGGCACCCGGAGTTCGGGGTGCGCCGGCCCGCCCCGGCCGGCCCGGTGCCCGGTGGGGCGGGTTCCGGGGTGCGAACCGCCTGACGGTGGGTAATTGGGGCGACATGACCGATCTCTACCCCACCGCCGACGACCGGGAGACGCTGTGGGCGGCCGCCGCCGCGCACACCGCCGCCTCCCGGGACGTGGAGGCGTTCCTGCGCCGCCTGCCCGTGGTCCCCGACCCCGCCGACATCACCGAGTACGCGACCCTGCTCAGCCGGGAGGAACGGGCGCGCGGCGAGCGCCAGTCCGCCGCGGACGCCGCCGGGCTGCAGATCGGCAGCATGGAATCGGAGTGACCGCCGCCCGGCCACCGGTTCCCGCGTGCGGCCGGCACGCGGGAACCGGTGGCCGGGCGCGGGCGAAACGTCGAACGGCCCGCACGGGCCCCGTGAGTGGGCCCGCGCGGGCGTCATGAGCCGGTGAGCGGGCCCGCGCGCCGTCACGGGCCGGTGAGCAGCCGATGGCGGGCCGGCGGGTGGCGTCAGCGTTCCACGAGGATGTCGTGGCCGAGGTCGAGCAGGGAGTGCCGCCACTCGTCGTCGCTGGTGCCGCCCTTCGGTCGGGCCTCGGTCAGCGCCCGGATCCGGTCGATGGCGTCCCGCATCACCTCGATGTCCTCCGGGGTCAGGTCGACCTTGCGCTTGCGCAGCACCGCGAGGATCTGCCGGCCCGGCTCGGGCAGGTCGAGGGAGGGGTCCGGCCCGAACGAATCCTCGCCGGAGCCTCGGGTCAGCAGCCAGCTGCGCAGCCGCTCGGAGGTGACGTTCACCTCGGCGTGGAAGTCCTCCCAGAGCACCTCGACCTCGGGATCGAGTCGCGCCTCGCGTACCATCACGCCTCCTCTGCGGGCGGCGGCCCGGACGGTTCCGGTTCGCCGGTGTGGGAATGCAGGCCCTCCGGCGGCACCCGCACCCGGGTGGGGTTGGCCGTCGGGGGGGCCAGGATCGGTTCGGCCCGTTCGTCGTCTGGGTTCTCCTCGCCGCTCTCCTCGGGTTCGGTCATCTCCGCCCTCCGCCCGCTCACCGTGGGTGGGACGTGGTGGCCGAGGAGTAGTCCCGGTCGCCGGCGGCCACGTCGAAGGCGAGCGCGTCGTCGCGGGCGTCCACGGTCACCCGCTGCCCCGGCGAGATCGCGTTCTCCAGCAGCATCCGCGACATCCGGTTGTCCACCTCGCGCTGGATCACCCGCCGCAGCGGGCGGGCGCCGAACTCCGGCTGGTAGCCGCGCTCGGCGATCCAGTCGATCCCGGCGAGGGTGAAGTCCACCCCGATGTCCTGGGCGTGCAGCCGGCGCCGGGTCTCCTCCAGCATCAGCTCGGTGATCTGGCGCAGTTGCTGCTGCTCCAGCCGCTGGAAGATGATCACCTCGTCGATCCGGTTCAGGAACTCGGGGCGGAAGTTCTCCTTGAGCCGGCGCATCAGCCGCTCGCGCAGCTCGTCGTTCTCCCCGGCCTCGCCGCCCGCACCGGTGTCGAAGCCGACCGCGCGCTGACTGCCGGTGATCAGCTCCGAGCCCAGGTTGCTGGTCATGATCAGGACGGTGTTCTTGAAGTTCACCGTCCGGCCCTGGCTGTCGGTGAGCCGGCCGTCGTCGAGCACCTGGAGCAGGATGTTGAACACGTCGGGGTGGGCCTTCTCGATCTCGTCGAGCAGCACCACCGCGTACGGGCGGCGGCGCACCGCCTCGGTGAGCTGGCCGGCCTCCTCGTACCCGACGTAGCCGGGGGGAGCGCCGACCAGCCGGGCGACGGTGTGCCGTTCCTGGAACTCGCTCATGTCCAGCCGGACCATCCGGTCGGCCTCGCCGAACAGCGACTCGGCCAGGGCCCGGGCCAGCTCGGTCTTGCCGACGCCGGTGGGGCCGAGGAACAGGAAGCTGCCCATCGGCCGGTTCGGGTCGGCCAGCCCGGTCCGCGACCGGCGCACCGCCTCGGCGACCGCGCCGACCGCGTCGTCCTGGCCCACGATCTTCTCGTGTAGGTGCCCCTCCAGCCGCAGCAGCCGGTCCCGTTCCTCCTCGGTGAGCTGGGCGACGGGGATGCCGGTGGCCCGGGAGACCACCTCGGCGATCTCCTCCGGGCCGACGGCCGGCACCTGGGAGCCGTCGCCCTCGTCGCCCTTGGCCCGGCGGATCTGCGCCTCCAGTTCGGCGAGCTGGTCGCGCAGGGCGGAGGCCCGCTCGTACTGCTCGTCGGCGACCGCCTGCTCCTTGTCCCGGCGCACCTCGTCGAGCTGCTGCTCCAGCTCGCGCACGTCCGAGGCGGGGGTACGGGTGCGCAGCCGGACCCGGGCGCCGGCCTGGTCGATCAGGTCGATCGCCTTGTCCGGCAGGTACCGGTCGGTGACGTACCGGTCGGACATCTCGGCGGCGGCGACCAGCGCCTCGTCGGTGAACCGCACCTGGTGGTGGGCCTCGTAGCGGTCGCGCAGGCCGCGCAGGATGGCCACGGTGTCCTCAACGGTGGGCTCGGGCACCAGCACGGGCTGGAACCGGCGGGCCAGCGCGGCGTCCTTCTCGATGGTGCGTCGGTGCTCGTCCAGGGTGGTCGCGCCGATCACCCGCAGCTCGCCGCGGGCCAGCGCCGGCTTGAGCATGTTGGACGCGTCCATGCCGCCCTCGCTGCCCGCCCCGCCGGCGCCGACCAGGGTGTGGATCTCGTCCAGGAAGATGATCAGCTCGTCGCGGTGGGCGCGGATCTCGTCGATGACCTTCTTCAGCCGCTCCTCGAAGTCGCCCCGGTAGCGGGTGCCGGCCACCAGGCCGGCGAGGTCGAGCTGCACCACCCGCTTGCCGAGCAGGGTCTGCGGCACGTCACCGTCACAGATCCGCTCGGCCAGCCCCTCCACGATCGCGGTCTTGCCGACGCCGGCCTCGCCGATCAGCACCGGGTTGTTCTTGGTACGCCGGGAGAGGATCTCCACGGCCTGCTCGATCTCGGCGGATCGCCCGATCACCGGGTCGATCTGGTCGTTGCGGGCCAGTTCGGTGAGGTCCTGGCCGTACTGGTCGAGGGTCGGCGTGCCCCGGTCGGGCTTCGGGCCGGCCATCGGACCGCGCTCGGCGCTGGCCGCCTGGAGCGACTCGGGCTGGATCCGGCCGGCGGCGAGCATCCGGCCGGCCGGGGACTCCGGGTTCAGCGGGAGGGCCATCAGGATGTGTTCGGGGCCGATGTAGTTGGCGCCCATCGCGCGGGAGAGCTGGTGGGCGTCGAGCAGGGCCCGCTTGGCTGCCGGGGTGAGCGACAGGTTCGGTGGCACCTCGCCCCGGGGCGCCCCGTCACCGCGCCCGCCCAGGGCGTTGACCATGGCGTCGGGGTCCGCGCCGGCGCGGCGGACCAGATCGCGCAGCGGCTCCCGCTGCAACGCCGCCCAGAGCAGGTGATCGGTGTCCAGGTCGTTGCTGTGCCGCTGGGCGGCCCGGCGGGCCGCGTCGGCGAGCATCTCCCGCGCGTCGGCGGTCATCAGCCGGGTGATGTCGACCCGGTGCGCCGGCCGGCGTCCCGCCTCGCCCCGGCCGAAGTACCGGGCCAGGAACTCGTCCCACGGGTCGGAGCCGAAGTCGCCGGTTCCCGTCATGTCTTTCCTCCCGCGGTCGGACGCGCTCGCCGGTGCAGAATCCGCCGGCACGGACGGCGGTGGCTACCCGGCGGCCGGCGCGACAAACGCCCCCGGATGGCAGGCTGGGCGCATGGATACGAGGCCGCTGCTGATCGTGGACGCCGCCAACGTCGTGGGGTCCCGTCCCGACGGCTGGTGGCGGGACCGGGCCGGCGCCGCCGCCCGGCTGCGCGACGCCCTGACCCCGGTGGCCGAGGTCGGCCTGCCGCCGCTGCTGCCCGGGCCCGCGGAGGTGGTGCTGGTGGTGGAGGGCGCGGCGCGGGGGGTGCCGACGGTGCCCGGCGTGCGGGTGGTGGCCGCGCCGGGCTCGGGCGACGACGCCATCGTCGAGCTGGTCGGCGCCGCCGCGGACCGCCGCAGGCTGGTGGTCACCGCCGACCGGGAGCTGCGCGGCCGGGTGGGTGCCCTCGGCGCGGAGGTGCAGGGCCCACGCTGGCTGCGCGGCGGGGCCTGACGGCTCGGCGTTGGGCCGGGTTTCTCCCTCCCAACAGCTCTACCTCACTCAGGCCCGCCCGGCACACGGGATTTGACATGGTCTCGGTATCGCCGGTCCCGCGCTGTTCCCTCACTCAGGAGGTCGCCGCCAGGGCGCGCCCCATGCCGCCCCGTGCGCCGGGCAATCGGGTGGCGGCCGGACGATTGCCTGCCGCATCCGGTCGGGACCTGCCTGTCGACCCTTTGGAGCTGCCCCGTTTACGCGCCCACTCCATCGGTAGCACAAACGGGGCAGCTCCAAAGGGGCCGACGGAGGGTGGACCGACCCGGCAGGGGCCGACCCGGCGAAGACCGAAATAATCTTGAGGTCTCCGTCGGACCGCGGAGGGCCAGGTCGGTGAGAGCAACGGACGCTGCGCGCCGGGCTTGACGGATGCGGAGTTCGATCGCATCGAGCGGACGTACGGCTTCGAGTTCGCCGACGATCATCGGGCGTTCCGCGCGGCAGGGCTGACCGCCTGGCGCCGAGGCCACGGGGACCAAACGCCGCCACCGGTCCGGTTGATGGGACTGGGCGACCCACGGAGGGGACTGCTGCCGACCCGCCGAGCGAACTTCCCGCACGTCAGGGCGGTAAGCGGACCGACGGGCAGCAACACTGACAGGGCGGTTGTTCTCTCCCCGACGGGGATGGGTTGTAATGGAGATCTCCCCGCCCCCAGGAGGTCCACGTGGCGAGCGTCGCCGAGCTGAAGGCAGCCATCGATGTCGCCCTCCAACAGATCGGTGACGGGCAGAGCGCCGTGCAGGCCGCCGGCGAGAAGCTCGCCGAGGCGCAGCAGACCCTGGCCGGGGCCCTGGAGGGCAGCGGGCACGAGACCGTCGAGGCGGCGCAGGCCTCGCTGACGCAGGCCAGCCAGGAGCTGGAGGAGTGCCTCGCGGCGACCCTCGTCGCGGTGGAGCAGGCACAGCTCTACGTCTCGACCCTGTAGGGGCAGGCATGTCCATCATCGAGGACGTCGGGGCGCAGGTGCGGGCCGCCGCCGAGGATCTGCCGATCGCCCAGCTCGCCCTGGCGCTGGAGAAGTTCGGCCAGGCCACCGAGCGGCTGCGCTGGGTACGGCAGGAGTCGGCCAACCCGATGGGGGTGCCAGAGCTGTCCGCCGCCACCGAGCACGCCGAGTCCGCCGGGCACGCGCTGCGGGTGGCGCAGGAGCAGCTGTCGGCGTACCTGGCGGCGATCGGGCTGGCCCCCGACGGCGCCCCCGCGGCCCGCCCGGCCGGCGACCGGCAGACGCACGACGCGCCGCGCGGGGGGCCGCCCGCCGCCGGGGAGCAGCAGCCGCCGCCCGCCCAGGACGACAACCCGGTGCTGCGCCGCTGGTGGGCGGTGCGGGTGGCGGAGCTGACCGGCGGTCGGGAGGGTGCGCCGGACACGCCGGACGAGAAGGTCCGCGACTCCCGCGAGCTGCTGCGCCGGGTGGTCGACGGGGTCCGTTCCGGCGACCGGGACCGGCTGCACCGGGAGCTGCGCGGCGCGCACGCCGACGTCGGCCTCGGCCTGGCCGCGATCGCCCCGCCGATGCTGCGCGAGCTGGCCGGCGAGCTGCTCGGTCATCCGCCCCGCGCCGACGACCTGACCCGGCTGCGCCGGGAGCTGGAGGGCCGGGTCCGCGACCTGCTCCCCGGGCTGCCCCCGCCGGCGCTGGAGACGCTGCTGACCAGGATCTGCCGGATGCCCCCGCCGCAGCGCGGCAGCGGCGAGGAGCAGCCGCACAGCGCCGATCCGGCGGTCACCGCCGGCGTGGCGACCGCCGTGCTGCTGGCCCGCCTCGGCAAGGATCTGCCCCGCGACCCCGGGCAGCCCGACGCGGCCGGCGAGCCCGCCCGGGAGAAGCGCCGCGAGGCCGAGCGGGACGTCTGGGACCAGGCGACGCGGGACCGGGCCGCCCGGGAGCGCGCAGCGCGGGACCGGGCCGCCCAGGGCCGCCCACCCGCGCCGCCCGCCGGGACTGCCGCCCGCCGGGACTCCGATGGCTGACCGACGGACCCAACTGGTGACCCGGGTGCGCGGCATGCTCTCCGAGGCGCTGGGCGCCACCCGGGGCCGACTCGCCGCCGCCGACGCCGAACTCGCCGCCGCCCGGGACCGGCTGGCCCGGGTCGAGCGCGCCGCCGCGGCCGTGCCGGCGAGGGTGGGGACGCAGCGGGACCGGCGGCTGGCCGAGATCGACGCCCAGCACGCCGCCCGGATCGCCGAGCTGGCCCACCGGGCCGTGGACGCGGCCCGCCGGGAGGCCCCCGGCGCGGCCTCCGCCGACTGGACGCGGTGGACCGTCACGCCGGCCGGGCGCGGCGAGCAGCCCGGCGCGGTCCGGGTCGGCACCGTACGCATCCCCGGCGCGGAGCCGGTGCCGGCGCTGGTGCCGCTGCTCGACGCCGGGCACGTGCACCTGACCGGGGCCGAGGCCGACGGCGGGGCCGCCGTCGTGCCGGCGCTGCTGCTGCGCAGCCTGGGCCGGGCCGACCCGGGCGCGGTGCGGCTGTTCGGGTACGACCCGGAGCACCTCGGCGGGGGCCTGGCCGGGTTCGCCCCGCTGGGCACCGCCGGGCAGCTCACCTTCGTCGGGCCGGGCGGGCTGGGCCGGCTGCTGGACGACCTGGTGGAGCAAATCCGCCGGATCAACGAGACGGTGCTGGCCGGCGAGTACCGCTCGCTGCGCGACCTGGCCGCCGCGACCAGCCGTCGCCCGGAGCCGTGGCGGGTGGCGGTGCTGCTCGGCGGCGACGAGCTGTCCCGGCACGAACGCGGCCAGCTCGACCGGGTGGTCCGCACCGGCGCGGCCTGCGGGGTGCATCTGGTGATGCGGGGCGTGCCGGTGCCCGACGACCCCACGGTGACCCGGATCGTGGTGGGCCCGGACGGCGCCCGGGTGGGCGGGCCGCCCGGCCTGCCGGTGACCCTGGACCCGCCGCCGCCGGCAACCCTGGTCACCGAGACCTGCCGGCAGGTCGCCGCCCGGGTCAACGCCGGCCCCCCGCCGGCCCCGTTCACCGACCTGCTGCCGCCGCCGGAGCAGATGTGGCGGGAGGACTCCTCCGCCGGGCTGACCGCACCGATCGGCGAGGGCCCGCACGGCCGGCCGGTGCTGCTCAACCTCGGCGACTACCCGCCGCACGCGCTGATCGGCGGCCCCTCGGGCACCGGCAAGACCAACCTGATCTTCGCCTGGATCGGCGCGCTGGCGTCCCGGTACTCCCCCGCCGAGCTGGAGTTCTATCTGCTCGACTTCAAGGAGGGGGTGTCCTTCGCCCGGTTCGCCCAGGGCCGACGGGATCCGAGCTGGCTGCCGCACATGCGGCTGGTCGGGATCAACGTCAACACCGACCGGGAGTTCGGGTTGGCCCTGCTGCGCTTCCTCGCCGAGGAGCTGCGCCGGCGGGCCGACGCGGCGAAGAAGCACGAGGTCACCAAGCTCGCCGAGCTGCGGGCGGTGGACCCGACCGGGCACTGGCCCCGGATCGTCGCCGTGGTCGACGAGTTCCAGGCGCTGCTGGCCGGCCGGGACGTGGTGGCCCGGGAGGCCGCCGACCTGCTGGAGGACCTGGCCCGCCGGGGCCGCTCCCAGGGCATCCACCTGGTGCTGGCGTCGCAGGACGTGCGGGGCATCGAGGCGCTGTGGGGGCGGCCGGCGCTGGTCGCCCAGTTCACCCTGCGCATCGCGCTGCCCAAGGCGCTGCGCATCCTCGCCGAGCGCAACGACGCCGCCCAGTCGCTGCCCCGCCACCACGCCGTGGTCAACGCCGAGTCGGGGCTGGCGGAGGGCAACGAGGTGGCCCGCATCCCGTCGGCCAGCGACTGGGATGCCTGGAGCGAGTTGCAGCACCGGCTGTGGCGGATGCGCCCGCAGGACGCGAAGCCGGCCCGGCTGTTCGACGGTGACGCGATCCCCCGGCTGCGCGACGCCCCGGACTTCCGGGCACTGAACCCGCCCGAGGGCGACGGAGCGCCGCGCAGCCCGGTCGCGCTGCTCGGGGAGATCATCGACGTGCAGGCCCGATCGGCGGTGCTGCGACTGCCCCGGGCTCCCGGGCGGAACCTGGCGGTGCTGGGCACCCGGGTCGACGAGGCGTGCGCGGTGCTGGACGCCGCAGCCCGGTCCCTGGCCCGCCAGCACCGTCCCGGCACGGCCCGGTTCTCCATCGCCTGCCTCGACCCGGACGCCGACCCGGCAGCCCGGGAGCTGTACGCCGACCTCGCCGACGACGCCGCCTGGTACGACGACGAGACCCTGCCGGAGCTGATGGCCGAGACCTCCGCCGCCCTGGACCGGCCGGGCACCCCGGCCACCCCGCACTACCTGCTGTTGTACGCGGTCGACGCGGCGGCCGGCCGGCTGGCCGCACGGGCCGGCGGGCGCACCGGGCTGGAGCAGCTGCGCCGGATCCTGCACGACGGGCCGGAGCGGCGTACCCACGTGCTGGCCTGGTGGCGCGGCGTGGCCCGGATGCGGGTGGACCTCGGCGGGCCGGCCGCCCGCACCGACCAGATCGGCGCGTGGGTGGCCCTCGACGTGCAGGGCGCCGAGCTGGGCTCGTCGCTGTACCCGGGCAGCGGGGGGCCGGACTGGTACCCCCGGCCGTGGCGGGGGCTTTTCTTCGACCGGGCGGCGCACCGCACCGGCCAGGTCATCATCCCCTACGGACCGTCGGCATGAACGAACCGGTGACCAGCGAGACGTACGCGGCGCAGGTGCGCCGGCTGGCCGAGCTGTCCGACCGGGTGCGCGTCCAGCGGGCCGAGGCGCGCACCTGGCACGAGCAGCAGTGCGCCGCCGCCGAGCGGGCCGTCGCCGAGGCCACCGAGCAGCTCCGGTACGCCGAGCGGGAGGCGGTCGACGCGCGGGAGCTGGTGGAGCGGGTGGACGCCGAGTCGGCCCACCTGTGGCAGCAGCTACGGGCCCGGCTGGGTGTCGGCGCCCGCCGTATCGGGGACCCGCCCGGCCCGGCCCGGGACGCGTCGGGCGACCCGCTGTTGCTGCTGCACGGGGTGCGCGGGCTGCTGGACCGGACCCGGCAGCCCGGGGAGCTGCCCGCGTCGGCGAACCCGATGCTGGCGCTGTGCGGCGTGCTGGGCGCGGCGCTGATGTCCGCCCTCGGCGCGGGCGTCCGCGCGCTCGGCGCCCGCAACGGCGGCGACCTGGCGGTGGGGCTGCCGGTGCTGGCGCTGGTGGTGACCCTGCTCGGCCCGCCGGTCGGGCTGGCCCTGGCCAGGCGGCTCGCCGACCGCCGGCACGCGGTCCTGTCGCCCCGACCGGTCACCGTCGTCCTGGTGGCGGGCCTGGTCACCACAGGTGTGCTCCTGGTCCTCACCCGCTAGCCCCGTGTCCAAGCGCCGGAGACGCACGGCCACGTCTCCGGCGGCAGGCAGGCGCGATCGCCGTCGACCGGTCAGACGCGCCCGACCCAGCCGGTGCGGCCCGTCCCCTACCGGTCGGCGGGGATGGCGACCGCCTCCCGCAGGAGGCGGCGGGCGAGGACCACTCGGTCGGCGTCGTCGTCGAGGCCGGGCAGGTCACCGACCCGGGACACCGCGCCGGTGAGCAGCGCGCGCAGCGCCGCCTCGCACTGGGCGGGCAGGGTGAGCGTACGGTCGAACAGCCGCAGCGCGACCGTGCCGTCCCCGGCCGGTTCGAGCTGCCAGCGCAGCCCCGGGCGGAGCGCGAGCCGGGTGTCGGCGTCGAGGGCGGCCAGCGCGGCGGCCTGGGCCAGGGGGCGGATCGGCGCCGGTCGGGCGGCCGGCCAGGCCCGGGCCCGCAGCCGGTCCGCCACGGTGGCCGGGTCGGCGCGCAGCAGCCAGTCCCGCAGCGCCTCGACGGTCTCGGTCAGCTCCGGCTCGATCGCGGCCGGGTCGGTCACGTCGGTGCCGAACGGCAGGCCGGCGCGCAGCCGGGCGTCGGAGGCGGCCAGGGCGAGCAACTCCTCGACGATGGCGTACCGGGTCAGCGCCCGGATGCCGACGGTCAGGTGCAGCGAGCTGGACTCCTGGGCCTGGGCGCTGTGCAGCCAGCCGCGCGGCAGGTAGAGCGCGTCGCCCGGTTCGAGGATCACGTCGAGCGCGGCGGGGCCCTGAGCGGTGGCGGAGACCTCGTCGGCCCGACCGCCCCAGGGCTGCTTCTCCAGCGGGTCGGCCAGCACCGGCGGGTGGATGCGCCAGTGCTTGCGCCCGTCGACCTGGAGGACGAAGACGTCATGGGTGTCGTAGTGGGTGGCGAAGCCCTGGCTGCCGGCCGGGGTCAGATAGGCGTTGACCTGCAACGGCTGGGCGAGGGCGGTGCCGAGGTCACGGGCGAAGTCGACCAGGGCGGGCCAGGTGCGGTGCAGCCCCTGGAGCACCAGGGTGGCGCCGGAGGCGTACAACTCCAGCACCCGCTCGTCGAGGACCTGGTCGCCGATCTCGGCGCCCGCGCCGCCGCCGCCGGTGTAACGCGCCGCCGGCACGAGCTGGCCGTCCTTGGCGATCCGCAGGAACGGGGTACGCAGGCCGCGGCGGCTGAGCAGCTCGTCGGCGTCGGCGGGGCTGAGCAGGTCGGTGAAGCCGTCGGAGTTGGGCAGCTCGGCGGCGCGGGAGAGCAGCGGTGCCCGGCCCCAGTGGGCGGCGGCGAACTTGCCCGGCTCGACGGCGGCGCAGCGGGCGAGCGCCCGGTCGGCGGCGGACCTGCCCGACTCTGCGGAGGCGCAGCGGCCGAGCGCCCGGGTGGCGGCGGACGGAACCGCCGGGCGGTGGCGGCCGCCCGGCGGGTCGATGATCGTCACGACGTTCCGTCAGGCCGAGCCGTCGGCGCCGCCGTCGTGCTGACCGGGGGTCGCACCACCGTCGGCCGGACCCTCGGCGCTGCCGTCCGCACCACCGTCGTGCTGACCCGGGGTCGCACCACCGTCGGCCGGACCCTCCGCGCTGCCGTCCGCACCACCGTCGTGCTGACCCGGGGTCGCACCACCGTCGGCCGGACCCTCCGCGCCGCCGCCGCCGCTCGTCTGGATGTCGTCGTCGTTGAGTGCCATTCGGTGCTCCCTCGGAAGTGCCGCCCCGCCGTGCGGCGGGGTCCGTCGTGCAGCCGGTGGTACCCCCGGCGCGATCTTCTCTAACCACACCGTAGACGGCGGGTTCCGTCGACATGGCCGGTTCGCCCGGCCCGGCCGGCGGGGCCGCCCCGCCGACCGGCCCGGCGCGGGCCGCCGACTGGCTCGCCGCCGGGCGAGATCTCGAGGCCGCCGACTGGGACCAGATCTTTGACGGCTTCCGGTCCAGTGTCGGTTCGCCCGGTACGGCGTTCTGGCGACAGATCATCGACGCGTACCCCGAGGCGAAGGTGGTCCTCACCGTCCGCGACCCGCAGAGCTGGTACGACAGCACGGCGAGCACGATCAAGCACACGCCCGCTCCGCCGGGCCTCGTCCGCCTGCTCACGTGGGGGCGCACCAGGCCCAGCGACAGCTTGGTGGAGGAAGCGCAGCAGATGCTCAGCGAGCGGGAAGGCAGCCAGTTCACCAACCGGGAGGAGGCGCTCGCGGCGTTTCAGCGGCACGTCGACGCGGTCCGGGCGTATGTGCCTCCCGAGCGGCTGCTGATCTTCAACGTCCGCGAGGGCTGGGGACCGCTGTGCGCGTTCCTCGGCCGGCCCGAGCCCACCGAGCCGTTTCCCGTGGAGAACGACCGCGCCAGCTTCCGCCGCCGGCAACGCAAGGCGACGAACCGGGTGATCAGGCGTCGGGTCGCCGTCGCGGCCGGCATCGCGGCCACCCTCGCGTTGACCGTGTGGGCGAGGCGCGGGATGCGCCGATAGCGGGCGGCGTGACCGCAGCGCCCCCGAAGGGAGCTGCGGTCACTCGCCGATGGTCTCGCGCCTGCCACCAGATGAATCCGATTAGCCTGCCTGTGCCGCCCGCACGTCCTCGTCGTACGTAGCCAGGCGTCCCGTGACCCAGGCGAGGGACGGCGCGTTGGCCGCCAGCGCCGGCGAGTCGAGATTGCCGACGGTGTCGCAGGGCTGGTGATAGCACGGATCGAACATCTGCCCGGCCTGGCCACCGTAGAGGGCCTGCTGCTCCGATGTCTTCACGCCCAGGGTTCCGGTGTCGATCCCGCCGACCGCGATGCCCGCCGCGGCGAACTCGAGGTGGTCCGACCCGATGGAGGTGATGGGGTGCCGCTCGTACGGCAGGTTCTGGCGCTCGAAGTACCCGGCGAACAGATCGGCGACGACCCGGCCGCCGCCGCTGCCCGCATCCCAGACGAACCGGCCGCCGTTGGGCGACGCGAGCAACTCGCCGTTGAGCAGCACGGCGATGCGGGCCCGGTCCGCGGCGGAGAGATGAGACACGTAGTAGGCGGAACCGACGTTGCCCAACTCCTCCGCGCCCCACCACGCGAACCGCACCTTGTTCCGCACGGTCGTCTGGTACGGCGCCATCGCGAGCGCGGTCTGCAGCACGGCGACGGCCGCCGTGCCGTTGTCGTTGATGCCGGGGCCCTCGGTGCCGCTGTCCACATGGGCGCCGAGCATGACGACGTTTTCCGGGTCGCCGCCCGCGGTCTCGGCGAAGAGGTTCACGGTCGTCCGGGGCTGGGCGGATCCACGCAGCGTCAGGCGTACCCGGGCACCGGTCGCAGCCCGGCCGATGAGGTCCTCGCCGTCCTTCCGGGATATCCCGCCCACCGCAATGGTGAACATGGTGGGGTCGAAGGCCAGGAAGCGGTAGATGTTCGCCGGCTCCGGCACGGGGTAGTAGAGCAGCACCGCCCGGGCTCCCAGGGCTGCGGCGACCTGCTGCTGCACCGCGTAGCCGCAGGCCGCCCGGGCCAGCACGACCACCGCACCGGCGACGGACACGCCGTCGTAGTCGCCTGCGGCGCAGCCGGTCCGGCCGGTCGGCAGCGCGGCCAACGGCGCGTCGACGCCGCCGGCCGGGGTGGACGGGGTGAAGCGGGTCATCAGCACCGGAACGGCTGTGCTGCCGTCCACGACGAGCCGTTCCTCGGCCACCTCGAAGTTGGTGTAGGGCACCGTCTGCGTCGTGACCTGATATCCGGCCAGGCGCAGCCGGGCGGCGACATAGGCCGCCGACCGGGCGAATCCCGGCCGGTCGAAACCGCGGTTCCCGCCGCTGTGGTCGGCGATGGCCTGGAGCGCTGCCAGGTGGGCGTGGAGGCGGCCGGAGGTCAGGCTCGACGCGAGCCGCTCGGCCAGGGGATATGGCGCCGATTCGGCGGCGCGGACCACAGTGCTGGTCGCCCCCGCAGCCACCAGCATCACCAACGCGTTGATGGACAGGGCTCTGATCAGTCGTGCCACTCGCACTTCGCCTCCGGGTTCACAGGATGCAGGGAACGGGCCATCGGGTCGGCCGCCACGGCAACGTCATCGCCGACCGACCGATGCGGAGGACGAGGCCGCGGTCCGCGAGACCGGCGACCGCGTCACGCAGCGCGGGGTCGAGATCGGCCACGAGGCGCGGCGTCCGCAGCGCCTCGACGGCCGCGACCGCGACCGGATCGACGATCGTCGAGCGGGTGGGCGCGCCCCGTCGGCCGTCGTGCACGGTGAGGAAGCCAGGGCCGCGACGGTAGTAGCAGAGCCCGAACCGGAACGTCTCGCGCCACCGGGCCAGGTCTTCCGGCGTCACACCGGACACGTCCCGAGGCGGCGGCAGGTGCGTCAGCTGCCATCTCGGTACGGGCCCGTCCACGGCGGCGGTCCAGCCGACATCGGCCGCCAGCGCGCTCGCCTCGCGCAACAGCGCGAGCGCCGGAAGCGCGTTCTCGTCGTCCCCGATCCGGATCGTGCCGCCGATCTCCAACCGGCCGTGTGCCGCGAGCGTTCCCGTCACGGCGTGCCCGGCGGGTACGGTCCACTCGGCCGGCAGCGCGGCGCTCGCCGTCACAGCTCCACTCCCGCCACCGGTCGCAGCGGTCGGGCCGCTGTCGGCAGCGCGACCAGGCGGCCGCCCTCGGCGAAAACGAGTCCGCGTTCGGTCAAATAGTCCACGGCGCGCCGAGCCGCCGATTCTCCGCCCCGCACCGTCAGCCGCGCCAGCAGAGACGCCTCGGATCGGGGGGTCCGCAGCGACTGGAGGGCGATGACGGCGAGCGGATCGCTGACCGGGTATGTGCCCTGCGGCCATCCGTGCCGGCGGTCCTCGATGAGCAGGCCGTGCTCGGTCGTGGACTGCACCAGGCTGCTCGTCCCGCTCGACTCCCCCCATGCCCGGACGGCCAGCCGCAGCTCCTTCTCCAGGTCCCCGGTCAGCCCCTTGCGGTCGCCCTCGAACTGGTAGGCCAGGTCGTAGAGTTGCTCCGGCGCGAGGGCGTAGACGTGGCGATACTGGCGGGCCGGCCGTCGTGTCACGAAGCCCAGTTCGGGGCGCTCGAAGTACGGGCTGAACCGTTCAAGCAGAATGCGGGTCATCCCGGCGGGTGGCTGCAGGTGGACCAGCGCCGGAAGCTGCCACAGGACCACCTGGTAGTCCTCGTCGCTCTCCCCCGGGAAGCCGTAGAGCATGTTCCAGTCGACGGTAAGTCCGAAGTCGTCGGCATCCCGGAGCACCTGAATGTTCTGGGTCGCGTGGACGCCCTTCTCCATGAGCGTCAGGACATGGCTGCTGAGACTCTCGATGCCCGGCTGGATGTGGCGCACGCCGGCGTCGGCGAGGGCGGCCAGTTGATCGGCACGCAGGTTCGCCTTCACCTCGTAGCGGATGGTCACGTCCCAGTCGCGGTCGCGCAGCACCGGCAGCAGCTCCCGGAAATAGTCGTTGCTCATGATGTTGTCGACCATGACCACGTCGAGGATCCGGTGCCGAGCGACCATGTCGGTCAGGTCGGCGAGGAAGTCGCTGGCCGGCTTGGCCCGGAACACCATGGTGGTCCCGTTGAGACCGCAGAACGTGCAGTGGTGCTTCTCGCCCCACCAGCAGCCGCGCGCCGCCTCAAGGGTCAGCTCCGGGGTCACCGTACGGGCGGCGCGGCTGGCGGCGAAGGCGGACTGCCAGCCGTCGTAGTCGGGGCGGGGCACCCGGGTCATGGGGATCATCGAGGCGGGCGGATTCCGCCGTTGGTTGCCGTCGGCGGTGCGCCAGATGAGGCCCGGGACCTTGGCGAGGTCGCCGCCCTCGTCGAGCGCGTCGACAAGGGCCACGAAGGCGTTCTCGCCCTCCCCGCTGACGACGTAGTCGAGGTACGGGAAGTGCTCGCTCATCGCCGGTCCCATCGGCCCCTCGCAGTTGCCGCCGCCGATAACGACCGGCAGCGACGGGCGCCGCCGCTTGAGCCGTCGCGCGACGGCCAGCGACGCGGTGTTCTGTGAGAAGGTCGTGGTGAAGCCGACCAGGTCGGGGTCGAGTCCGAGCAGATGGTCCACGGTCATGTCGATGAACTTGTCGGCGTACGGCCGCATGACCAGCGCCTTGCCGGGGTCGATCCGGCGGTCGGCCAGATAGGCGAGGAACTCGTCGGTTCGCCAGGAGGGGTCCTCGTAGAGGGCGCTGGCGAAGACCCACTCGCCGATGGAGTGCCAGACCCCGACATTGGCGATGTACGCGTAGTCGTCGGGAGTGATCGCCCCGTCGCTCTCCTCGTCGAGCAGGTCGGCCCAGCCGAGGTTGGCGTAGTGCTCGACCACCTCGTGCGGGCGCCGGCAGCGGTCGGCGCATGCCTTGAGGATCCCGACCGGCAGCGACGCCGTCTGCAGTCCGTGCCACGGCATGGCCGTGAGAACGATTTTCATGAGACCGGTACCGCCTGTTCGGCTCTAGATGACCTGTACGGGCAGGGCTGCGAGCCCGCGCAGGGTGGCTGTCCGCTCGTACCGTGACGCCTTGGCCGACGGCGAGGAAGTCGGACCCGAAATGCCCGGTGTTCCCGAGCACCTGCCGGCATTCCTCGTATCCGGTGAGGACCGGGGGTTCAAGATTGTTGGGCCAGATCCTGGCGGAGCGCCGCCAGCGCGCGGACGGTCTGGCTCGTCGCCGGTCCCAGGGTGCAGCCGAGCCTCCGAGCCGGCTGCTGGACGCCGAGGTCGGCCAGGAAGCGGAGCGTCAGCACGGCCCGCTCGCGGGGCCCGAGCCGCCGCAGCGCCTGCACGCGAGGTCATTCATTGCATGCAATGTGCCTCCTCGTGTTCCCTTGACGGTGTGAACGCGAGCGCCCCACCCGCTGTCTGAGCGGCGTGCGTGTGGCTCTTGGCGGACGACGTGGATGAACCGTCCTTTGTGGACTGGCGCTCGCAACACTGTGAAGTGTAGATACAACCTGCTCGATAGCAATACCGAGCGGCGAGCATTTCGCGACGTGCCGAAAGTAACGCAGTGGCCCTTTTTTCGCCATTTTCGTCGGCAGCCCGTGAACCGGGTGCATGAGCCGCCCCATCGCTCTGCGGCACCCAGGGCACCAGGGCCCCCGGCCGGGTCGGCCTACCCTCTGTTGGCTCCTACAGAGCTGCCCCGTTTGTGCTACCGATGAAGCGGGAGCGTGGACGGGGCAGCTCCGTAGGGCCGAAGGACAGGTCCCCGACCGGATGCGGGGTCGCAATCGTCAGGCCGCCACCCGACTGCCCCGGTGTCCGGGAGGGGACGGCACGGGCACGGGACGGCACGGGCACGGCACGGGCACGGGACGGCACGGGCACGGCACGGGCACGGCACGGGCACGGGCACGGGCACGGCATGGGGCGGCGAAGCGGCGACCTCCCGGGCCTTTGCGGGAGAAGGCAACATGGTTGAGGACCGGCGGACACGCGTCGGCCGGCCGTCCCTGGGGTCGGCCGGCCGACGCGCCCAGCGTCGGGCGTCGGGCTTCCACGCCTCACGGCGACGACTCAGGGAATCATCCGGCCCAGGTCCCGGGGCATGGCGGACTTGACGTCCTGCCACTCCCCCTGGGTGACGTGCCGGCGCAGGGTGTCCAGCACCACCTGGACCACCCGCTCCGGGCCGCCCTCCACGTCGTACGGGAAGCCCTGGCGGACCTCGTAGAGGAAGTCGTCCCGGTTCAGCTTGATCGGCACATCCTGCGGCTGCCAGCCGTCGAAGTAGATCCCCCGCAGCAGCACGGGAAGCTGCGCGGAGAACTCCACGCTCTCCTGCACCGGCAGCCGGTCGCGCAGCAGGTGCAGCACCGTGCGCAGCGCCGCGTACGACTGGTTGCGTTGCGCCTTCGGCCAGCCGTACGCCGCCTCGATGTCCTTGAGGATCAGGTTGGTCTTGTCCAGCGAGGACTCGAACGCCGAGATCAACTGCTCAGCCATCTGCCCACCCCCGTAGGTCGTCGTGCCACCGTAGGTCGTCGTGCCACCGTCGGTCGTCGTCGCGGCGCGGCGGCCCGGACGAGCCCCGCCACTGCGAGGTGAGGCCCACCCGGCCCGGCCGCGCCCCCACGGGGCGGAGGCCACCGGGTGACCCGACCACGTGCAGCACGCCGCCACGCCGCCGACCCGCCGTGTCCCGAACCGTCATGCTCCGCACCTTTCGTACCTGTGTGCGCCGTCGCTCCCGTCTCCCACCGACCGGCCACGGACACGTCCATGCTGTGCCCGGCGAGGATGACCCCGCCTCACTCTTTCCGGGTGACTTCCCCGCGGACGTTCTCTCGGCATCGAGCCCCAGCCTGCGAACTGCGCGCCGATCCGGATGTGCACAACGGCCGGCGCGGCCCCGGGACCTTAGGGGAACCCGGCCAGGAAAATCAGGGGCCCGCCGGGGGCGGGCCATCGACCCTGGGTGACCCCCACTCCCTACGCTGTACGACGTGACACTCATCGCGACCGAGTCGCTGACCAAGACGTACGGGGGTGGGGTCACGGCGTTGGCCGACCTGACCGTCGCGGTCGAGCCGGGGATCATCGGGCTGGTCGGCGCGAACGGCGCCGGCAAGTCGACCCTGATCAAGATCCTGCTCGGCCTCCTCGCCCCGACCAGCGGCCGGGTCCGGGTGCTCGGCCTCGACCCGACCACCGACTCCGCCCAGGTCCGCGCCCGGGTTGGCTACATGCCCGAGCACGACGCCCTGCCACCGGACCTCTCCGCCGCGGAGCTGGTCACCCACCTCGGCCGGGTCAGCGGCCTGCCACGCACGGTCGCCCGGGAGCGGGCCTCCGAGGCGCTGCGGCACGTCGGCCTCTACGAGGAGCGCTACCGCCCGGTCGGCGGCTACTCCACGGGCATGAAGCAGCGGGTCAAGCTCGCCCAGGCCCTCGTGCACGACCCCGATCTGCTGCTGCTCGACGAGCCGACCAACGGCCTCGACCCGGCCGGCCGGGACGCCATGCTGGCGCTGGTGCACCGCATCGGCACCGAGTTCGGCATCTCCGTGCTGGTCTGTTCGCACCTGCTGGGCGAGGTGGAACGGATCTGTGACACCCTCGTCGCCATCGACGGCGGGCGGCTGCTGCGCGCCGACCACATCTCCGCCATGACGTCCGCCATCGACGTGCTCGCCGTCGAGGTCAGCGAGGGCATCGAGGACCTGGCCGCGCGGCTGGCCGCGCTCGACCTGCCGGTCCGCCGGGACGGCCGGCTGCTGCTCGTCGAGCTCGTCGACGACGCCACCTACGACCTCATTCTCGGCGCGGTCGCCGAGCTGGACCTGCCGCTGCACCGGCTGGACCAGCGCCGGCACCGGGTGGCCGAACTCTTCGCCACGAGGGAGCCCAGCCATGCCTGAGCCGACCGGCGTCATCCACGACATCGGCTACCAGCGGTACACCGGCCCCCGGCTGGGCCGCCGGGCCGTCTTCGGCGCGCTCTACCTGCACGGCCTGCGGACGGCGTTCGGGCTGGGACGCAGCGCGAAGGCCAAGATCTTCCCCTGGCTGGTGGTCGGCATCGTCACGCTGGTCGCCGCCGCCGCCACCGCGGTGCGCAGCCAGATCGGCGAGGTGGTGATGACGTACGCCCAGTTCGCCGACAACATGAGCTGGCTGGTCATCTTCTTCGTCGCGGTGGTCGCGCCCGAGCTGGTCTCCCGTGACCTGCTCAGCGGGGTGCTGCCGCTCTACTTCTCCCGGCCGCTGCCACGCTCGGACTACCCGGTGGCCAAGCTGCTGGCGCTGGCGACCGCGCTCTGGTTGCTGCTCGGCGGGCCGCAGCTCGTGATGTTCCTGGGTGCCGCCTTCACCGGCGGTGACGGCATGCGCGGGGTCTGGAACGAGCTGCTCGACCTGCTGCCGGGCCTGCTCTACGCCGGGCTCTGGGCGGCGGTCTTCGCCTCGGTCGGCCTGCTGGTCGCCTCCCTCACCGGAAAGCGGGCGTTCGCGGCCGGCGGGATCGTGGCCGTGTTCCTGATGACCACGCCGATCGTCGGCGTCCTGTCGATCATGCCCTCCCAGACGATCAACGAGCTGGCCTTCCTCGCCTCGCCGTCGACGCTGGTGGGCAGCGTGGGCGCCTGGGCACTCGGTGACCTGCTGGGGCCCCAGGCCTCGGTTCCGATCGGCGGTTTCGGTCCCGTCTACGCGGTCGCCGCCGTGCTGCTCGTGGCCGGCTGCGTCGCCCTGCTGCTGCAGCGATACCGGAAGGTGGCCGCCCGATGACCACGATCAGCGCCGACCAGGCGACGGGGACACCCACCGCCGCCGCCAGCACCCTCGACCTCGCGGGCGTCTCCCGCTGGTACGGCAACGTGGTGGCGGTCAACGACGTCAGCATGAGCCTCGGCCCCGGGGTCACCGGGTTGCTCGGCCCGAACGGCGCCGGCAAGACGACCCTGCTGCACATGATGGCGGGCTTCCTGGCCCCCTCGCGCGGGGGAGTCACTCTCGACGGTCGGCCCACCTGGCGCAACCCCGAGGTCTACCGCCGGCTCGGCCTGGTCAGCGAGCGGGAGGCGGTGCACACCTTCCTCACCGCGTACGAGTTCGTGCTGGCCAGCGCGAAGCTGCACGGGCTGCCGGACCCGGCGGCGGCGGCCCGCCGGGCGATCGCCCTGGTGGAGATGGAGGGCGCGCAGGACCGCCGGATCGGCACGTACTCGAAGGGCATGCGGCAGCGTGCCAGGGTGGCCGCCGCGCTGGTGCACGAGCCGCAGGTGCTGCTGCTCGACGAGCCGTTCAACGGGATGGACCCGCGCCAGCGGCTGCACATGATGGAGCTGCTGCACCGCCTCGGCGACGCCGGCCGCACCATTCTCTTCAGCTCGCACATCCTGGAGGAGGTCGAGCAGGTCTCCGGCACCGTCCAGGTGATGGTCGCCGGCCGGCTGGCCGCCTCCGGCGACTTCCGCACCATCCGCCGGCTGATGACCAATCGGCCGCACGTCTTCACCGTGCACTCCACCGACGACCGGGCGCTCGCCGTGGCACTGATGGCCGAAGCGTCGGTGACGGGTGTCGAGCTGGACCGCGCCGGGTTGACCGTGCGCGCCGGCGACTACGGCGCGTTCACCCGCGTCCTGCCGAAGATCGCTCTGAGGGAGGGCATCCGGGTGCGGCAACTGGTGCCCCAGGACGAGTCCCTGGAGAGCGTCTTCTCCTACCTGGTGGAGGCCTGAACCCATGTCTACCGTTTCCTGGATCACCCTGCGGGGGCTGTTCGGGCGTCGCCGGTTCCTTCTGCTGCTGCCGCTGCCCGCGATACTGGTGCTGTTGGCTGTGCTGTCCCGGTCACTCGGGGTAGAACCGGGCGAGTGGGGCCCGCCGGTGCTGGTCGGTCTCGGCCTGGCCGTGGTGCTCCCGGTCGTCGCCCTGATCGTCGGCACCGGCGTGCTGGGGGCCGAGATCGATGACGGCACCGTCGTGCACATCCTGACCAAGCCGCTGCCGCGCTGGCAGATCGTGCTGCCCAAGCTGGCGGTGGCCGCCGGCGTCACCGCGGTCACCGTCGCCGTCCCGCTCTGCGTCGCCGGCGTGCTGGCCGACTCCGTACGTCTCGGCCTGGCCCTCGCCGCCGCGTCGGCGGTCGGCGCGCTGGCGTACTCGGCGCTGTTCCTGGCCCTCAGCCTGCTCACCCGCCGGCCGGTGCTGCTCGGCCTGGTCTACGTGCTGATCTGGGAGGGGCTGCTCGGCAGCGTCGTCAGCGGCACCAGGGTGCTCTCCATCCAGCAGTACGTGATCGCCCTCGCCGACCGGATCGCCCCCACGGGGCTTTTGCAGGGCGACGTGTCGGTGCCGGTGGCGGCGGTGATGAGCGCGCTGATCAGCGTGGGCTTCACCGTGCTGGCGATCGACCGGCTCCGCTCGTTCAGCGTGGCCGGCGAGACGAGCTGACCCCGCAGCGACGGTAGGGCCGCCGCTCGGAAACGCGGGCCTCAGCCGGTTGGTCAAGAGCTTTGCGTCCCCGGGAACGCTTACAAGGACGCAAATCTCTTGATCAACACCTCCGTGGCCGTGAACGCCCAGTGATCAGGGGCAGCTACGACGGTTGCGCGGGCGAGAGCCGGGGTGGGGGCGGCGGGCGGGGGCCGCGCCAGCGAGGTCGAGCAGGCGGCGGAGCCGGTACGACAGCACCAGCCCCTGGTTGAGGGTGAGCATCAGCTCACCGGGCTCCGCCCCGCCGACGGCGAACACGAGCACCGGCTCCGCGCCGGACACGAGCGCCTGCGCCAACGCCACGTCGGCGCGGGCCTCCCCGGCCAGCGCACTCAACGGCTCGGGCGACCGTGGGGTCAGCGGGAGGCGCACCGAGCGGTGCCGCCGCCGGGCGGTGCAGCCGTCCCGGTCGCACCAGCGGGGGTGGGCGTCGCCGGGCGGGTCGGCCAGCCCACCGGTCGGGTACCGGTAGACGTGCCCGCAGGGTCGGCCCAGTTCGGGGACGCGCGCCACCGGATGGGCGGACCACCCGGCGGCCTCGATCGTCGCGACGAACGCGATCACGTGCTCGGCGCACGCGTACGCGGCGGCGTCGAGGCTGTCTCCCCCGTACACCTCGATCCGGACGGTGGCTGGTTCCCCGCATCCGGGCAGCGGCGGCAGAACACGCACAGGACGACCTCCCGAGGACGACAGGCCCGGGTCAGCGCTGCGACCGCCGAACGCGAGCCACGACAACTGCCAACAACATAGCCTGTTGCTGGCCATCTACGAAAGTGCCCACTGGCCATTGTCTCGGCTGAATGTTGGCCAAGATCCCTGGTGTGACAGTGTGACGGCGTGGCACAGGATCTGGCGTCGGCGACAGCGGCATACCGGGCCGCGCAGGACGCCGTGGACAGTGCCAAGGCCCAGGTGCGCACGAGTCAGGACGCGTTGCGCCAGGCGCGGCACGAGCTGGCCGAGACGATCGTGGCGGAAGCCCGCGCGGGCACCCGTATGCGCGACCTGGTCGCCGCCACGGGCCTGTCCCGGGAGTGGATCCGAACCCTCTTACGCCAAGCGGGCGTCGAGCCCGACTGACGCAACACTGGTCGACAGAGAACGCTGCCCCGCGGCGGTGAGAGCCACCGTGGGACGATTGCGGCGTGGCAGACGACCTCGCGGTGGCGGTCCGGGCCTACGAGCAGGCACGAGCGGCGATGACCGGTGCGCGGGCCGAGGCGGACCGGATCGTGGTCGAGGCCAAGGACGAGATCACCACGACACGGTCCCGGCTGGCGAAGGCCATCGTCGAGGCCGCTCGAAACGGCACGCGCCAAGTCGACATCGTCCGGGCCACCGGCTACACCCGTGAGCGAATCAGGCAGATCCTCCGCGCCGGCGGCGTCGAGGCGAGCTGAGCGCACCCGCCATCAGGCGTCGGCGGCCAGGAGGGACTGGAGGCGCTGGCCGTTGCGCTGGGCGTTGTCGCGGTAGCAGTTGTTCATCAACACGTGGGTCTCGCTCGCCTGGTCGGCCAGTTTCCGCAGCTTCGGGGCCCAGTCCCTCAGCTCCCGGTCGGAGTAGTCGTAGCCGAACTTCTCGTGGATGTCCTTGCTGGTCCACTTGTCGCTGTGGCCGTGGAAGCGGACCACCGCCAGGTCTGACGTCGCCTCCAGCACCGGCGGCACCGACGAGCGGTGGCCCTGCGGCATGTCCACGCAGACGTACGCCAGCTCGTGCTCGCGCAGGAAGCCCAGCGTCTCGTCGCGGTTGGACCCGTCGAACCAGGACTCGTGCCGGAACTCGAACACGGGTCGCAGCGGCGCGCAGCGGCGGGCCACCTCCAGCAGGTACTGCTTGTTGTCCCGCTTGATGGTGAACCAGGGCGGGAACTGGAACAGCAGCGCGCCCAGCCGGCCCGCCTCCACGAGGGGGTCGAGGGCGGACAGAAACCGGGTCCAGACCTCCTCGTACGCCTGCGCGGGCAGGTCGCCGGGGTAGAGGTTGCGCTTGTCGGTGTCCGGCCGCAGCTCCTTGTAGAGCGCGGAGACCCGGGTCGGGTGGCCGGTGAGCAGGCTGAACGCCTTGACGTTGAAGGTGAACCCGGCCGGCGTGCGCTCAGCCCACAGCCGGGCGGTGCGCTCGGCCGGCGGCGAATAGTAGGTGGCGTCCACCTCGACCAGTGGGAACTTCTTCGCGTAGTACGACAGCCGCTTCTCCGGGTTGCCCGCCGTCTGCGGGTACCACCCGGAGTCGAGCAGGGTCCGGTCGGTCCAGGACGCGGTGCCCACCTTGATCTCACCCACGGTCGGGGTTCACCACGTCCACATCCGACCTGTGCCCGGAGGCCGCACGGTCAGGCGGCCCGCCGCTCCCGGTTCTGCTTGCACGCCACGCAGGAGGTGGCGGACGGGTAGATCTCCAGCCGCTCCACGGGGATCGGCACCGTGCAGCCCTCGCAGAACCCGTACGTGCCCTCGTCGAGCCGGGTCAGGGCGTGCTCGAACTGGGCCCGGCGGTCCAGGATGGTGCGCAGCAGCGACTGCGCGGTGTCCCGCTCGGCCGTCTTGGTGCCGCTGTCGGCCTGGTCGTCGCCGGCGGTGTCGCCGACCTCCACCAGCCGCAGCACCTGGCTCTGGAGCATCGCCTGCTCGTACTCCGAGGAGAGCTCGTCGTAGCGCGCCCGCAGGGACGCCCGGATCTGGTCGGCGTCCGCCTGGGATCGGACGGTGGCTACCGTGTCGTGGACGAGCATCGCTGCCTGCCTTTCGTGTGGCCTGGTGCTCCGGGAGAATGTCCCGGACCCCGCTTACGTGCGCGCGAGCGAGATCACCCACGCCCTGTGAGCCGGGCGATTACCCCGTCTCCCGGGCCGTCAAACCGACGAATTTTCCGGCCCTGGGCACGCGTCCCGACCTACCGCCCCGGCGGGGCTTCGACCACCGCGTCCGGTGCCCGCCGTCAGCTCGGGAACCCCGGCTCCACCAGGGCGGGGTGGCGGGGATCGTCGACGCGGACCACGACGTCGGCGAAGCCGGCCGGGGCGACCTCCTCGGCGTACCGGGCGAAGGCCGGCAGGGTCCAGCGCAGCGCGGGTTCGGTGCGCCGGGCCAGCGCGGCCAGGGAGATCTCCAGGTGCACGGCGAGGTCGACGGGCAGCCCGCCGCCGAGCAGCAGCGCGCCGCTGAGCAGCACGATCCCGTCAGGCGGCAGCGTGACGTACCCGGCCCGACTGGCCCGGTCGGTGTGGGCGTCCCAGAGCGAGGGCAGCATCCGCCCGGAGCCGCCCGGCCCGGCCGGGTCGAGGACCTCCCGGCGCAGCCCCGGCTCGTCGACCCAGCTCTCGTAGTACGCGTCTGGGTCGGTCCGGCCGAACTCCAGCCGGACCGACGCCGGCCGCAGGAAGTCCTCGGCCCGGACGTGCAGCACCGGCCGGCCGAGCGCGCGCAGCGGGTCGATGAGGGCGGCGGCCAGCGCGTCGGGGGCCGCCGCCGGGGCGCCGTCCACGGCTACCCGGAGCCGGCCGGGCGCCTCGGCGGCGACGAGCCGTTCGGTCAGCTCGGTGACGAGCCGCTCGGGGGAGATGGGTCGTACCCGCATCCGACCATGGTGCCCGGTCACGTGGCGCGACGCCGGGCGGGCGGGTCAGGCGGGCGGGTCAGGCGCTGTGGTCGATGGTGACCCGGGCGTCGTCGGCGAGCCGGTAGCCGACGCCGTAGACCGTGGTGACCAGCGGCACGTCGACCCCGACCTTGCCGCGCAGCCGGCGCACGTGCACGTCGACGGTGCGTACCCCGGCGTGCTCGTAGCCCCAGACGGCGTTGAGCAGTTGCAGCCGGGTGAACACGCGGCGCGGGTGGGCGACCAGGTGCAGCAGGAGGTCGAACTCCAGCCGGGTCAGGGGCAGCGGCTCGCCGTCGCGCAGCACCGACCGGGACGACGACAGGATGTGCAGCGCCGGGACGATCGAGGCCAACGGGCGGGACGGCGACCGCCCGGCGGGTGCCTGATCCGGCCGGCGCTCCGGCGCGGGGCCGGTGGACACGACGGCCTCGCCCCGTTCGAGCATCTCCCGGGCCGCGTCGAGCAGTTGGCGGGCCGCCGGGGTCAGCGACTCCTCGGCGGCCAGCGGGATGTGCAGGGTCACGGTGAGCACGGGCGTCGTGGTGTTAGCCGGGCGGCGCTGACCGCCGGGGGGACGACCGGGGACCGCAGGCTGGGACGTATGCCATCCGGCGCGCGACGAGGCGGGGCTGACCGACATGGTCCTCCTTGGCTGGTCCGGGTGTATCCCACGGCCCGGGACGCCGCTGCCTCGATGCTTCCCGGCGCCCGGGTGAGGGTCAAGGGGCGGCTGCGTTGCATGGATGTGACAATTGACGAACACATCGGAGCCGGATGCTCGCTCTGCGTACGAGGTTTGATGATTACAGCAGAGTCGTCACGATGACGGGATACGGGGGTACCCGCCGGGTCCGCATTGCCGTTTCGGCGGCGGGGACGCCCGGCAGTGCGTCGTCGCCGTCCGACACGCGGACGCGGCGCACCCCCAATGGACGGGGTACGCCGCGCGCCTGCCGCGGGACAGCGGGGACAGCGGGACGGCGGGGACGGCGGGGCGGCTCAGCGGTGGGGGTCGACGCTGACCCGGGCCTCGTCGGCGAGCCGGTAGCCGACGCCATAGACGGTGGTGACCAGGGGCGTGGCGTCGCCGAGCTTGGCGCGCAACCGGCGCACGTGCACGTCGACGGTGCGCGCCACGGCGTGCTCGTAGCCCCAGACCCTGCTGAGCAGTTGGAGGCGGGTGAAGACCCGACGCGGATGCGCGGCCAGGAAGTGCAGCAGGTCGAACTCGATCCGGGTCAGCGGGATCGCCCGCGAGCCCTGCCGCACCACCCGGGACGCGGCCAGGATGCGTACCTCGTCCGGGTCCTCCGGCGGCGGGGAGACGGCGTAGGGTCGCGCCCCCGTCGGGACGCCGTCCGGTGCCGGCCCGGCCTGCGCGGGGCGACCGCGTTCCGCCGGAACCCCCGGCTCCACCACCACCCGACGGTGCTCCGACGGGCCCGCCAGCAGGGTGCCCTCCCCCGACTCGGCCAGCTCCCGCAGCAGTTCGACGAGCCGGGCGAGGCGGGGTGTCAACTGCCCGGGGGTGAGATCGACGGTGACGGTCAGCGTCGGCGCGGACCGAAGGTGGGCCGGCGGGAGCCGGTCGGGCCGCCCCGTCGGGGCGCGATCGGGACGGCCCTGCGGGGCCCGGTCGGCCCGCCCCGACGGATGGGGACGCGGGGAACTGGCGACGACGGACATGGTGCCTCCTGGGATGGCGATGCCGTCCACCGCGCCCGGTGGGGCGCGGCGGTCAGAAGTGCGCTCGGCCGGCGGTCACCGGCGACGCGACGGACGGGGAACGGGGCGGGGGCGTGGGGCCGAGGGTGGGCAGACCGGCGATCCGCCAGGCGGCGAAGCCGCCCGCCACGTCGGTGGCGCGGTGCAGCCCGATGTCCTGGAGCGCGGCGGCGGCGAGCGAGGAGGTGTAGCCCTCCTGGCAGAGGACCACCACCGGCAGGTCGTAGCCGACGGCCTGGGGCAGTCGCGCCGGACAGCGGGGGTCGAAGCGCCACTCCAGCACGTTGCGCTCGATCGCGAGGGAGCCGGGCACGGTGCCGTGCGCGGCGCGCTGCGCGGCCGGCCGGATGTCGACCAGCAGCGCGCCGCCGCGGTACGCCACGTGGGCCTGCTCCGGGTCGAGCCGGCGCAGTCGGGACCGGGCCTCGGCGAGGATCTCGTCGATTCCCCGGGAGCCGGGGGGCGGCACGGGGGCGGGACACTCCTGGGCGTGGTCGTGCGACATTTCTCGGTCCTTCCAGGGACGGCGGGCGGTCGTCCGCCCGGTCGGATTCAATCGTGGTCTCACCAGGCGACGCCGGCCTCGGCGACCTCTGCCACCCGCAGCCGCCCGTCGACGAGCCGGTAACGGGTCATCCTGGTCAGCGCGGGCCGGTAGACGTGCACGCTGACCGCCGGTCGGTCGCCGCGGTTGGTCACCACGTGCACGTGTCGGGTGCCGAACCGTCGGCCGGACCCGGCCGCGAGGCGGTGCGGGCGCAGCCGGCCGCCGCTGACCGTCTCCTCGGTGAGGACGCCCTCGACGACCAGGAACGCCCCGGAGGAGCCGCCGTGGTCGTGCAGGTCGGTGCCCTGGCCGGGCAGCCAGCTCAGCGCCCACACCTCGTGGTCGGCGGCGACGGCGAGCCGGGCGTACCACCGCTCGTCGGGGTCGAAGTGCAGCGGGACCGGCCAGCCGGCCGGGTCGGCGGCGTACCGGGCGGCGACGGCGAGCAGGTCGGGCTCGATACGACGACTGGTGACCATGGTGGGACCTCACGGGGAATCGGTGACGCGTGCCCCGACAGCATAGAATGTAAACCCTATAGGTTTAGTAGGTAATACCGCATGCTGGGACAGCGATTCGCGCCGACCCGCGTGGTCCGCGCGGCCCCGGTCAGAGCCGGACCGGCGGCTCCACCCGGTAACCCGGTAGCGAGGGCCAGCGCACCGTCAGCAGCACCGACTCGCGCTCGGCGTACCAGGAGTGATCCACGCCCCGGCCCCACACCACGTAGTCGCCCGGCTCGGCGAGCAGCACCGTGCGATCCGGCAGCTCGACCCGGAACCGGCCGCCGCTGACCAGCACCAGCAGGGCGGTACGCCGCTCGCCGGTGGCCCACCGGGAGCGCGCCTCCCCCGGCGGGTGCACGCCCCACTTCACCTCGACGTCGGTGCTGTGCCGGGGATCGCCCGGCGGCATGAAGTGGCCGAGCAGCCAGCCGCCCTCGGCCGGGCCGTCCACGCCCGCGTTGCCCACGTACACCCTGTCGTCCATCCGCCCCTCCCCGCGCCGGCTCGGCAAGCTATCAGGCCGCCCACCGGCCCCGCCGACTAACCTGGACGGATGAGCGACGACCTGGACGCGGAGACCCTCGCCTTCGCCCACCGCATGTTCGACCTCGCCCGCGGTGGGGCCACCGAGGAGCTGAGCGCGAACGTCGACGCCGGACTGCCGGTCAACATGACCAACGACAAGGGCGACACGCTGTTGATCCTGGCCGCGTACCACAACCACCCCGACACCGTGGCGGCCCTGCTGGCCCGCGGCGCCGACCACGCCCGGGTCAACGACCGGGGCCAGACCGCGCTGGCCGCCGCGGTGTTCCGGAAGAACCCCGACACGGTCCGCGCACTGCTGGCCGCCGGCGCCGACCCCGAGCACGGCGGCCCGTCCGCGCTGGAAACCGCCCGCTTCTTCGACCTGCCGGAGATGCTCGACCTGCTCACCGCCCGCTGACCCCGGGACGGTCCCGGGCGAGGTATACAGGGTCGGTGGAAGATCCCGTACCCGAACAGATGCGCACGGCCGGCGCCGCGCTGCTCGACGCGCTCGACGAGGCGGGGCAGGCCCGCGCGGCACTCCCCTTCGACGACGCCGCCCGGCGGTGGCTGGAGTACCGGCCCCGGCCGCGACCGGGGGTCTGCCTGGCCGACCTGGACCGCGCCGGCCGCAAGGCCGCACACCGGCTGCTGGCCACCGGGCTCAGCCCCGCCGCGTACGCGCAGGCGATGGCCGTCGTCACGCTGGAGGAGGTGCTGGACCGGGCCGAGGGCTGGCGGCGCGGGCGGCACAGCGGCGACTACTGGGTGACGGTCTTCGGCGACCCGGCCCGCGACGACCGGTGGGCGTGGCGGTTCGAGGGGCACCACCTGTCGGTGAGCATGACCGTGGTCGACGACCAGGTCTCCCCCGCCCCGGTGTTCCTGGGCGCGAACCCGGCCACCGTCCGGCACGCCGGGCACCCGGTGTCCCGGCCCCTCGGCGTCGAGGAGGACCTGGCCCTCGCCCTGCTCGACGCGATCGGTCCGGCGGGCCGGGCGGCGGCGATCGTCGCCGACGAGGCGCCCGCCGACATCATCAGCGCCACCCGACCGGACGCGCCCGGGTCGATCACGCCGCTCGGGGTGCCGGCCGACCGGCTCGGCCCCACCGGCCGGGCCATGCTCGACCAGCTCGTCGCCGTGTACCTCGACCGGCTGCCCCCCGAACTCGCCGTCCGGGAGGCCGGCCGGCTCACCGGCGGCCCGCTGCACTTCGCCTGGGCCGGCCCGACCCGGCCGGGCCAGCGCCACTACTACCGGGTGCAGGGCGACGACCTACTGATCGAGTACGACAACACGAGCGACGACGGCAACCACGCGCACACCGTGCTGCGCCGCCCGGCCAGCGACTTCGGCGCGGACGTGCTCGCCGCGCACCACGCGGAGGCACACCGCTGACCGGATGACCGGACCCCGGCCCGAGGCCGCCGACCCCGCCCGGCCCGCGCCACCCGGTCGGCGACCAGCCGGGGCGTAGCCCCAGGGCGGCCGTTCCTCGCAGGCACGGAACCCGTCCGCACTTTCACGGAAAGAGTGGCTTTCCAACGGGAAATAGCCACTCTTTCCGTGAAAGTCGTTCAGCCAGGTGAAGTCCCAGCCCTTCGGCCGGCGGCAGCCTGCGGGGCTCAGGCGCGGGGGCGGACGATCGTCACGGTCGGGCCGGCGACTCCGCCCAGCGCGTCGAGGGTGTCCGCCTCGGCGCGGGCGGACTCGAACTGGCGCATCAGGCGGGCGCCGAGCCACACACCGACCCCGCCCACGCCGAGTGCGACCAGTTCGGCGGCGAGCATCGCGCCGGTCGCGCCGCGCTGCGGCGAGTGCGACCGGATCAGGCAGGTCAGCAGGAACAACGCAGCCATCGCGACGTTGACCAGATTAAACGTGATCTTGGTGCGGTGGGTCCGGCCGCCGGTGGCGTCCCACAGGTCGACCATGCCGGCCACGGTGGACAGCCCGGCGGCGAACAGCGCGGCGACCGACGTCCAGTAGCCGACCTCTCCGAGGAACGCCGGGCCCCCGGCCACATCGGCCAGGTCGAAGACCGTGGCGCTGACGAAGAGCCCGAAGGGGAACGTCACCAGCATCGGTTGGATCGGGTGCCCGTGCACCCGCAGCCGGCTCTCCATCGTGCCCTCCCCTGAATTTGTCTCAGCTCACCAGATCCAGAGTGCTACCCCCGGACGACGGGAGGGAAACGACGGGCCGAGCGAGGCGGGACGCACATCGGACACCGCAGCGCCCGGCTGACCGCCGTCGGGCGGACCGGTGGTGGGTCAGTTCTCCCGCGAGCGGGAGACAGTGACCATGAGGCGCTCGGCGACGTCCCGCACCGGGATGCCCAGCGACAGTGCGGCGCTGCGCAGCACCTGGAGCGCCTCCGGGGCTGCGCAGCCCCGCTGGGTCATGATCACTCCGACCGCATGCCCGATCACCCCGTCGACGAGTCGCGCGGCGTCCAGCTCGTGGGCCTGGGCGGCCCGCCGCTCCCGGTCCCGCACCGCCGCGAGCAGCAGCCCGGCGTGCTCGGCGAGCAGCATCGCGGTGAGCTGGTGCCGGGTGGTCAGCACCGCCGGCGCCGAGGCGTACAGGTTGATCGCGCCGATCACCTGCTCGTCGACGTCGACGGGCGCGGAGATCACCCCGCGCACCCCGAGGTCGCGGGCCTGGGTCGTCCAGGCCGGCCAGCGGGACTCCCGGACCAGGTCCTCCGAGAGGATCATCTCGCGGCGGTGGATGGCGCTCATCCCCGGCGAGTCGGGGCCGGGGCGCAGGTCGTCCAGGCCGGCCAGGGCCGGGTCGGAGGCGGCCACCCCCGCCGGCTCCCCGGCCCGTAGGGCGGTGAAGCCGCACCAGGTGACCCCGGGGACGGCGGCGCGGGCGATCCGGACCAGCTGGTTCAGCGCCTCGTCGAAATCGGTCACGGCGATGAGACCGGCGGTCAGCTCCCGCAGCAGCGCCGCAGTCTCCAGAACGCTTAGGGTCTCGGTGTCGGGTGCCTGCGTCTCCAGGTTCACCGGGCCCCCGTCCCCGTCATGGGGACGACCTTTGACCGGCGCCGCGCGCCGCCCTTCG
The DNA here is from genome assembly GCF_009908295.1 of Micromonospora rubida. GTDB lineage: Bacteria > Actinomycetota > Actinomycetes > Mycobacteriales > Micromonosporaceae > Micromonospora > Micromonospora rubida. The sequence goes on from NZ_JAAALO010000005.1 coordinate 60,499, forward strand.
GCTGTGTCATCGTCTACTCTCTCCCGATTAGTCCGACCCGGGCTACTACCCTTGCCAACCCAGGTCGAAACGGCCGAAAAGCGGCCTCCTTCCCGGTCAATGCCAGGGGTGGAGACCGAATCACCGCAGCCGGCGGCTCCCGAGCGGGGGAGCCGCCCGGCGGCGGTCAGCGCGGGGCGGAGCTGAGCCGCCGGCCCACCGAGGCGATGAGCCGGTCCAGCTCCGAGCCGAACGGGTTGTCGTGGACGAGGTACGTCCAGGTGGCGCTGGGGCGGACCAGGGTCGACTCGTCCGGCTCCCAGTCGTCGTCGAAATCGGTCTCGTTGAAGGTGTCGATGGTGCGGGTCTCGATCTCCGGGACCAGCGCGTTGAACGCCGGCACCGCCGCCCGGTGGAACTCGTCGAGCGGGTCGAGCCGACCCAGGGCGCGCAGGTGCACGCCCTCGCGCACCTCCGACAGCTCGGCCAGGTGCTCGGCCCACAGCCGGTCGAGGTGGTAGAGGGCGATCCACCGGGCCGCCCGGGCGAGGAGGTCCTCGTCCATCTCCTCGGCCTTCTCCGGCACCCGCTCCAGCAGCATCAGCGCGGCGATGTCGCTGGTCAGCAGGCGCTCCCGCCGCTCGGCGAGGGCCTTGCGCTGCTGCTCGATGACCACGCTGTAGCGCCAGGTGTTGCGGTGGATCTCGTGGTTGACGCCCTCGGCGACCCGCTGGGCGTGCTCCACCGCGTAGTCGACCTGCGGGTCGGTGACCAGGCCGTCGGCGTTCATCCGGGGCGAGGCCGGCACGGCGTCGCCGGCGTGCCGGACCACCAGGTCGTCCTCCAGGCTGACGCAGAAGACGGAGCCGCCCGGGTCGCCCTGCCGCCCGGCCCGGCCGCGCAACTGGTCGTCGACGCGGCGGCTGTCGTGCCGGCCGCCGCCGATCACGTAGAGGCCGCCCAGCTCGGCCACCCGGTCCCGGTCGGCCTGGTCGCTGCCGCCGAGCCGGATGTCGACGCCCCGGCCGGCCATCTGGGTGGAGACGGTGACCGCGCCGTACGCGCCGGCCTCGGCGATGATCGCCGCCTCCTCGTCGTCGTTCTTGGCGTTGAGCACCACGCAGGGCACCCCGGCGGCGTTCAGCCGGGTGGCGAGCTGCTCGGACTCCTTGACGTCGAGGGTGCCGACCAGCACCGGCCGGCCCTTGTCGTGGCAGCGCTTGATCTCGTCGACCAGCGCCTCCTCCTTCTCGGCCCGGGTAGCGTAGATCCGGTCCGGCTCGTCCTCCCGGACGCAGGGGGTGTTCGACGGGATCACCGCCACCTCCAGGCCGAAGAACTCGCGCAGCTGGTCGCCGACCAGCACCGCCGTCGCGGTCATCCCGCACACCTTCGGGTAGAGCGCGATGTAGGCCTGCACGGCGATGGTGCCCAGCACCTCGCCCTCGGCGGTGGCGTCCAGGCCCTCCTTGGCCTCGACCGCCGCCTGGAGGCCGTCGGGCCAACGGCGGCGCTGGGCCACCCGGCCGCGCATCTCGTCGATCAGCTCCACCGAGCCGTCCCGGACGATGTAGTCGACGTCGCGGTGCAGCAGGGCGTGGGCGTGCAGCGCCACGTTGACCGCGGAGAGCTGCCCGACGTGGTCGGAGTCGTACAGGTCGATGCCGCCCAGCTTGGCCTCGACGGCAGCCAGGCCGACGGAGGTGAAGGCGACGCTGCGGCCGTCCTCGGCCACCGTGTAGTGCCTGCCCTTGCGCAGGCCCCGGATCAGCGCCGCGGCGGCGTGCACCGGGTCCTGTTCGCCGCCGACCGAGCCCGCGAGGACCATCGGCACCCGGGCCTCGTCGATCAGGATCGAGTCGGCCTCGTCGACGATGGCCGTGGCCAGCGGCGGCTGGACCCGGTCGTCGAGGTCGGTGACGAGCTGGTCACGCAGGTAGTCGAAGCCGGCCTCGCTGACCGAGACGTAGGTGACGTCGCAGGCGTACGCGTCGCGCCGCTCCTGCGGGGTGGACGCCTCGTTGACCCAGCCGACGGTCAGCCCGAGCAGGGCGTAGACCGGCTCCATCCACCGGGCGTCGCGACGGGCCAGGTAGTCGTTGACGGTGAGCACGTGCACCGGGCCGTTGCCGAGCCGGACGTGCCCGTACGCGGCGATCGTGGCGGTGAGGGTCTTGCCCTCACCGGTGGCCATTTCGGCGACCTTGCCGGAGAGCAGGGCCATCGCGCCGAGCAGCTGCACGTCGTACGGCCGCTGGTCGAGCCCTCGCCGGGAGGCCTCCCGGCCGACGGCGCAGATCTCCTCGTACCCAGTGGCGGCACCGGCGGCCTCGGTGAGCTCGGCGTCGGTCAGCGCCGACAGCTCCTCCTCGCGGGCCTCGATGGCCGGCAGCAACTTCTCCAGCGGGCCCAGATCGACCGTGGTGCCTGGCCGCTGGAGGAACCGCCGGAACCTGCTCTTGAACCGTTGCGACACACCCATGAGCCGCAACGGTACGCGACCCCGGCCGGCTTTCGTGGCCCGGTCGGGCCGCAGCGGGGTGAGGCGCCCGCCACGGCCCGCCACGATCAGCCGGCCAGCACCACCTGGAGCTCCTGGCGGCGGCGCTCGGCCAGGTCGGTGAGCAGCGCCGGGGCCTGTTCGAACGGCACCACCGCCGACACCAGGTGCTTGCGGATCGCGTCGCCGTACGCCCGCAGCAGCTCGATCGTCTCGGCCGAGAGCCGCTCCCGGTCCCAGGTCGGGGCGAGCCCGCGCGGCACCCGCCCGATCTGGGCGCAGCGCAGCGACAGCCCGTTGTGGTGGAACTCCTCGCCGAACCGGACGGCGTCGGCGCCGGCCTGGTAGAAGGCCAGGTCGATCACGGTTCCCTGGGGGCGCAGCAGGCGCAGCGCGAGCTGCAACGCCCACGCCTGGCCCCGGCACTGGAAGACCACGTCGGCGCCCCGGTCGCCGGCGGCGTGGTTCCACCGGGTCTTGAGCACCACCGCCGGGTCGTCGGCGTCCGGGTCGAGGGTCTCCAGGCCGAGCGCCTCGGCGACCGCCCGGCGCTGCGGGGTCGGGTCGAGCACGACCACCGACGCCGCGCCGTGCCGCCTGGCGAACAGGGCGGTGAGCAGGGCCACCACCCCGCTGCCGACCACCGCGACCCGGCGCCCGCGCACCCCGTCGCCGAGCGACCGGACGTCGGTGCCGCACAGGTCGGCGGCGGCGTGCAGCACCCCGTTGGCGCAGATCGGGCCCATGTGCGCGACGTACACGCCGAGCAGCGGGTCGAGGTCGTCGGGCAGCGGGACGAACCGCTCGGCGACCGGGTCGGCGACGTAGCCGGTGCGGTGGCCGTAGGTCATCGCACCGACGGCGCCCACGGCGACCGCCGGGGTACGGCTCTCCACCACCCGCCCCACCTGCATGTAGCCCAGCCGGTCGACCGGGTACGGGGTGCTGGCCTCCCCGGGCTGGAACAGCCCGAGGCCGGCGTCCCAGGCGACGTTGAGGTACGGGTTGGTGCCCTTGACGAAGCTCAGCTCGGTGCCGGCGGACACCCCGCTGTACAGCGTCTCCACCCGGAACGTGCCGTCCCGCAGCTCGCCGGCGTCCTGCTCGACCAGCTCGACCTTCCCGGGGCCGTTGACCACCACCACCCGGTCACGCATCGACGCCCACCCCCGCCGGGGCCGCCACGCTGGCGGCCCGGAGCGTCGCGGCCGGGCCGGTGGGCAGCGCCACCGGCCGGCCGGTGGCCGCCGACTCGGCGACCGCGAGGGCCAGTCGCTGGGTGCCGAGCGCCTCGGCGTACGGGACCCGGACGTCGTCGCCGACGCCGCGCACCGCGTCGACGAAGGCCCGGTCGACGGCGGTCCGCGCGCCGTCGGGGTCGGCGGGCAGGTGCCGCTCGCCGTCGGCGTCGCGGATCGTCAGGCCGTCCTCGGCCAGCGACAGGGCCAGCCCGTCGGCGAGGATCTCCAGCCCGGCCCGGTGCTTCCAGCCGAGCACGCAGGCGGCGGCGAGGGTGCCCACCGCCCCGTCGGCGAAGCGCAGGGCGGCCGTGGTCACCGAGTCGATGTCGGCCCCGTCGACCGGCGGCGGGGTGCCGTCGCCGTACGCGGTCACCTCGGTGACCTCGCCGACCAGCGCGCGCATCAGGTCCAGCACGTGCGCGGCCTGCTCGACCACCGGGCCGCCGGAGCTGTCCCGCCGGGCCCACCAGTCCACCGGCGGCACCTTGTCCAGCCAGGCGCCGCTGACCATCCGCACCGGCCGGCCGGCGAGCAGCTCGCGGGCCTCGTCGACCACGTGCAGGTACCGCCAGTGGTGGCCGACCCCGGTGAGCAGCCCTCGCCGGGCCACCAGGTCGGCGATCCGCTCGGCGGTGTCCAGGTCCACCGAGACCGGCTTCTCCACGAACATCGGCACCCCGGCGGCGACGATCGCCTCCTCCACCGGGCCGTGCGCGAACGGCGGCACGCAGACGTACACCGCGTCCGGGCCGGCCGCGAGCAGCTCGTCCACGTCGACGAACGTCGCGGCCCCGTGCGCGTCGGCCAGCTCGGCCGCCGCGCTCCGCGTCACGTCGGTCACGCCGAGGATCTCCACGTCCTCGAAGCCGCCCAACACCCGGGCGTGGCGCTGCGCCACCCCGCCGGCCCCGACAAGTCCCACCCGGCACACGCGCATCGACAAACCCTCCCGCCACGGTTTCACGTATTCGCGCAAAGCACTCCCCCCGGGGCGGTGCAGCCAAACGTTCACCTGCCGGGAACGGCCCGGTGTGCGGCCCGTGATCAAGCTGTTAGGGATGATTCGGTTAGCGCATGGGCGGTTTTGGGAAAACACCACTCTGCGTTTTCCGCAGCGATCTTTAGGAGGTGTGTCTGTGCGGGATACTGAATCGAGCGTCTCACCGGTGGTGGAGGCGTGGGCGACATACCGGACCACCTCGGCGACCGAATGGACGTCGCGGCGGCTGGTGCGAGCCAAGGGCGACAGCCGGGTCAGCGTGGTGCTGCCGGCACACAACGAGGAGGCGACGGTCGGCGCGATCGTGTCGACCATCCGGGAGCACCTGATGGACCGGGTGGCCCTGGTCGACGAGCTGATCGTGGTCGACTCCCGGTCGACCGACCGGACCGCGCAGGTGGCCCGGGCGGCCGGCGCGGAGGTGGTCGGCCAGGACGAGATGACCCGGGGCCTACCCCGGCTGACCGGCAAGGGCGACGCGCTCTGGGCGGGGCTGGCCGCCGCCGACGGGGACGTGGTCGCGTTCATCGACGCCGACCTGCGCGAGTTCCGCCCGCACTTCGTCACGGGCCTGCTCGGCCCGCTGCTGACCGACCCGTCGGTGGAGTTCGTCAAGGGCTTCTACCACCGGCCGCTGGTCGGCGCGACCAGCGTGGAGGCCGACGGCGGGGGCCGGGTCACCGAGCTGATGGCCCGCCCGCTGCTCAACCTGTTCTGGCCGGAGCTGGCCGGCTTCGTCCAGCCCCTCGCCGGTGAGTACGCCGGCCGGCGCGACGTGCTGGAGCGGGTGCCGTTCGTCTCCGGGTACGGGGTCGAGACGGCGATGCTGATCGACCTGCTGGACCTCGTCGGGTTGGACGCGCTGGCCCAGGTGGACCTGGGTGAGCGCAAGCACCGCCACCAGGACACGGCGGCGCTGGGCCGGATGTCGGCGCAGATCATGCTGACCGCGTGGTCTCGGTTGCAGCGACGCGGCTGGGCCAGCCCGGACACCGCGCCGGTGGCCCTGCTCACCCAGTTCCGCCGGGGCGGTTCCGAGGCGCTGCCCAACCTGGAACGGGAGATCGTGGTCAGCGACGTCTCGGTCGAGGAGCGGCCCCCGCTGGCGGAGCTGCGCCACCGGCTGCCGCGCCGCCGGGTGGCGGCGTGATGGCGCGCCCTCGGACGCGTCTTGCCGGCCCCGGCCGGATCACCCGGCCGGGGCGGCCGTGACGCTCGGGGCGCCCGGGGAGCTCGGGTGACCGTGACGCTCGGGTGACCGTGACGCTCATGGCGGCCAGGGCGTGACCATGCCCGCTACGGGGCACGTAGGTGGCACACAGCGGTCGGCCGACGGGGGCCCCGCCGAGGGAAGGAACTCAGCATGAGCCTGACCGTCCTGATGAACGCCGGGCCGTGGCTGTCCGTGCCGCCGCCCGGCTACGGCGGCATCGAGAACGTCATCGCCACCCTGGTGCCGGAGCTGCGCAGGCTCGGCGTGCGGGTGGTCCTCGCCTCCGTCGACAGCAGCACCCTGCCGGTGGACGAGAAGATCTCCGTCTTCCCCGACGGCCAGTTCGAGGCCCTCCAGCGGCCGTACAACCAGGTCTGCGGCATCGCCCAGGCGCACCTGGGCGGGGTGGTGCGGGCGCTGCACACCCGCGACGACATCGACCTGGTCCACGACCACGTGGAGGCGGTCGGCCTGGCGACCCTCGCCGCGATGGGGCCGGACGCCCCGCCGGCGCTGCACACCCTGCACTGGGACCTGGCCAAGCACCCGGCCCTCTACGGCAACCTCGACGGCGGCGACCGGGTCCGGGTCAACGGGGTGTCCGCCTCGCAGCTCGCCCGCGCCCCCCGGGCGCTGCGCGACCACTCGGTCGGGCACGTGCACCTGTCCACCCCGCTCGCGATCGACGCGGACCGGCGCCCCCGGCCGGACAAGGGCGACTACCTGATCATCCTGGGCCGGATCAACCCCGGCAAGGGCCAGGACGTCGGCGCCCGGCTCGCCCAGCGCGTCGGCGTGCCGCTGGTGCTCGCCGGCCCGGTCGGGCCGTACCACCGGCCGGAGGACCTGGCCGCGGCCGGCGACGAGGCCCGGCAGAATCCGGACGTGCGGTTCTTCTACGACGAGGTGGCCCCGCACGTCGACGGCGACCTGGTCCGCTGGGTCGGCACCGTCGCCGGGCAGGAGCGCGACGACCTGCTGGCCGGCGCCCGCGCCTCGCTGTTCCCGCTGCGCTGGGAGGAGCCCGGCGGCACGGCGGTGGTCGAGTCGCTGGCCCTGGGCACCCCGGTGGTGGCGACCGCCCGTGGCTGCCTGCCGGAGCTGATCGAGCACGGCCGCACCGGCCTGCTCACCACCGACGAGGAGGAACTGGCCGACCTGGTCCTGGCCGTAGACGCGCTGGACGCCGACGAGTGCCGGCGGGAGGCCGCGACGCGGTTCACCCCGGCGGTGATGGCGCAGCGGTACGTCGGGCTGTACGAGCAGGTCCGCCGGGGCGCCACCGCGCGCCGCCTGCAACCCGCCTGACACCGGGGCCCTGCCGGGCGTACGCGGACGGCGGGGGCCTCGCGCGTCCCCGGCCCGGCGGCCGGTTTACGGGCGGCGACGGCGGGAACGCGCGCCGCGAGCTTCCCGTGCCCGGTGAGGAGATCGCGGTGACCGGTCCGATGGCCCACTCGCGGGCTCGACGCAACCCTGCCGACGGCCGCGCCCCCGTGCGCCGTGTCGCGGCCACCGTCGGCGTGGTGTTCCTGGTGATCGGGGTGCTCGGCTTCATCCCCGGAGTCACCACGTACTACAGCGACCTGCGTTTCGCCGGGCACGACTCCGAGGCGAAACTGTTCGGGCTGTTCCAGGTGTCGGTCCTGCACAACATCGTGCACCTGCTGTTCGGGATCGCGGGCCTGGCGCTGGCGCGTACGGTCTCCGGGGCGCGCACGTTCCTCGTCGGCGGCGGGGCCATCTACCTCGTGCTGTGGCTGTACGGCCTGGTGGTCGACCACTCCAGCGGGGCGAACTTCATCCCCGTCAACGGTGCCGACAACTGGCTGCACCTGTTCCTCGGCGTCGGGATGATCGCACTCGGCGTGCTCACCACCCGCCGCCCGAGCCGCCACTGACGGGGCCGGCCCAGGCCCTGCCTCGTTTCACCCCGTCCCGTGCCGGGTATCTGCGGATCACCCCCTGACACGGAAACGAGGACCGCGCATGTCGAGCCGGATCACCTGCGAGGTCCGCGACGAGGCGCCGGTGACTGTCGTACGGCTCACCGGCGCGCTCGACCTGGCCACCATGCGCCCGGTGCACCACGTCCTGGACCGGTGCCTCGCCGACCAGCCCGACGCCCTGGTGGTCGACCTCGGCTCGGTCACCGTGCGCGACCGGTTGGCGCTGTCGGTGTTCGCCGCCGCCGCCCGGCGGGCCGCCGACTGGCCGGCCGTGCCGTTCGTGCTCTGTTCTGCGCCGCCCGACGCGGCGAGCTGGCTGGCTGAGTCGACCGTGGGCCGGGTGGTGCCGGTGCGGCGGGACTGCGCCGAGGCCACCCGGACGGCGGGGGCCGCCGCCGCGCCCCGGCTACGCGCCCGGCTGGAACCGGTCGCGGGGGCCTGCCGGCGGGCCCGGGAGCTGGTCACCGACGCCTGCGGGCGGTGGAACCTGCCGGAGCTGGTCGGCCCCGCCTCGGTGGTGCTCACCGAGCTGGTCGGCAACGTCGTGCGGCACGCCGGCACCCCGATGCAGGTGACGCTCACGCTGCGCCGGTCGCACCTGCAGGTCGCCGTGGCCGACGGCAGCGGTGCGGCGATCCGCCCGAGGGCGGGCACCGACCCGCGCGCCGAGGGCGGCCGGGGGCTGCTCCTGGTCCGGGAGCTGGCCCAGCGGTGGGGCAGCTCGCCGGTCCGGGACGGCAAGGTCGTCTGGGCGATGCTGCCCGCCACCTGAGCCTTCTCACCCCGAATTAACCGAAATTACCGCTCTCGCCTGGTTACATGGTGGGAGGGCAGGGTAGGCACGCCCGTCCTTTCTGTCGTGACGACGGGGTGAGAAGCGATGCCCAAGCGGGTAACCACGGAACCCGGACGAGACCGAGGCCCCGCGATCCTCGCGCCGGCCCGCTTCGGCGGCTACCCCGGCCCGCTGCGGCCGGCGCTGCCCGGGGCCAAGCTGATCAAGCTGCTCGGCACCACGGACGCCAAGCAGATCGGCCTGCTGTACCTGGCCACCTCGTTCGTCTTCTTCCTCATCGGCGGGGTGCTGGCGCTGCTGATCCGGGCCGAACTGGCCCGGCCCGAGATGCAGTTCCTCTCCCCCGAGCAGTACAACCAGGCGTTCACCATGCACGGCACGATCATGCTGCTGCTGTTCGCGACGCCCCTGGTGTTCGCGTTCGGCAACTACATCGTCCCGTTGCAGATCGGGGCCCCGGACGTGGCCTTCCCCCGGCTCAACGCCTTCGCCTACTGGCTGTACCTGTTCGGCGGGACCATGGTGGTCGCCGGGTTCTTCACCCCGAACGGGGCCGCCGACTTCGGCTGGACCGCCTACACCCCGCTGAGCCAGCAGCAGCACGGCCCCGGCATAGGCGGGAACCTATGGGTCGTCGGCCTGGTCGTCTCCGGCCTCGGCACCATCCTCGGCGCGGTCAACCTGATCACCACCACGCTGACGCTGCGCGCCCCCGGCATGACCATGTTCCGGATGCCGATCTTCACCTGGAACCTGCTGCTCACCAGCGTGCTGGTGATCCTGGTCTTCCCGCTGCTGGCCGCCACGCTGTTGGCGCTCGCCGCCGACCGGCTGGTCGACGCGCACGTGTTCGACCCGGCCACCGGTGGGCCGATGCTGTGGCAGCACCTCTTCTGGTTCTTCGGCCATCCCGAGGTGTACATCATCGCGCTACCGTTCTTCGGCATCATCACCGAGATCATCCCGGTGTTCGCCCGCAAGCCGATCTTCGGCTACACGGGACTGGTGCTGGCCACCATCGCGATCACGGTGTTGTCGATGACGGTCTGGGCGCACCACATGTTCGCCACCGGCCAGGTGCTGCTGCCGTTCTTCAGCATCCTCAGCTATCTGATCGCGGTGCCCACCGGGGTGAAGTTCTTCAACTGGATCGGCACCCTGTGGAAGGGCCAGCTCACCTTCGAGACGCCGATGCTGTTCGCCATCGGCTTCCTGGTCACCTTCCTGCTCGGCGGGCTCACCGGGGTCCTGCTGGCCAGCCCGCCCGTCGACTTCCAGGTCACCGACACGTACTTCGTGGTGGCGCACTTCCACTACGTGATGTTCGGCACCATCGTCTTCGCCGCGTTCGGCGGGGTGTACTTCTGGTTCCCGAAGATGACCGGCCGGCTGCTCGACGAGCGGCTCGGCAAGATCCACTTCTGGACCATGTTCATCGGCTTCCACGCCACCTTCCTGGTGCAGCACTGGCTGGGCGCCGAGGGCATGGCCCGCCGGTACGCCGACTACCTGCCCGGCGACGGCTTCACCACCCTGAACACGATCTCCACCGTGGGGTCGTTCATCCTCGGCGCGTCCACGCTGTTCTTCATGTACAACGTGTGGAAGTCCTGGCGCTTCGGGGCGATGGTGACGGTCGACGACCCCTGGGGCTTCGGCAACTCCCTCGAATGGGCGACCACCTGCCCGCCGCCGCTGCGCAACTTCGACCGGATGCCGCGGATCCGCTCCGAGCGCCCCGCGTTCGACCTCAAGTACGGCCACCTCGTCGCCGACCTCGGCCGGGACCTGCCGCAGCGCACCACGAAACCGCCGCAGAGCTTCGCCGAGGAGCTGCACCCCGCGCGGCACGTGCCGGAGTCCCCGTCGGGCGAGGGCGCGCACGGCGCCCGGGAGGCCGTCGAGTTCAAGCCGGCGCCGCAGTCGGGGGCACGGCCGGTGGACGTGCCGAACCCGGAGGAGATCCGCCGGCCCAGCTTCGAGCAGACCGACGCGCCGGAGGCCGAGCCGCCGGACGCGGAGCGGGCCCCACGGGAGAACGAGCGGTGGCGCCACCCGCACAGTCGGGACGACACCCCGGAACGCTGAGCCCCAGGCGACGCGCGGCGGGGCGGGCCGATCACCAGCCGCCCTGCCGCTCAGTCGCGGGGCGGCTGCGGGGCGGCCGCCCGGTCGCCGTTGTGCCGCGCCGAGACCCGCGCCTTGCCCCCCTCGGACTCGGCCGCGCCGTTCTGCCACGGCGACGCGGCGTCGGCGAGCATCGCCTGCCGCAGCCAGGTCAGCGCCCGCGACAGCAGGCGGGACACGTGCATCTGGGAGATGCCGAACCGGGCGGCGATCTCGGCCTGGGTCTGGTTGCCGTAGAAACGCATCGCCAGGATGCGCCGCTCCCGCCAGGGCAGCCGGTGCAGCAGCCCGCTGACGGTGACCCGGTCGTCGACCGACTCCAGCGCGTTGTCGCTCTCGCCGACCAGGTCGCCGAACTCGGCCGAGCTCTCCCCGCCGACCGGCGCGTTGAGCGAGGCCGGGCTGTACCCGGCGGCGGACTCCAGGGCCGCGAGGATCTCCGCCTGCGGGGTCTCCAGCCGCTCGGCCAGCTCCGCCACGGACGGGGCCCGGGACAGCTCGCTGGTCAGCGACGCGGTGGCCTGGCCGACCTCCAGGATCAGGTCGCGCAGTCGGCGGGGCACGTGCACGCCCCAGGTCCGGTCCCGGAAATGCCGCTTGATCTCGCCGACGATGGTGATCGCCGCGTACGCGGTGAACGAGCCGCGCTCCGGGTCGTACCGGTCGACGGCGTTGACCAGCCCGAGCCGGGCCACCTGCTCCAGATCCTCCAACGGCTCACCCCGCCCCCGGTACCGACGGGCGAGCCGGCCGGCGAACGGCAGCGCGAAGCGGACCAGGTCATCGCGCGCCTCCTGCCGCCGCTCAGGGGGCAGGCCCTCGATTCGCGCCGCGTACGCCAGCGCCGCCGCGTCGAGGTCCTCCAGACCCCGTTCGGTGGGTGGTGGTGTGGTCGTGGTGGTCTGTCCGAACATCCGCGCCTCCCTCAGGAAGGTCCCCGCCTGATCGGGAAAGCCGGTCGCGTGCGTGGTCGAGCCACGCACCGGGCCGGAAGTGGGTCACCTGACGTGAATCGTCGAGGAGCGTCTACCACAGGCTGCGCGGCGTGGCCGGGCCGTCGCAGCCAGCGGTGTTCCCGCTCCGTAGGTACTCAATCACGGCGGCCCCGGGTCGCGAGGATGTTTCGGCCGGCTGGTGCGACCGGCCTCGGCGTGGCACTTCGCGGCGGGCGGTTCAGCACCGGCCGGGCGGCACTCCAGGCGCGGCGGACCGGGTCAGCAGACCACCAGTCCCTGGTGGCCGGCCCCGGCACGCAGCGCCTCGACGGCGGTCGCGATGGGCAGCGGCGGCGGCACCGGCAGGTCGTACGGCTGGGCCCTCAGCACCTCGGTGGCGCGGCGGGTGGGCACCGCCGTGACCGGGTAGCCCCGGGCCGCGGTGCGGTCCAGCGCCCGGCGGCGGCTGCCGAAGGCGGCCACGGCCAGCCACTGCGGCAGCCCGGCCAGGGCCGGCGAGCGCATCCCCGGTGACTCCGGCAGCACGTCCACCGAGCTGAACGGCTCACTGCCGGCGAGCCACCACTCCACCGCGTCGACGGCCCGCCGGGTGGCGTTCTCGCACCAGTACGGCACCAGCCCGGCCCGCAGCACCTGCCACGGGTCGAGCAGCCGCCCGCACTCGACGACCAGCCGGTCGCCGGTCTTGCCGGCCCGCCGCAGCCACGCCCGGTACAGGTCGGCGACCGCGCCGCTGAGCGACTCCACCCGGGGGAACAGCACCCGGTGCAGCCGGTGCCCGCGCCGCCCGGCCAACGCCCGGACGGCGAGCTCGAACCCGGGCTCGACGCCGTGCTCGGCGTAGCCCTGCGGGGCGTGGGACTCCGGCGGCTCCCAGCGGGAACCCTCGCCACCGGCGGAGCGGAGCACCTGGCGCAGCGCGTGCGAGTCCGGGTGGAAGTCCACCGGATCCAGCCCGCTGGCCGGGGAGCCGGCCTGGAAGCTGTGCCCCAGCCCGAGGTCGTGCACCGGCCAGGTCCGGGCGTCGCGCAGCAGCAGCAGCGGGGCGCCGGGCTCGACCCGGTCGGCCAGGAACCGGGCGTACGCCGCTGGCAGGCGCTGCCAGCGCACGGCGAGCGAGACGGTCGCCCCGGCGAGCGCGCCCCGGCTGGCCGGGCAGTGCACCTGCCGCACGTGCACGTCGGGGTTGCCGGCGACCAGCCGGGCGGCGAGCGCCGCGCCGTGGTCGAGGGCGGCTGCGGGGCGGTCCACGGCCCCCCGGGTCCAGTGCACCGTCGTCTCGAACGCGGCCGGCAGCCAGGGCACGCCCAGGGCCACCGCCAGGTGCGCCGCCGCGCCGTGCGGGGAGCCCAGCACCACGCCCGGGTAGCGGCGGCGCGGGTACTGGTCGACGATCCACCGCGCCACCCGTGCGGCGTCGACCTCGGCCGTCTGGTCGGGGGTGAGCGCGACCCGTCCGGCGGCCCGGGCGGCGGCGGCCCGGCGCACCGGCTCGGGCGCGTTGGTGAGCCGGGACAGCGCGCCCGGCTGGCCCATGTCCGCGCAGTCCTGCCCGCGCAGGGCCCGGGCCGCGGCGGCGACCAGGACGCGGCCGGTGCTGCCGACCGCCACCACCCGGTCCCCCGCCAGTCCGGCCCCGTCCGCCGTGAGTCCCCCACGCACCGGGTGCGCGGGTCCTGGCCCGCTTGGTTCGATCGCCACGCGGCCCGGCTTCCCGTCCCGATGGGGTCTAAACGGGGCCTCCGCCACCCGCCGGGGGTATTCCCCGCTGGACGGGCGCTTGCCCCCTGCGGTCCCCGCCGTGCCCGCTGGGCGGGGCATCCGACGCCGCGCCGGATGGGCCGCGCCGCCCGGCCATGGCGGGTTTCGACGTGCCCCCGACGGGCACAGTACGCCATGGCTACCGACGACGCCCCGGCGGCGACGATCACCCCGTACGAGGACGGCCCGTTGCTGGTCCGCGGCGACTTCGCCCTGGTCACCCCCGAGGGCCGGACCATCGACGCGCGCCGGGGCACCGTGGCGCTGTGCCGGTGCGGCAGGTCGGCGCTCAAGCCGTTCTGCGACGGCACGCACAAGGCGGTGCGGTTCCGCGCCGGCACCGACCGGGAGGGCTGACCGCCCGACCGGCGCCGCCCGCACAGCCCCGCCGACCCCGCAGGGGGCCACGCCGGCGGAAGCTGCTCGGGCCGCGCCGGGGCGAACGCGGGCGGTCAGGCGACGGCGGTGACCGCCGGGCGGGTCGCCGGCCGCAGCGAGCTCTTCCCCCGGGCCCAGGCGTCCAGCACGTGCCCGGCGAAGAGGCCGTCGACCGCCAGCGCCGCCGCCGCGCCGAAGATCAGGTCGGGTACGAGCGCCGGTTCGGCCCGGGCCAGCCCGCCGCACAGGTCGTGCGCGGCGACCTGCTCGTGCACGGCGTCGGCCTCGACGTGCTCGTCGTAGAACCGGGTGGCCGCCTCGTCCAGGCCGAGCCGCCGCAGGCCGTTGCCGTAGCGGCGGTTCGGCAGCGAGGAGGTCATCTCGAACGCCGCCAGGTGGCCCAGCAGCGCGCCGCGCAGCCGGCGGTGCAACCCGAACAGGGAGATCAGGTTGTTCGCGGCCAGGGTGACGGCCGGGACCCGGTCCAGGTGGGCGGCGTAGCCGGTGTCCAGGCCGAGCCGGTCCATGGTCCGCCGGAACAACTCGGCGTGCATCCGGTCCAGCCGGCCGTTGCCGTACTCGTCCATCTGGATCTCGACGAGCGCGGCCTTGGCCGGCCCGCCGAGCCGGGGCAGCCCCCAGCTGTGCGGGTCCGCCTCCCGCAGGTGGTAGACCGAGCGGTGCACGACGAACTCGCGGAACTGTTCCAGGGTCGCCCGGTGCTGCACCGTCACGGCCAGCGCCGGGCCGTCGTCGGCGGCCACCAGCTCGGCCAGCGCCCGAGGCACGCCGGCGGGCGGCACCGCCGGCGACGGCCCGGCCAGTCGGCGCAGCGCCGCCTCGAAGACCCGCTCGGCCCCGGCCCGCAGGGCCAGCAGGCCCGGCTGCCACTCCCAGTGCTCGGCCACCCCCGCCCAGCCCCGATAGTGCAGCTCGTAGCAGAGGAAGAGGGTGAGCTGGAGGTCCTCGTCGATGAGCGGGCCGGGCCCGCCGTCGTCCGGGGCGAACCGGGCGCCGAGGTCCGCCGGCGGGTCGTGCGGCGGCTGGCGCAGCGCCGCCACCAGCGCGGCGGAGACCGGGCCCCGGGCCCGCGGCAGGGACGCGGGACCGTAGCGACGGTCAGCGGGCTCAGGCATGGCTCTCCTCGCGGGTGCCGGCGTACCCGGGGGTGCCCCGGCCCGGCGGGACTAAACGAGGTCGTCGGCCTCGACGGCGACCCGGGTGTCGAGCATCCGCTCCCGGACCAGCCGGGCCGCGGCGCCGTCGGCGAACAGGCCCCGCAGGTCGGCCAGCGCCGGCTCCGGGGGGCGCAGCGGCACGGTGGGGTCGACCACGGCCTCCAGCACGCTGGGCCGGTCCGCGGCGAGGGCCTCGTCCCACGCCGCGCCGACCAGTTCCGGCCGGTCCACCCGGACGCCGTGCAGGCCGAGCAGCCGGGCCCACCCGGCGTACGGCACGTCGGGCCGGCGGGCGGACGCCCCGGCGGGTGACCGGCCGCCGCCCGTGCCCGAGTGGTCGCGGTTGTTGAGCACCAGCACCACCAGCCGGGGGTCGGACCACTCCTGCCAGAGTCGGGCCACGGTGATCAGCTCCGCCAGGCCGTTGAGCTGCATCGCGCCGTCCCCGGCCAGCGCGATCACCGGCCGGTCCGGGCGGGCCAGCTTCGCCGCCACCGCGTACGGCAGGGCGCAGCCCGTCGAGCCGAGGGTGCCGCAGAGCTGGGCGGTCACCCCGGGCCGTAGTTCCAGGTGCCGGGCGTACCAGTAGATGACCGAGCCGACGTCGACGGCGACCGCGGCCGAGCGGGGCATCCGGGCGGAGAGTTCGTGCAGCACCAGCTGCGGGTTGACCGGCTCGCCGGGCTCACCGGCCCGGGCCACCGCCTCCTCCCGCCACCGGTCCACCGAGCTCTCCACCGTCCGGCGCCAGTCCCGCCGGGCCCGCTCGGGCACCCGGTCGAGCAGGGCGCGCAGGGTCTCTCCGGCGTCGCCGACCAGCGGCACGTCCACCGGGTAGCGGGTGCCGATCCGGCGGCCGTCGATGTCGATCTGGATCGTGCGGGCCTGCCCGGGCATCGGGTAGTAGTCGGTCCACGGGTCGTTGGTGCCGACCATCAGCAGGGTGTCGCAGCCCCCCATGAGCTGCGCGGCGGCGGTGCTGCCGACCTCGCCGAGCACTCCGGTGTGGAAGGGCAGCCGCTCGTCCAGCACCGGCTTGCCGAGCAGGCTGGTGGCCACCCCGGCGCCGAGCCGGTCGGCCAGCGTCACGATCTCGTCGGCCACGCCGTGCGCGCCCTGACCGACCAGGATCGCCAGCCGGCCGCCGGCACCGAGCAGGGACGCGGCCGCCGCCAGGTCGGCGTCGTGCGGGAGCACCCGGGCCAGCGGCTCCCCCGGGGTCGCCGACGTCACCCCGGCGGCCTGCGGCAGCAGGTCGGGCACCACGGCCGCCTGCACCTCCCGGGGCAGCACCACGCAGGTGGGGCTGCGGGTCGCGGCTGCGGTGCGGAACGCCTGATCCAGCACGCCGGGCACCTGCTCGGGCGTGCGCCCGTACCGGACGAACTGGTTGCAGACGTCGCCGAAGAGCCGGCTCAGCCCGATCTCCTCGTGGGCGCCGCCGAGCGGGCCGGTGATGTCCTCCCCGACGATCGCCACCATCGGCTTGCTGTCCAGCTTGGCGTCGTACAGGCCGTTGAGCAGGTGGACGGCGTTGGGCCCCTGGGTGGCCAGGCAGACGCCGATCCCGCCGGTGAACTTGGCGTGCCCGCTGGCCATGAAGGCGGCGGTCTCCTCGTGCCGGGCGGGGACGAACTCCGGGTCCCCGCCCGATCGGTCCAGGGCCGCGACGACCGGGGCGATGGCCTCGCCCGGGCAGCCGAAGACGCGTGGCACCCGCCAGGCCCGCAGCCGCTCCACCACCAGGTCGGCCCCCGTACGCTCAGCCATTTCCCCGCCCGGGGGTGGCGGCGTCGACGTAGCGCAGCACCGCGCCCACCCCGTCGGTCAGCTCGGGCGCCTCCTCGGGGGCCAGCACGGTCAGCTCCGCGTCGGTGCCGACGAGCGCCCGGACCAGGGCCGCGTCGGCGCGTACCCGGTGCGGGTCGGGCACCGACATGGCGCTGAGCTGCCCCGGGTCGGTGGAGATGTCGAGCGGTCCCGGGCCGATCCACAGCTCCTCCGTGGACGACGGGTCGTCCACGATCAGCATGGTGTCGACCTGGTTGCGTTGCAGCGCCGACACGACCGCGTCGAGGCCCGCCCCGACGTCCTCCTGCATGCCGAAGCGGTCCAGTGCGGCGGTGATCCGCTGGTCGGCCACCTCGGCGATGGTCTGCACGGTGAGGTCGTCCATCAGCGTCGGGTCCGCCCCGGCGTGCCGCGAACCGGCGTCGGTGCGCACCACCATGTCCTGCCAGCGCTCGGGGAGCTGGGCGGCGATCATGCCGGTGGCCCGCACGTCGCCGGCGACCACCAGCACGTCCGCGCCGACCTTCTCGGCCAGCTCCACAGTGGCCGCCGCCACGTCGCCGGCGTTGTGGTGCCACGCCTCCGTGGCGGCCCGTTGGTAGCGGGACTGCGACCAGCCACCCGGCTTGACCCGGCGCAGCGGGAATTCGTCCCGGCCGGTGACGTGGGCGCGGCGGGGAACCCCGCCCGCGCTGACCGCCACGGCGTCGGCGCCGGTCCGGTCGGCCAACACCCGTACCCAGGCGATCTGCTCGCCGCGCTGGGCGAGCATCGGCATGGTGTGCGGCAGCTCCGAGACCGCCGCCAGGTCCCGTACCGGCGGCGCGGACAGGTACTCGCTGAGCACCGCCCGACCCCGGGTCGCGAACACGGCGATGCCGTAGTCGCCGGGCATCGGATCGTGGCCGCGGACCACCCGCTCGACGGCGTCCACGGTCGGCGCGTCGGCGCCCTGTTCCAGCAGTTCGCCCTTGAGGGCCCGCCAGCGCAGGTCGAGCGCCGGACGGGCGTCCTCGGTGTCCCGGGAGGCGTCCATGTACACCGAACACCACGGCCCGGGACGGTCGTAGAGCGGGCGCAGGAAGGACAGCTGCATGCTCGACCCCTTTCCAGCTCGGCCCCCCGCTTACCCGCGCCGGTGGCCTTGTCACCTGACCGCGCCACGAACGTGACTCGCGTTCATTCACGTCGTTCACCCGAGCGTGCGGATACGATCGGTGCAGGGAACCGGACTCTCGGTGATGAACAACTCTCGGTGGTGCACATGGACAGCGACCTCGAATACCGGCCGATCGCTCGCCCGACGCAGCGGATCGTCACCGGCCGGGTCGTCCGGTTGCTCGACGGCTATCCCCGCGAGCTGAGGATCGGCCAGCCGGTGCTGGTCGCCGTGGTGATGGCCGCCAGCGTGATGGGCCTGCTGCTGCTGGGGTTGCGCTCCCTGCTGTCCCACGGCGGCGGCGGGGCCCGGCGCAGCTGGAAGGCACTGCGCAAGGGCCCGGAGTTCCTGGTCACCCCGCTGCGGCTGCGCGACTCCGCCGACCAGCTCTGCGAGGTGGAGCTGCACGGGCACCTGCCGCAGAGCGCCCTGCATCCGTCCGACTGGGTGCAGATCACCCTCCGGCCGCAGGACCCGGACCTGCCGCCCCGGGTGGAGCAGATCGTCAACCTCACCACCGGGCAGCTGCTGCGCCCGCGCACCGCCACCCTGTGGAGCCATCTCGGCCCGCCGCTGCTGATCCAGGCAGCTCTGGGGGCGGTGCTGATCGCCGCGATCGCCGTCGCCGTCGTGCTCACCTGAGGGAACCCCTGGCGGATTCCGGCCGGCGTGAGCAGCGCGTTACCGGCCGGCGCGGGAAGCGCGTTACCGGCCGGCGCGGGAAGCGCGTTACCGGCCGGCGCGGCCCGCCGTCCGGCTGCGGGCGAGGAATCGCTCCACCGTGGCCGCGAATGCCGACGGGTCGTCCACCCAGGGGAAGTGCCCCGCCCGGGGCTGCACCACCAGCTCGGCGTCGCCGAACAGCGCGGCCAGCTCGCGTACCGCCGTGCAGGTCGGCCAGATGTCGTACTCACCGACCACCAGCAGCACCGGCGTCGGGAGCGCCGCGAGCCGCCCCGGCAGCGCGGGATCAGGGTCGAAGCCGGCGTAGAAACCGTCCGTCGCGGGCTGGGTGAACTGGTCCGGCTCGGCGGACGCCTGCGCCCGCGCCGCGGCGTTCCACTCGCCGTACAGCAGCGGCGCGGACAGCCAGCGGTACCGCGCCAACTCCTGCGGCGTGCCGGCCTCGGCGTGCAGCGCGGCGACAGCCTCCGCGTGCCAGGGCTCGTGCGCCCGCAGGGCGAGCACCTCCGCAATGCCGAGGTCCGACTGGAGGTCGACCACCCGCAGCGACGGGTCGACCAGTACGAGGCTGTCGAGCCGGTGTGGATACGCGGCAGCGTAGAGCAGGCAGACCCCGCCGCTGGCCGAGTGCCCGAACAGGTCCATCCGGTCCAGCCCGAGGTGACGGCGCAGCGCCTCGACGTCCTCGACGATCCGGTCGACGCGATAGGTCGCCGGATCGGCCGGCACACCGGACCCGCCCGTGCCCCGGTTGTCGAGCAGGACCAGGGTCCGGTGCGCGCTGAGCCCGCCCAACTCGCCCAGATACTCGACGGCCTGCCCGGGTCCACCGGGGATGCACACCAGCGGCGGACCTGAACCAACGAGCCGGTAACCGAGTTCGGTGCCGTCCCAGGAGCGAAAGCGCTGCACGCCGCCGGATTCTGCCACGCACCGGCAAGCCTTCACGCCCGGGAGCTCACGACACAGCCACCCGTACGAAAGCGTCGCTGGCACCCCCACGACCCGCTACGCCCCGGCGCGCCTGCAAATTCACGGAATTAGTGGCCTCGCGCCCGCGTAAGGCCACTAATTCCGTGAATTTGCGTGACCTTCAGGGCCCAGGGGGCTGGGAGGGGTGGGGGCGGGTTGTGGGGTTTCCGGTGGGGTGGGGGCGGGCAACGGGGTGCCATGTTCGAGGGGTTCGCGCTTGAGGAGATCGACGTCGGCGAGGTACGGCTGCGGGTGCGCCACGGCGGGTCGGGACCGCCGGTGGTGCTGCTGCACGGCCACCCGCGTACCCACGCCACGTGGCACCGGGTCGCGCCGCTGCTGGCCCGGGAGCACACCGTGATCTGCCCGGACCTGCGGGGCTACGGCGGCTCGTCGAAGCCTCCGAGCGACCCCGGGCACACCACGTACGCCAAGCGGGCGATGGCCCGCGACGTGGTCGGCCTGCTCGACGCGCTCGGCCACGACCGCGCGGCGGTGGTCGGGCACGACCGGGGCTGCTACGTGGCGATGCGCACGGCGCTGGACCACCCCGACCGGGTGACCCGGCTGGGGGTGCTCGACGGGGTGCCGATCGGCGAGGCCCTGGCCCGCGCCGACGCCCGGTTCGCGGCCCGCTGGTGGCACTGGTTCTTCCTCGGCCAGTCGGACAAGCCGGCCGAGCGGGTGATCACCGCCGACCCGGACGCCTGGTACGGCGGCTCGCCGGCCGTGATGGGCGCGGAGGCGTACGCCGACTACCGCCGGGCGATCCACGACCCGGCGACGGTGCACGCGATGTGCGAGGACTACCGGGCTGGGCTCGGCCCGGACCGGGCGAGTGACGGACGCCGCCGATGACGGGTGCCGCGCGGGCGAGCCGGCCCGGCATCGGCGGCGGTCAGCCGACCGGGGTCAGCGGGCGGTCCGGCTCGGGTGTGGTGCGCAGCATGCCCCGCCGGGCGGCCCAGCGCTCGAAGATCAGGGTCGCGAACGGCGGAACGGAGCAGGCCAGCGCCACGACGGTGGGCCACAGCCGCCACCGGTGCAGCCGGGCCACGGCCAGCACCAGCAGGCCGTACACGACGAAGAGCCCGCCGTGGATCGGCCCGAAGATCTTCACCCCGATCTCGTTGTCCGGCGGCCCGTACTTGACGGCCATGCTGACCAGCAGGGCCAGCCAGGAGCAGGCCTCGGCGATCGCCGCCGCCACGAACAGTTTGGTGATCTTCTCGCGCATCGTCACTCCCCCACCGGTTGCCGGCCATGCTAACCAGCCCGGCGGGCCGATCTGGGCAGCGACGGGCTGACGCGACGGGAATCACGCGGGCCCCGGTTGGGTACGTGTAGGGACCTTCGGGTCTTCCCCGACCCGCGCCGCCGTGCGAGGTTAGGGGGACCAACGGCGACAAGGCGGTGACGATGGGCGAGGACGTCGGCGTACGGACATTCACCCGCGAGGACCGGGCCCGCTATCGCGAGAAGGTGCGGCGGTGCCTGGACGTCTTCGCCGAGATGCTTCGGGAGTCCCGATTCGACGTCGAGCGGCCGATGACCGGGGTGGAGATCGAGCTCAACCTGGTCGACGACGACTCGATGCCGGCGATGCGCAACGCCGAAGTGCTGACCGCCATCGCGGACCCGAGCTTCCAGACCGAGCTTGGGCAGTTCAACATCGAGATCAACGTCGCGCCGCGCCGGCTGGCCGGAGCCAGCACCGCCGCGTTCGAGGAACACATCCGGGCCAGCCTGAATGCCGCCGAGACGAAGGCCCGTGGCGTCGGCGCGCACATGGTGATGATCGGCGTCCTGCCGACGCTGCGGCCGGAGCACCTGACCGCCGAGACGCTGTCGGCCAATCCGCGCTACAAGCTGCTCAACGAGCAGATCTTCGCCGCTCGCGGCGAGGACCTGCGGATCTCGATCAGCGGGGTCGAGCGGCTCGCGGTCACCGCCGACACCATCACCCCCGAGGCGGCCTGCACCAGCACCCAGTTCCACCTTCAGGTCAGCCCGGCCCAGTTCGCCGACTACTGGAACGCCGCCCAGGCGATCGCCGGCATCCAGGTGGCCCTCGGCGCGAACTCGCCGCTGTTCTTCGGTCGGGAGCTGTGGCGCGAGACCCGCATCCCGCTGTTCCAGCAGGCCACCGACACCCGGGCGGAGGAGATCAAGGCCCAGGGGGTACGCCCGCGGGTGTGGTTCGGCGAGCGGTGGATCACCACGGTGTTCGACCTGTTCGAGGAGAACGTCCGCTACTTCCCGGCGCTGCTGCCGGTGTGCGACCCGGAGGACCCGGCCGAGGCCCTCGCCCGGGGTGACGTGCCGAAGCTCGCCGAGCTGCGGCTGCACAACGGCACCGTCTACCGCTGGAACCGCCCGGTGTACGACGTGTACAAGGGCCGCCCGCACCTGCGGGTGGAGAACCGGGTGCTGCCCGCCGGCCCGACCGTGCTCGACACGGTCGCCAACGGCGCGTTCTACTTCGGGCTGGTCCGGGCCCTCGCCGAGTCGGACCGGCCACTGTGGTCGCAGATGTCGTTCAGCGCCGCCGAGGAGAACTTCAATGCCTGCGCCCGGCACGGCATCGACGCCCAGGTGTTCTGGCCCGGCTTGGGGTACCTGCCCGTCACCGAGCTGGTGCTGCGCCGGCTGCTGCCGCTGGCCCATGACGGGCTGGACCGGTGGGGCCTGGACCCGGCCGAGCGGGACCGGCTGCTCGGCATCATCGAGCAGCGCTGCCTGACCGGCCGCAACGGGGCCACCTGGCAGGTGGAGACGCTGCACCGGCTGGAGTCCGCCGACCACCTGGACCGGCCGGCGGCGCTGCGCGAGGTGGTCCGGCACTACGTGGACCTGATGCACAGCAACCAGCCGGTCCACGAGTGGCCGATCCCCTGAACACTCGTGGCCCGGGCGGCTGCCCGTTCGATGGGGGTGAACGCCGCCGCCGACTCCGCGTGCTGGGCAGAGGACGCGGAGTCAGGCCGTCTCCTGCCGGACGCCGCGGCGCCAGACGGCCCGGATCCCGAGCGTGTCGGTGATGGTGGTGGTGGGGTCGCCGTCGACCAGCAGCAGGTCGGCGCGGGCGCCGGGCGCCACCCGGCCGCGGTCGGTCAGCCCGAACCGGCGGGCGGGCAGGGCGGTGGCCGCCCGCAGGGCCTGGACGGGGGTGAGCCCGGCCGCGACCAGCAGCCGCAGCTCGTGGTGCAGGCTCGCGCCGTGCGCGAGGCCGCCCAGGGACGGCACCGGCACCGACACGTCGGTGCCGGCCAGGACGTCGACGCCGGCCGCGTGCAGGGCGCCGACCGTGGCCAGCACGTCCTCGAGCTTGCCCTGCGGGTACACGTCGAAGCTGCCGCACAGGGTGTCCAGCCACGGCTGACTCAGCTTCGACCGCACCCGCTCGTCGGCCGCCAGCTCCGCGCCGGTGC
This sequence comes from Micromonospora rubida, assembly GCF_009908295.1. Classification (GTDB taxonomy): domain Bacteria; phylum Actinomycetota; class Actinomycetes; order Mycobacteriales; family Micromonosporaceae; genus Micromonospora; species Micromonospora rubida. The sequence continues at coordinate 83,614 of NZ_JAAALO010000005.1, forward strand.
CGCCCATGATGGACGAGACCAGCACCAGGCAGGGGATGACGAACGCGCCGGCGTCGGCCAGCGCGGCGACCAGCTCCGGGGGGTGTGGGCGGTCGATGAACACGTGGGTGAACCCGTCCACCCCCGTCGCGATGCCCTGGGCGGTGGCCTCCGCAGTGAGGGCGTGTGCGAGCGCCATCCGGCCGTGCTCGTGCGCCGCGCGCACCCCGGCGGCGACCGTCTCCTCGCTCATCGTCGGCAGCCCGGGGTGGCCCAGCACGCTCCCCTCTTCGATCATGATCTTGATGTAGTCGGAGCCGTCGGCGACCAGCGCCGCCACCGAAGCGGCCGCTTCCTCCGGGGTGCTGACGTCCGGCATCACGAGCGGCCCCTCGGACGGGTCGGGCAGCTCGACGCCCGGGGGCGGGCCGTCCCCGGGGAACAGCTCGGAGGGGTGGCCGCCAGGGGCGGTCAGCGCGAAGCCCGCGGAGCGCACGTCCGCCAGGTCGTCACGGTCGGCGACCTTCCCGCGCCGCACCGACGTGAATCGGCCCTGCATCTCCAGTTCGGTGGTGACCCCGAAGGACAGCGCGTCCCGCAGCCCGGCCGGGGAGGTGTGGACGTGGGAGTCGATGAGACCGGGCAGCAGGGTCGCGCCCCGGGCGTCGACGACGGTCGCGCCGTCGGGCACGGGCCCCCCGAGCGCCACGATCCGCTGTCCGTCGAGCACGACGGTGCGCTCCTCGATGACGCGTTCGCCGTCGAAGATCCGGGCGCCGGTGATGGCGGTGATCATGATCAGCTTCCTCTCCCTTGAGAGGCCCCACGGCCCCTTAACGCCGTTAAGCCCCTAACGTCGTTAAGGATTACTTGAACGGTGTTAATCTGTCAAGCGTGACCTCCCCCTCCCCCGGCCGGGCGACCCGGCTCGACCGCCACCACGTGGTCCGCACCGCCCTGCGGCTGGTCGACGAGGTGGGCCTCGATGGGCTGACGATGCGCCGGCTCGCGACTGAACTCGACGTGAAGGCGCCCGCGCTGTACTGGCACTTCGCGAACAAGCAGGAGTTGCTCGACCACGTCGCGCACCTGATGACGCTGGACTGGCTCCGGGCGCTGCCCGAGGTCCCCGCCGGGGCGTGGGACGAGTGGATCACCACGCGCGCCCGCGACTACCGGCGACTGCTGCTCTCGCGCCGCGACGGCGCCCGGCTGGTGGCCGGCACCCGGCCCCTGGCCGAGAGTTTCCCGCTGCTCGACGCCGCGGTCGGCACCTTCGCGCAGGTGGCGGACTGCCGCCCCGGCACGGCGCTGCGCTGCCTGGTCACCGTCAACACGTACGTGGCCGGCTTCGTCCTCGAGGAGCAGGGCGAGCTGGACCGCGAGCCCGACCCGGCGGAGCAGCCCGGGGCGGACCCCGCCCGGCTGGCCCTACTGCGATCGGGGCGCCCGGCCCCCCACCTCTCCGCAGCCATCGACGAGGTCGGCGCCCCCAGCGGTGAGGAGACCTTCGAGTACGGGCTGGGCCTCATCGTCGAGGGGGTGCGCGTCCGCCTGGCCTAGCTGGACGTCCGCAGACGCCGGCACGGCCGACCCGGCCCTCGCCCAGCTCACGGCGAGCGACATCGGGACGCCTCGGAGCCGTACGTGGCGGGCCACCAACCCGGGCGATCCTATTGACAGTCGATAGGTTCCGAGTGATAGTCGATGCATGTTGACAGAGCATCGAGCGGTGGGCCCGCTCAGAGTCTTCCTGGTGCTGCTGTTCGGGATCCTGGTCATGTTCCAGACCCTCTCGCTGCCCGGGCAGTTCGCGCACATGGCCAAGGAGTCCCCGGACCAGGCATACCTCAGGTGGCCAATGACCGCCGTCACGGTGTTCTGGGTGCTGTGCATCCAGGTCGTGATCGTCTCCACCTGGAAGTTGCTCACCCTGGTCAAGCGCGACCGCATCTTCAGCGACGCCGCCCTGGCGTGGGTGGACGCGATCGTGTGGGCGATCGTCGCCGCCTGGGTGGTGCTGCTGGGGGTGTTCCTCTACATCGGCGTCAACGCGTCGGACCCCGGGCTGCCGGTCCTGCTGTTCCTGATGCTGGTGGGTGTCGCCGTGCTGGGACTCCTGATGGTGGTGATGCGGGCACTGCTGCGGCAGGCCACCACACTGCGTACCGACATGGAAGCGGTGATCTGATGCCCATCGTCGTCCGCATCGACGTCGAGCTGGCGAAACGCAAGATGAGCGTCGGTGAGTTCGCCGAGCGTGTCGGGCTCACGCCCGCGAACGTCGCGGTGCTGAAGAACGGCCGCGCCAAGGCCGTCCGCTTCAGCACCCTGGAGGCCATCTGCCGGGTGCTCGACTGCCAGCCCGGTGACCTGCTCGAATGGGTCGACGAATGAGGAACCGTCTCCGGGGAAGCCGCCCTCAGCCCTCCCCCGCCGTCGGGACATCGGGGTCGTCGATCACGGCACCGGCGTGGAACACGACGCCACCGAGGACGTCCCGGACGTCGCGTCGGCGGGCGAACCGCGCCCCGGCGAAGGTGACGTCACCGTGGAACGAGGCGCGCCCCTCGGAGCCGCCGAGCCCGAAGGCGATTCTGGCGAACGTGCTCGCGTCGAAGCGGGTGGCACCGTGGAACTGGGCGCCCGCGAAGTTCGCGTAGCCGGCCTGACACCCGCTGAGGTCGAGGTCGACCAGCGTCGCGCCGCACAGCGGCAGGTTGGTCTGCGGCCAGTGTCGATCTCCCGCCCCGCCCGCGGTGCCGGGTGCCGGGCGCAGGCGCTCGGCGAGCAGCCGCTGGGCGTCGCGCCGCAGCCGGACCTCCCCGGCCTGGGCGGGGGTCAGCTCGCCGGTCACGTCGAACGGCAGTGGCACCCGCAGGTACGCGCACACGGCGTCGACCACGCGCTGGCGCAGCTCCAGCCTCCCGTCACCGAGTTCACCGAGGGCCCGCAGCCCCGCGCGGCGGACGTCGGGATCGCGGTCGGCGAGCTGACGGGAGTAGGGCGCGACGGAACCGTCCACGACGAGCGCGGTCGTGCCGTCCGGGCCCGGCGCCGACGCCCAGCCGAGGGGCCAGCGCGCCGGATCGTCGCCGGCCGGGCCGACCCACCGGGCGCCGTCGAGGTCGACGGCGGGCTGGTCGAGGTGCACCGGCCCGCCGAACCAGGCGTCCCGGAACGTCGCGTCCGCACCGAACCGCGCATTGCAGAACCAGGCGGGGCCGTCGAAGCGGGCGCTCCGGAACGACACGTCCCCGCCGAAGCGGGCCCCGTCGCCGCCCTCCTCCCAGCCCTGGTAGTCGCCCATCAGGACGGCGACGGGCCAGCCCGGGTCGTCCTCGTTCGGCTCGTCCCAGGGCGCGGGTCGGACGCCCTCGACGGTGTCCCAGGCCGGATCGTCCTCCCACAGCTCCTCCTCGCCCCGCCCGAACCAGGCCATCGCGGCGAAGCCGACCCGTTCGAAGCTGGCCGGACCCCGGAACCGGGCCCGCCCGAAGACGGCGTCGGCGGCGAACCGGGCGTCGTCGAACCGGACCGGGCCGTGGAAGACGGCACGGGCGAAGATCGCGTCGCCGGTGAACCGGGCGTCGGCGAACGAGGTCGCCCCGAGGAACCGGGTGTCGGCGAACCGGGCCCCGGCCAGCTCACACCCGCCGAGATCGGCATCCACGAGGGTCGCACCGGACAGGTCCACGACGACACCCGGCGACGCCCCGCCCGCCCCCGCGTCCTCGCCCGCTCCGGCACGCGCGCCCGCGCCCGCTCCGCCCGTCTCGCCCGCCCCGGAGGCGGCGGGGCGCAGCAGCCCGACGAGCACCCGCAGGGCCGCCCGCCGCAGGGCGACACCCGCGACGTCCGCTCCGCCCACCGCGCCCGCGCCGTCCACTGCCGGAGCGGCAGGGGGCGTACGCAGGTAGGCACAGATCGCGTCGGCCGCGTCCTGGCGTAGTGCCGGGTCGACCGCGCCGAACTCCGCCAGCCGCCGCAGGGCGCCCTCCCGCTGCGCGCCTCGCGCCTGCGTCACCTGCCGGACGGCGATCCGGAACGCCTCGACGCCTACTTCCCCGACCGGCACGCGACCCTCCAGACCCGGTACGGCAGCCCGTTTACCGGCATTCGCCGCCAGGACCGCCCCCGACGCGCCTGCGAAGGATAGCGGCGGGCGGTGACAGCAGCACCCGCTCCCGGCCCTCTCGTATACGCTGTGGCCTGCGGCAACCGCAAGATTTGAGCCTTGTCCACACCGTACAGACGATCATGCGGTGGCCGCTTCGCGTTCACACGGCTGACGTTCTACCGGTGGCTGCGTGGGGAGGGCGAGGCTAGGTGGCCCGGCTGAGCCGTTCGGCGAGGCTCCGGACATGGTTGACGAGTTCGGGGGGATCCAGGACCTGGAAGTCGATCCCCTTCAGGGCGACGTAAAGAGCGATCTCGTCCAGCGAGCGCGATCCCACATGAAGGATGCAGCTGTGCTCGTCGACCCTCTCCACCCGGCCGGCTGTGGGTGAGGACCGGTCGGCGACGACGTCCAACGGGGCTCGCATGAGGATCCGGGCCTGATACCGGTAGGGCGCTGCGGCGACGGCGTGGGAGACGTAGCTGGCCGCGTCCTGGGGCGAATCCCGGGGGACGAACCGCGGGCCGGTGGGCACCCGTGGTCGTAGTCGGTCGACGCGGAAGGTGCGCCAGTCCTGCCGGTCGACGTCGTACGCCATCAGGTACCAGCGTCGGCCGGTGTGCACCAGGCGGTGTGGTTCGCTGGTGCGGACCGTCTCGGTACCGTCGTGGGCGCGGTAGTCGAAGCGTAGGCGCTGGTGGTCCCGGCAGGCCGCGGCGATCGTGGTGAGAGTGTCCGCGTCGACGGTCGGACCGCCGGCGTACAGCGGCTCCATCGCCGTCTGGATCAGGTTGATCCGGTGACGCAGCCGCGCCGGCAGGAGTTGCTCCAGCTTCGCCAGGGCCAGGACCGAGGTTTCGGCGATGCCGGCGACCGAGCCGCCCGCCGCCGTACGCAACCCCACCGCGACAGCCACCGCTTCCTCGTCGTCGAGCAGCAGCGGCGGCATTGCGGCTCCGGCCTCGAGCCGGTAGCCACCGCTCACCCCGACGGCGGCGGTGACCGGGTAACCGAGACCACGCAGCTTTTCCATGTCGCGGCGCACCGTGCGGTCCGAGACCTCGAGCCGGCGAGCGAGTTCCGCGCCGGTCCAGTCACGGTGCGCCTGCAACAACGACAGTAGGCGCAACAGACGCGCCGAGGTCTCCAACATGAGAGAAACTCTGCCGGAGAACACGGACGGAAGCTGACCGCAATTGTTCCTAGGCTCGCTGACATGACGATCAACAACGAGATCCGGCCGTTCCGCATCGACGTGCCGCAGTCCGCTCTTGACGACCTCGCCGACCGCCTCGGCCGCACACGTTGGGGTCAGCCACTTCCCGGAAACGACTGGGAGCGCGGCGTCCCGGTGGAGTACCTGAGGCAGCTGGCACGCTACTGGGCCAGTGGCTATGACTGGCGCGCGCACGAAGCGCGGCTCAATGCGTACCCCCAGTTCACCACCGAGATCGACGGGCAGAACATTCACTTCCTGCACGTCCGCTCGGCAGAGCCCGACGCGCTACCCTTGGTGCTCTCCCACGGCTGGCCGGGTTCCATCGTGGAATTCCTGGACGTCGTCGGCCCGCTGACCGACCCGCGAGCGCACGGCGGCGACCCGGCCGACGCCTTCGACCTGATCATCCCCTCGCTGCCCGGCTTCGGGTTCTCCGGGCCGATCCGGGAGGCCGGCTGGGACAGCCGGCGCATCGCGTCCGCCTTCGCCGAGCTGATGCGTCGGCTGGGCTACCGGCAGTACGGCGCCCAGGGTGGCGACTTCGGCGCGTTCATCTCCCCCGACCTCGGGCGGGTCGACCCGGACCACGTCGTCGGCGTCCACGTCAACGCGGCCACCGCCGGCTTCATCCCCTTCGGCGAGATCGACCCAGCCGATCTGGCCGAACTCAGCGCAGCGGACAAGGATCGACTGGAGCGGATGAACGCATTCCTCGGCGAGGGCAACGGATACTTCCAGATCCAGGCCACCCGGCCACAGACCCTGGCGCACGCGCTCACCGACTCGCCGGCCGGGCAGCTCGCCTGGATCGTTGAGAAGTTCAAGGAATGGACCCAAGGCGGCGGCCTGCCCGAGGACGCGGTGGACCGCGACCTCATCCTCACCAACGTGATGCTCTACTGGCTCACCAGCACCGCCGGGTCGGCGGCGAACATCTACTACGAGAGCATGCACTCGCACAACTGGCCCACGCCATCGGGGGTTCCCACCGGCGTCGCGGTCTTCGCCGAGGACATCGCCATCCGGCGCTACGCCGAGCAGGGAAACACCATCGTGCACTGGTCGGAGTTCGACCGGGGCGGACACTTCGCCGCCCTCGAATCACCCGACCTGCTGGTCGAAGACGTGCGTGCGTTCTTCCGCAGGCTCCGCTAGCCCAGGTCAGGGGCGATGCCATCCGATCTGCCCGAATAGCGGGTGGGCAGGTTCAGGGCGGATGCGGGGGCGCCGACGATGTATGCAGATAGATTGATCTCTTGTAGCGTGGGCCCATCGTCACATACCCCTGGAAGGGAAGTGGACATGCCCAGAATCACCGTTCGCGTCCTCGGCGCCCTCAGCGCGAGCGTGCTCAGCGCAACTCTCGGTGTCCTGGCGGTCGCCGCGCCTGCTCAGGCCGCGGCCCGCGATGGAATCTGCGACGCCGGCGAGTTCTGCTACTACTACAACAGCGACAACGCGGGATCGATCTCCGATCACATCGGGTCACTGGGAGACTACGGCTCGACCCAGCCGAGCTGCTACGAGTTCAAGGGCGCCGGCAGCGGCAAGGGCGTGTGCGTCAAGAACAACGCCGCCTCCGTGTGGAACCGCACCAGCAGCACGGTGCGGGTCTACTACAACAGCAACTACGACAGCACCTACGCCTACCAGAACTTCGCGCCCGGCGCGAAGGCGAACCTGAACGCCACGCTGAAGAACAACAACGCCTCCCACCAGGTCATCTCCGCCGGGACGACCTATCCGGCCAAGGACGACTACCCGTACAAGGGCGCGACCTCGGGCATCGACCCCTGGAACTTCTACAAGGGGCAGTGCACCAGTTTCGCCGCCTGGGCGGTGCGGAGCCGGGTCGGCGTGCCCTTCACCAACCAGTACGGGGGCCAGGCGCAGTGGGGTAACGCCAACCAGTGGGTCGGTGCTGCCGGACGTGCCGGGGTGCCGGTCTACAACAGCCCGAAGGCCGGTGACGTCGCGGTCCGCCTGGGCGGCACCTACGGTCACGTCGCCTTCGTCACCAGCGTGAACTCCAACGGCACCTTCGAAATCGACGAGTACAACTACGTCAGCGCGGACAAGTACAGCCACCGGACGGTGTCGGTGGGAACCGCCAACAACCAGTTCTCCAAGTTCATCCGCTTCAAGTGACCTTCCGCCTCAACTGAGGGATGCGGGCACGCCGGCCCAACGGGGTGGGCGTGCCCGCGTCGCAGGTGATCGCCGCCGGGTGGGTCGGGCGGGGCCCTGGTGGCTGGGCCGCAGGGGACGGGCCTCGCCCGCCAGGGCGGCTCGGTCACCGGGTGAGGCCGACGAGCGTCGCCAGGCGCGCCACGCCGGCCGGCACCGGGTGCGCCCGCGCAACCTCAGCGATCACCGTACGCGCCGCCGGCCGGCACCGGACCTCTGCCGGCGCGACACCGTCCGCGTCGACCAGCACCCGCCCGGCCCCGTCCAGGTCACCCACCTGCAAGTACGCCCACGCGGCATCCACCAGGTACCCGGCCCGATACTCGGCCGGCAACCGCCGCCACGCCTCCCCCCGTACCACCTGCTCGTGCCGGCCCACCGCCTCCCCGGCCTCCCCCAGCTCGACCGCCGCCACCACCCGGGCCAACTCGACGGCGACCGGCCCGAAGCTGGTCCGGTGCGGGTCGTCACCGGCCCCGAGCAAGGCGGCCACCCCGGCGGCCCGGTCGGCCAGCTCCCCCGCCCGGCCGGCATCGCCGCAACCGGCGGCGGCCAGGACCCCCTGGATCAGCAGGGCCCCGTGCACCGTCGACGGCGCAAGGCGGCGGGCGGCGTCGCCCGTCACCGCCAGCGCCAACCGGTCGCGGCCCAGCGCCCGCAGCGCCTGCCCGACCGACACCGCCGCCGACGCCGCCAGCACCGGATCACCGCCGGCCACGGCCACCGCGCGGTCGGCGGCCAGCCACCCCAGGTCGGCCTCGCCGAGCTTCACCAGCACCGAAGAGGTGATCCGGTACGCCTGCACCAGCAGCTCCGGCGCGTCCACGCGCAGGCCCCGGGCGGCATCCAGCAGCCCCGGCAGCAGCCGCACCAACTGGGCGTAGTACGCGTGCTGGTAGGTCAGCCAGGCGTGCTCCACGTGCCGGCCCGTCTCCGCCACCGACACCGTCGCCCGGCGGATGTCGTAGCGGGCGAGGGCGGCGCGGACCTCGTCCACCCCGTCCAGCGGGCCGGCGCTCATCGGCGGCGGGCGGTCCTCGCCGAGCAGCGCCAGCACATCGACCCGCAGCACCTCGGCGACCTCCTGGATGACCGCGTACCGGTCCAGCGAGCGGACGCCCCGCTCGACCTTGTCCACCCAGCTCTTCGACCGGCCGAGCCGATCCGCGAGCACCTGCTGCGTCATCCGCCGCCGCACCCGCCAGCGCGCCACCCGGCGGCCGATCGGCTCGTCAGCGCTGGTCACGTAACCACCGCCGATCCGGCACCGCCCGGGTGGTCTCCTCCACCGGCACGCGCTCCGCCTCGGCCAGGTCGAGAATCCGCTTCCGGGCGGCCTCCCGCTCGGCCGCCTCGGCCTGTTCACCCCGACTGGTCGCCGGCTTATCGCTCTCGCCCTGCATCCCACCTCCATGGATAGGGGCGATGAGTGGTCGCCCACCGATCGCCTTCAGCTCCCCTGCGACCGAAGAGAGCACGGATGGCCGGCCTGGGGCCGGCACCTACCGCGCCTCCGGTCGGCCCACTTGCGTCACTCCTGCTGGTCATCACGCCTCCCGCCAAGGCCGCGATAACGGAGCCGTGGGCACCCGCTTCGGGAACGGGCGCCCACGGCGGGACTCCCTGCCGCCAAGCCGGTCAGCCCCACAAGCAACTTAAGACGCAATGTGCGCAGGGTCAACACCTGACGCACATAGCGTTGAAAGTTGGCCCTGCCGTGTGGTCTGCTTGCACCAGCCGCCAAGCTGGGAGCACCACCTATGTCTGAAGCCGCGTACCTACAGGTCACCCGGGACATCCGAGACCAGATCAGTTCCGGCCGGTTGAAGCCGGGCGACAAGCTGCCGTCCTTCGCTGCCCTGTGTGAGCACTACAAGGTCAGCAACACCGTCATCCGCGCCGCCATGCTCCTACTCAAGGCCGAGGGGCTCATTGACGGCCGGCAAGGCAAGGGTGTGTACGTCGCCGACCCGCTCCCCCGATAGCCTGGTCGCCCATGGTGGGCCAGGACCCACACCACTGCGCCACCCGACGACCGATCGCCTCGTCAGCGCTCGTCACGCCGCCATCGCCGCTGCGGCACCGCCCGATGGCCTCCTCCACCGCACATGCTCCGCTCACCCACGGCGATCAGCCGCTTTTCGGCGGCCTCGCGCGAAATCGCCTCTCCCTGCTCGCCCACCATCGGCCCCTGCCGGGTCGGCCTGCCCAGGTTGGCCCCTATGGAGCTGCCCCGTCTGTGCGGTCGGTGGAGTGGGAGCGTGGACGGGGCAGCTCCATAGGGGCCGAAGGGCAGGTCCCCGACCGGGTGGTAGGCGATTGTCAGGTCGCCGACCGACCGCCCGGTGTACAGGGCGGCGTGGGGCAGCGTAGCGGCGGCCCCCGGGCATTTGGGCGAAATGTGGAACAGCTGAGGTTCGGCGGAACCGAGACCTCGGCCCCCGCACGGCGCACCACCACCAGGAGCGTCATTTCCGACGGCACGACTGACCGCGCGGGAGATCTTGGTAAAAAACGGCCCCCGGAGGGGCCATTTCCTTCCATGATCTCCGGTCATCCTGAGGTACGGAACGGGATTCCCGGAAGGTGGATGAACTTCAAACAGGATCGGACACCCCGCGACTTTGCCGGGGCCCTGGTCCCGCACGGAGCCGTAGAGCAACCACACCGCACGGAGGGACAACGCAAACTGGTTGGATAACGCCGTGCATCAGGCAATCGAATGGGTCGGACGCCATGTGTTGGACTGCGGCGTCGTCGAGCGATCGTTTCGCTTGGCCAGAGCCGCGAGCACCGTTCCGGGCGTACTGTGGCTACCACCTGCTCCCGTCTCACCGCCCCGTCTGGTCCTGCTGGGACATGGGGGTGGCGGGCACAAGCGAAGCGAGCGGATCGTCAGGCTGGCGCATTGGTTCGCATCACATGCCAGCCTCGCCGCGCTGGCCATCGACGGACCATATCATGGCGATCGGATTCCCTCTCCGCTGACCGCCGCCGAGTATCAGTCGTGCATCGCCGCAGAGGGCATTGATGTCGTTCTTGATCGGATGGCAGACGACTGGCGGGGGACTGTGAACGTCCTCGGCGATTTGGGCATCGTGGACGCAGGCAACCTGGGGTACCTGGGGATTGTCCATGGGGACACGGTTCGGCCTTCCCTTAGCGGCTGCCCTGGACGGCCGATTTCGTTGTGTGGTCCTCGGCAAGTTTGGGCTTCGGCAAGGAGCGGGCCTGCACAAGGGCCTGGATGCACCGGAACGCATCGTGAGAGATGCGCGAAGGGTCACGGCCCCGACTCTCTTCCACATCCAATGGCACGACGAGCTTCTCCCGCGAGATGGCCAACTGGCCCTCTTCGACATACTTGGATCACGAAATAGGCAATGGGTCGGTTTTGCAGGTAGACACGCTGATACCAAGTCTGCGGCTATCGCCCTCTGGCGGAACTTCACATCCAAGCACATGGATCACGGCACCTGACTCGCCGCGACCCGCCCTTCATTCGGCAGCACTGGTTCGCCGGCGAGTCCCGATGACGCCTGCCAGGCATCCCGCCGCACAGCGCCACGACCGTCGCCGGCAGAAGCGGTTGCCGACCTTCCGCCGCAGACGCGCCTCGTCCGGGCCTCCCGCCCGCGAACAGTGCCACCGACGGCGTTCAGATCAGATAAGGACCGGACAGTCAACAAGCGACTCACAATTGGGTTAGGCCACAAACGGCCCGGAACTGCAAGGGCATTGAGATTGTCATCTCTACCGACAGAGTTCCTGGTTGACGAGGAGAGCCGGTTCTATACTTGCCGCCGGAATACGCTCCGGCCCATCCGGGTCGAGGGGAACAACCAGTACGAGGATTTGCGTATGCGGCGGAATTCTGCTCTGCACAACGGCGCTGCCGGCGCCCACCGAGCCGCGATCGCCGAGGAGCAGGAGTTTCTCGACGTGGCCACGGCCCGGCGCGACAGGCTGGCCGACCACCTGCAGGCCGAGCTCTCGGCAGACGCCCTGGACGCGTTGGAGCGGGCCCGGCAGCGCATGCTCCGCCAGCAGTACGAAGAGCTGCGGCGAGCACGGGAAGGGCTGGTCTTCGGCCGCCTCGACGGCCTTGATGGCACCGTGCGACACGTGGGCCGGGTCGGCCTCCGCACCGACGGCGAGGACGGTGAGCCACTGCTGGTGGACTGGCGTGCTCCCGCAGCGCGGCCGTTCTACACCGCGACGGCCGTCGACCCACAGGGTCAGGCACGGCGCCGTCACGTACGCACGGCGGGATCGGTCGTCGTCGGCGTGGACGACGAGCCACTGGACGGCACCATGACGGCGGAACTCGTCGGCGAGGGCGCTCTACTGGCCGCCCTCGACCAGCGGCGCACCGGCCACATGTCGACGGCGATCTCCACGCTGCAACGCGAGCAGGACGACATCATCCGGGCCGAGGCGACCGGCCCGCTGATCGTTCAGGGCGGTCCCGGCACCGGCAAGACCGTCGTTGCTCTGCACCGCGTCGCCTACCTGCTGTTCGCCCACCGCACGATGGCCGACCAGGCGGTCCTGGTCCTCGGCCCCTCGCCGCGCTTCCTCGAATACATCGCCCAGGTGCTGCCCGCGCTCGGCGAGACCGCCGTCGTCTCGGCGACCTGCGACACTCTGCTGCCCGAAATCCGCGTGGGCCGCGACGAGAGCCGGCTGCTCGCCGAGATCAAGGGCCGATCCCTCTGGCAGACCGCGCTCGAAGAGCACGTCACGTCGCTGCTCCCCCGGCCCCGTGAGCTGAAGCTGCGCTGGGAGGGCGATTTCTACGTCATCCCGGCCGCCGCGGTGGCGCAGGCGCTCGCCTCGGCGGTGCAGGGACGCCCGTACCATCGCGCCCGCGCGGCGTTCGCCGAGCAGCTGCACCACCTCCTTGCCGAAGCCGTCGCCGAGCAGCGCGAGGCGCTGATGGACGAGATGGAGGAGGGCTTCGAGGACATCCTCGCCCGCTTCGACAAGGGCATGAAGCACGACCAACACTTCGGCAGGACGTCCACCGGCAGCGACGTCGACGGGTTGCTCTCCGAGGAGGAGATCGAGCAGCTCCGCTCTCGTATCGCCGAGAACGCCACCATCGCCCGATTCGTCGAGGCATGGTGGCCCACCCGGGGAGCCGAGAACCTGCTGCGCGATCTCCTGACCGACCGCACCCTGCTGGCCCGGTTCGCCCCGCAGCTGGCCCCGGAGGAGGCCGCCGCCGTCTCGGCCGAGCCCGCCGGGTGGGCGTCGAGCGACATCCCCCTGCTCGATGCCCTCGCCGACCTGCTGGGCGAGGTCGAAGCCCCGCAACCACAGGGCGAGTTCGTCGCCGACCGCGCTCGCCGGCAACGCGGCTGGGTGTACGGCCACGTCGTCATCGACGAGGCGCAAGAGCTGTCCGAGATGCAGTGGCAGATGGTCCTGCGGCGCTGTCCCAGTCGCTCCATCACCGCGGTCGGCGACATCGACCAGGCGGAGGCAGCGCACCGGCACACCAGCTGGGCACAAGCGGTACAGGCTGTTTTCGGAGACCGCTGGACCGCCGCGGAACTGACCATCTGCTACCGGACCCCGCGCGAGGTCATGGACCTCACCGGACCGGTTTTGAGGAAAGCCGGCAGCCGCAACGCGCCACCCCGGGCGGTGCGCTCCTCCGGCATCGCCCCCTGGGAGCTCACGATCACGCCCGCAGAGCTCGCCGACGCCGCCGCTCAGGCAGTACGGCAGCTCCAGCAGCGGTGGCACGGCGGCACGGTCGGCGTCATCGCCCCCGCCGACCGCATCGCCGAACTCCTGGCCAGGCTGAGCGATGTGCCGGTGCTCACCGCCACCCAGTCCAAGGGATTGGAATGGGACGCGACGCTACTCATCGACCCCCAGGGCATCGCCGCTGAACCGCGTGGCTGGAACGGCCTCTACGTCGCGCTCACCCGATGCACGCAGGAACTCGGACAGTTGATGCTCACTTGACATCCTCTCCGCCCTAAAGGACGGAGATTCCCTCCACGCTGCGCGTGGAACACGCAGGGTTCGGGTGGGTTACCGCTTCGCCGCGCGGTGCCGGGACGAGTCCTGGTCTTACCTGCGCTCCACGGTCGTTGAAGTCCGCCTGTCCGGCGGCCTTGATGTTCTTGGCGGCGTTGATGTCCCGGTCGTGGGCTGCTCCACAGGGGCAGTCCCACGCTCGGACGGCGAGCGCCATCTTGTCGTTGATCCGGCCGCACGCTGAGCACATGCGGGTGGACGGGAAGAACCGGTCCACCCGCGCGAAGGTGCGCCCGTACCGGGCGGCCTTGTACTCCAACATGGCCCTGAACGACGCCCATCCGGCATCGTGCACGGACTTCGCGAGCCGGGTCCGGCCGAGACCGACGACGCACAGATCCTCGACGTACACCGCTTGGTTGTCGCGGATGATCGCCGTGGACAGTTTGTGCTGCCAGTCCCGCCGGGTGTCGGCCACCCGGGCGTGCGCCCGGGCGACCTTCACGACAGCCTTCTTGCGGTTCTGACTGCCCCGCTGTTTGCGGGACAGATCCTGCTGCAACCGCTTGAGCTTGCGAGCCGCGCGGCGCAGGAACTTCGGCGCGGTCACCTTCGCTCCGTCGGACATGACCGCGAAGTGGGTCAGGCCCAGGTCGATCCCGATCTCTGGGTCGACCGGCGGCAACGTCTCGTCCTGGTTGGTCTGCACGACAAACGAGGCCAAGTACCGGCCCGCCGCGTCCCGGATCACCGTGACCGAGCTGGCCTCGGACGGCAGGCTCCGCGACCAGCGCACGTGTAGGTCGCCGATCTTCGGCAGTCGCAGGCGGCCATTGCCGAGAACCGTGAACCGGCTGTTCTTGGTGAAGCGGATGGCCTGCCGGTTGTCCTTGCGGGACCGAAACCGAGGCGGTGCCACCTTGCGACCTTTGCGCTTGCCCGTGACCGAGTTGAACAAGTTGCGGTACGCCACGTTCAGGTCCGCCAGGGCCTGCTGCAACACCACGCTGGACACCTCGCCCAGCCACGCCCGCTGCGGCGTCAGCTTCGCCTCGGTGATCAGACGCCGGGACAGCTCGGCGTCCGAGACGTATTTCTCGCCGTTCTCGCGGGCCCGCTGACGCAGGCGCAGTCCGTCGTTGAACACCACTCGGGCGCACCCGAACGACCGGGCCAGCGCTTCGCGCTGAGCGGCGTCCGGGTACACCCGGTAGTGGTAACGGAGCTGCACACGTGCACTGTACCATTGGTTTATGGCTGAACTCGAAGGCATCCGCACTGGCAGGCACTGCGTGTTCGCCCTGCACGCTCACTTGGTCTTCGTGACGAAGTTTCGACACAGGGTGTTCGGCGATCGGCACCTCGCCCGGATGGAGGAGATCATGCGGGCGGTGTGCGCGGACTTCGAGACCGAGCTGGTCGAGTTCAACGGCGAGAACAACCACGTCCACCTGCTCGTCAACTTCCCGCCCAAGGTCGCCCTGGCGAAGCTGGTCAACAGCCTCAAGGGCGTCTCGTCGCGGCGGATGCGCCAGGAGTTCCCCGACCTCGTGAGGCACTACTACCGGGCCAACAAACTCTGGTCTGGCTCGTACTTCGCAGGCTCCATCGGCGGCCCACCGCTGAGCATCATGAAGCAGTACATCGAGCAGCAGAACCGCCCGGTTTAAGGCACGCTCGGCCCTGGCGGCCCTCCCGCGCGGGCCTTCACCCCCGACCTGAAGGCCGGAGCACTGGCCCGCATTCAGGTAGCAAACAGAACTGCACCACTCAGCGGCCGGCCGCCGGTCAGGACGGCCGGCCGCCGAACGCCCAGTTGTGCACCTCGATGTCGGCGTACCGGTCCAAGGTCAGCACGGCGCGCGCCTCGTCCGCATCCTCCGCCCGGAGCAGCGCCGCCGTACCCAGCCAGGCGGCACCATCGTCGGACAGCAACGGCCCGTACGCGATCAGGTCGTCCCGGTCGCGCTGCGGTGAGAGGTCGAGGGCCTCCCCCGCGCCGAGACCCAGCACCAGATACCGGTTACCACCCGTCCGGCCGCCGGGAAAGTCCCACATGGTGCGCCCCAGCGTGTTGCGCCAGCGGCGCAACAGCACATCGCGGT
This sequence comes from Micromonospora rubida, assembly GCF_009908295.1. Taxonomy (GTDB): domain Bacteria; phylum Actinomycetota; class Actinomycetes; order Mycobacteriales; family Micromonosporaceae; genus Micromonospora; species Micromonospora rubida. The sequence goes on from NZ_JAAALO010000005.1 coordinate 99,218, forward strand.
ACGCGCCGGCCTGGTAGTTGGGCTCGTCGAAGGCAAAGGCCCGCGCGGCGGCGGAATCGGGCAGGTCCAGGATGTGCACACTGCCCGTGAGCGTGGCACCGTCGACCGCGAAGGTCGGGCCGCGAGCGATCATTTGCGCCGCGTACCGGTCCATGTACGACCAGTGCTCCTGTAGCAGCTCGCTCCGGAGCGCCGCAGAGCCGCGCCGATCACGGTGGTAGCAGAAGAACTCCATGCCCCAGATCCTGCCGCCGCGCGCCGAGCACCGACGCGGAGGGGTGCCGCCCGGGTCACGTGCCACAGCGCGTTGCGCAGGGGGCAGCAGAGCAAAGGAGCCGATACAGGTATCACCAACAGATCGGCGACGACACCAGCGCCCACCCTGTCTGTCAAACCGGTCCACGCCAGTACGTCACCGACCCACTCCCCCGACAGCCCTCGTCGGTGCCGGTTGCCTCGCCCGATCCCGCGCCAACTGTCAGGCCCACGGAAAGTCGGCTCCACGAGAGAGTGGTTCGGGTTCGTTGCTCTCGGCCAGGGTGTCCACGACCGTGGCGACAGCCGCATCTGGTCCGGGGCGCGTGACTCCCCACAGACGTCAGCGACCTGCTACTCCTCCCTGCGGAACGCCCCCGACACCTCCGACCGCACCGTCCAGCCGAGCGCAAGGTACAGGGCGCGTCCGTCGTCGGTGGCGACGAGGGTTCCGGTGCGCATCCCGCGCCGCGCCGCCTGGTCGCAAAGCGCGCGCATGACGACGCGTCCCAGGCCGCGTCGCCGGTGCGCGGGGTTTGTCTCGACCTGGTCGACGATCCCGAACTCCCCGGCGCGGGCCAGCCGCCCGGAGGCCGCCTTGCGCCCGGCGGCGTCGAGGACGGTCGCCACGACGACCTCGCCCTGAGCGACGATCCGGGTCGTGTACGGCGTGGGCGGCTCGACCGCGCCCGGGGCGAGCGGCGTGCTCATCAGGTAGCCGGCGACGTCCATCGTCCAAGCGTCGGGCAGAGCGGCGCGCAGGCCGGCAGGATCGCCGCTGACCTTGACCCAGGAGCCCGGCGCGGTCAGCGTCCGACCGAGACGCCCCAGCGATTCGGCATCGTAGGTGTGCAGCACGTGACGTACGCGATGGCCCGGCAGGCCCACGTCGACGCGGAAGCCGCCTGGGACCGCAACCGGGGGGCGGGTGCCTCGGGAGACCGCCCAGCCGCGCCCCCAAGCCGTCATCAGCTCGGGCACGGTGTGCGGTGGGCCGGCCACCGCGGGCCGAGTGAGCGTGTCCGGCATGGACGGTCTCCTCCTGGTTGACGTCTCGCATCGCCGAGCTTACTGCAAAGGTGTGGCAACAAGAACGGAGGCGCCGCCTCACCACGACTCCTGTTCCAGGTGACCTACTCGATGCGCTCGGGTGATGCGGACCGGGTCGGCGGCGGCTCAGACCTTGCCCGGGGCCGGAAAGCGGTTCCCGGCAGGTCTTCCGCCTGGCCGTCGAGGTGCCGGGTCGCTCGGCCCCCGGGCGTTCTTGTCGGTCGTCGGCCATAGAGTCACCGGCGTGACGAACACGCAGACGCACACCCTTGCCGCACCCGGTGTCGACCTGGTCTATGACGTGCGCGACCCGCTCCCGGCGTCGGCCGGGCGCCGCACGCTGCTCATGGTCGGCCAGCCGATGACCGCCGAGGGCTTCGGCTCGCTCGCCGCGCACTTCACCGACCGCACGGTTGTCACCTACGACCCCCGCGGCCTGGGCCGCAGCGTCCGTACCGACGGCCGGTCGGACCACACGCCGCAGACCCAGGCGGGCGACCTGCATCTGCTGATCGAGGCGCTCGGCACCGGCCCGGTCGACGTCTTCGCCAGCAGCGGCGGCGCGGTGACGGCGCTCGAACTGGTCGCGTCCCACCCCGGCGACGTCGGCACGCTGGTGGCGCACGAGCCGCCGATCAACGCCGTGCTCCCCGACAACGCCGCCGCCGATCGCGCCCGGGCCGCCTTCCACGAGGCGTACCAGGCGAAGGGCATGGGCGCCGGGATGGCCGCGTTCATGTTGATGACGTCCTGGCAGGGCGAGTTCACCGACGCCTACTTCGCCCAGCCCGCGCCCGACCCGGCGGCGTTCGGCCTGCCGACCGACGACGACGGCACCCGCGACGACCCACTGCTGTCGAAGGCCTCCTGGGCGATCATCGACTACCGCCCCGACGCGCAGGCGCTCACCACGGCACCGACCCGGATCGTGATCGCGGTCGGCGAGGAGACGGCGGGGACGTACACCGCACGTACGGCCGTCGCCACCGCAGCGCTGCTCGGCCAGGAGGCCACCGTGTTCCCCAGTCACCACGGCGGCTTCCTCGGCGGCGACTTCGGCTACGCGGGCAAGCCCGCCGAGTTCGCGGCGCGGCTGCGCGAGGTGCTGGACGCCGGCTGACGGGCGCGGTCCTTCGCGGTGTCCGGCCCACCTAGAGCGCCACGATCGCCGCCGTCTCCGCGAGCAGGTCGATCCGGTCCCGGGTGACCGTGACCCCCTCCCCCGTGGCGAGCAGCACCCGACGCGCCATCCCCGGCAACGTGATCCGCTGCGGCTTGGCCGCCAGGTTCGCGACCACCAGCGTCTCCCCCCGCCGCAGCACCAGGAACTGGTCCCCGTGCCGGACGTCGACCCGGTCCAGCCGAGGATCGGACAGGTCGGGGCAGCTCTTGCGCAGCCCGATGAGCCGCCGGTGGAACTCGTACATCTCGCGGTGTTCGGGTTTGTCCAGCTCGGCCCAGTCGAGCCGGGAACGGGCGAAGGTCTGCGGGTCCTGCGGGTCGGGGACGTCATCCGAGGTCCACCCGTGCGCGGCGAACTCCCGCCTGCGGCCGGTGGCCACGGCGGTCGCCAGCTCCGGCTCGGGGTGGCTGGTGAAGAACTGCCACGGGGTGCTGGCCGCCCACTCCTCCCCCATGAACAGCATCGGGGTAAACGGGGCGGTGAACAGCAGCGTCGCGCCGACCCGGAGCAGCCCCGGGGAGAGGGCGGCGGAGAGTCGGTCGCCGGTGGCCCGGTTGCCGATCTGGTCGTGGTTCTGCAGGTACGCGACGAGGCGGTGGCCGGGGGTGCGCTGCCGGTCCACGGGCCGGCCGTGGCTGCGGTTGCGGAAGCTGGACCAGGTGCCGGCGTGGAAGAAGCCGCCGGTGAGCACCTCGGTGAGGCAGTCCAGGGAGCCGAAGTCGCCGTAGTAGCCCTGCCGTTCGCCGGTGAGCAGGGTGTGCAGGGCGTGGTGGGCGTCGTCGTTCCACTGGGCGTGCAGGCCGAGGCCGCCGGCCTCCCGGGGCGTGATCAGCCGGGGGTCGTTGAGGTCGGACTCGGCGATCAGCGACAGCGGCCGGCCCAGGTGGGTGGCCAGCGAATCGACCTCGGCCGCCAGCTCCTCCAGCAACGGGGTGGCGCGCGAGTCGGGCATGGCGTGCACGGCGTCGAGCCGCAGCCCGTCGACGTGGTAGTCGCGCAGCCACATCAGCACGCTGTCGACGATGTAGCGGCGCACGCCGTCGGAGTGCGGGCCGTCGAGGTTGACGGTCCGGCCCCAGGGGTTGTCCTGCTCGGTGAGGTACGGCGCGAACATCGGCGCGTAGGCCCCGGAGGGCCCGAAATGGTTGTAGACGACGTCGAGGATCACCCCCAGACCCTTGGCGTGGGCGGCGTCGACCAGCCGTTTCAGGCCGTCCGGGCCGCCGTAGGGCTCGTGCGGGGCGTACCAGCAGACCCCGTCGTACCCCCAGTTGTGCTCGCCGTTGAAGGCGTTGACCGGGAGCAGCTCGACCATGTCGACGCCGAGGTCGACGAGGTGGTCGAGGCGACCGATGGCCGCGTCGAAGGTGCCCTCGGGGGTGAACGTGCCGACGTGCAGCTCGTACAGGACGCTGCCGGGCAGTTGCCGGCCGGTCCAGGCGGCGTCGGTCCACTCGAACGCCGCGTGGTCGTAGCGTCGGCTCGGGCCGTGCACCCCCGCCGGCTGCCAGGCCGACCGGGGATCGGGCAGGGCCCGCTCGTCGTCGTCGAGCAGGTAGGCGTAGTCGGTGCCGGGACCGGCGGCGGGCACCTCGACCCGCCACCAGCCGTCGGGGCCGGCGCGCATCTCGTGGTCGGCGTCGCCCGGCAGGCTCAGCCGGACCCGGGCGGCGTTCGGCGCCCACACCGTGAACTCGGTCATGACGCAGCCTCCACGGACTCGTTGGTGGGAGCCAGCAGCGCGACGGAACAGGTGGCCAGCAGGTCGGCCAGCGGGGTCTCCCCGCCACTGTAGACCCGGCCGGTGAACAGGTCGGTCACCTCGTGAACGGGAAGTGACAGCGTGGTGTCCCCCCAGCCGCCGGCGCGGGCCAGCCCGAGCGGCAGCCGGGTGGCGACCGCGACCGCGCCGCCCCGGTCGAAGGCGAGCGCGTGCGCGGCGGCCGGCCCGTGGGCCGGCACCGGCCGGTAGCCGGTGAACAGCTCCGGGCGGTCGTGGCGCAGCCGCAGGGTCCGCGAGACCACGAGCAGCTTCGCCGCGCCGTCGGCGTCCACCGCCGGCTGCCAGCCGGCGTCGAGGCGGGCCAGCAGCTCCCGGCGTACGGCGAAGTCGACCGGGCGGCGGTTGTCCGGATCGACGAGGGAGTTGTCCCACAGCTCGGTGCCCTGGTAGGTGTCGGGCACCCCGGGCATGGCGAGCTGGACGAGCTTCTGCCCCAGCGAGTTGGACCAGCCGGCCGGGGTGATCTCGGCGGCGAACGCGGTCAGCTCGGCGTGCAGCTCCGGGTGGTCGTACATCCGGTCGATCACGGCGTGCATGGCGTGCTCGAAGCCGGGGTCAGGGTCGGCCCAGCTCGTGGCGACCGACGCCTCCCGGGCGGCCTTCTCGGCGTACGCGTGCAGTCGCTCCCGCTCGATCGGCCACGCCCCGACGGCGGTCTGCCAGAGCAGGTGGGCGAATGCCGGGTCGGCCAGCGGCGCGGCGGCGGTCCACCGGGTGACCAGCTCGGCCCAGCGCTCGGGCAGCTCGGACAGCACCGCGAGCCGGGCCCGGACGTCCTCGCCGCGCTTCGTGTCGTGGGTGGACAGGGTGGTCATCGCCGCCGGCCAGCGGGCCTGTCGGGCGGCGGCGAACCGGTGGAACTCGGCCGGCGGGGTGCCGAAGTGGGCGGGGCTGCCGCCGACCTCGTTGAGGGCGACGAACCGGCTCCACCGGTAGTAGGCGGTGTCCTCGACGCCCTTGGCCATCACCGCGCCGGACAGCTGCGGGAACCGCTGCCCCAGTTCGTCGTCGGGGTCGCGCAGCCGGCGGGTGACCGCGTCGAGGGCGGCGGTCAGGTCGGGGCGGCGCCGGCCGGCCTCGGCGCGGGCGGCGGCCAGGTGCCGGGCGCCGTGCGGCGGGTACCCCCGGTAGACCGGGAAGCACGCGGCCAACTCGGCGAGGGCCGCCCGGGCCTCGGCCGGCTCCAGCTCGGGGGCCAGCGCGGCGAGCCGGGTCAGCTCGGCGGCGAGCAGCCGGGTGGCCGCCTCCAGCTTGGTGTCGTGGGTGAGGTCCGGCCAGGGAATGTGCCGCCCGGTCAGCCGGGCGTCCAGGGCGGTGAAGTCGCCCTCGGCGGCCCCGTCGACGAAGAGGCCGCAGACGGGCGCGAGGGCGTCGTAGCCGGTGGTGCCGTCCACCGGCCAGTCGGGCAGCTCCTCGCCGTACTCCAGGATCTTCTCCACCAGCAGCCACGCGTCGGGGGCGGCGGCGCGCAGCCGGGCCAGGTAGCCGGCCGGGTCGCGCAGCCCGTCGGGGTGGTCGACCCGGATGCCGTCGACCTCGCCGGCCGCCGCCCAGCGCAGCACCTCCGCGTGGGTGGCGGCGAACACCTCCGGGTCCTCCACCCGCAGGCCGGCCAGGTCGGACACGGCGAAGAACCGGCGGTACGTCAGCTCGCGGTCCCCGCGCCGCCAGGAGACCAGCTCGTAGTGCTGCCGGTCGTGCACCTCGCGGGCGGTCCCGCCGCCGGTGCCCTCGGTGTCGCCGGTCCCGTCGGCGGTGTCGTCGGCGATCGGGAAGCGGTGTTCGTGGTAGCGCAGCTCCCCGTCGACGACCTTGAGGTCGTCGAGGGCGTGCGGGGCGTCGGCGAGCACCGGCAGCAGCAGCCGGCCCCGGTCCCAGTCGATGTCGAACCAGTTCGCGTACGCCGAGGCGCGGCCCCGGCGCAGCACGTCCCACCAGGCGGGGTTGGCCGCCGGCTGGGCCACCCCGGCGTGGTTGGGCACGATGTCGACGACCAGGCCGAGCCCGGCCGCCCGCAGCGCCCGGACCAGCCGCACCCGGCCGGCCTCGCCGCCCAGCTCGGGGTTGACGGCCCGGTGGTCGACCACGTCGTAGCCGTGCGCCGAGCCGGGGGTGGCGGTGAGCAGGGGCGCGCTGTAGAGATGGGTGACGCCGAGGTCGGCCAGGTAGCCGGCGAGGCCGGCGGTGGCGTCGAGGTCGAAGCCGGGGCGGACCTGCACCCGGTAGGTCGCACCGGAACGTGGGCCGTCGGGCATGGTCAGACCATCCTCTCCAGGACCACCAGGGAGCGGTCCGGGACACAGACGGTGCCGCCCGCCTCGACGAGGGTCGGCTTGTCCGGTTCCGGATCCGCGGTGCTGATCACCAGCTCCCACCGCTGGCCGAACTCCTCCCCGGGCAGCGTGAAGTCCAGCGCGGCGTCGTGGGCGTTGAAGCAGAGCAGGAAAGAGGTGTCCCGGTGGCGCTGGCCGTACTGGCCGCGCTCGGGGATGCCGTCGCCGTTGACGAACAGTGCCACCGAGCGGCCGAAGTCGTTGCCCCAGTCCTCGCCGGTCATCTCCCGACCGTCGGGGGTGTACCAGGCCAGGTCGGGCAGGCCCGAGCCGGCGGCCCGGCCGCCCACCGGCAGGCCGGTGAAGAACCGGCGGCGGCGGAACACCTGGTGGCTGCGGCGGAACTCGACCAGCCGCCGGACGAAGCCCAGCAGCGCCTCGTCGGCGTCGTCCCAGTCGACCCAGGCCAGCTCGCTGTCCTGGCAGTACGCGTTGTTGTTGCCGCGCTGGGTGCGGCCCAGCTCGTCGCCGTGGCCGATCATCGGCACGCCCTGGGAGAGGAGCAGGGTGGCCAGGAAGTTGCGCCGCTGCCGCTGCCGCAGGGCCAGCGCGCCCGGGTCGTCGGTCTCCCCCTCCACGCCGCAGTTCCAGGACCGGTTGTGGCCCTCGCCGTCGCGGTTCTCCTCGCCGTTGGCCTCGTTGTGCTTGTCGTTGTACGACACCAGGTCGTTGAGGGTGAACCCGTCGTGGCAGGTGACGAAGTTGATGCTGTGGAACGGGCGGCGGCCGTCGTCCTGGTACAGGTCGGCGGAGCCGGAGATCCGGGAGGCGAACTCGGCGAGGGTGGCCGGCTCGCCGCGCCAGAAGTCCCGCACCGTGTCGCGGTACTTGCCGTTCCACTCGGTCCACACCGGCGGGAAGTTGCCCACCTGGTAGCCGCCGGGGCCGACGTCCCACGGCTCGGCGATCAGCTTCACCTGGCTGACCACCGGGTCCTGCTGGACCACCTCGAAGAAGGTGGACAGGCGGTCCACCTCGTAGAACTCGCGGGCCAGGGTGGCCGCGAGGTCGAACCGGAAGCCGTCGACGTGCATCTCGGTCACCCAGTAGCGCAGCGAGTCCATGATCAGTTGGAGCGAGTGGGGGCTGCGCACGTTGAGGCTGTTGCCGGTGCCGGTGTAGTCGACGAAGTACCGCCGATCTTCCTCGGAGAGCCGGTAGTAGCTGGGGTTGTCGACGCCCTTGAAGCTCAGCGACGGGCCGAGGTGGTTGCCTTCGGCGGTGTGGTTGTAGACCACGTCGAGGATGACCTCGATGCCGGCCGCGTGCAGCGCCCTGACCATGCCCCGGAACTCCTGCACCTGCTGGCCGAGGTGGCCCAGCGCGGAGTAGCCGTGGTGCGGGGCGAAGAAGCCGATGGTGTTGTAGCCCCAGTAGTTGCGCATCCCCAGGTCGGCCAGCCGGTGGTCGTGCACGAACTGGTGCACCGGCATCAGCTCGACGGCGGTGATCCCGAGCTGCTGGAAGTACTCGATCATGACCGGGGAGGCGATCGCCGCGTACGTGCCGCGCAGCTCGTCCGGGATGCCGGGGTGACGCATGGTCAGCCCGCGCACGTGGGCCTCGTAGATCACCGAGTGGTGGTACGGGGTGCGCGGCGGCCTGTCGTTGCCCCAGTCGAAGTACGGGTTCACCACCACCGACTTGGGCATGAACGGCGCCGAGTCGGTCTCGGACATCCGGTCCGGGTCGCCCAGTTCGTAGTCGTAGACGGCCGCGTCCCACTGCACGTCCCCGTCCACCGCCTTGGCGTACGGGTCGAGCAGGAGCTTGTGCGGGTTGCAGTGCAGCCCGTCGGCCGGGTCCCACGGGCCGTGGACCCGGTAGCCGTACCGCTGCCCCGGTTCGATGCCGGGGATGTACGCGTGCCAGACGTACGCGTCGACCTCGCGCAGCTCGACGCGGCGCTCCGCCCCGGTGTCCCACTCGTCGAACAGGCAGAGCTCGACCCGCTCGGCCACCTCCGAGAAGATCGCGAAGTTGGTGCCCATCCCGTCGTAGGTCGCCCCCAGGGGGTACCGCTCGCCCGGCCAGACCTGCATGTCGCTCCTCAGCCCATGATGATGAGCGCCCCTGCCGGGCGGCCCGGCCGAGTGCGCACGCCGCTAATGCCCCGCCGCCCGTCCACCCAATCCACCATTTCGTGCCGTAACCAAAATCCACCCTCCTGATACCAGCCGTCCGTTTGGGTGGCGTCCGTCACGTTGGGCCCTCTCAGGATGCGGTTCGGCCCCGGATGCCCTTTCCTTGATGCGGAGGCGTGCGCCTCGCGTGCGCCACCACTTGGCCCTCGGCCACCCCCACCACTTTCCTCTTCGCCGCCACCGTTGCCGGCGCGTTCCACCATGCATGGACGGAGTTTGATGTGACGACCCTGCGGGCCGGCGAGCAGACCGCCACGGACCGGACCTGCCGGCCCGTGCCCACCTCCCGGCCGTTGATCCCCCAGTCCGCCGGGGCCGGGGTGCCCCCGCAGACCCGCCGCATCCTGATGCTGTCCTGGGAGTACCCGCCGGTGCTCGTCGGCGGCCTCGGCCGCCACGTCCACGCCCTCTCCGTCGCCCTCGCCGCCGCCGGCCACGAAGTCACCGTCATCACCCGCCACACCCACGGCGCACCCCTCGAGGAGTACGCCGACGGCGTACGCATCCTCCGCGCCGCCGAAGACCCCGTCACCTTCCCCCTCGCCACCGGCAGCCTCCTCGCCTGGACCATGGCCTTCAACCACACCCTCACCCGCGCCGCCCTACGCGCCACCGAATCCGGCACCTACGACCTCATCCACGCCCACGACTGGCTCGTCGCCCACACCGCCATCACCCTCCGAGACCACCTCGACATCCCCCTCGTCACCACCATCCACGCCACCGAAGCAGGCCGACACCAAGGCTGGCTCCCCGAGGAGATGAACCGCACCATCCACGGCGTCGAACACTGGATCAGCGGCGAATCCAACCGGGTGATCGCCTGCTCGCGGTACATGCGCGACGAGGTCGGTGCGCTCTTCGGCGTGCCCACCAGCCGGGTCGACGTGGTGCCGAACGGCGTCGAGCCGCACCGCTGGAAGGTGCCGGCCTCGGCGGTCACCTCGGCCCGGGCCCGGTTCGCCGGGGACGGCCCGCTGGTCACCTTCGCCGGCCGGCTGGTGTACGAGAAGGGCGTGCAACACCTGCTCGCCGGGCTGCCCCGGCTGCGCGAGCGGCACCCCGGGCTGCGCGCGGTCATCGTCGGCGACGGGCCGTACAAGGCTGCCCTGGAGGCCGAGGTACGCCGGCTCGGCCTCGGCGACACGGTCAGCATGCCGGGCTTCCTCGGCGGCACCGACCTGCCCGCCGTGATGGCCGCCTCGGACTGCTTCGCGGTGCCGAGCATCTACGAGCCGTTCGGCATGGTGGCCCTGGAGGGGGCCGCGGCCGGGGCACCCCTGGCCGTCGCCGCGACCGGCGGGCTCGCCGAGATCGTCGAGCCGGGCGTCACCGGAATGACCTTCGCCCCGCAGGACCCGGACGGGCTGACCGAGGCGGTGCACGCCCTGCTCTCGGACCGGGAACGCGCCCGGGCGCTGGCCCGCCGGGCCCGCGTCATGGCACACGAGCAGTACGGCTGGGCGGCCATCGCGCGCCGCACCGCCGCCACGTACGCGGCAGCGATCGCCAAGGCCCCGGCGTTCACCGCGGAGCGCGCCGAGCGCCGGATGACCGAGGGCCGCTCCCCGGCACACATCACCGAGGGCAACCTCCTCGCCGCCGCCGGCCTGCGCTGACCCTGAGCATGGCGAGGTCGGTTGGCACAAGCACACCCACACCGCCGCGGTCCTCGCGGCGCGGTACGCGACCGTCACGGCCGACCCGGACGGTTACGCCGAGTTGCTGGCCTTGACCAAGCGGCACTCAGGGCTACGGGCCCTGGCGGAGCTGGACCACCTGCAGCGCGAAGAGGCGCTGGACCTCCGTCTCGGTCAGTGCTCCCTGGTACAGGTGGAGGTCGTCGACCAGCCCGTACAGCCAGCCGGTCGGCCCGGCCGGCGTGGTCGACCGGCCGACGAGCAGCGGACCCATCGCCTGCCAGGGATGCCAGGCGGGGTTCAGCCCGACCACCCCGGCCGGCGTCCCGTCGACGTGGAGGCGCAGGCGCCGCTGCGTCGCGTCTAGGACGACCACGAGATGGTGCCACTGGCCCGGGGCGGGGGCCGGCGCGGTGGCGTGGGTGGCGGTCGGGTCGTCCGCGCCGGTCGGGGCGGCCAGCACCGTGGCCTCCCACCGGCCGCCGTCCTCCGGCCGGTAGGACAGCCACAGGGCACTGCGGTCGGCCGCGTCCTGGGCGAGCACCGTCTGCGTCCCCCGCGTCGGGTCCAGCCGGACCCAGGTCGAGAGCGTAAACGACTGGTCGGTTCGCAGCACCGGGACGTCCTGGCCGACGGAGGTCTCCGGATCGACGACGTCCGACTGGGTCCGGCCGTACTCCTCGGTGGCCTCGCCGTAGTGGGGGTCGGACGGGTCCTCGGCCCAGTGGGTGCCGTCCAGTTCGAGGGCGTTGCCCCGTTGTCCCCCGGCCACGTTGGCGCCCTTGGTCAGACCGAGCCGGCGACCGAACAGGCTGCTGTCCCCGGCTTGGCAGAGGTCCGCGCTGAGGTTCTCCTCGTAGCACGGTATCGCCAGCTCGAACGCCCACATGCCCACCAGGACCGGCCGGAGCAGGCCGGGCTCGTCGAAGCCGCCGGAGGCGAGCCAGCCGGTGAAGTCCTGGTCGACCAGGGCCCTGTCGTACACCCGCACGTCGGCGAGGTTGCCCTGCCACCAGGAGTTGTCGCCGCGGCCCAGCCGGACCTGCCCGGACGGGTCGTCGACGGCCGTCACACCGGTGACGGTCGTCTCCGCCACCCCGTCGACCCGCAGGGTGAGGGTGTGGGCGGTGGCGTCGTGTACCACCGCGAGGTGGGTCCAGAGCCCGATCCGGGGCGCCGAGGCGGACCGGGCGACCGACCACTTGGCGCCCTTTCCGGTTTTCGACGGCATCCGTACCTGCCACCGGTCGGCACGCCGGTCGTAGCCGACGGAGAGCGTGGCGTGCCCGGGGCCCGCCTTGCTGGCGAACACCCGGCTGACGGTGGTGTCGGTGAGCCGCACCCAGGTCGCCAGGGAGAAGGTGCCGGCCGTGTTCAGAGCCGAGGGCGACGCCGTCAGGTATGACGAGGTGCCGTCGAACGCGACCACCTGGCCGCCGAGCAGCCGGGCGTCGTCCTGCCAGGAGATGCCGGAACCGGTCAGCGGGGTGTCGCCGCCGAGCGCTGGCTGGCGGTCGTCGAGCGCCTGTGCCTGCGTCACCCCCGGATACGACTCCAGGCCCCAGAGCGCCGTTGCCGGGGCCAGCGGGGCGAGGGCAGCGGCGGGCGTCGCGTACGCCGTGATGGAGCTGGCGAGGGGCAGCAGCGCGACGGCGCAGACGGTGGTCAGGCGCAGCGCGCCTCTGCGGGCCGGCGGCCGGGCGGGTCCGGGCACGGAACTTTCCTTGGTCATGAAGTTTTCCCCAGTGACGGCTGTCGGAAGAATCCGGCAATGCATCGACGAGCGCCTTGCCGGATCGCTCGCACAGTGTCACAGGACGACGACCGCTCCGCTACCGGAATTCGTCGCCCCGCCCACCACCCCGGCAGGAGTGGGCGGGCCAGGTTGGTGGGCGGGGCGGGAAACACCGAACGGACCGCCCACCCCGGATGGGGTCGGCGGCCCGTTCTGGTCGGGGAGCTGCGGGTCAGCGCTCCGTGAGGGGGGCGTAGTCCCGCGCGGGGGACCCGGTGTAGAGCTGCCGGGGGCGGCAGATCTTGGTCTCCGGGTCGTTGATCATCTCGCGCCACTGGGCGATCCAGCCGGGGAGCCGGCCGAGGGCGAAGAGCACGGTGAACATCTTCGTCGGGAAGCCCATGGCCTTGTAGATCAGGCCGGTGTAGAAGTCCACGTTCGGGTAGAGCCGGCGGGACACGAAGAAGTCGTCGGCGAGGGCGATCTCCTCCAGCTGCATCGCGATGTCGAGCAGCGGGTCCGGCTTGGCCATCCGGCCGAGCACGTCCTGGGCGGCCTTCTTCACGATGGCGGCGCGCGGGTCGTAGTTCTTGTAGACCCGGTGACCGAAGCCCATCAGCTTCACGCCGTCCTGCTTGTCCTTGACCTTGCGGACGAAGGACGCGACGTCGCCGCCGTCGACCTGGATCTTCTGCAGCATCTCCAGCACGGCCTGGTTGGCGCCGCCGTGCAGGGGCCCGAAGAGCGCGTTCACGCCCGCCGAGACCGAGGCGAAGAGGTTGGCGTTGCTGGAGCCGACCAGCCGCACGGTCGACGTGGAGCAGTTCTGCTCGTGGTCGGCGTGCAGGACGAAGAGCATGTCCAGCACCTTGGCCATCACCGGGTCGACCTCGTACGGCTCCGCCGGCACGCCGAACGTCCCCCGCAGGAAGTTCTCCACGTAGCCCAGCGAGTTGTCCGGGTACAGCAGCGGCTGCCCGATGGACTTCTTGTAGGCGTACGCGGCGATGGTGGGGACCTTCGCCATCAGCCGGACCGTGGACATCTCGACGTGGGCGGGGTCGAACGGGTCCAGGCTGTCCTGGTAGAAGGTCGAGATGGCGCTGACGGCCGACGAGAGCACGGCCATCGGGTGCGCGTCGCGCGGGAAGCCGTCGAAGAACCGGCGCATCTCCTCGTGCAGCAGCGAGTGCCGCGAGATCCGCTCGCTGAACTCGGTCAGCTCCTGCTGGCCGGGCAGCTCCCCGTAGATCAACAGGTAGGAGACCTCCAGGAAGGAGGACTTCTCGGCCAGCTGCTCGATCGGGTAGCCCCGGTACCGCAGGATGCCCGCGTCGCCGTCGATGTAGGTGATCGCGGAGGAGCAGGCCGCGGTGTTGACGAAACCGGGATCGTACGTGGTCATCCCGGTTTCCTTGAGAAGCTTGCTCACGCCGATGCCGGCGGGGCCCTCGACCGCCGAGTGCACCGGCATCGACAGCTGCCCACCGGGGTGATCGAGCTTGACTTCCGTCATGTGGTTCCTCGCTTCGCCGGCAGATCTACGTTGAAATTGCCTTCACATTTACCGTAAACACGGTTGCGGGAACACCGCTCGCCGTGGTTCGGCGGTGAGGTATGCGTCACCCGATTCCCGGCCGGCAGGCGGGGAAACCCGGCGGGTACGAGCCGGGTGACGAACCGGGGCAAAGCGTCAAGAAGGGCCCGCTGCCGCGCGTCACGCGTCGGCACGGGCCCTTGCTATGGGCGGGGCGAAACTCTCAGGAAACACTCAGTTGGAGCAGCTCGTCGCCGGGGCCGACCCGGTAGACGTCCAGCCGGTTCACGCCGGCCCGGAACAGCCGGTCGTCGGGGAGGAGGGCGGCGAACCGCCGCCCGCCGGCATCGGGCGGCACGACCGGCACGACCGCCCCGATCCGGCCGTTGACCGCGACGGCGAGCAGCGTGCCGTCGCGCACCGACGCACCGACGGTGCCCCAGACCAGGGCCGGCAGCTCGCCGGCGTCCGGGTCGACGGCACGGAACGCGGCGAGGTCGGCGACCCGGACGATACCGTCGGCCGGTTCGGCGACCCGGGCGGTGCCGTCGGTCGGCCGCTCCGCCACGGCGGTGCCGACCAGCGGGTGGGGCGGCGGCGGGGGCGGCGGCTCCGGCACCCCGCCGGGGATGCTGACCGGCTCGCCCGGCCGGTCGTAGAAGCGCTTGTCGGCGCGCTCGCGCGGGGCCTGTCGGGCGGAGCGCCCGTCGACCTGCCACGGGATCCGCACGTGCGCGTGGTCGGCGACCGTGGGCAGCAGGTCGACCTGCTCCCAGTTGCGGTCGTCGACCCGTCCGGCCCGCTGGCCGGGTTCCTTGACGAACGTCGGCACCCACGCCACCTGCCCGGCCGCCGCGCGCACGGCGCTCATCCCGCGCCCCTGGAAGCCCTTGTCGAAGCTGACCCCGTGGTCGGCGGTGACCACCACGAGGGCCTTGTCGTACAGGCCGGTGGCGCGCAGGGTACGCAGCGTCTCGCCGATCAGCCGGTCGGTGTACCCCAGCTGGGCGAGGTGCCGCTGCCGGGCCAGCTCGACCCAGCCCGCGCCGTCGTTGGGCAGGTCCTCCGGGGCGGCGTAGCGGGCCCCCGACGGCAGGAACACCCAGGGCGCGTGCGGCATCAGCAGGTGCAGGAAGTGCAGGGTGGGCCGGTCGCTGGGGCGCAGCCCGGCCAGGAACGTGGTGAACCGGGCCGGCTGGTTGTCGTCGAGGTTGTCCCAGCGGAACTTCGGGTCGGCCGGCACCGGCTCGGCGGCGTCCAGCCCCGCCTCGGCGGCGGTCAGCTCGCGGTACGACTCCTCGGGGGCGACCCGGCTGTCCACCGGCGCGGTCACCTGGAGCAGCAGCCGGCCGCTCTCCCGGACCAGGGTGCCGAGGCCCTGCTGAGGGCTGGCCGGCTGGTCGCAGCGGCTGGGCGGGCAGAGCCGGGTGATGCTCTCCTGCGCCCGGATGTCGTACAGGCCGCCGAGGGCGGTGAACAGGTTGTCCGGGTACTGCGAGTAGTGCGGGGCGACCGGCCGCGCCGGGTACCGGCCGGTGAGCATGGCCGGCAGCGCGTACGGCGTCCAGCCGCTGACCCCGGTGGCGTTGCGGTACCAGGTGGAGCCGGCTGCCAGCTCGGCGAAGTGCGGGTAGCGGGCGGCGTCGATCCGGGCGTCCGGGCCGAGCAGGGAGACCAGCGGCAGCTCGTCGAGGACCAGCATGACCACCGGCGGGTGCTCCCCCGCCCCGGCCGCACCGGCCGCACCGGCCGCACCGACGGGGCCTTCCGGCAGCACCACCGGCGACACCGGCGAGGCGAGCAGGAACAACGCCACGAAGGCCGGCGGCCCGGCCGCGGCCACCCGCAGCGCCCACCCTGGGCCGCGCCACCGCCGGTGCGCGGCGGCCCCGGCCGCGCCCACCACCGCCGCGACCAGCAGCAGCGGTACGCCCCGCAGCGGCGTACCGTGCCGGCCCGCCTGGACGGCGAGGGCGGCGAGCAGCAGGCCGACGGTCCCGGTGTGCACGGCGGCCCGGACGCCCCGCCCGGCGAGCCGGCTCGCCGCCCCGAGCAGGGCCACCGGCAGCGTGGGTACCAGCGCGATCAGCGCCACCAGGGTCAGGATCTCGCCCCGTGTGGCCCGGTGGAACAGGAAGAAGTCGGGGCTGCGGCCCAACACGTCCAGCATCGGCTGGGTGACCACCAGCCCGACCAGCGCCACCACCTCCAGCAGCGGGCCCCGCTCCGCCCGCCACCCGGTCTGCGGGGTGGGGCAGCCCGGGGCCGGGTCGACGGCCCGGGAGGTCGCCGGGGCCGGGGCCGGGTCAGCCACCCACCACCGCCTGGTAGAGCGTCCGGGTGCCCGAGGGCAGCTCGACGTGCCGCTCGATCCGGCACCGGGCGGCCAGCAACCGGGCGAACTCGTCGGGCCGGTAGGCCGGGAAGAGGCCGGGCGGCCGGTTGGCCAGCAGCCGTCGGGCCATCGGGTCCTCGGGGTGGACGAACTCGACCACCAGCCGGCCGCCGGGGGCGCAGGCGTCGGCGAGCTGGTCGACGAGCTGGGCCAGCGGCACGTTGCGCCCGATCGCGAGGTGGTGCACGACGGCGAGGGCGAGCACCAGGTCGGCCCGGGCCCGGGTGGCGAAGGCGGCCCGTTCGACGCCTCGCCAGCCGCCGCCGGGCGACGGGTCGGCCAGGTCCATCACCAGCGGCAGCACCCGCCGCTGCCCCTCGGCGCGCAGCGCCGCGTACAGGTCGTCGACCACGGCCGGGTCCTGCTCGACGGCGACGACGTAGCCGGCGTGCCGGGCGGCGATCCGGGCGTACCGGCCGTCGTTGGCGCCCAGGTCCAGCACCAGCCCGGGTGGCGGCCCGGCGGTCAGCGCCGCGGCGACGAAGCGTTCCTTGGCGGCCCGGTCCCCCGCCGAGTACGTGCAGGTGCGCTGGTAGTCGACCCAGTGGCTGCGGGCGTGGCGCGGGGCCAGCCGGCGGACCAGCTTCTCGATCCGGCGCACGGCGGCCAGGGCCAGTTCCCGGGAGTACCCGGCGGTGCGCAGTTGCGCCCGCACGTCGCTGGTGGTCGCGGCGGCGTGCCGCTGCTGCATCGCGGAGTGCAGGTGCACGTGGGTGGGGACGCCGGGCAGCAGCCGGCGGGTGCCGGTGAACAGCCGGCGCATCTGCTCCGGCGGGATGCCGTCGACCTGGGCGCGCAGCCAGGGCTGGAAGTCCACGCCGAGGTGGGCGGTGAGCAGCAGCGGGTAGAGCAGGGTCTGGCAGAACTGCCGGTAGCCGGCCCAGGGCTCGCCGTCGCGGGCCGGCTCGAACGAGCCGACGTCGATGAAGACCGGTCGGACGCCGTCCCACTGGAGGTTGTAGGCCGATCCGTCCTTTGTGGTGAAGCCGGCGGCCAGCGCCGCGCGCAGGACCTCCAGGTGCAGCAGCGCGGCATCGCGCAGCATGCCGAACGACCACTCGTACGGGTGGGAGACGAACGGGATGCGCTCGTGGCGCAGGACCGCGGCCCACGGCACTCCGTCGGGGGCCCGGAACCGGTCCGGCGCGACGGGTTCGGTGCCGCAGACCTTGCCGGCGGCGAGCAGCGGCGGGAAGAACTCGCTGGCCGCCAGGGCCCGCCAGTCCTCGGCCGCCCGCGCGTCGAGCCCGCGCAGCACCTCGCCGTCGGCGTAGAAGACGCGGTTGGCCGGGTCGCGGAAGGAGCCCGGCTCGACCCGGACGCCGGTGTCGGGGGTGGTCATGCCGGCGGGCCCGGCTCAGGAACGGTCGGTGGGCCGGCGGCGGAACCGGGTGGTCAGCCGGCGCCAGTAGAGCTTCGCGGCCACCGCCGCTCCAGCCACCCCTCCGACCACCGCCTGCACGATCAGGCTGCCGGAACCCGCGTCCAGGTAGGCCAGGTGCATCACGGGTCGCTCCTTCCCCTCGCCGTCTCGGAGTCAGCTTCCGGCCCCGCCGCGTTGGGGTTTTTAAGCCGAAAGGCCGGACTTGTCTCATTGCCACCGTACGCGACGGCGGGCCGCGTCGAGGCCACACCGCCCAGTCCGGCCGCGTCCGTTCCGTTCAAGACGCGACGCCCGGCCCCGCCGTACGGTCGGCGCATGACACCTCGCTTCGACCTCGTCGGCCTGACGGTCACCGACATGGCCCGGACCCTCGACTTCTACCGACGCCTGGGCCTCGACATCCCGGCCGGCGCGGAGGCCGAGCCGCACGTGGAGTTCACGTTGGCCGGCGGCCTGCGGCTGGCCTGGGACACGGTGGAGACGATCCGCAGCTTCGACCCCGACTGGGCGCCGCCGACCGGCGGCTCCCGGGTCGGCCTCGCGTTCCGCTGCGCCGACCCGGCCGAGGTGGACCGGTACTGGGCCGAGATGACCGGGGCCGGCTTCCACGGCCATCTGGCGCCGTGGGACGCGTTCTGGGGCCAGCGGTACGCGGTCCTGCACGACCCCGACGGCACCGGCGTCGACCTGTATGCCCCGCTGCCGGCGGACTGACCGCAGCGCCCCGGCGGCAACGGTCCGCCCCGGTCCCAGTCCCCGGGCCGACAGGACGACAGGAGCGGCTCAGCCGCGCAGCAGGACGCCGGGCGGCACCCCGGCCAACTCGCGCACGTCGCGGGTCAGGTGGGCCTGGTCGGCGTACCCGGCGCGGGCGGCCACCTCGGCCAGCGGCGTCCCGGCCCGGGCCAGGGCGAGAGCCCGGCGCATCCGCAGGATCCGGGCGAGGGTCTTCGGGCCGTACCCGAACAGGTGCTGGCAGCGGCGGTGCAGCGCCCGCGCGCCGAGGCCGACCTCGGCGGCGACCGCGCCGACCGACCCCCCGCCGGCCAGCCGGGCCGCCAGGTGCGCGCCGAGCGGATCGGGGCCGCCGGCCGCGCGCAGCCGGCCCCGGGCGACCTCCTCCAGCACGGCGGCGACGCCGCGACCGCCGGCCGTCCGGTCGGCGACGGAGGCCGCGCCCGGTCCCCACAGGTCGGACAGCGACACCCGCCGGTCCCGCAGCTCGTCGGCGGGCAGGCCGAACACGGCCGGCCCGACGCCGGGCGGCAGCCGCAGCCCCACCCAGCGCTCGCCGGCCGTGCCCACCGACAGGTGCGCCGTGCGGTCCGGCCCGGCGACCAGCAGTCCCCGTCGCGAGGACCACAGCAGGTCCAGGCACCCGTCGGGCAGCACCCGGGCGGGCCCGTCGCCGGTGCTGACGCTCTCCCAGAGCACCGCCCCGGCCACGCTGGCGCCACGCTCCCGGTACACGACCCGAGTCTGCCAGCCGCGGTTCGGTCGCCGGCCTGGGCCTGGTCGAGGGCTCGCTGGCCGGTCCGGGGCCGGCGGCGTGCACGCCGCCCGTGACGGCCTAGGCGTGCGCTGTGGAGCCCGTGGCCGCCGGTAGGGAAACCGTGAACACGGTTCGCCCCGGGCGGCTTTCCACCAAGACCCGGCCGTGGTGGGCATCCACCACGGCCGCCACGATGGCCAGCCCGAGGCCCGTGCTGCCGTGGGCGCGCGACCGGGAGCTGTCCCCCCGGGCGAAGCGCTCGAAGACCTCGTTCTGCAGGTCGGCCGGGACGCCGGGGCCGTCATCGGTGACGCTGAGCACGACTCCCGCCGGGGTGGGGGTGAGCCGGGTGGTGACGGTGGTACCCGGCGGGGTGTGCACCCGGGCATTGGTCAGCAGGTTCGCCACCACCTGGTGCAGCCGGGCGGTGTCGCCGGGCACCACCTGCTCCGCCTCGGGCAGGTCGAGCTGCCAGCGGTGCTCCGGGCCGGCGACGTGCGCGTCGCTGACCGCGTCGACGACCAGCGCCGTCAGGTCCACCGGCTCGACCGCCAGCGGGCGGCCGGAGTCGAGCCGGGCAAGCAGCAGCAGGTCGTCGACGAGGCTGGTCATCCGGGTGCTCTCCGACTCGACCCGGCGCAGCGCGTGCGCCACGTCCGGCGGGACGCGGTCGCGGCCCCGGCGGGCCACCTCGGCGTACCCGCGGATGGCCGCGAGGGGGGTGCGCAGCTCGTGGCTGGCGTCGGCGACGAACTGGCGTACCCGGGTCTCGCTGGCCTGGCGGGCGGCGAGCGCGGCGGCGACGTGCCCGAGCATCCGGTTGAGTGCGCCGCCGACCTGGCCGATCTCGGTGCGGGGATCGGTGTCCGCGGCGGGGACCCGCACGGAAAGCGCCACCTCGCCCCGGTCCAGCGGCAGCTCGGTGACCCGCGCTGCGGTGGCGGCGACCCGGCGCAGCGGGCGCAGGGTGGCCTGGACGATCAGCGCGCCGAGGCCGCCGGCGACGAGCAGCCCGGCGGCGGCGACCCCGGCCTGGGCCAGCACCATCCACCAGACGGTGTCCTGGACTCCGGTCAGCGGCAGCGCGAAGACCAGCACCCCACCGGAGCCGTCGTTGTCGAGGTCGACGAACTGCCGGGCCACCGCCCGGTAGTCGCCCTGGTCGCCGAGGTCCACCGTGCGCGGCCGGCCGTCGACGGCCAGCTTGGCCAGCGGGGCCGCCGTGCCGGTGGCGAGCGGCTCGACCGAACCGGCCGGGTTGCGGATCTTCGCCTCGGCGACCCGGCCGTCGACCACCCGGACGACGATCGAGCCGGGCGGAAAGCCGGGGGGCAGGTTCACCTCGCGGGGCAGCGGGGGCAGGGTGGGGTACCGGCCCCGCCGGTCCCCGCCGACCCGATGCTGGTCGAAGTTGAGCTGGTCGTCGACCTGGGCGACGAGGAAGTGCCGCAGCGCCACCGTGGTCAGCCCGCCGATCCCGATGCTGACCAGGGCGAGCAGCGCCACCACGGCGGCCACCAGCCGGGTGCGCAGCGACCGGCCGGCCAGCCAGCGGCGCAGCCGGTCAGTCCGCCGGCTTGAGGACATATCCCGCGCCGCGCAGGGTGTGGATCATCGGCACCCGTCCGACGTCGATCTTCTTCCGCAGGTACGAGATGTACAGCTCGACGACGTTGGCCTGCCCGCCGAAGTCGTAGTTCCAGACGTGGTCGAGGATCTGCGCCTTGCTGAGCACCCGGCGCGGGTTGCGCATCAGGTACCGCAGCAGCTCGAACTCGGTCGCGGTGAGGGTGACCAGCTGGCCACCGCGGCGCACCTCGTGGCTGTCCTCGTCCAGGCTGAGGTCGCCGACGGTCAGCACCGCGTCCTCCCGGGTGGCGACGGCGAACCCGGAGCGGCGCAGCAGCGCCCGCAGCCGGGCGATCACCTCCTCCAGGCTGAACGGCTTGGTGACGTAGTCGTCGCCGCCGACGGTGAGCCCGGCGATGCGTTCCTCCACCGCGTCCCGGGCGGTGAGGAAGAGCACCGGCACGGTCGGGGTGTGCTCACGCAACCGGCGCAGCACCTGGAAGCCGTCCAGGTCGGGCAGCATCACGTCGAGCACCACGGCATCCGGCTGGAACTGCCGGGCGGTGCTCAGCGCCGTCATCCCGTTGCCCGCGGTGCGGACCTGCCAGCCCTCGTAGCGCAGCGCCATCGAGAGCAGGTCGGTGAGGGTGGGCTCGTCGTCGACCACCAGCACCCGGACGGGTTCCCCGTCGGGTCGGCGCAGCTCGATGCGGCCCTGCGCGGCCTGCCCCTCCAAGACCATGCCTCCCATCGTGGGACGGTCGGCTGTGCCCCACATCGGCAGACCCTGTGTACCAGCTGTGCGTGCCGCCCGGCGCTTGGTCCGCGCATCCGCCCCTATTGGCGGATCACTGCGACATGCCCAGCGGGTCGGTGCGGACGAAGCGCATGGTCCAGGTGCCGGTGTCGTCCGGGCGGTCGCGCCGGTAGAGGTGGTCGGCGGTCGGCGCCGGGGAGCCGCCCGGGTGCCGCAGCACCCAGCGCTGCGGGGGCGCCCCGTCGGGCCCGGCCGGCACCTGACGCACCAGGTCGTGCGCGGGCCCACCGACGAACCGCACGGTCACCTCGGTCATCACCCCTCCGTTTCGCCGCCGTCACCCCAGGTCGACCTCCCCGGTGGAAGCTACCGCACCGCACCGGGAGGCGCGGGCGGCGCGGTGTCGACACCCCCGGCGGTTTGCCCTGCTCGGGAGCCGGGTACCGGGCGGAAGTGACGGGATTGCCGCCCGCCGATGGTGGCGAGCTAGACGAGGAGCGGTCAATGAGGACGCTGAACGGGCGCTACCAGCTCGAACAGCGCATCGGCATCGGCGGGATGTCGGAGGTGTGGCAGGCCCACGACACGGTGCTCGACCGGCCGGTCGCGGTGAAGCTGATCTCCCCCGGCCGGGACGGGCCGACCTCGGTGGAACGCATCCGCGCCGAGGCCCGCTCCGCAGCCCGGCTGGTGCACCCGAACGTGGCCAGCGTGCACGACTTCGGCGCCTCGTCGACGCTGCTCGGCCGGTCGGCTCCGTACATCGTGATGGAGCTGGCGGAGGGCGAGACCCTCGCCGCGCACCTGCGCTCCGGGCCGCTGGACTGGCGCATCGCCGTGCGGGTCTGCGCCGAGATCGCGGCGGCGCTGGCCGCCGCGCACGCGCACGGCATCGTGCACCGCGATGTGAAGCCGGCCAACGTGATGCTCACCCCGTGCGGGGTCAAGGTGCTGGACTTCGGCATCGCCACCCCGGCCGGCATGCCCGACGAGATGCCGGACGGCATGGTGGTGGGCACTCCCGCGTACCTCGCTCCGGAGCAGCTCGACCGGCGGCCCGCCACCCCGGCCGCCGACATGTACGCCCTCGGGGTGCTGCTCTACTACTGCCTCACCGGCCGGCTGCCGTACCGGGCCGACAGCACCAGCGAGCTGCTCGGGGCACGCCGCCGGCAGCAGCCGGACCCGTTGCCTGCGGTGGACGGCCTGCCGCCGGAGGTGGCCGGGCTCTGCGGGCAGCTGATGGCCGACGACCCGATGCGCCGGCCGACCAGCCTGATGGCCGCGCTGCTGCTGGCCGAGGCGGTCGACGCCCGGGTGTACGTGCCGATGCTCGACATGTCCCCGCCCCGGCAGCGCGAGGAACTGGTGTCCCCGTGGACCGAGCAGGCCGCCGCCGAGGCGACCCAGGCCGCGGGCGTCGGCGACCGGCCGGCCGGACCGGGGCGCGACCGGAGGTCCTGAGGCCCCGGCAGCCCGTCCCGGGGCCGGCGACCCAGTCGGCCCCCGCGACGGTGCCGGTGCCGGCGGGTGCGGCGGGGCGGAGCCGGTGGCGGTTTCGCCGGGCGCGAGCCGGGTAGCCGGGCGGGTGACTGAGGGGGGAACGGAATGCCGGATCCGAGTTCCTGGCTGCACGAGGCCACCGCGACGGCGTCGGGGGGCCACGTCCGAACCGACGACGGAGGACTGTCCAGCGCCCTGGCCTCCCCGCTGGCGCCGCACTGCACAGGCCTGACGCCGGAGCAGCTGCTGGCCGCCGCGTTCGCGTCCTGCCTGCACCACGCGGCGATCGAGGCCGCCGGGGAGATCACCGACGAGGCACACACCGTGCAGGTGCGCGCCGAGGCCCGGCTGGGCCGCGACGACGACGGACGCTACCGGGCCGACGTGCACGCCTCCATCTCGTCGGCCGGGCTGAGCCCGGAGCAGCTCGCCCAACTCGTCGAGCACGCCGACCGGCTCTGGCCGTTCTCCAGCGGCGACAGCACCCGCCACCGCCTCACGGTCAGCCCGGCGGAGAACGGCGGGCGCTGAACCGCTCCGCCCCGACGCGGGCCCTCACCAGCGGAGGCCGGCGGTGACCGCGCGGTCACCGCTGTCCATGGTGTGCGGCACCCCGGCCGAGGTCGGGGTGAGCCCCTCGGGACCACCGGCCCCTGCCGCCTCGCCGGACCGGATAGTCGATCATCATCCGAACGAACGAGTCCGTCATGCTGCCGCAACGGTCCGCGCCAGCCCGGCGAATAATCTGTCTTGTCTATCCATGAGGGCAATGACGGACATATGCGGTACACCGGGATGGCCGGCTTGCTGCCCGGCCGAAAGGAGATGTCCGGTCGTAAATCCGCGAATTGTGGCGCATGCCACCAATCACCCCATGGGGAAAGCGCGTCAAGCTCTCTAGCCTCGGCGGGTGCGCCCCGATGAACCCGCTGAGCAGAAGCAGACCGCCACCCGCCCGGATGACCGTCCGACCGATGCCACATCGACCGGGCGGACGACCGGCCGGCACCGCCGGCCCGAACCGCCGCGCCGCGCCGGCCGCGCGCTGCTCGGGTCCACCCCGGTGCGCGCGGCCCTGGCCACCGGCCTGACCTGCTGCCTCGGCGTGGCCGCCTTCGCCGGCACCCGGCACGCCGACACCGACCCGGAGCCGGTCCGCGACGCCCTCGCCGACCGGGCCGCGGTCGCCGCCGAGGCCGAGCGACGCGCCTCCCGCTCTCTCGACCGCGCCCCCGCCGCCCCGCCGACGCTCGCCCCCAGCCCGACGACGAAGCCCAGCCCGAGCGCCAGCCGCAAGCCGCAGCCGGTCAGGCCGGCCCGGCCCCGCCCGGTCGCCGGCCTCGACCAGGTCCAGACGGACAACGCGAAGACCATCGTGGACGTGGGGCGGGGCCTGAAGCTGCCCCGCCGGGGCCTGGTGGTGGCGGTGTCCACCGCCATGCAGGAGAGCGACCTGCGGAACCTGGCCAGCAACGTGCTGCCCGAGTCCTACGAGTACCCGCACCAGGGCGCCGGCTCCGACCACGACTCGGTCGGGCTGTTCCAGCAGCGACCCAGCAGCGGCTGGGGCAGCGTCCGCGAGCTGATGCGCCCCGCGTACGCGGCACGGGTGTTCTGCGAGGCGCTGCTGAAGGTCCCCGGCTGGCAGGAGATGAGCGTCACCGCCGCCGCCCAGTCCGTGCAGGTCTCGGCGTACCCCGACGCGTACGCCCAGCACGAGGAGCGGGCCGCCGCGGTGGTGGCGGCGCTGACCTGAGCCGGCTCGGCCACCCGGGCGCCGCGCCCGCCCGCAGCTCGGCACCGGTCACCGCTCAGCTCGTGGGCACCCCGCCGGGCGGCACGGAAGCGGCGGCCGTCGGCGTGTCCGTGGCCACCGGCTCACCGGCCGGTGCGATGAGGATCTCGTCGAGCCGGGTCGCCCGGAGCCGGCGCGCCGCCAGGGCGGCCTCGACGTCCCGACGGGCCCGCACCGCATCGGCGTACGCCTGCTCGCGGAGCTGCCGGGCCTCATCGCGGGCGGCGTCCAGCTCGAACCGGGCCCGGGCCAGGGCCTCGGCCGCCTCCCGTTCGACCTCTGGCGGCGACGACCGGCCCGATAGCGCCCCGGCCCCGTCGGCCCGGCGCCGCTCGACCAGGTCACACAGGCGGGCCGCCTCCCACCGGAGCCGGTCCCACTCACGGCCCGTCCCGGTGGCGCCCTCCGCCCGCGCGGCGAGCCGGCTCAGCCGGACCGCCAGCTCGTCGAGGCAGGAATCGACCTGCCGACTGTCGTAGCCGAACTCCACGACGGAGAATCTCATCCTGTCGCCCCCAGGCAGCCGGTGCTTCTTCCCACCTGCCGATCCTCGGCGGTGCCGGCGGGACGCCGAGGGGGTTCGGGAGAATTGTTCGGCATTCGGGCGACGACGCCCGCCCTCGGGGCGCGGGTCAGGCCCGCTTGGGCAGCACCACGACCCGGCCGAAGAACTCGTCGATCCGGCGCACCACGTCGTTGAAGTCGTCCAGGTCGATCGGCTTGGTCACGTACGCGTTGGCCTGGAGGGTGTAGCTGCCGACGATGTCGGTGTCGGCGTTGGAGGTGGTGAGCACCACGACCGGGATGGTGCGCAGGTCGTCGTCCTGCTTGACCTCGCCGAGCACCTGCCGCCCGTCCATCCGGGGCATGTTCAGGTCGAGCAGTATCACGTCGGGCCGGCGGGCCTCGGTGTGCCGCCCCTCGCGGCGCAGGAACTCCATGGCCTCCTGGCCGTCGCCGACCACGTCGATGACCTTGTCGACGTCGGAGTCGGCGAGGGCCTCCTCGATCATCAGAACGTCGCCGGGATCGTCGTCCACCACGAGGATGCGAACGGGGCCGGGGGTATTTCCAGCCATGGGTGACCTGCCTCGGGTTGACGCGGACGGCGACCTCACGATCGCCTGTTGGCGGGGAAATCTAGCCCATCACAGGGCGGACTGCGACCTCGGGTGCATCGTGTCGGAACGGTATCCCAGGACCTCGGCCAGGCCGGTCACCTTCAGCACCCGCTCCACCCGCCCGGTGGCTCCGGTCACCCGCAGCCAGCCGCCCCGGGCCGCGGCCCGGTTGTCGCCCCGGACGAACGCGGCGATGCCGGTGGAGTCGCAGAAGGTCAGCTCGGTGAGGTCGACCAGGAGATGCCGCTCCCCCTGGTCGGCCAGCCGATCGAGGACGGCGTTGAGCTCGGGCGTGGTGCTCAGGTCCAGCTCGCCGGCGAGTCGCAGGCACGCCCCGGCACCTTCCCGTTGGGCGTACGTGACGGTGAACGTCAAACGTGGTTCCCCTCGCTCCACCGCACGCTGATGCTTGCAGTGGAGCAAGTATAAGCAGTGAGCCGCGGCCCCCCGCATCTCCGAACGATCAACGCGACCGCGCGACCGCGCGACCGACGCCCCCGCCGCAGAGGGTGGCCCCCGACCCTGGGACCAGGAGTCGGGGGCCGGGAGGGTGGCCTCAGGTGGCGGTCACCGGTTGCAGGCGCGGCCCGTCGGCCCGCCGATCGGCGTCGCCCGGCGGGGGTTCCGCGTCCTCCGGCGGCCCGGAGTCGGGCGTCTGGAACAGGTAACGGACGAACTCCCCACCCGCCTCGTTGTCGTCCGCCCCGGGCCACTGCCCGGTGCAGTCGACGCCGACCACCTCGCGGCCGACGCCGTCGGACTCCTCCAGCAGGGCCCACAGGCTCACCCGGTAGCACCTGGTCGCCTGTGGCGTGAGCCGCCAGCGGGCGTACCAGCCGGGACGGGCGGGGACGATCTCGACGATCCTCTTCATGACGACCTTCCCTTCCGCGTGTGTCGGAAGTACTCCGGCCCACTCCCGATCGTGGAGCCCGGGCGGGTGAACCTGGCTCACCCGCCCCGGATGACGCCGCCCCGGCCGCCCGTCGGCCGGCCCCGTGGCGCGGGCCACGGCCCGTTTCGGCCCCGACGACGCCGGGAAGGCGACGGTCGAGACAACGGATCGGAGAGGGGCGAGGTGTGCCATGCGCAAACAGATGGAGGGTGACAACCAGCGCCGCCGGGCGCTGGCCCGCCAGGCCCGCGAACGCGGCCGGCAGGCCAGCGAGACCGGCGCGAGTCTCAGCGCGTCCAAGCAGCCCACGCACCTGGACCGGGGCAAGCGGGCCGGGCCGCCGCCGGCCGGCCGGCACAAGCCCGACAGCACCCGGGGCGGGCCGGCCCCGCCGCAGGCCGCTCCCGCGCCGGCCGCCCGGCCGCAGCCGCGCCCGCAGCGCGGCCCCGGAGGGGCCCCGGGGACGATCGGCGTGGGCTACCGGGAACTGGTCGACGACGTCGGCCGACGGGCCGGGGTCGACTTCCGCACCGCGAAGGTGGCGGCCGAGGCGACCGTGCTGACCCTGGCGTGGGCGCTGGACCAGGCCGCCCGGGAGCGGCTACTGACGGCCGTGCCGGTGTCGCTGCACGACGTGGTCCCGGTGGACGGCATCGAGCGCCACCGCGACCTGCCCGGTTTCCTCGCCGAGGTGGCCCGGCTCAGCGGCCGTACCCCGGAACAGGCCCGCTACCAGGCGGAGGCGACGATCGCCGCGCTGGCCGACCGGGACGGCGACCTGGTCGCCTCGCTGCACGTACCGGACGGGCTGCGCGATTTGCTCGGCCCGGCGGCCGGCGGTTGAGGCGTGGGCCGGCGGGCAACCGTGCCCGCCGGCCCGCAGCACCGGGCGCACCCTGCTCGCGGGCGGGGTCGCCCAGTCGTACGTGGGGTGGACGTGGACGACCCCGACACCTGAACTTCGAGTCACGCGGCGCGGAAATGGGTTTCCGGCCTGTCGGCGGGGGTAGCCGCGCCGGATGAGGGACGCCGACGACAGGTCCACCGCCCGGCGGGCCGCGATCGTCATCGGCCTGGTGCTGGCCACCGTGTTCGGGCTGGCCCTGATCTGGGCCACCCGGCGGGTGCTGGTCTGGGCCGTGATCGCGGCGTTCTTCGCCGTCGCGTTGAAGCCCCTGGTCGACGGGGTGCAACGCCGTTTCCTGCGCCGCCGCACGCTGGCCACCCTGGTGGTCTTCCTGGCCGCGTTCGGGGTGCTCACCGCCCTGATCGCGGTGATCTTCCTGCCGCTGGTGGACGAGCTGGGCCGGTTCGCCGAACGGGCCCCGGAACTGCTGCGGGAGACCCGGGTGGGGCAGGGCCCGGTCGGCGAGGTGCTGGAGCGGCTGCGGCTGCGGCGGTACCTGGCCGGCCACTCCAACCAGATCGAGCAGTACGGCGACCAACTGCACGAGCCCGTCGTCGGGCTGGTCCGGCGCGTGCTGGAAACCCTCGTGGGGCTGATCACCGTGATCGTGCTGGCGTACCTCATGGTGCTGGAGGCCCCGAGGATCACCGCGGGCGTGACCGCCCTGCTCAGCGACCGGGCGGCGAGCCGGGCCCGGCGGATCGGCCGGGGCGTGACCCGGG
This sequence comes from Micromonospora rubida, assembly GCF_009908295.1. Taxonomy (GTDB): domain Bacteria; phylum Actinomycetota; class Actinomycetes; order Mycobacteriales; family Micromonosporaceae; genus Micromonospora; species Micromonospora rubida. Next base: position 127,418 of record NZ_JAAALO010000005.1, read on the forward strand.
TGGTCACCGGCTACCTGACCGGGAACCTGCTGATCAGCGTGATCTGCGGTGCCCTGACCTTCCTCGTGCTCGTCCTGACCGGGGTGCCGTTCGCCGGGGTGATCGCGCTGCTGGTGGCGATCGCCGACCTGCTGCCCCTGGTCGGCGCGACCCTCGGGGCCATCCTCGCGGGCGGCGCCGGGTTCCTGCACTCCCCCACCACCGGGATCGTGGTGCTGGTGTTCTTCGTGATCTACCAACAGGTGGAGAACCACCTGCTGCAACCGGTGATCATGGCCCGGGCGGTCCGGCTGAACCCGCTGACCGTGCTGGTCAGCGCGCTGTTCGCGGCGGAGCTGGCCGGACTGATCGGCGCGCTGCTGGCCATTCCGGTCGCCGGGATCGGGCAGCTGCTGCTGCGCGAGTTCGGGCCGAGGAGAAAAAGCCGCCGCCCACGCCCGGCCGACGAAAGCTGAACGCGCCGCCGGCGAAGGACAGACAGTCAGTCCCAGTCAGCACGGCGGGCGCTCCGCGCGCTCAGCCGTGTCGGACCGGGACCTCCGGCGACGAGCTCTCCAGCGGCACGGCGTTGGCGGGCACCAGGCCGAGTCGCACGGCCGGACGGGGCAGGGTGGCGTCGAGCAGCCAGTCCGCGCCGATCCGGGCCCGGTTTCCCGGCATGGCCAACAGGTGGTAGCCGCGGGTGACGGCCTTGGCCGGCAGCCCGGACAGCGACACCTTCAGCGGGTTCGCTGCGGCGTCCTTGCCGCCGAGGTCGACCACCCAACCGAGGTCGTGGTGCTTGTACGGCCGGCGCCGGCCCTGCCCGTAGGAGGCGGCGATGTTGTGCGCCGCCAGCTTGCCCTGGCGCTGGGCGTGCTGGGCGGTCATGGTGCAGACCTGCCCGGGGCGGGCCAGGTCGGGCACCGCGGCGGCGTCGCCGCAGGCGTACACCTCGGGGAAGCCGGGGACGGTGAGGTACTCGTCGACCACCAGGCGCCCCCTCTCGGTGCGCAGGCCGAGCTCGGCGACGAACGGGTCGGGGCGCACCCCGACGCACCAGACCAGGCTGCACGTGGGCACGCACTCGCCGTCGGTCAGTCTCACCCCGTCGAACGTGGCCTCCGCCACCGAGGTGCCCATCCGCACGTCGACGCCGCGCCGACGCAGCACCCGGTCGGCGGTCACCGACATCCGCTGGTCCAGTTCGGGCAGCACCCGGGGGGCCACGTCGAGCAGCATCCAGCGGGGCCGGACTTTGAGGTGCGGGTGCTGGGCGACCAGCCGGTCGGTGAAGAGCTGGCCGTGCGCGGCCACCTCGGTCCCGGTGTAGCCGGCGCCCACCACCACGAAGGTGGTGCGGGCCCGCTGCTCGGCCGGGTCGTCGGTCAGCTCGGCCAGTTCGATCTGGCGTACCACGTGGTCGTGCAGGTAGAGCGCCTCGGGCAGGCCGCGGAAGCCGTGGGCGTACTCGGTGACGCCGGGGATGGGCAGCAGCTTGTTGACGCTGCCGACGGCGAGCACCAGGCGGTCGTACGCGAGCCGGCCCTGGTCGCCCTCCGGCATCGTGTAGCCGACCCAGCGGTTCTGCAGGTCGATCCGGTCGGCCTCGCCGACGACCACCCGTACGCCGTCGAGGGTGCCGCTGAGCGGCACCGAGATCCGTCCGGGCTCGACCACCCCAGCGGCCACCTCGGGCAGCAGCGGCAGGTAGAGGAAGTAGTCGGTCGAGTTCAGCAGGACGATCTCGGCCCGGTTCCGGGCGATCCCGCTCAACGTCTTCGCCGTGTGGTAACCGGCGAACCCGGCCCCCACGATCACCACCCGAGGCTTCGTCATGGGGGGTGCCGTTCCCACCGCCGGCCTGGGCAAACGTCGGAATCAGTCCGGCTGGAGCCGGACGTGGGCCGCGGGTCAGGGACGGGCTCAGGGCCGGTCGGGTGCGGTGATCGCCCACCGCTCATGGTCCCGCCACGCCCCGTCGATGAACAGGTAGTCCGGCGAGTAGCCCTCCAGCCGGAAGCCGAGCTTGCGGGCGATCCGCCGGGACGGCTCGTTGCCCGGCTGAATGTTCGCCTCCAGCCGGTGCAGTCCCAACACGTCGAACGCGTGCCGCACCACCAGGCCGATCCCGGCCGACGCGTGCCCGGTGCCGCTGAACGGCAGGAACGCCGCGTAGCCGAGGTAGCCGCCGCGCAGCGCGCCGAGCAGGATGCCGCTGATGTTGACGTACCCGGCGATCGCCCCGCCGGCCCGGTCGCAGATCAGGTATCCGGCGTGGTTCCGGCGCCGGATCCGGCCCAGGTACGTGGCGTACGCCTCCGGGGTGTCCGGGGCCGACAGCCACGGGTGGTGCAGCTGCCCGCTACGCCGGGCGGCGGCGACGAACTCGGCCTCGTCGGAGGGTCGGGGTCGGCGGATCGCGGCGGGCCCACCGGTGCTCAGGTATCTCACGACCAACCACTCTGACCGGCGGGGCGGGACGCTGTCCAACCGGCTGCCTCCGCCGGGCGACCGGACGGCACGGCGCGACACGTCCGCGCCGACGGCACCGGCCCGGTCGGTCACCGGCCAGCGGCGCCGGGCCCCGGCCGGTCGCGTCGGTCGGCAGGTCGTTCGCGCCGTGCGGGAGGAAATAGATGGTGTGCAGGTCCAGCGGCAGCCGCAGGGGGTGCCCCGGTGGGCCCCGGCTTCAGTTGCCGCTGGGGTTGCTCGCACTGGTCGTCTCCACCTTGTCCAGCTTCCGGATGACGATCTGCTCCACGGTTCTCACCTCCCTCCGAGGGGGTCGGGACCGGCCGCGCCCGCCCGGTGACCGGTCGGCCGACCAGCCACCGGACGCGCTCCGGGCGCAGCTCGTGCGGCAGGACCCGGCCGGAGCCTGCGGCCTCGACGCTCATCCGCGCGCTGCCCGGCCGGCGACGACCGCCGCGTCGACGGGTGTCCCGCCGCAGCCGGCCGGGCAGCGCGGGTGCGGCGGGTGGGCGATGAGGAAGTGCTGGTCGGGGGCGACCAGGTTGATCCCCTGAAGCTGACCGGGCCGGACGGCCGGGACGCCGGTCAGCAGGGCCGTCGCCAGGTGGGCGGCGAGGTGCCCGGAGAGGCCGGCCGAGGACGCGCTGACCGCGCTGCTGCTCTCCCGCTGCACGGTGTACTCGGCTGACGGATCGTCGCGGCGGCGCTTGTCGTGCTCGGCGAGCCAGAAGCACTCGTAGCACGGGCCCACCCCGGGCAGGTACGCCGCCGCCGTCACCACCGGGCCGTGGTACCCGGCGTCCACCCAGGGGGTCGCGGCGCCCAGACAGACCCGGTTTGCCCAGGCCCGGATGGCGCCCGGCCGGTCGGCGCAGAGCAGCAGCACGTCGCCGCCGGCGACCAGCCGGCGCAGGTCGCCCGGCCCGCGCACCTCGGACCGCTCGCCGGTGACCTCGATGTCGGAGTTGAGCTGGCGCAGCCGGGCCACCGCGGCGTCCACCTTGGGCCGGCCGATGTCGTCCTCGACGTACATGGTCTGGCGGTTGAGGTTGGACAGCTCGACCACGTCGGGGTCGACGCAGTGCAGCCGCCCGACCCCGCCGGCGGCCAGGGCGAGCGCGGCGGCCCCGCCGGTGCCGCCCAGCCCGACCACGACCGCCCGGGAGCGCTTCAAGGCGAGCTGCGGCTCCCAGGAGGTGGCGCGCGGGACCAGGTCGACCCAGCGGTGGAACCGGCGGCCGCGGTCGTGGCGCTCCCGGTCCCGGTCGGTGAGTTCCGGCGGGTCGGGGGCAGCCGCGTCGGTGAGATACCCGGCGGCGGCGAACAGGTCGAGCGCGGAGCGGACGGCGCCGGCCTGCTCGCCCGGGTGCGCGGCGAGCACCTGCCGGACGATCTCCTCGACGCTGCGGGTGCCGTCGGCGGCGCACAGCGTCGTCCAGATCGCGCCGGTGGGGTCGAGCACCTCGGCCGCGATGCCGTAGACCGAGCCGCCGACGCGGATTTGGCCGCCCGGCAGCCGGTGCAGGCCGTGCTCGGGTTTGACCTGGGGATGCCACCCGGACGTCGCCAGTGATGCCATCGATCCTCGCCCCCGAACGGCAGATCGCTGTCCCGGGAATCAGCCTGGCGCAGCCGGGCCGGGGAGCGCAACACCCGGCGGGCGATCGGTGGCCGGTCGGGTACCCGAGCCGCCCGTACGGGCACGTGGCGGAGCCCGGACCCGGGCACCGCCGTCGCCGATCAGGCGGTCGGCAGCACGCGGATCGGCGACGCGACGTGGGGACGGCGTGTGGGCGGGTCAGACGGGCCGGGGTTGGGGTTCGTCGGGGGGCATGGGGACCTGGAGGTAGGTGGTGCCGCGCAGGTCCAGCCAGGCCCGGTCGGGCGCCCGGACCAGGCGCAGCATCACCGCCGCGCAGGCCGGGCAACGGGCGACCAGGCCGGGGGCGTGCGGGTAGACGTGCAGGCCGGCGAGCGGGCCGGTCATGCCGCACGACTGGCAGCGCCCGGTGGCGGCGCTCAGGTCGACGGCGAACAGTTCGCGCAGCGGGCCGTCGAGCATGTTGCCGTCCAGGTAGGTCATCTCGGTCATCGGGTCTCCTCGGGCGGGTCGGGGCCGGATCGGCTGGTGCCGGCCGCGTCCGGCCGGGCCTCGGGTCAACCGGTCGGGCCGAAACGTTCGGTGCGGACCCGTCGGGGCTGGTGGCCCAGGCCCACCAGCAGGTCCGCCGCCGTCTCGACGAAGCCGGTCGGCCCGCAGACGTAGCAGAGCGGCTCCAGGTCGGGCGGCCAGCCGTGGACGTTCACGTCGGCCAGCCCGATCCGGTGCGGCTCGCCCCGCCACCCGTCGGGCGCGGCCCGGGTGTACACGTACGCCACATCGAGGCCCTGGTCGTCGCGCGCGCGGCGGCGCAGCTCCTCGGCGTAGAGCACGTCGGTCGGGGTGCGCACCGAGTAGACCAGCCGGAACGGCGCCCGGCTGCCGGCGGCCCGGCGGGCCCGGACCATCGCCATCAGCGGCACCACGCCCGAGCCACCGGCGACCAGCAGCACCGGCGCGGTCTGGGTCGGCCGCCAGACGAACCAGCCGCCGACGGGGCCGCGCACCTCCACCGGGTCGCCCGGCGCCCAGACGTCGATCAGGTACGGCGACACCTCGCCGTCGGGCACCCGCTGCACGGTCAGCGCGATCCGGTCGCCGTCGGCCGGCCCGGCGAGGGAGTACGACCGGGCGGCCTGGTACCCGTCGGACGCGGTGAGCCGGACGTCGACGTGCTGGCCGGGCAGGTGCCCGGGCCAGCCGGGCACGTCGATGACGAGCGTCCGCGCGGTCGGCGTCTCGCCCCGCCGCTCGACCAGCCGGGCCACCCGCCAGGTCAGCGGGGCGCTCAACGGGGCGCTCAATCGCCGGTGTAGCGCTGCTCGCGCCACGGGTCGCCGTAGGCGTGATACCCGGCGGTCTCCCAGAAGCCGGGCTCGTCCATGGTCCTGAGCCGGATCCCGCGCACCCACTTCGCGGACTTCCAGAAGTACAGGTGGGGCACCAGCAGCCGGGCCGGGCCGCCGTGCTCGGCGGGCAGGTCCCGGCCGTCGAAGCGGTGCGCCACCCAGGCCCGCCCGCCGCGCAGGTCGGCCAGCGGCAGGTTCGTGGTGTACCCGCCGTACGAGTGGACCAGGGCGTACGCCGCGTCGGTGTCGACGCCGTCGAGCAGGACGTCCAGCGAGACGCCCTGCCAGTTCGTCGCGAGCTTGGACCAGCGAGTGACGCAGTGGATGTCGACGGTCGGGGTGTCCTGGGGCAGGGCGGTGAACTCGGCCCAGGACCAGCGGCGCTCCGCGCCGGCCTCGGTGGTGACGACGAACTCCCAGGTGTCCGGCCGCACCTTCGGGGTGGGGCCGGCGGAGAGCACCGGGAAGTCCTCGGTCAGGTACTGCCCCGGCGGCAGGGCCGGCTCCGCCGAGCGGGGCCGGCCCTGGAAGCCCGGTGACACGATTCCCACCGGTCAGTCGTACCACCTGCCGGATCGCGACGGCGCCGTTCGCCCGGACCCGCCGGGGCCGGCGACCACGGCGGACGTGGGTCGGGCCGGAGTCCCGCCCACGCCCGCCGGGGGGCGGCCCATGTCGACGGCGGGCGGTGGCGCCCGGTCGGCGACCGGTCAGTGCCGGTCGGCGATGGTCTCCTTGGCGCCCGGTGCGGCGTTGCGGGTGGCCCGGAGGCTGGTGAGCGTGACGACGACCAACACGCCGATGATCACCCCGAGCGAGGCCAGCGTGGGGATCTGCGGCACGCCCGGCCAGATCCCGTGCGCCCAGTGCAGGCCGAGCTTGACGCCGATGAAGGCGAGGATGAAGGCAAGGCCGTAGCTGAGGTGCACCAGCCGGCTCAGCGCGGCGTGCAGCACGAAGTACAGCGCCCGCAGGCCGAGCAGGGCGAAGGCGTTGGTGGCGAAGACGAGGTAGGGATCCTCGGTGATGCCGTACACGGCGGGCACCGAGTCGACGGCGAAGACGATGTCGGTGGCGAACACCGCGACCACCACGAGGGCGAGCGGGGTGAGCGCCCGGCGACCGTTCTGCCGGACGGTCATCCTCGTGCCCTGGTACTCGTCGACGACCGGCATGAACCGGCGCAGCAGCCGCACCGACCGCATCTTGTTGATGTCCACCTTCTGCTCGTGGCCGGAGAGGGCGTCACGGAGCAGCTTGACGGCGGTGACGATGAGGATGGCCGCGAAGATCAGGAAGGCGAAGTCGAGGGTCTGCAGGGCCGCCGCGCCGAGGGCGATGAAGACCGCCCGCAGCACCAGCGCGCCGGTGATGCCGTAGAGCAGCACCCGCTGGGCGAGCACGGCGGGCACCGCGAACGCCGCCAGCAGCAGCATGAAGACGAAGAGGTTGTCGACCGAGAGGGACTTCTCGACCAGGTAGCCGGTCAGGTACTCCACGCCCTGCTGGGAGCCGAACCGGGACCAGACCCAGACGCCGAAGGCCAGCGGCAGGGCGATGTAGAAGGCGGACCAGCCGAGCGCCTCTTTGATCGACACCTCGTGCGGCTTGCGGGTGACGAGGAAGTCCAGCACCAGCAGGGCTAGTACGCCGACGATGGTGACCGCCCAGAGCATGGGCGTGCCCACCGACGACAGCTCGCCGGCGGACAGATAAGACAATTCGGTCATGGAATCCCCTCGAACACCGTGGCATGTTCGAGGTCTCCTTCACCCACGTTCCCGTGGGCAACCACCCGAGGCGTGCCCCGGGCACGCCGTACTGACCGGAATGATTCGTGGGAAGTACTCCCCTCGTGCGACTAGGTTAGGTCAGCTCGGTCGACTCGCCAAGCCGCGACCCCGGCCATCACCAGCGGTGATCGTGCCGGGACCCGTCGCCGACCGGGTCGGTCGCGGCGAGGACGGCCGGGCCGCACGGGAGGGCCACCCGGTCAGGCTCGGCGCGGAGCGGCTGCCCCCGGGGCGAGCGCCGGCTCGACCATGTCCCGGTAGTCGCGCGGCATCTGGACCACGATGTCGTCGAACTCCCCGCCGGCGACCGCCTCGCGCAGGGTGACGAACACGACCCGGACGGCGTCCCGGGCGGCCCGCTCGTCCAGGCCGGCCCGCTGGCCGACCCGCGTCACGAACTCGGCCGCGCCGAACCGGTCGGCGGCCTCGGCGTCGGGGCCCGGCCGCATGACCAGCTGCAACGGCTTCGGCAGCTGCGCCGCGAGGTCGAGCACCTCGCCGCCGGTCAGCCACTCCGCCAGGGTCTCCAGCGTGGCCCGGGTCAGCTCCACGGCCCGCTCCGCGGGGACCCGGGCCCGCAGGGCCACCTGTTCGACGAAGGTGTCGTAGTTCATGGCGGTGCTCCTTCCGCTTCCTCGGGCCGGTCGCGTACCCGTCCAACGGGGCCGGAAACGGCGGCCGACCGGTCCGCGATTCCCGGCGACGGACGGGCGTGAGCGGCCTGCGGGTGGGTAACCGCGGCCGGTCGTGAAGTCGTGAACCGGATCGAACCGGCGAGGGAGCCCACACATGGCGAGTTACGACGACGTCCTGCAGTACCTGTCCAGCCTCGACTACCCGGCAGGAAAGGCCGACGTGGTGCGCGAGGCGCAGCGGGAGGGCGCGCCGCCGGAGGTGCTGCGCGCGCTGCGGGCCCTGCCCCCGGTCGACTACGCCAACGGCAACGAGGTCGCCCGGTCCGCCAAGATCGACGCCGCCCCGGAGATCGGCAGGTCGCAGCGCGCGGCGCAGGCGCGGGAGCCGCACACCCGGGTCGCGCAGCACCTACGCGGCATCTGAGCCCGCGCCGGCGGGAGCGGGTGAGGGCGCGACCGGTGCGCGGCGGGGACGGGCACACCCCGGCGGTGGTCCAGCTCGCCGTGCTCGGGCTGGCCGGCGGCCTGACCGGCGGCCTGTTCACGCTCGTCGGCCCGCCGTCGCTCGGCCCCATCGTCGGCTGGGACGCGGCGGCGCTGAGCTGGCTGGTGCTGGTCTGGCGCACACTGTGGCCGTCGGACGCCGAGCGGACCGCCCGGCTCGCCGTACGCGAGGACCCGAACCGGCCCACGCGCGACCTGTTGCTGCTGGTCGCCTGCCTGGCCAGCCTGGTCGCCGTAGCGGTCGTGCTGGTCACCGCGCACGGCGCCCGAACGGGACTGTCCCGGGACGCCTACGGCGGGCTGGGGGTGACCAGCGTGCTGCTGTCCTGGCTGGTGGTGCACACCGTCTTCACCACCCGGTACGCCCGGATCTACTACGGTGGACCCGACGGCGGGGTGGTGTTCCACCAGGCGCAGCGCCCGCGCTACTCGGACTTCGCCTATCTCGCGTTCACGGTGGGGATGACCTTCCAGGTCTCCGACACGAACCTGACCAGCAACGAGATGCGCACGACCGTGCTGCGGCACGCGCTGGTGTCGTACCTGTTCGGGGCGGTGATCATCGCAGCGACGGTGAACCTGCTGGCCGGGCTGGTCAGGTGAAGTGAGCGGGCCGGCCGGAGACAGGCGGGCGCCCCGGGCCACGAACCGCGACCTGGGGCGCCACGCAGAACCTGTCTCCCGGCGGTGACCGCAACCCGAACCGGGTCGCACCGCCGGACGGCCATGTCCACCCGAACCGGGCGGACGCGACTGCCGAGATCATCATATCTTCCGCCATCGTACTTACGGTCAGATTTCGAGGAACTGTGGGCCGGCACACCTTCAGTCGGTCAGCTCGGCGTACCGCTTCTCCAGGTCCACCCGGGCGAGCGCACCGACCAGCCAGGCCAGCCGCTCCGACTCGCCACCGCCGGCCAGCTGGGCAAGATCGGTCGCGGACCGTCCCAGGCCGAGCCGGCGGGCCGCCGCGAGCGCCCGCCGGTCCGCCACCGGGGCCACCTCCCGCCACAGCGCCTGCGCCTCGCGCAGGAACAGCTCGACCACCCCGGCGTCGACCCCGGGCAGCTCGGCCAGCAGCGCCCGCTCGCCGGCCGGGTCGTGGTGCGCCGCGGCGCGCAGCCGACGCAGATCGCCCCGGTACCGTTCCACCACGGCACGGGCCAGGTCGCCCAGGGTGACGGCGAGGGCGTCCACGTCGCCGCGCTGCCCAGCCGCCCGCAGGACCCGAACCCGGTCGGCGTGCAGCGAACGGGCCAACCGGGCCGCGCTGTCCCAGCCGGCGTCGCGCAGCGCGCCGGCGGTGTCCAGGGCCCGCCGGAAGTCGCCCCGCCGGGCCAACAGGACCGACAGGACGAGGAGCTGGAACAGGTTGGACGGGTTGTTGGTGACCCGGAACCCGTACTGCTCGGCGAACCCGCGCCCGCTGCCGGCGAGCCGGCGAGCCAGTCGCTTCTTGTCCTCGATGCTGGAGATCGCGGTGATCGGCATGCCCGCGACTACCCCCGTCGCCGCCCGCCACGCCTCCACCCGCCGGCGCCGCCCGGCCCGCCCCGGGTTCAGGCCCGGATGTCGCCGTGCCGGGTGCGGGCCTTGAGCCGGGTGGTCGGCAGCGCGGGCGCCGGCAGCGGCGGCGCGGCGTCGTCGGCCACCGTCCCGAACCGGCGGCCGGCCGCCCAGTCCTCGCGGGCCGCGGCGACCTCCTCGTGCGACCGGCCGACGAAGTTCCACCACATCACCAGCGGCTCCTCGAACGGCGCACCGCCGAGCAGCAGCAGCCGGCTGCCCGGCGCGGCGCTCAGGGTGAGGCTCTCCCGGCCGGCACCGAGGTAGAGCAGCGCACCCGGCTCCAGCGGCACGTCACCCACCTGGGCGGAACCGGACATCGCCAGCAGGCCGTACTCGAAGTCTCGGCGCAGCGGCAGCCGGGCCGGCGCCCCGCCCCGGGCCGTGAGCTGCGCGCCGACCAGCGGGGTGTGCAACACCGCCGGGGACCGCTCCCCGCCCAGCTCGCCGGCCAGCAGCGTGACGTCGAGGTCGCCGTCGCGCCACACCGGCAGGTCCTCGTGGTGGGCGAAGTCGGGAGCCGCCGCCCGCGCCGGGTCCGGCAGGGCAACCCAGAGCTGTACGCCGTGCATCACCGGCGGATGCGCCGCCGGCGACCGCTCCGAGTGGGCGATGCCGTGGCCGGAGGTCATCACGTTGAGCTGCCCCGGCCGGATCGGCTGCACGTTGCCGAGGCTGTCCCGGTGCACGATCTCCCCGTCGAGCAGCCAGGTGACCGTCTGCAACCCGGTGTGCGGGTGCGGCGGCACCTCCATCCCGGGGCGCTCGGCGACGTCGTCCGGCCCGAAGTGGTCGACGAAGCACCAGGCCCCGACCATCCGCCGCTGGCGCTGCGGCAGCAGCCGGCGCACCGTCGTGTAGCGGCCGAGCGGCACGTCGTGCCCGGGCAACAGCACGCTGCCCGGGTCGGCGGGCGCCACGCCGGGCGGTCGCGTCTGCGCCGGCAGGGATTCGGTACGGTCCACCGCCCGACTGTACGCTCAGGCCTCCTCGACGGTCACCGCGTTACCGCCATGACGATCCCCTCTCGCGGTTCCCAGCAGGCAGCACGTACCCGGTCCCGGATCGGATCACTCCGCCCGGCCGGCGTCCGCAGGAAACCGCCGGCCCCGAACGCGCAGCTGCCACTGGCCGGGCCCCCGTTCTCGGGGACCCGGCCAGTTGGCTGTCCGGTGGTCCGGTGGTCAGCTGTTCCAGTGCTGGGTGACGAGGTCGGCGGCCTGCTGTTCCCACTGTGCGTACGCGTCGGGGTAGGCCGACACCTGGACGGTCTGTGCGGCGTCGGTCAGGGGCATGTCCTGCCAGCCGTCGACCTGCTTCAACCCCTTCAGGAACGCCAGGGTCGAGTACTCGGGGTCGGTGATCTGCTCCGGGGTGCCCCAACCAGACGTCGGGCGCTGCTGGAACAGGCCCAGCGAGTCGTGGTCGTTGCGGTCACCGAGGTGGCCCAGGTTCTCCAGCTTCGACTCCTGCAGGGACGTGCCGATGGAGATCACGGCGGCCCGCTCGTCCAGGCCGGCCTTCTTCGTGGCGGCGATGATCGCCTTCACGTTGGCGGTCTCCTCGTCACCGAGGTCGATGCGGGACTGCTCACCCTGCACACCGTGCGGGATCAGCTTGCCCTTGTCCACGCCGGGCTTGTCGGCCTGCACGGCCACAGCGGTCGTCGGGGTCGCCGACTCGGTGGTGGGGGTGGCGTGGGCGGTGGCCGGGCCGGCGAACACGCCACCGGCGAAGGCCAGACCAGCGATACCGAGAACGCTCTTACGCATGATCGTGTTCATCAGGGGTGACTCCAATCGGGGGTCGACACACACACCACCCCAAGGGGGAAGGGGCGGGGGTGTAAGCACCACGTCGAGGCGCCCAAAAAAAGATCAAAAAGGGGGAAAGCCATCCGGACTGCTCACCGCACCGGGGGGTGCTGGTGGCGCCGGGACCACGTGTAACGACCGGCCGCCGACCCGCATTCCCTGAGGGGGGCCGGGCGGTTCAGTAGCGGCGTGCGCTACTCGATCGTCTGTCAGGTGTAACGACCCGGGGCCGGCCGATGTTCCGCCGACCGGATGCCACCGGCCACACCCCAAAACCCCCCAAACACCCCACCCCGCCTCCGCCCACCCCGCCCTTTGCACGGCAATCAAGAGGTTTCGGATCCTCCCCGCCAGGACCCGCTGCGGTAGATGGTCCCCCGGTGCTCACGCGCCCCACCGAACTCCGGCCCAACCGACGGCGACGCCTCCGCGTCCGACGCGTGGACAGCGTCGACCGGGGCGGCCCCGTCGACGGGCACCCGCCGGGCGGCGCGGGCACGCCGTACCCGGGTGACGACGAACCAGCCGAGCGCCACCGCGCACACCACGATGACCACGTTCTGGAACGTTCCGACGTACCCCTCGACGACGTGCCACTTCTCCCCCAGCAGGTAGCCCGCCAGCACGAAGATCGTGTTCCAGATCAGGCTGCCCAGGGTCGTGAACAGCAGGAAGGTCGGCACCGGCATCCGCTCCACGCCGGCCGGGATCGAGATGAGGCTGCGGAACACCGGGATCATCCGGCCGAAGAACACCGCCTTGACCCCGTGCCGGAGGAACCACGCCTCCGTCCGGTCCACGTCGTCGAGCTTGACCAGTGGCAGTCGCGCGACGATGGCACGCATCCGGTCCCGGCCCAGCATGGCGCCGATCACGTACAGCGCGAGGGCACCGACCACGGAGCCGAGGGTGGTCCAGCCGATCGCCCCGACCAGGCTCATTTTTCCCTGGCTGGCGGCGAACCCGGCCAGCGGCAGGATCACCTCGCTGGGGATGGGCGGGAAGAGGTTCTCAAGCGCGACCGCCAGTCCCGCGCCAGGGCCGCCCAGCCGTTCGACCAGGCCCGTGACGAACCCCACGGGCCCGTCGGAGCCGGGCTCGGGACCGACGGCGACCGTACGGGGGAAGGGCAGGAGCGGCTGCGTGCTGATCATCCGACAAAGCTAATGACCGTCTGCGCCGACTGCCATGTCGTCACTCGCCCCGCCGCAGTCCGTCGTACCTCTCCTCTTGGTGGGGCCGGGATCGGGCGGAAAACCCGTCCCGTCGGAGGTAAGGCGGTCAGTCCGCCTTGAGGCCGCGCAAGTGGTCGTACCCGGTGAGCAGGTCGCGCAGTCGGTTCGCCACCGCCGCGCCGAGCCGGTCCCGCTCGACCGCCTCGCCGATTCGTTCGAGCAGGTCCCGGACCCGCTTCACCCGGTCCTTGAGCTTGGCCCGGTTCAGCGCCTCGGCCTTGTCGCGCAGCTCGTCGGCGGTCTTCCGGTCGATCTCGCCGCGGGCCTGCGCCTCGTCGACCACCGCGACGACCTCGGCGGCCAGCTCGCGCAGGGTGACCGGGCGGGTTCGAGTGGTGGTCGGGGCGGCCGGGCGCGGCGCGGCGCTGGTCGGCGCGGGGGCTGCGGCCCGCGTCGTCGTCGGCCGGGGAGCTGGAGTGGTCACGTCGGGTGCGGCGGCCGGCGGGGCCGGGGACCTGCCGCCGAGGGCGAACAGCCCGACCAGCATCGCCACCCCGGCCACGACAAGGACGCCGAGCAACCGGTTCCCGTGCCGCGACCGCCCGGGCGGGGGGACCGACGACGACGCACCCGGCCACGACCCGACCGGAGGCGACGCGGCCGGAGACGGCGCACCCGGCCACGACCCGGCCCGAGGCGACGCGGCCGGAGACGGCGCACCCGGCCACAACCGGCCCGGAGGCGACGCGGCCGAGGAGAACGGCGACGCGACCGAGGCCGAGGCGGAGAACGGCGAGGCGGGCCGGGTCGCCGGAAAGGGGGTGGCCCGGGTGGTGGGTGGGCCGGCCCGGTCGATCAGGGTCGGCGCGGCCGGAGACACGACGGGCAGGAGCGCGGTCGGTGGTTCCGCCGGGGGTGCCGCGCCGAGCCGGGCGGCCAGCTCGGCGGTGGTGGGTCTGCGGGCCGGGTCGGCGTCCAGGCAGGCGAGGGTGAGCGCGGCGACGTCCGGGGGCAGCCCGCTGACCCGCAGCGGTGGCACCGGCACCCGCCGGGCGTGCACCTCGACGGCGTCCTCCCAGGTCTGCACGGGCAGCGGGGCGCCACCGGTGAGGGCGCGGTAGAGCACCGCGCCGAGGGCGTAGACGTCGCTGGCCGGGTCCGGCGGCCCGGGGGTCATCCGCTCGGGCGCGAAGTATGCCGGGGTGCCCATCACCAGCTCGCCGGTGTGACCGGCGGACGGGCCGGCGAGCGGGTGGCGCGGGCCGGCGAGCGTGGCGATGCCGAAGTCGAGCACCTTGGCGCCGGTCCCGGTGAGCATGACGTTGCCCGGCTTGACGTCCCGGTGCACCACGCCGATGCGGTGCGCGGCGGCGAGGGCGGCGGCGACCTGCCCGGCCATCCGGACGGCCTCCGGCCAGGGCAGCGGGCCGGTGGTGAGCCGGTCGGCCAGGCTGTGCCCGTCGACCAGCTCCATCACCAGGTACGGGAGCACGGTGCCGCCGGCCAGGGTCGCCTCGCCGTAGTCGTACACCTGGGTGACGTGCGGATGGGTGAGCCGGGCGGCGGCCCGGGCCTCGCGTTGGATGGTGGCCCGTAGCTGCGGGTCGGCGGCGGGCTGTCCCGCGAGCGCCTTGACCGCGACAGGACGGTGCAGCACCTCGTCGTCGGCACGCCACACCTCGGACATCCCGCCGAGGCCGATGCGCTCGCGCAGGACGTACCGGTCGTGCAGCCGTAGGCCGGGGGTGAACGGCGACATGATGGGTCCAGTCTGCCCGCCGGCCGGGGCGGGCACCAGGCCCGGCGCCCGGCCGGGGCCGGCATGTTCGAACATGGACGGTGCCGCTTGCGGGCGGGCCCCGCCGGGGCCGGTCAGGGCTTGCGGGCCACGGCCCCGTAGAGGCTGACGTCGAGCGCCGAGGGCCGGGGCTGCGGCTCCGCGTCGGCCCGCCACTCGGCGGCGGACACGACGCCCGGCTCGACCAGCTCCAGGCCGTCGAAGAACCGGGTGAAATCGGCCTGGCCACGCAGGTAGATCGCGCCGTACTCGCCCCCGGTCCTCGTCGCCGCCCTGGTCTCCTCGACGACCTGCGCCGGGAGGTGGTCGTAGGTGGCGTGCGACGCGGCCAGGTAGCTGCCCGGGGGCAGGGCGTCCAGCAGCCGCCGGACCAGCGCGTACGGATCGTCCGGGTCGGGCAGGAAGTGCAGGATCGCCACCAGCATCAGCGCCACCGGCTGCCCGAGGTCGATGGTGCGCCGCAGGTCGGGGTGGGAGAGGATCCGCTCCGGATCGAGCAGGTCGGCGTCGATGTAGGCGGTGGCGCCCTCGGGTGCGCTGGTCAGCAGGGCACGGGCGTGGGCGAGCACGATGGGGTCGTTGTCGACGTACACCACCCGGGTCTGTGGGGCGATAGCCTGGGCGACCTCGTGGGTGTTGTCGGCGGTGGGGATGCCGGTGCCGATGTCGAGGAACTGCCGCATGCCGGCCTCGCGGGCCAGGTAACGCACCGCCCGCTGAAGGAAGCGGCGGTTCTCCAGGGCGGTGATGCGAATGGTCGGGAAGGCCGTGGCCATCGCGTCACCCGAGTCGCGGTCGGCCTGGAAGTTGTCCTTGCCGCCCAGCCAGTAGTTGTAGCGACGGGCGGGATGTGCGATAGAGGTGTCGATCCGGTCGCTGGGGTGGGCGGGGTCGGTCGGGGCACCGGGGGCGTCGGTGGTCAAGGATCCTCCATGCTCTGCGCTGGCATCGGCGCGCCGACGTCCGTCCACTGTCGTCGGTCACGAACATGGTAGAGGCTGCCGGCCCGGCTGCGCGCCCGGGAACCCGTTACCCCGGAAGGAGTTCGTCGCGCAGCCGGGCCAGCAGCTCCGGCGTCCGTTCCGGGGGCTCGGCCTCCACGCAGAGGCGTTCCATGGCCGCCGCGTAGTAGTCGAGGTCCTCGCGCTTGTCGAGGTAGATGGCGCTGGTGAGCTGTTCGATGTAGACGATGTCCGGCAGGTCCTGGTCGCCGAAGCGCAGGATGGTGAAGGCGCCGCCCGCAGCGGCGTGCCCACCCGCGTCGAACGGGATGATCTGCAACCGCACGTGCGGCGACCGGGTCGCCTCGATCAGGGCGGCGAACTGGCCACGCATCACCTCGGGGCCGCCGATCGGCCGACGCAGCGCGGCCTCGTCGACCACCGCCCACAGTTGGGGCGGCTGCGGGCGGCGCAGCAGCTCCTGGCGCTGCATGCGCAGGGCCACCCGCCGGTCGATCTCGTCCGCGCCGGCGCCGCGGTGGCCGAGCAGGACGACCGCCCGGGCGTACTCCGGGGTCTGGAGCAGGCCGGGCACGAACTGGACCTCGTAGCTGCGGATCAGCGCGGCGGCCGCCTCCAGGCCCAGGTAGGACTGGAACCAGGACGGCAACACGTCGCCGTAACGGTGCCACCAGCCCGGGCTGTTGGCGTCCCGGGCGAGCTTGAGGAGGGCCTCGCGCTCCTCGGAATCGGTGACCCCGTAGAGGCTGAGCAGGTCGGCGACGTCGCGCTCCTTGAAGCCGACCCGGCCCAGCTCCATCCGGCTGATCTTCGATTCGGAGGCCCGGATCTCCCAGCCGGCGCCCTCCCTGGTCACCCCGACGGACTCCCGCAGGCGGCGCAGTTGGGCGCCGAGCAGCATACGCAGCACGGTCGGGCCGGTGGCCGGGCCACCTTCCGTGGGAACCATCGTCACGTGCCGACCTCCGCTTGCCAGCCTCCGTCAACCGGGCCCCGACCCCGGCCGACGTGTAAGCATGCCATGGACCGACAGTGAGGTGAACCCGCCCGAGGGGTGTTTTGGTCCCATCGACGAGATGTGCCCGACCGGTTACGCTGGGTCAGGCGATCAGGTCGTCGAAGTCCCCGTCCCGGGCGCCGAGCACGAAGGCGGCGATCTCGTCCACCGTGTAGATCAGCGCCGGGCCGTCCGGGTGACGCGAGTTGCGCAGGGCAATTCCGGCGCCGCCGGGGAGCTCGGCCAACTCGACGCAGTTGCCGCTGGGGTTGCTCCGCTGACTCTTCTGCCACTTCAGCGGGGGGAGCTGCGCGGCGGGAACGCCGTTGTGGGGCTGCTGCATGGGGGCGTCTTTCTCTTCAAGAGCCTGCCGATGCCGCGGGGAGGAGCGGTGCTGGCGAGGGGGCGGGGTCGAAAACGATCCCGCTGCACGTGCATCTGCTATTGCATCTGCACCGGACAACGAGCATGATAACGCACGTGCGGTGTACCCATTCGTTCACTTTGAGTGACTCGAATTCGGGTCCGCACCAGGGGAAACGAGGGTGGGCAGGGCGCCGGCCGGCACCGAGCAGGGCAGGCGGGCGGACGCGGCGAGGGGAGGGTTCGTGCCGGATCCGTTGACCATCGCGTCCGGCATTTCGGCCGCCGGGGCCCTCGCGTCCGCGTGGCAGCTACGCCGCCGCGCACTGTTGGCCGAGGCCGAGATCGAGCACCTTCAGGCGGAACTCGCCGCCGAACGGCACGCCGCGAGCCACGACCCGCTGACCGGGCTGCCCAACCGACGGGCCTTCTTCCGGCTGGCCGCCTCGCTGCTCACCGATGCCGCCGGCAAGCCGCTGATCGCGGTGGTGCTCGACCTGGACGACTTCAAGCAGGTCAACGACCGCTACGGGCACGCCGCCGGGGACCGGGTGCTGATCAGCGTGGCCGAGCGGCTGGCCGCGTTCGCCGGTGACAACCTGGTGGCCCGCCTCGGCGGCGACGAGTTCGCCGGCCTGCTGACCAGCCCGACGGTCGACCGGCGGTGGATCGAGCACGCGTCCCGCCGGCTCTGCGAGGCGCTCGCCGCGCCCATCCCGCTCGACGGCCTCAGCCTCCGGGTCACCGCCTCGGTCGGCCTGGCCCCGGTGACCGGCCCCGCCCAGCTCACCGAGGCGCTCGACCGGGCCGACGCGGCCATGTACCGGGCCAAGAGCATCGGCGCGTCCAGCCCCACCCGACAGCTCGTGGACAGCGCGCACCTCGCCGAGTGGTGACCGCCCGGGCCGGGCAGCGGCCCGGGGTCAGCGCCAGCCGTAGCCGGCACGCAGGGCCTGGCCGACCCGGTCGAAGCGGGGCCGGTCCAGCACCGCGCCCTCGCGCCGGATGCTGTCCTCCCGCATGGTGAGCACCCGGTCGAGGCGTACCCAGCTCGGCCGGTTGTCGCGGTCCCACGTGCCGGGACCGAGGGAGAACCAGTGCCGCTGGCCGTCCCGCTCGCTCTGGCTGGACAGCATCAGGCCGAACAGGGTGCGGCTGTTCCGGCCGACGACCAGGACCGGCCGGTCCTTGCCCTGCCGGGGGTCGTCCTCGTAGGGGACCCAGGTCCAGACGACCTCGCCCGGGTCGGCCTGACCGTCGGGCTCCGGGGCGTAGCTGAGCTCCCGCCGCTGCAACGCCGCGACCTGCCGACGCCGCGCGACCTGGGCCGGGATCGGACCGGGGGTGCGCGCCGGGGCGGCTCCGCGGGTCACCCGCCCCAGCCGGGACGCCACACTCCTCAACAGACCTGCCACGGCGGGCAGCCTAACCCCTCCCCTGACCCGCCGCCGACCCGCGTCGGGCACCATGGGGGCGACCGGGCCACCTGGGCAGCGAACGGGAGGAGCGACGGTGATGAAAGTCCCCGACGACCTGCCGGTCGTCGAGCGGCGCGCGGTACGGCTGGTGGTGCTCGACGCCGACCGGCGGCTGCTGCTGTTGCACACCCGCGACCCGGACCACCCCCGGCTCGGCACCTGGTGGGAGCTGCCCGGCGGCGGCGTCGACCCCGGCGAGACGTACCTCGACACGGCCGTGCGGGAGCTGCGCGAGGAGACCGGCATCCGGGTGGCCCCGGAGCGGGTCGGTCCGCCGCGCTGGCGGCGGCGGGCCAGCTTCATCCACCGCCGGCTGCGCCACGTGCAGGACGAGGTCGTCGTGGCGGTGCGGCTGGACGGCCCCGGCCCGGAGGTCGACGAGACCGACCGGCTGGACTACGAGCGGGAAGACTACTTCGGGTTCCGCTGGTGGCCGGTCGCCGACGTCGTCGGCAGCCGGGAGCGGTTCTACCCGGGCCGGCTGCCCGGGCTGCTCACCGCCTTCCTGGCCGGGGAGGAGATCGACGAGCCGTTCGAGCTGTGGTCGTGAGAACCGGCCCAGGCGGGCACAGTGGGGGCATGACGACGAACCTGCACGGCCCGCTGGCCCGCTACGCCGCCCGGCTGCACGGCTCGGTCGGCGACCGACACCACGTCGCGTCCCCGCTGGGCGCCTGGCTGCTGCTCGCGCTGTGCGGGTCGGCCGTCCCCGACCGGGACGCCGGCGACCTCGCCGACGCGCTGGGCACCGACCCGGCGACGGCGGCGCGGACCGCCGCCGCGCTGCTCGACGCCCCGCACCCGCTGGCACCGGCCGCCACCGCCGTCTGGCACCGGCCGGAGGCGGACACCGACGCGCTGGCCGGCTGGCGGGCCACCCTCCCCCGCGCCACGGAGACCGGCCCGCTGCCGGACCAGGCCGGCCTGGACGCCTGGGCGCGCAGGCACAGCGCTGGTCTGCTCGACAGGTTCCCGCTGACCCTCTCGCCCCGCGTCGTGCTCGCGCTGGCCTCGGCCGTGGCCACCCGGATCTCCTGGGCCGACCCGTTCGGCCTCGCCCCGGCCACGGCGCTGGGGCCGGACAGCCCCTGGGCCGGGCGGCTGACCCGGGTGCTGCACACCCCGGCGTACGGGCACAAGGCCTGGATCGCCGCGACGCCGGAGGCCGGCGACGTCGCCGTGCACACGGCGGCGGCCGAACCGGGGAACGACAACGGGGCCGCCGGAGCCGGGGACGGGGCCGGGCTGCTGGTCGTGTCGGTGGCCGCCGCTCCCGAGGTCGCACCCGCCGACGTGCTCGCCGCCGCGTACCGGATCGCGGCCGACGCCGACGCCGACGAGCCCGCCGGCCGGCGGTCGCTGTTCGACCTGCCGCTGGGCGCGACGCCGCTGTGGACGCTGCGCGAGGAGAAAGTCCGCACCCACGCCCGCGACCGCCGGGTGGAGCGGCACGCGGCGGCGCTGCCCTGCTGGTCGGCCCGCGCCGAGCACGACCTGACCGGGCCGGGGCTCGGGTTCTCCGCCCTCGCCCGGGTCCTCGCCCCGCTGATCGGGGGCACCGAGGTCGAGGCACGGCAGGCCGTCGTCGCCCGGTACAGCCGGTACGGGTTCGAGGCCGCGGCCGTGACCGGAGTGTTCGGGACGGTGGGCCTGCCCCCGGAGGGGGTCGCCCGCACCGCCGAGCTGCGCTTCGGCCACCCGTACGCGGTGGTGGCCGTCGCCACCGACCGGCGGGGCGGCGGGGTGGGCCCGTGGCACGAGGTGCCGGTCTTCTCCGGCTGGGTCGCCGAGCCCGACGACGTTCCCGAGGCCGATTTCACCGACTCGCCCGTGGCGTAGGGCCCCGCAACGACGCGAGGCCGGGCACGCGGATCCGGCCCGGGACAGGGGCGGGGGCCTCCGGCAGCGCACCGGAGACCCCCGACCCTCGCTCACGACGCCGCCGGCGTCGTCACGCCGCGACCGGCACCTTCTCCTCCTGCCGCTCGGCGGCCCGGGCGGCCAGCCGCCGCTCACGTTCCTGGGCGCCGATCAGGTCGTCCGGCAGCGAGTCCGGCACCTCCATGTCGAAGCGCCGCAGCAGCCGGATCGCGAAGCCGCCCAGGGTGACCAGCACCAGCGCCGCGCCGAAGCAGACGTACGCGAAGCCCATGCCGCGGCCCGGACCGGTGCCGATCACCGCGCCCACCGAGCCGGCCAGCGCGCCGCCCGGGGCGAGCATCGGCTCGAACAGGGCGGTGGCGGCCGGGGCGATCAGCGCAAAGCCGATCGGCAGCGTGGACCAGGAGATGGTCTGGTTCAGGCTGAACACCCGGCCGTGGTAGCGCTGGGGGACCTTCACCTGGACGATGGTGGCGTAGATCGACTGGGCGGTGGTCATCGACAGGCCCAGCCAGAACACCCCGACGCAGATCACCGTCACCGAGGCGTCGAGGCCGATCACGATGCACCCCACGGCGGTGCCGAGGTTGCCGATCAGCACGCCGATCATCCGCCGGCTGCGGGGGCCGCCCCACAGCGACATCAGCACGCCGCCCGCCACCGCGCCGAGCGCCTCGGCCAGGGCCACCTGCGCCACCTGCGTGGCGGTGGCGAAGGAGAGCACCATCGGAGTGGTCAGCACCAGGGCCGGGGCCAGGAAGATGTTGCCGATCGCGAAGTAGCCCAGCATCAGCCGGAAGCCCCGGTGCTGCCACGAGTAGCGCATCCCGTTGGCGATCGCCGTCAGCAGCCGCTCCCGGGGCCGGAAGCCGAGCAGGTCCGGGAAGCGGACCACGGCCAGGGTCAGCACCGCCACCACGTAGCTGGCCACGTCGATGAGCAGGATGCCCTTGAGCCCGATGGCGGCCAGCAGGCCGGCCGCGAAGACCGGCATCAGCAGCATGGCGGAGCCGTTGGTGAGCTGGGTGACGCCCATCGCGTGGCCGAGGTACCGCTTCGGCACGAGCTGCGGCACCGCCGAGGAGAACGCGATGCGCTGGAACGACCCGGCGACCTGGCTGAGCGCCACCAGGATGTAGATCATCCACAGCCGCAGGTTGTCCGTCCAGAGCAGGGCGGCCAGCACGAGCTGGATCGTCCCGGCGCTGGAGCTGGCGATCATCATGATCTTCCGGCGGCTGACCCGGTCGACGACAGCGCCCGCGATCGGCAGCATCAGCACGCCGCAGACCAGCGCGAGGGCCCAGAGCATGCCCAGGTTGGCCACCGAGCCGGTCCGGGTGAACAGCCAGATCGGCACGGCGAACGCGGTCAGCGCCGAGCCGGTGGTGGAGACGAACTGGCCGGCGGTGACCGCCACGAACCGGCCCATGCTCGGCTTCACCACCGCCTTCTCCGAGCCCGGGGCCGCGCCGATGCGCTGGTGGTCGGCGACCACCCAGCCGGCGTCCTCGCCCCTGGCCGGAGCCTCCAGGGCGGTGGTGTCGCCGGCGAGCACCGCCGGGTGCGCCGCCGTGACGATCTCGGCCAGCTCGTCGGCCCGGTACTTGAGGAAGAAGTGCCCCGCCTGGTCGAGGACGACCAGCCCCAGGGTGTCGGAGAGGAACCCCCACTCGGCGTACCGCTCGGTGTAGTAGTCGGTCACCGGGTCCTCGGAGCCGACCACCGAGACGATCGGGGCGCGCAGCTTCGCCGTCCCGGCGTCCAGCAGGCCGGTGAAGTACTCCTCCGAGGCGCGGGAGTCGGCCCGCATGTTGCTGATGATCCGGTCGGCCTGCTCCGGGTCCAGCTCGTCGGTGTCCACCCCCATCGACTTGAGCCAGCTCGCGTAGTGCTTGTTGCTGCGGAGCTGTTCGAGGCGGTTGCGGGCGGCGGCGAACAAGCCCTTCGGGCGGGCGAACGGGAACATCGCGCCGATGTAGACGGCCTCCAGCTCCCGGCCGGTCGCCTCGACCTTGCGGGCCACCTCGGCGACGATCGCGCTGCCGACGCCGCAGTGGCCGTACAGCACGATCGGCCCCTCGATCCGCTCGACGATCTCGTCGGCGACCCGCCGGGTCAGCTCCTCGAACGGCAGGCCGTCCTCGCTGAGCCCGACGTCGTGGCCGGGGATGGCCAGCGAGTACAGGGCGTTGCCGGCGGGCAGGGCGTCGGCCAGCGGCTGGTAGACGATGGCGCTGCCGCCGCCGTACGGGACGCAGACGTACGTGCGGACCCGCCGGCCCGCCGGGATCGGCTTGGTCAGCTCGTACAGCAGCCGGCGCGGGCCGTCGTCGGCGGCGTCGCCGGTCATGAACGCGGCCAGGTCCCGGATGGTCCGCTTCTGGAACAGGTCCATCACGCCGACCGGCCGGCCGCCGTGCTCGACCTTGCGGATCTTCGCCACCACCTGGGTGGCGAGCATCGAGTGCCCGCCCAGGTCGAAGAAGTCGTCGTCGATGCCGAGCGTGTCGACGCCCAGCACCTCCGACCAGATTCCGGCCAGCAGCCGCTCGGTGTCGTCGCGCGGCTCGACCAGCGCCACCGACGCCTCGCGGGTCACCACGGGGGCGGGCAGCGCCCGGCGGTCGAGCTTGCCGTTGGGGCTCAGCGGCAGCGCGTCGAGGGTGACGAACGCGGTCGGCACCATGTACTCGGGCAGGGTCTCCTTCAGCGCCGCCTTCAGCGCGGCGTGCTCGGCGTCGCCGACCACGTACCCGGTGAGCCGCTTGTCGCCCGGGGTGTCCTCGCGGACGATCACCGCCGCCTCGGTCACCTGGGGCTGCTCGCGCAGGGCGCTCTCGATCTCGCCCAGCTCGATGCGCAGGCCACGCAGCTTCACCTGGTGGTCGATCCGGCCCAGGAACTCGACGACCCCCGAGCCGTCCGGCGAGGCCACCCAGCGGGCCAGGTCGCCGGTGCGGTACAGCCTCGCGCCCGGCTCGCCCGAGAACGGGTCGGGCACGAACCGCTCGGCGGTGAGCGCCGGCCGGCGGTGGTAGCCCCGGGCCAGCCCGACGCCGCCGATGTGCAGCTCGCCCGCGACGCCGACCGGGCACTCGTTGCCGGCCGGGTCCAGGATGTGCAGGCGCAGGTTGGCGATCGGGCCGCCGATCGGCACGCTGGTCAGCCCGGCCAGCTTGGCCGGGTCGCAGTGCCAGGCGCTGACGTCGATGGCCGCCTCGGTGGGGCCGTACAGGTTGTGCAGCTCGCACCAGGGCAGCCGGGCCGTGAACTCCACCGCCGAGACCAGCGGCAGCTCCTCGCCGGAGCAGATCACCCGGCGCAGGCCGGTGGCCGCCTCGACCCCGTCCTCACCGAGGAACACCGTCAGCATCGACGGCACGAAGTGGGCGGTGGTGATCCGCTCGGAGACCAGCAGGTCGCGCAGGTACGCGGCGTCCTTCTGCCCGCCGGGCCTGGCCAGCACCAGCCGGGCGCCCTCGCGCAGCGGCCAGAAGAACTCCCACACCGACACGTCGAAGCTGGCCGGGGTCTTCTGGAGCACCGCGTCGTCGGCGCCCAGCCGGTACGTCTTCTGCTTCCAGTCCAGCCGGTTGACGATGCCCCGGTGGGTGTTCGGCACCCCCTTGGGCCGGCCGGTGGAACCGGAGGTGTAGATGACGTACGCCAGGTTGCCCGGCCCGGCGGTCGGCGCGGGGTCGGCGGTCGGCTGGTCGGCCCACACCGACTCGTCGTCCAGGGCCAGCACGGTCGCGCCGGTGTCGGGCAGCACGTCGCGCAGGTGCTCCTGCACCAGCACGACACCGGCGGCGGCGTCGGTGACCATGAAGGACAGCCGGTCGGCCGGGTACTCCGGGTCCAGCGGCAGGTAGGCCCCGCCGGCCTTGAGCACGCCGAGCAGCCCGGCGACCAGCTCCACCGAGCGCTCCGCGCACACCCCGACGAGGGTCTCCGGGCCGACGCCCTCGGCGCGCAGCCGGTGCGCCACCCGGTTCGCGGCGGCGTTCAGCTCGGCGTACGTCACCGAGCGGTCCTCGAAGGTCAGCGCCACCGCGTCCGGGGTGGCCGCGGCACGCTGCTCGAACGGGCCGTGCAGGGTCTGCGCCTGCGGGAAGTCGGCCGTGGTGTCGTTCCAGCCGGCCAGCAGCTCCCGCTCGGCGGGTGCGGCCAGCTCCAGCGCGGAGACCCGGGTGTCCGGTGCGGCGACGACCGCCCGCAGCAGAGTGGTCCAGCGCCGGGCGATCCGCTCGACGGTCTCCCGGGTGAACAGGTCGGTGTTGAAGACCAGCTTCCCCCAGAGACCCTCGGTGGTCTCCACGGCGTGCAGCTCGAAGTCGAAGCGGGTGGCCCGCAGCTCCATCGGGTTCCACTGGAAACTCACGTCGGCGGCGTCGGAGACCCCGGTGAACCGGCCCATCTCGTAGTTCTGCAGCACGAACATGGACTGGAACACCGGGGACCGGCTCACGTCGCGGGGCAGCCCCAGCTCGTGGACGACCTTCGCGAACGGCACCTCGGCGTGCTCGAAGCCGTCCAGCACGCTGTGCCGGGTGCGCTCCAGCAGCTCGGTGAACGTCGGGTCGCCGGCCAGCTCGGCCCGCATCGGCAGCATGTTGATGAACATGCCGACGATGTTCTCCAGCTCGGGCGCGGACCGGCCGGCCACCGACGCGCCGACGGCGAAGTCGTCCTGGCCGGCGTGCCGGGCCAGCAGCACCTGGTACGCGGCGAGCAGTGTCATGAACAGCGTGCCGCCGCCGGCCCGGGTGAGCGCGTTGAGCCGCTCGGTGTCCGCCGGGTCGAGCTGGAACTCGACGAAGTCGCCCCGGTAGGTCTGGGTCGCCGGGCGGGGCGCGTCCAGCGGCAGCTCCAGCGGGGTGATCCCGGCCAGCCGGGACTTCCACCAGTCCAGGTGGCCCCGGGCCGCCGGGCCGTCCAGCTCGGCGGCCTCCCAGACGGCGAAGTCGCCGTACTGCACGGGCAGGGCGGGCGGCTCGCCGCCGTGGTAAAGGGTGATCAGGTCGCGCAGCAGCACGTCCACCGACCAGCCGTCGCCGACGATGTGGTGCTTGCTGAGGAACAGCACGTGGTCGTCGACGTTCAGCCGGATCAGCAGGGCGCGCAGCAGCGGCCCCGTGGCCAGGTCGAACGGCTCCGTCGAGGCGGCGTCGACCAGCGCCTGCGCCGCCTGCTCGTCGGCCGCCTCCGTCACCGTCAGCGGCACCTCGACGGTGTCCTCGACGACCACGGTGGGCCGGCCGTCGGCGTCGGCCGGGAACCGGGTGCGCAGCGACTCGTGCCGCGCGGTCAGCCCGGCCAGCGCGCCGCGCAGGGCCGCGACGTCGAGCGGGCCACGCACCCGCAGCGGCACCGCGATGTGGTACGCGGCCTCGCCCGGGGCGATCTGGTCCATGAACCAGACCCGCTCCTGGGCGTACGACAGCGGCACCTCGGCGCCTTCGGGCCGGGGCGTGATCCGGGCGGCCGGGGTGGCCTGGCGCCGGCGCAGCCGCTTGGCGATCAGCGCCTGCCGGGCCGCTTCCCGGGCCGGATCCTTCAGGTCGGTCATGTGGTACGTCCCTCTTCCGTCGCCAGCAACGCGGCGACCTCGGTGTCGGAGAGCTCGTCGAGTTCCGCGGCGATCAGGCTCTCGATCTGGGCGGCCAGGTCGGCCACCACCGGGCTGCCGAACAGCGCCCGCATCGGCAGGTCGACGTCCACCTCGGCCCGGATCCGGGCCATCGCCCGCATGCCGCGCAGCGAGTTGCCGCCGAGGGCGAAGAAGTCGTCGGTCGCGCCGACCTTCTCCACGCCGAGGATGTCGGCGTACACCTCGGCCACCAGGGCCTCGGCGTCGGTGCGCGGGGCGACGTACGCGCCGTCGACCGTCCCGGTGGCCGGGGCGGGCAGCGCGGCCCGGTCCAGCTTGCCGTTCGGGGTCAGCGGCAGCGCGTCGAGCCCGACGAACGCGGCCGGCACCAGGTGCGCCGGCAGCTCCCGGGCCAGGTCGGCGGCCAACGTGGCCTCGTCGGCGTCGCCGACCAGGTAGCCGACCAGGGTCGGCTCGCCGGAGTCGGTGCGCACGACCACCGCCGCCTCCCGGACGCCGGGCCGGGCCAGCAGGGCCGACTCGATCTCGCCCAGCTCGATGCGCATGCCGCGCACCTTCACCTGGTCGTCGCGGCGGCCCAGGTACTCCAGCGTCCCGTCGGCCCGCCACCGGGCCAGGTCGCCGGTGCGGTACATCCGCTGCCCGGCCGGCCCGTACGGGCAGGGCAGGAAGCGCTCGGCGGTCAGGCCGGGGCGGCGCAGGTAGCCGCGGGCGAGCTGGTCGCCGGCGACGTACAGCTCGCCGGCCACGCCCGGCGGCACCGGGTTCAGCGCCGCGTCCAGCAGCAGCGCCCGGGTGTTCCAGGTGGGGGTGCCGATCGACACCGCCCCGGCGGGCAGCTCCGCCCCCGGCGCGATCCGGGCGGCGACGCAGCCGACGGTGGCCTCGGTCGGGCCGTACTCGTTGATCACCGCCACCTCTGGGTGGGCGGCCCGCCAGCCGGCGAGCTGCTCGCCGGTGAGCGCCTCGCCGCCGATGACCAGGTCGGCCGTCGGCGACAGCGCCTCGTCGAGCAGCGGCAGGTGGCTCGGGGTGACCTTGAGGAAGGTCGGCCGGCCGCCGGCGCGGGCGGCCGGGTCGTCGATCGCCGCGAGGCGGACCGTGCCGCCCGCGGTGAGCGGCCCGAGCAGCCCGGTGACGGTGAGGTCGAACGACACCGGCGAGTGCAGCAGGGCGGTGCCGGCCAGGCCCGGGTAGGTGTGCCGGGCCCAGGCCAGGTACGCGGTCACCGACCGGTGCTCCACCACGACGCCCTTGGGGCGGCCCGTGGAGCCGGAGGTGTACAGCACGTAGGCCGGGTGGTCCGGGCGCAGCGGGGCGGCCCGGTCGGCGTCGGTCAGGTCCGCCGCGTCGAGGTCGGCGGCGGTGAGCGGGTCGAGCACCAACGCGCCGCCGGGCACTGTGGCGGCGGTGTCGGCGACCGCCAGCACCAGCGCCGGCTCGGCGTCGGCCAGCAGGTACCCGATCCGGGCGGCCGGGTAGCCGGTGTCCACCGGCACGTACGCCGCGCCGGACTTGAGCACCGCGAGGATGGCCACCAACAGGTCCATCGAGCGGGGCAGCGCGAGGGCGACCCGGGTCTCCGGGCCGGCCCCTCGGGCGACCAGCAGCCGGGCCAGCCGGTTCGCGGCGGCGTTCAGCTCGGCGTACGTCAGCTCGGCGCCGTCGCAGACCAGCGCGATGGCCTGCGGGGTGGCCGCGGCCTGGCGCTGCACCTCGTCGACCAGCGTGGTGACCGGCCGGTCGTGGGCGGTGGCGTTCCACGCGTCCAGGACGAGCCGCCGCTCGGCGTCGTCGAGCAGCGGAAGCTCGGACACCCGCCGGCCCGGGTCGGCGACGGCGGCGGCGAGCAGCCGGACGTACCGGGTGACGACCGCCTCGGCGGTGGCCCGGTCGAACAGGTCGGTGCGGTAGACCAGCCGACTCTCCCCGGCGGTGACGTCGAAGGCCAGGTCGTCCTTGGTGGTGCCCAGCGGCACCGGGTCCAGGCCGGAGTCGGGGATGAAGTTCAGCGCGGTCTGGAAGAGCGGCTGCACCGACGGGTCCCGCTGCGGGGCGACCGCCTCGACGATCGTCTGGAACGGCGTCTGCCCGTGCTCCATCGCGTCGATCAGGCCGCCCCGGACCCGGCCGAGCAGCTCGGCGACGGTGGGGTCGCCGGTCAGGTCGCAGCGCAGCGCCACCGGGTTGACGAACATGCCGATCAGCGTGGCCACCTCGTCGGTGTCCCGGCCGGCGGTGGACACGCCGACGACCACCGTGTCGTCGCCGGAGATCCGGGACAGCAGGGCGGCGAACCCGGTCAGCAGCACCATGTACGGGGTGGCGGCCGAGGCGGTGGCGAGCCGGCCGACGGAGTCGAGCAGCCCGTCGGGCAGGTCGAAGCGCACCTCGTCGCCGGCGAAGCCGAGCTGGGCCGGGCGGGGCCGGTCCAGCGGCAGGCCGGTCACCGCCGGGGCGCCGGCCAGGTGGCTGGTCCAGAAGGCGAGCTGCCGGTCCAGCTCCGGGCCGGCGAGCTGGTCGCGCTGCCACGCGGAGAAGTCGGCGTACTGGATGGGCAGCTCGGGCACCTCGGCGGGGGCGCCGGTGAGCGCGGCGGTGATGAACGCGGCCAGCTCGGTGGTGAACACCACCGCCGAGTGGGCGTCGTAGACGGCGTGGTGCACCACGAACTGCAACGACCACGCCGTGTTGACCTTGACCAGGCGGGCCCGCCACAGCGGCGGGGCGTCCAGCGGGATCGGGGTGCGGGCCAGCTCCTCGCGGATCGCCAGGAACCGGGCGACCCGCTCGGCCTCCGGCAGGCCCGACAGGTCCTCGGCCGGCAGCCGGACCGGCTCGTGCGCGCGGACCACCTGCACCACGGCCCCGTCGTCCATGCGCAGGTGGGTACGCAGCGCCTCGTGCCGGGCGACGACCTGGTTGAACACGTCGCTGACCGCGTCGGCGTCCAGCTCGGCCGGGAACGCCCACGGGTTCGAGATGTTGTAGACCGGCGAGCCGGTGTCGAGCTGGTTGGCCATCCACACCCGCTCCTGCGCGAAGGAGGCGGGAAAGGTCCACTCCCGGGTCACTGGCTCACCTCGCGGACGGAACGGGGGCGCATGTCGATCCACACGGTGTCGATGTGCGCCAGGCACTCCTCGCGGGTGCCGGCGAAGCCGGTGTCGTGCCAGCCCGCGGGGAGCTCACGGTCGGCCGACCAGATCGAGTACTGCTCCTCGTCGTTGCGCACGACCAGGAAGCGTGATTCGGCCATCAGTTGTCTCCAGTGCTCTCGGGGGTGTGCGGCTCGGCCATCGCGACGGCGATCTTGCGGGGGCCGGTGAACGGCTCCCGGGCGTGCGCGGCGGTCATGTTGTCCACCACCAGCACGTCGTCGCGCTGGTAGTCGAAGCGGACGCTGGCGGCCCGGTACGCGGCCCGCAGGTGGTCCAGCACGTCGCCGGGGATCTCGCCGCCGTCGCCGTAGTAGGTGTTCGACGGCAGCCCGTCGGGGCCGAACATCGCCAGCAGCCCCTCCTGGTACTCCGCCGGCAGGGTGCTCACGTGGAAGAACGTGGCGTGGTTGAACCAGCGCGGCGTGTCCGAGCCGGGCCGGTGGTGCACCACGTCGCGCACGGCGCGGGTGCGCAGCCCGTCCCCGCCGACCCATTCCAGGGCGATCCGGTTGGCCGCCGCGTACGCCTCGACCTCGGCCCGGTCGTCGGTGTTGAACACGTCCTGCCAGCGGGTGCCGAAGTCGGCGTGGAAGTTGCGCACCAACATCCACCGGCGGCGGACGAACTCCTCCCGCACGGCCGGGTCGATCAGCTCGTACACCCGGCGCACGTCGGCCAGCGGGGTCGCGCCCAGGGTCTCGGGCGGGGTGACGCACCAGAAGAACAGGGTCAGCGGCCAGCGCGCCTGGTACGAGTTCTCGTTGTGCAGGAAGATCTCCTCGTCCGGCGGGTAGTCGGTCGAGGTGTAGACCCGGCCCTTGATGGCGTGCCGGGGCGAGGACCGCTCGGTGTAGACCAGCGGCTCCCCGGCCAGCGCCCGCACCACCGCGTCGAAGCCGTCGACGCCGCCGACGTCGAAGCCACGGAACAGCAGCCCGCCGTGCTCGACGAGGGTGGCCCGCAGCTCGGCCCGGCGGGCGTCGATGAGGTCTGTCAACGCCCGGCCGTCGCTTTCGACGACCACCGGCAGCGTGGCGATCGTGTCGCTCATAGCTCTGTGCTCCTTTGTTCCTCGGTGCTCACGCGCGGGGCAGCCGCGGGATGCTCGTGGTCGCCGCCGGGGCGGCCGGCTCGGCTGCGGCGGACGCCTCGGCGCGCAACTCCTCGATCCGGGCGGCCAACCCGGCGACGGTGGGCGTCTCGAAGAGGCTGCGCATCGGCAGCCGCACCCCGGTCGCCTTGCGCATCGACGCGATGAGCTGCACCGCGACGAGGGAGTTGCCGCCGAGGGCGAAGAAGTCATCGTCCACGCCCACCACCGGCACCCCGAGCCCGTCGCGCCACACCTGGGCGATGGTGGCCTCCAGTTCGGTGCGCGGCGCCGCCGAGCCGCCGGCCTCCACCATGGCGGCGGACGCGGTCGGGTCGGTCTCCGACTCCAGGCTCTCGGTGGTGACCCGGGCGGCGCGACGCCGGATGTCGGCCACCGCCCGGGTGGTGATCACCACCTGGGCGCCGAGGCCGGCGGTGAGGCTGCGCCGGAACGCCTCCGCGCCGTCGACCGGTCGGATGTCCTCGCCGGGAACGTCGGTGCCCGGGGCCGCGTCGGCCGGGGCGGCGTCGGCGGCGAGCCCGCCGGTGACCGCCGACTGGTCCACCCGGCGCAGCACGAAGTCGCTGATCGCGACCAGCTCCCGGCCGGACGCGTCGGTCAGGGTCAGGTCGGCGGTGATCACCTCTTCGGTTCCGCCGTCGCGGTGGCGCAGGTGGCTGTGGAACCGCTGCGGCAGCGTTCCGCGCACCACGATCCGCCCGTACGACAGCGGCAGGTAGGTGCCCGAGCCCTGACCCCGGCCGAACGCGGTGGCCACGTCCAGCAGGGCCGGGTGCAGCCCCCACGCGGCCAGGTCGGCGACGGCCTCGGCGGGCGCCTCGACGAGGGCCAGCTCCTCGCCGTCGGCGAGGTGGTGCTCGGCCAGCGAGTGCCAGCGCGGCCCGAAGGTCAGCATGCTGGTGCGGCCCCGGCCGAACGACGAGTCGTCGTCGACCCGGCGGGACCGGCCGACGACGTCGGCGAGGTCCCGCGCCGGCGGGGCGGTGTCGGTGGTCCAGCCGGCCGCGCCGCGCACGTGGGTGCGCAGCACCCCGGCGGCGAGGCTCTGCACGACGAACTCCGTCGACCCGTCCTCGGCGGCGGTCAGCGCCACCCGGTACTGGGCGACCGAGCCGTCGGGGACCGAGAAGGGCTCCAGGAACACCACGTCGCGCAGCTCCACCGCCGCGCCCGGGTCGGGGGCGGGGACGGCGGCGGCCACGGCGGCGCGGACGGACTCCAGGTGAGCGGTGCCCGGCACCACCGGCACCCCGCCGATGCGGTGCTCGTCGAGCAGCCAGTGGGTGGCGGCGGAGACCAGACCGTGCAGCACGGTCCCCTCCGGGCCGGTCACCTTCGTGGTGAGCACCGGGTGGTCGACGGCGGCGGTGACGGTGTCCCGGGTCAGGGCCCGGAACCCGGCCGGGGCGGTGCTCTCCGCCGCCATGCCGACCTCGGCCCAGCCGCCCCAGTTCTGCGACACCACCGGGGCGGACCAGCCGGCGCCCGCGCGGGCGTGCGCGTCGAGGAAGTTGTTCGCCGCGCAGTAGTCGACCTGGCCGAAGCCGCCGATCACGGCGGTGATCGAGGAGCACAGCACCACGAAGTCCAGCGGCAGGTCGCCGAAGACCTGGGCGAGGGCGAGGGTGCCGGCGAGCTTCGGGGCGAGCACCCGCTCGGCCTCGGCCCGCTCCTTGATCTCGGCCATGCCGCCGCCGGGCAGGCCGGCGGCGTGCACGACGCCGTCGATCCCGCCGAACTCGGCCTCGGCGGCGGCCCGGACCCGGCGCAGGTCGGCCGGGTCGGTGACGTCGGCGGCGAGCACCAGCACCGACGCGCCGGCCGCCTCCATCCGGCGGATCGCGGCGATCGCCCGGCCCGCCCGGTCGGACTGGCCGGAGCCGTGCACGGCGAGGTGGTCGTCCCACTGCTCGCGCGGCGGCAGGCCGGAGCGGGCCAGCAGCACCAGCTTCGCCCGGGACCGCCGGGCGAAGTCCTCGGCGAGGGTGATGCCGATGCCGCCGAGGCCGCCGGTGATCACGTACCGGCCGCCCTCGCGCAGCGCCCCGGGCTCGCCCTCGGCGTCGACGGTCACCTGCTCGTAGCCGGTGACCCAGCGGCGGGTGCCGCGCAGCGCCACCTCGGTGTGCTCCGGGTCGAGCGGGCGGCGCAGCTCGGCGACCAGGGCGTCCGCCCCGGTGGCGGCGGGGTCGGCGTCGAGCAGCCGGACGGTCAGCCCGGGCAGTTCGACGGGGAGCACCCGGGCCAGGCCGGTGAGGGTGGCGTGCTCGGGCCGGGTCAGGTCCGCGCCGGTCACGTCGCCGATGCCGGCGGTCACCAGGTCCAGGGCCAGCGAGCCGTCCTCGGCGGTGCGGCCGGCCCCGGCGAGGGCCTGCACCAGGTGCAGGGCGCTGAAGAAGCCCCGGTCCTGGGCGGCCCAGCTGGCGGCGATGTCGGTGCCGGTGGGCTCGCCGTCGAGGGCGAAGGCGTGCACCAGCCGCTCGGGCAGGTCGTCGCCGAGGGCGGCGACCAGCGCGTCGTGGTCCTCGCGCACGCCGGGGCGCAGCACCCAGCCGCCGTCGGTGCCGGCGAAGGCGTCGCCGGCGCGTACCTCGACGATCTCGGCGCCGGCGGCGCGCAGGCCGGCGACGAGCGCGTCGCCGCGCGGGCCGTCGACCAGCACCAGGCAGCGGCCGGGCGCGGCGGTGGCCGGCGCGGGCGCGGCCTGGCGCCACACCGGCACGGCGAACCACTCGGGCAGCGCCCGGGGGCCGGTGTCGGCAGGGACGGCGGCGACCTGCTCCTGCGGGTCCGGGTCGACCCAGTAGCGGCGCCGCTCGAACGGGTACGTCGGCAGCGGCACCCGCCGGGCGTCCGGGTCGGAGCCGGCGCGCACGCCCACGCCGGCGCACCACAGCGCCCCGGCGGTGGCGAGCAGGGCGGCCAGGTCGCCGCCCGGCTCCCCCGGGCCGGGCAGGCTGCCCAGCGGGACGAGCGCCCGCTGCTCCGGCGAGCCCTTGGCGACCTGCATCCGGGCCAGGTTGGCGAGCTGCCGGCCGGGGCCGCACTCGACCAGCGCCCAGGTGCCCTCGGCGAGCAGGGTCGCCACGCAGTCGCCGAAGCGCACCGGCTGGCGCAGGTGCGCCGCCCAGTACGCCGGGTCGGTGGCCTGCGCGTCGGTGATCCAGGTGCCGGAGACGTTGGACAGGAACGGGACCTGCGGCGCGCGCAGCGGCACGGCGGCCATCAACGCGGTGAACTCGGCGAGGATCGGGTCCATCATCGGCGAGTGGAAGGCGTGCGAGGTGCGCAGCGCCTTGCTCTTGACCTTGCGGGTGGTCTTCAGGGTCTCGGCGAACGCGGCGACCGCGTCGGGCTCCCCGGCCACCACGCAGGTGCCGGGGCCGTTGACCGTGGCGATCGAGACGCCCTCGGGCAGCAGCCCGGCGACCACCGACTCGTCCAGCGGGACGGCCAGCATCGACCCGGCCGGCAGGGACTGCATGAGCCGGCCCCGGGCGACGACGATCCGCAGCGCGGCGGGCAGGTCGAACACCCCGGCGACGGTCGCGGCGACGTACTCGCCGATGGAGTGCCCGGCCATCGCCGCCGGCCGGACCCCGACCCGCTGCCAGTGCGTGGCCAGGGCGTACTCGACGACGAACAGGGCCGGCTGGGTGTAGCGGGTCTGGAGCAGCTTCTCGGCGGCCTCCGGGTCCCGGTCGAGGATCAGGTCGCGGATGTCCAGGCCCAGCTCGCCCCGGAGCAGCTCGGCGCACTCGTCGACGACGGCGGCGTAGCCGGGCTCCTCGGCGTAGAGCTGCGCGCCCATCCCGGCGTACTGGCTGCCCTGGCCGGAGAGGAGGAAGGCGACCCGGGGCGCGGGGCCGTCGGCGACCCCCGCCTGCCGGCGCCGCTTGGTGCGCAGGGCGGCGACGGCGTCGGGCAGGTCGGTGGCGACCACGGCGACCCGGTGCGCGTACTGCTGCCGGCCCACCCGCAGGGTGTGCGCGACGTCGGCCAGGTGCGCGGCCCCGTCGGGGTTGCCGGCGAGGTGCTCGGCGAGCCGGTCCACGGCGCTCTCCAGCGCGGTGGCGGTCTTCGCCGACACGTGTAGCAGCTGTGCGGGGCGCACCCGCCGGTCGGTGCGGTACGCCTCCGGCGCCTCTTCGAGCACCACGTGGGCGTTGGTGCCGCCGATGCCGAAGGAGCTGACCCCGGCCCGGCGGGGCGTCCCGTCGGTGTCCCACTTGGTGAGGGTGTTCGCCACGTAGAACGGGGTGTCGGCGAACTCGATGGCCGGGTTCGGGGTCTCGTAGTTGATGGTCGGCGGGATCAGCCCGTGCTCCATCGCCAGCACCGTCTTGATCACGCTGACGATGCCGGAGGGCTGGCTGAGGTGGCCGATGTTGGACTTCACCGAGCCGATGCCGCACCAGCCCCGCTCGTCGGTGTCCTTCGTGTACACCGCCGACAGGGCGGCGACCTCGATCGGGTCGCCCAGCGCGGTGCCGGTGCCGTGCGCCTCGACGTAGCTGATGGTGCGCGGGTCGACCGCGGCCATCCCGACGGCCTGGGCGACGGCCTCCATCTGCCCGTCGACGCTGGGGGCGGTGAAGCCGACCTTGCCGGCGCCGTCGTTGTTGATGGCGTTGCCGAGCACCACGGCGCGGACGTGGTCGCCGTCGGCGATCGCGTCGGAGAGGCGCTTGAGCAGGGTCACCCCGACGCCGCTGCCCCACATGGTGCCGTTCGCCTCCGCGTCGAACGGCCGGCACCGCCCGTCGGGGGAGGTGAAGCCGTCCATGCCGAGGTACCCGGCGTGCGGCAGCTCGATGTTGACGCCGCCCGCGAGGGCCATGTCGCACTCGCCGTTGCGCAGCGCCTCGCAGGCCAGGTGGAAGGCGACCAGGGAGGTGGAGCAGGCGGTGTGCACGGTCAGGCTGGGCCCCCGCAGGTCCAGCCGGTACGACACGCCGGTCGCCACGTAGTTGGGCGAGTTGCTGGTGGCGATGGAGACGGCGTTGTGCGGGTTGCCGCCGACCCGCTTGTTGTGCAACACGTTGCGGTGCAGGTACGAGGTGCCGCCGGTGCCGGCGTACACGCCGACCGCGCCGTCGTAGCGGGTCGGGTCGTAGCCGGCGTCCTGCAGGGCGGTGTAGCAGGTCTCCAGGAACAGCCGGTGCTGCGGGTCGGTGACCTCGGCCTCCCGTGCGGTCATCCCGAACAGCCCGGCGTCGAACTGGTCGTAGCCGTCGACCAGCGGGGCCCTGTTGACCCAGCCCGGGTCGTCGAGCTCCTCGGGGGTGACGCCCCGGGCGAGCTGCTCCTCGCGGGTCAGCTCGGTGACCGACTCGACGCCGTCGACCAGGTTGCGCCAGAACTCGTGCACGTCGGCGGCGCCGGGCAGCCGGGCGGCCAGCCCGACGATCGCGATCGGCTCGATGCCGTCGTCGGCGGGATTGTCGGTTTCGATCGCGTTGTCCATCAGGTCGTCCTTCATCACGCGGTGCCGCCGGGGCGGCGGGGAGGGATACGTCGGGTCCGGCTGCGGCGGGCGGCGGCCCGCAGCGCGGCGCGGGCCAGTTCCGGTCGGTCGGCCGCGCCGTCGAGGTGGGCGGCGAGGGCCCGGACTGTGGGGTGGCGGAACAGGTCGAGCATCGCGATCGACCGGCCGGTGGCGGCGGTCAGCCGGGCGTGCACGGCGGCCAGGGCGAGGGAGTGCCCGCCGATGTCGAAGAAGTTGTCGGTGAACCCGACCCGGTCACGTTCCAGGACCTCCCGCCAGATGCCGGCGACCAGTTCCTCGGTGTCGGTGAGCGCGTCCGGGCCGGCGGGCAGCGCCACCGTCCGCGCGGGCTCGGCCGTCGCGGCGACGGTCATCGCACCGAGCTGGGCGGTGCGCACGGTCGGCCGGGGCAGCTCGGCGGCGACCTCGCCGGCCGGCGCGTCGGAGGCGGCGGCCAGCGCGCCGACCAGGGCGGCCAGGTCGGCCAGCAGCGCGTCGATCCGGTCGGCGTCGAACAGGTCCGGGTTGTGCACCACCTCGACCCCGAGCCGGCCGGCCCGCTCCGCCACGTAGACGGTGAGGTCGAACGGGGAGCCGGGCTTGGGCACCGGCGCGGGCTCGCCGGCCAGCCCGGTCAGCGCCAGCCGGGGCTGGGCGAAGTTGAGCACGTTGAACAGCACCTGCACCAGCGGCGCCCGGCAGGTGTCCCGGCCGACGCCGAGCGCCTCGACGATCTTCTCCAGCGGAGCACCGGGGTGGGCGGTGGCGTCGTGCAGCTCGGCCGCGCAGCGGTCGACCAGCTCGGCGAAGCTCGCCCCGCCGGTGCGTACCCGCACCGGCACGGTGTCGATGAAGAACCCGACGACGTCGTCGAACGCGGCCAGCCGCCGGTCGGCGACGATCGCGCCGACGACGTGGTCGTCGCCGCCGGTGAGCCGGCTCAGCAGCTCGCCGAAGCCGGCCAGCAGCACCGCCGCGACGCCCGTGCCGCGGCGCTCGGCCAGCGCCCGCACCGCCCGGTCCGCCTCGGCGGACAGGGTGACCGCGGCCTCCACGCCGGTGTACGTCTGCACGGCGGGGCGGGGCCGGTCGCGGGGCAGGTCCAGCACGGTCGGCACGCCGCGCAGGTGCCCGGCCCACCAGGCCAGGTCCTCGGCGCCGCGCCGGCGGTCCCGCTCGGCCCGCCAGACGGCGTAGTCGGCGTACCGGGCGGCCACGGCGGGCAGGGCGGGGGCCGCGCCGGCCACGGCCAGCGCGTACGCGGCGGCGAGGTCGTCGTAGAACACCGCCTCGGACCAGCCGTCGAACACGGCGTGGTGCCAGGTGATCGCGAGCACGTGGGTGGCCGGGCCGAGCCGGTACACGGCGACCTGCCAGGGCGGCCCGGTGGCCAGGTCGAACGCGTGCGCCGCGCCGGCGGCGAGCATCCCGGCCAGCTCCGCCTCCGGGTCCGCGCCGCCGGTCAGGTCGAGCACCGGCACCGCCACGTCGGTGGGTTCCTCGCACACCGCG
This sequence comes from Micromonospora rubida, assembly GCF_009908295.1. GTDB lineage: Bacteria > Actinomycetota > Actinomycetes > Mycobacteriales > Micromonosporaceae > Micromonospora > Micromonospora rubida. The sequence continues at coordinate 164,676 of NZ_JAAALO010000005.1, forward strand.
TACGGCACCCCGGCGGTCTGCGGGATGCGCCAGCGCAGCACGTCGTGCCGCTCGGCCACGGCGCGCAGGGCCGCGCCGAGGGCGGGGACGTCCAGCTCGCCGTGCAGCCGGTGGGCCACCGCGATGTTGTAGGGCGCACTGGACGGGGCGAGCTGGTCGACGAACCACAGCCGGCGCTGCGGCGGGGACAGGGTGGGCGGGTTGCCGGTGGTCAGCCCGTCGCCGGGGTCCGGGGCGGCGGCGGTGATCCGTTCGACGAGGCCGGTCAGGGTGCGGCCGGCGAACACGTCCCGGGTGTCGACGTGCCGGCCCAGCTCGGCCCGGAGCGCGGCGACCAGCCGCATCGCGGCGATGGAGTTCCCGCCGGCGGCGAGGAAGTCGGTGTCCGGGCCGGGGGCGGCGCCGAGCAGCCGGGCCCAGGCCCGGGCCACGGCCCGGGTGACCGGGTCGGCGTCGGCCGGCCCGCCGTCGGCCACGGGCGCGGGGCGGGCGGCGGCGGCCAGGGCGCGCAGCGCCACGCGGTCCAGCTTCCCGCTGATCGGGCTGACCGGCAGCGCGGCCAGGCGCACCGTCCGGGCCGGGCACATCGCGGCGGTCAGCCGGGGCTCGGCGTACGCGCGCACCGCCGCGTCGTCGGGGGCGTCGGCGGGGGTGAGGAACGCGACCAGCTCGGCGCCGGCCGGCCCGTCGACGGCCTCGACGGCGACCCGGTCGACGCCGGGCAGCCCGGCGAGGACGGCCTCGACCTCGCCCAGCTCGATACGCTGCCCACGGATCTTGACCTGCCGGTCGGCCCGGCCGTGGTAGACGATCCGCCCGTCGGGGGCCTGGGTGACCAGGTCGCCGGTGCGGTACAGCCGCTCCCCGGGCAGCCCGGAGAACGGGTCGGGCACGAACCGCTCGGCGGTCAGGCCGGGCCGGTCGAGGTAGCCGTCGGCCAGGCCGGGGCCGCCGATCAGCAGCTCACCGGTCTCCCCCGGCGGCACCGGGCGCAGCTCGGCGTCGACCACGTACGCCCGGTGGTTGGGCACCGGCAGGCCGATCGGCACCGGGTCCGTCTCGGCGGCGGTCAGCTCGCCGCTGACCGCCACCACCGTGATCTCGGTGGGGCCGTAGCTGTTGATGAAGCGCCGGCCGGGCGCCCAGCGGGCGGCCAGCTCGGCGGGCACGGCCTCGCCGCCGCAGAGCACGGTGCGCCAGCCGGGCAGCTCGGCCGGGTCCAGCATGGACAGCACGGTCGGGGTGATGAAGCCCCAGTTCACCTCGTGCTCGGCGACGAACCGGGTCAGCCTGGCCGGGTCGGAGCGGTCGTCGGCGCCGAGGAGCTGCACGGCACCGCCGAGCAGCAGCGGGACGAACAGGTCGATGACGGCCGCGTCGAAGCCGAGCGAGGCGACGCCGAGGCTGCGCACCGAGGCGTCCGCGCCGGACAGGGCCGCGCAGCCGGTGGCGAACTCGACGACGTTGCGGTGGCTGACCAGCACTCCCTTGGGGCGGCCGGTGGAGCCGGAGGTGAACAGCACGTACGCCGGGTCGCCGGGGCGGGCCGGGCAGGGGGTGAGCGGGGCGGGGCCGGGCAGCCCGAGCGTCTCCATGCCGGGCGCGTCGCCGAACTCGGCCTCGGCGGCGTCGCCGACGACGATCCGCACGCGAGCGTCGGCGGCGATCTCGCGCAGCCGCCGGCGCGGGCCGCCCGGCTCCAGCGGCACGTAGCAGCAGCCGGCGAGCAGCACGCCGAGGACGGTGACCACGAGGTCAGGCCGCCGCTCACCGCACACCCCGACCCGGCTCTGCCGGCCGATGCCGCGCTCGCGCAGGGCGGCGGCCACGCCGGCGGCCCGGTCGACCAGTTCCCGGTAGGTGAGCCGCTCGTCCCACTGGCGCACCGCCACCGCATCCGGGGTCCGCGCGGCCTGGGCGGCGATCAGCTCGGCCAGCGTGGCGTCTGGCCAGGGCAGCGGCTCCCCGTGCGCGGCGCTGATGGACAGGATGTCGGTCACCCGTGTGCTCCCCGGTAGGTGGCTGGATCGGTGATCTGCAGGCGCAGCTCGCTGACGTAGCCGTGCCCGCCCGCGTCGGTGACCCAGGCGTCGGCGGGGGCGGGCAGCAGCTCGCTGACCGTGAGCGAGACGTCCGGCCCGGTCCGGGCGGCGGCGTCGGCCATCGCGCACAGCGACTGGGCGTACAGCGGGCCGGTCAGGTCGAAGTAACAGGGCTTGACCTCGGTGCCCACCTTGACGAACACCCGTTCGGGCAGGCCCAGGCGCTCCCGCCAGCGGCGCACCGCCAGGTACCGCCCGGTGTCGCCGGTGACCCCGGCCAGGCCGCTGTCGGCGACGGTGGTGCGCCAGGTGCGCCGGGCCACGACCAGCCGGTCGATGGTGATCCGGGGGGTGGTGGGGGCCGGGGCGAGCAGCTTGAAGCTGTCCAGCAGCAGGACGCCGAGCAGGTGGGCGAAGACCTCCACCAGCGGCCACCGGCCGCCGTCGGGGGTGACCGCGCTCAGCCCGTCCCCGGTGTCCTCCACCCGCACGGCGCTGGCCGCGACCAGCCGTTCACGGTCCCCGCCACGGGCGGTGTCGATGCCGAACTGCCGGTCGTCGGGCCCGTCGAAGTGCCAGGTGGTGCGGGTGGCCTGCCGTGGGAACCCCTCCGGGTAGAGCAGCCGGACGCGGGCCGCACCCAGGTCGGCGTCGATGCCGGCGCGCAGCGTCGCCGGGTCGGGGTGGAACGGGCTGAGCACCGCGCTGTCGAACGGCACCATCGCCGGGTGCAGCTCACCGAGGACGAGCAGGAACTCGCCCCGGTTCAGCGCCGCCACGTCGGTGGCGCTGATCTGCAGGTCGGGGCTGTGTGACCGGGCGTTGGGCCAGCCGGGGGCGGTGGCCGGGAAGATCGCCTCGGCCCGGGCGGCCAGGTCGGCGCTGCGCAGCAGCAGCTCCGGCTGCCCGGCGGCAACGGTGTCGAGCCCGAACAGCTCGGCCCACCGGGCGGTGAAGCTGGCGCTGGCCGACGCGACCGGGCCGTCGGGGGCGAGGATCAGCCCTTGGGCGAGCGGCCAGATGTCGGCCAGCCGGACCGGCCCCTCGGTGGCCTGCTCGGCGTGCAGCTCGGCCAGGATCCGCTCGCAGGCGGCGCCGATCTCGGCGGTGAGCCAGCGGGCGGCCCGCAGCACGATCGCCAGCGGCGCGGCGAGCGCGTCGAGCACGTCGGAGCCGACGGCGAAGTCCAGGTCCCGCCCGGTGTCCTCGTAGACCACCGTGCGGCCGGTGTACATCTGCCCGCTGTGCCGGCTGGCTGGCCGGCCGGTGACGGCGGTGAACTCGGCGTTCAAGGCGGCCAGGGCGGCGGCGAGCCGGTCGGGGTCACCGGCCGCGGCGGCCACCTCGTCGCGGGTGGCGCGGAGCCGGTCGAAGTCGCCGGCGACCCCGGCCCGCACTGCGGGGTCGCCGATCGCGGCGATCCGCGCGGCGAGCACCTGCTCGGCGCGGGGGCTGTTCGGCAGTCCGGCGTCCCAGGTGAGCAGGCCGCGCTCGACCAGCCGGTCGAGCAGCAGGAGCCCGTCGTCGGCGCGGCGCAGCCCGGCGTCGCCGTCGGCGCACAGCCGTTGCACCAGCTCCCCGGCGGGGGTGTGGCCGTCGCAGCCGGCCAGCAGCAGGGCCTCCAGCGCGGACAGCTCGACCGACGGGTGCAGCGCCCGACGCAACTGGCGACCGTCGAGGGCCAGGTGGGGTGGCAGCACCGGCGCCCACCACCGGCGCACCGCGAGGTCGTCGGCGAGCCGGTCGGCGTACGCCATCAGCGCCCACGCCTCGAAGTGCACCTCGCGCCGGTCGACCAGGCGGGGCCCCGGGGTCAGCCGGGTCCCGGCGGTGTCGGGGTCGATGACGCCCCAGCAGACCGGCCCGAAGAAGCCGATGGTCTCGGCCTTGCCGCAGTAGCGCTGCCAGTACCGCAGCACCGCGATCTCCCGCCTGCGGCGGCGGGCGTTGCGCACCCCCGGGTCGGTGCGCAGCAACCCGTCCAGGGCCACCAGCATGTCGGGGTTCTGCCAGGTGACGGCCTCCCGAAGCAGCGGGTCGGCGCAGATCTCGTCGAGCGTGGCGGAGGACCGCGCGAAGGCCTCGACGAGCGCCTTCTCGTAGACCTCTTCGGTGAACTGGCCGGCGAGCAGCCCGTCGGCGGTGGCCGCGGCCTCCGGCGCGGCGAACCGGTCGAGCCCGGCGGCGGGGAAGCCGGCGGCGCGCAGCACCACGTCCCGCCACACCGACCAGCCGGTGTCACCCAGTGGCAGCAGATGGTTCATCGACCGGACCGCCCCTCGTCGTCGACGATGTGCAGCCGCAGTTCGCTGAAGTAGCGCCGGCCGGCGGCGTCGGGCACCCAGGCGTCGTCCGGGGTCGGCAGCATCTCGCTGACGGTCAGCGAAACCCCGTCCCCGCCGTCCTTGCGGGCCGCCCGGACCATGGCGCAGAGCGTGGCGGCGTACGCCGGGCTGCCCAGGTCGACGTAGCAGGGCTTGACCTCGGTGCCGAGCTTGACGTACACCAGCTCAGGCAGGCCGAGGTCGCGCCGCCAGCGGCGGACGGCGAGGAACCGGTCCCGCTCGCTGGTGACGTCGGCCAAGCCGCACTCCCCCACGGTGGTGCGCCACGTCTGCCGGGCCACCACCAGCCCGTCCAGGGTGATCCGCGGCGTGTACGGGGCGGCGGCGACCAGCTTGAACCCGTCGACCGCGTGGGTGCTCAGCAGCCCGGCGAAGACCTCGGTGAGCGGCCAGGAGGCCCCGTCCCGGGCGGTGGCCACGAGCCGGCCGTCGTGGTCGCCCACGGTGAGGTCGACGGTGGGCATCACCCGGTCCGGGTCGGCGCCCGGCGCGGCCACGAACCCGAGCTGCCGGTCGGTGGGGCCGGCCAGCGCCTCGGCGGTGCGGCTGCTGGTGCGGGGCCAGTCGACCGGCAGCAGCGGCCGGATCCGCCGCTGGCCCAGGTCGGCGGCGAGCGCCGCGCGCAGCCGCTCCACGTCCGGGTGGGACGGGGTGAACACCTGGCAGTCGAACGACGGCCAGGCGGCGTGCAGCTCGCCGAGCACCACGGTGTAGTCGCCACAGGCCAGCGCGTCGGCGTCGGTGGCGCAGATCTGGAGGTCGGGGCTGTGCAGCCGGCCGCTGGTCCAGTCGCCGGGACGGGCCGGGAACACCTCGGCGACCCGGTCGGCCAGGTCGGTGGTGGACAGCCGCACCTCCGTGCTGCCCGCGGGCAGGTCGGCCAGGCGGAACAGCCCGGCCCAGCGGGCGGCGAACTCGACGGCGACGGCGTCGACGGGCCGCTCCCCGGTGCCCCAGAACATCCCCTGCGTCAGGAACCACAGGTCGGCCAGCGACACCGGGCCGCCGCCGGCCTCGGCGCGCAGCTCGTCGTACAGCTCGCGGAACATCGCCCCGTACGCCTGCTCCAGCTCGTCGGCCAGCCAGCGGGCGGCCCGCAGCAGCACGGCGAGCGGGGCGGCCAGGTCGGCCAGCAGCGGCGCGCCGAAGACGACGTCGAGGTCGCGGGCGGTGTCCTCGTAGCAGAGGGTGCGCCCGGCGTACATGTGGCCGGCTCGGCGGCGGGCCGGCTGGCCGGTCAGCTCGGTGAACGTCTCGTCGAGCCGGTCGAGGGCGGCGCGCAGCCGGTCGGGGTCGCCCGCCGCGGCGGCCACCTCGTCGCGGGCGCCCCGCAGCCGGTCCAGCCCCTCCCGGGCGGCCCGCCGGACCGGCTCGTCGCCGATGCCGTCGATCCGCGCCAGCAGCCGGTCCTCGGCCTGCGGGCTGACGGGCAGGCCGGCGTCCCAGGTGATCAGCTCCCGCTCGACCAGCCGGTCGAGCAGGGCGTACCCGTCCTCGGCGCGGCGCAGCCCGACGGCCGGGTCGACGACCAGGTCCCGGGCGGGGCGGTACCCGTCTGCGGCGGCGAGCAGGGCCGCCTCCACGGGGCTGAGGGTGACCGGGGGACGGCCGGGCCGCAGCACCGACCGGTCGCGCAGGCTCACGTGCGGCTGGAGCATCGGCGGCCACCACCGGCGCACCGCGAGGTCGGCGCCGATCCGGTCGGCGTACGTGGTCAGCGCCCACGACTCGAACCACACCCAGCGTCGCCGGGTCAGGGCCGGGCCGGGGCGCACCCGGGCGGTCCCGGTCAGCTCCGGGTCGAGGGTGACCCAGCAGCTCGGGCCGAAGAAGCCGACGGTCTCGTTCTTGCCGCAGTAGCGCTGCCAGTACTTCAGCAGGGCCCGCTCGCGGTCCCGGCGGCGCACGTTGCGGGCGGCGTCGGCACCGCCCCGGGTCAGCCCGTCGAGGGCGAGCAGGGCGGTGCGGTTCTGCCAGGTGACGGCCTCCCGCAGCAGCGGGTCGGCGGCCAGCTCGCTGAGCCGGCCGGCGGCGGCGGCGAGCGCCTCGGCGAGTTCCTTGTCGAACCGCTCCTCGCCCGCCCCGGTGGCGAGCAGCTCGTCGGCCGCGGCGGCGGCCCGCGGAGCGCTGAACTCGGTGAGCCCGTCGGCGGGGAAGCCGGTGGTGCGCAGCATCGCGTCGCGCCACACCGACCAGCCCGTGTCGCCCAGGGGCACCCGGTGCCCGGCCGCGTCCGTCGTGGCCGCCGCGCCGGCCGCCTGCGACGCGCCCTTCGGATCAGCCGGGCCGTCCGGGGCCGGCGCGGTCCCGTTCGCGCCGGCGACCCGGACGGCGGTCGTGAGGTCGGCACCGATAGTCGCGGCCAACTCGGGGAGGCGGTCGTGCAGGAAGAAGTGCCCGCCGTCGATCTCGTGCAGGGTGAACCCGGCGGCGGTGTGCCGCTCCCAGGCGACGCTCTGCGCGTGGCTCACCGCCCGGTCGGACCGCCCGCCGAACGCCACGACCGGCACCGGCAGCGGCTCGCCCGGGACGTACCGGTAGCTGTCCACCCGGCCGAAGTCCGCGCGCAGCAGCGGCAGCAGCAGCTCCACCAGCTCGGGGTGCTCCAGCACGCCGGCCGGCAGTCCGCCGCCGTCGCCAAGCCGGCGCAGCAGTTCGTCGTCGTCCACCCGGGACAGCCCGTCGAAGAGGCTGGCGTCGTCGACGTGCGGGGCCCGGGCACCGCCCACGTACAGCCGCAGCGGCAGCGGCCCGCCGGTGCGGCGCAGCTCGCGGACCACCTCGAAGCCGACCCGCCCGCCCATCGAGTGGCCGTAGATCGCGTACGGCCGGTCGGCCCGCCCGGCGATCGCGGCGGCGACGTCGGCGACGGTGAAGTTCGGGTCCTCGCTGATTCGGTTCTCCCGGCCGGGAAGTTGCACCGGCAGCACCTCGACGTCGGCGCCGAACTCCCGCTGCCAGTCGCGGAACGCGCTCGCGCCGGCACCGGCGTAGGGCAGGCAGAACAATCGCACCGGCGCCTGGGGTCGGCTTCCGGCGGAGACGAACCAGTTCACCGCAGGCCTTTCTGAGGGGGGTCGATCCAGTGCCGCTGGCGCTGGAACGGGTAGGTGGGCAGCCCGGTGCGCCGGACGCGGCCCTCGGGGTGCAGGTCCGCGAGGTCGACGTCCCGCCCGGCCACCCAGTCAGCGGCGAGGTCGCGCAGCTCGCCAGGCGGGCCGGCGACCCGACCGCCGGCGGCGAGCTGGGCACCCGCCGTGGACGGGGCGTCGGCGGCAGGCCGGGCGTCGGCGGCGAGCAGGGCGTCCAGGCCGGCCAGGGCGTCGGCGGGGTCGCCCGCCACGACCGCCGCCCGGCAGGCGAAGGCCCGGCGGCCAAGCGCGAGGGTGGCGGCCACCTCGGCCAGCGCCGGGGCCGCGCCGGCCAGGTGCCGCCGCAGCCGGGTCAGCGCCGACCGCAGCGCCGCCGGGGTACGCGCCGACACCGGCAGCAGGTGCTCCGCCGCGTCCGGGGCGTCGGCCGGCTCGACCGGCGGCGGCTGCTCGACGACCACGTGGGCGTTGGTGCCGCCGAGCCCGAACGAGCTGACCCCGGCCACCCGGCGGGCCGCCTGCGGCCAGTCCCGGGCCTTCGTCGGCACGTGGAACGGGCCGCCCGCGAGGTCGATCTCCGGGTGCGGCCGGGTGAAGTGCAGGTTCGGCGGGATGACGCCGTGCTGGACGGCGAGCACCGTCTTGATCAGCCCGGCGATGCCGGCGGCGGCGTCGAGGTGACCGATGTTGGTCTTCACCGAGCCCAGCGCGCAGGACTCGGCGGGGGCGGCTCCCCCGTACACCTCGTGCAGGGCGGCGACCTCCAGGGCGTCGCCGAGCGGGGTGCCGCTGCCGTGCGCCTCGATGAACCGGACCTCGCCGGGGGCGACCTCGGCGGCGGCGAGCGCGCCGGCCACGGCGGCGGCCTGCCCGGTGGGGCCGGGCACCGCGAAGCCGGCCCGGTCGGCGCCGTCGTTGGTGACCGCCCAGCCGGGCAGCACCGCGTAGACGCGGTCCCCGTCGGCCTGGGCGTCGGCGAGCCGGCGCAGCGCGACCACCCCGACCCCGGAGCCGAAGCCGGAGCCGTTGGCGGCCTCGTCGAAGGCCCGACACCGGCCGTCCGGGGAGGCCATCCCGCCGGCGGTGTGCCGGTACCGGGGCCAGGTCACGTTGACCCCGCCGGCCAGGGCGATGTCGCACTGGTAGTCGGCGAGGCTCTGGGCGGCGACGCAGACCGCGACCAGCGAGCTGGAGCAGGCGCTCTGCACGGCCATCGCCGGCCCGGTCAGCCCGAGCCGGTACGCGACCTGGCCGGGCAGGTGGTCGGTGGACTGCCGGCCGATCAGCCGGGCCTCCCAGTCGTCGGGGTCGACGTCGCCGACGACGGCCGGGTTGTCCATGAGGTGGAACAGGAAGTACCGGTTGGCGGAGGTGGCCGAGTACACGCCGACCAGGCCGGGGAACCGCGACGGGTCGTGCCCGGCGTCCTCCAGGGCCTCCCACGCGGTCTCCAGGAACAGCCGGTGCTGCGGGTCGGTGCGGGCGGCCTCCTGCGCGCCGAAGGCGAAGAAGTCGGCGTCGAAGTCGGCCACGGCGTCGAGCCGGCCGGTGGCCCGGACGTGCCGGGGGTCGGCGAGCAGCCGTGGGCCGATGCCCAGGGCGGCCAGTTCCTCGTCGGTGTGGTCGTGGATCGCGTCGACCCCGGCACAGAGGTTCCACCAGAAGGTGGCCAGGTCCTCCGCGCCGGGGAAGCGGCCAGCCATCCCCACCACCGCGATCTCGTCGCCGGTGTACTCGCGGGCGGCGGCGGCCGGCGCGACCGGGGCCGGCCCGACCGGGGCGCGACCGGGCACGGGCGGGGCATCGACGAGGCGGGCCTGCGCCTCGACCGTGGGATTCTCGAACAGCCGCAGCAGGGGCGGGCGCACCCCGAACCGCTCGGCGAGGCGCTGCTGGACCACGCCGAGCAGCAGCGACTGGCCGCCGACGTCGAAGAAGCTGGCGGTGCGGGCGACCGCCGGGCGGCCCAGCACCGCGCACCAGATGTCGTGCACGGCCCGCTCGGTGGCGGTGGCCGGCTCCTCCCCCGCCGGGACGTCCCGGGCCGGGTCGGGCAGCGCCCGCTCGTCGACCTTGCCGGTGACGGTGAGCGGGAACTCGTCGACCACCACGACGGCCCGGGGAAGCGCGTACTCCGGCAGCCGCCGGGCGAGGGCGACGCGCAGGGCCGCCGGGTCGAGGGGCCCGCCGGCCGGTCGGGCGTACGCGAGCAGCTCGCCGTCGCGGGCGATGGCGCGGACCGCGCCGACGCCGCTCTGGGCGGCGAGGACGGCCTCGATCTCGGTCAGCTCGACCCGGAACCCGCGAACCTTGACCTGCCGGTCGAGCCGGCCGAGGCAGACCAGCCCGCCGTCGGGCAGCCGCGCGCCGAGGTCCCCGGTCCGGTACGACCAGATCCCGTCGGCGTCCCGGCTGAACCGGTCGTCGGCCCGGTCGAGGTAGCCGGGGGCGACGTGCCGGCCCCGCACCACGATCTCGCCGGTGCCCTGGTTCTCGTCGCTGCCCGGGATCTCGCGGCTGCCCGGGATCTCGCCGCTGTCCGGGGCGAGGTCCACCTCGTAGCCGGGGAGCGCGGTGCCGATCGGCAGCGGGCCGGTGGCGGCGGGGTCGGCGTCGGCCAGCGGCAGCGCGTACCGGGCGGCGAACGTCATCTCGGTCGCGCCGTAGCCGTTGACCAGGACGCAGCAGGGGGCGAACCGGTCCCGGCCCCGGGCGGCGTCGGCGAAGGTGGCCTGTTCCCCGCCGAGCAGCACGGCCCGTACGGCGTCCAGCCGCCGGTCGCCGAGGGCATCGAGCAGGAACCGGTAGACGGTCGGGGTGGAGTGGTAGACGGTGACCCGGTGCCGGACGAGCTGGTCGACGGCGTGGGCGAGGCCGTGCCGGCGCAGGTCGACCGGGACGACGGCGGCACCGGTGAGCAGCGCCGGGTACAGGTCGGGGATGGCCGCGTCGAAGCTGAACGAGGCGAGCAGGCTGAGCCGGTCGTCCGGGCCGATGCCCAGGGCGGCGATCTGGTTGTCGACGACGTGGGCGAGGTTGCGGTGGGTCTGCCCGACCGCCTTGGGCAACCCGGTCGAGCCGGAGGTGAACAGCACGTACGCCAGCGCGCCCGGGTCGACGGGGGTCGGGCGCAGCGGCGCGGGGGTCGCCGCGTCGGCGGTCAGCACGGCGGTGCCGGGGCGGTCGGCGGCGAGCCGGGCGGCCAGCTCCCGGTGCTCCGGGGCGGCCAGCACGGTGCGCACGTCGGCGGCGGCGAGCATGTGCCGCAGCCGGTCGGCGGGGAAGCCCGGGTCCAGCGGCACGTACGCGCAGCCGGCGGCGAGCGTGCCGAGGATGGCGACGACGGTCGGCGTGCCGTGCGGGGTGAGCAGGGCGACCCGCTCGCCGGGGCGGACGCCGGCGGCGGCGAGGAGCGCGGCGTGGCCTCCGGCGGCGGCGGCGAGGTCGGCGTAGCTGACCGCGGGACCCTCGCCGAGCAGGGCCGGGCGGGCCGGGGCCTCGGCCGCGACGCGGGCAAATCGATCGATGATGGCGTGTTTTTCCATGTCAGCGCACGCGGGTCGCGACACCGTCGACGGGCGCGCGGCATCCGGTCACTGTGATCACGATCCCCCCCCAGGACTACACAATGGATGCAGCATATGGGCCGACAACTGGCCGGCAAGATCATCGATTGGAGTCGGACCGAAGAGCCGACGACGCCCGCCCGGGACGGCCGGAGAGATTCACCCGATCAGTCCTCTAGCGCGTAGAGGATCTTGGACTTAAGGGCGTACCCGCCAGTAATCTTGCGGCCAAAGCCCCTGCTGGCCGGGGGTTTTCCCATGCGGCGTGCCCTGAGTCACAGATCAGGAGGGCAGGCCGAGAGGGGCGACCGCCGCCGTACGGCGATCGCCGCCTCAGGCAGAACAGTCCATAGTGGCGCAATCCGGACGAGACCCTTGCCGGTAGGGTGTCGGCCGACAGTTGCAACACCGCCGCCGGCGGCGTGATCGAACTCAAGCAGATCAGCCACGTCACGATCATCGGGGTCGACGGCGGAACCGGGGTCCCCCGGCCCGCCGGGTGGCGGCGACCGACCCGGGCTCGACGCCGTGACCTCCGACCGCCGCTGATCACCCGGAACCGGGGCGGGGGCCGTCGGCCGCGCGGGGATCAGAACGGCCGCGTACGGGACGCCACCCACATCGCGCGGGTCATCTCGTACTCGACCTCACCAAGGTCGGCTCCCGGCAACGGGTCGTCCCAGGTCGGGAAGTACGTGCGCGCGTACCGCATGCCGACGGCCTCCATCACACCCCGGGAGCCGGCGTTCACGGCCATGGTCTGCGCGATCACCCGGCCCTGCCCGACGGTGTCGAAGGCGTGCCGCAGCAGGGCGCGGGACGCCTCGCTGGCCAGGCCCTTCCGCCAGTGCCGCCGGACGAGGCGGTAGCCGAGTTCCGCGACGGTCGGGTCGTCGGGTTGGTCGGGGCCGTGCGCCGGCGGAAGCATCATGAGCCCGACGAACTCGCCCTGGTCCTCATGGGCCGGTGGCGTCGAGCCACGCACACCGCCGGCAGTGCCGAACGCCATCCAGTAGCCCAGGCCGTCCACCTTGTCGGCCATGGCCATCCTCCGCGCGTGGGACTCGGCCACCTCGGCGCTGGATCGCGCCCGGCCGGTGAGGTAGCGGAGCACCTCCGGATCGGAGTCGAGCTGGACTTCCGCCTCAAGGTGCCGGTCCGCGAGCGGAACCAGCAGGAGGCGGTCGGTGCGCAGGACGGGTTGGGCCACCCGGCAAGACTCACATGACGATGCCGGCGGTGCGATCGAATTACTGCTGAGCCGGGCTGGTCGGTCAGCCGACGGGACCGAGATTCTTCGCGAGGTCCACGAACCCCGCCCAGGCGGCCGGCGCGAAGGCCAGCGTCCCGCCGTCGCGGTCCTTCGTGTCACGGACGAGGACAACACCGGCAAGGTTGTCGGCAACCTCGACGCACGATCCGCCGTTGTTACCGCTCTTCGTGCTCTTGCGCCATTGCGCCTGGCTCATGTCCATGATGCCGCCGCTTCCCTGATGAGGTCCAGTGACTGCGCCCGGGAGAGGGCTTCGCCGCGAATGCGCTCCCATCGCCGGACCAGCGTAGCAACGCCCGAACCTTGGTTGATGATCTGCGCAGGTGCCTGGCTGTCGACATGCGCGACCTGTTCGCCATCGGGTAGTTCGGCCAGGATGATCGGGCCGCCGAGACCCGGGTACATGCCGGCGGTGGCCGGCACGATGTAGACCTGCACCGCGGGGCGTTGTGCACACTCGGCCAGGTATTCGCACTGCTCGCGCATGAGGCCTCGGTCGCCGTACGCCGATCGCCGCAGGACCGCCTCGTCGATGATCGCGATGAACAGGGGCGGGCAGTCCCGTTGCAGGATCGCTTGCCGACCCAAGCGCGCCTTGACCAGCTGGGCGACGGCCTCGGCGGACAACGACTCGCCGGCCAGCGTTGCCCGCGCGTACGCCTCGGTCTGGAGTAGGCCCGGCACCCACGCCAGTTCGTACCACCGCAGCGTGAGGGAGTCGCGCTCCCAATCAACCCACTCGCGCAGCCATGTCGGACCGCGACGCTTCAGAGCCTCCGGCCACAACTCGGCGACTTCCCGGCCGAGGATGGCGGCAACCTTCGCCCGATGCCGGGACTGCGGGATATGTCCGGGACTTGCCCACCGCCCTGCGGTCTTCGGGTCTACACCCACCTGAGCTGCGAGCGTTTCAGCGGTCAACCCGGCGGCCGTCATGGCCTCGACAACGGCATGGTTCATCCGGCTTCCCTCTCTGGATTGTCCCGTGCACTTCAACTCCATCCTGCTACGCGGTGTGATTGTCTCGCAACCCTCGGCGAGGGTGTTTTCAGGACGGCGTGGGTCGGCTGGCAGGTTCCCGGCTCGCGTTCGTCGAGGGGGCCGCCCGGTCCTTCCCGCACCACACCGAGCGGGCGGCTCCCTCTCTAATCTCGACGGACGAGGGAGAGCCATGTCGCACCGAGGAGGACGTCACCGGGCCTATCGCGGCCGGCACTGCGCGTGCCAGGTGTGCCGCGAGGACAGGGCCAGGAAGGAGAGGCGCGAGTCGAAAACCGAGCCCGAGCCGAAGACCGAGCCGAAACCCGCGCGGTACGACCCGCCGCTCGTCGGCCCGATGGTCCCGCCGCTGCGCGTACCGCGTAACGACATGGCGACGCGGGTCGGGTGGGGCATCGCCGTCGAGCCACACGGTCGGCTGGAGACGTGGCACGGGAACGGGGGCCGGTGGTGAGGCGGGCTCGCGGCCCGGTGGCGCTGGAGTTGCACTGCGCGGCGGGCCCCGCCTGGCTGTGCGAGGCCGACGGCGAGCCGTTCCCGTGCTCCGTATGGCGGAGCCTGCCGATGGACGACCACCTTCGCGGCGTACTGCTGGCGGTCTTCACGCTCTTCCTCCGCCCGGCGATCCGCGACCTGCGGGGCCAGCCCGACGGCCCGACCCCGCCGGAGATCGTGGAGCGGTTCCTGTGGTTCCTGCCGATCAGCGACGAGGAGGCGCGGGCGACCGCGCTGCGGTACCGCTGATGCCCGGCAGCCCGCACCTCCCGATCCGGCCCCTCTGGCTGTGCAGACGTTGCGGGGCTCCGTGGCCGTGCGGCCCGGCGCGGCTGTCGCTGCTGGCCGAGTACCAGGGCAACCGGACGGCCCTGCTGTTCTACCTGGCGATGCTCCAGGAGGAGGCGAGGGTCCACCTGACGGCGCTGCACCCGTCGGCCCCGCCGCGCGACCTGACCAACCGCTTCCTGTCCTGGGTCCGCGCGCCACGGTAGCCCGCCCCGGCCGCCCGCCCCGGCTGCCAGCCTGGAACCGTGGTGGTCAGGCTCGATGCTCGCCAAGAACCTTACTGAACATCGCAAGGTAGCTGTCATGAGCCAGGGACAGTTCTCCAAGCGCATCCTCGGTGAACCACGCGATGGCATCGTGTTCGTCCGGCGCGACGTTGACCGGAGACCCCGTCCACGCTTCGATCAGCCAGATCTGCATGTCGAACGTGTCGGCACGAACTTCATGCACGGGCGGACCCGACGGCGCCGCGATGTCGATGCCCAGCTCCTCTCGAAGCTCTCGAGCAAGTGCCGCGCCGGGCAGTTCCCCGGGCTCCACGTGCCCACCGGGCAGGTCCCAGACGTCGGGATACCAACGGCGGCGGGGAGATCGGTGACATAACAGTATCCGGTTGTCGTCCCGCAGCAACGCCGTGACGATGCGAGCCTTGGGAGAGCCTTCCGCGGAGATCGACACAGGCGCATTGTGCCACCCGCCGTAAGCCGACTCTGTCCCGTGCCGAACGGTGGCCGGCGTACTGATCGGTCTCAGTTTCTACCTGCTGGATGATCGTGGCGTGGAATATTTTGACCTGTCGCCGTACGACTACCTCGGCTTTCCGCTGCCGATGCGGGCCATCGGATGGCTGGGGCACCATCATGGGGTGCAGGGCACGGGCGCGGCGCCGATGACTGGTGCCGAGATGGAGCAACTCAGGGCCATCTCCCGGCGGCTCGGCAGCGTCACGCTCGGCTGGCACGACTGTGACTTCTGCGGGGCCTTTGAGGGTAACGGCGAGTATCGCTACTACCTGCCCGACGGGCAGATCTACGCCGCGCCGATGATGATCATGCATTACGTTGAAGAACACGGATACCGGCCACCTGGGGAACTGCGCGACGGCTTGCGGGCGGCCGGGCAACCGCAGTGGGACTGGCGCGCCGAGCGCTTGCGCGCAGTGCTGCTGGACCAGTCGGAGGACCCGGACTTTCGGTGCCAGGCCGCAGTCGACCTCGCGAACTGGAACGACCCGCGCGGGTTGGACGCGTTGTGGCACGCCGCACACGATGAGGAACTGGCCGACGTGGCGGGAGACGAGATCGGCCGCTCGTTGGCGGCGTTCGTGGCTCGTGGCCTCGCGAGCAATCTGCTCGCCGAGGACTTGCACGTCATGGTGCGGTACGGCATTGACGAAGCATCGGGCCGGTGACGTCCACGGGCATCCGCCGCTGCCGCTGACCGCTCGCCTCGGAACGCAGCCGCTGCCCACGGAGGGCGGGCGCGGCGCGGTCGTAGCCGATGAGCGCGTGGTGACGCCATCAGCCGCCGGCGAGAGACACCTGACGTTGTTCTTCAGTGCCCGCTGCATCCGGCCTGCCCTGGGGCGGTGAGGTCTCGACCATCTCGACGGTGGCGTCTGGGCGGACCCGCGCCGGCAGCCTGCCGAAGCGGGCGGAGCGACTCTGAGTGCTGTCGAGGTCAGCAATCTGCTTGTCCATATGACAATGCTTGCACGTCAGGGCCGCCACGGGGAGCTCCAGAACATCCGGATCTGCCGCCGACCGTGCGCTGCGGATCGCTGGTGACCATTACGCTCGGTACTTTGGTGCGGTCGAGCCGGCCCACACTTCGGTGCTCGCCCGTGACGGGTTGCGGACGTCCACCCGGTTACGACCGGTCTTCTCGGTTGGCCTGGTACTGGGACCGCCCACCGTGGCAAATACATGATCGATACGACGGGAGCACGGTCCATGTCACATGTACGACGCTTCGACCACGTCGGCATCACGATTGCAGATCTTGATGTCGTGACCGCCTTCTTCGTGGCGCTCGGCCTAGAGGTCGAGGGCAGGGCGTTCGTCGAGGGCGAGTTCTTGGAGACAGTCTGCGGCATTCCCGACTCCCGCACCGAGATCGTCATGCTGAAGTCGCCCGACGGTGGCGCCCGCCTGGAACTCGCAAGGTTCGTGCGGCCCGAGTCCGTGCCGGGCTCGCCGGCGGCCATGGCCAACGAGCTGGGATTACGCAACGTGTCCTTCGAGGTCAACGACTTGCAGGCCGCCGTCGATTGGGCAGCGAGCGAGGGATACGGCCTGATCGGTGGCGTCGGCGAGTACGAGGGTGCTTGGCGGATGGCCTACGTCCGAGGGCCGGAAGGGATCATCGTCTCGCTGGCCGAGCGCATCGGCTGAGCGCTACCCATGCGCGGCTCGACCGGCCCGCGGGGCGCTCTGGCACCGACCACCGGTCACCTCGCACTGGCGGGCCCGTCGAGATAGCTGACGTCCGTCGAGCCCGACGCGACATGGACCTGGTAGCCCCAATGCCGCAGAACCTGAACGATCTTCCCGGCACCGGCCGGGTTGGCGGAGTGGACGTAGACGACACCGATGTCGAGCCGGCGATCCTCGAACGCGGCCCGTTCCAGCATCTCCACGACCGGCCAGATCGTGTCGTCCCCGCCCAGGTCATGGTCCAGCCACAACTCGTCCAGCCGCCGGCCCCGGTACCGGTCGAGGAGCTGGACCCCAGCCGCACTGGTACGGGCCACTTCCGCCCTGCGGCCGTCCACGAAAGAACGAAGATCGTCAACCAGAATGACCCTGACCTCGCTGGCATCCACCCCGGGATGATGCCTGAAGTCGCCGTGCTCCGGCGCCCGGATTTGCCGCTACCTGTGGGCTACTGGGGCAGCGAGCGGCGGCAGCCCGGGCCCGGGCTCAGAGGCGGAAGCCCGTGCCGGTGAACGCATCCGTCATCGCGTGCATCTTCGCCGGGTCGGCCTACCCTCCGTTGGCCCCTATGGAGCTGCCCCGTTTGTGCTACCGATGGAGCGGGCGCGTAGACGGGGCAGCTCCATAGGGGCCGAAGAACAGGCCCCGACCGGGTGCGGGGCGAAATCGTCAGGCTGCCACCCGGCTGCCCGGTGTACGGGGCGGCGTAGCGTCGACCCCCCGGGGCATTCGCAGGGCGAAGAAGGCCTGGTCCGATCGTTCCCATGCGACCCGCTGGTCTGATCGCCCGATCGGCGTCCGCCGAAACACTCCCCCTGCTTCGGCTGCCACCGCCCGATCGGTAGTGCATGTGCCGACGCAGCCGCTCATGCCGCCGATGTGCGTAACGCTGCGTCACAGCCGGTCGGTCAAGGCGGGGGGCGACCTTGCCGATGGCCGAGCTACGAGTCCGGCCGAGGCTGCCGAGTGCCGAGCTGAGGCGAGTCGTCCGCAAGCCGGACACGCTTTCGCCACCGGTAGTGGCGCCACGCAGCGACCGTGACGGCTACGACAACGAGCAACGCGGTGGCACCCTTCCAGGCACGCTCGAACCACGATCTGTTGTAGCCGAACGCCGCCTCGCCGGTCATCATCAGCCATAGCCCCACCCACGCCCACTGCCAGCCCCGTGGCCGAGAGAATTTGTCGGGCGGGGCGAAGAATGCGACAGACCCAGCGGTTACGGCGCCGACGACGACGATCAGCGGTACTCCGATGCGCCAGGTGGCGTCCCACAGCGACACGATCCGATCATCGCACTCGCCTTGGAGTTCCCCGACTTGCTGCGGCTGATCGACGAGCGATCGACCGCCTTCCGTGCCGCGCTCGCCTCCGCGCCCAGCCTCGACGTGCAGGTGCCGACCTGCCCCGAGTGGACGCTGTTCGATCTGGCGCAGCACCTGGGCGAGGGGCGCCACTCCTGGGCCGCCACCATCGCCGCAGGGCCAGCCGCCTCGGCCAAGTCCGCATCGGCGGGCGCCCCGGCTGCGCCTCGGGAGCTCGAGGCCCTGCTGGCCTGGTCCGCCGCATCGACACAGGCGCTACTGGACGCACTGCGAGAGGCCGGCCCGGATCGCGGTTGCTGGACGTGGTGGGGCACGTCGCAGTCACCGCAGACCTGCGGTGCCGTCGCCCGGCACCAGCTCCAGGAGATCACGGTGCACACCTACGACGCCCAGGTCACCCTGGGCGTCGCGCAGCCGCTGCCGGACGAAATAGCACTCGACGGTGTCGACGAGTTCCTGTCCACCTGCTGCGCAACGACGAGCGCCTGGCCGCACAAGCCCGCCGCCGTCGACTTCCACGCCACCGAGGGCCGCTCCTGGCGCCTGGCGCTCTCCGCCGACGGCGCACGGGCCACCCGTCTCCCCATCGCAACCGCCGCCGGCGAGGGCCCGGACGCGGCCTGCGCCGCCGCCCGGGGCGCGGCTGGCGAGGTGGTCCTCGTGCTCTACGACCGTATCCCGATCGACTCCCTGCAGCTCGACGGTGACCGGCGTCAGTTCGACCTGCTCAGGGCCTGGGAGCCGGATGAGTAGGGCGTGACGACGCGGCACCTCGTGCGCCCCGAGGGCATGTCCATTCTCGGAATGTGGCACCGATCGGTCACCGACAAGGCCACCCGAACACGCTCATCTGCCGCTGACAACCGGCGGCGCCCGACGATCCGGCCAGCGGGGGCGGGAGTCATGCGCTGCTGGGGGCGGGTGGGGGCACTATCGTTCTGGCGTGCGCATCCGTTTTGACGTCCCAGCCGATCCCGCCTACCCGGGCCGCGTGGCCGCTGCGCTCAGCAGTGATCGGCTGCGTAGGTATGGCTATGTCGGCGCGGTGCTGGCGGCGGTCGGGGCGATCGGTTTCGCCGTCTCGCGGGGGTTCGCATGGGGCGAGCAGATCTCGTCGCTGTGGATAACGATGATCGTGGGTGGTCTGCTGTCGATGCTGTACTGGCCGTGGGTGCGGTTGCGCGCGCGGCGCCGCTCCGGTCGCTACGCCGTCGAGGGCGCCTACGACATCACCGACGACAACATCATGATGCGCAGCGGCTCGGAATCCGGTGGCATCGCCTGGGACGGGGTCACCCAGGTAAAGGACACCCCTGAGTTCTGGATCGTGTACGTCGGCCGGATGGCGGCGACCGTGATCCCACGCCGCTTGATGTCCGCCGAAGACGCCGAGACGTTGCGAACATTCATGGCCAACCGTAAGCTGCTCCAGGTTCGGTGAACCCATTTGCCGGCCGCCCGGCCTGGCCGGACGGTGTCGGCAATAACTTCCCATCGACCCTGTGCCTGATAGGACCAATGACGACGGCGGTAGGATCTGGGAATGGACGATTTGCCTGGCGCAGATCATCGAACTCCGAGATCCGTGACCGACTGGGCCCGGCTGTTCGTCACCTACTGCCAATACGGGGTGTCCACAGTGCCCGGCGCGTCCGGCGTGGAGATCTACACCCTCGGCGACAACCTGCTGCACATCGGCGGGCCGAATCAGTTCACCGGCTTCTGCGGCATACACACCGGCTGGATCGAGGCACGCGTCCGTGTCCTGCCTGGGCCTCCCACGGAAACCGACGTCGGCTGGGACGCGATCAGTGAGGCTACCCTCTGGAGTCCCAGCGGCCGGCTGTCCGTCATCGGTCTGATGGGCGGCACCGCGGAGGCCCTCACCGATGTCGCCGTCCCGCGCGGGCTGATCCGGGTTCGGGTGCACGCGCGCGACCGCCTGCACGAAACCGTGCGCACCGACGACGACCCGCCCGAGCGGCACGAGTTGCACATCTGGGCGGTGTCCGAGGAAAGGCCGTGGCGCACCGTGCTGGCCGACCGGAAGGGCCGCGACCCGGAGCAGAAACCGGCAAAGGCCGCCGAGTGGGCGATGCTGTCACTGGTACCGCGCCCGTCCGGCCGTCCGGCCATCCTGCCGCCGCTGCCACCTGACCCGTACGAGGACGACACCGGCCTGTCCCGGGTGGCGGTGGTCCGCTACCGGCCCACGCCGGTCGAGGCCCCTGTGGGAGTGCTGCCCGCCGGCGACCTGGAGGTCCGGCTGGAGCGGGTCGACGGCGACATTCTTACCTGGTCGTGGGCCGCCGCCGACGAGCCGATCTTCCCTCATCCGCTGGCCACGCTGCCGGACGACGAGGCGAGCACCGTACGGCTGGCGTTCGGCCCCGACGGTTTCACGCTGCGGCACGAGACAGTGCTGGGCCGGCAAGCCTTCGCCCTCGGCCTGATCTGGGACCATCTGCTCGACACCGCCGGGTCGTACCCCTGGATGGAGACGTTGCGTGAGCAGGCCACGGCGGCGACCGCGCTGGTCGAGAGGAATCGCCGTTGGCAGGCCGAGCGCGACGCCGAGCGGTGGGGAGGTGCTCCGCCGTCGGATCGTGTCCGTGGGCTCCGCAGCCAGGCGCAGTCCCTGGCCCGGATCGACCGCCCGTTGCTCGACCGCATCGACGCGCTGCCAGCCGCACGCCAGCGGGAGGCAGCCTGCTGGGCGGCCCGCCGTGCGATGCGGGTGGCCGGGCTGGAGCAGATCGGGTGGATCGCCGACGCGCTCGCCGACGCCGAGGCCGATCGCCCACTGCCCCGATCCTTCACCGAGCAGCACGGCGCCGTCGCGTTCAAGCGGCTGATGTCCGATCCCGAGGTGCCGCACACCACCGTCCCGATTCGTCCAGACCCAAAAACTTTCGGCACAGGCGACGTCACCGAGATGCTCCAGCAGTCCGTCGCGTTCCCCGCCCTAATCGCCCTGGCGGATGACGATCCACTGGTCGCCGCGGTCGACGCCGTATACAACGCGGCAATCGCCCACGGCGACGACCGCGACCGCTTCCTCACCGACGCCCACATCGCCCTGCATGAGGTGATCTCAGCAACGCATGAGGGTTGATCGGCGCGACACGGACGAAGGCGGCGAGGCGGGCGGCATCGGAAAGCACCGCGACTTCGGCGCGAACACCCAGGCGATCATGCCCCGGACGGTCTTCCGATCTGGACCTCCACAGCGACGCCCGGACACTCGCACGACACCAGTTGCGCCCACGAACTCGGCGCCACCGCCGCCCTGAATAGGTCCGCCGCCGAACTCGACCTCCCGGCCCTGGCCGACACTTCGAGTACAAACACCTGCCCAAAATCCGCTGAGATCACTTCAGTGCGCACACCTGGCTCAGCCGGATGGGCCCGCGATATGGTTCGAGCGTGATGGCCGGCCTCACCACCAGCCCCTTGATTTTCGTCGATGTCGACGGACCGCTGATCCCGTTCAGAGCCCGGCCGATTAGCCGTGAGCGTTCTTTGGGCCGTGGCGTCGCACAGCCACTGGACGGTACTGGCAACCCCCTGCTCGATCGGCTTGACCCATACGACGGGCGGAGGCTGTTGGCACTGGGATGCCAGCTGGTCTGGGCGACGACATGGATGGCGGAGGCGAACGAGGTCATCTCGCCACGGCTCGGGCTTCCGGACCTGCCGGTCGTCGGATGGCCGGACGACGACAAGGATCCGGAGCGCGGCCTGCACTGGAAGACCGCATTCCTTATCCGGTGGGCGGCCGGCCGCCCATTCGTCTGGCTTGACGACGAGATTACTGATGCTGACCGGCGATGGGTAGCAGCACACCATCCGGTGCGGGCGCTGCTGCAACGTGTCGACCCATACGTGGGCCTGACCGAAGCGGATTTCTCAGCGGTCCGTCGATGGCTCGGGCAGATTGACGGCGTCGCTTGATCACCCACCCGCTCATGCCGCATACCGCCCGCGGTGGATGGCGGCGCCGCAACCACTCTCTAGGACGTACGGTCGGGGCCTGGGTGTTCGATCGCGCCACTGCCTCTGGTTGTTCTAGGCATCAGGCAGCGGCACCCACCGATCACCGAGGGCTTCGTGGAGCGTCAGCAGCAGAAGGCTGATCAGGATCGTCGCGAGGATGCCGAGACCGAGACCGAGGATCCCACGGTCCCGCCGCTCCCGATCGCCGAGCATGGCGGCCGGCACCACTGGACGCGACCACGGGTGGTCCCGGGACAACCAGAAGAGCATCCCAAGGCCGTACGGTGCGGTGGAGGCCAGCCAGAACCAGAACCATCGAGTGCCGAGGACCGGAGCCGGGCCGGCAACAACCACGCCGAGGAAGACGGCAGCGACGACCAGGCCGATCCCGGTGACGGCGACCCCCAGGGGACGGACCTCGCCAGCGCGCTGCTCCAGGCCGCCAGCCCGCAGGTCCTGTGCAATACCAACGGCACCGGGCCCGGAGTAGTTCCCCGGGTCGACGGCACCCGTGGTGGTGGCCTGGTCGAAGCTGTCGGTGTCGGTCCAGTACACCCGACCCTCGGGAGTCCGCCACGCGAACAGCGGACCGAGCGTGCTGGACGCCCGCAGACCGGAGGCACCGAACCACGGCCGTGGACTGCCGCCGGTGGCCCAGCTGTCGCCCCACTGGTATGCCGTCACGTGGCCAGCGGTCACGTCCGCCCTCGCCTGCTCGTAGCTCTGCTTCCGGGGCGCCGTCCACCAGCTGACGGCTGCCGCAAGCAGCCACAACAGGACCAGAGCGAGCCGCAACACGCCCCACCACCGCCCCGTCCACCCAGCCGGCACAACGGGTACAACACGCACTCCACCATGCATGACCACATGATTCCAGCACATGCCTAGTCGTGACCGTCGATGGCATCGTAGGTGGCCAGCAGGGTCTGGCCGTGCTGGTCAGGGAGGGTGGCGTGGATGGCGATGGTCACGGCGGTGGCGCGGACCTCGACCAGCTGCCGATGCCGGACCCGCCGGGCCGGGACGGAGTAGATGTTCGCGTCGTAGGCGACCAGGCAGGCCTTGCCGACGTGCCGCAGGTGCCGGACGGCGACCACAAACGGCCGCGCCGGCAGCAGACGAAGGGCGGCATGGTCGCGGGCGGCGCGGACGCCGATGACCTCACTCAAGGTCGCTCCCCGTGGCCATTCGCGTTACGGGGCAGTTGTCATGGCGCGAACGAACGCGGTCCGGATAGCCTTGGCGCATATGGCTACCTATCGCAGCGCCTCAGTGCTTCTATCCTCGGACGGCACCAGGACCCCCGGCACCGCCGCACTCTTCGCCGAGCCCGCCCGCAAGGGTGGGACCCCGCCGTGGGCCGGCGACTTCCGACCCGCCAACAGCGCCGGCAACGGCCCCAAGAACGCGGTCGGGAAGACCTTCACGTTGGAACTGCCCGACGGCAGCACCGGCAAGGTCGTGGTCCAGAGCCTCAAGAGCGGAAAGGGAGGTGTCGTGCTGGCCCTGATGGGCGAGGACGCGCCCCCCTTCTGATCAGGAACTGATCGCCACCGGCTGGAGACGGCCGGTACGTGACCCCGCCGATGTCAATGCGTTCGGATAGCTGCCGGGCGCATTGCCTCACCCATGGCTGGGCGTCGCAGCACTCGGGTCCGGGCCGCCCTGGGCCGGTGGCGGCCCGCCGACCAGGGCCACCGGTCAGGGCCACCGGTCAGCGGCGGCCGGTCAGCGGCGGCCGGCGGCCAGGGCGACGAGGTACTGTCCGCCGCCCGCGTCGACGCTTGCGGTCACCGGAAGTCCGGGCACCAGCCGGGAGAACCGGTCGACCAGCCAGTCCGCCGCCTCCTGGGCGTCCTTCTTGCTCGGGCAGCGGGCGACCAGCTCGCGGCCACCCTTGCGTTCGAGTCGCTCGGCGACGGCGATCAGTGGCGCGGGCTCCACCACGTGCAGACGGTCCGGCCAGGCGATGACCACCTTGACGGCGCCCTTGCGGGTGTTGCAGGCACGGTGCGCGAGTCGCTCGGCGACCTTGGCCTTCTTGTCGGCGGTGCGGCTGTCGACGCTGGGACCACGCGGGTCGTTGACCGACATGCCGGCGTCGACCGGCTCGTCGCACACCCAGCATCGCCAACTGTCACGCTTCGCGACGTCATCGAGGAGACTCATCCGAGCAAACTAGCCTGTCAGCCCCCCGGCCAACGACAGCCCCGGCCGTCTGCTGTTAATGGAGAACTCGTCCGGCGTGTCGTCTCACAAATCAGCAGACGATCACGCCGCGACGAACTTCCCCGGGGACCGTCAGTCGCAGAAGTACGGGACGTGGCCGGCGAGGTCACCGGCCAGCGTTCACGAAGGCGACGATCTCGTCGAGACCGGGTCGGTAGCCGTCGCCGGTGTCGACTTCACACTCGGGCACGTCGAGTCGGACGCGGTCGAAGCTGTCGTGGCCAGCCGTGTGCACGTGCTGGTCGATGAGGTGTGCGTCGGCATGTGCGCGCCGGGTGGGGCTCTCCCCCTGTCGTTGCTGGATGCGGTCCCATGCCGTCTCAGCCGCGATCCGGCAGTGGACGACCCGGATGTCGGCGAGTTCGCCCAAAGGTCGCAGGTGGGGACGCCAGAGCCGATCCTGGAAGGCCGCCTCGGCCACCGTGGTGACGCCAGCCGTCAGGAGCAGTTCCAGCGCCTGGAAGAACGTCGGCAGGGCCCGCAGGGTCAGCTCGTCGGCCGGGGCGGCGACGAAGTCACCAACCGCATGGACCATGCCCTCCTTGATCTCGTCCCGACAGATCGCCGGACAGCCGATCCTCCGGGCGAGTCGATGGGCGAGCGTGGTCTTGCCCGCGCCGGGCGGGCCGCTGACGACGACAAGAATCGGTCTCCTGCGCACGGGTCATTTATGGCCGCGCTCGCGGCGGGACGGGGCATCGTGCGCCGGTCCGTCGGCGAGGACGTCGAGCAGCAGGGCGGCGGTCCAGCCGAACGCGGGCGAGCCGAGGCCGGCCCCCGTGTCCGGGTGGAAGTACTCGTGGCAGCCGGCCGTCGCGACCAGCTCCACCATGGACGCGCGCAGCCCGGCGGCGAGGTCGAGCCGGTGGTGGGTGCGCAGGCCCCGCCACAGCAGCCAGTTGAGGTTCAGCCAGCTCGGCCCTCGCCAGTAGCGCAGCGGCTCGAAGTCCGGCGCGGTCCGGTCGTGGCTGGGCAGCGGCCGGTCCATCCGCGCCGCCAGCCCGAACCGGGGCGAACACGCCTCCGCCAGCACCGTGGCCACCTGCCGGGGCGGCAGGTCGGGCAGCGCCAGCGGGACGAGGCCGAGCGCGGTGCGGGCCGGCACGAGCCGGCCGGTGCGCAGGTCCCGGGGGTGGAAGGCGCCGGTGGCCGGGTCGTACAGCCGGTCGACGAGGGTCGCGGTGATCCGGGCCGCCCGCTCGCGGTGCGGGCCGGGGTCGCCGCCGACCGCGCGGGCGATCGCGGCGAGGGCGTGCTCGGCGAGCCCCAGCGCGGTGTTGAACAGCGGGCACTCCACCAGGAACGGGTGCCGCTCGGCCAGCCCGTCGTCGCCGTACCGGCCCGCCCGGTAGGCGTCGACCAGCGCGACGTACCGCGCGTAGTCGAGGTCGGTGGGGCGGTGCGCGGCGTCGGCGTGGGCGGTGTCGTGCCTCCGGTACGCCCGCATGACCGCCTCGTCGGCGGGCACCTCGGCCAGCGGCGGGTCCCAGGCGGGGCTGTTGTCCAGCCCTGACTCCCAGGGATGCACGAGGCAGGCCAGCCCGGCCCCGCCCACGTCCCGCCGGCCGGTCAGGTAGCGCTGTTGGGCGACCAGCCGGGGGTAGAGCCGGGCCAGTTCCGCCCGGCTGCGCTCGGACGGTGTTCGCCGATACGCCAGCCAGGCGGCGAGGGCGTGCACGGGCGGCTGGACGATGCCGGAGGTGGCCGTGGCGGGTGCGCCCGGGGCGCGGGCGGAGTCCCAGAACCCGGGCCCCGGGAAGTAGGACCCGGCGGGCAGCGCGGGGTTGAACACGATGTGCGGCACCCGCCCGTCGGCCCACTGGGCGGCGAACAGGGTGCGCAGCTCCCGCCAGGCGCGGTCGGGACGCGCCGTGGCCAGGCCGATCGCGATGAACGCCGAGTCCCAGCTCCACTGGTGCGGGTAGAGGGTGCGCGACGGGACGGTGTGGTCGTGCTCCCAGTTGCCGTCGAGGGTGGCGACCGCCAGCCGCCGCAGCGCCCCGAGGTCCCGGGCCATGGCCGGGCCGACCGGGGCCGCGTCGTCGGCCGGGAGCGCGGCGTCGGCCGGGGACGCGGCGGCGACCGGAAGCGCAGCGTCGGCCGTGGCCGGGCAGGCCGGGGACGCGGCGGCGTCGGCGCTCACGCCACCGCCCGCTTCGGCTCGGCGTGCCGGAGCACGGTGGCGGCCTGTTGCAGCGCCCGCACGGGCTCGCCGCGCAGCCGGCACTCCAGGGCCAGCCAGCCCCGGTAGTCGACCTCCAGCAGGGTACGCACCAGTGCCCGCCAGTCCAGGTGACCGGCGCCGGGCTGGCACCGGTTGGAGTCGCTGACCTGCACGTGCCCGAGGTAGGGAGCGGCGGCCCGGAGGGCGGCGTGCACGTCGTCCTCCTCGATGTTCATGTGGAAGGTGTCGGCGACCACCCGCACCGAGGGCAGCCCGACGGCCGCGCAGAGGGCCACCGCCTCGTCGAGCCGGTTGACCATGTGGTCCTCGTACCGGTTCAGCGGTTCGAGGAAGAGGGTGACCCCCTCGGCGCGGGCGTGCTCGCCGAGGACGCCGAGGGCGTCGAGGAGCACCCGCCGGTCGGCGGCCGGCGGGCGGGGCGGCTCGAACGGCGGCAGCCGGCGGGAGAACATCCCCCAGGCGGCGGGGGTCAGCACGCCGATGCCGCCCAGCTCGGCGATGACCGACAGTTGGGAGCGCAGGTTGGTCACGGCGTCGCGGGACCGGTCGGGGTCGAAGTCGCCGATGAAGTGGCCCATCTCGACGCAGACGGTCGGCATCGCCACCCCGGCGGCGCGGGCCCGGCGCAGCTCGGGCAGCCGGCTGGCGAAGGACAGGTCGCCCCGGCCGCGCAGTTCGAGCCCGTCGAAGCCGAGCGCGGCGGCGAGGGCGTGCTTCTGGATCAGGTCTGCGCCGGGGAGCAACTGCTCCTGGCAGGCGAGCGGAATGGTCATCTCTAGAACCTCAGCACCACTTGGAGGACGTCGGAGTCACCGTGGTCGAGCAACGCCAGCGCGTCGGCCACCGCGCCCGCGTCGACGACGTGGCTCACCAGCGGCAGCGGGTCGACGCTGCCCTCGGCCACCAGGTCCATGAAGGTGTGGGCGACCCGGGCCCCGGTCCACCGGCCGGCCAGGCCGGGCGCCGGGTCGGCCCCGGACACCTGGGCCGCCACGAGCTGGATCCGGTTGTGGTGGAACTCCTCGCCGAGTCCCAGCCCGTCGGCGTGCCCCTGGTAGAAGCCGGCCGCCACGACGCGGCCGGCGTGGGCGGTGGCCCGGATCGCCTCGTGCAGCGCCGGGTACGCCCCGGACAGCTCCAGGCAGACGTCGGCGCCCCGGCCGCCGCTCACCCGGCGCAGCGCGACGGCGGCGGACTCGGCGTCGGCGTCGACGACCAGCCGGGCGCCGCAGCGGGCGGCGTGGCCCAGCCGGGCGGCCAGCCGGTCCACCGCCACCACCCGGGCCCCGGACAGGGTGGCCAGCCGGGTGGCGAGCAGCCCGATGACGCCCTGGCCGAAGACGCCGACCCAGTCGCCGAGGTGCAGGTCGCCGGCGATCACGGCGGTGAGCGCGATGGCACCGGGCCGGGCGAACACGGCGGCGAGCGGGTCGAGCCCGGCGGGCAGCGGGTGGACCGCGTCGGCGCGGACGACCGCCTCGGCACGGTGGCCCCAGATGCCCCAGACGGTCTGGCCCGGGTGCCGGTCGGCGACGTCGGGGGCCGCCTCGACGATCTCGCCGACCTCCTCGTAGCCGAAGCCGGCCAGCGGGTACGGCACCGGCGCCCGGCGGGGGACGAACATCCGGGTGGCGTCGTCCCAGTCTTTGCTCAGCCGGGGGTTGCTGCCCCGGTAGAGGGTCAGCTCGGTGCCGGCCGAGATGCCGGAGTAGCGGGTGCGGACGCGGACCTGGCCGGGGCCGAGCGGGTCCGGGGCGCAGGGCTCGAGGCTGATCCGTCGGGGCCCGGCGAGTGAGACAACCCAGTTGACCATGAGTCACATCCCGGTAGCACTGGGCTCCATCGTAGAACAAAATATCGGCATATGTCTTGTAATTGATCTATCGAAGATATTGAATCCGTCATGTACCCCTTCGAGAGGAGTGCCACCGATGCCATCACCCTCGATGCGGATGTTCGCCTCTGCCCTGATCCTGGCAGTAGTCGGCGTCTCCCTGCCCGCCTGCGGCGACGACGAGACGGGCGACGCCAAGACACTCACCGTGTGGAGCCTGGAGGACGTGGCCGACCGGGTCACCGCCACCAGGGCACTCATCGCCGACTTCACCGCCCGGACCGGGACCAAGGTGGACCTGGTCACCGTCAACGAGGACCAGTTCCCGTCCCTGATCGCCACCAGCGCCGCCGCCGGCGACCTGCCCGACGTGATCGGGTCCGTCCCGCTGGCCGGCGTGCGCACCCTGGCCGGCAACGAGCTGCTGCACCCGTCCGCCAACGGCGAGATCGTCGACGCGCTGGGCCGGCAGACCTTCTCCGCCCGGGCCCTGGAGCTCACCGCCGACGGCGGCCGGCAACTCGCCGTGCCCAGCGACGGCTGGGGGCAGCTCCTGGTCTACCGCAAGGACCTGTTCGCCGCCGCCGGCCTGCCCGCCCCCGACACGTACGAGAAGATCGCCGCCGCCGCGGCGAAGCTGAACACCGGCGGGGTCGCCGGCATCACCGCGGCCACCGCGGCGGGCGACGTGTTCACCCAGCAGACCTTCGAACACCTGGCCCTGGCCAACAACTGCCAGCTCACCGACGACTCCGGGTCGGTCACGCTGGACTCCCCCGAGTGCGTCGAGGCGTTCCGGTTCTACGGCGACCTGATGCGCACCGCCTCCGTACCCGGCGCGCAGGACGTGGACACCACCCGGGCCACCTACTTCGCCGGCAGGGCGGCGATGCTGGTCTGGTCGCCGTTCATCCTCGACGAGCTGGCCGGGCTGCGCGACGACGCCAGGCCGACCTGCCCGCAGTGCCAGGCCGACCCGACGTACCTCGCCCGCAACAGCGGCTTCGTCACCGCGATCAAGGGCCCGAACGGCGCCCAGCCGGCCCAGTACGGCGAGATCAGCTCCTGGGCGGTGCTCGACGACGCGGCCGACGCGGCGAAGTCCCTCGTGCAGTTCATGCTCGGCGACGGGTACCCGCGCTGGTTCGGCATGTCCCCCGAGGGCCGGTTCCCCGTGCGCAAGGGCACCGCCGACGACCCGGAGCGGTTCCTCACCGCCTGGAACGGCAGCCAGGCCGGCGTGGACCGCAAGCAACCGCTGGCCCAGGTGTACGGCGACGACGTCCTCGCCGCCCTGCGCCGCAGCCCGGACAGCTTCCAACGCTGGGGCCTCACCCAGGGCCAGGGCAAGCTGGTCGGCGCGATCCTCGGCGAACTGCCGGTCCCCAGGGCCCTCGCCGGCGTGGTGTCCGGGAAGTCCGACGCCGCCGCGGCGGCCCGGCGGGCGAAGAAGGACGTCGAGGCGATCAAGGCGGGCGTCAATTGACCACCACCGCCCCCGGCCCGGGCCACTCCCCCGCCCGGGAACGGACCGGCCGGCCCGCCCGGCCCGGCCGCCGCCCGCTCACCCTGCGCCGCCGGGAGTCCCGCGCCGGCCTCGCCCTGGTCGCACCCACCCTGCTCGTCGTACTGGCGGTGGTCGGCGTCCCGATCGTCTGGACGGTCCTGCTGGCCTTCCAGCGGGTACGCCTGGCGACCCTGCGCAAGACCGGCCTGTTCGGCGAGTTCACCCTGGACAACCTCGACCGGGTGGTGCACACCCCCGGCTTCGCCGGCACGCTGGGGACCACCGTGCTCTACAGCATCGGCGGCACCACCGGCTCGATCCTGATCGGCCTGGTCGCCGCGCTGGTGGTGCGCCGGCCGTTCCGGGGGCGCACCCTCGTCCGGGCGTCGATGCTGCTGCCGTACGTGGCGCCGGTGGTCGCCGTCGCCTTCGTCTGGCAGGTGATGCTCGACCCGCAGCTCGGCATCGTCAACGACTGGGGGCAGCGGTTCCTGGGCTGGGACGCCCCGGTCCCCTTCCTGTCCCAGGACTCCACGGCCCTGTGGACGGTGATCGCGTTCGAGGCGTGGCGGTACTTCCCGTTCGCGTTCCTGTTCCTGCTGGCCCGGCTCCAGGCCGTGCCGGGCGAGCTGGAGGAGGCCGCCCGGGTCGACGGGGCCACCCCCACCCAGCGCTTCCGGCACATCCTGCTGCCCCAGCTCATGCCGGTGATCGCCCTGCTGGGGGTGCTGCGGTTCATCATGACGTTCAACAAGTTCGACGACGTCTACCTGCTCACCGGCGGGGCCGCCGGGACCGAGGTGGTCAGCGTCCGGGTCTACCAGTTCCTCACCGCGCGCACCGACGTCGGCGCGGCGGCGGCGCAGGCGGTCGTGCTGGCCGTGGTGCTGCTCGCCTTCGTCGCGCTGTACCTGCGCTTCTTCGCCGGCCGGGAGGAGTCGTGATGGACCGGGACCGGTTCGAGACGGTGACCCTGCGCTGGCTGCGCCGGGCGGTGATCGCCGGCTTCCTCGTGATCACGCTGGTGCCGTTCTGGTACATGCTGGTGCTCTCGGTGCGCCCCATCGAGCAGGTGCTGCTGCGCCCCGGATCGCTGTGGGTGCCGCTGGGCGAGCTCACCGTCGGCACGTACGCCGAGGTGCTCCGGGCCGTCGACGACGGCGGCCAGGGTTTCGGGACCTTCATCCGCAACAGCGGCCTGGTCGCCCTCGCCGCCACCGCGCTCACCCTGGTCGTGGCGATTCCCGGCGCGTACGCGGTCTCCCGGCTGCGGTTCTTCGGCCGCCGGCAGGTCAGCGCGCTGTTCCTGGCGGTCTACCTGTTCCCGTCGATCGTCATCGCGATCCCGCTCTTCGTGGTCTTCACCCGGGTCGGGCTGCGCGGCTCGCTGTTCGGGCTGGTGCTGGTCTACATCTCGCAGACCCTGCCGGTCTCGGTCTACATGCTGAAGAACTACTTCGAGACGATCCCGATCAGCCTGGAGGAGTCCGCCGCGATCGACGGGGCGGGCCGGCTCGGCATCATCCGCCGGGTCAGCCTCCCCCTGGCCGCCCCGTCGATCATGGCGGTCGCCCTCTACGACTTCATGATCGCCTGGAACGAGTACCTGTTCGCCCTGCTCTTCCTCGTCGACAAGCCGGACCGGTGGACGGTGTCGCTCGGGCTGTCGCTGCTCGCCGACGGCGTCGAGGTGCCCAAGACGGTGCTGATGGCCGGCTCGGTGATCCTCACCCTGCCGATCGTGCTCCTGTTCTTCGCCGGCGAGCGGCTGCTCACCGAGGGCCTCACCAGCGGCGCGGAGAAGGGCTGATAATGGGCTGCGCGTGAGCCCGGCTCACCCTAGGCTCCCGCTCGGCCGGCTGGTCAGGCGTCCCGTTGACAGCGGTCAGCCAGCGGAACCGGAGATGGGCGGAGAAATGACGACTCACCTGTTCGCGCTCAGCATCGACGCGACCGATCCTCTACGTCTCGCACGGTTCTGGTCCGGGGTCCTGGGTTGGGACCTGGCCGACGATCCACGCGACGGTGTCGCGCTCCTGCCCAGTGACGACACCGGGTTCCGAATCCGCTTTCTTCCGACCCAGCGGCGGAAGGACGGCCAGAACCGGATGCACTTCGATCTGACGAGCGCATCCCTGGAGGACCAGCAGCAGACGGTGGCGAGGGCGCTGGGGCTGGGGGCACAGCACATCGACATCGGCCAGCTCCCGGAGGAGCGGCATGTGGTGCTCGCCGACCCCGAGGGCAACGAGTTCTGCGTCATCGGGCCGGGCAACAACTTCCTTGCCGACTGCGGATTCGTCGGAGCGCTGGCCTGCGACGGCTCGCAGGAGGTCGGATACTTCTGGAGCGAAGCGCTGGGGTGGCCGCTGGTCTGGGACCAGGACCAGGAGACCGCGATCCGCTCTCCGCTCGGCGGCCCGAAGATCACGTGGGGCGGCCCACCGCTGATGCCGAAGGCGGGCAAGCAGCGACTGCACTTCGACCTCGCCCCACCTGCCCACGGTGATCAGCAGGCGGAGGTCGACC
Source organism: Micromonospora rubida (assembly GCF_009908295.1). Lineage (GTDB taxonomy): Bacteria > Actinomycetota > Actinomycetes > Mycobacteriales > Micromonosporaceae > Micromonospora > Micromonospora rubida. The sequence continues at coordinate 196,816 of NZ_JAAALO010000005.1, forward strand.
GCCTGATCTCCCTCGGGGCGACTCGAATCGACATCGGCCAGGGCGAGGTCAGCTGGGTGGCCATGGCCGACCCCGACGGCAACGAGTTCTGTGTGTTGACGCCCCGGTAGCGCGGCCAGGGTCCGGAACCCGGGCCGCCCGGCTCTCCCGCAGCGCCGACGGTGACCTTCCGCGCCGCCTCCCCGGGTGGCCACCCGGCCCACCATTGGCCCGGACTAGCGTGGGGGCATGGCCAACCCGACCCGCTGGACGACCGACACCGGCCCCGAGCACTCGCAGTGGTACATCGACCGCTTCCGCCGGCTGGCGGCCGAGGGCGCCGACCTGGCCGGGGAGGCCCGGCTGCTGGACGCGCTGGTCCCGCCGGGCTCCCGGATCCTGGACGCCGGCTGCGGCACCGGGCGGGTCGGCGCGGCGCTGCACGCCCGGGGCCACACGGTGGTGGGCGTGGACGCCGATCCCGCGCTGATCGAGGCCGCCCGCGCCGATTACCCCGGCCCCCACTTCCTGGTCGGCGACCTGGCCGAGCTGGACCTGGCGGCAGCCGGCGAGCCGGAGCCGTTCGACGCGGCCGTGGTGGCCGGCAACGTGATGGCGTTCGTCGCGCCCGGCACCGAGCCGGAGGTGCTCCGCCGGATCGTCGCCCACCTGCGCCCGGACGGCGTGGTCGTGGTCGGCTTCGGCACCGACCGGGGCTACCCGCTGGCCGAGTTCGACGCCGACGCGGTCGCCGCCGGGCTGCGCCGGGAGAACCGATTCGCCACCTGGGACCTGCGCCCCTGGCGGGACGACGCCGACTTCGCGGTCACCGTGCTGCGCCGCCCCGCCGACCCGACCGTCGGCTGACCCGCCCCACGCCGCCGCCCCACGCCTATGGGGCGGGCGGCGGGGCGGGTCCGTCCGCCTCAGCGGTGGCGGGCACTACGGCGCAGCCATCCGGTTCGAGGTGGTGCCCGCTACCCCCGCCTCAGGCGGGCGCGGCGACGGCGCGGGCGGCGGCCGGGTCGAGCGGACTGCCGGCGGGCACCAGGCTCACCAGGCCGGCCGGCAACCGGACGGGTCGCACGTCCCCGTAGCCGAGCACGCCGAGCACCTCCGGGTCGGCCAGCACGTGCCGCCGGCCGAGGTCGGTGACGACGGAGACCGCGCCGCCGGTGGCCCCCGGGGCGGCGGCCGACTCCACGACCGCGCCGTGCCCCGGCTCGACCACCACGTGGTCGGCGACCGCCGACGCGCCCGCCGTCTGCGGGCTGCCGGACAGGTCGGGCACGGCCGCGCCGAGCCGCACGTCGCGGACCTCCCCGTCGTCGCCGACCCCGACGCAGAGCGTTCCGCCGTCCGGGGCGGCCAGCCGGGGTGGGGCGGTCGGCGGGGCGGCCGGCCCGGTCGGCACGAGGTCGGGCTGCTTGGGCAGCGCGGCGAACCGGCCCAGGGTCAGCGCCTCCGGCCCGCCCTGGCCGGTGCGGGCGAGCAGCAGGTTGGCCTGCAACTCGGTGATGCCGGCGAGGCCGTCGGTGAGGGCGACGGCGTACTGCCGGCCGCCGCCGGAGTTGCGGATCAGGAAGACGTCGCCGACCAGCGCGCCGGACACCAGGGCCGAGGGCCGCCCCAGTCCGGGCAGCTCCGGCGGGGCGAGGTCGGCCCCGGCCGGGATGCTGTCGATCAGGGCCGGCGCGGCCGGCACGGCGCGCTGGCGGGTGGCGGCGAGCGCGGCGAGCGACCGGCCGGCGTCCCGCAGCAGGTACCGGCGGGCGTGCCAGACCAGATGCAGGCCGCCGCCGGGGTGCCGGAGCAGGACCGCGTCGTCGCCCGGCGCCCGGCCGCCGGCGGCGGCCACCCCGATCAGCACGGCGGAGCGGGGGGCGGCCCGCTCCGCCTCGGTCGTGACGACCGAGCAGACGGTCCACGGGGCGGTCGACAGGCGGGACCGCTCGGGCAGCGAGTCCGGGGCGTCGGGGATGCCCAGCGGCAGGCCGCGCGGCACCCCCTCGATCGAGCGGCGGGCGACCAGCACGGTCTGCGGGCTACCGACGCCGATGATCAGCAGCGCGGAGGCGTAGTTGAGCACCGGGTGCAGCTTCTGGTCGCGGTAGACGAAGCGGGCGCCGGACTCCTTCTCCACGATCACCGCGCCGGGGTCGCGCCACTTGCTGCCGCTGCCGGTGAAGAGCCCGTACAGGGCGAAGCCGCCGAGGGCGATCGCGGCGACCAGCACGCCGGCCAGCCCGGCCCCGGCCAGCCGCCGGAACGGCGACCGCGCCGGGTCCGTCTCCCGCATCACCAGGGCGGCTACCGCCCGCTGGACGGTGAACTGGTACGAGTGAAGCTGGTCCTGCCGCGACGGCATGCGGTCCCCTCCGACGGGTCGGTCGGGGCACAGGATAAACGCTGCGTCGATCCCCCGAAGACCCTCCGTCGCCGACCGGAGGGTCTTCGGGCCCGGCCCCCCACCCGCCACCGCCCCGGCGGCGGGTGGGCGCCCACCTCAGCGGGTGGTTTCGCGCAGGTGGGCGGCGAGCAGCCCGACGGCCAGCAGCGCGGCGGCGGCTCCGACGAGCGGCAGCGGCGCGGGGCCGGCCGGCAGCCCGTCCTGGCGTACCGTGCCGGTGACGTCGAGCCCGCCGAGCCCGTTCACCGCCGCCCACCACAGCGCCACCCAGCCGACCTGGAACGGGCGCGGGCTGCGGGTGAGCGCGCCGAGCGCCAGCGCCCCGGCGGGCAGGAGCAGCACGGCGGCGGCCCACGCGGCGAGCCCCGGACCGTCGCCGGCCAGCACCATCCGCAGCGCCGGCACCCCGCCGACGGCTGCGGTCAGCGCCGCGCCCGCCGCCCACTGGGCGACCACCCGACGGTACGGACGGGGGTGGGCGGCCAGCAGCGGCTCGACGCCCTCGGCGTGTGCCTGGGTGCCGAGCCGGGACCAGACCAGGACCGGCCAGATCCAGGCGGCCAGCAGCAGTCCCCGGGTGGCCACGTCGGCCGGTGCCACGGCGGCCCCGACCGCGAGCACCGCCACCCCCGCCCACCACCAGCGGGACAGCCCCTGCACCAGCACCCGCAGCTCGCCGGCGAGCAGCCGCCCGGCGGTTGCCCCGGGGTGGGCCGGGGTCCGGGGCCGCCCGCCGAACGCGGCGGCCGGATACCCCGCCGGCCCGCCGGAACCGGGCACCAAGCCCGGGACCGCGAACGTGCCCGGAGCCGCGAACGTGCCCGGAGCCGCGACGCCACCCTGGGTGGAAAACGTGCCCGGGGCGGCAGCCGCGACGGCAGCGGGGTGCCCGGCGGGGCCGTCGGGCACCGGCCGGTAGCGGCCCCGGGCGGGGTCGAAGCGGGTGAACCAGAGTGCGGGCAGCACCGCAAGGCCGGCGGCCAGCAGCAGGAGCAGCAGCCGCGCGGCGACGAACCCGGCGTCCGGGTGCAGGCCGGACCAGTCGAAGACGCGCAGTGGCGCGTCCCGGGCGGTGAGCCCGAGGCTGAACTCCGCGCCCTTCAACGGCACCCCCCGCCCGGCCAGGTCGGCGGCCACGGACGCGGCGACCCGGTGGCTGCCGAGGCCGCCGAGCGGCGCACCGGCGCCCTGCCCGCCGATGACCGCGACCGTCCAGCAGAAGAACCAGACGACGTTGCCGAGCCCGGCGCGCAGCGGCCGGACGGTGCCGAAGAGCACCGCCGCCGCCGCGGTGACCGCCAGCACGGGCAGGGTCAGCAGCAGGAACGGCGACAGCAGCGCCACCGGGTCGAGCGCGCGGGACTCGCCCCGGGCCAGTTGCAGCACCACCGCCGTGCCGGCCAGCACGCCGGTCATCGACGCCAGCACCAGCAGGTTGCTGCCGAACTTCCCGGCGAGGTAGGCCACCCGGGTCAATGGGGTGGCGGCCAGCAGCTCGCCGACGCCGCCGCGCTCGTCGCGTTCGATGCCGTCGCGCAGCACGTAGAAGCCGCCGAGCAGCAGCCACAGGGCCGCCGCGAGGGCGATGACCGTGCCGGTCCAGGCGCTGTCGTAGCGGCCCCGCCAGCCGCCCGCGTCGAGGATCACCCAGTGGGCGTCGGCGGCGGGCGCGGCGAGCAGGCCCAGGCCGATCGCCGCGCCCAGCACCACCAGGTACGCCGGCCGGCGTACCCGCTCCCGCAGGTCGGCCAGGGCCACCGCGCCGGCCGCGTGGGCCTGCCCCGCGAGGCGGGCGGACACCCGGGGGGCGCTCACCGCCACACCGCCGTCGGCGCGGCCGGCTGCGGGGTGTGGATCGCGTCGAGGTACGCGTCCTCCAGGTCGGGGGTGACCGGCACGGCGCCGGGCGCGGGCGGCGCGGCGGCCAGCACCCGGGCGCGTACCCCCGTCGGGGTGCGCAGCGTGCGGGTGAGCACGTGCCCGGCGGCGAGCCGGGGCACCTCCTGCGGCGGCAGGTCGACCTCCCACACCCGGCCGACCAGGGGGCGCAGCAGGTCGGCGGGGGCGCCCCGGCGGCGCAGCCGCCCACCGGCCACGATCGCGATGTCCCCGGCCACCGACTCGACGTCGGAGACGATGTGGGTGGACAGCAGCACCACCCGGTCGGCGGCCAGGTCGCTGAGCAGGTTGCGCAGCCGGACCCGCTCCTCCGGGTCGAGGCCGGCGGTCGGCTCGTCGACGACGAGCACCCGGGGGTCGGCGAGCAACGCCTGGGCGATGCCGACCCGCCGCCGCATGCCGCCCGAGTAGCCGCCGAGCGGTCGGCGGGCCGCGTCGGTGAGGTTGACCAGCTCCAGCAGCTCGTCGACCCGGGCCCGCGCCGAGCGCCGGGACAGCCCCTTCACCGCCGCGAGGTACGACAGGAACTCCCGCCCGCTGAGCTTCGGGTAGCCGGTGAAGTCCTGCGGCAGGTACCCGAGGGTGCGGCGCAGCGCCTCCGGTCGGGCGACCGCGTCCGCCCCGTCGAAGAGCACCCGCCCGCTGCTGGGCCGGGTCACCGTGGCGGCGATCCGCAGCAGCGTCGACTTCCCCGCCCCGTTGGGGCCGAGCAGCCCGACGAGCCCCGGCCCCAACCGCAGGGTCAACCCGTCCACCGCCCGCCGGCCGCCCCGGTACACCTTGCCCACATCCACCAGTTCCAGCACGATCCGCTCTTCCTCCCCGCCCGATTCGTTCCGTGTCACAGCGGACCACGCGGCGGCGGGGGCGGGCACTACGCGCAGCCCCCCAGGTCGGGGTGGGGCTGGGTATACCCAGGGCCGGGCACTACGGTGGTCCGGTGGCGTCCCCTGAGCCGAGTGTTGCCTCGGCGGCGGCACCGCACACCGCACCGGCGGAGCCGGAGACGGTCCTGGCGGCGCTGAGCCGCCCGAATTTCGCGTTCGGCCGCTGGCTGTGGCGGTCGCTGGCGTACCTGCTCGGCACCGTGCCGGTGGTGCTGGCCGTGGGCGTGCCGCTCGGGGTGCTCGCGCTGCCGTGCGCGGCCCTGGCGGCCGACGGGTCCGGCCTGGAGCGGGCCGGCGCGGCGCTGCTCGCCGTGGCCCTGGCCCTGGCATGCGGGCCGCTGCTGTCCGCCCCGGTGGCAATGGTCGAGCGGTGGCGGCTGCGGCTGGTCGACGCCCGGCCGGTCCCCCGCCGCCCACCGGCCGAGAGCCCGGGCCGTTGGCTGCGCTCCCGGTACGCCGACCCGGCGGCCTGGCGGGAGTCGGCCGACCTGGCGCTGCTGGTGACCGTCGTCCCGGTGCTCTACACGGCGGTCGCCGTGGTGCTGCTGCTGATCGGCGTGCTGGTGGCCGCGCCCGCGCTGGTGGCCGGCTCCGACCGGCCGGTGTCGCTCGGCATCGGCACGGCCTCGACGGTCGGCCAGGCGATCCCGTACGCCCTCGTCGGGCTGCTCGCCGCCCCGGCCGCGCCCTGGCTGGTGGGGCTGCTGGCCGGCGGGCACGGCGCGCTCACCCGGGCGCTGCTGGCCGCCGGCCCGGACGAGCGGCTGCGGGCCGAGCTGGTCGAGGTGTCCCGGTCCCGGGCCCGGCTCGCCGCCGCGTTCGAGGCGGAGCGGCGACGCATCGAGCGGGACCTGCACGACGGGGCGCAGCAGCGGCTGGTCAGCCTGACCCTTCAGCTCGGGTTGGCCCGGCTGGACCTGCCGCCCGACTCCCCGGCGGCGCACTCCGTGGCCAGCGCGCACCGGCAGGCCAAGGAGCTGATGGTGGAGCTGCGGGCGCTGATCCACGACATCCGGCCGCAGGTGCTCACCGACCGCGGCCTGGCCACCGCCGTGGAGGAGCTGGCAGACCGGGCAGGCGTGCCGGTGACCGTGGACGCGGCGCTGCCCGCCCGGCCGCCCGCGCACCTGGAGGCGACGGCCTGGTTCGTGGTGGCGGAGGCGCTGACCAACGTGGCCCGGCACAGCGACGCGACCCGGGCCACCGTGCGGCTGCGGCGACGCGGCGACGCGCTGCTGGTGGAGGTGGGCGACGACGGGCGCGGCGGCGCGGAACCGGCCCGGGGATCCGGGCTGACCGGGCTGGCCGACCGGGTCGCCGTGGCCGACGGCAGAATGTTCCTGTCCAGCCCGGTGGGCGGGCCGACCCTGCTATCCGTGGAGCTGCCGTGGACCCCGTACGAACCGCCGTCCGGGTAGTGGTCGCCGAGGACGACGTCCTGCTTCGGGAGGGCCTCGCCGGGCTGCTGGTCCGGTTCGGCTTCGCGGTGCCGGCCGCCGTCGGGGACGCCGACGCGCTCCTCGTTGCGGTCGCGGAGCACCGGCCGGACCTGGTGCTCACCGACGTGCGGATGCCGCCCGGGCACACCGACGAGGGCCTGCGCGCCGCGCTGCGGCTGCGCCGCGAGCACCCCGACCTGGCGGTGGTGGTGCTCAGCCAGTACGTCGAGCACGGCGCCGCCGCCGACCTGCTCGACTCCGGGGCCGGCCGGCGGGTCGGGTACCTGCTCAAGGACCGGGTGGTCGACGTCGAGGAGTTCGCCGGGGCGCTGCGCCGAGTGGTCGACGGCGGCACCGTGGTGGACCCGGAGGTGGTCCGGCAACTCCTGCGCCGGCAGCGCGACCCCATCGACCGGCTCTCCGCCCGGGAGCGGGAGGTGCTCGCCCTGGTCGCCGAGGGCCGGTCGAATTCGGCGATCGCCCGGGAACTGGTGGTCTCCGAGGCCGCCGTCGGCAAGCACGTGGGGAACATCCTCGCCAAGCTGGATCTGCCGCCGACCGACGACGCGAACCGCCGGGTGCTGGCCGTGCTGGCGTACCTGCGGCAACCCGGCGACTGACGGAGAACGACGAGCCGCCGCCGGTTCCGCACGGGCACCCGTACGGGCCACGGGCCTCAGACCGGATTCGACGGTGGTCGTCCTCCGCCCCGGCAACGCGGGCATGACCGGTCGGGGGCGGGGCAGCGGGCGCGGGACAGCCAGCCGAGGAAGCGGGCGTGCAGCACGCCCGGGGCGGGGCGGGCCCCGAGGCGGTACATGTCGTCCATCGCCTCGTACATCGACGCCGCGAGGTAGAACGCGAGCGCGGTCGAGTGGCCGTGGAACTCGGTGACCAGGCAGAGCTGGGCGGTTGAGCACGGCCAGGGCGCGGCACACGACCGGCACAGCCAGGCGGGCCGCATCGGCAGGTGCGGCCGGGACGGAAGGCGACTCACCAGCACTCCCTGGACGTCGGCGGCGGCACCGCTTTCGGCAACGGCAGCGGCGGCGGTTTCGGCGGCGACGGCGGCAGCGGCGGCGTTGGCGGCAGCGTTGGCGTTGGCGGGATCGGCCTTTCGGCGCGGTGCTCGCGGCAGCGTACGCAACCGCAGCGGTATCCACGTAGTGGCCGGTGTCGGCCTCCTCCGTGCGGCATGGTTCCCCCTCGTCCGTCGATCGTGGAGGGCCGCCCCGCGCCGGATGCGTGGGGCGGCCCGACGGGCGCGACCGCCGGGCCCTCGCCTCCACCGGCCGCGCCGTCCTCTGCGGAGAAACCCTGCCGCGCGTGATGGCCCAAATACAGGGCGTAAGGGTATGGTCAGCAGACATCCCTGACATCCCCTTGGGAGGGGCCATGAACGACGCTCTCCGGGCCGCGCTGCACGACACCGGACACACCACCGACTCGCTCGCCGCCGAGGTCGGCGTCGATCCGAAGACGACCGCGCGATGGCTGCACGAGGACCGCATCCCCCATCCCCGGCACCGCGCGGCGGCGGCGGCCGTCCTCGGCCGGGACATCGGGGACATCTGGGCGGACACATCGAGACGTCGGGAGCCCGTCTGGTTCCGGCCGTGGCAGGAGATCGAGCGCGAGGCGGTCTCGCTGCGCTCGTACGAGTCCATGGTGCTGCCCGGCCTGCTCCAGACGGAGGCGTACGCCCGCGCGGTGCTCGGCGGCACCGGCCTGATCGCCCGGGGCGACGTGGAGCGGCACCTGGCCACCCGGCTGGCCCGCCAGGACGTCCTGCGCCACGACGACCCGCCGCAGTTCACCGCCGTCGTCGACGAAACGGTGCTGCGCCGGCCGGTCGGCGGCCCGGCGACCATGCGCGAGCAGTTGCACGCCCTGGTCGCGGCGTGCGCCCACCCGCACGTGCGGGTGCACGTCGTACCGTCCCGGGTGGGCGCGTACGCCGGGCTGAACGGGCCGTTCGTCATCGCGGCCAGCGCCGACCACCGGCTCGCCGGCTACCTGGACAACCAGCTGAAGGGACAGGTGGTCAGCGACCCCGACGACATCGCGGCGATACTGGGTGCGTGGGAGAACGTGCGCGGCGAGGCGCTGTCCCACTGGCAATCGGTGGAGCTGATCACGGAGGTGGCGCAGACATGGACCTGACTGGCGCGCGATGGCGCAAGAGCAGCCGCAGCAGCGGCAACGGCGGGAACTGCGTAGAGGTTGCCGACAACCTCCCGGGCGTCGTCGGCGTACGCGACAGCAAGGACCCGGCAGGCCCGGCCCTCACCTTCCCCCCGACCGCCTGGCGCACCTTCGTCGCCCGGGCCGCCGGGCGGCGCTGACCCGCCGGTAATTCCCGGCGTTGCGGGAGGCGGTCGCGGTACGGTCCGCCGATGGACGACGGGGACGGGCACTTCGGGGAGCTGGTGGCGGCGAGTTCCGCTCGATCCCCTTCCGGTGCGTGTGGCCCGGCGAGCTGGACCTGATGGCCCAGCTCGCCGGGCTACGCCTGCGCGACCGCTGGGCGGGATGGGCCCGGGAGGGTCAGTTCCACCGGTCCTGGTTGAGGAACCGGGCGAAGCCCCGCCACGAGTTCGGCCCCATCGCCCCGTCGATCGGGCCGGTGTAGCCGTAGCCGGAGGCGAGCCGCTGCACCGCCATCCACGAGTTCGGCCCCATCGCCCCGTCGATCGGGCCGGTGTAGCCGTAGCCGCGCAGGGCCCGTTGCAGCGCCGCGTAGGTGTTCGCCCCCGGTGCGCCGTCGATCGGGCCGGTGTAGCCCGAGGTGATCCGCAGCCAGTTCTGCATCCGCTTGTAGAAGATGGTGCCCGGGATGCCGTCCTGCTCGGTCGTGGTCTTGGGCAGCCCACCACCGGGGTTCTGGCCGACGTAGGTGAGCGGGTTGATCCGTACCCCGCTCGGGTTGATCATGTGCCAGTGCAGGTGCGGGCCGGTGGAGCTGCCGGAACCGGGGGCGCCGACGGCCCCGCCGGACCGTCCCACGATCGCACCGGCGCCGACCCCCGCGCCGTTGGCCAGCAGGAACTGCGACAGGTGCATGTACTGGCTGCGGTATCCGTCCGCGTGGTGGATCGTGACGGTGTGCCCGCCCGTGCCGTTGTTCGGGATGTTCTGGATCGTGCCAGCGCCGCACGCCGGCAGGCTGGTGCCGACGCCCATCCCGAAGTCGATGCCGCCGAGCGAGCCGCTGTTGAGGTGCTCCTGCCAGGATCCGGTGATCGGGTAGCCGGCGAACGGGTTGTAGATCGACGGCGCGGCGTGGGCGATCCCGGGCAGGCCGAAGACACCGCCGACGGCGAGGGCACCGGTGGTCAGGGCGGTGCCGCGCAGCAGCGTACGGCGGCTGAGCCCAGCCGGCGACTGCTCTCCGCCACCGCCGCAGCAGCCGGGCAGATATTCATGGCCCATAATCGTTCCTCCGCGCCGTCGTAGGTGATCATTGACGTGCAGAGAATAGCCCTCGAAGTGGCGTGCATCAATGTTTGCGGCAGGGGTTGGATCGGGGCTCCCCCGACGACACAGGGGTGGCATCGCACCTGACCAACCACTACCATTGCTCGATGATCATCAATACGTGCGGAACGATCGGCTCGTCACCCGGTGGCCCGGGCGCCTCAGCGGGAGACCCGGCATGACCGCCGTTCTGGGGCGGCTCGCGGTGGCGGTCGCCATCGCCGTCGCGTTGCCGGTGAGCCTCGGGGCGACGCCCGCCACCGCGACGCCCGCCACTGCGGCGGTGCCGCCCGGCACGGTGTCCGGCATCGACGTTGCCACCTGGCAGGCCGGCATCGACTTCGCCGATGTCCGCGCCGACGGCCACCAGTTCGTGATCGTGAAGGCCGGCGGCTCCCAGCTCTCGGAAGGCCCGTACATCGGTTCGCAGTACGCGATCCAGGTGAACGGCGCGCGGGCGGCGGGGCTCAGGGTCGGCCACTACTGGCTGGCCGGGGACTTCCAGACCCCCACCCAGGCCGCCGACTACTTCGCCGCCCACCTGCGCGACTACCGGCCCGGCGACGTGATCGCACTGGACAACGAGGTGCTCGACGACTCGACGAGGCTGTGGAACGACACCGAGGTCACGACGTTCTTCCAGCGGATGCGCGCCCGGATCGGCAACCACGTGCCCTGGCTGTACATGGGCGCGGCCGACCTGCGCTCCGGGACATGGCCGCGAACGATCGCGGCGGGCGTGAAGCTCTGGGTGGCGATGTGGGGCGCCAACAACGGCAGCTACCCCGGCGAGCCGAACCTGGGCGGCGCCTACCCGACCTGGGGCGCCCACCAGTACAGCTCGACGGGATCGACCGGCGGCATCGCCTCGGTGGACCTGAACGTGGCCAAGCCGAGCGCGTTCGAGATCGTCAACGGCGGACCGACCGACCCGCTGCCGGACGACCCGCTGCCGAAGACCACGACTGAGCAGGACGGCACCCCCGGGCCGGTCATGTGGATGCGGGCCCAGAACTGGCTGTCCACCGCGTCCGGCTACACCGGACCGATCGACGGCGTGCCCGGGACGAACACCTACGCGGCGCTGCAACGGGCCCTGCGCGGCTACGGCTACACCGGCCCGATCGACGGCGCACCGGGGGCGAACACCTGGAAGGCCGTGCAGCGACTCGCCTCCGGCTGGGGCTACACCGGCCCGGTCGACGGGGCGATGGGGCCGAACTCGTGGCGGGGCTTCGCCCGGTTCCTCAACCAGGACCAGTGGGACTGACCGACGGAACGAAGCTGCCGGGGATCGGCATGCGCCGCCGACCGCCGCGCACTTTCACGGAATTTGTGGTCTCCCGGCGCGGGATAGCCCCTCATTCCGTGAAAGTGCCGGCGCAAACCTCCCGCACCTGCCCGGTAGGTCGCCGCTGCGCCGCCCCATGCCGCCCCGCACACCGGGCAGTCGGGCGGCGGCCCGACGAATACCCCCACCGGCAGGCCGACCCGGCAGGGGCCGACCCGGCAGGGGCCGATGGTGTCGGCAACGCGCGTATCCCCTGGAGCCTGCCAAGCCGGAGACCCCACGACTTTGCCGGGCCCTGGGGGTGGGTGGGTTCGATCGTGATCCGGGTCACAGTCGACGTGCGGCGAGGGCGTGCCTCCGCTCCGTTCGCGCACGCCCTGGTTAGGCGTGTGCGGCCAACGGTCTTTGTTGGGTTCCTACAACTGGCGCCGTCCAGCGTGCGTCGTCTGCGACATGGCGTTCCCCATCGGTAGACGGAAGGGTGAACACTGCCGGGGGTCGCCGTGTCGCGGTGCCCCCCATCGTCGGACTACAGGAGGGCTCGGTCGGGTGTTCAGTCGTGTCGCCATCGTCAACCGCGGCGAGGCCGCTATGCGGCTCATCCACGCCGTACGAGACATCGCCGCAGAGACCGGGACCCGGATCGAGACCGTCGCCCTGCACACCGACGTCGACCGTACGGCCACCTTCGTCCGCGAGGCGGACCTGTCCTACGACCTCGGTCCCGCGTCCGCGCGCCCGTACCTCGACCTGAAGGTGCTGGAGCGCGCGCTGGTGGAGACCGGGGCCGACGCCGCGTGGGTCGGCTGGGGCTTCGTCGCGGAGGACCCGGCGTTCGCGGAGCTGTGCGAGAAGGTCGGCGTCACCTTCGTCGGGCCGAGCCCGGAAGCCATGCGCAAGCTCGGCGACAAGATCGGCGCGAAGCTGATCGCCGAGGAGGTCGGCGTCCCGGTGGCGCCGTGGAGCCGCGGCGCGGTCGAGACCCTGGACGCCGCGCTGGCGGCGGCAACCGGGATCGGCTACCCGCTGATGCTGAAGGCGACCGCGGGCGGCGGCGGGCGCGGCATCCGTGTGGTCACCAACGAGGCCGAACTCGCCGACGCCTACGAGCGCACCAGCCAGGAGGCCGCGCGGGCGTTCGGCAGCGGCGTCGTGTTCCTGGAGCGCCTGGTCACCGGCGCCCGGCACGTCGAGGTCCAGGTGATCGCCGACGGCGAGGGCACCGCCTGGGCGCTCGGGGTCCGGGACTGCTCGGTGCAACGGCGCAACCAGAAGGTCATCGAGGAGTCGGCGTCGCCGGTGCTCAGCCCCGCGCAGACGGCCGAGCTCAAGACGTCGGCCGAGCGGCTGGCCCTCGCGGTCGGCTACCGCGGCGCGGCGACCGTCGAGTTCCTCTACCACCCCGGCGACCGACTGTTCGCGTTCCTCGAGGTCAACACCCGCCTACAGGTCGAGCACCCGATCACCGAGTCCACCACCGGGTTCGACCTGGTCAAGGCGCAGCTGCACGTGGCCTCGGGCGGGCGACTCGAAGGCGAGCCGCCCGCCGAGCGCGGGCACGCCGTCGAGGCCCGGCTGAACGCCGAGGACCCCGACCGCGACTTCGCGCCCTCCCCGGGCCGCATCGCACGGCTGGCCCTGCCCGCCGGGCCGGGCATCCGGGTGGACACCGGAGTCAGCGAGGGTGACACCATCCCCGCCGACTTCGACTCGATGATCGCGAAGATCATCGCCTACGGCCGCGACCGCGACGAGGCGCTCGCCCGGCTGCGCCGGGCAATGGCGCAGACCACGGTGATCATCGAGGGCGGCGCGACGAACAAGAGCTTCGTGCTCGACCTGCTCGACCAGCCCGAGGTGATCGACGCCAGCGCCGACACCGGCTGGATCGACCGCGTCCGAGGCGAGGGCCGGCTCGTCACGCACCGGCACTCCGCCGTCGCGCTCGCCGCCGCCGCCATCGAGGCGTACGAGGAGGAGGAGCGCGCCGAGCGGCAGCGGCTGGTGTCGACGGCGTTCGGCGGACGCCCGCAGGTGCAGCACGAGAGCGGCCGCCCGCTGGAGCTGAAGCTGCGCGGCGCGGGCTACCGCGTGCGCGTGGCGCGGGTCGGCGCGCACCGGTTCCGCGTCGGCGTCGAGGCGGGTGACGACGTCCGCACCGCCGACGTCGAGCTCGACCGCTTCGACCGGCACACCGGGCAGATCCTCGTCAACGGCACCCGATACCGCCTGCTCACCAGCACGTACGGGCCGATCCACCTGGTCGAGGTCGACGGCGTGACGCACCGGGTCAGCCGGGACGAGGGCGGCGTCGTGCGCTCCCCCGCGCCCGCGCTGGTCGTCGCGACGCCGCTGAAGGTCGGGGCCGAGGTCGAGGCCGGCGCTCCGATGCTGGTGCTGGAGAGCATGAAGATGGAGACGGTGCTGCGGGCGCCGTTCAAGGCCCGGCTGAAGGAATGCGTCGTGGCCGTGGGCAGCCAGGTGGAGACCGGCGCCCCGCTGCTGCGGCTGGAGCCGCTCGCCGACGACGACGCCGAGGCCGAGGCCGCCTCGGCCGGCAGCGCCGTCGAGCTGGACCTGCCCGCCGCGCCCGAAGAGGTCCCGGCGCGGCAGCGCACCCGGCGCGGCCAGGAAGACCTGCGCAGCCTGCTGCTGGGCTACGACGTCGACCCGCACGACGAGCGCCGCGTGCTCGACGACTACCTCGCCGCACGCCGGAAGAGCACCGAAGACCGCGTGCGCCCCCTCGCCGAGGAGCTCGAACTCGTCTCCCTGTTCGCCGACCTGACCGAGCTGAGCCGCAACCGGCCGGCGGGTGAGGACGGCGGCGACGGCCACGTGCACAGCGACCGCGAGCACTTCCACACCTATCTGCAGAGCCTCGACGTCGAGCGGGCCGGGCTGCCGGAGGCGTTCCAGGCCAAGCTCGCCACGGCCCTCGGGCACTACGGCGTACCCGACCTGGAGCGCTCGCCCGAGCTCGAAGCCGCAGTGTTCCGGATCTTCCTCGCGCTGCAGCGGGCATCGACCGACGCGATGGTCGTCACGACGCTGCTGCGGGCGTGGCTGCGCGAGCCGCCGCCGGACGAGACCCTGCGCGAGCCCGCCGGTCTCGCGCTGGAACGGCTGGTGGCCGCGACGCAGGTCCGCTTCCCCGTGGTGTCCGACCTCGCCCGGGGCGTGGTGTTCGCGTGGTTCGGCCAGCCGCTGCTGCGCCGCAACCGCGCCCTCGTGTACGCCGGCGTCCGCAAGCACCTGCGCTTCCTCGACGAGCACCCGGACACGCCGGACCGCGCCGAGCTCATCGCCGAGATGGTACGCAGCACCGAGCCGCTGGTGCGGCTGCTCGGCCAGCGGCTCGTCCGCGGCTCCGTGGACAACTCGGTGCTGCTGGAGGTGCTGACCCGGCGGTACTACGGCAACAAGGGCCTCACCGGCGTCCGCACCAGCGACGTGTCGGGCTGCCGGTTCGTGGTCGCCGAGCGGGCCGGCTCGCGGCTGGTGACCTCCGCCGTGCGGTTCGAGACGCTGGGTGCCGCGCTGCGCGGGCTCGCCGAGCTGGCGAGCGGCCAGGAGGCCATCGACGCCGACATCTACCTCGCGTGGGAGGGGCAGCCCGAGGACTCCGACGCGATGGCCGCCGCACTGCACGAGGCCATCGCCGCGCACCCGCTGCCGAGCCACGTCAGGAGGCTCACCACCACCGTCGCGGGCAGCCGCGGCGCGGTGATGCACCACCACTTCACGTTCCGCCCGTCGACCACCGGGATGGCCGAGGAGCGGCTGATCCGCGGCCTGCACCCGTACATCGCGCAGCGGATGCAGCTTGAGCGGCTGCGCAAGTTCGACCTCACCCGGCTGCCATCGTCGGACGAGGAGGTCTACCTCTTCCAGTGCCAGGCGCGGGAGAACCCGTCGGACGACCGGCTCGTCGCGTTCGCCCAGGTGCGCGACCTGACCGAGCTGCGCGAGCACGACGGCCGGCTGATCGCGCTGCCCACGGCCGAGGACACCATCGCCACCTGCCTCGACTCGATCCGCCGCGCGCAGTCGCGGCGACCGTCGAAGAAGCGCTTCAACACCAACCGGATCGTGGTCTACGTCTGGCCGCCGAGCCACATCACCCGTGCCGAGCTGGAGACGATCGCCGGGCGCGTGCTGCCGACCACCGCGGGCGCCGGGCTGGAGGAGATCCTGTTCATCGCGCGGCAGCGCGACCGGACGACCGGCGAGCTGACCAAGATCGCCGTACGGGTCTCCTTCGACGCCACCGGTGGCAGCGAGCTGATCATCGGCGAGCCGTCCGACGAGCCGGTCGAGCCGCTCGACGACTACCGGTTGAAGGTGCTGCGGGCGAGCAGCCGCAACACGGTGTACCCGTACGAGCTGACCGGGCTGCTCGGCGACTTCGTCGAGCACGACCTCGACGAGAACCACGTGCTGGTGCCGGTCGACCGGCCCAAGGGCCGCAACAGGGCGGCGATCGTCGCGGGCGTGGTCGCCACGGCGACCCGGCGGCACCCGCAGGGCGTCACCAGGGTCGTGCTGCTCGGCGACCCGACGAAGTCACTCGGGGCGCTGTCGGAGCCGGAGTGCCGCCGCGTGATCGCCGCACTGGACCTGGCCGAGCAGATGCAGGTGCCCTTGGAGTGGTACGCGTTGTCCTCCGGCGCGCGGATCTCCATGGAGTCCGGCACGGAGAACATGGACTGGGTGGCGGCGACGCTCAAGCGGATCGTCGAGTTCACCCAGGACGGCGGCGAGATCAACATCGTGGTCGCGGGCATCAACGTCGGCGCGCAGCCGTACTGGAACGCCGAGGCGACGATGCTCATGCACACCAAGGGCATCCTGGTGATGACGCCGGACTCGGCGATGGTGCTCACCGGCAAGCAGTCGCTCGACTTCTCCGGTGGCGTGTCGGCCGAGGACAACTTCGGCATCGGCGGCTACGACCGGGTGATGGGCCCGAACGGGCAGGCGCAGTACTGGGCGCCGAGCCTGACCGCCGCGCGGGCCGTGCTGATGTCGCACTACGACCACACGTACGTCGCGCCCGGCGAGGCGGGGCCGCGGCGGACGAGGACGACCGACCCCGTCGACCGCGACATCTCCGACTTCCCGCACACCGTGGCGGGCAGCGACTTCACCACCGTCGGCGAGATCTTCTCCGCCGAGGCCAACCCGGACCGCAAGAAGCCGTTCGACATCCGGTCCGTGATGCGGGCGCTCTCCGACCAGGACCACCCGGTGCTGGAACGCTGGGCGGGCATGGCCGACGCGGAGACCGCGGTGGTGCAGGACGTGCATCTCGGCGGCATGCCGGTGTGCCTGCTCGGCATCGAGTCACGGTCGGTGTCGCGGCGGGGCTTCCCGCCCACCGACGGCCCGGACACCTACACGGCCGGCACGCTGTTCCCGCAGTCGTCGAAGAAGGCCGCGCGGGCGATCAACGCGGCCAGCGGCAACCGGCCGCTGGTGGTGCTGGCGAACCTGTCGGGCTTCGACGGCTCGCCGGAGTCGATGCGGAAGCTGCAACTCGAGTACGGGGCCGAGATCGGCCGCGCGATCGTGAACTTCCGCGGGCCCATCGTGTTCTGCGTGATCTCGCGGTACCACGGCGGCGCGTTCGTGGTGTTCTCGAAGGCGCTGAACCCGAACATGACCGTGCTCGCGCTGGAGGGCTCGTTCGCCTCGGTGCTCGGCGGCGCCCCCGCCGCCGCGGTGGTGTTCTCCGGCGACGTCAACGCCCGCACCGCGGCCGACCCGCGCGTGCGGGACCTGGAGGCCCGCGTCGCGGCAGCCTCCGGCGCCGACCGCGCCGCGTTGACCGCCGAGCTCGACGAACTCCGCGCGACGGTCCGCCCGGAGAAGCTCGGCGAGGTGGCCACGGAGTTCGACCGCGTGCACAACATCCAGCGCGCGGTCGAGGTCGGCTCCGTCGACGCCGTCATCCGCGCCGCGGAGCTGCGCCCGCGGATCATCGAGTCGATCGAGTCCCGCCTGCGCTGACGTCCCGCTGCAACGATCAGGAAACCGTGGCCTCTTCCTTCGGGCGGAGGCCACGGTTTTTTGTGCCACCCCCACTCCCTATCCTTCCCCATCGAGACTATAATGGGTCCCGATGAGGGAAGAAATGTACTCGGTGGAGCAGGTGGCCGACCTGCTCGGCCTGCACGTGCGCACGGTCCGCGGCTACATCCGCACGGGCCGGCTCGCGGCGGTGCGGATCGGCAAGCAGTACCGGATCGCCCGCGCCGATCTCGACGCGCTGACCGGGCGGTCCCAGCCGGTGCCGACCCGGGCCGGCGGCGCGTCGGTGGAGGTGTCCAGCATCGTGCAGATCGACGGCGTCGACCGGGCGCTGGCCGACCGGCTGGGCACGCTCGTCCTGGCCGGGGCGAACACCGGTCACGACCCCGCGCGCCCGCTGCGCGTCCAGACCGTCCACGACGAGGAACGAGACCGAATGAAGATCGTGATCCTGGGCGACGCCGCCGCCACCGCCGACCTGCTGCGCCTGCTCGACGCCGTGCTCGACGGCGACAACGGCCTGCTCGCCGGGGAGGTCGACCATGCCTGACCAGGTACTGGAACTGGCCGGGGTGACCGTGCTGGTCTGCGACCCGGCCGGCCCGCCGGTGACGACCGCACAGGACGCGCTGGACCTGATCGGCGCGGCCTTCCTCGGCGCCGAGGTGGTGGCCGTGCCGGCGAGCCGGCTGGGCGAGGACTTCTTCTCCCTGGGCACCGGCTTCGCGGGCGAGGTCATGCAGAAGTTCGTCAACTACCGGCTACGCCTGGCCGTCCTCGGCGACATCTCGCGCCACCTGGCGGCCAGTTCGGCCCTGCGCGCCCTGGTCCACGAGTCGAACCGGGCCGAGCACGTGTGGTTCCTGCCCGACCTCGACGCGCTCAAAGCCCGTCTGACCGCCCGAACCTGAACCCCCACCCCACCTGATCACACTCTTACAGGGAATTAGTGGCCTCCCCCGCGTAGGAGGCCACTAATTCCCTGTAAGAGCATGGGGCGTGGGTGGGTGGGTGGGTGGGTGGGTGGGTCAGAGCACGTTGTTGCTTCGGCGGGGCGCTCGTGTCATCGCGAGTTTGGCTTCAGAGGGCCTCGGTCACGGGACGACGGCCGCCGAGGTGGGCAGGAACAGCGGTGAGCGTCGCCACTGCCAGCACGGTGGCCAGTATCAGGGTGATCAACTGCCAGGGCCCGGGAAGCGTGGCCTTGTTGCTGTCGCCGTCGGTGATCGTGATGATGGCGGCGAACAGCAGGTAGCCTCCCGGGAAGACTCCCAGGACGGCACCGAGGAGGGCGGGCAGCACCTGCGCGGCCGCCATTGCCGCACTCACTTCAAGGGGGGTTGCGCCGAGGGCACGCGCCAGCGCCGACGCGTGCCGGTTGTCGAGCACCGTCGCCCAGGTGACGACGATGGCGTTGACCGCCGCCAGGGAGAGCAGGATGACCGTCCAGACGAGAAGCACGTGTCGCAGCACCGTCACCTGAGCTTCGCTGTATGCGCGGAGGCCTGACTGTTCGCTGAGGAAGGTGTTGAGCACCAGGAGGACGTAGATCCCGCCGACCGTGACCGCGATGCTGACCACGCCAAGCACCACCCGCCGTGGCCGGCGGGCGGCGACCCGCAGGGCGAGAAGCAGCGGAACGGGCAGTCGTGTGGAGAGAGCGACCAGCCAACCGGTGCGGCGGGGTGGGCGTGCCGCGTCGGCCAGTGCGCTGATGGTGCTGAAGCGGGCGCCGCGCACGGCCGGGACGGCGGTCGCCACGACCGCGACCCCGAGGGCTACGGCGGTCACCAGAGCGACCTTGGACCACGTCAACGACGGCGTCCCCGCGCTGCCGACGAGGCCCGCGCTCGACTCGGTGAGCAACGGAGCGGTCAGCGCCCCTATCGCCAGCCCGGCCGCCGCCGCGACGACGGCCACCAGCAGATACTCCGCGAGCAGGACGGCAGCGACCAGGCCCGGTGTGCCGCCGACCGCTTTGAGGAGCCCGACGCGTCGGGTCTGATCGGCCATCCGGCCGCCGACCAGCACCGAGAGACTGGCCACTGCCAGTAGACCGAGCAACCAGGCGCCGATCAGCAGCAGGATCTGGGAGTCTCTGGCCAGTTCGGTGGCGTCCGCGAGGATGCTCTGCCAGGTCTGCATAGGCATCATCGTGCCGCCGTGGTCGCCACTGTTCGCGTCGACGAACGCCTCGGCCTCGTCCGGGTCGGCAAGCTTCAGGTTGATCACATACGACATGGAGCCCTGTGCCGGGGCGAGGCTCCGCACGTCCGCCTGGGTGAGCCAGACCAGCCCGGGGTTGTGCAAGAACCCAGGGGGCAGATTCAGGTCCGTCGGGATGGCGCCGTGGACGCAACCGACGGAGACAATGCAGGACGTCCCGGGATAGGGCGGCATGGCAGCGGTGACAGCCAGGCCGACGACCTTGAACGACCTGCCGCCCAGCATCACCGAGTCAGTGACGCTCACATCGAGCGAGCTGGCGAAGGCGGCTTCGATTACCACGCCGCCGTCGCTGACCCAGCTGCCCTGCGTCAACTCGGGCTGATCGACCGAGGCGATCGCGGTGTCCCGCCCCTCGACCTGCACGTCCGACATCCGGCCGGACGCCTCGATCTTCCCCGCGATGACGGGGTACGGTCCGCTGTGTTCGGTGACGCCGGACGCGGTGGCCAGCTTCTCAAGGTCGGCAAGGTCGGCGAAGCCGCCGGTGCCGGCGACCACGTCGGGTCCCTTGGTCGCCGCCCGAGTGCTCTCATACGGGTCGCTGGCCGCGTCACGCACAACCAGCCCGAGCGTCAGTGTCATGGTGGCCGCCAGGATGGCGATCAGCAGAAGCGCGGCCTCGGTACGGCGCCGCCGGAGGTCGCGCAGGGCGAGGCGGAGCACGAGGAGGATGCGGCCCATTGCGGTCAGTCCTCGAGTCCGACGAGCGCGCCGAGCTTCCCGGTGGTGCCACCGGTCAGTCGGGTCTCATCCACGAGCGCGCCGTCGCGCATGGAGAACATCCGGTCCGCGGTGGCCGCGATCCGCGCGTCGTGGGTGACGATGACCAGTGTCTGCCCGTACTCGTGCAGTTCCTCGAAGAGCCGCAGGACGTCCAGAGTGGCGGCGCTGTCCAGGTTTCCGGTCGGTTCGTCGGCGAGAACGACCAGCGGTTCGTTGCTCAACGCCCGGGCGACCGCGACCCGCTGCCGCTGACCGCCCGACAGCGCGGAGGGCAGGAAACGGGCCCGGCCGGCGAGCCCGAGCTGATCCAGCAGCTGCTCCGCACGCCGTCTGGCGGCCCGCGGCGAGCGCCCGGCCAGCAGCGCCGGCAGCTCGACGTTCTCCACTGCGGTGAGCTCGTCCATCAGGTGGAAGGACTGGAAGACGTAGCTGACGTCGGTGCGGCGCATCCGGGCCAGGGCTTTCTCGCTGAGGTTGTCGATGCGACGGTCGTTCAGCAGCAACTCGCCGCCCGAGGGCCGGTCCAGCCCGCCGAACAGGTGCAGCAGCGTGGACTTCCCGCAGCCGCTGGGCCCCATGATCGCCACCGTCTCCCCCGCGACGACGTCGAGATCGACCCCGTCGACGGCGCGTATCAGCCCTTCTCCCTTGCCGTATTCCTTCCGCAGCCCGCGCGCGCGGAGCACGGGCGTATCGGGGGCCTCGCTCACGAAATTCTCCTTCGATGGGTCCAGTTCTTCTCACATGCCTCGAGCCATCGCAGGTCCGCCTGGAGGCGGAGCACGATGCCTTCCAGCAACAGCGCCGCGTTCGAGCGGCTCGGCTCGGCCATCGCGGCGCGCTGGGCGTCGCGCAGCCGCCGCAGCAGTTCGCGGCGCTGGGTGTCGACGATGGTGAGCGGGTCGGCCAGCCCGGCCGATGCGGCTGCAATCAGCTTGAGATGGAACTCCGCCAGGTCGGGTTTTGGCCAGCTCACCTCGGCGATCCACTCGGTGACCCGCTGTTGGCCGTTGGGAGTGAGCGTGTACACCTTGCGATCCGACCGGTCGGCGTCGTCGGCAGACCTCTCGACGGCCAGCAACCCGGCCTTCTCCAGCCGGGTCAGCGTGACGTAGACCTGCCCGGCGTTCATCGCCTCGCCGAGAGGGCCGAGTGCGTCGCGCAGTCGCGCGCGCAGTTCGTAGCCGTGCGAGGCCTCCTTGGCCAGCATCGCGAGTATCACTTCCTGCTGCATCGCACCCCCTAACGGTTATCCCCATGTCTAACGGTTATCCATATTGCCGTCAAGTCCCGCGCCGGTACACGTGCAGGAACCGCCGCGGCCAGCGAGGCTGACGCGGCACAGCTGACCGGATGGGGCCGTCGAGGCGGATCACCTCCGCCGATCTCGTTGTCCGGCCGGACCAGTCGCTGGGCGGGAGGGATGAACGTCGGCTGCTCGACCCGACGGACCAGCCCTTGCTTCGGCCGCCTGCCCCGTCGACCCGACTGCCCGCGCCGGACGGGATTTCGTACGCGAAGACCGTCCTCGACGAGGAACTCGTAGAAGGAGCGCACCGCGGCGATTCGCTGCTGGACTGTGGCGTTCGCCAGCCCGCACCGCTGTCCATGTGCACAAGGAAAGCGCCACGCGGGTTTGGGGGCGGCTCAGCATGTCGCCGATCCAGGCGGCGACCACGTCCAAGCCGGCGACCAGCGCAGGGGAACCTGCTCAAAGGAACCTCGATCATGACGAGGAACCGTAGAGACCTAAGATTCAGATCAGGGTTGCAGGATCAGGCGGATCGGGTTGCCCTGTTTGGACTGCACCCGGGCCACGGCCTGCTCCGCCTCGGCCAGCGGCAGCACGTCGCTGATCGAGGCGGCGAGGTCGAGGCGGCCCTGCCGGGCCAGGGCGACGAGCTGCTCGACGTGCTCGGCCTCCGAGCCGTAGTGGCCGAGCACCGACTGCTGCAGGTAGTTGAAGGTGCTGTCCGAGGCGATGGTGACCGGCTTGTCGGCGATGCCGGCGAGCACCAGCCGGCCCCGCCGCGCCAGCACGGTGAGCGCCTGTTCCCGCACCGGCGTGACCCCGGCGAAGTCGAAGGCGACGTCCAGGCCGCGCCCGCCGGTCAGTTCGAGGACCGCGTCCCGGAACGCGGCGTCGCCCGGGTCGAGGGCGGCGTCCGCGCCGAGGGTCAGCGCCCGCTCGCGGGCCGCCGCGAGGGGTTCCACCGCGATGACCGGGGCGGCCCCGACCAGCCGCAGCAACTGCACGGCGTGCGCGCCGAGGCCGCCGACGCCCCACACGCCGGCCGCCTCGCCGGGGCGGGTCCGGCCGGTGTCGGTGACCGCCGCCCACGGGGTGGAGACCGCATCGGGGACGATGCACGCCTGCTCGAAGGGCAGGTCGTCGGGGATCGGCACGACGGTGTCCTGGCGGGCCAGGGCGTACTCGGCCCAGCCGCCGTCGTAGTCGACGCCCCTGGTGAAGACGGTCCCCGTGCGGTCCCGCTCCCCCGCCTGGAGCAGCACCCGCTGCCCCGGCTCCCAGCCGTCGACGTCGTCGCCGACGGCGTCGACGACCCCCGCCACCTCGTGGCCGAGGGTCACCACGTCGCCGGGCAGGTAGAGCGGGGTGAGCGCGCCCTCGATCAGGTGCACGTCGGACAGGCACACCCCGGCCGCCTGCACCCTGATCCGCACCTGACCCCGGCCCGGCTCGGGGACCGGCACGGTCTCCATCCGCAGCCTCCGGTCCGCCACGTGCAGCCGTCCGGCCAGCATCTCCGCCGCCACGAGCGCCACCCCTCCCGCCGGTCACCCCGGCACGATCGCCTCCGGGAGGGGTTACCCGGGACGGATCGGAGGATGCGCCGCGACGCCCTGCACCGGCTGGTCGTGGGCACCGCCACCGCGCTCGCCGCGATGCGGGCGTACCGGATGGGGGGTTGCTGCGGCGGCCGGGCCCGCGCGGGCGGTAGCATCCGCTCGGACCCGGCCGAAGTGAGGAAACCGCGTGGGCGTGCGATTCGAGGAACTGGCCTGGCGGGAGACCCCGATCGGCGAGATCAGCCTGCGCCGGCGGCACGACCCCGCGCTGGACCGCGAGGTGTACGAGGTCAAGCTGGACGACGAGTTCCTGATGTCCAGCCTCTTCCCGGTGGCGGAGATCGAGCTGGCCCGGCTGGGGCTGGCACCGCTGGCCGACACGGCCCTCGACGTCGTGGTCGGCGGCCTGGGCCTCGGCTACACGGCCCGCACCGCCCTGGAGGACCCCCGGGTCCGCTCTCTGGTGGTGGTGGAGGCGATCGAGGACGTCATCGACTGGCACCGGCGGGGCCTGCTGCCTTTCGCGTCGGGGCTGGCCGACGACCCGCGCACCCGGTTCGTCCGGGCGGACTTCTTCGCGGCGGTGGCCGACGGGGCGGGCTTCGACCCGGACGACGCCGGCCGGCGGTTCCACGCCATCCTGCTGGACGTGGACCACTCCCCCCGGCACGTGCTGCACCCCAGCCACGCCCCGTTCTACACGGCCGACGGCCTGCGCCGCCTCGCCGACCTGCTGCACCCGGACGGGGTGTTCGCGCTGTGGTCCAACGACCCGCCGGACACCGACTTCCAGCAGGTACTCACCGGGGTGTTCCCGACCTCGCTGGCCCACGTCGTCCGCTTTCCCAACCCGTTGCAGGGCCGGGAGTCCGCCAACACCGTCTACGTCGCCCGCCGGTAGCCGACTCGCGGCCCGCCTGCCGGTAGCCGACTCGCCGCCCGACGGTAGCCGACTCGCGGCCCGCCCGCCTGGGCAGGCATGGCGGCGGCGGGACCGGGAAAGGCCGTCCAGGACGGGCGGTCCCTCGGTCACGGGAGGTGGACATGCGAGCCATGCTCTGGGTCATCGGCGTCGTCGGCGGCGCGCTGATCCTGCTCGGGCTGCTCCTCGAAGCGGTCCGATGGCTGGTGATCATCGGGCTGATCGCGCTGGTCGTGGTCATCGTGCTCGCGTTCGTGAAGGGCCGCCAGGTGGCACGCCACCGGTCGTCCGGCCGGCGCTGACCGGGGCCGATCGGCGCTGACCGGACCGGCCGGCACCGGCGGCGAGTGACCTACGCAACCGTAGGTTACCGAGCCGTAGGGTTAAGCTGGCGGCCGGTCGACGACGTCCCCGACGGCCGCCCGACGCCCGAGGAGAGCCGAGTGGAACCCACCGCCGACCGGCCCTGGCTGCGCAGCTACGCCCCCGGCGTGCCCGCCGACGTCGCCGAGCCCCCGGGCTCGCTGGTCGACCTGCTCGGGGACGCCGCCCGGCGGTTCGGCTCCCGGGTCGCGCTGGACTTCTACGGCGCCACCACCACGTACGCGGACCTGGCCGACCAGGTGGCCCGCGCGGCGGAGGCGCTGCGCCGGCTCGGCGTCGCCCGGGGCGACCGGGTGGCGCTGGTGCTGCCGAACTGCCCCCAGCACGTGGTCGCCTTCTACGCGACGCTGCGGCTGGGCGCGGTGGTGGTCGAGCACAACCCGCTCTACACCGCCCAGGAACTGGACCAGCAGCTCACCGACCACGGCGCCCGGGTCGCGGTGGTCTGGGACAAGGTCGCCCCGCTGGTGCGTGGCCGGGGCGCGGTGGAGACCGTGGTGGCGGTGGACCTCACCGGCGCGCTGCCCCGGCTCAAGCGGTGGGCGCTGCGCCTGCCGCTGCCCAGCGCCCGCGCGACCCGGGCGGCGATGACCAGCCCGGCCCCGGGCGCGACGCGCTGGGCGGACCTGCTCGCCGCCGCCGGCCCGCTGCCGGCCGACCATCCCGCGCCCGGCCCGGACGACACCGCGCTGCTGCAGTACACCGGCGGCACCACCGGCACCCCGAAGGGCGCGGTCCTGACCCACCGCAACCTGCGGGCCAACGCCGCGCAGGGCCGCGCGTGGGTGCCGGGCCTGCGCGACGGCGCCGAGACGGTGTACGCGGTGCTGCCGCTGTTCCACGCGTACGGGCTCACGCTCTGCCTGACCTTCTCGGTGAGCATCGGGGCGACGCTGGTGCTCTTCCCCCGCTTCGACCTCGACCAGGTCCTCGACGCGGCCCGCCGCCGCCCGCCGACGTTCCTGCCCGCCGTCCCGCCGATCTACGAGCGGCTGGCCTCCGCCGCCCGGGAGCGCGGCGTCGACCTCACCTCCGTCCGGTACGGCCTCTCCGGCGCGATGGCCCTGCCGCCGGCCACCGTGCAGCTGTGGGAGTCGGTGACCGGCGGCCTGCTGGTCGAGGGGTACGGCATGACCGAGTCCTCGCCGATCACCCTGGGCAACCCGGTCTCCCCCGCCCGCCGGCCCGGCACCGTGGGGGTGCCCTTCCCCTCCACCGACGTGCGCGTCGTCGACCCCGACGACCCGTCCCGGGACCGGGCCCCGGGCGAGTCCGGCGAGCTGCTGGTTCGCGGCCCGCAGGTCTTCACCGGCTACTGGCGACGCCCCGAGGAGACCGCGAAGGTGCTGCTGCCCGGCGGCTGGCTGCGCACCGGCGACATCGTGACGATGGACGCGGACGGTTTCGTCACGGTGGTCGACCGGATCAAGGAACTGATCATCACCGGCGGTTTCAACGTCTACCCGTCCGAGGTGGAGGACGCGCTGCGCCGGCTGCCCGGTGTCCGGGACGCCGCCGCGGTGGGCCTGCCCGCCGAGCACGGCGGCGAGGAGGTCGTGGCGGCCGTGGTCCTGCTCCCCGACACCCACACCGACGAGGCCGCGCTGCGGGCCGGCTGCCGGGAGCACCTGGCCGGCTACAAGGTCCCCCGCCGGGTGGTGCTCGTCGACGACCTGCCCCGCTCGCAGATCGGCAAGGTCCTGCGCCGGGAGGTCCGCGACCGGCTGCTCGCCGGGCGCTGACGCACGGCCGACGAAGCCGCCGGGCGTTCGCCACGGCCCGTCCCGCCCCGGCCTGCACCGTTCGCGACATCAACATCTCTCACCGTCATGGACCCCGACGCGGATGCGCCACCGCGGGGAAATCGAAGCCCGTGATGGGTCGTGCCGGGCCGCTTGATCGCGTACCGTCGAACCGACCTCGGCAAGATCACCGAGCCGGCCGGCGTTTCGTGGGAAGGATCGCGGTCAACCATCCCGAGAGGGCAGGCAACCATGGTCATCGAGCAGCCTGGACGAAACTTCATTCCTGTCGAGAGCCTCAACGCTCGTACTCTCGGGCGTGGCACCCGGGCAGCCGCGATCGGCCGGCCGCTGGTCGTCTTCCTGGCGCACCTGCACAGCACGACCGGTAAGAACCTGCGCGTGACGGTTCCGCTCGGGATGACCTACGTGCACTCCTACCTGAGGGCGCGGTTCGGCGACGCCATCCAGATTCGGCAACTCGCCACGACGCAGCAGATCAACGAGGCGCTGAACGAGCAGGTGCCCGACATCTTCGCGTTCGGCAACTACTCGTGGAACACCGCGCTGACCAACGCGGTGATCGGCGTCGTGAAGCAGCGACACCCCAAGGTCGTCGTCGCGGTGGCCGGGCCGAACATCCCCACCGAGAAGCCCATCGCGCAGGCCGGCCTGCGGAGGAACCGGGCCGCCGACTTCTACATCTCCCGCGAGGGCGAGCACCCGCTCGCCAACCTCGTCGAGACGTGCCTGGGCCTGGCCGACCCCAGCGACGTCAGGGGGACGGTGGTGGACGGGTGCTACTCACTCACGGAAGAGGGCCTGGTCCTCCAGGGTGACCCGTTGGACCGGGTGGGCGTCCTGGAGGAGATCCCGTCGCCGTACCTGACCGGCCTGTGCGACGACTTCCTGGCGAATCCCGAGTTCATCCCGTTGCTCCAGACGTCACGCGGTTGCCCGTACCGGTGCACGTTCTGCGTGGCGGGTCACGACTGGTGGTCCAAGCTGCGGGCGTTCAGCGTGGAGCGCGTCAAGGAGGAGATCGACTACATCCAGGCGCGAACGTCGAATCCCCTGCTGCGCATCGCCGACGAGAACTTCGGGATCCTCCCCCGCGACGTCGAGATCGCCGAGCACGTCCGGAAGGTGAAGGACACGTTCTCCTACCCCTCCGTGGTGCAGGTCTACACCGACAAGCACCTGACCAGGAACGTCAAGCAGGTGACCCTGCTCATGCGGGACCTCATCCCGCTCAACATCAGCTTCCAGTCGCTGGACAAGCAGGTCCTGAAGAACATCAAGCGGGTCAACGTCAAGGACACCGCGATCGAGGAGGCCGCGGCCTTCGCCCGGGAGCACAGCCTGGTGCTCTCCACCGAGCTGATCTTCGGATTGCCCGGTGAGACGATCGAGTCGTTCACGAACTCCCTGGACAAGGTCCTCGACTACCGCTTCGACAACGTCGTCATCTATGCGCTCAACATCCTCGACCAGGCCGAAATGGCCTTCGCGGAGTACCGCGAGAAGTTCGGGCTGAAGACCCGCTTCGCCCTGTCCGAGAACGGATACTCCGAGTACGACTCCGTGCAGACCTTCGAGATGGACGAACTCGTGGTCGCCACCTCGACGATTCCGGAGCAGGAGTACCTCAGGTTCTTCAAGTTCATCTTCTTCTTCAACTTCGCGCTGTTCTACGGCTGGCTGCGGGAACTGGTCTTCTTCTTCGAGACCAACGGTGTCCGGGCGACCTCCGTGATCCGCGCCATGCTGGCGGATTCCGAGCAGTGCCCGACCCTGGCCGAGTTCGCCGGCCGGTTCCTCACCGGCCACCGGGCGATGATGCGCGACACCCGCGAGGAGGTCGCCGAGCTCATCCGCGAACTGGCCGAGACTCAACCCGAGCAGGTCACCGACAACCAGTTCGGGGCGATGCGTTACCAGTACGCGGTCTTCAGCGACCTGTTCACCGAGGGCCGGTTCGCCGAGGTCGTCCACGAGTTCGCGCAGAGCGGCCTGCGGCTCCACCGCGAGCTGACCGGTGAGACGCCGTCAGACTCGTTCCTGGAGCAGCTGGACGTGATCACCCAGTTGCAGATCCAGTCGTTCATCCCGCTGCACGAGCCCGTGCCCGAGACGGTGGCCCTGAAGTCCGGCTACGACCTGGTCGGATGGAAGAACTCCAACTTCAGGCAGCCGCTCGCCGACTTCGCCCTCGCCGAACCGGCGACGTTCTCCCTGCGGATCGAGGGCTACCAGCACCACGAACGGCTCTGGGACGCACGCGACCGCGACGACATCCGGCGGATCTATCTGCGCAGCTTCGCCAGCACCAACGCGAACCGGCGGCGGCACCTCGAACTCTGCGAGGAGGCCCCGCCGGCCTGATCGGAGCGGGCGGCGTCGGCGCACGGCGGTCCCGACGCCGCCCGCCGACCCGAGCGGGACACGCATGACCGTCGACACCGGATCTGGGCGCTGGACATCGGACGAGCCGATGCGGCACGACCACGGGGTGGGGGAACACATGGATGACATCGACCTGGGCGGCTTCACCCACTCCCACGTTCCACTCATGTACGACCGGGACGGGCTGCACTGCTTCTGGGTGCCCCGGGCACTCGCCGCGTCCCGGTGGGGCCGGGAGCGGCACGACGCCTTCTACGTCCACTTCCAGCTCTGGGTCCACTACAACCACCGGTGGGATCGCTACGACGTCGGCGACCGCTGGCGGGGCGCCGACAGTGCGACGGGCTGGGACACCGGACTGGGCGCCGAGGTGGACGCGGTGCAGGACCGCATCTTCCGCACGCACCTGGGACTGCGTCTCGACACGTTCGACTCCGGGGGCGAGAACGTGGTGGGGACACTCGCCGGTCTCCTGCGCGAAGACCGCGTCCCGCTGCTCCCCATGGACATGGGTGAGCTGCCGTCGTGCCGCGCCTACTACGACGGCCACCACTCGGGGCACGTCACCGTGGTGACCGGCTACCGCAAGCAGCGCGGGATGTTCACCGTGCTGGACGGGCTGCATCTCGAATCGCTGACGAACGCCCGGCTGTTCCACGTCGACTCGACGGGCGGGCAGGCGCCGCTCGACGGGTGGGAGACCCCGTTGCGGTTCGCGGTGCCGTTCGAACCGACGGTCACCCTCCGACAGGTCCTCGGGGACATCTGCACGACCGCCTACGTGCCGAGCGAACACCTCGCCCGCGCGCACGTGGCCTGGGCGGCCCACGGCGTCCCCTACCTGGTCGGGCAGGTCCTGACCGTCTCGGCCGGGCCGACGCCGACGACTGCCGCCGCTGTGGTCCGCGACGCCGCGAGCGAGCTCGCGGACGTGGCCGACGCGGTTCTCGCCGGCGAGGAGCCGGTACGGGCCAAGGCCGAGTTCCTGGCCGGGGTCGCACCGGAGTCGTCGTGGCGTCAGTTCGGCTACGTGGACAGCCAACACATCCTGGGCGCCGCGGCGCGGCTGATCCTGTACCGGGCGGGGGCGAGCCCCGCCGACGCGGCGGCCTGCCAGCTCGCGGCGGCAGCCGCGGCGGGCCGGTGGCGCGCGCTCGTGGAGCGGGCGCTCACCGACGGCGGGAAGCTCGATGACGAGCTCGCGCAGACCTACGACGACGCCCTGACGGCCGAGCGGGCCTGGGCGACGACGGTCCGGCGGGCGATGCGGCGCGGCTAGCCGGGCGATGCGGCGCGGGCCGGGCCCTGATCCGAGATATGGAGAAATGGTGGACAAGATCAAGATTCCTGAGCTGACGCTGTGCCTCATCGTCAAGGATGAAGCCGCGTTCCTCCCGAGGTGCCTCGCGGAGGCCGGCCCCGTCTGCGGCGATGTCGTCATCGTGGACACGGGCTCGACCGACGGCTCCCAGGACATCGCGCGGTCCCACACCGACACGTTCATCCAGACGACGATGGACGGCGGCTACTCGGCCGCGCGGAACCTGGCCCTGGAGCAGGTGAAGACGCCCTGGGTGTTGTTCCTCGACGTGGACGAGGAGTTCCCCGCCACCGAGTGGCCACGGGTCGCCGCCCTCATCGAGCAGGCGCCCGACGACCATCTCGCCTACACCGTCCTTCGCTTCAACCTCACGGCCGTGGGCGCGATCTGGGTCGACCGCCCGGTGCGGCTCTTCCGCAGCCACCCGGACATCCGGTACCGGCGGCTCGTCGGCGAGTCCGTGGAGGAGGCGGTGCAGGACATGGGGGGCGTCATCGCGTCCTCGGGTCTGGTCCTCAACCATCCCGGCAACGTCCGGCCGGTCGCGGCCCGCACCGCCAAACTGCGGCGCTACCTCGACCTCACCGAGAAGCAGATCGCCGACTACCCCGACCTCGGGCTGTGGCCCGCCTACGCGGGTTTCCTGCACCGCGCCCTCGGCAACGTCGAGCAGGCGGTCGAGTGGAGCTCCAGGGCCGTCGAGTCGGACCCGTCGGCACCGCGGGTGTGGGCCTACCACGGCCACGTGCTCCGTGCGGCCGATCGTCCGCACGACGCCCTCGCGGCGTTCCAGACGGCGGCCAAGCTGGCCCCGGAGGACTCCATCTTCCTCAACATGGTCGGCGTCATGCACCTCATGCTCAACGAGCTGGACGAGGCCGAAGCCGCCTTCACGGGGGCGCTCGCGCTGGAACCCGACCTGTTGCACGCCGAGATCAACCGTGGGCTGATCCGCCAGGCCCGGGAGGAGTACGAGGCCGCGGCCGAGATCCTGCGCGGGGTCGCCCAACGCAACGCCGGTCTCCTCCTGCAGGACTGGCGCGGTCGCGTCGAGATCGACCACTTCACGTATCTCTTCAACGAGACGGTTCCGCAATTCGCCGGCCTCGCCTACCACCTGGCCTACTGCGAGTTCATGGCGGCGTCCTCCCGCACCGAGGTCCGGTACCCGGTGGACGGGAGATTCGCCGGCACGAGGTAGGGCCTCGGCCGGGTGGCCGTCTGTTCGACGCCGCTCACCGTCGGCGGCCGGGGCGACCCGGCCGCCGACGCGCGGCCACCGTCACCGGTAGGCGTTCGCCTGGACGGTGAACAGGTCGGCGTAGAGGCCGTTCGCGCTCATCAGCGCGTCGTGGCTGCCCAGCTCCCAGAGCCGTCCGCCGCGGAGGACGGCGATCTGGTCCGCCGCCCGGACGGTGGAGAAGCGGTGTGACACGAAGACAGTGATCACTCCGCGCTCTCCGCGCACGCCCGCTGCGGTGTTCACGAGTCGCTCGAACAGCGCGTGTTCCGCCAGGGCGTCCAGGGCCGCCGCCGGCTCGTCGAGGGCCACGAGCAGCGGGTCGCGTCGCATCAGGGTGCGGGCGAGCCCCAACGTCTGCCACTGCCCGCCGGACAACTCCATGCCGTCCCCGTAGCTGTGCCCGAGCAGACCGTCCAGGCCGCCGGGAACCCTCCGTACGATGCCCCGCGCACCGGCCCGGTCGAGCGCCGCCATGATCTCCTGGTCGGCGTCGACAGCCGCCGGCCGGCCCAGCCCGACGTTCTCCCGAAGCAGCAGTTCGAAGCGCGCGAAGTCCTGGAACAGCGTGGCTACCCGGGACCGCCACTGGTCGGGGGTCAACTCGCGCAGGTCGATCCCGTCGACGGTGATGCGGCCCGAGGTCGGCTGGCAGAGGCCACAGATCATCCTGACCAGGGTGCTCTTGCCCGCACCATTCTCGCCCACCAGCGCCAGCGTGCTGCCGGCCGGGATCTCCATCGAGACGTCCCGGACCACCGGCTCGTCGGCGCCCGGATAGGCGAAGGAGACCTGTTCCAGCCGGATCCCCCGACGCAGCCGGGCGGGCGTCCGCGACACCGCCTTCCCGCCGGCCGGCCCCCACGCCTGGGCCGACGTCGGCGGCGACGCGGCAGCGGGACGCACCGGGCCGATCGCGGGGGCACCCGGACCGGCCGTCAACTGCCGCAACAGGTCGATGCGTGCGACGGTACGACCCATCTGCTGCAACGTCCCGAGCATTCCCAGCAGACCGGCCACCTGCACGCTGACCTGGACCGCGAGGGTGAGCACCAGGACGACCTGCCCGATGTTCGCCTCGCCGCGCACCGCGCCGCGGACGACGAGGAAGATCGCCGTCCCGTACGCCGCCGCGAACAGCACCTGCCCGCCGGCGCGCAGCAGGGCGCTGTGCAAGTGCGCCCTGCGCAGCCGGCCGGTCGTCGCCGCCCAGGCCGCTCGCTGCCGCGAGATCACCGCCTCCCGGGCGCCGGCGAGCCGGATCTCCTTCGCGGAGCTTCCGGTCGTGGCCACCTTCACCAGGTGCCGGGACACCTGGATGTCGACGGCGGCGGCCTCCTGGGCGTCGTCGACCACCCGCTGCGCGCGGTTGCTGAGCAGCACCGGCGGCAGGGCGGCGAGCGGCAGCATGACGAGCCACGGGTCGACGCTGACCAGCAGTACGGCGGTGAGGCCGATCTGCAACACGACCCCGCCCAGTTGCAGCGTCGACTCGAGGGCGTTCCGCACCCGGATCAGGTTCTCGTTGACCAGGGTCAGGGCCTCGACGAACCTCGGATCGTCGAAGTGGTCGATGCCGGCGCTGCCGTTGACGATCGCGGCGACCTCGTCGGTGAGGGCGAGTTGCTCCAGGTCGCCCAGTTCGAAGTAGGACAGGTGCGCGAAGTGCATCATGGTCAGCTCGAAGACCAGCAACAGGGCCGCGGCCAGGGCCAGCAGCACGACCACCGTGCCGTCCCGGCCGATCGCGGCGTTGGTGAAGGCGGCGAGGACGACACCGATCAACGGCGTCGCGAGGTATCCCACGGTCATCAGGGCGATCGCGGTGAACAGCCTGCGGCGGTCGGTTCGGTAGCCGAGGCGCAGGAGGAAGCCGGCCGCGAGGGCGATCTTTCTCATCCCACCGCCGTCGGTTCGACCGCGTCCATCCGGAATCTCCTCGCCTGCAACTCGAACAGCTCGGCGTACCGGCCGTCGTGCCGAATCAGCTCGTCGTGGCTGCCGCGTTCGACGACCCGGCCGTGCTCGATCACCACGATCTGGTCCGCGTGGCGGACCGTGGAGAAGCGGTGGGAGATCAGTACGCTCGTGATCCCCTTCGCCGTGGCCAGGAACCGGTCGTGGAACTCCACCTCCGCCCGGACGTCGAGCTGCGCGGTCGGCTCGTCGAGCACCAGCACCGAGGCGCCGCCGTGGACGGCGAGCAGCGCCCGGGCGAGGGCGATCCGCTGCCACTGGCCGCCCGACAGGTCCGTGCCGCCGGGACAGCGCGAGGACAGCGGCGTCCGGAGCGGGTCCGGCGCTCCCCGCAGCGCGTCCAGGGCACCGGCCCGTTCGGCCGCGGCCGTGATCGCGTCGTCGTCGTCGAGCAGCCGTGGCGCACCGAGACCGATGTTCTCCGCCACCGTCAGCTCGTAGCGGACGTAGTCCTGGAAGATCATCGCCAGCTGTCGGCGCCATTCGTCCGGGTCGAAGCGGGCCAGCTCGGCCCCGTCCACGGTGATCCGTCCGCCCGTCGGCTCGTAGAGGCGAGCGAGCAGCTTCACCAGTGTGGTCTTGCCGGCGCCGTTCAGCCCGACGATGGCGGTGCAACGGCCGACCGGGAGCGTGAGGTCCAGTCCGTCGAGAACGTCGGGACCGTCCGGGGCGTACCGGAAGCTCACGTTGTCGAAGCGGATCTCCCGGCTGGGCCGCACCGGCGTCGTCGTCGCCCGGGCGCCGGCCGGCCGGCCGGCGCCCGCCCGTTGTTCGAAACGCTCCAGGGCGTGGAACGAGTGCAGCCCGAACTGCGTCTGCACGTCGCACTCCGGGAAGTAGACGCCGAAGCGCATGGGGATCAGGATCCCCTGTAGGGCGACGGCGAGCTCGAAGAGGTCGACCTGCCCCCGGCCGGCGGCCACGGCCAGCATCGTGATGGCGACCGCCCCTCCGACGAACCCGACCGCGGAGAACCCGACGAACGGCCAGAACTGTAGGCGTCGGCTACCGGCCCACATCGGTCGGAGGTTGGCCATGGTGTCGGAGCGCAGCCGCTCGCGCAGCCAGCTCAGCAGCCCGAACACGCGGATCTCCTTGGCGGCGGTCGCGCCGGTCGCCAGGGCACCGATGTACCCGGCCCTGCGCCGGTGCCCGGCCAGGGACTCCGACACCGCCGCGAACCGCCCGAGCGTGCCGCGAACTCCCACCCGGATGACCAGTGCGGTGATCATCATGATCGACCCCGCGAGCGGACTCAGCACCACCCCGACGAGGACCACGGCAGCCGTCAGCTGGCAGTAGCGGGACACCAGCGAGGGGATCGCGCCGACGGCGTCGCCGGGGGTGTACGCCTGCCGCTCGAAGGCCGCCCGCGCGTCGGCGAGCAGGTCCAGCGCCTCGGGATTCTCCAGCAGGGCGATCGGCGCGTCGTCCAGCGCAGCGTCGAGCAGCCGCCCGATACACACCTCGTCGACCCGACGCGCGATGACCTCGGTGACCGCGGACTGGAACGGCGTCAGCAGCTGTTGCAGGGTGAACGCGCCCAGTGCCACCGCGAGGACGACCACGATGCCGTCCCACGAGAGCCCCGCGGGCTGCGCGGCGAGGGCCGGCACGCGAGAGAGCAGCATGCTGGTGGCGACGATGAACACCGACGGCAGCAGGCCGAGCGTCACGTTCAGCGCGAGGGCGCCGAGGGCCAGGCCGCGCCCCGCGTGTGGCAACAGGAGGAGCATCTGGAGCCAGCGGGTGGACCGATTCCTGATGGCGAGCACCAGCGGTGCCACCGAACCTCCTACTGGGAGAAGTGACGGGCCGCCGGGAGACCACGGCCGGAGCGGGACGTCCGCTCCGCCGTCTCCAGGCCCAACTGCGCCGCCGTGTCCACGACGGACGCGAGTTGTTCGCTCACCGCGGGAAGGGCGTGGCCGTCCACGAAGTTGCGCAGGCCACCCGGCGCGAGCGTGGCCAGCGCGGCGGCCGCGACCGGTTCCTTGGTCCGCGCGCCGTCGGCGGGGGCACCGCACTCACCCGCCAGCAGCCCCACGGCGACCGCCGCCGTGACGAGGGACTGCGTCAGGTGGGCCGGCACCGCGGCGTCGCCCGGGCGTCGCGGGCATCCGTTGGCGATCAGCCGCCGTACGTCGTCGTCGCCGAGGCCGTGGGCCCGCAACAGCTCGATGGCCGGCACCTGCTGCCAGTCATCGCTGGCCGGCTGGTCACGGAACCGGCAGATGGCATCCCCGGTGAACCAGGAGAAGAACGGCACGAGAGCGATCCGGTCGAGGACGGTCCCGCCGGGCGCCACGGGGTCGGCCGGCCAGCACGCGGCCTTGCGCAGGCCGTGCCAGCCGTTGCCGGCGATGCTCACCTCGTCGCCGTGCTGGACGGGATTCGACACCGACACGACCATGGGCACGCCCGTCGACCGCAGGAAGCCCAGGAGCGCCTCGTCGTCCGGTTCGTCGCCGGCGGTGGCCCGTGCGGCGTACCGGTCGAACTCGCGGGCGACGTCGGCCGGCAGGATGAGCGCCTGGGCCGGCATGTATCCGTCGACGACCTCGACCCAGTCGACGCCGACGAGCGCGGCGACCCGCAGGGCGTACGAGGTGAACGACCCCCACTCGGTGAACAGACCGAGGGCATGCCCCGGCAGCGCGCGCGTCCCGGCGAGCGCGTGCCGCACGAAGTCCGGCGTCAGGACGGAGTCGTCCTGGACCACGAGGTGGTGCGTCGCGCCCGGCGCGACCCGCGACCACGCCATGCGCGAGGTGCGCAGCGGGCCGCCGGGGCGACCCGGATCCGGGTCGGTGACCATGCCCGCGTCGAGGTCCGAGAGCGCCATGGCGAGGCGCTGCGCGGCCGCCTGCCGGGCGGGATGTGCCATGACGCAGGCCGAGAGCCGGGCCGGGGGGTCGAACGGATGCTCGGCGGCCGGCGTGGGCCGGGCGTGCGTCGGCACGTCGGGGGCAGCCATGGAGATCACTATATCCACAGTTGATCACATCGACGCCCGGCCACCGGGCAATGCTTGACGACGGGAGAACCGGCCGGGCAGGATTCACCGCTGTGTCCAGTGAGAGCGCAGACTCCGGGCTGACGGAGTGGACGTGGGTGGTCGCCACGGATCCGTCGGAGGCGCACGCCCTGCTGTGTGCCAGTGACGGACAACAGGCCGCCCGGTACGGGATGGTCGCTCCCGTCCGCAACCTCGACACCACCGAACGCCGGGTCCGGGCGGGCTCGGTGCACCTGCTGCGGCACGGCACCGAGTCGGCTGCCTCGTTCACGCTGTCCCCGGAGCCCCCGCACGGCCTGGACCTCTCCGTCTACCCGCCCGCCACCAGCCCGTTCTACCTGCAACGACTGGCCGTCGCGCCGGCGTACGAGGGATCGATCGTCGGCGTCCGGTGCCTGCGCCGGGCCGTCGAGCTCGCTCACGAGCGGGGTGCGGACGTGCTGCGCTGCGAGGCCAACCCCGACCTGCTGGCGACGCGGCGGATGCTCGACACGCTCGGGTTCACCCAGCATGGGCCGACCCTGGCCGAGGGCGGCGTGCGCCGGGTCCACCTGCAGAAACTCGTCACCGGCTAGCCAGCGGCGACGAGCGACGGGATTCGACGAATCAGCGACGTGACCCGAGGGGGTCCGCCGGGTACGGACAGCCCACGGCTGTCGTCCGAAGGAGACGGGAGTCTGTAGTGGATGAGTGGAGAGAGGCCATCACCGAGCTGGTGCGGCCCTACGTCCGAGCTGCCGACGCGCGTGCCCTGGACGATCCCGACGCGGAGCTGGCCGCGCTCGGCGTCGACTCCCTCGCCGTCGTCGAGCTGATCGTCCTGATCGAGAGGAGGTTCTCGGTCACGTTCTCGTCGGACCTGCTCGACTGGTCCACCTTCCGTACGGTCACGTCCATCGCGGACACGGTCGCGGCCCTGCGCGGACCCGCCGGCACCGACGGGCCCGATCCGGGCGACCTCGGTCGTCCCCACTCCCCGAATCGGTTCGCCTAGCCATGCACACAGCTCGGGCCACGGATCACGATCTCGCCCACAGCTACCTCGGCCACCCGTTCGGGCCGCCCTGGGAGTACGGCGGCACCATCGTGGCGACCCTCCTGCGCCAGGTCGCCACGCTGGGCGACGCCGCCTTCCTGACGACCGCCACGGCGGACGGCGAGACGACGACCCTCTCCTACCGGGACGTGGATCGCCTGAGCCGGCGGGTCGGCGGCTGGCTGCGCCGGGAGCTGGGGGTGGGATCGGGCGACGTCGTGGCGCTCGCACCGGTCAACGACGCGCGGTCGGTCATCGGCATCCTCGGGTCCCTCCGCGCGGGCTGCGCGGTGCTGCTGCTCAGCCCCGCCGATCCGGTCGCCCGGCTGCGCCCGCAGGTCGAGTCGGCCGGGGCGAAGGTGGTCCTGCACCCCCCGACGGTCTCCCTCGACGCGTCGCTGTCGCCGGTGGTCATTCCGGACCCCGACACCCTGGCCGACCCGGCGGGGGGTGAGTCGGACGCGCCGGTGGGACCGGGCGCCGACGCGTTCCTCATCGGCACCTCCGGGTCGACAGCCGCCTCCAAGCTGGTGGTGCAGTCGCACTACAACGTCGTGGCGAACGCCGCCGCGCTGCGCGCCCATCACCGGATCGGGCCGGGCGAGCGGATCCTGGGGTGCCTTCCGATCCACCACGTGAACGGGCTCCACTTCACCGTGCTGGGCCCGCTCGCGGCGGGTGCCCACGTGCTGCTCGCGCACGCGTTCGACCCGTTCGGCTATCCCCGGCTGCTCGAACGGTTCCGGCCACGGATCGCGAGCGTGGTGCCGAGCCTTCTCGAAGCCCTCACCCACACGTGGCGGTCGCCGCGGTTGCCGGGAGACTTCGGGTACTTCGTCTCGG
This sequence comes from Micromonospora rubida, assembly GCF_009908295.1. GTDB lineage: Bacteria > Actinomycetota > Actinomycetes > Mycobacteriales > Micromonosporaceae > Micromonospora > Micromonospora rubida. Next base: position 234,884 of record NZ_JAAALO010000005.1, read on the forward strand.
CCGCCGCGCCGTTGACCGCCCAGACCGCGCAGGAGGTGTCGCGGCGTCTCGGAACGCGGGTCCTGCAGGGCTACGGGCTGACGGAGACCACCAACTTCTCCACCACGGTGCCCACGGACGTCTCGGCGGACACCTACCGCCGGCTGGTCCTGGAGGCGGACATCCCGTCCATCGGGGCGGCGATGCCCGGCAACGAGGTCGCCGTGCTGCTGGAGGACGGCAGGGTGGCCGAGCCGGGCCAGCTCGGTGAGCTCTGCATGCGTGGCCACAACGTGATGAGCCGGTACGCGGGTAACGCCGCCGCCACCGCCGAGGCCTTCCGGCACGGCTGGTTCCATTCGCAGGACATGGGCTTCGCGGTACGCGACCCGGACGACGACCGGCCCTACTTCGTCATCACGGGACGCAGCAAGAACATCGCCAAGGTGCGTGGCGAGACGGTCTCCCTCGAGGAGATGGAGCGGGCGCTCCGGGCGCTGCCGGGCGTCCGCGACGCGGCGTGCGTCTGCCTGCCGCACCGGTTCCTGGGTGACGAGATCGTGGCAGCGGTGGTGTTCGCCCCCGGCGAGCGGCCGGATGTCGGCACCGCGCTGTGCGCCTCGTTCGCCGCCACCGTGGTGCCGCGACGGGTCCTGTCGCTCGATGCCATTCCCCGGACCGCCACGGGGAAGATCCTCCGGCCGAGGCTGGCCGAACAGGTCGCGGCACACCTCGACGCACCGCTGCCGTAACGGTGTCGGGCAGGATCCCCGCCACGGTGGCACCGCAGACGACGGGCCGGCGTGACGGCGGGCCGCCGGGCCGACGCCACCGGCCACCCCCGTGCCACCGGCCTCGGGGCCGCTCCGGCGGCGAGGCGCGTGGGTTACGATGTTGCCGCAAGGCGCAGATGGGGACGAGTACCGCCGTACGCAGCCAGGAGCGACTCGGGGATGGTGGAAGCCCGGGGGTGTTGCACGGCGGGAAGATCACCCCGGAGCCGTCGGAGGAAAGGCCGCGAGGCCGAGTAGAACCGACCGCACCCGAAGAGAGAGGGCCGTTACGCGGCCAAGGAGGGTGGTACCGCGGGGCCGCAGGCCTCGTCCCTCCGCCGGAGCTTCACCCCATGCATCCGTCGGAGGAACCATGTACCGCAGCGTACCGACTCAGGTCGATCTGCCCGATCTCGAACACGAGGTCCTGCACTTCTGGCACGCCAACAGCGTCTTCGCGCGCAGCCTCGAACAGTCCGGCGACCGCCCGGAGTGGGTGTTCTACGAGGGGCCGCCCACCGCCAACGGCATGCCGGGCGCCCACCACATCGAGGCACGGGTCTTCAAGGACGTCTTCCCGCGCTACAAGACCATGAAGGGCTTCCACGTCGCCCGCAAGGCGGGCTGGGACTGCCACGGCCTGCCCGTCGAGCTCGCCGTCGAGAAGGAACTGGGCTTCTCCGGCAAGCAGGACATCGAGAAGTTCGGCGTCGCGGAGTTCAACGCCCGCTGCCGCGAGTCGGTGACCCGGCACACCGACGCGTTCGCCCGCCTCACCGAGCGCATGGGCTACTGGGTGGACATGGACGACGCCTACCGGACGATGGACCCGGAGTACATCGAGTCCGTCTGGTGGTCGCTGAAGCAGATCTTCGACAAGGGCCTGCTGGTCGAGGACTTCCGGGTCGCGCCGTGGTGCCCCCGGGACGAGACCGGCCTCTCCGACCACGAGGTGAGCCAGGGGTACGAGACGGTTGTCGACCCGTCGGTGTACGTCCGCTTCCCGCTCACCTCGGGGCCGCTGGCCGGGCGGGCGTCGCTGCTGGTCTGGACCACCACGCCATGGACCCTGGTGTCGAACGTCGCGGTGGCCGTGCACCCCGACGTGACGTACGTGGTGGCGACCGACGGCAACGAGCAGCTGGTGGTCGCCGAGCCCCTGATGGCCCAGGCGCTCGGCGACGGCTGGGACCTCACCGGGGAGTCGTTCAAGGGCCAGGAGCTCGAACGGTGGGGCTACCGCGCGCCGTTCGACCTGGTCGAGATCCCCGACGCGCACATCGTGATCCTCGCGTCGTACGTGACGACGGACAGCGGCTCGGGCCTGGTCCACCAGGCACCGGCCTTCGGCGCGGACGACCTGGTGAACTGCCGGTCGTACGGCCTGCCGATGGTGAACCCGGTGCAGCCCAACGGCCGGTTCGAGCCGCAGCTCCCCCTCGTCGGCGGCCTCTTCTTCAAGGATGCGGACCGCCCGCTCATCGACGACCTGACCGCCCGGGGGCTGCTCTTCCGCCACGTCCCGTACGAGCACAGCTACCCGCACTGCTGGCGCTGCCACACCGCGCTGATCTACTACGCCCAGCCCTCCTGGTACGTCCGGACGACCGCGGTGCGCGATGCCCTGCTGCGCGAGAACGAGCGCACCACCTGGCACCCCGCCACCGTGAAGTACGGCCGGTACGGCGACTGGCTCAACAACAACGTCGACTGGGCGCTGTCGCGGCGGCGCTACTGGGGCACCCCGCTGCCGATCTGGCGTTGCGAGAACGAGCACCTGACCTGCGTCGGGTCGCTGGCCGAGCTCAGTGAGCTGACCGGGTCCGACGTGACCGGGCTCGACCCGCACCGGCCGTTCATCGACGACGTCACGTTCACCTGCCACTGCGGGGCGACCGCCCGGCGGGTCCCCGAGGTGATCGACGCCTGGTACGACTCGGGTTCCATGCCGTTCGCGCAGTTCGGCTATCCGTACCAGAACGTCGAGCTGTTCGAGAAGAGTTACCCGGCGCAGTTCATCTCCGAGGCCATCGACCAGACCCGTGGGTGGTTCTACACCCTGATGGCGATCGGCACGCTGGTGTTCGACCGGTCGCCGTACGAGAACGTGGTCTGCCTCGGCCACATCCTGGCCGAGGACGGCCGGAAGATGTCCAAGCACCTGGGCAACATCCTCGAACCGATCCCCCTGATGGACCAGCACGGCGCGGACGCGGTGCGCTGGTTCATGGCCGCCGTCGGCTCGCCCTGGTCGGCTCGACGCGTCGGGCACACCGCCCTCCAGGAGGTGGTCCGCAAGATCCTGCTGACCTACTGGAACACGGTGGCCTTCCAGGCGCTGTACGGGCGGACCGCCGGCTGGTCCCCGTCCGACGCCGACCCGGCCCCCGCGGACCGGCCGGTCCTGGACCGGTGGCTGCTCTCCGAGCTGAACACGCTGGTCCAGCAGGTGGACGCCGCGATGTCCACGTTCGACACCCATCAGGCGGGCCGGCTGCTGGCCGCGTTCATCGACGACCTCTCCAACTGGTACGTCCGGCGCAGCCGGCGGCGGTTCTGGCGGGGCGACCCGGCGGCGCTCGCCACCCTGCACGAGGTGCTCTCCACCGTCACGCTGCTCATGGCGCCGATCACGCCGTTCATCACCGAGCGGGTGTGGCAGGACATGGTCGTGCCGGTCGCCCCGGACGCGCCGCCGTCGGTGCACCTGGCCCCGTACCCGGTCGCGGACGAGTCCCTGATCGACCCGGCCCTGTCGCGGCAGACGGCGATCGCGCGGCGGCTGGTCGAGCTGGGCCGCGCTGCCCGCGCCGACTCCGGAATGAAGGTCCGGCAGCCGCTGTCCCGGGCGCTGGCCTCGGCACAGGGCTTCGAGGAGCTGTCCGCGGAGCTGCTGGCGGAGATCACCGCCGAGCTGAACGTCGGGTCGGTCGCCGCCGTGGGCGGGGCCGGCGGGTCGCTGGTGGACACCACCGCGAAGGCCAACTTCCGCACCCTCGGCAGGCGGTTCGGGAAGACCGTGCAGCAGGTGGCTGCGGCGATCGCGGCGGCCGACGCCGCCGCCCTCAAGGACTCCCTGCGGGAGTCCGGATCCGCGACGGTCGTGGTGGGCGACGAGCCCGTCACCCTCGGCCCCGACGAGGTGATCATCGTCGAGACGCCGCGCGAGGGCTGGGCGGTCGCCAGCGATGCCGGCGCCACCCTGGCGCTGGACCTGCACCTGACGCCCGAGCTGCGGCGGGCCGGGGTGGCCCGCGACGCGATCCGGCAGATCCAGGAGGCCCGCAAGGCCAGCGGCCTCGACGTGACCGACCGGATCGCGCTGCGGTACCGGGCGACCCGGGAGGAGACGGCCCTGGCCCTCGCCGAGCACCGCGACCTGGTCGCGGAGGAGGTGCTGGCCACCGACTGCGCCGACGGGGAACCGTCGTGGGCCGACCCCGAGCCGTTCACCGACGAGTCGCTCGGCCTGACGTTCTGGCTCCGCAAGGCCTGACGTTCCGGCGTCCCGGCCCACCCACGCGGGTGGGCCGGGGCGCGACGGGCCGGGTCAACCGACGAGGAACTCGTGCACCGTACGGTGCCGGTAGGTCTGCCCGGGGTCGAGCCGGACCGACGGCACGTCCGGAAGGTTCGGCGCGTCCGGCCACGCGCCGGCCTCCAGGGCCAGCCCCGCGCGGGGCGCGAACAGCCCGTCGCCGCTGTACACGCCGAGCCCCGGCTGGTCGGTGACCACCCGCATCCGGCGACCGCTGCGCTCGTCGTGCAGCTCGGCGGCCCACCGTGGCTCGTCGAGGACGAAGAAGTTGTCCAACCGGGCGGCCCCGATGCGGCGCGGGGCGCGGAAGTCCAGACGGGTCCCGGCCAGCGGCAACAGCGGGCCGGCCAGCGGGAACAGTTCCTCGTCGAACGGGACGACCCGCTCGGCGTTGAGCGCGAGCAGGTGGGTGTCCACCGTCCCCGCACCGGCCAGGTTCCAGAACGCGTGGTTGGTCAGACCGACGAGCGTCGGGGCGGTGGTCGACGCCCGGTACTCGAAGGTGAGCCGGCCCTCGGCGTGCAGGCGGTACGCCACCTCGGCGGTCAACTCCCCCGGATATCCCTGGTCCCCGTCCGGGCTGATCAGCGTCAGGACCGCCGCCACCCGGTCCGGGCCCTCCTCGACGCGGGCCTGCCACACGCGGCGGTCGAAACCGTTCGTACCGCCGTGCAGGTGGTGGCCGCCGGCGTTGCGGTCCAGCGAGTACCGGGTGCCGTCGAGGATGAAGGTCCCGTCCCGGACGCCACGGCAGTACCGCCCGACGGTGGACCCGACATAGGCGTTGAGCGTGCGGTCCTCGTACGCGGCCAGGCCCGGCAGCCGGCACACGACGTTGCTCCGGTCGCCGGCCCGGTCGGGCACCACCACCTCGACGAGGGTCGCGCCGTACGTCCAGACCGTCACGTCGAGGTCGCCCGCCGAGAGCGTGATCTCGTCGACGGCGCGTCCGGCGTCGGGGCCGCCGGGGCCGGTCACGCCGACCTGCCGCCGTCGCACGCGCGTCGCGTCGGGCCGCGTCATCCTCGGACCTCCCGCGACGACGCGTACTCACGCAGCGCCGGGGCCACCCGCGTGATCATCAGTTCCACGGTCTGCCAGTCGATCGGCGGCTTGACCGCCAGCAGGAAGTCCCGGACGCCGAGGTCGACGTACGGCCTGAGGTCCGCCACGCACTGCTCGGGCGTACCGAGGCTCAGGTACTCGGCGCGCACCTCGTCCGGCGCTCCGCGCAGCAGCTCCGCCGATCGCGCGTCGACGCCGGACGCCCGCTCGACCAGCACCGCCCGGAACGTGACCGACCGACGGATGCCGGCCTCGTCGCGCCCCACGTCCACGCAGTGCCCCCGCAGGGCGGCGAGCTGACGACCGTAGTCCTCGGTGGTGGTCGCGAGGGTGTTCCAGATGTCGGCATGCCGGGCCGCTGTCCGCAGCGTCCGCCGCACCCCGCTCCCGCCCACCACGAGGGGCACGTGGGCCTGCCGGGGCTTGGGCGCGAGCCGGGCCCGGTCCAGCCGGAAGTGCCGCCCCTCGAACGTCGTCTCGGGCTCCGTCCAGAGCCGCCGGAGGATCTCGCAGGTCTCGTCGAGCCGGTCCAACCGCTCCCCGGCGGCGGGGAACGGGATGCCGTACTGCTCGTAGGCCAGATCCGGGCCGCCCGCACCGAGGCCCACCTCGAGCCGCCCGTCGCAGACGTGGTCGATGGTGGCCATGGCGGCGGCGGTGACGGCGGGATGACGCCACATCGCGCCGGTGACCAGCATGGCGCAGCGGATCCGCTCGGTCTGCGCGGCGAGGGCGGCCAGCAGCGTCATGCCCTCGAAGCAGGGCTGGTCGGGGCCGTACAGGTGTGGCCGCAGATGGTCGATCAGCGAGATCCAGTCGTAGCCCAGTTGCTCCGCCCGCCGCCAGAGATCACGGCAGATCTCGTAGCTGCCGTGCAGCTGTCCGGAGTGGATTCCGAACCGGAGGGCGTCGCCGTACAGCCTCGTCGGGGGTGGGGGGTGCGCGTGGCCGTCGCGGGCCGGGCTGGCAGCGTCCATGGCGACGACCCTAGGGTCTGCGCCGGCCCGACGCGCGCCCGCGAGCCCGCGTCAACGACGGTGGAACGGGGGCCGGCCCAGCAGTTCGGCCAGGTCGGCGGCCAGCGGCGCGGCGAAGACGTGCTCGATCAGGGGGGACCAGGCCGGGGAACCTCCCTCGGGCAGCGGCAGCACCAGGTGCGCCTGTTCCCAGATCTCCTCGTCGCCGGGCTCGGCCACCGCGGCCACCACGTGACCACGGTCGCGGGCCTGCGCGCACAGGCGTACGGCGCGCTCGTGGCTGGGCCCCGGCGGCGCCAGCACGATCAGGGGGGCGTCGGCCTCGGTGGCGAACCGCTCGACGTGCCACCACTCCTCGAGATCCCGGCCCAGCGCCGGCACGCCGGCACCCTCGACGACCTTGGCCGCCGCGTACCGCGCCGTCCCCAGGGCGGGCCCCCCGCCCAGCACCTGCACCGGGGCCGTCCGCAGGATCAGCTCCGCCAGCCGTCGGCACGGCTCCACCTGCTGCCGCACCGCCCGCTCCACGAGGTCCGGCAGGGCGGCGAGCACGCCGGACCCGGGCGCGGCGGGGTGCGACGAGGCGTCCGCCCACCCCTCGGCCAGGAGCAGGAGGGTGAGGAGACTGGCCTGGTAGCTCCGGATCCCCGGGGACGGCGGGCGCTTCGGCAGCCCCGTGGTGACGCTGTGGTGTGCGCTGCGGCCCACGGGAGTGTCGGCGGATCCGACGATCGCGACGGTGCGGAACCCCTCCGCCCGGGCCCGTTGCAGCCCGGCCGCCAGCGTGGCGCTGGTGCCCGAGGCCGAGACGCCCACCACCAGGGTCGCCGCGGCGGGCTCCGAGAGCGAGCGGCCGACGCCGTAGTCGAGCAGCCGCTGCGTGCTGCGGAGCACGCACGTGGTGCGCGGCAGCCGGTCGAAGGCGTACTCGGCCGCCTGGGCGGCGTACAGGGAGTCCCCGCTGCCCGACAGGACGATCCGGCTGGGGATCGGCTCGACGGAGCGCAGTTCGTCCAGCCGCGTGCCGAGCACGCCGGTCAGCACGGCCAGGTCGGCGGCGAGGCCGTCGACCTCCGCGCGCATCGCGGCCACCGTGTAGGAGGTCATGCGGTCTCCCGGGGCGGCAGCGAGTTCAGGATCTCCATGTACGACCGGACCTTCTGCTCGGACACATCCCCGGCCCAGCCGCCGACGGTGACGCAGCTACCGACGAAGACGCCGTCGGCGGCGCCGACCAGCCGGGCGGCGTTGTCGTGGTCCGTATAGCCGGCCAGGTAGATCGGAGCCGCCGGGGCCGCGCGCCGCACCTGCGAGATCAGCTCCAGGGTGCGGGATTCGTCCGGGTCGCCCAGGCAGACGGCGTCGGCGCCCGCGTTCATCGCCGAACGGGCCACCTCGCCGGGCTGCCTGTCGCCGTTCGGCCAGCTGAAGTGCATGCTGGCGACATCGGCGATCACCTTGACGTCCCACGCGTCGATGGCCCGGCGGTACGCCATCACCGTGGCGGGATCGGGTCGCACCGTGCCCTGCCAGCTCAGCGTCTCACCGACGATGGCGCCCACCCGGACGAAACTCCCGCCGCAGACCTTCGCGGTGGCCAGCGACGCCCTGGTCGCGTTCCGCATGATCTGGACGCCGACCTGGAAGGCCGGGTCCGTCGCCGCCCGGACGGCCTCGGTGATCACCGTGACGGCCGCGAGCCGCGCGGGGTCGCAGTCGTCCTCGACCCCGTAGACCCGGTCCGCGGTCTGCACCAGGCAGCCGTGGGCGCCGCCCCGGTCGAGGGCCCGCGCCGACTCGACCGCGCGGGCCAGCGTGTGGCGCAACGAGTCGGGCTCGTAGAACGGGGTGCCCGGCAGCGGGGCCAGGTGCACGACCCCGTAACAGGTTCTGGTCGGCCCCGGCAGTCCCATGGCATCTCCCTCACTCCCCCGGCCGGGCCCCGTCGTCGGCCGTCGCACCGGCGCGCTTCCCGTGCCCAGCGAGCGTAGTCGATGGCGGCCGGGGCCAGCGGGTGTCCGGCCGACCGCTGGGCGGCGGGACCACGAGAACCCGATCGCGCCGTCCACTCCGGATAGGATCATGTCCATGACCGCAGAAACCGTTGCCGTCCCGCATTCGCCGACCGGTCTCCGGCTCACCGACCCACGCACCGGGCGGGTCCGCGCCGACCTGGCCGGTGCGGGCGGGCCGACGGTCACCGACACGGTCGAGGCGGCGCGGGAAGCCCAGCGGTCCTGGGCGGGGCTGCCGACGGGCGAGCGGAGCCGCCGTCTCCTGGCATTCGCCGACCGGATCGACGGCGCCCTGAGCGAGTACGTCGCCGCCGAGCAGGCCGGCACCGGCAAGCCCGCCCACGAGGCCGAGGGCGAGATCCGCGACAGCGTCGACCTGTTGCGGTTCTACGCCGGCGCCGTGCGCGCGGCGCTGGCGCCCGCCGCCGGGCATCACCTCCCGGACCGGGAGAGCTGGGTACGGTGGGAGCCGCTGGGCGTGGTCGGCGCGATCGTGCCGTGGAACTATCCGATCCTGATGGCCGCCTGGCGCATCGGCCCGGCGCTCGCCGCGGGGAACGCGGTGCTCCTCAAGCCGGCCGAGAGCACTCCCGACAGCGCGCTGCTGCTGGCCAGGGACGCCAGGGACACCCTCGGTCCGGGAGTGCTCCACGCACTGCCCGGCGACCGGGCGACGGGCCGGCTGCTGGTGGAGAGTCCCATCGACGCGATCGCGTTCACCGGCAGCATCGCCGGCGGGCAGGACGTGGCCGCCCGGGCGAGGCTGCGCCGGGTCAGCCTGGAGCTCGGGGGCAACTGCCCGGCGATCGTGCTGCCGGACGCGCCCGAGCACACCTACGCCGACCTGACCGGCGCGGCCACCTACAACGCCGGGCAGAGCTGCGCCGCACCGGCTCGGGTGATCACGCTACGGTCGAACTACGCGGAGGTGGTGGACCGTCTCGCCGAGGCGATGAGCCGGCGGCAGGCGGGCCGCTCGTTCGGCCCGCTGAACAACCCCGACCAGATCCGCCGCTACCGGCAGATCCTCTCGGGCTCCGGCGCCGGGGTGAGCCACGCCGCCGGGCTGGCGCTCGGCGACGACTCCCACGAGGAGGGCTACTGGGCCGAAGGGCGGATCCTGGCCGACCTGGAACCCGACGATCCGGCGGTCGCCAACGAGCTGTTCGGCCCCTGCCTGACCGTGCAGGCCGCCGAGGACATCGATGACGCCGTCCGCCTGGCCAACAGTGTCGACCAGGCGCTGGCGGGCAGCGTCTGGGGCGCCGGGACCGGCCAGTTGCTCTCCGTCGCCCGGGCGCTCGACGCGGGCGAGGTGTGGGTCAACTGCGTGCTGGAGCAGTGCCCCGAGCTGCCGCACGGCGGGCGAGGAGCGTCAGGTCACGGCACCGACCTGAGCGTCCTCGCCCTCACCGAGTTCCAGCGACCGAAGACGGTGACGGTCAGGCTGGTCTGAGCTCACGCTCCTGGTAGCGCCGCAGCCGGGGCATCGCCTCGGCATAGTCCGACCAGGGCCGGGACGTTGTCAGCCGCATGAACGCGCCGGAGAGGCAGAAGGTCAGGATGCCGGGGAAGAGGGACACGTTGGTCTCCCGCAGCAGTTCCCGGAAGCAGAGGTACGAGTCCTCGTGGTCGTCGAACGACGTGGTCAGGTTGATGGAGTAGCGCGCCGGCAGCACGGAGACACCCGGCAACCGGATGCCGTTGTGGTAGGCGTCGCGGATCAGCGTCAGGGACCGTTCCCGGGACCTCCGCTCGGCCCGGTAGTTGTCGTACGCGCGCTGCAGGCCGGGCAGGCGCAGGCCGTACGTCGACTCGAACTCCCGGCAGTGCGCGGCGGTCAGCTCCTCGTCACCGCTGACCAGCCACCGCTCCATCCGGGCCAGCACCTCGACCACCGTGTAGAAGAACGACGGCGGCCCGCCGAAGGTGGTCGACGCGTACTCGTAGTAGCGATCGATGAAGCCGCTGTCCGCCATCAGCCAGCCGACCTTGAGGCCCGGGGCGGACCAGTTCTTCGACAGGCTGCTGACCCGGATGACGTTGGCCGCGGCGCGAGCCGGTGAGGTGGCCACCGGCTCCCCCAACCACTCGTGGCACTCGTCCAGCACGATCAGGGTGCTGGGCGAGGCGGACTTGATCAGCAGCTCCAGCTCGTCCTCGCAGACCAGGGCGCCGGTCGGGTTCGCGGCCGTCTGGAGCAGCACGATCGGCGTGTCCGGGCGCAGCGCCTCGATCAGCGGTCGCAGCGACGTCCGACCGTCCGCGCTGGATGACAGCGGCACCAGCGACACCGGCCCCCGACGGGCCACCGACTCCACCAGGGGCGGATAGTTGGGTATGGCGCACAGCGACGCGGCACCGCCCGGGCTCGCCTCGAGCAGGACGAAGTCGACCACCGTGCTGATCGCCAGCGTCGCGCCCATGGTCAGCGCGACGTTGTCGGCCGTGTATCCCGCGCTGGGCAGCCGGGCCGACTCGTACGCCGCCACCGCCTCCCGGGCCGGTTCGCGGCCCCGGGAGTCGGAGTATCCGTACCAGTCCCGGTTCAGGGCGTAGGCGATGCAGTCCTTCAACGTGCCGGGCAGGCCCCAGTGTTCCTCGTCCACGGACCCGCTGGAGAGGATGATCCCCGCCTGCTCGCGCAGGTCACCGTAGAGGTCGTCGCGGAAGTAGGAGTTGAACAGCTCCTTGACGAAACGTACGGTCGCCCGCGAGTGGAGCACCGTGGCGGCGTCGACCTCACGTCTGCGCCGGGACTGTCGCCACCGGGCCGCCAGGTCGGGACGGTGGCTCTCCACCCCGAGTTCACACTCCACCCGGCCCAGGTAGAGATCGCGGAGCTCGATCGGGTCCTGCGGGTTCACCGCTCGGGCGTACACCTCCAGCAGCCGCGCGTCGGGGCCCGGGTCCAGGGGCATCGGCACCCGCGAGGGGTCGGGGCGCTGCGCCGCGAGCATCTCGACCTCGGCGGGCACGACCGACAGCCGAGGCTCTCCGACGTGACCGAACAGCCCTTGGGCATCCGTCGTCATCCGGCCATCTCCCCCGATCGGTCCGTGATCCGCAGCCGCTTGAGATGCCGGTGCCGGGTCGAGTCGTGGAACGGCGCCGCCGATCGGCCGTGGAAGGCGTACGTGTTGTCCAGGACCGCGAGGAGCCCACGGCGCCACTGGAGCCCGCGCGCGACGCCGCCGCCCTCGTACATCCCGGCGAGCAGTGCGGCGAGGGCGTCGCGGACCGCCACGGCGTCGAACTGGTCGGTGTCGGACACCCAGTTCAGCGTGTCGGCCTGGAAGTCGCGGAACGAGAAGACCGGCCGCCCGTCCACCCGTCGCCGGATCGGCGGCACGCCGGGGCGGTCGTACCGGACGTGCGCGAGGATCTCGCGGTCGGTCTGCCGGAGCCGCTCGTCGACCCCGGCGAACGGGACCAGGACGGTCTGCGCGGCGTTCTCGTCGTCCCCGGCGTGCAGGCACATCAGGACGATGTATCGCGGCTGGCCGCCGATCGGCCGTCCGCTGCCCTCGGTGTGCAGGCTCAGGGCGCTCGTGGCGAACGGTTGCCGCGTGACGTCGGCGGTGTCACCCTCGGCGCTGATCAGGTGCAGGATCGCGCCGTCCTCGACGTTGGGCCGCACGGCCGGGTCGGTCTCCGGCATGACCTCGCCGAACCGATGGCCGAGCTCCAGCAGGTGAGCGCTGGTCATCGGCTCACCGAGATCGACGAGGCCGAGTCCGTGCTCGGTGAGCTGGCGCCGCAGCACCGCCTCGACCTGGCCCACCGGGCACCCGGCCGGCACGGGCTGCGGCACCAGCTCGGGCGGCGGCAGCGGCCGACCGCCGAGGAGTTCGGCCCGCTTCGAGACGTGCCGGTCGTGGGGGCGCTCCAGAAAGCTCCCACGCGCGGTTGTCGGCCCCGGACTGTCAGACACCGGGGGCGCCGAACACGACCGGACCGTGCGAGCACCCCGCGGCACGCAACTCGTCCCCGCTGTCGGCCTTGATGCCGCAGATGCGGCAGACGATGTGCCCGTCGTCGGTCAGCAGGTCCTCGAACGGCCTCAGTTCCTGCCGGTTCGCACTGTCGAGCGGCTGGTGGGCGACGCCCACCGAGAGCAGGACGTGGTCGGTGATCGCGCCGACCGCGTGCGGCTGCGCGCCATCCACCATGTACACGAGGCCGGGCGTGGTCTCCAGGATCTCGCCGGCGGCGGTGATGGTGCCACGACCGCCCACCACGAAGAGGAGGTGATCGCCGGGGTGGGTGTGCGGAGCGAAGCCCTCGCCCGCGGGAACATGGATGAGGTCGGCGCCGAGGAACCCATTGGTGATCAACGACCGGCCGGTCGCCTCACGCGTCTTGGCGATCTGGATGTCGCCGGGCCGCATGTCGACCTTGAGCAATTGCTCGCTCTCTGTGACCCCTGCGTCGAGGGCCCATTCGCAGAGCGCCACCGCGCGGTTCTCTCCGGCCCGGCCGGACCCGCCGCTACCGACCTGGAGGTGCGTGCCCGGGGTGGCCGCCAGGAGCCGGACCATCTGCATCAACAGCTCTCGACGCTCACGCGGATCGAGATGCTCGAGCTCGTGGCTCAAGGAATCCACCATGGAAACGACGGAGCGGTGTGTTTGCGCCATTGATACCCTCCGTAGTCGACGCGCTGAATATTGATCAGGTTACCGAAGCCCGAAACAGTTATGAAATCACCGACCGTTGCGACACATAGACGTACTGTCATACCTGGAGGTCAGGGCACCCGCCCCGAATGCAGTTCCGGTAATCACGGGCAGGCGCGGCGGCTGCGACAACGTCCGGGCGGGAGCCAACCGTCGCGGCTCGGCGCGTCCGATCCGGCGCACGAGGCGATCGCGTTGTCAGGGGCTCGTGAGGACGACGAGCTGCTGGGTCGCTCGGGTCATCGCGACATAGCGGTCGACCGCTCCTTCAATGCCTTCGCCGAATGCGTCCGGACCGATGAGGACGACCAGGTCGAACTCGAGCCCCTTCGACATCTCCGGGGTCAGCGACCGGACGCGGGACGTCGCCCGGAAGGTCGGGTCGCCGATGACGCAGGCGATCCCGTCGGCGTGCGCGGCGAGCCAGGCGTCAAGGATCGAGCCCAGATCCGAGACCGACCGGTGTACGACGGGGACGCCGCCGCTGCGGATGGAGGTCGGCACGTTGGCGTCCGGGAGCACGGCCCGGATGACCGGCTCGGCCTCTGCCATGACCTCTTCCGGCGTCCGGTAGTTGATGGTCAGGGAGGCCAGGTTGATCCGGTCGAGCCCGACCCGTGCGAGCCGTTCCTGCCACGACTCCGTGAACCCGTGCCTGGCCTGGGCGCGGTCTCCGACGATGGTGAAGCTCCGGGACGGGCAGCGGAGCAACAACATCTGCCACTCGGCGTCGGTCAGTTCCTGAGCCTCGTCGACGACGATGTGCGCGAACGGGCCGGCGAGCAGGTCCGGATCGGTGCCGGGCAGTGCGGCCTCGTCGACCAGGGCATCCTGAAGATCCAGTTGACGCAGGCTCGACAGCACACCTTCACCATCGTCATAGGCATGGGCCTCGATCAGCTCGTCGACGACCGTGGCCATGCGCGCGCGTTCGGCGGCGACAGTGGCGTCATGCCGACGCTTGCGCCCCGACGCCTCCGGATCGCCGAGCCGCTGCCGTGCCGCGTCGAGGAGCGGCAGGTCGGACACCGTCCAGGCCTGGGCGTCGCCGCGCTGCAGCTTGCGGACCTCGTCGGGGCTGAGCCAGGGAGCGCACTTGCGCAGGTAGGCGGGCACCGACCACAGGTCACCGACAAGGTCGGCCGCGTCGAGCAGCGGCCAGGCACGGTGGAAAGTCGTGCGCAGATCCCTGTTCCGCAGCAGCGACCTGCGGACCAGGTCATCCGGCTCATCGCCGTCGTACCTGTCCATCAGGATCGTGAGCAGTTCCTCCCAGACCTCGTCACGCGCCTCGTTGTGCGGGGCACCGGGGCCCGGCGCCTCGAACGCCTCGGCCCAGTCGTCGGCGCTCAGCCGGATGGCGGACTCGTCGGTCGTGACCGTCATCGGTTTGGCCGGCGGCTCCTCGTAGAACCTGACGGCCGCCTCGATCGCCTCCACCAGGGCCGCGGACGACTTCAGGAGGGCCACGGTCGGGTCGGCCTCGATGGTTGCCGTGGCGCCCTCGGGGACGAGGTCCCGCAGGGTGCAGGTCTGCACCTCCTCCTCTCCGAGGCTGGGGAGGACGTCGGCGACGTAGGCCAGATAGGGCTGGTGCGGACCGACGAACAGCACGCCACCCTGGCGTTGACCGAGGCGAGGGTCGGAGTAGAGGAGGTAGGCGGTGCGGTGCAGGGCGACGACGGTCTTCCCCGTACCCGGGCCACCGTCGACGACGAGAGCGCCGCGGGATCCCGCGCGGATGATGGCATCCTGGTCGGCCTGGATCGTGCCGAGCACGTCCCGCATCCGGGCCGACCGGCTGCCGCCCAGGCTGGCGATGAAGGCGGACTGGTCGTCGAGCGCGGCGTGCCCCTCAAGCCCGTCCGAGGCGAACACCTCGTCCCAGTAGTCGCTGATCCGGCCGAGGGTCCAGCGATACCTGCGGCGGCTCGCCAGACCCATCGGATTGGCGTGGGTCGCTCCGAAGAACGGCTCGGCCGCAGGGGAACGCCAGTCCAGCAGCAGCCGATGACCCGCGCTGTCCGTGAGGCCACGTCGCCCGACGTACACGGGCTCACGGTTGTCCACGCCGACCATCCGTCCGAGGCACAGGTCCACACCGAAGCGACCCAGCGCACGGAGGCGAGCCGTCAGCCGGCGGACCTCCGTGTCCCGGTCCACCGCCTGCCGGCCCTTGCCACCGGGCGCCTTGCGCGCGGCGTCGAGGCGGTCGGACAGGTCCGCGGACAACTGCTCAAGGCTCTCCGCGATGGCCGCGAAGTGCTGCTCGTCGCGTGCGATCAGCGTCGGGTCGGCCTTGGGGGAAAGGTGATCAGGAAGGTCGAACAGGCTGGTGATCAGGGGATTCACATCATCAGGTGCGGCGCCCATTTCGCAACTCCCATTTCCGCAGGTTCTGGCCTCGGCCGACGATTCTGCGGCACGACCCGGGCCTTGCCGCAAGCCCCCCGGTGCGCTATACCTTGAAGGTGGAGGGAGAGCATGTATTTCCAATGCCCTCACCATCTTCGGCAATGGCGGCTCGACGTGGTCGAGAGCGCACCAAGTTCAGCCGATCAACTTGACGAGGCCCGGAAGCAGCACGAGCATGCCCTGAAGCTCTTCCGCAGGAGCGACGACCGACGCTCCGATGGACCAGGGCCTCGGCACGGTCGGGCGGCTCTCCCGGCCTGGGGTGCAGGGCCTCGGCAAAGTCGTGAGGTCTCCGGCTTGGCAGCATCCCAGGGGATGCGTGCGCTACCGACATCGTCGGACCCTGCCGGGGTCGGTCTTCGCCGGGTCGGCCCCGTCGGCGAGCTGGTCGAGGATGGTGTGCGCGGCCGGGGTGCGCGGCCGGTCCGCCCTCCGTCGGGTCGGTCCACTCTCCGTCGGCGCCTTTGGAGCTGCCCCGTTTGTGCTACCGGTGGAGCGGGCGCGTAAACGGGGCAGCTCCAAAGGGGCCGACAGCAGGTCCCCGGCCGGATGCGGGAGGCAATCGTCCGGTCGCCACCCGGACTGCCCGATGCGCGGGGCGGCGTGGCGGCGACCTCCCGGAGCACTCGCGGGAGCGGAGACAGAGACAGCGCAGGACCGGCGAGACCGTGACCAAGGCCCTGGCCAGGATCTCGGATCATCCTCAAGCAGCGGAACAGGAATCCCGGAGGCTGGATGAACCTCGGGCGGGAATCGGCGCCCCGCGACTTTGCCGGGGCCCTGGCCTGGGGTGGCTGGCGGAGACGCGTCCTTGCTGGCGGGAGCAGCGCAGCCAGAGCCGTTTCAGGAGATCGTCGAGGTTCTCGAAACCGGCCCCTCACGCCACGCGTCACGCCTACCAGCGCCATCTCCGACGCCCACCCGGACCAGGGCTCTGACCGTCGCATGGAAGATCTTGGAGAGAAGTGGCCCCTGGAGGGGAACAGCCCTTGGAGGGGCCATTTGCTTCCAGGATCTCCAGCCAGACCGACGCCCTGGCGGTAGCAGTCGAGTGCGGCCTCACGCTGGAGAGCGTTGCGTCCTCAGCTGATGAGAAGATCGTTGGGGTGACCAGTCCTTTGCGTATCGACCGGGTTCTCGGTGATCGGCCCTTCGCCGAGGTCGGTGAGCCTGCCCTTGCCGTCGGCGACGAGAGTCGTGGCCTGCTGGCAGTGGCGGGCACCTACGAGTTCGGTACTGCGCCGATAGGTGTCTACGACGTCGGTGATCTGGGTTGCCGCGCTCTTCTCCGTTCGGGCTACCCCGTGCACGCGATGGCCTTCCACCCCACGTTTCCCCTCCTGGTGGTAGGCACGGGCCGCTACGACGGCGGCTATTTCTTCGAAGGCGAGTTGCTCCTGCTGGACCTGGAGACAAGTGCCGGGGTGTCACTCATCGAGCACCCGCTCGGCCGTCAAGTACTCGCCCTGGAGTGGCTCAGCGGCCAGGAACTACGCGTGCTGATGGCGCCGCATGACGACTGGCAGGACAAAGATGCCTGGGCTGAGGGACACGTTGCGGTGGTGCGCCGACACGATTGGCGAGTCGTGCCACCCAGGTCGGTCACCGGGGACGAGTTGACCGGACCGCGGGTCGCGGCGCCTCGCATCGACAGCCGGGAGGACGCTCGCTGTGCGGTCTCCCGGCTGAGCGCGGATTGGGATCCGCGGCGTGACGTCCGTGCGGTCGAGGAACTGTCCGATGGCAGGATCTTGGCGACGCTCGGCGGTACTCAGGCGGAGTCCTGGCTGCTCTCGGGAGATCGACCGCGCCCGCGAGTGGACGCCCGATCCGAGTGAGGCCTGGCTCGCCGCAGCCGACCTGAAGGATCCGCCGATTGCCGGGCGTCCGCATGAACCGACGGAGCGGGAGTTCCGTCGGCTGCTCCCGTACTCGTGGAATCCGGGTGAGACACATTTTGCCGGCCCTGGCGTGGAGACCACGGACGGCAGTCTCGTCCACGCTGGCACCGTGTATGACGGTCGTGGGTTGCAGCCCGGCGGATCCTTTGTAGTACGGCGCAAGGTGACCAGTGGAGAGCCGCGCTGGGTCTTCCGGACCAACCGGAAGGCCACCGACCTCGACGCGGACGCGGAAACCGCGTATGTCGCCTACGACGATGGTGAGATCGTCGCACTCGACCTTCATGGCGGGACCGTTCGCTGGCGCCGCCAACTCGCCGTTGCAGGGGTACCCGCCATACCGACCGCGCTGACCGTAGCCGGACCGGGACGTCTGCTCATCGGCACCAGCGACGGGCGGATCTTGGACTGTTCGGCCGGATAGCTGCTACCTGTCCACCCGGCCCGGCCGCCGGGACATTGCCCCGGCGGGCCGAGCGGGCCCGCCCGTACCGACGGGCGTGCTCACACCTCGACGAGGGCGGGGGTGGTGGCGGGGCGGTCGTCCGCCGGGCGCGGGGCCGGGGTGGAGCGGTTGGGCAGGGAGAGCCGGATGACCTTCCACCAGGCCGAGGCGACCTGCTTCGGCAGGGGGCCGACGGTGTACGTCAGGCCGTACTTCGCGAACAGCGCCCGCACCTCGGGGGCGACCTCCTGGTACCGGTTGCTCGGCAGGTCCGGGAAGAGGTGGTGCTCGATCTGGAACGACAGGTTGCCGGTCATGATGTGCATCAGTTTGCTGCCGCTGATGTTGGCCGAGCCGAGCATCTGCCGCAGGTACCACTCGCCCCGGGTCTCCCCCTGGATGGAGCGCCGCTCGAAGGTCTCCACCCCCTCGGGGAAGTGCCCGCACATGATCACCGAGTGGCTCCACAGGTTGCGGATCAGGTTCGCGGTGAAGGTGGCGGCCAGGGTGCTGAGGAACGACGGCCCGGACAGCAGCGGGTGGACGATGTAGTCCTTGAGGAACTGTCGGCGGATCTTGCGGCCGACCGCGCGGGCCCGGGCCCGGAACTCGGGGGCCTTGTGCCGGCCCTTGCGCAGGTTGCGACCCAGTTCCAGGTCGTACGCGGCGATGCCGTACTCGAAGAAGCAGGCGTTGATGAAGTTCCACAGCGGCTGGCCCAGGTGGAACGGGTGCCACCGCTGGTCCTCGTCGACGCGCATGATGCCGTACCCGAGGTCGTTGTCCTTGCCGATCACGTTGGTGTAGGTGTGGTGCAACTCGTTGTGCGAGTGCTTCCACTGCTCGGCCGGGGAGACGTGGTCCCACTCCCAGGTGGTCGAGTGGATCTTCGGATCGCGCATCCAGTCCCACTGGCCGTGCAGGACGTTGTGGCCGACCTCCATGTTCTCCAGGATCTTCGCCACGGCGAGACCGGCGGTGCCGACCAGCCACGCCGGTGGGAAGAGCGAGAACAGCAGCACGGCCCGGCTGCCCAGCTCCAGCCGGCGCTGGGTGGAGATCACCTTGCGGATGTACGCGGCGTCGGACTCCCCCCGGCTGGCGATCACCCGGTCGCGGATGGCATCCAGTTCCTTGCCGAGGGTCTCGATGTCCTCTGCGGTGAGGTGGGCGATCGGGTTGTGGGCCTTCTTCTGCATCACGGTCACGTCCGGTTCTCCTGTCAGAGGTCGATGTCGCAGGTACCGGCCGCCGCCGACACGCAGGTCTGGATGAGCACGCCGTCACCGGGGACGGCGGTGGTGACGTCCCCGTTGCGCAGGTCGCGGACCGCGCCCTCGCGCAGCGGCACCACGCAGCCGAAGCAGATGCCCATCCGGCACCCGGACGGCATGAGCACCCCGGCCTCCTCGCCCACGTCGAGCAGGGCGGTGCCGCCGTCGGCCTCGGCGGTGACCCCGGCCCGGGTGAAGGTGACCGTGCCCCCGGCGCCCGGGGAGATCACCGTGGGCCGGAACCGCTCGGTGTGCAGCCGGTCGGCCACCCCGTGGGCGGCCCAGTGCGCCTCGACCGCGTCGAGCAGGCCGACCGGGCCGCACGCCCAGGTCTGCCGGTCGAGGTGGTCGGGCACCAGGTCGGCCAGCTCGGCCACGCCGAGCACGCCGTCGGTGTCGGTGTGCCGCTCCACGAGGCGGATCGCGCCCCGCCCGGCGAGGCCGCGCAGCTCGTCGGCGAACACCACGTCGGCCGGGGTCGGCGCGGAGTGCACCAGCACGACGTCGGCCGGGCCGGTCGCGCCGGCGCGGAGCATCCCCATCACCGGGGTGACGCCGCTGCCCGCGGTGACGAACAGGACCCGCTCCGGGGCGGTCGCGGGCTGCACGAAGTCGCCCTGGGCCTGGTCGAGCTGGACGATCGTGCCGGGCCGCACCCGGCGGACCAGGTGGTTGCTGACCTTGCCGTCGGGGATCGCCTTCACGGTGATCGAGATCAGCCCGTCGGGACGGCCGGGGACCGAGGTGAGCGAGTACGCCCGCCACTGGCGGACCCCGTCGACGTCCACGCCGAGGCGGACGTACTGCCCGGGGGTGTGCCCGCGCCAGCCCCGCCCGGGCCGGATGGTCACCGTCGCCGCGTCCCGCGTCTCGGGGCGGACGTCCACGATTCGCCCGCGCAGGGCGGCCCCGGAACGCAGCGGGGCGACCATGTCGAGGTAGTCCTCGGGCAGCAGCGGCGTGGTGGCCGTCTCGGCGAGCCGGAACAGCCTGTCCCGGACTGTGAGCTTGCCGGGCGGGCGCGGGACGGTGGTGGTCATATGACCAGCCTGGCGGCCCGATCGCATAACATCTTGGCCAAGAAAGGTGAATACGCCGCAGGGCCTTGTTCTGGGGGAACAATCAAATGTCCGAAGGGTCCGGGACCAGCCACCGCGCTGCCCACCTCGAGCTGGACGAGCCGATGGCCGCCCGGTTGCGCGCCACGCTGCCGCTGGTCGCCGAGCGCACGATGACCGCGATCACCGCCGAGGTGCCCGCCTACTCCGGCACCCTCACCGGGCAGATGCGGGAGAAGATCGAGAACGCGGTACGCATCGCGCTGGGCACGTTCCTCAAGCTCATCGGGCGCCCCGAGGCGGCGGACCCGAGCACCCCGCTGGCCCCGGCACTGGAGGCGGCGTACGCCCTGGGCAGCGGGGAGGCCCGCTCCGGCCGCAGCATGGACGCCCTGCTGGCCGCGTACCGGGTGGGAGCGCGGGTGTCCTGGCGGGAGGTCTCCACCACCACCGTGCGCGCCGGGCTGGCGGCCGAGACCGTCGCCGACTTCGCCGAGCTGTTGTTCGCGTACATCGACGAGCTGTCCGCCGCCAGCGTGGCGGGGCACGCCGACGAGCTGGCCAGTGTGGGCCGGGCCCGGCGGCGGTACCTGGAGCGGCTGAGCCAGCAGTTGCTGGCCGGCGAGGCCGAGGACGTGCTGCGCCGCGGCGCCGAGCGGGCGGACTGGCCGGTGCCGCAGACCCTGACCGTCGTCCTGCTGCCCCGCAGCAGCCTGCGCGCCGTCCTGACGGCACTGAGCCCGCACACCCTGGAGAGCGGGGAGGACCTGCCGGGGGTGGGCCCGGCCGAGGAGTTGGCCGTCCTACTCGTGCCGGACGTGCACGGCGGCCGGCGGCGGCAGCTCGTCCGGGTGCTGCACGGGCACCGGGCGGTGCTGGGGCCCGCGCGCCCGTGGCACCGGGTGGCCGGGTCGTACGAGCGGGCCACCCGGGCGCTGCTGCTCGGGCTGCCCCGCGCCGGAGCCGACGCGCCGCTGGACACCGAGCAGCACCTCGCCGAGCTGCTGCTCAGCACCGACCCGGAGGCCCTGGCCGACCTGCGCGCCCAGGTGCTGCGTCCGCTGGCGTCGCTGCCGCCGGCCACCGCCCACCGGCTCGCCGAGACGCTGCGCGCCTGGCTGCTGCACCAGGGTCGCCGCGACGACGTGGCGGCGGCCCTGTTCGTGCACCCGCAGACCGTGCGCTACCGGATGGCCAAGGTACGGGAGATGTACGGCGACCGGCTGCACGACCCGGCGACCGTGCTGGACCTGACGCTGGCCCTGGCGGTCCTGCCCGCCCCGACGGAACCGGACTGACGGACCGGTCCGGGCCGGGCCGGGCCGGGCCGGGCCGGGCCGGGCCGGGCAGGAGGCCCCCGCCGGGCGGCCGGTCCGGGGCGGCCCGGCCAGCGGGACCCGGGCGGACGGCCGGCGCGGCCCGGGCAGGAGGCCCCCGGCGGACGGGCCCTGCGGCGCTGTTCCCGGGCCCGCCGCACGCGCCTGGGCCGGAGGTCGTCGGCTCAGGCCGGCACGGGGGTGCGGCGCGGGCCGGGCCGGTTGACGGCGTCGGGCACGTCCTCGCCGCGCAGCGCCAGCCGGACGCTCTCCGCCGCGGCGACCCCGGCCTTGACCTGCGCCTCGGCGGTCGAAGCGCCGAGGTGCGGGGTGACCACCACCTGGTCGAGGGCGAACAGCGGCGAGTCGACGCAGGGCTCGGTGGCGAACACGTCGATGCCGGCGCCGGCGACCCGGCCGGCGACGATCGCCTCGGCCAGCGCCGCCTCGTCGACCAGGCCGCCCCGGGCGCAGTTGACGATCCGCACCCCCGGCTTGACCCGGGCCAGCTCCGCGCGGCCGATCAGCCCGACGGTCTCCGGGGTGCGCGGCAGGTGCAGGGAGATGAAGTCGCTGGTCGCCAGGAGCTGGTCGAGGCCGACCAGGGTGACGCCCACCCGGGCCGCCCGCTCGGGGGTGGCGTACGGGTCGTAGGCGACCAGCCGGGTGCCGAAGGAGGCCATCCGCTGGGCGAACAGCACCCCGACCCGGCCCAGGCCGACCACCCCGACGGTCTTGCCGGCCACCTCCACGCCGGTGAACCGGGACCGCTGCCAGCGGCCCCGCTTGAGCTGGGCGTTGGCGGCGGCGGTGTGTCGGGCCACGGCGAGCAGCAGGGCGACCGCCTGCTCGGCGGCGGAGACCACGTTCGAGGTGGGGGCGTTGACCACCAGAACGCCGCGCGCGGTCGCGGCGGCCACGTCGACGTTGTCCACGCCGACTCCGGCGCGGGCCACCACGCGCAGCCGGGTCGCCGCGTCGAGGGCCTCGGCGTCGATCCGGGTGGCGGAGCGGATGACGACCGCGTCCACGCCCGGCAGGGCGGCCAGCAGGGCCGTCCGGTCGGCGCCGGCCACCTGCCGGACGTCGTACTCCTCGGCCAGCAGGCGCAGCGCCGCCGTGGCCAGCTCCTCGGTGACCAGCACCCGCTGCCGGGGACGGCCGGCCCCGGTCGTCGTCGTCGTCTGCTCGCTCATCTTCGCTCTCCTCGGGGACGTGGCGGGGGATCTCCCCGGTGGGCCGACGATGGACCGTCGGCGTTAGGCGGCGGTTACGCGGTCAGCGACAGCGGTTGGAGGTTGCGGGCGCCCTGGCGGCGGTCGCCCACCGGACGCGGGGCGGAGGCCCGGCGGCCACGCAGCCGGCCGGCGAGGGCAAGGTCGAGAATCTGCCGGGTACGCCCGGTCGGGGCCACGTCGAGCCCGTCGCGCAGCCGCTGCACGCACAGGTCGTACCAGCTGCGGACCTGGCCGAGCTCGCCGAGCGTGCCGTGCACCACCAGAAGGTTCTGGTACGCCTCCTCCTGGAACGGGTCGACCGAGAGGATCCGGCGGCACCAGGTGACCACCGCCCGGGGGTCGTCGCGGAGCATGGCGTCTGCCCGCAGGTGGTGCAGGGATCGCAGCACCATGGCCCGGGCCCACTGGCGCTGCTCGTCGACCCATCCGGCGGTCTCCCCGTTGAGGAAGTCGCCCTGGTAGAGGCCGACCGCCCGGTGGTGGGCGGCCAGCGCCGTGCCGGTGTCGCCGGCCCGCTCGGCCTCCCGGGCGGCGTCCACCGCCGCCTCGAACTCCTCGGTGTCGACCCACATGCCGGTGCACCGCAACAGGTACCCGACGTCCTGGTAGACGACCTCCACCGGGGACCCGTCGGCGCAGCCGCCGAGGATCTGCCGCAGCGCGTGCGCCGCCACCTTCAGCGAGGTCGACCGGTCCGTCTCGCAGCCCGGCCAGAGGATTTCGTACAGCCGTTCCCGTGGCACCACGTGGCCCCGGTTCAACATCAGGAACTGGAAGAGATTGCGCGCCTTACCGGCGCGCCAGCGCTCGACGGGCGCGCCATCCACGGTGACCGAGAAGTCACCCAGACAACGGACCGTCACGGCGGCGGCAGAGGCATTCGGCAGCATGAGCGTCCTTTCCGGAACACCGGGGATCTCCCGATGTCCCGACGCTAGAAATGCGGCCGACACCGGACAAGAGAATCGCTCACAAGTGGGTAATGCCGATACGACCAAGGTGACAGTCGCCTACGACCTACCGTTCCCATCCGGTGTGACCACCGACGGACGACCGGCACAGTGTCCACAACGGACGATCAGGGTACGGACGACGACCGGAGGGAGTTGGCGACGATGACCACGACGGCGTGGACGGTGGTGCGACCGCCCCGGAGGTGGTGGCGGACGCTGGGGCTGTCCTTCGTGGAGGCCCGGCCGGTGGTGCAGCTGATCTTCCTGCTCCGGTTCGCCGGCGGCGCGGCCCTGGCGGTGCTGTCCGGGGGGTCCCCCAGCGGCGGGGCCGTCCGGGGCGCGGTGGCCTGGCTGCTGCTCACCTGGAGCGTGTACCTGGTCAACGGCGTCGCGGACGTCACCGAGGACCGGGCGAACGGCTCCCGCCGCCCCATCGCGCGGGGCCTGCTCGACCCCGGAGCCGCCCTGCGGACCGCGTACGCGCTGGCGACAGCCGGCCTGCTGCTGGCCGCGACCGTCGCTCCCACGCTGGTGCTGCTCGGGGCGGGGCAGCTCGCCCTCGGCTGGTGGTACTCGATGGGCCGGGCACCACTGAAGCGGCGGGTGTCCGGCACCACCGCCTCGGTGGTGCTCGCGGGCCTGCTCACCTACCTCGCCGGCGCGAGCAGCGCCGAGGCCCGCCCGGTGCCGCACCTGTGGGTGTTCCCCGTGGCGATGGCGCTGTGGATGGCCGTCGGGGCGCTGGCCAAGGACCTCTCCGACGTGCCCGGGGACCGGCTCGCCGGCCGGCGTACCCTGCCGATCGCGCGCGGCGAGACGTGGGCCCGGCGGTCCGTCGCGGCCGTCGCGCTCACCGTCGCGATCGCCTTCCTGATCTCGGCGCAGGACGCCTGGGCGCCCGTCCGGATCGCGTCCTGGCTCACCGTGGCCGGCGCAGTGGTGCTGACCTGGTTGGCCTGCGGTTCGGGCAGCCAGGGCGGGCCGGCCCGCCGACGCCGCCCGTACCGGGTGTTCATGACCACGCAGTACCTGACCCACCTGGCGCTCCTCGGCCCGGTTGCGACCTGCGTCTGGGCTCAGGGACACTACGTGGGCGGGGGATGACTCGGACCTTGGGGCGATGCTGGGCTGAGGGGTGCTGTGGGGGACACACGCACGACGGCGGGCACAACAGGACGCGGCGTGCCACCAGCGCTCCGGGCCGAGATCCTCGACGCGTACGAACAACGACTACGGGCCACCGGTAACGCGATCCTCACCGATCCCGACGCCCGCCGGCAGGCGCTCCACCAGGCCAACTCGGTCATCGACGACATCGGCCGGTACGCCCCCAGCGGCACCGCGGAGATGGGCCCGGTGGCGACGCCCTTCACGCTCACCGTCGGCCGGGACCGCGCGCAGCGGGGCATCCACCCGGTCCAGTCGCTGCGCGCGGCGACCCTGCTCTTCGAGGCCGCCCTGCCCCCGCTGATCCGCGAGTACGGCGGGACCGCCCCGCACGGCGAGGCCGCCGCCAACATCGCCACCGCCCTGCACCGGACGATCATGGCGCGCATCGAGACCGGCGCCCTGTCCTACGTGAGCTTCCTGCTGGAGCGGTTGTTCACCTCCCACCTGGCGGAGCGCCGCCGGATCGGCCGGGAGCTGCACGACCGGGTCGCCCACGCGATCGGCGTCGGGCTGCAACACCTGGACCTGCACCGGATCTACCGCGAGCGCAGGTCGCCCCGGGCCGACGGCAAGCTCAACCAGGCCGGCCGGGCGATGCGGGAGGCGCTGTCGCTCACCCGTGCCCTGTCGGAGGAGCTGCGCCAGTCGGTGGGGCCGGCCGGGCTGGAGCACGTGCTGCGCGGCTACCTGGAGGCGAGTGTGCCGCCCACGGTCACGGTCGTCTGCACGGTCGCCGGCGACACCCGGGTGGTCCCGGCTGCCGTCACCGAGGAGATCTACGTCGTGCTGCGCGAGGCCGTCCGCAACGCCCTGCTGCACTCCGGCAGCGATCGGCTGGACGTGTCGGTGGAGGTCGGCGCGACGTCCCTGACGGCGACGGTCAGCGACCACGGCTGCGGGTTCGAGCCGGACCCGGCCGAGCTGTCCGGCGGCGGGCTGCTCTCCATGCGGGAGCGGGTCGAGCTGGTCGGCGGGTCGCTGTCGATCCGGCCCGGCCCGACCGGTGGCACGACCGTAGCGATCTGCGTGCCGCTGTCGGGGGAGTCCCGGTGACCGACGCGAACGCGGGGGCCGGGGAGCCGCAGACCCGGGTGGTGGTCGCCGACGACCACACCCTGTTCCGGGACGGCCTGCGCGAGCTGCTGGAGACCGACCCCGGCTGCGCCGTGGTCGGTGAGGCGGCGACCTCGGACGAGGCCCTCGCGCTCGTCGCCCACCTGCACCCGGACGTGCTGCTGCTCGACGTCGAGATGCCGGGTCCCGGGACCGCGGTGGTCATCGACCGGGTGCGTCGGGACTTCCCCCGGACCAGGGTGATCGTGCTGACCATGCACGAGAGCGCGGCCATCGTCCAGGACCTGCTGGCCCGGGGGGCGTACGCCTTCCTGGTGAAGAACATCGCCGCCGAGGAGCTGATCGCCGCGGTGCACTCGGTCGGCCGGGGCCGCAACAACGTGCTGCTGTCGGTCTCCCGGGAGACGATCGGCGACCTGGAGAGCCACCGGGAGACCGCCCCGGCGCTGGTGTCGCAACGCGAGCTGGACGTGCTTCGGCTGGTCGCGCAGGCGTACAGCAACGGGCAGATCGCCAGCCGGCTCGGCATCACCGAGGGCACCGTGAAGCGGCACCTGACCAACGCCTACGCCAAGCTCGACGCCGTGTCCCGGGTGGACGCCATCCGCAAGGCGGTGGCGGCCCGGCTGCTGTCCCCGGAGGAGACCGCCTGAGCCGCCGGCCCCGCCCCGGGGGTGGCGCGGGCCGGGTCGGCCGTCGGCCACCCGACCGTCGGCCACCCGACCCGAGGCCAACCGACCCGAGGCCACCCCGGCCGACGCCGTCAGCGCCGGACCGTCCGGGCCTGCGCCACCGGCCCGCCCGGGGTTCCCGCCAGCACCAGCTCCCGCTCCCGCGGGTCCCGCCGGTCGGTGGTGACCCGCCCGGCGGCCCGGGCCACGCCGAGGACCCCGTCGACGAGGTCCGGCAGGCGGTGGGTGGGCAGGGCCTGCTTGCCGTCGCAGAGCGCCGCGGCCGGGTCGCAGTGGGTCTCGACGATGATTCCGTCCGCGCCGCAGGCCGCCGCCGCCAACGCGAGCGGCAGCACCCGGCTGGTCTCCCCCGCGGCGTGGCTCGGGTCGACGATGACGGGCAGGTGGCTGCGCTCCTTGAACACCGGGACGGCCGCGATGTCCAGGGTGAACCGGTAGCCCGTCTCGAAGGTGCGGATGCCGCGCTCGCAGAGGACGACGTCGGGGTTGCCACCGTCGAGGATGTACTCGGCGGCCATCAGCGTCTCGTCCACGGTCGCGGCCAGTCCCCGCTTGAGCAGCACCGGCACCCGCAGCCGGCCCAGCTCCCGCAGCAACGCGTAGTTCTGCATGTTGCGCGCCCCCACCTGGAGCATGTCCACGGCGGGGAGCATCGCGTCGAGGTCCCGCACGTCGAGCACCTCGGAGACCACCGGCAGGCCGGTGGCGCGGCGGGCCTCGGCCAGCAGGGCCAGGCCGCGCCGGCCCAGCCCCTGGAACGCGTACGGGGAGCTGCGCGGCTTGAAGGCGCCGCCGCGCAGGGCGTGCGCCCCGCTGTCCCGTACCGCGTGCGCGACCTCGATGAGCTGGTCGCGGCTCTCCACCGAGCACGGGCCGGCGATGACGCTGAACCCGCCGGGACCGATCGTGGCGCCGCCGAGGCGCACGCTGCTGGGCAGCCCGAGCCGGGACTGGGCGGAGGCGCACGGGTACTGCCCCGACACCCCGGCCACGTGCCGGACCTGGGGCAGGTGGGCGACCGCCTGGTCCACCCGGGCCAGGTCGCCGGTGAGGGAGAGCAGGGACGGGTTGTGCCGGCGCACGTCCGAGCCGACGCGGTCGGCCAGGTTGAGCACCTGGGACATCTCGCTCTCGGTGGCTGTTTCCCTGAGCACGACGATCACGGTCATGGTTCACCTCGCTGAGTCTTCGACGGGGGGCCGCGCCGGCCGGCGTGGTCCGGGGCGGTGGCGACGGACGGGCCGCCGCCACCGGAGGAGGTCAGCCGCCGACCGGGGCGGGGGCGGGGGGCAGGGCCGCCGGGGCGGCGAGCCGGGCGCGCAGGGCCGCGTCGACGCGGTCGAGGAGCTCCGGGGCCAGGGCGGCGCGCTCGCAGGTCCAGTCCAGGCACAGCCCGGCGCCGTCGACCCGGGCGGTCAGGTCGGCGGCCACGCCGGGCAGCAGGTTCGCCCGCCGCGCCGGCGTCCAGTCCTCGCCGCCGTCGTCGGCGGGCAGGAGACGTACGGCGACCACCGGCCCGGAGACCGCCGGCCCGCCGGTGAGCGGGCCCACGACGTCCCGGGCCACCGCCGGGGCACCTGCCGGGGCCGGCAGCCTGGTCGCCGGGGTGCCGGTGACCTCGGCGTACGCGCCGGCGGACAGCTCGCCGAGCAGCTCGTCCGGGGTCGTGCCGGCGTGCCGGGCGGCGGCGGTGAGGGCACGCCACCCGTCGGCGATGGCGCTCTGCCGCCGGGCGGGGTCGGGGGCGACGGGGGCACCGAACGGTCCGTCCACAGCGGACGGCGAGTCCCCACCGCGGAGGAGATCCCGGACGGTCACCTCGGGCGCCGGCCCGTCCAGGTCCTCGTAGCCGGCGGCGAGCAGCCGGGGCACCACCTCGTCGAGGCTGCGGTCGTCGGCGACCGCCGGGTGCACGGCCAGGTGAACCGCGACGACGTCGTCGGGCAACAGGGTCAGCCGCAGCCGGTGCGGCGGCCCCTGACGCAGGTCGAACGGCTCGGCCAGCAGCTCGGCGCGGACCAGGTCGAGCCGGTCGGCGGCCTCGTCGTCCCCTGCCCCGGTCAGGTCGAGCACCGGCGGCGGGGCGGGCGCGAACTCCGCGACCCGCTGGGTGCCGTCGG
Organism: Micromonospora rubida; assembly: GCF_009908295.1. Classification (GTDB taxonomy): domain Bacteria; phylum Actinomycetota; class Actinomycetes; order Mycobacteriales; family Micromonosporaceae; genus Micromonospora; species Micromonospora rubida. The sequence goes on from NZ_JAAALO010000005.1 coordinate 263,566, forward strand.
TGGCGAGGACCAGCCGGAGGGCGTCCTGCCGTTGCAGCAGGCACTGCCACGCGGCGACGAACCGGTCCACGTCGAGCCAGTCGCGCCGCCACTCCACGTACCGCACACCCGGCCCGCCGAGCAGGGCGGCCTGGGCCGCGTCGAGGCCGAACGGCTCGTGGCGGCCCGCCTCGTCGTGCGCCACGACCAGGCCCGCATCGTCGTGCGCCACGACCAGGCCCGCCTCGTCGTGCGCCACGACCGCCGGGGCCCGCCGGGCGCCGGCCCGGTCGACGAGGGCGGCCACGGTGGGCGTACGGAACAGCTCGGACATCTTCCACCGCAGCTGCGCCTCGTCGCGCAGCCGGGCCAGCAGCCGCATCGCCCGCAGCGAGTCCCCGCCGAGTTCGAAGAAGTCGTCGTCGACCCCGATCTCGTCGAGGTCGAGCACCTCGGCCCAGATCCGGGCCACCCGCTCCTGCGCCGGGCCCTGCGGGGCGCGGTACGGGGTGTCCAGCTCGGGACGGGTGCGCGGCGGGGGCGACAGCACCGCCCGGTCGATCTTGCCGTTGGCCGTGGTGGGCAGGTCGTCGACGACGTACGCGGCCGGCAGCATGTACGTGGGCAGCAGCCTGCGCAGCGCGCCCCGGACCGCTGTCATCTCCGGCGGCCGGGCCCGGTCCGGCTCGATGTACGCGACCAGCCGACGCTCCCCGGGGGTGTCCTCGCGGGCCAGCACGGCGCACTGACGCACCCCCGGCTGCTCGGCCAGGACGCTCTCGATCTCGCCGAGGTGCACCCGGTAGCCACGGATCTTCACCTCGTTGTCGGTGCGGCCGACGATCTCGACGGTGCCGTCCGGCCAGTACCGGGCGACGTCGCCGCTGCGGTACAGCACCGGGTAGGGGTCGCCGGGCAGCTCGTTGGGCAGGAACTTCGTGCCGTTGGCCTCCGGCCGGTTGAGGTAGCCGCGCGACAGGCTCTCCCCCGAGATGTACAGCTCACCGAGCACCCCGGGCGGCACCGGCTGGCGGTTGGCGTCCAGCACGTACGCCCGGACGTTGGCCACCGGGCGGCCGACCGGCGGCATCCGGTCGGGGCGGCCCTCGGGCGCCTCGGCGGCCAGGCCGGACAGGTCGCAGGTGCCGACCACGGTGGCCTCGGCCGAGCCGTAGACGTTGAGCACCCGGAACGGCAGCGCCGGGTCGGGCCAGGAGCGCACCCGCTCACCGGCGATGCGCATCCAGCGCAGCGCCGGGTCGGCGGGCCAGTCCAGCCGCCACAGCCGCTCGGCCATCGCGGTGAGCACCAGCGACTGGGTGATCCGCTGTTCGACCAGCCAGTCCCGCAGTTGCTCCGGCGACGCGGCGACGGACGGCTCCGGGATGTGCACGGTGCCGCCGACGGACAGGATCGGGAAGCAGTCGACCTGGACGAGGCCGAAGCCGGGCGAACAGAGCCAGGTGCCGCGCTGCCCCGGCGCCAGGCCGCACTGCTCACGCAGCACGTGCACCGTGTTGCGCAGTGGGCCGTGGCGCAGCTGCACCGCCTTCGGCCGGCCGGTGGAACCGGAGGTGTACGCGATGTGGCAGACCTCCTCGTCGGCCACCGGGCAGCCGGGGTCCACGGCGGGGGCGGACCGCCACTCGTCGCCCTCGACCAGCACCACCGGGCACGCCACGTCCCCGAGCCGGCCACGCAGCCCGGCCCGGGTCAGCACGGCCGCGGCCCGCGAGTCGTCGACCATGAACTCCAGCCGCTCCTGCGGGTACTCGGGGTCGAGCAGCACCGCCGTGGCGGCCAGCCGGAACGTGGCGAGCTGGGCGAGGATGCTCTCGGGGCAGCGTTCCAGGCAGACCCCGACCCGGTCGCCCCGGCCGACGCCGAGGCCGGCGAGGTGCTGGGCGAGGCGGTTCGCCCCGGAGTCGAGGTCGCCGTAGCTGAGGACGCGGTCGCCGTACACGATGGCCGGGCGCTCGGGCGCCTCGCGGGCGACCCGGGCGACCAGCTCGGGGAACTGCTCGGGCGGGAACTCCCGCGCGGTGTCGTTCCAGTCGTACAGGATGGCCGCCCGCTCGTCCGCGCCGAGCAGGGGCAGCTCGGCGACGCGCACGTCGGCGTCCCCGGCGAGGGCGGTGAGCAGCCGGCCGAGGTGCTCGGCGAGACGCTCGACGGTGGCGGGGGCGAAGCGCGGATCGGCGACGAGGGCGGTACGTCCCTGGGCGGTGGTCGTGACGGTCAGCTCGGCGGCCTCCGGGGCGGCCTGCTCGGGCGGCCCGTCGGTCACCACCGCGTGGCAGGGGCATTGCCCGCCGGCCGGGTCGAGGCCGCGCAGCTCGGCCAGCTCGGCATGGGTGACCTCGCCGAGGTCGGCGGCGGCGACCACGGCCTGGGCGGCTGCGTCGCGCAGCTCCGCGCCGGTCTGTCCCCCGTCGACGGTGAGCTGGACGGCGAGCAGCCGCCCGGTCGCCGGGACCGCCCGGCCGACGAGCAGCCGGGGCTCGCCGCCGTAGCGGTACAGCAGCGCGCCGACCCCGGCGAGCAGATCCCCGGCCGGATAGGGCCCGCCCGGCACCTCGCGTACGACGGGCCCGGCGTCCGGGGCCCCGGTGGTCCGGTCGGCGGGCAGGTTGACCGCTCTCGGCACGTCCTGCAGATGTCGCTCCCACGCAGCGGTGTCGGGCACGGCCGCCTCCTTCAGGTAGTCGACGAGATTCCTCTCGGATCGCCGGATGTCGTTGGCTGGTCGATGTCTCTCGGTCTTGGGCTGGTCGCTGTCTCTCCGTCTCGGCCGGACGCTAGGCAGCCCGGGTTAGGCCCCGGTTACGGGCGGCCGGCGGCGGTCCCCGGGGAAGGTCCCGGGCCGGACACGATCGGACGTGGCGAGGACGACGGGCGGCGGGTAACCGGGAGGCAACCGGCGGCCCGTATCATTTCCCCCTCAATCCCCAGGAGCCGGTCCGTGACGGATATGGCGGGCCGGTTCACGAAGGATCGGGAGGCCGGCCCATGGCACCGCAGTTCCTCCGCGTCGTCGTCAACCGCGTCGGACGGTACGCACTGTGGCCGCACGCCCGCCCGACGCCGACGGGCTGGACCGACACCCACTTCATCGGCAGCCGCACCCGCTGCCTCGCCCAGGTCGGCGAGCTCAGCCGGGGCCGTGGCGCGTCCGCCGCCGGTTCCGCCGGGGGCCCTCCGCCGCCGCCGAACGCCACGGCGCGGCCACCGACCGGCGCGGCGACCCAGACGCTGACCGGCCTGCTGGCCTCGGTGACCGCCGACGCTCCGGACGCGTCGGCGGTCGTCCACGAGGGACGCCGGACGAGCTTTCGCGACCTCGACCGCCGGTCCAGCGGCCTGGCCCGGCTGCTCGCCGAGCACGGCGTGCGGCCCGGCGACACCGTGGGGCTGCGGCTGCGCGCCGGAGTGGACGCGGTGGTCGGGCGGCTCGCCGTGCTCAAGACCGGAGCCGCGTACCTGCCGCTGCCGGCCGGGCACCCGACGGGCGGGGCGCGCGTCGGGTTGCGCCTGGTGCTCAGCGAGCCCGAGTGGGCCGCGTCGGAACGCCGCCACGCCGCACCCGTGCTGGCCTGGCGGCACCGGGACCCCACCGGCCGGGCGCTGGCCCGCGCGGTGCGGGCGGACGACCCGGCGTACGTGGTGACCGGCACCGTCCCGCTCGGCGGCCTGGTGCTGGCGCACCGACACCTGGTGGTCGCCGGCCGGTCGGCCACGGCCGCCCCCTCCCCCGCCCCGCAGGCGGGGACCCCGCAGGCGCGCGGCCCGGGACTCGTCGCGCCCGGGGCGGCCGAGGGCGCCCTGTGGGGCCCGCTGTTGCGCGGGGACGAGGTCTCTCTCGACCCGGTCACCGGGAACGCGCCCATGCCGCCGGCCCCGCCGCCGCCCGACGCGCTGACGCTCGACGCGCTCACGGCCGACGCGCTGACGGTGGACACCCCGCTCGTCGAGGCCCTCACGGTCGACGCGCTGACGGTCGGGCCGCTGCCGGTGGGCCGCTGGCAGGTGCTCGACGACGACCTGCGGCCCGCCCCGACGGGCCGGCTCCACGTCGGCGCCGCCTGGCTGGGTCAGGCGACCGCCGCCGACCCGGTCCGCTCGGCGCAGTGGCTGGTGCCCGACCCGTCCGATCCGAGCGGCGACACCACGCTGCTGGCCACGGGCTGGCGGGCGGAACAGGCCCCGACCGGCCCCCGGCTGCTGCGCCCCCGGGACTGACCCGGCCCGTCACCTTTCTGACCGTCCCCCGCCCACCCGACCCGCCGACGGTCGGCCCAGCCACCGGGAGCCCACCCCGGCCAGGGTGCCGGTCCCACCGCGAGCCGGCCGGGAACGGTCTCCCGGCCGGCTCGCGTCACCGCCGGCCGGGGGCGGGCGCGGTCACCCCGGCGGGCGAGCCGTTGCGATCCGAACAACCGGTGGGCGAGGTGGGTCGCTCCGGCTGTCGGGATCAGGATCCTGGCGCGACGCGTACCACCCCGGTCAGGGTGCCCTGGTAGTAGACCCGGTTGAGGGCGGTGCCGGCGGTCTGTAGCGGGTTGACCAGAGCCGCGCCGAGAAGTGCCTGGTCGGTGACCGTGCCGGTGTGGGCGTCCACGGCGGCGAAGTAGAACGGGTCGAGGTCCGTCCGGAGCGGGCCCTGCTGGGCGACCGTGTAGAGCTTCCCGTCTCCGGTGGAGAGCCGGGGAAGGGCCGCCGAGCGGGTGTCGGTCTCCCAGCGGACGTCACAGCCAGAGCGGTCGGCACGTACGTCGACCCGGGTCAGGCCGCCGGTGAACGGCGCGTCCTGCGGCACACTCGGCCCGGCATCCGGCGGGAGCGCCGGGTAGTCGTAGCCATAGGTGTTGGTGAGGAAGACGCTGCGTCCCGCCGCCACCGGCGCGTTCTCGGTGCCGCCGGCCGGCTGGCGCGCGAACAGCGACTGGACGCAGACCACCTGCGGGCCCGCCGCTGCGCCGTCGGCGCGGACGACCACCAGGTTCATCCGGGGCACGGCGTTGTCGGTGATGGCGACGTACTCGGTGCCGGAGGTGGGGCCGAAGAAGACCGGGGTGGCGCCGCTGCCCCAGCTCAGCTGCCCCGGCTTGCGACCGAGGCCCCGGTCGTAGGCGTACCGCCAGCGGGGGGTGGGCGATCCGGCGGCGTCGGCGTCGAACAGGTACAGGGCGTGGTCGCTGGTGATCGCGACCCGGCCCGGGACGGTCGAGATGCTGTTGGCGATCCGCTCGCCGGCCGGGAGACGGTAGGTGTGCGTCGCCCCGCCGTCCGGGTCGTGCACCCCGACGGTGCCGCCGCCGGTGACGAACCAGACCCGGCCGTCGTAGCCCGGCAGCACGCCGACCACCGCGTCGTCGGCCTGGATGGCGGCGGCGAGCGGGGTGCGCTCGACGATCCGCAGGCTCCAGATGCCGAACAGTCCCCGGGTGTGCGCGATCCGGAGCAGGTCACGGTTCCCGTCGATGATCACGACCTGGTCGTCGCTGTCCAGGTAGGCGTAGACGCCGCCGAGCAGGCTGCCCTTGGCGATGGCGAGCCGGGCCAGGGAGTTGCCGGTGGCAGGGTCGAGCACGTGCAGTGCGGGGGCCTGGCCGATGATGTCGGTGCACAGGCCCAGCAACTGCCCGTCCCCGCCGTGCAACAGGGTGGGGCAGGCGGCCAGCAGCGTCGCCCTGGACACGCTGAGTGGGCTGCCCGCCGGCCCCGGGCCGGAGAAGGTCTTGCTGGACGCGCTGTCTCCGTGGGTGCTGGCCCCGCCCGCGGGCGCCGTCGCCGGGTTCGGCGGTGCCGGTGGGCCGAACTCCCCGGCCGCACGGGAGGGGGATGCTGACGGAAGCGGACCGATGAGCGCGGCGGTGAGCGCTGCCGCGCCGATGCGCAGGGCGGTCCGGCTGGGGAAGGGCACGTACGCCTCCAGGGGAGTGGGAGAAGGGCAAGGCGTCGACAGCCGTAAACACCCTTACCCTACCTGATAAGTAGGGTAAGGGGCGATGCGACTCCTGCCGATCGCTGGGGCTGGGGCCGTCAGGCCGGGGTGGCGGTTCGGTGGCGGGTTGCCGTGAGGAAGTTCGTCAGCATGGTCAGGCCGTGCTGGGTGCGGACGCTCTCCGGGTGGAACTGCACCGACTCCACCGGCAGCCGGCGGTGCCGCAGCGCCATCACGTACCCGTCGTCGGCGGCGTGCGCGGTGGCGACCAGGTCGGTGCCGTCGAGGCTGGCCCCGTCCACGATGAGCGAGTGGTACCGGGTGGCGGTCAGCGGCCGGGGCAGGTCGGCGAAGGTCCCCCGGCCGTCGTGGCGGATCTCGCTGGTCTTGCCGTGCATCAGGTGCCGGGCCCGCAGCACCCGGGCGCCGAAGGCCAGCCCGATCGCCTGGTGGCCGAGGCAGACCCCGAAGACGGGCAGCCGCCCGGCGTACGCCTCGACCAGCTCGACGTGGCCGCTCTCGGCCGGATGCCCCGGGCCGGGACCGAGCAGCAGGGCGTCCGCGCCGGTGCCCGGCACGTCGGCGACGCCGATCGCGTCAGAGCGCACCACCTCGGCCTCCATGCCGGCGCTGAGCAGATACTGGCGGATGATGTGCACGAAGCTGTCGTACGCGTCGACGAGCAGGACCTTCACAGCAGTTCCTCTCCGGTGACCGCCCAGTAGCCGGCGCTCAGCTTGGCCAGGGTCTCCCGCCACTCCCGCTCGGGCCGGGAGTCGGCGACCACGCCGGCGGACGCCCGCGTGTGGTAGCTCTCCCCGTCGTGCAGCACGGTGCGGATACACAGGGCGAGGTTGACGTGCCCGCCGGTGCCGATCAGCCCGATCGCCCCCGCGTAGAGGCCCCGGCGGCTCGCCTCCATCGACTCGATGATCTCCATGGCCCGGATCTTCGGCGCCCCGGTCATGGTGCCGGCCGGGAACACCGCAGCGAGCACGTCGTAGGTGTCCAGCTCCGGCGACACCTCGCCGGAGACGGTGGAGACCAGGTGCAGCACGTGCGAGTACCGCTCGACGACCAGGGTCTCCGGGACGGCCAGGGTGTCCGGCCGGCAGATCCGCCCGATGTCGTTGCGGCACAGGTCCACCAGCATGACGTGCTCGGCGATCTCCTTGGGGTCGGTGGACAGCCGCTCGCCGACCGCCCGGTCCCGCGCCGGATCGCCGGCGCGCGGGGCGGTGCCGGCGATCGGCCGCATCGTGGCCGTGCCGTCCTCGACCCGCACGAACAGCTCCGGGCTGGCCCCGATGACGGTCTGCCCGGCCAACGGTGCCAGGTACATGTACGGCGACGGGTTGCGCCGGCGCAGCCGCTCGTACACCCGGACGGGGTCGGCGTCGCTGCGGATGGTCAGCTCGTGGCCGATCTGCACCTGGTAGATGTCGCCGGCCGCGATGTGCCCCAGGCAGCGGTCGACCGTCCGGTGGTAGTCGGCCTCGGCGACGTCGTCGTCGACCACGAACGGCGGCATCGGCGCCTCGGCCGCCGACGGGTCACCGGCCGACGGCCCAGCGTCAGCGGGCCGCTCCGGCGCGGCGGCGTCGAGGAGCGCCACCAGGGCGTCCGCCGGGTCGTCGGGCCACAGCGGGGACCGGTGCAGCAGCAACTCGGCCGTCCCCGCCACCAGGTCGAAGCGGACCAGCCCCCGGTGCAGCACCAGGCAGGCGTGCGGCAGCCGGGGCCCCCGCTCGATCAGGTACGGCAGCCGCTCGAAGTGCCGCGCCGCGTCGTACCCGAGGAAGGCCAGGAAGCCGAAGGAGAAGTCGCCGGGTTCGCCCGGGGCGTCGAACAGCTCGTGGACGACGCGCAGCACCTCCTCCAGCCCGTCGACCCCGGCGGCCCGGCGGCGGGCGGCCTCGGCCAGGGCGGGCCGGCCGGTCACGGTGACCTCGCGGCCGGTCACCGAGACCGACAGCAGCTCGCCGAAGCCGACGTACGCGTGGCGGGTGTCCCCGGCCGGGCCGGCCGGGGACTCCAGCAGGTAGACCTGCTCGGCGCCGAACCTCCGGCGCAGCGCGAGGTACGCGGCGAAGGGGTCGGCGACCCGGACCCGGTGGCGTTCGGTGGCGACCGGAACGACGGTGTCCGGTCGGGCTGGTGCGAGTGTCATCGCTGCTCCTTGCCTGGACCGTGTCGGAAAGCGGGTCAGCTGCGCAGCGAGTGCGCCCCGGCGGCGGCCCGGGCGGCGGCGACGTCGTCGTCGGAGCCGTCCCGGTTGTCCCTGATCCGGGCGGCCTTCCAGCTCACGAACGCCCCGGTGTTGGTGATCGGGTCGAGTTCGGTGGTGACCACCACCCGGGCCGGCACGCCGAAGCGCTCGGTGAGCCGGGCGGACAGCCCGTCGCGGTCCCGGGAGCCGTCGCCGTCGGCGAGCAGTTCGACGTGGACGGTGAGGGTGTCGCCGCCGTCGGGCGCGGTGTCGATGACCACCTGGTAGCCGAGGCAGCGGGACAGCCCGCCGAGCACGGCCGACTCGATCTGCGCGGGCCGGTACCGGCCGGCGCCGATGGCGACCCGGTCGGCGACCCGGCCCAGCACCTCCACCACGTCGCCCGGCCCACCGCAGCCGCAGCTGTTCGGGGCGACGGTGACGAGGTCGCCGGTGCGGTAGCGGATCAGCGGCTTGATGCCGTCGACCAGCATGGTCAGGCACAGCTCGCCGGTGCCGTACCGGCCGAGGCTGGTCTCCGAGTCCGGGTCGAGCACCTCCACCAGGTAGTTCGGCCCGGAGATGTGCAGCCGGTCGAGGTGGCAGCCGGTGCCGATCGCCATGGCCTCCTGCGACCCGTACAGGGCCGGGCGGACGTCCGCGCCCCAGATCGAGCGCACGTTCTCCCCGAACGCCGGGGTGCAGATCTCCCCCAGCACGGTGAACAGCTTGACGGGCAGGTCGGTTGCCGGGTCGAGCCCGTTCTGCAGTGCTGCCTTGGCCAGGTTCAGGCAGAGGGCCGGCGCGGCCACGAGCACCTCGACGTCGAGTTCCCGGATCAGCCGCAGCGCCTTGCGGAAGCCCACCCGGGGCGACTCGGGCCAGATCTTGACGTGGCAGGCGCCGAGCCGCTGGGCGATGTCGCCGAAGGTGTCGCCGAAGGCGTACAGCTCCGACGGGCCCATCAGCCCGATCACCGGACGGCGGCCGTCGAAGTAGTGGTCGAACATCCGCCGCCACGCCCATTCCACGTGCACGTTGCTGGACATGATGTCCTTCGCGTCGCGCGGGCAGGGCGTGGACGCCCCGGTGGTGCCGGTGGTCTCGTAGTAGATCAGCGCGTCGGCGGGGGTGCCGCTGAGCACGCCGTGCATCTCCCGGCGCAGGTCGTCCTTCGTGGTGAAGGGCAGCCGGTCCAGGGTGTCGGGGGTGATCGTGTCGAGGTCGACCCCGGCGAGGTGCCGGGCGTAGAACGGCGACCGGGCCGTCACGTGCCGCAGCACCGCGCGCAGCCGGTTGCCCCGCCAGGTGTCCCAGTCCCTCCCGCTCAGCAGGCCGGCCTGGTACCGCTCGCTGACGAGCGGGTAGTCGCGCCAGAAGTCTTCTCCGGTGGTCGCGTTGGTCATGACTGTCCGCTCCCGGTGTGTGCTCGTGATGGTTCGCCAAGGTCACCGACGACGCTAGGTCCGCCCGGTTGGCCGCCGGTTACGCGCGAGGCCGACCGGCGCGTAACCGGCCGCCCGTACGGTGATCGACCGACCGGCCGCCGCCCGAGCGCCGGCCCGGGTCGGGGCCACCGTGCCCCGGGCGGGCCTACCGGGCGTGCCGGCCACCACCGTCGGGCGAGGAGGAGTCATGAAGACGCTGATGGGCCGACTGGCCTCGATGTCGGAGGATGACCGGGCCAGGGTGCTGGCCAAGGTGCGGAGTGCCGCCAGCGGCGCGGCCGGGGCGGAGGAGCCCCGGCTGACCCCCGGGTCCTGCCCGGCCGGGCGGGGGCCGGCGTCGTTCGTGCAGGAGCAGCTCTGGTTCGTCAGCCAGCTCGCCCAGGGCGTCCCGGCGTACAACGTGTCGTTCGCCTTTCACCTCACCGGGCCGGTCGACGCCGACGCGCTGGGTGCCGCAGTCCGCGACGTGGTCCGCCGGCACGACGTGCTGCGCAGCCGGCTGGTGCTCGCCGACGGCCGGTTGACCCAGGAGGTGACCGACGCCGACCCGGAGCTGCCGGTGCGCGACCTGGGCGACGCGCCCGACCCGGAGCGGGCGGCCGAGGACCGGATCGCCGAGCTGTCCCGCACCGTGTTCGACCTGGCCGCCCGTCCGCCGCTGCGGCTGGAGCTGCTGCGGATCTCCCCCACCCGGCACGCGCTGGCGTGGATCGCCCACCACACCCTGGTCGACGGCTGGTCGTTCGGCGTCCTGCTCACCGAGCTGGCCGCCGCGTACCGGGCCCGGTGCGCCGGGCGGGAACCCGAGCTGCCCGAGGCGCGGTTGCAGTTCCGCGACGTCGCCCGCTGGCAGCGGGAACGGCTGGCCGGGCCGACGCTGGACCGGCTGCTGGAGAGCTGGCGGAAGCGGCTCGCCGGCCCGGTCCCGGCGGAGCTGCCGACCGACCGGCCCCGGGGCGCCACGCAGACCTTCCGTGGCGGGATGCTCCGCTTCGACTTCGGCCCCGCCGCCGCGCAGGGCGTGGCGGCCGTCGCCGACCGGTTGCGGGTCACCCCGTTCGCCGTGCTGCTGGGCGCGTACGCGCTGGTGGTGGCGGCGTACGCCGGGTCGGACGCGGCCGTGGTCGGCGCCCCGCTGGCGGGGCGGGGACGGCCGGAGCTGGACGGCGTGGTCGGGCCGTTCTCCAACACCCTGCCGCTGCGCGTGGACCTGGCCGGCGACCCGACCCTGGCCGAGGTGCTGACCCGGGCCAACGACGCGATGCTCGACGGGGTGGCCGGTCAGGACGTGCCGTTCAGCAAGCTCGCCGAGGCCGTCCGGGGCGACCGGGACGCCAGCCGCAACCCGCTGTTCGACGTGCTGTTCAACCTGGGCAACCTGCCGCCGGGCAGCGACCGGGCCGACCTCGGCGGGCGGACCCGGCTGGAGGTGCGCGGCTGTCCGAACGGGACGGTCCGGCTGGACCTGGAGCTGACCGCCGAGCACACCGCCGAGGCGCTGACCGGGCGGCTGGAGTTCAACGCCGACCTGTTCGACGAGGCCACCGCCGCCGCCCTGCTCGACGACGTCCGGCTGGCGGTGGGGCAGCTCGCCGCCGACCCGGCGACCCGGCGTTCGACCCTCGACCTGCCCGGCGCGCACCGTCGGCGGGTGGCCGCGTCGGCCCGGGCGGCCGGCGGCGCGGCACCGCTGCGCCCGGCCCGCGGCGCGTCCCGACGCGCCCGATCCTGGAGCCGCTGAGCCGTGCCCGGCGGCGCGGCCGGCCCGACCCCGACCCCGACCCCGCCGGCGTCACCGGGGGCTCCGGCCCGAGCGGGCGGATCAGCGGGCGTCGTCGGCGAAGGCCGGCGAGCCGTCGGCGAGGGCCTCCCGGTCCTCGTCGGGCAGCCAGCAGTCGGCCAGGTCGTGGGCCCGCCACCGCTCCAACGCGCCGTAGTCGTGCAGCAGGTCGACGAAGTCGTGCAGGACGGGCCGGCGGTCGCTGCCGCGCCACAGCAGCGACCACGGGTAGACCGGGCGGGGCTCGACCAGGGGCAGGGTGACCAGGTCGTCGGCCTTCGGGTTGGCCACGTCGGCGGCGGAGAGGAAGACCCGCCCCACGGCCCGGCCGCGGCGCAGCAGCTCGTCGGCGCCGACGTTGTCGACCTGCTCGAAGGTGAGCGGGATGCCGAACCGGTCGGCGAAGAGCTGGAGGTACGTCCCCCACTCCACGGCGCTGCCCGGGCTGGGCACCCAGGCACCGTGCTCGACCAGGTCGGTGGGGCGCACCGCCGAGCGCCCGGCCAGCGGATGGCCAACGTCCACGACGGCCACCAGGGGCTCCAGCCGGATCAGCCGGTGCGCCAGGCCAGCGGGGGACGAAAACCCGGCGACCCGGCCGAAGACGGCGTCGATCTCGGCCCGGCGCAGCGCCGGCAGCGCCAGGGAGAGCCCACGGCGGGCGCTGATCTCCAGGCGCAGCCGGGGATTGCCGGCCAGCACCGCCGCGACGAGCCGGGCCGGGCCGAGCCGGTCGTGCAGCACGTCGACCCGCAACGGGGTGGCCGGGCGCCGCACCGCGGCCACCGCCGCGTCCCCGGCGGCCAGCAGATCCCGGGCGGGGCCCAGGAACCGCCGGCCGGCCTCGGTGAGCGCGCTGGTGCGGGTGGACCGTTCGAACAGCGGCCGGTCGAGGATCTCCTCCAGCCGCTGGATCCGCTTCGACAGCGCCTGCTGGGACATTCCGAGCCGCTCGCCGGCCCGGCCGAAATGCAGTTCCTCGGCGGTGGTCACGAAGGCTCGTACCAGCGCGAGGTCGAGATCCATGAGGCCATCCTCAGGCGACAACCAATCGTTGTCAAACGCACCGGGCGGTTGTTGGACCCGGGGGCTGAAAAGTTGTCGACTGAACATGCCGACGCATGCCGTTGGGTAAATGTGAGACCCCGACGACGGCTCCTTGTCGGAGCCGCCGGAGTACATGACCAAGGATGTGGAAGGAGGCGGCAGAAATGGCTGCCACGATGCCGCAACAGGACCCGCCGAAGGCCGATCCGAGACGCTGGAAAGCGTTGTCGCTGCTCGCACTCGTCCAGTTCATCATTTTCCTGGACGCCACCATCGTCAATGTCGCTCTCCCCTCGATCCAGCGCGATCTCGGCTTTTCCGAGGCCACGCTGACCTGGGTGGTGAACGCCTACCTGATCACCGCCGGCGGCCTGCTGCTGCTCGGCGGCCGGATCGCCGACATGGTCGGCCGCCGGAAGGTGTTCTGCATCGGCGCCGGCCTCTTCGCGGTGGCCTCCGCGACCGCCGGCCTGGCGCAGAACAGCGAGGTGCTGCTGGCCGGCCGGTCGTTGCAGGGCGTCGCCGAGGCACTGTCCGCGCCGGCCGCGATGTCCATGGTGGCCCTGCTCTTCACCGACCCGAAGGAGCGGGCCAAGGCGTTCGGCATCTGGGGTGGCCTGGCGGGGCTGGGCTCCGCCGCCGGCGTGCTGCTGTCCGGGGTGCTGACCGACCTGGCGAGCTGGCGGTGGGTGTTCCTGGTGAACATCCCGCTCGCCGTGATCCCGATGCTGCTCATGCCGAAGCTGGCCGACGAGAGCAGGGCTCCGGCGCAGGGCCGGCGGCGGCCGGACTGGCTGGGCGCGGTGCTCGTCACCGGCGGTCTGATCGCGATCCTCAACGCCGTGCTGAACGCCGGCCGGCACAGCTGGGACTCCCCGGCCGTGCTCACCCCACTGCTGGCGGGCGTGGTCGCCCTGGCCCTGTTCGTGGTCGTGGAGTCGCGGGCGGCCCAGCCGCTGGTGCCGCTGGGCTTCTTCGCCAACCGGGTACGGGCCACCGCGAACGTGGCCACCGTCTTCGTGGCAAGCAGCTCGGCCGCAGTGTTCTTCCTGATCGTGCTCTACACCCAGAACATCCTGGGCTACTCGCCGCTGCGCAGCGGGCTGGCCTGGCTGCCGTTCTGCGTGGCGTTCATGCCCGGCCTGTTCCTCTCCACCAAGATGATCATGAAGGCGGGTCCCCGGGCCACCCTGGCCACCGGCCTGGCCGTCTCGGCGGTCGGGGTGGCCCTGTTCACCCGGATCGGGGTCGACAGCTCGTACCTGACCGACCTGCTGCCGGCCATGGTGGTGACCGCGCTGGGCTTCGGCATGACCAACCCGGCCATGCAGAACGCCGCCCTGCACGAGGTCTCCGAGTCCGACGCCGGGCTGGGCTCCGGCATCGTCACCACCGTGTTGCAGATGGGCAGCGCCCTGGGGCTGACCGTCTTCGTCTCTCTGGCGCTCAGCCACCAGCGGGGGCAGCAGGCCACCGGGGTGGCCGAGGACCTGGCCGTCGTCCGGGGCTACGACCACGCGTTCCTGATCGCCGCCGGGGCGCTGGCGGTGGGCGCGGTCGCCGCGCTGCTGATCCTGCGCGGCGTGCGGCCGGCGGCCCCGAAGCAGGTCGACCCGGCCGCGGCCGGGGACGACGGTGCGGAACAGGAGCACACCGACGGCCTCGCCGACGCCGATCACAGGCGGCGTCCGGTGCGGCAGGGCACGCGGGACTGACCTGCGGCCCGACGCGGTGGCCGGGACGGAGCGCTCCGTCCCGGCCACCGTCGTGTCCGGGCCAGGGCCCGCCGGAAGCACGGAACGCACGGAAATCACGGGCGCACGGGGGCCCGGAACACACGGAAGTCACGGGCGCACGGGGGTCACGGGGCGCGCAGGATGAACGCGACCGCCTCCCGGGCCGAGGTGCCCCGCGTCGGCGACCCGACCAGGTGGTCGAGGACCCGGGCCCAGGCCGGCACCACCAGCAGGTGACCGGCGTCCGGGACGACCTCAAGGCGCGCGTCGGGCAGCGCGTCGCGCCACCACCGGCCGTGCTCCGGCCCGGCGAGGCCGTCGTCGGCGCCGTACAGCAGCAGGGTGGCCGCGCGCACCTGGTCGGGGGCGAAGCCCCAGGGGCGCAGCACGTACCCGGCGATGTCGTCGACCATCCCCCGCGCGCCCTGCGCGAACGCCTCGGCCAGCATGTCGCCGACCCGGCGGGCGGCGCCGGGGGCGTCCAGCGCGGCCTGGTCGGCCGGGCCCGCCCCGAGCAGCATCCGGTACGCCAGCGGGTCCCACGGGTCGGCCGGGACCATGCCGGCCAGCCCGGCGTCGAGCTGGGCCCGGACCTGGTCGACCGGCTGGCCGCGCAGCGCCGCCATCATGTCCCGCTGCCCCCGGTCGACCCAGGGGACCTCCTCGTCGGGCGCGGGGGTGGCCAGCACCGCGAGCCGGCTCACCAGCTCCGGCCGGCGGGCGGCCAGCGCGAGGGCGACCCGGCCCCCGCCCGACCAGCCCACCACGGGCACCGGGCCGAGGCCCCGCTGGTCGAGCACCTCGGCGAGGTCGTCGGCGGCGGCCGGCACGTCGGCCCAGCCGGTGGCCGCATCGGAGCCGCCGTAGCCGGGCCGGTCGACGGCGAGCAGGGTGACCCCGGCGGCACGGGTGGCGGCCGGGTCCGGATCGAAGGCCCCGGCGCCCGGGGCGGAGTGGCAGAACACCACCACCCGGTTGCCGGGTGCACCGAGCCGGTGCACCACCGCCCCGCGACCGTCCCTGAGCGTGATGATCTCCCCGGTGCTGGACATGCGGCCGAGTCTGGCAGCGACCGTTCGACCCCGAGCCGCAACGGCGGGCGGTCACCCGATCGGGTGACCGCCCGCCGTTCTCGCGAGAGACCGACCGGCCACCAAGCGTCCGGTGGCCGGTCGGCGGAGCGGAGCGTCGGAGCGGTGGCCGGCGTCGATCGACGGGGCCAGGAAGACCAGCACGGCCGGGGACGCCGGCCGGCGAAGGCGTCAGCCGCGGGCCGATCCGACCAGGGCGGGTGCGGGCGACGGGGCCTCCGAGGCGGACGCCCCGTACTCCTCCGGCAGCTCGCCGTCGGGGCGGGCCCGGCGGACCGCCCGCACGCCGGCCACGCCGGCCAGCAACGCGGTCACGGTCAACAGGCCCAGGTACCAGCCGAGCCGGTCGTGCCCGGCCAGCCAGGTCGCCAGGGCCGGGGTGAGCCCGCCGGCCAGCGAGCTGGCCACCGCGTGCGGCAGGCCGATGCCGCTGGCCCGCAGGTGGGTGGGGAACATCGACGCCATGATCTTCGGCAGCACCGAGGTCAGGCAGGACATGAAGAACAGCCCCGTGGACAGGCAGAGCACCAGCCGACCGGGGCCGCCGGACATCCCGTTCAGGACGAGCGGGCCGGCCACCGCGAAGCCGAGCACGCTGACCACGAGCATGGGCAGCACCCCCACCCGGTCGGCGAGCAGGCCCAGCGGGATCAGCACCACGATGGACAGCGCGATGGAGGCGGTCACCGCGGCGTAGACAGCGTCAGCGGGCAGCCCGAACCGGCTCTGCGCCAGGGCCGGCGCGACGGTGGTCCAGGTGGTGGTCTGCACGGTCACCCCGACCACGAACAGCGCGGCGACGACGACGGCACCCCGGTGGTCGTGCCAGAGCCGGCGCAGGCCGGGCCGGGGGCCGTTGCGCCGGGCCCGGACGAACGCCTCGCTCTCACCGAGCTGGCGGCGCAGCACCAGCAGCACCGCCGACAGCGCCGCCCCCGCCAGGAACGGCACCCGCCACGCCCAGTCCGCCATGGCCTGCGACCCGACGGTCGCGCTGAGCGCCATGCCGAGCGCGGACGCGGCGAGGCCCCCGGCGGCCGAGCTGACCGCGAAGATGCTGCCGAACAGGCAGCGCCGGTTGCGCGGGGCCAGCTCCATCAGGTACGACACCGCGGCCGGCCACTCGCCCCCGGCCGACAGGCCCTGGGCGGCCCTGGCCAGGAACAGCAGCGCCGGGGCGGCCACCCCGATGGACGCGTAGGTGGGCAGCAGCCCGATGACCAGGCTGCCGCCGCCCATCAGGCTGATCGACAGCAGCAGCGCGAGCCGGCGTCCCCGCCGGTCGGCCAGCGAGCCCATCAGGATGCCGCCGAGGGGGCGGAAGAGCATCCCCGTCGCGTACGCCACGAAGACCGCGAGCAGCGCGGTGAGCGGGTCGGCGGACGGGAAGAAGTGCTGGGCGAGCAGCGGGGCGTACAGGCCGAAGATCAGCCAGTCGAAGTATTCGATGAAGTTGCCGGCGACGGTGGTGGCGACGGTGCGCGCCCGCCGACGCGGTGTGGTGGCGGCGGGAACCGCGTGGGTGGTCATGTTCGTACCTCCGGTAGGGGGCGACTCGGTGCCGCCGCGACAGCGGGTCGCCGCGGCGCGGGCTCCACGGGTCGCAGCGCCGAGGCGTAGTGGGTCAGCTCGGCGTCGAGGGCTCGGGCGATCGAGCCGACCCGCCGGAACACGTGCCCCTCACCGGGGAAGCGCAGATAGGTGTGGGGCGCCCGGGCCTCGGTCAGCGCGGCGACGAAACGTTCGGCCGGTGCCAGCGGACAGACGGGGTCCTCCTCTCCCTGGAGCAGCAGCAGCGGCCCGGCGAGCCGGGCGGCGCGGCGGGTGGGCGACCGGTCGGCGTACGCGGCAAGGGCCGCCGGCAGCGGCCCGATCAGGCCGTGCAGGTAGTGCGACTCCAGGTCGTGGGTCTCCCCCTCGGCCCAGGCCACCGGGTCCAGCACCGGGAAGTACGCGACCCCGCAGCGGAACGTGTCGACGCTGGTCAGCGCCGCGCAGGTGGTCCAGCCACCGGCCGAGCCGCCGCGCAGCGCGAGCCGGTCGGCGTCGACGGTCCCCTCGTCGGCCAGGGCCCGGGCGACGGCCGCGCAGTCGGCGACGTCGACGATCCCCCAGCCGCCGCGCAGCCGGTCCCGCCAGGCCCGGCCGAAGCCGGTGGAGCCGCCGTAGTCGACCAGCGCCACCGCGTACCCCCGGCTGGTGAACAGCAGCGTCTCGGGGTCGAGGGCGTCGGTGACCCGACCGGTCGGGCCGCCGTGGGCGACGACCAGCAGCGGCGGCGGAGGCCCCGTCCCGGCCGCGACGGTGGGGTTGCGGGGCCGGTAGACCACGGCGTGCACCTCCGCGCCGGGCACGGGGAAGCGGCGGTGCTCGGGCACCGGCAGCCACCCGGGGCCGGGGGTGCGGTAGCGGTCCCCGGTCAGCGCGTCGGCCCGGCCGGTGGCGGTGTCCACCCGCACCAGGGCGGGCTGCCGGTCGGGCGACGCGGCCATCCCGGCCACCGTCGTGCCGGCGGCGCTCACCGGCCCCCACACCGTGTACGGCAGGTCCAGCCCGTCGAGGGTGCCCCGGGCCGGGTCGAGCAGGGCGAGCCGGGTGCCGTGCCGGGGCGGGTCGGCGTCGCGCCCCGGGACCGGGCCGGGCCGAGGGCCGCCGTACCAGCCGGTGACGGCCAGCGCGATCCGGCCGTCGGCCAGCGGCGCGGCCCAGGTCTGCCCGGGCCGCCAGAGGGCGCCGCCGATCTCCCGCTCGCCGCGCCACAGCGGCCGGCGGGTGCCGTCCAGGCCGATCGCGTACGGGTTCCACCAGCCCTCCGGGTCGGTGAGGGCCAACAGGTTGCCCGCGTCGAGCCACTCGGCCTGGCAGACCGCCTCGGTGTCGCCGCCGGCCAGCACCCGGTGTTCGGAGAGCCGGCCGTCGACGACGGGTGCGACGCGCAGCCGGGCGGCGTCCCACGACATGTCCGGGTGGTCCCAGCCGAGCCAGGCGGCGTGCCGGCCGTCCGGGGCGACCCGCAGGCCGGCGAGGAACCGGTGCCCGCCGTCGCCCAGCACCCGGGGCTCGGTGTCGCCGTCCAGCGGCACCGCGACGAGGTCGCGCAGCACGTCGGTGGTGCGGGGGCCGGTGCGCCGCTCCCGCACGCACCACACCTCCCCGCCGACGAGGGTGCCCTCGACGTACCGGTGCCGGCCATCCCGTGGCGGGGTGAGCGGGCGGGGCGGCGGGGCGTCCGGGCCGACGGTCACCAGGTACAGCCGCTGGTCGGCGTCGCGGGACACGACTGCCGCGTCGGCGGAGACGATGGTGAACGGTCGGCCACCGTACTCCTGGACCCGGCTGCGCACGCTCCACCCGGCGGGGACGGCGTCGACGGTGCCGCCGGCGGCGGTCCACCGGCACAGCACGGCCCGGCCGCCCTCGTCGGGGCGCAGGTCGGTGAACCAGACGGCGTCGCCGTGGGCGACCACCCACTGCTCCAGCAGCCAGCGGGGCTCCCCGCCGGCCACCGCCGCGTCCTCGGGGCGGAACGGCGACGGCCACGGCCCGTGGCCGGACGCGGAGCCGACGTCACCGCCGGACGCCGGGCCGACGTCACCGCCGGGCGCCGGGCCAACGTCACCGCCAGACTGCGCGCCGACGTCACGGCCAGGTGCCGGACCGACGTCACGGCCAGACGGTGGCGCGGTCATCGCGTCGCCCCGGCGAGCCGGGCGGCGACCAGCCGGACCGGGGCGAGCCCGGTGGCGGCCGGGTCGATCACCGGCCTTCCGTCGACGCCGGCACCGACGGCGATCCCCCGACGGCGGATCGCCCCGGCCGCCTCGGCGGGCGAGTCGACGGCGAGGGCGACGGCGCACAGGCCGGGGCCGAGCCGGTCGAGGTGGGCGGCGACCGGGTCGCCGGGCCCGGCGGGGGCGAGCAGCCGCAGCGTCCGCCCGTCGGGCAGCGTCCACTCGGCGGACCGCTCGCCGCGCCGGGGCGGGCCGCCGAGCAGGACGGCGTACTCGGCTACGGCGGCGTCGAGGCCGGTGACGGCGACGTCCACCCCGGCCAGGCCGTGGACGCCGCCCCGGCGCAGCTCGGCCGGGTCGGGGGCCGCCTCGGGCCACGGGTCGAGGTATTCGATGAGCGACGGCAGCCGGCCGGTGCGGAACTCCTCGCCGTGCGCGCCGACCCGCCACCGGCGGCGCCGGCCGTCGGGGCGCACCGACTCGCCGCCGATCGGCGGACTGACCGGGATGCCCCGCCCGGCCAGGGCGGCGCAGGTCGACGGCAGGTCCTCGGCGGCGAGGACGGCGGACACCCAGCCGCCGCCGGCGTCGATCACGTCGGTCATCCGGCGGCTCGCCGGGCGGCCGGCCGCCTCTGCGCGGTCGACGACGGTGATCAGTTCGAGGTAGCTGTCGGCGAACCGCAGGACCGCGTTGGTCGTACCCCAGCCGGGGTGTCGGCTGCCGGGGCGCGACGGGCGGTCGAGGCAGGCGGTGAACGCGGCCCGCGCCGCGTCCAGGTCGGGTACGGCGAGCATGACGTGGTCGACACCGGTGATGGGCATGGGGACGCTCCAGGCGGGTCCGCCCGGCCGGCGGGCCGGGGAGGGTCGGGGTGCGGGTCGGGGTGCGGGCCGGGGCGGGCGGGCCGGTTGGCACGCCCGCCCCGCGCGGGTCATTCCAGGAACTCGGCGAGGTCGTCGGCCTCGCCCAGCTCGGCGAGCAGCCGCGCCGCGGCGGCCACCCGCTCGCCCTGCTCCGGGTCGTCGAGCAGGACGGCGGCCACCTCGGCCACGGTCGGGCCGGTGAACACGGCCCGCAGGGGCAGCTCGCCGCCGGTCAGCTCGCGGACCCGGGACACCAACTGGGTGGCGATGACCGAGTTGCCGCCGAGCTGGAAGAAGTGGTCGTGCCGGCCGACCCGGTCGACGCCGAGCAGCTCGGCCCACACCTCGGCGAGGAGTTGCTCCAGCGGCCCCTCGGGGGCGACGAAGTACCGTTCGTCGTCGCGGCCGACGGTCGCCTCGGTCAGCGCCCGGCGGTCCACCTTGCCGTTGCCGGTCAGCGGCAGCCGGTCCAGCACCGTCAGGGCGCCCGGCACCATGTACCGGGGCAGCCTCGCGCCGACGTGGGCCAGCACGTCCGCCGGGTCCGGCGTCGCGCCGGGCACCGGGGTCACGTACGCGACCAGCCGCAGCGTCTGCGGGGTGGCCCCGGCGGCCACGGCCACCGCCCGGTCCACCGCCGGGTGGTCGGCCAGGGCCGCCTCGACCTCGCCCAGCTCGATCCGGTGTCCCTGGATCTTCACCTGGAAGTCGGTGCGGCCGAGGATCTCGATGGTCCCGTCGGGCAGGTACCGGCCGAGGTCGCCGGAGGCGTACATCCGCTCCCCCGTCTCCGGGTTGCGGACGAACTGGGCGTCGGTGCGCTCCGGGTCGCGCCAGTAGCCGCGGGCCAGGCCGACGCCGCTCTCGATGTGGATCTCCCCCGGCACCCACACGGGACGGTGCTCGCGGCGGGCGTCGAGCACGTGGTAGCGCTGGTTGCCCATGGGCCGCCCGTACGGGATGCTCGGCCAGGCCGGGTCGACCTCCCCGATCGGGTTGATCACCGACCAGACGCAGCTCTCGGTGGGCCCGCCGGAGCCGATCACCCGGATGCCCGGGGCGACGGCCCGCAGCCGGTCCGGCAGGGTCAGCGGGATCCAGTCCCCGGCCAGCACGGTCAGCGCCAGCGGGGCGAGGGTCTCCCCGGTGCCCTCGACGTGGCTGACCAGGATCTCCAGCAGCGCCGGCACCGAGTTCCAGAAGGTGACCCCGTGCCGGCGGACCAGCTCGGCCCACTGCTGCGGGTCGGGGTTCGGCGTCGGCGTCGGCACGACGACCGTCCCGCCGGCCGCGATGATGCCGAACACGTCGTACACGGACAGGTCGAAGTGCAGCCCGGAGACGGCCAGGCAGCGGTCGTCCGCGCCGACGCCGAAGCGGCGGTTGACGTCGCAGATGGTGTTCGCGGCACCCCGGTGGTCGACCATCACCCCCTTCGGCCGGCCCGTCGAGCCGGAGGTGTAGATGACGTACGCCAGGTCCGTGACCGCCTGGACGGGCTCCAGCGGGCCCGGGTCGACGTCGTCGAAGTCGGCGTCGACGCACAACCGGCGCACCCCGTCGGGCCACTCGATGCCGGGGTCCACGGCGGACTGGGTGAGCACGGTGGTCACCTCTGCGTCGCGCAGCAGGTGGCGCAGCCGCTCGGCGGGCACCTGCGCGTCGATCGGCAGGTACGCCGCCCCGGACGCGAGCACGCCGTGCGCGGCGACGATCTGCTCCCAGCCCTTCTCCATCACCACGGCGACGAGCTGGTCGGGCCGGGCCCCGTCGGCGCGCAGCCGCCGGCCGACCTGGTTGACCCGCCGGTCCAGCTCCCGGTACGTGAGCACGGTGTCCCCGCAGATCACCGCCGGGGCGTCGGGACGCGCCGCGGCGTGCTGGGCGACCGGGGTGTGCAGCAGCAGCTCCGGCAGCGGCGCGTCGGTGCGGTTGACCTCCCGCCGGACCTCGAGCTGGTGCTCGGGCACCAGGGCGAACCGCTCGCTGCGCCAGCTCTCCGGCTCGGCGACGAGCCGGTCCAGCAGCCGGCAGTACGCGCCGAACATGTCCGGGAGCATCCCCTCGGGGAACATCTCGTCGATGGTGTCCCAGCTGAAGTGCAGCGCCCCGGCCACCTCGGAGACCTGGAAGTCCAGGGTCACCTGCGGGGTCTGGGTGCTGGTGTGGCTGGCCTCGCCGAGGGCCGTGGTGAAGTGCCGGGGCGGCTGCCCGAGCAGGCTGGTCACCACGACCGGGAACGCGGCGCGCACCTCGCCCCGCTGCCGCCGGGCCAGCTCCCGCATCACCCGCACCCCGCCGAAGTAGCGGTGCTCCAGGTCCTCGAAGAGCTGCTGCTGGATGGAGCGGGCCCGCTCGGCGAACGTGCCGTCGACCTTCTCCACCGCCAGCAGCGAGGTGGTGGTGAAGTCGCCGATCAGCTTGTCGACGTCGGGGTGCAGCGGCAGCCGGTTGAACAGCGGGAAGTTGACGGTGAACCGGTCGGTGCCGCTCCACGCCCGCAGCACCTCGGCGAAGGCGGCCACCACCACGCCCGACGGGGTGGCCCCGGCGGCGTGCGCCCGTTCCTTCAGCGCCGTCCACGCGGCCGGGTCGAGCCGGTGCTCGCGGCGGGTGAACCGCACGTCGGTGACGTCGGCCGCGCCGGCGGCGCGGGGCAGCTCCGGGGCCGGCGGCAGGCCGTTGTCGATCCGGTCCAGCCAGTACCGCTTCGACCGCTGGTACACCTCGGACCGCTCCAGCGCCACGTCGGCGGCGAGCACGTAGTCGCGGAACGACAGCCGCGGCGCGGGCAGCTCGGCCGCCGGGTCCTCGTAGCAGGTGATCAGGTCGGGCACGAGGATCTGGAAGTAGCTCCAGGCGTCGATGATGAGCAGGTCGAGACTGAGGTGGATCAGCCCGCGCCCGTCGGGCAGCAGGGTGAGCCGGACGTCCCACAGCGGGAACGTGTCGGCCGGGGCGACGTGGTGGGAGAGGTGGTCGCGCAGCTCCGCCACCGCCCGGTCGGCCTCGGCCGGCGTACGGTCGCGCAGGTCCAGCACCGGGATCTCGTGCTGCGGCGGGTCGGCGAGCACCCGCTGGGTACCGTCGGGGCGGATCACCGCGCGGAGCATGTCGTGCCGGTCCAGCACCCGCGCCCAGGCGGCCCGGAACCGGTCCACGTCGAGGTCGCCGCTGCGCCACTCCCAGTACCCGTGGCAGCCGACGCCGCCCAGCTCGACGGCGTCGCTGCGGCCGATCCAGTACGCCTGCTGGGTGTCGGTGAGCGGGAACGGCTCGTACCGGTCCTCGGGGTGGTGGGCGATCGGCGGCAGGTCGCCGAACGGGTCCTCGTCGACCTGCGCGGCCTCGATCAGCGCCGCCACCCGGGCCACCGAGGCGATCCGGTCGGGGGCCAGCTCGACCTCGTACCGGCTGGCGGCCAGGGCGAGCACCGCCTGCCGGAGCCGCTCCGGAACGCCCGGGCCGGTCAGGTCGTCCTCGACGCCGATCCGCTCCACCCCGAGGACCTCCGCGCACAGGTCGGCGAGGTCACGTTCGAGGGGGGTGCGCGGGGCGACGTACGGGGCGTCGCTGACCGGTGCGGGCGGGGCGGGCAGGGCCGCCCGGTCCAGCTTGCCGTTGGGCAGGCACGGCAGCCCGGCGAGCCGCACGATGGCGCCCGGCAGCAGGTGCGACGGGAGCCGGTTGGCCAGCGCCTCGCGCAGCGCCCGGCTGGAGAACGCGGCCTCGTCGGCGGGGACGACGTACGCGACGAGCTGCGGTCGCCCGTCCCGGCCGGGGCGGGCCAGCACGGCCGCCTCGCGGACGGTGCCGTCGGCGGTCAGCGCGGCCTCCACCTCGGTGAGCACCACCCGGTGCCCGCCGACGCGGACCACGCTGTCGGCCCGGCCGAGGATCTCCACGGTGCCGTCGGCCCGGTACCGGGCCAGGTCGCCGGTGCGGTAGAGCACCGGACCCGGCTCCTCGGGCAGCGGGTTGCGCACGAACGCCTCGGCGTCGCACTCGGGGCGGGCGAGGTAGCCGGCGGCGAGGCCGGCGCCGGCCACGTACAGCTCGCCGGCCACGCCGACGGGCACCGGCTCGCGGTGCCGGTCGAGCACGTACACCCGCATGTTGGCGACGGGCCGGCCGACGCTGGGCAGCCGGGCCGCGCGCTCGTCCTCGGGCACGGCACGCGAGGTGCAGCGCACCCCGGAACCCCGGTCGTAGCAGCTCGTCGCCGCGCCGATCTCGGTGGCGCCGTAGCAGGCGACGACCTCGAACGGCAGGGCCGGGTTCGGCCAGTGGCGCATCGGCTCGCCGATCGCGACCAGCACCCGCAGCGCGGACCGGTCCGGCCAGAACAGCCCGGCGAGGCGCTCGGCCAGCCGGTTGAGCACCAGGGCGTGGGTGACGCCCCGGGCGACCAGCCAGTCCCGCAGCCGGGTCGGGCTGGCCGTGGTCCGGGGGTCGGCGATGGTGATCTCCGCACCGCAGGCGAGGAAGGGCATCCACTCCAACAGGCCGATGCCGAAGCCGGGCGCGGAGACCCACCCGGCCCGGTCGGCCGGGCCCACCCCGTACGCCCGGCACGTCCAGTTGGCCAGGTTGACCAGGGTGCGGTGGCGCTGGCGGACCGCCTTCGGCTCGCCGGTGGAGCCGGAGGTGTAGGCGATCTGGCAGATCTCGTCGGGTTCCGGGGCCGGCGCGTCGGGCGGGCCGGCCTCCCGGGCGTCGATCTCGGCGGAGTCGCGGTCCAGGCACACTGCCCGCCGGGCCACCTGGCCGGGCAGGTCGTCGAGGAACCCGTCGAGGGTGACCACGAGGTCCGGGCGGGTCTCGGCGAGCATCAGCTCGATCCGGCTGCCGGGCTGCCCGGGGTCGAGCAGCACCACCGTGCCGGCGGCGCGGTGCACGGCCAGGGTGGCGACCACGGCGGCGGCGCTGCGCTCCAGGTAGAGCCCGACCCGGCCGCCGTCGGGCAGGCCGGTGGCGCGCAGGTGCCGGGCGAGGCGGTTCGCCGCCTCGTCGAGCTGGGCGAAGCTGAGCCGGCAGCCCCGGTCGCGCACGGCCGGCGCGTCGGGGCGGCGGGCCGCCAGGTCGGCGACCCGGGCCGCCCAGGGCCGCTCGTCGGTGAAGTCGACGCCGGTGTCGTTCCAGTCCAACAGCATGCGACGGCGTTCCTCGGCCCGCAGCAGTGCGGCCCGGGAGACCGGCAGGTCGGGGGCGGCCACCAGGGAGCCGAGCAGGGTGGCCAGTTGGTCGGCGAGTCGGCCGGCGGTGGCGGCGGCGAACAGGGTGGCGTCGTAGTGCAGGCTGGCCGCGCCGACCGCGCCGAGCACCAGGGTCAGGTCCGCGCCGGGCCAGACCTGGCCCTCCTCGCCCGGGGCGACGGCGTGGAAGCCGACCGCGAACGGGGCCGCGGCGCCCGGCACGTCGTCGGGCCGGATCAGCCGGCCCACCTCGGCCAGCGGCAGCGGCGACAGCCGGTTGGCGTTGGCCTCGGCCGCCTCGACCTGCCGGATCAGGTTCCGGTAGCTCGCGCCGACCGGGACGCGGACCCGGCGGGCCACCGCCTGTCCCTCGCCGGCCGGCACCCCGACCACCAGGTCGGCGTCGGCGCCGTACCGGACCAGCAGGGCAACCAGGGCCGCGAGCCAGCCGACCGGCGGCGTGACGTCCAGGTCGGTCAGCGCGGCGAGGGTACGCGGGGAGGCCGGCACCGGTACGCGGGCGGGGGCGTACTCCCGCTCGGGTGGCCGCAGCCGGTCCAGCGGCAGCTCGACCGCGGCGGTGCCGCCGGCCAGGTGCTGTCGCCACTCCTCCCGGGCCGACCCGGCCGCCGTACCGGGCCGCTCGATCCCGGGTCGTCCGGGAGACGTGTTGCCGATGGGCAGCGAAGTCGTCACCGTAACTCCTCTCTCGCCTCGCCGGCCGGGCCGGAAGGCGTGGGTGCACGCACCGGTGCGAATGACCCGGCCACGGTAGGGAGGCGCAGTTAGGCCCCGGTTACGCCCGTCGCCGGCCCTGGGGCGCCCGCCGGCCTATGGGGAGCCCGTCGGCGACGGGCGGCGTAACCGGCGGCGGACCGGTCGCGGGCAGCCTGTCGCCTGCGCGGGCGCCCCGCCCGCGCGTCGACGCGAAGGAGAGGCCGATGGCTGACGGGATCCGACACGTACACCTGCCCGGCGCGGGCGTACGGCTGCACGCGGTGCGCTGGCCCGGCCCGGACGACCGACCGCCCCTGGTGGTGCTGCACGGCATCTGGGAGTCGTGGCGCACGTTCGCCGACTCCGCCCACCGGTGGTCCGCCGACCGCGCCGTGTACTGCGTGGACCTGCGGGGACACGGCGGCAGCGACCGCCCGTCGACCGGGTACCGGTTCGTCGACTACGCGGCCGACGTACGGGCGGCGGTGGCCGCGCTCGGCGCGGAGGTGGACCTGCTGGGGCACTCGCTCGGCGCGGCGGTGGCGCTGCACGTGGCGGCCGGGTCGGGGACGCCGGCCCGGGTCCGGCGGCTGGTGGTCGTGGAGCCGCCGGTGCTGCTGCCCGACGACTGGCCGCCGGTGCGCGCCGACATGGCCCGGTCCTGGCGGCTGGCCCGCCGGCCGCTGGACGAGATCGTCGCCACGCTGCCGGCCACCGACACCCGGACCTCGGCCTGGCGGCGGATGATCGCCGAGGCCCTGGCGGGCACCGCCGACGGGGTCTTCCGGGCGATGGTCGACGGCGAGCAGGGCGAGGTCGACTGGGCCGGCCTGCTGCGCCGGGTCGCCGCCCCCACCCTCGCCATCGCGGGCGACCCGGACGTCCCCGGCACGCTGCTCACGGGAGACCGGATGACGGCATTCGGCGCCGGCCTGCCGCAGGCGCGAGTAGCGGTGATACCGGGCGCCGGCCACCACGTCGAACTGGACCGCCCGGCCTGCTTCCACACCCTGACCAAGGAATTCCTAACCTAACCCCTCCCCCTCTCCTCCTCTCCCCCGGATATGCCCCGGTGATCAAGAGGTTTACGTCAGCCGGCAGACGGATCCTGACGCAAACCTCTTGATCACCATGGCGAGGGCGGGGGGCGGGGGTGGGTGGGTGGGTTACTGGGCAGGGTGGATGTCTTTTAGTAGGGGGGTGAGGATGTTGGGGGTGGACCAGGGGAAGAAGTGGTCGCCGGGGAAGAGTCGGTGTCGGGTCGGGCCCCGGGTGTGCTGGGCCCAGTCGGCGACGGCGTCGGGTGGCACTCCGGCGTCGGCGTCGCCGGCCCAGCTGGCGAGGGCGCAGTCCAGGGGCGGGCCGGGGCGGTACCGGTACGTCTCGGCGGCGGTGATGTCGGCGCGCAGCGTCGGCAGGCACAGCTCGCGCAGCTCCGGGTGCTCCAGGGCCGCCGACGGTGCCCCGCCGAGCCCCCGCACGGCGGCGATGAAGTCGTCGTCGCCGAGGGTGTGCATCCGTCGCCGGGGCGGGTGGTGGGCGGCGGCGCGGCCGGAGAGCACCAGCGCGGCCGGCTCCCGGTCGCCGTGCTCGCGCAGGGCGCGGGCCAGCTCGTACGCGAGCAGCGCCCCGAGGCTGTGCCCGAAGAACGCCACCGGGGCGGGTGGGCCGGCGAACTGCGGGGCGAGCGCCGATCGCAGCTCGTCGACGAGGCCGTGCAGGTCGGTGCGGGCTGCCTCGTCGAGGCGGTGCTCCCGCCCCGGCAGGCAGACCGTCCACACCTCGATCTCCTCGGGCAGCCGGGCCGCCCACGGCTGGTACGCGGCCAGCCCACCCCCGGCGTACGGGAAGCAGTAGAGCCGGACCGCGGCGGTGGGGCGGCGCCGCCCGCACGACGCCCAGCCCCGATCCGCCGCGATGGTCCTCACGCCTGCCCCACGGTGGCGTACCGGCGGGCGAACCACCGGTCGTCGCGCTCGTTGGCGTACCCGGTGGCGAGCGCGTCCCGGCCGGTCAGCTCGCGGTGCTCGGCGAGCAGCCGGGCCATCGCGACCATCCGGTGCAGCATCCGGTCGAGCATCTCCACGCCCTCGGTGTCGGCGAGCGCCTCGCCCCGGTGGTTGCCGTAGAGGATGGCCGGGAAGCCGCTGCCCACCATGATCATCCGGTTGAGCAGCACGTTGGCGACGAGCTGGTTGTAGACCTCGGTGTGGCTGTACCGGCGGCCGATCACCACCACCCCGCCGACCTTGTTGGTCAGCGGTCGCTGGAACCGCAGGTAGCCGACCCCGGCCCGCTCGATGAACGCCTGCATGGTGGTGGCCGGGCCGAAGCCGTGCACGGGCGCGGCCCAGACGATCCCGTCGGCCAGCGCCATCCGGTCGACCACCGCGGGAACGTCGTCGCCGGTGACGGCGCACGGCTCGCAACGGGAGTTGCAGTCCCCGCACGGGCCGCAGCCGCTCAGCTTCAGCTCGCCGAGGTTGATCACCTCCAGGTCGACGCCGTGTTCGGCCAGGAGCTCGGCGGCGTGCGCCAGCAATTCCCGGGTGTTGCCGTCGGGGCGCTCCGAGCCGTTGACGGCCACGAACCTCATCCGCTTCTGCACTTCGACTCTCCTCCTTCGGTCGTGGGCGGCGGTGGCGGGCCGACCGGGCGGCCGGCCCGCCACCGGTGGCCGCTCAGCGGTTGGCGACGGTCAGCTCCCGCTCGGGGGCCGGGACCGGGTAGCCGGGAATGGGGTGGGTGGCGCAGAGCCGGGCCACCCGCTGCCGGGCCAGCTCCCGCACGGCCGCCGGCAGGTGGTACTCCCGGTCGGAGTACGGCTCGACGGCCGACAGCACCAGGTCGATCAGCTCGGCGCAGGCGACCGCCGCGTCGGCGTCCATGCCCCGGGCGGCGATGCTGTTGGTGCCCAGCCGCAGCCCGGCGGTGACCAGGGCCGGGGTGGTGTCCCGGGGCACCCGGTTCTTGTTGACCACGATGTGGCACTCCTCCAGCGCCAGCTCGGCCACGAGGCCGGTCATCCGGCGGGCGGACAGGTCGATCAGGACCATGTGGTTGTCGGTGCCCCCGGAGACCACCTCGTAGCCGAGGTCGGCCAGCGCCGCCGCCATCGCCCGGGCGTTCGTGACGATCCGCTGGGCGGTGACCCGGAACTGCGGGCCGGTGGCGATGTCCAGGGTCCGCGCCTTCGCCGCGATGGCGTTGAGCACCGGGGCCCCCTGGAAGTAGGGGAACACCGTGCGCTGGACGAACTGGGCGAGGGTGCCCTTGCCCCGGGGGGCGGGGGCGTCGGCGTCCCGGCCGGCGAGGATCAGGCCGCCGCGCGGGCCGTAGAGCTGCTTGTGGGTGCAGGTGGTGGTCAGGTGGGCGTGGTCGATCGGGTTGGGGTGCAGCCCGGCGATGACCAGCCCGGCGGTGTGCGAGATGTCCGCCAGCAGGTACGCCCCGACCCGGTCGGCGATCCGGCGGAACCGGGCGAAGTCGATCTGCCGGGGGTACGCGGTAGCGCCGCACACGATCACCTTCGGCCGGTGCTCCTCGGCGAGGCGTTCCACCTCGGCGTAGTCGATCAGCCCGGCGTCGTCGAGCCCGTACCCGACGGCCCGGAAGTACCGGCCGGCGTACGCGGCCGGGCTGCCGTGGGTGAGGTGACCGCCCTTGTCCAGGGCCATGCCGAGCATGGTGTCGCCGGGTTCCAGGAGGCTGGACAGCACCGCGTAGTTGGCCGTGGTCGCCGAGTGCGGCTGCACGTTGGCGTACCGGGCGCCGAACGCCAGCCGGGCCCGGTCGACGGCGAGCTGTTCGATGCCGTCGACGCCCTCGCAGCCGGCGTGGTAGCGGCGGCCCGGGTAGCCCTCGGCGGTGACGTTGACGGCGACGGACGACTGGCTGGCCAGCACCGACGGGTCGACGGGCGAGCAGGACGCGACGAGGGACAGGGTGCCGGCCTGGCGCAGCTGCTCGTGGACCAGCACCTCGTGCAGCCGGGGGTCGGTGGTGGCGAGCTGGTGCAGCCCGGCGTCGAGCAGCTCGCCCATCGGGTCGACGGTGGACATCCTCAGGCCTCCTCGGTCCGGCCGGTGGCCGGGTGGTCGCTGTCGATGAGCGCGGCGATCTCCGGGGCCCGATCCCGGACGAAGTAGTGCTCGCCGCCGGGGATCACCTCCACGGACACGTCGCGGACCAGGCGGCACCAGTCGCGGTGGCGCTCGGTGAAGTTCTCGGTGGCCGGGTCGGCGTCGCCGAAGACGGCGACGGTGTGGGCCCGCACCGGGGTCGGCGGCGCGACGCGGCAACGGCGCAGGTGTTCCATCGCGCCGACGTGGTCGTGCCGGCCGGCCGTCATCATGTGCTCCACCGCCGCCCAGTCCAGGGCGCCGGAGAAGCCGCCGAGCCGGGTCAGGTAGCCGGCCCACTCCTCGTCGGAGGTGGCGCGCTCGGCGGCCAGCGCGGCGTCGGGGTCGTCGGCGGGCAGCGACGCGGCCAGGTACAGCCCGCGCAGGTCCGCCCCGGCGGTCTCCAGCCCCCGGGCCACGGCGGTGGCCATCACCGTGCCGGCGCAGTGGCCGTAGACCACCACCGGGCCGTCGACCCGGTCGGTCACCTCGTCGACGCAGCGCCGCACGACCTCGTCGAAGTCGAGGAAGTCGGCGGGGTCGCCGCCGGTGTCGTACCCGGGCTGGTTGAGGGCGAGCAGCCGGAACCGCCCGGGCAGCGCCTCGGCCAGCGGCCGGTACGCGATCGCGTTGCCCCCGCCGTACGGCAGGCAGACCACGGTCGTCGCCGCGTCGCGGCCGGGCGGGGTCAGCTCGTGCAGCAGTTCGCCGTTGCCGCCGCCGGCCCGGATCCGGTCGGCGAGCCCCCGGATCGTCGGGTTCTTGAACAGCTCCACCACGGGCACCGGGTTGTCCAGGGCGACCATGGTCCGCACGGCGGCGAAGGAGTCCCCGCCGAGGGCGAAGAAGCTGTCGTCGATGGTGACCTCGTCGACGCCGAGGACGTCGCGCCACACCCCGGCGATGCGCCGCTCGCACTCGTCGCGCGGGGCCTCACCGGTCCCGTTCCCGGACCCGCCGACCTCCTGGGCGGCGAGTGCCAGGCGGTCGACCTTGCCGTTGGGGGTGGTGGGGAACGCGTCGAGGACGACCAGGACCGCCGGGACCATGTGCGCGGGCAGCCTCTCGCCCAGCCCCGCGCGCAGCCGCTCGGTGTCGACCGGCCCGGCGGCGGTGAGGAACGCGGCGAGGGTGGTGTGCCCGGGGGCGCCCCGGGCCACCACGACCGCCTCGGTCACCTCGGGGAAGCCGCGCAGCGCGGACTCGATCTCGCCGGCCTCGATCCGCAGGCCGTGGATCTTCACCTGGAAGTCCATCCGGCCGAGCAGCTCGATCACCCCGTCGCGGCGGTACCGGGCCAGGTCGCCGGTGCGGTAGAGCCGCTCCCGCCGGCCGCCGGGCAGGTCGCGGTCGACGAACTTCTCGGCCGTCAGCTCCGGCCGGTCCAGGTAGCCGCGGGCCAGGCCCGCTCCGGCCAGGTGCAGCTCGCCGGGGACGCCGACGGGCTGCGGGTGGCCGGACCGGTCCAGCACGTACGCCCGCTGGTTGGCCATGGGACGGCCGTACGGGATGCTGGTCCAGGCCGGGTCGACCTCGTCCACCTCGTAGATGATCGAGTCCATGGATGCCTCGGTGGCGCCGCCGAGGGCGATGAACCGCGCCTGCGGGGCGACGGCGCGCACCCGGGCCGGCTGGCCGACCGGGATCCAGTCGCCGCCGAGCAGGGCCAGCCGCACGGTCGGCACCGCCTCGCCCTGGCGCTCCAGGTGTTCCAGCAGCAGGTCGAGCAGGGCCGGCGCGGAGTGCCACACGGTCACCCGGTGGTCGCGGACCAGCCGGGCCCAGGCGGCCGGCTGGCGAATCTCCTCGGGGGTGGGCAGCACGGTGGTGCCGCCCGCGCCGACGGTGCCGAGCAGGTCGTAGACGGACATGTCGAAGCTGGGCGAGGAGACGGCGAGCAGGGCGTCGCCGGGGCCGACCGCGAAGCGGGTGTTGAAGTCGGTGAAGTTGTTGACCGCGCCCCGGTGCCGCAGCGCGATGCCCTTCGGGTCGCCGGTGGAGCCGGAGGTGTAGATGACGTAGGCGAGGTTGTCCGGGGTGACGCCGACCTCCGGGCGGGTCTGCGGCCAGTCCCCGGCGTCGTCGTGCACGTCGACCAGGCGGGCCGCGTCCAGGTGGGCGGCGTCGAGCCGGTCGGCCAGGTCGGCCTCGGTGACCACGCCCCACAGGCCGGCGTCGCGGCACATGAACTCCAGCCGCCGCGCCGGGTAGTCCGGGTCCAGCGGCACGAACGCCGCGCCGGCCTTGAGCACCGCGAGCACCGCCACCGGCTGGGCCGGGGAACGACGCAGGCAGATGCCGACCAGGGTGTCCGGGCCCACCCCGGCCGCGACGAGCCGGTGGGCGAGCCGGTTGGCCCGCCGCTCCAGCTCGCCGTAGCTGACCGTGGCGTCGCCGCACACCAGGGCGGCGCGGTCCGGCTGCCGGTCGGCCCGTTCCTCGAACATCTGGTGCAGGCAGCGGTCGGTGGGCAGGTCCGTGGCGGTGTCGTTCCACCGCCACACCGCGTCGTCGACCTCCGCGTCGGTCAGCATGGTCAGCTCGGCGACCGGCCGGTCCGGCTCGGCGACCGCCGCCCGCCACAGCCGGACGAGGTGGTCGAGCATCCGGGCGACGGTGCCGTCGTCGAACAGGTCGCTGCGGTAGACGCTGTCCACCTCCGGCTCCGTGCCACCGCAGCGCAGCACGAAGCCGAGGTCGAACCGGGCGCTGGTGAACTCCGGCTGGATCGCCTCGGCGGTCAGCCCGGTGAACTCCGGCAGCCCGTCGGTGGTGTCGTCGAGGTTGACGTACACCCGGAAGAACGGCGCCTGGCCGCCGTCGCGGGCCGGGGCCAGCTCCTGGACGAGGGCGTCGAACGGCAGGTCGCTGTGGGCGAACGCGTCCCGGGTGGTGGTGGCGGCCCGGCGCAGCAGGTCGGTGAACGACGGCGTCCCGGTCAGGTCGGCGCGCAGCACCACCGTGTTCGGGAAGAAGCCGATCAGGTCGGCGAGGTCGGCCCGGTCCCGGGGCGAGTGGACGGTGCCCAGGGCGAAGTCCTCCTGGCCGCTGTAGCGCCGCATCAGCAGCCCCACCCCGGCGACGACGGCGTCGAGGAGGGTCGCGCCGCTGGATTCGGCGAGCGCGCGTACCCGGTCGAGCAGGTCCGGTTCGACGGCGGCGCGCAGGAACCCGCCTTCGGCGGACGCGGCGGCGGGGCCGGGCCGGTCGGTCGGCAGGTCCAGGGCGGGCAGGTCCCGCAGCCGGTCCCGCCAGTACCCGAGCTGCCGTTCGCGCAGCGGCCCGGCCATCGCCGCCCGCTCCCGGACGGCGTGGTCGGCGTACTGGGTGGGCAGTGGCGGAAGGTCGGCCGGCGCGCCGGTGGCCCCGGCCCGGTAGAGGGCCGCGAGGTCCCGGTAGAGCACCTGGGTCGACGGGGCATCGATGGCGATGTGGTGCACGCTGAGCAGCAGGATGTGCTCGGCGGCGGCGACGCGCAGCAGCCGCGCCCGCAGCACCGGGCCGTCGGCGAGGTCGAAGGGGCGGGTCTCGGCATCCTCGAACGCCGCGTCCAGCGCCTCCTCCCGGTCGGAGTCGTCCAGCCCGGACAGGTCGGTGACCGGGACCGGCACCGGGTCGGCGGGGCGGACCACCTGCACCGGCTCGCCGGCCTCGGCGCGGTACACCGTGCGCAGCACCTCGTGCCGGGCGACCAGCGCGGACACCGCGTCGGTCAGGGCCGCGACGTCGAGGTCGCCCCGGAACCGCAGCGGCACCAGCACGTTGTACGCGCTGCGCTCCCCCTCGATCTGGCTGAGCAGCCACAGCCGCCCCTGGGCGAACGAGGTGGGGGCCTTGCGGCACCCGTCCGGTTCGGGGCCGGGCCGGGCCGGCTGACGCGTCGGTTCGTACACCTCGGTCATGTCTGTCGCGACCTCCACTCCCTGGATCTCCGCGCGGCGGATGGGCACCGTCGGGCCGGTCGGATGCGAGTGGGGCGACGGTAGGAAGCGCCGGTTCGCGCCGGGTTACGCGCGGCGGCGGGCCGGCACCGGGCTGAGCGGGGCCGATGGCCATGCGACGCCTCGGACATGATGCCGGCGACGGTGACCGCGGCGTTCCAGTCCGCCGTGCTGCGGTACCTGGACGATCCCGCGCTGCTCGACAGGTTGTTGACCGAGCTCGATACCGTGCGGGGCCGGACGCCGGAGGACCAGTGGATGAGGCTGACCTGCCTCAGCGCCTGACGGCGGTCGATCGAGAAAGGACGTGGCCGATGACCGAGGTGGTCGAGTTCGCCCTGGACGGCGGCGGCAGCGTGCTCGTCGCCGTGGACGACACGCCGGGGATCGCCCCGGCCTCCGCCGCCGAGGACGTGCTGCGCAAGGCCGGGGTCAGCTTCAACCGGGCGATCGGCCAGGCGCGCGACGCGGCGTCCGCCGCGTTGACCGAGTTCCGGTCCATGGCCGACCGGCCGGACGAGGTGGAGATCAGCTTCGGGGTCCAGCTCAGCGCCGAGGCGGGCGCGCTGATCGCCCGCACCGGGGTGCAGGGGCAGCTCCAGGTGACCGTGCGCTGGCACCGGTCCCCCACCGCCTGACCGACGCCTCCCCGGGGACCGCCGCGCGGTGGTCGAGCCCGGCCCCCGCCGCACGCGAGCCCTCACCGGGCCGCTGTCCGGCGAGCGAGCGAAGCGGGGCCGGGATGACTCCCGGCCCCGCCCCACAACTGTGAACCTTCCTACCTAGCGCGCACTGCGGAGGCCGTAGGCGCGGTGCAGGGTCTGCTCGACGGTGCTGCCGTTCTCGTCGACGGCGTGGACGCGGATGCTGACCGCGCCCGTCGTCTGCTCCAGCTTCGGGTGGCTGATCCGTCCGCTGAACTTGCCGTTGTGCTTGTCCACCTTGACGGACTTCCAGTTCGCACCGTCATCGGTGCTCACCCACATCTTCAGGCTGCGCAGCTTCGGCGCGGCCAGGCCGTTGCCGTAGTGGCCGCCGATGGTGATCTCCTGCGACCGGCCGGCGACGGCCTGGTTGGCCAGGTCGACCTCCGTGTTGTAGCGCAGCCGCAGGATCTGCTCCGCCTGGCACAGCTCGGCCCGTCCCAGCAGGGTCTGGCCCATGCAGGACGCGAAGTCCGCGGTCTCGGCGGTCGGCCGCTGCGACCGGAACGTGTAGACCGCGTCCTCCTTGGTGGCGTACCGCTGCTGCGGATTTAGGGCGGTGGCGGTGTGGGTGAGCCGGTACCGGCCGGCTTCGGCCGGCACGTCGAAGGTGTCGACCGGGATTCGCAGCAGGAAGAAGATGGCGCTCACCAGGTATCCCCGCTCCTTGACGGGAATCTCCTGGCCGTCCCGCGACAGCGTCCACTCGCCGGGCCGGCCCTGCGTGCTGTGGCCGGCCTGGTCGAGCGATAGCGTGTCGAAGACCATGGTGTCGCCGGCGCGGCAGGTGTAGCAAGCGACGGCGCCCCACGGGTGGGCCAGCACGTTCGCGGGCGAGCCGTGCGGTCCGGTGGCGAGCGGTTGGGAGTTCCACGCCTCGGTGCGCCGTCCGGGCTTGGTGAAGATCTCGTTCGCCCAGGGGGCCGGCCCGTACTGGACCCCGTTCACCGGCTCGTCGTACGTGTAGTCCGCCGTGCGATTCCACAGCACGTCGCCGGAGATCGGGCCGACGTACTCGGTGACCGTGCTCTGCGCCCGGCGTGGCGCCGCTCTGGTAACCGCGGACACGAGCATGTCAGCGTGCTGGGCCGACCATACCTGGCTGACGGTGGCCGGGGCGTCGGAGTGGAACCGGTTGTCGATCCGGTAGACCTGCCGGTCGGTGACCCGGTAGGTCAGCTTCTGAGGCACGCGGCCGAGCTCCGGGAACGCCAGTACGTACCGATAGGGGCTGACCGCCGTACCGGAGGTGTTGACGCTGACCGCGCCGCCCTTCAGCCGTCCGAGCAGCGTCCGGGCCTCGGCCACCGGGATGCTCATCGTCGGGATCGAGTAGACCGGCCAGGTGGTGTCGCCGATCATGACGTGGCCCTGCTTGCCGAAGCCCAGCACCGCCGCAGCCCCGGCCTGCGCGGCGTTGCCGACCCGGGTGGCGACCTCCTCCCCGCACACGATCAGCGGGCAGGCGTCGGAGAGGTCGAGCAGCACCAGCTTGCCCTTCGCATCCACCGCGGCGAAGTCCTCGGTGGTGCCGGTGCCGGCATAGACCACCGGCAGGGTGCGCCGGCCGTCGAGCTTGGGCAGCACCGCGTCGGCTGCCTGGTAGCGCGGGTGCAGGTCGAGGCCACGCGGACCGCGCACCGACATGGCGATCTGCGGTGCGCCGAGCAGGTGCTGGCTGAACGCCTGGAACACGCCCTGCCGCACCGGCTTCGTGGGCAGCAGCCAGCCGTCCCAACCGTCGGCCGGTCGGGCCATCGCGGAGCCCTGCACGCCGCCGTAGTTGTTGGCGCCCAACCGCAGCGCCCCGAACACCATCTGGTAGTTGTCGCTGCCCTTCGGCGTGTCGACGGTGATCTTTCGGAGCTTGCGCAGGTCCAGGGTCACCGTGGTGTCCTCGGTGACGTCGAACTCCGGTTGCATGGCGATCGCGCTGTTGCGGCCGTCCGAGTCGAACCAGTCGACCAACACCGCCACGGCGTGTTCACCACCGTAGACGCGGGCCGTCGTCTCGGTCTCCGCGCCGCCGAGCACCGCTCCGCCGCGGTCCTTGCGGCCGTCGGTGCGGGCGAACACCCAGTTGCCGGGGTAGAAGTACGCCGGGTCCACCCCGTCCGGCAGGATCAGCTTGCCGGTGACCTGGAACGACTGGGGCTCCTTGTAGAGACCGATGGCGGTGCCGACCTCGATCCCCTCAGCGCTGGCCCGCAACGCGCCCTCGTACCAGGTGGACTCGCTGCCGGCTGCGGGGTGCACGGTCGCCGTCACGTCGGCGGTGCCGTTGGCCGGCACCGTCACGGTCTCCCTGTCGAGGGTGAGCATTCCGGCGGGGGCGTTGCCCTTGTCGGTGGAGAGCGTCGCGGTCAGCCGCAGCGTGACCGGCGTCGTCGAGTTGTTGACGTAGCTGACGGTGCGGCTCGATGCCGCGGTCTGCCCGTACGTGATCAGACCGAAGTCGAGGCTGTTGGTCGCGTACACCTGCTGGCGCACCGCCCGGGCCACGTCGACCCGGCCGGCGCCCTGCTCGTAGGCGCGACTTCCGGTGTCCTTGGCGGTGCTGACCAGCACCGGCTTGAGCTGCTTGGCCGCCCAGTCCGGGTGCTGCTGGCCCAGGATCGCCGCGGCGCCCGCCACGTGCGGGGCCGCCATCGAGGTGCCGTTGGCCGCCAGGTAGCGCTCACCGGCCGCGCCGCCCATGATGCTCGGCTCGGAGCGCGCGGCCACGATACCGACGCCCGGGGCGGAGATGTCCGGCTTGAGGCCATGGTCAAGTCGCCGGGGCCCGCGGCTGGAGAAGCTGGCCGTCTTGTCGTCGCGGTCCACCGCGGCCACGGTCAGCGCCGCCTCGGCGACGCCGGGCGCTCCCAGGGTCTGCGGGTTGGGGCCGCTGTTGCCGCCGGCCACCACGAAGAGCGTCCCGTACTGCGAGGTCAGGTTGTTGAGAGCGACACTCTGCGGACTGGTGTGGTCTCCACCGCCACCGAGGCTCATGTTGACGATGTCGGCGCCGGCCGCGGCCGCCCACTCCATGCCCGCGATCACGTTCCGGGTGCTGCCCGTGCCGTAGTCGCCGAGCACCTTGCCGACCATCAACGACGCGCCCGGGGCCACGCCCCGGTACTTGCCGTTGGAGGCGGCGCCGCTGCCCGCGATGATCGAGGCCACGTGGGTGCCGTGGCCGAAGTTGTCGTGGATGGACGGGGTGGAGGTGTGGTTCACCGCCGCCACGATCCGGCCACCGCCGAAGTCCGGGTGGTTGAGGTCGATGCCGCTGTCCAGGACGGCGACCTTCACCCCGGTCCCGTCGAGGCCGACCTTCCACGCCTCGGGCGCGCCGATCTGCGCCACGCTGCGGTCCAGCGTCGGGTAGACCCGCTGGTCCAGCCAGAGCTTGGTCAGCCCGGCACCCAACGTCGACGCACGGGCTCCCGCACCGCTCTGGGCACCCGCCACCGCGGCCCAGAAGTCGCCGGCCTGCTTCTTGGTCACGTCGAACCCGGCGCCGCCGACGCTGGGCAGCGCCGCCACGTCGGTGTTGGCCGGCAGGGCTTCGGCCCGCGCCTTCAGCGTGCTCGCGGTCGGCGACTTCGCGCTGCGCGCGCCGGTGCCGTACTGGGCGATCACCGGAAGCTCGTCGGTCAGGTCGTCGGTGTAACCGTTGTCGACCAGGTAGTCGACGTCGAACAGGGCCCGGTCCAGCTTGCCCGCGTCGACCAGCGGCATGGCGTCGGACGGGTAGACGAAGTACGAGTCGCCGTCGCGGACCTGCAGGAAGCTCATCGCGCCGCGGCCGGAGCGCAGCGCCGGCTCCAGCGTGACGCGCGGCGTTCCCTCCTTGTCCACCTGGTAGTGGACGACATCGCCGGTGATCAGGGTGACCCGACGCGCGCCCGGCGCGACACCGGCCGGGGCGGCCCCGGTCGGGGTGACGACGGCCGGAACGGCTGCCGGGACGGTCGGGAGGTCCGGGCGCGCCGTGGCCGGTGCGGCGCCGGAGAGGACCAGCCCGAGGACGGAAACCCCGACTATCGTGTCGCGCGATCTCCATCGTCGATGACTCATGGATGCTCCTTGGGATGCGGGACTGGGGATGGTGGGTCTGAGGATCGAGCAATACGCCACCAGCACGGAAGTGCTGGGCACGGCGCGTTCACGTCGCTGGCGTGAACCCGCCAACGACGGAGCCGACCTGATCAGGCATGATCAATACATGCTCGACGCCCTTGGCCTCGACGGCACCGAACAGCTCGTCTACCAGGCCCTGATTCGTCAGCCCAGCGCGTCGGTCGACGACCTCGGCGACATGACGCGGCTGACGCCACAACAGATCCACGACGCCTTGGCCGCACTCGAAAAGCTCGATCTGGTCCGTCCGGTGCCCGGGCCCGTCGTGCGGTACCCGCCCGCGCCGCCGGACGTCGCCCTGGAGGCGCTGATCCTGCGCAAGGAGGCCGAACTCAAGTTGGTCCGGGCCACCGCCCTGCAGCTCGACGATGCGTACCATCGTGTGCTGTCCACCCAGCATCCCACCGGGCTGGTCGAGATCGTCGTCGGCCGGGAGGCCGTCCACGAGCGCGGCCAGCGCCTCATCCGCGCCGCGCGACGGGAGATGTGTGCCTTCGACCGGCCGCCTTACCTCGACGATCCCCTCGCCACCAACCAGAACGAGCTCGACGCGCTCGCCAAGGGCGTGAACTTCCGGGTGGTCTACGACCGGGCCACCCTGGACATCCCCGGCTGGTGGTCAGGGCACTACCGGTCGGTCGCCGTCGCGGGCGAGCGTGCCCGGGTGGCAGCCGGAGTACCGGTCAAGATGTACGTCGTCGATGGCCAGATCGCCCTGGTGGCCCTGCAAACCAAACATCACACCATCCATGCCTCTGCCATCGTTCGCCCCTCGGAGCTGCTCGACGCCCTACAATCGCTGTTCGACACCCTGTGGCGGCAGGCGGTGCCGCTGCCGCAACTGCCGAAGCTCGGCGCGGCGGACCCGGGCCCGGAAGACCTCCCCCCGGCGCAAGCCGGGCCCACCCCGTTCGAGGCCACCCTGGTGTCACTGCTCGCCGCAGGCCTGGGCGACGAGGCGATAAGCCGCCAGACCGGTCTCTCCTACCGCACCCTGCAACGCCGGGTCCGGAGTCTGATGGACCAACTTGGCGCCCAGACCCGGTTCCAGGCCGGACTGCGGGCGGCGCATCGCGGCTGGGTCCGGCCACCGAGCGCAGACTGACGTGACGATCGCGGGCGCTGCTGGTCGCACCCGCTCGGCACTAGCCGCCGTCGGGGGCGGGGAGGCGCAGCTCGCACCAGACAATCTTGCCCTGGGGATCCGGGTGGCAGCCCCAGGCTGCGGCGAGGGTGTCGATCAGCCACATGCCCCGCCCGCCGAGCGCCTCGGGGCCCGGGCGGGCGAGCACCGGCAGCACCGGGTTCGAGTCGGTGACCTCCACCCGGACCTGGTCGGCGCGCAGACCCAGCCGCAGGCACAGCGGGGGCGGTCCGTACCGCACGGCATTGGTGACGATCTCACTGGTCAGCAACACGGTGGTGTCGGCGACCAGGTCCGGCACCCGCCACCGGTGCAGGTGCTCGGCGACGAAGCGCCGCCCCGCCGCGCTCGCGCTGCCGGCGTTGGGCAGCACGGGCAGGGTCGCCAGGTACGGCCAGCGAGAGGCGGAAAGCGCGGAATTCGGCGGCAACAGGCGCTCCAGAGGCGATGGCAGGCGGTGAGTGGTCCTCGTCGACGCCCAACGGATCGCCGCCGACCGGCGGCTGACGGCTGCCAGTGTGGCACGCCCGGCAGTACGGCAGAAGCGGCGCGGCCCCCGCGCGGCCCCGAGGGCTCAGTGCACCGCCACGACCACCGCGTCCGGCTCCAGCTCGGCGAGCCGGGCCGGCCGCACCACCAGCAGCAGGACCGCCGTCGCCGCCACCATCCCACCGGCGACGACTGCGGCCATCGCCACCGCGCCGGTGCCCAGCGCGCCCACCAGGGGCGCGGCCAGCGCGCCGACGCCGAACTGCACCGCGCCGAGCAGCGCCGAGGCGGTGCCGGCCGCCTCGCCGTGCCGGGACAGGGCCAGGGCCGGCGCGTTCGGCATCGCCAGGCCCGCCGCCGCCAGCACCACCCACAGCGACGCCAGCAGGCTCGGCAGCCCGCCGATCCCGGTCGCGGCGAAGGCGAGCAGCGCCAGCCCGGCCACGGTCCCCACGGCCAGGGCGGCCACGAGGATCCGCTGCGGCGAGTAGTGGCGCAACAGTCGTACGTTGCCCTGGGTCGCCGCGATCAGGCCGACCGCGCCCGCGCCGAAGGCCAGCCCGAACTGCTGCTCGTTCAGCCCGTACTGCTCCTGGAAGACGAACGACGACCCGGCCACGTACGCGAACAGCGCCGCCATGGCCAGCCCGGCGACCAGGACCAGGCCGACGAACGTGCGGTCCCGCAGCAGCGAGCCGTACACCCGCGCCGTTGCGCGCACCCCGCCGCGCCGGCGCCGTTCGGCCGGCAGCGTCTCGCGGAGGCCGAGCGCGGCGACCACGACGAGCAGCACTCCGAAGGCGGCCAGGGCGACGAACACGCCGCGCCAGTCCGTCCAGCGCAGCAGCCCGCTGCCGAGGGTCGGCGCGAGGATCGGCGCCGCGCCCATGACCAGCAGCAGCCGGGACAGCAACCGGGCGAACTCCGTGCCGTCGAACAGGTCGCGGACCACGGCCATCGCCACCACCGACGCGGCCGCGACCCCGAGTCCCTGCACCACCCGCAGCGCGCCGAGGACCGCGATGTTCGGGGCGACGACGCAGAGCAGCGACGCCACGACGTGCAGCGCGATGCCGGCGATCAGGGGTTTGCGCCGCCCGACGGCGTCGGACAGCGGGCCGATCACCAGTTGGCCGAGGGCGAGGCCCGCCAGCGTGCCGGTGAGGGTCATCTGGACCGCCGCCGACGTGGTGTCGAAGTCGGCGACGAGCGCGGGCAGTGCGGGCAGGTACATGTCGATGGTCAGCGGGCCCACCGCGATCAGCGAGCCGAGGACGAGGACGAGTCGCAGGCGCTGCCGCCGGCTCATCAGGTCGCCCGGCGTCCGGGGCGTCGCCGACGCCCCGGAGGCGTCGACACCGGCGGCGGTCACCGGGACGGCTCCGACCGGTGGGCGCGGCGTCGGGGAAATCGGTTCAGCGGTCACATCTGGCTGCAAACCCGGATCCGACGTGCTGATTCCCCTTCTCCCCGGAGGTGACAGACGTCACCGCCGGTGACGATCAGCCGCCGGCCCGGGAACGGAACCACTACGTGACCGGGCGCCGCCGGAGAGTCAAGCCTCCGGCGGCGCCCGGCGCTGGTGGGTCAGTTCCGGTTGATGGTGAAGGTGGACGTGGTGTTCTTGACGTCCTGGGCGTTGTTGCTCATCCGCAGGTTGTTGAAGGTGACCGAGCCGACGGCCGGGCCCTGACCGGCCTCCGGCATCTCGTTCACCCAGATCCCGAAGCCGGACTTGGCGTCGAACGCGTCACCGCTCTTGCGGGCCCCGCTGATCGACACGTTGGTGAAGATCGTGTCCTTGACCGGGAACTGCGGCTGGCCGCCGACGTAGTTGGTCTGGAACATGATGCCGCTGTAGGTCGGGTCGACGATGTCGACGTCGCTGACCCGGATGCCCTGGAACACCTTCGAGGCGGAGAAGACCCAGATCGCCGGGAAGGTCTGCCCGCCCCAGAAGTGCCCACCGGCCCGCACGATCGAGATGTTCTCGAACCTGGTGGGCGGGTCGGCCCCGAAGCCGTTCATCGGGTACCCGAAGTCGAGCGAGCTGATCGTGATGCCCGAGTAGACCAGGGTGTCCGCAATGTAGATGTTGCGGAACGTGTTGGCGTAGCCGCCGTAGACGGCCACCCCGGCGGCCCGCCAGGTCAGGGTGGAGGTCAGGTTCTCGTAGATGTTGTCCCGCATGTCGGCGCCACCCGCGTCGATCGCCGAGAAGAGCGCGAAGCTGTCGTCGCCGGTCGCCCGGGCGTCGTTGTTGCTGACCAGGTTGTTGGTGCTCCCGTTGGTCATGTTGATGCCGTCGGCGAACATGTTCCGGATCCGGGAGTTCTTGATGGTCATGTAGTCGGTGTTCGCGCCCCAGTAGAGGCACACCATGTGCTCGTTCCAGATGTTGTCGATCACGATGTTCGACACGTTGGAGAAGTCGAACACCTTGCCCGGGCCGTCGATCCGCGAGGTGTAGTTGCCGAAGTAGGCAAAGTTCGCGAACGACGAGCCGGCCGCCGAGTTCTCGGCGCGGAAGCCGATGTCGGTGTTGTCCTGACCCGACGGGGCGTTGAAGCGGGTGTACCAGGGGCCGGCCCCGGTCACCTTGACCGCCTTGCCGTACACCTGGAACTTCGACGCGGTCGAGTAGTTGCCGGCGGGCAGGTAGACCCCGACCAGGTTGCCGGTGGTGTCCATCCGCACCCGGTCCAGGGCGCTCTGCACGTCGGAGTGGGTGAAGCCGGCCGGCGTGGTGTACTTCGCCGGGTCCGGGTTGGCGATCGGCGCGACCTGCTCGGTGTTGACGAAGTCGATCGCGTACGTGGTGGTGTTCGCCGGGTCCTTCTGGAGCCGGATCCTGCTACCGGCCGGCACCGTCGAGTTGAGCATGACGTTGGCCTCGTCGTAGATGTGCCGCGGTCCGCCCGCGCCCGGCGAGTTGCCCGGGCTGGCCTCGGCCCCGTACAGCCAGGCGTACCGGGAGGTCAGGTCGATGGCCTTGTGGAAGGTGCCGTTGACGTAGACGTTCAGCGTGGAGTTGATCCCGCCGCCGCCCGGGGCGTCCGGGATGGAGAACCGGGTGACCAGGGTGTTGGAGCTGGCCCGGGTGGTCCACTCAACGTAGCTGCCGGTGGTGTTGAGGGTGACCGCGCGCCGCCCGGACGCCTCGCCGGCCGGGTCGCCGATGTCCCGGTTCGGCCCGATCACGGCCGCGCCGCCGCCGACCACGCCGTCCTCGGCCTCGTACATGTCATACGGCATGTTGGCGCCGCGCCCGACGAACAGCGGCCGTTCGCTGGTGTTGTTCTGCTGCTTGACCGGCAGCTCGTTGGCGTCGACGGCGAGCACCACCCGGACGGTGTACCTGCCGTTCGC
Source organism: Micromonospora rubida (assembly GCF_009908295.1). Taxonomy (GTDB): domain Bacteria; phylum Actinomycetota; class Actinomycetes; order Mycobacteriales; family Micromonosporaceae; genus Micromonospora; species Micromonospora rubida. Next base: position 307,202 of record NZ_JAAALO010000005.1, read on the forward strand.
GGCGGCCCAGGTGCCCAGGTTGACCGGGCCGACGGTGGCCCCGGCGTTGATCACGCCGGAGTACGAGCCGGTCAGGGTGCGGACCACGGTGCCGGCGTCGTTGAGCACGGTCAGCGTGATGCCGTGCGCCCCGGACGCCGACGCGACGGTGCCGGCGTTGCGCAGGGCGATGGTGAAGGTGACGGTGCTGCCCGCCGACGGGTTGCCGGGCGTCCAGTCGACCGACTGGGCGACCAGGTCCGAGCTGGCGACCGGGCTGACCACCAGCGGGGACGGGCTGGTGTAGCTGTTGTTCGTCTCGTCCTGCTCGATGACCGTGTTGGCCTCGTCGACCTTGGCGCTCAGCGGGTAGCTGCCCGCCGCGCGGGCCCCGATGTTCGCCGTGACGGTGGTCGAGGCGCCGGCCGCGAGGGCGCCGACGGTGGCGGTGCCGACCCGCACGCCGCCCAGGTAGAGGTTGACGTCGGTCGCGGCGGAGGCCAGCGTGCCGGCGTTGCGGACGGTGGCGGAGACGGTGACGGCGTCGGTCTCGGTGGGGTTGGCCGGGCTGGCCGACAGGCCGGTGACGGTCAGGTCCGGGTTCGCGGCCGGCGTGCCGACGACCTGGAACTCGGCCACCTGCCCGCCCGGGGCGCCGGAGTTGGCGGTGATGCTCAGCCGCACGTCGGCGGCGGTGGCGGAGACCGGGATGGTCACCGTGTTGCCCGACGCCGGGTTGAACGGGTAGCTGGCCGGGCCGGCCAGGCTGGTGAACGCCGAGGCGCTCTGCTCCCGGCCGAGCACCTGCACCGTCTGGGTGCGGGGGCCCCACGCGGAGTCCGGGTTCAGCCTCAGCACCACGGAGCTGACGGCGGCGTTCGCCCCGAGCTGCACGGTCAGGGTGCCCGGCTGGCCGTTGCTCTCCCAGTACGTCGCCGCGTTGTTGTCGTTGGCGTTGGTCGCGACGAACGTGTGCACGTACGACGACGCGGTGATCGGCTTGCCGACGGCCAGGTTGGTGCCGCCGGTGCCGCTGCCGGTGCGGGTCACCGTGTTGCTGTTCGCCGACTGGTTGCCGGCGGCGTCGCGCGCCCGCACGTGGTACGAGACGGTGGCACTGGCGGGCTGGTTGTCGGTGTAGGTCAACACGTTGCCGGCGACGCTGCCGCGCAGCGCGTTGTTGGCGTAGACGTCGTACCCGGTCACCCCTACGTTGTCGGTGGAGGCGGCCCAGGTCAGTCTGAGCTGTCCGCTGGCCGGCTGGGTGTAGGCCAGGTTGGCGGGCGCGCTCGGCGCCTGGGTGTCCCCGGTCGCCGGCCCGTACAGCTCGAACTCGGAGACCTGGCCGGCGGGCCAGCCGGTGTTGGCGGTGAGGTTGAGCCGGACGTACCGGCTGCTGGCGGCGGCGAACGTGATGGTCACCGTGTTGCCGGTCGCCGGGTCGAAGGTGTACCCGGCGGACGCCTTCAGGGTGGTGAAGGCCGAGCCGTTGGTGCTGCCCTGCACGGACAGCGTCTGGGTGCGGGTCTGCCAGGCGGCGGCCGGCGGCAGCTTCAGCACCACCCGGTCCACAGTGACGGTGGCGCCGAGGTCGGCCTGGAGCCACTGCGGGAAGGCGTTGTTGGCGCTCTCCCAGTAGGTGTCCGGGTTGCCGTCGTTGGCGTTGCCCGGGCCGTAGTTCTGGCTGACGCTGCTGGCGGTCATGGTGGCGGAGATCCCGGCGAGGGCCGCCGCGGTCGCGGGTGCCGGCGCGGCGGTCGGCGCCGCGCCGGCATGGGCCCCGGCCGGGGCGGTCGATGCGGCGGCTGGCAGGGCGGGGACGCCGGAGACCAGCAGTCCGGTGGCCAGCAGGCCTGCGGTCAGCCACCGGCTGGGGGTACGTCGTCTCGTGCTGTTTCCGGGCATGGCGGAGCTGCACCTTCTCTCGGGGGTGGTGGTGCCCGCCGCTGGCCGGGGGGGTGCCGCGGCGGGGTGGGGCTGCCGGGCCGGCCGGGTCGCGAGGACGGCCGACCGGCCCGGAGACTGGCGCCGTCAGGCGGAGTGGACCTCGAACTCGGAGAGCTGGCCGGCCGGCCAGGCGGTGTTGCCGGTGACGGTCACCCGCACGTACCGCTGGGTGGCGGCGGGGAAGGTGACGGTCACGGTGTTGCCGCTGGCCGGGTTGAACGCGTAGCCGGCGGCGGGCTTCAGCGTGGTGTACGAGGAGCCGTCGGTCGAGCCGAGCACCGCGACCGTCTGGGTACGGGTCTGCCACGCGGTCGCCGGGGGCAGCTTCAGCACCACCCGGGACACCGACCGGGCGGCGCCCAGGTCGACGGTCAGCGACTGCGGGAAGGCGTTGTTGGCGCTCTCCCAGTACGTGTTGGCGTTGCCGTCGACGGCGTTGCCGCCGCCGTACACGTCGGCGTGGCTGGTCTCGCTGACCGGACGCCCCAGCGCCAGGTTCCCGGTGGGCGGCGGCGTGGTGGGCGGGGGCGTGCTCGGTGGCGGAGTGGTGGGCGGCGGCGTGCTGGGCGGCGTGCCGCCGTACACCTCGAACTCGGAGAGCTGGCCCGCCGGCCACCCGGTGTTGCCGGTGAAGGTCAGCCGCAGGAACCGCCGGCTGCCCGCCGGCAGGCCGATCGACACGGCGTTGCCGGTCGCCGGGTTGAACGTGTATCCGGCCGAGGAGACGAGGGTCGAGTACGCCGAGCCGTCCGTCGAGCCGGCGACCGCGAGGGTCTGGGCCCTGGTCTCCCAGCCGGCCGGCAGCTTCAGCACGACCCGGTCGGTGTTCACCGTCGCGCCCAGGTCGACCGTGAGCGTCTGCGGGAACGCGCCGTTGGTGCTCTCCCAGTAGCTGGCCGGGTTGCCGTCGACGGCGTTGCCGGCCACGTAGTTCTGCGACGTGCTCGACGCGGTCACCGGCCGGCCCTGGGCCAGGTTCCCGCCGGTGGGCGGCGGGGTGGTGGGGGGCGGCGTGGTCGGGGGCGGGGTGGTGGTGGGCGGGGTGGTCGGGGTGCCGGTGGGCGGGGTGGTCGGGCCGTTGCCCCACTGCGGGGTCGGCCACGGCCCGCAGTACGGGGTGGCGGTGTACCAGCCGGAGTTGCCGGCGCCCTGACTAATCTGGAAGCCGCCGCCCACGCAGTTGTGCATCGGGTTGCCCTGCGCGATCCCGGTGGCCCGCACGCCCGCGAACGACACCTGGCTGGGCGCCTGCACCTGGAGCGCGTACGTCCCGGCGCCGTCGATCCGGACGTTGCTGAGGTTGATCCCGCTGCTCTGCCCCTCGATCCAGTGCAGCGCCGCGTAGGAGCTGTCCAGGATGTCGGTGTCGGTGACGTTGACCGTGGCGCCCTGGATCGCCTCGTTGAGCGCGGAGAACCAGATCGCGCCGACGCCGAAGTTCCAGTTGTAGTCGGAGTTGCCGTTGCGGATCAGGGTGTTGCGGGCGATCGTCCAGGTGCCCTTAACCGCCGTGGCGCCCTGCACCCCGGGGTAGCGGTTCGCGACGTGGATGCCGCCGCCGTTGGTCACCGAGTCGGCCGTCACGTTGTCGGTGATTCTGATGTCCCGGCCGCCGTAGCTGACCAGGTGGTTCGCCAGAACGGTGACGCCGATGGTGTTGTGGGTGAAGGAGTTGTTGACGTTCGGCACGCTCTGCGCCCACATCGCGAGGGCGTCGTCGCCGGTGTTGCGGACGAACGTGTTGGTCACCGTGGAATTGGTGACGCCCCAGTGGAAGTTCACCCCGTCGGCGGTCTGGTCGAGGATGCGGCTGTTGCGGATGGTGAGGTTGTCCATCGGGCCGTCCATCCAGGCCCCGACCTTGGTGTGCTGCATCCAGACGTTGTCCACCACCGAGTCGGTCATCGCGCCGCCCATGGCGTTGACCTGGTCGTCGTCGATCCGTTCCCGGATGTCGCCGATGATGGCGAAGTCGCGCAGGGTGACGTTGCGGCTCGGGCCGCCGGCCTCGTGCGGCCGGACCTCCCCGGTGTACCCGCCGCCGGGGACGTACTTGCCGTAGATGCCGGCGGCGCGCTTGCGGTCGGTGGGGTGCCGGCCGCCGAGCACCGAGTGCCACGGGCCCGCGCCGCGCAGGGTCACCCCGTCGACGACCACGTGGTCCCAGAGGGTGAAGGTGCCGGCCGGGATCCAGACCGTCCTGCCCTGGGCCCTGCCGGCGTCCACCGCCGCCTGGAACTTCGCCGTCGAGTCGGCGGCCCCGCTCGGGTCCGCGCCGAAGTCGGTCACCACGTCGAGGACGCCGGCGGGCTTGGCGATCGGCCCGCCGACCAGCTCGAAGTCGGCCAGGTCGATGGTGAAGGTCGGCGACTGGGCGGTCGAGGAGACCTGCAACCGGATCTTCGCCCCAGCCGGGTACGTGGTCCCGAACATCGCCCGGGTCTCGTCGTAGAAGTGGTGTGGGTTGGTGTCGCCCGGGTTGTTGTTGAACGGGTATCCGCCGTAGTACCAGCCGTACCGGGAGGTCACCGGGACGGCCTTGACCAGGGATCCGTTGGCCCGCAGGTCGATGCTGGCGTCCCGGCCGGTGCCGGCGGCGTTGTCCGGCAGGCTGTAGCGGAACGTCACCGCGTTCGCCGGGGCGGTCAGGGTGAACTCGACGTACTCGCCGACCGCGTCGAGGGTGACGGCCTCCCGGCCGGACGCCTCGGAGGGCAGCTGGCCGTAGTAGCGGGTCGGGCCGATCCTCGTGCCGGTGTGCGCCGCGTTCTCCGCCTCCTGCTCGACGAACGGGACGGTCGCGCCCCGGCCGGTGATGTCGAACGGGGACAGCCCGGCGGCGCGGGCGGGGGTCGCGGTGGAGAACGAGACGACCGAGACGGCGGTCGCCACGAGCGCGGCGCCGGCGAACGCGGCCAGCGCGGCGCGGGCGGGTCTTCCGGTGAGTGCAACGGTGGTGCCGGTGGTGTGGTGGGCCATGTGAGTGGCTCTCCGTTTCGTCAGCAGGCCAGGTCCCCCGTGGAAGGGTGGTTCGCTGCGGCTGCTCCTCCTTCCGGTCGTGCTGGCGGTGGGCCAGCGGTGCTGGGGCCACCGGCGGGACGGCCGATGGAGGGTGGCGCCGGCCGGCCGGGACGGACCGGCCGGCGCCGGAGAGGAACGGTCAGGCTGCCGGCGGTGCCTCGGCGGGCCGCGCCCGCTCGGCCGGAACCTCGGCGGGCGGCATGTCGGCGGTGCGCAGCCAGACGGCGGTGTCCGGCGGGAGGAGGTCGCCCTCCAGCGGCCGGCTGGCGAGCAGCCGCGCCTCGTGCGGGGGCAGCGGCACGGGGGCCGCGCCCAGGTTCACCAGGCAGGTGAAGGCGGGACCGCGGGCGAAGGCGAGCACCCCGTCGGGCGCGGCCAGCCAGCGCATCTCCCCGTCGCCGAGGCCCGGTTCGGCGCGGCGGACGCCGAGCGCCGCCCGGTACAGCTCCAGCATCGAGTGCGGGTCGCCGGTCTGCGCCCGGGCCGTGCGGTCCTTCCACTCGGCGGGCTGGGGCAGCCACGGCACCCGCGCCGCGCCGTCGGGGCTGAACGCGAACGGCGGCGCGTCGCCGGCCCAGGGCAGCGGCACCCGGCAGCCGTCCCGGCCGTGCCCCGAGCGTGCCCACATCGGGTCCTGGCGCAGCTCGGGCGGGACGTCCTCGACCTCCCACAGGCCCAGTTCCTCGCCCTGGTAGACGTAGGCCGCGCCGGGCAGGGCCAGGGTAAGCAACGCCGCCGCGCGGGCGCGTACGGTGCCCAGTTCCAGGTCGGTGGGGACGCCCTCGCGCTTGGTTGCGAAGCTGAACGTGGTGTCCGCCCGGCCGTACCGGGTGACGTGGCGGGTCACGTCGTGGTTGGAGAGCACCCAGGTGGCCGGGGCGCCGACCGGGGCGTGCGCGGCGATCGTGTCGTCGACGCACCGGCGCAGCGCCGCCGCGTCCCAGGCGCAGCCGAGGAAGTCGAAGTTGAACGCCGAGTGCAGCTCGTCGGGGCGCAGGTAGTTGGCGAACCGCTCCCGGTCCGGCAGCCACACCTCGCCGATCAGCGCCCGGTCGCCCGGGTACCCGTCGGCGATCCGCCGCCAGCCGCGGTAGATGTCGTGCACCGCGTCCAGGTCGATGAAGGGGCTCGGGGCGTCGTCGGTCACCTCGGGCAGCGCCGGGTCCTTCACCAGCAGCGCGGCCGAGTCGATCCGTATGCCGTCGACCCCCCGGTCGAACCAGAACCGCAGGATGTCCTCGAACTCGGCCCGCACGCGCGGGTGGTCCCAGTTGAGGTCGGGCTGCTCGGGGGCGAACAGGTGCAGGTACCAGTCGCCGGGGGTGCCGTCGGGGTTCGTGGTGCGGGTCCAGCAGTCCCCGCCGAACTGGGACACCCACTCGGTGGGCCGCTGGTCGCCGCCGGGGCCCCGGCCGGGGCGGAACCAGAACAGCTCCCGCTCGGGGGCGTCCGGGCCGCCGGCCAGCGCCGCCTGGAACCAGGGATGCGCGTCGGAGCAGTGGTTGGGAACCACGTCGACGATGATCCGGATGCCCCGCTCGTGCGCCTCGGCGATCAGCGACTCGGCCTCGGTGAGGCTGCCGAACACCGGGTCGATGTCCCGGTAGTCGGCGACGTCGTAGCCGGCATCGGCCATCGGGGAGGGGTACCAGGGGCTGAACCAGATGGCGTCGATGCCGAGCGCGGACAGGTGATCCAGCCGGGACCGGATGCCGGCGATGTCGCCGATGCCGTCGCCATTGCCGTCGGCGAAGCTACGCGGGTACACCTGGTAGATCACCGCTCCACGCCACCACGGACTGTTGTCTGCTGTGGGCACGAGCACCTGCTTTCTGCGTTGGTACGTCGGCGGGTTCGCCGGACCTGGATGTGTGTCGGGCGAACGGTCGTTGTTCGCCGCGGTAGGTCGCGCTGGTGGTACGCCGGTGCGTCGGCCCGTCGTCGAGCCCGCCTGAAGGCTGCGGTGCTCGGCGTCCGCGCCTTCGGGCTATCCCTTGAGGCTTCCGGCGGTCAGACCGGACATGATGTTCCGCTGGAAGATCAGGAAGACGACGACGGTCGGGATCGCGGCGATGACCGACGCGGCGATCACGATGTTCATGGGTGTGCCGCCCGAGAAGGCGTAGATGCCGACGCTGACCGTCCGGGTCTCGGGCGACGGCATGACCAGCTTCGGCCAGAGGAAGTCCTTCCAGACCGCCGTCACGGCGAAGATCGAAACCACACCGAGGATGGGGCGCGACATCGGCAGGATGATCGACCACAGCGTGCGCAGCGGCGTCGCCCCGTCCACGAGGGCCGCCGCCATCAGCTCCTCCGGGATCGAGTCGAAGAACCGTTTCAGCAGAAAGATGTTGAACGCGTTCGCGACGGCGGGCAGCCAGATCGCGAACGGCGAGTCGAGCAGGTTGAGGTGCAGGATCGGCAGATCGATCACGGTCACGTACTGCGGAACGATGAGGACCATCGCCGGGATCATCAGCGTGGCCAGCATCAGGCCGAGGATCACGTTGCCGAACGCCGGTCGGAGCTTCGACAGGGCGTACGCCGCGGTGGTGTCGAGGACGAGTTGGAACAGCAGTGCGCCGGCCGCGTAGTAGAAGGTGTTGAACAGCAGCTTGGCGAGGTCGAGATTGGTCCACGCGTCGACGTAGTTCTGCGGCTGGGGATCCTTCGGGAACAGCGACGGCGGGGTCTGCGCGATCTCCTGGCCGGACTTGAGCGCGCCGGTGACCATCCAGTAGAGCGGCCCGAGGAAGACGAGCGTGAAGCCCACGACGACGACGGTGAGCAGCGTCCAGTAGATGATCCTGCCGCGCCCCCGCCTGAGCTGGGCGTGGGAGATGAGGGTCCGGGTCCCGGAGTCCTGTGCCATTTCCTCGCCCCGTCCTAATCCTGTTTCGTGCTCAGCCGCACGTAGACGGCGGAGAAGCCGGCCAGCACCACAAGCATGATCACGCCGAGCGCCGCGGCACCGTTGAGATCACTCTGGAAGAACCCGTGCTGGTAGATGAGGTACGCCACCGAGGTGGCGGAGTCCTCCGCGCCCGTACCGTTCGCGAGGATCAGTGGCTCGATGAAGAACTGCATCGTGGCGACGATCTGCATCATCGCCAGGAGCCCGAGGATCAGCCGGGTCTGCGGGATCGTCACGTTGCGGATCCGCCGCCAGATCCCGGCGCCGTCCAGCTCGGCCGCCTCGTAGAGCTCGCCGGGGATGTTCTGCAGCGCCGCCAGGTAGATGAGCACCGCGCCGCCCATGTTCATCCAGGTCGACGCGATCACCATCGCCGGCATCGTCATCCCGGCCGACTGCATCCACTGCGAGGTGGGCAGGTGCAGCGCCTTGAGGATCGAGTTGAACAGTCCCGCGTCGCTGGGGTCGTACGCGTAGAACTTGAAGAGGAAGAGCGCCGACGCCGGCGGCAGCATCACCGGCAGGTAGACCAGGATTCGCAGGTATCCCCTGGCGTGGCGGAACTCGTTGAGCAGGATCGCCACGAAGAACGGCACCGCGTACCCGAGCACGAGTGCGAGGACCGTGAAGTAGAACGTGTTCCTCCAGGCCGTCCAGAAGCTGGGGTCGGCGATGATGCGGTCGTAGTTGTCCCAGCCGACCCAGGTCGTGACGCCGCGCCGGGTGCGCTGGAAGCTCATGACGACGCCACGGATCATCGGATACCAGGAGAAGAACGCGAAGCAGGCCACGGCGCCGAGCAGGAACCCGTGCCCGGTGAGGTTGTCTCGTACCTTGCGGCGAAGGCTCTCCCGCCGCGGCCCTGCCGGGCCCGACGAGGCGGGGCGTCCCGGTTCCCTCCTGGTCCTCGGGACGGTGGTGATCGCCAAGGCATCTCCTGCGTGATTCGGTGACCGGACGGTGCGGCGAGGAGGGTGTGGGGGCCGGCGTGCCGGCCCCCACACCATCGGATCAGCTCTCGGCGGCGAGGAGCTTGTTGACCTTGTCTTCGGCCGTGGAGAGGAGCGCGTCGATGTTCGCGTTCGGGTTCGTCAGCACACCGGACATCGCGGCGTCGAGCACCGCGTAGATCGCCTGCGCGTTGCGCGGCTCACCCTTGATCGGCACCGGGTTCGCCTCGAAGGCCGCGAAGTTCGCGGTGTCGAGGTTCGCGTTCGCCTTGCGCAGCTCGAGCTCCTGCTTCTGGGCGTCGCTGCCGTTGGCGAAGAGCAGCGGCTGGGGCAGGCCCACCGGGTAGTTCTGCGGCTTGGCCCGGACGTAGTCGAACTGGCCCTTACCCGGCGTCAGCTTCTGGTACGCGATCCACTTCAGACCGGCCTTGACCTGCTCGGGAGAGAGACCCTTCTTGAAGAAGTAACCCTCGCCACCACCGAGCGTCCCCGACGCCTTACCGTCCTGGCCGGGCAGCGGGGCCATCGCCCAGTCCTGGAACTTGCCCTGGAACTGGCTGACGATCGCCTGGGTGGCGTCCGGCGCGCCGATGAACATGCCAACCTTGCCCGCGCCGGCGTTGGTCAGCAGGTCACCCCACTGCAGAAGCTGGCGGGCGCCCATGCTGTTGTCGCCGTACCGCATGTCCTTGAGGTTCTGCAGGACCTGCTTGCCCTTCGCGTTGTTGAAGTCGGCCTTCTTGCCGTCCGGGGTCAGCACCTGGCCGCCCTGTGAGTAGAGCAGGGAGGTGAAGTGCCAGCCGCCGGTGTTGCCGGCGCTGTACTCCGCGTAGCCGGCGATGCCGTTGCCCTGTCCGGAGATCTTCTTGGCGGCGGCCCGCACCTCGCCCCACGTCTTGGGCGGGTTGTTCGCGTCGAGCCCCGCCTTCTGGAACAGGACCTTGTTGTAGACCAGGCCCATCGAGTAGTTCTTCACCGGTACGGCGTAGAGCTTGCCGCCGTCGCTGAAGACCTCCTTGAGTGCGGGGTCGACGCTGTCCCAGGTCGGGACCGTGTCCTTGGTGGCGAACTCGGCGATGTCCATCGCCTGACCGGAGTCGAGCACCTGCTGGAGATCGGTCATGTATCCGTAGAACACGTCGGTCACGGTGCCGCCGGCGAGGCGAGCGGTGAAGTCCGGCGGGTTGTTGCACTGCTCGCCGACGCTGACGCTCTTGATGACGATGTCGGGGTTCTGCCGCTGGAACTCGGCGACGTCGTCGTTCCAGTTCTTCAACAGCTCTTTCTGGGAGCCGACCGGCTGGCAGTCGACGGTGATGGTCACCTTGCCGCTCGCATCGTTCGCTGCGTCGTCGCTCTTCGTGGAGCAGGCCGCGAGGCTGAGCCCCAGGCCGGCCACGAGCGCCAACGCCGCAGCCTTCCGGTACTGCGGTACGGACATCTGTCCATCCCTTCGGGAACGGGTGTCTCCATGAGCTCGCTGAGCCGCGATGACCGTCACCGTGGCCCTGCTGCTGATCCGTAATCGGCCATGCGATCCGGCCCCGGTGGTTGCGTCCGGTGGGCCAGGTTGTGAGTGGAGTCACTGTAGCGAGGCGAACTCATCTCCGCAAGGTATCGATCTCGTCGTGAAAGGACACGACTGGCGGACGACAGAAATTGACAAGGCCCGGAGAAGGTTCGGGATTGTGAGCTTCGTCCTCTTTGGAGGTCGGGCGGGCTGAGGCTGGGCGGGTCGGCGGATCGCGGGCCGGCGCTGCTCGCGGTCGGCAACGACGAAACGGCCGCCGACCGCGAGCAGCGGTCGACGGCCGGAGGGGCGCTCGGCGACGAGGGAGGCGGACCGTGGCCGACGGCCGGGTGGTCGGTCAGCGCCCGGCGCGACGGTCAGCGGCGCGACAGTCAACGGTGGGAACGGTGGCCAGCGGCCGGGCGGACCCGGGTCAGCGGCCGGGGCGGGCGCGGTGGAGCCGGGTCAGCGGCCGGGGGCGGGCGCGGTGGAACCGCGTACCACCAGCTCGGGCTCGAACAGCAGCTCGTCGCGCATGACGCCGGCACCGTCGATCTGGGTGACCAGCAGGTTCACGGCGGCCTGGCCCATCATCTCGATCGGCTGCCGCACGGTGGTCAGCGGCGGGTCGGTGCAGGTCATGAACGCCGAGTCGTCGAAGCCGACCACCGACACGTCGCCGGGCACCGACAGCCCGAGTCGGCGCACCGCACGGATCGTGCCCAGCGCCAGGACGTCGCTGGCGCAGATGACGCCGGTGACGCCCCGGCCGACCAGCTTGGCGGCGGCGACCCGGGCCCCCTCCATCGAGAAGCTGGACCGCTCCACGCACTCGTCCGGGTCGGCCCAGCCGGCGATCCGGGCCAACGCGGCCAGCTTGCGTCGCGACGGTACGTGGTCCTCGGGGCCCAGCACGATGCCGATCCGCTCGTGGCCGAGCGACCGCAGGTGCCCGTACGCCTGCTCGACCGCGACCGCGTCGTCGGTGGAGACGCGGGGGAAGTCCAGCGCGTCGACGCCCGCGTTCACCAGCACGACCGGCAGCCCTCGGTCGGTCAGCCGGCGGTAGTGGTCGTGCGAGGCGCCGGCGAGCGCGTACGACCCGCCGGCGAAGATGATGCCGGACACCTGGTGGTCGAGCAGCATCTCGACGTAGTCCGACTCGGGCACGCCACCGATGGTCCGGGCGCAGAGCGCCGGGGTGTACCCGCGCTGGGCCAGCGTCCCGGTGACGACCTCGGCGAGCGCCGGGAAGATCGGGTTCTGCAGCTCGGGCAGCACCAGCCCGACCAGCCGGGCCCGCTCCCCCCGCAGCTTGGTGGGCCGCTCGTAGCCGAGCACGTCCAGCGCGGTGAGCACGGCGGTGCGGGTGGACTCGGAGACGCCACCGCGCCCGTTGAGCACCCTGCTGACCGTCGCCTCGCTGACGCCCGCCTTCCGGGCCACCTCGGTCAGTCGCTTCGTCACGCCGTAATGCTACGTCACGCCTCTGCAAAAACTAAGCAGCGTGGTGACGCAGAAAGTCATCTACTTGACGCGAACCGACTGGGTTGCAACAACCGTCGATGAGGTCGGACGCCCTGGGGTCGTCACGCTGACCCGCGCCTGCCCGGTTCCCTGAGGTGCAGGTGCAGTGCGCCGTCGTGCATGACGCGCCCCGGGTCGCGCCGCACCCATGCCTTCGCCGCCGGCCCGATACGCCAGTTGCGGACCGGCTTGCCTGCGGCCGTCATCAGGTGCGGGGAGGTAACCCCGTTGAGCGCCTTCCACGCAAGGCCGATCAACTCGACGAAGTCCTTCTGAACCCGGTCCGCCTCGGCATCCGGGAACCACTTGAAGGCCAGCCGGCCGGGCTGCATCTCCTCGGGCTGGGTCGCGACCGGCCGGTATCGGCCGCCCGTCGCTTCGAGGACGTCGGCGTCCGTCGTCCACACGCGCGTGTGCAGGTACTGGATGGCGGGCCCCACCACGCCGCCGTCCCGGCCGAGGAGACGCAGGAACGCCTGGACGCCGGCGTGCCGGGCCGCGGACGACAGCGACTCGTGAAGGACGACGCCCGATTCCCGGTCGTGCGTCGCCCACTGCGCGAGCCCTCCGATCGACGGCGCCACCGCGTCGCTGAACGCGGAGACGTCCTCAGGCAGCATGAAGGTCAAGGTCTGCTTGGAACGCGAGCCGGGCTCGAACAACGTCCTTGTCCCCCGCCTTCACCGAGGTCCCACGGCCTCGGCACACCACGTGACGATTGCGGCCTTCAGCTTGTCGACAGAGTAATCGATCTTTGTGCGGACACCGTCCGGGCTGAGGAATATGGCCTTGAAGGGCCACGGCCCCTCCAGGTGACCCACATACTCCTCTGTGTCGTCGGTCAGTACGGCCGCGCGCCCGTCATCCAGGGTCACAACCCAGTAGGCACCGCCGTCCTCGTGGTCGTAATACATGTGTATCCGGGCCGCATCGATGCCCGCCGCCAACAGCGTGCCGATGACGTCGTATCGATTTGCGGTGCGATCGGGATGCGGCATCTCCCTCCACTCCACCCGGCTCGCGATGAGCGGCACCTGCCCGGGCCGGGTGAAGCCCGGTTCGGGGCGGTCGGCGGCGTCTCCCACATGCATGTCGACGTGACCTCCTTCGTGACGGTTCCGGCGATGCCCGACGATGCTGCCACCCGCGAAGGTCGAGCAGGTCCCCCATTCCGCAGCGGTACGACCGTCCCGCGCCGCACCTCACGGGTTTCGGCGGTACACCTCGATGTACGCCGCAGACCGGTACTGCTGCTTCACGTCCTCGGCCAGGATGCCGATCCGCAGCGGACCGGTGCCGGTCTTCGAGCTGACGCCCGTCTGTGCCGGGTCCAGAACGCCGGTGGGCAGGGTCACGGGCTGCTCCACCACCGCGGAGTGGTATGCGTCCGTGCCCCCCAGCCACCAGACCAAGACGTCGCGGGCCGCGACGTTCCGCGCGATGTCGATCCGCCCGAGCGTCTGGTACTCGTCGGCCAGCACGCGGGGCAGGAACCGGCCCCACACGGTGTACCTGTGCGGGCCGAAGGTGCCCAACGAGTAGCCGTGGCAGAAGAACCTTTGGTCGCCGACGATGTTGGGCCCCGGACGCCACGCCTCCACGCGGGCGCCGAGATCCGTGCGTACGGACAGGTTCAGCCCGCTGACGTTGTTCGCCAACGCGTTCTGGTTGAGGATCTGGTCGCCATTGGTCAGGTCGAACGGCTGCATGGGACTCCTCAGTCGCAGGTGCGGGAGATGTGCTGCGGTTCGACCCTCAACCATTCGGTCACACACGGCAAGCATGTGGTCACCAAACCGACCGGGTCGCGTTCCACCGCCCAGCGGCACGCCGCCGCACGGGAGCGGAGGAGACACGAACGCGGTGAGCACCCCGGGGGGTCAGGGCTGGGAGGTGCCGGGACCAGCCTCCCGGCGCGTAGGAATCTTCCAAGATCAGGATAATTTCATGTAAACATTCTTCACGTAGGCATCGATGCTCGTTACGATCTCGCCAGGAACGTCTTCTGGATCAAGCCAGGCGGACGCACACCCGGCCCGCCGGTGACGGTGGCACCGGGTGGGCGGGGACGCCGGTCGGGGCCGAGCACATCGTCGGCCGTGACGCGAGGTCCAGGCCGCCAGCCCACCCCACTCCGTAGTCGAGAGGCGTCAATGTCCAGTTTTGGTAACTCCGCCGTGCGACGCCGCACCCTTCTCGCCACCGCGGCAGGCGTACTGGCCGCACCCCTGCTCGCCGGCCGCGCGCAGGCCGCCCTTCCCCGCGTCTACATCGACCCGGGCCACGGCGGCACCGACTCCGGCGCGGTCGGCAACGGCCTGCAGGAGAAGAACCTCACCCTCGCCATCTCGCTCCAGGTGCGCGACATCCTGCTGGCCAACTACAGCGTCGACGTGCGGATGTCCCGCACGACCGACCTCACCCGCAGCCTCGCCTACCGCACGGACGACGCCAACGCCTGGGGCGCGAACATCTTCGTGAGCATCCACATCAATTCCGGCGGCGGCACCGGCTTCGAGAGCTACCGCTATCCCAGCGGGGGCGCGGAGGACCTCAGCCTGCACAACGCCCTCCACCCGCGGATCATCGCCGGCATGCGGTCGATCGGATCGGTGGCCGACCGGGGGCAGAAGACCGCCAACTTCCACGTTCTTCGCGAGAGCGCCATGCCGGCGGTCCTGACCGAGAACCTGTTCATCGACTCGGTCGCCGACACGAACCTGCTCAAGCGCGCCGACTTCATCACCGCCGTCGCGCGCGCGCACGCCCAGGGCATCGCCGCCTACCTGGGCCTGGCCACCACGCCGCCGCCGACGTCGTTCAGCGCCATCGTGGACAACGCCACCGCTGGCCGCTTCACCGCCAGCACCAACTGGTCCTCCTCGGCCTACTCGGCACAGCGCTACGGCACCGAGTACCGCTTCGCCAACCCGGTGCTCGAAAGTGACGCGGCCTGGTTCAAGGTGAACATCCCGGCGGCCGGCAACCACCGGATCGACGTGTGGTACCCGGCCGACGCCGGCTACAACAGCGCGACGCCGCACGTCGTGGTCACCGCCTCGGGCACCCAGACGGTGAACGTGGACCAGCGCACCGGCGGCGGGGCGTGGCGCTCGATCGGCACCTTCAACCTTGCCGCCGGCGACCGCAATCTGGTCGGCGTGAGCCGCTGGACCAACGCCACCGGTTACGTGATCGCCGACGCGGTGCGGGTCACCCGGGTCTGAGCTGCCCGGTCGGCCTTCCTGACGGCCGGACCGGCGGGCACGAACCCGCCGGTCCGGACGACGGAGATAGTGCTCGCGCAGCTACCCGATGCCTGACAGCCCCATCCGAGACAATGGGGACGTGGACACCGTTGCTGAGCTGGCCCTCGTTCGACACGGACAGAGCCTCGCCAACGTGGCCTTCGCCGACGCGCACGCACGGGGCCTCGCCGACCACGGCCTGACCGGCCGGGACGCCGACATCGAGCTCTCGCCCCTGGGATGGGAGCAGGCCACACGCCTCGGTCACTGGCTTGCCGATCTGCCCGCCGACCGACGCCCCGACCTCGTGATCTCCTCCCCGTACGTCCGCGCACAGCAGACCTGGTCCCGGGCGGCCGAAACCGCATCCGGCCTCGGCGTACCGTACCCCGACGCCTCGACCGATCACCGCCTGTGCGACCGGCTCATGGGTGACCTGGAGCTGCTGACCACTGTCATGATCGCCCAGCGGTTCCCCGCCGAGGCAGCCCGGCTCGCGGCCGACGGCGAGTTCACCTACCGGCCCCCCGGTGGTGAGTCCTTCGACGACATCGCCCGACGGCTCCGCGCTGTGTTGGCCGACCTGCACACCCAGCACGCCGGGCGGCGGGTCCTGCTCATCGCCCACGACGCGGTGGTCGTGGTGATGCGCCACCTCATCGAAGACCTGGCGTTCGACGACCTCGCCACAATCATCGCCGCCACCCCCGTGGCCAACACCTCGCTCACCCGCTACGAGCGCAGGGCCGGCGCCCTCACGCTGGCAGAGTTCGCCGCCACCCCCCACCTCACCCCCGGAAAGGACGACCATGTCCACCCCGGCAAGTGAGGTGGCGAAGAGACACCGGCTCGCGGTCCTCGGCAACGCGTCAGCGGAGCTGCCGGGATTCTCGGAACTTCTCGCGAAGCTGCCAGCCATACCTTCCCACGCCCCGGCACACGACGGACCCGGACGCTACAGCAGACCCCGCCCAGACTGCCCCGGTCCGCAGGCCCCGGCACCGTCGTAAGGGTCTCCGGCTGGCAGGCCCCAGGGGATGCGCGCGCCGCCGACACCATCGGCCCCTGCCGGATCGGCCTTCCGCCGGGTCGGCTCTCGCCGGGTCGGCCCCTGCCGGAGCGGCCTGCCCTCCGTTGGTCGCTATGGAGCTGCCCCGTTTGTGCGGTCGGCGGAGTGGGAGCGTGGACGGGGCAGCTCCATAGGGGCTTGAAGGGCAGGTCCCCGACTGGGTGGGGGTATTCCTCGGGCCGCTACCCGACTGCCCGGTGCATGGGGCGGCATGGGGCGGCGCCGCGGCGACCTCCCGGGGCATTCGCGGGAGGAGACAAGCTCAGGACCGGTGAGACCGAGGCCCTGGCCAGGATCTCGGGTCATCCGCAAGGAGCGGAACGCCATTCCCGGAGGGTGGATGAACCTCGGGCGGGATCGGACAATCCGCGACCTTGCCGGGGCCCTGCCCCGGCCCGACGAGCTGTCTTGGACAACTCGCCACGGGACGGCCGGTCCTGTCTGGGCACCGATGCTTCGCCGGCTCGGAGCAGCCACCCGGACGTGCGCAGGCCGACGAGGCACGACGGCTGGCCCTCCCCGCCCGGCGACGGGCGGGCAGCTGCGCAGGTGGCCACCTCCCGGGGAGCCACCGGGCGCGGAAACCACGCCGGCGGAGCCGTCGATCCATCGTCGTTTCACCGGCTTGCGGCGCAGGTGGGGAGGCTGTTGCCGGTATCAGGAACGCCAATATGTCGTGACTATTGTTTGTAATGACATACTGATGTAACGTCCGTCTTCGCAAGGTTCTCCCCCATCCCCGTCCCACGTCCGGGAGGCACAATGCGCTTCAAACCCGATCGTCGTCTGCTGACGGCGGCCTCGTTCTGCCTGACAGCGGTGGTTGTCGTGGCGTCGACCTCGACGCCGGCCGCCGCCATGGCCGTCCCGACCATCAAGGCGGAACTCGAGACGCCCACGCTGTTCGACGACACCGCAGGCGGCAACGCCAATGCCGACGATCCTGCGATCTGGGTGCATCCGACCAACTCGGCCAAGAGTCTGGTGGTGGGAACCGCCAAGGAAGGCGGCCTGCGGGTCTACAACCTGTCCGGTGGGCTGGTGCAGAGCATCGCGGCACCGGCAGCTCCGGGGCCGGACGACGAGCCCGGCCGGTTCAACAACGTGGACCTGCTGTACGGGGTCCGGGTCGGTGGCGCCACTGTCGACCTCGCCGTGACGACCGACCGTGGCCGTGACACGCTGCGGGTCTACCGGATCAACCCGGCCGGTGGCAGCACGGCGCTCACCGATGTGACGAGCGCGGCGGCTCCGCTGGTGTTCTCCGCGAACGCGGGAGAGGTCAACGACGGGCGCACGGCCTACGGGCTGGCGACGTGGAAGGACCGCGCGACCGGGCGCAACTACGCGCTGGTGAGCCAACGGCACGAGACCAGCGTGGCGCTTCTGGAGCTCACCGTCACCCCGGCCGGGACCGTCACCTACCACAAGGTTCGCAGCCTCACCCTGCCGCAGAGCTTCGCGCTGCCCAACGGCACCACCTGGACGCCGTGCGACGACCCTGGCGACCTGCCGCAGGTCGAGGGCATGGTGGTCGACGCCACCAGCGGTGTGCTCTACGCCGGTCAGGAGGACGTCGGCATCTGGAAGGTGTCGGCAACCCTGACCGGGACTCCGGTCCTGATGGACAAGGTGAAGGAGTTCGGCCTCCCGCTCGCCTACGACCCGGTGACCGAGGAGTGCTACCAGTCCGGCCCCGATCCCGGCTACGGTGGCACGCACATCACGGCCGACGTCGAGGGCCTGACCATCTACTACCGGGCCAACGGCAAGGGCTACCTGTTGGCGTCGAGTCAGGGCGACAACAGCTTCGTGGTGTACCAGCGCTTTGGCGCCAACACCTTCCTCGGCTCGTTCCGGGTCGGGCCGCACTCCGACCCCGCCCACCCGGACGGCTCGGAAGAGTGCGACGGGGCGATGGTGATGAACGTGCCGCTCGGTGACAGGTTCGACGAGGGCCTGTTCGTCGTTCAGGACGGCTTCGACGGCCCTGAGGTGCTCGACGGCAATGGCGAGCCGCGCACCACGACGAACTTCAAGTTCGTCGAGTGGGATGACATCGCCGAGGATCTCGATCTGGCTGTCGACCCGACAGGCTGGAGTCCCCGAAGCTGAACCAACCGTCGCCCGGTCCCGCATCGCGGGGCCGGGCGACGGTGCGTGCGTCACGATCAGCGCTCGACGAGTGCGATCTCGAAGGTGTACAGCGTCGCCCGATAGACGTGCGAGCCGTATTCGACGGCACGGCCGTTGTCGTCGTACGTCGTGCGGCTCATCGTCAGCAGCGGTGCGCCACGCCGCTCGTGCAGCAGCTTCGCCTCCGCGAGGGTCGCGGCGCGCGCGCCGATGCGCTGGTTGGCGACCCGCATGTGGACGGCGGCGGCGCGCAACATCTCGTAGAGGCCACGCTGCTCCAGCCGTTCGACGGTGAGGTCGGTCAGCCCGTCCGGCAGCCAGTTGTGCATGATCGCCAGGGGTTCCCCCTGCGCGCACCGCAGCCGCTGCAGGTGCACCACCTCGGTGCCCGGTGGGACTCGCAGGGCGACGGCGACGTCGTCCTCGGCCGGAACACGAGCCATGTTGAGCACGGTGGTGGTGGGCCGCTTGCTGGCCAGCGCCAGGTCGTCGTAGAGACTCGACAACTCGACCGACCGTTTCACCATGCTGTGCACGACCTGCGTGCCGACCCCGCGCTTGCGCACCAGCAGCCCTTTGTCGACGAGGTGCTGGATGGCCTGCCGCATGGTCGGGCGGGACAGGCCCATCTGATCGGCGAGCTGGATCTCGTTGTCCAGCCGGTGGCCGGCGGGCAGGGTGCCGGCGTCGATCATCGCCTCAATCTGCTGGGCGACCTGGAAGTACAACGGGACCGGACTCGTCCGGTCGAGCGTGATCGACAGGGAGTTGGTCAATGGTTCCTCACGCTTCGTCGCAGACCCTGATGCTGACAACCAACAAGTTAGCAGACATCAGAATGTCCTGACAAAGTCTTGACTTCGGTGTGTGACGGGGACTACGAATCATGGCATGCATCGTGCTGGCGCCTGCCGCCACCGGTGTTCAACACGTGGGAGGTATTCGTTCATGCGCATTGGACTGCTCGGCGTCGGACGCATCGGTGCGACACACGCCCAGTTGCTCGCGAGTCACCCCGAGGTGACCGAGCTCGTGCTCGGCGACGTCATGCCCGAGCGCGCTCGTGACGTGGCAGAACAGCTTGGCGTACGCGCTGTCGGTCCGATCGACGAGGTGTTCGCCACGCCGCTCGACGGCATCGTCATCGCCACGCCCACGGCCACGCACGCCGACCTGATCGAGCGCGGGGTCGACGCCGGGCTGACCGTGTTCTGCGAGAAGCCGGTCGCGGCCGATCTGGCCCGCACGGTCGAGATCGCCCAGCGGGTGGCGGCGGCCGACGGCCGGGTGCAGGTGGGGTTCCAGCGCCGTTTCGACGCGGGTTACCGAGCGGCCAGGGAGGCGCTGCGCAGCGGCGCGGTCGGCACCCTGCACCGGCTGCATCTGCTCACGGCCGATCCGACGCCTCCGCCGGCCGAGTACATCCCCCTGTCCGGCGGCATCTTCCGCGACTGCCACATCCATGACTTCGACATCGCCCTCTGGCTGACCGGCCAGGAGGTCGTCGAGGTCTACGCCACCGGCGCGAACCGGGGTGCCAGCATCTTCGCCGAGGCAAGCGACGTCGACACCTCCGTGGCCATTCTGACGTTCGCCGACGGCACCCTTGCGACCCTGCAGGGCTCGCGGTACAACGGCGGCGGCTACGACGTGCGGGCCGAACTGGCCGGCACCGAGTCGACCTTCGTCGTCGGCCTTGACGACCGGGCGCCGCTGCGCTCGGCCGAACCCGGTGTCAGCTATCCCAGCGGTGCGCCGTGGCCGGACTTCTGGCAGCGCTTCAGCGCGTCCTACACGGCGGAGATGAACGCGTTCCTCGACTACGTGGCCGGTCGGCGTAGCAGCGCGTGCACCGTTTCCGAGGCGCTCGAGGCGCTCTACATCGCCGAGGCCGCCGACCGCTCGCGGCGTGAGCGCCGGCCCGTGCGGATCGAGGAGATCCGCGCCGGCAGCCCCGCGAACGGGCTGAAGCACTCGGCGGTGCTGGCATGACGCGGCGGCTGGCGGGCGCGCCCATTTCCTGGGGCGTGTGTGAGGTGCCCGGCTGGGGCCACCAGTTGGACGTGGACCGGGTGTTGGCGGAGATGGCGGCACTCGGGTTGACGGCCAGCGAGTTCGGCCCGGACGGGTTCCTGCCCGCAGACGGCGCGGCCCGCCGGGAGACGCTGCGACGGCACGGGCTGCGGGCCGTCGGCGGGTTCCTGCCGGTGGTGCTGCACGAGGCGACCCAGGATCTGGTGCCGGAGGTCACCGCCGCCCTGCGGCAGTTCCGGGCGGCGGACGCGGGTGTCCTCGTCCTCGCCGCGGCGACCGGTCTCGACGGATACGACTCCCGCCCGGAGCTCGACGCCGACGGCTGGCGGACCCTGCTGTCGAACCTCGACCTGCTGGATCGGGTGGCCGCCGACGCCGGCGTGACCGCCACGCTGCACCCGCACGTCGGCACCATGATCGAGGGACCGGAGGAGATCGAGCGGCTGCTCGACGGCTCCAACATCGGGCTCTGCCTGGACACCGGTCATGTGCTGGCCGGCGGCGGCGATCCGGTGCGGCTGGCCGGCCAGGCCGCGGCGCGGGTGCGACACGTGCACCTCAAGGACGTCGATGCCGCGCAGGCCCAGCGGGTCCGCGCCGGTGCGGTGAGCTACCGCGACGCAGTCGCGCAGGGCCTCTACCGCCCGCTCGGCCAGGGCGACGTGGACATCGCCGCCATCGTCGCCTCGCTGGAGGAGGCCGGTTACGCCGGTTGGTACGTGCTGGAGCAGGACCTCGTCCTGGACCGGGAACCGCCGGCCGGGGCCGGACCGGTCACCGAGGTTGCCGCCTGCCTGGCCTATCTGCGGGGACTGCCGTCGTGACCGGCTTCGACCTCATCACCGTCGGTAGGTGCGGCGTCGACCTCTACCCGCTGCGGTCCGGTGTCCCGCTGTCCGAGGTGGACACCTTCGGCCGGTTCCTCGGCGGGTCGCCGACCAACGTCGCGGTCGCCGCCGCCCGACTGGGACGGCACGTCGCGGTGGTGACGCGCACCGGAGACGACCCGTTCGGCGACTTCGTGCGCACCGCGCTCAAGGAATACGGGGTCGACGACCGGTTCGTCCGGCCGGTGCCGATCCTCAAGACACCGATCACCTTCTGTGAGATCTTCCCGCCGGACAACTTTCCGCTGTACTTCTACCGCGAGCCCAAGGCTCCCGACCTGGAGATCGCCGCGCAGGAGCTGGACCTGGACGCGCTCGGCGCGGCGCGGATCGTCTGGCTCACCGGCACCGGCCTGTGTGCCGAGCCCAGCCGCGCCGCACTGCACGCGGTGCTCGCCCATCGCCGTGGACCGACCGTGCTGGACCTGGACTATCGGCCGATGTTCTGGCCCTCGGCCACGGAGGCCACCGGGCGCTACCGGGCCGCGCTCGCCAGTGGCGCGGTGAGCGTGGCTGTCGGCAACCGTGAGGAGTGCGCCGTGGCCACCGGTGAGGATGATCCGGAGCGGGCCGCGCAGGCGCTGCTCGACTTCGGTGTCGCCCTGGCCGTGGTCAAGCTCGGGCCCGAGGGAGTGCTCGGCCGCACGGCCGACGGCCAGCGGGTACGGGTGCCACCCACCCCGGTCGAGGTGGTCAACGGCCTGGGCGCCGGCGACGCCTTCGGCGGTGCGCTCTGCCACGGCATGCTCGCCGGCTGGCCGCTGCGTCACACCCTGCGGTACGCCAGCACGGCGGGCGCCATCGTCGCCTCTCGGCTGGCCTGCTCCGCCGCCATGCCCACCGCCGACGAGGTGTCGGCCCTGCTCGGGGAGAATCCGGATGTCTGATGCCAGTGCCCACATCGGTGACCTGGTCCGACGCCGCGCCAGCCGACCCGCCGTGGTCGCGGAGTCCGCGCGGTCCCGGCGGCGGCTGTCCGACTGGGGTGACCAGCGGCTGATGATCATCGCTGCGGACCACCCGGCCCGCGGCACGATCGGGGTCCGGGACCGGGC
The DNA here is from genome assembly GCF_009908295.1 of Micromonospora rubida. Lineage (GTDB taxonomy): Bacteria > Actinomycetota > Actinomycetes > Mycobacteriales > Micromonosporaceae > Micromonospora > Micromonospora rubida. The sequence goes on from NZ_JAAALO010000005.1 coordinate 329,482, forward strand.
CGACGCGATGGCCAGCCGGGCCGACCTGCTCGACCGGCTCTGCGTAGCGCTTGCCCGCCCCGGCGTGCACGGCGTGCTCGCCACCGCCGACATCGTCGAGGACCTCATGCTCCTCGGCGTCCTGGACGACAAGCTCGTCATCGGATCGATGAACCGTGGCGGCATCACCGGCTCGGTGTTCGAGCTGGACGACCGGTTCACCGGCTACGACGCCGAGACGATCGCCGCGATGAACTTCGACGGCGGCAAGATGCTGTGCCGCATCGACCTCAACGACCCGGGCACGGTCAACACCCTGGAGGCGTGCGGCCGGGCGGTGACGGCGCTGGCCGGGCGCGGCCTGATGGCGATGGTCGAGCCGCTGCCGGTGAGCCGGGTCGACGGCCGGACGCAGCTCGACCAGCGCCCCGAGTCGCTCATCCGGGCGATCGGCATCGGTCAGGCGCTCGGCGCGACCTCGGCGTACACCTGGTTGAAGATCCCGGTCGTCGAGGAGATGGACCGGGTCCTCGACGCCACCACGCTGCCCGTGCTGCTGCTCGGCGGTGAGGCGCCGCCCGAGCAGGCCTACGCCGGTTGGCAGAAGGCGCTGGAGCTGCCCGGCGTGCGCGGGCTGGTGGCCGGACGCGCGCTGCTCTACCCGGCCGACGACGATGTGGCGGCCGCCGTCGACGCGGCCACCGCCCTGCTGTGAAGGCGGTGACTGCGGTGCACATTTCTCGGGGCGCTACGACGACACCTGGGTGGACGGTCCAGGTGACACCGGAAGCAGCCGGTTGGACCTACTGCGGGCTGCGGGTGTTGGACCTGGAGCCCGGTCAGACGCGCGTCTTCACCACCGGTGACGACGAGATGCTGGTGCTGCCGCTGACCGGTTCGGCACTGGTCGACTGCGACGGGACGCGGTTCGAGCTCGTCGGCCGGACCAGCGTCTTCGACCGGGTCAGCGACTTCTGCTACCTGCCGATCGGGGCGCGGGTGGAGGTGTCCAGCACGACAGGTGGGCGGTTCGCGCTGCCGTCGGCGCGGGCCGGACGCCGGCTGCCCCCGCGTTACGGCCCGGCCGAGCAGGTGCCGGTGGAGGTGCGTGGGGCGGGGACGGCGAGCCGCCAGGTGAACAACTTCTGCGCCCCGGACGCTTTCGACTGCGACAGGCTCGTCGCCGTCGAGCTGCTCACCCCGGGCGGGAACTGGTCGTCGTACCCACCGCACAAGCACGACACCGAGGCTCCCGGCGAGGCGGTTCTCGAGGAGATCTACTACTTCGAGACGCGCGGCCTGGCCTACCAGCGGGTGTACGGCACCACCAGCGTGCTGGCCGAGGTCGGTGCCGGCGACGTCGTCCTGGTGCCGAACGGCTACCACGGGCCCTCGATGGCCGCCCCCGGCTACGACCTCTACTACCTGAACGTCCTGGCCGGCCCGGCCACCGAGCGGTCGATGGCCTGCGCCGACGACCCCGCGCACGGGTGGATTCGCAGCTCCTGGTCCGGCCAGCCGGTCGACCCACGCGTACCGATGACGACCTATCTGGGGAGGACCGGCGCATGAGACTCACCGTGGCGCAGGCGACCATCCGCTTCCTCGCCAACCAGTACAGCGAGCGTGACGGGCGACGGCACAGGCTGATCGCCGGCTGTTTCGGAATCTTCGGCCACGGCAACGTCGCCGGGCTCGGCCAGGCGCTGCGCCAGGCCGAGTTGGACGGCGACCCGGGGATGACCTACTACCAGTGCCGCAACGAGCAGGCGATGGTCCACACCGCGGTCGGCTACGCCCGGATGACCGCCCGGATGTCGACGTTCGCCTGCACCACCTCGATCGGGCCGGGCGCCACCAACCTCGTCACGGGCGCCGCCCTGGCCACCGTCAACCGGCTGCCGGTCCTGCTGCTGCCCGGGGACATCTTCGCCACCCGGGTGGCCAGTCCGGTCCTTCAGGAGTTGGAGGATTCCCGCTCCTACGACGTGTCGGTCAACGACACGCTGCGGCCGGTGTCGCGGTTCTGGGACCGCATCAACCGCCCCGAACAGCTGCCGGCGGCGCTGCTCGCCGCGATGCGGGTGCTCACCGACCCGGCCGAGACCGGAGCGGTCACGCTGGCCATGCCGCAGGACGTGCAGGCCGAGGCGTACGACTGGCCGGACGAGCTGTTCACCGAGCGGACCTGGCACGTGCCGCGCCCGGTGCCCGAGCCGGCCGCGCTGGGCCGAGCGGCGCAGGCCCTGCTTGCGGCCCGCCGCCCGCTCATCGTCGCCGGCGGCGGCGTGACCTACAGCGACGCCAACGACGAGCTCGCCTCCTTCGCCCGACGCACCGGCATCCCCGTGGCGGAGACCCAGGCCGGCCGGGGCGCGCTGCCCCACGACCATCCGTGCGCGGTCGGCCCGATCGGCGTGACCGGATCCACGGCCGCCAACGCCCTCGCCGCCGAGGCCGACGTGGTGCTGGGCATCGGCACCCGCTACGCGGACTTCACCACCGCCTCGCGGTCGTTGTTCGCCGAGCCGTCGGTGCGGTTCGTCAACCTCAACGTGGCCGCCTTCGACGCGGCGAAGCTCGGCGCGGTCAGCCTGGTCGCGGACGCGCGGGAAGGGCTGCGGGCCCTCGACGCGGCGCTGCCGCGCTGGCAGGTGAGCGAGGAGCGCAGAAAGCTGGCCGTGACCCTGACCCGCCGGTGGGACGACGCCGTCGACGAGGCCCGCCGCCCCGGGCCCGGCCCCCTCACCCAGAGCCAGCTCATCGGGGCGGTGAACGACGCCGCCCGCCCGGCCGACGTGGTCGTCTGCGCGGCCGGTTCCATGCCCGGCGACCTGCACAAGCTGTGGCGGCCGGCGAGCCCTCGGCAGTATCACGTCGAGTACGGCTACTCCTGCATGGGCTACGAGATCGCCGGCGGCCTGGGCGTGAAGCTGGCCCAGCCGGACGCCGAGGTGTTCGTCCTCGTCGGGGACGGCTCCTACCTGATGATGGCGCAGGAGTTGGTCACCGCCGTGGCGGAGGGGCTCAAGCTGGTGGTGGTCCTGGTCGACAACGGCGGGTACGCCTCCATCGGGGCGCTGTCCGAGCAGGTGGGCGGTGCCCGGTTCGGCACCGTCTACCGATACCGCGACCCGGCCTCCGGCCGCTTCGACGGCCAGCCGCTGCCAGTCGACCTGGCCGCGAACGCGGCAAGTCTGGGCGCCGACGTCCTGACCGCGGACACCCTCGACGAGGTCCGCGCGGCGCTGGTGAAGGCGCGGGCCGCCGCCACCACCACGGTGGTGCACGTCCGCACCGAGCTCGGCGGACCGGGGAGCCCGGCCAACGACACGTGGTGGGACGTACCGGTGGCTGCGGTGTCGACCACGCCGGACGGCCCGCCGGCCAGGCAGCGGTATGTGGAGCGCAAAGCGACGCAGCGCGGTCACTGGTCAGGTCTGTGAGCGTCGTGCTGTCCGTGCTCGCCGCCGTGTTCGTCTTCGTCTGCGGCGCCAACGACGGCGGTGCGTTGCTCGCCCTCGCCCTACGCCACCGCGAGGTCGCCGGCATCGCCATGCTCGGGCTGCTACTCGCCGCCATCGTCGCCGGTCCCCGCCTCTTCGGACTGGGTGTGGCGCACGCGTTCACCGGCCGGCTGGTCGCCTCCGGCGATCGCGGCGGGCAGCCGATCGTCGTGATCGGCGTGGCGGCGGCGGTCGCACTGGTCCTGGTGCTGACGTGGCGGGGGGTACCGACGAGCGTGACCCTGGCGATCATCGGTGGGTTGGCGGGCGCCGGGCTCGGGCTCGGGCTCATGCCGTCGTGGACCACTCTGGCGACGATGCTCGGCATCGGCGCGGCCGCGCCCCTCGTCGGTGGGCTGCTGGGCTATCTGCTCGGCGTGCTGGCCCTGCGGGTCCCGACCACCGGTCGGGCATCGGCCACGGTCCGACTGGCGCACGTCGGCGCGTTCGGCTGCCAGTGTCTGGCCTACGCGGCCAACGACGGGCAGAAGATGTTCGCGGTCGCCGCGGTCGCCGTCGCCGCCGTCCACGGCTCGGCCGAACTGTCGCTGCCGGTGTTGTCCGCCGTGGCGGCGCTGTTCGCGGCGGGGGCGCTGACGAGCCTGCGGCGGATGTCGCGCGGTGCCACGTTCAGCCTGTCCCCGCCACGTCCGTGGCAGATCGTCTCGGCCGAGATCGCCTCGTCCGCGGCGGTGTTCGGCACCGCCGGGCTGGGGGTGCCGGTCAGCATGACCCAGTCCGTGGCGGCCGGCCTGGTCGGCGTCGGCGCCAGCCAGGGCGCACGGCGGGTGCGCTGGCAGTACGCCGTGCCGATCCTGATCTCGTGGCTGGTGACCCTGCCGGCCAGTTTCGGCATGGCGGCGGTGGCGGGGCTGGCCGTGCGAGGGCTCCGGTGACCGGCCGTCGGCTGCGCCGGGTCTGGCGGATCGTGGACGACCTCGCCGGCCGCTCCCACCACCGGGTCGTCGGCATCCTGTTGCGCCAGCTCGAGCAGAACCAGGAGGCGGTGGACCTGGCCATCGACGTGGTCACCAGGGCCGTGCCGTCGGCCACGGGCCGGGCCCGGATGGGCGACATCGAACACGCCGGCGACGACCACCGGCGGCAACTCGTCGTCGAGCTCGCCGCCTCGCTCACCACACCGATCGACCGCGAGGACCTGTTCCGGCTCTCCCGGTCGATCGACGACGTGCTGGACAACCTACGGGACTTCGTACGGGAGAACGATCTCTTCGGCGCGCCCACCGTGGACGCTGCCGTGCCGGCGCTCATCGCCGTACGGGAAGGGCTCGCGCTGCTGCGCCGCGCCCTTGCGCAGCTGGTCGACCATCCGACCGACGTCGCCGACCTCGTGCTGGCCGTGCGGAAGCGGGCCGGCGTCGTGCGTCGCGTGTACCAGGAGGCGCTCGGGCGGCTGCTGGCCGGCGACGTGACCTCCGAGATGCTGCGGCAGCGTGAGCTGCTGCGTCGCATCGACGTCGTCGGCCTTCGGCTGGCCGAGTGCTGCGACGCGCTGGCCGACGCGATGCTGAAGCGAATCGTCTGAAGGGCTGATGTACATATGTCTTGACAAAGATTGCCGCCGTATTACGCTCAGACCACTCCGCGGATGCGATACGCCTTCACCACATCCGACGGACGAGTTGGCTCTCACCCGCATGCTCCGCCACCGAGGAGGTTCGCGCACGTGGACAGCCGCCGTATAACGATCCCGATCCGTCCCACCCGTCGCCTTGCCGCTGCCGCAGTCGGCATCGCCGCGCTCGTCGCAGCCGCCGCCTGCGCCCCGTCCAGCGGGAGTGAACAGCCCGGCGCACTCCCGTCCGCCTCCGTCGACGCCTCCTTCGACCTCGACGCCCTCGTCGCGGCCGCGAAGAAGGAGGGCAGCGTCCTCGTCTACGACTCGACCGGCGACATCAAGAAGGTCGCCGAGGCATTCACCGCCAAGTACGGCATCAAGGCCGAGGGGGTGAAGTCCGACACCCAGAAGACCGCCGAAAAGCTCGTCCGGGAGAAGGAGGCCGGCAACGTCGCCGTCGACCTCACCCTCTTCTCCGACGGCCCGTTGCTGGCCGGCGAGCTGCTGCCCCGCCAGGTCGTCTACACGTGGTTGCCGCCGGATCTGCTCAAGGACGTCCCGGAGACCAACCGCAACCCACTGCTGGTGCTGTCGAAGGCCAACGTCTGGGTGTACAACCCGAAGATCTACCCGAACGGCTGCCCGGTGAAGAACGCCTGGGAGCTCACCGAGGACAGCTGGCGCGGCAAGGTGCTGCTACAGGATCCGCTGGGCAAGGCGACCATCGTGCAGTGGCTCAGCCAGACCGCCGGCCACGGCGCCGCGCCGCTCGCCGACGCCTACCAGCGGCACACCGGCAAGGCCCTGCAGACGACCGAGAAGAACGCCGGCTGGGAGTGGGTCAAGAAGCTGGCGAAGAACAAGCCGATCATCAACAGCGAGGACGAGAACATCGCCGCCGCCGTCGCCGCGCCGCAGCAGACCGAGGGACGCATCGGCCTGGTGTCGATCGCGAAGTTCCGCGACGTCGAGGGCAAGGGCTACCAGATGGCCGTCTGCGAGGGCCTGAGCCCCTGGGTCGGGTTCTCCTACTCCAAGTACGTCGCGATCGCCACCGGGACGAAGCACCCCAACGCCGCCAAGCTGTTCGTCCACTTCGTCATGACGCAGGAGGGCATCAAGCACGAGATGGAGGAGGGCGGCGTCTCGGGCAGCACCGCCGTGCCGCCCAGCGACGGCAACCCGAAGGGCCTCACCGACTGGGGCACCCAGTTGTTCGCCATGGACCCCAAGGGCCTGCTCGACGACTACCAGAACACCCAGACCGTCCAGGACTTCTGGCGCGTGCAGCACAACTGATCCGGCGGGTGCTCACCGAGTCACCACGATCGGTGGGCACCATGGCTCTGCTTGAAGGGACAAGACACTCAAGATGGCAGTCATCGACCGTCCGGCACCGCCAGCGCCGCCGCCGCCCACGCAGACGCCGGCCAGCCGTTGGGGCCGGATACGGTACCGGGCACGAGTCCTGCTCGCCGAGCCGACCACGCTCATCGGCATCGCCCTCGTGCTCATCTTCGGTTACCTGGTCATCGCGCCTCTGGTGGCCATCGTGTCGGATGCGGCACGCGTGCAGTTCGGCGACGACAGCCGGGCCGGGGCGCCGGCCGGATCGCTCACGGGTTACTACCTGTGGCGGGTGTTCCGGTCACCGATCAGCGCCAGCCTGTTCTGGGAGCCGCTGTCACACACCGTGGTCGTCGGGCTCGGCGTGGTCGTGTTCGCCGTGGTGCTCGGCGGTTCGATGGCGTGGCTGGTGACCCGGACCAACGTGCCGGGCCGCAAGTTCCTCGCCGGCGCCCTCGTCGTTCCGTACATGCTGCCGTCGTGGACGTTCGCCCTGGCCTGGCTGACCCTGTTCAAGAACAACCGGTCCGGCGGGACCCCGGGCTTCCTGGAGACCTGGGGTGTCCAGACCCCCGACTGGCTCGCGTACGGCGCCGTGCCGATCATCGTCACCCTCGGCCTGCACTACTACCCGTTCGTGTTCCTGCTGTTCGGCAACGCGCTGCGGCGGATCGACTCGCAGTTGGAGGAGTCCGCGCGGGTGCTCGGCGCCAACCGGAGCCAGGGGATGCGTCACGTGGTCCTGCCGCTGCTGCTGCCCTCGCTCTCCTCCGCCGTGCTCCTCGTGCTCGGCCGGGTGCTGGGCACCTTCGGCACCCCGTACATCCTCGGTCTGCCCACCGACTACGCGATGTTGTCGACCAGCCTGTACCGCAGCATCCACACCCGGGCCCCCGGCGTGGCCGCCGTCATCGCCGCCGTCATCGTCCTGCTCGGGGTGCTCGTCGTGCTCATCGACATGCGCCTGGTTCGTGAACAGCGCCGGTTCGTCACCATCGGCGGCAAGGGCAGCATGGACCGGGCCACCGACCTGCGTCGCTGGCGGTGGCCCGCCTACGGCCTCGCCATGGCCGTCTTCGTCACCAGCGTCGTCGTGCCGCTCGTGACCCTCGCGCTGTCCACGGTGACCTACGCGCCAGGCGTGTTCCGGGCCGACAACTTCACGCTGAAGTTCTGGACCGCCGAGTCGATCCCGGAGGCGGTCGGCTTCCCGCACGGCCTGCTGCGCAGCGGCGACCTCTACGAGGCGATGTGGAACAGCCTGCGCATCGTCGGCATGGCGGCCCTGGTCTGCGGCCTCGTCGGGCTGATGGTCGGGTACGTGGTGGCCCGCTCGCCCAGCCGCCGGCTGTCCGGCACCCTGCGGCAGGTCTCGTTCCTGCCCTACCTGGTGCCGGGCATCGCCTTCGCCGCCGCCTACCTGACGCTGTTCGCCGTCCCGCGCGGCCCGATCCCGGCGCTCTACGGCACGACCCTCCTGCTGGTCGTGGTGATGGCGATCACCCACCTGCCGTACTCGTCGCGGTCCGGCATCTCCGCCATGATGCAACTGGGCCGCGAACCGGAGGAGGCGGCCCAGGTGGCCGGTGCCGGCTGGCTCACCCGGCTGCGCCGGATCGTGCTGCCCATCCAGAAGGGCGCGCTGACCACCGGCGTGTTGCTGCCGTTCATCTCCGGGCTCAAAGAGCTGTCGATCGTCATCATGCTCACGACCGCGAGCACGCCCCTGTTGACCACCCTGTCGATCAACCTGGTCGACTTCGGGTATCGGCAGCAGGCCAACGCGGCGGTACTCATCATCGCCGCCCTCTCGTTCACCGTCACCTACCTGGCCCAGCGGGCCACCAGAAGCAACCTCGCCACGGGCCTGGGAGGCTGAACATGCCGAACATCGAACTCATCGGCGTCGACAAGAGCTACGTCGCCGGCCAGTACGCGGTGCGTGACCTGCACCTGACCATCCCCGACGGCGGCTTCATGTGCCTGCTCGGCCCGTCCGGCTGTGGCAAGACCACGACCCTGCGGATGATCGCCGGCCTCGAGCAGCCCACCAGGGGCGACATCCGGGTCGGCTCACGGCTGCTGGACTCCGTGGGGCAGGGCCTCTTCGTGCCGCCCGAGAAGCGGGGCATGGGGCTGGTGTTCCAGAGCTACGCGCTGTGGCCGCACATGACGGTCACCCGCAACGTCGAGTTCGGGCTGATGATGCGGAAGACACCCACGGCGCAACGAGCGCAGCGCGCCGCCGAGGCCATGGAGATGCTGCACATCGCCGACTACGCGGCCCGCTACCCCTCGCAGTTGTCCGGCGGGCAGCAGCAGCGGGTCGCACTGGCCCGGATGCTCGCGGTCGACCCGGAGGTCATGCTGCTCGACGAGCCGCTGTCGAACCTCGACGCGAGGCTCCGCCTCGAGATGCGCGCCGAGATCAAGCGAATCCACCAGCGCTCGCACGCCACCGTCGTACTGGTCACCCACGACCAGCTGGAGGCGATGACGATGGCCACCCACGTCACCGTCATGAACGAGGGAGTCGTCGAGCAGACCGGCACGCCGATGGAGGTCTACGAGCGGCCGGCAAGCGTGTTCGTGGCTCAGTTCGTCGGCAGCCCACCGATGAACACCATGCCGTTCGGGTCGGCCGACGTGGCCGGTCCCGGCGCCACCGTGGCGGACTACGTGGCCGCCCGGGTCGGCCGCCCGCCCACCGACGGAACGGGCGGCGTCCGGCCCGAGGCACTCCACATCGCGTACGCCGACGCCGACGTTCCCGACGGCGTCTGGCGGGCGCCGGCCGTGGTCGACACGGTCCTGCCCACCGGCTCCGCCTGGACCGTGCAACTGCGGTGCCACGGCGAGCCGCTGTACGTCCAGTCCTACCGGAAGATCGAGACGACGCCGGGCGCCGAGGTGACCCTCTGGGCCGCCGCTTCCGACCTGCACGTGTTCGATGCCGACGGCCGCCGGATGACCGGCTGGGACCAGTTCCTGCGCGAACAGCGGTCCGGGCAGCGTCCCGCCGCCGGGCCGGCCGTCGCCTCCGGGTCGGGCCGGTGATCGCCGCACGGCTGTCGCGGCCCCGCGCGCTGCTGCTGGACTTCGGTGGCGTCGTCGTGCAGTCCGAACGCCGGGACACCTGGATCACCGATCTCGCCACCGAGATCGTCACGATGCTCGGCGCGGCCGGCTGCACCGAGCTGACCATCGACGACGTGGTCCGCGACGTCCGGGCCGCCGCCGCCGCCGACTCCGCGTGGAAGAACGCGATGTCGCGGCTGTCCGCGCCCGCCGAGCTGACCTGGCGGATGTACTGGTCGGAGTTCGTCGCCGCCGACTGGCCCAATCAGGCGCGCGCGTTGGTGACCAGCCAGGCGTGGCTCCTGTGCCGACGCCAGGGTGAGCTGCGCTCGACGCGGGTCGCCCGCAACGGCATCGAGGATCTGCTCCGGGGCGCGCGGGAACGCGACATCCCGGTGGCGATCGTCAGCAACGCGATGTCGGGGATCGTGCACCGGGACTGGCTCGCCCAGGCCGGCCTCGACAAGGACCTGGCGCTCCAGCTGTACAGCGACGAGCTCGGCATCCGCAAACCCAACCCGGAGCTGATCCGCCTGGCGTGCCGCGCGCTCGCGGTCGCGCCGAGCGACGCGTGGTACGTCGGCGACAACTTCGACCGCGATGTCGTCTGCGGCATCCGGGCCGGGGTCGGAGCGACCGTCCTGATGACCGCCCGTTCCACCCACGACCGGCCGTTCGTCGTCGCCCAGACGCCCGACGCGGTCGTCGACGACCCGGCCGACCTGCTGCGGCTGCTCACCCGCACCGACGAAAGGCACTCATGACCACGATCGACGTGAAACGCTCCGCCCAACTGGCGGAGGTGGCCGCCGAGGCCGCCACCGCAGTCGGTGACATGCTCCGCGGGGCGTTCCGCTCCCGACCCGAGGTCGACTACAAGCGCGATCGGCACGACCCCGTGACCGTGCACGACAAGGCGGCCGAGGCGCGGATCCGCGACATCGTGCTCAACGCCGAGCCGGACAGCCGCATCGTCGGCGAGGAGGGCGGCGCGGTCGGCGAGGGCCGCGTCGAATGGCACGTCGACCCGATCGACGGCACGGCGAACTTCGCCCACGGGCTCCCCTTCTTCTGCACCTCGATCGGTGCCGTGGTCGACGGGCGGGTCGTCGCCGGAGCGATCTACGACCCGCTACGCGACGACCTGTACACCGCCACGCTCGGCGGGGCCTGGCACAACGGACGGCCGCTGGCCAGCGTCGGCGCCGCCGACGAGCAGCAGGCGCTGCTGCTGACCAGCTACCCGAGCGCACGCGAGATCAGAGCCGCTCCCGACCGGGCGGTGCGCCGGCAGACCGACCTCATCATCGAGTACCAGACGTTGCGTCGCATCGGCAGCGCCGCGCTGAGCCTGGCGCACGTCGCGACCGGCTGGGCGGATGCGGCACTCGGTATCGGTGTCAGCAGCTGGGATGTCGCGGCCGGCTCGCTGCTGGTGACCGCCGCTGGCGGCCACTACCTCGGCCTGCGCCCGAACGACGTCGAGACGGACCGGGCGGCGTGGCGCGAGCGCGGCTACTTCGCCACCGTCGGCACGCTCGACCCGGCCGGATCGACCGCGCTCGAGGCGTTCGCGGACACCCACCGGCCGGTGGCCCTGACGTGACCAGCTCCGACACCCGCCTGGGCCCGGGTACCGCCCTGCGGTACCGCTGGGTCGTCACCGACCTCGACGGCACACTGGTCGACCGCGACCTCGCGATGGTGCCGCGTAGCCGCGCGGCCCTACAGGCGTTCCGCAACGCCGGCGGGCAGGTCGTCATCGCCACCGGCCGCAGCGCCGCCTCGGCTCGGCGCTACTACGACGAGCTCGGCCTCACCGGGCCGGCGATCCTGCTCAACGGCGCGCTCATCGCGAACCTGCACACCGGGGAGGTGCTGCACGCGAACCGCTTCGACGAGGCGACGTGGACGGCGGTCCGCGCGCTGGTCGAGGCGCTTCCGCCCGACGTCGCCGCCGTCGCGTTCGTCGGTGAGCGGGCCCTCGCCACGTACCAGCCGGCCTGGGTCGACACCTATGCCGCCCGCGACCGCGTCACCGTCGAACGCATCGAGAACTGGCACGACATCGACGGCATCAGCAAGGTCATGTTGCTGTGCGCCGACACCGACGCCGCGCACCGCATCGCCGCAGTCGCCCGCGGCGCTGCCGAGGTGACCGTCGTGCTGTCCGAGGCCACCTACGTGGAACTGCTCCCCGCGGGCGTGGACAAGGGCGTCGCGCTGCGCTGGCTCGCCGACCACGAGCAGGTGGACCTGGCCGAGGTCGCGGCCGTCGGTGACAACCCCAACGACGTGCCCCTGCTGTGGGCCAGCGGATTCGGTGTGGCGGTCGGCGACGGGCACCCGGAGGTCCTGGCCGCGGCCTCCGCGGTGGCGGGCACCTGCCTCGAAGGCGCCGTCGCCGACGTCGTCGCCATCGCCATCGGCACCGCTCCGGCCGCCGAATGAGGCTCACCGTGATCGGCTGTTCGGGCTCCGCGCCCGGCCCGGACGCGGCGTGCTCCTGCTACCTGGTCGAACAGGACGGCTGGCGGCTCCTGCTCGACCTGGGCACCGGAGCGGTGGGGCCGCTACAGCGGTACGCCCCCGTCACCGCGCTCGACGCCGTCTTCGTCACCCACGCGCACGGAGACCACTGCGACGACCTCACCGCACTGGCCTACCTCCGATCCGCCGCGGGTGAGGCCGGGGCACTGCCGGTGTACGGGCCGGCCGCCGTCGAGAGCCGGCTGGCGCAGCGGCCTCCCGCCCATCGACGATTCACCTTCGGGCCCGCCCCGGAACGCATCGGCCCGTACCGGGTGCGTACCGCTGTGGGTCGGCACCAGGTGGAGAACTGGGCTGTCCGCCTCGACGACCAGCTGTGTTACACCGGCGACAGCGCACCCTGCGACGCCCTCGACGACCTCGCCCACGGTTGCGCCGTCGTGCTGGCCGAGGCATCGGGGTTCGACGACGAGTCCGTACCGAACCACCTGACCGCCGGCGACGCCGGCAGGCTCGCCCGCCGGGCGGAAGCCCAACTCCTCGTGCTGACCCACATCCGGCCCTGGCATCGGGATCGGATCGCCGACCTGCTGGCCGAGGCCGCCCGGCACAGCTCCTGCCCCGTCGTCCTCGCCACTGCCGGCCTCACCCTGAGCCTCTGACGGATCCGTCCGGGTGGTGTCGCCGGCCCGGGCCCCGGTCAGCCTCCGTTAGGAAAGGAACACCATGCGCAGCATCGAGCACTGGATCGACGGCAAGCCGGCCCAACCCCTGTCGGGACGCACCGCCTCCGTCTGGAATCCCGCCACCGGGCAGCCGCAGGCCACGGTGCCGCTGGCCAGCTCCGCAGAGGTCGACACGGCTGTCGCCGCCGCGGCGCAGGCGTGGCTCTCGTGGCAGGAGACCTCGCTGACCGCCCGGACGAAGGTGCTCTTCGCCTTCCGCGACCTGGTCGAGAGGCACACCGACGACCTGGCCCGCATGATCACCGCCGAGCACGGCAAGGTCCTCGACGACGCCCGGGGTGAGGTGACCCGCGGCCGGGAGGTCATCGACTTCGCCTGCGGCATCCCGCAGCTACTCAAGGGCAGCTACTCCGACCAGGTGTCCACCGCCGTCGACTCGTACACGTTCCGGCAGTCGCTCGGCGTGTGCGTCGGTATCACGCCCTTCAACTTCCCCGTCATGGTTCCCCTGTGGATGCACCCGATCGCCATCGCCTGCGGCAACGCCTTCGTCCTCAAGCCCAGCGAGCGTGACCCCTCCCCGTCGAACCTGATCGCCGAGCTGTACGCCGAGGCCGGGCTGCCGGCCGGCGTGTTCAACGTGGTGCACGGGGACAAGGAAGCCGTCGACCGGCTGCTCGACCATCCCGACGTCGCCGCGGTGTCGTTCGTCGGTTCCACGCCGGTCGCCCGCTACGTCCACCAGCGGGCCAGCGCCTCGGGCAAACGGGTCCAGGCGCTCGGTGGCGCCAAGAACCACGCCGTCGTGCTTCCCGACGCCGATCTCGCCGACGCCGCCCGGCAGATCACCGCCGCGGCGTACGGCTCGGCCGGGCAACGGTGCATGGCGATCTCCGCCGTGGTCGCGGTCGGCTCCGCCGCCGACGAGCTCGTGCCCCTGCTCACCGAGCAGGCACGCCGGGTACGCGTCGGGCCCGGGGACGCGGAGAGCAGCGAGATGGGACCGGTCATCACCGCCGAGGCCCGCGACAGGATCACCGGGTACGTCACCCGGGCCGCCGAGGCAGGCGTCCCCCTGGTCGTCGACGGGCGGGAGGCACCCACCCGCGACGGGTTCTTCGTCGGCCCGACCCTGTTCGACGCGGTCAGCACCGACGCGGAGGTCTACCGCGACGAGGTGTTCGGGCCCGTGCTGGTCGTCGTACGCGCCGACAGCTTCGACGATGCCGTGCGCATCGTCAACGCGAGCGAGTACGGCAACGGCGTCGCGCTGTTCACCGGAAGCGGGGCGGCGGCACGCCGGTTCACCCGGGCGGTGACCGTCGGCATGGTGGGCGTCAACGTGCCCGTTCCGGTGCCGATGGCCTACCACTCGTTCGGCGGCTGGAAGAACTCCCTGTTCGGTGACACGCACGTGCACGGCCCCGAGGGCGTCAGCTTCTACACCCGGGGGAAGGTCGTCACGACCCGGTGGCCGAGCGGATCCCCCTCGGCGGTCAGCCTGAGCTTCCCCACCACAAGCTGACGGCTCCCGGCCGGGGACGACGGGGCCGCGACGGGCTGGGGTTTCCCGCGCCTATCGGCGGGCACGGGACAACAGAATGGACGCGGCGTCGTCGTCTCCGGCGTGGATCATCGCCGCGGCGCGGCCCGGCGTGCAGCCGTACTCCCGGACGAAGGCGGAGATGAAGGCGGACGGGCTGGCGTATCCGATGCGCCGGGCGACCTCGCCGACCGGTCGGGTGCGCAGCAGCGTCAGTGACGCGCGCAGCCGCAGCCCGGTCCGCCACTGCGAGTACGACATGCCGAACTCGCGGGCGAAGTCGCGTTGCAGCGTCTTGACGCTGACGTGCAGCCGCTCGGCCCACTCGTCGAGGCGGGTGGGGTCGCCGGGGTCGTTCGCCAGCGCCATGGCGACCGTCACCGCGACGCCCGAGCCACCGGCCTGCCCGTCGTCGGCCGGGCGGGAACGGGGGTCCAGCCCGGCCATGATCCGTCTGCGGGCCTCGGGCGCGCCGCGCTCGTCGTACTCCCGGTCGGCGATCGCCAGGACGAGTTCCGCCGCCTCGACGTCGATGCGGGCGGCGCCGGCCCGGAGGCCGTCGAGGGCGGCGGGCACCTCGCGCAGGCAGACCCGGTAGACGGTCTGCCGGTCCGCCGCGTGCACCTCGTGGGTCACCGCCCGCTGGACCCAGAAGGCCTCCCCCGGGCCGATGAAGGTGGTGCTCCGGTCGTGCCGGGCGGAGAGCACGCCGTCCGGCGACCAGTAGAGCTGGTGCAGGAAGTCCTGTCGGTTCTCGCCGAACGCCAGCCGGGCCGCCGAGCGGTATTTCAGGACGAGGATCCCGTCGGGCCGGCCGAGGCCGTAGCCGAACTCCTCGCAGCTGACGGGATCCGCCGCGAGTGGGGGCGCGACTGTCACGCTCTGACCTCTCCTCGACATTGGTTGACCTCTCGTCGACATCCCGAAAGGGAGAGTAAGGGTAGCCTAAGCTTCGCAGCCCAGCGGGGTTGCCACCCCTGTAGTCCCTCGAAGGAACAGTAGATGTCCGTACGACAGCACTGGCGTCCGGCCGTCGCCGCAGCCCTGGCACTCGCCGTCATGACCGGTTGCGGATCCGGCTCCGAACCCGCCCCCAAGTCCGACGGCGGCTCCGGAACCCGCGTCTTCTCCGCCGACAACGGCGAGATCAAGATTCCCGCCGCCCCCGAGCGCGTGGTCGCCACCGGCTATGCGGTGCCGGCCCTCATCGAGGCGGACGCCGCCCTGGTGGGGATCTCGACCTGGAAGCGCGGCCTGGCGATGATGACCGAGCAGGATCGCGCCGCCTACGACCGGCTGCCCAAGGTCGCGGGAGAGTCGGCCGCCGAGACCAACTACGAGGCCATCGCCGCCGCCAAGCCGGACCTCATCGTGATCGGCGTGCCGAAGCCCGTCCTCGGCGACATCGACCTGAAGCGGCTCGAGAGCATCGCGCCCGTCGTGGCGATCGGCCCGACGGTTCCGGACGCCTGGCGCGAGCTGTCCCGCCGCCAGGCCGACGCCGCCGGACGCACCGAGCACTTCGAGACGGCCAAGGACGCGTACGAGAAGAAGGCCGGAGAGCTGAAGGCCAAGTACGGCACCGCGCTCGCCGGCCTGAAGTTCGGGCACGTGGGCTCCTACGGCGACACCTCCAAGGGCACGTTCCAGCGCGAGTTCGCCAAGGCGTGGGGCACGAACATCGCCCAGGACGCGGGCGTGACCTACTACGGCGAGGTCAAGGAGAAGGCCGGCGGCGGGCGCGACGTCAGCGAGTACCCGGCGCTCGAGGAACTGCCGGAGAGCCTCGGCGAGGCCGACGCCATCACGTACACGGTCCAGCCCGACGGCACCCCCGCCGAGTCCGTGAAGCAGGTGCTCGACTCCGCGCTGTGGAAGAACCTGCCCGCGGTCAAGGCCGGCCGGGTGTTCCCGCTGCGGTACACGGAGGCGGCGACGTACGAGTCGGCCCTCAAGACCCTCGACTCCATCGACACGGCATTCGCGCCGCTGCTCAACCGATGACCGTCGACCGGCACGACCCTGCGGCGCGAGTCGCCGCCCACCACCGCTCCGGCAGCGGTACGGCCCGGATCGGCTACCCGATCGGGGTGCGGCGCGTCCGGGTCGTCGCCCGGCAGCAGCTGACCCCGCGCATGCTGCGGCTGACCCTCGGCGGCCCGGCCCTCGCCGGGTTCCACACCTACCAGGCCGACGACCACGTCAAGATCGTCTTTCCCGATCCGGACGGCACCCGTCGAGACCCCGTCCCGAACGCGCAGGACATGCTCGACTGGCCGCGGCCACTGCCCACCTCCCGCAAGTACACCATCCGTCGGTACGACGCCGCCGCCCACGAGCTCGACCTGGACTTCGTGCTGCACGACGGCGGCGTCGCCTCGACCTGGGCCGCCTCGGCGGAAGTCGGCGAAGAGGTGACGATCGCCGGCCCACCCGGGGCGAAGGCATTCCCCCACCACCACGACCACTACGTCTTCGCGGTCGACGGCACCGCCCTGCCGGCGGTCGGCCGGTGGCTGGAGGAGGCCCCGGCCGACGTGTCGGCCCAGGTCGTGGTCGAGGTCGACGACGACGCCGAACGGGGCTACCCGCTGGCGCGGCGCGACGGGGTGGCGGTGACCTGGCTGGTGCGCGACGGCGACCACTCGACACTCGCGGAGACCGTGCGGTCGCTGCGCCTGCCGGCCGGGCGGACGTTCCTCTTCGCGGCCGGCGAGGCGACCGACATCAGGCCGCTGCGCGCCTGGGACCACGGCGACTCGCTGATCACCGGTTACTGGAAACGTGGGATCGCCGGGCTTGAAGACTGACCTGTCCCGCCGGGTACCACTCCTGCTCGTGTCCGCCGCGCTGCTCGTCGTCGCGGCGGGCGCGAGCATGGCGGTGGGTGCCCGCCCCGTCGCGGTGGGCGAGGTCTGGCGGGCCCTCACCGACTTCGCCGGCACCACCGACCACCTCGTCGTACGCGACATCCGGCTGCCCCGCACGATCCTCGGCGTCTGCGTCGGCGCCGCCCTCGGCGCGGCCGGCGTGCTGATCCAGACGCTGACCCGCAACCCGCTGGCCGAGCCCGGCATCCTCGGCGTGACCGCCGGGGCCGGCTTCGCGGTCAACCTGGGTGTCCTGGCGGGCATCGCCGGGTCGCAGGCCGGGCAGCTCGGGCTCGCGGTGGCTGGTGCCGCCCTCGCCGCGGTCCTGGTCTACGCCGTCGGGCGGGTCTCGCCCCTGCGGCTGGTCCTGGCCGGCGTCGCCCTGAGCTGGGTCCTGATGGGCGTCTCGCTCGGCCTGCGGCTGACCTTCCCCGACGTCTTCGACCGGTACCGGTTCTGGTCCGTGGGGGCGCTGGCCGGCACCGAGCAGACGCCGCTGGTCGTGCCCGTGCTGGTGACCGTGGCCGCCCTGGTCGCCGCGATGGCCGCGACCGGGCCGCTGAACGCCCTGGCCCTCGGCGAGGACGTCGCCCACGCGCTCGGCGCCCACGTGACGCGGATCCGGGTCACCGTCCTGGTGCTCGTCACCGTGCTCACCGGCGTCGCCACCGCCGTCGCGGGGCCGATCGCGTTCGTCGGCCTCATGGTGCCGCACCTGGCCCGGCGGCTGGCCGTCGACTCGATTCCGTGGATCATGGCGTACTCGATGCTGCTCGGGCCGATCCTGCTGCTCGTCGCCGACATCGGCTCGCGGGTCCTGCTGCCCACGGGCGAGGTCCCGGTGTCGATCGTCACGGCGTTCCTGGGCGGCCCGGTGCTGATCTGGGCCGTCCGTCGCTACGGTGCGGGGGCGCTGTGAGCGCGATGACGCTGCGGGCGGGGCCGGTCGTGGTCCAGGTCGAACGACGTACGGCCGCCGTGTCGTCGGGGCTCGTCGCGGTCGCGGCGGTCCTCGCCCTGGTCGCCCTCTGCTACGGGCAGGCCTGGGCCAGCCCGACGGAGGTGTTCACCGCCCTGTTCTCCGGCGACGAGTCGGGCTTCGTGATCAGGGAGTGGCGGTTGCCCCGGGTGACGGCGGCGCTGGTCTTCGGCGCCTCCCTGGGTCTCGCCGGAGCGATCTTCCAGAACCTGACCCGCAACGCGCTGGGCAGCCCCGACGTCATCGGCCTCGACGCGGGCGCCTACACCGGCGCCCTGGTGGCGATCACGATGCTGAACGGCACCGCCGGGCAGCTCGCGGCGGGCTCGGTGACGGGTGGGCTGCTGGCCGCGGCGGTGATCTACCTGCTGTCGCTGAACTCCGGGCTCAGCGGCCTCCGGCTGGTCGTCATCGGAATCGCCGTCAACGCGATGCTGACCGCCCTGAACTCCTGGATCGTGCTGCGGGCCGAGATCGATGTGGCGCTCGCCGCGACCGGATGGAACGCCGGTTCGCTCAACGGCATCGACTGGGCCGAGGCCCGGCTGCCGTTCGCCATCGTCGCCCTGCTCGTGCTGCTGCTCGTCGTGCTCTCGAACGAGATGCACCAGGCGGCACTGGGCGACGAGGTCGCCCGCACCACCGGCGTGCGCCTGGGCCGGCTCCGGCTGCTGATGGTCCTTGCCGGCGTGGGCTGCACCGCCACCGTGACCGCGGTCGCCGGGCCGGTCGTGTTCATCGCCCTCGCCGCGCCCCAGATCGGCCGGCGGCTCGCCCGGGCCGCCGGCGTGCCCCTGGTCCCGGCGGCGCTGACCGGCGCGGTGCTGCTCCTGGCCGCCGACCTCGTCGCCCAGCTGCTGTTGGCGCCGGTCGCGCTGCCGGTCGGCGTGGTCACGACGGCGATCGGCGGCTGCTATCTCATCTGGTTGCTCGGCATGGAGGTGAAACGCAGTGGGTAGCCGCCTGACCGCGGAGGACGTCACGCTCGGCTACGGGGAGCGGATGGTGTCGACGCGGGTGAGCCTGGCCGTGCCGGACGGCGCGTTCACGGCCATCGTGGGGCCGAACGCGTGTGGGAAGTCGACGTTGCTCAAGGCGTTCGTCCGACTGCTCACGCCGTCGTCGGGAACGGTCCGCCTCGACGGCCGGGACGTTTCCGGCCACCGCCCGAAGATGTTCGCGCGACAGGTGGGGTTCCTGCCCCAGGGCCTGATCGCCCCGGAGAACATCGTCGTCCGGCGGCTCGTCGCCCGGGGCCGTTACCCACACCAGTCCCTGCTCGCCGCCGGGTCGGCCGCCGACGAGGAGGCCGTCCGGTCGGCCATGGCGGTGGCCGGCGTCACGGACCTGGCCGAACGGCCCGTCGAGGAGTTGTCCGGGGGGCAACGGCAACGGGTCTGGATCGCGATGGTGCTGGCGCAGGAGACCCCGTACCTGCTGCTCGACGAGCCCACCACGTTCCTCGACATCACCCACCAGTACGACCTGCTGGCGCTCTTCGCGCGGCTGCGCGACGAGGGCAGGACGATCGTGGCGGTCCTGCACGACATCAACCAGGCCTGCCGTTTCGCCGACCACATCGTGGCGATGAAGGGCGGCCGGGTCGTCGCGCAGGGAGCGCCGGCCGACGTGGTGGACGCGGCCCTCATGCAGGAGGTCTTCGGCCTGCCGAGCATCGTGATGGCGAACCCGGTGACCGGCACTCCGATGGTGGTGCCGACCGTCTGACGTCCTGGCCCTGTCCGGGAATCCACCGGACAGGGCAGGCGGCCGGCAGGCTGTAGCCACGTGGTCAAGGACCCGACCGCCAGCGGCCTTGAGGGAGGGCGACGTGCACCTGGCCCGCCGAGTGCAACGCGTCGCCGGCACCTCCGCGCCGACCGCCGTCGCCGCCCGGCCCGCCGGCCCGGCCGGGGCCCGGACCGGGCAGTGCCCGCCGGTGGTTCCGCCACCGCCTGCGGGGAGACGGTGCCGGCAGCACGCTGCCGGCACCCGCCCACCTGCCCGGTCAGGTCACCCCGCGCCCGGAGCGGGGTCCGGGGTCCCGCGAGACGGCGGCCTAGCCCCACACGTAGTGCACGTTGACGTAGATCGGCGAACCCCAGTTGACACACACCCGGGCGGAGACGCCGCCGTTCCACACCGCGACGTTGTGCACGGTGATCTCGGCCGGGCCGATGAACTCGTTGCCCGCGCCGTCGACCTCGGTGGCCGAGACCGTGACGGGGTACCTCGGGGTGACCGGCAGGCCGTTGAGGTTGAGGTTCCAGCAGTTGTTGCGGGCACCCCAGTAGTGGGTGTAGCCGCCGGCCATGGCCAGGAAGTCGACGGTGTCGGTGGCGGTGGGCAGCTTCGACTTGCCCGAGGTCTGGCCGGCAGCGGCGGCCACCCGTGCGGTCGGGGCGGACCCTTCGTCCTGCGGGACCGCGGCGGACGCGGTGCTGGCCACGAAAACCCCCGGGACCAGAACCGCGGCAGACGCCAACAAGAGCGGCATCTTCATGGAAAGCTCCTTCTCCACTCGTCACGCGCTCACGGGCTAAGCGCTGGCAAGAATTGTCGGAGAAACAACAGGCCCGTCACATCTGGCCACGGGTCACATCCGCCGGGTGCACCTGGGGCGCAGCCGGTCAGGCCGCGCCGCCCCGGGGGCACTCGCGGGCATTGCCCGTCAGTGCAGTCCGTAGCCGCGTGCCGGGCCTGAGGTGGCTACCGTCCGGTCCCCGACTGGCCAGGTCACAGGCCGTGCACCTGCCGATACGTTGACCGCAACAACTCAATGGTGATCGCATTGGAAGGACCGGTCGTGACGCGGAGCGAGAACGGGCCGAGTCAGCGGATCAGCGTGGTCGTCGCCGACGAACAGCCGCTGATGCGCGCCGGCCTCGCAATGCTGCTGACTGTGGAGTCGGACATCGAGGTGGTGGCGGAGGCGGCCACCGGAGTCGGGGCCGTGGTCGCCGCGCGCGAATGGTCACCCGAAGTCGCGATCGTCGACGGGCTGATCGTCGACGGGCTCGATGCCACCCGGGAGCTGACCGACATGGGCGTCAGCGTGCTGGTCCTGACCGGTCACTGCCTCGACGCGGTGCTGTACGGCGCGTTGCGCGCCGGAGCCACCGGCCTGCTGCTCAAGAGCACCGCGCGCGGCGAGCTGGTGCAGGCGATCCGGGCTGTCGCCGCCGGCGACGGCTGGCTCGACCCCGCAGTGACCCGCATGCTGATGCGCGAGTTCGCGTCCCGAGCCGAACCGGGAGCGCGCACCCCGCAGGAGCTCAGCCAGCTCACCGGCCGCGAGCGGGAGGTGCTGATCATGGTCGCGCACGGCTTCACCAACCGGGAGATCGCCGAGCGGCTGTTCATCCGGGAGGGCACGGTGAAGGCACACATCGGCCGGGTGCTGACCAAGCTACGACTGCGCGACCGCGCCCAGGCCGTGGCGGCGGCGTACCAGAACGGGCTGGTCGTGGTGGAGGCCAGGCGGTAGGCCGGGCGGGCGCACCCGGAACCACGGTCAGTTCTCGCGCGGCGCCGAAACCTGGGCGTACTCCTCGCTCTCGCGTCCTTTCGGGACCACGGGGCCGGGCATGCTCCAGGAACGCCACAGGCGGCTGTACCCGCCCCCCGCCTCCAGCAACTGGCCGTGCGTGCCGTGCTCGGTGATGCGCCCGTGCTCCAGGACGACGATGCGGTCAGCGGTGGCCGCCTGGCTGAGCCGGTGGGCGACGATCAGCGTGGTGCGGCCCTCGGTGGCCGCCGTGGCGGCGCGGTCGAGGTCGCGCGCGCCCGCGCTGCCAGCCTCCGCGGTGGCCTCGTCGAGGACCGCGACGGCGGGGTCGGCGAGGACGAGGCGGGCCAGGGCAAGCTGCTGGGCCTGGGCGGCGGTGAGGTGCCGGCCGCCCTCCCCCACGCTCGTGGCAAGGCCGTCGGGCAGGGTACGGAGCAGGGCGGTGGCACCGACGAGATCGAGGGCAGCGGTGATCTCGGCGTCGGTGGCGTCCGGGTCGGCGAGGCGCAGGTCGTCGCCGAGCGTCCCGGCGAAGATGTGCACCTCCTGGCTGATCAGGGCGATCTCGCGACGGACCCGGTGCTCGCCCAGTTGCGCCAGCGGCACGCCGCGCAGGCACACCGAGCCACGAGTGGGCGCGATGATTCCGGCGGCGATGCCGGCAAGCGTGCTCTTGCCCGCTCCGCTCGCTCCGACGAGAGCGACGCGTTCGCCGGGTGCGAGACGGAGGGTGATGTCCCGCAGCACCACGGGTCCGTCGTCGTAGCAGTGCCGGGCGATGACCACCTCCAGCGCCGCAGGCTCGGGCATGCCCGGCCCCACCGTCGCGGACCGTCCTCGACGAGCGGGCCCGGGGGCGTCGGAGGAAGCGGGACCGTCGGGACTGTCGTGGAAAGCGGGGGCGTCGGGACTGTCGGAGGAAGCGGGGGCGTCGGGGGAAGCGGGGCCGGGCAGTGAGGTGACGCCGACGAGCCGGGCGAGGCTCGCCCCGGCCTGGAGCACGGAGTCCGACTGGAGCAGCAGCAGGCCGATGGGGTTGAAGAGGCGGTGGAAGTAGAGCGCGGCGGTGGTGGCCGCCCCGACGGTGACCAGGTCGTCGCGGACCAGCAGGAAGCCGGCGAGCAGCACGGCGGCGAGCCCCACGAACTCCGACCGGTTCATCCGCAGCCCAAGACGCGTGTGGAAGTTGAAGATCTCCAACGACAGGTCGCGGGCGACGGCGGAGCGATCGGCGATCCGAGCGACGTGGGCGTCTTCCATCCGGTAGGCGCGCACGGTCGCCGAGCCACGAAGCGCCCCGGCCATCGCCTGGGCCCGCTCGCCGGTCGCCACCCGCTCGCGCGCGTAGTACGGAACCGACCGCTTCAGGTACCAGCGCAGCGCCAACGCGTAGGCCGGGGCGGCGGCCAGGCCGGCGAGGCCGAGCCGCCAGTCGAGGGCGAAGAGCCCCGCCGCGGTCAGCACGATGGACAGCAGCGCGCCGAGGAAGGCGGGTCCGCTGGTGCTGATCACATTCGTCGCCACGGCCACGTCGTCGCCGGCGCGGGCCACCAGGTCCCCGGTCCCGGCCCGCTCCAGCGTGGCCGACGGCAGGTGCAGGGCACGGTCGATGACCCGCTCCCGCAGCCGCGCCAGCACGGTCTCGCCAAGGCGCGCGGCGACCGCGGCCCCGGCCGCGGTGAGGAGCCCGGCGAGCACCGCCGCGCCCGCGATCACGCCCGCCCAGGCCACGATCCGTGGCGTGTCGGACCCGGCGATGACGTCGTCGACGAGCCGACCGAGCACCCAGGGGGCGACGAGCCCGGTCGCGGCTGCGGCGACCAGCAACGTGGCGGCGGTGACGCTGAGCCCGGGCAGCCGGGCGAACTCGGCCCGGAGGGCGGCCCAGGTCTGCCGGGCGGTGGCCGTCGGCAGCAGTTGCCTGGACTCGACGCCGATAGTGGTCGACTCGTCGGTCACCGCAGGACCTCCTCCCGGTAGCGGGCGTCGCCGGCGAGCAGTTGCTCGTGCGAGCCCTCGGCGATGACCCGCCCACGGTCGATCACGGCCACCCGGTGCGCGATCCGCAGCAGAGCCGGACTGTTGGTGATCAGCACGGTGCCGCGGGCTTCCGCCCCGCGAGCCGAGGCCAACCCCTCGGCGACCAGCAGCTCGGTCACCGCGTCGACCGCCGTGGTGGGATTGTGCAGCACAAGTACCGGCGGGTCGGCGACGAGCGCCCTGGCCAGCCCGATCCGCTGCCGCTGCCCGCCGGACAGGTTCGCCCCCCGCTCGGTGAGCAGGCGATCGACCCCGTGCGGGTGCGCGGCGAGCACGTCCTCGGCCGCCGCAGCCCGCACCGCGGCGTGCAGGACCGCCTCGTCGGGGCCTGCGCCTGCGGTGAGATTGTCGCGCAGCGTGCCCTCGAACAACGCCACGTCATGCTGCTCGACCAGCACCGTGCTGCGCAGGGCGTCGATGTGCAGCTCTTCGGCGGGCACGCCGTCGACGTACACCGTTCCCCGATAGTCCTCTCGGGGCACCCGGCCGGACAGCAGCGCGACCAGCGCCTCGGCCTCGCCCGGATCGTAGGCGAGCACGCCCAGGACCTCACCGGCGCCGACCCGCAGACACACTCCGTCGAGTCCGGCGTACCCGACCGTGTCGAGGGCGAGGCGCGACGGGTCCGGGGCGGGCGGCCCGGCGGTTCCCGGCCGGGTGAGCGGCGGGGCACCGAGGACCCGGGCGACCCGCCCCGCGGAGGCTCGGGCCATGGCGAACACCTGCACGCCGTACCCGAGCGTCTGCACGGGCTCGGCGATGAACTGGGCCAGCCCGACGACGGCGACGAGCTCGCCGATGGTGAGCCGGCCCTCCAGCGCGAGCCAGCCCGCGACGCCGGCGACCGCCGCGAGGAAGAGGCCGTTGACAGTGGTGGTGAGCCCCAGGTGCAGGCCCTTGGTGGTGGCGGCGCGCAGGGTGACCTTGAGGGCGTGACCGCTGGAACCCGCGTACCGGCGTGCGGCGTGTTCCTGGGCGCCGATGCCGCGCAGCACGCGTAGGCCGGAGACAAGGTCCACGGCGAGCGCGGTGGTGGCGGCGAGGGCCTCCTGCTGAGCTGCGCTGCGCCGGGTGAGCAGCGGCGCCATCCGTTGCAGGGCGACGACCAGCAGCGGCACCCCGATGAGCACCCCGAGCCCGAGCGGAACGTCGACGACGAGCAACGCGACGGCCGCGACCACGAGCGCGGTGAGCGCGGCGGCGCAGAACCCCGCGACCCGTACGACGAGCGCGGACAGCTCGGCGTCGGAGGCGGTGACGGACAGCAGCTCGCCGTCGCGCATGCCCGAGCGGCGTCCGCGCGGGTCGAGGGCGCTCCCGGCGATCTCGACCCGCACGTTGTGTGCCTCCTGCTCCACGGCGGCGTACGCCTGGCGGGCGCCGGTTCGGTAGGCGAAGGCGAGAACGGTGAAGAGGGCGGCAAGACCGGCGAGCGAGAGCAGCAGCGCGGGCACGTCCCCGGTGGCGACCGCACGGTCGATGATCACGCCGATGGCGACCGGCACGAGGGCCTCGGTGGCCTGGTGGACGCAGAGCAGCGTGATGCCGGCCGCCACCCGGCCGCGCTGGCGGCGCAGGGCGCGGCGCAGCACCACCCGACCGCTGATCTCGTCGCCGGCCATGGGCGTCAGGCCCCTGCGAGAACGAAGGAAAATGTGTACACGAGCTGCGCCCTCCCAGCGATCAAAGGACAGGTTAGCCTGACCTAATATTCGACGGCACCGGGGCCGGACCTCTGCCCGGCGAATCAGAACAGCTGGCCCGCGTCGGCGGGCAGCCGGCCGGCGCTGACGAGCCGCTGGAGCACCTCGTGGTGCGGGACGGCGTGCTGCACCCTGCCCCGCACGCCGGTGGTGGTCGTGGCCATGAACAACGAGTTGAGCAGTGCCTCCTCGACCGAGTCCATGACGGCGGCGAAGAGCGGATCGATCATCCCGTCCGGTAGCGGCTGCCGCGGTTGCGGTGCGGTGGTGAAGGCGATCGCGTAGTCGCCGCTGCCGTTGGCGTACGCCGCGCCCACCCGGGACATGGCGAACACGGCCCGGCGGGCGAGCCGGCCGAGCTGGCGGGCGTCCACCGGCGCGTCGGTAGCCACGATGATCATGCACGAGTTGCCGGGCGGCTCCTCCCGGTCGTGCTGCGGCGCCAGTTCGGCAGCCGGCATCGGGACTCCCAGCACGGTGAGGATGCCGCTGAAGTTCGACTGGACGAGGGCGCCGACGGTATGGACGGAGCCGTCGACGCTGACCCGTCGCGACGAGGTGCCGATGCCGGCCTTGAAACCCAGGGCGGTCGTGCCGGTGCCCGCGCCGACGCACCCCTCCACCGGCAGCCCGGCCGAGGCGCACTCGATGGCATCGAGCACGTGCTCCTCGGTCACCGGGCGACGGCGGATGTCGGACAGGTGGGCATCGTTGGTCTCCCCGACCAGCGGGTTGAACGACACTCCGGCCGGGTGCCGGTCCATCAGGTGGGTGAGCACGGCGTCTGCGGCGCGGAAGACCGACAGGGTCGCGGTCAGCACGATCGGTGACTCCAGGACGCCGAGTTCGTCCACCTGCGTCGAGCCGACGAGCTTCCCGTACCCGTTCCCGACGTACACGGCGGCCGGAAGCGCCGGGTGCCCGGCGCTGAGCCGGCGCGGTACGACGGCGGTGACGCCGGTGTGCAGGTCTGCGCCGTCATCGATGGTGACGTGACCGACCAGGACGTCGGCCACGTCGGTGATGGCGTTGAGGGGGCCGGTCGGCAAGGCACCGACGGTGATGCCGAGGTCCCGTGTCCGGCGTGGTTTCTGGTCCACCGCACTCCTGTCATCGTGGTCAGCCTGGCACGGTACCCACGATCGTCGGGTCGGTGCACCGGCCCGGCCCAGGTTCGCGCCGGCACGACGCCGAGCGGCGGCCGGGACCCAGAAGGGCTCGTCTATATTTGCGCGCAGCGTTGTATCGATGTCGAGAAGATCGCGAGAAGGGCAGAGCGTGACTGGAGAGACAGCGGGGAGGCGGCTGCGCGCACTCGTGGCCGCCGCGGCCGTCCTGTGCGGGCTTGCGCTCGTGCCGGCCCAGCCGGCGTCAGCTCAGACCGGAGCGATGATCCAGCCGGTGGGCGGGCGGGTCACCGGAGTGCTTTCGAACAGGTGCGGCGGCACCGACAGCGATCACTACGGGGTGGACATCGCGGGAAACAGCGGGATGGCGATCGGTGCCGCCTACACCGGCACCGTCACCTTCGCCGGCTGGTCCTCCGGCGGGGGCAACATGGTGACGGTCGCCCACGCCAGCGGCTACCAGACCAGATACCTGCACATGGTGCAGCAGCCCGCGGTCGCCGTCGGGCAGCGGGTCGGGCAGGGGCAGGTGCTCGGGTACGTCGGCAGCACCGGCAACTCCACCGGCCCCCACCTGCACTTCGAGATCCGGCGCAACGGCGCGGTGCACAACATCACCCCGGCCTACTCCTGCGGCGGCACGGTCGCCAAGGGCGCTCCCATCAACCTGGCGTTCGAGGACCTGACGCCGACCGACGCGGTCCCCGATCGGTTCGCGTTCGTGAACTCGGGCGGCGTGCTGCACGCCAAGGACGGCGCGTACGCGCCCTGGCAGGCCATCAACTCCGGCGGAGCCACCAAGGTCGTCCTCAGCGGCAACTGGATCGGCTGGCAACAGGGCGGCAACTTCTACGCCAAGGACGGCATCTACGCCGAATGGCTCACCATCGCCGGAGGCGGACAGGTCACCGACATCGCCATCAGCGGCAACCGATTCGCATTCGTCAACTCCGCCGGCGTCCTCTACGCCAAGGACGGCGCCTACGCGCCCTGGCAGGCCATCAACTCCGGCGGAGCCACCAAGGTCGTCCTCAGCGGCAACTGGATCGGCTGGCAACAGGGCGGCAACTTCTACGCCAAGGACGGCATCTACGCCGAATGGCTCACCATCGCCGGAGGCGGACAGGTCACCGACATCGCCATCAGCGGC
>NZ_JAAALO010000005.1:357076-641630 GCF_009908295.1 Micromonospora rubida
GAGCCACCAAGGTCGTCCTCAGCGGCAACTGGATCGGCTGGCAACAGGGCGGCAACTTCTACGCCAAGGACGGCATCTACGCCGAATGGCTCACCATCGCCGGAGGCGGACAGGTCACCGACATCGCCATCAGCGGCGATGGCTGGTTCGCCTTCGTCGGCGGCGGCAACTTCTTCGCCAAGCAGGGCGCCTACGCCCCGTGGTTGACCATGGGCAGCGGCGGGCAGGTCGACAAGATCGCCATCAGCACCTGACGGGTGCACCACGTCCGGCGGGCGGTGAGAGCGAATGTGCTCTCGCCGCCCGCCGGGCATCGGGCTGCCCAGCTCGGGCGGCTGGGCCTCCCCCGAGGTGCGGGCACCCGGAGATCGGCTACCCGAGGACGATCAGTTGGGCCGCGATCAGGACGTCGAACACGCCGCACCACTCGGCGTACGAGCGGGCCACGACCCGCATGCGGGAGCGTGGGTCTGTCACGCGATCTCATGACACCTGTCACGCCGGTCGACTGCGACAATGGCCGCGTGGTGGACGAGCCGATCGAGCACGGTACGGGGCTGACGGGCTTTCGCCGGTACACCTGGTGGACCCTGGCCGGGGCCGTGATGAGCGTGCTGGTCCTCTTCACCGGCGACTGGCTACTGGGCGGGGGCGTGCCGGCCTGGGCCCGCGGCGATCGTGCTGGTCACCCGGCATGCCCGGCCGGCCGTGCTGCGCCGGGCGTTGGCCGCCGGGGTGAGCGGCTTCGTGCCGAAGAGCACGGCGGCCACCCGGCTCGCGGAGATCGTCCGCGACGTCTCGGCCGGCGGTACGTCGACCCGGAGATCGCCGCGTCCGCGCTCACCGAGGACGCCTGCCCGCTCACCGAGCGCGAACTGGAGATGCTGCGCGCGTCCCGGGCCGGCGCCTCGGTCAACGAGATCGCCGCGCGCGTGCACCTCGCCCCGGGCACCGTCCGCAACTACCTGTCCGCCGCCATGACCAAGCTCGACGTCAGCTCGCGTCACGCGGCCGCGCACCGCGCGTGGGAGGAGGGCTGGATCTAGCCGGGTGGGTCGGCGTTCACGACGTCATCGGTGAGAGCCGGGTGCCGTGGGGGGCGTCACCCGGACCCGCTCCTCCGCAGGACGGCTCTCGATGCCGTCGAGCTGCGCACAGATGGTCTGCCGCAGGTCGTCGTAGTCCCGGAAGTAGTGGTCGTTGAACAGGGTGTAGCCGGTCCACATCAGGTTGGCGCACACCCGCGGCACGACCCGGCCCGTCGCCGCGCCCATGCCGACCAGCACCACCGACCTGATGCTGCCCGGCTCCTTCTCGTTCTGCATGTGGATCGCCTGGAACGCGGCGGCGCAGGCCAGCGCCACGTTCAACGTCTCGCTCACGTTCTCCGCCGACTGTTCCATCGTCGGCGTCGAGATCAGGAACTTCGGGTTGGTGGCCCCGGACGACACGCACACGGCGCTTCCCACCGGCAGCGACCCACCGAACTGATCGCGGATCGCGCGCTGGACGCGCAGCTGGATCCCCGCCCCGAGGTGCCGCTTGATGACCGCGTCGACCCCGCCGTCCATCCGCCCGGCTGAGTTGGTCGGGCTGACCCAGGCGTCGGCGCGCTGGTCGGTGATCGACCCCTTGTGGATCTCAACCTCGGGGGTGTCCGCGAACGCCGCCCGCCACGCCTGCACCACCTTGGCGTTGACGTCCTTCAGCACCACCTTGAGCAGCGGCTTTTCACGATCGGCAGTCATGGCTCGCTCCGGTGGCGGGAAGGGGTGCATCCGACGTGGATCAAGATACCGCGTCGGGCGACACACGGCGTGCCGGGTGGAACGCCGACGGGCGGGCTGCCCTGCCTCCCCACATCGCCGCTGTCGCACTCGCGCGGCACAATTCCCCCTCACCTTGATCACCCGTGCCGTCACCGCCACGGGTCGCCACCTCAGGAGCCCACGATGGCCGACGCCGATGCCCCCACTCCGTCCGACCCGACCGATCCGCTGGCCCTCGCCGAGCTCTTCCAGGGCGGCGGCGAGCCGTGGTTGCCGCTCCTGAAGCCGGTCATCGAGGCGCAGCCGGCCGCGGCCGCGTTCATCGGCCCGGGCCGCGCCCCGAAGGTCGTGCCCGTCCGGGAACTGACCTTCCAGGCGCTCAAGCCCAACCCACCGCACAAGTGGAAGGTGGTCGTCTTCGGCCAGAACCCGTACCCGCGGCCCGAGAGCGCCACCGGCATCGCCATGTTCGACAACACCTTCCACGACTGGGCCGACAGCCAGTTCGGCAGGGTCGTCTCCATCCGCTGCATCATCAAGGCCGCGGCGATGTGGAAGCACGGCATCCCCAAGAAGACGCCGATCGGGGACATCCGCGCCCTGCTGAAGGAGCACGACACCGTGCAGCCGCCGGAGTGGTTCCAGGCCATGCTCACGCAGGGCGTGCTGCTGCTGAACGCGGCGCTCACCGCGAGCAGCGACGGCGCGATGTCCACCGGCCAGCACACCGCGTTCTGGCAACCGGTCGTCGAGAAGCTCGTCGAGGAGATCCTGAAGGCCAAGCAGCACGCCGACGAAGAGGACCGGGGTGTGGTGTTCGCGTGGTGGGGGGCGCACGCCCGCAACCTGAAGAGGATCGTGCTCCAGCTCGAGAAGAAGTACCCCGGGGTGGAGGTCCGGCACATCGACCACCCCAACCCCGCGGCACAGGGCGACATCTTCTGCGACGGGAACCACTTCGCCGACGTGAACGCCGCCCTCAGGACGCTGGGGGCCGACGAGATCGACTGGCTGCCCAGCAAGGGGTGGAGCAAGCTGACCGGGCCGGCCGGTGGCACGGACGCGGACATGGCCGACCGGATGGGGGCGTTCATCGCCTCCACCATGGAGCTGCACAAGCTCTACCTCGATCGGCTCGCCAGCGTCAAGGACGAGGGGCTCGTACTTCCCGCGATCACCGGCGTGTTCGACACCCCCCTCATGGACTTCCGTGAGGCCGCCGCACCGGTGGCCAAGCTGCTGTCGGGGCTCGACTGGCACGTGGAGAAGTCGCGCCAGTTCGGCGAGATGCAGGTGGACGGCGGGGCCGACGACCTGTCCGTCGACGAGGTCGCCGCCCTCTACCTGTACACCTGCGAGTCGGCGTTCTACCGACAGATCAACGCCACCCTGCGCAACCCGGACCGCAGTAGGATCCTGCCGTACCTGCCGTACCTGCGGCTGTTGTTCTCGGCCGTGTCGCGGCTTCCGGCCCGCAAGGAGCCGCTGTGGCGCGGGGTGTCGCTGGACCTGCGGGCGCAGTACCCGCTCGGCCAGACCGTGACGTGGTGGGGCGTGTCCTCGTGCACGTCGAAGCTCAGCGTGGCCCAGGCGTTCCTCGGCAGCCGCGGCAAGCGGACGCTCTTCGAGGTGCTTCCCGTGCGGGCGGTGGGCATCCGCAGGTTCTCCGCGTTCACCGGCGAGGAGGAGTTCATCCTCGCCCCCGGCACGCAGCTCGAGGTGACCGACGTGCGGGCCGAACGCAACGGCCTGTGCACCGTGCGGCTGACCGAGCTGGCCGAGCAGAACCTGGTGGCGTGAGTAGGCGCGGCAGGGCGGCCTGAGCAGTCACGCGAACTCGACGCCGGTGGGGTGGCGACCGTGCGCCGACGCGGCGGGTGCGACACTCCGTACGACAGGCCGACCTGCCCGCATGGTCAGGTCGGCCCCCGGTACGCGGCGACAGGCAGCACCGGTCGCGGTCCGCTGCCGGTCCGGCGATTCTCTGCTGGCGGGCAGGGCGGGTTTCCGGGTGGGTTGAACCCGACCTCCGGCTCCTGCGTAGTGGCCGGGAAAGCCGATGCCGGCCTGTCGCCGGTGACGACACATGGGTACGCAGCAGGGAGCGATGGCCGGCGTGGCGAAACGCGACAGTACTCCGACCGAGGCGCTGCGACCGATCCGAGCCGTCTGGCTTCGGGCACAGCCCGGGACGGACACGGTCGACCCAGGATCGGCCCAGGGGCCGGATTCCGCTGCGGCGACGCCCCCGGCCGAGAGATCCGCTCCTGCCGTCGTGCCGATCCCGGACCGGCCCGCGCGCACGACCGTCGACACCCCGAGCCCGCCGAGCGGCCGGCCGAACGTGGACCGGCCCCGGCACCAGCCCACGGCCAGCGATCCACCGGCGGCACCCCCCGAGCACGCTGAGCCGCCGGCCGTCGTCCCGCCCACCGGCCTGCTGGTGTCGATTCCACGCGGCCTGAGGCCGAAACGGCACCAGAAGCCGCAACCCGGTGGAGCGCGGCCGGAATCGCCCGAAGCGCCGAACCCGCCTCCGACCCCGACTCCGGCGTCCCAACCCGGGCCGCAACCGCCGCCAACCGAGCCACCGCCACCAGCACCGGCGTTGGCGCAGGCACCGGCGTTGGCACCAGCACCAGCGTTGGCACCGGCACCGGCACCGGCACCGGCACCGGCATCGGCATCGGCATCGGCATCCCGACCGCAGCCGCCGGCACCGGCACCGGCACCCCGACCGGAGTTGCCGGAGCCGGCGGACGGACCCGATCGGGTGGCCGATCCTCCGGCCGTCCAGCGGGCCCCTGATCGGCCGGGGCCCGAACCCGACCGCGCCGCCCGCCCGCGACGGGCGAGCGGCTGGCTGCCGCCCGTCGCCCTGTTGCTGACGACCGCCGTGGCCGGCTGGTTCATCGTCGCCGAGCTTCCCGACCGGTTCGCGCCCAACCCGCCGGCCCCACCAGCGGCCACGCAGAGCGCCGGGGCACCGACGCCCACGGCGCTCCGCACGCAACAGGGAGCGCGCCCCATCGACTATCCGACGTTCGCCGAGGCGGCCGGCCTGGCGCTGACCGGCGCGGCCGTGCACTCGGCCCCGACGGTTCGGCTCGCCGACGGGGCGCAGCGCTCCGGGGCGATGTGGTCGGCAGTCCCGCTGAACCCGAAGAAGTCCTTCAGCACCGCATTTCAGTACGTCAGCGCCGGCCGCTCCGGCGCCCTCTCGTTCGTGTTGCAGGCCGAGGGCCCCACGAGCAGACTGCCGCTCGACCGGCTACGCCCCCGGCTGACCGTCGACCTCGCCCCGGTGGCCAAGTCTCCGACCGGCAGGGTCACCGTGACCGCCGTCCGCACCGGCCCGCCGGTCACCCAGGGCCGCGCCGCGACCGCCGTCGACCTGGGCAGTGGCCCGGTCACGGTGTGGATCGACTACTCGGCGAGGTCGCAGACGGTTCGGGTGTTCGTCTCGACCGGTGCCGCGAAACCCGCGAAGCCGGTGCTCACCGCCGAGGTGGACCTCGCCAGGACGGTCGGTGCGGGGCTTGCCTACCCGGGGTTCGCCGCCTTCACCGCTGACGCGGTCGGCACACACGACGTGCTGGCCTGGTTCCTGTCCGGCCCGGCGTGAGCCATCGTCCGCCGCGCCGTGCGCAGAGCGTGGTACGCCCGTGACTTGACCGTGCCCTGCGGGATGCCCATCGCGAGGGCCGTCTCCTCCGTCGTCCGCTCACGCAGGTAGAGGTTGACCAGCACATCGCGGTGGTGCGCGGGCAGACCGGCCAACGCGTACTGGACCTCAAGGGCGTCCAGCGCACGGTCGATCCCGTCGTCCGTGACCGGCCAGAACTCCGCCACGTCCACCTGGACCTCGACCGGGCGGGAGGCCTTCGCGCGCAACTGGTCGATCACGATCCGCCGGGCGACCGTGAACAGCCAGGGCCGGGCCGTCTCCTGGGTGAGACTCAGCTCGTCCATGTGCTGCCAGGCGCGCACCATCGCCTCCTGGACGATGTCCTCGGCCCTCGCCGTGTCCCCCAGCGTCAGCTTCCGCACGTACGAGAGCAGCGGCGCGAAGCTTGCCCGGTAGAGCCGCTCAAGCGTCTCCGTCCGGTCATCATGAGCACCATCGACCACGTCAGCCACACCTCCTCCACCTGCGAAACCTAGGGATGGAGGAGGTGACGCGAACCCTGGAAAACCCTTGCTCACCACCGCCCGCGGGGCTCGGCTCGTTCCTTGCCCTTGCGGGAGGAACTGTTCGCCACCCGGGACGAAGCCGCCCCGCTGCTCCCCTGCGCCGGATCGAGGAACACGGCACGGAACTCATCCGCCTGTTGTACGGCTGCCTCCTCCGGCGTGGCCGGCACCGGCTCAGGGACTGCGCGCAGACGCTCGACCACGAGATGGAACGCCTCGGAGAGTCGCCTGTGGTAGTCCGAGGAGGTGGGGCCGGAGTGCGCCGACGGCTCCGGGGGCGCAGACGGGCCCGCCGGTGACGACGCGCTCGGCCCGGCGTCGCCGGGAAGCTCCGTGGCCGGCTTCTTTACCGGCACGACGGACCTGAGCGTGTCGGTGGAAATGCCCAGCTCCGTGGCACTCTTCTCGTTGACCACCAGCTCGACGCTGCCGGCCCGCCGCATCGGGGCAAGGCCGGTCCCGGGCAGGCTGATGTCGTACTCCAGTGTGGCGTAGACGAAGTAGACCGCGGTGTCCGCGCGTAGCCAGGCTCGATGCTCGATCCAAGCGGTCTGGTCGGTGCCGACGGCCCTGCTCCGCTCCGTTCCGATGGAGACCTGCGGCCCGACCGAGTTGCCGGGGGCCACCTCGACACCGAGCGTGAAGGTGCCGGCCAGGTTGTCGCGATTGTTCTGGCTGCGGTTGTGGGCGACCAGGTCGGTGCCGTGATCGTAGTTCTCCAGCTCGGCCTTCTCCATGTAGTAGAGCTGGCGGACCTCACCGAATCTGGCCCGTACCCGGAGGCCGGCGTGCCCGGGGTCCACCACCTCGTTGGCGGTGGCCACCGAACGGAACCAGGCCCCCTGCTCGGTGAGCATCGCGGCGAGACTGCCCCGCATCGTCTCGAAGGTGAGCTGGTCCGTGGCCGGCGGAACGGTGGCCGGGTCGGAGACGTTGCCCACCCGGGTCGACCGCACGGCCTCGTGGATCACCCGTAGGCCGAGAATTCCCTCGACCAGGGCGGTGGGCGGTAGCACTCTTCCGAGCCTGGTCCTGAGGTTCGGCAGGGGGGTTCCCAGGGCGACCGTGCCCTCGTCGGGCACGCTGACCACATGGTCCTCGTCGACTGTGATGGTCGACGATCGGAGCGGCATGTCCCGGTCCCGCACCGTGCTCATCAGCCTGCCGACGGTTCCGTCCACGACCCGGGTGCCCAGACTGGTGATCTCTCGGATCGTCGCGGTGAACCGGACCGCCTGGGTGAAGTCCATCAGCTTGTTGGCTCGTACCCCGGCCATGAACAGCAGGTTCGAGCCGCGCGTGTCGGCCTGCTCGACCCGCTTGGTCCGCCCGCCGGTGACCGTCAGGCCCCAGTGCCCGTCAAGGACCCCCGGCTGCCCCCCGCCGGTGAGTCCGCCGGCCACGCCGGTCGAGGCGACGTTACGACGGGTGGCGTCACGATAGGCGTTGCCCCGTTCGTAGACCTTGACCCCGTTTCCGCCGGGACGGCTGTTCCGGCCCGGCCCGACCAACTCGGCGGACATCAGCACCTCGAAGACCCGATCACCGGCCCGGAAGGTCCAGGCCGCGCCTCCGTCGCGCATCTTCGCCATGTACGGACTCAACCAGGAGGGCAGTGACCGGACCTGGTTGACCAGCTCGGGCTCACCGAACCTGGCGGCCTCGGCGGCCAACCTCTCGCTCAAGCCTCCGAAGCCCGCCTCCGCGCCCCCACCGTTGAACAGCATCGGCCACATCACGGCCCAGGAGAGGCCGTCCTGGAGGCTGACCGGTGGCAGCCTCTCGGTGCTCAGCGACCGGACCGCCGGCGGTATCGGGGGCGGAGCCTCGTCGGCGGCCGAAGCCTCTTCCTTCGGGTCGGATTCGGGTTCGTTCAGCAGCTCGGCGTTGTCGAAGGCGTCCCGGTTGGCGAGGACATCGGTCCGCAGCACGTTGAGCCACACCTCGCCGAAGGTCTCGACGAGGGCACCGCCCGCCGTCTCGACCCGGTTGACCACCACCGTACGAACGATCGCCATGCGGGTGTCCTGGTAGACACCTCGGTAGCTGCCCACCGTGTGCAGCGACGCGGCACTCTCCCCCGTCCCGGTCGACCTGGTCATGCTGCCGCTACCGGTCAGAAACTCGGCTTCGTCGGGGCCGAGGGCGGTCGCGCCGCCTGTCCCCTGAGCCTGCACGCCACGCTGGCTCAGGCTGTCGGTGCCCTGCTCGTGACCTACCTGACTCTCGAGCACCTGCTGGGTGTAGGGGAGCCAGACCTTGACAATCTCCGGGCGGCCGACCGGGCGGACGGCCAGATCGACCATTCGGTCTCCGACCGGGATCGCCGCCGTTGCGGAGAGCGCCCGCATCAGGACGGTCTTGTAGACGGTCGGCGTCAGCCCCTGCCAGACGGCGGCCCTCGGCAGACCCGTCATCCGAATCAGCCTGTCCTGCAGCACCCCGACGCCCTGGACGCCGATCGCGGTATAGATCGCCGCCGTCATGGTGGTCAGCACCGAGCGCATCCGGCGGTCGTCCAGGAGCCCGGGCGGCGGGTCCGCCCGGGTGCTGATCGGTTCCACGGATGGATCGGGCCGGGCGGCGACGACATCGAGCGGTGCCAGGGGCGATGGGCCGGCGTCGGCGTGCAGCGCGTTGGGTTGCAGCAGGATCGCCGTCGCCGGAACCTCCGCCGGCTGTTCCAACGATGCCGGGCCACGGTTGGCGAACCAGCGCCAGCGGATCCCCACCTCGAACTCCGAGCTGGGCATCTTCTGCCCGTCGGTGTCGGAGGTCAACGCGGTGGACTGGGTCCGGCCGAGTTTGCCGGTCGCCGACGTGGTGAGCTGGCCGCCAACCTGCCCCTGCCCCAGGCCATCGCTCCGGCCCGTGCCGCCGGCCCCGGCATACCCGGAGAGGTCCCTGACCCGACTGCTCGCGCCCTTGACGGCCATGGTGTCCACGCTCGTGTGGCCGTACTGCACCTGGTATTCGGTGGCTCTCTTGTAGGTGTCGACGCCGGTGGCCTCGGCCCACAGACCGATGGTGAGCCCCCGGGTCGGGGAGACCGGTTCCTCGGGATGCGAAAAGACCCAGGTGACGCCCGGTTGCCCCGCGTCGGCGCTCAACACGTCGTCGGCCCTGGCCCGCAGGGACTCCTCCGACAACTGGCTGACGAGCAGCCGCCAGTTCAGGTACGCCTGGCCCGGCTGGTTGACGTCCGCGCCGGTCACCGACAGTCCCTGCAACGTGTTCCACGGCGTTGCTGTCCCGTCGCCCACCGCCTGCCTCGGTAGGTACCCCTCGGCGACCATGAGCGCGGCGATCTGGTTGTAGAGTTCCGGCACGCCGTCGAGACGCCTGACGAAGTCCATCGTCAGCCCGAAGCGGGGGCCCGGCGTCCACCACCTCGGGTCGGCCGGGGCGGGCTCCGAACTGGTCGACGCCGACGCGGGACCCGCCGACGCACTCCCGGAGTCGGCCGCCGCCGTGTCGACCGACAGCGACCGCAGGGCGTCCGAGTGCACCATGAAGTGCGCGAAGCCGTCGATGTTCACCGCGGGCGGGGCTGTCTCCTCGGCCCCGTGTCGGTGGTGAACCTCCAACTGGACGGTGAAGTCGGCCAGTACGACCTGCAACGGGCCACCGACCCGCATGGCCCGGGTCAACATGGCCCGGTGATGACGAATGAGCTGATCACCGCTTCGCTGGGTGAACTGGCCGCGCCCGCCAATTCTGAGATACTGCTCGATCGCCCGCAGGCTCCCGGTCAGCGTGCCTCGGCCCGACCGCGTGGAGTCCTGGCTGAGCAATGTCTTGATCACGACGGCCAACACCCGGTCGAACCGGGTCTCACCGCTGCTGCTCACCTCGCTGATCTTGGTGACCGTGTGGATCGGTTGGACCAGGTCGCCGGCAGTGAGACTGAGGCTCAGATGCCGGCCGTCACGCTGCAACGTATGGCGGAACACCTGCTGGTAGTGGCGGTCATCGCTACGGTCGGTCGGGCTGGATCCCTTCCTGGGCCGCAGGATGTCCCGCAGGCCGAGGGCGAGCTGGTCGTTGGACAGGTATGCCTCGACGACGGGCTTCCAGAACGCGTAGTCCTGCGGGCTGAGCGCCTGCCGGACCCCGTCCAGCACCGAGTCGGCGAGCTGCACCCGCGGCACCGCGTGGTCCAGGTTCCACACCGGGAACTGCTCGGCGCTCGTGATCGGCGTTGGGCTCCGATAGTCGGGGTCGGTGTTGGACGACAGCCCGGGTAGCTGGCTCTCCGGCACGGAGTAGGGCAACTGGAACTGCGCCACCGCGTAGCGCACCTGGTGCTCGCGCAACGCGCCGTGCGCGTCGCGGAGACGGAGCTCCCGCCACCGGCCGGTCTCCCGGTCCTGCACCCGAAGCACCCAGTTGACCAGCAGGTTCACCCAGCCCAGGGGCTCCTTGATCCGCAACTGCTGGAAGTCCGAGGTGGCGTTGGCGGCGAGCTGACGCCGGCCCCTGGTGTTCGCCCGACCGTAGGTCGCCGCCACGTCCGCCCGGCCGGCCTCGACCGTGCCCGGAGCGCCGAAGCCACCCCGATACGCCAACCCGACGTCGAGGCTGCTCCCCTGCGCCTCGGACCGCCAGATCGCAGTGTCCCGGTAGCGGTAGATCCGGTTCTCCTGCTTACCGGAGAACCGGGTGCTGCCCTCTTCCTTGGCGCCGAGCAGGCTGGCCGGCTCCACCACCGGCTCGCTGGTCGCCACGGCCCACAGCCGGATGTCGTAGGTCCGGCCCCCCGCCGTCACGGACAGCGCCGCGCCGTCGTCGAGCACCTGGCCGAACAGCGAAGCCAGCGTGCGGTTGACGACCTCCTCGCTGATCTGCCCCCCGCCGAACGGCACGGCCCGGTTGATCCAGGTGGTCAACTCCGGCACGAACGGCAACTCTTCGATGGCGTGGAAGGCGGTGACCATTCTGCTGTGGTCCTCGGTCACACCCTCCGGGCTCGGGCGGCTGCGCGGCTTCCCGTCCTGCCAGCGCGAGATCGCCAATTCGGTGAGCCGCTGCCGGGTGACCGCACGATGGAACCGATCCGCGGTGACGGCCGCACCGGTCCGCAGGCGGGGGCCGCTGGCTGCCCGCGCGTCGCGCACCAGAGTGGCCAACTCGCGCACCTCGGCCGCACCCACCGCGCCCTCGACGCCCAGCAGCTCAAGCGCCATGGGCCGGTACTCGGACAGCCCGGTGTACCAGCGGTCCCGGCCGTCGGCGTAGAGCAGACGTCGGGCGTCGACCAGTCCGGCGAGGTCGTCCCGGGTGACCGGGTCCGGCTGTTGCGCCGCCGGGGCCACGGCTCCGGGCAGCGGATCGAAATCCGCCGCCAACACGGCAGGCGGTGCCACCGGGGCCGCCGACACCGCTGCCCACAGGCTGTCCAACTCAGCCTGGCGCTCCGCCGGCGAGTCCGCCTGGCCCGGTGTCTGCTGAATGTTGTGCGTGTGCCGGGCGGACACGGTCTGGTAGACGGCGGACCTGCCCAGCGCGGGCAGCTTGACGGTGACGGACCGGGTCACGCCGGCCACCCACGCCTGCCCCGGATGCCTCTCCCGCCAAAGCTGGCGTGCGTTGCTCTCATCAGCGACCCGCTGCACGTTCGCCCAGGTGAGGGCCGCCCGATCCCCGAGCTTGTGGCGAAGCAGATCCCCCAGGTCTGCCAACCCCAACGGCCCGTCCGGCCGGGCGCCGTCGTAGACCTTCGCATACCGCCGGTAGGCCGACTCGATCACCTGGTTGAGCGTTTCCAGGTTCCGGTCAGTGGGTTCGAAGGGCTCGTTGCTCGCGGTGGACAGGTCGCGGGCCAGTGCGCGCAGCTCGAGCACCCGATCGGGCGACAGATCAGCGCTGTACCGCGACCCCGCGATGCGCTGGTCGAGATCCGGTAGCGAGACCTCGGTCCGATCACCGAGCTTGATCCGCAGGGCGTCAAAGCCCGCACGCCGGGTGAGCGCGTCCAGGGTGACCGGCTCGTTGGCTCCGACCAGGGACGTGACGTACCCGGTCAGACGGTCCATGTGCTCTTCGTTCACCGTTAGGGCGGACGGGTCGAGCGCCTGCTGGACCAGCGGCAGGAACTGCCCGTTGCCGGGTGCCTCCGGGTCAAGACCCAGCGCGCCGGTCCGCATCGGGAAGTTCTGGTACAACACGCTGCCGAGCAGGTGCCGGGCCCTCGTAGCCGGCTCGCCGGTGGCCTCCGCCCGCTGCGCGAGCGCGGTGGCCCTCCGCTGCGCGGTCTCCTGCCAGACCCGCATCTGTGCGGGCGACGCGTTGACCATGACCCGGGCAAGGGGGGCCGACGGCAACTCGCCGGCCTGCCGGGCCTCCTCGATCAGAAGGTTGAACTGCCGCAGCGCGTCAGCTACCTCCCGGACCTCCGGCGTGTTTGGCGGAAGAGGCTCCTGGGCCTGACGGAGCTTGATCTCCAGGACGGGTTCCATGGCTACGACAAAGGCCGCGTCAAGCAGTTCGGCGTCGCTCGGCAGGGCCGGCGACACTACCGGGGCCGTCGAAACAGTCGGGGCCGTCGGAACGACCGGCGCAGGCGGAACAGTCGGGGCCGTCGAAACAACCGGGGCCACCGGTTC
Source organism: Micromonospora rubida (assembly GCF_009908295.1). Lineage (GTDB taxonomy): Bacteria > Actinomycetota > Actinomycetes > Mycobacteriales > Micromonosporaceae > Micromonospora > Micromonospora rubida. The sequence goes on from NZ_JAAALO010000005.1 coordinate 369,645, forward strand.
CGGTGCCGGCTCCTCGCGGGTTCGGGCCGGTCCCGCCGGCACCTGGAGGGCTGGCATCGGCGCGTACCGGGTCCGTTCGGCATGCAGGACATGGTCCTGGGCTGCGAAGAGATCCGGCAGGCCCGCACGAGTTGACCCGGCCAGCTCGACGAGATGGAGCGAGGCCGTCGCACTGGCCAGGGAGGCAAGCACCTCATCTCGAACCGCCCGGCCCGGGCTGCCCGTTGCCGCCGCGCTGTCCAACGACCGTTCGAGCTCCGTGATCTGCCTACGCAACTCGGCGATGGCCGTCGGCAGATCGAAGGTGGCCTCCTCCAGCCAGTCGCTGAGCGCGTCCGGCGTGAGCGCACCGGTCACCGCGTCTTCCACCGGTTCCCCGGCGCGGAAGGAAAGCCACGTGTCGGGCCGGCCCGGCGCGCCAGCGTGCAGCCGGCCATCGGCGGCGTACACCGGGCCCGGGGCGGCCAGGAACCAGACGGCCGGATGGGCATCGGCGACCTGGCGGAGCTGTTCGGCGAATCGGGTCGACGCCCCGTTCAGGGCCACCACCACGACAGCCGGGGGGTTCGCGGCGATCGGCTGCATGACCAGTTCGAGGGATTCGACGAACCGCTGGGCGTTCACCTGGCCGTCCGGCAGGGTCACCACGCGATCGTCGACGACCGCGATGAGGGCGTTCTCCAATGTGGACAACGTCCCGGCGTCGAGGTACGAGCGCTCCGAGACCTGGCCGTCGAGCGTCGAAGCGGGCTCACCGCCAGCCAGTGCGACCTGCACCGCGACCGGACGCCCCTCCACGGTCTGCTCGGTCACTTCGAGCACTCCGACCGGATCCGGCTGCTCGGTCACTTCGAGCACTCCGACCGGGTCCGGGCTGACCACGGCCGTCCCCGGCTCCCCGGCCCAGCGGGGCGACCAGGTCGACCCGGCGGGCTCGGCCTGGTCGCCTTCGGCTCGCACCGTCGCGCCGAGCCTGTGCATCGCCATGTCGAGGCTGCCACTGCCCAGGCTCTCCGACGCGGCATCCCGCTCAGCGGGGAACAACTGCCAGGCCGCCTCGCCGTCAGACGTGAAGCGGGGTCGGCCCGCTGCCAGGTCGAGGCTCCCCGCGAAGACAGCGCCGCTCTCGTTGGTGTACACGTTCTCCGGGGCCGCCAGCACCCGGACCCCCAACAGGTCCCGCACCTCCCGCGCGAACGACCCACCGTCCGCATCCGCCTTGGCGGCACCGCACACCACCAGCGCCAGGGGGCGGCCGGCCCAGCCCGGCACGCTGCGCACCCAGGCGGCGAACCCGGCCGCGTCCAACACCCGGGCACCGACCTGGACACCACCTGGCTTGCCGTGCGCCACCACCGCGAGCCAGTCGACGCCGGCCGAGGCGTAGACCGGCAGCGAGCCACCGCTCACCGCCGGATTCGCCTGGTCGCCCGCCGCCGGCAGGTACCGACCGGCCGCGACCCCCACACTCGCCACCGCCGTCGAGCCCCCGGGGACCGGGGTGATGAGCAGCGTCGCCGGCAGATCGAGGGCTGCGGCGGCGATGGTGGGCACCAGGTCGTCGGCGTCGTGCTGCCAACTGCCCGGTGTCCTGATGTCCGTCAGGTACCGCTGGCGAGCCGCCTCCCTGCTCTCGCCGTCGCGGCTCGCCACGAAGCCGGCCCACCTCGCCCCCACCTCACCCGTCACGGCGGCTAGGGCGAAGTCGGCCTCCAGCGCGGCGGCGACCCGCTCCCGGAGCATTTCCACCGTCGGCCTCTGCACCCCGAGCTTCGACTTCAGGTGCTCAGGGAAGGTGTCGATCAGCGCGTCGAAGAGGTCGTTGCCTTCGGAGGCCCCCGACGCCGGCGTGCTGCCCCGATCGGTCGACAGCTCGGTAGGCGGCTCCGCTCGGGACGACTGGGTGAATTCGGTGCCCGGGTGCTTCTGCCACAGCTCCGCCAACTGTCGATCCGACAGCCCGGCCGCACCCTGCTCGGTGACCACCTCGACGGCAACAGGCACCGCTTCACCGGGGCGAGCCACGGCCCACCCCACCGCGTCGAACAGTGCCTCGGCGGAAAGGCCGGGCTGCGCCAGCAGGGTCAGGCCCGGGGCCGACCGATCCGTCTGCGCCGCCCAGGCGCGAAGCTCCGCCGGCACCTCGGGCGAACCGCCGTCGGTGCGGTACAGCACGAGGGGACCCCGCCGGCCCTCCGGAACCCAGCCGTACACCGCCCGACCGTGTGTGTCGCTGACCAGGACCGGTGTGCCGTCCGACGCTGCCGGCCCGGAGCCGGTCGAGGCCGGAGCTGTCGCGTTCCACGCGAGCCAGGCCGGCTCGGGCCCCGACCGGGCCGGTCGCTGGGCCCGCTCGTCCCCGGCCGGGGTTCCGGTAGCCGAGGCAGGGTCGCCAGTAGGGTCCGGCAGGACCGTCGAGGAGGTCTCCGGTGGGAAAGACGCCGAGTGCGACGTCGTACCGTCATCCGGGCGGACGCCGATGGATGGTGTCTCGTCGCGGACCAAGAACTCCAAGGTGGCCCGGCGGTTGTCTGTGACGGCGTCGCGATCGGTGTGCGGGTCCGCCACCAACTCTTGGATCAGCACCTCGTCAGCGCGGACCCTCACATCGGTGTCCTCCAGTCGGGCAAGGGCCGAATCGAGTTCGGCACGGAAGGCCGTAGCCGTGGAATTGGCCCGTTCCGCCGCGGCCGTTCTGGCTCGCCTCCCACCGAGGCGTCCGACATTGGCATGGCCGGTGACCACGACGGTGGGCAGTGGAAGCCCGTTGTCGGCACACCACAGGGCAGACCGGGCAACCCTGCGGCCGGACCACCGCAAAACGCCGAGAGCTTGGTCCGTAACGTTCCGATCACCTCGCTCGAAGTGAACCGTCACCGGTCCAATCCGGCGATGTCCGCCGGTGGCGACCACAACCAACGGGTTCACTCTCGGGACAGTCGCCGATGGTTCGTAGAGGAGGGTTTGTTGCTCGAAGAAGCTCTCACCCGGCTCCCGGGTGTACATCCTGAAGTACCACTGGTTGCCGGGTGGCGGAAGCGCCGCAGCGGCGAGCATCGCACTGCGGGCCTTGTTCTTCAGGCCCTCTTCCGCGCCGTCGTAACCGGTGGGCTGAAGGGCGGCGAGCGCCGCAGCGAGTGCCCTGCTTTTTTGCAGTCTTGCCGCCTCGGGAGCAGTGGGCCGCTGCGCCGGGTCGCCCAGCTGTGCATCCAGATCACGCAGGCGTGCGTCCAGGTCACGCAGGGCGCTTTCCGGGTCCGCGCCATGGTTCGCCAGATTCCTTCTGATGGCCTCTTCGACGACCGACAGGATCTCGGCCCGGTGCGCGGCGTTCTCGAGGGTGATCTGGCTGCGGCCATCCGCGCTTTCGGCGATCACGGCGGCAAAGTGGTATCCGGAACCCCCGATGTTGGTCACCCCACGGGCCACATCGCGGCTGAAGTCCGGCATGCCGTCCGGCCCTTGGGTGGGAATCGACACGGAAGCGTACGTCTCACCGGGGGCGGCCCAGGCATGCTGGTTGATTCCGATCCGGCTCGCCAGGTTGTCCATTCGCTGCCGGGCCTGTTCATTTCCGGTCCGGTAGCTCAGGGCAGCGCCGTAACGGTCGCCCGGCATCGGCCGACCGGGCCCTCCACCCATTTCCCGCATGTCCTGAGCCACCAGTGAGGTCGCCCACATGGCGGTGGCCCCTGCTGGATCTTGTCCAGCTTCGACAAAACCCGCGAGCCCTTCGGCGAGGTGCCACATCCCAGTTACTTCGGTGCCATCCTGGGCATTGATGTCGGCCCACGCGGTGGTTCCATCATCCTGGCGGAACACGACCGTGTCGGCTACCTCACCGTGGATCTTCCCAGCGAAGTCCCGACAGATGTCACTGCGGGGTTCTCTCATTCGAGGCACAACCCGGTACAGTGCGGCTTCGGTGCCGTTCTCGTCGAGCAGCACCTGACTTCCCGAAACCTCCAACTCAATATCGCCACCGGTACGACGCAGAGCGGCCTGAGCGGCTGCCAACACCTCACCACTGGCGTAGAATTCCCGCACTTCCATCGGGTTGGCGCTGCTCTGCACGGAATGGGTTCCGTTGATCGCCAGGGAAAAGTCGGCCGAGACCCGTAGCGGCGGATGCGCCTGCGCAAGACTCGACCACTGCGGGACGAATGCGGGGAAGGCGGTCGGGTCAGCGGGATCCTGCTCCGCCACTGTGAGCGGCAACAGGGACTCGAACCGCATATCGCCGTCGACGGAGCGGATGCGGTAACTGCTCGTCAGCCGCGGATCAGGCGAGGGCGGACCGCTCGGCGGGACCGCCCCGGCAACGGGCCCGAGGTCCGGCGAGACCAGATCCGGCGTGCCTCCGCCGTTCGTTTGCGTCACGGCGATTCCAGGCGCAGTCACCGGATCGGCGTCCGCCACCACTGCGGTCGTCGGTGATTCGGACGGCACACCCTCATCAAGTTCCTCGAACACCTCCTCCACGAACGTCCGTGTCTCAGACGGGATCGGCGGGACGACGGGTGGCCTGCTCGTGGCCCCGCCGTGGCTTACCGCCCCGCCGGGCGCGGTGAGCGACGCACCATCGCCAATCGCCAGTTCCGCCCAGCGGGTCCAGCCCCGACCCGTCGGGGGCGAAGAGACACCAGCCGAAGCTGGCACGGACGCCAACGCGTTCATCGTGTCGGTGAGACCCGCCGCATGGGAGATTGGGGCGGCCCCCTTGCCTTCCGGGAAATATTGCCACGCTGCCCGGGCATCGCCCGACGAGAACGACATCCGCCCCGACAGCGACACCACAAACTCACCGACCAGCACCGACCCGCCCGAATCTGACCACACGTTCAACGGCGCCGCCACCACCGGCACCTCCAACAAATCACGCACCCTCGACGCGAACGACACACCATCCCCGTCAGCCGCCCCCGCCCGGCACATCACCAGCACCACCGGCCGGCCATCCCACCCGGGCATGCCTCGCACCGCATCCGCAAACCGCTCCGCATCCAGCACCTGATCACCCAAGGCAATTCCCACTGAATTCGTAACCCCACCCGGATCCGGCACCCCGTGACCCGCCACCGCGAACCACGGCACACCATCCACCACGAACTCTGGCAGGGCCGCCGCGTTCACCCCCCACTGCTGACCGTCCGCCACCCCCGGCAGATACCGCCCCGCCGGCACAGCCACCCCGACAGCAACCGACGACGCCCCCACAGCAGCGGACCGCGACTGCGGGAGCGGCTGTGACACGACCGCACCGGACGGAGCCGGAGCCGGAACCGCCATCACGGACTGCTGACCCGCCGAAGCAGCCACGACCGGGACAGCCACCGGAACAGTCGAGGCCGTCGCCGCAGTCACCGCGACCGGGCCAGCAGCAGACGTGCTCCCATCCGCTGCCACCGACACCAGGGCATCCAGCGGGACCACCACATCCACATTCGCCGTCGGCTCCACCAACCCGACCGAATCAGCCGAGGGAGTCGTGGTGGAACTCGCCATCGCGTTCACGGCGTCGTCCGGGGAGGCAACCCTGCCGGCCGCGACCAACGCCGCCAACCGTTCCTCCACCCGACGCTCAAGGGCGACACCATCGCCCCGAACCGACTGCACCGCCTTCACCACACGATCAGCCGGCAACGCCCCGCTCTCGGCCACCGCCTCCAGCCGGGCCAGCACCGCACCGCGAACCTCCGCCACCACCGCATCCCGCAACGCGATCCGATCAACAGCCGACACCACCACATCCGGCCGCGCCCCCAACCACCGATCAACCACCACCTCGACCTCGTGACCGGTGAACACGTGCGCGAACAACACACCGGCCCACGCGCTCCCGCCCAGCCCCGCCACCACGTTCACATCGGCGGTGAACGCCGCCCAACGCGACTGCAACCCCCGCACCTGATCCGCCGAGTTCGGGACCAACGACGCCCCCGACAACGGGTCCACCGGGATCACCAACGGAGCGAAGACATTGTCGAAATGCGTTTCCGCCTGACGCAGCCACTCCGCCCTCAGGTCCGCCACCGACAACCCGAACAGGTCACCCCCCTGCGGCAACGACCTGTCGAACAGCCCTTCGAACCGACCCAGCTCCGCCCCACGCCACTCATCGAACAGCCGCTCCCGAGCCAAGCTCCCGTCAGCACCCAACAAGCCCCCGAGGTCCTGCTGCCCCAACGCCGACAACGGCGGCCCACCAACAGACCCGGAGTCCGACGACCCCCCACCACCGTCGGTAAGCCCACCAACACCCGCATTCGACAAGGAGTTCGGGCCCGTATCGACCTGCACGCCAGACTGCGACCCAGCGCCCAGCCCAGCATCCGCAGACGACCCGGCGGCCCACCCGGCGTCGGACGACTCCACCGAAGACGTCGAGCCCTCCGCAGCGGACCCCGGCCCACCCGAACCCACACTCGAATTCGAGCCCGAGTTGGAGTTGGAGTTGGAGCCCGAGTTCGCGTTCGGGTTCGAGTTCGGGTTGGAGGCCGAACCCGAACCCGAACCCAGGTCCGAGCCGGCGTCCACATCCGGGTTCCGGCCCGGACCCACCTCCAACGACAGTTCCCCATCAGGAAGCTTCTCCTGATACGTCGGGACCGGATCGGCAGCGGCAGCCGCCTCCGGCGACAACCCCGACGCGTCTACCGGCCCCACGCCCTTCGGCAGGTCCCCGAGCAGGTCCGGCGGCGGCCCCAGGGTCACATCCGCACCGAACAACCGCCCCAACATGTACAACAAACTGTTGTCAGTGAAAATGCGGCGGCGGCTCAGACCCTTGATGGGGTGCTCAATCGCACCCTCCACCGCGCCCGACAACAAGCCACCGACAAACCCACCACGCGGCCCCACATCGGCATGACCCTGCGAAATGGCATCCGCGATCAACTCCGGCAGGCCCTCAGCCAGGGAGTTCTTCACCACCGTGCCCAACCAGGTCTTACCGAACGGCAGCCGCCGCATCCAACCCAACGACCAACCGATCGCCCCACCCAGCGCACCAATACCCGCCATGAACCCGGTCTTCTTCAGATCCCATTCCTTCAGATCCCGGGTCTTCAACACCACCACCTGGAAACCCTGAACCGCCACATCCAGAAGCACCATGAACAACGCACCCTGCACCACAGCCAACACCAGACGCTTCAACAGCCGCAACACGACCTGCCGGAACGTTTCCACAATCGGCGCCGCCGCCGCCGACGCCGCACCACCCGATATCACCGACAGGAACACCAACTTCATCAACATGTGCAGGAGGATCACCGCGAAACCGATAATCATCAGCTTCGTGTACTCGATCTCCAAAGCGACCTTCTTCGCACCCCCCGCCACGTCATCGATCGCCTTACGCAGCTTTGGCAACGCTGCGCCGGAACCACCGCTGATCCGCAGCAGGAACTCCCGCGCCGCCGCCAACGCCGGCCCCTGCCCGGCCGCCTCCAACTGGGCGACCACCGACCGCAACTGCCCCTCCAACGGAGCAAGATCCTCACCAAGCCTCAGCCACGCCTCGGCCAGGGCCCGCATCCCATCCTCATCACCCTTCGGCCAGTTCTCCCCAACCAGCACGAACGTGACCCACTCAAGCCCCTCCGGCGGACCCGGAATACTCATCGCGCCACCTTCCACAGGGCCACACCGGGCCAGCCGGACAAGTCGAATCGCCCACGGCGGAGCGACGACGGGACCCCCCGTCGCGAACCGACACCGCCGACACTGGACGCGGCAACGGCCAGCAAGCGCCTCAGGGCACGTACACAGAGGCCGGTGAGCGTTGCTGTGCTGCTTCCGCGCTGCTACGACTACGCATCCCGGATCACCGCGGTTCACCCAGTGCCGAGTCGTTGGCTTGCGGCGCAGCGCTGGCGAGTTGCCCGTACTGGTGTCGTGTCCGCGCTGCTACAGCAACGGACGGGGCTGGAGTGGGCCCGTCGAAGACGTGCGGGCGGCTGCCTCCCCGTCAGGGAAGACAGCCGCCCGATGACGCCCGGCTCACGGCCACGTCAGTGGCAGGTCACCTTCATCTGCGCGATCCCGATGTGGTCGAGGGTGTCCCCGGAGTCGTTAAAGTCGATTCCCCGGTTGACCACCCGGATGACGATTCGGCCGCCGGTGACGGCGTACGTCCCGGACGCCACCCACCGTCCACGGTTGGCCTTCTGAGCGACCGTGAACGTCGCCCGGACCGGCCCGCTCTCGGTGTCGCGCACCTGGTAGGTGGCGGGGGCGCCGGCCACCCTACGGCTGTCCGTGGTGGCCGGCACGTACGTCGAGACGTCACACGAGCGGGTCGACGCACCGACGACGAACCACCACTCACCGTAGAGACCACTGTCGTCCTTGGTCTTGGAGCCGGACATCGGCATCGACTCGAAGTGGCCTTCGCAGCCGGCACCCACCCAGCCACCGGTGCCCGTGGAGTACCAGCCCCGCTCCCCGTCCTTGTACCAGTCGGAGTGCCGGAAGCCGGTGGTCGCGGTCGGCGAGCAGTGATAGCCGCCGATTGCGGTGAAGGTGGACTTGGGCGCGTTCGGCGCGTTGGGCGCGGGGGCAGGGGCAGCACCGGTCGGCACGCCGGGCGCCGGGGTTTGTCGCGGCGGCTGGGTCGCGCCCGGGGTCGGATTCGGTGCCGCGCTGGAGGCGCCCGGGGTGGGTGTCGGAGCTACGGTGATCTCCGGTGCCGCACTCGGCGACATTTCCTCGCCCTCCGAGACCGGATCGAACTCGATGGTCGGATTCTCGGTGACCCCACCGCCGCCAGCGGCGGCGGCCGGCGGCGGCGGGCCCGGCTGCTCCCGGCCACCGACGACAATGCCGATCAACACCGCCAGCACACCGACACACGCCGCGGCGAGCAGCGGCATGCTCGGGCGGCGTAGCCCGTTGCGGGTCAGCCGGGCCCACCTGCCCGGCCGCTCGTCGCGATCGTTGCCCTCGGCCCAGTCGTCGTGCTCATCCGGATCGGTGTCGCCCACCTGTCAGCCCCCTTCTCGACGTTCCCCGACTACCACGTCCGGGCGGCGGTCCCGGTTCACCCGGTCGAGAACCAGTCCGACCCGCCCGGGGACGGTCCACATCAGCAATCCAGGTCCGGGCCGTCCAGTGGGGGCTGCTCCGGCTCGTCGTCGTGGAACCGCCACGCCGGCTCACCCTCCGGCGGCTCCTGGAGCCTGGTCAGCGTACGGAAGACCGCCACCCCGTCCAGCGGGGCCATCCGATGTCCCACACCCTCGATGTGCTCCACCAGCCGATCGTCCGGCCGCAGGTGATGTTCGCGCAGGTAGTACGCGACCACGTCCGGCCAGATCCAGGTGCCGTCGGTCCGGAAGTTCAACGGGACCACCGCACCCCGGCTGGTATCCACCACATCGTCGATGGTCGCGGTGGTCCACATCAACGGATGACCGCCATCCAGATAGCCCAGCAGCGCCTCCCGGGCCGCCGCGTCGGCCACCTTCGGGTGATCCGGCGCGAAGACCGCACCCCGCTCCGGATCAACCAGATCGAACACCGTCGCGTTCTCGATCACCGGTGCGGCCCGGTGCGCCCACAGCAACGCCCCAGACCCGCGCGCCGTGCGCTGGTAGTACGACGGCGTCTCACCCACCGCGCTCACCTCTACCTGGGGCGCCATCTCGCCCGCGGCCTCGAGCGCGCCCTGGAGTGCGGCGGCCAACCCGGGCCGCTCCGCCGGGTCAGCCACCTCCACCAGATACACCCGGCGCGGCAGCGGCCACGCCGAGCCATCGGCCACCGACCGCCATGCCCGCCACAAGCCGTGCACCCCGGGGCGGGCTGCGACTGTCTCGACCGCCGCCGCGTCCACCGTGTCCCACCGCGGCGGCGTCCCGGACGTCAGATCAAGCGCGACCGGCAGCACCCCGCCACGCCGCCGAATCGTGGCCGCCTGGTCCGGCGTGACCGGCTGGAACAGGTACGGGAGCAGCACGTCGTGCCCGGCCCGGGCGAGATTCGCCAGCTCGGAAGTGTCCGCGTCCACCCCGCGTAGCAGGTCGACCAGCAGGGCGGCATCATCGGGATGCAGAGCCACCCGCTGCGCCGTGACGGCCCCGGCCAACACCTGGGCCAGCTTGACCAACGCCCGCTCCGCGAGCCAGCTACGCGCCTGGGCGATCAGGTCATCCGGCAACCGACCCGCCAGGCGCAGCAGCATGTCATGGCAGCCGGCGACCTGACCAAGATCACCGGCACTACGGACAGGAACGGTCACGACAACTCCTTCGAACGAGGTGAACTCACCGAAACACCAGACGGCATCCGGTCGGGCGACGTGCCCGCCGTCCCGCCAACCCGCCGTCATGGCCGGCCCACGGGACAGTCTTCAGACCTGGTCCGGGCCTGACCGAAGCGATGGGGCTCGGCCTTCACCCGGCCACCTATCGGCTGTTGCCCTTCTCGACGAGGTTGTAGACATGGCCCATCTTGGCGAAATCGTCCGAGAGTTTTAACAGGCCGTCCACGATCGCCTTGAACGACGACTGCACGCCCTCCACACCAGGGACGTAGATCTCGGCCCACTTCTTGCCGAGTTCGTCGTTGCCCCATGGCGTACCGAGCGCCGCGCTGTTCTTGTTGAACGTCGACACCGCATCCCGCACGGTTGCTGCCGGAATCTTCAGTTCCTTGGCCACGAGGGCAAGCTGATCCGCATCGATGATGATCGTCTCGGTCATACCATGGCTACGTACGCCGGCCGGGGCGGGTTCACCGAGTCGGCTATGTGGTGCAGCCCACCTGGACCTGGCCGGCGCCGTGCCGAGCGCCGCCGGTGCCGGCGCCACGGTTGAGCAACCTGACCCCGATCCGCCCACCCTCCAGCGGGAAGGACCCGGCGCGGACCCACTGGCCCCGGTGGGCGGGCTGGTCGATGCTGAACGTGCCGATCACGGTGCTGTCCTCGCGTCCCCGGGTCACCTGGAAGAAGGCCGGCTTGCCCGCTGCGTCCAGCTCCCGCGCGGGTTTGGGCACGAACAGCCAGATCGCGCAGCTGCCCCGGGTCAGCGTGCCGGTGCTGAACCACCACCTGACCTGGATGTCGCTGTCGCTCCGGTCGGCGGCACCGGACATCGGCACGGACCAGGCGGTGCCCCCGGCGCAGCCCGGACCGGACCAACCGCCCCCCACGCTCGCCACCGGCGATCCTGCCGGGAACGCGGCGGAGGACCCGGAGGTGGCGGTCTCCGCGCAGCCGTTGCCCGCAAGGGCCGTGAACTGGTACGACGACGCGGAAGTGGGCTTCGGGGCCGGGCTGGCGGGCCGGTTCGGGACCGGGTCGGCGGGCTGGTTCGGCGCCGCCCCGATGACGGGGGGCGCCACTGTGACCGTGGGCTCGGCGGACGTTTCCAGGATCGGGTCCAGCGGCGTCCACTCCGGTGACGCCGGCGGCACCGGGATCTCCATGGCGCCCTCCGGTTCCGTCGTCGGGCTGTCGGCCGGGCCGGCAGCACCCGCTGGAGGCCGCTGCGCCGGGCCGTCGTTTCCGATCACGACGACCATCACCACCACCAGGACGACCGTCATGATCACCACGAGAACGGCGCCGCCCGCGAATCCGTTCCGGTTACCGGACCTGGGATTCCTCACTCCGGCGCCTCCTCGTTGGCCAGACCGTCGGCATCCTCGTCCACCGGGGAAACGGTGGCCCGGCGGGCGGGACGGGGGGCGGGCTCAGGACCCGCCTCCCGCTCCGACGGGGCCACGGCGACCGGTGCCGCAACCACCACCACGGGCGCGGACTGCGGCACCACGACCGGCGGAGCCGGCGGACGGAGGACGGCCTGCCCGTCGTCCGTCGGGGGCGTCGCCTGCGCGGTCCCCTCCGCCGCACGCCCGGGTGACGGCCGCGCGGCGGGAGCCACCGGCGGGCGGGGCGGCCCGGATTCACCGGGCAACTCGTCCCAGGCCGGCGCCTGGCGTATCTGGTCGACGTAGCTCAGCAGCGAACTGATCTCATCGACGGAGGTTGACTTGCGGCGACCCGGCACGCCGGCCGCCACCGCTCCGGCCCGCGGTGCTGACTTCCCGGTCGGTTCGGGTGCCGAGCTGGGACGACGGCCGGGCTCCTCCCCGGCCGGGTCGAGCAGCCGGCCTGCGGGGGTCAGCACCAGCGGTGCCAGACCTCGCAGGGTACGGCGCAGACCCTTGGCCATGTCCTCGGCGAACCACTGCCCGGCCTCTGCCGGCACCGCCAGCCGCAGCCGCGCGAGCGCCTCCCCGGGCAGCCGGTGCAGCAGGCGGTCGACGGGCCGCCAGGGCGGTGCCGCCTGGTCCTCGTCGCCCACCCCGATCACCACCGTGCAGTGCTCGGCCTCCAGCGGCAGCCGCCGGATCACGGCAGCTCCCTCGGTGCGGTTCACCTCCCGAATCCACAGCCCCGCCTCAAGGACCTCCACCAGCCACCGCTCGTTCAGCATGAACTGGGCGGGACCGGCGGGCAGCAACTGGTCCGTGGGCGCCGTCCAGGACAGGATCCGGCCGCCGCCGTGTGGACGCCACGCGATCTCCCGGGCGAACGGGATCCAGGTCGGTGCCCCGTCCACCCCGACCGCCGCCACCTGGGCGCCCCGGCCGGACAGGTGCAACGCCAGTCCGGTGCGTACCCGCAGGGTGCGGTTCGCGGCGGCGGACGCCGTGGCCCCGAGGGCGCCGTCGGCGACGGGGGCATCGCCGTACGGCGTGACGATGAGCCGTTCACGCAGCGCGGCGGGGATCGCCTCGATCGTGCGGCGCAGGCCGGCGGCGGGCAGCGGCGGATCACCGGGCCGGGACACCAGCAGCGTCACGGTGTCCGGCTGGACGGGCACGGCGAATGCCAGGTCGGTCGGCTCCACCGGGCCGGCCGGGCTGTGCGACCGGCGTACCCACAGGCCGGCCGGGATCTGCTCGACGGTGAGCTCCGGGATGCCCGGATCGGCGGCGTCAGCCAGCTCCCGCTCCCACTCCGGCAACGGAAACCGTTGGCCGGCGGCGAGTGGCGGGCGGCCCGGCCGGTACCGCAGCCACTGGCCGTCCGTCCCGTCGACCCCGCCGGCAAGCGCGTACAGCGTGCCGCCGGGGACGGCGACCAGCTCGCCGACCGGGGCGATCACGTCGGCTTCGACCAGTTCGCAGAGGTGCTGCGCGGGTATCCGGCCCGACTGGTCCGCCATGCCCGCGCAGGGCGAGATCAGGCGTACGGCCTCGTAGCGCGCCGGCACCCACCGGCACAGGCGGTACCCGAGGTCGGGGTGGTAGGCCAGGGCCGGGTCGGTCATGACGACACAGATCCGGCCGGTCTCGGTCGGCAGCGCACGGGTCACCGCCGCCGTCGCCGGATGGACGCCGTTGACCGAGACCAGCAGCGCGTCGCCCACCTCGTCGACGCGCAGCCGGGGCACCTCGCCCGCGCCCTGGCGCTGCCCCCTGATCATGATGGCCCTCCGGCTCCCCGCCCGGCGGTCACGACTGGAGATCCTCGGGTAGCAGGGAGATGAGCTGCTGCGTGGTGGGCGCGGACATGGTCATGGTCCGGCCCGCCTGTTTCGTGATCATGCGCTCGAGCACCTGGCGGGCGTACCGACCGTTGCCGAAGTCGCGGCCCCTCTCCACCGCCTGGAAGTGTCGGGCGACGGCGGCCAGGGTGGCGGGTGCACAGGTGTAGCCAGCCGTCTCGGCATGCTGGTTGAAGATCACCACCAGTTCGTCCGGACGGTAGTTCTCGAACTCCAGAGGCGGCGCGAACCGGGACGCCAGGCCCGGGTTGGCGGCGAGGAAGCCACCCATCTCCGACTTGTAGCCGGCGGCGATGACCACCACCTCCTCCCGGTGGTCCTCCATCAGCTTCACGAGCGTGTCGATCGCCTCCGCGCCGAAGTCGTTGGCGCCGGCGCCCCGGCTGAGGCTGTACGCCTCGTCGATGAACAGCACGCCGCCCCGGGCCCGGTCGAAGGCCTCCTTGGTTCTTCGGGCGGTCTGTCCGACGTACTCGGCCACCAGGTCGCCCCGGGACACCTCGACGAGCTGCCCGGACGACAGCACCCCGAGCGCGGCGAGCACCTGGCCGAACAGGCGGGCCACCGTGGTCTTGCCGGTCCCCGGCGGCCCCGAGAAGATCAGGTGACGGGACAGGTTGGGCACCGGGAGCCCGGCCTGACGCCGGCGCTCGGCCGTGCCGATCAGATTGATCAGGTCGGTGACTTCGCGTTTGACCGAGGGCAGGCCCACCATGGCGTTGAGCTGTTCGAGCAGGCCCGGCAGCTCCTCCCGGGTGCTGCCGGCCGACGTGCCGACGCCTGGCCCGGCGGCCGGGCCGAGGTCCTCGGGCAGGAGCCTGCTGAGTTCCTGCGGAGACATGGTGCCCTCGGCCGCGAGCCGCTGGGCCTGCCGGTTGACCATCTCCTCGAAGACCTTGCGCGCCGTGCGGCCGTTGCCGAAGGTCTCGTCCCGGTGGATCCAGGTGAAGTAGCGCTCGACCGCTGCCCGGGTGCCGTACTCCAGGGTGTACTGATGGACCCGGCAGAGATTCTCCACGATGGAGACGAGTTCCTCCGGGGTGTAGCTGGCGAAGTCGACGGTCCTGGTGAAGCGGGAGGCGAGGCCGGGGTTGCTCTGGAGGAACTGGCGCATCTCGTGGGAGTAGCCGGCGGCGATCACCACCACGTCGTCCCGGTGGTCCTCCATCAGCTTGACCAGCGTGTCGATCGCCTCCCGGCCGAAGTCCGCGCCGGAACCGCCGCTCTCCGTGACCAGCGTGTACGCCTCGTCGATGAAGAGCACCCCGCCGAGGGCCTCGGTGAACTTCTCCGTGGTCTTGATCGCGGTGGCGCCGACGTACTGGGCCACCAGGTCCTGCCGCGCCACCTCCACGACGTGCCCCTTGGGCAGGGTGCCGAGCGAGGCGAGGATTTTGCCGTACAGGCGGGCGATGCTGGTCTTTCCGGTGCCGGGCGGGCCGGCGAAGACCAGGTGACGGCTCATCGGTGGGCTGGGCAGGCCGACGGCCGCACGTTTGTGGGCCAACTGCTGCAGGCTGACCAGCGCCGCCACCTCGCGCTTGACCGAGTCCAGGCCGACGAAGGTCTGCAACTCGGCCAGCAGGTCCGCGGTCGGCACCACGTCGACCGGCGACGTGCCGGCCCGGGCCTTCGACCGACCGCCGCCGCCGGGCCTGCCGCCTGCGGTGACCTGCGCGCCGTACGAGTCAGCCTCGCCGTTGTCCTCGCTCGTCACGCCCTCGGCGGTGAGCCGGGCCGCCGACTTTCCCTGGCGTACGCCGGCACCGCCGTTGCCGGACACGGCGCAGTCCCGCACCACGATCGGTTGGTCGCTGTCGACGCAGATGCCGTCGCCCTCGTTGTCGACGATCTCGCAGCCGCTGATCTCGCCCCGGGCACCGGCGGCGAGGCCGATCCCGGCGCCACCGCAGCCGCGCACGGTCGAGTCGGTGACCGTCGCCTCGCCACCGTCCTCGATGGCGACGCCACCGCTGCGGGCCTCGTAGACCTCGCAGCCGCGCAACACGCAACGCCCCTGGGCGCCGACGAGCACCCCCACGTCGTCGCTGCCGCCGAACCGGGAGTCGGTGATCTCGGGGCTGCCGCCGTCGAGGCTGCGGACCGAGGCGAACCGGGTGTCGGTGATCTCGGCGCCCTGGACGCGGCCCCGGCCGTTCTCCGCCACCACGATGCCGTGCCCCTGGCAGCCCGCGATGACGAGCTTACGCAGCAGCGGGTTGGCGCCGGTGGCGATGCGCACGCCGTGCTGCCGGGAACGCTGGATGTCGATGTCGTCGAACGTGCCCGCCGCGGAGTCGCTGATCAGCAGGGCCGCATCGGCGCAGTCCCGCAGGCGGAGCCCGGTGAAGGTCGGATCGCTGTGCCCGCCGACCCACACCCCGGCCACCGGGGCGTCGCTGACCTCGCACTGCTCGAACGTGCCCCGCGACCGGCCGACGACGCGGATGGCGTGCCCCCGGGTACGGCTCAGCCGGGTCCGGGCGATGAACGGATCAGCGCCGTCGGCCACGAGCAGGCCGGCACCCGCAGTCTCGGAGACCTCGCAGTCCTCCACGGTCGCCCGGCCGCTGCCGGTGAGGTACATGCCCACGTCCGAGGTGTCATGGATCTTCGTACCGGACACCCGGGTGGTGGAGCCCTTCTCGATGACGACCGCCGGGCCGCCGATCCGGAACAGCTCACACCGCTCGACGACGCCCTTGGCCGCCTCGGTGCTGCAGATCCCGTTGCCCTGCGCCCCACTGATCACACTGTCCCGGATGGTCAGATCGGCGCCGCTGCGCAGCACCACGCCGGTGGTGCCGGCCCGTTCGATCCGGCACCGTTCGACGGAGCCGCCGGCGTCGTCGGTCGCCACGATCCCGGCGCCGACGGAGTTGGTTATCCCGCAGTCGGTCATCACGATCGACGCGCCGGCCCGGACGAACACGGCCGCCGGGGACTCGGCCCGCAGGTCACACCCGTCGAGCCGGAGCCGACCGACCCCGACGTCCACCGCGGCCCGCTTGTCGTCGCGGTGCCGCAGCACCAGGCCCGCCAGCGTCGCCGTCTCCGTCTGCATGTACACCGCGTACCCGTCCTGCGGCGCGATGAGCACGCTTCCCCGGCCGTCGCGGGCGGTGATGGTCACCGGCACGGACAGGTGCAGTGACTCGGCGTACTCGCCGGGCAGGACGTCGATGATGGCACCGCTCTCCGCCCTGGCCAGCGCCTCGGAGATCCGGCGTAGGCAGCCGGGTTCCGTGGCCGAGACGGTGTAGACGCGACGCGAGGTCACTTACCGTCTCCTGGTTCCTGGTTACGCGTCGGGGTGTCGCCCCCGGCGGCGGGCCTGCGGGAGCCGGTGTCGAGGTCGATCCCGTCGACCAGGTCGGTCGGCGGTCGCTGGAGCAGGTCCAGGAACGACTGCGGCACGGTGAACGCGTCGGTCAGCGCGGCGCCCCAGTCCGCCTCCCCGTCGACCAGGTCGCCCACGTTCGCCCCGGCCACCCCGACGTCGCCGGCCCGCTCGGCCAGCCGAACGCGGGCGTCGCGTCGCGCCTCCTTGATGGTGGAGATGATCACGTTGGACAGTTCGGAGGCGGCCATCGACCGGTAGCTCTGGCCGAGGAACTTCAGTTCGGTGATCTCGCCCTGCGCGTCCACCACGACGGACAGCTGCCGCTTCGGCGCGGTCGCCGAGCCGGTGACCGACGCCATGCCCTGCTGCAAGCGGGTCATGCTGTCGCGCTGCTGCGCCAGCTCGGTGAGCATCTCGTTGATGGCGGCCTCGAAACCGGATGCCATGACGTCAGTCCTCCCAATCGTTGTCGTAGGACGGGCGCCCCAGCACCGAGTTCGCTCCGTGATCATCGTGCCAGGCGTCGTCGTCCCGGGCCAACGCCGCCCAGCGCCGCGCCCGGCTGTCTCTGCTGGCGAGGCCGGCCGGAGCCCCGGACTGGAACGGCGGCGTACCGGACCCGCCCTGGTGGCCGGCGCCCGCGACCTCGTCGGCGCCCGCTGGCCGCCCTCGGCCCGCCAGCGCGGCCCCCAGACTCGTCAGCACCGTCGGCTGATCGTTGGGATCCGGCGCGTACGTCACCACATGGCCACCGAGCCCGGCCGAGGTGAGGTTCGTGGGCACGGTAGGGGTCGGCTGCGGCGAGATCGGCAGTTCCGGGATCGGGATCGCTTCGGCCCCTCGTTTCGGCGACACCGACAGGCCACCGAGCACGGCTATGTCGGGCTTACCGTCGCCGTTGACGTCGACACCCGTTATGCCGTCCGGGGTGGAGACCATCGGGGCGAACGTGAGAATCTCGCCATTCATCCCGATGTCGGGCTTGCCGTCGCCGTTGACATCGACGCCGGTGATGCCGTCCACGGTGACGAGGGTGGCATCGGGCAGTGGTTTGCGGTCCATGCCCAGGTCCGGGACACCGTCGCCGTCCACGTCGACACCACGGACCCCGTCCTTGACCACGATCGGGGCGTCCGGGAGCACCTGCCCGCTGATCCCCACGTCCGGTCGGCCGTCACCGTTTACGTCGATGCCGATCGTGCCGTCCGGTCCCTGCACGACGGGCGCGGAGGGAAGGATCTCACCGTCGATCCCGATGTCCGGCCGGCCGTCGCCGTCGACGTCCACGCCGCTGCGGCCATCGAGCTCGACCAGTTTCGCATCGGGCCGCGGTTTGCCGTCGAGGCCCAGGTCAGGCACCCCGTCGCCGTCCACGTCGATTCCGGTTACGCCGTTCTTGTCCTTGGCTCGGGGCGCGTCCGGCAGGGCCCGGTTCTGATCACCGAGAGGACCGCCCGAGCCGGTCGGACTCCCGGGACCGCCACCACCCGAACCGGGGTCACCGCCACCGGTTCCGTCTTCCTCGCCACCCGAGCCGGAACCGCTACCACCCGAGCCGGAACCACCACCCAGGCCCTCGTCCCCGCCACCGCCCGAGCCCTCGCCACCGCCCGAGCCCTCGCCACCGCCCGAGCCGGAACCACCACCGGATCCCGTCTCCTCATCCTCGTCCTCGCCGCCGCCCGTCTCCTCGTCCTCATCCCCGCCACCGCCGCCCGTCTCCTCGTCCTCATCCCCGCCACCGCCGCCCGTCTCCTCGTCCTCATCCCCGCCACCGCCGCCCGTCTCGTCATCGTCATCCCCGCCACCCGAGCCGGAACCACCACCGGGTTTCTTGAGCACGGCCTCCGGGATGGGCTTCAACGCCGCCGCGACGCGGCGGTACTCGTTCGCCAGATTCAGCAGAACCTGTCGCACGGAGGCGTCGAACGGCACCTGTAGGGACTGGCGGACGGCGTCGTAGTCCGCCGTTCCTGCGAAGCTCGCGATGGTCGACTGGACCCAGACGTCGTGCTCCACACACTCTGCGACGGCGCTCTGGGCCGCAGTCAGTGCCGCACCGCCGTTTTCGAGCTCCTTCTCGTATTCGGCGATGGCGGTCCGCAGTTCCCCGATGACCGGATAGACACCGTCCAGAAACTTGGTGAACGCCTTCGAGGCCGGGCCGGACCAGGACGTGCCCACCACCTTGCCGACCTCGGCCGGCATGTCGTCAAGCAGCATCCCGAGCGCGCGATAGGTGTCCCCGATATTGGTCGAGGCGGTGTGGAACGTCGGTGCCGAGCCGGGCTGAATCGCCTCCTTCACCTCCTTCAGCGTCCAACCTTCGTAGTTTGCCACCCGCAAGCCCTTCTCTCTCCCGAATATGCCGTTCGGTGCCCACGCACAGCCCTAGTACTTGATCCCCGGCAGGTCTTTCCGAACACGCTCGACAAGGGCGTCCAACTCGGCCGCGACACCGCCCGTATCGCCGTCGGTCTTCTCGTACTTCTTGCTGATGACCTCCAGCGTGTCGCCGATGTAGTGAAGCGCCTTCTTGATATTCGCAAGCCCTTCAGCCAGAGCGTCCCTGCGATTGTTGAATGTCAGCCTGAGATCGTCCGCGTCCGCAAAGACCCCCGGATTTATCGTGCTGCTGGGCACCTTCGCCAGACCCGGATCGACATGTAGCTCCGCGAGGCTGAGGAACTTTTCGCCGAGCTTTCTGATCGCCTCACGGTCGACCTGCACCTCATCCGGCACATTCCGCTCCTTTCATCTCCAACTATCGCCAGTGTTCCGATCAACGCCGGGCCGCGCCCGGCTGCCAACCGCCCTGTGCTGGGCGCTGTCCACGCGGAGTCCCGCGAGGCCGGCGCACCGGAGCCGCCCACTCGTCGACGGGCTCGTCGTCGTCCTCGTCATCAACCGGCCGGCCGAGCGCGGTAACCGCGGTCAGGTCGTCCGTCCACACGGACTCGTCCTCCTGCAACCAGGTCTGACGCTCGCGCTCGCCGTTGCCGCCGCCCCCGGCGCCGGCACCGCCCACCGCAGGCGGGATCGGCGGCGGGAAGCCCATCCCCTGCCCGGTCACCTGTTGGCCGGCGGCGACCCCCGTGCCGCCCGACCCGGCTCCGTCCGTCACTCGCCGGACGTTGTCTCCGGGGATGCGGCCACCCGGATCGAGCAGCCCCTCAGGCGACGGCGACAACGGCCGCCCGTCGAAGCCCACGTCGGGCACACCGTCGCCGTTGACGTCGAACCCGGTGCGCCCGTCGGGGCCGGTCACCACCGCGCTACCGACCGGCGCTCCCGATCCGGACAGGGCCCTGCCGTCGAGGGACAGGTCCGGCCGACCGTCGCCGTTCGTGTCGATCCCCCGGGTGCCGTCCGGGCCGGTGACCAGCGTGCTGCCCGCAGGCAGATCGCCACCGGGCAGCGGCTGCATGTCCAGACCGAGGTCGGGCACGTCGTTGCCGGTGATGTCATAACCGGTGGTGCCGTCGGGTCCGGTGACGAGGCGACCCCCGTTCGGCGCGTCACCCCCGGGCAGCGCCTTGCCGTCCATGCCGACGTCGGCGACACCGTCACCGTTCAGATCGATTCCCATCGAGCCATCCGGCCGGCGTACCGTACGGCTACCAGCGGGCAGACCAGGTAACCCGCCCCCCAGTCCGGGCAGACCACCACCCGCAGGCAGGTCCGTCAGACCACCACCGCCGCCCAGGCCGGGCAGACCGCCCCCCGGCAGGTCCGTCAGACCACCGCCACCGCCCAGATCAGGTAGGCCGCCGCCACCGCCCAGATCAGGTAGGCCGCCACCGCCGCCCAGGTCAGGTAGGCCGCCACCCCCCGAACCGCCACCACCCAGCAGCTTGGACAGGTCAGACAGGTCCAGATTGGGCGGGTCGTCGCCACCCGACAGATCGTCGGTCTTCTTGTCGCGGCCGTTGTCGGGCGCGACGACGCCCGCGAACTCCGGACTGGGCAGGCGGGTGTACTTGATCAGAGACTCAGCGTATTTACCGCTCAGCTCGTCCCAGATCTTCTGAAACTCACCTTTCGCCCTGTCGTAGACCGCCTGCGCATCAGTCTTGTAGTCGGTGAACGCCTTGTCGAAAATTTCTCCCAGATTGTCGGGAAATTCGATATGAATAACCCAGCGGTTCCACCACTTGATTTTGTCCTTGAGCTCCAGCGACTGCGCCAGCTTGATCGTACGGCTGTACCATTCGGTCTCCACCGCTTTCCAACCCGTCCGCAGCCCTTCCAGGGCATTGCGATACCTGGCCTGCGCGTCACCGTGCGAAATCGCGATTTCCCTGGTGACCGTCGCGTAGGTCGATATCGCCCCGGCGACTTCGGTCATGAAACTGCGATAGGCGGACAACGTCTCGCCGAACAGGCTCGCCGCTGGCCCCTTCCAGTAGACCTCCCGGCCGAGATCGGCAGTCAGCATGTCCACCCGCAGGTCGTCCAACTGGTTCCGCAGCGCGGCGAGCGATTTCGCGGCCAGTTCGGCGTTGCCGGGTTTGGAGGGTGCCGGCGATTCCCCGGCAGACTCGAAGAGCAGCGGGTCGCCGTACGTCTTGTGCAGGAGGGCCAACTCGTCGTCGAACTGCTGGACCCAGGTGTTGACGCTGTCGACGTGCTTCCCCACGCCGATCACTCACCCGATCGAGGCGGTGAGGTGCGGCCGATCGCTCCGGTCAGACCGAGGTCATCGGTCCAGTCCTCGTCACCCACGAATGGCAGCCCCGGCTGGCGCTCGTCCTCTTCCTCCGGACGGCCGAGCACCGGGCCGACCCGCAGCGACCGGTCGCCGGGCCGGCGGCCACCGGGCCCGGTGAAGGGTGTCGACGGCAGCGGAGCGGGCCCGGGGTTGAGACCCTGCGGAGCAACCGAACCGCCGAGACTGCCGGTGCCAGGTCCGGCAGCCCGGCGGGTGGTCGCGACGCTCCCCGCCATCGTGGTGACCGGGGCCGACGGACCGCTGCCACCCAACGGGCCGCTGCCACCCAACGGACCGCTACCCGCCAACGGCTCGGGCATCGCCCCGACGGGGATGCCGGACACCGCCGGGGCGGTCACCACCGGCCCGGTGTACGAGGCCAGCAGCGTCGCCGGGTCCGGAGAGCCGAGGTGTACGTCGAGGGTCGGCACGCTCGTCGGGTTCGGTGCGAGGTAAGCGGCCCGCGCGAGCGGTGACAGATCCGGCAGCGACAGGACCGGTTCGACCGGCAACTGCGACAGCTGTACCCCGCTGCGCGGCCTCGGCTCCGCGGCGTGACCGGGGCCGGACGCGGCGTCCTGCGGCGAGGTGGGTATCGGTTGCAGCTTCAGGACGGCTTCCCGGTAGGCCAGCGCCAACACCACCAGGATCTTCCGCGCCTCCGCGTCGATGCTGGCGTCGTCGGAGACCACACCGATCGCTGTCACCTGCGCCCGATAGGCGGCAACCTCCTTGGAGAACTGGGCCAGGTCCGCCTGCGCCGTCGACAGCGCCGAGGCGCTGCCCGCCAATGCCGGCCCGTACGGTTCCAACGGCTGCGCCACCCGGTCGAGGAACTCGACGAGACCGTTGACCACCGCGACAAATGCGGAGGCAGCCGGCCCGGTCCAGGCCCGGTCACCTGTTGTCACGGCGCGGACCTCCACCGGGATCTCTGCGCTGAGCGCCCTCAGGTCCGCGAGCACCCCGGCGAAGACCCGGCCCGCTTCGGTCATGGTGGCCGGCTGTCCAGGCTGGATCGCCGCCTGGACCTGGGTGATGGTGTAGTCGCCGTAATCCGGCATGAGGGGCGTCCTTTCACAGGATGAGCGGACAGGCACAGGCCGTACGATCGACCGGCCCCGCGCGCTGTCAGATGACGCGGCGGCGGTCTAGGGCGTCAGCGGCTGATCGGTGATCCCCGACAGTGGACTGAAGTCGGGATAGATCTGGCTGATCGACTTGACCAGTCCACGGAGGCGGAGGAGGTCGTCCTTGTTGAGGTGCTCGGCCTTGGCGTAGACGGCGGCGATCCGTTTCAATTCCACACCCACTTCATGGAACGACTTGTCCAGATTCTCGAGAATCAAGACCATCTCGGTGTGCACCCGGGTGTCGAATCGCGCCTTGAGGTCGAGCGCCGACGGGGAGAGGTGACCCGGGGTGATGTGGGCGTTCTTGGCCTGATACTTCATCTCGTCGAGTCTTACCGCCCAGGCCATGAACAACTCGGCGAGCTTCTGGATGCCTACCTCATCGGCGACAACAGATCCGCTGTCACTCACGAATGACCGTCCTCTGCTCGGGTAGGGGTGGGCCGGCGACGCGAGCGCGCCGACCGCCCCCACCTCGTGTTGGTTAGCCCTGCTGCCAACCGGCCGTGTTGATCCGCTCGGTCTGGTTGTAGTTGGACAGGATGTTCTGCAGGGACGGAATGGCCCCCCGGATCATGATGTCCTTCATGTTGTTGATGGACTGGTCCCAACTCGCCTTGTACTCGTTGTAGCTCTGCCGGGTGCTGCCGTCCCACGCCTGCAGCTGGGTGCCGGCGTAACGCTCCAGTTCGTCCAGGGCATCGTCGATCCGGTTGTGCGCGATCTTGATGGCCTCGATGCCCTGGGTGATTGCGGCGTCGCTGTACCGATAGGTGGGCTGACTCATCAGGTTCTCCTCGACGGTTTTCGGGGTTCGGGCTGTCCTGCGCCTACTTGAAGAATGAGCCCTGCTGGATGGCGAAGTCCTCGGCGGACTCGACGTGGCCGGCACCGCCGATCAGACGGTCGGCCATGGAGTCGAGATCCCGGAGGATCTTGTCGAACTCGGTTCCCCACTGGACCATGGTGTTCTCGAAAATTGCCGCCGCGCTGCCGTCCCACTGGGAACGCAGCGAATTCAGCTCATTTTTGAGGCTCTTCATGTGGCCGTCGATCTCACCGTAGGTCGACACGAAACGCTGACCAGCGGCCTGCATGCCGCCACTGGTATTGGAGATGGGAGAAGTCATGTTTCTCATACCCTTCTGAGGTGCGGGCTCGGAACTGTGGCGGAGATGGCGGTCGGGACATCACGCGACCGGACGGCTGATCAGCGGCATCACTCCCCCCGGCCTTCCCCGGCCCGCCTCGGCGGCCCGGTCTGCGTGACGGGCACCACGGCCCGGGCGGCGGCCGGCTCGAGTGCCGTCCCCACCGGCAACAGCTCCAGGATCGGTCCGGGGACCGGCATCGCGGCGACCCCGCCGTAACCGAGCGTTCCGGCTATCTCCGCCGTCGGGATCGGATACCGCACCCCGTTGTCGACCAGCAGGTAGAGGGTGCCTCCGGCGACTCCGGGGCCCGGCAGGTCACGCAGGAGCAGACCGGTGCCGGGGGTGATGGTGATCTGGTCGGCGCCACCACCGAGCGGCTGGCCGGCCCCGGCCACCGCGCCGGTCACCCCGACCTGCACCCTGGGCCCGTCCGCAGCCATGGTGATCCGCAGACAGGGCACCTCGTCCGCGCCGATTCGCAGCAGGCCGGGGGGCTGCGCCGGCAGCCCCTCGTTGACCGAGGAGGTCGCGGACAGCCGGGACTGCGCAAGCGTCGCGGGACTCAGGTCCAGCATGGTCACCCGGGCATTCGGGTACGCCGCCCGGGACCTCGGGTCGGCCAGCGTCAGCGCGGCTCCGACGGCCGTCATCGGCGACAGCCCGTCGGCGCGCAGGACGAAGAACTGGTCGGCCTCGCCCGCTCCGATGCCGGGAACCCGGAACATCTGGCCGACCACGGAGGCCCGGCCGTCGATCTTGGGGCCGGGGTCGCCCCGACCGGAGATGGGCTCCGCCACCAGGTCCGGTCCGACCGGGACCGCGTTGATCCAGGACCAGCCGACCTGCCGTACGGTCGCCGCCGAGTAGCCCAGCGAGCTGAGCATCGCGGGGTTCCGCACGCGCAGCCGCTGGTTGTTCCACACCAGGAAGCTCTCGTTCGCCGGGGTCCGTACGACCAGGGCCTCGTCGGCCGGGCTGGACCGGATGGCCGCAGCCGGCCCGGCGTCCAGCGTGACGTGCGGTTGCCCCGTGCCGGTGGCGTCCTGGCGGGTCGTCGAGCAGACCCGCCACTGGTCGGCGTTCAGCCGATCACGGTCGGGCAGGTAGTCGGGTGCGGCGAGGATGCCGACCGGCAGCCCGCGTGGCGCGTCGCGCAACGAGTTGCGGGACACCCGGACCACCTTCGGGGCGCCACCGAGGATCAGCCGGGCGGAGGTGTAGTTGAGCACCGGGCGCAGCACGCCGTCCACCGCGACGTACCGGGTGCCGGTCTCCTTCTCCACCACCAGCACCCCCGGCTTGCGCCAGGCGCTGCTGCCGCCGGGCACGAAGAAGCCGTACACCCCGAAGCCGACCAGGACCAGCCCGCCGAGCAGCACCCCACAGATCGTGCCGACCAGGAAGCGCCGCAGCGGTGACATCGGCGCGTCGGGTTCGGCGCGCAGCAGCGCGGACACCAGCCGACCCATCACGAAGGCGTGGGCCTGGGCCTGGTCCCGGCGGTTCTGCACGACTGCCTTCTCCTCTCTCCTGCTTCGACGGTTCGCGGTGTGGGTGACGCGGTGCGGTCGGCTAGCCGGCGATGGCTCGGGCCCACTGGTAGGCGTCGAAGACCGCCAGCAACGCCAGCACCATGCCGATGGCGAACACGTACTCGACGAAGTCGGCGACGCGCCCCCAGTAGGGCAGCAGGCGCCGGCCGGGCAGTGCCCGCGACATGGCGAGCAGGGCCGCCGCGAGCACGAGCAGGCCGATCACGGACAGCGCGCTGGCCATCGTGTCGCTCCGCCCGGCCAGGCGGATGGTGAGCAGGGCACCGCCGGTGAGCACGGGCAGCAGGGTGGCCGCCCGCTGCCACCCCGAGCTCAGGCCGCGGGACCGGATGGCGAGGACACCGAGGACCGCGATGACGAACCAGGCCGGGGCCCAGCCGCGCGTCGGGGCGAGCACCGCGAGGCCCAGCGTGCAGATCGCGCCGGCGGCGGCCAGGAGCCAGGTGAGGTACGTGTCGGCGACCACCGCACCGGAGATCAGCTTGGTGCCCGGGAAGGGTTCGATGTCCTCGGCCAGGTCGGTCGCGCTGGTGGGCAGTTGGGGCAGCCGGAGCAGGGCCAGCCGGAACGCCACCGAGGGCGCGGTGGCCGTGGCGATCAGCGCCGCCGCGACGCCGGCCGCGGCGGCCTGTGGTCCGGTCGTCCCGAGCACCATCAGCAGCGCGTAGCCGACGCCGGCCAGGGTGACCAGCCAGCCGGCGAGGAAGAAGGCGCGGTGGTGCCCGACGGCGAAGGTCACCAGCAACGCGGCGAGGCTGGCCGCGACGGCCACGCACAGCAGCTTCGGCGCGTGGGCCGCCGATGCTGGTAGCACGGTGTGACCGGCCAGGCCCGCGAAGGGCACGGCGGCCACCCCGAGGATGACGGCGGCCCAGCCGTCGGCCAGCGCCCGGGAGCACATCATCGCCCCGAAGGCCAGCGCGACGGCGCAGCCGGTGGCCAGGGTGCCCCGGCCCGGCACGGCGTCGTCGAGCAGGATGGCGAAACAGGTGACCAGCGTGACCGCGCAGAGGACGAGGAAGAGGACCCGGGTCAGGCTGTCCCGCCACCGGTCGGGTCGGCTGCCCACGCCGGTGGCCAGACCGTCGATGAGGTCGTCGAAGTGCACCGGCGGCAACTGCGCGTCACGGGGACGCAGGTAGAGCGTCTCGCCGTCGCGGATCTGCAGCGACGACACGGTGAGTTCCTCGTCGAGCGGTCCGCCGCCCAACCGTTGCAGCACCCAGTCGCCCTCGCCGGTGAACGCCCGGTGCTGGCCGTGCTGATCCAGCGTGCCGGACATGGTCGCCCGTTGCACCAGCACCGGGATGAGGTCGGCCAGCGCGACCGTGGACGGCAGCGCCACCTCGACCGTCCGCTGCGGGGTTACCAGGACGACTCGGCTGATGTCGGTCATGGGGTGGCCTTCCGGGCTTCGTCGCCGGCGGGATCGGCGATCACCGGCAGCTGGAACTGGATCGCGTCGGCGCGTCGGCGCACCAACTGGGCCCGTCCGGCGGGCAGGGTCAGCGGCTTGACCTGCCCCAGGAAGCCACCTTCGTCCCGTGGGCAGGACAACAGCACGGCGACGCTGCCGAGGTCCCACATGCGGCGCAGCAACGGATCGGACATGCCCCGGGCGGCCCCGGCGGTGCTGCGGGCGACGATGACGTGCAGGCCGATCTCCGCGCCGTGGGCCAGCAGGTCGACCAGCGACTCGGCCGGGTAGTCCATCGTGCCGCTGACCATCTCGTAGTCGTCCATGAGCACGAACAGCCGGGGCCCCTGCCACCAGTCCCGTGCGGACAACCGGTCCGGGCCGATGTCGGGGCCGGGCACCCGGCCCTTCAGCAGCGGCACGCCCCGGGCGAGCACCTCCCGCAGCGCCTTGCCGTGCAGGGCGTAGCCGACCGTCTGGCCGGCGCTGAAGGCGGTGGCGAGGTTGCGGCGTGGGTCGACGACGATCACCTGTGCCTCCTGCGGCGGGAAGCGGTCGACGATGGCCTGGGCGAGGTGTCGCAACAGGTTCGTCTTGCCGGTCTCGTTGTCGCCGAAGATCATCAGGTGCGGGTTGGCGCCGAAATCGTGCCAGACCGGCTGGAGCCGCTGGTCGTCGAGTCCGAGTGCGACCCGCAGTTCGCCGTCGCCGGGGGTGGGCGGCAGCAGGTGTCGCGCCAGCACCCTGGGCAGCATCCGGACCGCCGGAGCGGGGGGGCCGCTCCAACCGGCGCTCACGGCGTCGACCAGCGCCGCCAGCGCGGGGCCGTCCTCGCCGGCCACGTCGCCGTCCCCCGGTCCGGGCTCGGCGCCCAGCACGCCCGGGCCGAGCCGCGGCACCAGCGACAGGAAGTGGAACTTGTCCCCGGTCAGGCCGCGTCCGGGCGCCTCGGGAACCGTCTTGGCCTTCCGGAAGTCGACCTCGGACTCCATGGAGTCGCCGAGCCGCAGCTCGAACCGGCTCTGCAACACGTCCCGCAGCCACGGTCGGATCTCCGACCAGCGGCCCGCGCTGATCACCAGGTGCACCCCGTAGCTCAGGCCCCGGGTCGCGATCTCCTGGATCGTCGGCTCCAGCCCCTCGAACTCCTGGTGCAGGGTGAACCAGCCGTCGACGACGAGGAAGACGTCGCCGAAGGGGTCCTCGGCGTGCTGCCCCGCCGCCCGGGCCCGCCGGTAGGCGGCCATCGACTCGACATCGTGCCGGCCGAAGAACTCCTCCCGCTGGTCGAGGATGTCGGACACCTCGGCCACGGTGCGGGTGACCCGCTCCCGGTCCCGCCGGTTGG
This sequence comes from Micromonospora rubida, assembly GCF_009908295.1. GTDB lineage: Bacteria > Actinomycetota > Actinomycetes > Mycobacteriales > Micromonosporaceae > Micromonospora > Micromonospora rubida. Next base: position 397,827 of record NZ_JAAALO010000005.1, read on the forward strand.
CGACCCCGCCGACGTGCGGCAGCCCGGTCAGCGCCGCCATCGCCCCGCCGCCGAAGTCGAGGATGTAGAACTGCACCTCGCGCGGGGTGTGGGTGAGGGCGAGCCCGCTGACCAGGGTGCGCAGCAGGCTGCTCTTGCCGCTGCGCGGCGCGCCGACGACAGCGGCGTGTCCCTTGGCCCCCTCAAGGTCGGCGACCAGCGTCTCCCGGCGCTGCTCGAAGGGGCGGTCCACGAGGCCGACCGGCACCCGCAGGCCGCCGTACGGGGCGCCGAACCCCCGCTGCGGGTCACGGACGAGTTTCGGCAGCACCTCGTCCAGGGTGGCCGGCTCACCCAGCGGTGGCAGCCACACCCGGTGCGCCGGTGGGCCGGCGTCACGCAGCCGGTCGACGATCACCGCGAGCGTCGTCTCGGCCGGCGGCGCATCGTCGACGGACGGTTCCCGGGGCGGCGGCTCGATCGGGCGGCTCGGCACCACGTAGCCCGCCTCGAAGCCGACCACCCGGGAGTTGCTGACGGGTTGGGCCACCCGCCTGCCGCGCACCGGGCACGGCCCGGACACGTACGCGCCACGGAACTTGACCAGCGTCGTGGTGTCCGTGCGCAGGTAGCCCGATCCGGGCGCCAGCGGCTTGTCGTACGCGTCGCTGACGCCGATGACGCTGCGCGACTCCATCGACGAGAACATCCGAAGGCCCATCCGGTAGGACAGGTGGGTCTCCAGCGTGTGGATGCGCCCCTCCTCGAAGCGCTGCGAGGCCAGCAGCAGGTGCACGCCCAACGAGCGCCCCAGCCGCCCGATCATCATGAACAGGTCGGTGAACTCGGACTTGACGCTCAGCAGCTCGCCGAACTCGTCCACGATGAGCACCAGGGTGGGCATCGGGATCAGGTCGGCGCCGGCCGCGCGGGCCCGCTCGTACTCCAGCACCGACGTGTGGCTGTGCCGGCGGAGCAGTTCCTGCCGGCGGACCAGCTCACCCTGTAGCGCGTCCTGCATCCGGTCGACCAGCGGCAACTCGTCGACGAGGTTGGTGATCAGCGCCGAGACGTGCGGCAGCCCGTCGAGGCCGAGGAACGTGGCGCCGCCCTTGAAGTCGACCAGCACCATGTTGAGCTTCTCGGACGAGTGCGCCAGCGCCAGCGACAGCACCAGGGTGCGGATCAACTCGCTCTTGCCGGAGCCGGTGGCGCCGATCAGGATGCCGTGCGGCCCCATGCCGCCCTGCGCGGACTCCTTCAGGTCGAGCTCGACGGTCTGCCCCCGGTCGGTGACGCCGATCGGCACCCGCAGGTGCTCCCAGACCGACCGGGCCTGCCACAGTCGCTGCGGATCGAGGGTGCGCAGGTCGGCGATGCCGAGCAGGGAGGCCAGGTCCGCGGCGACGGCGGCGCCGTCCGTGGTCGCGCCGGCGCCACCGAGCCGGTACGGCGCGAGCTGCCGAGCCATCGCCCGGACGCGGACCACGCTCAGCCCGTCCGGCCGGCCGACCGGCGTGGACTTCGTGTCGCCGGACCGGCTCATGTCGACCTTCTCGATCCGCGCCTCGCCGACCCGGAGCCGCAACACCGTGGCCGCGCCGTCCCACGGCAGGCTGCCGTCCACGTCGATCGTGACCAGGTTGCGGTATCCGGCGGCGGCCAGCCGGTGGCTGCCCGAGATCGGCGGGTCGTCGAGGACCACCACCACGAAGGGTTCGCCGGGGCTCGGCATGGCACCCGGCTCGTACCGGCCACGGTCGTCGAGCGCCGCGCCGCCGATCAGTTTCTCCAGGTCTGCCCAGGAGTCGCAGACCAGGCGCACCGCGCCGGCGGCGTCGGTCTGCTCCCCGTGCTGGGTGTGCGGCAGCCACTTGGCCCAGTCCCAGTGCCGCAGCCGGTCGGTGCTGGCCAGCACCGCGATGTGCAGGTCCTCCGGGGAGTGGAAGGTGGCCAGCTGCGCCACCATCGCCCGGACCAGCGCGCGGTTCGCCTCGACCTCCCCGTCGAGGCTGACCCGGGCGAACCCCCGCAGGTACACGGCGACCGGCATGTCCTCGATCACCGTGTACGCGCGCAGGAAGCGGCGCAGCGCGCTGGCACAGAGCGGTTCGAGGTCCTCCACCGGCTGGGTCTGCGGCGCCTGCAACGTCAGCGCCAACCGCTGCTGGCCGAGACCGATGCGCACCTCGGCGAAGTCGGCGTGGTTGGCCCGGCGCTCCCACAGCCGGTCGGTAGGCACCATCGCCCACAGCCGGGCCGGGTCGGGGTGGGTGAACAGCACCGACAACCGCTGCCGCTCGACGCTGCGCCGGACCTGCTTGCGGGCCTGGCCGAGGTAGCGCAGGTAGTCGCGGCGTTCGCCCTTGAGCTTGGCCTTGCGCTCCGAACCCGCCCGCATCAGCAGGGCGAACGCCATGACGATGGCCGAGAGGCCCATCAGCCCCGACGTCATGTACAGCATGATCCGGTTTTCGCCCGGCTGGAGGTAGAACAGCGCGAGCGCGCCCGAGCCCATGATCATCGGCAGGTACGTCAGCAGGTTCGCGAGCTGCCCGCCGGCCGCCTCCGGCAGGCCCGGCGGCTCCTGCAACGCGAACTCGCCCTTCTCGATCGTCGGGGCGGGCCGGCGCGGTGGCCGGGCCACCTGGATCGTGCTCATCCCGACTCTCCTCGGCGGTCTCGGTCGTCCTCGGGCTCACCGGCGCCACGCCAGCCACGACGGATGCCGAGCGGGATCAGGTACGCCACCAACCCGAGGAGACCGGCCAGCACCGCGGCGGTCAGGGCGAACTCGATGGCGCGGTCCGCACCGCCGGCGCCGTCCGATTCCTGCCGGATCGGCCCGAGCGTCGCAGGCGGCCGGGGGGCGACCCGGTCGTGTTCCTCGGCCAGGAGCGCGGTGACCGCCTGGTAGGGGTTCACCACCCCCCAGCCGAGCTGCGGGTCGGGCAGCGTGGTGCCGGGATGGTCGGCGGTCAGCTCCAGGCGCCGTTTGACCTGTGCCGCAGTGAGCCGGGGATGGTAGGAACGCACCAGTGCGGCGGCGGCGGCCACGAACGGCGTGGCATAGCTGGTGCCGCTGTCGACCAGGTGCCCGACGCCGGCCCGGCTCAGGCTCACCACGTCCACCCCGGGAGCGACCAGATCGAGGTACGCCCCGACCTCGGAGAACTCGCTGCGCTGTCCGTCCGGCCCCACCGAGCCGACCGCCAACACCTGTGGGTAGGCGGCCGGGTACGCGACCGGATTGCCCTGCTGGGCCTCGTTCGCCACCGCCGCCACCAGCAGCACGTCGCGCTCGGCGGCGTACTCGACCGCCGCCCGCAGTTCCTCGCTGGGGAAGAACGAGCTGGCCGAGACGTTGATGACCGAGGCTCCCGCGTCGGCGGCCACCCGGATGGACCGGGCCAGCGTCGACGCCGTGCCGTCACTGGGACCGTTCGCCTGTCGGACCGGCAGGATCATCGCACCCGGCGCGAGGCCCACCATGCCGGTGCCGGACCTCGGCTGGGCGGCGATGATCCCGGCGACGAAGGTGCCGTGGCCGTAGCAGTCGTCGTTCGCCGAACCGGTCCGGTTCACCACGTCGGTGCCGGGCCGCACCCGGCCCGCGAGCTGCGGCACCGACGCGTCCACCCCGGTGTCGACCACCGCCACCAGCACGCCTTCGCCCCTGGTCAGCGGCCACACGCGGGTCGGGTCGAGCCGGCGGTGCGTCCAGGGGACGGCGGGCAGCAGCTGCTGCGAGGGGGACGTGCACCGGGTCGACGGGGCCGCGCCCGCCGGTCCGGACGGCAGGGCCGGGGCCGACAGGACAGCCAGCGCCACCCACGCGAACAGCCGCACCGGGCACCGCCGTCGCATCCCCGCCCCCTGCCGCTCCGACCCCACCATGGCGTCCTTCCGCCGTGACTACGCACGCCGCCGACCCAGAGTTCACCGCGAAATGATCGGCATCGGGGACGCCGTTCTCACGCCACCGGGGAGTCGATGAGTTCGAACGCCCGGACCAGCTCGACGCGGGAACGGACCTGGAACTGGCGGTAGATCTTCGTGAGCGAGCCCTCCACGGTGGTCACCGCGATGGACAGGTCCCGGGCCACCTCGCGGTTCGTGGCCCCCTGCACCACGAGGGCCACGATCCGCTTCTCCATCGGCGTGAGCGGGGTGTCCCGGCGGTTCTGGGTCGGCATGAGCCGGGCGGCCTCCCGGGCGAGCCGGTCGACGCCGGTCGTCAACCCCGCGGCGAGGCACGCCTCGGTCGCCTCGTCGAGCAGTGCCCGGGCGGCGCCGCGCCGCCGCCGCCGGCGCTCGATGCCCGCCGCCAACAGCAGGACGCGGTACAGCTCGATGGGCGTGCCCAGGGCGCGGCACCGGTCGGCCGCCGAGGAGAGCAGGTCGATGGCGTCATCGGCGCGGCCCTCGGCGAAGGCGAGCACCGCCTCGGCCCGTTGCCGGGCGGCCACGGCCAGCACGGAGGCCGGCTGGGTGTCCGCGCCGCGCAGCTCGGCCAGCAGACCGCGCGCCTGGGTCAGGTCGCCCGCGTCGGCGTGCGCCTCGACGAGGTCGGCGAGCAGCAGCCGGGTCTGGTTTCCGATCGGGAGGCCCCGGACCAGCAGGTGGGCGCGGCGCAGGACGGCGACGGCACCGGCGGGGTCGCCCGCGACGAGTCGCCAGGCACCGAGCTGTTGGCAGAACTGCGCGAGCTTGTCGAGGTCTCCGACCCGTTCGGTCGCGACGATCACCCGCTCGGCCAGCTCGACGGCGCGGGGCAGGCTGCCGGTGGCCGCCTCCGCCTCGGCCAGGGCCCAGGACACCAGGTTCGCGGACGCCGGCTCCACGTCGACCGCCAGTTGCTGGAGCCGGGCCACGGTCGCCAGCGCCGAGGCGCCCTGCCCACGCCGCCACTCGACCCGGGCCAGCAGGTGCAGCACCAGTTCGAGGCCGCCGACCGTCCCGCAGTCCTCGGCCAACCGCACGGCCGCCCGCAGCTCGTCGTACGCCTCGTCGTAGCGGTCGTTGTCGTAGTGGTGCCAGGCCAGCTCGTGGTGGATCAGCAGGGCGGCCTCACCGAGGTCGGCCCGCCCCGCCAGCAGCCGCCTGGCCTGGGCCGTCTCCTCGTCACAGGGCTGCCCCAACCGGGACTTCACCCTCAGCAGCACGTGCAGCGCGCGCAGTTCGGCCCGGACGTCGCCGGCGGTGGCCGCGGCCTGCGCCGCCCACGACGCGTCGGCCAGAGCCGCGTCGGTGCGCAGGGCGGCCGCATGGTGAGCCGCGGCGTAGACGCGCACCCACGGTTGCGGCTCGCCGCCGGCCTCGGCCTCCGCGCACGCCGCGGCCACCTGGTCACCCAGCTGCCCGATGGCGTCGCCGCTGGCCTCCAGCACAGCCAGCCAGGCGGACATCCGCAACGGTCGGGGCGCCTCGGCGGCGAGGACCTCCCCGGCCGCCTCCCGCGCCTCGCTGAGCAGCCCGCCCTGGTAGGCGTACCGGGCCTCAGCGAGCTTGCGCGTCGCCCAGCCGGCCCGGTTCGACGCCGGGGTGCGCAGCGCCGCCATGCCGATCAGTTCCCGGGCCACGCCGGAGGCGCCCCGCCGGCCGGCGAGTTCGGCGGCGGTCGTCAGTGCCACGGCGACGGTCTCGTCCTCAAGGCCGGTGGCCAGCGCCATGTGGCGGGCCCGGTCGATCGGGTCGATGCTGACCTGGACCAGCCGCGCGTGCATCGCCATCCGGACGATCACCGGGGCCTCGGCGTAGACGGCGGCGCGCAGCAGGGGATGCCCGAACGCGACCCGGCCGCTGCTGTCCAGGTCGCAGATGCCGGCTTCGGACGCGGCGGTCAGATCCGCCTCGGCGGTGTGGCAGCCGGCCTGGTCGAGCAGGGGCAGCGTCGGCCGGTACGCGGTGGCGGCCATCCGGACGGTGTCGCGGGCGGTGGCCGGCAGCAGGGCGAGGCGTTGACGCATCAGGGTGTCGAGGTGCACCGGCACCGGCAACGGCTGGCCGGGGACCGGCCGCACGCCGCTACGGCCGACAGCGGCGGCGATCTCCAGCGCGAACAGCGGGTTCCCGCCGGAGAGCGTGCAGATCCGTTGCGCGATCTGCCGGCCGACCAGCCCACCGGCCCGTGCCACGACGACGGGCACGAGGGCGTCCATCGGCAGCGGACCGACCTCCAGGCTGACCGCGTCCGGCAGGGCCAGTCTCGGTGTCTCGCCGGAGCGCAGCGCGCCCAGCACGCTCAGCCGCCCGGCGCCGAGCCGCCGCAGCGCGAAGGCGAGCACCTCCGCGCTGGCCTGGTCGACCCACTGGACGTCGTCCATCACCAGCGTGACGGGGGTGGCATCGGTCATGAGTCGCAGGAGGTCGAGCATCCCGAGACAGACGCCCAGGGTGTCCAGTTCCTGCCCGGCGGGGTCGCGTCGGCGCAGGGCCAGCTCGACGACCCGGAGGGTCGCCGCCGGCAACCTCTCGAAATGCTCGGCGGGCACGCCCGCGAAGAGGTCGATCAGCGTCACGAACGGCATCCGCGCGTCGGTCTCGACCGGGCTCGCCGACAGGGACAGCCCCGGGCGTTCCCCGATCATGACGGCGATCGAGCGGAGCACCGTCGACTTGCCCATGCCCGCGTCGCCCACGAGGAGAACACGGCCACCGTCACCCAGCTTCGCCATGACGCGCGCGGTCAGTTCCTGACGACCGGCTACGGTGACGGTGGCCATGGTGTCCTCACCCTCGGGTTGATCAGATCGGCACGCGACCGATCGAGGGGCCGGTCGTCGACGACCGGCTGGTGGTGGCCCGCCGACAGCGGGGGGCCACCACCAAGATCATTCTCTATTGAGCAGGTACGCCCGGTCCGGGGCGATGGTCACGTCCACGTTGGTGCCCTCGACCAGCGCTTCCCTGGAGTCCTTGCCCGACTCGGTCACCGTGATGGTGCCGCCGGCCGTCTCCACCTCGTAGTCGATGCTCGGCCCGTGGAACGTCGAACGCAGCACCACGCCCATGCCGGTCCCACCGTCGGTGACCGGGGACAGCGTCACCGTCTCCGGACGGACCATGAGGTACGCGTCCATCGATCCGGACGCCACCGTCGGATGGGCGGGGACGCTCAGCCGTCGGCCGAGCACGGTCACCATCGCCCTACCGTCGGCGACGCCCTCCGGCACCGTCTCGACAAAATTGGCCCGGCCGATGAAGTCCGCCACGAAGACACTGGCCGGACGGGCGTAGATCTCGCCGGGCGTCGCCGCCTGCTCGACCTTGCCCTTGTTCATCACCACGATCCGGTCGGACATGCTCATGGCTTCGTCCTGGTCGTGGGTGACGTAGATGCTGGTGATCCCGAACATCTTCTGGATGCGACGGATCTCGGCCCGCATGGCGTCGCGCAGCTTCGCGTCCAGGTTGGACAGCGGCTCGTCGAACAGCAGCACCTTCGGCTGCACCACCAGCGCCCGGGCCAACGCGACCCGCTGCTGCTGGCCGCCCGAGAGCTCGTGCGGGCTGCGGTTCTCCAGGCCGACCAGGTTCATGCTGGTCACCGCCATCCGCATGCTCTCGGCGATGTCGGCGCGGGTACGCCGTTGCAGCCGCAGACCGTACGAGATGTTCTCCGCGACGGTCATGTGCGGGAACAGGGCGTAGCTCTGGAACACCATCGCCATAGGTCGACGCTGGGGCGGCATGTTGTCGATGGCCTTGCCGTCGAGCAGGATGCGCCCGCTGGTGGCGTCCTCGAAACCCGCCACCATGCGCAGCGTGGTGGTCTTGCCGCAGCCCGACGGGCCCAGCAGGGTGATGAACTCCCCCGGCATGACGTCGAGCGTGACGCTCTCGACTGCGGTGACGACGCCGGCACGGCCCGTGAAGCGCTTGGTCAGAGCCTCGAGTTGCAGGCGTCCGGTGCTGGGCTCACGGCGTCCGGCGGGGTCGAGCGCAGCGGCCTCGGCGGGCGCGGCGACGGTCATCGTTTCGGCCTTTCAGACTTGGCGGTGCGTTGCAGTGCGACGCCCCCACCGACGATGAGGTGGATGAGCGCGAAGGCGGCCAGTACGAGAACGGTCAGCACCGTGCAGTAGGCGAATGCCACCCCGTACCGACCGGTGCTGGCGGCGCTGAGCACCTGCGACGTGATGATCTTCGTCTCGGGCGTGACCAGCAGCACGATCGTCGACATGGAGGTCATGCTGCGGGCGAAGCTGTAGCTGAGCCCGGTCAGCAGGGCCGGCCTGATCAACGGCAGGGTCACCCAGCGGAACGTCTGCATCGGACTGGCCCCGAGGTCGGTCGACGCCTGCTCGATCTGCGGATGCAGCTGGGTCAGGGCGCCGACCGCCGTGCGTTGGCCCGCCGGCACGCTGCGGACCACGTACGCCACGACGATGGCCATCGCGCCACCGGCGATGGCGCTGCCGCCCACCAGACTGGGGAACACCAGGTAGTCACCGATGTACCGGTCGGGCCGGTAGGCGAGCACGAACCCGATGCCCAGCACGGTGCCCGGCACGGCGACACCCAGGGTGCCGCCGAGGTCGAGCAGCCAGGCGGTACGGCGCAGGTGGCGCACCACCAGCCAGGCGATGACCAGACCGAGGATGGCGGCGACCGGAGTGGCGATGACCGCGAACGTCAGCGTGTCGAGGACCGCCTCGACCCCCACCCCGAACAGCACCTCTTCGAGGTACTCGAAGGTGAGCGTGTTGTCCACGCCGAACACCTTGGTCACCGAGCCGACGATCACCGTGCCGTAGAGGCTGACGATGACCGCGGCGGCCAGCAGCGCCAGGCCGTACACCGGCCAACGGCTCCAGCCGGTGATCAGATGGATCGACCCGGAGGGCCGACCGGTGATGGTGGTGCGCACCTTCTTGCTGAGCCACCGCCGCTGGCCGAAGTACATGGCCAGGGACGGCACCAGCAGAATCACGCAGTAGACGGCGGCGCTGGTGGTGTCGTACTCACCGGTGACCGCCAGGTAGGCGCGGCTGGCCAGCACCGTGTAGTCGCCACCGAGCACCAGCGGATTGGCGAGGTCGGCGATCGCCTCCACGAAGAGCAGCAGGAACGGGGCGACGAGCCCGGGAGCCAGCAGCGGCAGGATCACCCGGCGCATGATCTGCCAGCGGCTGGCGCCCATGTTCATCGCCGCCTCCTCCAGCGCCGGGTCCAGGCCCCGCATCATGCCGAGCAGGCCCAGGTACGCCACCGGGAACAGCGACAGGGACAGTACGAAGACCAGGCCGTCGAGGCCGTAGATGTCGTACTCGAGCCCGAACAGACCGTTGCTGATCACGCCGCGCCGGCCGTACAGCACCACCGTGGCGGTGGCCACCGCGAACGGCGGGCTGACGATCGGCATCAGGGCGATGACGTGCAGGATCTTCTTACCCGGCACGTCCAGCCGGGTCTGGACGAACGCGAACAGGAACCCCAGGGCGGTGCCGAAGAGCCCGACGAGCGCCCCGAGCACCAACGTGTTGCGCAGAATTCCGAGATCGACGGCGGAGGTGAAGAACTCCGCGTACCGGGGCAGCGCGTCCGGCGCGAAGGCCGTGGCCAGCACCGCCACGAGCGGGACCGCCGCGCCGATCGCCACCAGTACCGCGCAGATCCCGACCAGTACCCTGAGCCCCGCGCTGAGCCGACGACGCCGCCGGGGTGCGATCACCTCGGGCGGGGCGGTCACCCCGGGGTCGGACAGCAGCGTGGTCATGACTTCGGCGCCTGCGCGACCTCGGTGTCGAACCGCTTGTTGAGGGCCGACTTCGCCTTACCGGCCGCCACGGCGTCGTACTCCACCATCTTGATGCCGGACAGCGGGAGGACCTTCTCCGACACCTTCGCGGTCGGGTTGGTCGGGAACTGGTACGCCTTGACGGTCGGGCCGATCTCCTGCGCCTCGGCGGTGAGGGCCCAGTCGATGAACTTCCGGGCGCTGGTCGGGTTCTTGGCGTTCGTCACCAGGGCGACGCCGCCGGTCTCGTACCCGGTGCCCTCCGCCGGGAAGCTCACCTTCAGGCCGGGGAAGCCGGCCTCCATGGTGGCCACGCAGTCGTGCGCGAAGATGATCCCGACCGCGACCTCACCACGGGCCGTCATCTGGCCGGGGGCCGAGCCGGACTTGGTGTACTGCAACACGTTCGGGTGCAGCTTGCGCATGTAGTCCAGCGCCTTGCCCTCGTCGCCACCGGCCAGCTGCACCTGCGTCCAGAGCGTGGTGTACGCGGTGCCCGAGGTCGACGGGTGCGCGATGCCGATGTCCTTGGCGAGCTTCGGGACGAGCAGATCCGCCCACGAGTCGGGAACCTCGACGCCCCGCTCCGCCAGCAGCTCGCTGTTGCTGCAGAAGCCCAGGGCGCCGACGTAGACGCCGGTCCAGGTGCCCTGGGGGTCCTTGTACTTGTCCGGGATGGCGCTCGCGTTCGGGGAGACGTACGGCTCAAGGAGCCCCTCGCCGCCGGCCGCGGCGTACCCGTCGGCGGGCCCGCCGTACCACACGTCGAACTCGGCGTTGCCCTTGCCCGCCTTGATGCGGGCCAGCGCCTCGCCGCTGGAGAGCCGGACGAAGTCGGCCTTCACCCCGGTCGACTCGCTGAACTTCTTCGTGGTCGCCGCGCACCAGTCCTCGGTGGCGCCGCACACCACGTGGACCACGCCGCTGTCCTTCTTGGCCCCGTTGCTGCCGCCCTCGCGGGCGCAGCCGGCCACGCTCAGCGCCGTCGAGGCCGCCAGCACAGCCGCCAGCAGCGCCCGGTTTCCCCGCCACCTGTCCGTCGTCACGACGTTGTCTCCCTACTGAGGCCGCAAATTTGATGTGAGCGATGTAACGGCCACGTTAAAGGCGCGTGAACGGGGCACCGGTGACGGTGATGTGAGTGCTGGTGACGCCGCCGTCACCAGGTCGGCGGGGAGGGCTTCCCGTCGGGCGAGTCGGCCGCCATCTCGGGCATCAGGTAGCCGACCCCGCGCAGGGTGCGGACGTACGCCGATCCGCCCGGCAGGCCGGCGAGCCGCGACCGGAGCCGGTACACCGCGGACTTCACGACGTCCCGCCCCCCGATCAGGTCCGTGGTGCCCCAGACCTCCCGCAGCAGGTCCTGCCACGACTGCGGCACGCCACGGCGCACCGCGAGGTGGTGCAGCAGCTTGAACTCCGTGAACGGCAGGTCAAGCCGATGCTGCGCCAACGTCGCGGTCTGGGTGGACGGTTCGATGACCAGTTCCCCGACCCGGATGGTGGTGCCCGTGCCCCGGCGGCGGCGCACCAGCGCCTGGGCGCGCAGGGCCACCTCCCGCGGGTGGAACGGCTTGGTGACGTAGTCGTCGGCGCCGTGTTCCAGGCCGGCGATGACGTCGTCACGCTGGGCCATCGCGGTGAGGATCATGATGGGCGCCTCCGAACGCGCCCGGATCCGCTGGCACAGGGTCAGCCCGTCCATCGTCGGCATCATCACGTCCAGCACCACGAGGTCGACCGCGTGCGTCCGGAGCAGGTGCAGGGCGGTGGCGCCGTCGTGGGCGGTGAGGACGGTGAAGCCCTGGGTCTCCAGGGCGAACTCCACGATGATCGTCATCTGCGGCTCGTCGTCGACGACCAACGCGGTGGGCCCAGCCCCGGGCTGCTCGCCGGGGCCCGTCATGGCCTGTCCGGCAGGGTCAGGAGGAAGGTGGTCCCCCGGGTCGACGCCGTGTGCACCATGATCTCGCCTCCGTGCAGCTCCACGATGGTCTTGGTGATCACCAGGCCGAGGCCGGTCCCATCGGCCAGCGGCCGGCCCGTGGCGAAGCGGCGGAACAGGCGGTGCCGCTCCTCCCGGGTCATCCCCGCGCCGTCGTCGGTCACGTACACCGCGACACCGGTGTCGATCAGCGCGACGCGTACGTCGAGGTTCCCGCCGGTCGTGGTGAACCGGCTCGCGTTCGACAGCAGGTTGGTCAGCGCCTGGGTCAGCAGCATCGGGTCCGCCGGGATGCGCGGCATCACCTGCGGCATGTCGAGGCTGATCCGCTGCTGCCGCTGCGTGCACAAGGGTCGCATCGCGGTCACCACCTCGCGCACCACCACCGAGACGTCGACCTTCTCCAACTGCGGGGTGAACAGCCCGGCCTCGATCTTGGCCTGGATCAGCAGGCTCTCGCACAGCCCGATGACCTGCGTGCACTGTTGATCCAGCACCTGCAGGAAGCGGGCCTGCGCGGGGGTGAGCGGCCCTGGGGTGCCTTCCCGTAGCAGATCGACGGCGCCCTTGATCATGCTCAACGGGGTCCGCAGCTCATGGCTGAGCGCGGTCACCTGCTCCGCCCGCCGCTCCACCAACTGTTCGAGCTGCGCCAGCTCGGCGGTCCTCGCGGTGGCCGTCCGGCGGACGATCAGCGCCATGATCGAGGCACCGACGAGACCACCGACCACCGAGGCCGCCGCCATCGCCCACGCGGCACCCATGCCCGGCCCTCCTCAGTCGCTGCCCAGCGGCACGCCGAACCCGGTCGCGGCCCGGCGGGAAGGCGCGGATGTCGCGACATCGCGGCAGCCGTGTGCATTCTGACCGTCGATCAGCTCGCGGGCAACGGCCGGACGGCCCTTGATCATGAACAGTCTTCGCTGGCCCGGGCCCGGAAGGCACCCGACATCGAGGAGCCACTCCTCCCCGGCGCACTCCGGCCCGAGGAGGGCGGGCCGTCGAGATCGGCCGAGGCTGGCCCCCCTCGGGGTATCGCTGAACGTGTCCAGGGTGGTTCGGGTGACCGTCTGGTACGTGAGCACGGTGCCGAACACTGGACGGACTGGAGCCTGCCGGTTTCCACCGGATCCTGAGGGCCGCCTCAGCGCACCTGAAGCTCGAACAAGGAGTAGCCGTACTCGTTGAAGCGCTGGGTGCAGTACACCCGGACGTAGCGGCCGGGCACCCGGTCGGCGGTGATGCTGACGGCCCCGCCCTGGCCGTTGGAGGTGGAGTAGACGGACTGCCATGTCCTGCCGTCCGTCGAGACCTCCACCCGGTAGCGCACGGCGTGCGCCCGTTCCCAGTGCAGCACGATCTCGCTGATCTGCCAGCGGGCGCCGAGGTCCACGATCAGCCACTGCGGGTCGCTGAAGCCACTGCTCCACCGGCTCACCGGGTCGCCGTCGACGGCCTCGGCCGCGCCAAAGAGCACGCCCTCCGAACTGGAGGCGGTGGCGCTGCGGCCGAGGGCCAGGTTACGGCCGGTCGGGTTGGCCGAGGCCGAGACGGTGGAGACGGATGGGCCGGCGGAGGGCGAGGCGGTGGAGGCGGTGGAGGCGGATGGGCCGGCGGAGGGTGACGTTGGCGGCGTCTTCGGGGCGGACACACCCACCGACGGGCTCGGGCTGGCGGAGAGCAGGGCCGGCGGGGCGGGTGGAGAGCCGGCCGGCTCCGACGGGGCGGCAGCGGCGCTGGTCCTGATCGGCGCCAGGGAGGCCGGCTGCGGATCGGTGTCCCGGTTGCGCAGGAGGCCGGCGGCCGTCAGCCCGGCGAGCACGAGCAGCGCGGCGAGGACGGTCGGCAACAGGAGGCGCCGGCGCTTCCTCGGCGGAAGGTGGCGGCGGTGCCTCGGTTCGGCGGCCGTCTGCGGGAGCGAGCGCGAGCCGGCCTTCTCGCCGAGCAGCATGGCGCGCAGTTCCGGCGCCGTCGGCCGGTCCGCAGGATCCTTCGCCAGGGCCAGCAGTACCGGAGCGCGCAGCGACTCCGGCAACCCGTCCAGGCGAGGCGGCTGGGTCAGGATGCGGCCTGTGGTCGCGGAGGGCGAGTCACCGAGGAACGGCGCGCGGCCGGTGCCCGCGTACGCGATGACGCAGCCCCACGCGAACACGTCGGCCGCCGAGGTCACCGGCGTCTTCGGCTCGCCGGACAACTGCTCCGGCGCCAGGTAGGTGACCGTGACGTCCGTACGGGTGTGGTGGCTGGTCGCCTCGGGCGGCCGGGCGATGCCGAAGTCGATCACCTTGGTGCTGCCCGATGGCAGCAGGACATTGTCCGGCTTCAGGTCGCGGTGGATGACTCCCGCACCGTGCATGCCGGTCAGCGCGGTGGCGACCCCCACCGCCAGCGAGTGCAGCGCGTCACCTCGCAGCGGACCCCGCTCCGCGACGACATCGTTCAGGCTGGGGCCGTCGATGTACTCCACCACCAGGAAGGGCGGATCGTGGTCAAGGTCGGCGCCGATGAACTTGGCCGTGCAGAACGGCGGCACCTGCCGGGCCCGATCGGCCTCACTGCGGAACCGGTCGATGAACTCGGGATCGGCGGCGAGGTCGGCGTCGATCAGTTTGATCGCCACGGGGCTGCAGTCCGCGTCCTTGGCGAAGTAGACGACCCCCGTGCCGTCGGTGCCCAGCCGGCCGACGAGCTGGTAGCCCCCCAGTGTGGCGGAGTCGACCGCAAGCAGCGGACCCACGCGGTGTGCGGCGTCCACTGTAGTTCTCCCCACTCGCAGTAAACTCACTACGTTGTAACAGGTCGCGGCCATGATCCGCAATGCCTGGCCGCTACGTGCCGCTCCGGCGGGCCACCGGGGGCCCGGGCGCGGACTGTGGCGTGCCGAGGGCCGTCGCCAGGGCGTGGCCCGCCCGGCCGGTCCCACCGGCCGGCACGACGCCGTAGACGAACCGGTCCGGCCGCAGCACCACCGCCTCGACGCGATGCCGGCGCAGCCAGGCGCTGATCGTCCCGTCCACATCGACAAGGTCGACCCGCTCCGCCCCGCCGTCCCCGCGAAGCGGCGGCAGGCCCTCCGGCGCGGTGCCCGCCCGGTGCACGACGGCGAAACGCACCGCCGGCTCCCGCCACTCCCCCCGCGACGGCTCGGCGGCTCCGCCGAACCCGAGCACGGCGAAGCCGGCACCGAGCGCCTCGTCGAGAAGGTGCGGCGCGGGCCTGGCCGCCGTCGCGACCCGAGGCTGGGGGAACATCGTCCCGACACCGCCGTCGCACCGACCGCCCGCCATCAGCCCGGTCGGGTAGGCCGGCAACGGCTTGAACTCGAAGTGCCGAACGAACCGGCGTATCCGGGGGACGGTCTGAAGGACCCTCAGTGCGCTGTCGCGCAACCATGCCGCCGACCGGCTCCGCACCAGGAAAACCCGTCCCAGCCGGGCGCTCGTCCGCGCCATCGCCGTGGCGTGCGGACGCCGCTCGATCTCGTACGTGTCCAACAGCGTCGGGTCGGCGGCGCCGGCGAGGACCAGGGCGACCTTCCAGCTGAGGTTCGCCGCGTCCCGCAGCCCGCCACAGAGTCCCTGCCCCAGGAACGGGGGAATCCGGTGGGCGGCGTCGCCGAGCAGGAACACCCGGCCGACGCGCCACTGCCGTGCGACGAAGTGGTGGTAGGTGCTGACCACCGCGCCGGTGACGGCGAAACGCGACGGGTCGACGTACGGCTCCACGAGTGCGCCGATGGTCTCCGGCCGCCGCATCTCGTCGGCGGTCTCCCCGGGGCGCAGCATGAACGCCATCCGATAGCTCCCCTTCGCCCCGGGTGACGCGAAAGCCGGACGCCGCCAGTCGCAGACGAACGTCGTCCGCTCGACGCGGATTCCGTCCGGCGCAACATCCCCTGAGATTTCGAGCCAGGGCTCCGCGTAGCTGGAACCCACCACGCCGATGCCGGTGGCGGCGCGGGTGGTGCTGCGGGCGCCGTCGCAGCCGAGAACGTAGCGGGCCCGCACCATCCGGCTCTCCAGGGTGATCACGTCGCGCAGGACCAGGGTCACCCCCTCGGCGTCCTGCCGCAACGCCACCAGCTCGACGCCGAGGCGGAGGTCGACGTGGCCGAAGCGGCCCAGGCCGGCGCGGAGGGTCTGCTCCAGCGGCCGCTGGTCGACGAAGCCCAGCGGCGGGTGGCCGAGGCCGAAGTCCACCTCCGCCAGGGCGACGGTTGCGACGGCTCGTCCCGCACGGTTGACGTACTCGGCGACCGGGACCGTATGCGTGTCGCGACTCACCTGCTCGACGAGGCCGGCCTGCTGGTAGATGCGCAGTGCCTCGTCGTCGCAGGAGAGCGCGCGCGGGCGGCCGTGCGGCGACGCGTGTCGCTCGACGACCAGGGTGCGGACCCCTCGGGCACCGAGCAGGTTGGCGGTCAGCGCGCCGACGGGTCCACAGCCGATCACCGCGACGTCGACGTCGTGGACCTTCTCCTGCGCCGGGGGCATGGGACGTCTCCTTCCGGCAGGACCCCGCGACGGCCGCCGGCGCTCCTGCCCGTCAACGACACCAGGCAGACGTAGAGACCATGTGGAGACCGTGTGGAGGTGACCCGCCGCGAATCAGCCGGCCCGGTGGCGATCCGTGTCGTCCGGCCCGTACCGCGTCGGTCGGCGCGAGGGTGCCGGTGGAGCCGTCTCGGGGAAGCTGTCCAGCAGCAGCCCGGCGCCCTGCTCGACGGCAAGCAGGGCGCCGGCACGCAGTTCCACCGGGTCGTGGCGGGCTGCGCCGCGGATCCGGCGCAGTCGGGCGACGCAGACCCGCTCCCCCAACTGCTCCGCCACGGACAACGCCTGCTCGGCCAGCTCCGCCGCGGTCGCCCGCTCACCCCCCACCAGGTACGCCTCGGCGACCGCGCACAGCGTGATGGTGCGGGTCGAGCGCAGCCCAGGACGGTAGATCGCCTCGCCGGCGGCCCTCATCGCCGGCAGCCGACCAGGGTCCCCGCCGTAGGCGCTGGCCCACTCGGCGAGGAACTCGCCGGTCGTCACGAAGTGCGGCAGCCCCGTCGCCGCGCCGGTCAACCGGCACCGCTCCGCCGCCGCCCGTACGCCGGGAACGTCGCGTTCCTGCAACGCCCTCCAGCCGTCGAAGAGCGCCGCGTTGGCACGGCCGTGCGGGTCGTCGACCTGGTCGGCGAGAATCTCGGCGGCCCGGATGTCCTCCCGCGCCGCCGCGCTCCGGCCCTGTAGGGAGCGGACCAACGCCCGGAAGTTGTGGGCGGCCAGCGCCGGCCGGCGGCCGACCTGCCGGCCGAGCAGTCGCAGGTCCACCTCGCGCAGCCGGTCGACCGCAGCCGTGAGATGCCGCTCCGCCTCCGGCAGCCGGCCGGCGAAGTAGCCGACCACGCCCAGGAGGTACTCGCCCGCCGCGCTGATCAGGCCGGTGCCGTCGTCCTCGGCGGCGCGGAGCCGGCGGGCGAGGTCGGCGCAGACCCCGAAGTCGGCCCGGTTGGCGGCCAGCTCACCCAACGCCCACAGCGCCGGCCGCAGATCCACCTCCGGCCCGACCATCGCCAACAGCTTCCGGGCCCGGGAACAGACCTCGTCGACCGGGTCACTGCCGATCCCCGCGGTCATCTGGAGCAGGGCCGCCCGGTGCAGCTGGACCGTCAGTTCGGTCCGCGCCGTCTCCGGCGAGACCGCCGAGTTCGGGGCGAGTCGCCGCGCGGCGCGGCCGAGGTGACCGAGGGCGTCCTCGTACGCCATCCGCCCGGTCGCGTCGTCGGCGGCGACCAGTGACCAGCGGAGATGGTCGTCGCCATGGCCGAGTCCGACTGCCTGGCCGTAGTGGTGGGCCAGTTCGGCGGGGGCCAGACCGCTGCCGGCCCGCTCGCCGGCGGTGGCGAGCCGGGCGTGCAGCGCGGCCCGACGCGGAGGCGCCAGCTCGGCGTAGGCCACCTCGGCGAAGAGCTGATGGCGGAAGCGCACCTTGCCCGGCTCCGCCTCGGCGACGAGCGCACTGGCGTACGCGGGCACGAGCCGCTCGCCCGCCTCCCCCACCGGCGTGCCGAGGGCCGCCGCCAGCACGTGCAGATCAAGTTCGTGTCCGGCGACGCCGAGCAGGTCGAGGCAGTCCCGGGCCGCCCCCGGCAGATCGTCGAGCCGCAGCCGGACGGCGTCCCGAACGGTCGCCGGCAACTCCACGTCCGCCGGGTCGGCCCCCGACCGGAGCAGTTCGGTGATGAAGAACGGGTTCCCGCCGGTGCGGTTCACCAGTCTCGCCACGACCTCGTCCGGCGGACGCGCCCCCGTGCCGGCTGTCAGCAGGATCGCCACCGAGGACGCGTCCAGGCCCCTCAGCGCCAGCCGGGTGAAGTTCCGTTCCCGGGCCAGTTCGGCAACGGTCGCCAGCAGCCCGGCACTGCGGTGGTACGGCCGCGACGTGACCAGGACGAGGGCACGGGTGCCCGCCAGAAGCGGGGAGAGGAACCGCAGCAGCAGCAACGAGTCCGGGTCGGCGGCGTGCAGGTCGTCCAGCACGACGAGCAGCCCCCGCTGCCGGGCCACGGCCCGGATCAGGTCGGCCACCGCCTCGTACGCCCGGAACCGCGCCGCCGGGTCGAGGTCGGCGCCCGACGCGGTGAGCGGCTCGGCGGCGAACCCACCCAGTGACCGCGCCTTCCCGGTCTCGCCGGCCTGCGGCATCGCCCGCAGGCTCCGCACCACCTGGGTCCACAGCCAGAACGGAGGCGCCTGCCCGACGTTCGGACACCTCCCCCACACCACGGGAGTCCCGGACGTCGCGGCCCTGGCGCTGACCGCGGCAGCGAGGCTGGTCTTGCCGATCCCCGCCTCACCCACGACGGCGACCAACCGACCGTCGCCGTGCACGGCCGCGACCAGCGCCTCGCCCAGCCGCGCCAGCTCCGCGTCACGCCCCGCGAGCGCGCCCGGCACCTCGCCGGCCGCCGCAGCGACGGGCCGGACGCCGCCCGCCACCGGCGACCCGACCACAGCCCGGGGAGCCTCTCGCACGGGCGCCGACGGGGCGGGCGCGACCGCCGTCGCCGGGGGCACGGCCTGGTCCAGGACGAGCCGGTGTGCCTCGCGTAGTTGCTCGCCCGGATCGAGCCCGTACTCGCGGGCCAACAGCCGTCGGCCCTCGTCGTAGACGGCGAGTGCGTCGGTCTGCCTCCCCGACCGGTACAGCGCCAGCATCAGCCGGGCCCGGGCCACCTCCCGCAGCGGCTGCGTGGCCACGAACCTGCGCAGCTCCGGCAGGAGCGTCTCGTGCCGGCCGGCAGCAAGGCCCGCCGTGAGGCGTCCCTCCTCGGCACCGAGACGCAACTCGGCCAGCCGTGCCGCCTCGGGACGTACCGCGTCCAGATCAGCGGCGGCGGTCAGCGGCTCGCCCCGGCACAGTGCCAACGCGGCGCGGTAGCACCGCTCGGCCGCCGCGGCATCGCCCGCCGCGAGCAGTTCCGCCGCCCGGCCGACCAGACGCTCGAACCGGACCGCGTCGACGGCGTCCGGCGCGATCCGTAGCTCGTACCCCTTCGGGTGGCCGACGAGAATCCCGCCCGGCCCGCGAGGGGCGCGCTGCGGCTCCAGTGCCCGGCGCAGCCCGGCGACGTACGTGCGCAGGGTCGTCTGCCCGCTGACCGGCGGCCGGCCGTTCCACAGCGCGTCGACGAGCCAGTCGGCGGCGACGAACCGGTTCATTCGCAACAGCAGCAGGACCAGCAGCGCCTGCTGCTTGGGGGCGCCGGCCGCCACCGGTTCGCCGTCCCGGACAACCTCAAGCGGACCCAGCACGTGGAACCGCACACCGTCACCACAACGCCCGTCCGCGTCCCGGTGCTGTCTCACCAGGTGCCGCCCGGCAGGACCAGACGGACCCGGGTACCCGGACGGACCGGCCGGGTACTCGCGGGACCGATGGTGAGCTCAGCGCCGATGCCCTCCGCCCGTTCCCGCATGGAGCGGGTGCCCACCCCCGCAGTCGCGCCGGCCCCGGTGCCGACCCCCTCGTCCGCCACACACACCTCCAGGCCGTCCGGGCCGCGCCCCACCTCGATCGTGCACCGGTCCACGTCGGCGTGCCGGTGCGCGTTGCGGACCGCCTCGGACACGATGCCGTAGACGGCGGTGGCCACGGCGTCGGGCAGGCTCAACTGCGGCGCCCGCACCAGCACCGTCAGCCCGGCGGTGGCGTAGCGCTCGCGAAGCCGGTGCAGCGCCGGCAGCAGCCCGCCGTCGTCGAGCAGCGGTGGCCGCAGGTCCCGGGCGATGTCCCGAACGCTTATCGCCTGCCGGTCCACCTCGGTCACCAACCGTTCGAGGAGGTCGTCGGCGGCGGCGATCTCGGGGAGGCCGCGGTGCTGGTGCAGCATGTTGCGTCCGGCGGCGAGTGCCAGGGCGATCCCGCTGAGCGCCGGTCCCAGTTCGTCGTGCAGGTCCCGGCGCAGTTTCCGGCGCTCCTCGTCGCGTGCGCGGGCCAACCGGAGGCGGGACCGTTCCAGGTCCCCCTGGGCGGTCGCCAGCTCCGCCAGGGCGGTCACCACGGGGGCGAGATCGGCCAACACCGTGTTGGCGCGGCGGCCCACGCGTTCACCGGCTCGTGGCCAGGCCCGCAGTACGCCCACCTCCTTGTCCGGACCGGCGAGCAGGATGGTCAGCGGCGGGCCGGCGGCGGCCGGCGGGCCGTGGGGCCGGCGTGGTCGAGGTGTCGCCGGAGGGGACGGCTCACCGATGAGCGTTATCGTCACCTCCGCCAGCCACAGCGAGTCGGCGATCCCGTCGGCGACGGCGTCCAGCATCTGCCGCCCCCGGTCGGTGGTGCTCAGCCGGTCGGCGACCTGGCGGATCAACGGCTGGTCCGCGTCGCCGTGCACGAGGCGGTCGACCCGGCGCCGCACCCACCGGCGCAGGGGTTGGCAGGCCGTGACCAACAGCGCGACCATCAGCATCCCGGGCACGGCCGAGGAGGCGGGCGTCACCGGGCTGAGCAGCAGCACGCCGCCGGTGTAGGCGCCGACCGCGATCCCGGTCGTCAGCGCCCAGACCAGGGTCCGGCGGACGGTGGGTTCCAGGTCCCGCAGTCGGTGCCCCAGTAGCACCACCAGGGCCGAGGCCGGGAAGAGCGCCTGGGCGCAGAGCAGCACCAGCGGTGCGATCGGCACCGGGACGGAGAGCGGCAGCACGGGGTCGAGTGCGAGCGGCAGGTGCGCCAGCGAGAGCAGCAGGGTGCCGACCGCGAGCCAGCCGAGGCCGTGCCGCTGCCCTGCGGGCGCGGCGTGCCGGCGGGCCAGGACCCCACCGGCCGCGGCCAGTCCGAGCAGGACGAGTACGGGTTCCCGCCACGGCTCGATCGCCGCCCGCACGGCGAGCAGGGTCGGGTCGGTGAGCGGGATCGCGTACGCCCCGGGGAAGGTCAGCACGCAGGCCTGGGCCAGCGCGATGAAGGCGGCTCCGCTGCCGATGGCGATCCGGGCGGCCCGGCGCAGGGGCCGCACCGGCAGCAGCCAGGGAAGGACGACGATCAGCGCGTAGAACCCGGGCACCCGGGTCCAGTCGGCGGCGCCGAGCAGTTGGGCCGGCCCCCACAGGTCGGGCCACCGGTGCACGATCATGGCCCAGCCGGTGGCGGCGGCGGAGACCGAGCCGCCGACACCGGCGGCGGCCATGATCCAGGCGGCCGGGTGGGCGCGGCGCAGGAGGGTGAGCCACGCGACCACGCCGTAGACGACGCCCACCACCAGGTCGACCAGGGAGTAGAGCAGCCACGGGTGCCACGGCGGGGCCGCGACCCACCAGGCGAGCACCGTCCCGGCGGCGAGCCCACCGGTGATGGTCAGCACCGTCCACGCCGCGACGGGGCTACGCCGGTCGCCGCCGGGACTCGTCATGCCGAACCTCCGCAACTGACCGGCCCCGGTTCGGCGCGGCCGGCCCGGGTCCGCGTGGCACGTATCTTGCCGTGCCAGGGTGTTCGGTGCCACCGCGCATTCGCCGCCGGATCGGCGTCGAACGCGCGGGTAGCCGGACCCGTGGCGTCCCCGACGGTACGAGTCGTGACTCGACCGTCGACTCTCCGCGCGCCCACCCACGGCAGGGCCGCAGAGCGTCAGGCCACGTCAGAAGCTACTGACCAGCTTCACGAACGCGTCGTCGATCTTCGCCGTGTCGCGGGCGTCGAACGCCTTGCCCGCGGACGCCTTGGCGATCCGGTCCAGGGTCACGAAGTCGGACTGCTCGTCGAACGCGATGCAGAAGATCTTGACCGGACGCTTCGGATCCAGCGCGACATCCTGAAGCAGCCGGGCGAGCCTGGTGTCCTTGCTGTATTCGTTCTTGCCGTCCGTCAACACGACCACCGCGTTGATCCGGGACTCGTCATAGTGGTCGAGCATGTAACGGTGTGCCGCCCGTACGGTGGCGTACAACGCGGTGCCGCCCTCGACATGGAGACTGCTGATCTTCCTGGTGAGCGCCTTCTGGTCGAACGCCGACAGTCGGATCTCCTCGCTGTAGGGCGATTTCGGCCGCTGACTCGTCTCGGACGAGAACGACCAGAGCGCGACCTGGTCCTCGGAGTTCAACAGGCCGAAGCCCTTTGCCGCTGCCGCGGTCGCCACCTGGAATCTGCTCTGGTCACCGATCTTGGCGTTCATGGAACCGGACGTGTCGACGGCGACAAGGATGTTCGCCTTCTTGCGCAGCGTGCCCCAGCCGGTGAGGATCGCCTTGACCACACTGGGATTCGGCGGGTCGAAGTAGGTGAGATCGGCCGCCCCGCGCCCGCCGACGGAGGCGACCAGCGGGTCGGACGCGTTCCGCTCGTGGTCACGGAAACCGAGCCGGCTGAAGCTCCGCTGCTGTGCCGGCGCCTGGAGGTACTCCAGAAAATCGGCGGCGGCGGCACGCTGCTCCGCGTCGGCCGAGGGAAGGACCACGTACGGGTGGTCGAGGTTGAACGTGCCCTCCTTCGGATACAGCGCGACCAGCGGGACTTTGGGCTTCTCGCCCCGGGTCGGACTCAACTCCCCCTCGTTGTACTGGTAGACCAGCTCCTCCTGCGTCACGATCGCGCTCACGTCGGTCGGGGCCGACGTGCCGGTGCCGGACAGATCCGCCTCGGCGAGGTTCTTCAGCAGGTCCACCACGTCGTCGCTGTAGTGGGACACATTGGCCTCGATCCGGCGGACGAACTGGGTCACCCTCGGATTCGCCAGGTCGCTCTCGGTCAGGTCACTGGCCCGGTTGATGGCCGCGTAGTACGTCGCGATGATGGCCGCCAACCCGGAGGTGGACAGGTTCGGGTTGACCTTGCCGAAGGTGAACCGCCCCCACTCGGGGCGGCCGAAGGTGGCCCAGCCCGTCCGCCCGGACAGGCCCAGGACCTCGCCCCAGCCGAGCGGCCCCTGCCGCTGGAGAAGCTCCCCCTTCGGGCGCGGCAGGGCGATGACCAGCGGGCTGTTCGCGATCGACGGGTATTTTCCGGAGGTCTGTGCCGGGCGCCCGGCGGCCTCGTCGAGCAGCTTCAACTGCCCGGTCCACAGGGTCGACGTCGGCAACCACACCTGCGGTCGCGGGAGGCCGGGCTGCTTGGCGGCCCAGTCGCCGGCCAGCGCGTCCGTCGCCGCGCCGGAGGTGAGGCCACGTACGGTCACGGTCGCGCAGCGGCCGTCGAACCGTCGATCGCTCTTGTTGTAGCGCTCGGCCAACTCGCCGAGCAGTACGTCCTTCTCGACCGATGAGCTGACCTCCAGCGGCGTACACCCGCCGTCCGCCGCCGGCCGGACGAACAGGTAGGCCGCCGCGATGACCGCGACTCCGGCAACGATGGCTGTGGTGTACGGCAACCACGGCCGAGCGTTCGGGCGACCTGCAACCATTGGTCCTCCAGCGTGTCGGCTGACGGTGTCGACATCGAGCCATCTTCATCGTGATGATGCTGGTCACGACGGGTGCGGGGAGCCCCGAGGAGGATGCGGGCGAGGCTCCACGTACGACAGCGGCCAGCCGGGATCCGATGCCCCGACCGAATGCCTTGCCGTGCTGTCTTACCCTGCCACGATCCCGCTGTCCAGCCGAAGCCTGAACCACCTCGCCGAGCCTATCCGTCACCACCGCCGGCAGCGTCGATCCCCCGCTGGCGGCGTCTCGATTCCGGCGGCCCCGATTCGCGGACGGCCGACTGACCCTGCACGACACCTTGGACAGAACGACTCGCGTTCGGCCAACCCGAGCCGCGGTGCGCCCTACCTCATGGAACTGAGCAGCCCGATCTCCGGCCGCAGGGCGCCGTCCTGGCCCAGCGACAGGAAGTCGGCCTCGACCTCGGCCCGCTTGAGCACACCCGCCCGCACCGCCTGGTAGCGCACGGCTGACCAGAGGAAGACGTCGAGGTTGTCGAAGCGGGTGTCGCCCTCGACGACCTCCTCCTCGTGGAACCAGAGGCCGACCTGCCCGTCGGTGAGCACCACGTAGAGGCTGCCGCTGCCGTCGGCGCCGATCGAGTAGACGTCGTCGTCGGTGAGCGCCGTCTGGTAGTCGGCGTCGAGGATCCCGCAGTCGTTCGCGGCGAAGTCGAACCCGTAGGACCAGTCGTACACGTCCAGGAACTGAGGCATGCGCCCGGACCGCACGCGGCGGTCGAACCCCGCCAGCGCCGTGGCGGCCGATGGCGGGAGGCGGTCGAGCATCGGCGCCACCGGCCGGGTCTCCACGGGGACGGTGACGGGAGAACGGCCGGAGAACCACCGTACGAGGTCGGCGTCGAGATCGCGTTCGACGTAGCCGGTCAGGTCATCAGGGGTGAGCGTCACCGGCGGATGCTAACCGGGACCTACGACGCGCCCTCGCCGGGAAGCAGCGGGGCCTGAACCACTCATCCCCGAGAGTCACCGAGGGCAGTCCCGTCAGCGTGTGCGTCCCCGGCCGGTTTTCGTCCGGCCGGGGACGGTGATCACAGGGTCGGACGAGGCGCGGCCAGGGTGTGCGCCCTGTGGTGGCCGGTGGGGAGGGCTCTGGTCATCAAGCGCCGTAGCGGAGGTAGGCGACGTCACCCACGGTCACCGTCGCGCCGCGCGAGGCCGCGGCGAGGCTGCCGCCGTCGCGGGACACCTTCCAGGTGTTGGTGCTGGTGTTGGCAAGGCCGTCGATCGCGGTGATGGTGCCGCTGCCCGAGCCTGGGGTGACGCTGGTGACGCAGCCGGCCGGGGTGGCCGCGGTCTGGGCTGCGGACAGGACGGTGCCGAGCGTCGTCGTGGCGGCGGTCGGGGTGAAGGTGACGGCGCAGGGTTTGACGGTGGTGCCGTTGTCGACGATGACCGTGAGCTTGGCCGGGGTGCCGCTGGTGAATCCGCTCGCGGCGACCCAGCGCGGTGCGCCGCTGGTGGTGGGGGTCGGAGGCGCGGCGGTGAAGCCGCCGCCACCGAGGGCGCGGACGGCGTCCACCGAGGCGTACCCGGACGGGCTGGTGTCCGATGGCAGGTACTTGAAGCCTCCGCCGGTGAGCTGCTGGGCGCGGAGGAAGTCGACGGGGGTCTTTCCGGCCGCGGTGGTGAAGTCGGCGCCCTGGTTGGCGATGCCGCAGGCGTTGAGGCCGGACACGGCCCAGCCGTTGGAGTCGGTGTTGACGCCGAACATCGAGTTGAACGCGCCCGTGGTGTTCGCGAGCTTGCTCTTGAGGAAGTTCTTGGCCTGGACCACGTCGGTGTCGGTGTTCGGCACGCCGGCGGTGCAGAGGGCTGCCATGGCGGCGCCGGTCATGTCGATGTCGCTGGCGGTGGCGAGTTCGGTGGGGTTGCCCTCGGCCTGGCTGTAGTTCCAGCCGCCGTCGTTGTGCTGGTTGTTGCGGATCGTGGTGACGGACAGGCCGAGCAGCCGCTGGGGCACGCGGGCGGCGCCGGTCTGGGTTTTCGCGCCGGCCAGGGCGAGCACCGCGAACACGGTGCCGTTGAAGTTCGCCGGCGGCCCGTAGTAGCCGACCGCGCTCGACTGCCAGTAGCCGGTCACGTCGGCGATGAGGTTGCGAGAGGCGGCGACGCGTGCGGGGTCGATGCCGGCGGCGTAGGCGTTGAGCACCCCGCGCTCGTAGTCGGTGACGACGGGTGAACCGCCAGGCCAGGATGCGGCGGACAGGTGGTTGCGGTACACGGTGCGGGCGTTCTTGCTGGTGTCGCCGCCCGGGTAGACATCGACCGGGTGGGTGCCGGCCGGGGCGAACGCGGTGAAGGCCCACTCCAGCGACAGTCCGCTACCGGCGTAGCTGCCGTCGGCGGCCTGCAGCGTCCTGAGGTAGGCGACGCCGTTGTTCTTGGCGGTCGTGATCTGGGCCGGTGTGGACGTGGCCTCGGCCGGCGCCGCGGTGACCGCAACGAGGGCGGTGGCGGCCAGCGCTGTCAGGGCGAGGGTGGTTGGTCTGCGGCGCATCGGGGTTCTCCTCCAGTTCGGGGCGCGACTCGGCCTCGAACCGGACCCGGGCACGGCGGCGACGGATGCGACGGAACGGGACGGGCCGGCCCCAGGGCGCGGGGGGCGGATTCCGTGGTGGTACGTCGCCGCGTGGGTGTTCGGGCTCGGGCGGTTGGCCGCCCCTACCGTTGCGCGTCAGCCCCGGGCTTTGACCGGGTTCCCCCGCGCGTCGACGATCGGGACGCTACGGCATCGATTCCCGTCTGGCTGTTGTGCAGTCGACACCGGCCAACGATTGACTTGGGCGAAGGTCTTGTGTTGCCATGAGGCGCTCCAGCAACCAGGGGAAGCCGGTCAAATTCCGGCACTGGCCCGCAGCCGTGGGTCCCGTAAGGGACGAGTCGGATTACCTGGCTGGATGTGTCACGTCAGCGTCGTCGAGGTCACGGCGCGGGCATCGCGCCGGCGTGCCGGCTCGGCGTCCGCGGGTGCGCCACGTACCCCCCGGAAGAGTCCACCATGCCGATCCCCGCTCGCCGGTCGTCCCGGCTCTGGGCATCACTCGCCACACTGATCACGCTCGTCGGCACCACGGTCGTGGTATCCGTACCGGCCGCTGCCGACCCGCTCGACTCGTGCACGCCGGCCAGCGGCGCCATCGTCGCGGTCGACTTCCGCCCCTGGGGCGGCCAGGTGCTGCGGGGCTGCGACATCACCCCGACCACCGGGTTCGACCTGCTACACGAGGCAGGTTTCACCACCACCGGGACCGTCCACGACGGACCGGGCTTCATCTGCCGGATCGGCAGCGCCGACTTCGACGCGGGCACCCGGTACCCGAAGCCTGACCAGGAGGCGTGTGAGCTGACGCCGCCCGCGACCGCTTACTGGTCCTACTGGTTCGCCGTGCCCGGTCAGCAGGCCTGGGCCTACAGCCCCTTGGGCGCCATGGCGAAGGTGCCCGGCCCGGGCGAGGTGCAGGCATGGGTCTACGGCGGCACTGACATCGGAGGAAGCACCGGTCAGCCGTCCTTCACGCCGGATGAGATCCGCGCCGCCGGTACCACGCCCACTCCGACCGCCACCCCCACCGCCGGGCCGGGCGACCCGGGTGCCCAGCCCACCCCGGCTCAGGTCGCAGCGGCGGCCTCGTACCTGGTCGGGAAGCTGACCGACGGCGACCACGTGTACGACGCCGACTGGGAGAGGATCGACTTCACCCGCACCATCGCCGTGGCCACCGCGCTCGCCGCGTCGGGCGGACAGGATGCCGTGCTGACGAAGATGCTCGACTATCTCGCCGCGCACGTCGACGCCATGGTCTTCCCCGATGGCACCGCCGCGCCACCCCATCAGTACAGCGCCGCCAGCCTGTCGCTGCTGGCCACGATCACCCGTGGTGATCCGCGCGCGTTCGGCGGACGTGACCTGCTGGCGGTGTTGACCGACCGGGTCTGCGCCGCGCCTGACCCGCTGGCGGGCTGCACGGCAAAGGGAGACTTCGCCGGCTCCTTCTCTCCGTTGACCCACTCCCTGGCGCTGCTGGCGCTGCGCCGCGCCGGGGTCACCCCGCCGACGTCCACGGTCGAACGGCTCGTGCAGTGGCAGTGTGCGGGCGGCGGGTTCGCCGATTCCCTGATCAGCCCCGGTGAGCTGTGCACGCAGGACCCGACGAACACCGGCATGGCGCTCCTCGCGCTGACCGCCCTCGGCGGCCACGACGCGGTGATCACCGCCGCGATCTCGTACCTGACCGCAGCGCAGCAACCGGACGGCGGCTTCCTGCCCTATGTCGGCGCTGCCGGGCCGGAAACCTACGTCACGGCTATCGCGGCGCAGGGGCTGATCGCGACCGCCACCACGCGGCCGGCCGCCGCGGCGGGTGCCTTCCTCGCCGCCCGCAGCACCGACGACGGAGGGCTCGCGGCGGACCCCGGGAACACCCAATCCGATCTTGTGGTGACCTCGGGTGCCGTTGCCACCCTGGCGGGGCGCAGCCTTGCCGCGCTGGACCACCCGCTCGGTAGTGAGCCGCCACAGGGCCCGACGCCCGACCTCGCCAAAGGGGTGGACTGGCTCGTCGCGCCGAAGCAGCTCATCGACGGCCGATACCACGAGTCCTTCCCTGGCCACCCTGACTTCGGCTTGTCCATCGACGGGGCGTTCGCCCTGGCGGCGACCGGCCGGGAAGACGCGAAGCTACGCGCGATCGCCGAGTTCATCCGGGGCGGAGGCAAGGTCGGCGACAGCGAGTTCACGGTGGACGGTTGGCTGGGGATCGACACCTCGTACCCTTCCGGTGGCGCGATCGGCAAGGTCGCCCTCCTCGCCCAGGTCACCGGCTACGATCCACGGACGTTCGGCGGCCACGACCTCGTAGCCGCCCTGCGCGACATCACCTGCACCGGCGTAGACGCCGCAGCGGGCTGCGCCGCGAAGGGGAACTACCGCTACGCCACCTCGGTGTTCTCCCAGGCTCTCGGGGTCATGGCGCAGGTGCGGGCCGGGCAGCGGCAGGACGCGACCTCACCGGTGGAGTACCTCAAGCAGCTTCAGCGCGGCAACGGCGCGTTCCCCAGTCTGATTCCCGCTGAGAGCAGCGGCGACGAGGTCGACAGCACGGCGATGGCCGCGATGGCGTTGGCGCTGCTGACTGACGACCCGGCTGCGACCGCCGCCGTCGACAGGGCCCTCGCCTGGCTCGCAGCCCAGCAGAAGGCGGACGGTGGGTTCCCCGGTGCGGCCGGCAACTCGACCAACTCCACCGCGTTGGCCGTCCAGGGCCTGACCCTGCGTCGGTCCGCCTATACCCCGCAGATCGGCAAGGCGGTGGCGTTCCTCGCCGGGCAGCAGAACCCCGACGGCGGGTTCAACGTCACCTCCGGCGGCCAGCCCGGCTCCGACGTGCGCGCCTCGACGCAGGTCATCAGTGGCGCCACCGGGCTCTCCTTCGGTGACCTGCTCCGCGACGTACACGACGGGGGTGACCCCACACCTTCGCCATCAGCCTCCGTGTCGCCGTCGCAGTCCGCCGGGTCACCGCCGGCATCCGGCGGCCCGGGACCTGGCACGGCAGCACCGGGTGGTGCCATGCCGGTCACCGGCCTTCCGCTTGTGATGATGGTGGTGGCGGCGGCCGCCGCGATCATCGTGGGTGTCGTTCTACTACTGCTCGCCCGCCAGCGGCGCCGGGACGACGGCGCGCTCGGGAACGCGTCATGATCCGCCGCGTCGGTGTCGCGCTCGCCGCGCTGCAGGTCGCCGTCGTCATCCTGGTGGCGCCTGCACCGGCGTCCGCCGCACCACTGCCGGTCGGGCAGTGCACCACCACGTCCGGGGTGATCCTCGCGGTGGACTTCCGGCGGTGGGGTGGGCCGTTGACGCGTTCCTGCGGAACCACTCCGACCACCGGCTACGAGCTGCTCAACCAGGGCGGCTGGAAGACCACCGGGACCCAGCACGACGGCCCCGCGTTCATCTGTCGCATCGGCTACGCCGGCTTCGACAACGGCACCCGGTACCCGACCGCGGCCGATGAGAAGTGCATTCTCACCCCACCGGCGAGCGCCTACTGGTCGTACTGGCACGCCGACCCGGGTTCGAACGCCTGGCAGTACAGCCAACTCGGTGCGATGAGCTATCGGCCGAAACCCGGCAGCGTCGACCTGTGGATCTTCGGTGGGACGAACATCGGGGGTACCGAGGGCCTGCCGACGTTCAGCCCGGACAGCGTCCGCGCCCACAACGCCACCCCGGTCGCCACCGGCCCGCCGGCCGCCGGCCCGAAGCCACCCGTACCCGCGCCGGGACAGCCCTCGCGTCCCGGTGCGACCGCCACCCCGCCGGGCGGACCTCGACCTTCGGCCGGAGGAACCGTGACACCCAGCGCTGCTGCCGCCACCGCGTCCGTCACCGGGTCGCCGTCGGCGGCGCCCAGCGCGGTTCCCTCTGGTGATGGTGCTGGTGATCAGGCAGCAGAGGGGCCGACCGTGGTGGACGCGGCGCCCACCCGGGCCGCGACGACCAACGATCGCGGTTCGGCCGGCCCACTGGTCGTCACGCTCGGCGCAGTCGTGCTGCTGGGCATCGCGGGCTTCGTCCTGGCGCGACGGCGTGGACGCCGCACCGGGGTGGACGCTGACGCCGCCGGCCCGCAGTGAACAAGACCCACCTGAGCTGGGGCACCACGCACGCGTTGGGACTGCGTGCCGCCCGGCTGCCGCGCGGTCTGCACCCGGTCGCCTGGTGGCTGTGGGCGCTTGCCCTGGCCACCGCGGCAAGCCGCACCAGTAATCCACTGTTACTCGTGTTGATCTTCGCCGTTCTGGGGTTTGTCGTCACCGCGCGGCGCACCGAGGCGCCCTGGGCCAAGGCATTCCACTACTACCTGATCATGGCGTTGATCGTCATTGCGATCCGGGTCGTCTTTCGTTCGGTGTTCGCCTCCGGCATCACGCCCGAGGACCACATTCTGTTCCGGCTACCGCAACTACAGACACCGGACTGGTACGCCGGCATCCAGATCGGCGGACCGGTGTCGCTGGAGGCGACCCTGTCCGCGGCGCTGGACGGGCTTCGCCTCGCCTGCCTGCTGTGTTGCATCGGCGCCGCGAACAGCCTCGCCAACCCGAAACGCGCCCTGAAGGCGCTCCCCGGAGCCCTCTACGAACTCGGCGTGGCCGTCACCGTCGCGCTGAGTGTCGCGCCGCAACTGGTCGAGAGCGTGCAACGAGTCGCCCGCGCCCGGCGGCTACGAGCCGGTCGCCCGCGAGGGCTGCGAGCGGTGCGGGCGATCGCGCTGCCGGTCCTGCACGACGCGCTCGACCGATCGCTGCGCCTGGCCGCAGCCATGGACGCACGCGGATACGGCCGCACCGGCACCGCGACCCGCGCGTCCCGGCGGTTGACCGGCACGCTGATGCTCGCCGGCATGGCCGGGCTGTGCGTCGGCGTGTACGGCCTGCTGGACCCAAGCGTTCCCCGACCGGTCGGACTGGGCGGCCTCGCTATCGGCGTACTGCTCAGCGTGGCCGGACTCGCCACCGGCGGCCGGCGGGTTGCACGCAGCCGATACCGGCCCGACCGCTGGCAGTGGCCGGAACTGGTCGTCGCCGGCAGCGGTCTGATCACCGCCGTCGTGCTGGCCGCGGGCACCGGCTATGACCCCGCAGAGCTCAACCCGGGCCTCTACCCGCTGAGCTGGCCCACGCTTCCGCCGCTTCCCACCGCCGCCATCCTGGTCGCGGCGACAGCCGCCTTCGCCGCGCCCCCGCCACCACAGCGGCAGCCTCCCACCCTGCCCGCCGGAGCCCACCCGTGATCCGATTCGACCACGTCACCATCACCTACGCCGGCGCCGAGCGGCCTGCTCTGGACGACATCGATCTCAGCATCGACGAGGGCGAACTGTGCCTCGTCGTCGGTCACACCGGCTCCGGCAAGTCCACGCTCCTCAACGCCATCAACGGCCTGGTACCGCACTTCACCGGCGGCACCCTGGCCG
This sequence comes from Micromonospora rubida, assembly GCF_009908295.1. Classification (GTDB taxonomy): domain Bacteria; phylum Actinomycetota; class Actinomycetes; order Mycobacteriales; family Micromonosporaceae; genus Micromonospora; species Micromonospora rubida. The sequence continues at coordinate 429,404 of NZ_JAAALO010000005.1, forward strand.
GACGAGTCACCGTCGCCGGCCGCTCGACAGCCGAGGACCCGCCGCGCGAGTTCGCCGAGCTCGTCGGCGTCGTCGGCCAGGACCCGGTGGCCGGATTCGTCACCGACACCGTCGAGGAGGAACTCGCCTACGGCATGGAGCAACTCGCCCTCGACCCCGTCGTCATGCGCGCCCGGGTCGAGGAGACCCTCGACCTTCTCGGTCTCGCCGACCTGCGCGAGCGGGGCCTGCACGAGCTGTCCGGCGGGCAACAGCAGCGAGTCGCGATCGGTGCGGCGCTCACCGCCCACCCCAGGGTTCTCGTGCTCGACGAGCCGACCTCCGCACTCGACCCGACCAGCGCGGAGGACGTCCTCGCGACCATCACCCGGCTCGTCCACGACCTGGGCATCACCGTCGTGCTCGCCGAGCACCGCCTCGAACGGGTCATCCCCTATGCCGACCGGCTCGTCGTGCTCGCCGGCGACGGCACCGCCCGGCACGGCGACCCGGCCACTCTGCTCGCCGGCAGCACCGTCGCACCGCCCATTGTTCACCTCGGTCGCCTCGCCGGCTGGACACCACCGCCGTTGTCCGTCCGCGACGCGCGCCGACGCGCGCCCGCGCTTCGCCAGCGGCTGCCCGTCACCCCGCCCACGCCGCACCGGGCCACCAATTCCGCCACGACGGCATCCGACAGCACCACCACCGACGTCGCGCTCGCCGCCGTCGGCGTCATCGTCCGGCACGGCACTGTCGTCGCCGTGCGGGGCGCCACCATCGACCTGCGCGCCGGACAGGTTGTGGCGCTGATGGGCCGCAACGGCTCGGGCAAGTCGTCACTGTTGTGGGCGCTGCAGGGCGCCGGCCGCCGCGCCGGCGGCACCGTGCGCACCGGCGGCCTCGACCCGGCGAAGATCAAGCCGGTCGAGGCCCGGCGTCTCGTCGGCCTCGTTCCCCAGACAGCCACCGACCTGCTGTACCTCGACAGTGTCGGCGCCGAACTCCAGCAGGCGGACCGCGATGGTGCTTCAGCGGGAACCGCCCGGCGTCTGCTCGATGAGATCGCTCCCGGCGTGGCTGACACCGAGCATCCGCGTGACCTGTCCTCCGGGCAACAGCTGGCGCTGGTCCTCGCTCTCCAACTCGCCGTCACCCCACGCGTGCTGCTGTTGGACGAACCGACCCGCGGCCTCGACTACGGCGCCAAAGCCGCTCTGGTCCGCACTCTCGACCGGCTCGCCGCCCAGGGCCACGCGGTCGTCGTGGCCACCCACGATGTCGAGTTCGCCACCTCCGCAGCCGACCGGGTCGTCGTCATGGCCGGCGGTGACATCGTCACCGATGGGCCCGCGACCACGGTACTGACCGCCTCACCGACATTCGCCCCGCAGATCGCGAAGATCCTCGCCCCGCTGCCGTACCTCACCGTCAACCAGGTCGCCGACGCGCTGGGCGACAAGTCCGCCGCTCAGAACGTGGTGCCGCCCACCGACAGCCTGCCGGCACAGTCGTGACCGCCGTTCGAATCCCGGCCCGAGCAACCGCCACGATCGCCATGGCCTCATTCCTCGGCTTCGTCGCGTTCCTGTGGCCATTCCTCGTCGCGCCGGGCACGTTCGGCTCGGCCGAGACGCCACCGTTGATGTTCGGCGCACTGCTCGTTCTCGTCCTCGCCGTTGTCTTCGCTGAGGTGGCCGACGGTCGTATCGACGCCAAAGCCCTGGCGATGCTTGGCGTCCTGTCCGCGATCAACGCGGCACTGCGACCGCTGGGCGCCGGCACCGCCGGCATCGAGACCGTGTTCTTCGTCCTCGTCCTCGCGGGGCGCGTCTACGGGCCCGGCTTCGGCTTCGCGCTCGGCTGCACCTCACTGTTCACGTCCGCGCTGCTCACCGGCGGTGTCGGCCCGTGGATGCCGTACCAGATGTTCGGTTGCGCCTGGGTCGGCATGTTCGCCGGGCTGCTTCCCGCAGCCCGCGGCAGGGCCGAGATCGCGCTTCTGGCCAGCTACGCCGCCATCGCCGGATACGGCTTCGGGTTCATGCTCAACCTGTCCTTCTGGCCGTTCTCGCTCGATCCGGGCAGCTCCATCGCCTACCAGCCCGGTCTACCCGTCGAGGAGCAGCTTCAGCGGTACCTGGTCTTCTTCAGCGTGACCTCCCTGGGATGGGACACGGGCCGGGCCGTCACCACCGCGGTGCTCGTCGCCATTACCGGCCCGGCCGTACTGGCCGCCTTCCGCCGGGCCGCCCGCCGCGCCAACTTCCACGCGACCGCAACCTTCATCGCCCCCCCAAACCCGACGGACCGCCCGGGCGGTGCCGGTTCACTGGCGCAGGGCGAGGGTGACTGATCCGATCGCGGAACCGGACGGGTCGACGACGATGGTGTAGGTGCCGGTGTCCGGCAGGACGGTCGGTTCGATGCCGCCGGCGCCGCTGATGACGCAGCCGCTGCTCAGCGTCGCGCCGTCCGCGTCGTGCAACTCCAGGGGAGAGCACTGGTCGGGCAGGGTCGCGGCGGTGGCGGACAGGGTCACCGACGCGCCGGCGGTGCCGGTGAACTCGTAGCGGACGACGGCGCCGGGTTGGTCGACGGTGGCCACGACCGGCGGCCCGTCGACGCTGATGGCACCGGACTGGTCCCGGGTGGCGAACAGTTTCAGCGCGACGGTGCCGATGCTGCGGTCCGACGGGTCCACCAGCACCGTGTAGGTGCCGTCGGCGGGCAGTACCGTGCCCTCGACGTCGCCGGAGCCGTTGATGACGCAGCCGACCTTCAGCGTCCGGCCGGCCGGGTCGCGTAGTGCGAGCGGGGAGCACTGGTCGCGCAGGGTGCTCTCGGGCACCTCGATGAACACCCGCTGGCCGGCGCTGCCGGTGAACCGGTAGCGGGCCAGCGCGCCGGGCTGTCCGATCGTCGCGGACACCGCCGGGCCGTTCGGTCGGATGGTGCCGGTGGTGTCCCGTGCGGCGTAGACCCGCACGGTGGCCCGGCCGGTGTCGCCGCCGGCGGCGTCGACCACCACCGTGTACGTGCCGTCGACGGTGAGGTCGGCGCGATCGATGTAGCCGACGCCGTTGATGTTGCAGCCGCTGGCGACGTCGCTTCCGGTCGGACCGACGAGCCGGTACGGGGAGCACCGGTCGGCCAGGCCGGGGGCGGTGATGTCGACGAACACGGCGTCGCCGGCGTGTGCGGGGAACTTCAGCCCGCCGCCGCCGGGCTTCAGCGTGGCCGAGGCGATCGGTGGCGCGGTGATCGGTGCGGCGGCCGGTGGGGCGACCTGCTCGGTGGCGGCGGCGCTGACGGCGAACTCGGGGCGGCCGGTCACGGCGACGTCGAACACGCATTCGGCGAGCTGCCCGGGGTCGGTGACGCCGGCCCACCGGCACACCTCCTCCGCCCGGGCCCGCTGGTCCGGGTCGAGGTCGGCGACGGTCATCGACCGGTCGGGGAAGGTGCGGTCGGTGAAGGACTGGGCGTTCTGGCCGTCGGCGTAGCTGAACAGGGAGCTGTCCTGGCTGATCCGCCAGCTGTCCGCGTACGACGGGTAGAGCTTCTCGAACGGCACGGGCTGGGTCAGCGCGGCGCCGGACGGTGGGGCGATGTCGTTGGCCGAGTTGCCGTCGAAGTCGCCGAGCAGGCCGCGCACCTGCCCGGCCCGGCTGGGCGCCAGCTTCATCAGCAGCCGGTAGCCGTAGGAGCCGATCTGGTCCACCGCGGCGACGGAGCCGTCGGGCCAGCTCAGGTCGTAGCCGTCCGCGGCGCCGATGTCGGAGGGCCGGCGGGCGAGGGTGCCACCGCCGGGCAGGTCCGTCTCCCCGGGCGCCACGGCGACGAGTGCGCCGTCGACGCGTACCTGGGTGCCGCCGTCGACCAGGGTGAGGGCGACCCGGTGGTCACCGACCCGGAAGGCGATCGCGGAGTTGACCGACACGGTTCGCAGGGTGCCCATCGGCGTCTGCCGGACCTGCACCGCGAGGGGGTCGCCCTCGGTCGAGGCGACCAGCACGAACTCGCCGACGGCCTGGAAGTCGTAGTAGACCCCGTCGAAGGTCGCCAGGTGGGGGTCGCCGTTGGTGCCGCCGCAGGGGGTGCCGCCGTCCTCACACAGCTTGATCGGGCCCTTGGTCGGCGGGGTCTTCTTCTTGGGCTTCCTGCACTCGTCGAGGCTCTTCGGCAGGGCCTTGCCGTCGTACTCGATGCGGGGTGGCAGGCCCTTGGCCACCCGGTACCGGTTCTCCGCCAGCGTCGCCTTGACCTCGGCGGTCTTGATCCCGGTGGAGCCGCAGTCGCCCTTCGGGACGGTGCCGCGGGAGATGTCGTCGGAGTGGTTGAGCTCGTGGTAGAGCGCCGCGCAGGGGTTCCGCGCGACTCCGTCGCCGTACGGATCGGCGGAGGTGGGGTTCCAGGTCACGGTGGACGAGCCCTTGCCACTCTTACTGCCCGGGGTCTCGAACGAGCCCGATCCGCCGCCGGTGGGGATGATCCGCACCCGGGGCGTGCTCTTGTCCTTGAACCGGGGCAGGATGCCCGCCGGGTCGCCGCCGGGCGCGGCGAACTCCTGGAGGCAGCCGTCGACCTCGCCCTGGAAGTCCACGCCGCTGACGGGTACGCCGGCGTTCGGGTCGACCGCGTAGTCGGCCCAGGCGGGCCGCCCTCCCCCGCCGACGAGGACCCCGACGCCGATGAGCACCAGGGCGACGGCGGCGGCCGCGCTCCGGTAACGGCGGCGACGACGGCGACGGCGCATCAGGAGCAGAAGCACGAGTACGAGCACCAGCGCGCCGAGGGCGAGCACCAGCAGCGCCCCGCCGAGCCGGAGCCACCCGGCCCGGCCCTGGGCGTCGTCGCCGACGGTGAACGTGGTGGTCCGCAGGGCCGTCGCACCTGGGCAGGGGGTGACGGCACCGGTCACCGGCAGAGCCGCGTAACTCGCCGTGACCTCGTAGCGCCCGGGTGCGCCGACCGGCCACAGGGTGTCCAGCCCGCCGCCATCGGGGGTCGCGGCCACCGACCGCAGCACGACGTCGCCGGGGTCGGTGCCGGCGTGCACCCGGACACTGGCCAGGGACACGGTCACGGTCGTGCCGGGTTCCACCGTCGCCAGGCCGGAAATCGCGGCGGCGCTGATGCCGTCGTCGTAGAAGCTGCGGCCGAGAACCGGCACCAGGTCCTGCCCGTCCCGGCTTACGGAGGTCACCCGCACGGCCCCGTCGGCGGCCTTCGCCAGCCCGCAGGCCGCGTCGGTGGAGTTGGTCACCGCGAACGTCAACCGGACCGGGTCGCCCGGCCGAAACGACGACTGGGTGGTGCGCAGGTCAAGACCGAGGCCAGCGTCGGTCGGCGCGGCGTGGGCCGCCATGGGCGACGCCACCAGGGCAGCCGCCAGGACGGCGACCCCGTTCACGACGCGCGCGGTCAATCTCATGAGCGGCACTGTAGAGACCGGTGTCTCGTGTCCACGTCCACAGTTCGGCGATCACCGCGCGGACCATTCGACGGCCGTGCTCGGCCATGCGCGGGAATCTTGCCGGCCTGCTCGAGTTTCCAGGTCTGGCCGGGAGGTTTCCGCCAGGCGGTGGTCACCACCTTCGAGCCGTCGCTCGTGCCGGTGGTGCTGAGCACGGTGCCGTCGGAGCTCACGATCACCATCCTGTCGGGGCCTAACGGTCCCGAGGGCTTATCTGCACTTCACCCGATCGGGTGACGGTGGCTTGGCGGTGACCGGCATGGACGGGCCCCCGGGTCATCGAGACGGCCTCGGCTAGGATCAGCTCTTCGTGAACGCGGATGCGGAGAGTTTGATGGTCGCTGTCGCGCCGGGACAGGTGACGTTGTCGGACCGGCGGACGCAGCGCCGGTGGTCGGTGGACCTTGAGTCGTTCCAGATCGGGGCATATCCAGTCACGCAAGCCGAGTACGCCATGGTTGTTGGCGAGCGTCCGAGCGCGGTTCGTGGGGATCGGTTGCCGGTCGAGGGTGTTTCGTGGTGGGACGCGGTTCGGTTCTGCAACGCCTTGTCGCAACGGGAAGGGTTGGCGCCGGCCTACCAGTTCGATGATGACGGTGAGGGCGTCGAGTGGGATCGCTCCGCTGACGGGTATCGGCTGCCGACCGAGGCTGAGTGGGAGTACGCATGTCGCGCTGGCTCGACCGGCCCGCGTTACGGACCGCTGGATGAGATCGCCTGGTACCGCGACAACTCTGGCGAGCGGGTCCACGAGGTGGGCGGCCAGCAGCCGAATGCCTGGGGCCTTTACGACATGCTGGGTAACGTGTGGGACTGGTGCTGGGACATCTACGACGCCGAGGTCTACGGCACCTACCGGGTGCTGCGCGGTGGCGGTTGGTTCGATGAGCACTGGAGCTGCCGCGCGTCCGTGCGCCGTCGCAGCCATCCGACCTACGCGATCGATGACGTGGGGTTTCGCATCGCCCGTTCCGGCGCGCACTGAGGCACGTCGTTGGGCCGTTGCGAAACAGCGTGACGGGGTGGTTGAGGGGTGGAGGTGCATCAGTCGCCGTCACCCCTTGCCCGGGGTGGGCTGAGCTGAATGATCGGTCGCCGGGTGAGTCGTTCAGCTTCTTCGCGCTTGGCGCGTAGGTATGTGAGGGTCAAGTCGATTCCTTCGATTTCGCCGAGCCAGTTCTCGCGCTGGGCGTGCTGGCGGCGGGCGAGGAGGTCGTGTTCGAGTTCGTCGAGCCGGGTGATCATCTTCGGGTTGACGTGGAGCATCGGGCAGCGGATGCAGGCGTGCTCGTGCTGGCAGGGGGTGCCGTAGGGGCGTGCGCAGGAACCGAGTTCGACCTTGCGTTTGTCGAAGTGCTCCTCGAACTCGGCCCACTCGGACTCGGCGACGGGGGTGTATTCGTCGTCGGGCCGGACTTGGCGACGTTGCTGGAGATGGGCCTGGTAGTGGCGGATGACGTCTTCGTCGAAGACGGCGACGTAGCCGCGGGTGGTCTGGATGTTGAGGTGGCCGAGCAGGGCGGCACCGATGTGGATGGGTAGGCCGCTGTTGACCAGTTCGGTGGCGAAGATCCGGCGGAAGTCGTGCGGGGTGAACCGCAGGTTGGCGAACGCTGGGTTGTAGCCGGCGATCGCGGTGCAGACGCGGCGTAGCCGCAGCAGGATGGTGCCGCCACTGGTGACGGTGGCGGTGGTGCCGTTGCGTCGTTGGAACAGGAACGGAAGCGCCGCGCTCCAGACCTTGTCGAGGGCGTCGAAGCGCCGCAGCAGCGGGATGGTGCGCCCGCCCGTGGTGTGCCGGCGGATGATTGAGGCGATGACGTGGAACAGGTCGGCCGACATGGGGATGACTCGCTCCCGGTCGGTTTTGGACGGGGCGACGACGAGCAGCGCGATGACCTCACCGTTGGCGCGCTGGTACTGGCGGATGCTGAGGTGGGTCAGTTCGCACAGTTCCTCGATGCGCAGCCCGGAGTGGCGCAGGGTCTCCACGACGGCCCAGTCCCAGAACGCTTCCTCGTCCTCGTTTTCGGTGTTGATGGCCGCGCCGGAGGACAGTTCCTGCACCCGGATTACGGCAGGCCGGCCGGCTTTGAGGTGTCCGCGGTCGGTGTCGCTGATGTAGCGGCGGTAGCCGCGCCCGTCGACGGTGAAGGTCTGCCCCTCGTCGGCTGTGGCGGCTTCGGCTCGCAGGCGCACCGCGTGCTCGTGGCGGGCTTCGACGTGTGCGACGAGCACGGGCAGCAGCGGCTGCCGGACTCGAGTGCGGTCGGTCGAGCGTTCGTTGATGCGCCGACGACGGGCGCCGAGGCCGCGGATGTCGGTGGGTGGCACCGGGCATGGCGCCACCCAGGCGGCCCACCGTTCGGGTTCCTCGGCGGCCCATGTATGCAGGTCGAGGTAGAAGCTACGGACGCCGATCACGACATCGTCGACCTGCAATCGCGGCGTTCCGTCGTCACGGAAGCGAATCTGGTCCCGCCAGGTGGCGTAGACCTCAGGCGGGATGCGCAGGTCGGGCTGGCCGGGGTTGAGCTGCTCGATCCGGCACCAGAAATTCCTGACCAGGTTGATGACCAGCGTGGTAAGCGTCGAATAGTCCGAGTCCGCCCGCCGGCGGGTGAGGTACTCGATGAGCAGTTCACGCACGGCCGCGTTCTGAACCGGATACCGGTCGACGAGTTCGGTGACGGTCTGCTGGCCGCGCAGCATCGCCTCACGCATCGTCTGCGGCGTCGTGGGCGGGAAATGACCCATGCGGTGTAGGACGTTCCAGGCGCCGCGGCAGATGAACCGGTTGGCGACCTTCTCGCCGGGGTGCAGGACCGCGCGGGCGGCGCGGTTGGCGTGTCCATGGTGCAGCAGCGACTCAGGGGTGACGTCGGCCAGCGCGACACCCTGGACGGTGAGCAGGCTGCACAGGTCAGCGATCGCGTCGCTCTGGTGCTGGTGCGACATCGGGTGCGCCTTGACGTGCTCGACGTACTTGTCCAGCAACGGATCGTTCTGCGCGGCGACAAACAGGATGTTGTAGCCGGAGAACGGATGCCGCCGGAACGCCAGCAGGCTCGGCTGGATCGCGCGCAGGCAGAACAACTGCCGCACGCCCAACGACAGTCCGTAGGTCGCGCCACGGCTGGCGTCCAACGCCACCGCGCCGAACTCGCCCTTGCCCAGCGGGCTGGCGTCCCACCGCTGCTGCCACGTACCGCCAGCGAACTCCGCCAGATAGTCCAGAATCTCCCGGGTAGCCGCCTGCCGCTGCATTCGGCTCGGTCGGGTCCCCGGTCCGAACGAGCCGGCCAGTTCGGCGAGGTCGTTGGCGGCCGTGTGGGCAAGGTCGCCGAACGGTCGCGGCGAGACGGATGCGACCGCGGCAGCGGCGGGCATGGCCCCGGAGACGAACCGGCTGGCGAACCCGAGTTCCTCGACGTGGGGGCCGTGCCGGTGGTGGCGGTGGCTGTGGGCGGTGGTCACGTTCGTCTTAGGCACCGAACACCACCTGCACGTCGGCCGGGTCGTAGCCCGGGCTGTACGTGGTCGCCGGACGTGGCTGGCTGTAGTGCTCGGCGAGCTTGTCGAACAGCTCCTCGACCCGGGTGACCAGGTAGCGGCCGGTGACGCGGATGTCGGCGTGGCGCAGGATCGACTGGACCTCGGCGAGGGTGAGCTTGCCGCTGTTGGCCATCCTGGCCGCTGCCGTGTGGCGCAGGTCATGCAGCGTCCAGTTGGTGCCGAGCTGCTGATTGGCCCGCTGGAGGATGCGCCGCAGCGCGGAGTACGTCAGCGGCTGGACGCGACCGCGCCGGGTCCGCCATACCGGCTCGTCGGCAGGCGGGGTGCCGTGCTCGTCGAGGTAGCTGGCCAGGTAGAGAAACGCCTGCGGCGACGCGGGGATCACCTGGCGTAGCCGGGTGCCTTTGGAGATCACCCAGATCCGTTGGCCGGCCCAGTCGATGTCGGCGAGCGTCACGCCGAGCAGCTCGGCGGCGCGGGCACCGCTGGAGACGAAGAACTCCATCAGCGCCCGGTCGCGGTCACAGCTCATCGCCACGAATAGCTCGTCCCACAGCGTGTCCGGGATGGACCGGGGCGGCTGGTCGGGTACCCGCTGCCGCAGCCGGGCCCGGCGGTGCTGCCTGGTGGCCTCGAGCGGGCTGCGATGTGCCAGCGCGCGCCGGCGCTTCGCGGCGGCCGGCACCGGATTGACGACCGGTCCCTGGCCGAAGTGCGCGTGGTAGCTGTAGAAGCCGCTGACGACACTCAGCGCGTGGTTGATGGTCCGCGGCGCGTAGCCGCGACGAAGGCTCGCTTTTCCGGTCCGTGGGTTGACCGCGCCCGGCTCGGAGGCGTCACCAGCCGTTCGGCGACGCTGCGGGTTGTCCGACGCGCGCAGCCACGCCGCCAACACCGCAACCTCGGCCTCGGTCGCTTTCTCCCACGCCACGTTCAGCAGCCACAGCAGCCGGAACCAGCGCAGCAGACCGAAGCCGTAGCTGCGGCAGGTTAGCGGGCTGCAATCGCCGATCGCCAAATCCCTCAGGTAAGCGGTAATCGGCTCAATTTCGGCGCCAGCAGCGTCAACGACTACAACCGGCGGGTGCAATCGGTCGCTCGCCAATAGCGCGCCGACGTTCGGAAGGCCGTACCGGCCCTCTACGAGCAGACTGCGTAGGTCCACACCAAACTCCTTGATCACGGTCATGAACGCCCTGATCAACGAGGGAAAGCAGGTGCAGATAACACAACAACACCGGGGTGCCCGAATCAGCCTTGGTCGGCACTGGGGCGCCCGGAGCACTTGGTCGGCGTCCGACCGGCCGGAGGGTTGGTAGCCGCGTCTGGGCCGCCATCGGACGCGCCGGGCGACGGACCAGACTGACGGCGACCCGATTCCGGATCCAGCGGACTATCGATGGTGTTGGTGGAACGATGGAAGATGTGGGAACTGCGAAAACTGTTACGCCTGCCATCTCTCCGCTTGCTGGCGAGCCGATCAAGCGTGCCGATGCTGAGCGGCTCGCGGGAGTGCTGAAGGCATTCGCCGACCCTGCCCGGCTGCGACTGCTCAGTCTGATCCAGTCCGCTCCGGAGGGCGAGGCGTCCGTGAGTGACCTCACCGCGCCGCTTGGTCTCTCCCAGCCGACCGTGAGTCACCACCTTCGGATCCTCACCGAGGCCGGCCTGCTCGAGCGCGAGAAGCGTGGCGTCTGGGCGTACTACCGCCTGGTGCCGTCCGCGATCGCGGCGATCGCCGACCTGTTGACGCCGCCCCGCAAGCGGGCGACGAAGAAGGCCCGCTGAGCGCGGAAGGGTGAGGACGAGGACGGCGAGGGGCTGCCGCTGGACCTGCCCACCGGGTCGCGTTCGCCGCGAATGCCCTCCGGCGTCCGGGTCTGTTCCTCGGCCAGGCAGCCGTCACCGGCCTGATCACCACCGAGGCCACCGAGCTGATCAGCGCGACCCGGTTCGGCGCCGCGCTGATCGAGCAGCTGACCACCGAGAAGGGGCGGTACCGCCAGGGCCTCGGTCCCGTCGGTCCTGCGCTCTGTCCCCTCTCCCGCGAATGCCCCCGGGAGGTCGCCGCCACGCTGCTCCATGCCGCCCCCGTGCACCGGGCAGTCGGGTGGCGGCCTGACGATTGCGCCCCGCACCCGGTCAAGGACCTGCCCTTCGGCACCTATGGAGCTGCCCCGTCCACGCTCCCGCTCCCTCGACCGATAGCACAAACGGGGCAGCTCCATAGGTGCCAACGCAGGGGTAGGCCGACCCGGCAAGGGCCGATGATGTCGGCAGCGTGCACATCCCCCCGGGGCATGCCATGCCGGAGACCGTCACGACTTCGCCGGGGCCCTGGGGCGTGACCGCGTCGGTTCTGCGGAAGCGCAAAAGGCAAGCCGAACGCGTCCTGACCACCGCTGGCCTTGCCGCTGTGGTCGGGGAGGCGACCCTGATCCAGGACGGCAACCACCTCCTCCTGACCCGCACCAGCGGGGTCGCCCGCACACACCGCACAAGCTGGTGGAGCCACCACCACCTGGGCCACCTCATCACCGGCTGAGCTCGCGTCTCGGTCCGGCACTGGTGGCATCGGATCGACCGCAGGGCCGCAGGGTGCAGCAGACAAGCGGGCGGGCGTACCGGGTGCCGGTGTTCTAGAGTGCGACCAGCACCGCGGCAAGGACCAGCAGGCAGCAGACGGTCTCGATCGTCCCTACCCGCACCGGCGACAGCCGCCGCGCCGGCAGGATCCCGGCCCGGGCCAGGAGCAGCACGAAGACCGGGGCGAGCAGCATGTCGAGCCGGGCCGCCGCGATCAGAGCGACCACGTGGAAGCCGATGGAGAGGCGGAGGTAGCCGGCCTCCCCACGTTCCCGGATCATGGTCTTGACGTACAGGACGGTGCCGACCAGGTACAGCATCACGGCCAGGAACGCGGGGACGACCTCGGCCAGCGGCACCCCGGACAGGGTGGCCAGCACGAAGACCAGCAGACAGCTCTGCGCCACGGAGGCGAGGTCGTTGAGCAGGGCGCGTTCCCGCCGTCGCCAGGCGTACCCGGCGTTGACCGCCAGCGGCGCGGCGTAGACGGGGGCGTACCAGAGCACCGCCGGCCGAGCGAACAGCACGGTCAGCGCGAGCGGCGCCGTCACCAGGCCGTAGGCCAGCAACTGGTCGGCGTAGCGGCGCGGTCGACGGCTCTTGACCGCCTGGAAGGCGTAGTAGGAAAGCAGGTAGCCGGCCAGCCAGGCGCCGAGCAGCGGCACCTGCGGCCAGCGCGGGCCGACCAGCACGACACCGACGACGTACGGCAACAGAAGCATCGCCCAGGCGCCGTGCTGCGGCGGCAGGAAGCGGCGGATCCGGCGACGGTTGCTCACCGGTCGCGCGGTGCTGACAGCGGCGGACATGGCCTCACCTCACCTCGAAGACGCCACGGGCACCGCGTTCGGCGTCGACCATGGCGTGGCTGACAAAGGGGTAGTGGCCGGGCGCTGGGAAGGCCATCTCCACGAAGCCGCCGCCGGCCGGGCCGAAGGGCAGCACCTGGGCCCCGCCGGGGTCGGTCGGCTCTCCCAGCGCGCCTCCCGGTATGCGGCGTCGAACTGGGCACCGACGCTGCCGACGAAGCCGAGCACCATCAGCGGGCCGTGCACCTGGCCAACGGCGCGTGCGGCGCGGGCACCGGCAGGTCGAGCAGGAGCAGGGCGGCGTAGAGGCCGGTCGCCAGGGCGAACCCGCCGGCCGCGAGGACGGGGAGCCGCCAGCGTACGGCGAGCGGCCGGGGGTTCATGCCGATGTTTCCCAAGGCTGCGGCAGGGTCAGCCGCACCACGCAGGCGTCGGGGGCGCCGAAAGGCTCGAGCACGGCGCCGGCCGGCGGGGCGCCGGCGTGTTCGAGCGTGCCACGGACGACGCCGACGTGCAGCGCGCAGATCGCGTCGGGGTTGCGGTTGACCAGTTCCAGGAAGGGGCAGGTGTGCAGGTGGATCTCGGTCGTCCCGTCGGCCGTCTCGTGCGGGCGGGGGCTGAAGCCCAGCCCGCGCAGGACGTCGAGCAAGGTGTCGACCGGGTCGCCGCCGGTGGCGGTGGCGGCGGCGGCGAGGTGGCGCCCCCAACCGTGGCCGGCGCGGGTGGCCTCGGCCCGGACGTCGCCGTGACCGCGGCGGGACAGGTGGTCGAGCAGGGCGGCGGCGAGCGCCCGGTACGGCGCGGGCGCCGGGGCCTCGGCGATGGCCGCCCGGTAGCGCCACGCCGGCCGTCCGGGTTGGCCGCCGCTGGCCCGCGCCTTGACCAGCAACCCGGCGTCGACCAGTCGGTCGAGGTGGGCGCGGGCCGTGGAGAGGTGCAGGCCGGTCCGCTCCCCCACCTCGGCGATCGTCATGCCGGTGCCGGCGGCGCGCACCATCTCCAGGATCGAGGCCCGGCTGACCGTGCCGAGGGCCCGGTGACGTTGGGGGTCGATCGTCTCGCCGGTCGGCCCTGTTCTCGGGGTTTCCACGTTAAACAACGTTACAACGTCGTTTAACCACAAAACCCTGCGGGGTTCCATCTCCGTCTCACGCTCCATGGGGATGCGCTGCTCGCCCTCCTGCTGCCACACACCACGGGACGTTGGCCGATGACAACCAGCGGCACCAGGCACCACGGTCACCGTCGGACCGGGACCGAGGTCCCGCGGAATTTCCACGGCGACGACCGGGCACAACGCCGGATGATCTCGGGACCTTCGGCCTGGTTGCGCGAGGTAACGCGTCAGCACGATGGCCGGGACGCCCCCGCTCCGCAAGTTGCGCTCCGGCGCGGCCGCGGGGCATGTGGGGCGTTACGGCTGTCTAGCGAAGGAATGAGGCGTATGTCGCGAGCGACCGAGAGTGCGGGGCGGGCGCTGCTGGCGGTGGGGGGCCTGGTGCGCCGGGCCGAGGTCTCCGCCGACGGGCGGACGCTGCATCAGATTGGCGGCCGGGAGGCGGATGCCTTTTATCGGGATCGTTGGTCGTACGACAAGGTGGTTCGTTCCACGCACGGGGTGAACTGCACCGGCTCCTGCTCGTGGAAGGTGTATGTCAAGGACGGCATCATCACCTGGGAGCAGCAGCAGACCGACTACCCGAGCGTGGGACCGGATCGGCCGGAGTACGAGCCGCGTGGTTGCCCGCGTGGGGCGGCCTTCTCCTGGTACACGTATTCGCCGACGCGGGTGCGTTATCCGTATGCCCGGGGTGTGTTGGTGGAGATGTACCGGGAGGCCAAGGCCCGCTTGGGCGGCGACCCGGTCGCGGCGTGGGCCGACATCCAGGCTGACCCGGAGCGCCGCCGCCGGTACCAGAAGGCACGCGGCAAGGGCGGCCTGGTGCGGGTGTCCTGGGACGAGGCGCAGGAGATGATCGCCGCCGCGCATGTGCATGCGATCGGCGAGTACGGCCCGGATCGGGTGGCGGGGTTCTCGCCGATTCCGGCGATGTCGATGGTGTCGCACGCCGTGGGGGCCCGGTTCATGTCGTTGATCGGCGGGTCGATGTTGTCGTTCTACGACTGGTACGCCGACCTGCCGGTGGCTTCCCCGCAGGTGTTCGGGGACCAGACCGACGTGCCCGAGTCCGGGGACTGGTGGGACGCCTCCTATCTGGTGATGTGGGGCTCCAACGTTCCGGTGACCCGAACCCCCGACGCGCACTGGATGGCCGAGGCCCGCTACCGGGGACAGAAGGTCATCGTGGTCAGCCCGGACTTCGCCGACAACGTGAAGTTCGCCGACGAGTGGATGCCCGCCCAGCCGGGCACCGATGGTGCCCTGGCGATGGCGATGGGCCACGTCGTCCTCAAGGAGTTCTTCGTCGAACGGCGCACCCCCAGGTTCGTCGACTACGTACGCCGCTTCACCGACCTGCCGTTCCTGGTGACCCTGGAGGCGGGCACCGACGGGGCGTACCGGCCGGGCAAGTTCCTCACCGCCGAGGACCTGGGCGAGACCGGGAAGGAGGCGGCCTTCAAGACGGTGCTCTGGGACTCCGCCACCGACGCGCCCGCCGTGCCCCGGGGCAGCCTCGGCCACCGCTGGGGCGAAAAGCAGGGCGAGTGGAACCTGGACCTGGGCGACCTGGAGCCGGCGCTGACCTGCCTCGGGGCGGGCGACGCCGTGGAGGTGGAGCTGCCCCGGTTCGACACCGACACCCCGCAGGTGCTGCGCCGCGGCGTGCCGACCCGGACGGTCGAGGGTCAGCTCGTGACGAGCGTCTTCGACCTGCTGCTGGCCCAGTACGGGGTCGGCCGCGACGGCCTGCCCGGCCAGTGGCCGGCCGGGTACGACGACGTCGAGGTGCCGTACACGCCGGCGTGGCAGGAGCCGATCACCGGGGTGCCGGCGGCACAGGTGGCCCGGGTGGCGCGGGAGTTCGCCGACAACGCGGAACGCTCCGGCGGCCGGTCGATGATCCTGCTCGGCGCCGGCACCAACCACTGGTTCCACTCCGACGCCACCTACCGGGCGATCCTGGCGCTGGTGACCCTCACCGGCTGCCAGGGTGTCAACGGCGGTGGCTGGGCGCACTACGTCGGGCAGGAGAAGTGCCGCCCGGCGACCGGGTGGACGCAGCTCGCCTCCGGCCTGGACTGGGTCCGCCCGCCACGGCAGATGATCGGCACCGCCTTCTGGTACGTGCACACCGACCAGTGGCGCTACGACACGTACTCCGCCGACGTGGTCTCCTCCCCCACCGGCACCGGCGCGTTCGCCGGCAAGCACACCATGGACCTGCTGGCGCAGTCGGCTCGCGCCGGTTGGATGCCGTCGATGCCGACCTTCGACCGCAGCCCGCTCGACCTGGCCGACGAGGCCCTCGCGGCCCGGCCGGACGACCCGGCGGGCTGGGTGGCGGAGCGGCTCGGGCAGGGAGACGTGAAGTTCGCCTGCACCGACCCGGACGCGCCGGAGAACTGGCCGCGGGTGCTGACGGTGTGGCGGGCCAACCTGCTCGGCTCGTCGGCGAAGGGCAACGAGTACTTCCTGCGTCACCTGCTCGGCACCGACGCGAACCTGCGCGCCGAGGAGGCGCCGGAGGAGCTGCGGCCGAAGGACGTGACCTGGCGGGAGGAGGCGCCGGAGGGCAAGCTCGACCTGCTGCTGTCGCTGGACTTCCGGATGACCTCCACGACGCTCTTCTCCGACATCGTGCTGCCGGCCGCCACCTGGTACGAGAAGCACGACCTGAGCAGCACGGACATGCACCCG
The DNA here is from genome assembly GCF_009908295.1 of Micromonospora rubida. GTDB lineage: Bacteria > Actinomycetota > Actinomycetes > Mycobacteriales > Micromonosporaceae > Micromonospora > Micromonospora rubida. The sequence continues at coordinate 445,593 of NZ_JAAALO010000005.1, forward strand.
TTCGTGCACGCCTTCACCCCGGCGATCAACCCGCCGTGGCAGACCCGGACGGACTTCGACGCCTTCCACGGCATCGCGAAGGCGTTCTCGTCGATGGCGGCCACCCGTCTGGGCGTACGCAAAGATCTGGTCGCGGCGCCGCTGCTGCACGACACCCCGGACGCCATGGCGACCCCGCACGGCCGGGTCCGCGACTGGGCGGCCACCGGCGAGACCCCGGTGCCGGGCCGGACCATGTCGAAGCTCGTCGTGGTCGAGCGGGACTACGGCGCGATCGCCGACAAGATGGCCGCGCTCGGACCGCTGATGGACACCCTCGGCACCACGGGGAAGGGCTTCTCGGTCGACGTCCGCCCGGAGGTGGATTACCTGCGCCGAAAGAACGGCGCGGTGCACGGCGGCGTCGCCGACGGGCGGCCGTCGCTGGCGAAGGACGTGCACGCCTGCGAGGCGATCCTGGCGCTGTCCGGCACCACCAACGGCCGGGTGGCCACCGCCGGCTTCCAGGACGTGGAGAAGCGCACCGGGGTACGCCTGGCTGACCTGGCCGCCGAGCACGAGGGCAAGAAGATCACCTTCGCCGACACCCAGGCCCGCCCGGTGCCGGTGATCACCAGCCCGGAGTGGTCGGGCAGCGAGCACGGCGGCCGGCGCTACTCCCCGTTCACCATCAACACCGAGCGGCTCAAGCCCTGGCACACGCTCACCGGCCGGCAGCACTTCTTCCTCGACCACGACTGGATGCACGAGGCCGGCGAGGCGCTGCCGATCTTCCGGCCGCCGCTGGACATGCACAAGCTGTTCGGCGAGCCGAGACTCGGCCGCAACGGGGAGCTGGAGATCACCGTCCGGTACCTCACCCCGCACTCGAAGTGGTCCATCCACTCCGAGTACCAGGACAACCTGATCATGCTGACCCTCTCCCGGGGCGGCCCGACGATGTGGATGAGCGAGGCGGACGCCGAGAAGATCGGCGTACGGGACAACGAGTGGATCGAGGCGGTCAACCGCAACGGCGTCGTGGTCTGCCGGGCCGTGGTGAGTCACAAGATGCCCGAGGGCACGGTCTACATGTACCACGCCCAGGAGCGGGTGATCGACGTGCCGAAGTCGGAGACCAACGGCCGCCGGGGCGGCATCCACAACTCGCTGACCCGGCTGCTGGTCAAGCCCACCCACCTGATCGGCGGGTACGCGCAGCTGTCGTTCGCATTCAACTACCTCGGCCCCACCGGCAACCAACGCGACGAGGTCACCGTGATCCGCCGCCGCTCCCAGGAGGTGCAGTACTGATGCGGGTGATGGCGCAGATGGCGATGGTGATGAACCTCGACAAGTGCATCGGGTGTCACACCTGCTCGGTGACCTGCAAGCAGGCGTGGACCAACCGGTCGGGGGTCGAGTACGTCTGGTTCAACAACGTGGAGACCCGCCCCGGGCAGGGCTACCCCCGCACGTACGAGGACCAGGAGCGCTGGCAGGGCGGCTGGGTGCGGACCCGCTCCGGCAAGCTCAAGCCGCGCTCCGGCGGTCGGGTGAAGAAGATGTTCAGCATCTTCGCCAACCCGAAGCTGCCGTCCATGCAGGACTACTACGAGCCGTGGACGTACGACTACGAGCACCTGATCAACGCGCCGGCCGGGGAGGACACCCCGGTGGCCCGCCCGAAGTCGCTGCTCACCGGCGAGGACACGAAGATCACCTGGAGCGCCAACTGGGACGACTCGCTCGCCGGCGGCAACGAGATCGCCGCCGGCGACCCGGTGCTGGCGAAGGTCTCCGGCCAGGTGAAGCAGGAGTTCGAGAAGACCTTCATGTTCTTCCTGCCGCGGATCTGCGAGCACTGCCTCAACCCGTCCTGTGCGGCCTCCTGCCCGTCCGGGGCGATCTACAAGCGGGCCGAGGACGGCATCGTCCTGGTCGACCAGGACCGCTGCCGGGGCTGGCGGATGTGCGTGACCGGCTGCCCGTACAAGAAGATCTACTTCAACCACCGCACCGGCAAGGCCGAGAAGTGCACCTTCTGCTTCCCGCGCATCGAGATCGGCCAGCCGACCATCTGCTCCGAGACCTGCGTGGGGCGGCTGCGCTACCTCGGGCTGATGCTCTACGACGTCGACCGGGTCGCCGAGGCCGCCGCCACCGAGGGCGAGCACGACCTGTACGACGCGCAGCGCTCGGTCTTCCTCGACCCACACGACCCGCAGGTGGTCGCGGCCGCCCGGGAGGCGGGCATCGCCGACGACTGGATCGAGGCGGCGCAACGCTCCCCGGTCTGGGACCTGATCATGCGGTACGAGGTGGCGCTGCCGTTGCACCCGGAGTACCGGACCATGCCGATGGTCTGGTACATCCCGCCGCTGTCGCCGGTGGCCGACGTGCTGCGGGACACCGGCCACGACGCGGAGGAGGCCGGCAACCTGTTCGGCGCCATCGACGCGCTGCGCATCCCGGTGGAGTACCTCGCCGAGCTCTTCACCGCCGGCGACCCGGAGCCGGTGCGCGGGGTGCTGAACCGGCTCGCCGCCATGCGCGCGTACCAGCGCCGGATCAACCTGGGTGAGGCGCCCGACGAGTCGATCGCCGCTGCGGTCGGCATGACCGGCGCGGAGGTGGACGAGATGTACCGGCTGCTCGCCATCGCCAAGTACGAGCAGCGCTACGTCATCCCCGCCGCGCACGCCGAGGACGCCCACCGGCTGGAGAAGATCGCCACCGAGTGCAGCCTGGACTACGAGGGCGGCCCCGGGATGGGCGGCGGCGGCCCGTACGGGCAGGGCCCCTTCGGGGAGTCGTCCGGCACGCCGGTGCCGGTGCAGGTGGAGACCTTCCACATGCTGCGCGACCGGCAGACCGCCGGGAGCTTCACCGACCCGGGCGACGAACCGCGCCGGGTCAACCTGCTCAACTGGGACGGCAAGGGCAGCCCGAAGGGGCTCTTCCCGCCTCGTGACCCCGAATCCGGACCCGTCGACGGAGGTAACCCGTGAGCCAGCCGACCTGGCGGGCGGTGGCCGCCCGCGCGGCTTCCCTGCTGCTGCGCTACCCCGACGACGAGGTGCTCGCGGCACTGCCCACCGTGCGCGCCGCGCTCGACGGCCTGCCGGCCGAGGTGTCCGCGCCGCTGCGCGAGGTGGTCACCCAGCGGGAGGCGGCCGAGCCCGTCGAGCTGCGGGCCGCCTACGTGCAGCTGTTCGACTTCCGGCGCCGCTGCTGCCTGCACCTGACCTACTACACCTGCGGTGACACCCGCCGGCGCGGGGAGGCGCTGGTCGGGTTCTCCGCAGCGTACAAGCGGGCCGGGTTGACCGTCGTCGACGGCGAGCTGCCCGACTTCCTGCCCGCCGTGCTCGACCTGGCCGCCGTCGACGACGGCGGGTGGCGGTTGCTGCGGGAGAACCGGGTCGGCCTCGACCTGCTGGTCGAGGCGCTGGGGCGGGAGAAGTCGGTCTACCGGCAGGCGGTGAACGCGATCTGCGAGATGCTGCCGCCCGCCCAGCCCGGAGACCTCGCCGCGGCGGCCCGCCTGGCCCGCACCGGCCCACCGGTGGAGCAGGTCGGCCTGGAACCGTTCGGGCTCGTCGACACGACAGGAGGCCGTCGGTGAGCGCGAGGAACGCGGCGCGGCGGAGCACGGCAGTCGCAAACGAAGGGTGGCACCGATGAACCTGCTGCTGTGGGCGGTGTACCCGTACCTGGCCCTGGCGGTCCTGGTCGGGGGTCTGATCTGGCGCCACCGGTACGACAGGTTCGGCTGGACCACCCGCTCGTCCCAGCTCTACGAGAGCGCCATCCTGCGGTGGGGCAGCCCGCTGTTCCACTTCGGGGTGCTGATGGTGCTGGTCGGTCACATCGGCGGTCTGCTGGTGCCGAAGGCGTGGACCGAGGCGGTGGGCGTCACGGAGCACATGTACCACCTGATGGCCGTGTTCATCGGCACCGTGGCGGGCATGTGCACCCTGATCGGGCTGAGCATCCTGATCGTCCGGCGCCGGCGGACCGGGCCGGTCTTCGCCGCCACCACCCGCAACGACAAGGCCATGTACGTGGTGCTCGCGGGGGTGATCGTGCTGGGGCTGCTGGCCACCGTGCGCGCCAACGTGGCCGGGGGCGGCTACGACTACCGGGAGACGGTCTCCCCGTGGTTCCGGTCGCTGTTCTACCTCCACCCCGACCCGGAGATCATGGCCGACGTCCCGGTGGGCTTCCAGATCCACATCCTGGCGGCCTTCGCCCTCTTCGCGTTCTGGCCGTTCACCCGGCTCGTGCACGCCTTCAGCGCGCCGGTCGGCTACGCCACCCGCCCGTACGTGGTGTACCGCAGCCGGGACGACCGGCCTGGGCTGCGGCCGACCCGGCCCGGCTGGGAGGGCCCGCCGCAGCCGCCCGACCGCCGCAGCGGTCGGACCCGCTCGCGCCGGTGAACACCGTACGGGTCCGGTACTTCGGCGGCACCCGGGCCGCCGCCGGGTCGCCGGAGGAGAACCATCCGGCCACCACCCTGGCCGAGCTGCTCGAACAGCTGGGCAGGACGCACGGTCCCGCGCTGCGCGCGGCCCTACGGGCGTGCACCTTCCTGGTCGACGGCGCCCAGTGGCGGGACCGCGAGGCGGTCCTGCCCTCGGCGGCCACCGTCGACGTGCTGCCGCCGTTCGCCGGCGGCTGAGTTCATCACTGACGAAGGAGAAGAACCGATGACCCCGGATCTCCGGCTGGACGAGTGGCTCGCGCGGGCCGCGGCGGCGCTCGACGTCGACGCGCCGTCGGCCGAGGACACCCGTGCCGTGCTGAACGTCGTCCGAGAGGTGGCACACGGGGTCCATCGGCCGGCGGCGCCGCTGGCGGCGTACCTCATCGGGGTGGCCGTCGGTCGCGGCGCCGACCCCACCGCCGCCCGCGACGCGGTCACCGCGCTGGTTCCGGTCCCGGCCGGGGAGGCGCCGTGACGATCGCGCCCGGTCTCCCTCGCCACGACCATCCCCTGCGACCGGCCGCGCAGTGGGCGGCGGCCCGGATGCTGGCGCACACGCTGCCGGCTGCCCTGCCGGCGGAGTCGGTGCCGCTCGCGGCCGCGACCGGACGCACCCTGGCGGCCCCGCTACGTGCGGCGGTTGCGCTGCCCGGCTTCGACAACTCCGCCATGGACGGGTACGCGGTGCGCGGTGACGGCCCGTGGCGGGTCGTCGACCGTATTCTCGCCGGGCGCACCCACACCGTCGCGTCCCTGGTCGCGCACACCGCCGTCGAGGTCGCCACCGGCGCTCCGGTGCCGGACGGCGCGGACCGCGTCGTGCCCTACGAGGCCGCCGACCGGACCGGTGACGTGGTGCGCGCGGCCCCGGGCGACCGCCGGCACATCCGCCGCGCCGGCGAGTACGCCCAGCCCGGACAGGAACTCGCGCCGGCCGGCTCGCGGGTCACCCCGACGACGGTGGGGCTGGCCGCCAGCGTGGGACTCGACATGCTCACTGTCCACGCCCGGCCCCGGGTGCGGCTGGTCGTCAGCGGCGACGAGCTGGTGCACGCCGGTCTGCCCGGGTGGGGCAGGGTCCGGGACGCCATCGGGCCGATGCTCGGCCCCCTCCTGCCGGCCTGGGGAGCGGTTCTGCTGGACTCCCGGATGGTCGGCGATCAACCCGACTGGTTCGCCGAGGCGATCGCGGACAGCACGGCCGACGCCGACGTGACGATCGTCTGTGGGGCGTCCTCGGTGGGCCCCGCGGACGGACTGCACTCCTCGTTGCGACGCCTCCGCGCCATGGTGCACGTCGACGGCGTGGCGTGCCGCCCGGGACACCCTCAGGTCCTGGCGCAGGTCGGGCCGAGATGGATCGTCGGGCTGCCGGGCAACCCCTACGCCGCGCTGGTCGCCGCGCTCACCCTGGTCGACCCCATGCTCGCGGCTCTCGCCGGTCGGCCCCTGGCCGATCTCGACGCGGCGGTGCTGGCCGGTCCACTGCGTCCGGACGACCGGAACACCCGCATCGTGCCCGTCCGACGCCGGGACGGACGGCTGCGGCCCGTCGAGGGCGCCCACCCCGGCTACCTGGGCGCCGCCGCAACCGCCGACGCCTTCGCTGTCGTGCTCCCGGGGTGGCAGCCCGGCGACGACGTGGGCCTGCTCACCCTGCCATGACCCCAGCCAGGGCCGGCCGCACCCGGCCGGCCGACGTCCAGCCCATGCGGGACTTCCGGCCCTGCCCGGGCCGGATCGGCGGGTCGAGGCTCGAACCGGTAAAGCCGAATCCGCAACTTCCTCAGGCCGATCCGGCCTCGGCACCACGATCCGACGGAGAGCAGCGATGACCATCGCCCGTAACAGACAGGCCGTGGACACCACCCCCACACCAGGCGACGTCCCCGGCAGCACCCGAAGCACACCGACGTCCGACAGGTCCGGGGCCACCTTCCAGCTCGTCCTGGCGACTCTCGGCTTCCTGGTCAACTTCTGGGCGTGGGCGCTGCTGGGTCCGCTCGGCCCGGGCATCAAGGAGCGCCTCGACCTCAGCTTCGCCGCGCAGTCGCTGCTGGTTGCCGTACCGGTGGTGGTCGGGTCGCTGGGCCGCATCCCCGTCGGCGCCCTCACCGACCGGTACGGGGCGCGGGTGGTCTTCCCGCTGGTCACGCTGGCGACGATCGTGCCTGTGCTGACCCTGAGCGTGGTCTCCTCCTACGCTGCGCTGATTGTGACCGGGTTCTTCCTCGGCATCGGCGGCACCGCCTTCGCCGTCGGCGTGCCCCTGGTCTCCGGCTGGTACCCGCCCAAGCGGCGCGGCTTCGCCATCGGCGTGTTCGGCATCGGCATGGGCGGCACCGCGATCGCGAACTTCACCACCGTCCGGCTCGCCGACGCCTACGGGGAACGGACGCCGTTCCTGCTCGTCGCCGCGATCCTGGCCGGGTACGCGGTCCTGTCGTTCCTGCTGCTGCGCGAGGCCCCCGACCGGGCCCGGCCCACAGGATCCGCCTGGCAGCGGCTCTCCGCGGTCGGCCGGCTGACCGTCACCTGGCAGCTGTGCTTCCTGTACGCCGTCGGGTTCGGCGGATTCGTGGCCTTCAGCGTGTACCTTCCCGCCTACCTGCGCACCGCGTACGGTCTCAGCGCCGGGGACGGCGCGTTGCGTACCGCCGGGTTCGTGGTCCTCGCCGTCCTCGCCCGCCCGGTGGGCGGCTGGCTCTCCGACCGGCTGCACCCGGTGCCGGTGCTGGTGTGGTGCTTCGGCGGGGTGGCCGCCTTCGCGGTGGTGCAGGCCTTCGAGCCCGCCCTGCTGCCCGTGGCGACCGTCGCGCTGCTCGGGATGGCCCTGCTGCTGGGCGCGGCCAGCGGCGCGGTGTTCGCCCTCGTCGGCAAGGTCGCCCCTGCCGACCAGGTAGGTGCGGTCACCGGCCTGGTGGGTGCCGCCGGCGGCCTCGGCGGTTTCGTCCCACCCCTGGTGATGGGCTGGGTGTACGGGTCGCAGGGCTCATACGCCATCGGCCTGATGCTGCTCTCCGATGTCGCGCTGGCCGCCGCGGTGTTCACCGCGGTGAAGATGGGCGGCGTTGCCAGGCGCGTCCCCTGACCGGATCACGGTGCTCCCTGCTGGGGTAGGGTCCGGCCCATGGCCACCCAGGCATTCGACATTTGGACCGACGACAACGTCGCCCACGAGGCCGGAGACCGGCCCAGGCTACCTGCGGGGTGGGCCGGCCCCGCCGGGCCCGGCATCGATGTTCGGACCTGGCCCCGCTCCCCCCGTACCGGTCAGCCGATGCTGCACTGCTTCACGCTGTGGCTGCCCGAGTCGTACCGGCGGCGCGGACCCGACCTGGTGGCCGTCGCGGTATTCCAATGGGAGGACACGCTCTACTTCAAGGACCCGGCGCCGGAGGTCACGGCGGTCATCGCCGGGCACCCCGCCGACGTCGCGCAGCCTGAGCACCCGTTCTGGGCCAAACTCGCCCAGGCCCAGGCCCACCCTCGGCTCCAGATCGCCGACGACGGGGTGGCGTCGCTGCTGGCCATGGTGTGGCTGACCGAGGCGGAGTTGAACGGACCACGAGCAACTCGCCCCGCTGCGGCTCCCTCTCTCGCCGACGGCGAGGCCGACAACACCTCGTGGAGGGAGCGGCACGGCCAGTACGGTCCCCTGTGGCTGGTCCCCCGCGACGACCCCAACGCAGGCGTGCGACCGGTGAGCTTTCCGTCCGACAACGACGCCTATGTCGACGTGCCGGACATGTACGACGTCTTCCACGCCGAGCACCTGGGCGGCACCGGCATGTCCCCCGACGGAGTACGCGATGACCTGTCGCCCTGGTACATCGAGGTCAGCAGGCTGGGTGGCATCAGCTTCGGCGGCGACCAGGACATCGCCCTGGACCTCGAAGCCAGCGCATTCCTCGGCGACTGGAGCACCGCCGTCCTGATCCCGGGCCCCGGCGCCCCAGAACCGACACCGCAGGGTTGACCGCCCAGCCGAGGTGATCGACTCGGCGCGCGCCCGCCGCAACGCGCGGCCGCCGACGAGCAGGCGTCGTAACCGGCCGCCGCCGGGCGGGTTGCACAACGCCGCCAGCCGGGCGGGTTTCACAGCGGTCGGACCGACGGTGCGGGAGCGCGGCGGGGCCGGGCCCAGAGGCCGGCTGGGCGTCGGATGGCCCACTCGGCGACGGCCGCGTTGATGATCCAGCCGGACCCTACGGAGAGGGCGGTACTCAGCTCGCTCGTGCCGAACAGGGTCTCGCCGATGGGTTGGGTGAAGGCCTGGGTGCCGGCGCTGACGGCGAGGGCGTAGGCACGGATCATCCAGGCACGGTGGGCGGCGACATGGCGGCGGCGAATCGCGGTGAACCCCAGCACGATGCTGGCGGCCATTGCCGATCCGACCAGGAGCCGGATTCCCCACAGCAGGTCACCGCCCGGGGCGTCGGGGTAGAACAGGGTCATCCAGGTCCCGGAGGCGGCAACGATCAGGCCGGCACCGATCAGTGCCCGGCCGGACCGTCGGTGCCAGCTCGGATGGCGACGACGCAGCCGGGCGGAGAACTGGAAGGCGCCGAGGAAGGCGTAGAGGGCCGCGGCGAGCACGTGCACCACGACGGGCGCCGGGGAGGAATCGATGCGCGGGTTGGTGGGTAGCAACGCAGGGCCACCGGCGAGTTCGAGAAGCCGCAGTGACCCGGCGACGACGGGGATGAGGACGAGGGCCACCAGCGCTACCGGGAGGCGACAGCTCGACGATTCGGGTGGCGCGGTGCGGGAGGGCGAACGGGCGAGCCTGATCATGGCGATGCCTCTCGGTAGGACCGGGATCGCAGAAGGCGTCGGGCATCAGTGGGCAGGTCAGATGGTGATGACCACTTTCGCCCGCGCGTGTTCGCCTTCCACGTACCGGATGGCTTCGGGAACCTCGGGCAGCTGATACGTCCGGTCGATGACCGGGGTGAGGCGGCCGGCCTCGGCGTGGGTGCGGAGCGTGTCGAGGTGTTGCAGGCTGGGTGCGGTGGTGAGAATGGCGATGCGGTGCCGCACGAAGGGTGCCAGCAAGCGCCCTCGCGCGATGAGCCAGACCGGTCCGACGAGGCTGCCGCCGCGATAGACGCCGCCGCCGGAGAGCACGAGCGTCCCGGTCGGGGTCAGCGCTCGCCGGAGCGCGGTGAGGGAACGGTTGCCGACCAGGTCGAACACGACGTCGTGGCGGCCGGCGTCGTGGGTGAAGTCGTCGCGGGTGTAGTCGACGACGTGATCGGCGCCGAGGGAGCGCACCAGGTCGACGTTGCGGGTGCTGCACACCCCCGTCACGGTCGCGCCGAGCGCCTTGGCCAGTTGGACGGCCAGGGTGCCGACGCCGCCGGACGCGCCGTTGACGAGGACGCGGTGGCCGGGCTCGACCCGCCCGACATCGCACAGCCCCATGAGTGCGGTGACGCCGGCCAGCGGCAGGGCGGCCGCCTGCTGTGGCGTCAGGTTCCCGGGCTTGCGCGCGACCAGGGTCTCGGGCACGCATGCGTACTCGGCGAACGCGCCGTTGGCGTCGCCCAGGTCGCCGAAGACGGCGTCGCCCGGTCGCACCTGCCGGACGTCGGGGCCGACGGCTTCGACCCGGCCGGCGAAGTCGCGGCCACGGATCCGCGCCCGCGGCCCCGACCGGCCCATCGACAGTCGCGCCAGCCGCGGATCGCCGCGCATGACGTGCCAGTCGTACGCGTTGAGCGCGGCGGCCTCGACCCGCACGAGCACCTCGTCGGCCGCCGGCACCGGCGCGTCGACGTCCGCGAGCGTGAGCATCTCCGGGGGGCCGTATCGATCCTGGACGATCGCCTTCATCTCTTCCTCCCCAGGTGTACGGCGTACACCTTACAAGAAACAAGGTAGGTGTACGGCGTACACCTGTCAAGGTGGCTAGGGTTCAACCGCCGGCAGAAAGTGGAGGACCGTGATGGCTGAGCAGGCCGAGACGCTGCGCCGCACGCCGCTGAGCAAGAATCGCGTCCTGCGCGCCGCCGTCACGCTCGCCGACGAGACCGGAATCGAATCCCTCAGCATGCGCAACCTCGCCCAGGACCTGGGCGTCGTGCCGATGGCCCTCTACAAGCACGTGGCAAACAAGGACGAACTGCTCGACGGCATGATCGACATGGTCGTCGGCGAGATCAACCCGCCGGTGCCCGACGCCGACTGGAAGCGGGTGACCCGCGAGCGCATCCTCTCGGCGCGGGAGGTGCTGCTGCGCCACCCCTGGGCGGCGATCGCGATCGAGTCCCGGAACGAGGCGACGCCGGCCCTCCTCGGCCACCTCAACTCGATGGTCGGGACACTCCGGGAGGGCGGGTTCTCCACAGACCTCGCCCACCACGTGATGCACGCGATGGGCAGTCGCATGCTGGGCTTCAGCCAGGAACTGTTCGACGCATCCCGGCGCGCCGGCCGGTCCGGCTCGGCCGAGCCCGACCCGCCGGCAGCGTTCCCGGCGGAGGCCGCCGCCCAGTTCCCGCACCTCGCGGCGATCGCCACCGCGGCGGCACACGACGACACGTCTGTCGTCGGCCGGGGCTGCGACGACCAGTTCGAGTTCGAGTTCGCTCTGGACCTGTTACTGGACGGCATCGAACGGCTGCGTCAACAAGGTTGGACGTCGTCGCGTCCACCCAGCTGAGACGGTGGCCCACCGCACGTCACGGTGTTGTGCGCCAAGGGGCGCGCGACAACGGACACCTATGATGGGCGGATGGCGCGCACACGGGACATCACGTTCCCGCAGGTGGTGACCTACGACGGGCTGCCCGGCTCTGCGGGCGGCGCGCACTCGCTTCGCACCAAGCATCCTGGCGAGGCATGTCAACGCCTGCAAAGCTTCGTCAACGCCTGCACCGAACCGGTGTCGTCACCATCGTGGGCGTTCGAGATCCGTGCAGGCGGACCGCCCGCGTCGACCGAGCAGCTGGTGGCGCTCGCCACCGAACGCTTCGGCGGACCCCGCCACCGCGCGCAAACCCACACGGGATGGAACGTTCGACCCGAGTCCGTGCAGCACGCGCTCGATGCCCTCATCACCGTCGGCCCCGACGCGGTCACGACCCACGGACGTTCCCTGGCCGCGCTGACCTACAACACGCCCGTACGCCTCATCGACCCGGCCGCCCGCGCCCCGTACCCCGACATCACCCCCGACGCCTTCGGTCGCTTCGCCGTGGACGGGTACGGCCGGCTTCTGGGCGACTCAGGCATCCGCGCAACCCTCGGCACCGGGGCGTCCTCACTCTCCCTGTGGCTCAACCTGCCCGCCGACCAACGCCTCGCCCCTGGTGCTCTTCATCTACAAGGCCATCTCCCGTTCCGGCTGTCCGCGAAGCACTGGCGACTCTGGCGCCCCACCCGGAGCGGCGACTCCTACCGAGCCACCAAGATTCCCTCGCCCGTACAAGACCGAGCCTGAACCCAGGGCCCCGGAAAGGTCGTGCGGGTCTCCGACGCTTGCCAGGGCCCCGGGGATGCGCGCGCTGCCGACATACATCGCCCCCCCGGGCCGGCCTTCCCTCCGTTGGTCCCTATGGAGCTGCCCCGTTTGTGCTGTCGATGGAGCCGGGCGCGTAGACGGGGCAGCTCCATAGGCGCCAACGGACAGGTCCCCGACCGGATGCGGCGTCAGGCCGCCACCCGACTGCCCGGTGTACGGGGCGGCATAGCGCGACCTCCCAGGTTGACCGATCCGGGCCCTCCTGCGTCCAGGTCGGGCTGTCACCGTCTCCGTCGCTGGGCGTGCTGCGGGCCGGCGGCTTCTCGCTACAGATGACGGCCCACGCGTACGCGATCATCGATGCGTACGTCTACGGCTTCGTGCTGCAGGAGGCGTCGCTGCCGTTCGACGGTGCGGACTCCGCCAACGCGGTCGCGGATTCGATCATGGAAGGTTTCGCGGCGGGCGACTACCCGCATATGGTCGAGTTCGCCACGCAGCACGTCCAGCAGCCCGGCTACCACTGCGGCGGGCAGTTCGAGTTCGGGCTCGACCTGATCCTCGACGCACTGGCGGTGCGTGGCGAAGCCGGTGAGCGCGCACCGACCGATCAGGCGGAGCGTTCCGGGCCGGCGGCCGCGCCCCCCTGAGAGCCGGTAGCGCCGGCGGCGGCGCTGGAACCGGCCACGCTGGAACCGGCGGCACGGCTGGCGGAATCCCGCATCGAGCGGGCGTCGTGACCGGCCAGCGAGTCGGCGCCGACCTCGGCGTTGTGCGCGTGCGCCACGTGGTGCAGCCCGAAGACCGAGTCCATCCCGGCGTGCAGGCCCATCAGGTCCTCGGCCTGGTTGACGGCCTTCTTGGTCAGCGCCAGCCCGAGCCTCGGCATCTCGGCGATCCGGCGGGCGATGTCCCGGGTCGACTCAGCCAGCGCGTCCCGGGGCACCACCCGGTTGACCATGCCCAGTTCCAGGGCGCGCGCGGCCGGGACCCGCTCGCCGAGGAAGAGGAACTCCTTGGCGAACCGTGGCCCCATCACCCACGGGTGGGCAAAGTACTCCACGCCGGGAATACCCATCCGGACCACGGGATCGGCGAAGAACGCGTCGTCGGCGGCCACGATCAGGTCGCAGCACCAGGCGAGCATCAGCCCACCCGCGACACAGGCGCCCTGCACCATGGCGATGGTGGGCTTGGGAATCTCCCGCCAGCGCCGGCACATCCCCAGGTAGACCTCGGACTCCCGGGCGAACCGACTGTCCGCGCCGCTCTTGCCGACGTGGTCCCACCAGAGACCGGCCCGGCGCGGAAAGGACGTGTCGATGTCCCGACCCGGCGTACCGATGTCGTGGCCCGCCGAGAAGTGTTCCCCCGCTCCGGCCAGCACGATGACCCTGACCTCGTCGTCGGCGACCGCCCGGTAGAAGGCATCGTCCAGGGCGTAGGTCATCGCCGAGTTCTGGGCGTTGCGGTACCTCGGCCGGTTCATGGTGACCGTCGCCACCCCGCCATCGACCGTGTAACGCACCACCTCGTCGACCGCGTCGCGCCCAGCAGCCTCGTCGCGCACGCCGCGCGCCATTTCGTCGCTCACGCCGGTTCCTCCTTCAGGTCGAGCGCGCCGGCCAGCCGGTCCAGGTGCGCGTCCACGTCACATCCGGCCGCCAACGCCCAGGTGCGCTTGGCATAGAGATGCAGGTCGTACTCAACGGTGTAGCCGATGGCCCCGTGACACTGGATCGCCGCCCGGGCCACGTCCTGGGCCGCCTCGCTCGCCAGCACCACCGCCATCGAGACGTCCGTGGCGCGGCTGGGGCGCCGCCGGGCAAGTGCCCACCCCGCAGCGTGTACGGCGGGAGCGGCGATCTCGATGCGCAGCAGCGCGTCGGCGAGATGGTGCTTGACCGCCTGGAAGCTGCCGATCGGCACCCCGAACTGGCGGCGCTGGCCGACGTACTCCACGGTCAGGTCGAGCATCCGCCGGCCGAGCCCGACCAGTTGGGCCGAGGTGGCCAACTCGGCCCGGTGGCGGGCCGACGACACCAACTCCGGATCATCGGTGACCAGTTCCCCGGTGGCGTCGGACAGTCGGGTCAACGCCCGGGAGCCGTCCACCGTGGGCAGCACCGGTTCGGGTTCCGGCGCGACGAGCCGGGCCTGCGTGTCGGTGAGCACGAGCACCAGATCGGCCCGGGCGCCGTACGGGACGAGGCGGTCGGCGCCGGCCAGGGCGACCCGGGTGGCCCCGGACAGGACAGCCGGCAGGCGCTGGTCACCGGCAGCGGCCAGCAACGGCGCCACCACCGTGGCGGTCTCGGCGACCGGCAGCGGCACGGCCGCGTAGCCGAACTCCTCCAGCAACGGCACCAGATCGGTCTCGTCCAGGCCGAGCCCGCCGGCTTCCTCGGGCACCGCCGCGCCGAAGACGCCCATGGTCGCCAGCGCGTCCCAGAGCCCGTCGAGCGCGGCGGGCTCCCCGGCGGGCCAGGCCGCCCGGACCACGTCGGGCGGGCACTGGGCGGCGAGCAGTTCCCGGACCGTGTCGCGCAGCGCGACCTGGTCCTCGGTGAGAGCGAAGTCCATGTCCCTCCCTACGGGGAACCGGACCGTCAGGCCCGGGGCAGACCGAGCACCCGCTCGGCGACGATGTTGCGCTGGATCTCGTTGGTGCCGGCGTAGATCGGCCCGGAGAGCGCGAAGAGGAAACCCCGACTCCACGGCCCGTCCAGCTCGGCGGCGGGGCCGAGCAGGTCCAGGGCGGTGGCGTGCAGGTCGATGTCCAGCTCCGACCAGAACAGCTTGTTGAGGCTGGACCTGGCCCCCGGCTGCCGGCCGGCCAGCAGCTCGCTGACCTGGCGCAGGGTGAAGAGCTGGTACGCCTGCGCGTTGATCCAGGACCGGACCACCCGGTCCCGCGACCGGGGCGACAGGCGGCGGGACCGGGCCAGTTCGACGAGCCGGTCGGCGGCGGAGAGGAACCGGCCGGGCGAGCGCAGGGTCAGTCCCCGCTCGGAGCCGGTGGTGGCCATCGCGACCCGCCAGCCCTCGTTGACCCCGCCCAGGACGGCGCTGTCCGACACGAAGACGTCGTTGAGGAAGACCTCCGCGAAGCCCTCGTCACCGTCGAGCCGGCCGAAGCCGCGTACGGTCACCCCGGGGGTGTCCAGCGGGACCAGGAAGTACGTCAGTCCTCGGTGCCGTTGCGCGGCGGGGTCGGTGCGGAACAGCCCGAAGAGGTGGGTGCAGAACGCGCCCCGGGTGGTCCAGGTCTTCTGCCCGGTGAGTCGCCAGCCACCGGCCGCCTCGTCGCGCACCGCCCGGCTGGTGATGCCGGCCAGGTCACTGCCGGCCTCCGGCTCGGACCAGCCCTGGCACCACAGGTCCTCGGCGGCGGCGATCCGGGGCAGCAGCAGGTCCTGCTGTGCCGGCGTGCCGAAGTCGAAGAGGGTGGGGGCGAGCAGGAAGATCCCGTTCTGGGTGACCCGTTGCGGGGCGCCGGCGGCGTAGTACTCCTCCTCGAAGATGAGCCACTCCCAGAGGGAGGCGTCGCGACCCCCGTACCGGGCCGGCCAGGAGACCGCCGCCCACCGCGCGGCGAAGAGCTGCTTCTCCCACTCGACGTGCCGGGCGAACCCCTCCCGGGTGTCGCCGGAAGGCAGCGGGGTCGCGGGCACGCTGGCCCGCAGCCACTCCCGGGCCTCGGCCCGGAACGCCGCCTCGGTCGGGGTGTCGGTCAGCTCCACTCAGGACCGCCCGAACTCGTCACGGACCCGGTCGGCCACCCCGGACAGGTTGAGCTCGAAGGTGAACCCCTGCTCGTAGCGGTAACTGCGCTTGACGTCCCAGGGGTCGATGCCGTTGAGCGACGCCTTGGCCGCCCGCATCACCGTCGGGTTCTTGGCGGCGATCTCCCCGGCCACGGCCAGCGCCGCCGCACGCAACTCCGCGCGGGGCGTCACGGTGTGCACCGAACCGTAGGCGTGCAGCTCGGCGGCGGTGACGGTGGCGGAGGTGTACATCATCGCCCGCATCCGGTGCTGTGGCACCAGCCGGGACAGGTGGGTGGCCGCGCCGAGCGCCCCCCGGTCCACCTCGGGCAGGCCGAAGGTGGCGTCGTCGCTGGCGACGATGATGTCCGAGTTGCCGACCAGGCCGATGCCACCGCCCAGGCAGAAGCCCTGCACGGCGGCGATGACCGGCACCGGGCAGTCGTAGACGGCGGCGAACGCGGCGGCGCAGCCCCGGTTGACCTCGATCAGCGCGCCGAAGCCGGTGGCCGCCTGCAACTCCTTGATGTCCACCCCGGCGTTCGTCAACCGCTGGGAGTTCATCCGTACCGGCGGAGGCTGGAAGACCACCCACCGGATCAACCGCCAGCTCGACGGTTCCGTCGAAGCACGCGTCCTGCTGACCGCCGCCGTCAATGGCACACCGGGCGCAGCTCGGGAGAGCTCCGACTGACGGGCCCTGCGCATCCGTCGACCCGCCGCTCGGCCGTGCCCGACAATCGGGCACGCACGGCCAGCCGGAACCCGTCAGGTGGTCTGCGTGCCCTCGGTGTCGGCGGGATGCTGTCGCGCACAAGCCTGCTCCGCGGCGTGTCGAAGGCGTTCGGTGGCCTCGTGGGACAGACCGCGTTCGGCCGCGGTCCACGAGACCCACGCGCGAACGACCTCCGGAAGGAGCCCGCTCACGTCCGAATCGCCGATGGCGTCCGGGGCCAGGTCCGGCAGGCCGACGGCGGCCATGACCTGACGCGGGCCGACCCGCAGTGGATGGCAGGCGGCCCGGTCGGTGAACTGCGCGACGAGCAGATCGACCGCACGACTCGTCACCTCACCGGCGGGCAGCTTGGAGCCGGCGCCGGACGCGAGGAACGCCCGCTTCATGAGCTCGACCTCCACGCTGTCGGGCAACGGATCCGGCGGCGCGGCGGCGGCGCTCAGTGCCCGGGCGCGCGCCAGGGTCAACGCACGCATCTTCCGGTACGCCACCGGCGTCGGCTTCGGCTGGTGCTCCCGATCCTCGATCACCTCGTCCGAGGTGACAAACGCGTCCTCGAACAGCCGCCGGGCGTACGCCGGGTCGAGCGGCTCGGTGACCAGGCCCTCCCGCCCGTCCGCGCGGCGCAGGACGTCCCGCAACACGTCCACATCCGTGCCGAGCGTCAGCTCCCGGAACAGGCCACCGTCGATCGCCAGGTCGATCAGTGCCAGGATGCCGTGCTCATCGTCCCCGTCGTAGGAGAACACAGCCAACACGAACGCGGTCTCGTCGAACGGGTCGTGCGCCCACCAGCAGCCCTCCACCCGTACCCGGCCGATCGTGGACGCCCAGGACGGATCCGGAACTCCCTGCCGGACGAGCCGCTCAGCGTGCAACCCCGCCAGCTCACGCTGCGTGTCGACCGGACTCATCGCCTCGAACGCCCGCAGCGCCGCCACCGCCGTCGGCGTCTCCCGCCGACCCAACTCGTGGATGACCAGGGCATCCTCCCCCGCCGCGACGGCCAGCGACGGCCCGAAGCCCTCCGCGCCCTGGTGGGCGAGCAACTGCGTCATCCCCTGTTCGATGCGCCACGGCGAACCTTCCGCCATGATCGAGAAGTTCCACTCCACGAAGTCCGCGCCGGCAACGGCCCGATCGACGCCCTGATCACTGTCACCCATCCCCGGATTGTCGCAGCCGATCCGTCACCAGACGACCACCCTCGCCACACGACTTGCCGTCGGTAACGCCGAACGAGATCGAATCTCCACCCGCGACGGGCCAGGCGGTTCGCCAGAGACCCATCACGCCAGGAGGGCACGCCAGCGGTCGGCCGACTCCATCTCGTCCAGACTGACCCGCGCCAGGAATGCCCCTGCCCTGGCCAGCCGCTGCCCCACGGGGCTGTCGGGCCCGGACGACTCCGCCGCTGCCGTCGCGGCCTGCGCCGCCTCGAGCGTCTGCCGCGCGCTGATCACGACGGAGTGGTACCAGGCCTCGTCGTCGATCACGTAGACGTCGCGACGCCGCTGCGGATCTCGCTCGCGCCGGACATATCCCTGCTGGACCAGGTAGTTCACGGCCACGGAGACGGAGGCCGGGCTGACCCGCAGCCTGCGGGTCAGCTCGGCCGCGGTACGTCTGCCGTCCTCGGACAGCAACAGGTCGACGTGCACCCGCGCTGTCATCCTCGGCAGCCCCGTCCGGACCGCCAACTCGATGATCTCCTCTCCCGTCGTGCCACCCGGGAGTCCGGCCGCGCGCGGGGGTGTCGGTGTGCCACGCCGCGCCCGCTGGGCCGTCACCCGCTGTGCGTGCTGGGGCTGGTAGCCGCCGGGGCCGCCGTTGCGCCCGACCTCCCGGCTGATCGTCGAGGTCGGCCGGTCGAGCCGCCTCGCGATCTCCGCGTAGGAGAGCCCACCGGCGAGTCCGGCCGCGATGCGCTGGCGGTCCTGCTGGGTCAACCGTCCTCCTGGCATGCCGCCAGCATTACCTTCGCCGCCATTCATTGCAACGCGACATTGCAGTCGGGCCCAGCGTCATTGCATCAGTTTTCCGCCATGCACCTGGGGTAACACCTTTCCACCGATTGACATTCATTCTGAATGCAACGTAGCTTTCGGACATTGCCAAACACGTACCATCGCGAGATGAGGAATGGCCATGGGCGAATCCCTGTACGCCGTCACGACGATGCCGACGGCGCGTCAGCCCGGCTGCCCCTTCGACCCGCCGGCAGAGCTGACCGACGCCCGCCGGCACGGCCCCATCAGCCGCTACACCTTCCCCGGCGGGAGACCCGGCTGGCTGATCACCGGATACGACCTGGTCAGGTCGGTCCTGGCCGAACCGCGGTTCAGCTCACGCAAGGAGCTCATGCGCCACCCGACCATCGACTACGGAGACATCGAGATCCCCCCGGCACCGCCCGGCGAGTTCCTTCTCATGGACGAGCCCCAGCACAGCCGCTATCGAAAGCCACTGATAAGTAAGTTCACCGTACGGCGGATGCGACTGCTCACCGAGCGCGTCGAGCGGATCACCGCCGACCACCTGGACGCCATGGAGGAGGCCGGGCCGCCGGCGGACCTGGTGACCGCGTTCGCCAAGCCCATCCCCGCCATCATGATCTGTGAGCTGCTGGGGGTGCCGTACCAGGACCGGGGGTCATTCCAGGAGCAGGTCGACTCGTTCATGAACGGGGAGACAAGCGACGAGGACCTGATAGCCGCCTACACCGCGACCCAGGACTACCTCGCGGGGCTGGTGGCCGCCAAACGCGCGAACCCCACCGACGACGTGCTCAGCGACCTCACCGACAGCGATCTGACCGATGAGGAGCTGAAGGGCATCGCCCTGATCCTGCTGGCAGCCGGGCTCGACACCACCGCGAACATGCTGGCCCTCGGCACCTTCGCGCTGCTGCGCAACCCGGAGCAGCTGGCCGCGCTGCGCGCCGATCCCGCGCTCGCCGACGGAGCCGTGGAGGAGCTGCTGCGGTACCTCAGTGTCGCCAAGACGTTCATGAGGACGGCGCTGGAGGACGTCGAGTTGGGCGGCCAGACCATCAAGGCCGGCTCGCCGGTGATCCTGTCGTACCACACCGCCAACCGCGACCCCGAGCGCTTCGCCGACCCCCACGTGCTCGACCTCCGCAGGCGGGACGGCGGGCACCTGGCCTTCGGCCACGGCATCCACCAGTGCCTGGGTCAGCAGCTGGCCCGCGTCGAGATGCGGGTCGCGTTCCCCGCGCTGGTCGACCGCTTCCCCACGCTGCGCCTGGCCGTACCGCCTGAGGGGGTTGCCCTGCGCCCGGAGACCGCGGACATCTACGGGGTGAAGAGCCTCCCGGTCACCTGGGATGCGTGACCAATGAGGATCACCGTGGACGCCGAGCGCTGCGTCGGCTCCGGAATGTGCGTGTTGACGGTCGGCGAGGTGTTCGACCAGTGTCAGGACGACGGCAAGGTGATCGTACTGCGACCCGAGCCGCCCGCTGAGACGCAGGACGCGGTTCGCGAGGCCGTCGACCTGTGCCCTGCCGCGGCGATCGCCCTGTCGGCCGACCGCCGACCCTAATGCGCTACCAACATCGTCGGCCCCTGCCGGGTTGGTCTTCGCCGGGTCGCCCCGTCGGCGAGCCGGTCGAGGATGGTGTGCGCGGCCGGGGTGCGCGCCGTCGGGTCGGTCCACCCTCCGTCGGCTCCCTTTGGAGCTGCCCCGTTTGTGCTACCGGTGGAGCGGGCGCGTAAACGGGGCAGCTCCAAAGGGGGCCGACAGGCAGGTCCCCGACCGGATGCGGCAGGCAATCGTCCAGCCGCCACCCGGACTGCCCGATGCGCGGGGCGGCAGGGGGCGGCGTGGCGGCGACCTCCCGGGGCATTCGCGGGAGCGGAGACAGAGACAGCGCAGGACCGGCGAGACCGTGACCAAGGCCCTGGCCAGGATCTCGGATCATCCTCAAGGAACGGAACAGGAATCCCGGAGGGTGGATGAACTTCGGGCGGGAATCGGCGCCCCGCGGCTTTGCCGGGGCCCTGCCGAGGCCCCTCGCTGAATTTCGTCGTCTCGAAGGATCGCGCGGTCCCCGCTCACCTTCGGGTGGGCGGGGGCCACTTCCGCGCTTTGGTTGATATGCGCCTATTCCTCTGTCAAGCTCGGGCTTTGGATCGAACAGAGTGGAGCCCGCATGCCTGCACTTCGTCGGATAGTCGTAGCAACAGCGCTGGCCGGGGCGGTGTCCGCGTCCGTCCTGCTCTCCGGACCGGCATCAGCCGCCGAAACCAAGACCTTCCAAGGCGCCGGAATGAGTAACAACTACTTCACGGCGCTGTTCAACGCCCAGAACAATGCGCGCTCCCTCGCCAGCGCGGACGGGTTCGAGCCGTCCACGCAGTGCAGCCCTGGCGCGAGCTTTGTGAGGCAGCCGCTGCCGGGCCTCTACTCGGTGCAGGCGCAAATCATCTGCACCCGCTGACCACCCGGCTCAGCGGCCTCCGCGTACCCTTCTACGCCTTCGGGCGCATCACCCGCCCGAAGGCGTACAAGGAGGCGTACCGGCGGTCTTGGGGCTGATGAACTGACGCGGATGCGTCGGGGGCCGAGCGGTGCGTACAGTTTCGGGTCGGACTTGGGGTGGGCCGGGTAGCTCCGGCGCAGGGAACGGGATGAGACAGCGACGGTATGGCGGCGGACAAAATTGCGGAAACCGGTCACAACGGCATTGACCGGGACCGGCTGGAGACCTGTCTCAGCGTCTTCGAGGCGTTGGAGGACCTGCCTCCCGATCATCCCGATGTGGTGCGGGTGCAGCGGGCCACCGCGAAGCTCTACAAGGTGATCAAGCAGCGGCGGCGTGAGGAGCGGCGGGACGCCATCGCGGCGGCCGACCGCGCGGTGACGGCGGCCACCGCCACCGGCGCCCCGGGCCGGATCGACGACGAGACCCAGGGCCTCCCGCTCGCCTCGCCCACCATGGGTGCCACGGCCGGTTTCCTGCAGAACCCGCGCGGTTGTTACGTCTGCAAGCAGCGCTACCGCGAGGTGGACGCGTTCTACCACCAGCTCTGTCCGTCCTGCGCCGCGCTCAACCGGGAGCGCCGCGACGCCCGCACCGACCTGACCGGGCGGCGCGCGCTGCTCACCGGCGGCCGGGCGAAGATCGGCATGTACATCGCGCTGCGGCTGCTGCGCGACGGGGCGCACACCACGGTGACCACGCGGTTCCCGCACGACGCGGTCCGCCGGTTCGCCGCGATGCCGGACAGCGGGGACTGGCTGCACCGCCTGCGGATCGTCGGGATCGACCTGCGCGACCCGGCCCAGGTGATCGCGCTCGCCGACTCGGTCAGCGCCCAGGGGCCACTCGACATCCTGATCAACAACGCGGCGCAGACGGTCCGCCGCACGGCCGGGGCGTACGCCCAGCTCGTCGCCGCGGAGGCGGCGGCCCTGCCGGACGGCCCGCTGCCGGAGATCATCACCTTCGCCAAGCCGGCCGGCCGGGGCAGTCCGGCGGGCAGCCTGACCGCCGCGCCGCAGTCGGCCGCGATCACCCCGCAGGCGCTCACCGCGCTGGCGCTGACCGGCGGCTCGGCCTCGCCGGAACGGATCGCCGCGGCCACCGCCATCGACGCCGGTGGTCTGGTGCCGGACCTCGACCCGGTCAACAGCTGGGTGCAGCGGGTGCAGGAGGTGGACCCGGTGGAGCTGCTCGAAGTGCAGCTGTGTAACGTGACTGCGCCGTTCGTCCTGGTCAGCCGCCTACGACCGGCGATGGCCGCAGCGCAGGCCCGCCGCAAGTACGTGGTGAACGTGTCGGCGATGGAGGGGCAGTTCGGCCGTGGCTACAAGGGGCCGGGGCACCCGCACACCAACATGGCCAAGGCCGCGCTGAACATGCTGACCCGGACCAGCGCCCAGGAGATGCTGACCGACGGCATCCTGATGACCAGCGTCGACACCGGCTGGATCACCGACGAGCGGCCCCACCCGACGAAGATGCGGCTGGCGGACGAGGGCTTCCACGCCCCGCTCGACCTGGTCGACGGCGCGGCGCGGGTCTACGACCCGATCGTCCGCGGCGAACAGGGCGAAGACCTGTACGGCTGCTTCCTGAAGGACTACGCGCCCTGCGCCTGGTGATCAGCGCGCCCGCCGCAGCTACCGGCACCAGGTGCGCAAGCTCGGGCAGGTGCGCCCGCAGCGCTCGAAGTTCCGGGTTCATGGTTGGTACCGTGATGCAGGACTCGCGTCTACGTATCTCACGAGAGGGCGACCATGCCCCGGACCGCTTCCGCGAACGCGTCATCCCCCGGCCTGTCCGAGGCAGGTCGCGGCAAGCACACCGCAGAACCGCTGTTGTCCGCACTGGGGACCGCCGCCGGCTCGAATTCGCTGCTGGAACGCGCCTTCAGCGAGGCGCGGGAACGCGCCGACGACAACGACGAGGTCGTCACGCGGCTTCTCGATGCCGCCTATGAGCAGTTGTGCCGCATGGGCATCCGGCGCTCGACGATGGAGGACGTGGCCCGACGGGCCGGCGTCTCCCGGATCACGGCGTACCGCCGGTTCGTCAACAAGGACAGGCTGGTCGAGCAGGTGGTCCGCCGGGAGTTCCGGCGCTACTTCGACCAGTTCCTCATCGACATCCAGCAGGCCACGACCGTCGGCGACCGGGTGGTGCTGGGCTTCGTCAGCGCCCTGCAGGCTCTCCGCCGCAACCCGCTGATCGGGGGGCTGATGGCCGCCGAGCCGGACGTGCTCATCCCCTCGATGATCAGCGACGGCGGGCGGACGCTGGCCACGGTGCAACGGTTCGTCGCCGGCCAGCTCCGCAGCGAGCAACGCGCCGGCAACATCTCCGACACGGTGGACGTCGAGGTGGTGGCCGAACTGATGACGCGACTGTCCTGCTCCTTCTTGATCACTCCCAGTCACATCGTCGATCTCGACGACACCGAGCAGCTGCGCGCCGTGGCCCGGCGGTTCCTCGTGCCCATGCTGGAATACGGTTCACAGGCCAAGTGACCGGCCGATCACCTCTTTCATGATCTCCGTGGTGCCGCCGTAGATCGTCTGGACGCGGGCGTCCAGATACGCCTTGGCCACCGGGTACTCCCGCATGTAGCCGTAGCCGCCGTGCAACTGCAGGCAGCGGTCGACGGTGCGGACCTGCAACTCGGTGCACCACCATTTCGCCATCGCCGCCGTCTCCGCCGTAAGGGTGGGCTCGACCAGGCACTGGTCGACGAAGACGCGGCCGAGGCGCAGTTCGGTGGCGAGCTCGGCCAGCAGGAACCGGTTGTGCTGGAAGCTGCCGATGGCGCGGCCGAATGCCTCGCGCTGCTTGCAGTAGGCGAGGGTCTGCTCGAACACCGTCTCGGCACCGGCGAGCGCCGCGACGGCGATCGACAGCCGCTCGAAGGGAAGATTGCGCATCAGGTAGGAGAAGCCCTGGCCCTCCACGCCGAGCAGATTGGCCGCGGGCACCCGGACGTCGGCGAAGAACAACTCGGCGGTGTCCTGCGCCTTCTGCCCGATCTTGTCGAGGTTGCGGCCCCGCTCGAAGCCGGCCATGCCCCGCTCGACCACCAGCAGGCTGATCCCCTGGTGCCCCGCTGCCGGGTCGGTCCGCGCCACGACGATGACCAGGTCGGCCAGGATGCCGTTGCTGATGAAGGTCTTCTGCCCGTTGACGACATAGCTGTCCCCGTCGCGCACCGCGGTGGTCGTGATGCCCTGCAGGTCGCTGCCGGCGCCGGGCTCGGACATGGCGATCGCGGTGATGATCTCGCCGGAACAGAAGCCCGGCAGCCACCGCTGTCTCTGCTCGTCGTTGGTCAAATCGGTGAGGTACGGCCCGATGATGTCGTTGTGCAGGCCGAACGCCGGCCCGCTGGCACCCGCCCGGGCCAGTTCCTCGGTGAGGACGGCGTTGAAGCGCCGGTCCGTCACCCCGCCGCCGCCGTACCGTTCGTCGACGAAGAAGCCCAGCAGGCCGGCAGCGCCGGCAGCCCGCCACACGCGGCGGTCGACGATGCCGTCGGCTTCCCAGCGGTCGTGGTGCGGTGCGATCTCCTTGTCGATGAAGGCGCGCACCAGTTCGGTGAACGCGAGGTGGTCGGCGGAGAAAATGGTGCGGTTCACCATGTGCGTCAGCTCCTTGCTGCACAGGTCCCTACTGGGCCATGTCCTTGACGGTGGCGATGAGGCGCCGCGGATCGGACCCCAGCGGCGTGACGTTGAGGATCGTGACGCCGGCGTCGCGATAGGCCTGGACGCGGTCCCGCACGTAGCTCTGCGGCCCGATCAGGCTGGTGCGCTCCAGCAGCTCCGCCGGCACGGCAGCGGCTGCCTCCGTCTTGCGGCCGGCCAGGTAGAGGTCCTGGATGCGGTCCGCCTCGGCGGCGTAGCCGTAGCGGCACAGCAGGTCGTGGTAGAAGTTGCGGCCCTTGGCGCCCATGCCGCCGACGTACAGGGCGATCATCGGCCGGGCGAGGTCGCGCAGGCCGGTCACGTCCGGGCCGATGGCCAGCGGGCCGCCGGCGACGACCTCGAGCGGTCCGAGATCGTCGGGCCGCTTGCTCCCGCCGGCTGCCAGCGCGGCGCCCCAGACATCGGCCGCGCCCTCCGGGGCGTAGAGGAATGGCAGCCAGCCGTCGGCGAGCTCAGCGGTCATCTGCACGTTCCTGTCGCCCAGGCTCGCCACGTAGATCGGGATGCGGTCGCGGACCGGGTGAGTGAGGATCTTCAGCGGTTTGCCGAGGCCGGTGCCCTCCCCGGCGGGCAGCGGCAGCCGGTAGATGCCGTCATGGACCAGCGTCTCGCGTCGCCACACCTGCCGGCACATCCGGATCACCTCGCGGGTCCGGGCGAGCGGCCGGTCGTAGGCCACGCCGTGCCACCCCTCGATCACCTGCGGTCCTGACGCGCCCAGGCCGAGGATGGCCCGGCCACCCGAGATGGCGTCCAGACCGGCCGCGGTCTGTGCCAGCAGCGCCGGGGTTCGTGAGTAGATGGGCAGGATGGCGGAGCCGATCTGCAACCGGGTCGTCTTTGCGGCGAGGTAACCCATGATGGTCGGCGCGTCGAAGCCGTAGGCCTCCGACACCCAGACCACGTCGAGGCCGTCATGCTCCCAGGCGGCCACGGCGTCCGCGCCGCTCCTGGGGTCCGTGGCATAGGCCAGCGGTGTCGCGATACGCATCAGCGAGCCTCCTGTGTCTGACCGGCGGCGCCGTTGCCCAGCCACCGCCGTAGGTGTGCGCCGAGACCCCACTCGGTGAGCACGGCCTCGGTGTCCGCGCCCGGCACCGGCGGGCTGCCGCCGATCGCCCCCGGCGTCTGCGACAGGCGGGGCGCCACCGCGGGCTGCCGAACGCCGAAGTGCTCCTCGAACGTCGCGCGCGCCACCAGGTGCGGATGGCGCTGCGCCTCGGCGAGCGACAGCACCGGTGCCACGCAGGCGTCGGTGCCCTCGAAGAGGGTGGTCCACTCGTCGCGGGTGCGGCCGGCGAAGACCTCCGCGAAGCGCGCGCGGAGCACCGGCCATCCGGCGACGTCGTGCTGGGCGGGCAGGTCCGCGTCGGCCAGCCCGAGCAGCCGCAGCAGCTCGGCGTAGAACTGGGGTTCCAGTGCTCCGACCGCCAGGTGTCCGCCGTCGGCGGTCGGGTAGACGTC
The DNA here is from genome assembly GCF_009908295.1 of Micromonospora rubida. Classification (GTDB taxonomy): domain Bacteria; phylum Actinomycetota; class Actinomycetes; order Mycobacteriales; family Micromonosporaceae; genus Micromonospora; species Micromonospora rubida. The sequence goes on from NZ_JAAALO010000005.1 coordinate 471,701, forward strand.
GTAGAACGGCGCCCCGCCGTCGAGCAGGTTGCGGCCCCGCTCGGGTTGCCAGGCGCCGCCGGCGAGGAGGCCGGCGAACATCGTGGTGAGGTGGGCCGCGCCGTCGACGATGGCGGCGTCGACGACCTGCCCTCGGCCGGTGGTGCGGGCCACGTGCAGCGCCGCCAGGCAGCCGACGACGAGGTAGAGCGCGCCACCACCGAAGTCACCGACGAGGTTGAGCGGGATCTGCGGCGGCCCGCCCGGGCGGCCGATCGGGTGGAGTGCCCCGGCGACGGCGATGTAGTCGATGTCGTGACCGGCAACGGGTGCCAATGGCCCGTGCTGTCCCCAGCCGGTCATCCGTCCGTAGACGAGGCCCGGGTTGCGCTCCAGCGCGGCCTCCGGCCCGATGCCGAGCCGTTCGGCCACCCCGGGGCGCCAGCCCTCGATCACGATCGCGGCGCGATCGGCCAGCCCCAGGACCACCTCGGCCCCGTCGGGATGCTTGAGGTCCACGACGACCGACCGCTTGCCCCGGTTGAGCAGGTCCCGCCTCGGGTCGCCAACCGACAGCGCGCCCGGCTCCGGTCGGTCGACCCGGACGACGTCGGCCCCCAGGTCGGCCAGCAGCATCGCCGCGAACGGGCCTGGGCCGATCCCGGCGAGTTCCAGGACCCGGACCCCGGCGAGCGGGCCGCTCATGCGCCGGCCCGTGCCGCGAAGCGGGGAGCACGCCCCTGGACCCGGCTGGCGAGGGCCTCACCGAAGTCGGCCCCGGCGAGGGATGCGGCCATGAGCCGGCCGGCGTCGGCGGCCGCCTGGGCCGCCCCGGTCTCCAGGCCCGACCACACCTGCCGCCGGATCACCGCCATCGACGCCGGGGAGCAGTGCGCGGCAAGATCGGCGGCATAGGCCTGCGCCTCGGCAAGCACCTCGTCGCGTGGGAGCACTCGCTGTACCAGCCCGATCCGGAACGCCTCCGCCGCGTCGATCTTGCGGCCGGACACCAGCAGATCCAGCGCGTTGCCCACGCCGACCAGCCGGGGCAGCAGCCAGGCGCTGCCGTACTCGGCGATGAGGCCGAGCCGGCTGAACGCGGCGGACAGGCGTGCCGGCGCCGCCAGGAAGCGCACGTCCGCATAGAGCGCGTGGACCAGGCCGAGGCCGGCGGCGCCGCCGTTGACCGCGGCGACGATCGGCGTCCCCAGCGTCATCGGCAGATGTGGCACGAAGCCGAACTCGTCCACCAGCCGGTTGCGGTGACGCTCGTCGAGGAGCGCCTCCAGCGCCTCCGGGTCGGCGCCCGCGCAGAACCAGTCGCCGGCGCCGGTCACCACGATCGCCCGCACCTGCGGATCCGCGTCGGCGGCCAGCAGCGCCGCGTAGTAGTCGCGGAACATGTCCAGCGTCATCGCGTTCCGCTGGTCGGGCCGGTCGAACCAGATCGTGCGGACTCCGGCGCGGGTGGCGGCCCGTAGCCCACAGCCGGCCGGTTCGGTCTCAAGCACGGACATGCCCATCGACCCATCTCTCCAAAGATTTGACATTTGATAGTCTGACCTGTGTGGCGGAGCGGAGCAAGGTCGAAGGCGTTTCTCATCCTCAGTTGTCAGAGACGGTGGCAAACCTGCTGCGCGACCGGATCATGTCCGGCCAGCTGCGCCCCGGTGACCGGATCCGGCTCGAGGAGGTCGCCCAGGAGACCGGGCTGAGCATCACGCCGGTGCGCGAGGCCCTGTTGATGCTGCGCTCGGAGGACATGGTCGAGCTGCAGCCACGTCGCGGCCACGTGGTCGCGCCGCTGTTCCGGCAGGACATCATGGACGTGTTCGGCCTGCAGGGCGACATCGCCGGAGAACTCGCCGCCCGGGTTGCCGTCAGCATCACGCCGGCCCATCTCGACGACCTGCGGCAGCAGCACGAGCGGCTGCGCCGGGCCGTCCAGGCCAGGCAGACCAGCCGGGTCGAGCAGCTCGAGTTCGAGTTCCACCGCAGCATCAACCGGCTGGCTGACGCGCGCAAGCTGTCCTGGCTGCTGCGGACAGCGACGCGCTACACCCCGTCGCGGTTCTACGCGGCCGACCCGGAGTGGCGGGCGAGCATGATCGCCGATCACGAGGCCCTGCTCGTCGCGCTCGAGGCACACGACCCGGTCACCATCCGGCCGATCATGGCCCGCCACTTCACCGACGGCGCCGAACGGTTGGTCAAGCATCTCGATGGTCTGGGAGTGTGGAGCGGGTGAGTCACCGGCGACCATGACGCCACTTGAACATCGCCAGCGAGGCCCGCATGGCGGAAGCGGCCGGCTGCAACGTCAGCACATCGATCGGCGGCCGGAACCGCTGCCAGGTGACCGACCGGGGCCGACTGAACTCGCGCAGGCCGTCCGCGCCGTGGACCCGCCCGAAGCCGGAGTCGCCGACGCCGCCGAAGGGCAGTGACGGCACGCCGGCGTACCCGAGCACCGAGTTGACCGACACCGCACCCGCCCGCAGCCGTGCGGCGAGCGCCAGTCCGTGGCGGCGATGTCGCGTGAAGATCGAGCCGGAGAGCCCGTAGTTGCTCGCGTTCGTCCGGTGCAGCGCCTCGTCGACGTCGGCCACCGGGTTGACCACCAGCACCGGACCGAACGTCTCCTCGGTGACCGCGACGCTGTCCTCGGGGACGTCGGCCAGCAGAACCGGCTCGACGAACGGAGGCCGCACCGAACTCGCGTCACCGACCACCACCCGGGCACCCCGGTCGATCGCGTCGGCGATGTGGCTCAGCACGATACCGGGCTGAGCCGGCGTGCTCATCGGCCCGTAGGCCGCATCCGGCTCGGCACCCGGCCGGACCTGCCGCACCAGCTCGGCCAGCTTGGCCACGAACGACTCGTACACGGCCTGCTCGACGTAGATGCGCTCGACTCCGGCGCACGTCTGCCCGGCGTTGCCCAGGCCGCCGAACACGGCGGCCCGGGCGGCCGCGTCGAGGTCGGCATCGGCCGTGACGATGAGCGCGTCCTTGCCGCCACCCTCGATCACGACGGGGATCAGGCGCTCGGCGCAGGCGGCCATGACCGCACGCCCCGTCGCGGCCGATCCGGTGAACGCGATCTTGTCGACCGCCGCGCGACACAGCGCGGCCCCGGTCGTGCCGTCACCGGTGACGACCTGCAGGACCGGCCGATCGGGAAGCAGCTCACTCCAGCGCTGCGCCAGCCAGACACCGACGCCGGGGGTGAACTCGCTGGGTTTGAACACCACCGCGTTGCCGGCGGCCAGCGCGTGCGAGATCGCCCCCATCGGCGTGTAGACCGGGTAGTTCCAGGGCCCGATCACGCCGACGACGCCGTACGGCACGTACTCCACCGAGCTGGCCTGGTTGAAGGCGAGCAGGCCGGAGGAGACCGCCCGCCGCTTCAGCACCCGCCGGGCGTGCCGGGCGGCCCAGTCCAGGTGTTCGACGGCGAGCATCACCTCCAGTTGGGCCCCCGCGATCGACTTGCCGGTCTCGCTGCGGATGAGCTCGGCCAACTCGTCGATGCGGCTCGCGACGAGTGCCTTGTAGGCGAGCAGATGACGCCGTCGTTGCCGGGCGTCCAGGGCGACCCACCAGCCGGCCGCGTCGCGCGCCTGCCGGACGGCGGCGTGCACTGCGGCCTCGTCGGCGAGGTCGTAGTCGCTGCGGGACTCGCCGGTTATCGGGTCTACGACGTGGAGCCGGCGAGGTTGCTCGACGAGAGACGTCATCGGAAGCCTCCTGACATTTGATATTCGATAGTCTAGCCTTGTTGTCAATCCCTTTGCGACACTGGAGGTCAGCTGTGGAATGGAGTGACGAGCAACGTTCGCTTGTCGCGGCGGTGCAGGACTTCTGCCGCCGCGAGGCCGGAACCCGTGAGCAGCGGCAGAAACTCACCGACGGCGGGCGGGAGACCCACAGCCCGGAGTTGTACCGCAAGATGGCCGACCTCGGCTGGCTGGGCCTGTCGTTGCCGGAGGAGTTCGGCGGCGGCGGCGCGGGCATGGTGGAGCTGTGCCTCTTCCTGGAGGAGACCGCCAGGGCGATGGCGCCGATCGGCGGCTTCACCACGTCGATCATCGTCGCGGCCACCTACGAGCGGTTCGGTTCGGCGGAGCAGAAGAAGCTCATCCTCGGCGGGGTGGCCCGGGGCGTCATCGAGGCGGTCGCGATGTCCGAGCCCGAGGCCGGCTCGGACGTGGCCAACCTGAGCTGCCGCGCCGAGCGCCGGGACGACGGGTTCGTCATCAATGGCCAGAAGACCTGGTGCTCCAACGCCCATCTCGCCGAGCGCATCCTGCTGGTCGCCCGCACGTCGGGTCGGGCCGGCGACCACAACGGCCTGACCATGTTCCTGGTCCCCGCCACGACGCCCGGACTGACCATCTCCGGCATCGAGACCATGGGCGGCCGCGAGGTCAACGACCTCTACTTCACCGACTGCGTGCTGCCCGCCGACGCCGTGGTCGGCCAGATCGACCACGGCTGGCGGCAACTGATGGCCGGGCTCAACATGGAGCGGCTGATCCTCGCCAGCCTGATGCTCGGCACCGCCCAGCGAGCCTTCGACGACGTCGTGGACTACGTGCGGAACCGGCGTCAGTTCCGCCGACCGATCGGGTCCTTCCAGGTGATCCGGCACCGCCTCGCCGACCTGGCCACCGAAATCGAGTGCGCTCGGCTACTGGTCTACGACACCGCCGCCCAGGTCGACCGCGCTCCGGACACGGTGCTGCCCCGGGAGAGCTCGATGGCCAAACTCAAGGCCACCGAGACCGCCCGCCGCGTCGCCCTCGACGCGATGCAGATGATGGGCGGCTACGGGTACGCGACCGAGTTCGACATGGAGCGCCTGGTCCGATCCTCGATCGTGTCCACCGTCTACGGCGGCACCAGCGAGATCCAGCGCGAGATCATCGCGAAGACCTACGGACTGTCCGACCAGTTGCAGTGACGCGCTGCGGGCGACCAGGTTCGCCGCCTGGACGCCCCGGCCGGCGAGTGCTGTCACGCACTCGCCGGCCGCACCGTTCTGCCAGCGGAATCCGCCCGCCCGGTCCGCTGTCGAAGCTCGCCGGCCGGCGCGGCATCGCCGAGACCTGCTTCGGCACCACCACCACGCCCGGCCCAGACCAGGCGTGACCCCGCGCACCTGAACGGAGAGACCATGGAACTGTCCGCCAAGCAGCGCGCCGCCCTGGAAGGCATCTGCGACACGTTCGCACCCGGGGACGGGGCCGACCTCCCGTCGGCCAGTCAACTCGGCGCAGTCGAGATCATGGCCGCGATGGTCCTGCAGAACCCTCGCGCCGCCGAGGTCGAGCAGTTCCTCCGGCTGCTGGATCTGTGGGACTCCCCCGCCACCCAGCTGATCCTCGGCGGAGGCGCGCGGCGGTTCTCCCGGCAGACCCAGCAGCGTCGCGAGCAGACGCTGCGTGCCCTGGCCGATTCGGGTATCACCCGTAAACGGGCGCTCTTCCAGGCACTCAAGGGCGCCGCCACCCTGTCCTACTACATGGCCCCCGGGCCGACCGGTCATTCGCCGCTGTGGCACGCCATCGGCTACCCCGGCCCGCTCGGCACCAGGACCGACGCCCCCGAACCCGTACTGGCTCCGATCCGCCCGGCTGAGCCGACCACCCTGGGCTGCGACGTCGTCGTCGTCGGGTCGGGTGCCGGCGGCGGCACCGCCGCGGCCGTCCTCGCCGAACGAGGCCTGGACGTGATCGTCGTGGAGAAGGGCGGGTACTACGACGACAAGGACTTCGACGGCGGGGAACTGGCCGGGCTGTCGCGGCTCTACGCCCCGGGCCCCTCGGCCACCGCGGAGGGCCAGCTCAGCATCCTTCAGGGACAGTGCCTCGGCGGCGGCACCGTCGTCAACTACACCACGTCGTTCCGCACCCCGCCGCGCGTGCGCGCGGAGTGGGCCGCGCTGGGCGTGCCGCAGTTCGCCACCGACGAGTACGACCGTTGCCTCGACGCGGTGTGGTCCCGGCTCGGCGTCAACCGCGACCACGGCCGGATCTCGTCCCGTGACGCGCTCATGGAGCGCGGACTGACCACGCTCGGCTGGCACGTCGACGAAATGCCGCGCAACGTGGACGGCTGCGACACCGGCATCGAGTGCGGACGGTGCGGCCTGGGCTGCCGCATCGGCGCCAAGCAGTCCGCGACCAAGACCTGGCTCGTCGACGCCCAGCGGGCAGGCGCACGGCTCGTCGTCGGCGTTGACGTCCGCACCGTCACCGTCAAGGCCGGCAGGGCGACCGGGGTCGCCGGCCACACCGCCGACGGCCACCCGGTGACCATTCGCGCCCGCGCCGTGGTCGCCGCCGCCGGCAGCGTGCAGACGCCGGCCCTGCTACACCGCTCCGGCCTCACCAATCCGAACATCGGCCGGCACCTGCATCTGCACCCGGCCACCGGTGTCTGGGGCGTGTTCGCCGAGGAGGTCCGACCGTGGGAGGGCGGGATGCAGACCCGGTACTCCACCGAACACGCCGATCTCGACGGCCGCGGCTACGGCGTCATCTACGAGACCGCCGCCACCAACCCGGCCACCGCCGTGTCGTTCATGAGCTGGACGGGAGCCCGGACCCACCTGGACCAGATGCGATCGCTGCCAAACCTCAGCGGGGTCGGCATCATCACCCGCGACCGCGACAGCGGACACGTCAAGGTCGGCAGCGACGGCGAGCCGGTGGTGCACTACCGCATCTCCGCCTACGACGCCGCCCACATGCGGGCCGGGATCGCCGGCGCCGCCCGTATCGTCGAGGCGGCCGGCGCCCGCAAGCTCTTCTCCGGACATCAGCGCGGCAGGATCTGGGAACGCGGCACGGGCTCCATCGACGACTTCATCCGGTACACGGACACCCTGGGGACCGCGCCCGGCCAGATCGCCATGGCCGCCCTGCACATCATGGGCGCGGCCCGCATGGGCGGCAGCAGGGCCACCTCGGTCGCCGGACCCGACGGCGCCACGTGGGAGGTCCCGAACCTGGTCCTCGCCGACGCGTCCACCTTCCCGACGTCGTTGGGCGTCAACCCGATGATCTCCGTCGAGGCCATCGCGTACATGAACGCCCAACGCCTCGCCGCCGGACTCTGACCGGTCTATTCGAACCGCTCACCCCGGTCAGCCATGGCCAACAGCAGCGGGGGCGGGATGAACCGGTCACCGTAGCGCTCCGCGAGCACCCGCGCGCGGGCGACGAAGCCCGGCAGACCGCCCTCGTACTGGTTGACGTACTGCAGGACGCCGCCGGTCCAGCTCGGGTAGCCGATGCCCAGGATCGAGCCGACGTTGGCGTCGACCACCGAGGTCAGCACGCCCTCTTCGAGGCACCGCACCGACTCGATCGCCTCGATGAAGAGCATTCGCTCCTTGAGGTCGTCGAAGGGCGTGTCGTGGTTCGTACCGCCGAAATCGTCCCGCAGGCCGGGCCAGAGCCCGACCCGCTTGCCCTCGTGGTAGTCGTAGAAGCCGGCGCCCCCCGAGCGCCCGGGCCGGCCGCGTTCGTCGATCATCCGGTCGATCACCGCGTCGGCGGCGTGCGGCTGCCAGGTGCCGCCGGCGGCAACCGTCGCCGCAGCCGTCTCCTGCCGGATCTTTCGCGGCAGGGTGAGGGTGAGCTCGTCCATCAGCGCGAGGACCGGGGCAGGGTATCCGGCCTGGCTACTGGCCTGCTCGATCGTGGCCGCCGGGACCCCCTCGGCCAGCATCGCCACGCCCTCGTTGGTGAACGTCCCGATGACCCGGCTGGTGAAGAAGCCACGGCTGTCGTTGACGACGATGGGCGTCTTGCGGAGCCGACGGACGATGCCCAGGGCCCGCTGCAGCGTGGCCTCGTCGGTGCGCGCGCCGCGAATCACCTCGACCAGCGGCATCTTGTCCACCGGCGAGAAGAAGTGCAGCCCGATGAACTCCTCCGGCCTGCTGACACCCTCGGCGAGCATGGTGATGGGCAGGGTGGAGGTGTTGGAGGCGATGAGCGCGTCCGGCGCGACCTGCTCGATCTCGGCGTACACCTTGTGCTTGAGCGCGGGGTCCTCGAAGACCGCCTCGATGGCGAGGCCGACGCCGGCCAGGTCGGCGAGGTCCTCGGTCGCCTGGATCCGGGCCAGGATCCCGTCGCGCTCGTCCGGTGCGGACAGGCCCCGGGAGACGGCCCTGTCGAGCAGGCCGGCCGAGTAGGCCTTGCCCCGCAGCGCCCCCTCGATGGTCACGTCCTTGAGCACGACCTGCATCCCGGCGCGGGCGCACACGTAGGCGATGGCGGCGCCCATCATGCCCGCGCCGATGACAGCCACCCGCTGCACCGGCGGGTGGCCCGCACCGATGTCCCGCGAGCCGGCGGTCTGCACGTCGAAGAAGAGCGCTTTGATCATGTTTTTGGAGATCTGGCCGGTGGCCAGCTCGGTGAAGTACCGGCCCTCGATGGTGAAGGCGGTGTCCAGGTCGACCTGCGCACCCTCGACGGCGGCGGCGAGGATGTTGCGGGGGGCGGGATAGGGCGCGCCCTTGAGCTGCTTGCGCAGAGTGGCGGGCATGGCCGGCAGCTGGGCGGCGAGCGCCGGGTTGGCCGGGGTCCCGCCGGGCATCCGGTAGCCCTTGCGGTCGTAGGGCTGGGTCGCGTCGGGGTTGGCGGCGATCCAGGCGCGGGCGGCGTCCATCATGCCCACCTCATCGGCGGCGATCTCGTCGACCAACCCGTGCGCGAGTGCGTCCTGCGGTCGACGCCGCTGGCCGCGGAGCAGCCAGTTGACCAGCGCGTCGGCCACGCCCAGCAGCCGGACGGTGCGCACGACGCCACCGCAGCCCGGCAGCAGGCCGAGGGTCACCTCGGGAAAGCCGATCTCGATGGCCGGGTTGTCGAGCACGATGCGGTGGTGGCAGGCCAGGGCGAGCTCCAGCCCGCCACCGAGGGCCGATCCGTTGATGGCGGCCACGACCGGACGGCCGAGTGTCTCCAACCGGCGCACCGCGTTTTTGAGCAGCCGGGTGTCGGCCTCGGAGGCCTCGGCGTCGGCGGGCGTCAGCCGGAGCAGGGCGTCCAGGTCGCCGCCGGCGAAGAACGTCTTCTTCGCCGAGGTGATGATCACGCCGGCGAGCTGGTCGCGTTCGGCCTCGAGCCGATCCACGGTCGCCGCGAGGCTCGCACCGAAGTCGTCGTTCATCACATTCGCGGAACGCCCGGGGTGGTCGAGGGTGAGCAGGACGATGCCGTCGTCGCCGTGCTCCCACCGGATCGTGTTGACCATTCGTGACTCCTCAGATTCTTTCGATGACGGTCGCGATGCCCATGCCGCCGCCGACGCAGAGCGTGGCGAGCCCGTAGCGACCACCGCGTCGCTCCAGCTCGTCGACGAGCGTGCCGAGGATCATGGCTCCGGTGGCGCCCAGCGGGTGGCCCATCGCGATCGCACCGCCGTTGACGTTGACGATGTCCATGCTCAGGCCCAGGTCGGCGACGAACCGCAGGACCACGGCCGCGAACGCCTCGTTGATCTCCACCAGGTCGAGGTCGGAGACGCCGAGGCCGGCCTTGGCCAGCGCCTTGCGTGCGGCCGGAGCCGGGCCGGTGAGCATGATCGTGGGATCCGCGCCGCTGAGTGCGGCGGCGACGATGCGCGCCCGAGGGGTGAGACCGGCGGCCGCGCCGGCCGCCTCGCTGCCGACGGCGACCAACGATGCGCCGTCGACGAGGCCGGACGAGTTGCCCGCCGTGTGGACGTGGTTGATGCGCTCGATCCAGTGGTACTTCTGAAGCGCGACCGCGTCGAAGCCGGCCTTCTCCCCGATGCCCGCGAAGGAGGGACGAAGCGCGGCGAGACCCTCGGCGGTCGAGTCGAGCCGGATGTGCTCGTCGCGGTCGAGGACGACCAGCCCGTTGCGGTCCCGCACGGGCACGACCGAGCGGTTGAAGTAGCCGTTCGCCCACGCCTTCGCCGCCCGGGCCTGCGACTGCAGCGCGTAGCCGTCGACCACGTCGCGGTCGTGGCCGTCGAGGGTCGCGATGAGGTCCGCGCTGACGCCCTGCGGGACGAATCCGGTGGTGAAGTTGGTCTCCGGATCCAGCGCCCACGCCCCGCCGTCGGATCCCATCGGCACCCGGGACATCGACTCGACGCCGCCGGCGAGGACGAGATCCTCCCAGCCCGAACGCACCTTCTGCGCGGCGATGTTCACGGCTTCCAGGCCGGAGGCGCAGAAGCGGTTGAGCTGGACGCCGGCCACCGTGTCGGGCAGGCCGGCGACGAGGGCGGCCGTCTTGGCGATGTCGGCGCCCTGGTCGCCCAGCGGGGACACCACCCCGAGCACGATGTCGTCGATCAGCGCCGGATCGAGATCGGGCATCCGCCGCAGGGTCTCCTCGATCAGACCGGCGACGAGCGAAACCGGCTTGACCCCGTGCAGCGATCCGTTCGGCTTGCCCCGGCCGCGCGGTGTGCGCAGCGCGTCGTAGATGAACGCCTCGGTCGTCATGGCAAAGCTCCTCGCTGCTCACCGAATGCGAATTCAGCCTAACTTTCGGGGAGCCCGCGGTCGCTTGTCAAGGAGCTCGCGCGCAAAGCACGCTGGCCGCCTCCGGCATCGGCGGCTCACGACGAGGCCGAAGGCCCACGGCGGCCGCGGCCCTCGCGCGAGGTGGCGCTAACCTGTAGGGGTGCGACCAGCGGCGAGCGGGACGGGCCCCGTAACGACTAAGCGGCCGAAAGACCGCAAGGACCGCATTGCGCTGGCCGGGGCCGAGCTGTTCTGCGAGCGGGGCTACCACCGGGTCTCCGTCGACGAGGTCGCCGCCGTCGTCGGCATCAGCGGCCCCGCGGTGTACCGACACTTCCCGAACAAGTACGCGATCCTCGTGCACGCCACCCGGGAGGTCGTCGGCGCCCTGCTCGCCGCGACCGTCGAGCCGCGCGCGAGCACCACCGAGGGTGTCCTCGACGAACTGCTGAGCACGGTCGCCGGTGTCGTGGTGAGCAAACGGCGGGTCGCCGGGCTGTACCAGTGGGAGGGCCGCTACCTCGCCCCCGAGCATCGGCGGGAGTTCGCCGCGACCCTGTCCACGCTGGTCGGCCGCCTCGCCGGGCCGCTGCGCGAGCTTCGGCCCGAGCTGACTGCCGGGCAGGCGGAGCTGCTGGTCAACGGGGCGCTCAGCGCCTTCGGCAGCGTGACCACCTACCGCCCGGCGGCGACCGGCACCGACACCGCGCAGTTGCTCACCCGGGTCGCCTGGACCCTGCTGCGGGCCGACGCGCCGCAGCCGCCCCCGCCGCAACAGCGCGCCGAGCCGGACACCGCGCCGGTGCGCCCGGCGTCGCGCCGTGAACTGCTGCTGATCGAGGCGATCCGCCTGTTCCACCGCCACGGCTACCACGCCGTCGCCGTCGAGGACATCGGGCGCGCGGCCGGTATGCAGGCCTCCAGCGTGTACCGGCACTTCCCCAGCAAGGCCGACCTGCTCGCAGCCGCCTACTACCGCGCCGCCGACCGCCTCGCCGGCACCACGATCGCGGCGATCGCCGAGGCGAGCGACCCGGCCGACGCCCTGCGCCGGGTCGTGCAGGCATACGTCGACTACGCGTTCGGCCAGAGCGACCTCGTCGCGGTCTACCTGGCAGAGAACAACAACCTGCCCGACGACGACCGCCACCAGCTGCGCGGGGCTCAACGTTTGCACGTCGAGGAATGGGTACGGCTCGTCGGCACGGTGCGGCCGGACCTGCCGGCCGCCGATGCCCGCGTGCTCGTGCACGCCGCGCTCAACGTCGTCACCGACATCGGCCGGCTCGGCCGCTTCGACCGCACCGAGGGCTACGACGCCCAGACGGCCCGCCTCGCCCTCGCGGTGCTGTGGGCCTGACCAACGAGACGCATCCCGGGCCCGCGACAGCTCCGAGGGCTTCGCTGGTGCTGTGATTGACTAGCACGCATGGTTTTGTGTCCACCCACGTCTGATCGACTGGTCCGGTGACCACCGGGCCGGCTGCGGCCACCCGACCCCGCAACCGCAGGCAGCTCATCGTCGAAGCGGCTGGTCAGGTGTTCAGCGAGCGCGGCTACCACGGTGCGTCCATGGAGCACCTCGCCGCCGTCGTGGGTATCAGCGCGGCAGCGCTGTATCGGCACTTCCCGAACAAGTACGCGCTGTTCGCCGAGTGCGCCGACCTCATAGTGGACAATCTCATCGCGGCGGTCGACGAGTGGCCTCCCGAGGCGGCCCTGCGCGACGTGCTCCTCGCCCTCACCCGGGTGACGGTCTCCCACCGGTCGTCGGGCGGCCTCTACCGGTGGGAGGCCCGCTACCTCGCCCGCGAGGACCGCCGGCTGCTTCGGACCAAGTTCGCGTACGTCGTGGAGCGGGTCACCGAGATGGTGCGGCGGGAGTACCCGCTGCCCGACGAGCGCCTGCGGGCCATGGCGACCCTCGGTGCGATCGGATCCATCACGATGCACCACACCTCGATCGCCCAACGCCGCGTCGAGGAGCTGTTGCTGGCATCCGCCCTGGGCGTGGTCGCCACCGATCCGGTGGCCGCCGCCGGCACCGCGCACCTGGTCGAGCTGCCCGCCCAGCCGGTGCCGCGCACGCGGCGCGCGGAGATCCTGGCGGCGGCCATTCCGTTGTTCGCGCGGGACGGGTTCGCCACCGTCACGAACGTCCAGATCGCTCAGGCGGTGGGACTCGCCCCGTCCGCGATCTATCGCCACTACCCCGGCAAGGTCGACATCCTGGTGGCCGCCTGTCTGCAGGCGGCGGGACTGCTGGCCCAGGCCGTGGACCGGAGCCTCTGCCGGGCGGCCGATCCGCGTCAGGCCGTGGTCGCGCTGGCGGCGGCGTACGTGGCCTATTGTTTCGAGCACAACGCGCTCAACAGCGTCGCCCAGGCCGAGGTCGCCGGCCTTCCGGCCGACCTGCGGCGCCCCCTGATCGTCGCGCAGCGTGAGCACATTGCCGTCTGGGAGCAGCAGCTGCGGACGGTTCGTCCGGAGCTGGACCCGCGACAGGCCCGGCTGCTGGTCCATGCGGGGTTCGGCGTCGTGGTCGAGGCCGGGCGTGCCCTGCGCTGGCAGAACACGCCCGGCCACCGGGACGCCGTCACCGCCCTGGTCACCGGCGCCCTGACCCGGTGACCGGTGGCGCCGGCTCAGGAGCCGGGCCGGTTCCGGGTCGGAATGGTGATGGGAGTGTGGCTCGCCGAGGTGCCGTTGTTGAGGAACAGCATCGCCAGGCCGCGGATGAACTTGTCGAACATGGAGAAGGTGCCCGGCATGACCGGCGACAGCCCCTCGCGGAACATGATGTACGTCGGCCACCCGGCCTCGATCACGCCCCGTGAGATGAGGTCACGCGGCAGCCTCAGCCAGTTGCCGATCTGGTCGCTGAGCAGGTAGCGCGAGAACTCGCGCTGGAAGCCCTTGGTGATGCCCAGGTCGACCGACGAGGTCAGGTTCAGCAGGGTGTCGGCCAGGTCGACGCCCTCCCGCGTGGAGGCGAGGATCGGCGTCAGTGCGTACTCCGACTGCTCGTGCGCGGCAGCCCAGGTTGCGGGGATGAACTCGTCGCGCACGCCCAGCAGGTGCAGCGAGACCTGCCACATGTGCAGGTAGGCCTCCTCCTCCGCGGCCGACACCTTCAGGCCGTACTTGCGCCACTCGGCCAGCTTGCTGTGCACGTAGGTGCCCAGGCTGTGGAAGGTGATCAGGATGTCGCCGTTGCTGATCGGGATCGGGTTGTCCGTGACCGCTCGCCACGCGGCTGACTGCGGCAGCAGGTGCCGCACCGCGGCGTGCGTCAGCCGGGTCTTGGTGGAGGTGGTGATGAACTTCCCCGTCGGCTTGAAGGCATCGACCGGGTTCATGTCGTAGCCGTACGTGAAGGTCTTGGCCGCCCGCGACTTCATCTCGGCGCCGCCCTCGGACCAGTAGACGTTGCGGGCCTCCCGGGGGATCACCGTGCTCATGATTCCGCTGCCCAGGCCGTACAGCAGGAACAGGTACATGCTCATCCGCTTGTTGAACTGGGCGGCGCGGTCGAGCTTGGCCTGGTCGGCCCAGGACGGCAGCTTGTTGTATGTCCTCAGGTAGGTGGTGAGCGCGGGGGGCAGGCCGCTGGGGATCGGGTCGCCGTTCTTGATGAACGACTTGAACGCGGTGTTGACGGCCGGGACCTGACCGTTGTCGAGCAGCGAAACGAGGAGCGGGTCGGTGGCGTCGTCCCAGACGTCCCACGGGTCGGTGACCGAGTTGGTCCCGGCGATCGAGTTGGCGGACGACCACGCCCATGCCTTCGGGGTCTCCGTCGCCGCCACCAGACCCAGCGCCGCACCGAGGGTCAGGACTCTTCTTCTGTTGAGATTTTCCATTCGCACCACTTCCCGGTCGGCTAGACATCGCCCTGCAGCTCGCGACGGCGCTACGAACAGGTTCCGAGCTATCCGGGCGTGTGATTTTCTATTAACATAGAGGAGCTTGACTCGACCGGCAAGAGGGCATCTTCGATGCTTGGTCGCTCAGCCGAAAGTCAGGACGGGCTTGATCGCCGTGCCGTCGAGCATGCCGGCCACGGCGTCCGCGATGTTCTCGAAGGGGAACGTGGTGATGAGCCGGTCCAGCGGGAAGAGGCCACGCTGGTAGAGGTCGACCAGCTCGGGGATGAAGCGCGCCGGGTCCGCGTCGCCCTCGATCACGCCGTGGACCCGGATGCCCTTGCTGAGCAGCCTCATGACGTCGAACGTGACGGTGCTGCCGACGCCGACGAGGGCGAGGTCGCCCCGGGGACGCAGGGCGTTGACGGCCTGGCGGAGCATCTCCGGCCGGCTGGTGGTGTCCACGATGTGGTGTGCGCCGCCGCCGGTGAGGTCGAGCAGGGTGGCGACGAGGTCGTCCGCCGTCCTCGGGTCCAGAGCAGCCCTGGCGCCGAGCGCAGTGGCCAGGGCGCGTCGCGAGGCGACCGGCTCGATGACGACGACCGGGTCGCAGCCCCGGACGATCGCGGCCATCAGCGCGCTGAGCCCGACCCCGCCGGCGCCGATGACGACCAGGGAGCTTCCCGGCTCAGGACGCAGACGGTGGAACACCGTACCCGCCCCCGTCTGCACACCGCAGCCCAGCGGCGCGGCAACGACGGCCGGCAGGTCGGCAGGAACCCGGATGGCGTTGCGCTCCTGGGCCAGCGCGAACGTGGCGAAGCTGGACTGCCCGAAGAACATGCCGGGCACGGGTGCCCCGTCGCGGGACAGCGGGGTGGTGCCGTCGCCACGGCCACCGGAGGTGTTCAAGGTCCGCTGGGAGTGACAGTAGGCCGGGTGGCCGGCCGCGCACTGCTCACACCCACCACAGCTGTTGAAGGTCAGGCAGACGTGGTCGCCCGGCACGAGACCGGTCACGTCCGCGCCGACCGCCTCGACCACACCGGCCCCCTCGTGGCCGAAGACCATGGGAGTGAGCCGCCGGGGCCAGCTCGCCTGCATGCTGAGGTCGGTGTGACACAGGCCGGCCGCGGCGATCCTGACCAGCACCTCGTGCGGCCGTGGGGCTTCGAGATCCACGGCCTGGATGACGAACGGTCCGCCCGGGGTCTCCGTGACGGCTGCCCGGATCCGCATGACAACTCCTTCGCGCGACCGCACTCAGGCGACGCGATCGAGAAGGAAGTAGAAGAAGGGGCCGTGGACGGAGAAGTGCTTGCCGTTCATGATTCCCATGAGCGTGTTCTCGTCCACGCGCTTGAAGTGGTCGAAGATCGGCTGGCCGTCGTAGACCATCGTCGCGGTCGACTCGCCGCGGAACTCGACGGTCCACAGGCTGGCCTCGCCCTTGCCGAGCACGGTGTTGGAGTACAGCTCGCCGTTGTCGTCGCGGCAGATCAGCGGCTTGGCGTCGGTGCGGGTGACGAAGGTCTTGCCGTACCACCTCACCTGGTCGAGGCGACCGTTGAGGGGGTGCCCCGTGTCGAACTCGCCGCCCTTCCACGCGCCGAGGATCTCCTCGGGGCGGACGGTGTCCAGTGCGGCCCAGATCTCGTCGAGTTCGACGGCGGGAACCCGGCCGTCCTGTCGGCGTAGCTCCGAGAAGCGGGCTCGGGCCGTGCTCGCGTTCATGATGCTTCCTTTCGCCGTACGCCGGACCCGGCCTTGACACGAGCCGTGCCGGCGCCGACTCTGCTTGTGAGGTGGTCGCGATGGCTGGTGGCGGTCGGTACGGCTGGTTGCGTCGTATCGAGGCGCTCGATCCGGTACGGGACCATCACGAGATCTACCGGATCTCGATCGGGTACGAGTTCCCCTTCGACTACCAGCGGGCGCTGGAGTTCGCGCTGTTCCGCACGTACTGCGTGCCGAGCATCTCGGCACTGCTCGACGCGACCGGCGAGTTCCGGCTCCGCGCGCAGCAGCGGTACGACGACACCGCGCTGCTGATGGCGGAAATCGCGGAGCACGGGTACGACTCGCCGCGCGGCAGGCAGGCGCTGCGGGTCGTCAACCGGGCGCACGGCCGGTACGCGATCTCCAACGACGACATGCGCTACGTGCTCTCCACGTTCGTGTACGAGCCGATCGACTGGCTCGACCGGTTCGGCTGGCGTCGGCTGCACGATCACGAGCGGCTGGCCGCGTTCCACTACTACCGGGCGGTCGGCGCCCGGATGGGCATCCGCGACGTGCCGGACGACTTCGACGCGTTCCGGGACTTCAAGCGCGAGTACGAGCGCGCAACGTTCCGCTACGCCCCGACCAACCAGCGAGTCGGCACCCGCACCCTGGACCTGTTCGCCTCGTGGTACCCGACGCCGCTGCGCCGGTTCGTACGGCTCGGGGTGCTCGCGTTGCTTCCCGCCGAGCTCCGCGCGGCCTTCGGGTTCCCGGCCGCGCCGCGCTGGATGTCCGCGGCGGTCAACGGCGGGTTGCACGCTCGGGCGGCGGTGGTGCGGCTGTTGCCGCCGCGTACCGCGAGCCAGTTGACCCACGCACCGCGCAACCGCACCTACCCCGGCTACCCCCACGGGTACTCCCCCGCAGACCTGGGTGCGCCACCAGCGCCGCCCGACCTCGACCCGGGGTAGCCGGCTCGCCCGTGCCGCCGCCGGCCCCGACCCACGACCGGGGCCGGGGCCGCTGGAGGACTCAACGAGCCTCACTCGCCGCCTGGTACAGGCCGTCGATGCTCTCGCGGTAACGATCGACGATGACGCGACGCCGCAGCTTCGACGTGGGGGTCAGCTCGCCCGACTCCGGCGTCCAGCTCGACGGCAGCACCTGGAAGGCCTTGACCTGCTCGGGCCGGGCGAGCTTGGCGTTGGCCGCGTCGACGGCGGCCTGGATCTGGGCGAGCAGCTGCGGGTCCGAGGCCAGGCCGGGCAGCCGCGCGTCGCTGACGCCGCACGCCCGCGCCCACTGGGGCGCGATCTCGTCATCCAACACGATCAAGGCCGTGATGTACGGCCGCCGGTCGCCGATCGCGACCGCCTGACCGATGAGGGGATGCGCCCGGAGCAGCGCCTCGATGTGCGCCGGCGAGATGTTCTTCCCGCTGGAGGTGATGATGAGTTCCTTCTTGCGGTCGGTGATGGTGAGGAAGCCGTCCTCGTCGATCGTGCCGACGTCGCCGGTGGCCAGCCAGCCGTCCGCGTCGGTGATCGGCTCGACGCTGCCGTCGCCGGCCAGGTACCCGGAGCAGATCAACGGCCCGCGCACGAGGATCTCGCCGTCGTCGGCGAGGCGCACCTGCAGGCCGGGGTTGGGTCGGCCGACGGTGCCGGTGCGGAACCGCTCCGGGGTGTTGATGGTGGCGGTGCCGGTGGTCTCGGTCATCCCCCACACCTCCAGCACGTCGATGCCGAGCCCGGCAAGGAACCGCAGGACCTCGACGGGGATCGGGGCGGCGCCGCTGCCGGCCCAGACCATGTTCTGCAGGCCCAGCGTGGACTGGATCGGTCGCAGCACCGTGGCGTCGGCCTGCGCCACCCGGGCGGCCAGCTCGTCCGGCACGGCCTGGCCCGCCGCGCGCAGCTCGTACGCCTCCAGGGTCACGGCGCTCGCGGCGTTGAAGGCGGCCTGCACCGCCGGCTCCGCGGTGGCCAGCTGAGCCTGGACGCCGGCGGCCATCTTCTCCCAGACCCGTGGCACGCCGAAGAACGACACGGGACCGACCGCGCGCAGGGCCGGGATGAGCTGGGTGGCGTCGGGGCAGATGGTCACGTGGCCGGCGCGGTAGATGGGGTTGTAGATGCCCAGCTCCCGTTCGGCGATATGGGCCAGCGGCAGGTAGGCCACCGACGCCGCGTGATCGGGAACGGACACGGTGGCCTCGAGGACCACGGCCTGATAGATCACGTTGTGGTGGCTGAGCACGACGCCCTTCGGGTCGCCCGTCGTCCCCGACGTGTACAGCACCGTCACCGGCTGCTCGGGGCGGATCTCGCGCCAGCGCCGCTCGAAGGCGCCCGGGTCGGCTCGGTGCGCGGACCGGCCGGCGGCACGCACCTGGGACAACGGCACGCTCTGCGCGGTCGTGTCGCCGGGTTCGACCTCGTCGACCAGCACGATCCGGCGCAGGTCGGGCAGGTCGGGCAGGATCGCACGCCAGCGGGCCAGCTCGGCGGAGCCTTCCAGCACGAGCACCTGGGCACCGCTGTGCAGCGCCAGGTAACGCATCTGATCGGTGCTCAGCGTCGGGTAGATCGTGGAGGGCACCGCACCCAGATGGACCGCGGCGAGGTCGACCAGCCAGTGTTCCGGCCGGCTCGACATCATGATCAGCATGCGGTTGCCCGGCTCCAGGCCGATCTCGGCCAGGCCGCCCGACAGCTCGGCGACCTCGTCGCGCAGCTCGGCCCACGTGCGGGTGTCGTCGCGGTGCAGCGTGGTCAGCGCCGGCAGGTCGGCGAACTCGGTGGCGTTTCGGTGCAGGAGGGCGGGAACGGTCAGGTCGCCGGCTGTCTTGGCACAGTGGTCGGCGAGGGTCTCGGCAGGGTCCATGGGGTACTCCTTCAACCGTAACCGGGCCTGGTGGTGGTGTGAGTTGAGGTCGGCGTACCCCTCAGTGTGGTGCGTCGAGGGCGCCGCAGCCTATGACAGCACTGTAAACGAGGGCTAACTTTCTGGGAAGGAGCGATCACGAGTACGTGCTCATCCGAGTTACCGGCGTGACCGGCGGGCGAACGCCGGCTAACCACCGAGGCGGCCCCGGCGTGCTGGCCCGGCGTGGTGGCCCGACGGGGTGGCCCGGCGGTGAACCGGGACGTCGCTGCCGGAGACGCGCGAGCACGGCGCAGGGCGCGACACCGCGAGTACGGCGCAGGGGCGGGATCGACGGGACCCGCCGGGTGAAGGTCTACTGAGGACAAGCCGCGCGGCGGCGGAGGCTCTCCGCCACGCTGGTCGTCACTGCGCGGTCCAACCACCGTCCACGTGCAGGACACTGCCGGTGACATAACTGGCCGCGTCCGACGCCAGGAACGCGACAGCGCCGACGACCTCCTGCGGCTGGCCGAACCGGCCCATCGGGATCCGTGCGCGCAACCGTTCCGACCACTCGTCGTGGCTGCGCAGCCCCTCCGTCATCGGCGTCTCCAGGTAACCGGGCGCCACCGCGTTCACGCGGACACCGGCCGCCGCCCACTCCAGCGCCAGCGTCCGGGTGAGCTGCTCGACTCCGCCCTTGCTGGCGCTGTAGGCGGCCAGTCGCGGCAAGCCGACCTGGCCGTGCACCGAGGACATGTTGACGATGCTGCCCGCGCCCTGCTCGATCATGAATGCGCCGGCGGCGCGGGTGCAGATGAACACCCCGGACAGGTTGGTGTCGATCACCTGCTGCCAGTCCGCGACGCTCAGCCGCTCGGTGCGTCGCAGCGCCGGACTGATCCCGGCATTGTTCACCAGGATGTCGAGCCGACCCCATCGCTGCCGGGCCAGCGCCACGACGGCATCGGCAGTGCGCTCGTCGGTGACGTCACCGGCGACGATCTCCGCCGTTCCACCGTTGGCCACGATCCTGTCCCGCACCGCCTGCAGCGCCTCCAACCGGCGCGACTGCAGGATCACGAACGCGCCGGCCTCCGCCAGCCCTTCGGCGATCGCCGCTCCCACGCCTTGGCCAGCGCCCGTCACCCAGGCGACCTTGCCCTGAAGTGATCCCTTGACCATCGTCACTGTCGGCTTCCCCTCTGCGGAGGTCTCGTCACGAACCCGGGTGCGGCGTGCCACGACGCCACCGGATCGGCGTCCGGCGGACGCGCACCCAGGTAGGCCGTCAACTGGCCGGGCGGCCAGCCCGGTGGCCCACGCCCACGCCCACGCCTGCGGCGGCCGGCTCGGCCATGGTGTCGGCCGCTGCCCGGCGCGGGCCATCACCGGCCGGCTCGGTCGTCATGCCGGCCGCTGCCCGGCGCGGGCCATCACCGGCCGGGCTGTGCCTGGTCAGCCAGGCGTTGCCGGGCCGGATCGAGCGGCCTCGTACCGCCGGACGGCGCGGCGGGCCACCGCCCAGCGATGCACCTCTGACGCGCCGTCGTAGATGCGGAACGGGCGCACCTCGGCAAGGAACCGCGCCAGCGGCAGATCGTGGGAGACGCCCTGCGCGCCGCACAACTGGACCGAGCGATCGACGATGCGCCCGACGGCCTCGGAGACGAACGTCTTGGCGATCGATGTCTCGTTGTTCGCGCGTCCACGCTGGTCGAGCGTCACGGCGGTGGTGCGGATCAGCGACCGGGACGCCGCGATGTCGATCTCGTTGTCGGCGATGAGGTGTTGTGCCAGGCCGAGATCGGCGAGCCGGCTACCGAACAGCTCCCGCTCCACGACGTAGCCGAGCATGATCTCATGAGCGCGGCGGGCGACACCGAGCCAGCGCATGCAGTGGGTGAGGCGAGCGGGCCCGAGCCGGACCTGGGCATTGGCGAAGCCGCGGTCGACCTCACCCAGCACGGCGGACGACGGCACCCGGCAGCGCTCGAGCACCACCTCGCAGTGCCCGCCGGTGAAGCCGGCATCGATGGTCGGGATGTGCCGGCCGACGGACAGGCCAGGAGTGCCGGCGTCGACGAGGAACATCGTCGCGGCGTCGGTGCCCGTGCGGGCCATCACGATGAAGAAGGCGGCGCCGTCGGCGCCGGTGATGAACCATTTCCTGCCATCGATCAACCAGTCGCCGCCGTCACGCACGGCCGTCGTGGTGAGCGCCGCGGGGTCCGACCCGGCGCCCGGGGCGGGCTCGGTCATCGCGAACGCCGAGCGAGCGTCGCCGGTGGCCAACGGCCGGAGGTACTGCTCGCGTTGCGACGGCGTGGCGACGTGTTCCAGGAGCGTCATGTTGCCCTCGTCGGGTGCCGCGCAGTTCATGACGAGCGGGCCGAACAGGCTCCGACCGGCCTCTTCGAGGGCGTCGGCCTGCTCGCGCATCGACAATCCCATACCGCCGTACTCGACAGGTGCCGACGGGGCGAACACGCCAGCGGCGTGGGCGGCCGCGCGAAGCCCCGCGAGGACCTCGGGGTCGGTCTCGATCTCGCGTTCGGCGGGGATCACCTGATGATCGATGAAGCGTCTCACCCGCTCCGTCAGGCCCTGCCCGCCTTCGCCCGGCGTCGCATTCGCGGTCACCTCTGCGCCTCCTGGTCATTCCAGTCGCTTTACGCGGCACCCGGTGGCCGGACAGAAAGCCGGCCGCCGGGCGGTTCCCCACCGTACGGCACCGACCGGTGATTGAACACGATGCCGACGTCCGCGAATGCCGGGGCGAGCTGCCTGGGCGACCCGGGTTCGCCGGTGCGGTGTACACGGCCTGGGCGTCCACGCAGGCAAGCTCAGCCAGACATAGACCAACCCCATGATCAGCATTGTGATGCCCACCACAATGTGCTCTCATGTGAAACACGGGCGCAATCTACGTTTCACCGTATCAATGGGCCTGACCCGGGAGGATGAAACATGGAGCCACTGAGCAGACGCAAGATGTTGAAGGCCGGCGGGGCGTTGGGCGCGCTCGGCGCGTTGAGCGTCGCCGCGCCGGCGCAGGCCCAGTCGGTCTGGTCCTGGTCCCCCTCCGGTTCCGTGGCGGGCGCCGGGGCGGGCGTCGACCCGCGGTGGGTGTGGGATGAGGAGGCCGACCCGCTGGTCGCCGCGCTGATCGAGCGGGGCGACGGGCCCATGGTCAACGCTCTGCTACGGACCTGGACCAGGAACGGTCAGCCGTTGCCGGCCGGGCTACCGGCGGATGTGCGCACCTTCATCGAGAGCGCCCGCCAGCTACCGTCCTGGGTCGACCAGGGCAAGCTCGCCACCGCGGTGCGGTTCAACGAGAAGCGAGGGCTCTACCTCGGCGTGCTGTACGGCCTGGCCAGCGGAATGATGAGCACGGTCATTCCGAAGGAGGCCCGGGCCGTCTACTACTCCAAGGGCGGCGCGGACATGAAGGACCGCATCTCCAAGACCGCCAAGCTCGGGTACGACATCGGGACGGCGAACGCCTACCAGCCCGACGGTTCGATGATCGTGACCGCCGTCAAGACCCGGCTGGCGCACGCCGGCGTGCGTCATTTCCTGCCGAAGTCGCCGGAGTGGGCGGATGCCGCCCCCGAGGACATCCCGATCAGTCAGCGGGACCTGATGGTCACCTGGCACAGCCTGCCGACCACGGTCATGCGGAAGCTGACCGAATGGAGGGTTCCGGTCCCTGCCGCCGAGGCGGATGCCTTCCTCCACCTGTGGCAGGTGGCCGCCCACATGCTGGGCATCAAGGACGAGTACATCCCCGCGTCGTGGAGTGAGGCCAACGCACAGGCCAGCGAGGTCCTCGACCCGGTGCTGGCACCGACGCCCGAGGGCATCGCGCTGGCGGACATCCTGGTCGGCCTCGGTCGGGAGATCGACGCCGGCATCCTGAGCAAGCCCATCCTCGGGTCGTTCACGCGGTTCATGCTCGGTAACCAGATCGCCGGTTGGCTTCGGATTCCCCGGGACCTGCTCTGGGACTCGCTGTTGCAGACCTCCTGGAAGCCGTTCATCGCCGTCCGGGAGGCCCTGCTGCCGTTCCCCCTCGCCCCGAAGTGCTACTGGCTCTTCGACGAGTTCCTACGCAAGTTGGCCCTGCTCTTCCTGTCCGAGGGGCAGTCGATCAACATTGAGATTCCGCTCGGCAACCGCGGATCCTGATCCGGAGCGTCGCAGTCACGGCCGAGGGCGCGGACCGGTTCCGCGTCCCTGGCTCCTCCCGGAGCACCGCCGACGCACCGCTGTACCGCACGCCGGCCAGGAGCGGATCGGTAAGGAGTTGAGGGCATGACTGAGCCGAGCAGGCGCGAGGGCTTGCTGGCGGGCGCGGTGCCGGGAGCCCTGGCCACCATGGTGGAACCCGTCCCCCCGCGATGGATCCTCGGGTACGTGCTCGCTGCCCCGATCCTCGTGACCGCGGCCGAACTGGCGACGACGGCCACAGCAGCCGCCCAGTCACCGTCGTCGGACATGACAGAGCTGCTCGGCCTCAACGACATCATGACCGCGGCGGCACTGCCGACATCCGGACTGATCTCGGTCGAGGTCAGCCGGGACGGGGCCGTGTCGTGCGCGTGGCCCCGAGCCACGGCGGGTCAGGCCTTCACCTCCTCGGCTGTCACGCTGATCGCCGAGGAGCTGTCCGTACCGCGAGGGCGGGTCCAGGTCACGCTGGCCGATGCCCGGCCGGAACCGGTGTTCCACCAGCTGACCGGCGGATCGAACACGACCGTCTCGGCCTGCGTCCCCCTCCGGGTCGCTGCGGCCGTAGCCCGTCAGCGGCTGTTGGAGGCCGCGGCGGCCGTGTTCGGCCTGCCCGTCGCCTACCTGCGGCTGAACGCCGGAGTCATCACCGACGGCACCGGCCGGAGCCTCGACATCGGCGCCCTCGCCACGAAGGCCGCCAGCACGAGCACCGCCGCCGTGTCGGTGGAACTCGCCCCGAGGGGATGCTCCACGGTGATCGGCCGAGCCGCGCCGTGCCGGTAGGGTCGCGCAGGCGTCAGACGGTCACCTCGCCTCGGACGAGCGCCTTCGCGACGACGGTGCGCAGGATGTCGTTCGTGCCCTCGCCGATGCTCATCAGGATCGCGTCCCGGTAGAGCCGCTCGACCTCGAACTCGGTGGAGTAGCCGTAGCCGCCGTGCACCTTCATCGCGTCGATCGCGGCCTCCAGGGCGACCTCCGAGCAGAACACCTTGGCCATCCCGGTCTGCCCGTCGGCGCGACCGCGCCGGACCGCGTCGGCCGCCCAATACGCCATCAGGCGGGCGGCCTGCAACTGGATCGCGATGGTGGCGAGCTTGAGCTGGATCGCCTGGAACTCGGCGATGTGCCGGCCGAACGCCCTGCGCTGCTGGGCGTAGGCCAGCGCCTCGTCGTGGGCGCGCTGCGCGATGCCGACCGACCGGGCGGCGATGTTGACCCGGCCCCACTCCAGGGCGGACAACGTCTGCTTGAGGCCGACGCCCTCGACGCCGCCGAGCAACCGGTCCTTCGGCACCCGCACGTCGTCGAGGAGGATCTCGCAGGACTCGGTGCCCTTGTAGCCGAGCTTCGGGATGTCCCGCAGGACCTGGAAGCCCTCCAGCGCCGCGTCGACGAGCAGCACGCTCATGCCGGTGTGCGCGGGCATGGCGGCCGGGTCGGTCTTGACCAGCACCGGCAGCGGGTCGGCGTACCGCGCATTGGTGATCCACATCTTGGTGCCGTTGACGACGTAGTGGTCGCCGTCGAGGCGGGCGGTGGTGCGGATGCCCTGCAGGTCGGTGCCGGCGTCCGGCTCGGTGAGGCCGATGCCGGTCCGCCGGGCGCCGGTGGCGAGGTCGGGCAGGTAGGCCCGCTTCTGCTCCTCGGTGCCGTGCATGGCGATCATCCGGCAGGCCAGGGAGTGGCTGCCGAGGATGCCGGCGATGCCCATCCAGCCGCGCGCGAGCTCCTCGAACACCAGCGCGAACGAGACCGGGTCGAGGTCGAGGCCGCCGTACTCCTCCGGCACGGTGATGCCGAACAGCCCCATCTCGGCCATCCCCCGCACGATCTCCGTCGGGTACCGCCCGGCGTGCTCCCACTCCCGCGCGACCGGGATGATCTCGCGGTCGACGAACGTGCGGAGCAGGGCGCGGAAGTCCTGCTGCTCCTCGGTGAGCGTGAAGTCCATGGGTGAGCCTCCGTCAGCGGTGGAAGACCGGCAGTGCCCGGCCGTCGTCGAGATCGAGCCAGCCGACGCGGACCGGGGCCCCGATCCGCCAGTCCTCGCCGTCCAGGGTGGACAGCACGATCGGCCCCTCCGCGAGCCGGATCCGGGCGATCGTGTACGGCACGGCGACCCCCGGCGCGGGTGCCCGGTGCACCACCGTGAACGCGTCCACGACGCCGCCGCCGGACGCCCCGACGAATCCGAGGTCCACGGTGGACGAGCAGGCGGTACAGAGCGCTCGCGGCGGATGCTGGACGTGCCCGCAGGACCCGCAGGTCTGCAGCGTGTAGCGGTGCTCCCGGGTGGCGTCCCACCAGCCGGCCGTCACGTCGTCGGGCGGCGGCACGTTCATCGCCGCACCCCCAGCACGACCGTCGCGTGGGTGGACAGGATCCCGCCGGTGCCGTGCGCCACGGCCACCCGGGCGTCGGGCACCTGCCGGGCACCCGCCTCGCCGCGCAGCTGGCGGACCGCCTCCACCAGCAGCAGCACCCCGAACTGGCCGGGATGGCAGTACGACAGGCCACCGCCGGAGGTGTTCAGCGCCAGCCCACCACCGGGACGGATCCGGCCGTCCTGGACGAGGTCGAGCACCTCACCCGGCCCGCAGAAGCCCAGCGCCTCGATGCTGAGCGCGGCGGTGATGGTGAACGAGTCGTACACCTCCAGCACGTCCACGTCGGCGGGGGTGATGCCGGCCCGGGCGAACGCCTCCCGGCCGGACTCGCGCGCACCGGTGACCGTCAGGTCCTCGACGGCGGTCATCGACGTGTTCGTGGAGCGCTCGCCGTACCCGAGGACCCGCACCGGCGGGTGTCGCAGGTCCCGGGCCCGGTCCAGCGCGGTGAGCACGACCGCCCCGCCGCCGTCGGTCACCAGGCAGCAGTCGGCGACGGTCAGCGGGCTGGAGACCATCGGCGCGGCGAGCACGTCGTCGACGGTCAGCGGCCCGGCCCCGTAGCGGAACGCGGCCGGGTTCAGCAGCGCCCACTCCCTGGCGGCGACCGCGATCTCGGCCAGCTTCTCCCGCGTCCCGCCGTACCGGTGGAAGTACTGCTGCGCCGCCATCGCGTAGTACGACAGCGGGTACAGCGGGCCGTACGGCGTCTCGAACTGGGCCTCCGGGGTGTGCTCCTCGACGACCCCGCCGAGGCTGCGCGAGCGCGCGGAGCGCTGGTTCGACGCGAAGCTGATCACCACGGTGGACACCTGGCCGGCTTCGATCGCCTGCGTAGCGCGGGCGACCATCATCTCGGCGGCCGACCCGCCGACGAACGTCGAGTCGACCCAGCGGGGTTCCAGCCCGAGATACTCGGCGAGCTGTGTGGTGGAGAAGCGGGACACCCCGGTGGTGGCCAGTCCGTCGACGTCGGCGAGGGTCAGCCCGGCGTCGGCGAGCGCCCGGGTGACGGCCTGGGTCTGCAGCGTGAGCGTGGACTTCCCGGTGCTGCCGAGGTCGCACTCGGCCGCGCCGACGATCGCGACGCCGGTCACCGCGCGCCCGGCCCGTCGACCGTGCCCAGCAGGACCGTCGCGTGGGCAGGGCGGGCCGCCGGCCGCTGCGGGCCGTACTCGCTGGTCAGGATCGTGGCGGAGAGGTCGACCCGGACGCGGTCGGCACCGACCTCGACCACGGTGCCCTCGCACCGGACGGTCTCGCCGGCGAACATCAGGTTCCGGAACGTGAACGACAGCTCGTGCACGAAGCAGCGCGGCCCGAGCGCGTCCTGCAGCAGCTCGACGAAGAGCGCCCCGAACACCTGCCCGTCCACGACCGGGCCCGGGACCCGCGCGGCGGCCACGAACTCGGGGTCGAAGTGCAGGCGGTACCAGTCCCAGGTGGCGCCGGCGTAGGCGACCATGTCGGTGAGCGTGATGGTGCGCTCCAGGGCGGGCAGCGCATCCCCGACGTGCGGTGGCATCCGCGAGGTCACGCGGCACCGCCCAGGCTGACCAGGATGATCGTCTCCTCGTTGACGGCGAGCAGCTCGCCGTCCTGGTTGGTGTACGTCGCGCGAGAGGAGACCACGAGCATGTCCGCGCCGGTGCGGGTCTGCTTCTCGGCCAGGTCGTGGATCTCCCAGGTCGCGGTGACGACGTCATCGGGGCGTACCCGGCGGTGGAACGTGTAGCTGTTGCCGCCGCGGACCTGGCGGGTGCCGGGGACGTCGAGGCGCCACGAGTGCCCGGCGTAGCCGTCGCCGTCCATCGGCAGGTTCGCGTACTGGTTGGTCTCGCAGATGAGCGTCGGCGGGGCGGTCACGCCCGGCAGGCCCTGCGCGCGGGCGAACTCCGGGTCCGAGTACAGCGGGTTGTCGTCGCCGACGGCCATGCCGAAGTACCGGCCGGCGGCGGCGCCGAGCGGTTCCGGCGCGGTGTACACCCGCCGCGCGCCCAGCAGCGCGCGCAGCTCGTCGGTCAGCAGGCTCACGCCGTCCCCTCCGCCCCGCCCGGCGGCGGAGCTGCCGGGTACACCGCCGTCGGGAACACCTCGAACAGGAACTCGGGGCGCAGCAGGGCCTTGCAGATCGCCCCGGTCGACGCCGGCCAGGGCGGGCTGAGCAGCCGTTCCCGCACGCCGGCCACGCCCCGGTACGCCGGCAGCGCGGACTCGACGCAGTATTCGGTGGTTTCCAGCAGGTGCTCCGGCCCGAGGCCGGCGTGGCGCAGCAGGTGCAGGACCGCGCCGTACGTCGCCTCGGCCTGCGCCACCAGGTCGCCCGGGTGCAGCGCCTGCTGCGTCTGCATGTCCAGCGCCGCGAAGCCGGACATGTACAGCGTCCGGCCGGCCCGGACCCCGGGGGCGTAGGTGAGGGTGTCGTAGCGGGACCAGCCCGGGTTGACCAGTTCCAGGGGGTGCCGGGAGGCGGTGACGTCGATCGCGACGAGCGCGTCCGGGTGGTGCAGCCGGCTCATCAGGATGCCGCCCGCGCCCGGGTAGACGCCGGCGCCGCCGAGGCGGTCCCGCCGCACCCGGTGCGTCCGGCGGTACACGTCTCGGGTCTGCGGGGTCGAGTAGTCGTAGGTGGTGACGGCCGCGTCGAGGGACAGCCCGACCGCGTCGAGCAGCTCCCCCGCCCGGTCCAGGCAGTAGGCGTACTGCGCGGCGAAGTCGCCCGGGTGGACCACGGCGCCGGTGGCGTCGACCGGGAGCATCGTCGGCAGGTACACCGCCCCGTCGTGGCCGGTCCGCACGGTGGAGGCCCGCCAGGTGCCGGCCCGCCGGGGCTCGCTGGCGGCCAGCACCTCGCCGCCGCCGCGGACCGCGTGCAGCTCGACCTCCAGCAGCGCGGTACGCCGCACGAGCCGCTCGACGACGACCGTCCGCAGCACGGGCTCGTGGTCGCCGAAGACCTCCCGCCTGGCCGCCGCGGCGGACTCGTACTCGGCGAGCCCGGCGACCGTCACGTTCTCGGTGACCCGGGTGACGTCCTGCGGCCCGAGCCCGGCGGCCGCCAGGATCGTCAGCACCTTCTCGTACGCGGTGCGCGCCTGCGCCGCCAGGTCCCCGCTGACCGTCATCCTGCCGACGGCCTCGTCGAACGCGGCGGAGGTGTGGCCGGAGGTCCAGGCCGCGTCGCCCTCGGCGAGGCCGAGGCAGAACGTGAACCCGTCGTACGGCAACCAGCGGAAGGACCGCGGTCTGATGGCGTGCGGTGTCACGGGCGGCCCCTGCCTGTGCCGGCGGCGGCCAGCGCCGCCATGAGCGGTTCGATGGTGTCCAACTCTTCGAGGCGGCGCAGCAGGTCGACGACGTCGGCGCTGTCGCCACCGGCGTTGCCGCGGAACTTCGCGACGAGCTGCTCGTCGGTGAGCGGATTGTCCGGGCCGCCCGCGCTGCGCGGCACGCCGCCGGTGACGGCCGAGCCGTCGACAAGTGTGATGCGTGCGGCGCCGGGCGCGTCGGCCGCGGCCCCGCCGGTGGGGGTGACGTGCCAGCGCACCAGCCGGGCGACGCGTTCCACCTCGGGCCGGCCGAGCGAGTCCGGCCCGTACGTCGCGGTGCTCAGGTCACCGTCGACGGCGGCGGCGGCGACGCTCCACGGCAACGAGAACTTCGCCGCGTACGGCGACGCCGGCCGCGCCAGGTCCCGCCGGGTGTCGCAGACCGTGGGCACCGAGTCGGGGTGCACGTCGACGTCGATCGCGGCGACGTCGCCGGGCCGGACCCCGCCGCGGCGCACCGCGTCGCGGACCGCGTCGATCGCGGCGTGCGAGAGCTGGCACGCCGGGTAGGGCTTGATGCCGATCCGGGTGGTCTCCCAGCGCGCGCCGAGGCCTGCGGTGACGGACGCGAGGTCGACCGGGCCGGCGGCGAGCGCGTCGTACACACCGTGCGGGCCGTCGAGGACGTTCGCCGGGCCGCTGGCCCCGGCGGCGGCCAGCCGGGCGGCGAGGATGCCGGCGTGCGCGGCGAACCCCGGGTGCAGCTGCTTCGTCGACGCCCCGCCGTGCAGGAACGCGAGGAGCCCGCCGGCCTGGCTGCCGGCGATGCCGAGCGCGTCGGTGGCCCGCGCGGCGTCGAGGCCGAGCAGCCGGGCCGCGACGATCGCCGAGGAGAACACACCGGCCACCATCGTGGCGTGCAGCCCTCGGGCGTGGAAGCCGTGCGGCGCGGCGGCGGCGACCCGGCACACGGTCTCGTAGCCGACGACGGCGGCCTCGACAACGGCCCGGCCGGCCGCGCCGACCTGCTCGCCGACGGCGAACGCGGCCGGCAGCACCACGGCCGTCGCGTGGACGAGGCCGCCGGCGTGGGTGTCGTCGAAGTCCAGCGCGTGCACGAGCGTGCCGTTGGCGAGCGCGGCGGCCGGCGCACCGACCCGGCCCCGCGACCCGATGATCGTCGCCTCCGGCGGGCCGCCGAGCGCCCGGGCGACGGCGACGGCCGGGATCGGGGACGGCCCGCCGGCCCCCGCCGCCACCGGGCCGGCGCGCAACCCGCCGAGCGCCGCGCCGACCCCGTCGAGCAGGTGCCGCAGCGCCGCGGCCCGCACCACGGCCGGCACCTCGACGCGGCCGGTGCCCCACTCGGCAAGCTCCTCGGCGATCATCGTGACGCGGCCGGGGTGTCGAGGGTGTCGGGGCTGTCGGAAGTGTCGAGGGTGTCGGGGCTGTCGGAGGTGTCGAGGGCGTCGGGGGTGGCCGCGCCGGGCGCCGGCCCGGCGTCGCCGAACGCGCCGGCCGCCCGCAGCGCCGCCACCTGCTGCGCGTCCAGGCCCAGGATCTCCTCGGTGACGAGCGCGAGGTCCTCGTTGCGCTGCGGCGCCCGGCGGTAGGTGGGTGTCTCGTCGCCGACCCGCACCGGGGACGCGAGCTGCCGTACCTCGCCGTACCGGGGGTGGTCGGTGGTGACCACGAGGTTTCGGGCGGCGGTGTGCTCGTCGGCCAGGGCCGCGCCGACGTCGTTGATCGGGCCGCACGGGATCGACCCGGCGTGGAGCTGCCCGAGCCAGTCGTCGACGGTCCGCTGCCGGAAGATCGCCTCCAGCCGGGGCAGCAGGTCGGCGCGGTGCTCCCGGCGGCTGGCGAAGGTCGCGTACGGCGAGCCGGCCTCGGCCCACTCCGGGTGGCCGACGACCTGACACAGCCGGGCCCAGAACTTCTCCTTCGCGCAGCCGACGACGAGCCAGCCGTCCCTGGCCTCGAACGCCTGGAACGGCACCAGCGACGGGTGCGCCGAGTGGTGCGTGCGGACCGGCCGGAACCCGGCGTTCAGATGCCACGTCGCGGGATAGGTCAGCATCGACACCGCAGTGTCGTACAGGCTGACGTCGCAGTCCATCCCGACGCCGTCGCGGCGGGCGGCGTGCACCCCGGCCAGGAGCGAGATCGCGGCCACGAAGCCGCCCGAGTAGTCCACCAGCGACAGCCCGGACTTGGTGGGCGGCCCGTCCGGCTCGCCGGTCAGCTCCATCCAGCCGGCGAGACCCTGCAGCACGTAGTCGTAGCCGGGTTCCCGCCTGCGCGGCCCGGTCATCCCAAACCCGGAGAGCGACACGCACACGATGCGCGGGTTGAGGTGCTTGAGGTCGTCGTACCGGATGCGCAGCTTCTCCGGCACGTCGCCGCGCAGGTTGGAGTAGACGACGTCGGAGACCGCGACGAGTCGCTCGAAGACGCCGCGCCCGGCGGCGGTGTTCAGGTCGAGGGAGATGCTGCGCTTGTTGCGGTTGAACGTCTCGAAGAAGAGCGAGTCCTCGTCCTCGGCGTACGGTGGCACGTACCGGCCGACGTCGCCGCCGGCCCGCGGGTCCTCGATCTTGATGACCTGGGCGCCGAGGTCGGCCAGGTGCACGCTGCCGAACGGCCCGGCGCCGTACTGCTCGACCGCGATGATGCGCAGGTCCTCCAGTGGCCTCATGCGGACGCTCCCGTCAGCTCACCGATCAGCGCGATGATCTCGTCCTGGGCCGCACGGGTCTCGGCGGCCGGCAGCCCGTGGGTCGGCGGGCTCAGCTTCACGGTGTCGGCGATGCCGGCGTAGGCCGCGATCCGGGCGGCGACGTCGTCGCGGGTGCCGCTCATGGTGAGCGCGTCGACCATCCGGTCGCTGACGCTGCCCGCGAGCTGGGCCGCGCCGGCACCGGCCCGGAACGCGTCGATGACGGCCTGCTGGTCCTCGGCGAGGCCGTGGAAGGCGAAGAAGTCGGCGTACGTGCGGACCGTGGCGTAGAAGCCGACCAGACCGGCGGCGCGGCGGCGGGCGAGCGCCGGGTCGGCGGCGATCGAGCAGCACGCGGAGACGACCACGTCGAGGTCGTGGCGTGCCTTGCCGTTCGCGCGGTCGACGCCGAGCGTGAGGTCGGGCAGGATCTGCTCCCGCAGGTACGCCGGTGAGCACAGCTCGTGGCTGAGCCAGCCGTCGCCGACCTCGCCGGCGAGCCGGGTCATCAGCGGGCCCATCGCGGCCAGGTACACCGGGATCGGCCGCTCCGGCACCGCGTACGGCCGCTCGTAGCCGCGGATGCGCATCGGCTCGAACTCTCCGTCGGCACGGATCTCGGTGCCGGTGGCGCAGGCGTCCCAGAACAGCCGGATGTTGCGGACCGTCTCGCGCAGGTGACCGACCGGCTTGCCGAACGGGACGTTGTGCCACTGCTCGTTGAGCCGGCGCACCCCGGAGCCGAGGCCGAGCACGAACCGGCCGCCGGACAGCTCGTCCAGGTCGAGCGCCTCCAGCGCGGTGATCATCGGGCTGCGGGTGAACGCCAGGACGATCGCGGTGCCGATCCGTGCGGTCGACGTCGCCCCGGCCAGGGCCGCGGCGGTGCCGGTCGCGCTGCGGTGCAGCTCGGAGACCCACAGCACCTCGGCGCCCGCGCGTTCCGCCCGGCGCCCGGCGTCGGCCAGCTCCGCGAGCGTCGCACCCCACGGCTGGTACGTGAGCCTCATGCCGCTCCCCCGCCGTCGCCGTCGCCGTTGCCGCGGTCGAGGGTGAGCGGGGCCTTCCCGACGGGGAAGAGGTTCTCCAACTGCTCGGCGCCCCGGCGGTACACGTAGAACGTGCGCTTGAAGGAGCAGACCTCGTCGCCGTGCTGGTTGAGTGCGCGGGTGCGCACCGTGACGATGCCGGCATGCGGCCGGGACGCGGACTCGCGCTTGGCCAGCACGATCGACTCGCTGTAGAGCGTGTCACCGGCGAACACCGGGTGGCTCATCCGGATCTCGTCCCAGCCGAGGTTCGCGAACGCGTTCTGGGTCAGGTCGGTGACGCTCTGCCCGACCGCGATGGCCACCGTGAGCGTCGACACCACGAGCGGCTTGCCGAACTCCGACCGTGCGGCGTACTCGGCGTTGAAGTGCATCTCGTTGGTGTTCATGGTCAGCAGCGTGAACCAGGTGTTGTCGGTCTCCGTGACGGTGCGTCCCAGGGGATGCTGGTAGACGTCTCCGATCTCGAAGTCCTCGAAGAACCGCCCGGTCCAGCCCTGCTTGAGCCCCATCAGTCGCTCTCCTTTCGACACCGAACATCCGCAGAAGGTGGCACTTCATCGCGCGCGAGGTATTCGTCGCGGATCGTCCGCTTGAGGACCTTGCCGCTCGGGTTGCGCGGCAACGCGTCGACGACGTGCCACTCGCGGGGCACCTTGTAGCGCGCCACGTGCTGCCGGACGTGGCCCTCCAGGGCCCCGACGTCGATCCGCGTCCCCGGGCGACCGACCACGAACGCGGCGATGCGCTCGCCGTACACCTCGTCGGGCACGCCGACCACGGCGACCTCGTCGACCGGCCCGTGGCGGGCGATGACCTCCTCGATCTCGCGCGGGAAGATGTTGACCCCGCCCGCGATGATCATGTCCTTCTTCCGGTCGACGATGGTGATGAAGCCCTCCTCGTCGCGCACGGCCACGTCCCCGACGGAGAAGAACCCATCCGCGTCGTACCCGGCCCGGGTGGCCTCCTCGTCGTCGAGGTACCCGGCCAGCAGCAGCGGCGAGCGGGCGAACAGCTCGCCGGGCTCACCCGGGGAGACCTCGTTGCCGTCGTCGTCGGTGAGCCGGACCTCGTTCCAGAACCAGGGATGCCCGACACTGCCGGCCCGTCGCAGGGCGAACTCCGGGCGCAGGTTGGTGACGATGGAGCACTCGGTCGAGCCGTACAGCTCGTGCACGTCGACGCCGGGGAACGCGGCGATCACCCACTCCTTCAGCGCGACCGGCAACGCGGCGGCGTTGAAGTACAGCGTCCGCAGCGCCGACAGGTCGTACCGGGCGGCCGGCTCCGCGCAGAACCGGCGGAGGTGCTGGGCGTGCGTGGGCACCAGGAACACCGTGGAGGCGCGGCTGTCCACCATCATGTCCAGCAGCCGCTCCGGATCCCAGGTCGGCAGCACGGTGCACGAGCCGCCGAGCATCGGGGCGGCGTAGGCGAACGCGAACCCCGCGCCGTGGAACATCGGCGCGACCGCGATCGTGCTGCGGTTGGGGCCGAGCCCGTAGTCCAGCCCGACGCCGAACGCGGTGAGGACCCGTCCCCGGTGGGTCAGCAGGACGCCCTTGGGCCGCCCGGTCGTGCCGGACGTGTACGTGACGCAGAACGGGTCGAGCTCGTCGACGGGGACCTGCGGATCGACCGCGCGGCCCTGCCCCAGGAACGTCTCGTACCGCTCGCCGACCTCGCCGGCGAAGCTGAGCACGAGCGGCAGGTCGTCGAGCAGCCCGTCGACGTTGCCGGCCAGCTCGTCGGCCAGGATGATCCCCTTCGCCCGCGAGTGGGCGAGGATGTAGGCGTTGTCCGAGCTGTTGTTCTTCGTGTTCAGCGGTACGGTCGGGATGCCGGCCTTGGCCATCGCCGCCGATATCTCGAAGTACTCGTAGCGGTTGTTGCTCAGCACCGCGATCCGCTCACCGGGGGCGATGCCGCGCGCGAGCGTCGCGGACGCGAGCCGGTTGGAGCGCTCGTCGAGCGCGCCGAACGTCACGGCGTGGTCGCCGTCGACGACCGCGACCCGACCGGGCGTGGCCCGGCCGAACTCGCGGATCCCGGCGGCCATGTTGAGCTGCACACCCTTCACCCGGTGCCGTCCTTTCCCGAGTCGGTCAGAGTCCGTAGCGGGCGAGCACGTCCCGCTTGCCGGGGATGAGGAACTTGCGGGTCATCCGGCCGGTGGTGAGCCACGCGATCGCGTCGCCGTTCCTGGTGCTCGCCAGCATCCGTTCGACCAGGTGCGGCGCGACGTCGTCGACGTGGTCGCAGAGGATGTTGAGCAGCCTGCGCTGCCGCGCCACCTGCTCCGGCGCGGCGGCGGCCTCGCGCAGCCACCCCTCGGTGATGAGGATGCCGGGGCGGATCTGGCCGATCCGCACGCCGGTGCCGGTGACCTCCCTGGCCAGGGCCCGGGTGAAGGAGTCCAGGCCTCGCTTGGTGGCCGAGTAGACCCCCATGCCGGGGCGGATCTGGCCGTCGCTGCCGCCGCCGAGCACGTTGAAGACCTGGCCGCCGCCGGCGGCGAGCATGCCGCGGACGGCGACCTGCGACCCGTACACGGTGCCGAGCATGTTCGTGGTGACCATCGTCCGGACGTCCTCCGGCGCGGTCTCGACGATCCGCCGGGTGGTGTTGGCGACACCGGCGTTGTTGATCCACAGGTCGACGCCGCCCAGCGCGTCGACCGCGGCGCTCCACACCCGCTCGACCTGCGCGGCGTCGGTGACGTCCACGGCGAACCCGTGGACGGTGGCCGAGGCGGCGGCCAACGGGCGCAGCCGCGCGACGGCGTCGTCCACGGCCGTCCGGGTGCGCCCCGAGACGACGACGCGGTGCCCCCGCGAGAGCAGCTCGCGGGCGAGCGCGAAGCCGATCCCCCTGGTGCTGCCGGTGATGACTGCCTTACGCATGACTGCTCCTGCCCACTCAAGTCGGGAGAACGGGTCCGGTCAGTCGCCGGCCAACCGGGCGACCGCGTCGGCCAGCGGCACCACGTCGGCGTACTTGGCGTCGAGGTCGAAGAGGTTGGCCTCGTGCGGGCCGGGATCGCGGTCGGCGCACGCCTCGCGCACCACCATCGGGCGGAACCCGTGCTGGAGGGCGTCGACCGCCGACGCGCGGACGCAGCCGCTGGTGGAGAAGCCGCCGAGCACCACCGTGTCGACGCCGGCCGCGGTGAGCCAGGCGGCCAGCGAGGTGCCGGCGAAGGCGCTGGCGTAGTGCTTGTACACGACGTGCTCGCCCCGGGCGGGCGTCACCTGGGCCGAGAAGTCGCCGAGCGGGTTGCCGGCGGCGAACGCGGTCAGCCCCGGCACCTTCGCGGCGAACAGGGGCGCCTCGGCGCAGGACTCGTCGACGTACCGCACCGCGGTGAAGGCCACCGGAACCCGGGCCGCGCGGGCCGCCGCCACCATCGCGGCCATCGCGGCCAGCGCGGCGTCCGCGGTGGCCAGGAACAGCGGCGACGAGGGTACGGCGTACGCGGCGACCGGGTCGACCAGCACGAGCCCGGGCCGGGTGCCCCAGCCGAGCCTGCGGGCGAACCCGGCGCCGGCGTAGTCGGCATCGAGCGCGCCGCCGTGCGCGGCACCGTCGGACATCTCAGATCACCCCGTCCGCGCGGAGGGCCGCGCGCCGCTCGGCGCTCAGCCCGAGCAGGTCGCCGTACACCTCGTCGTTGTGCTGGCCCAGCTCGGGCCCGGCCCAGTTCACGGCGCCGGGGGTGGCGGACAGCTTCGGCACCGGCGCCTGCATCGGCAGCTCGCCGAACCGTTCGTGCGGCACCCGCACGATCGCCTCGCGGGCCGCGACGTGCGGGTCGGCGAGCAGGTCGGCGGCGGTGTAGATGCCGCCGGCCGGAACCCCGCCGGCGTGCAGCCGACCGAGCAGGTCGGCGGCGGTGTGGGTGGCGGTCCACTCGGCGATGAGCTCGTCGAGCTCGGTCTGGTGGGCGCCGCGCGCGCCGTGGCTGGCGTACCGGGGATCGTCGGCCAGCTCGGGGCGGCCCATGATCTCGGCGAGCCGGCGGAAGACGGTGTCCTGGTTGGCGGCGATCAGGATGTCGCCGCCCTCGGCGGTCGGGTACGCGTTGCTGGGCGCGACGTTGGGCAGGATCGCCCCGGTGCGCTCCCGCTGGTAACCGGCCACCGACCACTCGGGCAGCAGCGACTCCATCATCGCCAGCACCGCCTCGTAGATCGCCGAGTCGACCACCTGGCCACGGCCGCTGCGCTCCCGGGCGTGCAGGGCGGCGAGGGTGCCGTACGCGGCGTAGGTCGCCGCGAGCGAGTCGCCGAGCGAGATTCCGGCCCGCGACGGAGGCCGGTCGGGCTCGCCGGTGACGTAGCGGATGCCGCCCATGGCCTCGCCGATGGAGCCGAAGCCGGCGCGCGGCGAGTACGGCCCGGTCTGGCCGTAGCCGCTGACCCGGACCAGGATCAGGCGCGGGTTGAGCGCGCTGAGCACGTCGTAGCCGAGCCCCCACCGCTCCAGCGTGCCGGGGCGGAAGTTCTCCAGCAGCACGTCCGACTCGACCACCAGCCGGCGCAGCAGGTCCTGCCCGGCCTCGCTGCGCAGGTCGCAGGTGACCGACTTCTTGTTGCGGGCCACGACCGGCCACCACAGCGACTGGCCGTGCGGCTTCTCCCGGCCCCACTGACGCATGGGATCGCCCCGGCCGGGGTCCTCCAGCTTGATCACCTCGGCGCCGAAGTCGCCGAGGAGTTGGCCGCAGAACGGACCGGCGAGCAACGTGCCGGTCTCCAAGACCCTGACGTCGGACAGTGCCCCATTCATGCGACGCATCGTAGGGCCCGGATACGTCGTTTCGCTAGGGGGAACAAAGCGGGCGATGGTCTTGCCGCGCTCACGGAAACAGTGTTTCCATTGCAGCCATGCTGGTCCCGGACGACACCGATCTCACCATCGCCGGCCACCGGGCGCCCTGACGCCTCCGGCCGGGGGCGCCGCCCGCAACGCCGCCGGGACGACCCTGAAACGCGAACTGAGGAGCAGCGGGTGCGAGCGCACGTCGAACTGATTCACGAAAACGACTACATCTGGCACGTCGGGGAGCTGCCGCACGGCGAGGGCGGGGCCCGCGAACGCCGGCTCTCGGTGGACGAGGAGGACGGGTCGTCGTCCCTGTCGCTGAGCTTCGACAGCGACTGGGGGCGCGGGCCGGGCGTGCCGCACGCCGACACCGAGTTCTTCGTGCAGTCCGGCTCGCTGACCTACGGCGGCCAGGAGATCGGCCCCGGCGGCTACCTCCAGGTGCCCCGGGGCGTACCGATGGACTGGATCAAGATCCGCGAGGGCTCGTCGGTGCTGCACTGGCGCGAGTACGGCGACTGCGGTTTCGACGTCGGGAAGGCGCAGTGGGATCCGGCCTCCGCGCGCTGGGACACCGCCGTCGGCGAGGTGACGGTGAAGGACTCCAACGCCATGGAGTGGACCGCCGCCCCGACGATCGGGCCGATCACCCCGCTCTACATCAAGCTGCTGCACCGCGACCCGGTGACCAACTTCTACACCCGGCTGATCCGGGCCCACAAGGGCTGGAGCGACCACCGGCTGGCCCACCACCCCTGCTACGAGGAGTTCTACACGCTCGGCGGAAAGATGGCGTACAACTTCGGCGACATCGACGAGGGCACCTACTGCTTCCGGCCGGCCGGGGTGAAGCACGGCCACTTCGTCGCCGAGACCGACATCGACTGGATCATCCGGTCGGACGGCGAGCTGATCAACTGGTACACCACCGACGAGTGGGTCAAGTGGGGCGGCACGGCGACCAACTACCACGAGCACGACGAGGCACCGGTCATCTCCAGCCTGCCGGTGCGGTCCCGATCGCGGGGCCCGTGGAGCGGCGACGGAATGTAGTGGCGACGGGAGGTGCCGCAGCCGGGTTCTCACCGCCGCGGCGCCTCCCGGTCACGCCTACCGCGCGTGCCGAGATCCGTAGGAGGCCGTCGCGCGTCTGCCTCTCGGTGCCATCGCGATGGCACCGGCTACCTTCAAGAATCATGTTGGGGTGCAGGTGGTCTCAGCGGCCTGCGCTCGACCAACTGGGACTGCCCGCGGGCGAGCGCAGGCCCGTCCAGATCGACGACTTCACGAGACAGGCTGTGTGTACCGCGAGCTTGCTGACGCGGTGCCGAAGTGGCGTTAGAGTCGCCGGGCATGGGACTCCTTACCTTCAGCCTCAACCTCACTCTGGACGGTTGCGTCGACCATCAGGAGGGGATCGCCGATGATGAGACGCACGCCTTCTTCACCCGTCTCATGGACGAGTGCGGGGCAATGCTGTGGGGTCGCGTCACCTACGAGATGATGGAGGGCGACTGGCCGGCCGTCGCCCGCGGCGACGAGGAGGCGCCGCCGGCCATACGCGAGTGGGCGGTCAAGCTGGAGGTTAAACCCAAGTACGTGGTGTCGTCGACGCGTAAGGACTTCCCGTGGGCCAACAGCCACCACATCGCCGGTGATCTGCGCGAGGGCGTGCAGAAGCTCAAGGACGTGACGCCGGCCGGGGTCCTCCTGGGAAGCGGCAAGCTCGCGACCGAGCTCGACCGGCTGGACCTGATTGACGAGTACAAGATGCTTGTCCATCCCAGGATCGCCGGCCACGGCCCGACGCTGTACCAGGGCGGGCTGCCCGGCACGCGACAGCTCGAGCTGCTCTCGGCGGAGCCGCTCCGCAACGGCGCGGTGGCCATGCACTACCGCCGCGCGCGCTGAATCACAGGAGTCCGTCGCCGCCCGCTCACCGGCAGCGCGGCGTCCTCACTGCGCTCGCCGTGGGGGCCAGTGCCCTGGCAACCGACTCCAATTGATCCATGGCCCTGATCAGCGGGACAAGCACATGCGTCGGCTCGATGCTCACGTCGGTGGACAGGCAACGAGCCAGCCTCGTGGTGGCCGCATAGACCTAGTGTCGCGTGTCTGAGGTCCTTTGACGGTTGGCTTTGGTGAGGATCTGATCGGCGGTCTTGGTCCAGCTGAACGGCTGGCAGCGTTGGTTGTAGGCGTCGATGAACGTGCGGATCGCGTGGATGAGGTCGGGGACGCTGGTGAAGGTTCCGCGGCGGATGGCCTGGCGGGTGATGACGCCGAAGAAGATCTCGACCATGTTCATCCATGAGGCGCTGGTCGGGGTGAAGTGCATGGTGATCCGTGGGTTGCGTGTGAGCCAGGCTTTGACGTTCGGGTGGTTGTGGGTGGCATAGTTGTCCGCCACGACACGCAGCGTGGAGGAGATATCCGTTCCTCAGGGCGGCGGAGTGGATGTCAACGGGCGACGTACTTCCCTCGCGGCGGGCCGGTGACCGCGCCGTCCCGGAACGCGACGTGCCCACGTACCACCGTGGCGACCGGCCAGCCGCGGACCTTGCGCCCCTCGAACGGGCAGTGGTCCTGCCCGGACAGCAGCAGGTCGGCCGTGACCTCCTGCTCCAGGTCGGGGTCGACGATCGCGAGGTCGGCGTCCGCGCCCACCACGAGGTTGCCCTTGCGCCCCCACAGCCCATAGGCCCGCGCCGGGTTCGCCGAGGCCAGCTCCGCGACCCGGGCCGGCGACAGCCCGCGCTTGTGCATCCCCTCGCTGATCAGCAGCGGGTAGAGCAGCGCGGTGCCGCCGAAGCCGGGCAGGGCCGGCCAGAGTTCGGTGCCCTTGTTCTCCTCAAGGCAGCACGCGTGATCGGAGGCCACCCAGTCGACCGAGCCGTCGAGCACGCCGGCCCACAGCGCCTCGGTGTCGGCCACCGTGCGGATCGGGGGGTTCACCTTGCCGGCCAGCCCGGTCAGCGCGTCGTAGGACAGGCAGAGGTGGTGCAGGGTGACCTCGGCCCGGATGTCGGCACCGGGCAGCGCGGCGCGGGCCGCCCGGGCCGCGTCCAGCGCGTCGGCCGAGGAGAGGTGCAGCAGGTTGACCGGGCAGCCGGTGGCCCCGGCCAGGGTGGTGGCCTCGCCGATCGCGACCCGCTCGGTGAGCGGCGGGCGGGCGTCGGAGTAGGCCTTGAGGGTCTGCGGGTCGCCGGCCGCCCGGACCCGGTCGATGAAGAGCCGCATCAGCTCGGACTGCTCGCAGTGCAGCGACAGCGAGACGCGCCGGTCCGGGCCGTTGGCCGCCGCGACCGCCTCCATGATCTGGTAGAGGTGCCCAAGATCGTATTCGTCGCTCATCGTGAAGGACTTGGCGTCGCGCGAGTCCGCGCTGAGGTTGAATCCCTTGTAGAACATGTAGTACTTGAACGACGACACGCCGTGCTCGCCGACCAGCGCGGGCACCTCGCCGATCTGCGCGGTGTCCATCGGCGCGAGGTGGAAGCCGTAGTCGGTGTGGGCACGCCCACCCACGGCCGCGAGCACCTCCGGGAAGATCTCGCCGTACGGGCCGGTGCGGTTGAGGTAGTGCTGCCCGGTCCGGAAGTACGACAGCACCGTGGTCGCCCCGCCGACCAGGGAGGAGCGGGTCTCCTCGGCGGCGTCCTCGGCGAGCGACCGGTAGATGCCCAGGTGGTAGTGCGCGTCCACCGCACCGGGGAAGACCAGCTTGGCGTCGGCGTCGAGCACCTCGGCGGCGTCGGCCGGGTCGAGGTCCACCCCGATGGCGGCGATCCGGCCGTCACGGGTGGCGAGATCAGCCCGCACCGTTCCCACGTACGGCAGCACCAGCGTGCCCCCCTTGACCAGCAGGTCGTAACGCGCCACCGCGCACCCCCTTCATGTCCTTGGTGTTTCGGACAATGTAACGGGGTTTCCATTGTTGAGAAAGGGCGGTTAGATTGGCGTCCCGAACCTCGACCGGTCCCAGCGGAGGTCCCGTG
This sequence comes from Micromonospora rubida, assembly GCF_009908295.1. GTDB lineage: Bacteria > Actinomycetota > Actinomycetes > Mycobacteriales > Micromonosporaceae > Micromonospora > Micromonospora rubida. The sequence goes on from NZ_JAAALO010000005.1 coordinate 513,155, forward strand.
CCCGGCGCACTGAACGGCATCACCGTGGTGGATGCCTCGACGCTCTTCGCCGGCCCCCTGGCCGCCACCATCCTGGGCGACTACGGCGCCGAGGTCGTCAAGATCGAGCATCCGGTCAAGGGTGACCCCGCGCGGGGACACGGCCCGGCCAAGGACGGCGTGCCCCTGTGGTGGGCCATGCTCGGCCGCAACAAGCAGACGGTCACCCTCGACCTCGGCCGGCCCGAGGGCGCCGCGCTGGCCCGCCGGTTGCTCGCCGAGGCCGACGTGCTGATCGAGAACTTCCGGCCCGGCACGCTGGAACGCTGGGGCCTGGCCCCGGATTCGCTGCTGGAGCACAATCCCGGGCTGGTCATCGCCCGGGTCACCGCGTTCGGCCAGCACGGGCCGTACCGTGACCGGCCCGGCTTCGGCACCCTCGCCGAGGCGATGAGCGGCTTCGCGGCCATCACCGGCCAGCCGGACGGGCCACCCACTCTGCCGCCGTTCGGGCTCGCCGACGGCATCGCCGCGCTCACCTGCGCCCAGGCCGTCATGACCGCGCTCTACCACCGCGACGCCGGCCGACCCGCCGGCACCGGCCGGGGGCAGGTCATCGACCTGGCGATCATCGAGCCGCTGGTCACCGTGCTCGGCATGCAGGCGATGGCGTACGACCAGCTCGGCACCGTGCAGCAGCGCAGCGGCAACCGGTCGGTCAACAACGCACCGCGCAACACCTACCGCACCCGCGACGGCCGGTGGGTGGCGATCTCCACCAGCGCCCAGGCGATCGCCGAACGGGTGCTGCGGCTCGTCGGGCACCCCGAGGTGATCGGCGAGCCGTGGTTCGCCAGCGGCGTCACCCGGGCAGAGCACGCCGACGAGCTCGACGGCTACGTCGGGGGCTGGATCGCCGAGCGGGACCTCGCCGACGTGGTCGCCGAGTTCGAGGCGGCCCAGGCGGCGGTCGCCCCGATCTACGACATCGCCGACGTCTTCGCCGACCCGCAGTACCAGGCCCTGGACACCGTGACCACGGTGCCGGATCCGGTGCTCGGCCCGCTGCGGATGCCCAACGTGCTGTACCGGATGTCCGAGACACCCGGCGCCATCGCGTGGACCGGGCGTCCGCCCGGCGCCGACAACCAATCCGTGTACGGCGACCGGCTCGGCCTGCGCGCCGACGAGCTCGCCGACCTGCAGTCGAGAGGCGTGATCTGAGTGGGCCCACGCACCGGTGGACCGCAAACCGACCTCGCCCCCGGCGCCACCGCGCTGTGGACGGCACTGGCCGGGGCCCGGGTCATCGACCTGGCCCAGCCGATGCGCCGGGGAATGCCCCAGTCACCGAACCACCCGCCGTTCCGGATGGTGATCGAGCGCCGCCACGGCGACCTGGTGCGCGCCGACGGCGGCAGCGCGGCCAACGAGGTCATCATCACCGGCGGGCACGTCGGCACCCACGTCGACGCGCTGGCCCACGTCTCGCAGGACGGGCTCGTGCACGGCGGCCGGCCGGCCGCGGCAGCCCAGTCCCACGAGGGCTTCGCGGAGCTGGGCATCGAGACGTTCGACCCGTACGTCGGACGGGCCGTCCTGCTCGACGTCGCCGCCGTGCACTCCACCGCCGTGCTGCCGGCGGGCTACGAGATCACTCCGGACGACCTGGAGCGGGCCGCCGGGCACACCCGGATCGCGCCGGGCGACGCGGTGCTGATCGGCACCGGCTGGTCGCGCCGGTGGGGCGAGGGTGCGGCGTTCGTCGGGCTCGCCGACGGCGTTCCCGGCCCCGGGGTGGCCGCCGCGCGCTGGCTCGCCGAGCGCGCGCCCAGGGTGGTCGGCGGCGAGACGATCGCCTTCGAGCACCTCGCGCCCGGACGCGGCCACGCCGCCCTGCCGGTGCACCGGATCCTGCTGGTGGAGCACGGGATCAACATCGTGGAGACGATGAACCTGGCCCCGCTGCTGGACACCGGGGCCCGGGAGTTCCTGTTCGTGCTCAACCCGCTGCCCATCGTCGGGGCCACCGGCGCCCCGGTCCGCCCGCTGGCGGTCCTGCCATGACGGCGGGCGGAAGCCCGGCCGGGGCCGCGAACGTGCCGGGGGACGAGCCCACGCTCAGCGCCCGGCTGGCACGCTTCGCGGTCGACTGCCGCGACCACGGGGTGCCCGCCGCCGTCCGCGCCGACATTCCCGGCCGGGTGCTGGACATCCTGGGGCTGGCCCTGGCCGCGCACGCCGACCCGGGGGCCGACGCCGCGGCGGCCGCGCTGCGCTCCGTGCGGCGCTGGGGCGGCGTCGGCGAGGCCACCGTCATCGGCTCCGGCGACCGGCTGCCCGCCCCGGCCGCCGCACTGGTCAACGGGGTGCTGGCGCACTCGCTGGACTTCGACGACACGCACCTGCCCTCGGTGCTGCACCCGAGCGCCAGCGTCGTGCCGGCCGCGCTCGCCGCCGCGGAGGCGGTCGGGGCCGGTGCGGCTGCCGGCGGCGCGGCCCTGGTCCCGGCCGTGGCCGCCGGGATCGAGATCACCAACCGGCTCGGCATGGCCGGCTACCTGCCCGGGACCGGGGTCAACGTCTACTTCGAGCGGGGCCAGCATGCCACCTCGATCTGCGGCACGATCGGCGCGGCCGTCGCGGCCGGCCTGCTCTACGGCCTGGACGCCGCAGGCATCGGACATGCCATCGGGATCGCCGCGAGCATGGGCGCCGGCATCCTGGAGGCCAACCGCACCGGCGGCTCGGTCAAGCAGGCCCACTGCGGCTGGGCCGCCCACGCCGGGGTGAGCGCGGCGGTGCTGGCGGCCGACGGGCTGACCGGGCCACCGACCGTGCTGGAAGGACGGTTCGGCTTCTTCACCGCGCACACCGGCGACTTCACCGCCGACGCGCTGCTGCGCGGGCTGGGCACCGACTGGGAGGTGCTGCGCACGGTCTACAAGCCGTACCCGTCGAACCACTTCACCCACCCCGGCATCGACTGCGCCCTTGCGCTGCGGGCCGGCGGGCTCGACCCGGCCGATGTAGCCGAGATCGAGCTGGGGGTGGCCGCCCCGGTGCTGCGTACCATCGCCGAACCCGCAGCCGAGAAGATTCGACCGCGCAGCGCGTACCACGCGAAGTTCTCCGGCCCGTACACGATCGCGGCGGCGCTGCTCGGCGGCGGCGGCCTGGGGCTGTCGCTCGACGACTTCGCCGGCGAGCTGCCGGCCGACCGGCTGGCGCTGGCGGCCCGGGTCCGGTGCGTGGCCGACCCCCGGGCGTCGGAACTGTTCCCCCGCGCGTTCGCGGCGGTGCTGCGGGTGCGGACCCGCGGCGGCGCCCTCCTCACCCACCGGGTCGACTCGTCGCGCGGCGGGCCGCAGCATCCGTTGAGCGCGGCCGATCTGGCGACGAAGTTCCAGCTCAACGCCGAGCGGGCGGTGCCACCGACGCGGATCGCCGCGCTGCGCGACGCCGTGCTCGGCGCCACCGGCGCCGGGGTGACGCCATCGGCGCTACTCGCGCTGACCGCCCCGGCCCCCTGAGGCGCCGGTCCCGGCCGACCATGCCCACCGCCGCACCACGCCCGCCCGCGCCGGGGATTCCCGGCGCGGGCGCCTACACCGCCAGGGCGAGCAGGCGCCGGGCGGAGCGGACCACCGCCTCGTCCACCAGCCGGCCCCGCGCGTCGAGGCAGACCCCCACGCCGTCGCGGACCGCCGCGTCGAAGCGGGCCACCAGGTCCGCCGCCGTCGCCACCTCGTCCGGTGCGGGGGTGAACGCCTCGTTCACCACCGCGACCTGCGCCGGGTGTATGCAGGCCCGGCCGACGAAGCCGAGCCGCCGCAGCGCCATCGTCGACGCGCGCAGCGCGACCAGGTCCCGGAAGTCGGTGCTGACCGGCGCCACCGGGGGCTCGATGCCGACCGCCGCGCTGGCCAGCACCACCTGCGAGCGGGCGAACAGCAGTTCCCGCTCGTCCGGCCCGAGCGTGACGCCGAGGTCGGCGCGCAGGTCCGCCTCGCCGAGCTGGAGCCGCCGCACCCGGGGTGCGCGGGCGATGTCGAGGGCCGCGACCACGGCCGCCGCCGACTCCAGCAGCGGCACCACGGCGGTCGTGCCCGCCGGCAACCCGGCCGCCGACTCGGCCGCGCCGAGCACCTGGTCGAGGGCGGCCAGTTCGGCGGCGGACTCGGCCTTCGCCACGCAGAGCCCGGCGAGCCCCGGCCCCACGACGGCCGCCGCGTCGACGTGGCCCAACCGGCCCGGGTTGATCCGCACCCACCAGGCGACCCCGGGCGGCGCGGAGCGCAGGAAGGCGGCGACCGCCGAGCGGGCGGCGTCCTTGCCGTCCGGCGGCACCGCGTCCTCCAGGTCGACGATCACCGCGTCCGCGCCGCGCCCCGCCGCCTTGGCCAGCTTGTCGGACGCGTCCCCGGGCACGTACAGGTACGACCTCAACGGCTTCGGCCCCTCCGCTCGACAACGCCCCGACGAGTCGCGGCTATTGTTTCGACTACGCAAACAGTGTTTCCATTGGTGGCCGAGACGTCAAGGAGGCTTGATGGGACCGCACCCGTACGGCTGGTGGATTCTGCTGCACATCGTGCTCTTCGTCTTCTGGCTGGGCGGGGATCTCGGGGTCTTCTGGTCGAGCCGGTTCGTCCTCAAGCCCGATCTCACGCCGGCCGCCCGGGCCACCGCGCTGAAGATCATGAGCGGGCTCGACCTGGGTCCCAAGATCTGCCTGGTGCTCTTCCTGCCCAGTGGCGTCACGCTGATGGCGCTGGACCCGCACGGCGCGCGGGTCTTCGGGATCAACCCGTTCGGCTGGCCGATCGTCGCGCTGCTCTGGGTGTTCGCGGCGGGGTGGCTGGCCGCCACGATCTCCGACCACCACCGCCCGGGCCACCGCCGGTGGGTGCGCCGGGCGGACTGGACGGTCCGGATCGCGCTGATCGCCGGGCTGGCCGGGACCGCGCTCTACACGCTCCTCGCCGCCGCACCGTTCGGCGTGGACACCAACCCGAAGTGGCTGGGCGGCAAGATCCTGCTCTACAGCGTCGCGATCGCCTGCGGACTGGGCATCCGGCTCACCCTGCGCCCGTTCGGGCCGGCCTTCGGCGCGCTGATGACGACCGGATCCACGCCCGAGGTGGAGCGCGCGATGCGGCGGGCGATCGACGGGTGCCTGCCCTACGTGTGGGGCATCTGGGGCAGCGTGCTGGCGGCCGCGGCGCTCGGCGTGCTGAAGCCCTTCGCGGCGCTGTGACCCGGGCAGGTCGGTCAGGCGGCGCTGTAGCCGAGCTGAGCGGAGATCCGGCTGGTCGCCTTCAGCAGCGACTTCGCCAGCTCGGGCGACTCCGGCTTGAACCGCCCCACCGGCCCGGCCACGCTGACGACCGCCACCACGTGCCCGTCGTGGTCGTAGACCGGCGCCGCGATCGACGTCGCGCCGGGCTGGCGTTCGCCGCGCGAGGTGGCGTAGCCGCGCTTACGGATGCCGGCCAGCTCCTTGCGCAGCTTTGCCGGGTCGGTGATGGTGCGGTCGGTGAGCTCGTCGAGCCGGTGCCGCTCCAGGTAGGCGGCGAGCTCGTCCTCGGCGACGAAGGCCAGGAACGCCTTGGACGAGCTGCCGGCATGCAGCGGGTACGGGATGCCGATGTTGACGTCCAGCCGCAGCTCGTGCTCGGGCACCACCTGGTCGACGTACAGCCGGGTGTCGCCCCGGCGCAGCGACAGCGTGGCGGTCTCGCCCGTCTCGGCCGCCAGCGCGCGCAGTTCCGGGCCGGCCATCGCGCGCAGGTCGGTGCGGGCCAGGTAGGCCCGGCCGAGCGTGACGGCCGCGTGGCCCAGTGCGTAGCGACGGGTGCTCGGGTCGAGAGTGATCAGCTCCCGGCTGCGCAGCGCCGTGAGGATGCGGTGCACGGCGGCCTTGGTCAAACCCAACGCGGTCGCGATCTCGGTGACGCCCAGGTCCGGGCGCCCGCTGCGCCCGAAGTAGAGCAGCACGTCCATCGCCCGCTCGACCGCCGCGATCGAGCGGGACTGGCCGTCGCCGTCCTCCGCCACGGCCCGTGCCGTCGCCTCGGATGTCCGACTGGTCATGGGTGGCCCTCCACAGCACTGTTCGTCCGTCCGGTCTGCGGACCAGTGTAGGTTGCTCGATTCCACCCAGCGAAACGGCGTGTCCTGAGCGTCACCGACCGAAGGCCGCCCGGCCCGAACGGCGGTTGACACGGGACACCGCCCCTCGTTACGTTGATGGTAACGACGTTTCCTAATGCGAAACGGAGAACTTGCCAGTGTCGGTCGACAGCATCACGTTCCGCTCGGCCCTCGCCCAGTGGCCCAGTGGCGTCGGTGTCGTGACCACGGTCATCGACGGCCGGCCGCACGGCATGACCGCGAGCTCGTTCTCCTCGGTCAGCCTCAACCCGCCCCTGGTCTCCGTCTGCCTGGGCGTCCACCTTCCCAGCCACGCCCTGGTGGAGCGGGCCGGCGTCTTCGCGATCAGCTTCCTCGGCAAGGGCCAGGCCGGCATCGGCCAGCGCTTCGCCGGCATGTGCCCCGAGGTCACCGACCGCTTCGCCGGGCTGGACTGGGCGCACGCCGAGACCGGCTGCCCGGTCCTGGCCAACGCGACCGCCTGGCTGGACTGCCGCGTCGTGCACGCCTACCCCGGCGGCGACCACACGATCTTCGTCGGCGAGGTGCTCGCCGCCAGCACCCCCCGGGTCGGTGCCCCGCTGCTGTTCCACTCCAGCGCGTGGAGCCAGCTCGCCGACCCGCTGCCGGAGAGGATCGACATCGCGATCGGGGGCCGACTCTCCCGCCTGCGCGCGAACACCCTGGCGACGGCCGGCTTCACGGTGCGGGCAACCCCCGGCCCGATGATCGCCGACGCCTTCCGGGCCGGCGGCGAGGAGGCCACCCTCGCCGAGCTGGACCAGCTGCTGCGCGCCGGGCACACCGCCGTCACCCTGGTCGAGGAGGCCGACGCCAGCCCGGTGCAGGTGCGGGCCGTGCTCGCCGACGCCACCGTGCGCGCCCGCCGCGCCGCACTCCGGGTGCGGCTGCGGGCCCAGCGCGGGCTCGGCCTGGTCAACGCCATGGTCGCGATGAAGAGCGGGGTCACCGGCTTCGACACCACCCTCGGCGGTCGCACGGGTGCCCTGCGCACCCGCGACGTGGTCTTTCTCGCCCGGCAACTCGGGGTGTCCTGTCCCCGGCTCCCCGCCAACAACCCAGAGGAGTGACGCACATGTCCACCGGCGGACGGCTCATCGACGACCTCACCCCGGCCGAGCAGGATCGCGCGGCCCGGGTGGAGAAGGTGCTGCCCGCGCTGCGGGCCGCCGCCGCGCAGGCCGACGCCGACGGGGTGTTCCCCGCCGCGCACGTCGCGCTGCTGCGCGATGCCGGGCTGCTCGGCCTGGTGGTTCCGCAGGAGTACGGCGGCCTCGGCGGCGGCCTGCGCGACCTCGCCGCCGCCACCTTCGCGATGGGCAGCGCGTGCCCGTCGACGGCGTTGGCCTTCTTCTTCCACAACACCAGCGCCTCCCGGGGCCTGCTGCCGCTGGAGGCGATCGAGCGCGGCCTCTTCGACGACGCCGACGTCCCCGTCGTGCGGGCCTTCGCCGAGAAGGTGCTGACCCGGATGGCCGGTGGGGTGTGGCTGGCCAACTTCGCCAGCGAGGCGGTGAAGAGCTCGTCGGCCAACATCGCCATCTCCACCACCGCCACCCCGGCCAGCCGCGACGGCGTCGAAGGCTGGTCGCTCACCGGCGAGAAGTCGTTCGGCTGCGCCACCGGCGTCGCCGACACCTATCTGGTCACCGCCCGGCTCGCCGGGCACGAGACGGCGGACGGGCTGGCACTGTTCCTGGTGCCCCGGGATGCCGCCGGGGTCGCCTCACGGCCGGCCTGGGACGGCATCGGCATGCGCGGCTCGGCCAACCACGGCATCCGGCTCGACGACGTCTTCATTCCCGCCGACGAGGCGCTCACCGTGCCCGGCGCGTTCGTGAAGATGCTGCAGTGCAGCAGGGGCAGCTTCGTCGGCAACCAGCTGGCCATCACGGCGGTCTACGTCGGCGCGGCACAGAGTGTCTACGACGACACGCTGACCAGGCTCACCCAGAAGACCTTCGCCGACACCGGCCGGCCGGTCGCGGAGAGCCCCATGCATCAGGTGATCATCGGTGACATGACGGAACGGTTGGAGACGGCGTACCTCTGGCTGCGCCGCCAGTTGCTGCTGGAGACCAGCGAGCCGCCGCTGCGCCCGCACGCCGAGGTCTACCGGCAGTGGCGGTTGGCCAAGGGCTCGATCTGCGAGGCGTGCTTCGACGTGGCGGTCGGCGCGCTCAAGGCGTCCGGCACGTCCGGTGCCACCATGAACGGGCCCGTCGGCCGCGCGCTGCGCGACCTGGCGATGGGGCTGGTCATGACGTTCCCGCCGGAGCGCGGCCGGTTGGAGGCCGCCGGCTCGGTCACCAGCGACCGGTCCAACAACCTCTTCGCGGCGGTGGCCGGGTGACCGGGCCCCACCAGCCGGACCAGCCCGACCAGCCGGACCTGCCGGACCTCGCCGACCTGGTCGACGGGGTCTGGGCGCACAGCGACACGCCGCTCGGGTTCGACCTGGAGGATCCGGCGACCGGGGCGGTGCGGCGGCCCGCCGCCGGCACGCCGCCGGACCGGATCGGGGCCGCCGTCGCCGCCGCCTCGGCGGCACACGAGGCCGGGAGCTGGGCCGCGCTGCCGGCCCCCGCCCGCGCCGACGTGCTGGACGGCGTCGCCGAGGCGGTCGAGGGCGTCGCGGCCGAGATCTGCGCGCTGGAATCGGCGACCACCGGCGTGCCGATCCGGCAGACCACACCGCTGGGCGTGATCCTCGGCGGCGCGTTCCGGCTCGCCGCCGCCCAGCTCCGGCAGGGCCCGCAGAGCCAGGAGTTCCACCGCGAGGACGGCCGGATCGTGCACGCCGAACGACTGCCCTGGGGCCCGGCCGCCTGCGTGGTGCCGTGGAACGCGCCCGCGCCGATGGCCGCGCACAAGGTCGCGAACGCGCTCGCCGCCGGCTGCCCCACGATCCTCAAGCCCAGCGAGTACGCCCCGCACGGCAGCCAGCGGCTCGCCGCCGTCATCGGGGCCGCGCTCGCCGCCACAGGCGTGCCGTCCGGGGTGTTCCAGCTCGTGCACGGCGGGGCCGAGGCCGGCGCGGCCCTGGTCGGCGATCCCCGGATCCGGGCGGTCTCCTTCACCGGCGGGCTCGCCGCCGGGCGGGCGGTCGCGGCGGCCTGCGCCTACGACATCAAGCCGGTGCAGCTCGAACTCGGCGGCAACAATCCGCTGGTCGTGCTCCCCGACGCCGACGTCGCCGACGTCGCCCGGGCCGCGGTCGACCTGCTCAGCACGCTCAACGGCCAGTGGTGCCGGGCGCTGGGCCGGCTGATCGTGCCCGCCGACCGGCACGACGAGATCGTCGGGGCGATCGCCGACCGGCTCGCCGGGCTGGTCGCCGGCGCGCCGCTGGACCCCGCGACCGACCTCGGCCCGCTGGTGCACTCCCGGCACCTGGCCCGGGTGGTGGCCGCCCGCGACGAGCTGCTGGCCCACGGCGGGACGGCGGTCACCGGCACCACGCTGCCGGCCGACGGGCCGCTGGCCGGCGGGAACTTCCTCGCCCCGACGCTGGTCACCGGCGTCGCGGCGGCGCACACCGGCGACGAGATCTTCGGGCCGGTGGCGGCGGTGCACCCGTACGCCACCGTCGACGAGGCGGTGGCGCTGGCCAACGGCACCTCGTACGGGCTGGAGGCGTACGTGCTCGGCGCGGACGAGGAGGCCGCGCTGGCCGTGGCCCGCCGGATCCGGGCCGGCGAGGTCAAGGTCAACGGCTCCTCGGTGCTCAGCCTGCACCTGTTCAGCCCGCGCCCGGCGTTCGGGCTGTCCGGGTACGGCGAGGAGGGCACCGCCGAGACCCTGCGGTTCTTCACCAACCCGCGGGTGGTCGGCGTCGAGGGCGGCTTCGCGCTGCACGGCCGGCCATGAACCCGGGCGAGCCCGTCCCGGCGAGCGATGCGCCCCCGGTCGCGCCCGGCGGCACGACACCCGGCAGCACGACGAACGACGGCACGGCACCCGCCCGCCCGGCCGACGTGCTGCGGGCGCTGCTGGGCGGCGCCTCGCCGGTGCACGCCCCCGGCGTGCACGACCCGCTCACCGCCGCGCTGGCCGCCGGGGCCGGGCACCGGGCCGTGCACCTGTCCGGTGCGGTCTGCGCCGCGGTCGAGCTGGGTCTTCCCGACCTGGGCTACCTGCACGGCACGCACGTCGCGGAGCGGGCCGCCCGGCTGGTCCCGGCGCTGGCCGGCGTGCCGCTGATCGCCGACGCGGACACCGGTTACGGCAACCCGCTGCACGCGGTCTGGACCGCCCAGCGGTACGCGGCGGCCGGCGTCGCCGGGCTGCACCTGGAGGACCAGGTCAGCCCGAAGCGCTGCGGCCACCTGGCCGGCAAGGAGCTGCTGGACACCGCGGGCGCGACGGCGAAGATCCGGGCGATCGCCGAGGCGGGCACCGGCCTGGTGCTGATCGCCCGCACCGACGCCTACTCGGTGGCCGGCCTCGACGAGGCGATCGAACGGGCCGGCCGGTTCGCCGCCGCAGGCGCCGACGCGGTCTTCCTGGAGGGCGTGGACACCGCCGAGGAGCTGGCGGCGGTGCGTGCCGCGCTGCCCGGCGTACCCCTGGTGGTGAACCGCTCGGAGGCGGCCGGCGTGCGCGCCTTCCCGCCCGACGACGCGCTCGGCGCGCTCGGGGTCCGGGTCGTGCTCCACCCGGTCGCGCCGATGCTGGCCGCGCTCCGCGCGGCTGCCGCCGCCTACGCCGCGATCGGCCGGGACGGCCACGCCGACGCGGTGCCCCGGCTCGCCTGGTCGTCGTTCACCGCACTGGTCGGCCAGGACGACGCGCTGACTCTCGATCGGAGGTACGCCTGATGCACGTGCTGATCGCCGGGGCGGGGCCCGTCGGGCTGACCGCGGCGCTCGCGCTGGCCCGCCGGGGCTGCGAGGTGACCGTGCTGGAGGCCGGCGACCAGCTCGCCGCCGAGTCCCGCGCCTCCACGTTCCACCCGCCGACGCTGGAAATGCTCGACGCGTTGGGGGTCGGCGCGGACCTGTTGGCGCGCGGGCTGGTCGCGCCGACGTTCGCCTACCGGGACCGCCGGGAGGGGCTGATCGCGGAGCTGGACCTCGCGGTGCTCGCCGGCGACACGCCGTACCCGTACCGGGTGCAGTGCGAGCAGTCCAAGCTGACCCGGATCCTGCTGGCCCACCTGGCCCGGCAGCCGGCGGCCCGGGTCCGCTTCGGCTGGCCGGTCGTTTCGGTACGGCAGGCCGCCGACAACGATGACGGCGGCGTGGTCGCGGTCGCCGGGGACGGCCGGGAGGTGGCCGGCGACTGGCTGATCGCGGCCGACGGCGCCAGTTCCGCGGTACGGCGGGCGCTGGAGCTGCCGTTCGACGGGATCACCTACCCCGAACGGTTCCTGGTGGCCTCCACCGACGAGGACCTGCCGGCGCTGCTCGGCCCGCTGGCGTACGTCAACTACGTCTTCGACCCGGTCGAGTGGTCGGTGCTGCTGCGCACGCCGGACCACTGGCGGGTGCTGCTGCCCACCCCCGACGACACCCCCGACGCCCACGAGCTGGGCCGGCTCGACGAGCGGCTGCGGGCGATCGCCGACCCGGGACGGCCGTGGCGGGTGGCGCACGCCAGTTTGTACCGGGTGCACCAGCGGGTCGCCGCGGCGTTCCGGCGGGGGCGGGTGCTGCTGGCCGGCGACGCCGCGCACGTCAACAACCCGCTCGGCGGGCTGGGCATGAACTCGGGCATCCACGACGCGGTCGCCTACGCGGAGGTGCTGGCCTCGGGCCGCGCGGCACCGGACGGCGGGGAGCTGGACCGGGCGGTGACGGCGGTGGCCGACGGGGAGCTGGACCGGCGGGTGACGGCGGTGGCCGACGAGCGGCGCCGGATCGCCCTGACCTACGTGCAGGAGGTCTCCGACCAGAACTACCGCCGGATCCGGGTCACCGATCCGCAGCTGCGGGCCGCGCACCTGGCCGGCCTGCGCGCGCTGGCCGAGGATCCGGCGGCCGCCCGGGCGTACCTGCTGCGCAGCTCCATGATCGCCTCGCTGCGTCCCGACGCCGGGGCGCCGGTGGCGCGGGCATGACGGCGCCCGGCGACGGCCCGCCCGGCGCGGTGATCGAGCGGGAGAACCCGTCCAGGGTCACCGAGCTGGTCGGCACGGTCGGTGTCAGCGGGCCCGACCGGGTGGACGCCCTGGTCCGCCGGGCCGACGCCGCGCAGCGGGGCTGGGCGGCCACCGGCATCGCGCGGCGGCTCGCCGCGCTGGCCGCCGGCGCCGACGCGATCGCCGGGCGGCTCGAACCGCTGGCCGAGCTGCTGGCCCGGGAGTCGGGCAAGGTGCTCGCCGACTGCCGCGGCGAGGTCGGGTTCGCCGCCACGTACCTGCGCTGGGTCGTCGAGCACGCCCCGGCGGCGTACGCGGAGCGGGAGATCGACGACGCGGCCGGCCGGCTGCTGCGGCTGCCCCGGCCGTACGGGGTGGTCGCCGCGATCACGCCGTGGAACGCGCCGATCATCCTCACCCTGCTCAAGGTGGCCCCGGCCCTCGCCGCCGGCAACGCGGTGGTGGTCAAGCCCTCGCCGCTGGCCCCGCTGGCAATCTCGGAGGCGCTGCGCCTGCTCACCGGGGCGCTGCCGGACGGGACGCTGGCGGTCGTGCACGGCGACGCCGCCGCCGGAGCGGCGCTGGTCGGGCACCCGCTGGTGCGCAAGGTGGCGTTCACCGGCGGCGGCGCGGCGGCCCGGCAGGTGGCGGCGACCGCGGCCACCCAGACCACCCCGGTCGTGCTGGAGCTGGGCGGCAACGACGCGGCGATCTTCCTGCCCGACGCCGACCTGGGCGCCGAGCCGATGCGCCGGCTGGTCCTGGCGAGCTTCGCCACCAGCGGCCAGGTGTGCATGGCGGCGAAGCGGCTGTACGTGCACCGCAGCCGCCGCGACGAGTTCGTGGCGGCGTACCGGTCCGCCGCGGCGGAGGTGCTGCGCGTCGGTGACGCGCTCGCGCCCGGGGTGAGCATGGGCCCGGTCATCTCGGCCGGCGCCGCCGCGCGGATCGGGCGGATCGTCGCGGCGGCCGTCGCCCGGGGAGCCACCGCGCTGCCGCTGGGCACCGTCGACGGCGGCACCGACCTGGCCGGCGGGCACTTCGTGACCCCGACGCTCGTGCTGGACGCACCGGACGACGCCGAGGTGGTCGCCGGGGAGCAGTTCGGGCCGACGGTGCCGCTGCTGGGCTACGACGACGAGGACGAACTGCTGGCCCGGGTCAACGCCGACGAGCTGGGCCTTGGTGGCTCCGTCTGGTCGGCCGACGAGGATCGGGCGTTCGCGCTGGCCCGCCGGGTCGAGGCGGGCTTCGTCTTCGTCAACACGCACAACCGCACCGGGCTGTCGCTGCGGGCGCCGTTCGGTGGGGTGAAGCGCTCCGGCTACGGCCGTGAGTACGCCGAGGAGGGGCTGGCCGAGTACGCGCAGACCTGCGTCGTGCACGCCCCCGGCCCGTTCCGGCCCGGTGGCGCCGGGCTGCCCGCCAACGCGTATCCGAGCTGAGGCCGGGCCGCCCGAGGCGGCCCGGCCTTGCCTTTAGTAGTCGACGACGGCGCGGGCCGCGAGGCGCGGCCTGAGCCAGCCCGCCACCTCCAGGTGGGCGGGGTGGGACTGGTAGGCCCGCAGCGCGTCCGCGTCGGTGTGGGTGCTGATCATGCACAGGTCGTAGGAGACCGGGGTCCGCAGCGTGTCCAGGGCGACCGTCAGCGTCGCGATCTCATCAATTGTGCTGGCCAGGCCTTCCAGCAGCGACTTCGCCTTGGCAGCATCTGCCGCATCGGCGAACTTCATCAGTACCACGTGGGTAAACACCCGCTCTTCCCCCTGTTCCCCGGCGTCGCCCGAGTGTATGTTCTGGAAACAGCGTTTCGCTAGGGGAACCGGAGCGGGAATGACCATCAGGGTTGCCGCCGTACAGTTCGAGGCCGGCCAGGACATCGAGGCCAACCTGGCCACCTGCCTGCGCCTGGTCGCCGACGCCGCCCGGCAGGGCGCGCAGCTCGTGGTGCTGCCCGAGTTCTGCCACCACCTGTCCTGGTACACCGACCGCGCCCAGGCGCACGCCCTGGCCACCCGGCCGGGCGACACGTTCCTCACCGCGATCTCGGCGAGCGCCGCCGAGCACCGGGTGTACATCAAGATCAACGTCACGCACGCCCACCCCGACGGGCGCACCGGCGGCACCAACTTCCTCCTCGGCCCCGACGGGGCGGTGCTCGGCAGCTGCGACAAGCAGGTCCTGATGGGCGCCGAGAACGACCACCTCGACCCGGCGACCGAGGTCGGGCCGGTGCTCGACACCCCGATCGGCCGGCTCGGCATGTACGCCTGCATGGAGGGCGTCATCTCCGAGACCACCCGCGGGCTCGCGCTGCGCGGCGCGCAGGTGCTGCTGAACAGCCTCAACTCGTTCGCCACCGACGAGGCCGCGCTGCACATCCCGGTGCGGGCCGCGGAAAACCGGGTTTGGGTGATCGCCGCCAACAAGGTCGGCCCGCTGCTGCCCGCCGAGCACCTGCCGGCCATGAGCCGCGGCCTCGGCGTGCCGGAGCAGTGGCTGCACGGGGCCGGCGAGTCGCAGATCGTCGCGCCGGACGGCACGGTGGTGGCCAGGGGCCCGCGCACCGGGGAGGCCGTCGTCATCGCCGACATCGCTCCGGAGCGCGCCGACGACAAGCACCGCCCGGACGGCACCGACCTCCTCGCGGCCCGCCGGCCGGAACTCTACGGCCCGCTCGGCGACGCGCCGACCGGCCGCCGCCGGCCGCCCGGCGCGTCGAGCCTGCCGGTCGCCGTCCTCCGGCCGCGGGACCCCGGGCAGGCAGCCGACCTGCTCGGCAGGTCGGTCACCGAGGGCGCACTGCTCGCCGTGCTCGCCGAGAACGCCCTCGGCGCGCACGTCGGGCCGGCCGAGGTGGCCGCCGCGCTGGCACCGGCACTGCGCGGCACCGACGCGTACGCCGTGGCCACCGCCCGCGGCGCCGACGGCCCGGTCGGGCTGCTCATCGGCCCGGATGGCGTGGTCGGCGAGCAGCCACAACTGCATCGGGCCGGCGCGGCCCGCGACGCCGTGCGGCCCGGCGACGCGCTGCGCACCTTCGACCTGCCCTGGGGGCGGCTGGCGATCGTGGTCGGCGACGACGCGATCTTCCCGGAGACGTTCCGGCTCGCCGCGCTCGCCGACGCCGATGTGGTCGCCGTGCCGTTCACCCCGCGCGAGCCCTGGGAGCTGGCGCTGGGCCTGCCGGAGCGGGCCGCGGAGAACCGGCTCAACGTGATCGCCGCCGGGCCGCTCGGCACGGGCGCCGCGGTCTTCGCGCTCAGCGCCGACTTCACCCTCTGGACCACCTGGGCCGGGCCGTTCACCGGCCGGATCAGCAGCCCGCTGCGCACCGACATCGCCGCCGACCGGCCCGTCACGCATGCCGTGGTGGCCCCGGCGCAGGCGGCGAACCGGCTCGTCTCCCGCCGAACCGACCTCGTCGACGGCCGCCCGTGGCGGCTCGTCCAGGCCCTCACCGAAAGGCGCTGACCCGTGGCCGACACCTTGAAACATGTCGAGGACATGCTCGACAACTCCCCCACGGTCGACGTCCACGAGACGTTCCACCGGTACCAGGTCCTCCTGGACGAGCTGAAGGCCAAGATCGCCGCACGGTTCGAGCTGACCCGCGACCCGTCCACCGAGCCGCTGGAGCAGTACGGGGACTACCCCAACGGGCCGGGCGGCTCGCTCGCCGCGTACACCGGGCCCGAGGTCGACTGGCTCGTGCACTCCTGGCTGGGCAACCCGGCGGCCAGCTTCGCCAACCTGCACCTGACGTGCTGGCTGGGCCCGCAGGTCAGGGTGCCGCACCTGGGGCTGGCCCTGCTGGTCTGGCCCGGCGGCTGGTTCTACATCGACTCGGTGCCCCGGGTCAACATGGTCGAGCACGGCGACTACTACGACCGGTACTACGAGCCGGTCAACGAGGAGTGGCTGCAACTGCGCGCCGACCCGGCGTTCGACTACTTCGTCAGCCGGGCCGGGTTCATCCGGGCCAGCCTGTCGCCGACGGCGTACTGCTACTCCTTCGACCGCAGCCCGGACAACATCGAGAAGGTCAGCCAGGTGACCCACGCCCACGTCGACCGCTGGCTGCGCTGGGTCGACGAGGCCGAGCCGGTGCCGGCCGAGGAGCGGGCCGCGCTCGCCGAGACCGATCTGCGGATCCGCCGCAACATCGCCGACCGCGACCCCGCGAACGTGATGGGCGTGCGCTACTTCGGCGAGGAGACCACCGACCGGCTCGTCCGCGCGCTCTGGGGCGGCGACCGCGAACTCCCCCGGCCGTCGGCATGAGCGGTGTCCGGTCGGTCTGGTGGGCCGTGCGCGTCCCCGGCGCACCGGCCCCGTTCGACACCGCACACCTGCGGGTCTACTACCCGGCCCGGCCCACCGGCTCGGACGCCGAGCGGCTCAGCGGGGTGCTGGCGGCCGACCCGGCCGGGGCGCCGTACCCGGTGGTCCTGCTGGTCTCCGGGGTCAACGTCGGGCAGGACGCCTACCGCTGGCTGGCGATGGAGCTGGCGGCGCGGGGCGTCGTCGCGGTGACCTACGACTGGGTCGGGGTGCTCTTCGCCGGCCTGCACGGGATCACTCCCGGCGTCGACCTGGACGCGGCCCGGCCGGACGGCTACGGCAGCCGGCCGACCAGCCCGTCACTGCGCCCGGTGCTCGACGCGCTGGCGCAGCTCACCGGGCCGCTCGACGGGTTGCTCGACCTCGACCGGGTGGCGCTGCTGGGCCACTCGGCCGGCGGCACGGTGGCGCTGCAGTCGGCGCGGTTCCTGCCCGAGGTCCGTGCGGTGGCCACCTACGGGGCGCACACCATGGTGGCGACCATGCTCGGCTGGCCGGCCGGCACCGTGCTGCCGGCCCAGGTGGACTGCCCGGTCATGCTGCTCGCCGGCACCAACGACGGCGTGATCAACGGCTCGGCCGACCGGTACGGCGAGGACGCGGCCGCCCGCGCCGACCCGATCACCCGCACCTTCGACGAGGCACTGCCCGACGCGGGCGGCACCAACCTGCTGGTGCGGCTGGCCGGCGCCAACCACTTCGGCATCGTGCACCCGCTCGACCCCACCTCGGCGCGCGCCTTCCTCGACGAGGAGGCGACCGCCGACCCGGAAACCACCCGTGCGCTCCTGGTCGACCTGCTGTCCGGGTTCCTCGCCGTCCACCTTCGAGGCGAACCGGCCGACGGCTTCGACCGGTTGCTGACACAGCTCGACACCACCTCTTCGATCGCCTCGTTCCGGCGGAGGTAAGCCACCATGCTCAAGAACTTCTGGTACGCGGTCGAGTTCTCCGACCGGGTCACCACCAAGCCGGCCCGGATCACCGTGCTCGGCCAGTACCTGGCCCTCTACCGCACCCCGCGCGGGCGCGTGGTGGCCCTGTCCGACCTGTGCGTGCACCGGGGCGCGGCGCTCTCCGGCGGCTGGACGGCCGGCGAGAACATCGTCTGCCCGTACCACGGCTGGGAGTTCGAGCCGGGCGGGGCGTGCACGAGGATCCCGGCGAACCAGCCCGGCCGGAGCATCCCGAACAAGGCCCGGGTCGACTCGTACCCCGTGCAGGAGCGCTACGGCTTCGTCTGGGTCTTCATGGGCGACCTGCCCGAGGCCGAGCGGCCGCCGATCCCGGTCTGGCCGGAGTTCGACAACCTGGTGGAGAACGGCGGCAAGTACCGCGCGGTGACCGGCGAGTTCCTGTGGAAGGCCAACTACGAGCGGATCCTGGAGAACGGCTGCGACATCGCGCACGCGCCCTTCGTGCACGGCGGCGTCTTCGGCAACCGGGAGAAGCCCGAGGTTCCCGAGTACGAGGTCGAGGTGCGCGACGAGTGGTCGGCGTTCGCCACGGTCAGCCTGCACCCCCCGCGCTCCAAGGGCCTCTGGTCGCTGGTCAACCGCAACAACGCGGACCTGGCCAACCGCCCGCCCGTGGTCACCTCGGCCGGCTGGATGCTGCCCAACATGATCAAGCTGCACGTCCGGCTGCCGATCGGTGAGCTGATCATCTACGACACCAACGTCCCCATCGACGAGACGACCACCCTGGTCAAGTGGGTCGCGCTGCGCACCTTCTTCACCGGGGCCTGGGCCAACCGCAACGCCGTGCAGCGCGTCATCCGGATCTTCTACCAGGACGCCGAGGTGGTGAACAACGTCCGCCCCGAGTTGCTCCCGTTCGACCTCGGCGCGGAGCTGCACGTCAAGAGCGACCTCATCGCGGTGCACTACCGGCGACGCCGCCAGGAGCTGGCCGAGCGGGGCTGGATGCTCTCCGACGCGGACCGGGTGACGGGCGACGTGCCGCGCCGGGAGGCCACCGTCATCCCCTCGCCGGCCCGCCGGGAGAACCCGGAGCTGGCCCGCGCCTGGGTGCACAAGGCCAAGGGCGACCACCCGACCGTGGCGGAGTCGCAGCGGATCGGGCTCGAACGCATCACCGAGGAGGAGGGCGCCGAGGCCGCCGCAGGGGCCGAGGCGCAGGCGAGCCCCGAGCCGACCAACGGCGCGACGACGAAGGAGCAGCAATGAGTCTCCCGCTAGAGCTTTGCGAGAACGCGGTGGCCCACCTGACCGCCCGGCACCCGCTCACCGCGGTCGTCGACGAGCCGCTGAGCAGCCCGATGTCGCCCGACCCGGTGGGTGCGCTGCGGGTCTGGCGGGGCGCACCGGGCCAGCCGGTGGCCAAGGTGGTCTACGTCGGGCTGGTCGTCCCGATGATCCACCTCGACAGCCACATGGTCTTCGCCTTCACGGCCGCCGACAGCGCGATCCCGCACTTCACCCTGGACTCGGTCTACGGCGGCGACTACTACGCGTACCACCTGGATTTGATTCCCCGGGCCGAGCTGAGCAGCCACCTGCCCTACCTGGACGCGGCATACCAGCCACTCACCGAGGTCTTCACCGAGGCCGAGGCGATGGACGGGCTGAGCCGGCCCGACATCGGGCCGCGCCAGAACGCGCTGATGTCGCCGTGGATGCTGGTCAGCCGGGCCACCGAGGAGGCGTTCCGAAAGATCGGAACCGCCGTCTCCGCGTACGCCGAGCACTGGTCCGCGCTGGTGACCGACGGCCTGCCGGCCGACGTCGTGGCCGGCCTGGCCGACACCGACCTGGCCGCCCGGGACACCGCCGTGCGGGTCAACCTGTTCAGCCCCGACGTCGACCCGGTCTGGGCCCGGGTGACCCGGCTGATCGGCGAGCCGGCAACCGACCGGATCCGGGCGGAGCTGATCGGCAATGAGTGAACCGACCGCACCGACAACCGCACCGGCGGCCACCGAACCGAGCGCGTGGCAGCAACGGATCGCCGGCGAATGGCACGGCCGGCCGTCGCTGTTCACCGCCACCGGCGTCTGGCAGGGCTTCGAGGAGATTCGCCGCTCGTCGGTCCACGCCGACGGCGTCACCACGTACTACATGGACGGCGGGCTGGTCGGCGGCGGCGAGCTGGCCGGGCGTTACCGGCTGGGCGCGCCCTTCGCCTTCGGCGTGATCGACTCCGACGCCGACCGGGTCTACACCGGCCCCGACTTCTTCGGCACCGGCCAGCCGTACGGGTCGTTCGTGGACTCGCACTACTACGGCCCCGGCTGGCAGGTCGACCTGAACACCTGGAACCAGGTGCTGCCCGACGGCGAGACCCAGGTCTACTCGTCGATGCTCTACCAGGGCTGGACGGTGGTGGGCTGCTTCAACGGCGTCTACACCCGCAGCTTCGACCACGACACCAACCCGGACACCCGGGAGCGCGTGGCGCGGTTCCTGGCGGCCGAGGAGCGGCGCGGCCCGGTGCCGCACATCCTGCCCACCAAGCAGGCCGGCGCGTACACCGGCAGCTGCGAGTTGTGGGGCGCCGACCAGAAGCTGCGCGGCGAGGTCGCGGTGCGGCTCGGCCTGGAGCCGATCGACCTGCTCCGCACCCGCCGGGTGGTGAGCTGGACCGGCGCCGGCCTCGACCGGCGGTACGTGGTCGAGCAGCGCCGCGACGGCGACCGGCTCTTCTTCGAGGGCCCCGACGCCTGGGGCAACGCGCAGGGCTTCGGCCGGGCCAGCTACCCGTCCTGGCACTTCCACGCCGACGGCGGCGACGTGTGGAAGGTCAAGGGCCGCGAGTTCGCCATCGACGCCGAGCCGGGCATGTCCGCCGGCGGGCGCCTCGCCGTGGTGTACGAGCTGTTCCGGGGCAACGTGCTGGACAGCGTCCTGCACGGCCTGCTCACCTGGGAGGCGGCCGGATGACCGCGGTGGTGGTTACCGGTGGCACCCGCGGCATCGGCGCCGGCCTGGTGCGCGCGCTGCTGGCCCACGGCGCCCGGGTCGCGTTCTGCGGACGCAGCGACGAGTCGGTGGCCGCGGCGCTCGCCGCGCTGCGCTCCGACGGCTCGGCGCCGGCCGGCGCCGAGGTGCTCGGGGTGCGCGCGGACGTCACCGACCGCGCCGACGTGTCCGCGCTGTGGTCGGCCGCCGCCGAGGCGTTCGGCGGCGTCGACATCTGGATCAACAACGCGGGTACGAACCACGCGCGCCGCCCGCTGTGGGAACTGGCGCCGGCCGACCTGGACGGGGTACTCGCCGCGAACCTCGGCGGGGTGGCCCGGGCCAGCGCGGTGGTGCTGGCCGCGATGATCGAGCAGGGTCACGGCGCGCTGTGGAACATGGAGGGCTTCGGCTCCAACGGCCAGGCCCGGCCGGGGCTGACCGGGTACGGCGCCTCGAAGCGGGCGGTCACCTACCTGACCGACGGGCTGGCCAAGGAGCTCGCCGCAGCCGGGGTCGCCGACAAGGTCACCGTGCACCACCTCTCCCCCGGCATCGTCGTGACCGACCTGCTCACCCACGACTACCCGCCGGACGAGCTGGCGAAGGCCAAGAAGATCTTCAACATCCTCGGCGACCGGGTGGAGACGGTCACCCCGTGGCTGGCCGACCGGGTCCTCGCCGGGGGCCGCAACGGCAGCCGGGCCGCCTGGTTGACCAACCGCAAGGCCGCCGGACGGTTCGCCGTCGCCGGCTTCCGCAAGCGCGACCTCTTCGGCGACTCCGTCGGCGGCCCCGGGTGATCCGACGCGAGGGCACACCGTGAACGGCAGCGACTACACCGTCGTCCTCGCGCTGGAGGACTTCGTGCCGACCGGCCTGGCGCTGGTCGGGTTCTGGATCCTGGCCGGGCTCTCCGAGCGGGTCGTGCCCCGGGTGGGCCCGGTCGCCCGCGTCGGCGCCGTCCTGATCGGCCTCGGCGGCCTGGCCAAGTCGACCTGGAAGCTGCTGCTGGCCGGGTTCTCGGTCGACCTGCCCTGGTTGGAGGCGGCGCTGTTCCCGCTGATGGCGGTCGGCGCGGTCGGGCTGATCTGGGGCCTGGCCGGCGCGCTGCGCGGGCGCATCGTGCCGTGGTGGCCGTTCGCCGCGCTGCTGGCCGTCACCGCCGCAGTGGCGGCCGCGTACGCCATCTTCGCACCGGTCTTCGCCCTCGCCACCACGGGCGTCACCACCATCAGCGTCCTGGCCGCGGTCATCGCCGGCCGACGGCGCGCCTGGGGCGCGGTGGCGCTCTACGTCGCCGGGCTGGCCTGCGTGCTGCTGCTGGTGCCGCTGCGCAACCACCCCGAGCACGAGACCCTGGCTCTGCAGTGGGCGGAGCAGGGCACCAACACCCTCGGCCAGGCGGCGCTGCTGGTCGCGGCGTGGCTGACCGCGCGTGCGCACACCCTGGCCCCGGCCAGTTCCCACCCGACCCCCGCCCAGGAAGGAGCCGTCAGGCCATGACCGACGCGCTCGGCTGGCGCCGCAAGTTCGGCGTCCTCGCCCCGTCGACCAACACCATCGTGGAGCCGGACTTCTACCGGATGACGGTGCCCGGCGTGACCGCGCACTTCTCCCGGATCCACATCCGCAACCAGGACCTGTCCAGCGACAGCAACTTCGAGAACCTCCTGACGCAGATCCGCGGCGAGATCGGCGCCGCCTGCGAGCGGGTGCTGACCTGCGAGCCCGACTACATGGTGATGGGCATGTCCGCGGAGACGTTCTGGGGCGGCGTCGAGGGCAACCGGCAGTTCGTCGCCCAGATCAAGGCGGCCACCGGGCTGGAGGTGGCGACCGGGGCGGAGGCGTGCGAGCGGGCACTGCGCCTCTACGGCGCGCGCCGGATCGGCGTGGTGACGCCGTACCAGCCGATCGGCGACACGAATGTCGTGCAGTTCTTCTCCGAGATCGGTTTCGAGGTGGCCGCGATCGAAGGGCTCAAGTGCCCGACCGCGGTCTCCATCGCCCACGTCACGGAGGACGAGTTGCGCCGGGCGCTGCTGGCGGTGGACGGCCCGGACGTGGACGCCCTGGTCCAGTGCGGCACCAACCTGTCGATGGTCGGGCTGGCCGACGAGGCCGAACGCTGGCTCGGCAAGCCGGTGATCGCCATCAACGCGGCGACGTGGTGGATGGCGCTGCGCGAGAACGGCATCTCCGACAAGGTGTACGGCGCCGGGTCCCTGCTCCGCGAGCACTGAGAGGGTTGTTCTGGGCTGCATGTCCCTTGCGGGCGTGGGGCGGGTGTCGAGGTGCGGGAGACGCACGGCCACGTCTCCGGCGGCGGGCAAGCGCAGTCGCCACCAACCGAAACCAACCGCCGCCCTGACGACGAACGGAGACCTACCAGTTCCGGAGCGTTCCGGGACCCGGCGTCCTCTCGGGAACCGCCGGCGATCGGCCCGGTGTGCAGGATCGTGCTCGATCCAGCGCAATCCCAGGGCCCCGCAAAGTCGTGGGTATCCGGCTCGGCAGGCCCCAGGGGATGCGCGCTACCGACACCATCGACCCTTGCCGGGGCGATCTTCCTCGGGGCGGCCTTCCCCGGTTCGGCCTACCCTTCGTTGGTCCCTATGGAGCTGCCCCGTTTGTGCTACCGGTGGAGCGGGCGCGTAGACGGGGCAGCTCCATAGGGGCCGAAGGACAGGCCCCCGACCGGGCGCGGGGCGCAATCGTCAGGCCACCGCCCGACTGCCCGGCGTGCGGGGCGGCATGGGGCGGCGCGAGACGGCCGACGTCCCCGGAACATTCGCGGGAGAGGGGACACAGCGCAGGACCGGTCAGACAGACCGAAGCCCTGGCCAAGATTTCGGGTCATCCTCAAGGAGCGGAACAGGATTCACGAGCCGACCGAGCTGTTCCGGGGCGAGCGCTTCCTCAACCGCCGAGACGGTGCTCGGCTACGGACGGGCAGCCCCGAACCACCCTCTGGCACCGGCGCTGCCGGCGATCCGCAAGGGCGCGGGCCGGGGGTGCCTCCCCGGCCCGCGTCGTTTGCTGGCTCAGCTCCGCGCGGTACCGCGACGCCTCGGCAGCACCACGACCAGGCCGATACCGAACAGCAGCGCCGCGCTCGACCAGAGCAGCAGCAGCGCCGTCACGCCCCCCTCGCCCGTGGTCGGCAGCGACCCTTCGCCTCCGCCATCGCCCTCGTCGTCGGTCGCGGCCCGCGACTTCACCGTGAACTTGGCGACGATCGACGTCATCGCCGGGCCGGTCACCGGGTCGGCGCCGGCGTTGCACTCGGTGTCGACCTGCGAGTGGTCGAAGAGGAAGTTGCTGACGGTCAGCGAGACCAGCCCCGCCTGCGAGGTGGTGTACGTCCCGGTCAGCGTCGCACCGGGCACCACGGCGTAGGCGGCGATCGCGCCGTACGCCGGGCCCTTCAGGTTCACCGTGCCGCTGCCCACCCCGCCGACCTTGACGGTCGCCTTGGGCACCAGGTCACCGGCGCCCACCGGCACCGGCCCGCTCTTCGGGCCGGCCGAGAACTTCAGGCTCACGGTCACCTTGGCGCCCCGACCAGGATTGCTGGGTGACATGGTCAGCGTGTGCGTGGCAGTCCACGCCGAGAGGCTGCTCAGCGTCTTGCAGTTCAGCTTCACGCTCTTCGGGCCGAACGGCTGGGCCGGCGTGTCGACCTCCTCGCTCTTCGCCGGCGGGGGGGCGCTCGTCGTGGGCGGCGGGAGCGACGGCGACGCGGACGCCGACGGCGACGGCGTCGCGGAGGCGGACGGGCTCGGCGGTGGGGTCGCGGTGCCGGAACCGCCGACGGTGAAGCTCTCCACGATGGAGGTCGGCACCGGTGCCGCCTTGTGGTCGCGGTCGCCGGCCGCCGAGCAGTGCGTCGTCGCCGAGGCGTTGGCGAACGTGACCCGCCCGACGGTGAGCGTCGCCGCTCCGGCGGCGGCGGCGAAGTAGGTGCCGGTCGCGGTGATCGGGCCGAGCGGCGTCGCCGGGGCGACGGCCCGCGCCGGGTACGACGACATCCGCAGCGTCGCGCTGCCGGAGAGGGAGCCGCCCAGGGCCAGCGTGACGTTCACCGGAACGTCACCGGCGTTCAGCCCCACCGGCCCGTTGTCGGGGCCGACCTTCGCCGTGAGCGTGACGGTCACCGTGTCGCCGACCTTCGGCTCGGCCGGCGACTGGGTCAGGGTGAAGGTGTCCTGCCAGACCGTCGGCGAGCTGCCGGTACCGGCGTCGTTGAAGTAGAGCCGGCAGCCCAGCGTCTCGGTCGTGGGACCGACCGCCGCAGCCGGCGGCGTCGCCCGGGCGGGGACCGCCGCCGGGATCGCGAGCAGCAGCAGCGGTGGCGCCAGGACGAGCGCGAGCGCCGACATCCGGACGGGGAAACGACGTCGGGTCATGGGGACCTCCGGTTCCGGTGGGGCATCAGCACGAGCAGGCCGATGCAGAGCAGCAGCAGGCCGGAGCCGACCAGCACGGTGACCGCGTACCGGTCCGGGCCGGCGCTCACCGGGTTGGCATTGACCAGCGTCGGCGCCGACGTACCGGCGGCGACCGCCGGCCCGGTCGAGGGTGACGTGGTGGCTGCCGGCGGTGCCGCGGACGTGGGTGGGGTGACGGCTGGTGTTGTCGGTGCGGGCCTCTGCGCCGGCTTCTTGCCGAACGTCAACGCCACCGAGACCTTGTTGGCCTCGACCTCGCCGGCGTTGCCGCTCGCGGGCAGGATCTGCGCCGCGACCACGCACTCCTGCTTGGTGCAGTCGAACTTGCCGAACTTCTGCGCCAGCTTCAGGGTGACCGTGGGCAGCTTCCCGCCGCCGTCGGCGTTGACGAACGCGGCGCCGCCGGCGAGGTTGCAGTCGGTCGGGCCCTTGAAGCCGGCGACGCACTGGCCGACGGCGATCTGCTTCAGGTTCGGGCTGAATCCCGAGCCGTCGACGACGACCTGCTGCTTGTCCGTCAGCCCGGTGGTCTCGCTGACGGTGAGGGTCGGCGCGGCGAACGCGGCCGGGGGTGCCGCCGCGACGGCGAGGCCGCTGCCGGTGGCGAGCAGGACGGCGAGCGTGAGCGCCCGGGCTTTACGACCGACAGGTCGGCCGCCCGGGCGCGTGGACGCGCGGCGGAAGGTTCGCACGGCGATCTCCTGACAGGTTCGGCGCAGGCCGGCGCGGGCAAGGGGCGGGGCGATGCGGGCGGGGCTCACGACGGCACCGTCGTACGCTGCGCGGGCACGCCGGAGCGGTTGACGGCGGCGTGGTCGGTGCCGAGGTAGGAGCGGACCACGTCGGGGTGGGTGCGGACCTCCTGCGGCGTGCCGTCGGCGATGACCCGGCCGCCGTCCATCGCGACCAGCCGGTCGGCGAGCCGGGCGAGCAGCGGCAGGTCGTGCTCGATGATGACCATGGTGACCCCGAGCTCGTCGTGGATCCGGCGCAGCACCTCGCCCAGCGCGACGCCGTCGGCCTGGGAGACCCCCGACGAGGGCTCGTCGAGCAGCAGCAGCGCCGGCTCCAACGCCAGCAGGCAGGTGATCTCGACGATCCGGCGGGTGCCGGTGGAGAGCTCACCGACCAACCGGTCGGCGAGCGGGGCCAGACCCATCAGCGTGACGAGCTCCTCGGCCCGGCGGCGCTTGGCCCGGTCCGGGCCGCCGGCGCCGAGAGCCGCCGCGAGGAGGCTGGTCGGCGCGGTGCGTTCGCCGGCCACCATGACGGTCTCCAACACCGTCATGGTGGCGAAGAGCCGGGCGTCCTGGAACGAGCGCACCAGCCCGAGGCCCGCGCGCCGCTGCGGCGACAGCCCGGTGACCGGGCGGCCGGCGAAGAGCACCGCGCCCCGGTCGGCGCGGGTGAAGCCGGCGATGATCTCGAACAGCGTGGTCTTGCCGGCCCCGTTCGGGCCGATGATGCCGACCACCTCGCCGGCGGCGACGTCGAGGCTGGCCCCGGCGACGGCCCGCACGCCGCCGTAGGAGCGGGCCACCCCGCGCACCGAGAGCAGCGGCTCGCCGGCCACCGCCGGTTGCAGCGGGACGGTGCGCGGCGGCAGCGTGATCGCGCCACCTGCGCCGACGGCGGCCGGCGCCGGCCCGGCCACGGGTGCGGTCACGGGTCCGGTCGTCCGATCGGGGGCGGACCCGCTGACCTCGTCGGCGGCGGACGGTGGCGGTGCGCCGCGACCGCGGGCGATCAGCGCGGCGATCCGGTCACGCAGCCACAGCACCGGCCCGCCGAGCCCGGCCGGCAGCGCGATCACCACGACCAGCCAGACCAGGGTCAGCGCGGCCTGGCCGATGATGTCCAACTCCAGGAATCCGGGCACGCCGACGATCAGGAACGCCCCGAGCAGCGGGCCGCCCAGCAGCGTGATCCCGCCGACCACCACGGTGGCGACGACGTCGATGCTGGCCGAGGCCGGGAACGTGTTCACGGTGAGCTGGGTCTGCCCGTGGCCGATCACCGCCCCGCCGAGGCCGGCCAGCGCACCCGCGACCGCGTACGCCTGCAGGACCCGCACCGGCACCGCGACGGTGAACGCCCGGGCGGCGTCGGCGTTGTCGCGCAGCGCCACCAGGATCCGCCCGAAGGCACCGGTACGCAGGTTCGCGGTGACCCACAGGCCGAGCAGCAGCGCCACCAGCGCGAGCAGGTAGTAGTCGGTGGCCAGGTCGAAGGTGTGGCCGAGGATGCGCGGCTTGGGCACCTGCGCACCGTCGCCGAGCAGCCATCCCTGCCGCAGCAGGAACGCGCTGGTGGCCAGCGCGAAGGCGAGCGTGGTGACGGCGAGGGCGAGCCCGCGCAGGCGCAGCGCCGGCACCCCGACCGCGACTGCGGCCAGCGCCGCCGCCGCGCAGCCGGCGAGGATCCCCAGGAACAGGTTGCCGGTCCGCACGGAGACCTGCACCGACACCGCGGCGCCGATGCCGGCGAACGCGAACTGGCCCAGGGACAGCTCCCCGGCCACGCCGGTGACCAGCCCGATCGACAGGCCGACCAGGGTGAAGCCGATGATCGCGATGAGCACCGAGGCGCTCTCGTTGCTGATCACGAAGGCCAGCGCGACGGCGACGGCAAAGCCCATTCCGGCGACGACCCGGCCCAGGTTGCGCAGCAGCCAGATCCGTTGGTACGCGGCGGGCAGCGGCGGTGCGCCGATCCGGCCCCAGCCACCGTCCTCGCCGTCGCGGCGCGCGCGGACCGGCTGGGCGAGCAGCGCGACCAGGATGACCGCGACGAGGGCCAGCTCGACGAGGCCGCCGCTGGATCGACCGGACAGCAGGATCTGCTCCCCCACCCCGAGGCCCAGCGAGGCGCCGAACGCGATCGGTACGGAGGAGAACCGGGCGATCACCGCGCCGGCGAGGCCCCGCACCAGCAGGGCCGGGCCGAGCGACTCGATCGACTGGGTGCCCTGGGTCGGCGCCACGAGAATCGCCGAGAAGGCGGCGACGGCGCCGGCGATCGACCAGGCCAGGGTCGCCATCCGGGCCGCGGTGACGCCGTTGAGGGTGGCCGCGTCGGGGGCGTCGGCGGCGGCCCGGATCGCCAGCCCGAACCGGCTGCGCCTGAGAAACATGGCGAGCCCGACCAGCAGCACCGGAGTGAGCAGCAGCATCGCGGTGAACGCCGGGCCGACCGGGGTGTTGCCGACGGTGAACGACGGCATGCCGGGCGGCGCCGGGAACGCCGGGCCGCTGGCCCCCGAGCTGTTCACCAGCAGGGCGAGCACGAGCACGAACTGGGACAGCCCGAGGGTGGCGATCATGCCGATCACCCGGGGCCGGCGGCGCAGCCGGCGGACCACGCTCAGCTCGATCGCGCCGGAGACCGCGGCGGCGGCGAGCATCCCGACCGGCAGGGCGAGCCAGTACGACAGCACGCCGTCACCGACCAGCCGGCCGAGCACGGCGGCGCCGAACACCCCGACCGCGCCGTGGGCGAAGTTGACGAACCGGCTGGACCGGTAGACCAGCACCAGCCCGACCGCCAGCAGCCCGTACGTGAGGCCGGTGAACAGGCCCAGCACGATGCGGTCCGGGCCGAAGTCGAAACCGCCGATCACCAGATCACCGCCCCGTCCGCCGGGGCGGTGTGGGGCGCGGGCTCGGCGTCCTGTGCCCGGGGCGCGGGCTCGGCGTCCTCGGCCGGCGCGTGGCCGCCGAGCATCAGGGCCCGGACCAGCCCCGGCCGACCGGCCAGTTCGCCTGCGGTGTGCTCGGCGACCATCGCACCCTTCTCCATGAAATAGATCCGGTCGGCCAGCGACAGCGCCACATTGACCGACTGCTCCACCACCAGCAGCGAGGTGCCCCGCGCGTTGAGCCGGCGCAGCATCTCCAGCAGGCCGCCGACGACGACCGGGGCCAGGCCGAGCGACAGTTCGTCGACCAGCAGCATCCGGGGGCGCTGGATCAGCGTCTTGGCGAGCACGAGCAGCTGCCGCTCACCGCCCGACAGGGTGGCGGCGACCTGGTCCCGCCGCTCGTAGAGGCGGGGGAAGACGGCGAACGCCGCGTCGACCCCCCGGTGCACCGCGTCGCTTCGCCGACCCAGCGCGTAGCCGTGCATGCGCAGGTTCTCGGTGACGGTGAGCGAACCGAACACCGCCTGACCGACCACTGTCGACATGCCCAGCTCGATCCGGCGGGGCGCGGTCAGCGCGGTCACGTCGACCCCACCGAGCCGGACCACCCCGGCGGTGGGGCGGTGCAGCCCGGAGAGCACCCGCAGCAAAGTGGTCTTGCCGACCCCGTTCGGGCCGCAGATCGCCACCATCTCGCCGTCGTCGACACGTACGGCCGCGTCGTAGAGAACCTGGACCGGGCCGTACGCCGCGTCGATCCCGGAGCTGGAGAGGGCGGCCGGACGCACGCCGCCGCGCCGTAGCCGGGCGACCTCCGCCTCGTCGGCGAGCACCCGGGCCAACCGCTCGGCGTCGGCTGCGGCGGTGCGCCGGAGCCGCCGGGCGTAGCCGGAGCCGACCAGCACCGCCGCCGCGGCCACCACCAACGCCGGACCGGCACCGTACCGGGTGCCGAGCAGGGCGAACACGCCGGCGCCACCCAGGCCACCGGCCAGGTGCAGCACCGACGCCGCCGCCGCGAACGCGGGGCGGGCGTCCGGGTGGAGCACCTCGGCGGCGACGCCCTCGCCCGAGACGGCGAGCGCGACCAGCGCACCGACGGCGGCGGCCAGGCCCGATGCGAACAGCACGACGCCGAGCGCGGCGGGGGCGGCCCCGACGAGCAGCGCACCGGCGGCGACGAGCAGCCCGGCCGGGGCTGCGGCGACGGCGAGGCGCAGCGCCCGCTCGCCGTGCAGCAGCACCGCGAGCGCGGCCCCGGCGAGCAGCGCGTCGCCGACCACGCCGACGGCGCCGCGCGGGCCGAGGCCGAAGCTGGCGCGCAGCATGTCGGCGGCGAAGATCAGCGCGCCGGGCACGACCAGGCCGAGGCCGACCTGGGCCAGCACGGCGACCCGCGCGGTGGGTGGGCGGGTGGCGTTGTCGAACAGGGTGCGCAGCGCCGGTGGCCAGCCGGCGTCGCCCGGCAGTTCCGCGGCGGTCGCCCCGGCCAGCGCGCCGAGCGCCGCGAGGCCGCCCGCCGCCGCCCAGTGGTACCCGGACCCGCCGCCGGTGCCACCGGCGAGCAGCGCGGCCAGGCCGAGCCCGTTCAGCAGCCCCACGTGCCAGTACCGCAGGGTGGCCGTTCCGGCGGCGACCGCGCGGCCGGCCACCACCAGGACCGCCCAGGGCAGCCCGAGCGCGGTGAGCGCGAACAGCCCCGGCACCGGGGCGGCGACGTCGACCACCAGCAGCAGCGCCGCGCCCAGCCCGGCGCCGACGAGCAGCGCGGCCCGTACCGGATGGCGGTGCGGTACCCGCTGCACGACCGCGACGGTCGCGGCCGCGCCGACCACCGCGGCGGCGATCACCGCGGCCAGCACGCTGGTCAGGTCGACACCGAGACCCCGGGCGAGTCCCGCGGCGCCGAGCAGCGGCACCCCGGTCAGCAGGCCGCCGGCCGTACCCGCGCCCCAGCCCGCGCTCCGGGACCGCCATGCCCCGGCACCGTCGCGGGCGATGCCCGGCGGGACGCTCCGGCGGGTGTCGTCATCGGGTCGCAAAGGAAACGTCCTCCCCGCGGTAGGTGAAGCAGGCGCAGCCGCTGTCGTAGCCGAACGCCCGGTAGCCGTTCGAGGCGGCGAACCGGCCCGGGCCGAGCCGCCCGGAGAATCCGGTCGCCGGCTGGAACCACGTGTCGAGGCTGCCCACGGCCGCCAGCCACCGGTGCGCGTTGAGGTCCGCGCCGAGGTCCTTCGCGCCGGCCTGCA
Source organism: Micromonospora rubida (assembly GCF_009908295.1). Classification (GTDB taxonomy): domain Bacteria; phylum Actinomycetota; class Actinomycetes; order Mycobacteriales; family Micromonosporaceae; genus Micromonospora; species Micromonospora rubida. The sequence continues at coordinate 544,000 of NZ_JAAALO010000005.1, forward strand.
GCAGCAGGGCCGCGTCGCAGTACGGGAAGGCCACGCGCGCGTTCTCTCGGGTGCCGAACGACTCACCCGCCGCGGCGAAGATGCCCAGGCAGGTGCGTTCGGCGTCGGTGGCGGGGAAGGCGTACTCCCGGTCGGCGACGTCCTGGCTGGGGTTGAAGCCGATGCCCACCGCCCCGGTCAGCGCCTCGCGCGGGATGATGTCCGGGTTGCCGATCAGGAAGCTGGGATTGTCGTAACTGGAGATGCCGTACCGGGCGGTGAAGCCCTGCGCGGCGGCCGAGGTGAGGAAGAAGGAGGCCAGCCGGGTCCCGCCGAGGAAGAAGACCCGCTCGACGCGCTTGGCCCGCAGGTCGACGGCGGCCTGGTTGAGCCCCGTGTTGAGGGTGCCCAGGTCGGTGGAGTCGATCCAGGCCGGGGTCGGGGTGATTCCCCGCTGCTTCAGGTACGGCACCACGTGCTGCTCGTACATCGCCCGGTTGGCCGGTGCGTCCACCGCGACGATGCCCACCTTCCGGGCCCCGTCGAAGAAGCCCTGCGCGGCCAGCGCCGGCAGGTACGCGCGCACGAAGTCGTCGTACGCGGGGTAGGCCGGGGCGAACAGGTACGGCGCGAACCGCTCGTTCGTCGCCTGGTCGATGGTGATCAGGGTGGCGTCCAGCACCAGGGTGCGCCGCTGCGCGTAGCAGGGGCGGGCGTTGGCCTGCAACTGACCGGTGAGCACGACCGCGAACGCCCGGTCGTCCTGGGTGATCTGGTTGCAGAGCTTCTCCTCGGCGGCCGGTGAGTCGTCGCTCGCCTCGAAGTTACGGAAGACCGCCCGCATCCGCCGGCCGGCGATGCCGCCGTTGGCGTTGACGTGGCTCTCCAGCGCCCGCATCTGGCGCACCGGGTCGCCGGCCGAGGCCGTGTTGAACCCGGTCAGGTTCGCCGTCTTGGTCAGGTCGGTGCCGACGAACACGACGGTGACCGCGTCGGCGGTGACGCCGGGCCCGACGCCGGTGCCGTCGACGCCGCCCACGCCGGGCAGCACCGCGCCGCAGCCGACGAAGGCGAGCAGCGCGGCGACGGCGGCGACGGCCGCCCGTACCGTCAGGGTCCGGTCCCAGCCGGCGGCGTGGCTGCCAGGATCGCGGCTCATCGAGGGCCCCCGAGGTAGGTGTCGAGCGCGGCCAGGTCGATCACGGCGGCGGCGGTCTGGTTGCCGCCGCGTGCTCCGGCCGGCGCGGCCGCGCCCGGGCGGGCTGCGAGCACCGCGTCGAGGGCGGCGAGGTCGACGACCGCGGCGCCGGCGGCCGGATCGGCGCCGGGTCCGTTCGGCAGTCCGGCGTCGCCGAGCAGGTCCCGCAGCGCGGCGACGCTCAGGTGGGTGCCGGCCCGCCGACGCAGCCGACCGGCACCGGGAGCGTCGTCGAAGACGAGGTACGCCCCGAGCGAGCCGACCCGCACGACGGAGGGCAGCAGCGTTCCGGCCGGGGCGGCGGCCGTCGCGGGCAGCGGTGGGCGGTTGCGGCGGTTGGCGATGCGGCGGGCGACGCCCACGACGATCAGCGCCCCGCCGAGCAGGTGCACCACGAACAGGCCCCACGGGTACGTCCGGAACGACACCTCGGCCGGGCCGAACCCACCCAGGTCGGCCTGCACGGTGTACCGCCCGAACGCGGCGAACGGGGTGGTGACGGGCACCCGGTAGGTGCGCGTCTCGCCCGGCCGGATGCCGTCGGTGCCGGGCGTGCTGACCCGGTCGCCGCCGCCGTCCCGGCCGACCCGGACGTTGAGGGGCGGGTTGGGCAGCGGCTGCGGCCCGGGGTTGTGCACGGTGTAGACGAGGGTCCGGGTCGCCGCCGCGCCGGCCAGGCTCCGCCAGCTCGGCCGGCCGACGATCCTCGCCTCGACCAGGTCGAGCCGGACCGGGGCGGCGGAGACCGTGGGGGTGGCCCCCATGGCGTGCCCGGTGAGTTCCAGCGGCGCGTCGACCTGGCCGCGCGCGGCGCCGCCGACCAGCGTGGCATGCACGACGCACGGGCAGGGCACCGGCGGGGTGCTGAGCACGAACCGCACCGCGAAGGTGCCGTCCGGGCGCACCGGAACGGCCAGGGCGGCCCGCGTGTCGCAGGAGGCCGAGCCGCCGATCGCAAGCTGCCCGCAGGTGACAAGCTGGACCAGCGCGCCGCCGGGCCAGCCGGTGCCGGTCACCCCGAGCCGGTCGCCCGGTGCGGCCGCCGGGGCGGCGAGGGTGAGTCCCTCGGCCGCCCACGCCGGGCCGGTGGGCAGTGCCAGCCCGCCGGCCAGCACGCAGACGGCGGTCAGGGTGCGCGCGATCCTCGTCATCCGACCTCCGCATGCGCGCGGACGGGCCGGACGCCCCGGGGACGGGCCACCTGGGCGCGGCGGCGCCTGCGCCAGGCCACGACCCCGGCGGCGACCAGCGCGGCGAGTGCGGCGAGGCCGGTCCAACTGACCACCACGGTACGGGTGGTCCGCACCGCCAACACGCCACCGTCAGCCTTCGCCGTCACGGTGGCGGTGACGACGTCGACCGGCCACAGCCCGGTGAACTGGGCACGCATCCGCGCCTCGGCGCCCGGCACCAGGTCGAGCTGGGGAGTGGCGCCACGTTGGCGGACCCGGTGCCCGAACACGCCGGAGGCGGCGACCGTGATGGTGGGGGCGAGGTGCAGGTTGCCGGTGTTGACGAGGGTGTATTCCAGGGCGCCGTCGACCGGCGTGGGCAGCCACGGCGTCGGGTGCGTCAGGTCCAGATCGGCGAGGTTGAGGCCGGGCACCTCCGGCCCGGCGACCCGCAGGTAGATGCGGGCGCCGACGGCCCGCTGCACCGCGACGGCGACGCCGTTGCTCTCGCTCCGGCCGCCCGGGACGGCCTCCATCGCGACAATCCCGCCGACGTGGTCGCCGGGGCTGGCGTTCGTCGGGATGGTGATGGAGAACGGGATGTCGGCCTGCGCCTTGGGCGGGATCGCCACGGTGCCGGCGCCGACCGCCGTCCACACCCCGATGTCCGACTGCTTCTCGTCGCGCCGGCGCAGCGCGAACCCGCCGTCGCGCGCCGTGTTGTAGGCGTCCGCGCCGTACAGGGTGAAGGTGCGCTCGGTGTCGGTGCGGTTGACCACCCGCACCGAGTCGGTGAGGGTCCGGCCGGCGGGTGACTCGAGGAAGAAGTAGAGCCGGGGGGTGGGCCCGGCGTTGGCCGGCGGGGTGGGCACGACGGCCCATTCGCCGTTGTCCGCCGCGGCGGCCGGCCCGGCCGGGACGACGGCCAGCGCGACAGCGGCGACAGCGGCGACAGCGGCGACAGCGGCGACAGCGGCGACGAAGGCAGCCGCACCGGTACGGAGGCGACGTGGCCAGAGGGGGTGACGCACGCGGTTGCACCCTTCGACTGGTCGGTGTGGGGGCGGCCGGCTCGGCCGACCGCCCCCACGTCGAGGCGGTCCTCAGCTCAGGGTGAGCGTGAGGGTCGCGGCGTAGGCACCGGCGAGTTGGTTCGCCGGCACGGAGAGGGACAGCCCGGCCGAGGCGTCGAAGCTGCCGCCCGTACCGGTGGCGCTGGTCGGCGCGGAGCAGAGCGTCGCCGTGTCGACCGTGCCCGGGGTGCCGGCCACCGCGGTGACCGCGTTGGTCGCGCCGGCGGTGCCGACGCAGGCCGGCGTCCAGGACAGGTTGCTCTTGGCGATGGTTCCGCCCGGGGTGCCGGTGAAGTCGGTGACCGTGCCGACGAGGCTCCACCCGAAGGTGCTGCCCCGGTAGTCGGTCACCGTGACGGTCGACAGGCTGCCCGTCGCCGTCTGCACGCTGCCGCCGACGGTGACGCCGGAGAACGCGATGTTGCCGGTGCCGGCGGCGCGAGCCATCGACAGGTTTCCGGCGGTCACGGTCTGCGACAGGTTGTACGACAGGGTGCAGTTGCCGGTCGTGGCCGAGCCGGTCTTGGCAACGCACGAGTCAGCCGACCCCGTCCAGGCGGAGATCGCGAACAGGGCGCCGGACTGCGCGCCGACGTACGCGGTGGTGCTGTCCGTGACGGTGAAGGTGGCGTTGATCCCACCGGTGGCACCGGCCGTGGCCGTCGTCGCCGGGTCGCCCGTCGCGGGCGGCGGCGGGGCGCCGGTGAGCGCCTTGTAGCCGCGGATCGTGACCGTGCTGCCCGGGTTCCAGTTGGTGCCGGTGACCGTCACCACGGTGCCGGAGCCGCCACCGCTGGGGGTGATCGCGATGCCCGGCGAGCCGAGAATCGTGATCGGGACGGAGACCGTGTTGGTCCCGTCCGAGACCGCCAGGGTACGTGCCCCCGTGGTGGCGCCGCTGGGCACCGTGAGCGTGCCGGTGCCGGCGCCGGTGGCGCCGGTCGTGCCCGTGCCGGAGCCTTCGGGCGTTCCGGTGCCGTTGGCCGCGCGCAGTGTCGCGGTCAGGGCGGTGGACGGCGCGAGACCGGTCACCGCGTAGTTGATGACGTTGCCGGCCCGGGCGGACCCGGTCACGGTCTGGCCGGTCACCGAGGTGACCGAGACCGTGCCACCGAAGACCGTGAAGCTCTCCACGATGGAGGTCGGGACCGGCGCCGCCTTGTGGTCCCGGTCGCCCGCCGCCGAGCAGTACGTCTTGGCGACCGGGTTGTTGAGGATCACCCGGTTGACCGTCAGCGTCGAGGCTCCCGTCGCTCCGGCGACGTAGGTGCCGGTGGCGGTGATCGGGCCGGTGGGGGCGTTGCCGGCGACCGGAACGGCCGGGTAGTTGGGCTGGGTGAGAGTGACCGGGCCACTCTGCGCGCCACCCAGCGTCGCCTCCACCACGACCGGCACGTCACCGGGGTTGAGTGCGACCGGCCCGTTGAGCGGGCCGGCCGCCGCGGTGAAGGTCACCGTCACGGTCTGCCCCGGGCTCGGCGTCGCCGGCGTCTGGGTGAGCCCGAACGAGTCGGCCCAGTTCGTCGGCGAGCTGCCGGTACCGGCGTCGTTGAAGTACAGCCGGCATCCCAGGTTGCCCGGGGTGGGGCCGTACGCCTGCGCGGGGGACACGCAGACCGCGGTCGCGACGGCGGCCAGTGCCGCCACCCCCACCGCTGTAGCCGTAGTTCTGAGCAATCCCATTGCGGTCCCGCTCTCCTTCCTGTGGGGAACGGTGCACCCCTGGCCACTGTTTCGCTAGCGGAAACGGTGGTTTCCAAAATTGGATAGGTTCATAAAGGCAGCCGGCCCACCCTCCTGTCAATAGCCCGACAGGCGATTTGCGTCGGCCGATGCGATCGACTCCGCGGACACCGCGGCGTCGGCGGCGGGTTCGCGGAACGGTCTTGGCAGGGGGACCCGAGATGGGGCAGAGTGGGAAACGGCGTTTCCCTGAGGGAGGTCCAGGTGCGTTACGTGATCATCGGTTGCGGCAACGTCGGCATGGAGCTGGCCCGTCGCTGGGTCTCGGCCGGCCACCACGTGGTCGGCACCACCACCTCCCCCGAGCGGGTGCCCGAGCTGGCGCCCGTCTGCACCGAGGTGGCGGTCCTCCGGGGCAGCGACCGCGCGGCCGTCGAGCGGGCCACCCGGGACGCCGACGCGGTCGTGCTCACCGTGAGCCCGCGCATCGCCCGAGCCTTCGACGCCGACCAGCGCATCGCCGAGTACGCCGACACGCTCACCGCGTCCGCGCGCACCGCCGCCGCCGCGCACCCCCGGGTGATCTTCACCAGTTCGGTGTCGGTCTACGGGGCCGGCCATGGCGCGCTGGTCGACGAGGCCACCCCGGTCACCGACGACCCGGACGCCTCACCCCGCAACTTCATCGCCGCCGAGGCCGCCGTGCTGGCCGCCCCGCGCGGCGCCGCGCTGCGGATCCCCGACGTGTACGGGCATCCGCGCGACCTCGACTATCCGACCCGGGTGAAGCTGGCCCACGAGATGCTCGGCGGCAGCGTGCCGTTCTCGGCCGACGCCCTGCACTATCGCATCGACTACCGCGACGCCGCCGCCGCGCTCGATTTCGTGGTGAGCCGCGACCTCACGGGCGTGTTCAACGCGGTGCCGGACGCGGCCGTGCCGCAGACCAACCGGGCCGTCCTCGACGAGCTCTGCGCCGCCGGGGGCTGGCCCGCGCTGACCTACCGGGGCGAGATCAGGACCCCGTTCGTGCCGATCAGCTCCGCCAGGCTGCGCGCGGAGGGCTTCGCCTTCGCGCACTGAACCGGCCCGGGGCGAATGTCCGCTACAGACAGCCAGGCCGAGAACCAGGCCCCGGCCACCCTGCTCCGCCGCCGGTCGCGCGCATGCCCCGGTGGGGCCGCCGCTACGCCGCCCATGCCGTCCCGCACGCCGGGCTGACGGCTGGCGGCTGGCGGCCTGGCGAACACTCGCATGGTCGGGGGCCTACCCAGCGGCCCCTATGGAGCTGCCCCGTCTACGCTCCCGCTCCGTCGAGCGCACAAACGGGGCAGCTCCATAGGGGCCGAAAGAGGGTAGGCCGACCCGGCAGGGACCGACGACCTCGGCAAGCGGACTCATTTCCCGGGGCCTGCAAGGGCCAGGTGCTGGAACGGTCCTGCCCGCGCTGCTCCCACCGGCAAGAGCGCGTCTCCACCAACCGCCCCGCCCCAGGCCGGAGACCCGCACGACTTCGCCGGGCCCCGGGACGAGACCGGCTCAGCTCGCGCCCCGCGCGACGCGACGCCCGACCAGCCGGCCGAAGGCCATGGCCGGCGTCAGGCACATGCCGGAGCAGAACGCGTTGCCATTGACGGCGGCGGAGCCGATCACCTCGCCGACGGCGTACAGGCCGGGGATCGTCGTGCCGTCCGCGCGGCGGACCCGCAGCATCTCGTCCACGTCCAGGCCGGCGAACGTGATCAGGGTGACCGGATGGTTCTCCAGCGCGTAGAACGGCGGCTCGACGATCGGCGCCGGCAGGTGCGCCCGGCCGAAGTCGGCATCCCGGCCGTCGGCGACGAAACCGTTGTAGCGGGCCACCGTGGCCGAAAGCCCCGCCGGGTCGATGCCGGCCAGCCCGGCGAGCTCCGCCAGCCCGGGCGCCCGGTGCACGCCCCGGCGCCGGCCACACCGGGCGTCCAGCTCGGCCGCGCTCCAGCCCTGCACCATCGGGTGCGACTCGCGCAAGGCGTGGGCGTCGAAGACCGTCCAGAAGGTCATCCGGTCGACCGTGGTCAGCACCCGCTCCTTGTGGTCGATGCTGGGCTCGTCCTCGGCGATCCAGCGCCGCCCGGCCCGGTCGACGTAGATCTCCCAGGGCGGCCGCTCCGGCGCCACCAGGTGCGGCCGGTGCACCCAGTCGACCCGCAGGTCGCCGTCGATCGGGGGCAGCCCGCCGAAGGTGGGAATGTAGCGGCCCATGCCCTGCAGGCCGGCGCCGACGGACCGGCCCATGAGCAGGCCGTCGCCGGTCGAGGTGGGCGCCGCCGAGGTGGTCAGCGGGGCGCCCTCCAGCTCGGCGAACAGCTCCGGCGCGTACCCGAATCCGCCGGTGGCCAGCACCACGGCGGGTGCCCGCCACCGCGCGCCGTCGGCCGTGGCCACCCCGACCACCGCGCCGCCCTCGGTCAGCAGCTCGGTGACGCGCACCTCGCAACGCAGGTCGATGCGGCCGGCGGCCCGATGCGCGTCGAGCATCGGGCGCAGCGCGGCCAGGATCGCCGGACCGCCGGGGACGGTGGTGGCGTGGACCGTCCGCGGCGTGCGGTACGGCTCGTGCCCGTACACGATGCGGGGGGTGCCCGGATCGACGGCGAGCCCGGCGGCGAGCAGCCACTCCAGCACCGCCGGCTGTTCGCGCAGCGTCAGGCGGGTCAGGTCGGCCCGCGCGGTGCCCCGGCTGATCCGCCAGATGTCGTCGAAGTGCCGCTCGGGGTCATCGGTGATGCCCCGCGCATGCTGCAGCGAGAAGCCGCCGGCGGACAGGTGCCCGCCGGAGTACGGCAGGGCGCCCCCAACGTCCGGCGCCTTCTCCAGCAGCAGCACGGTGCCGCCCGCGTCGGCGGCGGCGATGGCACAGGCCAGGCCACCCGGCCCGGCGCCCACAACGATCGTGGTCGGCACGTCCACCTCCGGCAATCCAGTCGCGTATCCATGGAGGTAACAGTGTTTCCATGAGATCCGCGCGCCGTCAACCGCCGTGGGCGAGCCGTTCGGCAGCGGTCACCGCCGGCCGCACACCGTGCACAATCCCAGGCCGCCGGAGCCCGTGCTCGCCGGCTCAGCCGGGGAAGACGCCGGCCCGGGTGAGCTGACCGGGGACGGCGCTACCCAGCACGCCGCTGAGCCAGTCGGCGGTCTCGATCAGCTGCCGCAGGTCGACGCCGGACTCCACGCCGCTGCGATCGAGCAGATAGACCAGGTCCTCGGTCGCGATGTTGCCGGTCGCGGCGGGCGCGAACGGGCAGCCGCCGATGCCACCGGTCGAGGCGTCCAGCACCGTCACCCCGGCGTCCAGCGCCGCGACGGCGTTGGCGTAGCCGGTGTTGCGGGTGTTGTGGAAGTGGCAGCGCAGCCGGGGGCCCGGTGCCACCGCCGCGACACCGGCCACGAGCCGGGCCACCTGCGCGGGGACGCCGACGCCGATGGTGTCGGCGAGCGCGATCTCGTCCACCCCGAACTCCCCCGCCTGCCGGGCCAGGTCGAACACGGTCGCCTCCGGCACCTCCCCCTCGAACGGACAGCCGAACGCCGTGGCGATCGTGACCGACAGCGCGACCCCGGCGGCGCGGGCGTCGTCGGCGAGGTCACGCACCGTGCGGACCGAGTCCGCGACCGACATGCCCTGGTTGCGCTGGCTGAAGGTCTCCGAGGCGACGACCACGCAGTTCACCTCGTCCACCCCGGCGGCGATCGCCCGGTCAAAGCCGCGGCGGTTGAGCACCAGGCCGATGTAGGAGACGTCGGCGCGGCGCGGAACACCAGCCATCACGGCCTCGGCGTCGGCCATCTGCGGAACCCGCTTGGGATGCACGAAGCTGGTCGCCTCGATCCGGCGCAGCCCCGCGGCGATACTGCGCTCGATCAGCGCGATCTTGTCGTCGGTGGAGACGAGCACGGCCTCGTTCTGCAGGCCGTCGCGGGGGGCTACCTCGATGATCTCCACCGCTCTCCTGCCTTCCACGCAACATCGTCGATGGCCCAGCCTACGCTCGTTGCGTACGGTTCACCCGGCACAGGGGCAGGCGTGGCTGCGACCTCAGGGGTGCGCCCGCCTCGGCAAGGTGAGGATTTCGGCTCCGTCGCTGGTGATGGCGATCGTGTGCTCGCTGTGTGCCGTCCGGCAGCCTGTCGCGCTTCGGAGCGTCCAGCCGTCGGCATCGGTGACGAGGGCAGCGGTGTCCGCCATGACCCACGGCTCCAGTGCCAACAGCAGCCCAGGGCGCAGTTTGTATCCACGGCCGGGCCGCCCGGTGTTCGAGATGTGCGGGTCCTGGTGCATCGTCGACCCGACGCCATGACCTCCGAACTCGGTGTTGACCTGATACCCCGCCTCGCGGAGGGTCGAGCCGATGGCATGGGAGATGTCGCCGACGCGAGCCCCGGGGCCGGCAGCGGCTATCCCCGCGTCCAGCGCGCGCTCGGTCGCGCTGATCAGCGCGACGCTCTCCGGGGGCTTCGAGTCGCCCACGATGAAGCTGATGGCAGAGTCCGCAACGACTCCGCCCTTGGAGACGGCGAGGTCGAGTGACAGCAGATCGCCGTCGGCAAGCGGGTAGTCGTACGGCAGTCCGTGGAGCACGGCGTCGTTGACGGACGTGCAGATGTAGTGGCCGAACGGCCCGCGTCCGAAGGATGGCTCGTAGTCGACGTAACAGGACAGCGCTCCAGCCTCGACGATCATGGCCTCGGCCCACCGGTTGATGTCTTGGAGGTTGGTGCCCACCGCGCTGCGGCTCTTCAGCGTCTGCAAAATGTCAGCGACCAGGGCACCCGCCTCCCTCGCCCGGGGCAGTTCGGTGGGGTCCAGGATCTCGATCATGCGGCGCCCTCCTCATGCAACCAATAACTATCCCGGCCATACTATCCCGGTCTAGAATCGGAGCCATGGTCAGGTTGCCGCTCACACCCGCAGAGGTCGAGCGCGGACAGCGCCTCGGTGCCCTGTTGCGTCGCGCCAGGGGAGAGCGGTCGATGCTCGAGACCGCGCTCGGTGCACGCGTCTCACCGGAGACCCTCCGGAAGATCGAGTCGGGCCGCGTGGCGACCCCTGCCTTCCCGACCATCGCTGCGATCGCCGATGTCCTCGGCCTCTCCCTCGATGCGGTGTGGGCCGAGATCAACCAGTCCGAACGTGGTGTTGAACTGACCATCTCCGGTCGCCACGCACGTGAGCGACTGGCCTCGTGAGTTTCCGATCGGCGGACCAGCCGCAGGGTGACGGGTTGTGGGGCGTACGAGGGGGTGCGTCGGGTGGCGACGGAGGATGGCGCGGAGCCGGTCGGCGTCGGGATGACCCAGCGCGCCGAGGATGTCCAACGCCCGCAGCCAGGCGAGCCGGGCGGCCTCCGGGTCGCCCGCCGCCTGGTGGCTCTCCCCGGCGTGGGTGAGCGTGTCGGCCTCGTAGTAGCGGTCACCAAGGTCGCGGAACAGCTCCACCGCCCGCTGGTAACAGGCGGTGGCCTGCTGGTGGTCGCCGAGGTGGTGGTGTGCGTAGCCGAGGCTGTCCCAGGTGTTGGCCTCACCGAACCGGTCGCCCACCTCGCGCAGAAGCTGCAGCGCCCGCCGACAGTAGTGCAGGGCCGCGCCGTGGTCGTGGAGCTGGGCGTACTGCCAGCCGACCGAGTTGAGGGCGCGGGCCTGCAGGGCGCAGTCGCCGACGACCTCGGTCAGCTCCAGTGCGCGCTGGGCGTGGGCCAGCCCCTCCTGATGACGCCCCTGCCGGGAGCAGACCCAGGCGAGGCTCCGGGCAACGTGCGCCTGGCCGGTCACGTCGCCCAGTAGGGCGTACAGGTGGGCCGCCTGCCGGAGCTGGGCGTGCGCCTCGGCGAACTCGCCCAGTTGGGCGCGGGCACGGCCGAGGCCGGTGCGTACGCTCGCGGCGGCCCGACGGTCGGCCAGCAGGTCGGCGGCGGTCAGCGCGGTCTCGTGAGTCGCCGCCCAGTCCCGCCAGTGACCCTTGCGGTCGAAGAAGTCGGCCATGGTCCAGGCCAGCCGCCAGGCGTGGGCGTACAGCCCGTCGTCGGCCGCGCGGGTGACGGCGTTGAGCAGCACCTGATGCTCCGCGATGAACCAGGCCATCGCCTGCTCGGCGTCGGCCGGCGCCACCGCCGCGACGCCACCGCGGGCGGGCTCCAGGTCGATCGGATCGCGGAACGGTTGGAGTAGCCGGGCACCGGCGTACGCGACGTGCAGGTAGGAGTCGAGGACCCGGTGCACGGCAAGCTGACGCTCGCTGTCGCTGTCGAGGTCGTGGGTCAGCTCGGTCGCGTAGACGCGTAACAGGTCGTGGATCCCGTACCGGCCGGGCGCGTGTTCGATGAGCAGGTGTGCGCGGGCCAGCTCGGCCAGCAGCATCCGGGACTGGCGCAGCGAGACGCCGGCCAGGCTGGCCGCCGCGGGCACCGCGATGTCCGGACCGGGGTGCAACCCCACCAGCCGGAACAACCTACCGGCCGCCGGGCTCAGCGCCTGGTAGGACCAGGAGAAGACGGCGCGTACGTCGGTGGCCGGATCGCCACCGTCGAAGGCGTCCAACGCGTCGGCCGCGTCGCGTAGCTCGCTGGCCAGCGCCGCCAGCGGGAAGCCGGGGCGGATGGCGGCCAGCGAGGTGGCGACGGCCAGCGCGAGGGGCAGCCGGGCGCAGCTCGCGATGATCTGGTCGACGGCGGTCGGCTCGCCGGCCACCCGGTCACTGCCCAGCCGGCGGGCCAGCAGGTCCCGGGCCTCGGCCGCGGGCAGCAGGTCGAGAGCGAGCGGCTGGGCGCCCTCGCCGGCGACCAGGGAGGTGAGCTGGTTGCGGCTGGTCACCACGGCAAGGCAGCCGGCCGAGCCGGGCAGCAGTGGGCGGACCTGCGCGGCGTCGCGGGCGTTGTCGATCAGGACGAGGACCCGCCGGCCGGTCAGCAGGCTGCGGTAAAGCGCGGCCTGGGCGGACAGGCCAGCCGGAATGCGCTCCACCGGTACGCCGAGAGCGTCCAGGAATCCGCGGATCGCGTCGGCGGGGTCCAGCACCGCCCCACCGGCGTCGAAGCCGCGCAGGTTGACATAGAGCTGGCCGTCCGGAAAGCGGTCGGCGACCTGGTGGGCCCAGTGCACGGCCAGCGCGGTCTTGCCCACCCCCGGCGTGCCGGAGACGGCCGAGATGACCATCGCCGGCGGATCCGGCTCACCCGGCCGGTTGAGTCGTTCGTCGAGCCAGCGCAGTTCGTTGCGCCGACCGGCGAAGGCGCGTACCGCCGGGGGTAGTTGGGCTGGCGCGGACGCTCGGGCCGCGACCGCGACCACCTCGCCGGCCGGCGCGGACCAGGCGAGCGCCGGGTCCTGCGACAGGATGGCGCTCTCCCGGTTGCGCAACGCCGGGCTCGGCTCGATGCCCAGGTCGTCGCGGAGCGTACGGCGCAACCGCCGGTACGTCGCGAGTGCGTCGGACTGTCGGCCGGCCCGGTAGAGCGCCACCATGAGCTGTTCGTGGATGTGCTCGTCGAGGGGATGTTCCTGGGTCAACAGCTCCAGCTCCGGTACGAGCTGCGCGTGCTCGCCGAGCGCCAGGCGGCTGTCGACCAGTGCCCGGACCGCGACCAGCCGCAGTTGTTCCAGGCGTTCGGCCTGCTCGTGCAGCCAGTCGAGGCTGGCGACGTCGACCAACGACCGACCCCGCCACAGCTCAAGGGCACTGGCCAGCACCGTACGGGCGTGCCCGTGGTCGGTCGACCGGGTGCCTTCGCGGATGAGCCGCTCGGCCACCTCGACGTCGGTGGCCTCGCCCGGCAGATCCAGCATGTATCCCGGAGAACGACCCACGATCGCGCTCCGGGCGCCGATGACGCGCCGCAGGTAGGAAACGTGGCTCTGCAGGCTGTTCGGCGCGGTCGCGGGGGCCTGGTCGCCCCAGATCACGTCGATCAGGCGGTCGGTGCTGACGATCACGCGCGGGTGCAGGGCGAGCACCGCGAGCACACCCTTGCGCCGGATTCCGGAGACCGTGCCGGTCTTGGTGCTCGCGGTCACGTCGACCGGCCCGAGAAGCCTGACTCGCATTGGTCCGCCCCCGCCTCAACCACAAGGTTCGACTTCAGGTTAGCGGCGGAACAAGCGACCTGGACGGCTCAGTCGGACACCGGACGGTGCCGGCATTTCAGCGCCACGTCAGCCGCGCTACAGCGGCCGCTGTCAGAGTTCGATTGCGACAGCAGCAAACATCCACACTTTCCGGCAGGAGGAAGTCACCATGAAATTCCGGATCCCCATCGCGGTCGGCGGCGCGCTCGTCATGATGATGGCAACGCTGGTCGGCGGCACCGCCGCCAACGCCACCCCGGCCGCCAGGACCACCGGCATCGGCACCAACGCCGTCGAGCAGTACAGAATCTTCGTACACACCGCGAACATCGACGGAGCCGGCACCGACGCCACCGTACGGATGAAGGTGTACGGAACACTCGCCGAGTCCCCCGGCTACATCAACCTCGACAACGCCGCCGACAACTTCGAACGCAACAGCAACGACTACTTCGGGCCCTTCTCGTGGTACGACATCGGGCGCCCCGACTTCATCGGCGTCTACAAGGGCAGCAACGGATCCGAATGGTACCCGGAATACGCCCAGATCTACGCGTACGCCACCAACACCTGGTACAACTGCCCCATGAACGCCTACTACGGCGACGGCGAGGAAACCCGCTGGTTCGACTGCCCGTAAAACCCAAACCGATCCAATGATCGCGGCACAACCTCAGCTACAAGGGTGTCCCCGGCCAACTGACGACCGGGGACACCCTTGCACTCCTCACCTGACCCACTCCTCACGCCCCCCGCGCGGGCACCCCGCCCGACACCCCCGCTTTCACGGAAAGAGTGGTCATGGGACGCGGAATGGCCACGCTTTCCGTGAAAGTGCATGGTGGGCGGCCGACGTCCTCGGCCTCTCCCTCGATGCGGTGTGGGCCAGGTGGGGCGGAGCGGATCACGCGCCGTGGTCGAGCGGGTCGAGCGGGTCGAGCGCGACCAGCGGGTGCGGTCCGAGGTGGGGGCCGGTCGCCGGTAGCGATGCCTGGGACCGACACGCGATGTCCACTAAGCTCCCACGCTCCAGAATCAACAACAGAAATTAGGTGCCCTGCCGTGTCGAATGAAGCTGATTTGACCGACCGTACCGGGCAGTCCCCGAGGATCTTGGCGGCCTCGTGGGGGCGCTTGGAGGTCGAAGGTCTCTCGGCGGGCAAGGATTTCAAGCTCTATCCCGGCGGAGGCAAGGAGTGGGACTGGGCCGAAACCGGAACCCGCCATAGTCCCGGCATCCAGCCCGAAGACGTCGAGGAACTCCTCCGACACGGCGCCACCGTGGTCGTCCTGTCGCGCGGCATGCAGCTTCGGCTTCAGGTTGACCCGCGCACGCTCAAGCTTCTCGACGAGCGAGGCGTGATCGCCCACGTCGCCGAGACAACGCAAGCCGTAGATATCTACAACGACCTGGCCGCAACACAGCAGGTCGGCGGGCTGTTCCACTCGACCTGCTGACTCATACGAGATGGTGGGACTGGCCCGGTCGACTACCCCTCAGGGCCGTGGGACGTCTGCCGGGTCGCGCTGGACGACCGTCAGTCGGTAGCGAGTTCCGGGCGGCGCGCCGGGGTTCTCTTCGGCGAGGGCTCCCCGGCGCCAGTGACGGGAGTGAGGATCGGTTCGATCAGCTCGGCGAGCCGATGGCGCTGCTCCGGGTCCAGCCGGCCGGTTGCCGGCAGCAGCGCGGCCCTGACCTCGCCGTAGAGCCGCTCGGTCAGTTCAAAGCCGGCCGCAGTGAGGAACACGTCAACGGCTCGGCGGTCCTCGGCGCTCCTGCCACGGGCGAGCAGCCCCCGGCGCTCGGCACGGTCGATCAAGCCGGACATCGTCGACTTGTCCAAGCCGAGGAACGTGGCCAACTCGGTCATCCGCGGCCTGCGATCGCGCAGCAGGCCAAAGACCCGCAGTTGCGTCAACGACAGGTCATGCTCGGCGCCGATCCGGGTGAGCACGCCCATCACCTGAAAGGCGTTGCGGACGAGGGCGTCCACGAGCGGGTCCGCGGAGCCGCCGGCCGGCACGTCGGTGGTCATGTCCGCATGCTAGTTGACATGGTTCGCAATGCCAATCAAAGCGTGCTGATTGCGGGCCCGCCCACCACCCTCATGGTCCTGCTGCACTCCGCCGGCCGGCCCTCATTCGCGACCGTCGCCGCACTCGCCGCCACCCTCCTCGCCGCCACCCTCCTCGCCGCCATCTCCTGGCACGCCAGCTCAGGCGGGCGGCCAATCACACCCTCCAGCAGGGCCAGGCACCGCACTGGCCAGGGCTCCCGGCTCGCACCACATCCGCCCGGCGGCGATCCTCCGGCGCCTCCCTCGGCGCGCGCGACGCGTCCCCGGCCGAACCTGGCGCCACCGACCCAGATCCCCTCGACGAGGTCGTCGACTCTCCGACTGCGACCTCCCCCCCTCGTGGCATCGCCGCACGGCGCCCCGCCGCCACCCTGACCACCACCGCCACCCTCGCTCGCGGTGACTCGGAAGGTCAGCGCCGATCGCGAGCGGCGCGGCATCCACCCTTGACATCGTTTGCATTACCAACCATCATCACTCTTGTTGGCAATACCAACGACTTAGGGAGGACCACATGCACGCCGCCGTCATCACCGCCTTCAACGTGCCGCCGATCTACCGTGAGCACCCCGAACCGGTCGCCACCGGCGAGAACGAGATGGTCGTGGAGGTTCTCGCGGCCGGACTGCACCACCTGACGAGGGCAAAGGCCGACGGTTCGCACTACTCCAGCAGCGGCGTACTGCCGCTCGTTCCCGGCGCCGACGGCGTCGTGCGCGACAACCAGGGGCGGCTTCGCTATGCGGCGCTGGACGACACGGCCCTGGGCACGTTCGCCGAACGAACCGTGATCGACCCGCGCCGCAGCGTTCTCCTGCCGGACAACATCGATCCCGTGCAGATCGCCGCCGCGATGAACCCCGGGATGTCCTCATGGGTCGCGCTGCGCCGCCGCATCGACTTCCCGAAGGGGCGGCGGGTCCTCGTGCTCGGCGCCACCGGCAGCGCCGGACGGATGGCGATCCAGATCGCCAAGCGATTCGGCGCCGCCCAGGTGATCGCCGCCGGCCGCGACGCCGCGCGCCTGGCCACTCTGCCCGCGCTCGGCGCCGACGAGGCGATTACGTTCGACAAGATCGAGCAGGCAGCCGATGTCGATGTCGTCCTCGACTACGTCTGGGGCGAACCCACCGGCCAGGCCATGATGCGTCTGCTCACCGCTCGCACCGACCGCAGCGTCCCGCTGACCTGGATCGAGATCGGGTCGATCGCCGGCGATCTCGCACCGATCCCGTCCGCTGCCCTGCGCGGCGCCCAGTTGCAGATCGTCGGCAGCGGCATCGGCTCCGTCTCCCCCCGCGAATTCATCCAAGAACTGCCGGAGCTGGCCGTTGCGGTGGCCGAGGGCGCGATCGAGGTGCGGGCCCGGCGCACCCCACTCGCGGAGATCTCGCAGGCGTGGACCGCCGAGACAGAGGAGCGCATCGTCCTGGTGCCGTAGTTCGCCTGGAGGATCGCCCACTGTGGCTGCCACCACGGGCGGTCCTCCGCGAACCGGCGTGCCAGCCGCCGAGCAATCTCGCCCGCCCCTCCGGCAGGGCGTCCGCACCAACGAGGAGTGGTTCATGCAGAAGCGCGCATTGATCGTGGGATTGGGGATCGCGGGCATGGCCACGGCGATCGGGCTGCGCCGGGCCGGATGGGCGCCGGTGATCATCGAGCGGGCCCCGGAGCGCCGAATCGGCGGCTATTTCATCGGCCTGCTTCCCGACGGCAGGCAAGCGGCCGACGACCTCGGCATCGCCGACTACCTGCACACCCGCACGCCGGACAGCGGGACCGTATGGTCCCTGAACCGCGCCGGGGCCCGCAGACCTGGTCTGGGCTTCCTCGACCTGCCCGGACGACCGAGCGCGGTGCTGCGCGGCGACATCGAAGCCGCGCTCTGGCGCGGGATCACCGAGCCGGCGGCGGGCGAGAGCGACATCGAGGTCCGCTACGCCACCACACCTGTGGAGATCGTCGAAGGCTACGACCGCGTGGAGGTACGGCTCAGCGACGCCGCCACCAGCACCCGGTACGACGAGTCCTTCGACCTCGTCATCGGCGCGGACGGGCTGCGGTCGAGCGTGCGCCAGATGGTGTTCGGCCCGCACGAGCGCTTCATGACGCACTGGAACGCGATGATCTGCGCCTTCCAGCTGCCCGAGCAGGTGCCCGGCTTCGCTCCGCAGGACAGCATCATCAGCGCCCGCTCCAAGCGGGCGGCGTGGGTGTTCGCGCTGGCCGACCGGGCACCGACGGCGCTACTGACCTACTGCACCAAGGACGTCGACGCCGAATTCACCGATGAGCCAGTCGAGCGGCTGCGCACGGTCTACCAGGGCATGGACGATCCCCTGGTGCGGTACGTCCTGGACTCCCTGCCGCAGGCCACCGACTATCTGTTCGACTCGGTGCACCAGGTGCGGATGCCGCGGTGGAGCCAGGGACGGGTGATGCTGCTCGGCGACGCGGCCTGGTGCCTGAACCTCTACTCAGGGATGGGAGCCAGCACGTCCCTCAAGGGCGGCGCTGAGCTCGGCCGGGCATTGCGAGAGAACCCCGACGACGTCAACGCCGCCATCGGCGTCTGGGAAGCCCTGCTGCGCCCGTACATCACCAAGCACCAGCGCAGTGCCCGCCTAAAACAGCAGATGCTGGTCCCGACGAACCGCTGCTTCGCGGCGATCCGCTCGCTCGTCGTGGACCCCGCCGCCCGGGTCCGGCGCCGCGCGGTCGTCCGGCAGGCCAGCCAGCTGGGCACCTGACCGGATCAGGCGGTACGAATCGCCGGGTGGTGTCCGCAAGACGGGTGAAGAATTGCGACACAAGGTGTCAGGTTTTGGGTCGAGCATGGTGTCACCGGTCCACGTGGTCGTGGGCCGGGCATCACGGATAGACAAGGATCTTCATGCGCGAAACGCCAGAAGAGCTCAATGAGCTTCAAACCCTCCTTGATGCCTCCCTCGCCCGCTCCACCTCGCACCTCCGCTCGATCATCAACAGCGAGCGCAGCCTTACCGCCGAGCAGCTCACCCAGGTTCTCACCGGCATGTGCACCCTCGCCCTGGCCACCGTGACGGCGAAGGGCGAGCCGCGGATCAGCGGCGTGGACGGGCACTTCCTGCACGGGAAGTGGCACTTCGGCACGGCGCGCGGCGCGGCCAAGGCGCGCCACCTCGCCGTCCGGTCCGCCGTCAGCGCCGCGCACATGCGCGGCGAGGACCTGGGCGTGTTCACGCATGGCACGGTGGAAATTCTCAATCCCCAGGACGGCGAGCCGGCCGAGGACTGGCCGGACCTGCTCGCGTACTTCAAGGGCTTCTACGGCGAAGACTCCTTCGACTGGGACAACGACATTGTCTACTACCGTCTGCATCCGCACTGGATGACCGTCTACGCACCCGACATCGCGAAGCTCACCGCAACGTCCCGGTCCTGATCCGCAGCACGGGCCGACCGGGCCCGGCCACGTGATGAGAGATCTGGTGAAGCGGCCACTACGCGACGCCGTTGATGACGGCCTGTCCCGCGACCCCCGCTCCACGGTCGCGACGATCATCGATATCGACGGGCACCTGGGGCTGCTGTACTCGCGCCTTCCGGGCACCGGCTCGGACCCGGCGGTCGGGAGGGTCTCCGGCTCGGCAGGCCCCAGGAGATGCGCGCGCTGCCGACACCATCGGCCCCCGCCGACTCGGCAGGGGTCGCCCCCTGCCGAGTCGTCCCCTGCCGAGTCGGCCTTGCCGAGTCGGACCCTGGCGAGTCGGACCCTGGCAGGACGGCCCCTGACAGGACAGCCTTCGCCGAGTCGGCCCACCCTCCGTCGGCCCCTATGGAGCTGCCCCGTTTGTGCTACCGATGGAGCGGGCGCGTAGACGGGGCAGCTCCATAGGGGCCGAAAGACAGGTCTCCGACCGAGTGCCGGGCGCAACCGTCAGGCTGCCACCCAACTGCCCGGTGCACGGGGCGGCATCGAGCGGCATGGCGGTGGCCTCCCGGGGCATTCGCGGGAGACCGGACATAGCGCAGGACCTGCGAGACCGAGGCCCTGCCCAGGATCTCGGGCCACCCTCAAGGAGCGGAACGGGATTCCCGCAAGGCAGTTGAACGTCGGGTGGGATCGGACGCTCCGCGACTGTGCCGGGGCCCTGGGCAATTGACCAAGCGCTGGAGCTGACCGTCACCGAGGCCGTGGAGCAGTTCTCCGAGCCCCGGCAACTCGCAGAGACCCTGGGAACCGTGAACCGCGACGTAAGGGTGGACAACTCCCGGCTCGTCAATATCGATAGCCATTACCAGCGGCAGTGCTTCGTCGATTGCCGCAGTTGCCGCGGTGCCACCACTTGCCAGCCACCACCGCCTCCGCTACACAGGGGTCAGTAGGGAAAAGCGCCGCTACGACGACCAGTGTGATCCACCAACATGGATGGAGGCGCCTCGATGGCGTTGATCCCTGCGGCTGGCGGCGGTTGTGGCGAGTCGTCGACGCCCTCATCGTCGATCCAGTCCCCGGGGCCGGCGAATTCCGACGTCGAATGGGACAGCTTCGACCCCCAGGCATACGTCCGGCACAACTACGCGGTGCTGCGTGCCGACGATCGTGAAATCCTCCGCCGGACCAGGGACTTCTTCGCTGAGACGACACTCTCCGACGCGTGCTGTGTCGACGTCGGGTCGGGGGCGAACCTCTACCCGGCGCTGTCGCTGCTGCCCATCGCGCGCACGCTCGACCTGTGTGATTGGTCGGCGTCGAACGTGCGCTGGCTGAGCACGCAGATCGCCAGCTACGACGAGCTCTGGGACCCGTACTGGCAGGTGTGCGCGGAGCACCCGGCGTACTCGGCGGTAACCGACCCGCGGGGCCGTCTGGCTCAGGTGGGCCGGGTGCTGCGGACCAGTGTCTTCGACCTGCCCAGGTGCGCCTGGGACGCCGGCACGATGTTCTTCGTGGCCTGCTCCATATCGGCCAACCAGGCGGAAGCCGAGCACGCCATCGGCAGCTTCCTGCACGCGCTGCGGCCTGACTCGCCCTTCGTCGTGACGGTCATGCTCGGTTCCCGCGGCTACCACGTCGGCGAGCACCTGTTCCCGGCCGTGGCGCTGCAGCGCGCCGAGGTGGTTGCCAGCATCGCGACCAGCGCGTACGACCTGGACGTCCACGAGGTCCGGCCCCGGACGCCCCTGCGGGACGGATATCTGAGCATGCTGCTGGCCACCGGCCGCAGCCGCGGTTAGGGCACCACGTCAGTCGCCGGCATTCGTCCGGCGGGCGCCGACGGGCCAGAGGATCGTAATCGGGACACCCTGCTGCCGCGCCCAGTCGACGGTCCGGTCGGTCGCCGCCGCGTGGCAGCCCGGATCACCGTCCCAGACCGCCACGAGTCGCTGAACCCGTCGCACCAGTTCCCGGTTGGCGGCCACGTAGGCGGCCGTGCCGGAGCGGTCGTAGCCGGGGTGGACGACCGCAGCCGCCCGAGCGAGCAGCTCGTCGAAGGTCGCTCGGTTCTCCGGGGCGATCACGGCGGTGCGGTAGTCCCGGGCGGGCAGGATCACCTCGTACGTGCCGCCCATGTCCAGTAGCGTGCGCGCGAAGACCTGGTCGGCCCCGGCGGCCAGGCAGGTTACGCCGTGCACCGGACGGTCGCTGATCCGCCGCAACTCGACGCGGAGCGCGTCGGCGACGAGCAACTCGGTGTCGCGGGTCAGGTTGATGTGCCCGGCTATGCCGACGCGCACCGGTGCGGATTCAGTCGGCATCCCCCGGTCCTTCCCGCTGCTTGGGCACCGCGGGCGCCAGCCGGATCAGCTCGAACCCGCTGTCGGAGAGCACGTCGGGCAGGGCCCGGATCTCCGCGCGGTTCTGCTCCTGGACGTCGAGGGGCAGCGCGTCCCATGGCCGCAGGGCGGGATGCCGCCGCCGGACGTCGTCGCGGAACTCGCCGTGCGTCCAGCCCTCCCCGCGCCGTTCCCGGCACCACCGTTCGTGTTCGAGGCGGGCGAGTTCCTCGATCCGGTCGTCGATGGCCTCTCCGGCGGCGGAAGCGTCGCCGGTGCCGCCACGCCGGGGCGCCACGACGCACCCGAGGTTATGCAGCTTGGCGGCGATGTCCTGGACGTGGGCCCGGTTGGCCCGTCGCAGCGACTCGGGCAGTCGCGACCAGCCCACCATCGCAGGCGCGCCGCCGGGGCGCAGCCCGGCACCCTGCTGTGCCTGGAGGTACCGCTCGTGGATCAGCCGGGCCAGCCGCTCGGTGAGGTCCTCGGCGATCAGCCGGGCATCGCAGGCGTGAGTCAACACCGGATAGAGGCGGAGCTTGCCGTGTACTTCGTCGAGCAGATCGTGGCGGGCATCGCCGTGGAAGGCGGCGGCAAGCGCTGCCTGCCGGTAGACCGGAACGAAGACCGAACTATCCGCGCTCTGCCAGAGGGCGGGCGTGTCCAGCACGAACTGCAGCCCGTTGGTCTCGTCCGGGGCGCAGATGTAGATGCGGTCGTAGCGGCGGCGGTCGAGCCGGTCGAACCTCGCGAGCCGGTCGAGCTCCAGATCGTACGCGGTGATCTCGCAGGTGGCGGTCAGGAACGGATAGCGCGACGCCACGGCGGCGAGTTCGGTGCTGGCGTCCGGGGCCGCCAGGTCCACCCGCAGCGGGGCCGGCAGGTGGCCGGCCGGGGTGTCGGCCAGGCGTGCCCGCCAGTGCCGGGCGGTTTCCACCAGGAGGGTCCGGCGGAAGCTGCCGGTGCCGGCGATGAGCACCCTCGCGGGCCGGCCGCTGGGGCGCGGCAGCGGGTGGTGTCGGTGCAGTGCGCGGGCCGCGACGTCGTCGACGTGGAAGTAGTCCAGCCGCAGCCGACTGAATCCGACGGCGCCGAGCCGTCGGGCCTGCAGGGACAGGCACATCTCGGAGTCGTGGACCAGTACGTAGACCCGGGGTGGTTGCCGGCGGTCCTGGATGAGGCGGCTGGCGGTGTTGGCGATCGCGTGGTTGCGGTCGTCGTCCTCGCTGCACACGTAGACGGTGTGGGCCCGGGACAGGCCGGCGCCGCGCAACACCGCGGGGCTGGCCGGGTCGCCGATGACACCGAGATAGCGGCGTAGGCGGTACTCCAGCGGTCCGAACGGTACGGAGCGCACCACGACCACGCGTTCGCCGTCGGCGAAGAGCCGGTCGGCGAGCATGTGGGCGAACTGGGAGTCGCCGCAGACCAGGACGTGGTTGCGGGCCCGCCGGGCCCGCAGGCGGCGGCTCTCGGCGGCCAACAGCAGCCGGCTTGCCTCGGCCACGGCGAGCAGGGTGAACAGCGGGGCGGCGAACCGGGCGACCTGCAGTTGCCACGGGTAGGGCCCGGGGTCCTGAAAGGGTTCGGCGCCGAGAACGAAGAGCTGCAAATCGTAGTAGAACACGTCGTACGGATTGTGCGCGGTGTCGGGCCGGGACTCAAGCAGGCGCTCGAAGCCGACGTAGCCGAGAATGAAGGCGCCCAGTCCGATGAATCCGAAAACGACTCGCAGCCACCATACGGCCAGGCGGGACGAGCCAGCGGCCGGGTCTGTCATGAGTCATATGGTATTTGACGGGATCGATACAACCGGGCTCGGCGCGTACAATCCGACGCCCCCGACCTGTTCATCGGCGTCGCCACCAACGCCGGCCGGGCGAGCGGGCGGGCCCGGTCACGGGAAGTCGTCGGGCCCGGTGTCAGGCAGCGCGGCAAGCAGTTGCCCGGCCAGCCGCCGTACGGTGCCGTCGTCCTCCTGATGGGCGAGCCGCAGGAGCACGTCGCGGGTGCGGGCGTCGCCGCAGTAGTGCCGGGTCAGCGCGAGCAGCGCGGTGCGCCGGATCTCCCAGTCGTTGTCGTCGGCCAGTCGTAGCAGCAGGTCCGGGTCGGCCAGCGTGGCTCCCAGCTGCTCCACGGCCCGGCGCCGGACCTCGAGGGCCGGGTCGTCGCGGACCAACCCCACCAGCAGCACCCGGACCTCCGGGTCCGCCCCGAAGTGCGTGCCGAGCGCGGCGGCGATGCGGGCGCGGATCGCCGGGTCCTGGTCAGCCAGGCG
Source organism: Micromonospora rubida (assembly GCF_009908295.1). GTDB lineage: Bacteria > Actinomycetota > Actinomycetes > Mycobacteriales > Micromonosporaceae > Micromonospora > Micromonospora rubida. The sequence continues at coordinate 567,324 of NZ_JAAALO010000005.1, forward strand.
GCGCATCAGCCGCAGGGTCACCGCCATGGATGCCGCCCCCTGCTCGGTCAGGCAGCGCACCGCCGCGTCGAACACCGTGGGGTCGGTGTCCGACTCGACGCACTCCAGCAGCACGTCGGTCACCACATCGGGGCTCCCGTGCTTGCAGAGAGCCTGCACGGCGGCCAGTCGGATGCCGACGTAGCTGTCCCGGCGGGCCCGCCGGCACAGCGTCTCCACCAGGCCGTCGGTCTCGCCGTACCGGGCCAGCGCCTGGGCGGCCGCGCGCAGCACGTTCGGGTCCGGGTCCCGACTTGCCTGTTCGGCCAGGCACGCCAGCACCTCAGGGTCGGGCGGGTCGGCGAGGTGGGCCAGGCGGAGGGTGACCCGCAACCGGACGATCGGGTCCCGCTCCTGGGAGGCGCGGCTGATGAGCAGATCACGAGTCGCGTCGCCGCGCGGCGGACGGGCGGTGAGCAGGTCGACCGCCGCGAGCCGGACGCTGGCGGTCGGATCGCGGCGAGCTCGTTCCAGCAGCAGTTCTCCGGTGCGGTGGTCCGGGTACGCCTCAACCAGCGCGCGCACCGCGGCGAGGCGAACCGTCGCGTCCTCGTCGGCACGAGCCGCGTGCCTGGCCACGTTCCATCCGGTGTCGTCGGCGCGGTCCCGGTCGATCAGCGCGGCCACGGCGGCTGCCCGCACCGCGGCGTCCTCGTCCTGCTCGATCCGATCGATCAGCCGGGCTCGGCAGCGCCCCTCCGGGTCAGCTACGAGCGCCAGCCGCTGCACGGCCACCGCGCGGATCCGCGCGGAGGTGTCGGCGCAGGCCAGCTTCAGCAACAGCTCGGTGCTCTCCGGGCTGGCCCGCCCGGGCAGCAGCTCGGTCACTACGCAACGCCGCACCTCGTCCGGGGCGTCGCCGGTCACCCGCCGCAGCGCCCCCGCGCGGGCGGTCTCGGCGTGATCCGGCAGGGTCAGCAGCCCTTTCAGCGCGCACTGCACCACGCCGGGGTCGGTGTCGGTCGTCAGCAACCGTTGCAGTGTCCCAGCTGCGCCCGGCAGGGTGGCGCAGCGCGTGGCGAGCACGTCGGCGGCGGCCCGCCGCACCGCGGCGGCGGGGTCTTCGGTGGCCCTGGCCAGCACCTGGCGGGCATCCTCGGCCAGCTCGGTCCGGCCGCCGAGCGACTGCACGGCCAGCGCGCGCACCGCGACATCGGGTGAGTCGGCGAGGTCGCGCGGCACGTCGACGTAATCGACGTCGGTGCCGAAGTGCGCGACCAGCGCCCGTACGGCGGCCTGCCGCACCGCGGTGGAGACCTCGACCTGCGCCTGGGCGAGCAGCAGGTCCCGGCAGCGGCGGCGGCTGCGGCCGGTGATGTCCGGCCGCCCGGCGGTCTCGGCCAGTCCCGCGACCAGGGTGAGGTGGGCCTGCCGCTCGCGGCCCTGCCCGAGCTCCCGGACCAGCAGTTGCGTCAGCTGCTCGTCGGCGGCGGAGAGCACCGCGGCGATCCGGGTGGCGAACGCGGAGCCGGAGCGCCAACTGCTCCGCACCCCGCGACGGCGGTACCACTGTAGGAAGGCGTCGCGGCCGGGCCAGCTGGGCCCGAGCACCCGGATCGAGGAGAGCAGCTCCTGCTCGGTGAGCTCCACCAGGTTGGGGTCGTCGGCGGAGATGCCGTGTTCGATCAACCGCACGACCTGGCACAGCACCGCGTCGCCCGCGCCGGCCAGCTCGGCGGGCTGCGCCGCCTCCGCCACACACTGCGCGGCCAGCACCAGGTGCCATGGCGGGCCGGTCAAGTTCAGCGGTGGCCAGGGCTGGTTGGCTTCGGTGGCGAGCAGGGTGACCAGATCATTGGCGGCCCGGGCGGGCAGGGCGCTGGCGACCAGCCGGAGCACCTCCCGCCAGGACGGGTCGGCCCAGTGCTCCCGGAACAGCGCGCGCAGTTGGTCGAGGCCCCAGGCGTCCGGATCATGCTCGAACCTGTCCACGATCTCCTCAGCGCAGAAGAACTCCAGGAACGTGCGGTGCACGAACCCGAACAGCCGCAACCCGTACCGTTCCAGGATGAAGCTTCGCTGCCGCAATTGGTCGATCATCGAGTAGGCCAGGGTGAGCGCCCGCTCGTTGTCAAAACCGTAGAATGTGACGAGGTGGTCCCGGAAGATGCGGGCCAATTCGTCGGATTCGACGTAGTTTCCGGCGGGACCGGACCCCCGAAACTGCATTCGATACGCCAGGTGGCGCACCAGCCGGCGCTTCGCCTGCAGATCCAGCTGCGGCACGTCGCCGTGGCTCTCCCGCAGTTGTTTGGTCACGTCCCACTCGGAGATCAGTACGTCGGTGACGTGCTCGTAGAGCCGGCGCCGGTTGCGGGGCAGCGGGTGGCCCCGGCCGACGATCGCCATGAGCATCAGCAGCAACGGGTTGCCGGCGATCTCGTGCATCTCCCGGGAACTGTGCACCACGTCGAGGATCTGTCGCCGCTGCCGGTCCGCCTCCGCCGCCGGTGTGGGCATCACGTAGCGGTACCAGTTGCCGAGGAACCGGGCGATCCGCTCGTCGTCGAGATCCTCCAGGGTGAAGTGGTCGAAGCCGGCGTTGGCGAAGGTGTGCCGCAGGTAGCCGGCCGCCCGCGAGGTGACCACCGTCCGCACCCCCGGGTACTCGCTGACAAACGCGCCGATCTGGGCGGCCACCTCCTCCCGCTGCGTCGGGTCGAACACCTCGTCCAGGCCGTCGAAGAGGAACAGCGCCTGGCCGCCCTGGTGCAGGTACGCCTTCAGCACGTCCTGGTCGATCCCGGCCAGCCCCTGCTGGTGGCGGTGGCCGACGTAGTCCAGCAGGCCGTCGCACCGCCCGTCGCCGCAGTGCGCGGCGTAGGACCGCAGCTCGATCAGGACGGGCAGGTATCCGTCCAGCGCCGCCAGCCGGGGCTCGGAGCATTCCCCGGCCAGCGCCAGCGCCAGGTACCGTGCGGCCGCCGTCTTGCCGGAGCCGGGATCACCGAGCAGCACGATCGACCGCCGGCCCGGATCGCACACCACGTCGAACAACACCAGCGCGTCCTTGGCGGCGTACTCCTCCCAGAGCCGCTCGACCTCTTCCGGGTTGACCACCCCGGGCAGCCCGCGGGCGCTGCCGTCCGCGGCGGAGCCCGCCCAGCGCCACCAGGCCAGCGGCATTTCCGGCCGGGTGTCCTCGTGGACCCGGGGTTCCACGAACACCTGCGACAACCCGACCGTGAGGTAGCCGATGGTGGGGCGGGGCGAGACCGCGTCCAGCGGAACGGCCTGGTATCTCAGCGCCAACTGTTTGTAGTAGTGGCTGCGCACGGACTCCGGCAGGTGGGTGTCCGGGTCGGCGGGCTCGCGGGCCGGGGACCGCCCGCTACGCACCTCGGCCAGTGCCACGGTCACCTTGGCGGCGAGGTCGTCCACCGAAGAGAAGAAGGCACAGAGGTGGCGCTCCTTGAGCTCCCGGCGCAGCGCGACGACCTGCTGCCAGTCAGCGTCCCGGTCGATCAGGTGAACCGGCCAGGGCGTGTCCTCCGCGAGCAGGAAGATCAGGCAGGGCTTGCCGGCGGCGAGGGCCTCGCGGTACTCCAGTTCGGTGATGGAGGACCCCTGGCCGGGCGGGCGGAACCCGTACCGCCAGGCGAACAGCCCCACGTAGAGATCGCACCGGCGCACGTCGATCAGGCAGCGTTCCAGCGGCGGCCGGATGTCGGCGCTGTACGCCTCCATGGCCACGTCCTCGATTGCCAGACGGCGTGCCACGACGTGGACGGCAGCGCGATATTCCAGCAGGTCTTTTTGGGTGGCCGAAATGTAGACCTTCATGGACGGCAAACTCCAGGGAGTGGCTGGCGACCGCACCATTCAAAATATCAGTTGCTGTCACATCCTTCTGACCCGCGAATGATCGCCACCTCTACCGCTTGGGAATCCCATCAACCGTGGGCCTATGATGGCCGCCAGGACAGTTACGGATCCGGGCAAGCCGAATCCCGCGCTCCAAGGGGTTCCGGCAAATCCACACAAATCCGTGTCGGTGCGGGTCACGGCGGCGTGCATCAATCATCATGGGACCGCAGTCCGCGGGCGACCACGGACCGGTGGCGGCGATGTGGAGGAAGCCATGCTCACGGTGGGTGAGGTGCACACCAGCCTGCTGCAGCACAGCACGGCGCTGTCCCAGGAGCAGAGCTCCGAGGCGCTCAGCCTGGTCGAGGGCGAGATGGTGTTGACCTCTCGACGCCCGTCGCTCTACGCGGTGTCACCGGACGTCCGCACCGGGGTGGACTGCTGGCTACCCAGCGCCAGGCAGCGCCAGCTGCGCGGGGTGGGCGCGGTGGTCACCCGGGCCATCATCACCGGCGGCCGGATCGTGCAGGCGTCCTCGGTCATCCAGGTCGTCGACGGAAAGCGCCGCCAGCCCTGGTCGCACTACCTGGCCAATCCCGGCGTCCTGGAGACGGTCGGCAAGTTGGACGCCGCGGACCTGATCGCGGGCTTCCTGCACGGCAACAACGCAGACGTGCTCAACCTCGAGGCGATCACCGGCCGGGTGATCGACGGCGTGCAGATGTCCGACCTGCTGGACCGGCGCCCGCCGCTGCGCGCGGCGCGTACCCGGCTGCGCTGGACCACGCGGGTCGACCAGGGGACGGACCGGGAGGTCTCGGCGGTGGTCACCGTGGACTCCCCCACGCTGCGTACGGTCGAACTCGTGGTCGGCCCGCAGGACGTGCCGGCCGCCGTGGCCGGCCTCTGCGAAGATCTCGCGCTGCACGACTGGCTGCTCACCATGCTCTCCTCCCTGGTGGAGGCCGCGGTCACCCGGCCGGCCGCCGGGCAGGAGCACATCGAGCGGCTGCGTCCGGTGCTGGAACACCTGCTGCACCTGTGGCTGCCGGGCGCTCGGGTCCATCCGCGGCTGCGGCCGATCTGGGACCGGCTGGAGCAGGTGCCCGGGTTCAGCCGGCAGTGGAAGTCGTCGGTCAACTGGATCCGGGATCAGATCAGCGTGAGCAACATGGCCCTGCTGCGCGACCTGGCCGACCGGATGGCGGTCGACCAGCCCTGCCAGCGCTGAGCGCGGGCGCTCACTCGCCGACGAACACGTAGCTCAACCGGTCGACCAGCTCGCTGGGCAGTCGCAGGCCCTCACCGCCGGCGCGCTTGGCGACCTGCTGCGCGACGGCCGACGGCACCGCCACCTGGCCGAGGATGGTCCGTACGGCCAACTCCACCGGCAGGTACTGGATGTCCATCAGGGTCAGCGTGCGGTACGCGCAGAACGGCGCGGCGCTCGGGTTGAGCTGGAGGATCGCCGGCAGCTCATCCCAGTCGGTGGGCAGCTCCCCGGTGAGCCGGCGCGGCTGCCGGATCGTCTCGCCCTGGTGCCGTAGCACGCCGAGGCGGGTCAACTGCCAGACCGAGGCGAGCAGCGCGCACGCCCACACCCGGGTCTGCGGCTCGCCGGACCACAACTCGATGTCGACGAAGATGGAATGTTGGGGATCGCCGGACTGCACCGGCGGGGACCACGGCCGGGGCAGGGTCATCGCCGGGGCGTCGACATGCCCGGGCGACCGCTTGCCGTTGGAGAGCCAGCCGGACTCGCTCAGCGGTGGGCGACTGCCGGTGGTGTGCCGGGGCGGCTCCACGACCAGTGTGTCGACCACCAACTGGGCCAGCTCGAGCCCGTCGTAACGGGCGAAACTGGACTCCCGGGCGACGTAGTCCAGCACCAGCCCGTGCTCCGCCGCGGCGCTCTGCACCTGCGGGATCACCTCGTGCGGCGTGCCGAAACGGTGGAAGTAGTCGTCCACCATGAAGCAGGTGCTGATCCGCGGTTGGCGGTTCGGTGCCAGCCCCTGCCGGGCCAGGGCCGGGACGGCGCTCGACCAGGCCGCGATCCGCTCGAACTTGCGGCGCAGCTCCTGACACCCGTCGCCGAAGTCCTCCGCGTAGAAGTGCCCCAACTCCACCGACAGGTGCGAATACGCCACGCTCTCTGTACGACGCACCGCAGCTGCCTCCTGGAACCTGACGTCCACGTTGATCACACAATCTCCCATGCCGTCTCGTCGAAGAGCTTCTCGGTCAGATCGACGAAAGCGTCCACGGTTTTCACGTTCGCGATCTTGCTCTGCACGTCGTGGTCCGAGATGAGCTGCTCCCGCCACTGCAGCAGCGGATCCAGGGGAACCGTGCCGAGCAGCGTGGTGCGCCCGACGCCCCGCCGTCGGGCCAGCTCCGACAGCTCCGCGTCGCACTTGCGCAGGAAGGCCTGCTGCGCGAGGTCGAGGTGGCCGACCTCGGGGCCGCGTGGATCGATCACCGCCGTACGGATGAACCGCAGCGACTCGCGCAGCCGGTCCGGTTCGTGGCCGTACTCCTTGCCCATCGCCACGATCCCACCCGCCTCGAAGGCCAGGTCCGAGGCCGCGGTGACGTGCTGGGGAGTCCACCGGTGAAAGACCAGCCAGCGAACCGTGACCTTGCGCAGGGTCGGGGTGGCGGTCGCGGCCAGCGCGATCTGGCTGGCGTACGACCGGCCGGCGCTGAGATCCACCAGGGTGAGGTCGAACTCCTCTTCGAGACGGAGGAAGAGCTCGGCGCAGCGCTTGGCGATGTCGTTGGTGAACCCGAACTCGCTGCCGTTGCGCTGCCCGGGCAGGAGCACCAGCGGACCGGACCCGGTGGGCCGCTGGCGCAGGCTGGCCCGCTCCGAGGTGCCCCAGACGTCCAACTGCTCCGGAGACGGGATCTCCCCCCGCAGGTACCGGTGCAGCCCGCCACCGTTGGGCCCGGCGCCCTCCACGCCGTTGACCGCCTGCGGGATCTGGAAGGTGATGCCGGCCGTCGGCGAGCCGAAATCGTAGTCGAGGTAGCAGGTGGGACGGCCGGACAGCGCGCTGCGGTAGGCGATGTTCGCCGCGGTCACCGAACGCCCGGTGCCGCCCTTGTGTGACGTGACGAAGACCAGCATTCAGATCCCCTCGCTGGCTTTTTGCTGCCCGGTGGCGATGTCGTTGAGCAGCAGCAGCAGGGTGTTCGCCAGGGCCGCCGCGGTGCCAGGGCGTTCGTCCACCACCAACTGCGCGCGGCGCAGGCTGGCCCGGATGCTACGCATGCTGCGCTGCATCGCCTCCCCGGCGAACGTGCCGCGCATCAACTCCCGGTCGAAGAGGTACTCTGCCTCGTCGATGAGGTCCTGCGAGTACGTGGCGAGCCGGCCGGCTCGCGGAAAGGGCCGCTCCCAGAGCAGCTGACCGGCGTTGACCAGCCCCTGCACCACCCGCTCGGTCAGGTACCAGGAGGGCGCGTCCGGCTTGGTGGCCAGCCCGGGGAAGGCACCGCCGGCATGATCCCACAGGCCCCGGTGCCGGCCGTCGGGGATACGCCGCAGCAGCAGGTGATCCCACACCTCGTCGGCCAGTTCGAGCAGCTCGCTGCGTCGCCGGGCGTTGCTCAGCAGGCCAGCGACGGTGGTGGCCCGCTGGAGCAGCACCGTGGAGTATTCGTTGACGTTCCACGACATGATCGGCTTGGACCGCTCGGCGTTCAGGGTCACCTGCTTGCCCGGCGCGTGCACGAACAGCGCCGGCTCGTCGGGCGAGGCGCGGCGGGTGATCCGCGCCCGCTGCGCCAGCTCCACCAGCACCGAGGCGATCCGGCCGAGCTCCTCGTCGCCGCGCCCGCCGGCGACCAGGCCCTTCACCGCCAGCGACGTGGCCTGGAGGGTGTAGTAGTCGGTCCGGTCGCCGTCGGTCGTCCGCCAGGGAATGTCCTCGATGGGCCACCGTCGGCGGTTCCCGAAGGTCGCCACCGTCGCCCAGTAGGTCCGGGTCAGCTCCCAGCGCAGCAGCAGGGCCCGAGACAGCCGCTGCTGCTCCTCGTTGAGCAACCCGAGCAGGCGGGTGCGTTCGGAGTTCAGATCCTCGATCGCGTCCATCGCGATGACGGTGAAGTAGAGGTAGGGAGCGTTCTCCGCCGAGCCCTCGCGCTGCAGGCCGATCGACTCGGTGGTCGGCACCTCCTCGGCCTCGGTGATGAGGCCCCAGGACCAGCCGCACTCGAACAGCATCTCGCTGTTGTCCAGATCCTCGGTCACCCGACCCGACCCGATGATCACGCTGCGCAGGCTGGCCATCGTTTCCCGCAGCTGTTCGCGCAGCGACGCCACGAGTTCCCGGCGCGGCAGCTCGTCCTGATTGATCATGTCGCACAGCCGGAGGCCGTATTCGTCGGTGGCGGTGAAGACCGAGGTGCTGAAGCTACGAAGCAGGCCGACCATGGCCGCGGTGAGCCGCGCGCTGGCCATCTCGTTCAGGGCGTCCAGTTGCGCCAGCAGGTCGCGCCGCTGGGTGGAGTTGCGGTAGACCTTGACGAAACCGATCGTTGCCAGGGCCAGCGTGACGGACACCGCGAAAGAGTCGACGATGTCCATAGAGCGTTGCTCGTCGGTGAGCTCCGGGCCACCGTCCAGCGGGGTGAGGTAGCTTCCGCCGCTGAAGGTCGGGGTGCCGGTGTCGTCGGTGTACCGCGTGAAATAGTCGATCATCACGCCGACCAGCCGGCGGGGAATTTCGATCGCGCCGCCGATCGGGTTGAGCGCCTCGATCACCTCGTCGTCGGCGCGGTCCGGGTCGTCGAGCGACAGCGCGGGGACCTTGGCCGCCGGGAGTAGCAGGGTCAGGAGTTGCTCGGCATCACTGATCGAGTTGGAGCCACTCCGACCGCCCCAGTGCCATTCGCCGTTCTGCCAGCAACTGCGCACCGTGGCCCGCCAGATGTCGAGGATCTCCTGGCGCGGCTGCATCCGCATGATTCACCACCGTCTGTTGTAGTCGTCGACCGGAAAACCACTGGTCCTGCCGTTCACACGATGATCTACAGTGATTCATACCGACGTGCTACAACATGGTACCGGGCCAGTCGAGTGCCACTCGATTACTTCGATGGCGCGTCTGCGCCGCAGTCTGGGGCCGCACGTTCGTGACCACCTCAGGCGGGCCCTTCAGCCCGTCGCAGACGAGGAATAATCACGTCCTTGACGTCGCGGTGATCCTCTTCCTGTCCCCGGGCAGGCCTAACGCTCCCGGAACGGCTACCTCATCCCAGCCTGACAGACAGGATTCGGTGCCGATTGGCCCGGTGAGAGCCGTGCGATAGTCGCGGGCGTGACGTTTCCTCTGGAGGCGCTGTCGCGGCAACAGTCCGTCTCGCCGACGACAGGATGGTCGTCGCGGCAGCCGCCGTCGCGCGAGGCGACCTGTATAGGTTGCAGGCTCCGGAGTCCGTTCTCGGTCGGGGCGACAAAAACCCGTTCTCCGAGGCCGCGGTCAAGACCGTGACGTCCACTACGGCCATTGCCGCAGCCCAACAAGCCATGCGTGCCCACGCCCTCGATACCGCCTGGACCGCTCACCCCGAGCGCTCCCACCGCCGATCCGCACCCAAGGCGCGCTACACCTGCTAACCGACGTGACCGTCGTGGATCGGCCTCGATCTGGCCGCCGTCCTCGGCGGGCTGTTCGCCGGCACGCCAGTGCACCTACGGCCCTGCCGGCGTCCGGCGGCGTGGTCGCATCATCAGCCCGCCGAGCCACCAGCCCAGCGCCGCGCCGGTGACGCCGATTGCGATCGCGGCCACGACGTCGACCGGCCAGTGCACGTGCGCGAGAACCCGTGCCGCGCCGATCATCGCGGCGGCCGCCATCAGCGCCGCTGCGACGGCCCGACGGTACGGCCACAGCAGCGCTGCCATCATCGTGGTCGCGGTGGTGTGGTCGGACGGGAATCCGCTGTCGGGGTCGTGCGGGAACCATGGCTGCAACTGGCCGTCGGCGAACGGCCGGGGATTGTGGTAGGCGAGCGCCGCGAGCCCGACCAGGGCGGCGGTGGCAGCCGTGGCCACCAGCAGTTGGACGGCGATGACGCGCCGGGAGGGCCTGGGCAGGCGCCAGCAGGACGCGGCGAATGCGGCGGTGACCAGGTAGATGGCGTACTCGGCCACCGCCACCACGGCGGTACGCACCCGGTCACTCCCCGCCGGCGAGGTTGAGGGTCGCCACACCGGCGATGATCAGCGCGATTCCGGCGATCTTCGCCGGCGTCAGCGCTTCGCCGAAGGCGATCCGGGCGACGATCGCTATCGCCGCGGTGCCGAGCCCGGACCAGATCGCATAGGCGACGCTCACCTGTAGGTGCCGGACCGCCAAGGCGAGCAGCGTGAAGGACAGCAGATACGCCACGCCGACGACGATCGTGGGCACGAGCTTGGTGAAACCGGCGCTGTGTTTGAGCGCCGACGTGCCGGTCACTTCGAACGCGATGGCGCCGAGCAACAGGATCCAGGCCATGTCCGTCCTCCTCAGAAGTGCCGCCAGGGCCGCACGCCCTCGGCCCTGAGTCGTCGGCGTAGCAGCACGATGTAGCTGATGTCGGCGATGAAGACCAGCAGATAGAGATAGTTGACCAGGGGCGTCAGCGGATAGTCCTGGTGCGTCACGCTGTCGGCGACGAAGGAGGCCGGGCTGTCCGGCCACTGCTGGGTGACGCTGGTCGTCACGGTGAGCGCGGTGGCGATCCAGGCGAACAGCGTGCCGAGGAACTTGGCGACCGCGATGTAGAGCGACTGGCCGCGGCTGCTGCCCCGGCGCACCAGCATCGTGATGAACAGGATCGACATCATCACGTTGATGCCGAAGCCGGTGTACTCGCCGTCCGGGTCGTTGAATTCGAAGAAGGCCAGATGCATCGCCGGGTACGCGGCCGCGATGGCGAGGAGCGCCACCGGCCGCAGGTAGCGGCGTACCGGCGCGTCGAACTCGGTGGGCCCGTACCGGTACACCTGCCAGAGGATCACCATGTCGAAGAGGAACCAGACGATGCTCAGCGTGTGGATGTGGTCGGCGAAGGGGTTGATGAAGAATCCGTACGCGGCCTCCCAGCACAGGTTGGTGGCCAGCGCCGCGATCGGCATCCCGTAGGTGTGTTCCTTGAAGCCGCGGTAGATGATTCCCACGTAGGCGATCAGCCAGAAGATCACACAGATGACGCCGGTGACGACGACGGTGTCCGAGGTCATGGAGCCCTTTCGAGGGTCGGCTGGGGAATCTGGGCGGTGCGCTGCCGGTAGCGGCGGGTGCCGAGCGCGGCCAGGCGGTCGCGTCGGGCTGCCGGGAAGCTGTCGAGACGTTCGTGGAAGAGCGCCTCGTACCGGTCGAGTTGGGCGCGCAGCCGCGCGGGCGCGGCGTCGCCGTAGAGGCGTACGAACGAGTCATAGGTGTTGAACTGCCCGCTCGACACGTCCTGTGTGTAGTGCTCGAGGTCGTTGCCGATGTCGGCGAGCACCTCCACCGGCCACAGCAGGTCGAGGAGGTCCTGGTCGACCGGCCGGCGGAGGATTGCGAACGTCATGGCGTGCAGCAGCCGTACGTCGGAGGAGCGCAGCTCGGCGAGCCGGAGCAGCTGCTGCTCGTCGGCGACGCCGTGCGTGGTCACCTTGTTCTCCAGGCGCACGTACTGCTCGCCGAGGTCGAGCTGGCGGGCCACCGCGTCGTTGTGGGCGCGGGCACGGCGAAGAAGTGCCTCGAACTTGCCCTTGTAGCGGACCAGCTTGTCGTAGTGCCGGTTGTCCGCCACGTCGAGGTCGAGGTCGCGGCTGTCCTCGGCGACGGCGTCGACCCGGTAGACCAGGTATTCCACGAGGAACGCCAGCGGAGTGCACCGGGCCCGCTGCCATCGGGTCAGCTCCTGCGCCGGGTAGTACAGCTCGGTCACGTACTCCCGGAAGATGCCGCGCGACTTGGACAACACCGCGTGCTCGGTGCGGAGCCGCTCCCGTACGCGTGCCGTCGTCGCCCGGCTCCCCATCAGGATGGCTCCCGGACGAGCCGCATCCGGAGGTTCTTCGGGTAGAGCGTTGTCGAGGCGGCCGGGCTGACGCGGGCCCCGGGGACGGGGTCGAGGGTCCAGCGGCGGGTGATCGTGGCCAGCGCGAGCGTGGCCTCGACGTAGCTGAACTGGTCGCCGATGCACTTGCGGGCGCCGCCGCCGAAGCTGACGAACGCGCTGCGCGGCGGTGCCGGGCAGCGCGTCGCGTCCCACCGGTCGGGCCGGAACCGGTCGGGCTCTTCGTACAGATCGGCCCGGCGTTGTAGCAGGTACGGGCTCCAGGCGACGAACGTGCCGGCCGGGATCGGGTACCCGCCGAGCTCGGTGTCGGCGGTGACGGCTCGGGTGACGATCCAGGCCGGCGGGTAGAGCCGCAGCGACTCGGTGACGATCCGCGTGGTGAGCTCCAGTGCGGGGATGTCCTCGAACGTCGCCACATCGCCGGTGAGGACCTGCTCGACCTCGGCGCGCTGCCGGGCCCGCACGTCGGCGTCCTGCGAGAGCAGGTACAGCGACCAGGCGAGGGTGTTGGCGATCGTCTCGGATCCGGCGGCGAAGAACGTCATGACCTCGTCGACCGCCTCGTTCTCGGTCAGCGAGGACGACGTGTCGCTCTGGTCGTCGCGGGCGGCGAGCAGGCTGGCCAGCAGGTCGTCGTGGTCGCCTGCGTGGGCTCGGCGCTCGGCGACGATGGCGCCGATCGTCTGCCGCAGGCGGGTGACGGCCCTCCGGTAGCGCTGGTTGACCGGCAGTGGCAGCCGGGTCAGCACGGGCGGCAGCAACATGGTGCGGTGGATGCCGCTGACGAGCGTCTGCAGGTCGCCGACCGCCTGCCGGAGGCGGTCGGCCGGCATCGACGACGAGAACATCGTCGCGACGGCGATCGACATCGACAGCGACGCCATCTCAGCCCGGACGTCCAGGACCTGGCCCGGCCGCCAGCCGGCGGTCGCCGTGTCGATGTGGCCCGTCATCACTCGGGCGTATCCGGGGTAGCGGCTGTGGTGAAACGAGTGTTGCGCGAGGCGCCGCCGGCGACGGTGCCGGCTGTGCGGGCAGGAGGCGAGGCCGTCGCCGAACTCCTCGAGCCCGGAGTCGAAGGAGGGGCCGCCCTTGTCGTAGGTGCGGTCGTCGACGAGGACCCTGCGGGTGAGTTCCGGGTCGCAGACGACCACGATCCGCACCGGCCCGAGCGTGAGGCGTAGCACGTTGCCGTGCGCCGGGAGGGTGGAGAGGTAGCCGAGCGGGTCGGATAGCAGCGCCGCGGCATGCCCGATCACGGGTATCCGCCGCGGGGCGTCAGGTATCGCCATTCACTTCTCCACCGTCGGTGACGCCCATGCGGGCGCGATGAATGTAAACGGACCTGTTCATCGTTGTCAAAGCAAATTAACGACAATGCCAAATTGCAGCCAGGCCTCGCGGGTGTCCGTTCGGCGCCAGGTGGGGCGTGTCAAGATCGACATGGGAATGGCGGCGCCGCAGCGCCGCCAAATGGTCGACACCACGGTGTCGACTGCCGCGAATCCTCACCGTTTTCCCAGCTCAGATTGTCTTTTGTCGGCGTCGACGTCGAGCGGTGGCGCTCGCGCTGATCATAACTTCACCCCCGTGGATCAGCCCTGCGCCAGATTAACACCGCCGGCCAACGCTGGGCAAAGTCAATGCATAACAGATGAACATTGACTCTCCACTTAGAGCGGCGTACAGTTGCCCCGGCTTCTCACCCATGGGGGAACGTCAATGTTGAAACAGCTTGGTCTGCCATCGCGCCTGCGCTCACAGCGTGAGCTCATCGACCGCGAACTCGAGCGGGCCATCCAGATCGACGGGCCCGACGAGCTGTACCGGACAATCAGATATTCGCTGCTGGCGGGCGGTAAACGGATCCGGCCGATCCTGTGCCTCACCGCCTGCACGGCCTGCGGCGGCAGCACCGAGGTGGCGATGCCGACCGCGGTTGCTCTGGAGATGCTGCACACCGCGACGCTGATCCACGACGATCTGCCGTCGATGGACAACGACGACTTCCGGCGCGGCCGCCCCACCAACCACAAGGTGTTCGGCGAAGGCATGGCTCTGCTCGCCGGCGACGCGCTGCTGTCGTACTCGCTGGAGCACGTGCTCTTGCACACCGACGCGCCGACGAGCCGGGTCCTGCGGGTGATCCGCACTCTGCTGCACACCATCGGCATCCACGGGGCGATCGGCGGCCAGGTCATCGACGTCCAGCTGGCCGACCGTGAGGACGTCGACCTGGCGACGCTGGAGAGCATGCACACCCGCAAGACCGGCGCGCTGCTCAGCGCCGCCGTGGTGACGGGCGCGGTTCTGGCCGGCGCGGACGAGGAGTTGGTCCGCCGCGCCGAGTCGTACGGGATGAAGATCGGTCTGGCCTTCCAGATCATCGACGACATCCTCGACGTCACGTCGACCTTGGCCGAGCTCGGCAAGACGCCACACAAGGACGAGGAGCAGCGCAAGGCGACGTTCCCCCGGCTGCTCGGCCTCGACGAGTCGCGCCGTCGCGCCACCGAACTCATCGCCTCGGCGAAGCAGGACGTCGAGTTGTTCGGCGCGGGTGCTCAGCCGCTGTGCGCCATCGCGGACTACATCCTCACCCGTACCCACTGAACGGGATCGTGTAGATGACCAGAAGGCATACCGACCGGCTGGCCCTGCCCGCACCGGCCGCCGATCCCGTTCCCGAGGACCTGGCGGCCAGCTGGTACGCGGGGCTCTCCACCGCACGCCTGCGCGACCGCCCGGTGGCCCTGCAGCTGTTCGGCCATGACCTGGTGGCCTGGCGGGAACGCTCGGGCCGGGCCGTCGTGGCTCCGCGCTACTGCCCCCACCAGGGCGCCAGCCTGGCGCTGGGCAAGGTGGACGACGCCGGCCTGCGGTGCCCGTTCCACGGCTGGAGGTTCGACGGGTCCGGCGCCTGCGTGCGGATTCCCGGATCCGCGCGCATTCCGGCCACCGCGAAGCTGACGCCCTATCCGACCGTGGAACGCTACGGCTACGTCTGGGTCTGGTACGGCACCGCCGAGCCCCTGTTCAGTCTGCCGGACTTTCCCGCGCTCGCGGAGAACCGGGATCGCTACGTCGGCTTCCGCTACAACGACCGCAGCACCGGCACGGCCCGGCAGCTGCTGGAGAACGCGTTCGACTACTACCACTTCCAGACGTTGCACGGCTTGTCACTGGACCACACCGAGTTCCGGATGCTGCGCGATCAGTCGGAAGCCGCCGACAACGGCTCGCCGATCGACTCCCCCGCGTGGCTCGGCGCCTGGTTCGAGGGCATCGCCACGCCCGGGCACCCGGTACGCGATCCCGCTCGCTGGGGAATGGCCAAGGCGGCGACGTTTGCGGCCGGTGACGCCTTTCAGCTGCTGGTCGACGGTTGGCCCGGCGGCCAGCGCTTCACCGGCTACGTCGACGGCAAGGAGTTCTTCAAGGTCCTGCTGGCGATCACTCCGGTGTCCGAACGGGTCACCACCCAGGTCGGCTGGGCGGGCACGCCGCGCACCGGCCGGCTGCGGACGCTCTTCAACCTCGTCATGCTCTACGGGCAGAGCCGCGCCGGAACCAAGCAGGACATCCCGATCTACGACACGACCGAGGCCACCGCCGGAACACTGCGGACCCCGTACGACAACGGTGTTGCCCACTTCCGCCGGTACTACCAGTCGTGGGTGGGCAGGGTCGAGACCACGACCGCCCCGGTCAGGAGCCGGTCGTGACCGCCACGAGCCCGATCTCGCGCCACCCGCGCCGGGCGGCCCCGTCGCAGCCGGGCACCGACATGCGGCTCGCCGCGGGCTGGTACCTCGCCATGGCCTCTGCCGAGCTGCGCCGCGGGCCGCAGAAGCTCGACCTGTTCGGCCGCGAGTTGGTCGCCTGGCGCGACGGGACCGGCCGGGCATCGATCATGCCGCGGCACTGTCCGCACCTGGGTGCCAGCCTCGCGGTCGGCAAGGTGGTCGACGGCAGCCTGCGGTGCGCGTTCCACCACTGGCGCTTCGACGCCACCGGGGCGTGCGCGTCGGTGCCCGGTATGCAGCAGCTCTCGCATTCGATGCGACAGCCACGGGCCTATCCCCTCGTCGAGCGGTACGGCTACCTCTGGATCTGGTACGGCGGCGGCGAACCGGCCTACCCGCTGCCGGAGGTTCCGGCACTGACCGAGCGCCGGAACGAGAACCTCAGGTACCGCTTCTCGCACACGACCGCCGCGACGCCGCGCCGGATCCTCGAGAACGCCTTCGACCATTATCACTTCATGGCGCTGCACGGCGTCGCGTGCGATCGGATGCCGGAACTGATCATGCTGCCGGAACCGGCCTCGGCCGCCGAGAACGGGCCGCCGATCCCCGAGGACGCCTGGACCGGAGCCCGGCTGGAGTTCCACGGCCTTCAGGTGCCCGCCGCGATCCGCGCGCTCGGGCTGCGCAGCGAGAAGTTCGAACTCCTCGTCGACGGCTGGCCGGCGGGGCAGCGCCTCACCTTCCTGCTGGACGGCGAGGTGGTGGTGAAGGAGTTGCTCGGCGTCACGCCGGTCGGTCCGGGGCGTACTCACATGCGCGGCTGGTCACTGGTCCGCCGTACCGGCAACCCGGTCCGGGACCGGCTGGTGTACCTCGCCTATCGCGCCCACCACTGGTGGGGCACCCGCGAAGACCTCGCCATCTACCGCGACGCCGACGACACCGCCGCGCCCACCCCGACCCGGCACGACCACGCCCTCCTGCGTTTCCGCAAGCAGTATGCGACCTGGGTCGACCGCGCCGAAGAAGGAGCACCGTGAACGACTCCTACCGCCCCGACCGCGAGAGCGTCGGGGAGATGTACGACAAGATCACCGTGCTGTCCGAGGACATGCTCGGCGACAGTCATCACTTCGGGTACTTCCCGGACGGCGGGTACGAGGACGTCGGCATGCGGGAAGCAGCCGACAACCTGACCGATCTGCTGATCGAACGGCTGGCGCTGCGGCCCGGCCAGCGAGTGCTCGACCTCGGCTGCGGCACCGGCCGTCCCGCCGTCCGGCTCGCCGAGACCGTCCCGGTCGAGGTCGTCGGCATCACCATCAGCCAGGCACAGGTGGACATCGCCACCGAGCGGGCGGCGGGCGCGGGGGTCGCCGATCGCGTACGGTTCGAGCTGGTCGACGCCACGTCCATGCCGTACGACAAGGACTCGTTCGACGCGGTCCTCGCCATCGAGTCGCTTGAGCACCTACCCGACCAGGCCGGCGTGCTCAACGCGATCGCCGGGATGCTGCGGCCGGGCGGCCGGCTGGTGGTCGCGCAACCGGTGCTCCAACGAGTGGACGATCACGAGCGGGACGACTTCGTCAGACAGCTCTACCAGAGCTACCACCTGGCCCAGCCGCCGTACCTGGACGAATATCCCCAGCTCTTCGCTCGCGCCGGGCTGCGTACCCGGTACGTGGAGGACATCTACGAGCAGGTGATCCCGCCAACCCTCGCCGTGGTGGACGCATGGGTCCGGGCCAACTCCGAGCGGATCTCGGCGCTGGGCGACTACGCGCAGGAGGTGCGGGGGCTCATCGACGGCATGCGCACCTTCGCGGAGCTGCCCGGAGTGGGGTTCGCCGTCCTCGTCGCCGGCAAGGGGTGACGGCCGTGCTCCGCAGTCACACCGGGTACGACGCCGCCGAACGATTCCTGCCGCGTCGTCCCGGTTCGGGGAATCTGTCGCCTAGGCTTTCTCCCGGGCCGGCCCCGAGGCCAAGTAGTGGAGAGGGTGTTCCGAATGACCGAAGCCAGCTGGCAGCCGACCGCGGCGGGTGTCATGCGACTGCCGTCCGGATGGCTGGTGCGCGGCCGCGGCCTGCGGCATCCGTTGCCGGACGGCCCCGAGCCGCAGTTCGGGGTCTACCTGGTGGGCTCCGCGCCGAAGCCGGTGACGTGGGAGAGCCGCTGGGTCCGCTGGCGGGACTTCTGGCTACCGGCCGACCGCACGGACTTCGTCGGCATCCTGCGCGAGGTGCTGGACCGGGCCGGGACGCAACGGGTCGAGCTGGCCTGCGGAGGCGGCTTCGGGCGTACCGGGACGGCACTGTCGTGCCTGGCGGTCCTCGACGGCGTGCCCCCCGCGGAGGCCGTTGCCTACGTCCGCGCGCACTACTCGCACCGGGCCGTCGAGACACCGTGGCAACGGCGTTTCGTCACTCGCTTCGACCAGGCGGCGCCACACCGGCGCTGACCGGTTCGCGTCCCGTTCCCGCCGGGCCGGTCGGCGGTGCGGGGCGATGACCGTGCAGAACCATCCGGCCGGCACGCGTACGGACCGTGGCTTCAACCTGGCGGCAAGCTGGTACGTCGCGCTGCCGTCCAACCGGCTGGGGCGTACGCCGAAAGCGATCACGCTGTTCGGCCGCCGCCTGGTGGCCTGGCGGGACGGCAGCGGTCGCCCCACGGTGCTGGCGCGCACCTGCCCGCATCTGGGCGCCAGCCTCGCCGACGGCAAGGTCGTCGACGGGACGCTGCGGTGCGCGTTCCACCATTGGCGGTTCACCGGTGACGGCGCCTGTGTCGCTGTTCCGGGCGTCGACCGCATCCCGCGCGGCGCCCGGGTCAGGGCGTACCCGACAGCGGAGCGTCACGGCTACGTCTGGGTGTGGTACGGCAGCGCCGAACCGATGTTCGCCTTGCCGGAGTTCCCCGCGCTGGACGCCGGAGCGGGGTTCGCCCGCGGGTTCCGGCTGGCCGACCTCACCGGAGCGACCGTCCGGCGGATCCTGGAGAACACGTACGACCCGGACCACCTCGTCGAGTTGCACGGCCTCGACGTCACCGACCAGCCGAGCCTGCGGATCCTCGACCGGCCGGACGAGCTGACCGGACACGGGCCGCCCATCGTCGGTGGCGCGTGGATGGGCGCGGAGCTGACCTGGCCGGCCTACACCGGCAGGCTCGGTGCCCTCGCCAACCTGCTGGGGATCAACGCCAAGCAGTTCGTGCTGCGCGTCGACGGCTGGCCGGCCGGGCAGCGCATCACCTACTGGGCCGACGACGTGATCCAGTACCGGCTGCTGCTCGCCACCACGCCGGTCGCCCCCAACCGGACGGTGCAGCACATCGCCGTCGCCATCGAACCGAGCGGCCGGCGGCTGCGCGACCTGCGGAACTACCTGGTGCACCGGCCGGAGATCACCGTCACGTCGAACCAGGATCTGCCGATCTTCAACACCCTCGAACCCGGCGACCAGCATGGCATCTACGTCGAACGGGACAGCGGCATCCGCGCCTTCCGCAAGCACTACCAGCACTGGGTGCAACGGGTGGCCGACGATGCCTGACGTCATCGCGCTGTCGGCGGTCGGCCGGGACGACACGCCGACCGTGGGCGCCAAGGCCGCCAACCTGGGTGAGCTCATCGCCGTCGGCGTGCCGGTGCCGCCGGGGTTCTGCCTGCCCACCTCGGTCTATGAGCGGTTCGCACAGCCGGCCGTGGCGCCGCACCTGGCCCTGCTCGCCCGCGAGGACGAGCAGGCCGCCGGAACGCTGCGCGCGGCGATCGGGGCGATCGAGCTGCCGGCGACCCTGCTCACCGACCTGGAGGAGGCGTTCCGGACGGTGTGCCCGGCCGGCGGAGCCGTCGCTGTCCGGTCCTCCGGCACCTCGGAGGACACGGCGGGCACCAGCTTCGCCGGCCAATACCACACCGAGCTGGGGGTCCGGACGTTCGACCGGCTGGTGACCGCGCTGCTGCGCTGCTGGGCCTCGCTCTGGGACGGCCACGCCATCCACTACCGGGACCGGGCAGGACTGCCGCACGCCGAGGCACGGATGGCCGTCGTCGTGCAGGCCCTGGTGCCCGCCGACGCCGCCGGTGTCATGTTCGTGACCGCGCCGACCGTCGCGGTCACCGGACCAGTGGTCATCGAGTCCAGCTGGGGGCTCGGCGAGGCGGTGGTCAGCGGCGTCGTCACACCCGACCGCCACGTGGTGGACCGCGACGGCCATCGGCTGCTCAGCACGGAACACTCCCACAAAACCCTCATGGTCACGCCCACCGAGGACGGCGCCACCGTCGTCGACGTCCCGCCCGAGCTGCGCGACACCCCCTCGCTGACCGGGGATCAGGCCGTGGCGCTCGCCCGGCTGGGCATCGCGGTCCAGGAGCACTTCGGCGCCTCCCAGGACATCGAGTGGGCGATCACGGACGGCCGGTTCGCGATCCTGCAGGCACGCCCGCTCACCCGGGACGTGGTGCTGCCCGAGGACGTCCGCTGGCGCAGCCCCATCGAGGGCGCCGAGTGGGCGCGGATCAGCATCTGCGACTCGTGGCTGCCGGAACCGCTGTCCCCGCTCTTCGCGACGACGCTCTTCCCCCGCCTGGTGCGCGAGTGGAAGCAGAACTGGTCCGGTCGGGACCCGCGCGTCGACCGCCTGCTGCCGGAGCCGATGTCGGGCACCATCAACGGGTACGCCTACATCCGGCTCGACACCCGACTCAAGCGGCACCCGGTCCAGACCGGCAAGCTCGTGGCCGCCTTCTTCCGCTTCCATCTCGCCCGGCTCGACCGCCAGTGGCGTACGGCCCTGCTGCCGCACCACATCGAGCGGATCGAGGCGCTGCGCGCGATCAGCCCGGCCACGCTGACCACCCGCGACGTGCTCGCCGTCATCGACGAGGCCGAGGAACTCAGCGCGGTGTACTGGGCGCTGCTCGGCGGGCTCGCCTGGTACTGGAACGGCGGCGAGTGGCTGCTCGACCGCCTGTACCGCTCCCTGGCCCCGCCCGAGGCGGCCGAGGGCGGTTTCGCGGTGCTGTTGCAGGGATACCCGACCAAGACCTCCGAAATAGACTTCGCCCTGTTCGAGCTCGCCACGGCCGGCGGGCCCGGGGACGGGCCACCGGACGGCTTCGACCAGTTCCTGGAGCGGTACGCACATCAGGCGTACCAGCTGGACTTCGCCGAGCCGACGCCGGTCGAGGACCCGTCGGCGTTCCTGACCACCCTCGACGCGTACCGGGAGGGTCGTTTCCGCTCGCCGCCCGACCGCCTGCGCGACCTGGCCCGCCAGCGGGAAGAGTCCCGCACGACGCTGTTGCGCGGCTTGCGCCGCAAGCCGGTCCGACGCGCCGTGCTCCGGGCCCTGCTGCGCTGGACCCGCTACTACGCCCACGTCCGGGACGAGGCGCTGCACTACTTCACGATGGGCTGGCCGACCATCCGGCGTGGGTACCTCGAGCTGGGACGGCGGCTGGCCGATGCGGGCGGGCTGAGCGCCGCCGACGACGTCTTCTTCCTCAGCGGCGACGAGCTGATCGAGCAGCTGCGCGTCCTGGGGGCCGGCGACCGGCCGGCCGATCTCGCCGAAACCGTGCGCCTGCGGCAGGAACTGCGGGAGCAGCAGCGTCAGATGTCACCGCCCGCCCAGGTGCCCCGAGGGCTGCGGGTGGAGGTGGCCGGCGTGGACTTCCTACCGGTCGCCTTCCTCGGCCGCAGCGAGGACCTCGACGAGTCGTCGGCCGATCTCAGCGGGTTCGCGGTCAGTCCCGGCCAGGTCACCGCGACCGCTCGGCACGTCAGTTCGGTACGGGACTTCAACGAGGTGAGATCCGGCGACGTGTTGGTCGCCAGCTACGTCACGCCTGCCTGGTCCCCGCTGCTGGGCATCGCCGGCGGCATCATCACCGACAGTGGGGGCGCACTGTCACACGGCTCCATCGTCGCCCGCGAGTACGGCATCCCCGCCGTGATGGGCACCGGCAACGCCACCAAGGTCATTCAGAACGGCCAGACCGTCACCGTCGACGGGACCCGCGGACTCGTCTACCTGACAGAGGGGAGCACCTCGTGACAACCCCGCCAGCACTGTCGGACTGGGTACCCAGTCTCGACGACTCCCCGACGCTCGCGGAGGCGCACGCCGGGATGCCCGGCGACGACCCCTCCGTCGTCCCGTGGTACGTCCGGCTCCTGGAGAACCCGGCGAGCCCGGTCGCCCTGCCCGGCCACGTCGATCTGTTCGGCCACGACAGCATCCACATCATCCTCGGCCGCGGCACCCTGCCGCCCGATGAGGCCTTCGTGATCGGGGCCACGATGGGCTCCAGCGGACGACTCAGTCGGTGGCAGCAGAGGCTGTTCACCCTCGCGGCCACGAAGCTGTACCGCGGGCCGTGGCGGCTGAGCCCCGACGACCTGCTGCTGTTCGAGATGGCCGTACGCTTCGCGGCTCACCAGAGGATCCAGCCGCTCGGCGACGTGTCGTGGCGCGACCTGCTCGCCTGGCCGCTGGGCGAGATTCGGGCGAAGTTGGGCATCCACACCCCTGACCTGCTCCGCTTCTACGCCACCGAGCGCGCGTTGTGGCCGTACAGTGCCGCTGCCCGGCGGCTGCCGACCTCCGTGGCCGCCGACCACGTCTGCCCCGATGAGTGAGACCCGGGCGGCGCCGAAGAAACGGTGGGATCTCGTTGTCCGGGTGTTGCTGATCGCGACAACCGTCATCTCGCTGTGGTGGTTCCTGCGCGGGATCGACGCGCGCGCGTTCAGCGACACGCTGACCCGCGTGGACGTGCCGCTGTTGGTGGTCGCGGTGCTGCTCAACCTTGTCGCCCAGGTCGTCCGGGCCGGCAGTTGGGTGGTGATGCTGGGCCCCCGACATCAGCCGCCGGCCGGCCGGCTCCTGCGATACGAGTTCGCCGCGCAGGCGGCGTCGTCGATCAGCCCGGCCCGCGCCGGTGAGCTGCTCCGCCTGTGGATGCTCAAGCATGAGGGCGTCCCGGTCGGGATCACCGGCGCGCTCATCGTGCTGAAGAAGACGATCGGGGCGGCCTGCATGGGTCTGCTGGCACTGGCCACGCCGTTCCTGGTCCCCGGACTGCCCGGCTGGGTGACCGGCTTCGTCTTCGGCGTGTCGGCCCTCATGCTCGTGCTGCTCGGTCTGCTCGTGGTAACCGCCCACCGGGCCCGGGCGAACCGACTGCCGAAGATGCTGCACAGCATGGTCGACGGCATGTACTTCCTGAAGGACCGGATGCGGTTCAGCTCGGCTTCCTGCCTCATTCTCGTCGGCGAGATGATCGACGCGGCCGCCGCCTACGCGGTCATGCGCGCGCTGCACATCGGTCTGTCGGTGGCCGCCGTCGTCCTGGTGGTCTTCTTCATCGACTTCTCCAACGTCCTGCCCGGCGCACCCGCCAACCTGGGCACGTTCGAGGTCGGTGCCGTCTACTGCCTCAGTCTGCTGCACGTCGCGCCGGACGCCGCCCTCGGTTTTGCGCTGCTGTTCCATGCCCAGCAGGTCTTGCCCCAGGTCGTCGTCGGCCTGCCGTTCCAGCTGCACTTCCTCAGCGTGCGGAGAAAGCAGCCGGGCACCAACGGCCCCGGAACCATCGGCACGGTGACCACCGCGCCGCCGCTAGTACGGAGTGACCATGACTGATCAGCTGTGGGCCGTCTACGACACGGTCGCCGACGTGTACGACGAGATCGGTCCCGCCTTCTTCAAACCGGTCGGCAGCAGGCTCGTCGGCCACGCGGCGGTAGCGCCTGGTGAGTGCATCCTGGACGTCGGCACCGGCCGCGGCGCCGTCCTCTTCCCGGCCGCGGCCGCGACGGGCCCGGACGGTGAGGTCACCGGCATTGACCTGGCACCTCGGATGATCGAGTTCCTTCGGGACGACATCGCCCGGCGCGGGACCGTCAACGTTCGGGCGGTCGTCATGGACGGCCGGGCACCAACCTTCGCTCCGGGGACGTTCGACCTGATCACCGCCAGCATGAGTCTCCCCCTTGTCCCGGATCACCCGGCCACCCTGGCCAACTACGCCCGGCTGTTGCGTCCCGGGGGGCGAATCGCCCTCGCCGTCCCCGGAGCCGGCACCGAAGGGGACGGGTCGCAGATCGCGCTGGAGTTCTTCCAACGAGCCATGCGTGACTTCGCCGCGACCGATGCCGCAGCCGGTACGGCTGACGCACTCGACGCCGCCGACGAGGTCGATGCCATAACCCGGCATCTGCGGGGCGCGGGCTTCGCCGAGCCGCGGATCGTGGTCGAGGATGTGCCACTCGTCGCGGCGTCCGGGGAGGAGTTCGTCCGCTGGACGTACGCGCAGGGTCTACGCCTCTTCTGGGACATGATCCCGCAGGAGCGGCGTCCTGACCTGGAACGTCAGCTCGCTGCGGAGCTGGACACCCGGCGGGACGCCGACGGTTGTATCCGGCTCACGAACCCGGTCTGCTTCATCGTGGCCACGTCGCCTGATCCGAGCCAGGAGCAGGTACCTCGGTGCTCCTCGGGTACGCGCTGAGCTCGCCGCGCAGGGACGGCGGCACTCCGGCAACACCCTCCGGGATTCCTGTTCCGCTCCTTGAGGATGATCCGAGATTCTGGCCAGGGCCAGGGCAGGGCCAGGGCCTTGGTCACGGTCTCGCCGGTCCTGCACTGTCTCTGCCTCTGCTCCCGCGAATGCCCCGGGAGGTCGCCGCCACGCCGCCCCATACCGCCCCGCGCATCGGGCAGTCCGGGTGGCAGCCGGACGATTGCCCCCCGCATCCGGTCGGGGACCTGCCTGTCGGCTCCCTTTGGAGCTGCCCCGTATATGCGCCCGCTCCACCAGTAGCACAAACGGGGCAGCTCCAAAGGGAGCCGACGGAGGGTGGACCGACCCGACGGCGCGCACCCCGGCCGCGCACGCCGGCCGCGCACGCCGGCCTCGACCGGCTCGCCGACGGGGCCGACCCGGCGAAGACCGACCCGGCAGGGGCCGACGATGTCGGTGGCGCACGTATCCCCTGGGGCCTGCCAAGCCGGAGACCCTCAAGGTCACGCGACAACGCCTGGGTCGTGCCACGGATGTGGATCCGCCGGGGCAGCCCGGTCCCCCACCGGGCTGCCGGCATCGCCGTCAGCCCTGGTCAGTGGGATCAGCTCGTTGCGGACGTGAGGGGGTCGCACGTCCGGCCGCAGCCAGCAGGTGATGTCGACCCCTACGGCCCGTCGACGCGGATCGGCATGCTGGGTGAGGACGCGGCGGGAATGAGCAGCCGAGGGCTTCCTGAGCCGTCGGCGGGAACGGCCCAGATGCCCGAGCCGCCCGCTGCGCCGGGTCTCGCGTAGGCGACCTCGCTGTCGGACAGCCACTGCGCTTGGTCGTCAACGCTGGCGGTCTCCGCCAGCGGGGTCTCGCGCATCGTGACCAGGTCCAGCACGTGCAGTCGCCATGGCTCGGCGGCCGACGGCGAGACCCGCTTCTTGAACGCGAGCCGGGTCCCGTCCGGCGAGAGCGACGGGCATTCCACATTGTTTCGCAGCGTCCGCGCCTCCCACTTGGCGTAGTCACCTTCGACCAGGTAGGTCCGGCCCCGCGTGGAGACCGTCGCGTAGAAGCGGTTGTCGTCGGCGGCGAACGTGACGCCCCAGAAGTTCACGTCCGCGGCGTGGTGACGCCTGCCGTCGATGTAGAGCGGGATCGTCTCGATGTTGACGATCGGATAGCCAGTCCTGGTGTCGAGGATCCCGGTCCAGGTGGAGAAGCCGGTGGCGTTGTAGGACTCACCGGTGACGAAGACCGTCCAGGCCACCATCCTGCCGCTGGGCGAGACCCTGGCCCGGCTCGGGACGCCTGCGAGGTTGAGGCGGTTCGTCTCGCGCAGCTCGCTGTCGAGAATCAGCGCGCTCGTCCGGGGCAGGCCGCCGCGCACCTCGGCCGCCAGGCAGACCGCCGTCCCACCGGAGGAGTGGAAACGCCGGCACTTCAGGTCTCCGACGGTGCGGGCTGCGCCCGGGTCGTCCGACGGCACGGCCGCGACCCGGCCGCCTGCGTCGAGAAACAGCAACTGCCCCGAGCGGGTGGTGTCGAGGGCCGCGCCGGCCGGCGACGGATCGGCCGAGGCCAGCACGGCATAGGTGATCGCGACCGAGGCGAGCGCCACAATCGACGCGGCGAGGACCAGGGCACGTTTCACAGGATCACCTTCCGGGCGGCGAGTAGGGAGAGCGCGAGCCCGCCCGCCATCACGAGCAGGCCCGTCCGGGCGTCCCAGGCGGTCCAGAGCGCGCCGAAGGCGACCGACGAACCCAGCCGCGCGAGCGCCTGCGCGGTCTGGAGCACGGCCATCCCGCTGGTCAGCAGGGCCTCGGGCAGCAACGGTCCGGCGGCGGACATCAGGACGCCGTCCGTGGCCGCGTAGAACGTGCCGTGCAGCACGAGGACCACGATCAGCAGCGCGATGCCGGTCGCCGCACCCGCGAGCAGCAGGTAGGCGGCGAAAAGGGTGACGTGCCCGCCGAGGAAGACCCCGACGCGGCCCCGCCGGTCGGCCAGGCGCCCGAGCGGCACGGCGAGCAGCAGGTACACCGCAGCCGTGCCGAGCGGCAGCAGCGGGAACAGGCCGGGCGTCATCGCGAGCTGCTTCTGCAGCAGCAGGTAGACGAAGAAGTCGCTGACCGTCACCAGGCTGAGCAGGATGGTGACGGCGCAGATCCGCCGGAACGCGGGGTCGCCGACGATGGCGCGCACGGCCGTCCCGATCCGCGGTGGCTCGGCCGCGAGGGTGGTGCGCGGGTCGCGGACGTAGAGCGCGAGCAACACCAGCCCGAGCGCCGCGACGCAGAAGGAGGTCATGAATACGGCGTCGTAGGACCCGCCGGTGGCGGCGAGCACCCCGAACGCGGCGAGCGGACCGAGTAAGGCCCCGAGCGTGTCCATGGCCCGGTGCACGCCGAACGCCTGTCCCAGCCGGTCCGGCGGGGTGGATGACGAGATCATCGCGTCCCGCGGGGCCGTCCGCAGTCCCTTGCCGGCCCGGTCTGCGGTGATCACGGCGCCGAGGGCGCCGACCGAGGTCCCGGCCAGCAGCAGACCGAGTTTGGCCAGGGCGGAGATGCCGTAGCCGCTCGCGGCGACGAGTTTGCGGTGGCGCCAGCGGTCGGAGGCGTGCGCGCCGGCGAGGCGGACCAGTGCGGTCACCCCGAAGTGGAGGCCGTCGAGCATGCCGACCTGCAACGGGTTGAGCCCGAGCGCGAGCACGAGGTAGAGCGGCAGGACGGCGGTGACCATCTCGGCGGAGATGTCGGTGACCATGCTGACCATGCCGAGGGCGAGGACGTTCGCCGGGACGGAGCGCAGCAGCGCCCGTCCCGGCGGACGGTTGGCGGTGATGTACATCAGTGGCAGGTGTAGGTCGGGCTCGTGTCCTTGACCGCGCTGTCGGTCCCGATCAGCTGGGAGGAAAAGGTGCTGTCGGTGAACGTCAGCTTGATGACGCCGTACGTCCCGGACAGCCGCTTTAGGCTGTTGGGCTGCACGTTGACGATCGGGTAGGGCGGCGCGCCGGCCATCCCGCCGAGCAGTTCGACGATGCCGTTCGGGTCGGCGTCGCCGTTGGGGTCCTGCGGGCCGAACCGCTCGTAGTGGTGGTCGTGGCCGTTGAGGACCAGGTCCGCGCCCTCGTTGTAGAGCATCTGCCAGATCGGCCTGCTCACCGGGTCGTTGCCGTGGTCGCCAGAGCTGTACAGCGGGTGGTGCCAGGACGCGGCGATGCAGCCCTTGGTGTTCGCGGCGAGGTCGGCCCGCAGCCAGGAGATCTGCGCGCTGTCGTCGAAGCTGTTGGAGTTGAGGACGATGAAGTGCCAGTTGCCGTGGTTGAAGCTGTAGTAGTTCTTGCCCTGCGGGTAGGCGATCGACCCGAAGTAGGACTTGTAGCCGGCGTACTCACCGGCCGGGTCGTACGTCTCGTGGTTGCCCGGCGCGGGCCGGATCTTCGACTTGAACTTGCCCCAGGTCTTGTCGAAGTAGTTCTGGAAGTCCGACAGGCGGGCGTCGTCGTACTGGTTGTCGCCCATGGTGATGACGAACTCGGGGTTCATGGCCGTGACGAGCGCGGCCGTCTTCGGGTGCTGGCACGAGCTGGAGCTCGCGGTGCACTGGTCGGCGATGTCACCTGCGGCGGCGACCGTGAAGGTGGTCCCACCGGTCGGGCTGGGCGAGGGAGAGGCGGTGGGCGAGGCGGTCGGTGCCGTGCCCAGGGTGAGCTTGTCCATGTTGGGGCCGCCGGTCGCCGTGGTGGCGGTCGCCCGGATCGTGTTGGCGCCGGCCTGGAGTGGCACGTTGATCGTCTGGTCGGTCCAGGTGCTCCAGCTACCGGTGGAGTTGAAGGTGAGCCCGGACGTCACGGTGACGCCGTTGACCGCGATGCTCAGCGGCCGTCCCGCGGTGGTGCCGTTGGCGTAGCGGAAGGTGCCCGGCCGGCTGCCGGCCGCAGCCGCGGTCACGGTCCACTCGATGTAGCCACCGACGACGTTGGTGTAGTCGACGAACCCGGTCCCGGTGTATCCGGCATGGTTGCTGAGGACGGCAGCCTGCGAGAGCGTGGCGTTCTCGGCCTGGTGGTCGGTGCCACCGGGGTCAGGGGCGCCGTCCGGGCCATAGACCTCCAGTTCCCAGAGCGAGTAGCCGTAGGACGTGCCGCGGGCGGTGCCGTAGACGCGCAGGTACCGTCCGTTCGCGCTGAGGCCGGTGTGGTCGTCGGTCCCGCCGTCCGCGCCGGTCACGGTCTTGACGGTGGTCCAGGCGGTCCCGTCCGGCGAGGTCTCCAGCCGGTACGCCGAGCCGTACGCGTCCTCCCAGGTCAGCTTGACCCGGTTGATCGCGACGGACGAGCCGAGGTCGACACGGAGCCACTGCGAATCCGATCCTTCGACGCTTGCCCAGCGGCTCGTGGCGCTGCCGTCGACGGCGTTCTCCGGGCCGTATGCGCTGCTTTCGGTCGACGAGGAGGTGGCGGGCCGGTTGTGGGACAGGAGCACGTCGGCGGCGTCGGCCCGGTCGACGATGACGATCAGTGCCGTAGCCACCAGCATGGTGCTGGCTACAGCGAGGGTGGGTAGTTTTCTCTTCCAGCGCACGGCGCCTCCTTGGGGAGGGGGTTCAACCGGCCGGGGGCAGTTGTTCACTGAAGCGCGTCACGTCCAAAGGTGTTCCGGAGCCGCGCCAAGCCGCTTGGGAAGAGGCTTCCAATTACGTACTTCGATGTCAAGGGATTAGGAAAACAATTTGCCTTTTCGGTCGCCCCCGTCGGCGTGGGCTCGGAGCGTTCGGTGGTCGCCGCTGTTTGCATCCCCGACCGGCCTGCCGCGTCGTCGGCGTGGTGCCCCGGCGTGCCGCATCGGGGTCGTCCGGTGTTCGCCGCGCCGGCCCGTGACGAAAGGTCGGCCACCTCTCGATCAGCAGCGTTCGGCAGGTTCAGGTACTGCTGTGATCGGTGTCGGAGACAGCGAGCCCGCGACGCCGTGCGGGTGCGCGCCGCACGGATCGGATCAGGGACCCGTGCGGCGCGGCACTTCGCTAGCTGATGGTGATGCGCAGGGTGCGGTCGGCGCCGTTCGCGGCCCCGCCGTTGTTGTCGCAGTTGGTGGTGCTGAGCCAGAGCTGGTCGGAGCCGGGCACCTTAGTGACCGTGCGTAGGCGTCCGTACGTGCCCGTGTAGTACGCCGTCGGAGTGCCCGTGGTCTCGCCGCTGAGCAGCGGGATGCGCCACATCTGCTCGCCGCGCAGCGTCGCCATGTAGACGACGTCGCGGACGATCGCGATACCGCTGGGCGAGGCGGTCGACACCGACCACTGCCGCTTCGGGTTCTCCATGCCCGCGACGCCGCAGGTGCCCTCGCAGGTCGGCCAGCCGTAGTTCCTGCCCGGCTTGATGAGGTTGAGTTCGTCGTACATGCTGTTGCCGAACTCGGCCTCCCAGAGCCGGCCCTGCGAGTCGAACGCCAGGCCCTGCGGGTTGCGGTGGCCGTAGCTGTAGACCCGGGTACCGAACGGGTTGCCCGGTGCCGCGGCACCGGTCGTCGTGATTCGCAGGATCTTGCCGTTGAGCGAGTTGAGATCCTGGGCCCGGCTGCTGGTCTGCCCGTCACCGGTGGAGACGTAGAGGTACCCGTCCGGCCCGAAGGCCAGGCGGCCACCGTTGTGGTAGCGGTTCTTGGCGATCCCGGAAAGGATCGTGGAATACCCGGTCAGGGTGCTGCCGTCGTAGGTCATCCGGGCGACCCGGTTGCCCTCCGAGGCGGTGTGCATGAAGTAGACGTAGTGGTTGGACGCCCAGCCGGGGTCCACAGCGACGCCGAGCAGTCCTCCCTCACCGTCGGTGGTGACGACGTTCGGGACGGTCCCGACCTGGGTACGCACACCGGACAGCGTCACCTTGAAGACCTTGAACTGGCCGGAGGTGACCTTGTCGTCCCGCTCGGTGACGAGGGCGGTCTGCCCGTCGGGCATGAAGTACGTGCCCCAGGGGATCGTCCAGCCGGTGGAGATCTGGGTGATCCCTGACGGCACGCCGCCGCTGCAGGTCGCGGTCGTGAAGGACACCGTGTTGCTCTGCCCGGACGTGTTGCCTGCACCGTCTCGGGCGACGACGTTCAGGCTGTACGCCGTGTTGCAGGCGAGCCCGGTGACAGAGGTGGTCGCCGCCGGGGGCGTGCCGACGGCCGACTTGACGACGGTCGTCCCGGTGCGCACGTCGTACGCGGTGACCCCGACGTTGTCCGTGGACGCCGTCCAGGTGAGCGTGACGCTGCTGCCGCTCAGATTCGAGTACGCCAGGCTCGCCGGGGCGGTCGGCGCCTGGGTGTCCGAACTGGCCAGGGTGGAGCAGATCGCCTGCGCGCTGGACAGCGAGACGTTGCCGGCCGCGTCCCGGGCGAACACCGACAGGCGGTACTCCGTGTTCGGCGAGAGGCCGGTCAGGTTCCGCGAGGTTCCCGTGCCCGTCGTCTGACTCAGCAGGTTGCCGTCGTGGTAGATGTCGTATCCCACCACCCCGACGTCGTCGGTGGACGCGCCCCAGTTCAGCGTCATGCTGCTGGAGGTGACGGCGGAACAGCTCGGGGCGCCCGGTGTGCTGGGCGCCTGCGAGTCGCTCTGCCCGGTGATGCGCAGCCGGTCGATGTTGCCCAGGCCGAGCGCGCCGGTGGCGGTCAGCCGCACGGTGTTGGCTCCCGCGGCCAGTGTCGTGCTGACCGTGACGTCCGCCCAGTCGGTCCAGGCGGTGGTCGCCGGGAACGGTTGGTTGCCGACGAGGTTGCCGTTGACCGCGATGTCTCCCGGCCGGTTCGCCCCGCCGGAATTGGCGTACCGGAACGCCAGCTGCGCGGTGCCCGCGGCGGCCGCAGTCACCGTCCACTCCACGTACGCCCCCGCCGCGTTGGTCGTGTTGACGAAGCCGGTGCCGGTGTAGCCGGCGTGGTTCGACTCGACCGCGCCCTGAGCGATGACCGCGTTCTCCGCCTGGTAGTCGGTGAAGGCCGGCGCTCCGGCGACCTCGAATTCAAGGTAGTCGAGGTTGGCGGTGCCGGCTGTCGAGGTGGAGGTGACTCGGACGGTGTTGCTGCCGGCGCTGACCGGGGCGGTGACGGTCTTGTCGGCCCAGGTGTCCCAGTCGGAGGTGCTGCCGAACGCCGCCGCCGCGGCGGCGACGCTGCCGTTGACGGCGATGTCGGCGGGCCGGTCTGCCGCGGCGCCGTTGCTGTAGCGGATCGTGAAGGTCGCCGTGCCGGCGGTCGCGGCGTTGATCGTCCACTGCACGTAGCTGCCGACCACGTTGTCCGTGTCGGCGAAGCCGGTCCCGGAGAAGTTGAGGTGGTTGGACTCGGCGAGGCCCTGACCAATGGTGGCGCTCTCGGCCTCGTAGCGGATGGGTGCGGCATGGGCGGGAGTCGCCATGAGGGCCGACCCGACGATGAGGAGTTCCATACTGAGCGCGGCGATGAGTCTCATGCCCGCTCTGGTTCGTACCATCGCGTGCCTCTCTCCCGAAGGTTGATAGATAGTCAAACTGACTGACAGTCGCTGATGCTACGGCCGACCATGCATATCGGTCAATATTCGACAATGCGGGGCAGCGTCAGCCCGAGTGCTCGACACTCGGGCGCAGGGGGCATGGCGGCGGATGGGCACGGGTGGGCACGCCGGGGCCCGTCTCTGCTCGACGGGCCCCGGGAAGGCGTCGACAGCCGGTTAGACGGCGGTCCTCAGCGCGGACTTCGCGTCCATCGTGGCACCCAGGGCGTCGAGGCCGGCCAGGGCGGCGCCGACGACCGGTGCCTGCGCCGACACCACCACCTCGGCGCGGGGCAGCGCGGCCGGCATTCCCTCCACGATCGACTGGTGCAGCAGCGGATGCCGGGCGGCGAGCACGCCCCCGCCCAGCACGAGAGCCAGCCGTTTCTCGCGCATGCCCAGCCGCTCGGCGGCGACCCGGGCCAGGGACAGCACCTCCGTTGCCTGTTTCGCCACGATGCGACGGGCCACCTGGTCCCCGCCGGTCGCGACGGCGAACAGGACCGGGGTGAGCTCGTCGACGCGGGCGGGGGCGACCTCGCCGAGGTGCACGGCGATGCCGAATTCCTCGACCGTGGCCACCCCGAAGTGGTCGATGACCGCCTCGGTCAGCCGGGTGGCCGGCCCGCGGCCGTCCTCACCGCGTGCCGCGTGCCACAGCGCCAGGGAGGCCAGGTGGTGCCCGCCGCCCCAGTCTCCGGTGAGCATCCCGAGGGCGGGGAACCGTGCGGTTCGCCCGTCGGCGTCGCGGCCGACGCAGTTGATCCCGGCACCGCACACGACCGCGATCGCGCGTTCGGCGTCGGTGCCGGCGCGGATCAGAGCGAAGGTGTCGTTGTCGACCCGGTTCTGGTGTGCCCACCCGGCCGCGGTCACTGCCTCGGTCAGGATCCGCACCTCGATGGGCAGGTCCGCGCCGGCGAGGTAGACCTCGGCCCGGTCGAACACTGCGGCCGTGCCGAGCCCCGCGTGCTGCTTGGCCTGCGCGATGAGCCGGCCGAGCAGGCCGATGGTGTCGGGCACGCCGATCAGGTGCGGCGAGGACGCCGGGCCCCGGGCACGCCCGAGCACGGCTCCGGCGCCGGTGGCGATGATGACGTCAGTCTTGGAGTTGCCGCCGTCGACCGCGACCACGGTCCTTTCCCCGATCATGCGGCCCACCTCAGGTGCGCGGTGTTCGCGGCGAGAAGCCGGTCGGTGAGGCTCTCGGCGAGGTCGTGCTGGCCGACCAGCGGGTGTGCCAGCAGCGCCTGGTAGACCCGCTGCCGTCCACCGGCCACGGCGGCGTGCACGGCCAGCTCCTCGTACCCGCTGACGTGGGAGATGAGGCCGGAGATGTGGGGGCCGACGGCCCGGACCGGCAGCGGCGCCACGCCGTCGGCGTCGACCCGGCAGCTGACCTCGATGACGGCGTCGTCGGGCAGGAACGGCAGGGTTGCGTTGTTGCGCACGTTGACCGGGTGGGTGGCGCCGTCGCCGCTGCGCAGCGAGCCGATGAGCCCGACGGCGGCCTCGGAGTAGTACGCGCCGCCGCGCTTGGCGAGCAGGTCGGGTTTGGTGTCGCGGGTGGGGTCGGCGTACATGGACAGCAGGGCACCTTCCAGTTCGGCGACCTGCTCGCCCCGGGTCGGTGCGCCGCGTTCCTCTTCGACGACCTGGTCGTGGGCGTAGAAGTAGCGCAGGTAGTACGACGGCACCGCGCCGAGTGCGGCCAGGATCGCCGGCGGCAGCTTCACCTCGCCTGCGATCTCGTCCAGGTGCGCCGAAAGCAGCTCGGGCAACCGGTCGACGCCGTCGACGTGTACGCCGCGTTCCCAGGTCAGGTGGTTCAGGCCGACGTGGTCGAGGGTCACCTGCCCGGGTGCCACGCCGAGCAGCGCGGCGAAGCGCCGCTGGAAGCCGATGGCGACGTTGCACAAGCCGACGGCCCGATGCCCGGCGTCGAGCAGGGCGCGGGTGACGATGCCGGTCGGGTTGGTGAAGTTGACGATCCACGCTCCGGGTGCGGCGTGGCGGCGTGCGCGTTCGGCGACGTCGAGCACGACGGGAACGGTGCGCAGGGCCTTGGCGAGACCGCCTGCTCCGGTGGTCTCCTGCCCGACGCAGCCGCATTCGAGCGGGAACGTCTCGTCGCTGATCCGCGCGCGCTGCCCGCCGACCCGCAGTTGGATGACGACGACGTCGGCGCCGGTGAGCCCGGCGTCGAGGTCGGTGGTCCAGGTGATCCGCCCGGGGTGTCCGTGGCGGCGGAAGATCCGCTGCGCGAACCCGCCGACGATCGGCAGCCGGTCGGTTGCCGGATCGATCAGCGCTATCTCGGTGACGGCCCCGTCGAGGCGGGCGAACCCGTCTATCAGCTCGGGGGTGTAGGTCGACCCTCCGCCGACCACAGCGATCTTCATGGAGTTGCTATCCTTTCACGCCGGTCAGCGTGACACCCTGGACGAACGCCTTCTGGGCGAAGAAGAACAGGACGATGACCGGGACCATGGTGAGCAGGGTCGCCGCGCTGACGAGATGCCATTCGACGTGGTGCAGCGACCGGAACGAGGCGAGGCCCAGCGAGATGGTCCAGGCATCCTGGTTCTCGCTGGTGTAGAGGAACGGGCCGTAGTAGTCGTTCCAGGCGTAGAAGAACTGGAACATGGCCGCGGCGGCGATGCCGGGCCTGGCCATGGGCAGGATGACGCGCAACAGCGTGCGCCACTCGCCGCAGCCGTCGACGCGGGCCGCGTCGAGGTACTCGTCGGGGATGGTGACCAGGAACTGGCGCAGCAGGAAGATGGAGAACGCGTCTCCGGCCAGCATCGGCAGGATGAGCGGCCACAGCGTGCCGGTGAGCCCGGTGTTGGCCCACATCATGTAGAGCGGGACCGTGGTGACCTGCGGCGGCAGCATCATCATGCAGATGATCAGGACCATCGTCGCGTTGCGGCCGCGCCACCGCAGCTTGGCCAGCGCGTACGCCGCCGGCACGCTGGCCAGCAGCATGAACCCGGTGGCCAGGATCGCGTAGAGGAACGTGTTGCCGATGAACCTCAGCAGCGGCGTCTTCCGGAACACCTCGACGTAGTTCTCCGGGTGCCAGCTCTGCGGCCACATGTTCGCGGTCAACGTCTGGTCGCTGGTCATGAACGAGGTGAGCAGCAGGAAGACGATCGGGGCGAGGAACATGACGGCCATCGCGATGCCGATCGCGTGGCGGGCGACGAAGCCGAGCACGTGGTGTCCGCGGCCGCCGGGTATGGACTGGGTCATGAGTCGCCTCCGCTGAACTCCCTGAACCGCCGCAGCAGGATGATCGTGGCGGTCATCGACACCACGAACAGGATGACCGCCATGACGTTCGCGGCCCCGAACAGGTTGTTGCCGAAGCCGATGGAGTAGAGCCGCATCGGGTAGGTCAGCGTCGAGTTCTCGGGGTAGCCGAACGTGCCGGCGATGCCGCTGCCCGAGGTGACCTGGCCGGAGGCGACGCTGCCGGCGACCGCGGCCTGGGTGAAGTAGTTGAATGTGCCGATGATGCCGGTGATGGTCGCGAACAGCAGCACCGGCGAGATGGTGGGCAGGGTGACGTAGCGGAACTGGTGCCAGCGGCCCGCGCCGTCCAGCGACGCGGCCTCGTAGAGGGCCTGCGGCACGTCGAGCAGCGCCGCGACGAAGATGATCATCAGGTCGCCGACGCCCCACAGGGCCAGCAGTGTCAGCGACGCCTTGGCCCAGTCGGGGTCGTTGAACCAGCCCGGCCCTTCGACGCCAAACTGCGCCAGCAGCGTGTTGACCGGCCCGGTGCCTGGCTTGAGCAGCAGCACGAACGCGATGGTGGCGGTGACCGGGGGCGCGAGAGCGGGCAGGTAGTACAGCGTGCGGTAGATGCTGCGGGATCGCTTCATCGCATTGAGCAGCATGGCGGTTAGCAGCGCGCCGACCGTCCTGGCGGGGACCATCAGCAGCACGAACACCAGCGTGTTCTTCGCCGCGATCCGCACCGTCGGGTCGTCGAACAGCACGTATTCCCAGAAGTCCAGCCCGACCCAGACCGGCGGGTTGAACATGTCGAAGCGGGTGAAGGAGAAGTAGACCGCAGCGGCCAGCGGGTAGACCAGGAAGATCAGGATTCCGATCAGCGCGGGCCCGATGAAGGTGAGGGTGACGAGGAAGCGCCGGACCCGGCCGGCACGCCCATGGCTGGCTGCGGTCGGCATCGCTGCTAGCCGGCCAGCTTGATCATCTTGTTGACCCGGACGTCGACGTCGGCCAGTCCGGCACTCAGGTCCTTCCGCGTCCCTGACTGCCACCCCTGCAGGAACTCGGAGAAGGTCTCCTGGTAGCCGGGGCCGATCGCGCTGGGCGGGGTGGTGCCCGAGTTCGGGTTGGCGAAGATGTCGAGGAACACCTTGAACGCCGGGTCCGCGGTGAGCCGCGGCGAGGTCAGCGCCGCGGTGGTGGTCGGCACGTTGCGGATGCCGTTGGACAGGTCGACGATGCTGTCGGTCTCCGTGGTCAGGAACTTGATCAGCGCCCAGGCCGCCTCCGGGTTGCGGGCGGTCCGCGAGACGCCGATGACGTTGCCCGAGATGTAGCCCGCGCCCGCGCGTTCGGCCTTGTTGACCGGCAGCGTGGCCACCCCGAACTCGACGTTCGGCGCCTGGTCCTTGAGGAACGCCAACCGCCACTCGCCGTCGACGGCCATCGCGACCCTGCCCTTGTGGAAGGCGTTGTCGGCCGACCACTCGTCACCCAGCGAGGCGCGGAACTTCTCCAGCTTGTCGTAGCCGTACCAGTCGACGAGTTCCTTCTGCCAGGTGAGCAGCTCCTTCCAGGCGGGGTCGGAGCCGATCGCCGAGGTGCCGTCGTCGTTGAGCCACTTCGCGCCGACCATCGGCGCGAAGTGCGACGGGGAGTTCTCGTAGAAGCCGAACAGGGGCAGGAAGCCGGCCCGCTCGATGGTGCCGTCGGCCGAGCGCTTGGTCAGCCTTTTGGCCATCTCGGACAGTTCAGCGAGGGTCTTCGGGGCCTCGGTCAGCCCCGCCTCGGCGAACATTCCCTTGTTGAAGTACAAGCCGTACGCGTCGGCCAGGAACGGCATCGTGCACCGCTTGCCCCGGAACTCCGTGTAGGAACGGGCGACCTGCGGGATCGCGTTCAGGTCGACGCCGTCGCGCTGCAGGTACGGGTTGAGATCGACCCACGCGCCCGCGGCGCAGAACTTGCCGACGATGTCGGTCGAGTAGCTGATCGCCACGTCCGGACCGGTGCCGGCGCCGATCGCGGTGGTCACCTTGGCGTCGTCCTGCCCGCCCTTGACGGTCAGCGTGACCTTCGGGTACTTCGCCTTGAACTTGGCCAGCGTCCCGTCGAGGGCCTTGGCCTCACGGTCGGTGAAGAAGTGCCACAGCTCGACCGCGCCGGTGGGCTCGACGCCCGAGGTCGCGATCGGCTTCGGCGCCTCGCTAGGGGTGCACGCCGTGACCACTGCCAATGCTGCGACTATGCCGACCATCATGGTCGTACGCCGGTTCCGCAAGCGCTGCATGAAGTGTTCCTCTCCGGAATCAGAAATTCGGAGTTGCGGGGTCGCGGCTCGACCGAGCCCTTCGCCTGGTGCGGCAGGGACGCCGGTCGGGCCACACGGTGGTGCTGATCGGTGGTGCTGATCGGAGGAGCAGGGCTGAGCGCGCCGCGGCAGACGGCGGTCAGCCGGCCTGCATGGCGGTGCGCTGGTTGTCGATCAAGGATTCGCGCACCGCTCGCCGTCCGGCTTCGAGCGCGCCGAGCAGTACGGCGTCGTCGGTGACCTCGGTGACGGCGATGGTGATGTCAAGCGGGGTCGTGCCGGGCAGCGCGGCACGGACCCGCTGCGCGAGCGCTTCCCCGCCGGCCTGCGCGACGTCGCCGGCCAGCACGATCAGCGGCGGGTCGAGCACGCCCGCGACGGCGGCCAGACCGAGCGCGATGCGGGCGGCCACCGCGTCGAGGAACCGTCCGGCCCGAGGGTGGGCCGAGGCGACGGCCACACCGATCGCGGCGCCCGGGGTGGCGGCCGCGATGTCGTGCTCAGCCGCGAGCGCTACAACGGCGGGACCACCGATCAGGCTCTGCAGGTCGGCAGGCGGACAGTCTGAGGGCAGCGACACCGGCACGTAGCCGATTTCGCCTGCGCCGCCGCGCCCCCCGCGTAGCAGCGTGCCGCCGAGGTCGATGGCCAAGCCGAGACCGTCACCGATCCAGAAGAGTGTGAAGCTGGCGCCCCCGGCGGCGACCCCGTGCGTACGTTCGGCGATCGCGGCGAGGTTGACGTCGTTCTCGACCTCGACCACGGTGCCCAGCCGTGCTGCGATTCGTTCGACGAGACCGGGCCGGTCGAACCCGGGCACGTCGATGTAGTGGATGACCCCGCTCGCCGCGTCGTATGAACCCGGCACCCCGAGCGTTACGTGGCGGACCGCGGAAGCGCCGACCCCCGCCCGCCCGATGACCCGGGTGACCGTGTCGGTGATCGCGTCGACGGGGTCGAGTGTCGTCAGGTCGATCGAGTCCTCGATCCGGGCGTGCACCACACCACCGGCATCGATCAGCGCCGCGATGAGCGACGGCCCCGGGATCTCGGAAACCTCCCGGATACAGATCGCGACCGCGAACCCCGCCTTCGGATTCGCCGAGTAGATCTCGGCGTTCGGCCCCGGGCCACCCGAGCTGCGTCCGACCACCATCGTCAGCCCCGCATCGGTGAGGCTGCGCAGCACGTCCGAGGTTGTCGGCTTGCTCAGCCCGGTGAGCTCCCGCAACTCGCCACGGGTGAGCGGGCCATGGTCCAGCAGGTGGGCCAGGATCGCACTCTCGTTCATGGCGCGCAGCAGCTTCGACGAACCGGCTGGTCGGGTCATCCGCCCTCGCTTGTGTCAAGGAACGTTAGGCAATCAGATTTACTGATGCCGGAGACTAGGGCGACGAGTCCACAGTGGTCAATAGGTGCGACAGAATCGTTAGGCAATCTTCCTAACCATCTTGTGTGACGGGCGTCTCCTGGCATACGTTCCCCCCGAGCCCGGGGCCCTGGGCCATCGCGACCGCTCGCCGACGCCCCTCGTGCGGTCACATGTCCGCTCGTATCACCGCGTTCCGCAGCTGCGGCACGCACCGCGACCCTCCGTAGGGAGTCCCGCAATGATGCGCAGAACAGCCTGGCCCGGACGGGCCCGCCCCATGCTCGTGGCCGTCGCCGTGGCCACCGCCGGCACACTTCTCGGCGGGCTCGTCCTCGCCACGTCCGCCGAGGCCGCCACCAACCTGGCTCTGGGCCGCACCACCGCCGTCTCCTCCACCGAAACCTCCTCGCTCGGCGGCGACAAGGCCGTCGACGGCTCGACCTCGACCCGCTGGGCCAGCACCGAGGGCAGCGACCCGCAGTGGATCCGCATCGACCTGGGCAGCAGCCAGCAGATCGGACAGGTGACACTGCGTTGGGAGGCCGCCTACGGCAAGGCATACCGCATCGAGGTCTCGCCCGACGCAAGCGCCTGGACCACGATCTACTCCACCACCACCGGCAACGGCGGTACCGACGACCTCACCGGACTCACCGCCAGCGGGCGCTACATCCGGATGTACGGCACCGCCCGCGGCACCACGTACGGGTACTCGTTGTACGAGTTCGAGGTCTACGCGCCGACGGGCACGCCGTCGCCGAGCCCCTCCCCGAGTTCCTCTCCCCCGCCCGGCGGAGTTGCCGTGCCGTTCGGCTCGCACCTGCGGCCGTACGCCGCGGGCACTCTCAAGCTGTCCGGCGCCGCGTCCACGCACGACCAGACCGTGATCAGCTACTACAACACCTGGAAGAACGCGTTCATCAAGCAGAACTGCGGCAACGGCTGGTACGAGGTCTACTCCCCCGACGCCGACCACCCGTACGTCGCCGAGGCGCAGGGCTACGGCATGGCCATCACCGCGCTGATGGCCGGCGCCGACCCCAACGCAAAGACGCAGTTCGACGGCCTGCTCAAGTACGTGCTGGCGCACCCGTCGGTCAACAACCCGAACCTGCACGCCGCCGAGCAGAACACCTCCTGCACCTCGGTCAACGGCTCCGACTCCGCCACCGACGGCGACCTGGAGATCGCGTACGGGCTGCTGCTGGCCGACAAGCAGTGGGGCAGCACCGGCGCCTACAACTACAAGTCGCTCGCCGTCACCCGGATCAACGCGATCAAGGCCAGCGAGATCAACGCCACCACCAAGCTGACCCTGCTCGGCGACTGGAGCAGCGCCGGCGACTCCTACTACTACCTCAGCCGCACCTCGGACTGGATGCCCGGACACTTCCGCGCCTACCGGAAGGCGACAGGCGACACCGCCTGGGACACCATCCTGGCCAAGCACCAGTCCGTCACCGCGTCGCTGCAGAGCGGCTACGCCCCCAACACCGGTTTGCTGCCCGACTTCGTGATCAACACGAACACCACGCCGAAACCCGCCACCGGGCAGGTGCTGGAGGACCCCAACGACGGCAAGTACTGGTGGAACGCCTGCCGCGACCCGTGGCGGATCGGGGCCGACGCGGTCACCAGCGGCGACGCGCAGTCGCTGGCCGCGGCCCGCAAGCTGAACACCTGGGTCAAGGCCAAGACCGGCGGCAACCCGTCGAACATCGCCGTCGGCTACTCCCTCGACGGCACCGCGCTCAGCTCGGGCTCCGAAGCGGCGTTCTTCGCGCCGTTCGCGGTGACCGCGATGACCGACCCAGGCAGCCAGGCCTGGCTCGACGCACTCTGGAACAAGATCAAGTCGACGCTGCTGGACACCTCGGGCTACTACTCGGCGAGCCTGCAACTACAGACGATGATCGTGGTCTCCGGCAACTTCTGGACCCCGTGACACCACCCGCACAGTGACCGGCCGCGGGCGGCCCCTTGATGACCGAGGACCGCCCGCGGCAACCTGTCCGTGGAGAGCCCGCTCTCCACCGCGGGCGGGCGTCGGTCGCGATGCCTGCGTGAGCCGTCACCAACATCGCCTGTTGCGGCCCGCGTCCATGCGGAGTGCAGCGTGCCGGCTGTGGTCACCCCACGCCGCCGGGTCGTGGCTGCCCCGACGCCGTGCTCCACCAGTTGGTCGGTGTGTCCCCGTCCGGCCAGAACTCGAGCGGTCGCCCGGTGCAAGCCCGAGCGCATGCTCGATCTCGGCGGGCGTCGCGGATGCGAGGTAGTCCGACAACGTCTCGGTGATGTCCTTGCGACTGGATGTCGGGGAGACGACGAAATCCGGACTCGGGTGCAACCGATGCCGATGGTCGGGCGTGTGGGCTCCGACGGCTGGCTGAGCCGCGTACACGGGGAGCGAAAGGCGGCGTGATGAGATGGCGGCCCCAGAGATGACCCTGGCACCAAACGGTGCCCGTCCGGGCGACTTCGACGAGTTCTACCGCACCAGGTTCCGGGGGCTCACCCTCCAGTTGTACGCCTATGTGGGCGACCTACAGGAGGCCCAGGATCTCGTGCAGGAGGCGTTCTGCCGGGCGTACGTCCGGTGGCGCAAGCTCCGCGACTACGACGACCCGGCCCGATGGGTCCGACAGGTGGCGTGGAACCTGGCGAAGAGCCGATTCCGGCGACGGCGTACCGCGGCGGCGTTCCTGCGCAGCCAGCGTCAGGTCGTCGTCGCCGGCCCGGACGCCGATCGGGTGGCGTTGGTACGGGCCCTCGCCACGCTCTCCCCGCAGCACCGCAGGGCGGTGGTGCTGCATTACATGGCGCAACTCTCCGTCGCGGAGATCGCCGCCCAGGAGGGCGTGGCCGAGGGCACCGTCAAATCCTGGCTGAGCCGGGGCCGGGCGGCCCTGGCCAACCAACTGAAAGGGGAACTGTCATGACCGAACACGACGACGACCAGCTTCTCGGCCGCGCGTTCGCGGACTTCGCCGACGGGGGCCCGTCCGTGAGCCCACCGGGTGCCGACGGGGTGCGCGACACGGTGCTGCGACGGCACCGCAACCGGGTCACCACGGCAATGGTCGCCGGTGGACTCGCGCTCGTGCTGCCGATCGCGGCGTTCATGGGCACCGGCCGCGGCGACCCGGGGCCGACGACGGCTTCCGGACACAGGATCCCCGAGGTGGCCGGCGCGCCCGCGACTGCGTCACCGAGCGCCGCCGGCCCGACCTCCGGAAGCCCCACCCCGTCGCCGAGCGCGTCGCGGAGCCCCGGCCGGGCGATCAGCCTCGGTGAGCTGACCTCGGCTGTCGTGGGCGTGCCCGAGTGGGCGTGGAGCGGCCCCGGGCAGGTCACCTGTTCCGGTGGGCGGATCCGGTTGCAGCCGTCGGGCTCGGTCGACGGGGCCAGGGTCGGCGTGGTCGCCCTGGTGCAGGCCGACCTCGACGACGACCCGGCCCCGGAGACGGCAGCCCTGCTGCGCTGCGGGTACGGGGCAGAGCAGGTGGTGGCGTACGACCGGGACGACGACGGGCAGATCATCACCCTCGGCCGGGTGGTGGGTACCTCGGCGGCGATGCCGTCGATCGTCGAGGTCAGCCGGCGGTCCCGGGGCGGGATCACGGCCACCGTCGCCGACACCCGGGCCGCCGACGACCAGCGGCGCCAGAGCAGGTCGTACGACTGGGTGGGCTCGCGGTTCACGCAGGTCGACGGGCCGACGGGCTTCCCGCCCAGGGTGTACCCGGCCGACCTGGGGCTCACCGTCGCGACCCCGGTTCCCGGGCCGGTGACCGGCAAGTGCGAGGGGCAGTACCGGAAGGTGTCGGTGGCGTTCACGGTCAAGAACCACGGCACGCACACCTCGGGCCGGTTCTGGCTGGAGTGGCGGGGCGGCATGTTCCTGCCGAACGGCTCGTACGACAGCCCGGACTGGCTGGACACCCCGGGTGACCCGGCCCGCAACGGCGGCCACCGGGGGCTGAAGCGGGGGGAGAGCGTCACGCTCACGTACACGTTCAAGACCGACGCGTGCGTGACCGACTGGGGCTTCACCACCGACATCCACAGCGACACCCCCGACCCGGATCCGTCGAACAACCACTCTGTGTGGTGGCTGCGGGTCAGGTGACCCGTCGCACGGAAACGGCCCGCCGCCCCGGACGAATCCGGGGCGGCGGGTCCGTCCGCTTCGGACCGGCGCTCCGCCCGGCATCACGGGCCGCGGTCGCGCCGATCGGCCGACCGGCCGGGCGGGGATCGACGCCTACAGCGTCCCTATGCGCTCACGACCGGTGGCGGCTGCCCGCAGACGACAAGGCGCCGGGGTGGAGAGGATCATTCCCCACCCCGGCGCCCGTCTGGTACGTAAGTGGT
This sequence comes from Micromonospora rubida, assembly GCF_009908295.1. Lineage (GTDB taxonomy): Bacteria > Actinomycetota > Actinomycetes > Mycobacteriales > Micromonosporaceae > Micromonospora > Micromonospora rubida. The sequence continues at coordinate 610,352 of NZ_JAAALO010000005.1, forward strand.
GCTCTGGTGAAGCTCGGTCAGTTGTCAGTTGTCACGGGTGAGTGGTCAGTTGGCGCGCAGGCCGTAGGCGCGGTGGACGACCTGTGAGACGGTGCCGCCCTCGGAGTCGGTGGCCTCGGCCTTGATGCTCACCGCACCGGTGGTCTGGGACAGCGCGGGGTGGGTGACCGTGCCGGTGAAGGTGCCGTTTCCGGCCGCCTTGGTCCGGATGGCGGTCCAGTGCGCGCCGTCGTCAGTGGAGATCCACAGCTTCAGCGACGTCATCCTCGGGGCTTTCGTCAGGTACGGGCTGTAGTAGCCGTTCACGGTGAACTTCTGCTTGCTGTCCGCCGGCAGGGTGTTGTCCAGATCCAGGTCGAAGTCGTACCCGAGGTACAACTCCCTGTTCGGCTGGCAACTCTCCTGCGACGGCGGGCTCAACGTGCCGTCGGCGTTGCGGAGGTAGGTGAACCACGAGTAGCAGTTCAGCCCGCGTTCGACGTTGCGCGGTCCGACGATGCCCCCGGTCCCCCGCTGCGAGGTGAACGTGCGGGTCGTGTCGACGGTGCGGGCGTAGCGCTGGTCGAGGGGTGTATCGAAACGCTCGACCAGCCGGTACTCGGCCTTCTCGGCCGGCAGGTCGAAGTACGGGTTCAGGAAACCCGAGAGGAAGAAGAACCACTGCCCGTCCTTGCGCGGGACTTCGGTGCCGTCCTTCTTGTACAGGCGCACCTTGGTGATTTCCGGCTGGTTCGCGTTGTACCGGTAGGGGGCGAGGCCGCCGCCCTCGCCGTCACGGGTGAGAACGTGTGCGGGGTTGAACATGTCCCCGGACCGACATGACGTGCAGAAGTACAGGCCGTGCCGGGTCTGCTTCGGGTCGATTCGCTGGACCGCGGGCACCAGCGGCTGCTCGCCCCAGTCCTGGACCCGGCTGCCCGCCCGGGTGAAGCGATCGCTCGTGCCGGCGCTCCACGCCTGCCCACCGGTGTCGTACACATACCCGGCCCCGCGGTTCCACCCGAGGCCCCTGCCCACCGGGCCGAAGTAGGACGTGACGGCGCTCTGGCCGCGAAGGGGCAGGCTCGCCCCCAGCAATATGAGGCCGCTGTCCGAGTTCGGCGTCCAACTCAGACCCGCCTCGCCGGGAGCATCGCCGTGCACGCGGTTCTTGATCGCGTAGAGCTGCCGGTCGGTGAGCCTGTAGTTGACGGCGGAGGGGAACCGCTTGGTGTCGGTGTAGAACAGGTTGTAGACATACGGTGTCGTCGACGACGCGGTGACATCAAGCGTGACCGGCTGCCGCGACAGCAGGTCGGCGAGCATCCTGCCCTCGTCCGCAATCAGGCCCATCGTCGGGATGGGGTAGACCTCCCAGCCGAAGTAGATGCCGATGCGGCCGAGCCCACCGAGGAACGACCGCCCGACCTCGCCGTAGCCGAGTACCCCGAGAGCGCCGGCCCGCTGGGCGTTCTCCACCCGGTCCAGACCACCGGTCTCGCACGGGAAGCCGAATTTCGCTTCGGCATCCGCGGGACAGATGTCGGACAGGTCGAGCAGCACCAGCTTGCCGCGCGCGTCGACGTTCGTGAAGTCCTCCGGCCGCCCGTGTCCGGCATGGACCAGCGGCATTGAGCCTCGTTTGTCGAGCATGGCCACCGGCTGGCCGTAGCTGTCCGTGTGGATACTCGCGTACCTCGGGTGCAGCCGGATCGGTTTGCTGCCGCGCCGGCCGGGCACTGTCATGGTGACCGGGTCGGGGCCGAGGAAGAACTCGCTGTAGTAGGTCAAGTCGCCGAGCGTGGCCTTGCTTCTCGACGGCAACGACCACATGTTCTGGTCGTTGCCGTAGGGAACCTTCCAGAAGTCCTGCATGACGGACTTGGCGTTCTCCGAGACGAGCTTGGCGCCGACCACCATCTCGTAGGAGACGGCCTTCTTCGGAGTCGTGACCTGTACCCGCTTGAGCCTGCGCAGGTCGAAGGTGACGGTGGTGTCGCCGTCGACGACGACGGTGGGTTCTCCGACCATCGCGTAGTTGAGCTGGCCGTTCGCGTCGAACCAGCTCGCGTCGGACACGACGGCATAGGTGCCGGCCGGGATCCGGCCGGTGTATTCCTTGGCCGGCAGCGACATGAAGTTGCTGTCGACGCCGGGCGCCGCGTCGAGCCGCAGCAGCATGATGCCGAAGTACTGGATGTCGTTGGCGGCGGCAGGGTCGACCCAGCGCGTCGTGAGGTTCGACATCTTCGGTTCCTTGTACGCGCCCACCGCGGTACGCACCCGAACGGCGCCGGCCGCGTCGATCGCCTCCACCGCGCCGCCGTACCAGGTGGTCGCGCCACCCTTGGTGGCGTCGAACGTCGTCGTCACGTCGGCGCTGCCGTGCGCGGGGACGGTGACGGTGTCGCGGTCGAGGGTGAGCATCCCCTCGGGCGCGGTCCCGCCGCCGTTGGGCCTGAGGCTGCTCGTCAGGTTCAGGGTGACCGGTGCGTCGCCGTCGTTGACGTAGGTGAGGGTCTTGCCCACCGGGGTCGGGTACGGGAACACCACCCGGCCGAAGTCGACGTTGTTGGTCGCGTGGACCAGTTGGCCGCCGGCACGGGCGATGTCGACCCGGCCGGCGCCCTGCTCATAGGAACTGAACCCGTCGTCCTTGCTCGTGCTGGTGAGCACCGCCTTGAGTTTCTGGCCGGGCCAGTCCGGGTGCTGCTGGGCGAGGATCGCGGCGGCACCAGAGACGTGCGGGGTGGCCATCGAGGTACCGGAGATGGTGGTGTAGCTGTCGTCGACGACCGGGCCGAGGGCGGTGCCGTCGGCCTTCGCCGCGGTGATGTCCACACCAGGCGCGGCGATGTCCGGCTTCAGACCGAAGTTGCCCAACCGCGGACCGCGGCTGGAGAAGTCCGCCATCTCGTCCTGCTTGGTCACCGCCGCGACGGTCAACGCTGCGTCGGCCACACCCGGCGCCTCGATCGTGCGCGGGCCGCCGCGGCCGCTGTTGCCCGCCGCGATCACGAACAGCATGCCGTACGTGGCGGACAACTCGTTCACCGTCTGGGACATCGGGTCGGTGCCGTCGGTGAACGCGCCGCCGACGCTGATGCTGACGATCTTCGCGCCCTGCTCGGCGGCCCACTGCATCCCGGCGATGATCTCCGTGTCCGAACCGGTACCGGCGTCGCCGAGAACCTTGCCGATCAGCAGCTTCGCCCCCGGGGCGACACCCTTGTACTTGCCGCCCGACGCCGCACCGGAACCCACGATCGTGGAGGCGACGTGCGTGCCGTGGCCGTGCCCGTCCCTAGCGGTCTCACCCTCGACGAAACTGCGGGCCTCGATGATCTTTCCGGCGAAGTCCGGGTGGCTCTCGTCGATACCGGTGTCGAGGATCGCGACCTTCACCCCGGTGCCGTCGTAGCCGGCCCGCCACGCCTCGGGCGCGCCGATCTGCGGCACGCTCACATCGAGGGTGGCCCTGGTCCGGTGGTCCAGCCAGATCTTCGACACACCCGCGTCGAGCGTGGTCGAGGTCGGGCTCACCGCGTCAACACCGGACCAGAACGCGCGGGCCTGGGTCTTGGACACCTTCACCGCAGCGGAACGCGCCGCAGGCAGTGCGGTGACCTTGGCCGTGGCCGGCAGCGCGTCGGCCTTGGTGGACAGCGCCCTCGCGTCCGAGGAGGTCCTCGTGGGGTACTGCACGATGACGGGCAGTTGGGTGGCTTTGTCGTCGGCATACCCGTTGTTCACCAGGTACGCCACATCGAACAGGCTCTTGTCCAGGCGGTCCGACCCCAACAGTCCCCGCGTGTCGGACGGAATGACGTAGAACGCGTCCCCGTCCTTCACCTGCGTGAACGCCACCAGGCGCCCGTTCGCCCGCGGCGCAGGAGTCACCTGCACCTGCGGGGCACCACCCGCAGGATCAGCCAGGTACGACACCACGTCACCGGTTACCAGCGTCACCTTCGTCGCGCCCGAGAGCGAACCTTGGGCGAGCTCCACCGGAGTGACCGCCGCCCCAGCAGCGCCGCCGAGGTTGACCGGGTTCAGCGGTGTCGCTGGAACCGCAGCACCGGGAAGACCCGCGCCGGGGGCCGCCGCGGCCAGCCCGGTGGGGGCTGCCGCGGCGACCGCCAGCACCGCTGTGACAGCACCTAGGCGCCGCCAATATCGACTACTCATGTTGCTCCTCTAGCCCGGGTTTCCGGGTCAAGTTGATCATGATGACGTTCTTCTAGCAGGAAGAGCTCCAGCTCGTTGGGCTGGTCAGACCCAGTCTCAGAGCACCGACAGCGTACGGGTGCGACTCTTTCGAGGAACCGTCCGATGTGGTGTGACGGGCGCCGTTCGGGTTGCGCCGCATCGACGCGTGTCTGATCAAATTAGCCAGATCGGGGTTGAAATAGCTGATCGTCGATGATATGTATCCAGCTTCAAATGATCGGCTGAGCAGGGCTCGTGTCCACTGTGGTAACTGGGGCTAACGCGATCTTGGCCGTGCAGCCAGGCCCTCAGCTTTCTCCGGATGAGCAGCTTGTGGCGGTGGTGGCTGAGCTGCGGGCCGAGGTTGAGCGACGGCGGGCGGACAACGCGCTGCTGCGGGCCGAGAACGCCGAACTGCGGCGTCGGCTGGGGTTGAACCCGTCGAACTCCTCCAAGCCTCCGGCGCCGGACGGGCTGACCCGGCCGCGAGATCCGTCACATCCGGACCTGCTACGCCGGGGCGGTGGCCTACGACCGCGAACAGAACCCGCCCGACCGGGACGGCCGGCTGTCGCGGGCCGGCGCGATGGTCGAACGTTTCGCCACGCACCGGAACATGATCCTGCGGTTCACCGTCGATTTGGCCGTGCCGCCGCACTCAACCAGATACGCGGTCTGATCACCGCCGCCCCAGAAGCCCTCCGGGCCAGACACCTGTCATCCGCCTCGGCCAACTTGCGGGTGTCCGCGCGTCCTTTCGCGGCTGGGCGAGCACTGCGCCACACTCTTCGCCGTCTTCCATACGCCCGTTGTGCTGGCGGCCATGCGCGGTCGGGGCGCCTCCCGCATTCTCGACGTCGGGTGCGGTGGCGGGCAGTTGCTCGTCGACGCCTGCCTGCGGGACGAGGGCCTCACGGGCGTGGGTCTCGACATCTCGCCGGAGGCCGTCGAGGTTGCCCGGGACCTGGCCCGGCGGGAGGGGGTCGACGACCGGGTCGAGTTCGTGGTGGCCGACGGGTTCGCGCCGCAGACTTGGCCGGACTCAGCGTTTACGGCGGACGGACTGTGCTCGGTCAGCGCGTTGCACGAGCACTTCCGCGACGGCGAACAGGCCGTCGTCGACATCCTCGACACCTATGCGACAGTCCTGCCCGAGCAGAAGATCCTGCTGGTCGGCGAGCCAGAGATGCTGTACGTAGACAGTGAGAACCACGATGACTTCTTCCTGGTGCATCTGCTGTCCGGGCAGGGGCTCCCCCGGGACCGATTCGCCTGGCTCTCGGTCTTCGAGAAGACCCGGTTGCAGTGCCGTCGCATCTACAGCCGGCCGGGAGCCGGACCGAGGGTCTGCTTCTACGATCTCGCGCCCCGCCGGCCATAGGCCGGATCAGACGTGGCGCCGGCCCCGGCCAGCCTATTCGGCGGGTCGGGGCCGGTACCTTGTTACGTGGCCTGCGGTCCGCCGCGCAGGCCACGGCTTGTCATTGCATCAAGGCGTTCGACGGCGGCGTCGTCTGCACCGCGCGGTCCAACACGTGGGCCATCCAGTCCGCCAGGGTGCAGTTGTGGCGGGCGGCGGCAGTCTCCCAGCGCTCCATCCGCTCAGGGCTGATCTGCAGCTGAAGGCGAACACTCTCCGCCTCTGACTCGTGGCGATTGTCCACACTCGCTCGCAACTGCTTGCGCAGTTCGTTGCGGGACCAGTGCATCCGCTGGGCGAAGTCCAGCCAGTGGTCCTGTTCCTCCTCCGGCAACGCGGCAACCTCCATGTGGTGCTGGAAGGTCAGCATGGGCCTCCGGCGGGATGGCGTGAAGCACCTGGCGACCCAGGCATAGTTGCGCAGCGTCTGGTAGTCGAGGCGGGTCCGTTCGGTAGATGTTGCGAGATCGAGGGCGGGCGGCAGCCGATCATCGGATCCGGCCGAATGCTCGATCCCAGCGGCCTGCTGCGCGGGAGCAGCAGCCGCCGGCCGACGTTCCACTCGCCGCACCGTCGTCTCGACGACGTCCTCTCGATACTTCATCCCGTCGCGTACCGTCATCAGCCATCACCATTCCCCGTAGATCTAGAGAGATGGGGCAGAGACCGCAGCTCACTGAAGAGGCCGGACCAGTGGCCGAAGAGACCAGAGGACGTGCGTTGGAGCGGACAGGGCCACCGGACGCCCCAATGACGGAGGCCGCAAGCATCGCCAGCGCCCGATCGGCCGTCGCAGCCGAGGTCATGTCCATTCCAGGCAACACAGAACCCCCGCGCATGCATCGCCTTCGACTCGGGGGGCCGGATCTCCACCCGGGTTCCGACGACGACGGGCGGCATCGAAGCTGCCCGAGGACCAAGCGATACCGGCCAAAGTGGATGATGGCCCTGGAAATGCTCGACGAGCTGGCCGGGTGGGCTATACGCCCGCCGCTGCTGACCGCCGACGCCGGCTACGGGCAGGTCGCGGAGTTCCGCCAGGGCCTGACCGAACGCGGCATCCCCTACATCGTGGCGACGGCCTCGTCCACCACCGCCCAACCCGGCGACGCTCAACCTGTCGAGGTCCCTTACGCCGGAGCCGGCAAGCACCCCACCCCGAAGTACCCACACCCCGCCCGCAGCATCAAAAGACCTCGCCCTGGCCCACGGCACCGACACGACACGACACGACTGGTGCGCTGGCGCGACCGACTCACCACCGCCGATCGTGCCCCGGCCAACCCACGCGCAAACTAGCCGGGCACTTCCTCGCCCTGCGGGTCCGGCCGCGGGCCGGGCCATCCAACGTGGACTGGCACGCGGCCAGGAGGGTGTCCTGCCTGAGTGCTGGCTGCTCGTGCAATGGCCACCCGGCCACGCCGAGCCCACCGACTACTGGCTGTCCGACCTGCCCGCCGACACCCCACTGACCGAACTGGTCCGCCTGGCCAAGAGCCGCTGGCGCATCGAGCACGACTACCGCGAACTCAAGACCCCCCTACGGCGCGCCCCGCGGATCACAGGTCGGGCGGTGAAGTCCCGGCCGATCAGATCCGGGGCCTTCGCCGCCGGGTCCGGCACCGTCGTCCGAACTCGCCTGCGCAGCCGCAGCCCTTGCACGTCGAAGCGGCGCATCACCCGCGCGACCCGCTCAGCGCGATGCCCGAAAGGGTCAGGATCGACGCCGCCGGGCGAGTAGAGGAATCAGGTTGAGGAGAAGGCCGACCACGGCTACGGGGGTGATCAGATTGACGCCGGGGCGGAACTGCCCGAAATCGTCACCGCCGGCGCCTGCGGCGACCAGGGCGGTGACGACAGCCAGGACCAAGGCTATACCGACCTGGCCGGAGGAGTGCACCAAGCCGGAGGCCAGGCCCTGTTCCGAGTCGTCAATGCCGTCGGCGGCCTGGGCCATGATCGCGCCGAAGGGATGCCAGCAAGTCCCCTCTTCACACGACACCAGGGCCCGAAAGAGCTCCGCGACTACTCCTTCACACCGATGTTGTCGATCGGAGGGGCGCTGAGCAGCCGTCGGACGGGCCACACCGTGCTTACCAACGCCAGCAGTGTCGTGCCGCCGAGCACCGCCACCCAGCCGAGCGGCGGGACGTACGGGATCGGGCTGCCGGTCAATCCGTTGACGATCGCGCTCAGGGTCAGCACCGCGATCGTCGCGCCGATCAGCACCGCGGTGCCGAGCAGCCCGGCCTGTTCGGCCTGGACCATCCCCCGAATCTGACGGCGGGTGACCCCGACCAGTTGCAGCAACGCCAACTCCCGGCGGCGGGCCAGCGCCGCCATCACCATCGTGGTGGTCGCCGCCAACGCCGCGTACCCGACCATCACGCCGATCAGCAGCCGGTTCAGCCAGGCGCCGAGCGCCAGATCGCTGCTGACCAGGCGCGTGCGGGTAGCGGCGTCGAGAACCTGCGTGCCCGGTCGCCCGGCCGACCACGTGGCCAACGCGGTGTCGGCCTCCGGGCCGGCGCGGACCAGGACCTCGTCGTCGGTATCCGCGGCCGTGTGCCCGGCGACCGTCTCGGCAGCCAGCGTGACGTCGCCGAAGCCGAGGCCACGGTCGTAGATCGCGATGACGTCCAACGTGACCGGGGTGCCGTCGCCCAGCCAGAGTTCCGCCTGGTCGCCGACGTCCCAGCCGAACGAGGACGCCTGCATCGCGGACAGGGCGACCGTGCCCGCCCGCAGGTCGGCCAGGTTGCCCTCGCGCACGGCGAGGTCCATCGTCGACGTGATGCCCGCCGGGTCGACCGACTGCGCGCTGATCTGCTCGATTCCGTCGAGCGCCCGCACCACCACCTGCGTACGGTGCACACCGGTGGCCGCCTGCACCCCGGCCAACTCGCGGATCTCCCGCGCCGCGTCCGCCGGCAGCCCACCCGGAGCGACGAGCACCCGCTCGGCCAGGGTTCCCGCGCTGCTCTGCGTGGCGGTCTGCCGTTCCAGGTTGGTTTGCAGGAACCAGACCGATCCGCCGAATCCCACGGACAGTACGAGGGCAGTCAGGACGGTCGCCATGCCCTGCGCGTTGGCCCGCAGATTGGCCGCGGCCAAGTAGCCGCCGGTCCGCCACACCCTCGGCAGCAACGGTGTGAGCAGGCGTGCCGCGTATGCGTTGATCCTCGGTGCGAGCAGCGCCACCGCGATGACGAACAGGTACAGCATGCCGACCGCGCCGGCCAGTGCCCCGGTCGACCCGGCGGCACCGAGCGTGAACGCCCCGGAGGTGCCGGCCGCCGCCAGCGTCAGCACGCCGGCGATCAGCCGCACCCGGCCGCTACGCCGAGGCTCGACAGCGATCTCGCCGAGCGCCTCGACCGGCTTGATCCCGGTGACCCGGCGCGCGGCAACCAACGCGGCGAGCACCGCCACGAGGACCGCCGTACCGACCGCGACCGGCACCGCGAACAGGCCGCCCGCCATCGGGAAGCTGGCCGGCACGAACCCCCGCCCGACCAGCTCGCCGTGCACCCAGCGGGCCGCCAGCAGGCCGGCCGGGACGCCGATCGCGGAACCGGCCAGGGCGAGCAGCGCGGCCTCGGCGATCAGCATACGGCGCACCTGCCCCGGCGTGGCCGCGACCGCGCGCAGCAACGCCAGGTCACGCCGACGGTGCCGGACCGACAGCCCGATGGTGCCGGCCACCACGAAGACGATCAGCAGGACGACGTACCCCCCGAAAGCCGATCCGGCCTCGACCAGCAACTTCTGGGCGGCCTGGTTCTCCGACTCCTCGACGTTGCCACGGTCCTTCCCGGCGTACGTCGTGGCGCCGGCCGCCGACGCGATCTCGCGTACCGCGCCGAGGTCGGCGCCGGGCGCCATCCGTACGCCGATCGCGTCCACCCGTCCCGGGTGGGCGGACAACCGGGCGGCCTGCGCGTCGGTGAAGAACACCTCGGCAGCACCGGTCTCGGCGGTTCCGCTCACCCGGTACGACTGCCCGGCCCCGCCGACGACCAGGTCGATGCGGTCGCCGGGTGCCACGCCGAGCCGGGTGTCGACCAGCACCTCGTCGTCGGCCCGTGGCGCGGCACCAGCGGCGATGGGACGACCGGTGAAGGCGTACGTGTCCCAGCCGTGTCCCACGGCGGCGGGTGAGCCGATCACCACCCCCTCGTCGCCGGTGACGGCCGCGACGCCCGGCACCCGGCGGATCCGGTCCACCAGGGCCGCGTCCACCGTGCCGCCCTCGGGCAGCGTGACCGTGCTCGTGGTGGTGTCGCCGTCGAACTCGCTGAACGTGTGGCTGATCGTGCGGTTGGCGACGACCACGTCGGCCGTCGCCCAGAGCCGTGGCTCCGCGCGGAACCGCAGCCCGGACTCGACGAGGGTGCCCATCGCTACCAGGATCAGCACGCCGACGATCAGGGCCAGCAGGGTCGCGGCGGCGGGGCCGGCGCGGTGCCGCAGCAGGCGAGCGGCGAGCCCGGTCATCGGAGGACCCGCCGATCCAGCGACGCCAGGTGCTCGGCGATACGGGCGGCTCCGAGCTGCGGAAGGTCGGCGACGATCGCACCGTCGGCCAACACGAGCACACGGTCCGCGTACGACGCGGCGATCGGATCGTGGGTCACCATCACCACGGTCAGCCGGTGTTCGTCCACGACCGCGCGAAGCAGCGTCAGCACCTCCGCCGCGGTCCGCGAGTCGAGGGCTCCGGTGGGCTCGTCCGAGAAGATCACCTCGGGGCGGGTGGCCAGCGCCCGGGCGATCGCCACCCGCTGCTGCTGGCCGCCGGAGAGCGCCGCCGGCCGGTGGTGCAGTCGATCGGTGAGGCCCACCCGCTCGACCACCTGGGTCAGCCAGGCCCGGTCCGGACGGACGCCGGCCAGGCGCAGGGGCAGCACGATGTTCTCCTCGACGGTGAGCGCGCCGATCAGGTTGAATGCCTGGAAGACGAACCCGATCCGGGTACGACGCAGCTCGGTCAGGCGGGTCTCGGACAGCCCGGACAGGTCGGTGCCGCCGATGACCACCCGACCGGAGGTGGGCCGGTCGAGCCCGGCCGCGGTCTGCAACAGCGTGCTCTTGCCGGACCCCGAGGGCCCCATCACCGCGGTGAAGGTGCCCCGGTCGAAGCCGACATCGATGCCCGCGAGCGCGGTTACCTGGTTACGCCCGGCGCCGTACACGCGGGTGAGGTGTTCGACGCGTACCGCCGGTTCGATGGTCTGTCCCGGATGATCCGGCATTCTGGTGGCCTTTCTCCGTGTCATCGGCAAAAACTGCGCGCACCAGAAACGCTATTGACGTGGGAGAACGGCGGCCATCCCGCGGGCTGCCGGGTCCGGGTACAGCAGGCGCTACCGCCGATCCCCGTTCAGGTAGCGCAGCACCGCGGTGACCCGGCGGTCGGCATGGTCGTCCGGTGGAAGCTGAAGCTTCGAGAAGATGCTGCGGATGTGCTTGTGCACCGCGCCGTCGGTGACGAACAGCCGCTCGGCGATCGCGCTGTTACCCAGCCCTTCGGCCATCAGCCCCAGCACCTCGCGCTCACGCGGCGTCAGCTCGCTCAGCGCCGTGTCCGTCCGGCGGTTGCGGGCGAGCAGCTGCGCCACCACCTCCGGGTCGATCACGCTGCCGCCGTCCGCGACGCGGTGCAGCACGGCGAGGAACTCCTCGACCCGGCCCACCCGCTCCTTCAACAGGTAACCGAGCCCGACGGCGCCGACCGAGAACAGGTCGGTGGCGAACGCCTGCTCCACGTACGCCGACAGGACCAGCACCGCGAGGCCGGGGCGGCGCCGCCGGGCCTCCACCGCGGCCACGATGCCCTCGTCGGTGTGGGTCGGCGGCATCCGTACGTCCACGATCGCGACGTCCGGCGCGTGTTCGTCGACGGCGGCCAGGAACTCGCCCGGAGTAGCGGCCGTGGCGACCACATCCAGATCCTCCGCCCGCAGCAGCAGCGCCAACCCCTCACGCAGCAGCGGGTCGTCCTCGGCGATCACGATCCGCACGGCAGCTCCACGTCCATCCTCGTCGGCCCTCCCGGTGGGCTCGTCAGTGTCATCCGACCGTCGTACGCCTCGACCCGTCGGCGGATACCGGTGAGCCCGGAGCCACGTGCCTCGTCCGCGTCGCCGTGCCCGTCGTCCTCGATGCTCACCAGCAGCCGGCCGCGCTCGCGGCGCACGGCCACGTCCGCCCGGCTCGCACCGCTGTGCCGGACGACGTTGGTCAGCCCCTCGGCCACCACGAAGTACGCGGTGGCCTCGACCGAGACCGCGCACCGCACGGCCACGTCGACCTCAAGTCGGCAGGGCACCGCGCAGCTGCCGGCCAGGCCCGCCAGCGCGCCGGCGAGACCCCGGTCGTCCAGCACGGGCGGCAGGATCCCGCGCACCACCGTACGCAGCTCGCCGAGTGCCTGTTCCGCAGCGTCCTGCGCCTGCCCGAGGATCTCGTCGGCGCGGTCCGGATTGCGGCGCACGGCCCGCCGCGCGGCGCCCAGCAACACGTTGACCGCGACCAACCGGTTCTGGGTGCCGTCGTGCAGCGACCGCTCGATCCGGCGCAGTTCGACCGCGTGGGCGTCCAGCGCCGCAGCGCGGGTGGCGGTCAGCTCGGCCACCCGCAGCGACAGGTCGACACCCGGCGGCGGAGGCAGCAGCCACCGGCCCGGCCATGCCTGGAGACGGGCCAGGACCGGGCTGAACCAGATCACGGCGGCCAGCCAGCCCACCCCGAGCAACCCGACCGCGAGCGCCTCGGACAATCCGTCGATCCGCCACCAGACGATCCCCGGCGCGCCGGCGTCGGCGGGGATCAGCCGGTACCACAGCGGGAATGTGACGTCCTGCAGGGCATAGATCGGCAGCGCGAGGCCGACCAGCCCGGTCACCAGGCCGGTGAGCGAGTACAGCGCGACCCAGCCGAGCTCCCGGCGCACGAAGGGATCGCGAGCCGCCGTGCGCAACCCGGCTGGCACCGGCCCCGGGGTGGGGATCGGCCCGCCCCAGCGGGACAGCCGGGTGCGCTCGCGGTCGGCCACTGAGCGCACCGCCCGCAACGCACCGGGCACCGCCAGCAGCCCCACCCCGACCAGGCAGGTCACCGCCACGATCGCCGCCCAGAGCAACGCGCCAAGCGCCAGCGTGGCAGTGCCCAGCCCGCCGACGAGGTGCTCCAGGGCGTCGACCGAGGCGCGAAGCCGGCCCCGCACGTACGCCATCGACCCCACCTCCCCCGCCAACATAGGGCACCGCGGGTCCCGTCCGGCAACGCCCGGCGCGGAAGGTACAGCCTGCTGTACCAGGGTCGTCGAGCTGGCGGGATCGTCCCCGCCGCGCCGCCTGCCTAGCGTTGACGGCGTCGAGGAACGTTCGCCGAAGGAGGCAGTCATGACCGATCCGTACCGCATCACCGACGCACCGGTCGCCGCACCGAAGAAGCTGGGCGGCCTGCTACGTCCACTGCTGTGGCTGGTGCTCTTCGTCAGCGCGGCGGCCAACGTGGTGCTGTCGACCGCCACGGACAACCAGTGGGTCAGCTCGGCGTTCGGCCTGGTGGCGGCGCTCTGCGCGGTCGCGCTGATCGTCCACCACCGCCGTAACCGGGTACGGGAGTCGTAGGGGCATCGATTGCGTCCTCCGGCCGGCGTCGGAGGTGGGTCGCGCAACCCTTTCCAGACAGGGCATAGTGGCCCGCGGCGCCATCGACCGGTGTTGCCTGCCCGTGGAGAAGGTGGCTGGAAGTGACGACGCGCTTGTGTGTCCGATGGACCCGAGTGGTCGCATCGATCGCGCTGACCGGGGGGACGCAAACCGTGCGGAACGCGCCCAGCGGACAAGTGGGCTGTCGGCTCATGCGCACCACCATCGGCGGATGAGCGGACTTGATCGCGATCACATTATGGGACTGCCCCGGCTTGGGACAGCTCGGGCCCACATAAATTCTCTTGGGTGGAGTCTCGTTATATCGACCGTGACAGCACCCGCCTGCACGCTCTTTCGAAGCCGGGGACCGGCACGCCGCTGGTGGTCGTCCCCGGCGTCATGACCGACGCGAAAGGATGGCGTCGTGTCGCGGTGGCAGTCGACCGACCCGAACCAGTCCTCATCCTCGATCGGCGAGGCCGGGCGCCCAGCGGGCAGCTCGGAATCGACTACGGTGTCGAGACCGAGGTGCTCGACTTGCTGGCATGGCTCGAATGGCTGGACGAGCCTGCGCGGCTATTCGGCTGGAGTTACGGCGGACTCGTCGCCATTGAGGCGGCAACACGGACGGCGGCGGTGCGGCATGTCATCGCGTACGAGCCGGTGTTGCGTCCATTCGGGGCCGCCGCTGTGCCGACACTGCGTGCGGCGATTGCCTCCGGTGACCTGGACCGGGCTGTCGAAGTGGTCAACCTCGACGTCTCCAGGTACTCGCCGGAGTATGTCACGGCGTTGCGGGCCACTCCCGCCTGGGCATCGTTGCGGCTATGGGCGGCGCCGGTGGCGGAGGAGCTTGCGGCGCTGAATGCCTTTGCACCGGAGCCTGAGCGGTGGGCCGGGCTGGGGATACCGGTCGACCTCGTCGTCGGTGAGCAAAGCCGGGATGGCGAGCCCTACGGCACCGCCTTCACCGCGGTCCAGCGGATGCTGGCGGACGCGACCGTGCACATCCTGCCTGGGCAGGGTCACCTCGCTCACGTCGAGGCGCCGGAAACGCTAGGGCACCTAGTTGGCGGCATCGTCGCCGACCGCGCGGCGGTCTTGGGGTGAGCGACGCCGGCATTCGGGCTGTGACGAGGGGCTGACTGGGCTCGGCACGAAGATGACCGAGCACCTCGGCTATGAGAAACACGGCTCGACCGCGACGGGTGCGGGCAACATCTGCAACGGCAGCCGGCCGAAGACGGTGCTCAGCCGGTCTCGCGGGACAGTTCTTCGAGGACGTCCACGACGCGGAACAGGTGTTCGTCCTCGACCGGCGGGCCGTAGGCGGCGGTCGCATGCAGCCGGCTCGTGGGCCGTAGAGGGCGGGCACGGTGAGTCCGGATGCCCGAGTCATCGATACTCCATGATCACAGCCTGTTGTTAAGGGTGCTCCAGTTTCGTTAATGCATCGGCTACACTGTCAGCCATTCGCAGCTAAGGGAACTGGAGACCCGTTATGACCGTCGGTGCGACCCGCCCCGGAGGACGGACCGCTCGGGTCCGCGCCGCCGTGCTCCGAGCCGCCGCTGACGCGCTCGTAGAGCACGGCTTCAACCGTCTCGACCTCGCCGATGTAGCACGCCGTGCCGAGGTGGGCAAGACAACGGTCTACCGCCGCTGGGGTACGGTCGCCGGCCTCGTCGCCGACCTACTGACGGACATGGCGGAGCAGTCGCTGCCGCGCACCGACACCGGATCGCTGATCGATGACCTACGCGCCAATGCCCGGCTCGTGCAACGCACCCTGGTCGATCCGCGTCAGGGTGCACTGTTCCGAGCGGTCATCGTCGCTGCCACCTGCGACCCCCGCGCCGCCGAGGCTCTCCATCGGTTCTACGCCGTCCGCATCGCCGAGTGGGCCCCCTGCGTGGAGCAGGCCGTACGGCGGGCGGAACTCCCCCAGGGCACGGACGCGGCCGAGGTCATCCGCGCCGTCTCGGCACCGCTCTACTACCGACTGCTCGTCAGCGGAGACCCCATCGACAGGGCCACGGCAGACCGGGCCGCCGAAGCGGCAGCGGCAGCCGCCCACGCCGGCGTCTACACGCTCACCAGCGGTCCTAACCGATAACACACCCCATTCGCATCTGCCGCCGACCACCCGTCACAGAGCGGAGCCGCTGTCCACGGATGTCGATGCGCGATCGTGCCAAAGAGCGGCTGTCACCGCCGTTGGGTAGATGCTTGTCCTCGGGAGGGGGACAGAGGGCGCTGCTACGACGTGCCGCAGAGAATATTCGGCGCTGGTATAGGTGCCGCCGCCCTGGAACGCAGCGGCGTCGACCAGCGCATCCGAGCCAGGCACTCGAGCGGCGAAAGTCTCCGCGTCGTCTGTCGGTAGATAGCCGAACTGCGCTCCCCCGGTGGTATCCCAGAACGCCCGGATTAAGCCGAAACCGTCGCGCGGGGCTCAGCCAGGTTGCCAGCTCCCGCGGCTCGGCTGGCCGCGAGATCCGCCGGGCACCAGTAGAGCGCGCACTTGCTGCGTCCCGCACCGCACTCGCATAGGTGCCGGAACGACTCGGTCAGGACCGCGCAGGACGGATAGTCGGATCTGCCGTGTGGACATGATCAGTTGTCTCGTCGGGTTGTGTGGTGCTCGGCGTGCCCGGGGTGGCGCAGTGCGGGAACGATGCGCCAGTCCCGTTGGAAGACGAGGTTATGCAGGTCGGAGGCGACGATGGCGCGTAGCGTCGGGACGAGTTCCGTGGCCTGCTCCGTGTTGGAGACGTTCAGGGGCCAGTCGGCTACCGTGGCGCCGCGTAGATGCGGGTGGTGGAACCCGGCCCCGTAGTGGGCGTGGAGGGTGAGCGGGGAAATTCCGGCGTGGCGCTGCCCGGGCCAGGTCAGCTGCCACACCGCCTCGGTTCCGCCGTGGTGATTGTGGCGTAAGCCGGTGGCACGGATCGTGCCCGTACCCAGCAGTAGATGGGTGTTGAACTCGCCGAGCACCTGGCGGGCGGGGCCGTCCAGCAGGTCGGTCGCTGTGTGAAAGGCGGACTCCTTGCCCGGGCGGGTGCTATGACCGCCGTGGGTGCCGTCGCGCAGGTCGGTGAAGTGGCGTACCAGAGCTTCCAACGGGGCGGGGATGTTGGCGGTTTCGGTGGCGTTGCTGGTCACAGCGGATTTCCCTCTCCAGCGGTGGATAGGTGGTGCAGGGCGTCAGCGAGCTGTTGGAGGAGGCGACTGCCGGGTTGCAGGACGTCACCGTGACCGGCTGCGGGCGGTTGCAGGAGGCGTACGGGGACGTCGGCGGCGCGCAGCCGGAGGGCGTATTCGTTCACCTCCGCGCGGACGGGGTCGGTGAGGCCGACGGCCAGTACGGCGGGGGCGAGTCCCACCAGGGTGGGGGCGTCAAACGGGGTGCTGTACAGGGTGGTGCCGTCAACTGCCTGCGCCGTGCTCGTCGTGCCGCGCCATGTGCGCCAGGCCCGGCGCAGGTGGGCTGCTTGCGGGAACGCCGTGAGGTCGCGCCGGTAGGTGGCCGACGAACAGTCCGGGTCGAGTGGTGGGTAGGCAAGCAGCTGTGCGGCCAGGCGCCGTCCGCGGTCGCGTTCGGCCAGTGCCGCGCACGCGGCGAGGGTTCCTCCCGCGCTGTCGCCACCCACCGCCACTGGCGACGTTCCTGCCCGGCGGCGCGTCCACGACAACGCGGTGAGCACGTCCTCCAGAGCCGTTGGGTGGCGGTGGCGAGGGGCGAGCCGGTAGTCCACGCTGACCACCGTCCAGCCTGACAGGGTGGCCAGGGTGCTGGTGACGGTATGCCATTGGGTGGCGGAGCCGTACTGCCAGCTTCCCCCGTGCGCCCACACGAGCCACCCGCTCGCTGGGTTGTGGGCGGCGGGTGCGGGCCGGTACACGCGGACCGGTACGGGGATCGGTGCCGGCAGAGTGCGTGCTTCCCAGTCGAGCAGAGTGCCGGTGGTGCGGGGTGTGGAAGACATGACGTCTCAGGTCCTTCGTGCGGGAGGGTGGCCCGCACCCGGGGTACGGCGTACTCGAGTGTTGGTGCGGGCCTGAATGGGACGAGCGGCTACCGGCGGTGGCGTGCCGGCTACAGCTGGCGAAGGGCGCCGCCGTCGATGGCCCATTCGGCGCCGGTGACCTGGACGGCCCGTGGGCTGAGGAGGTAGGCGATGACGCCGGCTACTTCCTCGGGGGTGCCGATGCGGCCGGTGGGCAGTCGGCGTTCGTTGCGGATGAAGTGGTCCACAGCCTCGTCGGCCGACATGTTGAAGCGTCTGGCGAGCTGGTCGGCGAAGCCGCCGGGGGCGTCGAACAGGGCGGTGCGGGTCGGACCGGGTGAGACGACGTTGGATCGGATGCCGCTCGCTCCCAGGGATGTGGCTAGGGACTTGGACACCGACAGCACGGCGGCCTTGGAAGCGGCGTAGTCGGCGATCGAGGCGTCCGGAAGGCGGGCGGCTTCGCTGGCGACGTGGACGATGCTGCCGCCGCCGGGGTTCGTCGCCAACAGGGGCAGGGCGGCACGGGTGAGGCGTACGGCGGCGTGCAGGTTGAGTTCGAAGGTGGCGTGCCACTGAGAGTCGTCGATGTCAGCGAAGCTGTCGCGGGAGACCAGGGCTGCGGCGTTGTTGACCAGTCCGTCCAGCTTCCCGTGCCTGTCCAGCACGTGGGCCACGAGCTCGTCGGCGGTGGTGGGGTCGGTGAGGTCAGCGGGGTGGAAGTCGGCCGTGTCAGGAAGGGCACGGGAGTCGACTCTGCCGCGGGCGACGGCGACCACGCGGGCTCCTTCGGCCGCCAACAGGTGGGCTGTGGCCTGGCCGATTCCACTGGTGGCACCGGAGACGAGGATGACCTTGCCGGTGAGCTGCAGGTCCATGGGTTTTTCCTCTCGAGGAGTGGAGGGCGTGAGGGGCGGACGAGGTGGGTGTCGTCCGCCCCTCGGATGGCGGTTCGATGCGGTGTCGCCGTACCGGCAACTGGTGGTGGCAGTCGAGGGAACTCGGCAGTGGGACCGGGCCGGACGGGTCAGCGCCTGCCGCTCTTGTCGCCCACCACCAGGCCCGCACCTGCTCCGGCGTCGCGGTCGCCCCGCTGGTAGCGGCACCCCCCGAGGTGTGTCAGTGGCGGTGGCGAGGTTGTCCGGGGACTTCGCCGTCGTTCAGACGCGGGTGCCGTACCCGCCAGGGTCTGTCTGCCGAATCTTCGCCTGCTGGAGTTCGGGTCTACTGGTGCTGTCGCTTGGTGCGCAGGAAGGTGGCGGCGATGAGGACGCCGAGTCCGACGAGTGCGGCGTTGACGGCGATGGCGGTGGTGACGCCGTCCAGGACGGCTGCGGCGGTGGCGGCGCCCGCGGTGGCGGCGGTGACGATCGCGGCCATGATCGGGGTGCCCATGGTGATGCCGATTTGTTGGGACATGGTGGCCAGTCCGGTGGCTAGGCCTTGTTCTTTGTCGGGTAGTCCGCTGGTGGCGGTGACCATGAAACCGACGATGACCAGCATGTTGCCGACGCCGCCGAAGAAGGTGGCGGGCAGGAGTAGTGCCATTGAGGGGGCGGTGTTTGGGCCGAGGAAGATCAGAGCGGCGGTGAAGAGGGTCTGGATCAGGCCGCCGGTGATCAGGACGGTCAGTGTGGAGGTTTTGGCGATCGCTTTGGGGGCTAGCAGGCCGCCGACCACGGTGCCGAGGCCCAGGACGCCGAAGGAGATTCCGGCGAGCAGTGCGGAGAAGCCGAGGGTCTTCTGCATGTAGAGGGTGAGCAGGTAGACCAGTGAGGTTTCGGTGACGAAGGCCAGCAGGCCCAGCATGTTGCCCCAGGCCACGTTGCGGCGTCGGAGGACCCGGAGGGGAACCAGTGGCTGGGTCACCTTTCGCTCGATGAGGTAGAACGCCACCAGCAGTAGGACGCCGGCGATCAGCCCGGTCAGGGCATGTGGGTTGGTCCAGCCGTGTTCGCCGGCCTGGGTCAGGCCGTAGACGAGTCCCAGGAGACCGAGGGTGACGGTCAGGGCACCGGGCAGGTCGAGCTTGGGACGGTCGGTGGGCCTTGATTCCTGGATGACCGAGGGGGCGATCAGGAGGACGGCGACGGCGACGGGCACGTTGATGAAGAAGGCCCAGCGCCAGGACAGCAGGTCGGTGAGCACGCCGCCGAGGATGGCGCCGGTGGTGAACCCGGCGGACATCAACGCGCCGCTGAGACCGAGGGCTTTCTGCCGCAGGGGGCCTTCGGGAAAGGCGGTGGTCAGCAGGGAGAGCCCGGCCGGGGTGGCGGCTGCGGTGGCCAGGCCCTGGGCGACGCGGGCGACGATCAGGAGCGTGGGGCTGGTGGAGAGGCCTCCTACGAGGGAGGCCAGACCAAGCAGACCGATACTGCCGAGGAAGATCCGTTTGCGGCCGAGCAGGTCGCCGATGCGGCCGAAGAAGAGGGTGAACCCGGCCGCGGACAGGGCGAACGAGGTGGCGATCCACTGCAGGTTGGCCAGGGAGAAGCCGAGACCGTCGCCGATCGCGGGCAACGCGACGTTCAGGATCGAGAAGTCCACGGCCAGCATGAACTGGGTGACCAGCAGAACGGCGAGGACCAGCTTGAGTCGGCCGGTCAGCCGCTGCGACTGCGGGGAGTCAGCGACGAGGGGTGCGGTGCGTCGCGAGGCGGCGCTGGTTGTGGACATGACAGCTGCTCCATTCGAGTCCACCCCATAGGGACAGGGGGACGAAGAGTCAAGGACAGGGCATTGCCGAAGAATTCCGAACCCCTTAAGGGGCCCGCAGTCCCGTTAGGTTGGAACTTAGCACGATGCGGCGCCATAACGGAACTGGGGTGCCGATAGCCGAGGTGGGCTACATCACCCGTCTACCGCTGCCAGGCCCGGCCGAGCGCAAACGGTGGCGGCCCGAGTCCCCGACGGGTCTTCCTGTGGGTCGTGGAAGCCGGACCGTACGCAGCACCCGGGGTGCGCCGAACCACTCGCTGACGTTGGCGCGGATCAGGTCGGCGGCGGTTGCGGCGGCGGCCGCCCTCTCTGGTACGGCGTCCGTCACGACCGCCTCCAGATGCCGCAGTACTACGAGGAGCGAGGGCTGCTGACACCGCAGCGCACACCGAGCGGCTACCGGCACTACCAGGAGGCGGACGTCGAACAGGCGGCGCTGGTGAGCAGCCTTGTCAGATCAGGGCTGCCGACCAGGCTGATCATGCCGCTGCTCCACGAGCCGAGCCCGGTCAACGGGGACGAGACAGACGACGAAGACGACGAACTGATCGCACTGTTCGCCGCTGAGTTTGCCCGGCTCGACAGTCAGGTCACGTGTCTGAGCTTCAGCCGAGACGCCGTTCAGCAGCACCTGCGACGACTCCACACTGCCCGGGCCGACCTCGATCCAGAGCCCGCCTGAGCGTGCCGACCGCACTATGGTGTGGCCCTGATGTGGCGCGCGTCCCGCCGGCGCCGTCTTCACGGTTGGTGCTGCTCACCATCGGCCTCGTCCCGTACGCCCGGTGGTATCCCGAGGTTGCGTTGCTCACGGATGGCGGCCTGGACGCCGGCCTGGAACCGAGTGTCCGCGCCGAGCCCCGCCATCAGCGCGGCGATATGACGCTGTGCCGTCCGGTAGCTGATGCCGAGATGCCGGGCGATGGCCTCATCGGTGATGCCGGAGAGGAGGAGTGCGATGAGTCTCTCCTCCGAGACGGCAGGACGCCGTGGCCCAGGCAGCGCCTTCACCGTCGGAAGACGCATTGGTACGGCCCTTTGCCACAGTCCTGGGCCGCCGGCTACGACGGCTCCGGGGTGAAGGTGGCGGTCCTGGACACCGGGATCGACGCCAACCACCCGGACCTGAAGGGCAAAGTGGCCGCCGCGCAGAGCTTCGTGCCCAGCGCGTCGGCCCTGGCCGACGGGCACGGGCACGGTACCCACGTGGCCTCGACGATCGTCGGGACCGGCGCGGCGTCGGGCGGACGCTACAAGGGGGTCGCCCCCGGTGCCCAGGGGCTCGTCGGAAAGGTGCTCTCCGACCAGCCCCTGGTCGACAAGCTTCCCCGGATCAGGGGCATCCGCGGCCGTCCCCGGCAACGACCGCAGCGGCTCTACGCCGACCGTGGCTACGACTACGACTGCTACCGCCGACAGCTTCGGGCCAGGGGCATCACCCCGGTCATCGCCCGACGCGGCGTCGGACACGGTCTACCGCATCGCCTCAGCCGCCAGCCACCGTTTGCTTCGGGCCATCGAACTCAACCGGATCCCGGACCTGCCGCGATCCGGCGCCCCGGCCAGTCCGTCTTATCTGCATCACGGCCACGGACGACAGCACCAGCACACCACCGGCTACCTGTAGGGGGGTGAGGAATTCGCCGAGCGTGAGCGCCGCCAGCACCATGGTGACGACCGGCTCAAACGTCGACAGGATCGCCGCGGTCGAAGGCCCCGTGCGGCGCAGGCCGGCGAAGAAGGTCAGCATCGCCAGGACGGTGGACACGATCGCGATGCACGCCAGCCAGAACCATCCCCGTAGTCCGAAGCTGAGATCGACTCCGCCGGTCACGGCGGCGCGGGCGGTCAGCGTGAGGGTGGCTCCGGCCATGACCAGCGCGGAGAGCATCACCGGAGGTAGCTGGTGCACGACGGTATCTGACACCAGGATGTAGCTGGTGTAGGTGACAGCGGAACCGAACGCCAAGATTGCCCCCAGCGGGTGAAAATGCACACCACCGGTACCGGCGAAGACGAGGAGCGTCCCGCAGCAGGCGCCCGCCAACGCGGCGCACCGCCCCAGTGTCAGACGGTCCCGGCCCATCACCGCGGCGGTGAGTGTGACCAGTACCGGGCAGGTGTAGAAGATCAGCGACAGCAGTGAGGCGTCCATCAGTTCCAGTGCGGAGAAGTACAGGCTCGCCTGGGTGGCGTACCCGAACACGCCCAGCCCGAGGGCCAGCATCAGCAGCCGTGGAGCCCTGCGTGTGGAACTGCTCACCCGGCCCGGGCTCGCCAAGTGACGGCGCAGACCCGGTCGTAGGAGCAGCAGCATGCTCAGTAGGACGGCGGCCAGGCCGAAGCGGACCAGCAGCAGCGCTTCGGGTGAGACAGCCGCGGCGTACGCGAGCTTGCCGAAGATGGCCATGGCACCGAAACACGCGGCGGACAACAGGCACAGTGCAGGACCCATGTTGTCCAGCATCAGCGCGTCTACTCGTCAGGTCCAGTGACGATTCATAAGGTTGACTGGTTAGGATTCCCGAATGGTCATGTGGGACCTTCGGCGGCTGCGCTTGCTGCGCGAGCTTGAGCAACGTGGAACCCTCAGCGCGGTCGCCGTGGCTCTGGGCTACAGCCCCTCATCGGTGTCGCAGCAACTGAACATCCTGGAGAAGGAGGCCGGCACGTGCTTGCTGGAGAAAGCCGGTCGCGGTGTGCGACTCACCGACGCCGGGCGGCTGCTGGCCCAGCACGCCGGTGTGCTGCTGACAGCAGCTGAAGCGGCATCGGCGGACCTGGCCGCATTGGCCGGGGAGGTGCGGGGAACCGTGCGTGCCGGCGGCCTGCAGTCAGCGACGCGACGGCTGCTGGTCCCAGCAGTCGCACGCATGCTGGCCCAGTACCCGCAGGTCCGTACCGAGGTCTCCGAACTCGAGCTCGAACAGGCGCTGCCAGGGCTGCGCCTCGGAGCGCTCGATTTGGTGATCAGCGACGAATACGACGGTCACCCCCGCCCCCGACCCGCAGGCCTACGGTTCACGCTGCTGCACGAGGAACCACTCAGGCTGGTCCTTTCGTCCCACCATCTGCTGGCCGAGCGGAAAGGGCCCATCGCCTTGTCCGAACTGCGAGAAGAAGTGTGGGTGGCCGCGGATCGCGGTACCGGTCATCACGACATGGTCGTGGAAACCTGCCGCGCCTTCGGCGGCTACGAGCCCGACCTACGACACCGTTCCAACGATGCGGACGTCCAGCTCGAACTCGTACGCACCACCGAAGCCATCGCGCTCCTGCCAGCCCTGACACTACCCACCGCCGACCTGAGCCTGGCGATCCGCGACATCACCGAACAAAAGCTCGGACGAAGACTTCACGTCGTCCTTCGAGACGGCCCCTCGGCTCCCGCACTCACGGCCTTCCTCAATGTCGTGAAAGACCAGGCGCGTCATCTCGATCCCGCACTCGGCGCCAGCCAGCCAGCTGACCATGGTCCCGACGAAAGACGGGTCACCGCTGCTGGTTAGCCCGTAGATCCACCCCCGCGCCCAACGGCTCGACCTACAAGATGATCCCCGGCGTCTTCGCGCATTGGGCGATGCACGCCGTCACCGCCGGACAGGACGCGCGGGACGCCTTCGACCGGGCGCGGCGGCTGACCGGGACGGTGATCAGCGTTGCCCCGGCACCGCCACCAAGCTCAAGGCCTCCGGCGTCCCGGTGGCCAGCTTCGGCGACGCGCACGCCACCGCCGAGGGCGCCCTGCGGTTCAGCGTTGCGGGCTCCGGACGGTACGCCGCCCTGGTGCTCGACGCCGCCGGCCGGGTCCTGCTGGGCGGGGTGCTCGTGGGGGACGTCGAGGCGTACCCGGCGCTGCTCCGCTCGCTGGGCGGACCGCCACCGGAGATTCCGTTCGCCGGCACCCCTGTGCTCCGGAACCTAGATATGTAATGTCTAGGTCATGCGGATGAGCCAGAGCGTCGAGTGGAGCGTGCACTGCTGCCTGGCCCTCGCCTGGATCGAGACCGACCAGCCGGTCTCGGTGGCCGCCCTGTCCACCTGGTTCGACCTGCCCCGGGCCTATCTCAACAAGGGCCTGCAGGCGCTGGTCCGGGCCGGCATCCTCACCTCCCACCCGGGATTACGGGGCGGCTTCCGGCTCGCCCGGCCGCCCGAGCAGATCACCCTGCTCGACATCGTCGTGGCCCACGAAGGGCGCGAGGACGCGTTCCGCTGCACCGAGATCCGCCAGCGCGGCAGCGGGGTCGACCCCGCCGCGCCCGAGTTCCGGCGCGCCTGCGCCGTGACCACCGCGATGCGCAAGGCCGACCTGGCCTGGCGTCGCGAGCTGGCCGCCCAGACGGTGGCCGACCTGATGGCGGCCGCACCCCAGGCCGCGGCTGCCCGCACCCGCCGCCGTCACCAGTCACTGCGCGGCTGAGCGGGCGTCCCGACAAGCGCACAGGCAAGGGATGTCTCACATGTCCGAAGTCAAGGTGTTGCCGGCACAGGCGCGCCACCGCCGGCCGGCACGCCCCAGCGCGGCCTGAAGTCGACCGCCGTTCTCGCCCTCGGCACGTTCGCCGTGGGCACCGACGCGTTCATCGTGGCCGGTTTCCTGCCCGCGATGGCCTCGTCGCTGCACGTCTCCACCGCAGCGGCCGGCCAGTCGGTCACGGTCTTCGCCCTGTCCTATGCCGTGCTGGCCCCGGTCGTCGCCACGGTGACCGCCCGGCTGCCCCGCCGCCGGCTGCTGGTCGCCGCGCTGACCGTGCTCTTCCTGGCCAACCTGGGCTCGGCCCTCGCGCCGAACCTGCCGATCCTGATCCTGACCCGGGTGCTGGCGGCAGCCGGCGCCGCCGGTTACACCCCCAACGCCGGCGCGGCGGCCGCCGCCCTCGTCCGGCAGGAGCAGCGCGGGCGGGCCCTGGCCGTGGTGGTCGGCGGGCTGACCGTGGCCACCGCGCTCGGCGTGCCGCTGGGCAGCCTGTTCGGCCGCCTTTTCGACTGGCGCCCGGTGCTGGCCGGCGTCGCCATGCTCTGCCTGCTCGTCGCCGCCGGCGTCCACCTGGTAATGCCTGAGCTGCCCGGCAACCCCCGCACCCCGCTGCGGCAGCGGCTCGCCGTGCTGCGCCGGCCCGGCGTATTCGTGGTGCTCCCGCTGACCGTGATCGGCATGGCCTCCTGTTACACCGCTTATGCCTACAGTGTCCCCGCCCTGCACGCCTCCGGCATGCCGCTCTCCGCGGCCAGCACCATCCTTTTCCTGTACGGCGTGGGCGCCGTGCTCGGCAACCTGACGGCTGGCTACGCCACCGACCGCTGGGGCTGGGCCGTGGTGCTCGGCACGGCGTACGTCGCGATGGCCGCCACCCTGGCCGGACTCGGCCGGCTCGCCGCCACCCACGCCGCGGTGCCCGCCCTGGTCGGGCTGCTGGCGCTGGTGTGGGGAGCGAGCAGCTGGGCGCAGACGCCGCCGCAGCAGCACCGCCTGATAGCCGCAGCGCCCGGCGAGTCGCCGCTGGTGATCTCGCTCAACTCGTCCGGCATCTACCTGGGCATCGCGCTGGGCACCACCCTCGGCGGCGTCACCTTCCACCGGGGCTTCCCCACGATGTATGCGATCGGCGCGGCCGGGGCCGTCCTGGCCCTGCTCATCCTGCTGGCGAGCGCGAGGAGGACGGGAAGGTGATGGGCCTAATGGCGGCAGCCTACGTCGACGAGCTCGGCCCGCCCGTGCGCATCCACTTCGGAAAGCTGGCGGTCCTCGAGCCCGGCCCGGCCGACCTGCTGGAGTGCGCCGATGGCGGCGTTGCGTAAGGCGGCCATGAGCCCGGTTCCGTTGCCGGTGCGGATCTGGCTGCGGTCTTCGTCGTAGGTGACATCGCGGACCCAGTAAATTTTGTTTCGATGTTCAGTGCCCCCGGATCCAGGCGGCCCGTTGCGCGGGCTTCGCTTGGTGCACGCGTAGGTCGGTGATGGCGTAGACCGCTTCGGTGGTGAAGCGTTTCGGCTGGTCGAGTCGGTGTCGACGGCGGCGGATCTGTATGGCCTGGGCCGCGTGCAGGAAGTCGATGCCGGTGGAGATCGTCAGGATTTTGAGAGTGCGGATCTCGCGACGACCGTGGCCGCGGTCGGTGTCGCGGGTGGCGTTCGGGACGGCCCGCCAGGGAAGAGCGGCGAGTTGCTGATGCAGGTGAGGCTGATTGCCTTTGACAGTCAGGATCCAGTAAGCGCCACGTTCGGCGAGGTAGGTGACGTGCTCACGCTGACAGTGCAGCGCGTCGGCGGTGATCACGTTGTCGCGTAGATCGCCGATCTGGTCGAGCAGCGGCTGGAACCGGGTGATCTCGTTGGTCTTGCCGTCCACGTCGGTGTCGGCCAGGACCACGCTGCTGACCTGGTCGCAAGCAGCCATCACATGTCGGGCGGCAGCGTCGGTAATGCGGGATCCGCGCAGCGACTTTCCGTCGACCCCGATCGCCCGCCGGCCCGTCGCGGCGCTGGGCGCGGCACGCCCGTCGAGCCAAAGACCGATCGCCGCAGTCAGCAACTGCGGATCCAGAGCCTGCAACAGTCGGCGGATCATCGCTTCGGACGGCAGCCGATCCGGGGCGATGCCCAGGGCCAGGACGGTCGCGTCCGGAGCGTCGGCGACCCATTCAGCGATCGCGGTATACGAGCGGTAGCCGGCAACCACGGCACAGACCGCCGCGGTCACCACGACCGGCAGCCTGTGCCGGACACCCCGCCGGGCTCGCGGATCAGGCAGACCGGCGAGTGCTGCGGGCAGCCCACCAGCGGTTCCGGGAACGGTCAGAGCCGGCGCGCAGGACAGAGAAGAGGTCAGCGATGATGGCAGTGCGGGCATGGCTCACTTCGGATAGATCATCGTGGCCTAGAGAACCTTGATGATCTTCTGAACTGGTCATGCTCGTCTTGCTGCTACCAACACCGACGCTTCTACTTCGAATCGCCCAAGCCGGACACCCTCACGACTTTACCGGGGCCCTGAACCGCAGCCCACGCCTGTCAGGCGGCGATTGGCGGTCAACCGCGCGTTGTCTGCGGCAGATCCGGATACCCGACGTTGCGGTTGGTCGCCGCGTACGCTGCTTTGATCGCACGTGAGCGGTTGCCTCATCGAGGGTCAGTCCATATGCGTCGGAAGTTGATGACCTTGGTGATCTCATGGGGATTCAGTCATGAGAGCGACCGTCGAGCGGTGGACCTTCGCCAGGGCGGACATCAGGAGTTCGCGCTCCTCTTGGGTGAGATCTTCCGTCACCTTCTTCTCGATGTGGCGTCGTTCAGACTCGATCGGCGCCTGAAGGGCGCGGCCAGCGCCGGTTAACCAGAGGCGAACCAGGCGGTTGTCCCGGTCGTCGCGGCGACGAGTGATCAGCCCGGCGTCGACCAGGCGGCCGGACATCTTCACCACCGCGGGGGTCGAGACGTTCACTGCGGCGGCGATCTCGCCTGGGGTGCGGCCGTCCTCTTTCCACAACACCGCCAGCAGATGGTCCTGACCGAGGTGCAGGCCGTGGCGCTGCATGGCGACCTCCGCGACGGCGCGTAGCACCTTGTTCGTCCTGCTGTGCAGGTCCAGAAACTCGGGCACCGCGTCTCCTTCTTGACGGTCGATCGCTAACCAGTTAACGTTCAGCGAGAAGGATCGTTAACAGGTTACCGACCGCTGGAGGGCTTATGTTACTGATCACCGGCGCTACGGGGAACATCGGTCACGAACTCACCGCCGCGCTCGAAGGCAAACAGGCCAAGGTGCGTCTGTTGGTTCGCGACCCGGCCCGGGCCGCGGGCCGGGCCGAACATGTCGTCGCGGACCTGGACGATCCCGCGACACTGCCGCCCGCCTTCGACGGCGTCTCCAAGCTTTTCCTACTCACCCCGGGTATCGGGCTCACCCAGACCGAACACGCCGTCGCGGCCGCGCGAGCCGCGGGCGTGCAGCACATCGTGCACCTGTCTTCGGCCAACGTGCTCGGCGACCCTATGCCGGCCATGGGCCGATGGCACCATGATCGTGAGGAGTTGGTACGCGCCTCGGGCATCCCAGCCACCATCCTGCGGCCGGGCGCCTTCATGACCAACACGCTGGAGTGGCTGCCCACCATCCGCGAGGGCGGTTTCGTTCTCAACCCGATCGGCCAGGGCCGGTTCGCCCCGATCGACCCCGCCGACATCGCCGCAGTGGCAGCTGTCGCCCTGACCGAAGAAGGACATCAGGGAAAGCAGTACGTGCTCACCGGGGAGGAGGCACTCACCGTCATCGAGCAGGTCCAGATCCTCTCCACTGCTATCGGCCGCGACCTCGAGGTCCGCCCGGTCGCCTCGCCCGAGGAAGCCGTGCGCTCCCGCTTCCCGCGCGGGGCGCCACCAGCGCTTGCTGACGCCCTCATCGAGGGCTATACCCTCATGCGCGCCGACACGACTGGCTTTCGCACCAACACGGTCCGCCGCCTCCTTGGCCGCGCCCCTCGGACCTTCTCCGACTGGTGCACCCGCAACACGCACCGTTTCCGCTCATAACGACGCCACGGGACTGTAAAAACAACAACGGCCCCGTCTCACATTCGGTGGTGACACTCTGTAGCGGCGTCGCAGGTGTGCGCGCGAGCCTCTGACGTCGGCGCTTCAGGGCTGGCCGGTTTCGTGTGAAGGCTGCAACCATGGAGATGCTACGCCTTTGCCCCGATAATGCAGGTTTAGACAGTGCTGCCGTCCGGCCGACTGGGCCGCTACTCTCTGCTACCACCGAATGTGAGACAGGGCCAAATTTCAGCCGGCGTTGACAGTTCGAGCCGGCCATCGTCAGGAAGCGTCAGCGCAGGTTGTCCGGAATGGAGGACCTGGTGCTGTCGCTGTCGGCGACTGCCGGGGGGTTGCCCCAGGGGAGTGGACTTGCTGCTGGCCAGCGGCCCTTACTCGCTGGCCGGTACGTCTTCGGATGGCGTGCCTAGGATGCCGGCCCGCGCGGCGGCCATGGTGACTCGTACCGCGTTGTCGGCAGTTGTTTCGTCGACCGGTTCCGCGGTGAGGAGCAGGCGCAGGTAGATCGGGGCGACGAGGGTCTTGAGCACCTAGGCCGCGTCGGTGTCGCGGGCAGGTTCGCCACGCTCGATGGCCGTCACTCGCTCGTTCATCGCAGCGAGCTGGTACCCGTAGCGAAGGTCCGCGGCCGTGCGAACGCCGCGGACGATGACCGGGGCGCCGCGGCGCAGGCGACGGCGAACCAGCCGAGCAGCGGAGACCTGCTGGCCGCACCGTGCGCTGGGCTGGTCGGAGGTGAGGTGAGGGTCGACATGTGTCGAGCCGACAGTGGACATCACCCAATTCCTGGCGGTTTTCGGTCTCGAATGTCGGATTGAGACGGCTGCCACGGCGAAGTAGGTCTAGCCCCACCAGCCTGTACGCCCAGCCGCATTCCGCCTCGACCTCGCGCTTCATGCGGTCAATATCACCGCAGACAGATGAGAAAAGAAGACGACATGGAGACTGCATCGCACCACCCAGCCCGGCAGAGCCCCTCGAGGGCGGAGATGGACCCCAACCGGGGACGCTGCCACGGCGCTCAGCCGGGACGCCGCGTCCTCGCCACGGCTGTGGTTCATGGACAACCTGCGGGTCCTGCTGATCTCGCTGGTGGTCCTTCACTACATCGCGACCAGGTACGGACTCGAGGTCTGGCACTACACGGAGAAGCTGGCCAGCGACGCGGTCGGGTTCGGCCTGCTGGTCTTCCTGCTGGTCAACCAGGCCTGGTTCATGGGCGCGTTCTTCCTGTTCTCCGGCTACTTCACGCCCGGCTCGTACGACCGCAAAGGCCCGCGTTGCCTTCCTGCGCGACCGGCTGTTCCGCCTGGGTATCCCGTTGGTGGTGTTCTACCTCGTGCTCAACCCGATCCTGTACGCCGGCACCTACCGGCGCGGCTCGCCACTCGACTTCCACCTGCACACCGTCGGTGCCAGACCGTTGTGGTTCGTGCTCGCGCTCCTCGTCTTCGACGCCCTCGTGGTCGTACAGCACCACTATTAGCTGGGGCGGCAAGATGAGGGCATCCGCGATGGCCTGCTGAACCTCCTCGAAGTCGCTTCCTTGCCGGGGTTGAGCCGTACCCGCCGCCGCAGCTCCGCGGGGGCGGTTGGCCACCGCCGTTGAAACGCCTGTTGGGCGTACCGCAACGTGTCCCGTGGGTGCGAACGCACCTTTTCGTGGCGCAGTGATCCATCCCATCTTGTCGTTGACAAGACGGGGTGCCAGCTGGCATCTTTTCAGTGTCAAGTTCAGGTATTGGAGAGAAGGGCAAGCCCGTGAGCGCCCATCACGAATTAGTGCCGAGCAGCGCTGGCAGCGACCACGCCGAGGCGGTGTGCTGTGCCGACGTTGCCGTGGACCGGGCCTGACCGGTTCGAGTCCGATTCCGCCCTGGTCATGGCGTCGCGGTTTCGACTGACCAGATTCCGCGACGTTGGGCCGTTCCTCCTCGACGCGCTGCGTGTTCATCGACAGATCCGCCGCGCAGATGGCGTCCTCGGGGTTTCCCTCGTGGCACACCCGCTGCGGCGCGAGTTCTGGACCCTGAGCGCGTGGCGTGATCGGGAAGCCCTCATGGTGGCCGTGGGCCAGGAGCCACACCGCACCGTCATGACCCGCTACCGCGCAAAAATGGCCGACTCCACATTCGACTTCTGGCCAGTCGCGGCGAGCGAGCTGCCGATCAGCTGGTCCACGGCCCGTAGACGCATCGTTGCCCGAGCCCAGGCCAGCGCCCTTTCCAATCCTCAGCAGACCAAAGCAGGCTGAAGATCATGACCCCAAGCTTGCGTGCCCCGCCGCCGCACCTTCCTACTGGGCGTCCGGCTGCCACCGCCGGTCATCGTGCTGACCGCCAGGCCGGTAGTTGTCAAGTCAAACTGAGACGGGTTGTGTCTGCTGGGCGGGCTGGTTGATCCAGGCAGTCTCCGGCAGTCTGGGTGGTCGTGGGCGGCGGGCGAACCGGTGCGGGTGCGTGGTGTAGGCCGCGTCGAGGGTGGCCTGCCGTTGCTCGCGGATCTGTGCGGCGGTGCCGTAGTGGACCGACGCTGGGGTGTGCGTTCCGATGCCGGAGTGGCGGTGTTCGTGGTTGTAGGCGGTGAAGAAAGCGTCGCAGAAGGATCGGGCGTCGGCCAGTGATCCGAACCGTTCCGGGAAGTCCGGCACGTATTTCATCGTTTTGAACTGGGCTTCTGAATACGGGTTGTCGTTCGATGTCCGAGGTCGTGAGTGTGACCGCAAGACA
>NZ_JAAALO010000006.1 GCF_009908295.1 Micromonospora rubida
AAGCCCTACGACATCGCCGGCGGCATCGTCAACAACGACGGCAAAGTCCGCCTCGACGACGAATCCATCGTCATCGACAACGACCCCACCAACTGCACCGGCCACATCCCCAACTGCTTCGCCTGACGGCAGGCAGGGCTGGTAGCCGGCAACGGTGACACCGGCCACGGGCAGTCCACCGGCCCCGCTCGGAAGGATCCGTACACGGATCCCACCGGGCGGGGCCGGCGGCCGTCTCCGGCGCGGACGGGCCGGGCGGGCGACGGCTACTCCTGGACGAAGACCGCCACACTGCGCGCCGGCACCGTGAAGGTGCCGGTGCCCCGGTCGAACGACGCGGTGCGCAGCACCGGGTCGGCGGAGGCCCTCAGCACCGGGTGCAGCGCCACGTCCGCCCCGCGCAGCCCGGCGACCCGCTGCCGCGCCGCCTCCGGGGTGGCGTTGAAGACGACGGTCACCGACCGCCACTTCCCGTCGAGCCCGCGGGCGTCGAGGGTCATGGTGAGCACGCCCGGGGTCTCACCGGTGCCGGAGAGCGGGAAGGCGACCCTCCTCTGCACCTGCTCGGCGGTGGTCAACCCGAACACCGGCGAGGACTCGCGGATGCGCAGCAGCTCCGCGTACCGGGCGTCGGCCAGGTCGATCGCCGCGCAGCCCGGCACCAGCGACGGATCGGCCAGCAGCGGCTTCGCGTACGGCCACTTGTCCTGGTTGTCCGCCGCCGGCGGGAGGCCGGCGCCGAAGCCGTTGCCCTCGGCGCAGTCCCAGCGGATCTGGTTGAACCAGTCACCGGAGTTGAAGGAGTTGCGGTCCAGCGACTTCGAGCGCAGCCGCTCCGAGCCGGCCGCCACGAACCCGGTCCCCTGGCCCATCACCACCGTGGAGAGGGCGAGCACCTGCATCCGGGCCCGGTCCGCCGCCGAGGTGGCCTGCGGCAGCTTGTACGCCAGCGCGTCGTACAGGATCTCGTTGTCGTGCGCGTCGACGTAGGTGACCGCCTCCCCCGGCGCGGCGGTGTAGCCGGCGGGCGAGCCGTTGTAGTCGACCTGGCCGCCGGTGACCTGCCGGCCGGCCGAGTCGGTGAACCGGTAGCCGCGCAGGTTGCCCGTCAGCCCGACCTTGATCAGGTCGTGGGCGTGCAGCAGCCGGGCCTTCTGCTCGGCCGCCGACCCGTTCACCGGGTCGCCGTTGGGGTCGGTGAACAGGCCCGACGCGAAGCCCTGCACCCGCGGGTTCGGGTCGAACGGCCCGCCGCCGCGCACCGCGTCGCGGAGCCGGTCGTTGAACGTGCCGATCCCGGTCCCCGCCATGTTGGCCTGGGTGGCCTGCACGAACCGGGCGTCGTCGGCCACCTCGCCGAAGTTCCAGCCCTCGCCGTACAGCAGGATCTTCCGCCCGTCCACGCCGTCGCGGGCGGGGGTGAGCCGGTCCAGGGCGGCCCGCACGGCCAGGATGTTCGCCTTCGGGTGGTGGCCCATCAGGTCGAACCGGAACCCGTCCACCTTGTACTGTTTCGCCCAGGTGACCAGGGAGTCGACCACCAGCTTTCCCATCATGGCGTGCTCGGGGGCGGTGTTCGCGCAGCAGGTCGAGTTGGCGACCGTACCGTCGGACAGCAGCCGGTGGTAGTAGCCCGGCACCACCTGGTCGAGCACCGACTTGCCGTCGGTGCCGGCCGCCGACGTGTGGTTGTAGACCACGTCCATGACCACCCGCAGGCCGGCGCCGTTGACCCCGGCGACCATCTGGCGGAACTCGGTGGTCCGCTTCGACCCGGCCGGGTCGACGGCGTAGCCGCCCTCCGGCACGGTGTAGTGCAGCGGGTCGTACCCCCAGTTGTAGCCGTCGGACTCCGCCACCGCCGCGACGCACTTCTGCTGCTCGTCGGAGTCCGGCGGCAGCTTCGCCAGGTCACACGCCGGCTGCCGCTGGTCGGCGCGGCGCTCGGGGATGGTGGCGAAGTCGAACACCGGCAGCAGGTGCAGGTAGTCGACCCCGGCGCCGCCGAGCGCCCGCAGGTGCCGCATCCCGGCCGTGTCCGGGTCGGTGAAGGCGAGGTAGGTGCCCCGCCGCTCGGCCGGCACGGTGCTGTCGGCGATGGAGAAGTCCCGGACGGAGATTTCCTGGATCTGCGCCTTCGCGGCGGGCGGCGCCGCCGGCTTGCGCAGGTTCGCCCACCCCTTCGGCGCCAGCGCCGGGTCGGCCAGGTCGACGATCTGGCTGTGCGTGGAGTTCGGCGCGAGCGCCACCGAGTACGGGTCGGTCACCGAGGCGGTGACCACCTTCCGCGCCGCCGGCTGCCACGCCTCGACCCGGTACCGGTAGTACTTGCCGGTCCAGCCCCGGTCGCCGCGCGCCGACCAGACGCCGGTGCGGTCGTCGCGGCGCATCGACACGGTGCGCGGAGCGGCGGTCGGCGAGTCGAACAGTTCCAGCGCCACCGTCCGCGCGGTGGGCGCCCACACCGCGAGGGTGGGCACCCCGCCGGCGAAGGTCGCCCCGAGCGCCGCGTCGGTGGCGGCGGCGTAGACGTCGTCGAGCACGCCCGGGACCTGCACCCCGGTCGCGCCGAGCAGCGCGCCCCGCGCGTCCCGCTCGGTCACCACGAGCTGCCCGCGCAGCGCCGCCGGCACCTTCGCCAGGTCGCCCCGGTCCAGGCCGAACGCCTGGTACGCCCACAGGTGTGGGTGCTTCGCGCGCTGGGCCTCGGTGAGCCCGTTGCGCTGCGCCCGCAGCGGCAGCGTGGTGTACGTCCCGGACAGCTCCCCGTCGACGACGGTCAGCCCGCCGGCCGGGGCGGCCACCAGGGCGTACGTCCGGCCGTCGGCGGGCCCGGCCTGCCAGGCGACGGTGGACCGGTCGATCCAGTGTGCCTTCTGGTGGGTGAGGTCCACGTCCCTGGACGCCCCGGACGAGGTCGACGGCAGCAGGCGACCCGGCGTGCCGGCGAGCAGCCACACCTCCCGGCCGGCGGCGACGAAGTCGAGCCGCTGGTCGTCCGGCAGGTCCTTGGCGTCTCCGTTGTGGATGATGTAGCTCAGCCTGGTGGCCCCGGCCGTCAGCGGCACCCGGAAGACCGCGCCGAACGCGTCGGTCCGCTCCGGCCTGAGCGGGGTGGACCACTCGGTCGGGTTGGCCGCGCCGTCCCACAGGTGCAGGCCCCAGCCGTCGTAGTTGTTGTCGGCCCGGCGGTAGTGGATCAGCGCGGTGTTCTCGTCGACCGGCGGGTCCGGCTCGCCGGTGGCGGCCTGCCTCGTCGGGTAGAGCGCGGCGTCGCCCTGCTTCACCCACACCTCGCCGGTCTGCGTGACGTCGATGGTCCGGTCGTTGGCGACGTCCTTGTTCCCGGCGGAGTCGACCACCAGAAAGCCGACCGACTTCGCGCCCGGCTTCAGCTTCACCCAGGCGAACCGGCCGAACGAGTCCTCACCGGCGAACGGCTGCCCCTTCGGCCACTCGGTGGCGTACGCGGGGTCGATGTCGCCCCACGCGTACAAACCCCAGTCGTCGTACCCGCCGGCCGGGCGCTGGTAGTGCACCACCGCCCAGTCCCGCGACGCGCCCTGCGCCGGGGTGCCGACGGTGGCGGTGGAGCGGGTGCTCGCGGTGCGTCCCCTGCCGTCGCGGACGACGGCCTTGTACTCGATCCTCGTGCCCCCGGCCAGGCCGGCCAGGTCGTGGTGCACGGTGTACGGGGCCCGGTGGGCGCTGCCCAGCAGCGTCCACCTGCCGCCGGCGACCCGGGCGGCGACGGTGACGGTGGCCAGCGGATCGCCGGTGACCTGGGCGGTGACGGCGGCGCGGGTGGCCACCGGGGCTTCCGGGGCGGGGGCGGTGATGCCGATCGACGGCTTCGCGTCGGCCTGCGGGATCGCCCGGCCGGCCCGGTACACCACGGCGGACAGCGCCGGCACGGTCACCGTCAGCCTGCCGTCGGCCCCGGCGGTCGCGGTCGCCGCGCCGCCGTAGATCCCGGCGAAGGCCGCCCCGGCCGACCAGGTGTCCACGGTGACGGTCTGCGCGGTGCCGGCGTTGTTCACGGCGACGACGTACTCGGTGCGGTGCTTCGGGTCGATCCGGGAGAAGGCGAAGACGCCGGGGCCGTCGGCGGCGTGCCGGGTGACCTGGATGCCGTCGCGCAGCGCCGGGTGGGCCCGCCGGAGCCGACCCAGCTCGGCGATGGTGCGGTAGAGCGGGTGCGTCGGGTCGAACTGGTCGCCGGCGTGGGTGCGGTCGGTGCCGATCAGGTCGTCGTCGAGGTAGTCGGGCACCTTCGACGCGAACATGTCCTGCCGGGCGTCCTTGTCGCCACCCGGGCCGGTGAAGCCCTGCTCGTCGCCGGAGTACACCACCGGCTGCCCCCTGGTGAGGAACATGAGCTGGTGGGCGAGCTGGTCGCGGCGTAGCTGCGCGGCGTCGTCGCCGCCGGAGGCCGCGATGAACGAGCCGATCCGGCCCATGTCGTGGTTGCCGAGGAAGGTGGTCAGCCGGTTGGCGTCGGTGTCCCGCGAGGCGTAGAGGTCGTCGCGGGCGTACACGTCGGCGAGCGCCTTCGCGGAGCCGTCGGCGGCGGTGTAGCCCCGGGCGGCCTCCTGGAACGCGAAGTCGAGGGTGGCGGGCAGGCCGCCGCGCCGCACGTACGTGGAGGTGATCTCCGGGTCGGCACTGTAGACCTCGCCGAACATGAAGAAGTCCTTCTTGCCGGCGGCCTCGGCGGCCCGCTGGATGCCCCGGCTGAACTGCGGCCAGAACTCCAGGTTGGTGTGCTTGACGGTGTCGAGGCGGAACCCGTCGACGCCGGTGCCGCCGATCCAGTCGCCGTAGACCTTGGTCAGGCCGCGCACCACCTCGGGGCGCTCGGTCCACAGGTCGTCCAGGCCGTAGAAGTCGCCGTACTCGCTGTTCTCGCCGGAGAAGGTCGAGTCGCCCCGGTTGTGGTACATGGTGGCGTCGTTGAGCCACGCCGGGACCTTGGCCTTCGCGTCGGCCGGGGTGTCGAAGACCGGGGTGTACGGGAAGGAGCCGGTGTTCACCTTCGGGAAGTCCCGGCTGCCGTCGGCGTAGTTGCTGTCCTCGAAGGCCCGCCCCTGCGCGTCGGTGTACGGCGCGGTCTTCTTGTCGATGTACGCGTACTTGCCCTCGGCGTACTTGATGACGTCGGCGGTGTGGTTGACGATGACGTCGAGGTACACCTTGATGCCCCGCTGGTGCGAGAGCTTGACCAGCCTCTTCAGCTCCTCATTGGTGCCGAAGTGCGGGTCGACCTGGGTGAAGTCGGTGATCCAGTAGCCGTGGTAGCCGGCCGACACGTCCGCGCCGACGCCCTGCACGGGCCGGTTCTTGAAGATCGGGGCGAGCCAGATCGCCGTGGTGCCGAGCCCCTGGATGTAGTCGAGCTTGTCCAGCACCCCCTTGAGGTCGCCGCCGTGGTAAAAGCCCTTGTCCTTGGGGTCGAGGCCGGTCTTCAGCCGGTCCCCGGCGAGGCCGCCGGAGTCGTTGCGCGGGTCGCCGTTGGCGAACCGGTCCGGCAGGACGAAGTAGAACTGCTCCGCGCGGGCGTCGCCGGAGCCCGCCTTCAGCAGGGCCTCGACGGAGGGTTCGGAGCGCCACTGCACCGCGCCGGCGGCGGCGAGGGGGTCGGCGCCGGTCGGGTTCGGGGCGGCCTCGGCGGCGAGCTGGTGCGCGGCGACGGGGGTGCCGACGAGGGCGAGTGTGAGGGTGGAGACCAAGGCGAGTAACGCCTTACGGGACATCGGCGAGGGTTTCATCGACGGCCTTCCTCTGGTCGTG
Source organism: Micromonospora rubida (assembly GCF_009908295.1). Classification (GTDB taxonomy): domain Bacteria; phylum Actinomycetota; class Actinomycetes; order Mycobacteriales; family Micromonosporaceae; genus Micromonospora; species Micromonospora rubida. Next base: position 5,791 of record NZ_JAAALO010000006.1, read on the forward strand.
ATTCGCCCGCACGCTAGCCCTTGCCGAAACGTTCTGCAATACCTTGCAAACGAGAGCGCAACAATGCAGTCATCTTGCAAGCGTCGGCTCGCGGGTGGACACCGTCACGGCCGGCCCGGACGCGGCCGGCGGCAGCGACCGGGCCTGGCTGCGGCCCGGGGAGGCGACGCCGTCGTCGCTCAGCGCTGCGGGATGCGTACCTCGATCTCGGCGCCGAGCTGGGCCCCGGCGGCCAGGCCGAGGTCGTCGCCGCTCCAGAACCGGCCCGGGTCGTACCAGTTCGGCCGGCGGCCGGCGGGCAGCAGGCCCATCGCCTCGTAGGTCACCGCGACCACCTCGGCGCAGTACGCCGTCTCCAGCGCCCGGTCGCGCACCGCGCCGCCGCCGGGGGTGTCCCGCCGGGCCGGCAGGGGCAGCCGCACCCGTGGCACCCGGCCCCGCGCCCAGCGCCAGGCGAGCTGGGCGGTGGACGGGAACGGGGTGCCGTCGAGGCGAGCGACGGTGCGAAGCACCGCCTTCTCCATCTCCGCGTCGGCGGACGGTTCGAGCTGCCGGAGCCAGGCCCGCTGGCCGTACCGGTTGGCCCAGACGCAGACCGCGTCCCGCAGGTCGTGCAGCTGCACCCCGCGCTGGTGGGTGCCGGTCCACATGTCCGGCAGCGACCGGCCCAACTCGGCGTGCCACATCAGCGGCGGCATGTCGTCCAGCACCACCGCCATGCCGACGTGGTTGACCGGACTGTTGGTGGTGAACTGGATGGCGCGGTCGGGCGCGCTACGACCCCGGAACACCCACACGTCGCCGGTGCGGGTCAACTCCACGGCCTCGTCCAGGCTGATGCTCATGCCCTCACCCCGGCGCCGTCGCCGCTCTGCTCGCTCATGGGGGTCTACCCTAAGCGGATGCGGCAAGGGATGCGGTGGTGGAAGGTGCTCGGGCTGGCTGGTCTCGCGGGGGTGGCCGCGACCGGGGTGGTCGTCGCCCGGGCGGAGCGACGGCGACGGGCGTACACCCCGGAGGAGATCCGGGCCCGCCTGCGCGACCGGCACGCGGAGGCCAGCGCCCTCGGCTCCGGCTCCGACACCCCGGCCTGAGCCCTTCGGACCGCCCGGCCCGTCCCCCAACAGGGCCCCGGTGTGGTCCGGTCCAGCACCCGCCTCATCGTGTTGATCAAGAGGTTTGTGTCAGGATCCGCCGCCCCGCAGACGCAAACCTCTTGATCAACGGGGTGAGGGACCGAGGGGGTGTTCGGTTTGGGGGGTTTTGGCGTGGAATAGCCGGTGGTCGGGGTCACCGTGGGTGTGGAATCGGTGGGGGGTCGGGGGCGTTGTACATGGTTCACCCGGGTGAGACCGGCCCGGGGCAGCCCCCGGAACCCGGGCCCGCGTGGAATGTGGGGCCGGCCGGGATGGTTACATCCCCCTGGACGCCCGAGCAGGTCCCCTGATCGCCGGGTTGGTCCTCTTGATCTGATCCCCCCTCGCGGTGCACACGTCGTTGTTCTGGCGGGTGTTGCCGTGTGTCCCCCGACCAGAGGAGCACGCCATTATGCGTACCGATCTGATCCGTAAGACTGTTCTGACCGCTGCTGGGTTCGCCGCTACCGCTGGTGGTGTCGCCGCCCCCGCTATCGCCGCGCAGGCCACCCCCACCACCCACACCCCCACCGCGTCGGTGCAGACCGACCGTAAGGCTGGCGGGGAGCGTCAGCTTGATGTGCGGTACGAGGCGCAGCCGAACTTCTACTTCTGTGGGCCGGCTGCCGCGCGTAATGCCCTGTCGGTGCAGGGTAAGGCCATCAGCGTCGACGCGATGGCGAAGGAGATGGGTACCACCGAGGACGGCACTGATTCGATCAACGACATCACTCCGGTGTTGAACAGGGAGACCGGTAAGGCTGACGCGTACCGCAGTGTCGAGATCAAGAGCGGTAAGGCCGATGGCGGTCAGACCGACAAGTTGCGCGCCGACGTCGTGCGTACCGTGGATGACGGTCGTGCGGTGGTGGCCAACATCGCGGGCACCGCCACTGACACCGACGGCACGGTCCACTCGTTCGAGGGTGGTCACTACATCAGCGTCGTCGGTTACCGCGACAGCGGTGGCATCGTGCGGATCGCCGACTCGGCCAACCCTGACCAGGCCAGCTACGAGGTCACTGTCGACAGTCTTGCCGACTGGATCGCCACCCGCGGCTACGCCACCTCCTGACCCGCCACGACGACCAAGGGCCGACCCCACCACGGGGTCGGCCCTTTCGTCGTACGAGGGGGATGTGGCGCCGACCCCGGAGGGTCAGCGGTCGGTGCCCGCGCGGACCGACTCGGCGGCGTCGTCCGCATCGGCCGGCTCCACCGGCTCCAGCCGCCGGGCCCGCCGCCGCAGCCACCAGGTGCTGCCCAGGCCGGCGAGCACCGCGAGGACCAGCCCGGCCCAGGAGATGTCCTTGAGCCAGTGCTCGGCGGCCCGGCCGACGCTGTACAGCAGGTAGGTGGTGCCGAAGGCCCAGACCAGGCCGCCGGCCGCGTTGGCCAGCAGGAAGCGGCGGTACGGCACGTGCAGCGCACCGGCCAGGGGGCCGGCGAGGATCCGCAGCAGCGCCACGAACCGGCCGAAGAAGACCGCCCACACCCCGTGCCGGGCGAAGCTCTGCTCGGCGCGGGCAAGGTGTGCGGGGCCGAGGTGTTTGGGGAAGCGCCGGCCCAGCCGGGCCAGCAGCGGACGGCCGCCCCGACGGCCCACCGCGTACCCGATCGAGTCGCCCGCGATGGCGCCGAAGGCCGCGGCGGCGCCCACCCACTCCGGCTCCACCACCCCGGTGGCCGCGAGCAGGGCAGAGCTGACCAGGACGATCTCGCCGGGCAGCGGGACGCCCATGCTCTCCACGCCGATCACCCCGGCGACGATCAGGTAGACCGCGACCGGGGGCAGCGCGGACAGCCATTGCGACACATCGATCACGCTCGCCCCTTCAGGTTCGGCCTCGAACCCTACCCGCGCCGCTGGGGCACCGAGGCCCCACGCCGCCGGCACCACCCACCCGGGCGGCCCGGCGCTGGTCAGAGCGGGGCGACGAACTCCAGGCGGTTGCCGTGGGCGTCCTCGGTGTGGAAGCGCCGCATCCCGGGCAGCTCGTCCTCGCCGCCCCAGTCGACGGGGTGGCCGGCGGCGGCCAGCCGGGCGGCGAGGTCGTCGAGGTCGGGACGGAGCAGGGCGACGTGGGCCTTGCGGGCGGGACGGAAGTCATCGGAGACGCCGAGGTGCAGCTCGGCGCCGTACCCGGTGAACCAGCAACCGCCGCGGGGGGCGAGGGCCGGGGGTTTGGGCTTCTCGGCCATGCCGAGCAGCCCGACGTAGAACGCCCGGGAAGCGGCTTCGGAGCCGGGTGGGCAGGCGAGCAGGACGTGATGGATCATGGTGACACCTCCTCGTCCCGGAGCCTGGCACGAGGTTGCGCCGATAGCAAGACGGACGTACGGTTTTGTTGGAAGCGGTAATCACGGTAAGTGTCACCTAACCGGGGCGTCGTCCCGGACGGTGCGACAGACTGCTCAGGACTACTCACGGTCGCTGGTGTGAAGGAGTACGACGTGGCGAGCCTCGACACCTTCGGTGCGAAGACCCAGCTACGCGTCGGAGACGCGAGCTACGAGATTTTCAAGATCAGTAAGGTGGAGGGGCAGGAGCGGCTCCCCTACAGCCTGAAGATCCTGCTGGAGAACCTGCTGCGGACCGAGGACGGCGCGAACATCACCGCCGACCACATCCGCCAGCTCGGCGGCTGGGACTCGGCGGCCGACCCGAGCGTGGAGATCCAGTTCACCCCGGCGCGGGTGCTCATGCAGGACTTCACCGGCGTGCCCTGCGTGGTCGACCTGGCCACCATGCGCGAGGCGGTCCGCGACCTCGGCGGCGACGCCACCAAGGTCAACCCGCTCGCCCCGGCCGAGCTGGTCATCGACCACTCGGTCATCGCCGACCTGTTCGGTCGTGCGGACGCCTTCGAGCGCAACGTCGAGCTGGAGTACGAGCGCAACAAGGAGCGCTACCAGTTCCTGCGCTGGGGCCAGTCCGCGTTCAACGAGTTCAAGGTCGTCCCGCCGGGCACCGGCATCGTGCACCAGGTCAACATCGAGTACCTGGCCCGTACGATCATGGAGCGCAACGGCCAGGCGTACCCGGACACCGTGGTCGGCACCGACTCGCACACCACGATGGTCAACGGCCTGGGCGTGCTCGGCTGGGGCGTCGGCGGCATCGAGGCCGAGGCCGCGATGCTCGGCCAGCCGGTCAGCATGCTGATCCCCCGGGTCGTCGGCTTCAAGCTGCACGGCGAGATGCCCGCCGGCACCACCGCCACCGACCTGGTGCTCACCATCACCGAGATGCTGCGCAAGCACGGCGTGGTCGGCAAGTTCGTCGAGTTCTACGGCCCCGGCGTCAGCGCGGTGCCGCTGGCCAACCGGGCCACCATCGGCAACATGTCCCCGGAGTACGGCTCCACCGTCGCGATCTTCCCGATCGACGCCGAGACCATCCGCTACCTGGAGCTGACCGGCCGGGACCCGCAGCAGGTCGCGCTCGTCGAGGCGTACGCCAAGGAGCAGGGCCTCTGGCACGACCCGGCCGCCGAGCCGGAATACTCCGAGCGGCTGGAACTCGACCTGGGCACCATCGAGCCGTCCCTGGCCGGCCCGAAGCGCCCGCAGGACCGGGTGCCGCTGGGCAGCGCCAAGACCCTGTTCCGCTCCGCGCTGACCGACTACGTGGCCGACGACTCCGCCGGCGAGCGGGACCTCAAGCCGGGCGTCGCCCGCGAGCAGCTCCCCCGGGGCGCCAACGGCCCCGCCGACGAGGCCAGCGCCGAGTCGTTCCCGGCCAGCGACCCGCCGGCCAACGACTTCAGCGACCCGGCCGACGAGCCGCGCGACCTGGAGACCGCCGCCGTGGGCTCGGGCGGCCGGGCCAGCAACCCGATCCAGGTGACCAGCGCCGACGGCGTCACCTACGAGCTGGACCACGGCGCCGTGGTGATCGCCGCGATCACCTCCTGCACCAACACCTCGAACCCGCAGGTGATGATCGGCGCGGCGCTGCTGGCCCGCAACGCCGTCGACAAGGGCCTGTCCCGCAAGCCGTGGGTGAAGACCACGCTGGCGCCGGGCTCCAAGGTCGTCATGGACTACTACGACCGCGCCGGCCTGACGCCCTACCTGGAGAAGCTCGGCTTCAACCTGGTCGGCTACGGCTGCACCACCTGCATCGGCAACTCCGGCCCGCTGCCGGAGGAGGTCTCCGCCGCCGTCAACGAGGCCGACCTCGCCGTCGTCTCGGTGCTGTCCGGCAACCGGAACTTCGAGGGCCGGATCAACCCGGACGTCAAGATGAACTACCTGGCGTCCCCGCCACTGGTGGTCGCGTACGCGCTCGCCGGCACCATGGACATCGACCTCGCCAACGAGCCGATCGGCGAGGACACCCAGGGCAACCCGGTCTTCCTGCGCGACATCTGGCCGAACAGCGCCGAGATCCAGGACGTCATCGCCCAGGCGCTCGGCGCGACCGGGTTCAGCGCGGCGTACGCGGACGTGTTCGCCGGCGACGAGCGCTGGCAGTCGCTGCCGACCCCCACCGGCGACACCTTCGCCTGGGAGGGCGAGAGCACCTACGTCCGCAAGCCCCCGTACTTCGAGGGCATGGAGCGCCTGCCGGCGCCTGTTTCCGACATCGGTCCAGCCCGGGTGCTGGCCAAGCTGGGCGACTCGGTGACCACCGACCACATCTCCCCGGCCGGCTCGATCAAGGCCGACTCCCCCGCCGGCACGTACCTCGCCGAGCACGGCGTGCCGCGCCACGAGTTCAACTCGTACGGCTCGCGCCGGGGCAACCACGAGGTGATGATCCGGGGCACGTTCGCCAACATCCGGCTGCGCAACCAGCTCGTCCCGGGCGTGGAGGGCGGCTTCACGGTCAACCACCTGACCGGCGAGCAGACCTCGATCTACGACGCCTCCACCGCCTACCAGGAGGCGGGCGTGCCGCTGGTCATCCTGGCCGGCAAGGAGTACGGCTCCGGCTCGTCGCGGGACTGGGCGGCCAAGGGCACCATGCTGCTCGGCGTCCGGGCGGTCATCGCCGAGTCGTACGAGCGGATCCACCGCTCGAACCTGATCGGCATGGGCGTCCTGCCGTTGCAGTTCCCGGTCGACGTCACCGCCGAGTCGCTCGGCCTCACCGGCACCGAGACCTTCTCGATCACCGGCGTGACCGCGCTGAACGACGGCGAGACCCCGCGCACCGTGCAGGTCACCACCGACACCGGCATCGAGTTCGACGCGGTGCTCCGGATCGACACCCCCGGTGAGGCGGACTACTACCGCCACGGCGGCATCCTGCAGTACGTCCTGCGCCGCATGATCGCCAGCTGACCCGACACGCACGACGAAGGGGCCCCTGCCGCAGTGGCAGGGGCCCCTTCGTCGGGGAACGGAGCGGCTGCCCGGCGAGACGCGCGGGCGGAGCCGGGCTACTCGGCCGGCTCGGCGCGGCGGGCGTCGCGGGTCTTCATGGCGTGCTCCATCAGCGTGATGAGCACCTCCTTGCTCGACTCCCGCTGCCGGGCGTCACAGAGCAGCACCGGCACCCCCGGGTCGAGGTTGAGCGCGGCCTGCACCTCGTGCAGCCGGTACTGGCGGGCCCCCTCGAAGCAGTTGACCGCCACCACGAACGGGGTGCCGCGCCCCTCGAAGTAGTCGATCGAGGGGAAGCAGTCGGCCAGCCTGCGGGTGTCGGCGAGCACCACCGCGCCGAGCGCGCCGAGCGCCAGCTCGTCCCAGACGAACCAGAAGCGGTCCTGGCCGGGCGTGCCGAACAGGTAGAGGACCAGGTCGTCGCCGATGGTGATCCGGCCGAAGTCCATCGCCACCGTGGTGGTGGTCTTGCCCTCCACCCCCGACAGATCGTCGATCCCGACCCCGGTCTCGGTCAGCACCTCCTCGGTCCGCAGCGGCCGGGTCTCGCTCACCGCACCGACCATGGTGGTCTTGCCGACGCCGAAACCACCCGCGATGAGGATCTTGATCGCGGTGGGCAGCGGCACGGCTCCCGCCGGCCGCTCAGAGTGCCCGTAGTCCATTGATAACCGCCTCGAAAATACTGTCGTCGGGAAGGCCCGCGGTGACCCGGGGCTCGCGCACCTCGACCAGGTCACGGGCCACCAGGTCGCCGAGCAGGACCCGGATGGTGCCCACTGGCAGGTCCAGGTGGGCGGCGACCTCGGCGACGGACTGGATCCGCTGGCAGAGCGCGACGATGGCCAGGTGCTCGGGGCCCAGCCCGACCTCCGGTGACGCCTCCACGCGGGTGGCCGTCACCAGGGAGATCAGGTCGAACGTGCCGGTGACCGGCCGGGCCCGGCCACGCGTCACCGCGTACGGGCGGACCACCGGGCCGGCATGGTCGTCGACCCACTGTTCCTCCGTGGACTCCCCTGGGGCCGTCATCGCGGCTACTTCTCGCCGACCGGCTGCTCAGGGAGCCGGGTCGGGGAGGCCACGTACTTGCCCACCCGGGTTACCAGCATGGCCATCTCGTACGCGATGAGGCCGACGTCGGCGTCCTCGGAGGCCAGCACCGCGAGGCAGGCGTTGCGGCCGGCGGCTGTGACGAAGAGGAACGACGACTGCATCTCGATGATGGTCTGCTGGACCTGCCCGCCACCGAACCGCTTCCCCGCGCCCCGGGCCAGGCTCTGGATCCCGGCTGCCATCGCCGCGAGGTGCTCGCCGTCGTCCCGGCTCAGCTCCCGCGACGATGCCATCAGCAGGCCGTCTGTGGAGAGCGCGACAGCGTGTTCGGCCTGCTTCACCCGGCCGACCAGATCATCCAGCAACCACGTCAGGTCGGCACTCGATGCCGTCTTCTGCCCCACTCGTCGTCCTCTTCTTCCCGGCTGGTGTCGCCGTTGTCGTCTGGGACCTGCGGCGCGGGTTCGTCCGCGCCGCCCCTCAGGTGGCCTCGCGCCCACCGGCGTCGGTGCCGTCGGCGGGCTCCGCCTCACCGGTCTCGGAGGCACCGTCGAACAGCAGGGCCGCGTCGGTGCGACCACGCCGGGTGCCGGTCTGGTAGGAGCTCATCATCTGGCGGACCTGCTCCGGCGGCCTGATCACGTCCTCGTCATCGTCCACCTGCTGCGCGGACGGATCCTCCCGCAGCTCGGGCACGATGTTCGCCTGCCGGACCCGCACCGGGAGCCCGGAACCGGTTTGCTGCGCCGGCGACGCCGCCGGGGTCAGCCCGGTCGACGTGTCCGAGGCGTCCGGGGCGTCCGGGGCGTCCAGAGCCGGCGGGCTGGCCTCGTCCGCGACCGGCCGGGGCGCGGTCACCGGGAACCCGCCCGGCACGGTCGGCGCGTCCAACGCCGACTGCCCGGCCGGGCGGCGCGGGCGTACCGGCAGCCCGGCGCCCTCCCCGGCCGACGCGTCCGGGGCCCCCGGAGCCGTGCGCTGACGCGCGCGGGTGGGCAGGGCCGGTCCGCTGTCGGCCTCGGGTGCCGTCGGCGCGACTGGAGCCGTCACGGGCTCCGCCACCGCCACCGCGACCGGCGCGGCCGGCCGGGCGGGCAGGTGGGCTGCCGGGCCGGCGGGCGGCGGGGCCACGGCGACCGGCGCGGAGGTCCCCGGCAGGCCGGGGCGCTCCGGGGCGTTGGCGTCGCCGCCCGGGTCGGCGACCATCTCCGGCGGGATCAGCACGACAGCGGTGGTGCCGCCGTACGCCGACTCCTTGAGCTGCACCCGGACGCCGTGCCGCTCGGTGAGCCGGCTGACCACGTACAGCCCGAGCCGGGCGGCGTTGGCCAGGTTCAGCTCGGACCGGTCCACGATCCGGTCGTTCGCGGCAGCGAGGTCGTCGTCGCTCATCCCGAGGCCCCGGTCCTCGATCTCCAGGACGAAACCGTTGGCCACCATCTGGCCGCGCACCTCGACCGTGGTGTGCGGGGGCGAGAAGGACAGGCCGTTCTCGATCAGCTCGGCCAGCAGGTGGATGACGTCGCCGACGGCCCGGCCGGCCAGCGACACCGCCCCCAGCGGCAGCACGTTGACCCGGGTGTAGTCCTCCACCTCGGCGACCGCGCCGCGCACCACGTCGACCATCGGGACGTTGCGTCGCCAGGCCCGGCCCGGGGTGGAGCCGGAGAGCACGATCAGGTTCTCGGCGTTACGCCGCATCCGGGTGGCGAGGTGGTCGACCCGGAACAGGTCCTCCAGCTCCTCGGCGTCGTGCTCGCGCCGTTCCATCGCGTCGAGCAGGGTGAGCTGGCGGTGCACCAGGGCCTGGGTGCGGCGGGCCAGGCTGAGGAAGACCTCGCGGACGTTGCGGCGCAGCTCGGCCTGCTCGACGGCGGTGCGCAGCGCGGTCTCCTGGACCACGTTGAACGCCTTGCCCACCTGCCCGACCTCGTCGTCGCCGAACTCCAGCGGCGGCGCCTCCTTGGCGACGTCCACCTCCTCGCCGTGGCCCAGCCGCTCGACCACGCTGGGCAACTGGTCGTTGGCGAGGGTGAAGGCCGCCTCGCGCAGCCGTTCCAGCTGCCGCAGCAGCGTCTTGGCGGTGGTGATCGACACGATGATGGACGCCACGACGGCGAGCAGGCCCAGGCCGGTGGCGAGCACCAGTCGGATGACCACCATGACGGCGACCGGGGTGGCCCGATCCACGACGTCGTCGCCGCCCTCGACCACCACCTCGCTCCACCGGGCCAGCGCCGGCGCCACGGCCTCGTCCCACTCGGCGGCCTCGAACCCCAGTCGGGGGGCGCTGCCCCGGCCCTGGAGGATGCTGTCCTCCAGGGCGCGCAGCTTCTCGAACGCCGGACCGCCGACCATGGCGGCGTAGCGCTGGCGGTCGGCGGCCGGCAGTCGGCTCACCGCGAGGTCGGCGGAGAACCGCTGCGCGCCGATGATCTGGGCGACCTGGGCCCGCTCGGCCTCGGTCACCCGGCCCGCCGCGAGCACGCCGGTGAGCAGGGCGTCCTCCTGGGCGAGCAGCTCGCGGGCGCGGTTGAGCTCGATCAGCGCGGCGGTGTCCTCGGCGACCTGCTCGTCGTCGAGCAGGCCCAGGGCCGTGTAGACGTCGAAGATGGACCGCACCACACTGCCGTACATGGTGAAGGTCGACGACCGGTCCGCGCTGCGGGCGTCCACCTCGGCGCGGGCCTGCCCCAGCCGGGACAGCTGCCCGTAGGCCACGTCGAGCCGCTGTTCCAGGGTGTCGCTGGCGGCCACGGCGGTGAGCCAGTCGCCGGACGACTCGCGGAACGCCGCCGCCAACTCGTCGGTGCGCCGCCGCTCCGCGCCCAGCGTCTCCCGTTGTGCGTCGTCCGGTCGCCCGAGGTACGCCAGCGACGCCCGGCGTTCCCGCTGCAACTGGAACACCAACGTCTCGCTCGGCTCGGACACCGACTCGTTGAGCGTCTGCACGCCGAGGAGGTTGAACCCGTCCCGCACGGTCACCCACGCCGCGAAGGCCCAGAGCGCGACGAGCGACGCCAGCAGAGCGACGACTTTGGTACGGAGATTCGTACTGCGGGAACGCATCACACCGTCCTGGCCGGGTGTTCGAGGGGGATGCCGGAGCGCCCGTGGCCGGTACACCGTCGGCCACGGGCGCACGCTAGCAGCGTCCGATTGTTCACTCAAGCGGCACTGATCAACGGGGGCGTCCGGTTCTCGGGCCTCTCGGCGGCGCCGTGACCGGCCCCGGCGCGGACGAGATGGTGGGCGGCGACGACGGCGGCGCGGACGATCACGGCCGGCCGGTACAGGTCCTTGTCGTGCCAGAGCGCGGGCTCCCCGTCGCGTCCGTCCATGGTGGCCAGGTAGCACCGGGCCCGCCCGAGCGCCGCCCCGACGCCGGCCGGCGCGGCAGGCCCGGCGGCGTGCAGGGCGTGCACGGCGTACGCCGTCTCCTCGACCGTGCCGCCCCAGCGCCCCCACGAGCCGTCGGCGCGCTGCCCCGCCAGCACCCACCCGGCCGCCCGGGCCACCGCGCCCGCCACGGCCGACCCCCGGCCGTAGCCGGCCAGGGCGAGCACCGCGCAGCTCGTGGCGTAGTACGGCGAGGCGTGCCAGCGGTCGGACCACCGCCCGTCGGGATGCTGCCGCTCGACGAGCCAACCCGTGAGCCGCCGCACCACCGCGTCGAGCCGGGCGTAGCCCGGCGCCCGGTGCCCCAGGTGCCAGCCGAACGCGTCGAGCACGTGGGCGTTGGTGGTGACCGAGGCTCCGTCCTCCCCCTGCCAGGTGCAGAAGTGCTCGCCGGTGTCGTACCCCCAGAGGCTGTCCGGGCCGACGGGGCGGCCGAGCCGGGCCAACGCGTACAGGGTCACCGCCGTGGTGTCGGCGTCGGCGGGCAGGCCGGGGGCGGTGGCGGTGCCGGCGGGACCGACCGTCGCCACCAGGCCGGCCAGCAGCCGGGGCGGGACCGGCAGCGCGATGCCGGCCCGGCTCATCGTGCTCAGCGCCCAGGCCCGCTCGAACACGGTGATCGGGGTGGCGCAGGGCACCGGCCCGCCCTGCTGACGGGCCACGTCCTCCAGGTAGGACACCGCCGCGCGGACCCCGGCCCCGGGGACGGGCACGCCGAGCCAGGCCGCGGTGGCCGCCGGCGAGGCACCGACGGTGCCCGGCCCGACGGGGGCCACCTCGGCGGCGCGGTGGGCCGCCGGGCCGCCGACCTCCAGGGCGTGCAGCAACTTCTCCGGCAGCGGCCGGCCGGCGGTGAGCAGCGCACGGACCCGGTCGAGCCGGGCGCCGTCCAGCCCTGACGGCAGCGGCAGCGCCCGAACGTCGCGCCAGGCGGTCAGGCCGGGCAGCGGGTCGGCACGCAGCGCGTCGAGGTGCGCGTTGAGCGAGTCGACCAGCGCCGGGACGGTCAGGTCGGTGGCCGGCAGGTCGGGCAGCTCGGGGCCGGCCGGTCCGGTGAGCCGGGCGTACAGGACGCGCAGGCCGCCGTCGACGGCGCGGGTCAGCCGCTCGGCGGCGCGGGCCTCGCGCAGCCAGGCGGCGTCGCCGCGACGCAGGGCGGTGAGCAGCGCCTCGGTGGCGCTCAACGTCGGCACCAGGGCGTACCCCTCCGGGCCGCCCCACGTCCCGTCCGGGCGCTGGGCGGCCAGCAGGTACGCGATCCGCTCCACGTGGTGGGTCAGCCACGGCGCGAGGCCGACCAGACGGGCGGTCTCGTAGACCGACACGGAGGACTGCCCCGAGAAGGTGAGGGTCATCGCGGAGATCAGCTCGCGGGCGTCGGCCGCGGACTCCGGGTCCCGCCGGGGCGGGTGGGTGACGCCGTCGCCGGTGGCCCGCGAGGGCCGGTGGGCGGCACCGCCGGACCCGCTGTCGTGACCGGTCCACGACCGGACGGCCGTCACCGTTCCCCCCAGAAGTCGGTCGACCGGTAGAAGCCGCTGCTGAACCCGATCTGCCGGGACAGGTACGCCGCCTGCAACGGGCAGCCGCCGGCCAGCGGGGCGAGCAGTTCGGTGCACCGCTCGACCAGATCGACGATGCGCTGGTCCACCTCGGCGCGGTCGGCGACGAGCAGCAGGGCGTTCAGGTCCCCCCACTGGAGGTCCCGCTCGTAGGTGGCCAGGTCGTTGACCAGCCGCAGCACCCGCTGCACCTCGTCGCTGACCGTGACCAGCCGGTCGAGTCGCCGGTGCGTCTCGGCGTCCCCCGTCCAGATCCAGTGCGCGACGTTGACCACCGTGCAGGCGAGGTTGTCGGCGTTGTCGAGGTACTCGGCGAAGCCGGGCAGCGGCGCGCCGTCGCGCTCCCGGGCGGTCTTCCAGTCCCACTCGCGGGCCATCGCGGTGACCGTCCGGCGTACCGCCGCGCGCCAGGCGTCGCCCAGTTCGGCGAAGGCCGGAACTCCGGCCAGCTCGTCGCGCAGCTCGGCGAGCAGACGGCCGAGCGGGTCGTCGGCGTCCGGGCTGGCGCCGTCGGCGACCGCCAGGGCGCCGGCCACCACCCGGTCGACGTCCGCCCGGGACTTCGCCAGGTAGTCGATCTGCCAGTCCAGGGCGAACCCCCACAGCACCGCCCGGTTGGTCAGCCGCAGCTGCTCGGCGGTGCACCAGGGCGCCCCGAAGGCGATGGCCAGGGCGATGTTGCTGAACAGCGCGCCGTCGAAGGGCGGGCCGGTGAAGAGGTCGGGGTACCGGGCGGCCTGCCGTTGCAGGTCCCGCTGCCCCTTGGCGGCGAGCGCGCAGATCCGGCCCTGCTCGGCGGCGGCGGAGAGCTGGTCGGGCAGCACCGTGGACGGACGGGTGGAGACGTTCACGCGACGACCCCGGTGCGGGCGGGGCGCAGGTCCAGCTCGACGCGGTCCCTCGTGCGCAGCGCGGCGGCGAGTTGCAGGGCGGGCAGCCGAGGGCTTCGCACCCGCATCCGGTAGCGGCTCAACAGGTTGGCCACGATGAGCTGCGCCTCCAGGTAGAACAGGTGCATCCCCACGCACTGGTGCGGCCCGCCGCCGAAGGGGAAGAACGCGTACCGGTCCCGGGCCCTGGCCCGCTCGGGGGTGAACCGGTCCGGATCGAAGACCTCGGGCCGATCCCAGTACCGCGCCAGCCGCTGGGTGATCAGCGGGCTGATCAGCAGGGTCGCGCCGGCATCGAGCCGCACCCCACCGAGCACCGCCGGGCGGATCACCTGCCGGGGCGCCATCCAGGCCACCGGGTAGAGCCGGATCAGCTCGTCCAACACCATCCGGGTGTAGCGCAGCCGCGGCAGGTGCTCGGGGCCGACCCGGTCGCCGCCCACCACCCCGTCGATCTCCTCCTGCAACCGGGCGGCGATCTCGGGCGAACGCTCCAGGTGGGGCCAGAGCCAGGTCAGCACGTTGACGGTCGTCTCGGTGGTCACGGCGACCATCGCGACCGTGTCGTTGCGGACCTGCCGCTCGTCCAGCGGCCGGCCGTCGCCGGCGGTGCCGCGCCACAGCGTGGCGATGACGTCGTCGCCGTCGGCGCCCCGCGCCGACCGGACGATCGGCGCCAGCACCTCGTCGATGCGCCGGGCGGCGTTCCGGAAGGCCCGGTCGCCGGGCATCGGCAGCGCCAGCGGGACGAACGGCGCCAGCACCCGGGGGATCACCGAGGTGGCGATCGCGTCCTGAGCCTCGATGACGCGCAGCGCGTCGGCGACGGAGATGCGGTCTCCGAAGAACGTGCGCATCATCGCGTGGCAGACGATCCGGGCCTGCTCGGCGCCGATGTCCACCGGGCGGCCGGCGCGGGCGGGCGCGTCCAGCTCGGCGACCGCGTCGGCGATCGTCTCGGCCATCGGGCCCATCAGCGCCTCGACCCGGCGGGCGGTGAACAGCGGCTGGAGGATGCGCCGGCTGTCCGACCACACCGGACCGTCGCCGAGGATGCCGTCGCCGAACAACCGGCGCAGCGGACCCCAGAACGCGCCGTCGCCGGCCCGGCCGAAGTTGTCGGCCCGGTCGCCCAGCACCTGCTGTACGTGGGCGGGGTCGGTCACGAGGTAGGGACGAAACGCCCCGAGGTTGAGCCGGACCACCTCGCCGTCGGCCCGCTCGCCGAACCCGATCAGGGCCCGGGCGGGGTCGCGCAGCAGTGCGGGCGCGACGTGGCGCAGCGGAATGGTTCTCGCTCGCCGGCTACCGGTGGGGGCGGTGTGTGGGGTTACCACCTGCGGTGCACTCCCCTAATTAACAGTGCGTCGCGTGACGACTGTACGGAGTCACGGTCCCGCCGAGCATGCCATTGAGCAGGTCATCTTCTCCAGTACGGAGCGGAATAATTTTCGCGGGCAAAATTTGAATCTTCCACAAGGGACGCGGTGCGCGGCTCCTAGCTGCGGAAATCCCGCCGATACCGCCACTGCGCCGCGACCGGCCAGTAGCCCAGTCCGGCGTTGAGGCCGAGCATCGCGTCGTTGCCGGCGTCGTTCAGGGTCACCGCGCACCGGAACCCGGCCGCCCGGGCCCGGGTCAGCCCGGCGTGCTTGACGAGCCGGGCCAGCCCTCGCCTGCGGTACGCCCGCCGGGTGCCGGTCATCCCGGACTGGTAGCAATCCCGGCCGTCGGTCAGCGCGATGCCGAACGCGGCCACCTCGTCGTCCACCACGGCCACCGTGGTCAGTGCCCGGTCCAGGTCGGGGCGCTCCCAGTAGGTGGCCAGCCAGTCGGCGTACCCGATCTCGTCCATCCCGACCTCGCCCGGCTCGTCCCGCGCCGCGTCCAGGTCGGCCTCGTACAGCGGACGCGGGTCGGGCAGGTCGGCGGCGCTCAGCAGCCGGACGCCGGGCACCGGCGGCGGGGCCGGGGGCAGCGGTGCCGCGAGGTCACGCAGCAGGAGCTGGGAGCGCCGGCCGCGCCGGTACCCGTGGCGCTCGGCGAACGCCAGGTCCGCCGGCGCGGCGTCGACCCTCGCGTACACCGCCCGAAGCACCCCGCGACGGCCTCGGCGTCGGCGTCCGCGAACGGCCGGACAGTAAGCGTCATGACGTGGCAATGTACCGAAGCCACCCGGCGTCCCGCCCGCGAGCGCATCCGCCGGCCCTCGGCAGCCCCTCGCCGGGAGCGGCGGGCGTGGTGCGCGGGAGACCCGGACACGCCCCGACGCGCTGTGCCAGGCTCAGGGGCATGGACGACAAGACCATCCTGAACCGGATCTCCGAGCTGGTCGACGAGGAGCACCGGCTCCGCTCGACGGCCCAGGCCAACGAGTCCGGCACCGAGGACGAACGGGACCGGCTGCGCGGGCTGGAGGAGTCCCTGGACCAGTGTTGGGACCTGCTGCGCCGCCGGCGGGCCGCGCGCGAGACCCACGGCGACCCCGACGCCCAGGGAGAACGCCCCAGGCCGGAGGTCGAGCGCTACCTCCAGTGACCGGCGCCGGGAGCGGAGGGCGGGCGCGCCGCCGTGGCCCGGGGTCTCAGGCCGACGCGCCGCCACGGCCCGGGGTGGCTCGGGCGGCGAGCACCGTGGCGACGGCGGCGATCAGTCCGTCGACCGTGTACGTCGGGGCGAAGCGGGTGTCCGTCCAGGCCCGGCCCCGGTGCAGCCAGACGCTGGGCAGGCCCACCGCCGCCGCCCCGCCGATGTCCGCCTCCGGGCTGTCCCCCACCACCCACGCCCCGCGCAGCGGCATCCGGACCCGCTGGGCCGCCAGCGCGAAGATCCGCGGGTTGGGCTTGCTGACCCCGACCTCCTCGGAGATCACCCAGTCGGCGACGTACCGGTTCAGGCCGGTCCGGCGGATCATCGCGTCCTGCTGGCGTACGGCGCCGTTGCTGACCACCACCGGCATCCAGCCGGCCCCGTCGGCGATGCGCAACGCGCAGGCCACCAGCGGGTCCAGCCGGCTACTCGCCAGCACCCCGTCGTGCAGCTCCTCCACCAGGTCGACCGAGGGGATGAGCAGCCCGTACCGGTCCCGGATCGCGTCCGCGACGTCCCAGCGGTCGGTCAGCCCGTCGGCGTCGACGGACAGCAACCAGTCGATGTCGGTGGCCGGGGCGCCGACGCCGTCGAGGAAGCGCTCGCCCCAGGCACGGAACGGGCCGGCCCGGTCGAGCAGGGTGTTGTCCAGATCCAGCAGGAGCAACGGCACTCGGGCACTTTAAGGCAGACGGGCCGCCCACCGACAGGGTCAGCCCGCAGCGACCTCGGTCAGCTCAGCCTCGCAGCGCCGCGCGGGCCGCCCCGGCGTCGGCGGGACGGTCGGCCAGCATCGAGTGCGCCGCCCGGGTGTCCGCGAGCACCGCCGGGTCGAGGACGGCCACCAGCACGTCCTCGCCGGTGTCCGCGCCCCGGGCCAGCGGCCGGCCCTCCGGGTCGTAGACCGCCGCGCCGCCGTTGAACCGCCACGGGTCCACGCCGTCCACGGCGTTGGCGAACACGACGAACATGGTGTTGTCCAGGGCACGGGCCGCGTAGTAGAGGTCCCTGCGGTGCGCGGAGCCCGCGAGGTAGCCGCTCGGGCAGAGGTAGCCGTGCGCACCGTCAGCCGCAGCGGCGCGACCGTGCTCGGGGAAGCAGCCGTCGTAGCAGATGCCCAGGCCGAACCGCCAGTCCTCGACGAGCAGGGTCGCCCCACGCCGGCCGGGCTGGAACAGCTCGCGCTCGTCGCCACAGAGCTGCTGCTTGTCGTACGCCGCGTGGGCGACGCCGCCGCGGTCGACGACCAGGGCGGCGATGGTCCGCCGGCCGTCCGGGTGCCGGACGGCCGCCCCGACGACCACGACCGCCGCGCCGTCGCGGGCGGCGGCCCGCAGCGGGTCGAGCCGGGCGTCGTCCACCGTGCCGTCCCCGGCCGCCACGAGGTCGGTGCCGGCCGGGTCGGCGGCCAGCGTCGGCGGGTGGTACGCGGGCAGGAACAGCTCCGGCAGCACCACCAACCGCGCGCCCTCGGCGACGGCCCGTCCGGTGAGCCGGGCGGCGGCGACGGCGTTGCCGGCGAGGTCCCCGGGCACCGGGTCGGCCTGGACGGCCGCCACGGTCAGTGGCGCGGCGGGGGTGGCGGGGGGTGTCATCGGGCGATCGTAGCCGGCCGAGGGCGGGACGATCACCGTGCGCGGCCCCGCCGGCCCCGGTCCCCGCTGCGGGCGACGTCCCGCCACCGCCCGCAAGCCGTACGTACGGTTTGCAGAGCGTCCGGGCACCTGACACGATCGTGCCGTGCCCAGAGTAAGTCAGGACCAGCTCGACGCCCGCCGGCAGGAGATTCTCACCGCAGCCCGGGCGTGTTTCGCCCGGCACGGATACGAGGGCGCCACGGTGCGGCGGCTCGAGGAGGCCACCGGGCTCTCCCGGGGCGCCATCTTCCACCACTTCCGCGACAAGGACTCGCTCTTCCTGGCGGTGGCCGAGGACGACGCGGCGGCCATGGTGGAGACGGTCGCCCGCAACGGCCTGGTCCAGGTGATGCGGGACCTGCTGGCCCGGGCCGTCTCCCCCGACACCACCGGATGGCTGGGCAGCCAACTGGAGGTGTCCCGGCGGCTGCGCACCGACCCCGCGTTCGCCCGGCGCTGGGCCGAGCGCTCCGCCGCCATCGCCGAGGCCACCCGGGAGCGGCTGGCCCGCCAGCGGGAGGTCGGCGTGCTCCGCGAGGACGTGCCGATCGACGTGCTGGCACAGTTCCTCGAACTGGCCTACGACGGCCTGGTGCTGCACCTGGCGATGGGGCGCCCGGCCGGCGACCTGGGCCCGGTGCTCGACCTGGTCGAGGAGGCCGTCCGCCGGCGCTGACCGGCGCCCGCCCGGCCCGGTCTCGGTCCGATAACTGCGCCCTCGGCCGAGGTCCACCATGGCGGTCCTGTTCCACAATGGGGTCGCGTTCCCCTCGCGCGACAGGAGAGCAGCATGACCGTCATCGCGGCGCCCGGCGACACCTGGGGCATCTCCGGCCCCACCTTCCTCTGGGTCTACCTGCTGGCGGCCCTCGTGGTCGTCGTGGGCTCGATCGTGCACCGGCGTCGGGTCCTCGCCGGCCCCCCGGCCGCCGACGTCGGCCAGCTCGGCCCCCAGCAGGTGGCCTTCCTCAACGGCGGCAACCAACTCGCGATCTGGACCTCGCTCGGCGGCCTGCGCGGCACCGGGATCGTCGGCGTCCGACCCGACCGGCGGCTGACGGTCGGCGGCCAGCTGCGGGTCGGGGCCACCCCGCTGGACCGGGCGGTCCACCACGCCGCCAGCCGCAACCTGTACGCCAGCGAGCTGGGCCGCGACGGGTGGGTGCTGCGGGCGCTCGAACAGCTGCGCGACGGCCTGCAGCGGCAGGGCCTGGCGCTGACGCAGGCGCAGCGGCTCTCCGCCCGGCGCGGGTCGTTCCTGCTGCTCTCGCTCGTGCTGCTCGGCGTTGCCCGGATCGTCGCCGGGCTGGCCAACGACCACCCGGTCGGCTTCCTGATCCTCCTCCTGATCCCGCTGGCCGTCGCGGCCGCGCTGATCGCCCGGGTGCCCTGGCGTACCCGGGCCGCCGACGTCGCCCTGCGCGAGCTGCGCCGGCGCAACCTGCACCTCGCCCCGGCGTCCGACCCGGCGTTCTCCACCTACGGGGCGGCCGGCGCGGCGCTGGGCGTCGCCCTGTTCGGTACCGCCTCGCTCTGGGCGATGGACCCGGGCTTCGCCGAGCAGGCCGAGATCCAGCGGCAGGCGCTCTCCCCCGGTGGCACCTCCAGCGGCGGCACCTCGTGCAGCGGCGGGGGGAGTTCGTGCAGCGGCGGCAGCTCCTGCGGAGGCGGGTGCGGAGGCGGAGGCGGGTGCGGCGGATGACCGGTCCGGGAACCGCCACGACCGACCCGGGTGTCTGGGCGGCCGGTCCGGGAACCGCCACGACCGACCCGGGTGTCTGGGCGGCCGGCGCGGGCCGGGACGCGGCCGGGGCGGGCGAGGCGGCCGGGGGCGGCCCGGGTCCCACCGGGGTCGGCATCGGCTGGCGGCCGGAGATCGCCGGCTTCGTCGCCGAGCTGCCGGGGCTGCGGTTCGTCGAGGTGGTGGCGGAGGCCGTCGCCCCGCACGGGCCGCCGCCGGCCGGGCTCGCCGAGCTGGTCGAGCGCGGCGTCACCGTCGTACCGCACGGGGTGCGGCTCTCCCTCGGCGGCGCGGAACCGGTCGACCCCGCCCGGGTCGCCCACCTGGCGCGGGTGGCCGAGCTGGTCGGGGCGCCGCTGGTCAGCGAGCACATCGCCTTCGTCCGGGCCGGCGGGCTGGAGGCCGGTCACCTGCTGCCGCTGCCGCGCAGCCGGGAGGCCGTCGCCGCGGTGGTGGCCAACGTCCGCCGGGCGCAGGCCGAGCTGCCGGTGCCGCTGGCGCTGGAGCCGATCGCGGCGCTGTTCGACTGGCCGGACGACGAGCTGGACGAGGCGGACTTCCTCACCGAGATCCTGGACGCCACGGGCGCGACGCTGCTGCTGGACATCGCCAACGTGCACGCCAACTCCCGCAACCGGGGCACGGACCCCCTCGCCCTGCTGGACCGGCTGCCGCTCGACCGGGTCGCGTACGTGCACGTCGCCGGCGGCGCCGAGCAGGGCGGCTACTACCACGACACGCACACCGACCCGGTGCCGCCGGTCGTGCTCGACCTGGTCGGCGCGCTGTGCGCCCGGCACCGCCCGCCGGCGCTGCTGCTGGAGCGCGACGGCCACTGGCCGCCCGCCCCGGAGCTGCGCGCCGAGCTGGACGCGATCGCCGCCGCCTCCGGGTACCCGGTGGTGACGTGAGCGCCGACCGGGGACACCCCGCCGCGCCGCACCGGCCCGGCGATCTGGCCGCCCGGCAGGCCGAGCTGGTGGCGACCCTGGTCGCGGGCGGGCCGCTGCCGCCCGGGTTCGCCCCGGGGCCGGTCGACGCCGCCCGCCGGGCCCTGCTGCGCAAGCGGGCCGGCGACGTGGCGCGGCACTGGCCGCTGCTCGCCGCCGGCCTCGGTGCCGCCTGGCCGGCGACGTTCGTCGGATGGGCGGCCGGCCGGCCCACCAACGGCTCGCTGCGCGACGGCTGGGACCTGGCCCGGGAGCTGCGGGGGCGGGACGAGCTGCCGCCGCTGGGCGCCGAGGAGCTGGCCGCCCGGGAGGCGGTCAGCCGTTACGACGGCGCGGGGGCGCCGCGCCGCCGCCGGCTGCCGTCCGTGGCCCACACCGGCGGTGCCGTCGCGGTGCAGCTCGCCGGCCGGGTACGCCTGCTGCGCCCGGCCCGACGCTGACCGACTCCCGCCTCGTACGGCAGGATCGGTCCCATGGATCTGGGACTCACCGACCGGGTATACGTGCTGACCGGCGCCTCGCGCGGGCTGGGCTTCGCCACCGCCGAGTGTCTCGTCGCCGACGGGGCGCGGGTGGTCGTCTCAGCCCGGGCCCCGGAGCGGGTGGCTGAGGCGGTGCAGCGGCTCGGCGGCCCGGAGCGGGCCATCGGCCTGGCCGCCGACCTGGCCGACCCGGCCACCCCCGAGCGGCTGGTCGCCGCCGCCCGGGAACACTTCGGCCGGCTCGACGGCGCGCTGGTGTCGGTCGGGGGCCCACCCACGGGCACCGCGGCCGGGGCGACCGACGCGCAGTGGCGCGAGTCCTTCGAGACCGTCTTCCTCGGCACCGTCCGCACCGCCCGGACGGTCGCCGCCGGGCTGTCCGACGGCGGCGCGATCGCGCTGGTCCTGTCCAGCTCGGCGCGCAGCCCGCTGGCCGGGCTGGGCATCTCCAACGGGCTGCGGCCGGGCCTCGCCGGGGTGGCCAAGGACATGGCCGACGAGTACGGCCCCCGGGGCGTGCGGTTCGTCGGCCTGCTCCCGGGGCGGATCATGACCGACCGGAACCGGGAGCTGCTCGCCGCCTCCGGGGACACGGGGCGGGCCCGGGCCGACGCCGAGGCCGGCATCCCACTGCGCCGCATCGGCGAGCCTGCGGAGTTCGGTCGGGTCGCCGCGTTCGTCCTCTCCCCCGCCGCCGGCTACCTGACCGGGATCACCCTCCCGGTCGACGGCGGCGCGCTCCGCAGCCTCTGATGCCCGCCCGCGCACCCGGGCCCAGCCGGGAGCCGACGCCGATCTCCCCTGGACTGGCCGGACCGACGCCGGCCGGAACGGAACCGACCGGCGCGAAGCCGACCGGCGCGGCCCAGGCCCGGCCGAAGCCGACCAGAGCGACGCCGACCGGAGCGGCCCAGGCCCGGCCGAAGCCGACCGGGGCGAAGCCGACCGGAGCCGCCCCGGCCAGGTCCGGTGGGGCGGAGCGGGGGCGGCGCCCGACGCGGGAGCAGCTGGCCGCCGCGGCGGACCGAACCATCCCCGACGTCATCGCGCCAGGGCTGGCCGTGCTCTTCGTCGGGATCAACCCCGGCCTCTGGTCGGCGGCGACCGGCTGGCACTTCGCCCGGCCCGGCAACCGGTTCTGGCCGGCCCTGCACCGGGGCGGCTTCACGCCCCGGCAGCTGCACCCGAGTGAGCAGGACACGCTGCCCGGGTACGGGCTGGGCATCACCAACATGGCAGCCCGGGCCAGCGCTCGGGCCGACGAACTGACCGCCGACGAGCTGGTCGACGGGGCGGAGATCCTGGCCGACAAGGTGCGGCGGCACCGGCCCGCCTGGGTGGCGGTGGTCGGGGTGACCGCGTACCGGATCGGGTTCGGTCGACCGAAGGCGACCTTCGGGCCGCAGCCGGAGCTGCTCGGCCGCGCCCGGCTGTGGGTGCTGCCCAACCCGAGCGGGCTGAACGCCCACTTCACGGCGGAGACCCTGGGCGTGGCCTTCGGCGAGCTGCACGCCGCGACCGCCGCCCCTGCCTGACCGGCCCAGGCCAGGCCAAGCAAGTCCGGCCGACCCGGCCGACCCGGGCGGGTCGGTCGGACCGGGCGGGTCGGTCGGACCGGGCGGGTCGGGCGGACCGGGCGGGTCGGTCGGACCGGGCGGGTCGGGCGGACCGGGCGGGTCGGTCGGACCGGGCGGGTCGGTCGGACCGGGCGGGTCGGTCGGACCGGGCGGGTCGGTCGGACCGGGCGGGTCGGTCGGACCGGGCGGGTCGGTCGGACCGGGCGGGTCGGGCGGACCGGGCGGGTCGGTCGGACCGGGCGGGTCGGGCGGACCGGGCGGGTCGGGCGGACCGGTCAGTTGGCGGCGGCCGGGGGCATCGCCTCGTCGGCGACGTAGTTGGCCATCGGCACGGTGATCACCGTCTCCCGCCCGGTCGCGTCCACGTACGGCGCGGGCGACTCGGCCAACGCGAACTGGGTGCGGTACAGCTCGGCGTAGAGCCCGCCGACGGCGACCAGCTCCTCGTGCCGGCCCCGCTCGACGATCCGCCCCTCGTCGAGGACCAGGATCTGGTCGGCGTCCCGGACGGTGGAGAACCGGTGCGCGATCACCAGCGCGGTACGCCCGGCCAGCGCCACCGACAGGGCCCGCTGCACCGCCGCCTCGCTCTCCGAGTCCAGGTGCGCGGTCGCCTCGTCGAGGATCACGATCGACGGGGCCTTGAGCAGCAGCCGGGCGATGGCGATGCGCTGCTTCTCGCCACCGGAGAAGCGGTACCCCCGCTCGCCGACGGTGGTCTCCAGCCCGTCGGGCAGCGACCGGACCAGATCGGCGACCTGCGCCCCCGCGAGGGCCGCCCAGATCTCGTCATCGGTGGCGCCCGGCCTGGCGTAGCGCAGGTTCTCGGCGATCGTCTCGTGGAACAGGTGGGAGTCCTGGGTGACCACGCCGATCTCGTCGCGCAGCGAGGCGAGCGTGGCGTCCCGGACGTCGACCCCGCCGACCAGCACCTGGCCGTCGCTGACGTCGTAGATCCGGGAGATCAGCATGGACAGGGTGGACTTGCCGGCGCCGGACGGGCCGACCAGGGCCACCATCTGGCCCGGCTCGACGGCGAACGAGACGCCCTTGAGCACCGGCTCGTTGACGGTGCGGTCCAGCGTGGTGACTTCCTCCAGGGAGGCCAGCGACACCTCGGCGGCGCTCGGGTAACGGAACCGGACGTCGTGGAACTCGACCCGGCCGTTGCCGCGCGGCACGGCGACGGCGTTCGGCTTCTCCTCGATCCCAGGGCGCAGGTCGAGCACCTCGAAGACCCGGTCGAAGGAGACCAGCGCGCTCATCACGTCCACCCGGACGTTGGACAGCGCGGTCAGCGGGCCGTAGAGGCGGGTGAGCAGCAGTGCCAGTGTCACCACCGTGCCGGCGCTGACGCTGCCGGCGACCGCGAGCCAGCCGCCGAGACCGTAGGTGAGCGCCTGGGCCAGCGAGGCGACCAGCAGCATCGCCACGAAGAACGTCCGCGAGTACATGGCGGACTGGATGCCGATGTCGCGGACCCGCTCGGCCCGGCCGGCGAACCGGCGCGCCTCCACGTCGGGCGAGCCGAACAGCTTGACCAGCAGCGCCCCGGCCACCCCGAACCGCTCGGTCATCGTGGCGCTCATCTTGGCGTTGAGGTCGTACGACTCGCGGGTGATGTCGGCCAGCCGCCGACCGACCCGGCGGGCCGGGATGATGAAGATCGGCAGCAGGATCAGCGACAGCACGGTGATCTGCCAGGAGAGGGTCAGCATCACCGCGGCGGTGAGCACCAGCTGGATGACGTTGCTGACCACCCCGGAGAGGGTGGAGGTGAACGCCCGCTGGGCCCCCATCACGTCGTTGTTGAGCCGGCTGACCAACGCGCCGGTCTGGGTGCGGGTGAAGAACTGCAGCGGCATCCGCTGGACGTGGTCGTAGACCCGGGTCCGCAGGTCGAGGATGATCCCCTCGCCGATCCGGGCCGAGTACCACCGCTGGGCCAGCGAGAAGAGCGCGTCGGCGACCGCCAGGACGGCGATGACCAGGGCCAGCCGGACCACGGTCGACCCGGCGTCCGGGCCACTGCGGCTGATCGCGTTGATCACGTCACCGGCGAGCACCGGGGTGGCGACGCCGATCACCGCGGCGATCACCACGGTGACCAGGAAGACGACCATGTCCCGCCGGTAGGGCCGGGCGAACTCGATGATCCGCCGGGCGGTGCCGCGCTTGAGCCGGTGGGCGGAGATCTCGTCCCGGTTGCGCATCGACCGGATCATGTGCCAACCGCCCATGCCGCCATCAGACATCGCGCGTCACCTCCGGGTTGTGGGCGGACTCGTGCCGTCGGGTCGATTCTCCCGACGCCTACGACAACCTCGGCCGTAACCCGATTCTTCCCGGACAGTCCTTACTGTCCGGGCCCGCCCGACGAGACCGTTCCGCCCCGCCCGACGAGACCGCTCCGGGCCCGCCCGACGAGGCTATTCGCCTCGGCCGGCGAGGTCGCGGAGGCGACGGGTCTGGGCCTCGCGTTCGGCCCGCTGCTGTTCGGCGTGGGACCGGCCCGCGGCACCGGCGAGCAGCGCCTTGATCTCCACCACGGCGTTCCGGTCGTTGGCGAGCAGACCGGCGGTGAGGTCGCGCACGGCGGCGTCCAGCTCGGCGTTCGGCACCACCAGGGTGGCCAGCCCGAGCCGGTCGGCCTCGGTGGCGTCCATCCGCCGGCCGGTGGCGCAGATCTCCAGGGCGCGGGCGTAGCCGACCAGCTCGACCAGCCGCTTGGTGCCGGCCAGGTCGGGGACGAGGCCCAGGGTCACCTCGGCCATGGAGAGTTTGGCGTCGGCGGCCAGCACCCGCAGGTCGCAGGCGAGCGCGAGCTGGAGGCCGGCACCGATGGCGTGCCCCTGCACGGCCGCCACCGAGATCACGTCCGGCCGGTGCAGCCAGGTGAAGCCGCCTTGGAACTCCGCGATCCGGTCGGCGCATTCCTGCTCGGGCAGGGTGGCCAGCTCGGCGAAGGAGCCCGGGCCGGAGGCTCCGGCCACCGACAGGTCGAGGCCGGCGGAGAACGCCCGCCCCTCGCCGCGCACGACGACGACCCGCACGTTGCCGGGCAGGTCCCGGGAGAAGTCGCTCATCGCGCGCCACATCGCCGGGGTCTGGGCGTTGAGCACGTCGGGCCGGCACAACGTGACCGTCGCGACCGGCCCGTCGCAGTCGAGTCGTACCCCGACCGCGCCGGGGGTCACCGGGCGGCCCGTGGGACGGCGCTGGTGGACGACGTCGGTGGGCGGGTCACGCCTTCTTGCGACGCCGGGCGCCGCCGCGCTGACGCAGCTGGACGCCGGACTCGGTGAGCACCCGGTGGATGAACCCGTAGGAACGCCCGGTGGAGGCTGCGAGCGCGCGGATGCTCTCGCCCGAGGTGTACCGCTTTACCAGGTCCTTGGCGAGCGTCTGACGCTCGGCTCCGACGATCCGGCGACCCTTCTCAGTGCTGGTGGCTGTGCCAGTGGCTGCCATGCTGATTCCTCACGTCCCAGACTGTGCGGTTCGGATACGGTCCCACCTATTAGACCGCCTCGAACGATCATGCGCCAGATATCAACTATTCGCCAACCGACACGCTATGCAGTGTCGGTTAACCGATAGAGTGACGATGTCCGCAGACTGAGGGTGCCCCCGCAACGGCGGGCGCGGCCGGGGCGGGCGCGGCGGCCGTACCCTGCCTGGCGTGACCGACCTGATCGCGACCGCGGCCAGCGCGGCGCTGGTGTTCGCCGCCACCAACATCGACGACGTCATCGTGCTGACCGTGCTCTTCGTGGCCGCCCGGAGCACCGGGAGGCCCCGGCCGTGGCACGTCGTCGGCGGCCAGTACCTGGGCATCGGCGCGCTGGTCGCCGCCGCCGTGGTGGTCGCCGCCGGGCTGCTCGTGGTGCCCGACCCGTGGACCGGGCTGCTCGGCCTGCTGCCGATCGCGCTCGGCGTGCGCGCCCTGCTGGCCCGGCGCGACGACGCCGAGCCGCCGGCCGTGGTCGGCGGGCTGCTGGGCGTGACCGGGGTGACGATCGCCAACGGCGCCGACAACATCGCCGTGTACGTGCCGGTGTTCCGCGCCCTCGACCCGCTCGACGGGCTGGTCTGGCTGCTGGTGTTCGTGGCGCTGGTCGGGCTGTGGTGCGGAGTCGCCGCCGGCCTCGGCAGCCACCCGGCGGTGGTCCGGCTGGTCGGCCGGGCCGGCCACTGGCTGGTCCCGGCCGTCTTCGTCGCGATCGGCGTGGTGATCCTGGTCAGCTCCGGCGTACTTACCCGCCTGACCGCCTGACCCCCGACCCGCCCCGACCCGCCGGGAGATCATGGAGTGCGGCGCTTCGCGAAAGGTGCATGAAGTCGCTTTCCGCCCGCCACAGCTCCATGATCGAGGCGGTGGGCGGACTCAGGCCAGCTCGACCAGTTCGAGCAGGTCGTCGCTCCAGGCGTCCTCGTCGCCGTCGGGGAGCAGGATCGCCCGGTCCGGCTTGAGCGCCAGCACCGCGCCGGGATCGTGGGTGACCAGCACGATCGCGCCCGGGTAGTTGGCGATGGCGTCGAGCACCTGCTCCCGGCTGACCGGGTCGAGGTTGTTCGTCGGCTCGTCGAGCAGCAGCACGTTGGCGCCGGAGCAGACGAGGGTGGACAGGGCCAACCGGGTCTTCTCCCCACCGGAGAGCACCCCGGCCGGCTTGTCCACGTCCTCGCCGGAGAACAGGAACGCGCCGAGGATCTTCCGCAGCTCGGTGTCGGTCTGCTCGATGGCGGCGGCGCGCATGTTCTCCAGCACCGTCCGGTTCACGTCCAGGGTCTCGTGCTCCTGGGCGTAGTAGCCCAGCCGCAGCCCGTGCCCGGCGTGCACCTCGCCCGTGTCCGGCTTGAGCAGGCCGCCGAGCATCCGCAGCAGGGTGGTCTTGCCGGCACCGTTGAGGCCGAGGATGGCCACCCGGGAGCCCCGGTCGACCGCCACGTTGACGTCGGTGAAGATCTCCAGCGAGCCGTACGACTTGGACAGCCCGGACGCGGTGAGCGGCGTCTTGCCGCACGACGCGGGGTTCGGGAAGCGGACCTTGGCCACCCGGTCGGAGACCCGGACCTCCTCCAGCCCGGAGATCAGCTTCTCGGCCCGACGGGCCATGTTCTGCGCGGCGACGGTCTTGGTGGCCTTGGCCCGCATCTTGTCGGCCTGGGCCATCAGCGCGCCGGCCTTCTTCTCGGCGTTGGCCCGCTCCCGGCGGCGGCGGCGCTCGTCGGTCTCCCGCGCCTCCAGGTACGCCTTCCAGCCCAGGTTGTAGACGTCGACCACGGAACGGGTGGCGTCGAGGAACCAGACCTTGTTGACCACCGACTCCAGCAGCGCGCCGTCGTGGGAGATCACGATCAGCCCGCCCTTGTGGTTGGCGAGGAAGCCGCGCAGCCAGGTGATCGAGTCGGCGTCGAGGTGGTTGGTCGGCTCGTCGAGCAGCAGGATGCCGCCGCCGTTCTCCCCGGCGTCGCGGAACAGGATCCGGGCCAGCTCGATGCGGCGGCGCTGACCGCCGGAGAGGGTGCCGATGGTCTGGGCGAGGGCCCGGTCGGGCAGGCCGAGGTTGGCGCAGATCCGGGCGGCCTCGGCCTCGGCCGCGTACCCGCCGAGGGCGGCGAACTGGTCCTCCAGGGCGCCGTAGCGGCGGACCAGCTTGTCCTCGACGCTGTCGGCGAGCTTGGCCTCGACCTCCTGCATCTGGGCCATCAGCACGTCGAGGCCCCGGGCGGAGAGCACCCGGTCCCGGCCGGTGACCTCCAGGTCACCGGTGCGCGGGTCCTGGGGGAGGTAGCCGACGGCGCTGCGCCGATCGATCTGGCCGGCGTACGGCTGCCCCTCCCCCGCGAGCACCTTCAGGGTGGTGGTCTTGCCGGCACCGTTGCGGCCGACCAGGCCGATGCGGTCGCCCGGCTGCACCCGCAGGGTGGTGTCGGACAGCAGGATCCGGGCGCCGGCGCGCAGTTCCAGGCCGCTGGCAGTGATCATGTGAGGGGCTCGCTCTCGAAATCTGGAAGGGCTGACTCATGGGCACGCGAAAGCGCCGGCGGGTCGATGGTTCCCGTCGGCGCGGGGCGGTTCAGCCTTCGCAGAGCAGCACGCCGCAATTGTACCGGGCGTCCCCGGGGACGCCCACGGTTACCGATCAAGATCATCGGGTACCGAGAATCCCGTCCGGACCCGGTCCGGTACCGCAACCGCCAAACGTGACGAATCGGTGATCGGGGTCAACATGGAGCTGAACGAGAACGCGCAGGTCGACACCAGCCAGGTGGACGATCGGCGGGGATCAGGGGGAGGCGGCGGCCTGGGCGGCATCCCGATCGGCGGTGGGCGCGGTGGCATCGTCGGCATCATCGTCGCCGTACTGGTCGCCCTGGTCGGCGGCGGCTTCGGCCTGAACGCCATGACCGGCGGAGGCGACGGCACCGAGCAGGGCGACAACACCTCGCTCACGCAGAAGTGCTCGGCCGAGGACGCCCTGAAGCAGCTCGACTGCCGCAACACCCTCTACGTCAACTCGATCCAGGCGTACTGGCGCACCGCCCTGCCGGAGGTCTTCGGCGAGCAGTACAAGGCGTCCAAGACGGTGTTCTTCAGCCAGGGCGTCAACACCGGCTGCGGCCAAGCCGACTCCGGCGTCGGGCCGTTCTACTGCCCCGCCGACGACCTGGTCTACATCGACCTGACCTTCTACCAGCAGCTCGCCGACCAGCTCGGCGCCAAGGGCGAGTTCGCCCAGCCGTACGTGCTGGCCCACGAGTACGGCCACCACGTGCAGGACCTGCTCGGCACCGAGGCGCAGATGCGCCGCCAGCAGCAGCGCGACCCGGACAGCGCCAACGCCCTGTCGGTGAAGCTGGAGCTCCAGGCCGACTGCTACGCGGGTGCGTGGGCGCGCAACGCCACCGGCACCGCGGACGAGAAGGGCCAGAAGATCTTCACCAGCATCACCGAGCGGGACATCTCCGAGGCCATCGACGCCGCCGAGAAGATCGGCGACGACGCCATCCAGCAGCGCTCGGGCCGCCCGGTCAACCCCGACGAGTTCACCCACGGCACGTCGGCGCAGCGCAAGCAGTGGTTCACCAAGGGGTACGACACCGGCGACCCGAAGCAGTGCGACACCTTCAGCGGGGCGCTGTGACGGCGGTGCGCGGGGCGCGCTGAACGCCTCCGCGCACAGGGGAACGGCACGGGTCCGGTCGTTGCGGCGACCGGACCCGTACGCGTCGAACCGGACTGCTCCGTGGATGCCGGCGACGGCGCGGGTCCGGCATAATCGTTCGAATGCGGGGCAATGCAACGACGTCGGACGGTGGCCCCGGCGGGCCGGCCGGGCGATGGTCGGCGCTGCGTGGCTCACTCGTCCTCACCGCCCAGCTGGTCACCGTGATGTTGATGACGGTCGTCACCGTCATCGCCTCCTGGCTCATCCCCCTGGGCGTCGGTGTGCTGATCTTTCCCGGCTGCGTACGCGTGCTGCACCGCCAGGCCGAGCGGCTGAGCCGGGCGGATCGGCGCTTCGCCGGCACCGGTTTCGCGGTGCCGAGCCTGCCGGACCCCGCCGGGTCCGGATTCGCCGCCGGGGCACGTCAGTGCTGGCGACTCCTCACCGACCGCGCCTTCTGGCAGCTGATGCGGTGGGCAGTCCTCGACCCGTACACCGGCGTCCTGCTCGCGATCACACCATTCGGGTACGTCGCCTGGGGCCTGTACGGCTGCGCGGCCATCCCGGTCCTCCACCTCGGCCTCGGCCTACGACCGACGGAGTGGTACGCGTTCGTTCCCGTCACGTCGACCAGCGCGGTGCCGTACGCCGTCGTCCTCGGCTGCGGCCTCGTCGTCTTCGGCGCCCTCAGCGGACCCTGGTGGTTGCGGACGCAGGCCCGCTGGTCGTCCGTACTGATCGGCAGCCACCTGGTCGATCTACAGGCGCGGGTCTCCGCCCTCTCGGCCACCCGCGAAGAGGTCCGCGACGACGCGGCCGCGCGGCTGCGCCGCATCGAACGGGATGTGCACGACGGCGCCCAGGCCCAGCTCGTGGCGATCACCATGAAGCTGGGAGTCGCCGAGACCCTCGTGCCCAGCGACCCGAACGCGGCGCTCGCCCTCATCGGGCAGGCGCGTGCCGACTCCCTGAACGCCCTCGGCGAACTGCGCGATCTCATGCGCGGGATCCACCCCCCGGTCCTCGCCGATCGGGGGCTCGGCGCGGCCATTGAGGCCATGGCCATCGAGGCGGCGCTGCCGACGACCACGCGGGTGCGGCTACCCGCACGGCTGGACTCCTCGCTCGAGAGCGCGGCGTACTTCGCCACCCGCGAAGTGCTCACCAACGCCGCGAAGCACTCCGGCGCGGCCCACCTCGCCGTGACGGCGGACATCGTGGACGGCCGCCTGCGCATCGGGGTGCGCGACGACGGCAAGGGGGGCGCGGTCATCGTGCCCGGCGGCGGGCTCGACGGTATCCGCCGGCGGTTGGCCGCCTTCGACGGCGCCCTCACCGTCAGCAGCCCGGCGGACGGCCCGACGGAAATCGTGCTGGAGGTGCCGTGCGCGTCGTCGTCGCAGAGGACCAGATAATGCTACGCGCCGGCCTGGTCAGCCTGCTCGAGGCCGTCGGTCATCAGGTCGTCGAGCAGGTGGGTACGGGACCCGAGCTGTGCCGGGTTCTCGGCGACTGGCGGGCCGACGTCGCGATCGTCGACATCCGCCTCCCCCCGACGCACACCGACGAGGGGCTGCAGGCCGTGCTCGCGGCACGACGGGTCCGTCCCGCCCTCCCGGTCCTGCTGTTCTCGCAGTACGTCGAGCAGCTGTACGTGCGCGAACTCCTCGCCGACCAGGTCGGTGGGGTCGGCTACCTGTTGAAGGACCGGGTGTCCCACCCCCGTCAGTTCATGGACGCCCTCACCCAGGTCGCCGGTGGCGGCACCGTGCTCGACCCGACGGTCATCAGCGCGCTCATCACCCGCGTCGAACGGCGCGGGCCCGTCGGCACCCTCACGGAACGCGAGCGGCAGGTGCTCGACCTGATGGCACAGGGACGCTCCAACGCGGCGATCGGCGACGAGCTGCACATCAGCGAGAGCGCGACGACCAAGCACATCTCGAACGTGTTCGCGAAGCTCGGTCTGCACGCGAGCCTCGACGACAACCGACGGGTCCTGGCGGTGCTGGCGTACCTCAACGAACGCTGAGCCCGCCGGTAGGGAAAACTGCACCCGGCCCGACGCCCAGCTCCAGTGTCCCGAGCCGTCGCCCGGTCGAGACTGGACGCATGGCGACAACGAACACCTTCCCTCCGGCCGCAGCGGCCAGGTCGCGCGTGACGACGATCATCGTCGCGTTCCTCGTGGCGTCGACCGCCGCCTCGCCGTTGTTCACGCTGGCCCAGGGGCTGACCGGGCTCCACCCGACCGTCCTGGTACTCACCCAGTTCTCCACCGCCGTCGGCGCCCTCGCCGTGTACGCGATCTGGCGAGGCCGCCTGCCCTACCCGCGTACGACCAAACGCGGTCTCCTCGCCCCCGCCTGCGCCGCCGTCGGGCTGGCGCTGGCGGTCATCCTCGTCCTCTGGCTGCTGGCGGTCGTCGAGCCGCACCGCTGGGAGCCACTCGACACCGCGACGCTTCCCGCACCGCTGGCCCTGATCCTGCTGGCGCAGTTCCTCGGCGCGGCCGGCGAGGAGGTCGGCTGGCGGGGGCTCGTACAACCCCTGCTCGAAACCCGCATGCCGGCGCTATTGGCCGCCGCCGTCACCGGCGTCTTCTTCGGGCTCGGCCACTTCTACGTGGCGGAGGCCGGAGTCGCGGTCTACGCCGTCTTCGTCGTCTCGACCATCGGACTCTCCGTCGCCGCGGCGGCCGTCACGGCCGGGCGCGCCTGGTGGATCCGCGTCCTCGTGGCCACCGTCCTGCACTGGGGCGTCAACATCGGCACACTTGTCGGCTTTCCGCACGCCGACGACTCCATGGCCTGGATGACCGACACCGCGATCGCCATGGGTCTCGTCGGCGTGGCCTGCGTCCCGTTCCTCATCCGGTCGACGCGCCGGGCATCGACCGCCTCACCAGCACCGCTAACGGCCGTCGGCGCCTGACAGATCTCACGCCAAGTTGCCGAGCAGCCAGGGTGGTCGGATGGCCCGGGGGAATCTCACCCCCGGGCTCCCACGGAACGGAGCGTGACAGTCTCCCGTCACTCCGCTCTTGCCATCTTGATCATCAGGGGTGTGTTGACCCAGGCCCAGTGGGCGAAGTACCTGGGGAACTGATTCACGATCCGTTCCCAGGCCGCCCGGACCTTCTTGCGGGGTCGTAGCCGTTTGTACTTCTTGCGGGTCCAGCGCACCAGGTAGGTGTTGATGCGCGCCAGGAGGGTGGCTGATGCCGTGCAGGGCGAGCATTTCGCGCTTCGCGGCCCGCTCGATGCTGGCGCGCTCGGCCTGCACCGCGTTGCGTTCGACCAGGTAGATGCGGATCCGCCGGTGTTCCCGTTCCAGGTCGCGGTGCCGGACGTGGTGGTCCTGCCAGGTCGGGCCCAGGTCGAACGGACGGGTCTCCAGCTCCCACGCCCCGACCTGGTAGTGCTTTCGGCTGCGGGCGATGCCGACGTCGTTCAGCAGACCCGGCAGGGCAGCGGAGAGTTCCCTGGTGACCCGGTGCCGCTCGTCCTGCGGCGGACGCCGCAGCAGCGAGCCGATCGTGGGGAGGTCGCCAGGCTGGTGCCCGGGTGCCGGCTCGGGCCCGTAGACGCCGTGCAGGTGGTTTTCCGACAGGGCGACGGTCAGGCCGGGCTTGGCCAGGAAGACCGCCGCCTGCACGAAGGGGATTCGGACCGGCGGCCCCGTACGTCGACCCTTGTGCTGGCCCGTAGCGACCTCGTCCTGGTTGGCGACGGTCTGGAGCAGGGCCTTGAGCTTCTTGGCCTTGGCGTCGGCGAGGTGCAGCGGATTGTCGAAGGTGCGGGTGCCGTTCGGGCCGTGCAGGATCCAGTTGGAGCCGCTGGACACCAGCCGGCCGGTGAGGCTCTTGATCTCGATCAGGTAGAGCCCGCTCGGGGCAGCCACCAGCAGGTCGACCTCGTAGGGGTGCCCGGTCTGAGCGGTGAAGGTGAAATTGGACCAGGCCCGGTAGGGCTCGGTGTCCGGTAGCAACGCCTGGACGTGCGCCAGCGCCTCCCGCTCGTGCGCGAATTGCGACGGCGTGATCGTGGTCCACCGGCCCTCTCGCATGGGTCGGATCTTAAGCCCCCGGCACACTCGGCGGGCTCGCCGCCGGTCGAAGATGATCGCAGTGGGCCCTTTAGGACACCGGCGACCCGAAGCAGTGCGACACCTTCGGCGGCAGCCTCTGACCCGCCGCCCCGGCACCCCCGCGACACGGCGGACGGGCCCGATCGCCGCCACGGCGACCGGGCCCGTCCCGTCCTCCGGGAGGGTTCAGACCTGCTGCCACAGGGCGGGGACGTTCGGCGGCTCCCAGCCCACCTGGGCCGTGTGCCCCTGCAAACACCGGTACGACTGGCCGGCGTAGATCACCGTCGCCCCGGCGGCGTACGAGGTACCCGCCTGCCAGGTCGTGTCACCGGGCGGATTGCTGGTGCCGGTGGGGGTGGGCGTCGGGCCGCCGCCGGAGGTGATCAGGCTCAGCCCGTACGCGGCCAGGATCGGGTTCACCGGCTGGAAGTACATGGTGCCGCCGCTGGTGCAGTTGCCCGAGCCGCCGGAGGTGACCCCCTGGGCCTGGCTGCCGGCCAGCCAGGAGCCGCCGGAGTCGCCCGGCTCGGCGCAGGCGTTGCTGCGGGTCAGCCCGGAGACGGTGCCCTCGGGGTAGGTGACGGAGGCGTTCTTCTGCTGGATGGTGCCGCAGCGCCAGCCGGTGGTGGACCCGGACCGGCAGACCGCCGCGCCGACGGCGGCCTCGGTGCTGCCGGCCACGGCGACCGTGCCGCCGCTGTAGGTGTTCACCAGCCCGCGCGGGGTGTTGCCGGCGTCCACCTGCACCCAGGCGTAGTCCCGGCCGGGGAAGGTGGAGCCCCGGAACGTGCCGCCCGGCTGGGAGGTCCGGGCGCCCACGCGGCCGCAGTGCCCGGCGGTGACGAACCCGCCCTGCACGGAGAAGCCGATCGAGCAGCGACTGCTGCCGATGTAGTACGCGTTTCCGCCGATCACGTCGGCGTACGGCCGGGGGTCCTCCGTGGTGGCCTGGACCCGGACCGTGCCGGCGGGCGCGCCGACGGCGAACGCCTCGGCCGCGGCGTCGCCGCCGGGGCGGGCCAGCACCACGACGCTGTTCGTGGGCAGGTCGGCGTACCAGCCGGTTACCCCGTCGGGTGCGTCGCCGGCCCGCCGGTCCAGCCGGTCCACCACCGCCGCCAGGGCCTGCTCGCCGTGCCGCACCCGCGCCGGGACCGCGCCGAGGTCACGCACCGTCGCGGCGTCAGCGGCGGTGGTGACGCCGACGGTCACGGCTGTGCCGTCGGGCGTCACCCAGGCGCCCCCGTAGCGGCTGCCGAGGGTGGCCCGCAGCACCTGCTGGACCCGGCCGGCCCGGGCGTCGGTGTCGAGCCGCGCGCGGGCCTGCGCCGGGGTCAGTCGCAGGTCCCGCTGGAGAGCGGCGAACATCTCCGGCGCGAGGCCGTCGGGGGCCGCGACGCCGGACGGGCCGCCGGGGGCCGGATCGGCACCGGGGTCGGCCTGCGCGGTCAGGGTGAAGGTGAGCACCGTGGCGGCGGCGCCCAGGAGGGCGGCGGCCATGGTGGCGGGTCGTCGGCGCATGGGGATCTCCTCGCGGACGGGGGGAGGGACCGGGTGGGCGGCGGGCGCGGTTGACCGCCCACCCGCCGCGCTACCGGCGAGCCAACTTTTGTTGTTAACTCTGTTGCCAGTACGGTAAGTGAGGCATACGGATGCGTCAATACGTTCCCCGACCGACCGCATCCGGCTGCCGCGACCGCCTGGAGTGGCCGTTGTCCCCCTCGCCCCACCCCGCCCCGGCCCGCCGCCGGACAGACCCCGGCCCACCACCGGCTCTGCCCCGGCACGTGCTGGACGTCCCCGCGTCCGACGGACTCCCGTTCGCCGTCGGCTCCTTCGCCGAGTTCGGGCCGCTGTCCCGCGCCGACTTCCCGCACCGGCACACCTTCTACGAGCTGTCATACGTGACCCACGGGCGCGCCACCCACGTCGTCGACCTCGTCGCGTACGCCGTCCAACCGCCCCAGCTCTTCCTCGTCACCCCCGGCCAGGTGCACCACTGGCGCGACGCGGACGACCTACGGGGGCACATCGTGCTGTGCGCCCCCGAGTTCCTGCTGGCCGACCCGAGCGACCGGGACGCGCTGCACCGCTCGGGCCATCGCTCGTGGCACCCGCGTGACGCCGCGCACGCGACCCGGATCCGGTCGGTGCTGGAACGGATGGCCGAGGAGCGGCGCCGGGCCGAGCCGGGCTGTCGCGGCGTGCTGCGGGCGTACCTGCACATCCTCGTCGTCGAGGTCGGCCGCTCGACGCCGGCCGGTCCGGCGGAACACCCTTCCAGCGACGCCCTGGCACACGTAGGCCGGGCCGCGACGGTGGCCCGCCGCTTCGACGAGTTGCTCGCCGACCCAGCCCTGCTCGGCGAACCGACCCAGGCCTACGCGCGCCGCCTCGGCGTCTCGGTGCGGCACCTCAACGAGACGGTCCCCCGGGCCACCGGCGCCACCCCGGCCCAGCTCATCCGCCGGGCCCGGGTGCTGGAGGCGAAGCGGCTGCTGGCCCAGACCGACCTCACCGTGGCCCGGATCGCCGCCCGGCTGGGCTTCGCCGACGCCCCCTACTTCTGCCGGTTCTTCCGCCGCGAGGTCGGCGACACCCCCGGCGGCTTCCGCCGGCACAGCGGAAAACACCACGACCCGGGCACCGATCACATCGACGATTACGGATAGATCTCCCTAGGGTCGGTGGCATCGGCCGGCCCGACCGGGTCGGCTCGGAAGGTCACCACCGAGCGACAGGGAGCTGCCATGACCGGCGCATCCACCGACGCGCACGAGCCCCGTGACACCAGCGGTGTCACCCGCAAGACCGTGCTGAGGGCCGTGGCCCTCACCCTGCCCGCCCCGCTGCTCCTCGGCGGCGCGGCGCGGGCGCTGGCGACGGCCGGCGAACCCACCGGGCCTGCGCTGACGCCCACTCCGATGTGCGACGACGGCGACGACCCGACGCCGGCGCAGACCGAGGGCCCCTACTTCAAGCCCAACTCGCCGCGCCGCACCTCCCTGATCGAGGCCGGCACGGTCGGCACCCGGTTGACTGTCAGCGGCTACGTCTTCGGCCTGGGCTGCCAGGCGATCCCCAACGTGCTGCTCGACTTCTGGCAGGCCGACGCGAACGGCGGCTACGACAACACCGGCTACCGGCTGCGCGGGCACCAGTTCACCGACGCGTCCGGCGCGTACCGGCTGACCACGATCGTGCCGGGCCTCTACCCCGGCCGGACCCGGCACATCCACGTCAAGGTCCAGGCCCCGGGTCGGCCGGTGCTCACCACCCAGCTCTACTTCCCCGGCGAGCCCCGCAACAACACCGACTCGCTGTTCAACCCGGACCTGCTGATGACCGTGCGCGCGGTGGACGGCGGCCGGGAGGCCACGTTCGACTTCGTGCTCAACGTGTCGCAGACCCCCTCCCCCACCGCCAGCCCCACCGGCACCCCGCCGTCGTCGGGCACCTGGGCGGCGGGGACCGCGTACCGGGCCGGCGACCGGGTGACGTTCAACGGCGCCAGTTACCGCTGTCTCCAGGCGCACACCGCCCAGGCGGGCTGGGAACCGCCGAACACGCCGGCGCTCTGGGCCCGCGGCTGAGCGGCTGAGCGGGCGACCCAGCCGACCAGGCGAGCGTGACGGGCGGTGCCCGGCGGGCGGCCCGCCACACCCGGCATCGGGCGGGCAACCGGGGACGGCGGGTACGCGTCAGGTGGCCGGGCGCACCGCCGAGGGCGGGCGCTCGCCGAGCCGCTCCACCGCGCGCAACCCCTCACGCATCAGGCCCAACGCCTCGTCGGGCCGGCCGGCGGAGGCGAGGTGATCGGCCAGCGCCAGCACGGTGCCCGCCAGCTCGCGCCGCCGGCCGGCGGCGCGGAACCCCTCGACCGCCGCCCGCAGGTAGCGCTCCGCCCCGGGCCGGTCGCCGGCGTCCGCGCGGAGCAGGCCGCGCACCCGCGCCGCCCGGGCGGCGCCGGGACCCTCGCCACCCCGGTCCAACACCTCCCCCACCAGCGCGTCCGCCGCCGCCGGCCGCCCGAGCGCCCGGTACGCCTCCGCCAACTCGACCGCCGCGTCCCCGGCCAGCCCCTGCTGACCGGCGGCGCGCAGCGCGTCGTACGCGGTGGTGAGGTCCACCAGCGCGCCCGGGACGTCCCCGGCGGCCCACCGGCCGCGCCCACGCGCCCGGTGGCACGACGCCAACTGCACGTCCAGGGTGGCCTGCCGGGCTGCCTGCCGGGCCTGTTCCGCCGCCGTGGCCGCCTCCGTTGTGCGGCCCCCCGCCAGCAGGCTGCCCGCCACCGCCAGGTGCAGCCCGGCCACCCGGGCCGGCTCGGCCAGCACCGCCAGGGCCAGGGCCCCCGCCGCAGCCTCCGCCGCCGCCGGTTCGTCGTCGAGCTGGAGGTGGCAGACCGCGAGTTCCGCGTGCAGGGTCAGCAGCACAGCGGGATCCGGATAGCCGTCCCGCACCAACCCGTCCCGGGCCGACGCCAGCAGGTATGTCGCGTACCGGAGGTCGCCACCGTGGCCCACCAGCACCGCGCGGACGGCGGTCGCCTCGGCGCGGACGTGCGGCACCGCCTCCGCCAACAACTCCTCGGCCCGGTCGAGCTGCGCCGCCGCCTCGTCGGCGTCCCCCCGCCGCAGGGCGAGGCCGGCGAGGCCGAGCCGGGCCCGGGCGACCAGGACCGGGGCGTCCAGCGACGCGGCGGCCGAGATCACCTCCTGGTAGCCCGTGCCCGCCCCGGCGGGATCGGCCGGCCCGGCGCAGTCGGCCTCGACCAGCCGCAGGTGCAGGCGCACCACCTCGGCCGGGGAGCGGCCGGTGGTCAGGTCGACCGGAGTGACTCCGAGCCGCTCGGCGAAGTGGGCGACGGCGTCGGCCGAGGGGGTACGCCGGCCGCCCTCCACCGCAGAGACGTAGGCCGCGGTGTAGCGCGGCTCGGCCAGGGCTCGCTGAGTGAGCCCCCGCGCGGCGCGTAGCCGCTGGAGGCGGGCACCCACCTGATCCCGCCGCTGCGTCACGTCAGTCGCTCCGCCGCGCGCAGGCCCCGGCGCAGCACCTCGGCCGCCCCGGGGCGGTCCCCCTCGGCGAGCAGCGACTCGCCGAGGTGTCGGCAGGCGACGACGACCTCCCCCATCAGCCCGGCCTGCTCGTACCGGTCGGCCGCCCGGGACAGCAACCGGCGGGCGTCCGCGCCGGCGCCCCGGCCCGCGCGCACCAGGCCGAGCACGAGGTCGGCCTCCGCCATCAGCTCCCGGTGCCGGCACTCGGCCGCCGTCCGGGCGGCCTCCCCGGCCAGTTCCTCCGCCTCGTCCAACGCGCCCTCCCGGCGGCGGGACTCGGCCAGCTCCAGGGTCGCCCCCGCGTGGTCGAGCACGGCACCGACCGCGCCGAGCATCTCCCGGGCCCGGCGCAGCTCCGGGCCGGCCTCGCCGGGCCGCCCGGCCCGGCGCAGTACGTACCCCCGGGCCCAGTGGCACAGCGCGATCTCCCGGGTGAGTCCCAGTTCGGCGTAGCGGCGAACCGCCTCGCGCAGGTAGCGGTCGGCCTCGTCCAGCTCGCCGTCGCGCCGGAGCTGGCCCGCGACGGCATAGAACTGGGCCACCCACTCCCCCCGGGTGGCCCGGCTCAACAGCGGCAGCGCGTCCCGCTCCAGCCGGCGGGCCCGATGCCGCCAGCTCAGCTCCAGGAACGTGTACATCAACGCGTTGGTCAGCCGCAGCTCGGCGTCGGGGTCGACCGGCGCCGACGCCCGCAGCTCCCGCAGCCCGTCCTCCAGCACGGCCACCGCGCGGGGGGCGTCCCCGTCGACGAGCAGGCAGTAGGACTGCCGGGCGAGCACCGCCGCGCGCAGCACGGGACAGTCCGCCGGCTGCCGCGCCGCCAGCCGCGCGTAGCCCGCCGCGGCGGCCGAAGCGCGGCCCCGGTGCAGGTCCACCTCCACCGCGTAGTACCGCGCCCAGCCGCCCAGCTCGGGCAGGTGGTAGTCGTCGGCCCGGCGACCGATGTCGGCTAGCGCGCGGTCAGCGGCGTCGAGGTCGCCGCCCGACAGGGCCCGTCGGGCCTCCGCCAGCTCCCCGCCCAGGCGGGACGCCGCGTCGGCCGGACGCCCGTAGCGCAGGTCGTCGACCGGCAGCCCAAGCCGGTCGGCGACGTGAACCAGCGCCTCCGGGCTCGGGGTACGGGTGCCGGACTCGATCGCGCCGAGGAACGCCCGGGTGTACCGGGGCGCGGCGACCTGCTGCTGGGTCAGCCCTCGGGCGGTGCGCAGGCGGCGAATCCGGTCACCGAGACGTTCCCCGCCCGGGCCGGCGCCACCGGCGACGCTGTCCGTCGCCTCCATTCCGACCCCCTTCGCGCGCTGCCGCCAGCCTAGTGGCCCGGGCACGCGCGTCGATCGGTCAGGGGGCGGCCGGTCCGGGATCCCGGACCAGGACCCGCACGGCGCGGGCCGCGTCCACCGCGGAGACCAGCACCGCGTGCCGGGGCTCCGGCACGTCGAGCAGCCGGTCGGAGCGCAGCGCGGCCAGCGGGGCCAGCCGCCCGCGGCGGTGCGCTCCTGCACGTACCGGGTGTCGACCTTGGACACCACGATGTCGCCGCCCGACCGTACGGCACTACCGGGCCGCGCCGGGCGCGGCCTCCGGTTCCGGTCGAGGACGCGATCGGCCGGGGCGGCCCGGGTCAGCGCACGAGCAGCATGACGACCGCGAGCACCCCGATGATCGCGCTGGAGACCAGAGCGGTCACCAGCCTGCCCCGGGGCCCGGTCAGCGCCCGGCCGACCAGCGTGCCACCGCCGGCGATCAGCAACTGCCAGCTCGCCGAGGCGAGGAACGCTCCGGCCACGAAGAGTACGGCGGATGGGCGGTCCGGGCCGACCGCCTCGTTGCGTCCGAGCACGAGCGCCACGAAGTAGACCACCGTCGCCGGGTTGAGCAGGGTCAGCGTCAGCACCCCGGCGAAGGCCCGCCCAGGGGTGCCGAGGCCCCGGCCGCCGCCCGCACCGGCGGACGTGGGGCGGGGGCGCAGCGCCCGCCACGCGGTGTGCCCGGCGAGGGCGAGCAGCACGGCCGCCGCCACCAGCCGCAGCGGCCCGGCGATCGGGGTCACCAGATCGGCGACCGCCGCCCCGCCGAGCACGGCGACGGCGGCGTAGAGACCGTCGGCGGTCGCCACGCCGAGCGCGGCGGCGGCGCCGACCCGGAACGACGTCCGCGCGCTGAGCCCCAGGATCAGCACGGCGATCGCGCCGACGGGCACGGCGACGCCGTAGCCGGCCACCAGGCCGGCCAGGAAGGACACGGTCACGACGGTCTGGAGTGGGCCGAGCCGGACCGGGGAGCCACGCGCTGTCGCCCCGTGGCCACGGCCACGACGACAGGGGCGAGGGTCATCCGGTACGTCTCGATCACGCGCTCATCCTGCCCCGCGTCCCCCCTCCCCACCACCCCTTTTCCCGCCCTGGTCCGGCGACCTCCGGGAGCGAGTTCCACATTCGGGCCACCCCGGGCGGTGGCACCCGTACCGCGACCGGGCGGCCGGGGCGCGGGGCCGAAGCCCCGCGCCCCGATGCCGGGCGGTGTGCCGGTGTGCCTGCGGCCGCTGCGCGATGGGGGTCCCGCCACGGTGGCGTGTGCCGGTCGCGCCGAGCGCGGCTCGGAGCTCGACCGCCGGATCGCCGTCGATCCGGCCGGAGGGCGCGAACGGGTCCTCCGAAGGCCGAGGCCCTCCGACGATCGCCGCGGCGTAACCGATCTGGTCACCGATCGCGTGCTGGAGCACCTGGGTTACCGTCCACTTCTCACATGGGGTGGGCCGCTCCCAGCGGAATCTTCCGTTCCGTTCCGAGATCAGCGGAGCGGAGCGGAATGATCCGTTCCACAACGGGGTTCGAGGGAGCGCGCCTCGGTGCTCACGCACGAACTGCCGCGCGCACCGAGGGCAGGTGCCGGGTGAGGACCCGGGCGTAGTCGGCCAGGATGTCGGTGGCCCGGTCGACGTGGTCGTACAGGGCCTCGTACTCGAGCTCACTCTCCTCGTTCTGGTCTTCCTTGAGCTGACGTGCGGCGGCGAGGACGCCGTCGACCTCGGTGGTCGCGGCATGGATCTCGTCGATCGCCGACGCGGGCAGGCCGATACGGGCCAGCGCCTGGCTCAGCTCTCCGGCGGTGGGTAGAGCGGGCATCTGGTGGTCGACCCAGGTGCCGGCCCAGAGTCGGCGGAGCCGCGCGTCCGGGTCGATGATGTCGTCCGTGACCACCATGCCTCCGTCCGGCGAGGGTCGCAGGGTGAGCCCCGCCCGCGCGACGTAGTCCGCTACGACGGCACGCAGCCCGTCGTCGGGGAGGTGCGGGCCCGGTGTGCCGGCGATGGCGACGGCGAGTTCGGCGAACTGCCGCTCGTCCTGCGTGGGATGCGGCAGATGACTCAGCTCCTCGTCGCCGAAGATGGCGCTGGGGTCGGCGGCGGCGGCGCGGTACCCGCTCACGGGCTGGCCCATCGCGGCGGACAAGACGGCGTAGCAGGCGAGGTCAGCCCACCAGGCCACGATGTGCCGGCTGTCGTCGCGGAGGTCCCGCGCGGCACGGCACGCGTGTGCCAGACGCACTGCGGCCAACGCCCGGGTCGGGTGGGGGCGGCTCCAGTACCCCGGACCCACCTCCCCCCGCACCAACGGTCCCTCGCAGTCGTCGTTGAGGACGCTCACCGCCTCTTCGACGGCGGCGCTCTCCGCGATGAGCTGCTCGGCCACAGCGGCGAGGCCGGTCAGCACGGCATCGACGGCCTCATCGGTCAGGCTCTCTCCGGCGGCGGCATTGGCGGCCGCGGCGGCTCCGTCTTGACGCTGGTCGCTCACAGGCTTCCTCCCGAGGGTTGGGTCAGCCAGCGCTGGCTCCGGCTGACCTGTGCCAAGAGGAGATCGTGACCGAGAGGGCTCCCTTTCCTGTCGCACGTGGCGTCCGTCCTTGTGGCACGCCGTACGCCGGCCAGGGCCGCCACGCCTCCGGCCCCCCGGGCGCGCGGAGGCGACTGCTGCGGGCTACGCCGGGTCGCGGACCAGGACGTGGACCGCCCGGGCGGCGATGACGGCCGCGACGAGCACCGCGCGGCGGGGCTCCGGCACGTCGAGCAGCCGGTCCGCGCGCAGCGCCGCCAGCGGGGCCAGCCGGCGGTCGGCGAGTACGGTCTCCACGGCCCGCCGGTCGCCCCCGCCGACCAGGGCGGCGAGCGTGGCCGCCTCGGGCAGGAGCAGCCGGACGGCCAGGTCGGCCGCGTCGCCCAGCGCCGCCTTCGCCTGGTTGTCCCGGCGGCGGGCGAAGCGCTGCTGCGACCAGCCGCCGGCGGCGGTGCGCCCCTGCACGTACTTCGTGTCGACCTTCGAGACGACGAGGTCGGGCCCCTCGGCGACGCCGACCGCCACCGCCCCCTTGCGGGCCAGCAGCAGCCCGATCCGGCGCGGCGCGGTCGCGGCGGCCACGAAGTTGGCGAGGTCGTCGGCCGGAGGCGCGCCCGGCGGGGCGTGCAGCTCCGCGGTGGCGCCGTCGGGGGCGGCGAGCAGCAGCCCGTACGCCTCGGAAGTGGTCTCCGGCGGGCCGTGCCGATCGGCGAAGTTGGCGACCCAGCGCGGTAGGCGGGCCGGGTCCACCTCGACCCATCGGCCGCCGCCGGCGGCGGGTCGGCTGTTCATTCGCCGACCGTACGGCATCCGGCGGCGCGATGGCCGGGGCGGGCGGGGCGGGCGGGGCGGGCGGGGCGCTCTGCCGCGTTCGCCCCGCCCCGGCGGGGACCGCGCCGTCACGCAGCGTGGCGCGCAGCAACGCCCGTCGGCGAGAGCCCTCGGGGCGGGTCAGCCGCGATCGCGCCGACCGGAACCGCGACACCCTAGCCGGCCACCATCCCGGCGAGAACCCCGCCGTCATGACGGAGGACGGCGGGTCGAGACGCAGCCGGACGAGTTCCGCTGTCGAGGCGCGGCGGGCGCGGCGTCGGCAGCGCAGACAGGGACCTGCATCGGGTACGCCTCGATCACGAGCCCACCATCGACCCTGCTCCCCCGCCGCCCAAGCATTTTCCTGGCCACCGCGCCGCCGGCAGCACCACCCCTGCCGCAGTCACGTTGCGTCACCTCCCCGCTCTGAGGGCCACGTCGCCTCGGTTCCTTTGCTTTGCTGCCCTCGGCGCAACACCAGCAATGAGCAGCCACTTCGCGTCGCAGGCCGGCA
This sequence comes from Micromonospora rubida, assembly GCF_009908295.1. Taxonomy (GTDB): domain Bacteria; phylum Actinomycetota; class Actinomycetes; order Mycobacteriales; family Micromonosporaceae; genus Micromonospora; species Micromonospora rubida. The sequence continues at coordinate 49,634 of NZ_JAAALO010000006.1, forward strand.
CGAGCCAACGACAGGGCGAGTTACGCTCCGCAAGCGTTGCGTGGGGGGCAGCACGGCAAAGGGGCCGAGGTAGGTGCCCCGCAGGTCGGCGCGCCAGGCGCGGGGAACGCGGAAAGGCGGGGGGAACCCGGAAGACGTAAAGTCAGTGCGTTTGGCGCCTTGGCCGGCCTGCCCAAGAGCCAGCCGGGGCGGGCGGCGAGTGGGTGGGGCCGCCAGGGCGGGCGAGAAGAAAGCGCCGCGAGCGGCCCCCTGGACGGGGGCGCGCTCGCGGCGCGATGCGTGGTGCGGTTCGTTGGGTCAGACGTTGAAGCCGAGGGAACGGAGCTGGTCGCGCCCCTCGTCGGTGATCTTGTCGGGGCCCCACGGGGGCAGCCAGACCCAGTTGATCCGGATGTCGCCGACCAGTCCCCCGCCGGGGCCGGTGGTCAGCGCCTGCCGGGTCTGGTCCTCGATCACGTCGGTCAGCGGGCAGGCCGCCGAGGTCAGCGTCATGTCCAGGGTCGCGACGTTGTCGTCGTCGACGTGGACGCCGTACAGCAGACCGAGGTCGACCACGTTGATGCCCAGCTCCGGGTCGACGACGTCCTTCATCGCCTCCTCGACGTCGGCGACGGCGGCCTTGCCGCCGGCCGTCGGCGCGGTCGCGGTTTCTTCGCTGCTCATGCCTTCACCTCCGGGCTCGCGCCCACCCCGGCGCGTGCCGCGGCGTCCTTGAACGCCATCCACGGCAGCAGCGCGCACTTGACCCGGGCGGGATAGCGCGCGACACCCGCGAACGCCACCCCGTCACCGAGCACGTCCTCGTCCGGCGTGACCTGGCCACGGCCGGACATCAACTCGACGAACGCCTCATGCACCGCGAACGCCTCGCCCGCGCCCCGACCGCGCAGCAGCTCGTGCAGCACGCTCGCCGACGCCTGGCTGATCGAGCAGCCCATGCCGTCGTACGAGATGTCGTGCAGCACGTCGCCGTCGGTGGCGACCCGGACGGTCACCTCGTCGCCGCAGGTCGGGTTGACGTGGTGCGCCTCGGCGACCTGGTCGGCCGGGTCCTCGGCGTCGCGCAGGCCACGACCGTGCGGGCGCTTGTAGTGGTCCAGGATGATCTCCTGGTAGAGCTGGTCGAGCTGCATCAGTCGAACACCTTCCGCACCTGCTCCAGACCGCCCACCAGGGCGTCGATCTCCTCGGTGGTGGTGTACAGGTAGAACGAGGCCCGCGTCATGGCCGGCACGCCGAACCGGGTGCACACCGGCTTGGCGCAGTGGTGGCCGACGCGCACCTGCACGCCGAGCGAGTCGAGCACCTGACCCACGTCGTGCGGGTGGATGTCGCCGAGCGCGAACGAGATCGTCCCGCCCCGGCCCACCGGCACGGTCGGCCCGAAGATCCGCAGGTCGGGCACGGCGGAGAGGGCGTCCAACGCGTACGCCGTCAGCTCCTTCTCGTGCCACTGGATCGCCCGCATGCCGATCCCGGTGAGGTAGTCCACCGCCGCGCCGAGCGCCACGGCCCCGGCGATCGGCGGGGTGCCCGCCTCGAACCGGGCCGGCGGGGCGGCGAACGTCGACCCGGCCATGGTGACCGTCTCGATCATCGAGCCGCCGCCGAACACCGGGGGCATCGCCGCGAGCAGCTCGCCCCGGCCCCAGAGCACGCCGACGCCGGTGGGGCCGCACATCTTGTGCCCGGTGAAAACGATGAAGTCGGCGTCGAGGTCGACCACGTCGATCGGCAGGTGCGGCACCGACTGCGAGCAGTCGAGCAGCAGCAGCGCCCCCACCTCGCGGACCCGCGCGGTGATCCGGGCGGTGGCGTTGACGGTGCCGAGGATGTTCGACATGTGCACCAGCGAGACGATCTTCGTCCGCTCGGTGACCAGGTCGTCCAGCCCTGACTCGTCCAGTCGCCCCTGGTCGGTGACCGGGAACCAGCGCAGGGTCGCGCCGGTGCGCTCGGCCAGCAACTGCCACGGGACGATGTTCGAGTGATGCTCCATCTCGGAGATCACGATCTCGTCGCCGGGGCCGAGCCGGAAGCGGGGATCGGCGTCGGCACGCGGCGAGGCGTTGGAGAACGCGTACGCCACGATGTTGATCGCCTCGGTGGAGTTCTTGGTGAACACCACCTCGTCCACGCTCGGCGCGTTGACGAACGCGGCGATCTTCGCCCGCGCGCCGTCGTACGCCTCGGTCGCCTCGGTGCCCAGCGTGTGCACCGAGCGGGACACGTTGGCGTTGTGCAGCGCGTAGTGCTCGGTGAGCGCGTCGAGCACCTGGCGCGGCTTGTGCGAGGTGTTCGCGCTGTCGAGGTAGACCAGCGGGTGTCCGTTGACCTGCCGGTCGAGAATCGGGAAGTCCGCGCGCACCGCCGCCACGTCGAAGCGCGGCACGTCGTCGAACTGCGGCATCCCCTCGGGGATCGTGATGGTGGTCATCTGGGTGACCGGCCCCTTCCCTCAGGCCCGCGCCGAGCCGGCCCCGGCGATATACCGCTCGTAGCCCTCGGCCTCAAGCTTGTCGGCCAGCTCCGGGCCGCCCTGCTCGACGATCCGGCCGGCGACGAAGACGTGCACGAAGTCCGGCTTGATGTAGCGCAGGATACGCGTGTAGTGGGTGATCAGCAGCAGGCCGGTGTCGCCGGTGTCGCGGACCCGGTTCACGCCCTCGCTGACCACCCGCAGCGCGTCGACGTCGAGGCCGGAGTCGGTCTCGTCGAGGATCGCGATCTTCGGCTTGAGCAGCTCGAGCTGCACGATCTCGTGCCGCTTCTTCTCGCCGCCGGAGAAGCCCTCGTTGACGTTGCGCTGGGCGAACGCCGGGTCCATCTGGAGGCGCTCCATCGCGCCGCGCAGCTCGCCGCCCCAGGTGCGCAGCTTCGGCGCCGTGCCGTCGATCGCGGTCTTGGCGGTACGCAGGAAGTTGGCCACCGAGACGCCGGGCACCTCGACCGGGTACTGCATGGCGAGGAAGAGCCCGGCGCGGGCCCGCTCGTCGACGGACATGGCGAGCACGTCCTCGCCGTCCAGGGTCACCGAGCCGCCGGTGATCTCGTACTTCGGGTGGCCGGCGATGGAGTACGCCAGGGTGGACTTGCCGGAGCCGTTCGGGCCCATGATGGCGTGGGTCTCACCCGAACCAACCGTCAGGTCTACCCCGTCGAGGATCGGCTTGAGCTGACCCTCGGGCAGCTTGACCGACACCTTCAGGTCGCGGATCTCCAGGGTGCTCATTATCGGGTCACTCCATTGCTCGGCATCGGGCGGCCGTCGGCGCCCACGGGAAGGTAGATGTCGCCGTCGCGGATCTCGACGGCGTACACGGGAACGGGTTCGGTGGCGGGCAGCCCGGTCGGATCACCCGTACGCAGGTCGAAACGGGAGCCGTGCAGCCAGCATTCCAGCGTGCAGCCCTCGACCTCGCCCTCGGAGAGGGCGACCGCGGCGTGCGAGCACTCGTCGTGCACGGCGTAGAACCGGTCGTCCTCGCCGTGCACGAGGGCTACCTGCGTGCCGTCGACGTCGGCGCTGATCACCGTGCCCTTCGGCACGTCCTCGGTGGCACAGATCCGGATCATCATGCGCCCGCCCGGGCCAGCCGGGCCTCGATCGCGTCGCCGAGCCGCACGCGCAGCTCCTCGACCGGGATCTTGTTGATCAGCTCGGCGAAGAAGCCGCGGACCACCAGGCGGCGGGCCTCGTCCTCCGGGATGCCCCGGGCCATCAGGTAGAACAGCTGCTCGTCGTCGAAGCGGCCGGTCGCGCTGGCGTGCCCGGCACCGGCGATCTCGCCGGTCTCGATCTCCAGGTTCGGCACGGAGTCGGCCCGGGCGCCGTCGCTGAGCAGCAGGTTCCGGTTGATCTCGTACGTGTCGGTGCCGGTCGCCTCGGCCCGGATCAGCACGTCACCCACCCAGACCGTGTGCGCGTCCGCGCCCTGCAACGCGCCCCGGTAGCCGACGTAGCTGCGGCAGTCCGGCACGTTGTGGTCGACGAGCTGGCGGTGCTCCAGGTGCTGGCCGCCGTCGGCGAAGTAGACGCCGTACAGCTCGGCCTCGCCGCCGCGCCCGGTGTACTCCACCGAGGTGTACTGCCGGACCAGGTCGCCGCCGAGGCTGACCTGGATGTGCACCACCTTGGCGTCCCGGCCGAGCTTCACCCTCAGGTGCTGGGCCTGCACCGCGTCGGCGGCCCAGTCGGCCACGGTGACCAGGGTCAGCTTCGCCCCGTCGGCCACCGACACCTCGACGTTGTCGGCGAGGGTCGCCGAGCCGACGTGCTCCAGCACCAGGGTCACCTCGGCGAACCGGCCCACGTCGACGAAGGTGTGCCCGAACGCCAGGTGCTCGGCGGCGTCGCCGACCACCCGCAGGCCCACCGGCTCGCCGACCACCGCGTCGCGGGCGACCTCCACCAGCAGCGCCTCGCCGGCCCCGCCGTACGCCAGGGCGCTGACCCGGTCGACCGGGGTGAGTACGCTGCCGACCCGCGGGTCGTCCTTGCCGATCCGGGAGACGGTGACGCCGGAGGGCAGGTCGCCGTGCTCGTGCCGGACCGCGCCGGTCGCGGCCTGGGCCTCGCCGACCAGCCCGCGCAGCCGCTTGAGCGGGGTGAAGCGCCACTCCTCCTCCAGGCCGGTGAGGGCCGGGAAGTCGGCGACGTCGTACGAGCGGAGCGCCTGCGACTTGGTGCTGGGCGGCGCGGAAGCCTGGGTAGTCATCTCTTCCTTGGTCTGCTCTGCGAAGACGGTGTCATTAACCGGAGGGCGGGTTGGGCTGGTCGCGGCGCGGCGCGACGGGTCGGGGCCGCGCCGGGGTCAGCCGACCGCGCCCTCCATCTGGAGTTCGATCAGGCGGTTCAGCTCCAGGGCGTACTCCATCGGGAGCTCCTTGGCGACCGGCTCGATGAAGCCTCGGACGATCATCGCCATCGCCTCGTCCTCGCTCAGGCCCCGGCTCATCAGGTAGAAGAGCTGGTCGTCGCTGATCTTGGAGACGGTCGCCTCGTGCCCCATCGACACGTCGTCCTCACGGATGTCGACGTACGGGTAGGTGTCCGAGCGGGAGATGGTGTCGACCAGCAGCGCGTCGCACTTGACCGTGCTGCGGCTGTGGTGCGAGCCCTCCAGCACCTGCACCAGGCCCCGGTACGAGGTGCGGCCGCCGCCCCGGGCGATCGACTTGGAGATGATGGTGGAGGAGGTGTGCGGCGCGGCGTGCACCATCTTGGCGCCGGCGTCCTGGTGCTGGCCCTCGCCGGCCATCGCCACCGAGAGCACCTCGCCCTTGGCGTGCTCGCCGGTCATGTAGACCGCCGGGTACTTCATGGTGACCTTGGAGCCGATGTTGCCGTCGACCCACTCCATGGTCGCGCCCTCGTGGCACACGGCCCGCTTGGTGACCAGGTTGTAGACGTTGTTCGACCAGTTCTGGATGGTCGTGTAGCGGCACCGGGCGTTCTTCTTGACGATGATCTCCACGACCGCGCTGTGCAGCGAGTCGGACGAGTACAGCGGCGCGGTGCAGCCCTCGACGTAGTGCACGTACGCGCCCTCGTCGACGATGATCAGCGTCCGCTCGAACTGGCCCATGTTCTCGGTGTTGATCCGGAAGTACGCCTGGAGCGGGATCTCCACCTGCACCCCCTTCGGCACGTAGATGAACGAGCCGCCGGACCACACGGAGGTGTTCAGCGCGGCGAACTTGTTGTCGCCGACCGGGATCACCGTGCCGAAGTACTCCTTGAAGACGTCCTCGTGCTCCTTGAGCGCGGTGTCGGTGTCCAGGAACAGGACGCCCTGCTCCTCAAGGTCCTCGCGGATCTTGTGGTAGACGACCTCGGACTCGTACTGTGCCGCGACGCCGGCGACCAGCCGCTGCTTCTCCGCCTCGGGGATGCCCAGCCGGTCGTACGTGTTCTTGATGTCCTCGGGCAGGTCCTCCCAGCTGGTGGCCTGCTTCTCCGTGGACCGGACGAAGTACTTGATGTTGTCGAAGTCGATCCCGGTGAGATCGGCGCCCCACGCCGGCATCGGCTTGCGGCCGAACAGCCGCAGGCCCTTCAGGCGCAGGTCGAGCATCCAGGCGGGCTCGCTCTTCTTCGCCGAGATGTCCCGCACCACAGCCTCGTTGAGGCCGCGCTGGGCGGTGGCGCCGGCGACGTCGGAGTCGGCCCAGCCGTACTCGTAGCGACCGAGGGCGGCGAGCTGCTCCTCCTGGGTCAAAGGCTGGACGATCTGCTCGGTCATCTATCTGTCCTCACAGTGGTGACGGTTCTACCGGACTGGGCACGCGGCTGGGCGGGGATGTGCGTGGTGCACACCCCGTCGCCGTGCGCGATGGTGGCCAGGCGCTGCACGTGAGTGCCGACCAGGCGGGAGATCACCGCGGTCTCGGCCTCGCACAGCTGGGGAAACTCGGCGGCCACGTGCGCCACCGGGCAGTGATGCTGACAGAGCTGACCGCCGGAGGCGATCGTGGACGCGCTGGCGGCGTAGCCCTCGGCCGTCAGCGCCCCGGCGAGCGCCTCGGCCCGCGCCAGGGGGTCGTCGCCGGCGGTCTCCATGGCGGCCCGACAGCGGTCCTCCAGGGCGGAGACCTGGTCGGCCGCGAACGCCTCCACCGCCTTGGTACCGCTGTTGCGGGCGATCCAGCGCAGCGCGGCGGTGGCGATGTTGTCGTAGTGGTGGGTGCCGCAGCGACCCCGGGCCGCGTCCGTCAGCACGAACACCTTCGCGGGGCGGCCCCGCCCCCGGCTGCCCCGGACGGTCTGCTCACGAGCGGTCACGTCGCCGTCGACCAGCATCGCGTCGAGGTGCCGGCGGATCGCCGCCGGGCTGAGCCCGAGCGCCGAGCCGAGTTGCGCGGCGGTGGTCGCCCCCCGCTCCAGCAGCAGCTGGGTCACCCGGTCCCGGGTGGAGAGATCGGCCACGGCGGAACCGGCGGGCACGGACGCACCAGCGACCGGACCGGTCACCGGCTGTCGCCCGGAAAGCGCCGCCACGTTTTTCACAACGCCAACGTTACGTAATTCGTCGGAGGCCCGCAAACCCGGGCTGGTGATCCGAGCCACCAGCGCGGCGGAGTCACCCGATCGGGCTCCACTACGTTGCGTAGGATTTGCCCCGTGAAGCGATCCGTCCGGTTCCCGGCCTCCACCACCCTGCTGCGCCGCCTGGCGCTCGCCTCGATCATCGCGAACGTGGCCATCGTGGTCACCGGCGGGGCGGTCCGGCTGACCGCGTCCGGCCTCGGCTGCCCCACCTGGCCCAGGTGCACCGACGGGTCGTACACGACGACGTCGGAAATGGGCGTGCACGGCGTCATCGAGTTCGGCAACCGGCTGCTCACCTTCGCCGTCGGCGCGATCGCGCTGGCGGTGGTGGTGGGCGTGCTGCTACACGGGACGCGGCGAAAGGCCCTGCTGCCGCTGGCGATCGGGGTGCTGTTCGGCATCCCCGCGCAGGCGATCCTCGGCGGGATCACCGTGCTGACCAACCTGAACCCATGGGTGGTCGGCCTGCACTTCCTCGCCTCGATGGCGGTGATCGCGGTCGCGTACGCGCTCTGGCGGCGCATCGACGAACCGGACGGCCCGACGGCGCCCACGGTGCCGGGGCCGCTGCGGGCGCTGACGCTGGTCACCACCGTGGCGAGCGTCGCGGTGCTGGTGATCGGCACCTGGGTCACCGGCAGCGGCCCGCACGCCGGCGACCAGGGCGCGGCCCGCAACGGCCTCGACCCGCAGTCGATCTCGCAGGTGCACGCCGACGGGGTTTTCCTGCTGATCGGGCTCTCGGTGGCGCTGGTCTTCGCGTTCCGCGCGGTCGGCGCCCGACGGGCCGAGCGGGCCGCCCTCGCGCTGGTCGCGGTGGAGCTGAGCCAGGGCCTGATCGGCTTCGTCCAGTACTTCACCCACCTGCCCGGGGCGCTGGTCGCAGCGCACATGCTCGGCTCGTGCCTGGTCCTGCTCGCCACCCTCGCGGTGCTCTGGTCGACCCGGGAACGCCACTCGACCGAGGCACCCACGACCCCCACACCAACCGAAACCCCCACCCCCGCCCTCACCCCCGCCTGACGCCCCCACAGCCGCATCCCCACACCCCACGCACCCCCCGCCCGCAAATTCACGGAAAGAGTGGCCTCGCGGGGGTGCGAGGCCACTCTTTCCGTGAATTTGCGCGGCCCAAGGCGGCGCGGGGCGCGGCCCACGGCGGCGCGGGGCGCGGCCCACGGCGGCGCGGGGCGCGGCCCACGGCGGCGCGGGGCGCGGCCCACGGCGGCGCGGGGCGCGGCCCACGGCGGCGCGGGGCGCGGCGGGTCAGTGGGGCTGGGGGAGGTGGGTGAGGATGGCGTCGGCCAGGCGGTCGGGGGCGCCGTCGGCGTACCCGAGGAACAGGGAGGGCTCGGTCAGTTCCAGCTCGACCAGCACGGGTGACCCGTCGGGGCCCGGGATGAGGTCGACCCGGGCGTAGAGCAGGCGCTCCGACCCGCCCGGGACCGCCGCCAGCACCCGCTCGGCGACGGCGAGCTGGTCGGGGGCGGCCGTCCGGGAGCTGATGTCCTCGGCCTTGTACAGCCCGTCGGGGCCCAGGTCGGGGCCGGTCAGCATCGGGCCCTTGCGGATCGCGTGACTGAACCGGAGCCCGTCCGGCCCGGCCAGGTACAGCAGCGCGGTCTCCCCGGCGGTGTCCACCGCCGTCAGGTACGGCTGGACCATGGCCACCCGGCCGGCCCGTGACAGCCGCCGCACGTGGGCCGTGGCCAGCTCGCGGTGCCCGGGATCGGCCAGGTCGTACCGGCCGGTGTCCTGGCTGCCGGCGCTGACCGCCGGCTTGACCACGTACTCGCCGTGGGTGGCGGGCGGTTCCCAGCTCTCCCCCGGCAGGACCCAGCCGGTCGGCACGGTGGGCACGCCGGCGGCCGACAGTTCGCCGAGGTAGCGCTTGTCGGTGTTCCAGCGCACCACGTCGGCCGGGTTGACCAGCCGGGGCACGGTGTCGGCCCAGGCCACGAACTCGTCGCGGCGCAGCGCATAGTCCCAGGGCGCGCGGATCACGACCAGGTCGTACGCGGCCCAGTCGACCGCCGGGTCGTCCCAGCGGGCGACGGTGACCTGAACGCCGCGCCCGGTCAGCGGGGCGAGCAGGAGCCGGTTGTCCGGGTCGAGGTCGGGCAGCTCGGCGCACGTGACGACAGCGACCCGGGGTTCCCCCCGGGTCGACTGGTGGTGGTGTTCGGTCATCTCTGGATCAACGGGCCATCGCGCGCCGGGCCATCGACCGCCAGAGGTCGTTGCTCGGGCGCATCTGGTCCATCAGCTCCCGCTCCCAGGCGTTCTCGACGGTGACCCCCGCCCTGGCGCACGCCTCCCGCGCGACGCCGGTGTCGTCCGCGAACTGGTCGCCCCAGGCCCCGTCGGAGCCCACGAGGACGATGCGCGCGCCGCGCTTGCCGACGTACTCGATGACCGCCTTCGCCCCACCGTGCCCGGCGGCGAACGACTTGATGCTCGCGACCAGACCGTTGGGGGTCTGGTCGGCGACGGTCTGCTGAGCCGCCAGCGTCGGATCGGAACCTTCTGCCATGACGCGAAGCCTAAGCAGAGTTCCCTGGTGACGTGTGAGAACCATGAACTATTTGTGATGCCCGTTACCCGACCGTTTAAGGAAGCCCACAGGCACTTTGCCCGCATTTATCCGACTTAACCGGTCATATCTCGGCGACAAAGTCACCCGTTGTTACCTGAGTTGAGTGAACCCGACTCAGGGTGAAAATTATTCTGATAGGTCACCAAAGTGGATAAGTCATCAACGATGATGACTTGTCGGGGCGACCTGGCAGGACCACCGGCCGCCGGAGCCGGGGCGGGGATACGGCGCGGGCCGGGACCCGACGGCCCCGGCCCGCGTCCTCGCGGAGACCGCGTCAGATCAGGGCGTCCACGGCGACGGCGGCGAACAGGATGGTCAGGTAGACGTACGACCAGTGGAACAGCCGCATCGGCTTGACCGCCCCGCCCCGGGCCACCTGGCGGCACAGCTTGTGCGCCTCGTACACGAAGACCCCGCCGGAAACCAGGGCGGTGACGCCGTAGATGGCGCTCATCCCGAGCGGCCAGACGGCCAGCGAGGAGAACAGGGTCAGCCAGGCGAAGCCGATGATCTCGGCGTTGACCCGGCGGGTCGAGGCGACCACCGGCAGCATCGGGATGCCGGCGCGGGCGTAGTCCGCCTTGTATTTCATGGCGAGGGGGTAGAAGTGCGGCATCTGCCAGAAGAAGACCACCGCGAACAACGCCCACGCCGCCGGCGCCAGCGAGCCGGTCACCGCGGCCCAGCCGATCAGCACCGGGGCCGCCCCGCACGCGCCGCCCCAGAAGGTGTTCTGCGGCGTGGTCCGCTTCAGCCAGAGCGTGTAGACCAGGTCGTAGTAGGCGATCGCGGCCAGGGTGAGGCCGGCGGCCAGCAGGTTGGTGAACGCGGCCATCAGGGCCACCGAGATCACCGCCAGCACCAGCCCGAAGATCAGCGCGCTGCGCGGCGAGACGGTGTGCGTCGGCAGCGGGCGGCGCTTGGTGCGCCGCATGAGCTGGTCGATGTCCCGGTCGATGTAGCAGTTGAGCACGCTGGCCGCGCCGGCGGCGAGCGAGCCGCCCACCAGCACCACCGCCATCAGCCACAGCGAGGGCATGCCTCCCTCGGCCAGCATCATCGCCGGGATGGTCGTGACCAGCAGCAGCTCGACGATGCGGGGCTTGGTCAGCGAGACGTACGCCGAGACCACCGCCCGGACGTCCCGCCGGGGCACCGCGGGCGCCTCGGTCACCGTGCGCACCGGCGGCTGCCCGGCAGAGTTGCTGACGGGGCGCTCGGTGATCATGCTCACGGATTGCCACCTTCCGGCGTCGGCAGGGGGGTCGGATTGGTCGGACCCGTCCGGGTCCACACACCGATCCACACACTACGCGTCGTCGTTTTGGCTGCCCCCGCGACCCGACAAGGGTGCGGGCCGTCACACCCTGGTGGGACGGCCGAACCGGGCGGACCCGCACGGACCGGCATACGGAGATCCCTGGGCGCACGTTTAGGGCCGCTCGATAGGGTCATCACTGAGGGTTCCGCCCAACTGCCGAGGAGCACAACCATCGTGGCTGCCAACCGACCCGAGCAACCCGCACTCAACTGGTCCGACCTCGACCGCCGGGCCGTCGACCTCGTCCGCGTGCTGGCCATGGACGCCGTGGAGAAATCCGGCAACGGCCACCCCGGTACGGCGATGAGCCTCGCCCCCGCGGCGTACCTCCTGTTCAACCGGGTGATCCGGCACAACCCGGCCGACCCGAACTGGGCGGGCCGGGACCGGTTCGTGCTCTCCGCCGGCCACTCCAGCCTGACCCTCTACATCCAGCTCTTCCTCTCCGGCTACCCGCTGGGCCTGGACGACCTCAAGGCGCTGCGGCAGTGGGGCTCACTCACCCCGGGTCACCCGGAGCACGGGCACACCCCGGGCGTGGAGACCACCACCGGCCCGCTCGGCCAGGGCCTGGGCAACGCGGTCGGCATGGCGATGGCGGCCCGCCGCGAGCGCGGCCTGTTCGACCCGGAGTCCGAGGCCGGCGCGTCGGTGTTCGACCACGACATCTGGTGCATCGTCTCCGACGGCGACGTCGAGGAGGGCATCAGCCACGAGGTCAGCGCGCTCGCCGGGCACCAGCAGCTCGGCAACCTCACGGTGATCTACGACGACAACGAGATCTCGATCGAGGACGACACCCGCATCGCCAAGAGCGAGGACGTCGCGGCCCGCTACGAGGCGTACGGCTGGCACGTGCAGACCGTCGACTGGCGCACCGGCGACGCCGACCAGGGCGACTACCACGAGGACGTCGAGGCGCTGCACCGGGCGCTGCTGGCGGCGAAGGCCGAGACCGGCCGCCCCTCGTTCGTCGCGCTGCGCACCATCATCGGCTGGCCCGCCCCGAACAAGCAGAACACCGGCAAGATCCACGGCTCGGCGCTGGGCGCCGACGAGGTGGCCGCCACCAAGCAGCTCCTCGGCTTCGACCCGGCCCAGAGCTTCGAGGTCGACGAGCAGGTCCTCGGCCACGCCCGCCGGGTGCTGGAGCGCGGCGCGCAGGCCCAGCAGGAGTGGGAGAAGGCGTACGAGGGCTGGGCGAAGGCCAACCCGGAGCGCAAGGCGCTGTGGGACCGGATGTCCCAGCGGGTGCTGCCGGAGGGCTGGACCGAGGCGCTGCCGACCTTCCCCGCCGACGCCAAGGGCGTCGCCACCCGGGCGGCGTCGGGCAAGGTGCTGGAGGCCCTCGCCCCGGTGCTGCCCGAGCTGTGGGGCGGCTCGGCCGACCTGGCGGAGAGCAACAACACCACGATGAAGGGCGAGCCGTCGTTCATCCCGGCGGCGCACGCGACCAAGGACTTCCCGGGCCACGAGTACGGCCGCACGCTGCACTTCGGCATCCGCGAGCACGCCATGGGCGCGATCCTCAACGGCATCTCCCTGCACGGCGGCACCCGCCCGTACGGCGGCACCTTCCTGGTGTTCAGCGACTACATGCGCCCGTCGGTGCGGCTCGCCGCGCTGATGAAGCTGCCGGTGGTCTACGTCTGGACGCACGACTCGATCGGCCTCGGTGAGGACGGCCCGACCCACCAGCCGGTGGAGCACCTGACCGCGCTGCGGGCCATCCCCGGCCTGGACGTGGTCCGGCCGGCCGACGCGAACGAGACCGCCTGGGCGTGGCGGCAGGCGCTGGAGCACACCGACCGGCCGACCGCGCTGGCGCTGAGCCGCCAGCCGCTGCCGACCCTGGACCGTTCGACCCTTGGCGGTGCCGAGGGCGTCACCAAGGGCGGCTACGTGCTGGCCGAGGCGTCCAACGGCAAGCCGCAGGTGATCATCGTCGGAACCGGGTCGGAGGTGCAGCTCTGCCTCACCGCCCGGGAGCGGCTGGAGGCCGACGGCACCCCCACCCGGGTGGTGTCGATGCCGTGCCAGGAGTGGTTCTTCGCGCAGGACGAGGCATACCGGGAGTCGGTCCTGCCTCGCGGGGTAAAGGCACGGGTGAGCGTGGAGGCGGGCATCGGCATGTCCTGGCGCGGGATCGTCGGTGACTCCGGCGAGAGCGTGAGCCTGGAGCACTACGGCGCGAGCGCCCCGCACTCCGTGCTCTTCGAGCAGTTCGGGTTCACCCCCGACCGGATCGTGGCCGCCGCGCACGCGGCGCTGACCCGGGTGGGCGACATCACCGGTTTCACGACCGGCAACTGAGGGGAGCGTGGACGGCATGACGGACAGGCTTAGTGAACTCACCGCCACCGGGGTGGCCGTGTGGCTCGACGATCTCTCCCGGGTGCGGCTGAGCTCCGGCGGGCTGGACCAGCTCCGCCGGGAGAAGCACGTGGTCGGGGTGACCACCAACCCGACGATCTTCGCCAAGGCGCTCGCCGACGCCGACGAGTACGACTGGCAGCTGCGCGACCTCGCCACCCGTGGGGTGGAGGTGGAGGAGTCGGTGCGCATGCTCACCACGTACGACGTGCGGTGGGCGTGCGACGTGATGCGCCCGTCGTACGACGGCAGCCACGGCGTCGACGGTCGGGTCTCCATCGAGGTGGACCCGCGGCTGGCCCACGAGACCGACAAGACGGTCGCCGAGGCCAAGGCGCTGTGGTGGCTGGTCGACCGGCCGAACCTGTTCATCAAGATCCCGGCCACCGAGGCGGGCCTGCCGGCGATCACCGCGACCCTGGCCGAGGGGATCAGCGTCAACGTCACGCTGATCTTCGGCCTGGACCGCTACTCGCAGGTGATGGAGGCGTTCCTCGCCGGCCTGGAGCAGGCGCGGGCCAACGGCCACGACCTGTCGAAGATCGGCTCGGTGGCGTCGTTCTTCGTCTCCCGGGTCGACTCCGACGTCGACAAGCGGCTGGAGAAGATCGGCTCCGACGAGGCCAAGGCGCTGCGCGGCAAGGCCGCCGTCGCCAACGCCCAGCTCGCGTACGAGCGCTACTGCGAGGTCTTCTCCTCCGACCGGTGGCGGTCCCTGGCCGACGCGGGCGCCCACCCGCAGCGCCCGCTGTGGGCGTCCACCTCGACGAAGAACCCGGACTACCGGGACGTCATCTACGTCGAGGAGCTGATCGCCCCCGGCACGGTCAACACGATGCCGGAGTCGGTCATCCACGCGTTCGCCGAGCACGGCGAGGCCCGGGGCGACACCATCACCGGCGCGTACGACGCGGCCCGCAAGGTCTTCACCGACCTGGAGTCCGTCGGCGTCGACATGTCCGACGTGATCGACACCCTGGAGCGGGAGGGCGTGGAGAAGTTCGAGGCGAGCTGGCTGGAGCTGCTCGACGGGGTGCGCAAGTCGCTCGCCGCGGCGGGCCAGGGCACCGGGCGGCCCGGCCGGGCCGCGCAGGGCAACGCGCAGGCCGCCCAGCAGGCTGGCGGCAACGCGTGACCGACGCTCGTGGACGCGTCCCGGGGCACCGCCCCGGGACGCCCCGCGCCGCCCACCGGTGGCGCGGGGCGGCCACGTGAGCGACCTGCTCACCGGCCCGGCGGACGCGTCCGCCGGGCTGGTCGTGCACGGCGCGGACGCGGTCGACCGGTCCGCGCCCGCGTCGACCCGGGACGCCCTGGTGACCCGGGGCGTCCCGGCGCGACTGGCCGCGAAGGACCCCACGCTGTGGGGGCCGGAGGCCGAGGCCGAGGCGAGGACCCGGCTCGGCTGGCTGGACACCCACCGGCGCAGCCGGGAGCTGCTCCCCCAGCTCGCCGAGCTGACCGCCGAGCTGGCGGACCTGGACCACGTGGTGCTCGCCGGGATGGGCGGCTCGTCGCTGGCCCCCGAGGTGATCACCCGCACCCTGGGCCGGCCGCTGACCGTGCTGGACGGCACCGACCCGGGCCAGGTCCGGGCTGCGCTGGCCGACCGGCTGGAGCGCACCGTGGTGGTGCTGGCCAGCAAGTCCGGCAGCACGGTGGAGACCGACAGCCACCGGCGGGCCTACCTCCAGGCGTTCCTCGACGCCGGGCTGACCGAGGCGGAGGCCGGCCGGCACTTCGTGGTGGTCACCGACCCGGGGTCCCCGCTGGAGTCCGTCGCCGCCGAGTTGGGCGCGATCACCGTGCTCGCCGACCCGCAGGTGGGCGGCCGGTACTCGGCGCTGACCGCGTTCGGGCTGGTGCCTGCGGCGCTGGCCGGGGTCGAGGTGACCGAGCTGCTCGACCAGGCCGAGGCGCTGTCGCAGTCGCTGGCCGGGGACACCGACAACCCGGGCCTGGCACTGGGCGCCGCCCTCGGCGCGGCAGCCACCGGGGGCCGGGACAAGGTCGCCCTGATCGGCGACGGCACCGGGATCGACGGGCTCGGCGACTGGATCGAGCAGCTGCTCGCCGAGTCCACCGGCAAGGCCGGCCTCGGCATCCTGCCGGTCGTGCTGGAGTCCCCCGACGCCCCCGGCGGCGCCGGCCCGGACGTGCTCACCGTCAGCTACGGCGGGGCGTTGTCCCCCGGGGTCGTCCCCGGTGGCGGGTGCGCGCCGGACCTCGCGGTCAACGGTCCGCTCGGCGCCCAGTTCCTGACCTGGGAGTACGCCACGGCGGTGGCCGGCGCGGTGCTCGGGGTGAACCCGTTCGACCAGCCGAACGTCGCCGAGAGCAAGGAGAACACCGCACGCATCCTGGCCTCGGCCGCGCCGGCGGAGCCGCCGTCGTCGACCACGGGCGCGATCGAGGTGTACGCCCCGGCGGGCAGCCCCGGCGACCTGGCCGGCGCGCTGCGGCACCTGCTCGACGGCATCGGCGACGGCTACCTCGCCGTACTGGCGTACCTGGACCGGCTCGCCGACGCCGACGCGGCCCGGCTGCGTCCGCTGCTCGCCCAGGCTGCCGGCCGGCCGGTCACCTTCGGCTGGGGGCCGCGCTTCCTGCATTCCACCGGCCAGTACCACAGGGGTGGTCCTCAGGTGGGCCGTTACCTCCAGTTGACCGGTACCGTCGACAATGATCTGCACGTGCCCGGGAAGCCTTATTCCTTCGGGGAGCTCCAGGCTGCCCAGGCCGCGGGCGACCGGCAGGCCCTGGCCGGCCGGGGGCGTCCGGTGCTGCGGCTGCACCTGACCGACCGGTCGGCGGGAGTGGCCCAGCTGCTCGACGCGGTCCGGCAACTACGAACCTGACGATGGACGACGTGACACCAGCGGAGCGAGGAGGCGGCGTGAACCCGCTGCGCGACGCGCAGGACCGGCGGCTGCCGCGGATCCCGGAGCCCTGCGCTCTGGTGATCTTCGGGGTGACCGGTGACCTGGCGCGGAAGAAGCTGCTACCGGCGGTCTACGACCTGGCGAACCGAGGGCTGCTGCCACCCGGTTTCGTGGTCCTGGGCTTCGCCCGGCGCGACTGGGGCGACGGAGACTTCGAGTCGCTGGCCCATGACGCGGCCAAGCAGCACGCCCGGACACCCTGGCGGGAGGAGGTCTGGGCCCGGCTGGCCGGCAACATCAAGTTCGTCGGCGGCTCGTTCGACGACGACGACGCCTTCGACCAGCTCAACCGGGCACTTGACGAGCTGCGCGGCACCCACGGCATCCACGGCAACGCGGCCTTCTACTTCTCCATCCCCCCGACGGCGTTCCCCGTGGTGCTCAAGCAGCTCGCCCGCACCGGGATGGCCGACAACGCCAAGTCCGGCGGCTGGCGGCGGGTGGTGGTGGAAAAGCCCTTCGGGCACGACCTGCCCTCGGCGAAGGAGCTCAACGACCTCGTCGACGACGTGTTCACCCGGCAGGACGTCTTCCGGATCGACCACTACCTGGGCAAGGAGACGGTCCAGAACATCCTGGCCCTGCGGTTCGCCAACAGCCTGTTCGAGCCGCTGTGGAACTCCAAGTACGTCGACTCGGTGCAGATCACGATGGCCGAGGACGTCGGCATCGGCAGCCGGGCCGGCTTCTACGACTCGGTCGGCACCGCCCGGGACGTCTTCCAGAACCACCTGCTCCAGCTCCTGGCGCTGGTGGCGATGGAGGAGCCGACCAGCTTCGACGCCGACGAGATCCGGGCCGAGAAGCTGAAGGTGCTCAAGGCGATCACCCTGCCTAAGGACGTCTCCCGGGGCACCGTGCGCGGGCAGTACCTGCCGGGCTGGGTCGCCGGGCAACGGGCCGTCGGCTACCTGGACGAGGAGGGCGTCCCGGCGGACTCCACCACGGAGACGTATGTGGCCGTCGAGCTGGGCATCCAGAACCGCCGCTGGGCGGGGGTGCCGTTCTACATCCGGGCCGGCAAGCGGCTGCCCCGGCGGGTGACCGAGGTGGCCATCATGTTCAAGAAGGCCCCGCACCTGCCGTTCAACGCGGCCGACATGGAGATGCTCGGCAACAACCAGCTCGTCATCCGGGTGCAGCCGGACGAGGGCGTGGTGCTGAAGTTCGGCTCCAAGGTGCCGGGCACCACGATGGAGGTCCGCGACATCGCGATGGACTTCCAGTACGGCGAGGCGTTCACCGAGTCCAGCCCCGAGGCGTACGAGCGGCTGGTGTTGGACGTGCTGATCGGCGACCGTACCCTCTTCCCCGACGCCGCCGAGGTCGAGCAGAGCTGGGCGGTGGTGGACCCGCTGGAGCACGCCTGGGAGGGCACGAGGCCGGAGCCGTACCGGGCCGGCGAGTGGGGTCCCCGGGCCGCCGACGAGATGCTGGCCCGCGAGGGCCGGGTGTGGCGGAGAGCGTGAGCGGGCACAGCGAGCGAACCAGGAGGTTCCATTGATCGGGCTCTGGGACACCACCGGCAACGAGGTGGTCAAGGCGCTCGCCGCCGAGCGGCGCAGCGCGGGCGGGGTGGCCAGCGGCATGGCGCTCACGCTGATCGTGGTGGTCGACGAGAAGCGGGTCCGCGAGGCGGAGGCGGCGGCGACCATCGCCGCCGCCGCCCACCCGTGCCGACTACTCGTGGTGGTCCGGGCCGACGTCGAGCGGGAGCGTAACCGGCTGGACGCGGAAATCGTCGTCGGCGGCCGGCTCGGCCCGTGCGAGGCGGTGGTCACCCGGATGTACGGCCGGCTGGCGCTGCACGCCGAGTCGGTGGTGATGCCGCTGCTGGTGCCGGACGTCCCGGTGGTGACGTGGTGGCACGGCGAGCCGGCGGCGGAGATCGCGACGGACTTCCTCGGCGTGGTCGCCGACCGGCGGATCACCGACACGGCGCAGGCCCCCGACCCGATCGAGGCGCTGCGCCAGCGGGCCCGGGACTACGCCCCGGGGGACACCGACCTGGCGTGGACCCGGATCACCCCGTGGCGCACCCTGGTGGCCGGCGCGTTCGACACCACGGAGGCCCGGGTCACCGAGGCCCGGGTGGTGGCCCCGCCGACCGACCCGACGGCCGCGCTGATGTGCGGCTGGCTGGGCAGCCGGCTCGGGATCACCCCGCGCTGGGAGCCCAGCGACGCGTCCCCCCGGATGCGGGAGGTGCAGCTGAGCTGCGCCAACGGCGAAGTGCTCACCCTGACCCGGGAGGACAGCCTGGCCACGTTCCGGCGCACCGGGCAGGACGACCGGCAGCTGCCGCTGGTCCGCCGGCCGCTCGGCGACGAGCTGGCCGAGGAGCTGCGCCGGCTGGACGCCGACCAGGTCTACGCCGAGGCGCTGGGCGCGGTGGCCGGCATCTCCGGGCTGGACGAGCGGCCCGCCCAGCGGGTGCACGTCTGGAAGGACCCGGCGACCGCGAAGCGGGCCGAGGCGGGGGTCACCGCCCACGCCGGCACCAGCGCGACGCCCTGACGACGGCGCCGGCGGGCCGGGTCCGGCCCGCCGGCCCGCGCGACGGAGGGCCGCCGGCCCCCGGGCACGACGAACAGGGACCGCGAGGGCGGTCCGGAGACGAAGGCGCAACACATGAGTGAGACGAGTGTCGCCGTCCACGCCGATGCCGAGCTGCTGTCGCAGGCGGTGGCGGCCCGGCTGCTGGTGAAGCTGCTCGACGCGCAGGCGGACCGCGGCCAGGCGGCGGTGGTGCTGACCGGCGGCCGGATCGCCGCCGCCGTGTACCGGGCGGTGGCCACGCTGCCGGCGCGGGACGCGGTCGACTGGTCCCAGGTCGACGTCTGGTGGGGCGACGAGCGGTTCCTGCCGGCCGGGGACCCGGAGCGCAACGAGACGCAGGCCCGGGCGGCGCTGCTGGACGCGGTGCCGCTGGACCCGGCCCGGGTGCACCCGATGCCGGCGTCCGACGGTCCGGCCGGGGCCGACCCGGAGGCCGCCGCCGCCGGGTACGCCGCCGAGCTGGCCCGGGCTACCCGCCCCGGGCACGCCACACTCCCCCACTTCGACGTGCTGATGCTCGGGGTGGGCGAGGACGGGCACGTCGCCTCGGTCTTCCCGGAACACCCCGTGCACCACGACAGCCGGCCGGTCAGCGCCGTGCGGGGCAGCCCCAAGCCGCCGCCGGTGCGCACCACGCTCACCCTCCCGGCGATCAACACGGCCGAGGAGGTCTGGCTGATCGCCAGCGGCGCCGACAAGGCCCGCGCGGTCGGCATGGCGCTGGCCGGGGCCGGCCCGGTGCAGCTTCCGGCCGCCGGGGCGCAGGGCGTCGGGCGCACTCTCTGGCTGCTGGACCGGGCGGCGGCGGCCAACATCCCGCCCCGGCTGCGCAGCCTGCGCTGAGCCCTACGGAAGGGCCCCCGCGAGGGCCCTTCCGCGGGTCCGTCGGGTGCCCCCGGCCCGGCCGCTCAGGCCCTGCCCCGGCGGCGGCGCAGGGCGGCCAGGGCCTCGGCCAACAGCGCCTCCCCCTCCTCCGGGGTGCGCCGTTCCTTCACGTACGCCAGGTGGGTCTTGTAGGGCTCCGGGCGTGCCCGACCCGGCGGGTTGCCCGGGTCCTGGCCGGCGGGGACCCCGCAGCGGGGGCAGTCCCACTCCGGCGGCGGCTCGGCCTCCGCCGCGATCGGGACGTCGATCCGGTGGTCGTTGCGGCACCAGTAGGTGACCGACCGGCGCGGGGCCGGCGCGTGCCGCTCGTTGAAGCGTTCCGGGCCGGATCCGGTCCGGGCGCCCCGGATCAGGTTGCCACTCGCCACGGCTGCTCGCTCCTGTCGTCGGAGGGGACCGCCGCTCGGGCGGGCGGCGGGCGACGCGGTGCAGCGGGAAAAACGACTGCGCGCGGCCCGTCGGTGACGGACCGCGCGCAGATTGTACGACTCGGCGGGCTCGCTCTCAGGCCCCGCTGGTGAGCTGGAGTCGCAGCCAGAGCCCCAGCCCGACGATGCAGGCGAACCAGACGATGCCCACCAGGACGGTGTAACGGTCGAGGTTCTTCTCGGCCACCGAGGAGCCGGCGAGGCTGGAGCTGACCCCACCGCCGAACATGCTCGACATCCCACCGCCCTTACCGCGGTGCAGCAGGATGAGCATGGTGAGCATGACGCTCGTGATGACCAGCAACACGATCAACGTGTATGCGAACCAGATCGGCATGGCTGGGGTCAGTCCTCTCGTAGCGATCCTCGCCCGGACAGGTCGGGCACTGCGGCACCGGCCGACGGACGGGCGGAGTCAAGGATAGCGACCCGTCAGCGGGTGATGTGCTCCGGGAACCGGCAGATCTTGGCGAATTCCTCGGCGTCCAGGCTCGCGCCGCCGATCAGAGCCCCGTCCACGTCCGGCTGGGCCATGATCGAGGCGATGTTCGAGGACTTCACCGACCCGCCGTAGAGGATCCTGACCTGGTCCGCGGTCGCCTGGTCGAAGGCCTCGGCCAGCCGCTTGCGGACCTCCCCGCACACCTCCTGGGCGTCCTCGGGGGTGGCCGTCTTGCCCGTCCCGATCGCCCAGACCGGCTCGTACGCCACGACGACCTTGGTGACCTGCTCACGGGTGAGCCCGCGCAGCGCGCCGTCGAGCTGGTCGCAGCAGTGCGGCACGTGCTGGAGCTGCTCGCGGACCTCCAGCCCCTCCCCGATGCACAGGATCGGGGTGAGCCCGTTGGCCAGCGCGGCGGTCACCTTGTCGTTGACCAGCGCGTCGTCCTCGTGGTGGTACTGCCGCCGCTCGGAGTGGCCAACCACCACGTACGTGCAGCCGAGCCTCGCCAGCATCGCCCCGGAGATGTCCCCGGTGTAGGCCCCCGACTGGTACGGCGACAGGTCCTGCCCGCCGTAGCCGATCAGCACCTTGTCGCCGTCCACCGCGGTCTGCACGCTGCGCAGGTCCGTGAAGGGCGGCAGCACGACGCACTCGACGTCGGTGAGCTGCTTCTCGGTCAGGCTCGCGGCCAGCTTCTGCACCAGCCCGTTGGCCTCGAAGTGGTTGAGGTTCATCTTCCAGTTGCCGGCCATCAGCGGCCGGCGGTTGTTCTTCGCCATCAGTCCTCCAGCGCCGCGATGCCGGGGAGGGTCTTGCCCTCCAGGTATTCCAGGGAGGCGCCGCCGCCGGTGGAGATGTGGTTGAAGGCGGACTCGTCCAGCCCCAACGCGCGGACCGCCGCGGCGGAGTCGCCGCCGCCGACCACGCTGAACGCGTCGGACTTGGCGATCGCCTCGGCGACACCCCGGGTACCGTTGGCGAAGGCCGGCATCTCGAACACGCCCATCGGCCCGTTCCAGAAGATCGTCTTCGCGCCGCCCGGCTCGCCGCACCGGGCGTCGGCGATGGCGGCCGTGAAGCCGGCCACCGTCTCCGGGCCGATGTCGAGCCCGAGCCGGTGGCTGGGGATGGCGTCGGCGCGGACCGTGTCGTGCGCCGCGTCGGGGGCGAAGGCGTCCGCCACCACCACGTCGACCGGGAGCATGATCTTGCCCTCGGACCGCTCCAGGAGGTTGCGGCAGGTCTCCACCATCTCCTTCTCCAGCAGCGAGGTGCCCACCTCGTGGCCCTGGGCCTTGAGGAAGGTGAAGCACATCCCGCCGCCGATGAGCAGCCGGTCGACCTTCGGCAGCAGCGCCTCGATCACCGCGAGCTTGTCGGACACCTTGGAGCCACCGAGCACCACCACGTACGGCCGCGCCGGCTCGCCGGCGAGCTTCGCCAGCACCTCCACCTCGCGCAGCACCAGCCGGCCGGCGACGTGCGGCAGCCGCGCCGGCACGTCGAAGACGCTGGCGTGCTTGCGGTGCACCGCGCCGAACGCGTCGTCGACGTACGCCTCGCCCAACGCCGCGAGCTGGTCGGCGAACGCGCCCCGCTCGGCGTCGTCCTTGCTGGTCTCCCCCTTGTTGAAGCGGAGGTTCTCCAGCAGGGCGACCTCGCCGTCGGCGAGCGCGTCGACCGTGGACCGGGCGGAGTCACCGACGGTGTCCTCCGCGAACCGCACCTGCGCGCCGAGCAGCTCGCCGAGGCGGGCCGCGACCGGGCGGAGGCTGAACTGCGGGTCGGGCGAGCCCTTCGGGCGGCCCAGGTGCGAGAAGACCACGACCTTCGCGCCGGCCCCGGTCAGGGCGGTCAGCGTCGGCAGCACCGCGCGGATCCGGCCATCATCCGCGATCCTTACTCCGTCCGGAGTGCCGTCTTGCGGCGCGGAGGCGGAGTCATGATCGTTGATCGCGCCGGTCTGCTTGTCGAGTGGGACGTTCAGGTCGGCGCGCACGAGCACGCGCCGACCTGACACCCCCTCGGCGAGCAGGTCGTCGAGGTTGCGGATGCTCACAGCGAGGAACCCACCAGCTTGACCAGGTCCACCAGGCGGTTGGAGTAGCCCCACTCGTTGTCGTACCAGCCGACGACCTTGACCTGGTTGCCCACGACCTTGGTCAGCGGCGCGTCGAAGATGCAGGACGCCGGGTCGGTGACGATGTCCGAGGAGACGATCGGGTCCTCGTTGTAGACCAGGATGCCCTTGAGCGGGCCCTCGGCGGCGGCCTTCAGCGCGGCGTTGACCTCGTCCACCGTGGTCTCCCGGTTGACGTCGACCGTGAGGTCGGTGGCCGAGCCGGTCGGGATCGGCACCCGCAGCGCGTACCCGTCGAGCTTGCCCTTCAGCTCCGGCAGCACCAGGCCGATGGCCTTCGCGGCGCCGGTGGAGGTCGGGACGATGTTCAGCGCGGCGGCCCGGGCGCGACGCAGGTCGGAGTGCGGCGCGTCCTGGAGGTTCTGGTCCTGGGTGTACGCGTGGATCGTCGTCATCAGGCCGTGCTGGATGCCGAACGTGTCGTGCAGCACCTTCGCCATCGGGGCGAGGCAGTTGGTGGTGCAGGAGGCGTTCGAGATGATCGTGTGCTTGGCCGGGTCGTACTCGTCCTGGTTCACGCCCATGACGACCGTGACGTCCTCGTTCTTCGCCGGGGCGGAGATGATGACCTTCTTGGCCCCGCCGGCGACGTGCGCCTTCGCCTTGTTGGCGTCGGTGAAGAAGCCGGTGGACTCGATGACCACGTCCACGCCGGCCTCGCCCCACGGCAGCTTCGCCGGGTCCTTCTCGGCGTACGCCTTGATGGCCTTGCCGCCCACGATGATCTCGTCGGCGGTCGCCTTGACCTCGTGCGGCAGGCGACCCAGGATGCTGTCGTACTTGAGCAGGTGAGCGAGCGTCGCGTTGTCGGTCAGGTCGTTGACGGCCACGACCTCGATGTCCGCGCCGGACGCCAGCACGGCCCGGAAGAAGTTACGGCCGATGCGGCCGAAGCCGTTGATGCCAACCCGGATGGTCACAGGTCCCGTCTCCTCGCGTTGATCCGCCGGCGTCAGCTTCGGCCGGCGAGGTGATGTGCGCCGGCCGTTGGAGCCGGCCGTTGACAGTTCATGTCGGCCACCCCGCCGCGGTCCGAAGACCCTGACCGCCCGAGGCGGTGAGCACGGCGGGGAGTGCCGGTGCCGGCCCCCTTGCCGTATGCAGCGACCCTATCCGAGCGCGTGGTGGCGTGCTGCGCCGGGTGGTGATCCGCTTCGCGTTCCCGGGCCGGGCTCCGCCCCGGGGACGCGAGGCGGGGCGGGCCGGGACCCGCCGCCGCGCGCCGTCGTCCGCCTACCGCCACCGTCCTATCAGACCACGAGCATGTCGGGCGTGACGGCCGCTTCCGTATCCGGGATGCCCAGGTCACGGGCCCGCTTGTCGGCCAGCGCCAGCAGCCGGCGGATCCGCCCGGCGATGGCGTCCTTGGTCAGCGGCGGGTCGGCGAGCGCGCCCAGTTCCTCCAGGGACGCCTGCCGGTGCTCCAGGCGCAGCTGGCCGGCGGACGTGAGGTGGTTCGGGGCGTCCTCGGCGAGGATCTCCAGGGCCCGGGTCACCCGCGCGGCGGCGGCCACCGCGGCCCGCGCAGAGCGGCGCAGGTTGGCGTCGTCGAAGTTGGCCAGCCGGTTGGCCGTCGCCCGGACCTCACGGCGCACCCGACGCTCCTCCCAGGCCAGCACGCTGGAGTGCGCGCCCACCCTGGTGAGCAGCGCGGCGATCGCGTCGCCGTCCTTGACCACCACCCGGTCCACGTTGCGCACCTCGCGGTTCTTCGCGGTGATGCCGAGCCGGCGGGCCGCGCCGACCAGCGCCAGCGCCGACTCGGGGCCGGGGCAGGTGATCTCCAGCGCGCTGGAACGGCCCGGCTCGGTCAGCGAGCCGTGCGCCATGAACGCCCCCCGCCACGCGGACACCGCGCAGCAGACGTTCGCGGCCACCACGTGCGGGGGCAGCCCCCGCACCGGCCGCCCCCGGACGTCGAGCAGCCCGGTCTGCCGGGCCAGGGCCTCGCCGTCCTTGACCACCCGGACGATGAAGTGGCTGCCCTTGCGCAGCCCACCGGAGGCCAGCACGTGGATCTCGCTGGAATAGCCGTAGACCTCGGCGATCTCCCGGCGCAACCGCCGGGCCACCGCCCCGGTGTCGAGCTCGGCCTCCACCACCACCCGACCGGAGACGATGTGCAGCCCGCCGGCGAAGCGCAGCAGCGCCGCCATCTCCGCCCGCCGGCAGCAGGGCTTGGGCACGTCGACCCGGCTCAGCTCGTCCTTGACCGCAGCCGTCATCGCCATTGTGCGCCCCCTCACGGACCGGTTCCGGCGTGTCGCCGGAGATTACGTACGTGCTTAACGATCGGCACCCAGGACAGGCACCAGGGCCGCACCCAGGGCTGCCGGATCGTGACGGGGCCCGCCTTCGGTGACGGCGACCGGGGCGAGGACCAGCCGGGCACCCAGCGATTCTGCCGCACGCTCGACGGGGCCGGGATCGCCCACCGCCTTGGAGTCCGCCAGCACGGCGTCCACCGTCAGTTCGGGCAGGTAGTGCCGCAGGGTGGCCAGGTGGTCGGCCAGGGAGAGACCGAGGGTCTCCTTCTCCGCCGCCAGGTTGAGGGTGACCAGCCGGCGGGCCGGGCTGGACACGATGGCGGCGGCCAGCCCCGGCACCAGCAGGTGCGGCAGCAGGCTGGTGTACCAGCTGCCCGGCCCGAAGATCAACCAGTCCGCCTCGGCGGTGGCCGCGACGGCCTCCGCGCAGGCCGCCGGGGCGGTCGGGGTGAGTCGCAGCGACTCCACCCGCCCGGTGGTGACCGCCACCTGGTGCTGCCCGCGCACCGTGCGCGCCTCGTCCGGGCAGGCCGGGTCGACGCCGCGTACCCGGGCCTCGATGCCGACCGGCTGGCGGGACATCGGCAGTACCCGGCCCACCGCGCCGAGCATCGCCCCGGCGTGTTCCAGCGCGGCGACCGGGTCGCCGAGCAGCTCGATCAGCCCGCACAGGACCAGGTTGCCGACCGCGTGCCCGGCGAGCCCGTCGTCGGTGTCCGCCGGGTCACCGGCGGTGCCGGCGAAGCGGTGCTGGAAGAGCCCCGCGCTGCGCCTGGTGGCCGGGTGGTCGCCGGCGAGGGCCACCAACGCCTGGCGCAGGTCCCCCGGCGGCAGGCCGCCGCGCCGGGCCCGCAGCCGGCCGCTGGAGCCGCCGTCGTCGCCGACGGTGACCACTGCGGTGATTTCCAGGTCGAGCTCGGGCGCGCAGCGGCGCAGTGCCCGCAGGGACACCGACAGTCCGTGCCCGCCGCCGAACGCGACCACCCGCGTCGGCGTCATTCCCGCCCCAGGTCGCGGTGCTGGGCCTTGGCGGCGAGGCCGGCGTGACGCAGCCGGGCGGCCAACTCCTCGGCGATGGCGACGCTGCGGTGCTTGCCGCCGGTGCAGCCGACCGCCACGGTGAGGTAGCGCTTGCCCTCCCGCTCGAAGCCGACGGTGGTGGCGTTGACCAGGTCCGCGTACGTGCCGACGAAGGCGTCCGCGCCCTCCTGGCCGAGCACGTACGCGCTGACGGCCTCCTCCCTGCCGGTATGCTCGCGCAGCTCGGGCACCCAGTACGGGTTCGGCAGGAACCGGGCGTCGAGGACGAAATCGGCGTCGGGCGGGAGGCCGTACTTGAAGCCGAAGGAGAGCACGGTGACCCGCAGCCGGCGGCTGTCCTCACCGCCGAACAGCTCCTCGATCCGGCGGCGGAGCTGGTTGACGTTCAGGTGGCTGGTGTCGATGATCACGTCGGCCTGGTCCCGGGCCTCCTCCAGCAGTCCCCGCTCCACGGCGATGCCGTCGGCGAGCCGCCCGTCGCCCTGCAACGGGTGCGAGCGCCGCACGCTCTCGAACCGGCGGATCAGCACCTCGTCGTCGGCGTCGACGAAGACCACCCGGGGGGAGAAGCCCCGCTCCTTCAGCTCCCGGATCGCCCCGACCAGGTCGGTGGAGAAGGCGCGCGAGCGAACGTCCAGGACCATCGCGGTACGCCGGGCCGCGCCGCCGGCCTTGACGGCCAGCTCGGCCATGTCGAGCATCAGCGCCTGGGGCAGGTTGTCGACCACGTAGTAGCCGACGTTCTCCAGCGCCCGCGCCACGGTGCTGCGGCCACCGCCGGACACGCCGGTCACCACCACCAGGGTGGTCTCCGCCTCCGCCTCCGACGCCGTCTCTGCCGGTGTCGGGTCGCCGGTCACCAAAGCCTCGGGCGTCCGCGCCTCGTTCACTGCCTACTCCCCCACGGGTGACGCCACGGTCGAGATGACCGCGTACGGCCAATCTGCGACTCTATCCCGCCGAGCCCCACCCCCAACGCACCCCACGCCCCGCCCCTCCCCACGCCCCACGCCCGACGCCCGACCTCGCTCCACGCCCCCTCGCTCCACGCCGATCTTGCACTTGCGGCCCGGGCATAGGGACGCATGAGCGACATATCGAGGGCCGCAAGTGCAAGATCGCGGCATGGGTGGGGTGGGGTGGCGGGTGGGGTGGTGGGTGGGGTGGAGTGGTGGGAGCGCCAGCCGTCGTGGCGTGGAGCGTTGGCGACGAGGGTGGGGGCGGGGTGAGGGGCGGCGGGGTGAGGGGATTGAGCACGATGGAAGAAGTCAGTCGGCGGAAGCCGCGCCATACTCCGGTTGGACATTGACTTGCATCGATCGACTGCAATTAGGTGGGTTGGTCGGGCGCGTCCACCTGGCCGGGGGTCACCGGCCTCCCGGTCCGGGCGTCGTCGCCACCGTCGCCGTCCCGCCCGCGCCCGGGTCTCGTCTCCCCCCAGCGTGAGGAGCGCAGCGTGACGCAGACCCACAGATCTCCCCGACGACCCGAGGTGCCGGTAGGGCTCCGGCCCGACGCCGGGCAGGAGGGGACGTCCGCTTTCGTCAACGGGCACTTCCCCCGGCGGCGGGCGCTGATCGTCCTGCTCAGCGTGCTCGGCGGCTTCCTGCTGACCGTGATCTGGTCGGCGGAGTTCGTGGACCAGACCATCGGCGACAACGTCGCCAACACCCTCCTCGGCCACGACGCCAAGGAGACACCGATCCAGGGGATCGCGGCGGGCATCGTGTTCGCCTTCGTCTCCGGGATCGCCGGCACGTTCACCGCCTGCAACATCGCCGCCTTCGGCGCCCTCGCCCCGCTGACCGGCACCACCACCGGGAGCAGGTTCAGCAGGTTCGTCCAGCCGCTGAAGCCGCTGGGCTGGATGTCGGTGGGCATGATCGCGGTGTCGGCCGGCTACGGCGCGATCGTCGGCATCGTCGGCACGTCGATGCCGCAGTTCTCCACCGCCCCCACCACGCCCGGCGGCCTGTCGCCGAGGAGCATCCAGTCGATGGTCGTCTTCGGCGTGATCGGGCTGGTGATGGTCTATCTCGGGCTGGCCTCGATCGGCGTGGTGCGGGACCCGTTCGCCCGGATCGCCCGTCGGTACCCCAACGCCCCGATGATCTTCATGGGCGCGCTGATCGCCGGCTTCCTGATCGGTCGGCCGTTCGGGCTGTTCCGGCAGATGTTCCGCGACGCCGCGGAGAGCGGCAACCCGCTGTACGGGGCGGCGGCGTTCACGCTCCAGTCCCTCGGCAACATCGTCATCATGGCGGTGCTGTTCCTGCTGCTGGCCTGGCTCGCCGGTTCCCGACTGCAACGGTGGTTCACCGAGCGGCCGACCCGACTGGCGGTGCTGACCGCGGTCGCGTTCATCGTCGCCGGCGCGTTCACGTTCCTCTACTGGGACGTGCGGCTGCTCGCCCGCCGCGAGATCATCCCCTGGTACCCGCTGGCCCCCTGGGCCTGACCCGGCACACCGCCGCTGGTGACCACCAGCGACGAGAACGCAAATTCACGGAATGAGTGGCCTTCCCGTGCGGGAAGGCCACTCATTCCGTGAATTTGCACGACTTCGGGGGGCGGTTGAGGTGACAGGACCAGCGGTGCGACTGGGTGTGACGGCACCGTGCGATGGTCATGCGCTCGCTCAGTCAGATGACAGGCGGGCGGATCATCCAGGCCCGGATTCACACGGAGGTGGCGGCGTGCAGGACAGCCGTTGGACGACGGTCACGCCGACCCAGTTCGCGCAGGAGCGCGCGGCCCTGGAGCACGTCCGCCGGCTCCTCCCGGACACCGAGCCGTACCGGGCCTGGTCGAACTTCACCTGCACCGCCGAGACCGGGCACGTCCACGAGGTCGACCTGCTGGTGGCCACCCCCAGCGGGAGCTACCTGGTCGAGACCAAGAGTCTCAGTGGCCGGCTGACCAACAGCGGGACCAACTGGCTGCTCAGTAACGATTCGGTCCGGACCTTCGACAATCCTCTGCACCTCGCCGACCTCAAGGGCAAACGGCTCCGTTCCCTACTGAATGCGCAAGCGCTCAAGGACCACGTTCCGCTCCGGATACCGTTCATTCAGGGTGCGGTCTTCCTGTCCCTGCCGAGTCTGCAGATCGCCCTGACGGAGCACCACTTCATGGCGCACTACGGCGACCGGCTGGAGGTCGGGACCAGGCTCGACGTGATTCGGCAGCTCGCCGAGGCGGTCGCGTACGCGCACGGTCGGCGGCTGCACCATCGCGCGCTCTCTGCCCGCAGCGTCCTGGTGCTCACCGGGCACCGGTCCCGCGGCCAGGCTGAGATCGACGCCTGGCTTCGGCCGCCAGGCAAGCTACACAAGGGCGACGCCAAGGACAGAGGGCTCGCCGCAGCCGCCCAACACCTCAACGTTGCCTCGGCGTTGGTGCCGCGAGAATGACCGCCTGGCAGCCGACGGCGAGTCGTGGCCGGCGGCGCGCATCGTGACGGCCGTCAGCGGCGGATCTGCAGCGTCTTGACCCGGTCACGGCCGAGCACGCCGAGGTATTCCCACGGCTCGTCGAGGCACGAGTCGACCTCGGCCGCCCCGATGATCTCGACCAGCCGGGCGGCCAGTTCGTCGGGGTCCGGCTGCACCTGCTCGCAGAGCTGGACGTGGGCCGCCCGCAACGCGCCGCCGATCTCGCCCGGCTCCTCCTCGTACGTCTCCCAGGCGTCGTAGAGGTAACCCGCAAGGCCGTCCCAGGCGCGGGCGGCCCGCTCGATCACCAGCAGGCTTCCCTCCGTCGCCGGTCGCTCGGCCAGCACCCGCACCTCTTCGACGAGCGCCCGGCCAGCCTTCACCACGTCGTGCAGATCCCAACGGTGGCCGCTGGTCGCCTGATGGGCGATGTCGTCGATGGATTGACGAAGGTCATCCAACTCGACGGCGGTGGGAGACGAGAGCCGGTCCCCGTACGCCAGCAACCTGTTCTCCAACACGCGATCCGTGGCCGCCCACTCGGCGACCAGCAACGCCAGCCGCCGGGCGGGGATACCGCGTGCGAGTTCGGCCAGCTCGGCGAGCCTGGGATCGATCTCCACGGCCGACGGTGGGGTGGCCGCCGAGGACCACGCCAGCCCGTCTTCCAGGGCAGCGGCAGTCAGGGCCACCGCGTGCCCGCACAGCTCCTCACCGGCTGGGCAGTCGCACTCGACGGTGAAGCCGTCCGCCGTGACCCCCACCCAGACCTCGTACGGTGGCTGCCCGGCCTCCCGGATCACGCAGGACGCTCCCCCGCCGACCGCCATGATCTCCACCGGCTGACCGGCCGCCTGGAGCTTGTCCGCCGCGTCACAGGCGACCGATCCGGCCGCGTCCCGGAGGGCTTCGATGTCGATGCTTACCGCCATCCGGCCATCTAACCGGGCGCGGGTGATGCCGCCAGCATCAGGGCCACGGCCAACTCGCCGAGGGCGTCAGGCGTGCGGGCCGCGCCGCAGTCCGACGACGAACGACGACCAGGCGTCCCGACCGAAGAGGAGCGCCGGCCCCGCCGGATCCTTGGAGTCCCGCACCGCCAGGACGGAGGACAGCTCGGCCACCTCGTCCGTGAGAGAAGGACCTTGCGGCTGAGGCGGGCTGCTACACGTCGATCGATCTCATCCTCGTCGGCGGTGCTGCGCCCCGCTTTGACGATCGCTCGGACGTACTCCTCAGTTTGCAACAGGCCAGGCACGTACAGACTCTCGAACGCGCTAATCGACGTGGCCTCCGCCTCGAAGCCGACGTAGTCGTCCGGCAGCACGTCGCCGTACGCGCTCCACCAACCCTTCTGCCGGGACTGCCGCAGCAGCGCGGTCAGCGACTCCCGCTCTTCCTCTGCGGCGTCGTAGAGGTCGAGCAGCGGCGGCAGGTCCTTGGGCATCACCCGGGAGTGCCCGAGTTCGAAGCGAATGACCTTGGTCCGGTGCCAGCCGAGGATCTTGGCGACCTCCTCGGCGCCGCCATCGCCCACGCGCTGGCGAAGCCGGACGACCTCTCCTCGTACGTCAACTCCCTGGCCACCCGCTACACGACGGAGCGCGAGCGGCGGTCGGGCCGCAACGGGCCGCCCGCCGGGGCGTACCAGATGCCCCGGCGCTGGACCCTGCACCTGAACTACCTGGCGACCGACCTGCGGGAGGCCCGGGACCAGGCGGTCGTCTACGCGGAGGGGCTGACGATCCTGCGCCCCGAGCTGCCCGCGAGCGCCGCGTTGCTGTCGCGGGCCGATGCCTGGAACCACGTCGAGCCGGTGTTCTGCGGCCGGATCGGCCCCGACAGCGAGGTCTGCATGGACGTCACGGGACACCCGGATTCCACAGCGCGGCCGGCATCGGCGGCCTGCGCTGGGGCGACGGGGACGGCGAGCCGGGGCGCTGACCTGCCGCTGCCGTGCCGCCAGTTCGGGGCACCGGAGCAGATCCGATGAGGCCGCAGGTCAGCGCCCCACCCCAACGCGCCGTGAGCCTGGCTGCGGACGCCACACCACCGCGTCCGGCCCCTCCTACGACGAGCTGTCGCCCGCCGCGTCGGGCCGGGCCGGCGGTGGGCCCGCGTCGGGGTTGAGGGCGGCGGTGATCGCCTCGGCGGTGCGCCGGCCGACGCCGGGGACCTCGGTGATCTCCTCCGCCGAGGCCGCCGCGAGCCGCTTGAGCGAGCCGAAGTGGCGCAGCAGCGCCTTGCGCCGCACCTCGCCGAGGCCGGGCACGTTGTCCAGCGCGGACTCGGTCATCCGCTTGGAGCGGCGCTGCCGGTGGAACGTGATGGCGAAGCGGTGCGCCTCGTCGCGCACCCGTTGCAGCAGGTAGAGCCCCTCGGAGGTGCGCGGCAGGATGACCGGGAACTCGTCGTCGGGCAGCCACACCTCCTCCAGCCGCTTGGCCAGGCCGCACAGCGCCACGTCGTCGATGCCCAGCTCCGCGAGGGCCTGGGCCGCCGCCGCGACCTGCGGCGCGCCGCCGTCGACCACCACCAACTGCGGCGGGTACGCGAACTTCCGTGGCCGGCCGGTCGTCGGGTCGATGCCCGGCCGGTCCGGGTCGGAGGCGGTCTCCTCCCCCATCTCGCCGGTCTCGGCGCGGGCGTCGAGGTAGCGGGCGAAGCGGCGGCGCAGCACCTCCGACATGGCGGACAGGTCGTCGGTGGCGCCCCGGACGATGAACCGGCGGTACTCGCCCTTGCGGGGCAGGCCGTCCTCGAAGACGACCATGCTGGCCACCACGTCGGTGCCCTGGATCTGGGAGATGTCGAAGCACTCGATGCGCAGCGGCGCGGTGCGCATGCCGAGCGCTTCGCTGATCTCGTCGAGGGCCTGGCCCCGGGTGGTCAGGTCGCCGGCGCGCTTGAGCTTGTGCCGGGCCAGGCCGTCCTTGGCGTTGCGTTCCACCGTCTCCAGCAGGGACCGCTTGTCGCCGCGCTGCGGCACCCGCAGGGACACCCGGCTCCCCCGGCGGCCCGACAGCCAGTCGGCCAGCGCGTCGGCGTCGGCGGGCAGGGCGGGCACCAGCAGCTCGCGGGGCACGTCGGCCTCGCCCTGCTCCTCGCCGTACACCTGGGTGCAGAAGTGGTGGACCAGGTCGCCGGCGGTCAGGTCCTCCGTCTTCTCCACCACCCAGCCGCGCTGGCCCCGGACCCGGCCGTCGCGGACGTGGAAGACCTGGACGGCGGCCTCCATGGGGTCGTCGGCGAACGCGACGACATCGGCGTCGGTGCCGTCGCCGAGCACCACGGTCTGCTTCTCCATGGCCCGGCGCAGGGCCGCGACGTCGTCGCGCAGCCGGGCGGCCTTCTCGAACTCCAGCGCCTCGCTGGCCTCGGTCATCTCGCGTTCGAGCCGGCGGACCATCGTGTCGGTGCGCCCACCCATGAAGTCGCAGAAGCCGTCGACGATGCGCCGGTGTTCCTCGGCGGAGACGCTGCCCACGCAGGGCGCGGAGCACTTGCCGATGTAACCCAGCAGGCAGGGGCGGCCCACCTGGCCGGCGCGCTTGAACACGCCGGCCGAGCAGGTGCGCGCCGGGAAGACCCGCAGCAGCAGGTCGAGCGTCTCGCGGATGGCCCAGGCGTGCGAGTACGGCCCGAAGTAGCGCACCCCCTTGCGCTTGGCGCCGCGCATCACCTGGAACCGGGGGAACTCCTCGTCGACCGTGACGGCGAGGTACGGATACGACTTGTCGTCGCGGTAGCGGACGTTGAACCGGGGGTCGTACTGCTTGATCCAGGTGTATTCGAGCTGGAGGGCCTCGACCTCGGTGCCGACGGTGACCCAGTCGACCGACTCGGCGGTGGTGACCATCTGCTGGGTGCGCTGGTGCAGCCCCCACAGGTCGGCGAAGTAGGAGCTGAGCCGGCTGCGCAGGCTCTTCGCCTTGCCGACGTAGATCACCCGGCCGGTGCCGTCGCGGAACCGGTAGACCCCCGGGGAGTCGGGGATGGTGCCGGGCGCGGGGCGGTAGGTCGAGGGGTCAGCCACACTCCGAGACTAGCCGCCGGCCCCGACAGCCCAGATCACGCCGAGCTGGTCGACCTCGCTGCCGGAGCGGCCGAAGAAGCCGACGAGCCGGCCGCCGGGCGGGGCGGTGAAGGTCACCGCGTCCGAGGTCGGCGTGCCGCCGGAGAGGGTGCGCCCCAGGTTGGTGGTGAACCGGGCGGAGAAGATCCGCACCTTGCCGTCCTTCTTCCCCTGGGTGAGGGTGACCTGGGTGACGTGCTCGCCCTCGGCCAGGGCGAGGGTGGCCGGGTTGCCGCCCGTGCCGCCGTGGGTGAGGGTGGCGCCGCCGGCTAGGCCGACGCCGACCTGGTCGAGCCGGGCGCCCCCGCGCAGCGAGACGGCGGTGACCCGGGGTCCGACCCGGTCGGCGTCGGTGAACGGGGTGCCATCCGGGCCGCCCCAGGTGTCGCTGGCCCGCAGCCCGTCGGTGAGGGCCCAGGTGAACCAGGCGGCGTGCGGGTAGTGGTCGGACAGCGGGTCGCCGGCCGGGTCCAGGAACCGGGCGTGCTCGTTGTGGTAGCGGGTCAGGCCGAGCCGGACCAGCCGGTTGCCCCGGTAGAGGATCTTGTCGACCACCTCGCAGGCGTTGGTGACGTTCGCCGGGTCGCAGGTCAACGCCGGGCTGCCGAGCACCGGAGGAACCCCGCCGCGCTCCTGGCGCACCCACGCGTCGGTGAGGCCGTTGGCGGACACCAGGTCGCGGACGTTGTCGCCGACCCGGGTGTAGCGGGAGTTCAGGTCGCCCATCACGATCACCGCGTTGCCGGCGGAGTTCGCCGCGACGTACGCGGAGAGCTGGCTGATGTTGGACCGGCGGGCGGTGAAGTCGGCCTCGGTCGTGCCGGCGTTGGTGTGCACGTCGTAGAGGTCCACGAAGGCGCCCTCGGCGAGCCGGACCCGGGACCGGCTGAACCCCTTCGGGGTGAGGCAGTCGAAGCCGTTGCACTTGCTCCACTTGACCCGGACGAAGTCCGACACCGGGTAGTTGGACATCGTGTTGAGGCCGTCGCCGATGGGAACCCCGCCACTGGTCGGCGTGCGGTGCGGGTGCCGGTCGGTGGCGTACAGGTCGGCGTGGTAGTTGAAGTCCTCCTGGACGTGCACGATGTCGTACGCGTTGACCCGCTCGCCGATGGGCCGGGTGTTGACCGCCGGCTTGCTGCCGGACAGCGGTTCGGGCAGGCCGGCGACGTTGTAGGTGAGCACCGAGAAGGTGCCGGACGTGACGGCGGCCGACGGGGCCGCGGATGCTGCGGCGGGCGCGGCGACGGCGGGCGCGGACGGGGGCAGCAGGGCGGCGAGCAGCGCCACGGGGGCGAGCAGGCGGGCGGATCTCATCCGATGTCCCTTCTCGACGGCGGGACCTGGTCCGGCCGACAGCGGCTC
This sequence comes from Micromonospora rubida, assembly GCF_009908295.1. Classification (GTDB taxonomy): domain Bacteria; phylum Actinomycetota; class Actinomycetes; order Mycobacteriales; family Micromonosporaceae; genus Micromonospora; species Micromonospora rubida. Next base: position 84,559 of record NZ_JAAALO010000006.1, read on the forward strand.
GGAGGGATCGAAGACTATCGAATGAATCCGGACGGCTCAACAACCAAGGGCAACGGGCAGCCGATACAAGGATTGGCATCTTCCAATATCGGGGCGTGGAGATTACCATCCGGTAACTGAATGTTCTTCATGTAATGATCCGCACCCGTCCCGTGCCCTGATCCCCATCCCCCCGGAGGATCACCATGTCCCGTCCCACCACCACGCGCCGCCTGCTGGCCGGCGCGACCGCCGCCGTCGGCGTCGCGGCCCTACTCGTCGCCTCCCCCACCCCATCCCCCGCCGTGGGCGCGCCGGCCACCACCGCCGCCGCCACGTTCGCCGCCAACGACTACTGCCTGGGCGAGTGCGGCGACATCGTGCCGCCCGGCCAGAACGGCAACGCCACCCTCGTCGAGATCCTCGCCAACCAGACGCTGGGCACCCTGCCCAAGCACTCCGCCGACCAGCTCGGCAAGTACTCCGACCTGGTCTACGGCTACGCCGGGCTGCGCGAGGAGCAGATCGGCAACTTCTTCAACGACGCCTCCTTCGGCGTCCCGGCCGGACAGGTCGAGCGCGACTACTCGCCCCGCTCCGACGTACGCATCCTGCGGGACAAGGCGACCGGCGTCCCGCACGTCACCGGCGCCACCCGCGGCGGCACCATGTACGGCGCCGGGTACGCCGGCGCCGAGGACCGGCTGTTCACCATGGACCTGCTGCGCCACGTCGGCCGGGGGACCCTCACCCCGTTCGCCGGCGGGTCGCCGGGCAACCGGGCCCTGGAGCAGAGCGTCTGGCGCAACTCGCCCTACACCGACGCCGACCTCCAGGCGCAGGTCGACGCGCTGCGCACGAAGGGCCCGCGCGGCGAGCAGCTCTACACCGACGTGCAGGAGTACATCGCCGGCATCAACGCCTACATCGGCGTCTGCATGGCCAACCGCAACTGCCCCGGCGAGTACGTGCTGACCGGGCACCTCGACGCGATCACCAACAAGGGTGGCCCCGAGCAGTTCCGGATGACCGACCTGATCGCCATCGCCGGCGTGGTCGGCGGCCTGTTCGGCGGCGGGGGCGGCAACGAGATGCAGTCCGCGCTGGTCCGCATCGCCGCCCGGGCCAAGTACGGCCCGGTCGAGGGCGACAAGGTGTGGACGGCCTTCCGCAGCCAGAACGACCCCGAGACGGTGCTGACCCTGCACAACGGGCAGAGCTTCCCGTACGGCAACGCCTCCCCGGACGCGGCCAGCGTGGCGCTGCCCGACGCCGGCTCCGCGAAGGTCGAACCGGTCTTCACCGACCCCACCGGCTCCGCCACCACCACCGCCGGCAGGGGCTCCGAGCTGGCCGCCGCGCTGTCCGGGCTGACCATCGACCCGGCGCACCGGGGCATGTCCAACGCGGCCCTGGTCTCCGGCGCCAACTCCACGACCGGTCACCCGGTCGCCGTGTTCGGCCCGCAGACCGGCTACTTCTCCCCGCAGCTACTGATGATCCAGGAGTTGCAGGGCCCGGGGATCAGCGCCCGGGGCGCCGCGTTCGCCGGCCTGAACCTCTACGTGCTGCTCGGCCGGGGCCAGGACTACGCCTGGAGCGCCACCTCGGCGACCCAGGACATCACCGACACGTACGCGGTGCCGCTGTGCACCACCGACGGCAGCGCGCCCACCCTGGCCAGCACCCGCTACCTCTACCGTGGCCAGTGCCTGGCGATGGAGCAGCTCGCGCACACCAACAAGTGGAACCCGACGACCGCCGACAGCACGCCCGCCGGGTCGTACAAGCTCACCGCCTGGCGGACGAAGCTCGGCCTGGTCGCCTGGCGCGGGACCGTCGGCGGCAAGCCGCACGCCTTCACCCAGCTCCGCTCCACCTACCGACACGAGGCCGACTCCGCGATCGGCTTCCAGATGTTCAACGACCCGACCCAGATGGGCTCCGCCGACGCCTTCACCGCCTCGGCGAACAACGTCGAGTACGCGTTCAACTGGTTCTACGTCAACTCCACCCAGTCGGCGTACTTCAACTCCGGGCTCAACCCGATGCGCGCCACCGGGTCGAACCCGAACCTGCCGATGAAGGCCGACGCCGCGTACGAGTGGCAGGGCTACCAGCCGGCGACGAACACCGCGACGTACGCCCCGCTGGCCGCCCACCCCGGCTCGGTCGACCAGGACTACTACGTGAGCTGGAACAACAAGCAGGCCAAGGACTTCGGGGGGGCCGACGGCAACTTCAGCTTCGGCGCCGTGCACCGGGGCAACCTGCTCGACCGGCCGCTCAAGGCGGCCCTCGCGACGGGGAAGAAGTTCGACCGGGCGTCGCTGACCAGCCTCGTGGAGCAGGCCGGCCTGACCGACCTGCGCGGGGCCGAGGTGCTCGACGAGCTGATCCGGGTGCTGGAGAGCCAGCCCGTCGGCGACACCGCCCTGGCCGCCGAGATCAGCCGGCTGAAGGCGTGGCGGCAGGCCGGCGCGCTGCGGGTGGAGACGGTTAAGGGCTCGAAGGTGTACCAGCACGCCGACGCGATCCGCACCTTCGACGCCTGGTGGCCGCTGCTGGTGCGGGGGATGTTCTCCGCCCCGCTCGGCCCGGACCTCTACCAGGCGCTGGTCAACACCCTCCAGATCGACGAGTCCCCCTCCGAGGCCCAGTCGCACAAGGGCTCGTCGTTCCAGTACGGCTGGTGGGGGTACGTCGACAAGGACCTGCGCTCGGTGCTCGGCGACCCGGTGGCCGGCGGCCTCGGCCGCACGTACTGCGGCGGCGGAACCCTCGCCGGCTGCCGGCAGGTCCTGCTCGACACGCTGCGCGGCGCGGCGGCCACCCCGGCCGCCCAGGTCTACCCCGGCGACGCCACCTGCTCGGCGGGCGACCAGTGGTGCGCCGACGCGATCATCCAGTCGCCGCTGGGCGGGATCAAGCACGCCACGATCGCCTGGCAGAACCGGCCCACCTACCAGCAGGTGGTCTCGTTCCCCGCGAAGCGCGGCGACGACGTGACCAACCTCGCCGCCGGACGGCCGGCGACCGCGTCGAGCACCCAGTTCCTCTACCCCGCGAGCAAGGCGGTCGACGGGGACCTCGGCACCCGGTGGGCCAGCTCCCGCGACGACGACCAGACGCTCACCGTCGACCTGGGCTCCGTCCGAGCGGTGGGCCGGGTGGTGCTGGCCTGGGAGGCGGCGTACGCCCGGTCGTACCGGATCGAGGTGTCCGCCGACGGGACGACCTGGCGTACGGCCTGGTCGACCACGGCCGGCGACGGCGGCACCGACGTGGCGGCGTTCCCGGCCGGAAACGCCCGGTACGTGCGGATGCGCGGCCTGACCCGGGGCACCGAGTACGGCTTCTCGCTGTGGGAGATGTCGGTGTACGCCCGCTGACCCCCGCGACGGCGGCCGGCACGGATCATCCGTGCCGGCCGCCGTCGTCGTCAGACGAGGGTGATTTGGTCGCCGTCGACCTTGATCTCCTTGGCCGCCAGCGGCTTCGTCGCCGGGCCCTGCTTCACCGAGCCGTCGGTGATGGAGAACTTGCTGTTGTGGCAGGTGCAGTTGATGGTGCCGCCGTCGACGTTCGACACCGGGCAGCCCTGGTGGGTGCAGATCGGGTCGAAACCCTTGAACGTGCCGGCCTCGGGCTGGGTGATCACCACGCCCTTGCTGGCGTACACCGCGCCGCCGCCGACCGGGATGTCGGCGGTGCGGGCCAGCGGGGCGGACGAGTCCCGGTTGCCGCCCTCGGCGTCGCCCGCGCCGGTCGCGCCCGGGCCGCCGCTGGTCGGGGCGGGGCCGCCGTCGGTGTCGTCGTCGCTCCCGCAGGCCGACAGGACGACCGCCGCGCCCACCGCACCGGCACCGGCGAGGAGGGCACGGCGTGTCTGCGTGCCCGGAGGAGTCTGCGCCTGCTCGTCACTCATGTCTGGCCTCTCTGTCGACTGCCGCCGCCGTCACGATCCGCGGCCGTACCCGCTGTCCACGGATCACGGCGCCTGCCGGTTCAACGAATAGACCACCGTGATCGCTCCGGGTCCGCGACGCGGCGGTGCCCGTCGCCGGGAGACCGCCGCGTCGCTCACCTTCGGCCGGGTCCGGGTCCTCGGGTCGCCGCATACGTCGCCGGCCCGGAGCCGGCCAGGGGTCAGCGCGCCCCGGCCGTGGCCTTCCGGCCGGGCCGGGCGCGGGTGGTGCCGTTGGCCTTCGCGGCCCGGCCGGTGGCCGCCTTGGCGCCCTTGGCGTCGCCGTCGAGCCTGAGCACCTGGCGCAGGAACTGGCCGGTGTGGCTCTCGGGCACCTCGGCGACCTCCTCCGGGGTGCCGGTGGCCAGCACGCTGCCGCCCCGGTGGCCGCCCTCGGGGCCCATGTCGATCAGCCAGTCCGCCGTCTTGATCACATCGAGGTTGTGCTCGATGGTGATCACGGTGTTGCCCTTTTCGACCAGGCCCTCCAGCACCATCAGCAACTTGCGGATGTCCTCGAAGTGCAGCCCGGTGGTCGGCTCGTCGAGCACGTACACCGTCCGACCGGTGGAGCGCTTCTGCAGCTCGGAGGCGAGCTTGACCCGCTGCGCCTCGCCGCCGGACAGCGTCGGCGCGGGCTGGCCCAGCCGGACGTAGCCCAGGCCCACGTCCACCAGCGTCTTGAGGTGCCGGTGGATGGCCGGGATGGCGGAGAAGAACTCCGCCGCCTCCTCGATCGGCATCTCCAGCACGTCGGAGACGGTCCGGCCCTTGTAGTGCACCTCCAGGGTCTCCCGGTTGTACCGGGCGCCCTTGCAGACCTCGCACGGGACGTACACGTCGGGCAGGAAGTTCATCTCGATCTTGATCGTGCCGTCGCCGGAGCACGCCTCGCACCGGCCGCCCTTGACGTTGAACGAGAACCGGCCCGGCCCGTACCCCCGGACCTTGGCCTCCGTGGTCTCGGCGAACAGCTTGCGGACGTGGTCCCAGACCCCGGTGTAGGTGGCCGGGTTGGAGCGCGGGGTGCGGCCGATCGGCGACTGGTCGACGCCGACGACCTTGTCCACGTGCTCCAGGCCGGTGATCCGGGTGTGCCGGCCCGGCACGTGCCGGGCCCCGTTGATCTGGTTGGCCAGCACCGCGTGCAGGATGTCGTTGACCAGCGTCGACTTGCCCGAGCCGCTGACCCCGGTGACCGCGATGAGCTGGCCCAGCGGGAACGACACGGTGAGGTTGCGCAGGTTGTGCTCGCGGGCGCCGTGCACCACCAGCTCCCGCTCCGGCGTCTGCGGCCGGCGCCGGCCCGGCGTCGGGATCTCCCTGCGCCCCGACAGGTACGCCCCGGTGACCGACTCCGGGTTGTCCAGCAGGGCGGGCACCGAGCCGGAGTGCACGATCCGGCCGCCGTGCTCGCCCGCGCCCGGGCCGATGTCGACGATCCAGTCGGCGGCGCGGATGGTGTCCTCGTCGTGCTCGACCACGATCAGCGTGTTGCCCAGGCCGCGCAGCCGGACCAGGGTCTCGATCAGCCGGTGGTTGTCCCGCTGGTGCAGGCCGATGGACGGCTCGTCGAGCACGTAGAGCACGCCGACCAGGCCGGAGCCGATCTGGGTGGCCAGCCGGATGCGCTGCGCCTCGCCGCCGGAGAGGGTGCCGGCCGGGCGGTCCAGGGAGAGGTAGTCCAGCCCGACGTCGAGCAGGAACTTCAGCCGGGCGTTGATCTCCTTGAGCACCCGCTCGGCGATCATCTTCTGCCGGTCGGTCAGCTCGATGCCGGCCAGCAGCTCGGCGCACTCGCCCACCGACAGGTTGCAGACCTCGGCGATGCTCTTGCCGGCCAGGGTGACCGCGAGCACCTCCGGCTTGAGCCGGGCCCCGCCGCAGGCCGCGCAGGGCACGTCGCGCATGTAGCCCTCGTACTTCTCCCGCGACCACTCCGACTCGGTGTCGGTGTGCCGGCGCTCGATCCACTGCACCACGCCCTCGAAGCCGGTGTAGTAGGAGCGCTCGCGGCCGAACTTGTTGCGGTAGCGCACGTGCACCTGGTCGCCGGAGCCGTGCAGGATGGTCTTCTGCGCCCGCGCCGGCAGGGCCCGCCACGGCGTGTCGACGTCGAAGTGCTCGGCCTCGCCGAGGGCCTCCAGCAGGCGCAGGAAGTATTCCAGGTTGTGCCCGGTGGACCAGGGCTGGATCGCGCCCTCGCGCAGGCTGCGCTCCGGGTCGGGGACGACCAGCTCCGGGTCGATCTCCTTCCTGGTGCCCAGGCCGGTGCACTCGGGGCAGGCCCCGTACGGGGCGTTGAAGGAGAAGACCCGGGGCTCCAGGTCCTCGATCGCCAGGGGGTGGTCGTTGGGGCAGGCCAGGTGCTCGGAGTAGCGGCGCTCGCGGTCGGGATCGTCCTCGGCGAGGTCGACGAAGTCGAGCAGCACCAGGCCGTCGGAGAGGCCGAGCGCGGCCTCGACCGAGTCGGTCAGCCGCCGCTTGGCGCTGGGCTTGACGGTGAGCCGGTCGATCACCACCTCGATGGTGTGTTTCTCCTGCTTCTTGAGCTTCGGCGGCTCGGTCAGCGGGTGCACCACGCCGTCGATCCGGGCCCGGGCGTATCCCTTGCCCTGGAGCTCGGCGAACAGGTCGACGTACTCGCCCTTGCGGCCCCGCACGACCGGGGCGAGCACCATGAACTTGGTGCCCTCGGCCATCGCGAGCACCCGGTCGACGATCTGCTGCGGGCTCTGCCTGGAGATCCGCTCGCCGCAGACCGGGCAGTGCGGCTCGCCGACCCGGGCATAGAGCAGCCGCAGGTAGTCGTAGACCTCGGTGATGGTGCCGACGGTCGAGCGCGGGTTGCGCGAGGTCGACTTCTGGTCGATGGACACGGCGGGGCTGAGCCCCTCGATGAAATCGACGTCCGGCTTGTCCATCTGGCCGAGGAACTGCCGGGCGTACGAGGAGAGGGACTCCACGTACCGGCGCTGCCCCTCGGCGAAGATCGTGTCGAAGGCCAGGCTCGACTTGCCGGAGCCGGAGAGCCCGGTGAAGACGATCAGGGCGTCCCGGGGCAGGTCGAGACTGACGTCACGCAGGTTGTGCTCGCGCGCGCCACGGATGATCAGACGGTCGGCCACGGTCCGTGTACTCCCGGGAGAAGAAGGCAAGGAGGATCTGTCCGCTCCGGGGCGGTCCGGGGACTTCCGGGACGGCCCTGAGCGGTGGTGCGGGCGCAGAAGAAGCGCCTCGGCAACTCTAGCTCCGAGGTACGACAACTTCCCGCGCCCGCACATTCCCCCAGCTCACGCCGGCTGTGCCGGATCGCCGCCCCGCCCTGCGGACGGCCCCCGGCGACGGCGTGACACCGACCACGGCCACGCCCGGTCACCCCCGCGCCGCCCGGCCCACCAGAGCGCGCGGGGCGACGTCGCAGCAACCCTCCGTCACCACACCCGCGCGGGCGGAGCGGCGGTGGGGACACCCTGCGTCACGGTCGGCCCGTCCGGCGGCGCCCACCGCGCCAGCCGCCCCGGCGCTCGGCGGCCAGCCGGGTCTCCCGGCGCCGGGTCTCGAAGGCCACCTCCCGTTGCAGCTTGCGCCAGCTGTCGTACCGTCGGGCGGTCAGCTCGCCGGCGGCGAGGGCGTCGCGGACCGCGCAGCCCGGCTCGGCGTCGTGCGCGCAGTCGGCGTACCGGCAGTCGGTGGCCAGCTCGGTGATGTCGGCGAAGGCCCGGTCCAGCCCGACCGCGCCGTCGAGCAGGCCGACCGCCCGCACCCCCGGGGTGTCCAGCACCGCGCCGCCGCCGGGGACCGGGACCAGCGCCCGCCAGGTGGTGGTGTGCCGGCCCTTGCCGTCGACCCGGCGGATCGCCTGGGTCGGCATCACCACCGCCCCGGCCAGGGCGTTGACCAGGCTCGACTTGCCGGCGCCGGACGGCCCGAGCAGGGCCAGGGTGCGGCCCCGGCCGACGTGGGCGCGCAGCGGGTCGAGGCCGACGCCCCGCTCGGCGCTGACCGGCAGCACCGGCACCCCGGGTGCGACCCCGGCGAACTGCCGGGCGATCGCCGCCGGGTCGGCGGCGAGGTCGGCCTTGGTGAGCACCACCAGCGGGGTGGCGCCCGACTCGTGGACCAGGGCGAGCAGCCGCTCGATGCGGGCGACGTCCGGCTCCGGGTGCACCGGCTCGACGACGGCGGCCGCGTCCAGGTTGGCGGCGAGCACCTGCCCGCTGGCGTCCTTGCCGGCGGTGCGGCGCACCAGCGCGGTGCGCCGGGGCAGCACGGCCTCCACGGTGACCGGCCCGTCCGGCCACGTGTGCAGGAGCACCCAGTCCCCCGCGCAGGGCAGCCGGGTCAGATCACTGGCGGCGGCGGCCAGCACCGCCGCGCCCAGGGTGGCGCGGACCGGGCCGTCGGCGCCGAGCACGGTGCACACGCCGCGGTCGACCCGGGCCACCCGGCCCGGCCGCTGGTGGGTGCGGTTACGTACGTGGGTTGCCCGCTCGGCGTCCCAGCCGAGGGCGGTCAGGTCGATGGTCATCGGAACCTCTCCGGTGTCGGGGTGAACGGTGGCGCGACTCGCGTGCTACGACCGGCATGGGCACCACCTCCTCCGACGTCCCGGGTGCCGCGTACGACGCCGACGGTAGGGGGCGGGCCGACGCGCCGAAAGCGATTTCCACGGCGACGCCGAGGAAGCGGACCGCTAGGGTCGGATCGTGACCGCTGATCCGCTGCTGCTGACCGGTGACCTCGACGACGCCACGGCCCGCCTGTTCCGCACCACGGCCGCCCTCGACGACGCGGGCGTCGCCGCGCCGTGCCTGCTGCCCGGCTGGACCCGGGGGCACGTGCTGACCCACCTGGCCCGCAACGCCGACGGGTTCGTCAACCTGCTCACCGCCGCCCGCACCGGCGAACGCATCCCGATGTACGCCAGCGGCGCGGCCCGCGACGCCGACATCTCCGCCGGCGCGTCCCGGCCGCCCGCCGCCCACCTGGACGACCTGCGCCGGTCGGCGGAGCGGTTCGCCGAGGCGGTCGCCGCCATGCCGGTCGAGGCGTGGGCGGCCACGGTGCAGACGCGACGCGGCCCGTGGCCGGCCGCCATGCTGGTCTGGGGGCGGCTGCGCGAGATCGAGGTGCACCACGTGGACCTGGCCACCGGGTACCGCCCGGCCGACTGGCCGGAGGCGTTCGCCCAGCGGCTGCTGCACGAGGTCGCGACCGGCCTGTCCGCCCGGCCCGACGCGCCGGCGATGGTGCTGCGCTTCGACGGCAGCCACCACGAGCTGGTCGTCGGCGACCGCGCGACGGCGCCCACGATCACCGGCCCCGCCCCCGAACTCGCCGCCTGGCTGACCGGCCGCGGTGCCGGCGAGACGCTCGCCGTCGCCCCCGACGGTCCCCTGCCGAACCCACCCGAATGGATGTAGCACCATGACCTACAGCGGAGACGTCAGCCCCGGCGACGCGCCGGCCGTACGCGAACTCGACGGGCTCACCATCACCAAAATGTCGGTGGGGCCGATGGACAACAACGCCTACCTGCTGCGGTGCACCGGCACCGGCGAGCAGTTGCTGATCGACGCCGCCAACGAGGCCCCCCGGCTGCTGGAGCTGGTCGGCGACGCCGGCCTGGCCACCGTGGTCACCACCCACCAGCACATGGACCACTGGGTGGCCCTGGAGGAGGTGGTCGCCAAGACCGGCGCCCGGCCGCTGGTGCACGCCGACGACGCCGCCGGCCTGCCGATCGAGGCGGACACCCTCGCCGACGGGGACACCGTGACCGTCGGCGACCGCGAGCTGGAGGTGATCCACCTGCGGGGGCACACCCCGGGCTCGATCGCCCTGCTCTACCGCGACCCGGCCGGCACCCCGCACCTGTTCACGGGGGACTCGCTTTTTCCCGGTGGGGTGGGCAATACGGACAAGGACCCGGAGCGCTTCGGTCAGCTCCTCAACGACGTGGAGCACCGCCTGTTCGACCGGCTGCCGGACGAGACGTGGTTCTACCCGGGGCACGGCGGGGACAGCACCCTCGGCGCGGAGCGCCCGTCGCTGCCCCAGTGGCGCGCACGCGGCTGGTAGCGAACGTGTCTCACGACGCCCGGGGTTGGCTTTCGCCAGCTCCGGGCGTTTCCTTTCCTGCGCTCGCCTGCGATTGCGGAAAAGCGCAACCGGGACGGGTTCGCGTCAGCGAGGGCTGAGCACCTCGACGCGGCGCACCGGGGTGTCGACGGCGGGTTCGGTGGTGGGCACCTGGTAGCTGGCCACCAGGTCCAGCCGGTTGCGGGGCAGGTGGCCGCGGCCGGGGTCACCGACCAGTACGTGACTGCCCCGGGCGGCGGCGCGGCGCAGGAACGGCAGCATCCGCTCGGCCAGTTCCTCGTCGTAGAAGACGTCCCCGGCGACCAGCAGGTCCACGTCGTCGGCAGCGGAGTCGAGCAGGTCTTCGCCGGTGGCGGCGACGGTGACCCGGTTGGCCCGGGCGTTGAGCATGACGGCGGCCACGGCGTACGGGTCGATGTCGTTGGCCACGACCCGGGACGCGCCGGCCAGCGCGGCGGCGATCGCCACCAGGCCCGAGCCGGCGGCCAGGTCCAGCACGCGGCGACCGGCGACGAGCTCGGGGTTGTCGAGCAGGTGCCGGGCGAGGGCCTGCCCGCCGGCCCAGACCGACGCCCAGTACGGCGCCGGCAGGGCGTGCCCGGAGGCGGCCTCCATCCGGGCCCACCAGACGATGGCGTCCTCGGCGAGGTGCAGCCGTACCTCGGGGACGAAGGGGGTGGCGACGAGCCGGAGCCGGTCCAGCCCATCCCCGGGCGCGTCGACCTCGCGTTCCAGCTCAGACAGCACGGCGGCTGCGGGTCCTTTCACCGGGCAAGCATGCCCGAGCGGCCCGATCTCCGGGCGGCTTTCCCCCCGGCGTGGCCGGTGTGAGTTTTTTTTGCCGGCCGACCTACGGCACTTCGACCAGCGGATCGGGGTTTCGCCAGTTACTGTCGGGGAGGTACAGGGCGATCATCGGCCAGCGGTCGGTGGTCTCCCGCTTTGAACAGGGAGAGATGCATGGCTACCGGCACGGTCAAGTGGTTCAACTCGGAAAAGGGCTTCGGCTTCATCGAGCAGGACGGCGGAGGTCCGGACGTGTTCGTCCACTACTCGGCCATCGCGTCCAGCGGTTACCGGGAACTCAATGAGGGCCAGAAGGTCGAGTTCGACGTGACCCAGGGGCAGAAGGGCCCGCAGGCGGACAACGTCCGTCCGATCTAGCCTTCGTGCCGGTGGCGGCGGCCGGGTTGACCCGGCCGCCGTCACAGCGCGCGCCGGCTCGGAACCGCCCGCCTCACGGGCGCCGCCGCCGGCCAAGCTCAAGCCGCCAACCGCCGGGCGATCTCGTCGGCCACCTGCTGGGCCAGGCTGGGCGGCAGGGCGGCGGCGATCTTCTCCGGGGTCAGCGATGCGAGCACTCCGGCCACGATCGCCGGCTCGTCGGCCAGCTCCTTGCCCGACAGGATGGTGAGCTGCGCGAGCGCGGCGTCGAGGCGGTACATGGTGTAGTCCAGCTTGGCCACGACGCTGTTGGACTCCGGGCTGGGGCCAGGGCCGTCCGGGTCGACCCGGCGGCCCATGCTTGACCCGCCGTTGAACACGGCGTTGAAGAGGCTGTTGATCTGGCTTTCGGCCTGGGCGCTCATGTCGTCCTCCTTGAGGAGACCGATGGTGGTCAGGTAGCGGCGGAACAGCGGGGTCTGGTCCCGGCCCGCCTTGGTCGAGTCGCGGAAAAAGCTGAGATGGGTGTGCCACAGGTGGCTCGCGTCGCCGGTGGTTCGCCGCCCGAGCCGGTCCCACCGCCGGACCGTGATCCCGTCCGGGGAGTAGATGATCTCGCGGATGTCCAGGGTGTCGTCCGCCCCGGCGACGCACTGCGCGACGCACCAGGCGGAGAAGGAACGCAGGCTGTGGACGTCTCCGCCCGAGGTGACGGAGAACCCGCCGACATCCAGCGCCGAGGCGTCGAGGGTGAGCCCTGCGGCGTCCCGGGGCGACTCGACCACCGAGTAGTCGCCGGTGATCACCCGGTCGGAGCCGCAGTGGTAGCCCCCGACGTGGCCTGCGTCGCCGACGATGCCGACCTCGGCCGGTTCCAGGTCCTGCGGTCGGGTGGCGGCGGGATCGAGGTCGAGATGGGCCAGCAGGAGACTTCGGACGGCCAACAGGTTCGTCGGGGCCCGGGTCATGGCGCCCCCCTTCCGGTAGCGGGAAGGCCGGGCGGCGGTGACCCGTGGCGCTGGGTCGACGTGAGCCCGGCCGGGGTGCACGGCGTCGGGCAGGTGACTCGAAAGTAGCCGGACCTTCCGGTGTTTTGCCAGGTCAGAGGCATGTTTTTCGAATAGGGCAACGATCCGCCCAACCGGGCGGAGATGTCGCGGCGGGGTCGGCCGGTCGCGCTCGGCGCGACAACGGGTGGGCGGTCAGCCGGCCGGGCGGCGGGGGGGGTCGGGGCGGGCGGCCCGCACGGCGTCGCGGTACTCCCGCATCGCGGTGACCATCGTCGTCATGAAGCGGTGCACGATCTCCAGCTCGGCGTCGCTGAAGTCGGCCATCACCCGGTCGGTCCGGCGGCCCAGCGGCTGGAAGAACTCCATAGCCAACGCGGCGCCCCGGTCGGCGTAGTGCAGGAACACCTTGCGCCGGTCGGCGGTGTCCCGGTCCCGGCGGATGTGGCCGGCCCGCTCCAGCCGGTCGACCAGCGCGGTGACCGAGCCGGAGGAGATGTTGAGTTGCTCACCCAGCCGCCCCGGGGTGAGCGGCGTGCCGAGCAGCTCGGCGTCCATGACGGCGATCAGGGCGTGCAGGTCGGTGGGGTTGAGCCCGTGCAGCCCGGCGAAGGCGTGCCCGATGTGCTGGGCGTCGACGGAGTATTGGCGCAGCTCGTTGGCGATCTCGGCGACGAGCTGGTCGCGCTGGCTGTCGCGCCGTCGATACATGCCGTGCTGCGTCACTCCACCCCTTCCCCTGCCGTTGTGGTCCCGGTTGCAGCATAGATGTTCGGCGGATAATCTCGCCTGTCGAGATACTCGACAAACGCGCTAAATCCCATGCCCGTCGAGCCGCACCGCCGTACCCGGGACCCCGTCCCGGCAACCCTGAGGAAATCCGATGTCTGTGTTCACCCGCGTCGCCCGGGGCCGGCTCGCCGCCTGGATCACCGTGGCCGTCGCGATCGTCCTCGGCGCAGCCGTCTTCGGGTTCCCTGAGCCGGACAACCCCGCCCCCGTCTCGTCCACCGGACTGTCGGTGCAATGGCAGTCGACCCAGGTCGAGCGGCTCCAAGAGGAGCTTCCCTCCAGCGGCGTCGAGCCCGCTATCGTCGTCGTCAGCCGCTCGGACGGCAGGCCGCTCACCGAGCCGGACCGCGCCGCGGTCACCAACATCTCGGGCGAGCTGGGTCGGTTCGCCGTCGGCGGGCGGGTCAGCCCGCCGCAGACCTCCCCGGACGGCACCGTGGCGCTCGTCGCCGTCCCGCTGTCCACCGCCGGCGGCCAGGACGACGTCGTGACGACGGTTGCCGACCTCCGCGCGGCCCTCGACGGCCTGCCCGACGGGCTCACCGCCGAGGTGACCGGCGGGCCGGCGTTCACCGCGGACCTGACGAAGGTCTTCGACGGCGCGGACATCACGCTGCTCGCCGTCACCGCCGGCGTCGTCGCCCTGCTGCTGCTCATCACCTACCGCAGCCCGTTCCTGTGGATCGTGCCGCTCGTCGTCGTCGCGGCCACCGAGCAACTCACCCTGCGCGCCGTGGACACCATCGTCCCGGCCTTCGGCATCCACCTCCAGGAGGGCCAGGTCACCGGCATCGCCAGCGTCCTGGTCTTCGGTGCCGCCACGGACTACGCCCTGCTGCTCATCGCCCGATACCGGGAGGAGCTGCGCCGGGAGGAGGACCGCTTCGCCGCCATGCGCGCCGCCCTGCGACGCACCGCCGAACCCATCCTGGCCAGCGGCGGCACCGTGGTCCTCGGCGTGCTCACCCTGCTGCTGTCGGAGCAGGAGACCAACCGGGCCCTCGCCGTGGCCTGCGCCACCGGCGTGGTGTTCGCCATGCTGTCGGCGCTGTTCCTCCTCCCCGCCGTGCTGGTGATCTTCGGCCGGGGGCTGTTCTGGCCGTTCGTGCCCCGGGTCGGCGGTCCCGTACGCGAGGGCCGGCTCTGGGGCCGGCTCGGCGACGCCGTCGTCCGCCGGCCCGTGCCGGTCGCGGCCCTCGCGACGCTGCTGCTCGCCGGCCTCGCCCTCGGCGGGCTCGGCATCCGCACCGGGCTGTCGGAGACCGAACAGTTCCGGGTGAAGCCCGAGGCGGTGGCCGGCGCGGAGACCCTCGCGAAGGCCTTCCCCGCCGGCACCACCCAGCCGGTCGCCGTGCTCACCACCCCCGCCGCCGTGGCGGCCGTCACCGACGCCGCCACGAGCGTCCCCGGCGTGGCCTCGGCCCGGCCGGGGGACGCGGGCACGACCGTCGCCCAGGTCGACGTGGTGCTGGAGGCCGAGCCGGGCACCGCCGCGTCGGACCGGGCGGTCGAGGCGCTACGGGACGCCGTCGCCGCGGTCCCCGGCTCCGCGCCGCCGGCCGTCGAGGGCACCAACCCGTTCACCGGCGCCGTGGTCGGCGGCACGGTCGCCGCCACCTACGACTCCGACAAGGCCGACGCCAAGGACCTGTGGCTGATCCTGCCGATCATCCTGCTGCTCGTCGGCGCGGTGCTCGTGCTGCTGCTGCGCGGCCTGGTCGCGCCGCTGCTGCTGGTGCTCACCGTCATCGCGTCGTTCTTCGCCAGCCTCGGCGCGGCGTGGCTGCTGTTCGACCACGTCCTCGGCTTCCCCGCGCTGGACAGCGGCGTCCTGCTGCTCGCCTTCGTGTTCCTGGTGGCCCTCGGCGTGGACTACAACATCTTCCTGGTCACCCGGGCCCGCGAGGACGCCCGGCGCACCGGCACCCGCGACGGCATGCTGTCGGCGCTGCGCGTCACCGGCGGCGTGATCACCAGCGCCGGCGTCCTGCTCGCCGCGGTCTTCGCCGTCCTCGGCGTCCTGCCGCTGATCACGCTGACCCAGATCGGGATCATCGTGTGCATCGGGGTGCTGCTCGACACCCTGCTGGTCCGCACGGTGCTCGTGCCGGCGCTCGCGTTCATGCTCGGTGACCGCTTCTGGTGGCCGGGCCGGATCGACCGGACGCCCGAGGACGCTCCGGCGGACCATGATCGCGGGCCCGCCGAACCGACCGCCACCCGCGACTGACCGTCCGCCCCGGCCTCCCGGCCCCTCCCGGTCCGGCCTCCCGGGGACCCTCCCGCCCCCGGCCCTACCCCGTGCCGGGTCGCTGCCCCAGACCGGCGCAGCGGCCCGGCCGCACCCCGCCCGCGACCGCCGGCGGCGCCTCCTCGGGCGTCGCCCTGTGCGCTTCCCCACCCGGGCGCCCAGCCCCGAGGCTCGCAGCCGGGGCCCGTACCGGCGACCCGCCCGAAACGCCACCGCGTCGCCGGCCACCGCTGCGACAATCATCACCAGCAGCGCCGGTCCCAACCGAAGGGCACCGGTGTACGTGAGGAAGCCGACCAGCAGCAGGGTCGCCTCCCCTGGCACCAGCAGCCCGACGATCACGGCGGTCTCGCCGGCCACGATCGCCGCGGCGGCCAGGTTAGACCAGCAGGGGCGGCAGGTCCCGCACCGAGTTCAGCAGATCGTGCACGACAGCCCCGGGATCACGGCGGCCAGCATGCCAGCCGGGATAAGCAGGGCAACAGCGGTTTCGGCACAGATCCGGGAAGCGTCGGGGTGACCCCGACGCCGCCCCTGATCCGCGCAGGCGGGAGGATGGAACCCATGCAGCTTCGCACCGACCTCCGCAACGTCGCCATCATCGCCCACGTCGACCACGGCAAGACCACCCTGGTGGACGCCATGCTGCGGCAGGCCGGCGCCTACGGCGCCCGCGGTGAGACGACCGAGCGGGTGATGGACTCGGGGGACCTGGAACGGGAAAAGGGCATCACCATCCTGGCCAAGAACACCGGCGTGCGGTACCTGCCGGCGGACGGCTCCGACCCGGTCACCATCAACATCATCGACACCCCCGGGCACGCTGACTTCGGCGGCGAGGTGGAGCGGGGCCTCACCATGGTCGACGGCGTGGTACTGCTCGTCGACGCGAGCGAAGGCCCCCTGCCGCAGACCCGCTTCGTGCTGCGCAAGGCGCTGCGGGCCCGGATGCCGATCATCCTGGTGATCAACAAGGTGGACCGCCCCGACGCCCGGATCAAGGAGGTCGTGGACGACACCTACGAGCTCTTCCTCGACCTGGACGCCGACGAGGAGCAGATCGACTTCCCGATCGTCTACGCCTGCGCCCGCGACGGCATCGCCTCGCTCACCCAGCCCGCCGACGGCTCGGTCCCCGACGACAGCACCAGCCTGGAGCCGCTGTTCCGCACCCTGCTGGACACCATCCCGCCGCCCGCGTACGACGAGGGCGCGCCGTTGCAGGCGCACGTGACCAACCTCGACGCCTCGCCGTTCCTCGGCCGGCTGGCCCTGTGCCGGGTCCGGCAGGGCACCATCGCCAAGGGCCAGACCGTCGCCTGGTGTCGCACCGACGGCACCAACCAGCGGGTCCGCATCTCCGAGATGCTGATGACCGAGGGCCTGGAGCGCAGGCCGGCAGAGTCGGCCGGACCGGGCGACATCATCGCGGTCGCCGGCATCCCGGAGATCATGATCGGCGAGACCCTCGCCGACGCGGAGAACCCGGTTGCGCTGCCGCTGATCACCGTCGACGAGCCGGCCATCTCCATGACCATCGGCACCAACACCTCGCCGCTGGTCGGCCGGGTCAAGGGCGCCAAGGTCACCGCCCGGATGGTCAAGGACCGCCTCGACAAGGAGCTGATCGGCAACGTCTCGCTGCGGGTGCTGCCCACCGAGCGGCCCGACGCCTGGGAGGTGCAGGGCCGTGGCGAGCTGGCCCTGGCGATCCTGGTCGAGCAGATGCGCCGCGAGTCCTTCGAGCTGACCGTCGGCAAGCCGCAGGTGGTCACCAGGGACATCGACGGGAAGACCTGCGAGCCGGTGGAGCGGCTGACCATCGACGCGCCGGAGGAATACCTGGGCGCGATCACCCAGCTCCTCGCGACCCGCAAGGGCCGGATGGAGCAGCTCGTCAACCACGGCACCGGCTGGATCCGGATGGAGTGGCTGGTCCCGGCGCGCGGCCTGATCGGCTTCCGCACCGAGTTCCTCACCGACACCCGGGGCACCGGCATCCTGCACCACGTCTTCGAGTCCTACGAGCCGTGGTTCGGCGAGCTGCGCACCCGCAACAACGGCTCGCTCGTCGCCGACCGGTCCGGCGCGGTCACCTCGTTCGCCATGATCAACCTTCAGGAGCGCGGCCAGCTCTTCGTCGAGCCGACCACCGAGGTGTACGAAGGCATGATCGTCGGGGAGAACTCCCGCGCCGACGACATGGACGTCAACATCACCAAGGAGAAGAAGCTCACCAACATGCGGGCCTCTTCCTCCGACGAGACCGAGAAGCTGATCCCGCCGCGCAAGCTGTCCCTGGAGCAGGCCCTGGAGTTCTGCCGCGAGGACGAGTGCGTCGAGGTGACCCCGGCATCCGTGCGCATCCGCAAGGTCGTCCTCGACCAGACGCAGCGTGCCCGCGCGACCGCCCGCCGCAAGCACACCGGCTGACCGCCGAGCACGACACGCGGGGCGGGCCGGGAGGGACCACCTCCCGGCCCGCCCCGCACCCGGTCCGCCGGCGCAATCCGGATCCGCTACGGTCACCGGCATGATCTGGGACGACCTCGACGCGCATCTGGACACGCTGCCGGGCACCATGTCGGCGTACCTGGGCCGGCTCGACGCCGCCCCCACCTGGACCCGCCATCCCGACGCCACCCACTACGCGGCCAGCACCATGAAAGTGGCCGTGCTGCTGGCCCTGCACCGGGCCGCCGAGGCCGGCACCCTCGACCTGGCCGCCCTCGTCGACGTGCGCAACGAGTTCGACTCCGCCCAGCCCGGCACGCCCCGCTTCTCCTGCGACCGGCACGACGACAGCGACGGGGCCGTCTGGGAGCGGGAGGGCCACAGCGCGTCCCTGCGCTGGCTCGCCGAGCGGATGATCGTGCGCTCCAGCAACCTGGCCACCAACATCTGCATCGGCCACGTCGGGCTGCCCGCCGTGGCCGACGCCTGGGCGCTCGCCGGCGCCCGGCACAGCGTCACCGGGCGCGGCATCGAGGACTTCGCCGCCCGGGAGGCCGGAATCACCAACCTGGTCACCGCCACCGACCTGGCGGCCCTGCTCGGCGGGCTGGCCGTCGGGGCGGTCCGGCCCGGGCCGCTCGCCTCCCCCGCCGGCTGCGCCACCATGCTCGACGTCCTGTTCGCCCAGGAGTTGCGCGAGGACCTCGCCGCCGGGTTGCCCGAGGGGGTCCGCATCGCCCACAAGAACGGCTGGATACCCGGCGTACGGCACAGCGCCGGAGTCATCTACCCGCCCGACGCCCCGCCGTACGTGCTGGTCGTCTGCACCACCACCGACCTCGCCAACGGGGGCCCCACCGGCAACGAGACCTCCGACGACGCCTGCCTGGTCCTCGCCGACATCTCCGCCCGGGCCTGGGCCGCCCGCCACGACCTGCGCCCCGCCGGCTAGTCCCACCCCGGCGGACGCCGGCACGGCACGGCCGGCACCAGCGCGGTGCCGGCCGTGGGGCAGCGCGGCGTCCCACGGCCGCGCCCACCCCGCCCCCGGCCGACGACGGCACGCCCGCAGCAGGCCCGCGGGATGGCGTTCCGATCCGTCGCCGCGCCGGAGCCGGCCTCAGTCCAGCAGGTTGTCCCGCAGCGCCGCCAGGTGCGCGTCGGTCAGCCCCAACCCGTCGCGCAGGTACCGGTCGAACGAGCCGTGCGCCCGCCGGACCTCGTCGTACGCGGCGTCCAGGTACTCACCGCGCACCTCCATCAGCGGCCGGATCGCCGCCTCCGCCAGCTCCGGCTGCCGGGCCCGCATCGCGGCGAGGATGACCTCCTTGAGGCTCTCCGTCTGCGCGTTGGTCCGCAGGTAGTCCGCCCGGATCGCCGCCTCGTCCACCCCCAGCGCGGTGAGCAGGACCACCGACAGCCAGCCCGTACGGTCCTTGCCGGCCGAGCAGTGGAACAGCAGCGGCAGGTTCCCCGCGTCGGCGGCCAGCCGGGCCGCCTCGCCGAAGCCCGCCCGGGCCGCCTCCCCCGTGACGAACCACCGGTAGATCCCCGCCATCGCCGCCGGGCTGCCCTGCATGGCCAGCTTCGCCTCCGCGCCCAGGTCGTGCCCGAGCAGCACCTCCGACACCGCCGTGAAGACCGGGTGGGCCTCGTCGTACACCGGCAGCCGCACCACCCGGGGCTCGCCGGCCAGCCGGTTCGGCGGGGCCGCCGCGATCTCCGAGTCGTCGCGCAGGTCCACCACGCAGGCCGGGGCGATCCTCCCCAGCGCCGACAGGTCGTCGTCGGTCAACCGGCCCAGCGCCGGCGTCCGGATCAACCGGCCCGTCCGCACCCGCCGCCCGTCCTCGCCCACCATGCCGCCGAGGTCACGCGCGTTCGGCGCGCCAACCAACTCCCAGTCCTGCCCCGTCATCCGGCCTCCCCTGTCGTCGTGCACTGCCTATAGGGTGCCGCACATGACGATCACCGCGGTACGCACCCACCGGCTCTCCGCGCCCCTGCACACCCCGTTCGTGACGGCGCTGCGCCGCACCACCACGGTGGACACCCTGATCGTGGAGCTGGTCGACGACGACGGGCGGTCCGGGTTCGGCGAGGCGCCGCAGGTGTGGCAGGTGACCGGGGCGTCGCTGGCCGGCGCCGAGGCGTGCGTCCGGGAGATGCTCGCACCGGGCCTGGTCGGGCGGGACGCCGACGACCTGGTGGCCCGCTGCGCCGAGGTGCAGCGGGCGGTGGCCGGCAACGAGGCCGCCAAGGCCGCGGTGGACACCGCGCTGCACGACCTGGCCGCGCGCCGGCTCGGCGTACCCCTGGTGCGGTTGCTCGGCGGCACGGCCCTGCGGGTGCCGACGGACGTCACCCTGGCCGCCGGCGACGCCACCGACCTGGCCGCTGCCGCGCGGCAGCGGCGGGCCGACGGGTTCGCCGTGCTGAAACTGAAGGTGGGCACCGACGCGGCGGGCGACCTGGAACGGGTCCGCGCGGTCCGCGCCGCCGTCGGCCCGGACGTGCAGATCCGGCTGGACGCCAACCAGGGCTGGACGCCCCGCGAGGCGGTCCGGGTGATCTGCGGCATCGAGGACGCGGGGCTGGACGTGGAGCTGGTGGAGCAGCCGGTGGCCCGCTGGGACCTCGACGGGCTGGCCTGGGTCAGCGACCGGGTCGGCGTGCCGATCCTGGCCGACGAGTCGGTGTTCGGCGTGCGCGACCTGGTCGAGGTCATCCGGCGGCGGGCAGCCGACATGGTCAACGTCAAGCTCGCCAAGTGTGGCGGCCTGCACGCCGCCCGGACCCTGCTCGACTTGGCCGCCGCGCACGGCGTCGGCACCATCGTCGGCTCGATGATGGAGAGCCAGGTCGGCGTGGGGGCCGCGGCCAGCCTGGTCGCCGCGTACCGGACCACCGCTGTCTCCGACCTCGACGCCGCCTGGTGGCTGGCCTCGTCGCCGGTGCGGGGCGGCATCCGGTACGACGGGGCGACGGTGCTGCTGCCGGACGCCCCCGGCCTCGGCATCACCTCCGTGTCGGTAGCAAATATGCAGCTGCCCGGTTGATGCTCGGCGCTTTCTTTCATATGGTCACGGCAGATGACACCGGAGCTGGGAGTGGACGTGGAACTGCAACCGGGCCGTGAGGCCGTCGTCCGAGTCGCGGTCGCGACCCTGTGGACCAGCCCCGAGAAAGTACGCCCCGTCGACCGTCCCGCCCTCGACCCGCAAGCAGACGTCGCCGCCTGGATCTCCGGCATGGACGCCGAGCAGCAGGTGGGTGACTGCGTCCTAAGCCAGTTGCTGTTCGGGGAACGGGTGCTGGTCACCGCGCTGGGCCCCGACGGCTGGGCGCACGTGGTGGCCGTCGAGCAGCCGTCGGCGACCCACGACCCGCGCGGCTACCCGGGCTGGCTGCCGGCCGCCCAACTCGCTCCCCTCGCATCCGACGACCCGCAGGGATCGGACGCCCCCTGGGTCGTCGACGCGACCGCCACCGCACTGCGTGCCGCCCCGGACGGGGAACCGGTCGTCGCCGGCGTCGTCCTCGGCACCCGGTTGGTCCCGGCGGGCCCGCCGGCCGACGGCTGGCGCCCCGTGCACGCCCCCGGGCACGACCGGCCGCTCTGGCTGCCCGACGGCGACCTCGTGCCCCTGCCCACCGAGCCGCCGCCCGCCCGGGACGTGCTGGCCGTCGCCGCCCGGCTGCGCGACGTGGTCTACGTCTGGGGCGGGTTGTCGACGTACGGGATCGACTGCTCCGGCCTGGTGCACCTGGCCTGGCGGCGGTTCGGCGTGGCGCTGCCCCGCGACGCCGCCGATCAGGCCGAGGCGACCACCCCGCTGCCGCTGGGCACCGAGCGCCCCGGTGACCTGTACTTCTTCGCCAAGCCCGGCCGACGGATCCACCACATCGGCTTCGTCAGCGCCGAGCCGGACGCCGCGGCGAACCGGCGCCTCCTGCACGCCTGCTACCAGCAGCGGGGCGTGGTCGAGGAGGCGATGCCGGCCAGCCGGACCGCCACCCTGGTCGGCGTACACCGGGTCTGACCCGTCGCCAACGAGGGGCGCTCCCACAGCGGGAGCGCCCCTCGTTGGCGTCGGGTGGGTCGTCAGCCCCGGGCGGCGGTCAGCTCTCGCCGCCGGTCCCGGGCCGACTTGATCAGGCTGGCCACGGTCGCCACCAGCAGGGTGCCGAGAATGACCAGAAGGGAGAGCCAGATCGGGATGTGCGGGGCCCAGCCCACCGGCTCCCCACCGTTGACGAACGGCAGGTGGTTGTCGGCCAACGCCTCCAGGACCAGCTTCACGCCGATGAAGCTGAGCACCACGGACAACCCGACGCTCAGGTAGATCAACCGGTCCAGCAGCCCGCCCAGCAGGAAGTAGAGCTGACGCAGCCCCATCAGCGCGAACACGTTCGCGGTGAAGACCAGGTACGGCTCCTGGGTGATGCCGAAGATCGCCGGGATGGAGTCCAGCGCGAAGATCAGGTCGGTGGTGCCGATCGCGATCATGACGACCAGCATCGGGGTGAACAGCCGGCGGCCACCCTCGTGCGTGGTCAACTTCGCGCCGTCGTAGTCCCGGGAGATCGGCAGCGCCCGCCGGCTCCACCGGATCAGCAGGTTCTCGGAGAAGTCGTCCTCGTTCGGCTCACCCTGCCGGAAGAAGTTGATCGCCGTGTAGATGAGGAACGCGCCGAACAGGTAGAAGACCCAGGAGAACTGCGAGATCAGCGCCGCACCGGCGGCGATGAACCCGCCGCGCATGACCAGCGCCAGCACGATGCCGATGAGCAGCACCTTCTGCTGGTACGGCCGAGGCACCCCGAAGCGGGCCATGATGATCACGAAGACGAAGAGGTTGTCCACCGAGAGGCTGTACTCGGTGAGCCAGCCGGTGTAGAACTCGCCGGCCACGCCGGCGCCTGCGGTTAGCCAGAGCCCCGCGCCGAAGAGCAGGGCCAGCCCGACGTAGAAGCCGACCCAGAGACTCGACTCGCGGACGCTCGGCTCGTGCGGCCGACGACCGATGATCAGCAGGTCGACGACCAGAACCGCTGTCAGTGCGACGAGGGTTCCCGCCCACACCAATCCGGACACGTTCAATCCAATCCTCCGGCAGACACGCGGCGTCGGGCACACCGTACGCCGCGTGTGGGCGGGCAGGTTGCGGCAACGCGGACACTGGTGACTGTCGGAGGTCTCTTCCGCCACCGGCCCACACGTGGACCGGTGACCGACGGAGCCGGGTCGGGCCATCGGGGGCGATGGTCGACCGTGCTGACGACTCCGTCACGGGGGAATACTCCCCTCCTTCGCCGCCATTCTTCACCATCGGGGCCTCCGGCCGCATCTCCGGGCCCGCACATCGACGGTCCCACCACGGCCGGCGTGACAGAAGTCTCCACCCGCAGAGCTTCCTAGGAGGCCACCCCGAAACCGGGACGCCCCCGGTCGGCAGCAGCCCGTCAGGGCCGGGCTGACCGACAAGCTCGCCGCTAATACACGGAAAGAGTGGCCTCGAACCGCCGCGAGGCCACTCTTTCCGTGTATTAGCACGATCGTGCGGGGCGGGGGGCGGGACAGGGCCCCACGTGGTTCGTCCCGGTCGGGGACATGGCAGGCTCAGGGGCATGGTGCTTGAGGTCGCGCTCATCGATGTGGTCCCCGGACACGAGGACACGTTCGCCGCCGCGTACGCGCAGGGTCACGAGATCCTCGCGACGACGCCCGGCTGCC
Source organism: Micromonospora rubida (assembly GCF_009908295.1). GTDB lineage: Bacteria > Actinomycetota > Actinomycetes > Mycobacteriales > Micromonosporaceae > Micromonospora > Micromonospora rubida. The sequence continues at coordinate 108,015 of NZ_JAAALO010000006.1, forward strand.
GCTCGGTGCGGATGACCCGCGGTGTCGAGTCGCCGTCGCGATTCGTGCTGCTGGTCGAGTGGGACTCCGTCGAGGCGCACGAGGCGAACTTCCGGGGCACCGAGCGGTTCATCCGGTGGCGGGAGCTGATCGGCCCCCACTTCGCCGGGCCTCCGCTGGTCGAGCACTTCGTCGACGTACCTGCCTGAGCTGCCCCGGCACCGCGGCTACGCCCGCCGGACACGCCGGCCCGGTACGTCCCGCCGCAGCGGTCGGCCGCCGATGTCGTACCCCCCGCCTACCGTGCGTCTGACGCGCCGGCCACCGGTGCCGACGGGCTCGGGGCCGCCGGGCCCGGTGGCGGCGCGGCGACAGTCCGGGCTCAGTCCTGCGGCGGGCGGGGCCGGGGCACCGACGCTACCTCCCCCGGCAGCATCCGGAAGGCCAACGGGTGGCCGCCCGGACCGGTCGGCGACGGCAGCGCCGGATCGTCGGCCAGCCGGCCCAGCAGCGCCGTCGTCTCGGCGGCCGGGAGTGCGGCGTCGAGCATCCGGTCGACCACCGTGTCGTACCAGGCGAGGTCGGCGGCGGAGACCAGCCGGACATCGGTGGTCAACGCCTCGATCATCACGGTGCGGGGATCGGCCGGGTCGGGGAAGGAGTACCGGGCGAACGGGGTCAACGGGTGGACACCACCGGTCGTGACGCCGGACGGCACCACCCTGATCATCACGTTCGGCTTGCGGGACAGTAGGGCCAGGTGGCGGAGTTGCTCGCGCCAGACCCCTTCCGGCAACCCACCCGGGCCGCAGGCGGTGAACTCCAGCAGCGCCGTGTAGTGCGGCGGCTCGGCCCGGTGCAGCACCTCCTGCCGGACCAGCCGGGCCCGCACGTCGGCCTCCACGTCGATGTCGGGGTGCAGCAGCCGGGCGACCCCGAGACGCAGCCGGGCGTACGCCGGGGTCTGCAACAGGCCCGGCACGACGGCAGGCTGGTACTCCACCACGGTCGCCGCCCCGGCCTCCAGCTCGGCGTACGCGCGCTGACGCTCGCCCATCCCGCCGAGGGTCTTCCACCAGCCGCGACCGGTGGCCGCGTCCCGGGCGATGACGATCAGCGCGTCGCGGTCCTCGGCGTCGACTCGGTAGACGTCGAGCAGGTCGAGCACGTCGGCGAGATCGGGTCGGCTCTGGCCCAGCTCGATGCGGGACAGCTTGGAGGTCGACGCCCAGCCCAGCCGCTCGCAGACCTGCTCAAGGGTGAACTCCTCCCGCCTGCGTAGCTGGCGCAGCTCGGCACCAAGTCGCGCGCGTCGAATCACCGGACTCGTTGGCAACGGCATCCCCGCCTCCCAGGACGGAGAGTACGCAGATCGATCACACGCTGCAATACCTTGCTCGCCGTCCGCAACGGGTGCGGGTGGCACCGTCGCCGCCACCCGCACCCTGTGGGCGCGTCAGGGATGGTAGGGAGCGCGGGACACGCCGGGTCGGCCACCGTGAGCCTGGCCCGGGGGCCGTTCCCCGGTCACTTCACGCCGGCCGCGTCCATCCCCCGCAACTCCTTCTTGAGCTCGGAGACCTCGTCGCGGATGCGGGCGGCCAGCTCGAACTGCAGCTCCCGGGCGGCGGCCAGCATCTGGTCGTTGAGCTCCTGGATGAGCTGGGCCAGGTCGGCCCGGGCCATCCCCTCGCGGGACGGGCCCGCCGCGCCGATCCGGCTGCGGCTGCGGGTCTCCTTGACCGGCGCCTTGCCCCGGGACAGCTGCCGCGCCGCCCCGCCGATCCGGGACTCGGTGTCCTCCGCCTCCCGGTAGATGTCGTCGAGGATGTCGTGGATCTTCTTACGCAGCGGCTCGGGGCTGATGCCGTGTGCCTCGTTGTGGGCAATCTGCTTGTCCCGGCGCCGGTTGGTCTCCTCGATCGCCATCGCCATCGACGGGGTGATCTTGTCCGCGTACATGTGCACCTGGCCGGAGACGTTCCGGGCGGCCCGGCCGATGGTCTGGATCAACGACCGGGCGCTGCGCAGGAAGCCCTCCTTGTCGGCGTCGAGGATCGCCACGAGGGACACCTCGGGCAGGTCGAGGCCCTCGCGGAGCAGATTGATGCCGACCAGCACGTCGTAGTCGCCCTTGCGCAGCTCGCTCAGCAGCTCCACCCGGCGCAGGGTGTCCACCTCGGAGTGCAGGTAACGCACCCGGATGCCGTTCTCCAACAGGTAGTCGGACAGGTCCTCGGCCATCTTCTTGGTCAGCGTGGTGACCAGGATCCGCTCGTCCCGCTCGGTGCGCAGCTTGATCTCGTGCATGAGGTCGTCGATCTGCCCCCGGGTGGGCTTCACCACCACCTCGGGGTCGATCAGGCCGGTCGGTCGGATCACCTGCTCGACGAACTCGCCCTGGGCCCGCTCCAGCTCCCACGGGCCGGGTGTGGCGGAGAGGAAGACCATCTGGCCGACCCGCTCCAGGAACTCGTCGAAGCGCAACGGCCGGTTGTCGCCGGCGCTGGGCAGCCGGAAGCCGTGGTCGATGAGCATCCGCTTGCGGGAGGCGTCGCCCTCGTACATGCCGCCGATCTGGGGGATCGTCACGTGCGACTCGTCGACGACGGTGAGGAAGTCGTCCGGGAAGTAGTCGAGCAGGCAGTGCGGCGGGCTGCCGGGCTGCCGGCCGTCGATGTGCATGGAGTAGTTCTCGATGCCGGAGCAGAAGCCGACCTGACGCATCATCTCCAGGTCGTAGGTGGTGCGCATTCGCAGGCGCTGCGCCTCCAACAGCTTGCCCTGCCGCTCCAGCTCCGCGAGCCGCTCGGCCAGCTCTGACTCGATGTCGCGGGTGGCCCGCTCCATCCGCTCCGGCCCGGCGGTGTAGTGCGTGGCCGGGAAGATCATCAGACCGTCGACCTCGCGGACCACGTCACCGGTCAGCGGGTTGAGGTAGTAGAGCTTCTCCACCTCGTCGCCGAACAGCTCGATCCGGACGGCCAGGTCCTCGTACGCCGGGATGATCTCCAGCGTGTCGCCGCGCACCCGGAACGTGCCCCGCTGGAAGGACATGTCGTTGCGGGTGTACTGGATGTCGACGAGGCGGCGCAGCAGTTGGTCGCGGTCGAGCTCCTGCCCGACGGCGACCCGGACGGCCCGGTCGAGGTATTCCTCCGGGGTGCCCAGGCCGTAGATCGCCGAGACCGTGGCCACCACGACCACGTCGCGGCGGGTGAGCAGCGACATGGTCGTCGAGTGCCGCAACCGCTCGACCTCCTCGTTGATCGAGGAGTCCTTCTCGATGTAGGTGTCGGTCTGCGGGATGTAGGCCTCGGGCTGGTAGTAGTCGTAGTAGGAGACGAAGTATTCCACCGCGTTGTTCGGCAGCAGCTCGCCGAACTCCTTCGCCAACTGGGCGCAGAGCGTCTTGTTGGGGGCGAGCACCAGGGTGGGGCGCTGCAGCCGCTCGACGAGCCAGGCCGTCGTGGCGCTCTTTCCCGTGCCGGTGGCACCGAGCAGGACCGTGTTGCGATCGCCGCGCCGCACCCGACGTTCCAGATCGTCGATGGCTGCCGGCTGGTCACCGGCCGGCTGGAAATCGCTGACCACCTGGAAGCGGCCGTCTAGCCGGGGAATGTCGAGCGCCATGACCCCAACGGTACGCCGGAGGTCCGACACAACGCGGCGACCACCGTCAGTCAGTGACTGGCTTCAATATTCGCATTGTGTGGCACATCTCACCGCGCTAGGGTATGGGCCGTAGGCCGCTCGCGGCGGCCGTCCGGGCCGGCGGCCTGGCCTCACGGCCGGCACGCCCCCGGCACAGGGGTCGCAGCACCCGGGCAACACCGGCGTGCGCACCCGAGGTGGTCGCGCGACGCGCAGACCGGCCGCCGCGAGCGCCCCCACAAAGGGGGCGATTCGTGCGTCACCTGTCCCACGCGCGCGAAGTTCATCCTGCCGTGGACAACTCCCCCGACCCGACGCCCCGACCCGACCGGGCCCCTCGCCCTTCGGCGACCGACGGCGCAAGCGACCGGAGGCCCCGCGGACCGGACGCCCCAGCCAGGCCCGACCGGCGCGACGGCCGGCGTCGGCGTACCACCGTGGTCGCCCTCGGGGTGATCGCGGTCGCCTCCGCCGCCGGTCTGGCCGCCGGTCTGCTGACCTGGGCGCCGCCAGCTGCGGAGCCGGCCCGGCCGCTGACCCCCGCCGAGGCGGAACGGCTCGCCGCCGTCCGGGTCACCAACCACCGGGACGTCCGGTCCGGCCTGCGGATCACGATCGGCACCGCCGCCGCCCGCACCGACGTGGTTGGCTGGGTGGACTGGTCCCGGCCGCTGGCCTACGTGGACGTCGGCGGTCCGGGGGCCGGGCCGAGCCGGGGCCTGGTCCAGGCCACCCCCGGGCTGCTGATGGCCCGGCCCGACCCCACGGCGGTCCCGGCCCCGGCATCCCCGCCGCTGGTGCCCCCGGTCGACGGGTGGCGGGTAGCCGACGGGTCCACCGCCCGCCCCCTGCGCCCCACCCTCGACCTGCTCTTCGCGCTCGCCGCGCCCCGAACCGAGCCGGCCGGGACGATCCCTGCCGGCACCGCCCGGTGGCTGGCCCGCGCCGAGGCCGGCAGGCAGCCGGTGGACGTCCTCCAGGCCCCGCTGCCCGACGACGCCGGCCGGCGAGGACCGCAGGACACCCCGGAAGCCGGCCGGCCTGCCACGTCGACCCCAGGCACCCCCTCCAGCGCGGGCCGGCCCACGGGCTGGCCCGGCCCGGCGGTGAGCCTGCCGGCCGCAGCCGCCAGGCCCGCCGGCGCCGCGCTCCTCGACGGGGCCGCGCGCTGGTGGGTCGATCGGGACGCCCGGTTGCACCGGATGGAGGGACGGCTGCCCGGCGGCGTGCCGGTGACGGTGGACCTGCAACGGGCCAACCGGCCGGTGCTGTGGCCGGTGGCGGCGCTGGGCGGCCGGGCGGGGCTGCCCCGAGCGCTCACCGGCCCGGAGGAGGAGCGGTTCGCGCAGGCGGCGGCCCGGATGCGCGCCGAGGGTGGCGCGACCGCGACCCTCACCGCACCCGTCGCCCCCGGCGTCACCCTGCGCGGCACGGGCTGGATCAGCTGGACCGAGCGGGCCGCGTACCTGTCGGTCGGCGCCCGCGACGCACCCTCCGGGCGGACCCTGCGCCGCTACGACGCCACCGGGGTCTGGTCGGCGTCGGACGCCGGGAGCGCGGTCGCCGCGCCGCCACTGCCACCCCCGCGCACCGGACACACCTGGGGACGGGACGGGCCCGGCTCCGACGACGTCGACGTGCTGCTGGCCGCCGCGCTGCGGGTCGGCTCGGCGACCGGGCCGCCCCGGCCAGCCACCCGGATCCGTGGGGACCGCGTCGCCGACCGGACCGTCGACGTCATCGAGGTGGACGCCCGGCACGGCCGGCTGCGCTACTGGATCGACCGGGCCGGCCTGCTCCGCCGGCTGGAGCTGCGTACCCGGCTCGGCACGTACGCCCAGCTCGACCTCGTGCCGGGGCGGGTGCCGGCGCTGCCGTCGCCCGTTCCGTCCGCCGGCAGGCCGGGGCGCTGACGCCCGCACCGCCGCACCGCCGCACCGCACCGGCCGAGCCGCCCCGCGGTGTGGGACAGGTACGACGGGTCAGGGCCGCCAGCCGGTCTGCGCCGCCCACTCCTCGGCCCGGTGGTGCTCCTCGTCGAACCACGGGTCCTTGGCGGTGGTGTACGTGACGCTGTCCGGCGCACTGGCCGCCAGTTCCCGCTTGAGCGCCAGGTACGCCGCCCGCTGGTTCGGATCCGCGCGCAGGTGGTCCCGCATCAGCAGGGCGTAGCGCCAGCCCGGCGAGCCCTCCGGCCGCAGGTGCAGGTTCACCGGGCGGCCGGGGTCGGCGCTGCCGTGCAGACGCTTCTCCCACCGGTCGCTGCCCGCCGGCCGGGGGTCGTCCCACCACTCCCCGGGTACCCGGGGAAAACCTGCGGCTGCGAGGCGATCCGCCAGCGGACCGTCCGCCTCGGCCAGGCTCGGCACCGTGAGCTGGACGTCGATGACGTCCTTGGCCTCCAGGCCGGGCACGGCGGTCGACCCGATGTGGTCGATCCGCAGGTCGGCGGGGGCGATCGCGTGCCGGATCCGGGCCGCCAGCCGGCCGTACTGCTGGGGCCAGGTGGGGTCGGGCCCGGTCAGCCTCACCCGCTCCGGGCGCACCGCGCGCCGGTCACGCACGTTCGCCTCGTACGGCAGCAGCCGGTCCCGCCACAGCCGGTCCACCGCGGCGTGCAACTCGTCGAGGGTGCCATCGTTGGGCAGCACCACGTCGGCCGCCGCCCGGCGACGGGCATCGTCGGCCTGTGCGGCGATCCGCCGCTCGGCGTCGGCCCGGTCCATGCCCCGGTCGCGCGCGAGCCGGGCCAGTCGGGTCGAGACCTCCGCCTGCACGACGACGACCAGATGGTACGTCGGAGCGAGCCCGACCTCGACCAGCAGCGGCACGTCGTTGACGACGACCGCGTCCGGGGCCGCCGCCGCGACGAGTTCGGCGCTCCGGGCCCGGACCCGGGGATGCGTGATCGCCTCCAGCCGGCGGCGGGCCGACTCGTCGGCGAAGACGACCGCGCCCAGCGCGGCCCGGTCCAGTGCGCCGTCGGGGCCGAGCACCCGGTCGGAGAAGGCGGCGACGATCTCCGCCAGCCCTTCGCTGCCCGGGGCGACCACCTCCCGGGCGATCCGGTCGGAGTCGATCAACACCGCGCCGAGCGCGGCCAGCCGCGCCGCGACAGCACTCTTGCCGGACGCGATTCCGCCGGTCAGTCCCATCATCAACACCGGACCAGTCAACCGGATCCCGTGCCCCGAGCCAAACCGGCCCGACGGTCGGTCCCGACGCCGCGGCCGGGACCGGCACCCCGCGCGGCCGGGGACACGGCGAGGGCCCCGCCCCCGGCGACCCGGTGAAACCGGATCGCGGGGACGGGGCCCGTCGTCGTCAGCGGGTCACTTGCCGCCGGCGAGCTTCTCCCGCAGAGCGGCGAGCGCCTCGTCGGTGGCCAGGGTGCCTGCCGGCTCCTCGGCCTGCCGGCTCGGGGCCGAACTGGTCGAGGTGGTGGTGCCACCAGTGGACACGGCCGGAGCCGGGTTGGCAGCGGCCTCGGCGTCGGCCGCCCGGGAGGTCTGCACCTGCTTGGTGTGGGCCTCCCAGCGGGTACGAGCCTCGGCGTACTGGTTCTCCCAGGTCTCGCGCTGCTTGTCGTACCCCTCGAGCCACTCGCCCGTCTCGGGGTCGAAGCCGTCCGGGTAGATGTAGTTGCCCTCGGTGTCGTACGTCGCGGCCATGCCGTAGAGGGTGGGGTCGAAGTGCTCCTCGCCCTCGACGAAGCCCTCGTTGGCCTGCTTGAGCGACAGCGAGATCCGGCGGCGCTCCAGGTCGATGTCGATGACCTTGACCATGACCTCGGAACCGACCTGGACGACCTGCTCCGGGATCTCCACGTGGCGCTCGGCCAGCTCGGAGATGTGGACCAGGCCCTCGATGCCGTCGTCCACCCGGACGAAGGCGCCGAACGGGACCAGCTTGGTGACCTTACCCGGCACGATCTGCTGGATCGCGTGGGTGCGGGCGAACTGACGCCACGGGTCTTCCTGGGTCGCCTTCAGCGACAGCGAGACGCGTTCGCGGTCCAGGTCGACGTCCAGGACCTCGACCTCGACCTCCTGGCCCACCTCGACGACCTCGGACGGGTGGTCGATGTGCTTCCAGGACAGCTCGGAGACGTGCACCAGGCCGTCCACGCCGCCAAGGTCGACGAACGCGCCGAAGTTGACGATCGAGGACACGACGCCCTTGCGGACCTGGCCCTTCTGCAGCTTGTTGAGGAACTCGGTGCGCACCTCGGACTGCGTCTGCTCCAGCCAGGCCCGGCGGGAGAGGACCACGTTGTTGCGGTTCTTGTCCAGCTCGATGATCTTGGCTTCGAGCTCACGGCCGACGTACGGCTGCAGGTCGCGCACCCGCCGCATCTCGACCAGGGACGCGGGCAGGAAGCCGCGGAGCCCGATGTCGAGGATGAGACCACCCTTGACGACCTCGATGACCGAGCCGCGGACGACACCGTCCTCGTCCTTGATCTTCTCGATCGTGCCCCAGGCCCGCTCGTACTGCGCCCGCTTCTTGGAGAGGATCAGACGACCCTCCTTGTCCTCCTTCTGGAGGACCAGGGCCTCGATGTGGTCACCGACCGAAACGACCTCGGCCGGGTCCACGTCGTGCTTGATCGACAACTCACGAGAGGGGATGACACCCTCGGTCTTGTAGCCGATGTCGAGCAGGACCTCGTCCCGATCGACCTTGACGACGGTGCCTTCGACAATGTCGCCGTCGTTGAAGTACTTGATGGTCTCGTCGATCGCGGCGAGGAAAGCCTCCTCGGAACCGAGATCGTCGTGGGTGACCCGGGTGGCGCTCGAGGGGGCCTCGATGCTGCTCGTCATGTGGGCGGTTGCTCCGGTCGGATGGGTTTTGGGTTGTCACAGCAGGCTGGTGTCGCGGTGACCTGTTCGCGCCAACGGATCCGTCGCCGGGCACACCGAACGATCGCTGAATGAGATCCTGATGTGGCTCCGTCGACCGCGCACCTGCTCCCTGCCGAGGCACACGATCCGCGAGCGCATCATCCAGCCTACCGTGTGCATTACCACAGCGTGCAAGCCCCGGGGATAAGTGATCCAGCCCGCTTTCGCGATGCGCCGTCTCTTACGTCCCGACCGGCGATGCTTTGCCCCATCCGGGGGGGGGCGCCGCGCCGCGAAGCACCGCGCCGGGCGACGCCCTGGCGGCGCGGAACCGGGGAGCCGGCCGGGTGGCCCCATAGACTGCCGCGATGACCGACGACCGGGCGGGTGCCGTGACCCACGCCGACCACGCCGACCCGCCGGGCGTGCTGCGGCGCCCGGTCACCGACGCGGAGAGCCGCCGGGCGAACCGTGGCTGGTGGGACGGCGACGCCGACGACTACCAGGCCGAGCACGGCGCGTTCCTCGGCGACGTGGAGTTCGTCTGGTGCCCCGAGGGGCTGCTGGAGGCCGAGGCCCGGCTGCTCGGCGACGTCGCCGGGCGGCGGGTGCTGGAGGTGGGCGCCGGGGCGGCGGCCGCCGCCCGCTGGCTGGCCACGGCGGGGGCGAGACCGGTCGCGCTGGACCTGTCCATCGGCATGCTGCGGCACGCCGCGGCGGCCGCCGACCGCACGGGTGTACGGGTGCCACTGGTGCAGGCCGACGCGCTCGCGTTGCCCTTCGCGGACGCGGCGTTCGACACCGCGTGCACGGCGTTCGGGGCGATCCCGTTCGTGGCCGACTCGGCGGCGGTGATGCGCGAGGTGTTCCGGGTGCTGCGGCCCGGCGGCCGGTGGGTGTTCTCGGTGACCCACCCGATGCGCTGGGTCTTCCTCGACGACCCGGGCCAGGGCGGCCTGACGGCCGTGCACTCGTACTTCGACCGCTCCCCGTACGTGGAGCAGGACGAGTCGGGCGCGGCCACGTACGTCGAGCAGCACCGCACCCTCGGCGACCGGGTCCGTGAGCTGGTCGACGCCGGGTTCCGGCTGGTCGACCTGGTGGAGCCGGAGTGGCCGGAGGGACACGAGGGGATCTGGGGGCAGTGGAGCCCGCTGCGCGGCCGGCTCTTCCCCGGCACCGCCATCTTCGTCGCGGAGAAGCCCACCGACTGAGCGGTGTCGCACAGCGGGTGCGACGTCCCGGGCGAGGACCGGGGTTACGCTGACCGGGTGAGCGCCGAGCCGATCGCGACACCACCTGGCCCCTGGTGTCCGGACCCGATCCGGCAGCAGCGTGCCGACTACACGCTGGAAGACCTGCCCAACCTGCCGGACGACGCCCCGCGCGTCGAACTCGTCGACGGAGTCATCCAGGTGACACCCTCCCCCACCCTGGGCCATCAGGACACCGCCAGCCTGCTCTGGCTGTGGCTGCGGTCCCACGCGCCCGAACACCTCCGCGCCACGCAGGCCGTCGGGGTGGCGCTCAACGCGAACACCAGCCGACAGCCGGACGTGCTGCTGCGCCGCGCCGAGGTGCGGCCCGACCGTTCCCTGCTCCTGGCGGAGGACGTCGTCCTCGCGGTGGAGGTGGTGTCCCCCGGCACCCGGCGGGTCGACCGCTTCGCCAAGCCGGGCGAGTACGCCGCCGCCGGCATCCCGTTCTACTGGCGCATCGAGCAGGACCCGGTGCACGTGTACGCGTACCGGCTCAGCGGCCAGCTCAGTCTGAGCGGTGAGCGGCAGTACGAGCTGGTCGCCGACAGCGCGGAGCTGATCGAGCTGGCCGAGCCGTTCGAGATCAAGCTGCCGGTCGCCGAGCTCGCCGCGTAGCCGCCGCCCGTTTGGCCGGGGGCGCCCCGGGTAGCCAGCCTCATGGCCGAGAAGAAGTTCCGCAGGGGTGACCACGTCTCCTGGGCCAGCCACAGCGGTCGGGCCCACGGCACGGTGCGGGAGGAACTGACCGAACGGACACACGTACGCGGGCACGCCGTGAACGCGTCGCAGGACGAGCCGCAGTACCGCATCCGCGTCGACGACTCGGGACGGGACGTCGCCCACCGGCCGGAGGTGCTGCGCCGTGAGCAGGGCTGAGCGGGGACGCGACACGTACCGGGAGTTCGCCGAGGCGGTGAACATGAAGCCGGGCGAGCTGTCGACGTGGCTGGAGACCGACGAGTCGAAGCGGGTCGGCTGGCACAAGGGCGGCCGGGCGGGCGGCGGCGAGTCGGTCGGGCACGAGTCCGGCCGGAAGATCGTCAATCTGCTGCGGCGCGGACGGGCCGGGCTCTCCGAGGCCGACCACCAGCACATGCGCAAGGTCGTCGGCTACGTCCGCCGGCATATGGCGCAGCGGCCGTCCGGGAACGTGCGCGACACGAAGTGGCGGTGGTCGCTGATGAACTGGGGCCACGACCCGCTCAAGTGAGCGGGCCGCGGCCCCGGTGCGCGTCGCCGGGCCGGTGACCTGGTCGTCGAGCGGGCGGCCGGAGCCCGGCAACGGGCCGGCACGGCGACCGGGCGGCACGGCGACCGGGCGGAGCGTCAGTGGTCGGCGCTGTTCCAGTCGCGGCCCTCGCCGACGGAGACCTCCAGCGGGACCGACAGCGGGTACGCCCCGCCCATCTCCTTGCGGACCAGCGCCTCCAGGGACTCCCGCTCGCCCGGGGCCACCTCGAAGACCAACTCGTCGTGCACCTGGAGCAGCACCCGCGACCGCAGTTCGGCGGCGCGCAGCGCCGCGTCGACGTGCAGCATGGCGACCTTGATGATGTCCGCCGCCGAGCCCTGGATCGGGGCGTTCAACGCCATCCGCTCGGCCATCTCCCGGCGCTGCCGGTTGTCGCTGACCAGGTCGGGAAGGTATCGCCGGCGGCCCAGGACGGTGGAGGTGTAGCCGTCGTGCCGCGCTCGGGCGACGACCTCGTTGAGGTAGTCACGGACCCCGCCGAAGCCGGCAAAGTAGTTCTCCATCAGCCCGCGCGCCTCCTCGGCGGTGATCCCGAGCTGCTGGGACAGGCCGAACGCGCTCAGCCCGTACGCCAGGCCGTAGTTCATCGCCTTGATCTTGCGGCGCTGGTCGGCCGTGACCGCCTCCACCGGCACCCCGAACACCGACGACGCGGTGGCGGCGTGGAAGTCCCGACCGGAGTTGAACGCCTCGATCAGCGCTTCGTCCGACGACAGGTGCGCCATGATCCGCATCTCGATCTGGCTGTAGTCGGCGGTGAGCAGGCAGTCGTACCCCTGCCCCACCACGAAGGCCCGGCGGATCCGCCGGCCCTCCTCGGTGCGGATCGGGATGTTCTGCAGGTTGGGGTCGGTGGAGGAGAGCCGGCCGGTGGCCGCCACCGTCTGCTTGAACGTGGTGTGGATGCGGCCGTCGTCGGAGACCGACTTGAGCAGGCCGTCGACGGTCGACTTGAGCTTGGCCACGTCCCGGTGGCGCAGCAGGTGTTCCAGCACCGGCAGGGGGTTCTGCGCGTAGAGCCACTGGAGGGCGTCGGCGTCGGTGGTGTAGCCGGTCTTGATCTTCTTGGTCTTGGGCAGCTCCAGCTCGCCGAAGAGCAACTCCTGGAGCTGCTTCGGCGAGCCGAGGTTGAACTCCCGCCCCACCGCGGCGTACGCGCCCTGGGCGGCGGCCTTGACCTCGCCCGCGAAGTGCGCCTCCAACTCCTGGAGGTAGTCCAGGTCTGCGGCGATGCCGACCTGCTGGATCGTGGCGAGCACCTCCGACAGCGGCAGCTCGACCCCCGCCATCAGCCGGGCGGACTGCTCGCCGTCGCGGGACAGCTCGGCGTCGATCGCGTCGGCCAGGTCGAGGGTGGCCCGGGCCTGGAGCATCAGGTTCTGCTCGGCCTCGCCGTCGTCGCCGAGGCCGTCGAGGGTGAGCTGACCGGTCTCCGGGGCGTCGACCCGCAGCTCCCGGTGCAGGTAGCGCAGCGCCAGGTCGGTCAGGTCGTAGGAGCGCTGGTCGGGGCGGGCCAGGTAGGCGGCCAGCTCGGTGTCGCGGGCCACGCCCGCCAGGGCCCAGCCGCGGGCGGCGAACGCCAGCCGGGCGTGCTTGCTGTCGTGCACCACCTTGGGCCGCTGCGGGTCGGCCAGCCAGCCGGCCAGGGCCCGCTCGTCGGCCTCGACCAGCTCCGCCGGGTCGAACCAGGCCGCCGGGCCGGAAGCCAGCGCGAGGGCCACGCCGTCGAGCTGCGGCTCGTACCGCTCCCGGGGGGTCGTCGGCTTCGTCGGCGTCTTCACCGCCACGCCGACCTGGACGCCGGCCGGGGCGTGCGCGTCGAGCCAGCCGGCCAGCGCGCCGGGCTCGGTCAGCTTCTCGCCGGTCAGGTCGAACCCGGCCTCCGCCTCCGGCTCCACGGCCTCCAGGTACTGGTAGAGCCGGTCGCGCAGAATGCGGAACTCCAGGGTGTCGAAGACCTGGTGCACCGCCTCCCGGTCCCAGCCGGCCCAGCGGGCGTCCTCGGGACGGACCGGCAGCTCCAGGTCGGAGACCAGCCGGTTGAGCTCGTAGTTGCGGATCACGTCGGCGAGCCGCTCGCGCAGGCTGTCGCCGGCCTTGCCCTTGATCTCGTCGGCCCGCGCGATGACCCCGTCGACCCCGCCGTACAGGTTGATCCACTTGGCGGCGGTCTTCGGCCCCACCCCGGGCACACCCGGCAGGTTGTCGCTGGTCTCGCCGACCAGGGCGGCCAGGTCGCGGTAGCGCTGCGGGCCGACGCCGTACTTCGCCTCGATCGCGGCGGCGTCCATCCGGGCCAGGTCGGAGACGCCCTTGCGCGGGTAGAGCACCGTGATGTTGTCGTCGATGAGCTGGAAGGCGTCCCGGTCGCCGCTGGAGATCAGCACCGTCATGCCCTGGTCGCGGGCCTGGCAGGCGAGGGTGGCGATGACGTCGTCGGCCTCGTAGCCCTCCATCTCCACCACCGGGATCTGGAGCGCCTCCAGCACCTCCTTGACCAGGCTGACCTGGCCCTTGAAGTCCGCCGGGGTCTCGCTGCGGCCCGCCTTGTACTCCGCGTACTTCTCGGTGCGGAAGGAGCGGCGGGACACGTCGAAGGCAACGACGATGTGGGTCGGCTGCTCGTCGCGCAGCACGTTGATCAGCATCGAGGTGAAGCCGTAGACGGCGTTTGTCGGCTGCCCGGTCGTGGTCGAGAAGTTCTCCACCGGCAGGGCGAAGAATGCCCGGTATGCCAAGGAATGTCCGTCGACGAGGAGCAGGCGCGGCGTCGTAGCTGTCACGCAGGCGACTCTAGTCCGTACGCCCGACATCGCCGCTCGGTGGCACGGCCGGCGGAGGCGGGAATCGCCCCGGCGGCCGGTCGCCCCGACGTCGGGGACGCAGACGTCGGCGGCCGGTCGCCCCCGGGTGGGGACGGCCGGCCGCCGACGGTACGACCTCAGGCCACGCCGAGGTACGCCTCCTTGACCGCCGGGTCGTGCAGCAGGTCCTGGCCGGTGCCCTCCTTGACGATCCGGCCGGTCTCCAGCACGTACCCCCGGTGGGCGCGGGACAGCGCCTGCTGGGCGTTCTGCTCCACCAGCAGGATCGTGGTGCCCTGCTCGTTGATCCGGGTGATGATTTCGAAGATCTGCTGGATCAGCTTCGGCGCCAGGCCCATCGACGGCTCGTCGAGCAGCAGCAGCCGCGGCCGGGCCATCAGCGCCCGACCCACGGCGAGCATCTGCTGCTCACCGCCGGAGAGGGTGCCGCCGGCCTGCTTGCGCCGCTCCGCCAGCCGGGGGAACAGGTCCAGCACCATCGCCATGTCCTTGGCGATCTCCGCTTTGTCCCGGCGGGTGTACGCCCCCATCTCCAGGTTCTCCATCACCGTCATGCCGGGGAACACGCCCCGGCCCTCGGGCGCCTGCCCGATCCCGCGGGTCACCCGCAGGTCGGCCCGCATCCGGGTGACGTCCGTGCCGTCGAAGACGATCGAGCCCTGGGCCACCGGGCGCAGCCCGGAGATCGCCCGCATGGTGGTGGTCTTGCCCGCGCCGTTGGCGCCGATGAGCGCGACCACCTCGCCCTCGTTGACCACCAGGCTGATCCCGTGCAGCGCCTGGATGCGCCCGTACAGCAGGGTCAGGTCCTTGATCTCAAGCAGCATCGGTCGGCACCCCCAGGTACGCGGCGATCACCTTCGGGTCGTCCCGGACCTCGGCCGGCAGCCCCTCGGCGATCTTCTTGCCGAACTCCAACACGACGATCCGGTCGGTCACGCCCATCACCAGCCGCATGTCGTGCTCGATCAACAGCACGGTCGTGCCCTGGTCGCGGATCAACCGGATCAGGCCGAGCAGTTCCTCCTTCTCCGCCGGGGTGAAGCCGGCGGCCGGCTCGTCCAGGCAGAGCAGGGCGGGGTCCGTCGCGAGAGCCCGGGCGATCTCCAGCCGGCGCTGCTCGCCGTACGACAGGTTGCGGGACAGGTCGTTCGCGCGCCGCTCGATGCCGACGAACCGCAGCAGCTCGTACGCCTTCTCCCGGCCCTCCCGCTCCTCCCGCCAGTGCCGCGGCAGGCGCAGCATGGCCGAGATGACGCTGGTCTTGTGGTGGACGTCCGCGCCCACCATCACGTTCTCCAGCGCCGTCATCTCGGGGAACAGCCGGATGTTCTGGAACGTCCGGGCGATGCCGGCCTTGGTGATCCACGACCGCCGCTTGCCGTTGGTGCGCTGCCCCTTGAACCGGATCTCGCCCTCGGTGGGCCGGTAGACGCCGGTCATCGCGTTGAAGCAGGTCGTCTTGCCGGCGCCGTTCGGGCCGATCAGGCCGAGGATCTCCCCCTTGTAGAGGGTGAAGTTGACCTTGTCGAGGGCAACCACGCCGCCGAAGCGCAGCGTGACGTCGTCGACCTCCAGCAGCGGCTCCCGACCCGCGGTGTCCCGCGCCGCCGGGGCGGTGGCCGTGGGCCCGTCGGGGCCCTTCTCCGGCGGAACGCCGACCGTGCTGCGGCCGTCGGCGGTGACGTCGCGGTCGCTGCTGGCGTCGCGCTCACTCTTCATCTGCGGGTCACTCACTGGACACCTTCTCCTGCGGAACCGCCTCCTGGCGCCGGTCGGCGAACTCCGCCGCCCGCCGCCGGTTGGGCACGATACCCTGCGGACGGAAGATCATCATCACGATGACGACCAGGCCGAAGATCAGGATCCGGTACTCCGCCGCGTCGAACTCCACCCCCAGCAGTTCGCCGACGCCACGCAGCCACTCCGGCAGGTACCAGGTGATCGCGCCGCCGACGATGGCGCCCTTGATGTTGCCGACACCGCCCAGGATGACCGCCGCGAGCACCAGGATGGAGCTCTCCAGCACGAACTGGTCCGAGTTGATGAACGTCTGCTTGCCGGCGAAGACCGCACCGGTCAGGCCGGCCACCGCCGCCCCGATCGCGAACGCCCAGAGCTTGTACTTGAACGTCGGCACGCCCATGACCTCGGCGGCGTCCTCGTCCTCGCGGGTGGCGACCCAGGCCCGGCCGACCCGGCTGTTGGCCAGGTTCCGGACCAGCACGATCACCAGGAGGATCAACGTCAGCAGGAGCCAGTAGTACGGCCGGGCGTCCACCACCCCGAACAGCGGCTTGCCGTCCGATCCGGAGCCCGGCGGGTGCGGGATTCCCGGGATGCCCCGCTGACCCTGGGCGATACCCTCGCTGCGGGCGGCGTAGAGCCGGATCATCTCGGCGAAGCCGAGGGTCACGATGGCCAGATAGTCGCCGCGCAGCCGCAGCGTCGGGCCACCGAGGATGACGCCGGAGATCATCGCGACCATGACCGCGATCGGCACCGCCGCCAGCCACGGCCACTCCGTCCCCAGCCGGCTCTCCGGCGAGGTCAGCAACGCGACCGTGTACGCGCCGAGCGCGTAGAAGCCGAAATAGCCCAGGTCGAGCAGGCCGGCGAAGCCGACCACCACGTTGAGCCCCACGGCCAGCAGGACGAAGACCGCGGTGTCGAACAGCACGCCCGCGAAGTCCGACCGGGTGGTGTAGAGGGCGAAGTACTCGCTGCCGATCGGGAAGCCCAGGTACTCGTAGAACCACTTGTTGGGCAGGATGTAGAGCAGGACGATCAGCGCCGCTAGGGCGGCCCAGCGGACCTGCTTGGGCATGGCGGCCCAGCGGGCCTTGAAGCCGGCGGGCCGACCCTTGTCCACGGTGGCGGTCATGCGCGCGCCCTCCCGAGAGATTCGCCGAGCAGGCCGGTGGGCCGGAACATCAGCAGCACGATCAGCAGCACGAAGCCGGTGAAGTCCTTCCACTCCCCGCCGAACAGGCCGGCGGCGTAGTTCTCCACCACGCCGAGCAGCAGGCCGCCGAGCAGCGCGCCGCGCAGGTTGCCGATGCCGCCGAGCACCGCCGCCGCGAACGCCTTCAGCCCGATCAGGAATCCCACGTTGAACTTCGTGAATTCGTAGCGAACGTTCCACAGCAGCGCCGCGACGCCGGCCATCAGGCCGCCGAGCACGAACACCAGCAGGATCACCCGGTTCTTGTTGACGCCCATCAGGGCGGCGGTGTCCGGGTCCTGGGCCACCGCCCGGATGCCGCGGCCGAGCCGGCTGCGGTTCACGAACTGGTCCAGGCCGACCATCATCACCAGCGTCACGCCGAGGATCAGCAGCTGGATGTTGGTGACGGCCGCGCCGAAGACGGTGAACAGCGTCTCGGAGGGGAGCAGCGTCGGCATGCCGAACGGCGCCCGGGAGGTGCCGATCCCGAAGGACTCGGCGAGCACGAACGAAGCGCCGATCGCGGTGATGAGGAAGGCCAGCGGCGGCGCGTTGCGCCGCCGCAGCGGCCGGTAGGCGACCAGCTCCACGGTCACCGCCGTCGCCGCGGAGGCGACCCCCGCCACGATCAGGCCGGCCGCCAGCGCGAGGATCAGCGGGCCGAGGGCCGGCGCGGCGGAGTTCTGGTCGTAGCCGAGGGCCTCCCAGGTCCAGAAGGCGGTGAAGGTACCGACCATGAAGACCTCGGAGTGGGCAAAGTTGATCAGGCGGAGAACGCCGTAGACCAGGGTGTAGCCGAGGGCGACGAGGGCGTAGATCGCGCCCTGTTCCAGCCCGGTGATGGTCAGGGCCGGGAAATTCCCGAGCAACTCATCGAAGTTCAAGTGGGGGCTCCAACTGTGCGGCCAAACGATGCGGCCGGGAGCATGACTCCCGGCCGCATCGTATGGATATCCCTTGGCGGGACCGGAGTACCGGTCAGGCCTTCGGGATCTCGATGTCGGGAACGACCTTGCCCGCGTTGACCTTGAACGCCCAGACCACCACCTGGGCCGGGTCCAGCTCGCCGGAGGCCTCGAACTTGTAGGTCACACCGGTGGCGGTGCCGGCCTTGTTGTAGGCCTTCACGAAGGCGAGGAGGTCGGCGCGGGTGGTCTTGCCGGCCTTGATGCCCTCAAGGTAGATCTTCGCGATGTCGTACGACACGTCGGCATAGGTGCCCGGCTCGGCGTTCTCGAAGGCCGCCTTGTAGTCGGTCACGAAGGTGCCCTTGGCCGCGGTGGCCGGGGCGCAGGGGCAGGTCAGGATGGTGCCCTCGGCGACCGCCTGGCCGGCGACCTTGATGAAGAGGGCGTCGTTGACGCCGTCACCGGCGACCATGGTGCCCTTCCAGCCGGCGCCCTTGAGCTGCTTGAGCAGCAGGCCCGCCTCGGTGTAGTACCCACCGAAGAAGAGGGCGGTCGCGCCACTGCCGACGATCTTGGTGACGACCGCGGAGAAGTTGGTCTGCTTGACCTGGACCTTGTCCTCGCCGGTGACCGAGCCGAGGACCTTCTTGACCTCGGCCACCAGGCCCGTGCCGTACGCCGACTGGTCGTCCACGACGTAGACCTTCTCGGCCTTCAGCACGTTCTTGATGTAGCGACCGGCAGCCGGGCCCTGCGAGGTGTCGTTGCCGACGCCCCGGTGGAAGACCTTCCAGCCCTTGGTGGTCAGAGTCGGGTTGGTCGCCGACGGGGTGATGGCCGGCAGACCGGCCGCGTCGAAGATCGGGCCGCCCACCTCGGACTCGCCGGAGAACGCCGGGCCGACGAGGCCGACGACCTTGGCGTCGCCCACCGCCTGCTGCGCCAGCGGCGGGGCCTTGGCCGGGTCGCCCTGCGAGTCGTACTGCTCGAGGTTGACCTTGCAGTCCGCGTTGTCCTTGTTGTACTGGTCGATCGCCAGCTTGGTGCCGTTGCGCATGTGGATACCAAGACCCGCGGCGTCGCCGGTGAGCGGGCCGAAGAAGCCGATCTTGAGGCCACAGGCGGCGGAGTTGCCGCCCTCCTCGGTGCCACTGTCGGCCTTACACGCGGCCGCGCTACTGAAAACGAGCGCGCTGATGGCCACGCCACCCAGCACCCGTGCGAGCTTCTGCCTCACGGCTCGTACCCCTCCTCCGTCCGAAGGCCCGAATCACCCGCCGCAATGTGGAAATTGGCTCTTGCTGGAGGGGATCGAACCGACCGCGTACCCGGTCTGGGGCGGGACGTTATCCCACCGGCAGGGCACGCCGTAAGACCTAGGAAGCGGGGTTGACCTAACCGTTACGTTGAGTGGCCAGATTCACCGAAGTGCTGTAACACACACCCACGACAAAGGGCGAAAGCGGACATCCGACACTGTCCGGAAACAAACCGCAGGCACGCTCACCCGGGCCCGCCCGGCATTCGCGCCGACCAGACCCCGGCGCCCCCCGCTCCATCCACCAGCAGCAGCACCCGGTCCCCCGCCCCGGCCACCGCGACCGACCGGTCCGCCCCCACCGGCAACGGGGCCGGCGCCAGCACCGGCGACCAGCCGCCACCATCCGTCGAGAACCAGGCCGCCCCGCCCGCCCCGGACAGGACCACCGCGACCAACCCGCCGTCCACCGCGGCCAGGCCCGCCACCTGCGCCGACGCGCCCCCGGCCCGCTCCAGCACCCCGCCCGGCCGCCACCCGGCCCGGGCCGCTCCCGCCGCACCGGGCCCCTCGATCCAGGCCCCCACGCCGTCACCGCGTCTGCCCACCGCGACCAGCCGCTCCCCCGCCCGGACCACCCGCTGGAGATCACCCGGCGCGCCCGCGCCCGACAGCGGCTCCCGCCGCCAGCCCAGGCCGTCCGGCGACGTCCACACCGCCGGGTCACCGTCCAGCCGCCCCGGCGCCCGCGACGAACCCACCAGCACCCAACCCGACGCTCCGGCGGCCACGTCCGCCGCCCAGGTCCGCCCCGCCGCGTCCGACGCGAGCGGTGGCACGCCGCTGACCAGCCGGAACTCCCCCGCGTCCACTGAGGACCAGGCCGCCGCACCGGTGCCCCGGTTACCGGCGATCACCCAGCCCTGCGGGCCGCCCGCGATCCGCCCCACGTTCACCGCGTCCGGGCCGCCGAACACCTCGAACTCCGCCGGCACCTCCACCACCGAGCCGTCGGCGAGCTGCCGCCACGTGCTCACCCGGGGATTGCCGTGCACCCCGCCGCTCTTCGCGCCCACCGCCGCCAGCCGGCCGTCCCGGCAGCCCACCGCCCTCAGCACGTTCTCCGCGCCGTACCCGCTGCGCGCCGACAGCCGCAGCGGGGTCCACGCCGCCGCGTCCGGGCTGGACCACGCCGCCGGCCGGGTCACGCCCGCCGCGTCCGCGACCGCGCCCACCACGAACCAGCGCCCACCACAGGCCGCCGCGTCACGCAGCAGCAGCCGCCCCGGAGCGCCCGGCGGCGTCGGCAGGGTCACCGCCCGCCAGTCGGGGCGCAGCGGGGCCGGCTCCGGCGCGGGACGCGGCGCCGACCAGCACCCGGCCAACAGCACCGCACACGCGGCCACCACGCCGGGCATCGCCCGCAGACGCCGAGAAGGCATGGACGCGATCGTATCGACCAACCGCACCACCGGGGACCCCCCACCCGCGCCGCGCCCCTCCCTCCCCGCGCCCCTCCCTCCCCGCGCACTTTCACGGAATGAGTGGCCATTCCGCGCGGGATGGCCACTCATTCCGTGAAAGTGCGACTCGGGGTTGGGGGGTGGGGGTGGGGGTCAGGGGGTGGGTTGGGGCGGGGCGCCGTCGGCGGTCTCGGCGAGGATCCGCTCGGCGACCTCCTTCATGGTCAGCCGGTGGTCCATCGCCGTGCGCTGGATCCACTTGAACGCCTGCGGCTCCGTCATCCCGTACGTGGTCATCAACGCGCCCTTGGCGCGCTCCACGGTCTTGCGGATCTCCAGCCGGTCGGTCAGGCCGGCGACCTCGGCCTCCAGCGCGGCGACCTCCGAGTACCGGGACAGCGCGATCTCCACCGCCGGCACCAGGTCGCTCTTCTGGAACGGCTTCACCAGGTACGCCATCGCGCCGGCCGCCCGGGCCCGCTCCACCAGGTCACGCTGACTGAACGCGGTCAGGATGATCACCGGGGCGATCCGGGCGCCGGCGATCCGCTCGGCGGCGGCCAACCCGTCCATGATCGGCATTTTGATGTCGAGGATGACCAGGTCGGGCTTCAACTCCTCGGCGAGCCGGACGGCCGTCTCGCCGTCGCCGGCCTCGCCGACGACGTCGTAGCCCTCCTCGACCAGCATCTCGGCCAGGTCCAGCCGGATGAGCGCCTCGTCCTCGGCGATCAACACCCGCCTGCGCTCAGCATCCGTCTGCGTCTCGGCCACGAGCCACTCCCACCAGTCTGTGCCCGACACCGCCGTGCCGGGTGTCGCCGTCCCTAGCGTAGTGGGTAGGCTGTCGGGGCCGAACCGTGGAAGCCCCTGTACTCCAATCGGAAGAGAGACGGAGCTCAAACCTCCGACAGTGTGGGTTCGAGTCCCACCGGGGGCACAGAAGTTGTCATACAGGCGTTCGAAGATGGGTGGGTGCATCCACCCGACGTGCGGGCCCGGGCCCGCGAACTTCGCGCGAAGGGCCACAACATGCGGTCGGTGGCCCGCTCCCTCTCGCTGCCCTACATGACCGTGTGGCACTGGTGCGTCGACCGCCCCGAACGGGCCGTCGTCGGCACGGCGAAGCGCTGCTTCCGCTGCTCACCCGAGGTCAACCAGCTGACGGACCCGACGTCCTACGCCTATCTGCTCGGCCTGTACCTGGGCGACGGGCACCTGGTCACGTCCGCGAAGGCGCCAGTTCTCCGGATCGCCTGCACCACCGTCTATCCCGGTCTGATCGACTCGTGCGAGCAGGCGATGCTCGCCGTGCTCGCCGCGAAGGTGCAGAGGATCCCCAAGCGTGGCTGTGTCTCGGTGGAGAGCAGCGGTGCCCACTGGCCCTGCCTGCTTCCGCAGCACGGGCCGGGAAAGAAGCACGAGCGGCCCATCGTCCTCGCCGACTGGCAGCGCGAGGTCGTCACCGCCCACCCCGGCGACTTCGTTCGCGGCCTCTTCCACTCCGACGGCTGCCGGTTCGCCAACCGGGTGACCGCGCACGGCCGGGCCTACGTCTATCCCCGCTACATGTTCACGAACGAGTCCGCCGACATCATGGGGCTCTGCCAGTGGGCGCTGTGCCTGCTCGGCGTCGCCTTTCGGATGAACCGCCGCAACTCACTGTCGGTGGCCCGGCGCGAGGCGGTCGCCGCGCTGGACCGGCACGTCGGCCCGAAGTCCTGAACGGGCGGGCTCGCCGGTCAGCCGGAACGTGGCACCCGCCGGTCAGGCGAGCGCGGCGAGCGCCTGCTCCAGGTCCGCCCGCAGGTCCTCCGGGTCCTCCAGGCCGACGGAGATCCGCAGCAGGCCGCCGACCGGCTTGGCGTCGCCTTCGACCGGCCGGTGGGTGAGCGAGGCGGGGTGCTGGATCAGGGTGTCCACGCCGCCGAGGGAGACGGCGTGGGTGATCAGCCGGCAGGCCCCGGCGACGGCCGCCGCGGCGGGCGCGCCGCCGAATACCTCGAAGGCGAGCAGGCTGCCGGTGCCGGCCATCTGCCGGCCGACGAGCCCGGCGGGGTCGTCGACGCCGGGGTGGTGCACGCGGGCGACGGCGGGGTGGCGGGCGAGCCAGCCGGCGAGCTTCTCGGCACCGGCGGACTGGGCGCGGACCCGCACGGGCAGCGTCTGGAGGCCGCGGTGCAGCAGGTACGCGCCGAGGGGGTGCAGGATCGCGCCGGTGAGGGCGCGGACCTGGCGCAGCCGGGCGGCCCACTGGTCGTCGCAGGCGACGATCCCGGCGAGGACGTCGCCGTGGCCGCCGATGCTCTTGGTGGCGCTGTGCAGGACGAGCGCGGCGCCGTGCCGGGCGGGTTGCTGGAGGACGGGGGTGGCGACGGTGTTGTCGACGAGCAGGGGCACGTCGCCCGCGGCGGTGGCGAGGGCGGCGATGTCGACGAGGTCGAGCGTGGGGTTGGCGGGGGTCTCGACGATGACGAGGGCGGTGTCGGGGCGGATGGCGGCGGCGACGCCGTCGGGGTGGGCCCAGGTGACCTCGGTGCCGAGCAGGCCGGTGGCGAGGACGTGGTCGGTGCCGCCGTAGAGGGGCCGGACGGCGACGATGTGGCGCTTCCCGTCCCGGGTGGCGGCGAGGAGGGTGGCGGTGAGGGCGGCCATGCCGCTGGCGAAGGCGACGGCGGCGGCGGTGCCTTCGAGCTCGGCGAGGGCGGTCTCGAAGCGGGCCACCGTGGGGTTCCAGAGGCGCTGGTAGACGGCGCTGCCGCCGGGCGGGAGGGTGCCCCCGGTGGCGAGGAGCTCGTACGCGTCACCGCCGTCGGTGACCGACGGCAGGGGGTTCGTGGTGGACAGGTCGATGGGTGGGACGTGGACGCCGAGGGCGGCCAGGTCGGCGCGGCCGGCGTGCACTGCTCGGGTGTCCACGGTCGTCATGCGGGAAGGGTCGAACATCAGGGCGGCAATCGGCAATAGAATCGCAGAAGATTCTGTTTGTCGGTCTTTGACAACGCGATGATTCGGAGCAGGATAGGTGAATGCCCCTCGCACCGAATGATGTGCGGCCCTTCGCCGCCCTGGACGACGTCGACCGCGCGATCCTTTCCGAGCTGGCCGCGGACGGCCGGCTGCCGAACAACGCCCTGGCGGACCGGGTGGGGGTGGCGCCGTCGACCTGCCTGACCCGGACCCGGTCGCTGCGGGAGTGCGGCGCGATCCGGGGGTTCCACGCCGAGGTTGACCCGGCGGCGGTGGGGCTGCCGTTGCAGGCGCTGGTGTCGGTGCGGCTGACGGCGCACGAGCGGGCGGCGGTGGACGCGTTCCGGGCCCGGTCGGTGCGGCTGCCCGGGGTGGTGTCGGTGTTCCACGTGGCGGGCGCGGAGGACTACGTGCTGCACGTGCGGGCGGCCTCGGGGGACGCGTTGCGGGACTTCGTGCTGGATCATCTCGCGGTGGACCCGGCGGTGCAGCACACCCAGACCAGCCTGATCTTCGAGCAGGCGCGCGGGATGGGTTGAGCACACGTACCCGGCGAGGGGAACAATTCCGGCACGGGGCGGGTTGGACGATCGCGTGATCAACGTACCGATGTCTGTTCTTGATCTTGCCCCGGTCGCGGCCGGCGCCACCGCCGGCGCGGCCCTGCGGCACACCACCGAGCTGGCCCGGCGCACGGAGGAACTGGGCTACCGCCGGTTCTGGGTGGCCGAGCACCACAACATGCCGGCGATCGCGAGTTCCGCGCCGGCGGTGCTGCTCGCGCACCTGGCGGCGAACACCTCGACGATCCGACTGGGCTCGGGCGGGGTGATGCTGCCCAACCACGCCCCGCTGGTGGTGGCCGAGCAGTTCGGCACCCTGGAGGCGCTGCACCCGGGCCGGATCGACCTGGGGATCGGCCGGGCCCCCGGGACCGACCAGGTCACCGCGCTGGCGTTGCGCCGGACGATGGAGGGGCTGTCGGCCGAGGGGTTCCCCCGGGAGCTGGCGGACCTGATGAACTACTTCTCCGGGGAGCGGCCGGGGCCGATCACGGCCACGCCGGGGCGGGGCCTGCAACCCGCGATCTGGCTGCTGGGGTCCAGCGGGTTCAGCGCGCAGCTCGCCGGGCTGCTGGGGCTGCCGTTCTCGTTCGCGCACCACTTCAGCGCGCAGAACACGGTGCCGGCGCTGGCGCTGTACCGGCAGCACTTCCGGCCGTCGCGGTTCCTGGACAAGCCGTACGCGATGGTGGCGGTGAACGCGGTCTGCGCGGACACCGACGAGCGGGCCGAGTGGCTGGCGGGACCGAGCGCGCTGTCGTTCCTGAGGCTGCGCTCGGGGCGGCCGGAGCCCCTCGCCACGCCGGACGAGGCGGCGGCGTACCCGTACACGGAGGCGGAGCGGGAGTTCGCGCTCGCCCGGCGGGAGGGGCAGGCGCTCGGGTCGCCGGAGACGGTACGCCGGCAGCTCACCGAACTGCTGGCGCGCACCGGCGCGGACGAGCTGATGCTGACCACGCTGGTGTACGACGTCGCCGACCGGGTGCGCTCGTACGAGCTGATCGCGGACGAGGTGGTGGGCGGGCTGCGCCGGGACGGGTGAACCTGTGGGAAACGCCCGAAACACGGTCTTCATAACAGCGTCACCCCCGCGACGCGGACTCCGCGTAACTTTGGTTCCGGTGGTGGTACGGCACTCCCCGGTCGGGACGGGTCGGGGGTGCCGCGGTGTGGTGCACCGGGCCGGAGCTGTGCGGATTCCGCGGCTGCGGCCCGGTGCCTGCCACCCTGCTGCCGATGAGCGCTCAGCGCAGGTAGATGTTCGGCACGGGCGGGGTTCCCATGCCGTCCCCGATGAAGAATCCCGGGTGCGGCGGCTGGTTGTAGGCCGTGTTCTGCCAGGCGATGGCGGCCCGGTACTGCGGGTCGTGCATCAGCGTGTGGATCCGGGTGCCGGTCGGGGTCGGGGTGCTGTAGATGCGCAGGGCGGTGCTGTCGCTGGTGCGCCAGACGACCTCCTCGCGCCAGTCGCCGAGGAGGTCGCCGGAGAGCGCCGGGGTCGACTTGGTGCCGTTGTTGGACGCGACGCCGCTGCCGGTGAGCAGCCGGGTCTCGCCGCCGGTGCCATACTTTTCGATCTTCGTGCCGTCGAGCAGCTCGCGCACCGGGTCGCCGTCCCACCAGGCGAGGAAGTTCGCCGAGGACGGCTTGCGGCCGACGTTCTGCCCCCGGGTGTTGGCGAGGCCGTCGACGGCGGAGGACCAGGACTCGGCGCCGGGGCTGCCGGCCCAGATGTCGGCGGAGACGCCCCGGCCGTTGTCGCCGGAGGCGGTGGTCGACCAGATGATCTGCCCGGTGCGGGCGTCGGCGAACCAGGAGCTGGGCTTGCTGGCGTCCTCGTCGACCTTGAAGACCTCCAGGCCCGCGCGGGCCGGGTCGAGGTCGCCGACGTGCAGGGCGTCGCCGTGGCCGTTGCCGGTGGAGTAGAGCAGTCGGCCGTTGTCGTCGATGGTGGCGGCGCCGTAGACGATCTCCTGTCGGCCGTCGGCGTCGACGTCGGCGACCGAGAGTTGGTGGTTGCCCTGGCCGGCTGCGGCGGAGTTGCCGGAGGTGTTGGAGTCGAACGTCCACCGCCTGGTGAGGGTGCCGTTGCGGAAGTCCCAGGCGGCGATGACGGCGCGGGTGTAGTAGCCCCGGGCCATGATCAGTGAGGGGCGCTGGCCGTCGAGGTACGCGGTGCCGGCGAGGAACCGGTCGACCCGGTTGCCGTAGCTGTCGCCCCAGGAGGAGACGGTGCCGCGCGGCGGGTCGTAGTCGACGGTGGACAGGATCGCGCCGGTCTGGCCGTTGAACACGGTCAGGTACTCGGGGCCGGACAGGACGTACCCGCTGGAGTTGCGGTGGTCCGCCGAGGAGGAGCCGACGAGCTGGCCGGTGCCGGAGCGGGTGCCGTCGGCGGTCTTCATCGCCACCTCGGCGCGGCCGTCGCCGTCGTAGTCGTACACCTGGAACTGGGTGTAGTGGGCGCCGGCCCGGATGTTGCGCCCGAGGTCGATCCGCCACAGCCGGGTGCCGGTGAGGGTGTACGCGTCGACGAAGACGTTGCCGGTGTAGCCGGACTGGGAGTTGTCCTTGGCGTTGGACGGGTCCCACTTGAGCACGATCTCGTACCGGCCGTCGCCGTCGAGGTCGCCGACGCTGGCGTCGTTGGCGGCGTAGGTGTACGCCTCCCCGGTCGGGGTGGTGCCCCCGGCCGGCGGCTGGATCGGCACGTCGAGGTAGCCGCCCGCGAACTGGAGCGCGGGGGCGGACGCCGCCTGCTCGACGCCGTTCACCACGGCCCGCACCGTGTACGCCGATCCGGCTGCGGCCCCGCTGTCGAGGTGGTTGGTGGCACCGGCGATCGGGCTGCCGTTGACCCTGGTGGAGCCCCGGTAGAGGTTGAACGACACCCCGGAGGTCTCGGTGCCGAGCAGCCGCCAGGAGACGAGGTTCCCGCTGCCGGAACGGACGCTGATCAGGCCCCGGTCAAGGTCCTCCACCTGCTTTGCCCCGGCGGGCGGGGTCGTCGGGGGCGGGGTGGTGGGCGGGGGTGGGGTGGTGGTCGGGGGTGGGGTGGTGGGGGTGGTGCCGCCGGCGCAGGCCGTGCCGTTGAGCGCGAAGCTCGCCGGAACGGGGTTGCTGGCGTCGTTCCACGAGGCGTTGAAGCCGAAGTTCGCGGTGCCGCCGGTGCCGATGACGGCGTTGTAGCCGGCGTCGCGGGCGGTGACCTGGGCGCCGGACTGGGTGACGGTGGCGTTCCACGCCTGGGAGACCTGCTGGCCGGCGGTGTAGGACCAGGTGAGGGTCCACCCGTTGACCGGGTCGCCGAGGTTGGTGACGGTGACGTCGGCGCCGAAGCCGCCGCCCCACTGGTTGGTGATCTTGTAGTCGACGCGGCAGCCGGCGGCGGACGAGGCTGCCACGGCGCCGAGGGTGCCGGCGGTCAGGGTGGTGGCGGTGAGTGCGGTGGCCGCCGCCGCGGCGGCGAGCAGGGCGGCGCGGCGACGGGATCTGCTGGGGTGCACGGGCGTGCCTCCGGGGAGGTCGGACGCGCGGCGACGCAATGCCCGTCGGCCTGCCCTGGGCCGGCGGTGGCGGTGCGCCGCGCTGGGGCGGTGGGGGACGAATTGACGTCCGTAGTTCGACTCCGCGCTGCACGAATGCTAGGACAACGCTTTCCGGCAGGCAACAGCCGCGCCGACCGCGCCCGTCGGAAGCACCCCCGGACGGGACCTTGCCCTCGGCGGCTGGATTTGATCAACTCGGCGGGTGGCTGAGCACATGGACCCCGAGGAGTTCCGCCGGGCCGGGCACGCGGCGGTGGACTGGATCGCCGACTACTGGGCGACGCTCGGGCAGCTCCCGGTCACCTCGCACGCCCCGCCGGGGACGCTGGCAGCCGCGCTGCCGGCCGGCCCGACCACGCACGGCGAGCCGGTCGAGGCCCTGCTCGCCGACCTGGACGACCTGGTCACCCCGCACCTGACCCACTGGCAGCACCCGAGCTTCTTCGGCTACTTTCCGGCGAACACCTCCGGCCCGAGTGTGCTGGGCGACCTGATCAGCTCCGGGCTCGGCGTGCAGGGCATGCTGTGGGCGACCAGCCCGGCCTGCACCGAGCTGGAGACGGTGGTGCTGGACTGGCTGGCCGGGCTGCTCGACCTGCCGCAGCGGTTCCGCTCCACCGGCAGCGGCGGCGGTGTGATCCAGGACTCCGCCTCCTCGGCCGCCCTGGTGGCCACCCTCGCCGCGCTGCACCGGGCTGGCGGAGGCCGGTGGCGGGCCGTCGGGATCGACCGCCGCTACCGCGCCTACACCTCCAGCCAGGGCCACTCGTCCATCGAGAAGGCGGCCCGGATCGCCGGGCTGGGCCTCGACGGGGTACGGGTGGTCGACGTCGACCCGGAAACCCTGGCCATGCGCCCGGACGCGCTGCGCGAGGCGATCCGGGCGGACCTGGCGGCCGGCGACGTGCCCGCGATCGTGGTGGCCACGATCGGCACGACCTCCACCACCGCCATCGACCCACTGCCGGAGATCGGCGCGATCTGCGCGGAGCTCGGCGTCTGG
Source organism: Micromonospora rubida (assembly GCF_009908295.1). GTDB lineage: Bacteria > Actinomycetota > Actinomycetes > Mycobacteriales > Micromonosporaceae > Micromonospora > Micromonospora rubida. The sequence continues at coordinate 136,491 of NZ_JAAALO010000006.1, forward strand.
CTGCACGTCGACGCCGCGTACGCCGGGGCGGCGGCGGTCTGCCCGGAGCTGCGCTGGTCGCACGTCGGCCTGGAGTACGCGGACTCGTACTGCTTCGACCCGCACAAGTGGCTGCTCACCGGCTTCGACTGCGACGCGTTCTGGGTGGCCGACCGGAGTGAGCTGATCGAGGCGCTGACGGTGCTGCCGGAATACCTGCACAACGCGGCGACCGAGACCGGCGCGGTGCTCGACTACCGGGACTGGCAGGTGCCGCTGGGGCGTCGGTTCCGCGCCCTGAAGCTGTGGTTCGTGCTGCGCTGGTACGGGGTGGAGGGTCTGCGGGCGCACATCCGCTCCGGGGTGGCCCTCGCCGATCGGTTCGCCGACCAGGTCCGCGCCGACGACCGGTTCGCGCTCGCCGCGCCGCACCCGTTCTCGCTGGTCTGCTTCCGGCTCACCGCCGGCGACGGGGCCAGCGCCGAGCTGCTGTCCCGGGTCAACGCCACGGGCCGGGTGTTCCTCACCCACACCCGGGTCGCCGGCCGCTACACGCTTCGCCTGGCGGTCGGCTCGCCACTCACCACGCAGGCGCACGTGGACGAGGCATGGGAGCTGCTGTCCACCATCGCGGGGGCGGTGCTGGAGGAGCCCGGAGCTGGCGGCTGAAGATCCGCGACAGCCTGACGGCACGCGCGGGGGCGATACGCCTTCCGGCCCCTACGGAGCTGCCCGCAACGCCCTGAGCCCTGAACCCCGTCAGCCCTCGGCGGTGGCAGCCACCGGGACGGGCCGCGACGCGGCGTCGTCCGCCAGCGGGGCAGCCGAGGCAACGGCGGCTGCCTCGACCGTGGCGCGGGCGTGGCGGACGCGGCGCAACGCGCGGACGGCCAGCACGATCGCTACGAGCCAACCGGCGGCGAGGAGCCCGTAGACCAGCCACTGGGCCCCGCCGGGGAGGCCGCCGACGCGGATCAGGGTGCGGGCGTTGGTCAGCACGATCACGCCGCCGATGGTGGCGCCGAGGAGTTGGGCGGGGACGATCCGGACCAGCCAGGCGGCGATCGGGGCGGCGATCAGGCCGCCGATCAGCAGGGCGGCGACGGTCGGCAGCAGGAAACCCTCGGTGCCGAGGCCGATCAGGAAGCCGGCGCTGGCCGCACCCGCCACCACGAACTCGGCGGTGTCGACCGAGCCGATGACCTTGCGGGGCTCCATCCGGCCGGAGACCAGCAGCGCCGGGGTGGCGACCGGACCCCATCCCCCGCCGCCGGTCGCGTCGACGAAGCCGGCGACCAGGCCGAGCGGGCCGAGGAACCGGTTGCGCAGCCCACCGGCGGCGCGGTTGGCGCGCAGCGGCCGGGAGAAGCGCACCAGCAGGTACGCGCCGAGGGTGAACAGGATCGCGGCCATCCACGGCGCGGCTGCCTCGGTGGAGATGGCGCTGAGGAAGCTGGCGCCGGCGAACGCGCCGAGCGCGCCGGGGACGGCGATGCGGGCGACCACCCGCCAGTCGACGTTGCCGAACCGCCAGTGGGCCACCCCGGCGGCGAGCGTGGTGCCGATCTCTGCCAGGTGCACCGAGGCCGACGCGGCGGCCGGGGCGACCCCGGCGACGAGCAGCAGGGTGGACGAGGTCAGCCCGTAGGCCATGCCGAGCGAGCCGTCGATCAGTTGCGCGACGAGCCCGACCAGGGCGAGGACCAGCAGCTTGCGCACGAGCGCCCCTTACTTTTCGGCATCTCCTATCGACTTGGTCGACAATGCGGCACGGGCCGACCCGGGTCAAGTCCCCGATCGGTTGATGGGACGCGCCGGACGGCCGCACCCGTGGCGCGGCCAGCGATCCGTGGCGGGTGGCGGGTGGCGGGTAACGAGTGGCGGGTGGCGGGTGGCGCCGGTCAGCTCCAGGCGCGCGGGTCGGCGGCCAGCTCGTTGACCCGCGCGGGAAGGTTGCCGCTGGCCACGTCCGCGACGGTGACCAGTTCGAGGATCTCCCGCTCGCTCGCCCGCAGGGCGATCCACACGTCCTGCAACGCCCGGGCGGCGCCGAGGTAGCCGAGCTGCTCCGGGCGCTGCCCCCGGACGTGCGCCAGCGGCCCGTCGATCACCCGGATCACCTCCGCCAGGGAGATGTCGGCGGCCGGCCGGGCCAGCCAGTACCCGCCCTCGGGGCCGCGCTGGGCGTGGACGATCCCGCCGCGGCGCAGTTGCAGCAGGATGCTCTCCAGGAACTTCGGCGGGATCTCCTGCGTCTTGGCGATCTGCTCGGCGGTCACCGGGCGGGCCCGGCCGGCGCCGGCACCGTCGGCGACCGCCGCGAGTTCGGCGGCCGCGCGGAGGGCGTAGTCGACCCGAGCGGAGAGACGCATGTCGGCCAGGCTAGTCGGCGATCCGACCGGCCAGGCTGCCACCCCTGGCCGAACGGTCGAACCGCCATCGTCCGCCCGCCCGGCCGGGCAGCTCCCGTCGGTGGCGCGGTCGTGGCACCATACCGGTGTCGTCGCGCGACGGGGATCCGACGACGTATCAGCGCGCAGAGCGGAAGACAGCCAGGCCGATAGGGGCAGCGACAGCGATGCCGGAAATGACACCGCTGGGTCCGCGGGATCCGGACCGGGCGGGCCCCTACGAGCTGCTCGGCCGCCTCGGCGCGGGCGGCCAGGGCGTGGTCTACCTGGGCCGCGAACAGCAGGCCGGGTTCGTCGCCGTCAAGATGATCAACCTTGACCTGCACCACAACCCGCGCGCCAAGGCCCAGTTCGCCAAGGAGATCGCCGCCGCCCGGCGGGTGGCGCCGTTCTGCACCGCGCAGATCCTCTTCGCGGACGTGGACAGCGACCCGCCGTACGTGGTGAGCGAGTACATCGAGGGCCCGACCCTGCAACGACACGTCCGCGAGTACGGCCCGGTCACCGGCAACGCCCTGCACCGGCTGGCCGTGGGCACCGCCACCGCGCTCGCCGCGATCCACCAGTCCGACGTGGTGCACTGCGACCTCAAGCCGGACAACGTCGTCCTCGGCGCGGACGGCGCCCGGGTCATCGACTTCGGCATCGCCCGGGCACTCGACGTCACCGAGACGATGACCAGCAGGATCATGGGCACCGCGCCGTACATGGCCCCGGAACGGTTTCGCGACGACGAGGTCGGCCCGGCCAGCGACGTGTTCGCCTGGGCGGCGACCATCGCGTTCGCCGCGGCGGGCCGGCCGCCGTTCGGCACCGGGACGGTCGTGGCGGTGATGAACCGGGTGCTGCACGACCCGCCGGACCTGGCCGGCCTCTCCGGCCCGCTGAGCGAGCTGGTCGGGCAGTGCCTGGACAAGGACCATCGGGCCCGGCCGCCGGCCGAACAGGTCCTGCTGCGCCTGCTGGGGCACACCCCGCACGCCGGTGCGCCGGTGCCGATCCAGACGGCGCTACGGGCGGGCACCGACGCGGCGGCCACCCAACTGGTTCCCCGCCAGCCGACCGCATACCAGCCGACGACGCACGAGCCGACGGGACAGCCGCCGACGGCGTACCAGGCGACCGGACAGCCGCCGACTGCGTACCAGCCGGCCTCGTACCAGGCGACGGCGCCCTCGCCGACCACGTACCGGCCGGCGGCACAGGGGCCGGCACGGGACACGTGGTCGCGGCGGCTGCGCCGGCAGTACGCCGACGCCTGGGGGATCTCGGCCGCCATCTTCCTGGGCGCGGCCGGCGGGGCCGCCGGGTACGTGGCGACCACCGCCGCGACCACCGCCGCCGCCGTGGGGGCGATGACCTTCGTCGTGGTCTACGGTGTCCGTCTACTCGTCGCCACAGCGCTGCCCGGTGCCGCCGCACCGGCCGCCCCCGCACCGGACGGGTCAGGGGCGGCGCCCACGCCCGACCGGGGCGGCCCCACGGCCCACCCCGGCGCCTGAACCCGCGAACCCCTGGAGGATCCGATGGCCACCGGTCAGACTTCCACCCGGCCATGGTTGCCGTTGACGGTGGCCGTCGTCGCCGGGCTCGCGGTCATCACCGCGGCGTACGTGATCGTCCGACCGGGCGCGGACCGCTCCTCGTGCGTGGCGCTGGAGGTGAACTCGTCGACGGAGAAGGACGAGTTGCTCGGCCAGCTCGCCGCGAAGTACAACGACAGCGACCGGCGCTTCGGCGAGCGCTGCGCCCAGGTGACCGTGCACGGGCTCAACTCGGGCAAGGCGATGGAGGCGCTGGCGGGCGGCTGGGCCAGACAGCAGCCCGCGATCCCGGCACCGCAGGTGTGGCTGCCGACGTCGTCGCTGTGGACCGGTCGGCTGCGGCTGCTTGACGAGAAGGCCGGCCGGCCCGCGCAGACCCCCGACCAGTACCCGTCGATCGCGAACAGCCCGCTGGTCATCGCCATGCCCAAGGAGAAGGGCGAGCTGGTGCAGCAGCGCGGGCCCCTCGGCTGGGCGGACGTCCTCGGGCTGTCCGGGGATCAGGGCTGGGCGGCCTTCGGTCGGCCCGAGTGGGGCCGGTTCACCTTCGGCAAGGACAACCCCAACCTGTCCACCTCGGGGCTGGCGGCCACCATCGCGACCTACTACGCGGCGGTGCAGCGCTCCAGCGACCTGACCGAGCCCGACCTGGTGCAGCCGCAGGTGACCCGGTTCGTCCGCGAGATCGAGGCGAACGTCTCGCACTACAGCGACGACTCGGTGGACCTGCTGCGTGACCTCGCCGAGGCGGACCTGGGCGCGGGCGGCGACGCGCGGACACGGGACATGAGCGCGATCGTGGTGCAGGAGGAACTGGTCTACCAGTACAACCAGGGGCAGCTCAGCCCCACGCCGGGCAAGAAGCCGCGGGTCCCGCTGGTGGCGGTGCACCCGAAGGAGGGCACCTTCAACCTCGACCATCCGTACGTGGTGCTGCCCTCGGCCGACGAGGCACAGCGCGCGGCGGCGCACGACTTCCTGCTCTTCCTCCAGGGCGGTCCGCAGCAGCGCAGCTTCGCCGAGCTCGGCTTCCGCGACCACGAAGGCCGGCCCTCGGACGAGTTGGTCGCCGCCGTGCGGGGCGGGCCCGCCGGGAACCTGAACTACTTCGATCCGCCGGAGCCGGAGGTGGTGGACGCGATCCTGCGCGGGTGGACCACGCTGCGCAAGAAGGCGAACATCCTGTTCGCCGTGGATGTCTCCGGCTCGATGACCAAGAAGGTCGGCGGCCTGTCCCGGCTCCAGGTCGCCACCGGCGCCGCCGGAAAGGCGGTGGGCCTGCTCAACTCGGCCGACCAGGTCGCCCTCTGGTCGTTCTCCTCGGAGACGTCGCAGCGCCCGAAGCCGCACCGCGAGGAGCTTCGGCTCTCGCCGTTCAACGAGGCCGGCTTCACCAGAAAACTCGGCGGCCTGAAGGCCGACGGCGGCACCGCGCTGTACACGACGGTCCGCGCGGCGCACCGCCAGCTCCTCGCGAGTTACGACCCGGACCGGATCAACGCGGTGGTGGTCCTCACCGACGGCAAGAACGAGTACCAGAAGGACAGCGACCTCGCCCGGCTGCTGAAGGACATCGCGCTGGACCCGAGGCGGCCGGTGAAGGTCTTCTGCGTCGCCTTCGACCAGGATTCCGACTTCGTCACCCTCGACAAGATCGCCAAGGCCAGCGCCGGCAAGGCGTTCGACGCCAGAGACCCGGCGACGATCGACGAGGCATTCGTGAAGCTGGTCAGCAGCTTCTGATCAGTCGCCGACCCGGCGCAGCAGGCCCTCCTGCACGGCGCTGGCGACGTGCCGGCCGTCGATGGTGAGGAACCGGCCGGTGGCCAGCCCGCGCGCGCCGGACGCGGACGGGCTCCAGCAGTCGTACAGGAACCACTCGTCGGCCCGGAACGGCCGGTGGAACCACAGGGCGTGGTCGAGGCTGGCGCCGATCACGCCGCCGGGCCCCCACACCTCGCCGTGCACCGACAGGACCGAGTCCAGCAGGGTCAGGTCGGAGGCGTACGTCACGGCGCAGGCGTGCAGCAGCGGGTCGTCGGGCAGCTTGCCGTCGAAGCGCATCCAGACCCGCTGGTGCGGGTCGGCGGGCCGGTCGCCGGGGCGGACCCAGCCGGGCTCGCCGACGTAGCGCACGTCGATGGGGCGCGGGATCTGCCCCCAGATGCCCAGCCGTTCCGGGTAGCGGGACAGCCGGTCGGTCATCGTGGGCACGTCGTCCGGCGCGGGCACGTCCAGCGGGGCGGGGGCCTGGTGGTCCAGGCCCGCCGCGGTCCGCTGGAACGACGCCGACATGAAGAAGATCGGCCGGTCGTGCTGGAGCGCCACCGAGCGGCGCACGGAGAACGACCGGCCGTCGCGGACGTTCTCCACCTGGTACTCGATGGGCTCGGACGGGTCTCCGGGCCGGACGAAGTAGCCGTGCAGCGAGTGCACGAACCGCTCCGGGTCGACGGTGCGGCCGGCGGCGACCAGGGCCTGGCCGGCGACCTGGCCGCCGTACACCCGCTGCGGACCGACCTGAGGGCTCACCCCCCGGAAGGTCATCTCGTCGATCTGCTCCAGGTCGAGGACCATGAGGAGCTGGTCGACGGCAGCCTGGCCGACGGCGGCCGGGTCGGTCACTGCAACGCCCGCGCTGACGCCGCATCGACCAGCGAGCCGAGCTGGTGCACCCGCAGGGTGTTGGTGGAGCCGGGGGTGCCGGGCGGGCTGCCGGCGACGATCACCACGTAGTCGCCGGGGTTCGCCTGGTTGAGCCCGAGCAGCGCCTGGTCGACCTGGCGGAACATCTCGTCGGTGTGCTCGACGAACGGCATCAGGAAGGTCTCCACGCCCCAGCAGAGCGCGAGCTGGCTGCGCACCTCGGGCACCGGGGTGAAGGCCAGCAGCGGCAGGTCGCAGTGCAGCCGGCTGAGCCGCTTGACGGTGTCGCCGGTCTGCGAGAAGGCCACCAGGGCCTTCGCGCCGATGGCCCGGGCGATCGAGGACGCGGCGACGGTGAGCGCCCCGCCGTGGGTGCGCGGGTCGTGCTGGAGCCGGGGCACCGGGATCGAGCCGGCCTCGGTGGTGGTGATGATCTTGGCCATGGTGCTGACCGTGAGCACCGGGTACTTGCCGACGCTGGTCTCGCCGGACAGCATCACCGCGTCGGCGCCGTCGAGGACCGCGTTCGCCACGTCGGAGGCCTCGGCGCGGGTCGGCCGCGAGCTCTCGATCATCGAGTCGAGCATCTGGGTGGCCACGATGACCGGCTTGGCGTTCTCCCGGCAGAGCTGCACGGCGCGCTTCTGCACCAGGGGGACCTGGTCCAGCGGCATCTCGACGCCGAGGTCGCCGCGGGCGACCATGACGCCGTCGAAGGCCAGCACGATCGCCTCGAGGTGGTCGACCGCCTCGGGCTTCTCGACCTTGGCCAGCACCGGCCGGTACACGCCCTCCTCGGCCATGATGTTGTGCACGAGCTTGATGTCCTCCGCCGAGCGGACGAAGGAGAGCGCGATCATGTCGACGCCCAGCCCGAGGGCGAAGCGCAGGTCCTCGGCGTCCTTGTCGGACAGGGCCGGGACGCTGACGGCCACGTTGGGCAGCGAGACGCCCTTGTTGTTCGAAACCGGGCCACCCTCGGTGACCAGGCAGCGGATGTCGTTGTCCACCACGTCGCTGACCTCGACGGCCACCCGGCCGTCGTCGATCAGCAACCGGTCGCCGGCCTTCACCTCCTGCGGGAGCTTGCGGTAGGTGCAGGAGACCCGCTCCTTCGTGCCGAGGATCTCGTCCCCGGTGATCACCACGGAGTCACCGGTGCGCCACTCGTGCGGGCCGTCGGCGAACCGGCCGAGCCGGATCTTCGGGCCCTGGAGGTCGGCGAGCAGGGCCACCGGCCGGCCAGCGGCCTCGGATGCCTCGCGGACGAGTCGGTAGACCGCCTCGTGGTCCGCGTGGCTGCCGTGGCTGAAGTTGAGTCTCGCCACGTTCATGCCCGCCTCGACGAGCCCCCGGATGCGCTCCGGGGACGAGGTGGCGGGGCCAAGAGTGCAGACGATCTTCGCGCGGCGTGTCACGCCCATCAGGCTAGTCTCTCCTCCGGGTCGGTCTACGGGCCGACCCCTTTCGGAATGCGGAACAGTTCTGCGACGACGCGCCACACCCGCGCACCCGGCGGGCGGAACCACACCCGGAGCAATCGTCCGGAATCGTCGTGTCGGCGGGCATCGGCGACCGCGCGCCGGGAATCGTACCGCCCGGCGTCACCTCCCTCGGGCGCGCTCCCCACCACGGGGCGACGGTATCAGCGGACGGGCTGCGACCGCCGTCACGATGCCGACACCCCGTCGGGCGGTCAGCTCTCCGTTTTGGCCAGCGGAAACTCCACCGCGCCGGCCGGGCAGAGGAACGTCATCACGTCCACCCGGTAGAGCCCGGCCTGCACCGCCGGGTCGGCCTCCATGACGCCGCGCACGTCGTCCACGGAGCCGGTGCGGGCCAGCCCGAAGCCGATCGGCGGGTCGGGCTCGCGGGCGGGGCCGTCGATCGAGCCGGCGACCAGCACGATGCCCCGCCGTTGCAGCGCCCGCATGTGCTCGGTGTGCTCGGCCTGCAACCGCTGGACCGTCTCGTCGGGCAGGGCCCGCCCGGAGGGACCCGGGTAGAGCACGATGCACTCGTAGGTGTCGAGCGCGAAGTCGACCTGCGGCATCCCCGTCATGGCGCTCCTCCCCCCGGCCCGGCGTCACACGGGCGGGCCGGCGGCGGGACCGCCCGGCGCGATCCGCCACGTGGGGTTACCCGCCGGACGCGCGGGGCAACCCTCTCTTTCCCCTCGGTGATCGAGCAACTACCTTCTGAGTGGTTCTCGTATCCGTCGAAGCAGGGGGACCACGTGCAGGAGTACGACTACGTCGTGGTGGGCGCGGGGGCCGCCGGGTGCGTGCTGGCGAACCGACTCAGCGAGGACCCGACGACCCGGGTGCTGCTCGTCGAGGCGGGCGGCTGGGACCGCAGCCCCTTCGTGCGGATGCCGAAGGGGTTCAGCAAGCTGATGGACGACCGGCACACCGCCTGGCACTACCCGGCCGAGGCGGCGCCCGCGCGGCGCGAGGTGTGGCAGCGCGGCCGGCTGGTCGGCGGGTCCAGCTCGATCAACGGCATGGTGTACGGCCGGGGCGACCGGGTCGACTGGGACGGGCTGGAGCGGCTGGGCAACCCGGGCTGGGGCTGGGACACCCTGCTGCCGATCTTCAAGCGGCTGGAGGACCACCCGCTGGGCGCCTCCGAGGTGCGCGGCGCGGGCGGGCCGCTGCGGCTGTCCTCGGCGACCGACACCGACGAGCTGTGCGAGGCGACGATCGCCGCCGGGGAGGCGCTGGGCTGGCGGCGGGTGGACGACCTGAACGCCGAGGACGGCGAGCGGATCGGCTACGTCACCGCGACGATCCGCGACGGACGCCGGGTCAGCGCCGCCGACGCGTTCCTGCACCCGGTCCGGGACCGGCCCAACCTGACCGTGGCCGTGGAGACGGAGGTGCTGCGGGTCCTCGTCCACGCCGGCCGGGCCATCGGGGTGCGGGCCCGCCGCGGGGGACGGACGGTCGACTACGCCGCCTCGGCCGAGGTGATCCTCGCCGCCGGGGCGATCGCCAGCCCGCAGCTGTTGCAGGTCTCCGGGGTCGGGCCGGCGGACACGCTGCGCCGGGCCGGGGTGGCCGTGCTGCTGGACCGGCCCCGGGTGGGGCGCGGGCTGCGCGAGCACCGGTCGACGCCGGTGCAGTTCCGGCTGACCGGCAACGGCGGCTACAACCACATGCTGGGCAGCCTGGTCGGGCAGGGGCTGGCCGCGCTGCGGTACGCGCTGACCCGGCGCGGGCCGCTGAGCCTGCCCGTACAGGACATCGGGGCGCACTTCCGCTCCACCCCCGACGTCGATCATCCGGACGCGCAGTTGCTGGTCGCGCCCTTCTCGGCGGCCCCACGCCGCCCCGGTCACGCCCTGGAGCTGGAGACCGAGCCGGGAATGATGGGGCTGTGCACGGTCACCCGGCCGGACAGCGAGGGCAGCCTCGCCATCACCTCGGCCGACCCGTCGACCGCGCCCCGGATCGTCGCCAACTACCTCGCCACCCCGCACGACCGCCGGGTCGCCGTGAACGCCTTCCGGCGGATGCGGGAGCTGTTCGCGACCGACCCGGTCGCCGGGCACATCGCGGTGGAGACCGTGCCCGGCCCGGAGGTGCGCGACGACCGGGAGATCGTCGAGGCGACGCTGGCGCTGGGCTACTGCGGCTACCACGCGGTGGGCACCTGCGCGATGGGGCCGGGCGACGAGCACGTCGTCGACCCCGAGCTGCGGGTGCGCGGGATCGACGGGCTGCGGGTGGTGGACGCCTCCGTGCTGCCGGTGCTGGTGTCGGGCTACCTCAACGCCCCGGTGATGGCGCTGGCCTGGCGGGCGGCCGACCTGATCCTGGGCGCGGTGCCGCAGCCGACGGGCGTCGGACCGGCGTCGTAGCGTCCCTGGGCGTGGGGTGGCGACGGCTGCGGACGTAGACGACGTCGGGTTTGTCGTCGCCGGGTCGGCCCCGTCGGGCGAGCCCGGTCGATATTGGCGTGCGCGGCCGAGGTGCGGGCTGCCGGGTCGGGCCTCGGCGGGAGGCGGGAGGCGGGAGGCGGGAGGCAATCGTCCGGTCGCCACCCGACTGCCCGATGCACGGGAAGGCATGGCCCGAACTCGTTCTACCCTGAGGAGCATCGACCATGAGCGACCTGCCGCCCGTGTGGCTTCTCGACGTGGACGGCGTCATCAACGCCAACAGACCCGGCTGGGGCGGCCCACCCCTCAAAGGCCGCTGCTGGTCGAACGCCGACAACTACGAATACACGCTGCGGTGGGCGCCCTCGCTGATCACCCGCATCCGCGATCTTCACCGGGCCGGCGCCGTGGAGGTCCATTGGTGCAGCACCTGGTGCGCCGACGCCGCCGCACTGGAATACCTGTGGGCGTTTCCGCCCCTGGCCCGCGCCTTCACCGAGCCCTTGCGCGGTGAGGAGGCGTCCGCGGCGAAACTCGCCGCCGCCCGGAAGGTGCTCGCCGACGGCCGCCGGCTGATCTGGACCGACGACACCGAGGTTCCCCTGTACGGCGACGTCTACGACGAGCTGATGTCGACGGGGCGGGCCCTGCTGATCCGGCCGAAGATGTCCACCGGCTTGCAGCCTGAGCACATGGAGGTCATCGAGGCAGTCGCGCGGGGTGAGGCACTCTGAGCACTGACGTCGAGCGTCCGGTGCCCCCTTGCGGGATCACCCGGTGCCGCCGGACACACCCGCGATCGGCTTGCGGGCCGCGATCCGGGGAACTGCCACCGGTACGGCGTCGGGGTCCGGCGGCGACGGCACACAGGGATTGGGGTTCTCATGGGCAACGACGCCGGCAGGCAGCCCGCGAAGGCGTCCGGCACGTACCGGATCGGCGGTGACCTCCAGGTCGACCGGCTCGGCTACGGGGCGATGCAGCTCACCGGCCCGGGCGTCTGGGGCGACCCGAAGGACCCGGCCGAGGCGGTGCGGGTGCTGCGCCGGGCGTACGAGCTGGGCGTGACGTTCATCGACACCGCGGACTCGTACGGCCCGTTCGTCTCGGAAATGCTGATCAGGGAGGCGTTGCACCCGTACGCCGACGACCTGGTCATCGCGACCAAGGCCGGGCTGACCCGCGCCGGCCCGGACGACTGGCGGCCGGTGGGCCGGCCGGAGTATCTGCGCCAGCAGTGCGAGCTGAGCCTGCGCCACCTCGGCCTGGAATCCATCGGGCTGTACCAGCTGCACCGGATCGACGCCCAGGTGCCGCTGGCCGATCAGCTCGGCGAGCTGGCGCTGCTCAGGCAGGAGGGCAAGATCCGGCACATCGGGCTCTCCGAGGTGACCGTGGAGGAGATCGAGGCGGCCCGGGAGATCACCCCGATCGTGTCGGTGCAGAACCTCTACAACCTGGCCGACCGCAGCGCCGAGGGCGTCCTCGACCACTGCGAACGCCACGACCTGGCGTTCGTTCCGTGGTTCCCGATGGCCACCGGCAACCTGGCGAAACCGGGCGGCCCGCTGGACGCGATCTCCACCGGGCACGGGGCGACGCCCGCGCAGCTCGCGCTCGCCTGGCTGCTGCGCCGCTCGCCGGTCGTGCTGCCCATCCCGGGCACGTCGTCGGTGGCGCACCTGGAGGAGAACGTGGCCGCCGCCGAGGTGCGGCTCACCGACGACGAGTACGAGGCCCTGGCGAAGGCCGCCTGAGCCACCGGGCGCGACCGACCCGCCCCCGCCCGTGCGGTACGCGCCGCGCGGGCGGGGCGGGGCGGTCAGGCCGGCGGCTCGGCGTCCGCCGCCGGCAGCGCCCGGTCGGGCCGGTCGGCGTCCTGTGCCGCCTGCCGGAGCGCCCGGGTGGCCTGGTCGATCAGCTTCGTGGCGTCCGTGCGGCCGTTGACCTGGATCTCCACCTCGGACTCCCCCGCCCGCACCCGCACGGTGACCTCGGTGCGCTGCTGGTCGACCCAGCTCTGCAACAGGCCGAACAGCCCCGGCAGCAGCGCCTGGGCCACCACCGCGATGATCACCGCGTCACTGAACCCGGGTCGGCCGCCGGTCCGGCCGCCGTCCCGCACCCCGGCGCGGAACTCGGGGCGCTGGTGCAGCCACTCCAGCAGCGGCACCCGGGGCGGCCGGGCGGTGCGCGGCACGAGCACCAGCCGCACCGGCTGCCGGGCCCCGGTCGGGGTCTCGGTCACGTGGTCCCTCTCCTTCACTCGCCTGGCTGGAACGTCAGCTTGCCGTCCACCACCGACAGGACGCCGGTGACGCCGAACGTGTCGTCCTCGGTGAACGGGCTGGTTCCGTAGAAGCCCTGGGTGGTGCCGGTGGCCCGGGCCGCCCCCTGGGCCTCGTACGGCGTCGAGACCTGGGCCGTGGTGGGGCCGGTCAGGGTCAGCTCCACCTTCGGGTACTCGGTGATCTTCCAGGCGATCTTCTTGACCGTCTCCCCGTTGTAGTAGCGGAACGGGCAGTTCTCCGGCGCCGCCACCTGCTGCGCGGCGCAGGCGTCCAGGTACTTTCGTACCTCCTGATCGGCCGTCGACTGGGCGGTCGAGGTCAGGGTCGGTGTCAGCCGCACGTCGCCGACGTTGCCCTGTCCGGGCACGGCCAGGACGACCTGCGGCGGGGTCTCGGCGAGCGGGTTGGACTGGCCGCCCACCGTGTAGGCGCCGGGCAGCACGGGGATGCTGCTCCCCTCCGGCCCGACCGGCACCGGCACCCCGTTGATCGTCAGGCCCGCCTGCCCGGCCGGCAGGTCGAGCCATGGGGAACTCTCGCTGATCGCCCAGCCGTGGAAGAACCCCAGGGTGGCGGACTCCTCCCGCTCCAGGTGCAGCTTCGCGGTCGTCTTCTGGCCGGCGAGGGTGAAGTCGACCGTGGCGACCGCCTCGTCGCCGTCCCGCTCGATCGACGTCACGTCGACGTCCTCGGGCGGCTGGTAGCCCTTCGCCTCGACCAGCGCGGCGAGCATCTCCAGGTCGCCGCCGGACGGCCGTACGTTGGGGGCCAGCGACTCCAGGGCCGCGCGGGCGTCGTGGTCGGCCAGCCCCGAGAAGTACCCGTCGACCACCGTCGCCGGCCGGAAGAACGCCCACTGCGCCGCCCCGAGCAGGGTGCCGCCGAGGCCGCAGGCCAGCGCCAGCAGGCCGGCCACCAGCACGGTCCGCGGGGACGCGATCGCCCCCGGCCGCCCGAACAGGTCCTCGGCGGTGACCGGGGCACCCACCGTCCGGTCGGCGGCACCGGCCGGCGGGGCGAGCCGCTCCAACCGGTCCAGCCGCAGCTCGGACGGGGGGTGGGTGGCACAGACCGCCTCGTCCCAGCCGCTGCGCCCGCTCTCGAAGGACTTGCGCCGCTCCAGCATGTCCCGCATGCCCCGGGCGTGGCCGGCGAGCACGGCACCGGCGTCGGCGCGGTACTCGGCGGCCCGGACGTCCCGGGAGTGCGGCGGCAGCACCACGTACTTCATGGTGAGCAGCACGGGCCAGAAGAAGACGAACACCACGAGGTTGGTGGCCGGGTGCGGGAAGGTCCGCATCAGCCACGCCGGCACCGCGTGCACCAGCACCAGCGGCAGCGCCACCCCCCGGACGAACGCGCCGGTCACCTCGTCGCCGGTGTGCCAGTGCACCAGCTCGTGGCTGAGCAGCGCCGCGATGTCCTCGTCGGACTCGTCGAGCAGACTGCTGGTGACGACCACGTGCCGGGCGTACGCGCGGGCGTTGGTGAGCACCGGGTCGTCCTCGATGAGCAGCCGGGGCACGTTGGGCAGGCCGAGGGCGCTCGCGCAGTCGTACAGGATGGGTCGGAGCCGTGCGGCCTCGCGGCGGCTGAGCTGACGCGCCCCCGACACGGTCAGCAGCCAGGGTTCCCACAGCACCCGGTAGAGGGTGTAGAGCACGCCGACCAGCGCGGCGGCGGCCACCATCCCGGCCAGGCCGGTGAACAGGTTCGCCGGCTCGTCGAACGCGTCGCGCCACGGCAGCACCAGCACCACGAGGAAGCCGGCCAGGAAGCCGATCGCGAAGCCGGCGAAGCCGCCGAGCACCCCGCCGGACCGGTTGAGGAACGCGTCGAGCAGGGCACCCACCAGGGGCGCGTCGCGCAACACCGACGGCACGGCGTCGGCGACCCCACTGCCCCCGGCGACCAGGCCGTAGACGGCGAGGCCGACTCCGCCCCAGACCGCGAGGAGCAGGGCGACGGGTACGTAGAACCAGGTGGCCAGGAACGCGCCCAGCACGCCGCGCCAGTCGCGCAGGATGCCGGCGCGCAGCCAGACCAGGGCGTTGGGGTAGCCGAGGGGACGGTTGGCGAAGCTCTTGCCGAGCCGGGAGCCGTCGGCCGGCTCGGTGGCCGGCTCGGGGTCGGTGGGTGTCTCTACGGTGGCGGGCCTGACCTGCCGGTCGGTTTCCGGGTCGCGCATGGCGGCTCCTCGACTCGGCCGCCACCCGGGGCGGGCGGCGAACGGGGACGGTTCACGGGCACTGCGTATCGGACGGGCGGCTCGGCCGACCGTCGGAGGAATTGCGCAGGTGCGGAGAATGGCGTCGTCCCGCTGATGGGACTCGACGTCGGCACATTACCCGTCCCGAATGGATCTCGCTACCGGTATTCGAGCATTGCTTCGTGACAGACGTAAGGTTGACAAAGCGCGGCCGTGGTAGTTCCACGAAAGTGAAACCGCCTCGCCATTCCCCAGCGCGAACGCCGATGCCGCTCGATCCTGAAGGAGCTATGAACCGGCGAGCGGTGCGGACCGCCGAGGGGCCGGCTGTCGCGGCCGGCGCGCTCGGCGGTCGCCCGGGGCCGAGGCCAGCGAGGAGGGGGCCAGCACCCGGAGCCCGGCCTTCTGGACGAAGATCGACCGTCGCGCCACCGCGTCGCCCCTGTCGTCGAGTTGGTAGCCGTCGAGCCAGATCCAGGCATCGTAGGTGATCCAGTCCGCGTGCACGCGGATCAATCGGAAGAAGATCGGCTGTACGAACTGAGGGCTCGCCGCCCGAGTCACGTGGAAGAGCATCCCGGCCCGGAGGGCGGTCACCGCACCCAGCCGAGGAAGCGTCGGTGGAGCGTGCCGGCCGGGGCCCAGGTGATGTCCTGGCTGGCAGAGACGTAGTACGAGCCCATCAGGAGCGCGAGGGAGATCGGCGCGGTCGCGTACTCCTGGAGCAGTTCGGTTCGGCGGGTGGCGCAGGGCCAGGGGGCGGAGCAGCCGGCGCAGAGCCAGAGGGGCAGGACGGGGCCGTGTGCGGTCACTGGTCCTCCTCCCCCGGCCAGTTGTTCCGGCTGATGGGGATCCGGTGTCTGTGCCGGCAGGGCAGCTCGTTGCCGCACTTGCAGACGTACCGCCACCTGATCCACGACCAGACCGGCCGGTGCCGGCGGGCCAGGGTCATGGCCGTAGCGAGCAGATACTCCTTGAAGGACACTCGTCGCCGCATACGGCCACGATCCCGGTAGGACAACGAGTCAAATGGCAATAGCCGATCGGACAGTAATCACCTAACTACTTTCGGCCCCCATGGAGCGTGGCCCGGGGAGCCTGATGGGGCCCTACGAGATCGCCGAACGCCTGGGCGTCTCGCGGCAGCGGTTCCAGCAGCTCGCCCGGTACCCCACCTTCCCGAAGCCCTACCAGGAGCTACGCGGCATGAAGGTGTGGTTGGCCGAGGACGTCGAAGAGTGGATCAAGCAGTACCGCCAGCCGAGGCCGACCGAGGACGACACTCCGGGCTGACCGGACAGCCGGGGCAGAACCGACGCGCGACCGGACCGGCCTGGTGGCGTCAATGCCAAGGCGTCACCACAACATGATGTGCTTCGTCTCGGCCGTCACGAATCAAGCCGAAGGAACTTCACGATGCCGACCGAGTTCGAAGCCAAAGTGCTGGACATCGATCCGGTGAAAACCGCCGAGACCATTGTCGCGAGGGGCGGCCGTCAGTCGGCCGAGACCGTGCTCCTGCGCCGCTACGTCTACGACATCGCCCCCGGCGACGAGAGCAGGTGGATTCGGTTGCGCGACACCGGCACCGGTTCGACGTTGACCGTCAAGGAGATCCGCCACGACGGCATCGACGGCACCGACGAGATCGAGGTCGGCGTGGACCGGTTCGAGGCCACGAACGAACTGCTCGGCAAGCTCGGGTTCACGCCACGCGGCTACCAGGAGAATCGCCGCACGAGCTTCGTGCTCGACGACGCCCGCCTGGAGATCGACGAATGGCCGCTGATCCCGCCGTACCTGGAGATCGAGGCCGACTCGCGTGACGAGGTGCTGCGGGTGGCAGCCCTGCTCGGCTACGACGAGACCGACCTGACCGGAGAGAACACCGTCAACGTCTACGCCCGCCACGGGATCGACTTGAAGGCTCTCGACCGGGTGAGTTTCGACGACCGTTGACCACAGCGCGCCACCGGGGCGACGCTGAGGACGAAAGGGCACTACTGGCGCGGCCAGCAGCGACCACACTGGCGAGCAGCTCCTGCTTGCCGGCCTCGACAGGGGCGCTGGAGCGGCCTCAGCGATACGGGAACGGCCCAGCCGGAGTGCGCCTCAGGAGGGAAAGCCGATCACGGGCAGGTCGGCACCGTCTCCGTACACCTTTACCTCGCTGGTCAGCACGCAGGCATCGTGCTCCAGCACCGCCATCACCACGGCTGCGAGGTCGGCCCGGCCCGTGAATCTCCGCCAGTACGCCAATTCCTGCCAGTCCTCCCCCCAGGTCGACAGCACCGCGCAGGCCGAACGCCCCAGCAGCCGGTGCAGCAAAGCTCGCTCCGCCGGATCATCCACAATCGCCACGCCCGGCTCGACCAGCCGGAACGCCTCGCCGTCGCCGATGAGGCCGGTGACGTCACCCTCCCGGAACTCAGTGGGCCGCCACCGCGCGGCGTCCCGCTCGTGATAGCCGGCGAGGAAGTCGCGCAGCTCGTCGAGGGTGCCCAGCCCGCCGCCGCGTAGGACGTGCACCCGCAGGTCGACCCGGTAGCCCTCCTCGACCTGCCGCCGAATCATGGACACCTATCGTCCACAGCAGACGCAAGATGTCCAAGGTCCGCGAATGCCGAGAGCGAATGCGGCAACTCGTGGCCGCGGCGCGGCGCGGCGGCGTGGCATTCGGCATCGCGAGTCGGGCATGGCCGGCCCCCCGGTAGTCGATCGCGGGAACGGGCCTGGGTCGGTCAGGCGTCGTCGAGTAGGGCTAGGAGGTGGTGGACGGCCGGGTTCGTGGTGTCTCGGGGCCAGGCCAGGCGCACGTCCACGGTGGGCGTCGGGGCGGTGAACCGGCGCAGCCGTACCCCCGGCACCTTCAGCGCGCGGGCGCGACCCGCCGGCACCGCCGCGACCACGTCTCCCCCGGCGACCGCGCGGAGCAGTTGCTCGTCGTCCGGCTCCTGCCGGACGAGACGGAAGCCGCCCTGCGGCCACACCTGGGCAATGGTCCGGTCGAACATGCCGGGGCCGTTGTCGCGCGGCCACATCACCGCAGGCAGATCGACCACCTCGGCCCGGCTGATCCGGCGACGGCCGACGGCCAGCGGGTGCCCGGTCGGCAGGGCGAGCAGCAGTTCCTCGGCCTCGACGAACCGGCACCTCAGGCCCGGCTCCTCGACCGGCGTGCGGACGAACGCCGCGTCGAGCCGGCCGGCGAGCAGGCCGGCGACGTTAGGGGCGGTCCAGGCGGTCTCGGCGACCACCTCCACGTCGGGGTGCGCGGCCCGGAACCGGGTCACCAGGGCGTCCACCCGGCCGCCCCGGGCCGAGCGGGTGTACGCCAGCCGGAGCCGACCCTCCCGGCCCTGCACCAGGTCGCGGATGCGGTCGGTGCCGGCGTCGACCTCGGCGAGCAGCCGGCCGGCCTCGGCGGCGACCCGCTGCCCCACCTCGGTCAGGACGCAGCCCCGACTGGTGCGGTGCACGAGCAGGACGCCGAGCTGGCGTTCCAGGGCCCGGATCTGCTGGCTGAGCGCCGGCTGGGCGATGTGCAGGCGGGCGGCGGCCCGAGTGAAGTGCAGCTCCTCGGCGAGCACCGCGAAGTATCGCAGCCGGCGCAGGTCCCACCAGGGGTCCCGGGACGAGGAGTCGGGCATGGCCGCCATTATAAGCGCCGCTTATCGTCAACTGTGGTTTCCGTCTTGGACGGCGCACCGCCCGCCCGGGCACGATCCGAAGCCACGGCAGGACAAGTCGCGGCACGACAGCACTGCGTGACAGCCGCAGCGCGACGGCCGTGGACGAGAGGCAGCGGACGACAGCCACGGCACCGACGCCGTGGACGAGAGGCAGCGGACGACAGCCACGGCACCGACGCCGTGGACGACCGGAGGGAGCGGGCGATGACGGAGAAGACGACGGACGTGGTGGTGGTCGGCGGCGGGGTGATCGGGCTGACGGCCGCCCTGGCGCTTCAGGAGCGGGGCGCGCGGGTGACGGTCTGGTCCGCGGACGATCCGGCCGACATCGTGTCGACGGTGGCCGCCGCGGTCTGGTACCCGACCCACACCGACGAGGACCCCCGGGTGCTGCGCTGGGCCCGGGAGACCCACTCGGAACTGAGCCGCCAGGCGGCCGACGGGGTGCCGGGGGTGGTGGCCCGGGCGACCCGGATGCTGCTGCGCCACCCCTACGCGGGCCCGCCGTGGTGGGCCGAGGCGACCGGGGACCTGACGGCCGAGCCGGCCGCCTCGCCGTACACGACGCTGCTGCGGTTCACCGCGCCCACGGTGGAGATGACGCCGTACCTGGCGTGGCTGACCGAGCGGGTCGAGGCGGGCGGCGGACGGGTGCTGCGCCGCCGGGTGCAGCGGCTGGACGAGGCCTTCGAGGCGGCCCCCGCCGTGGTCAACGCGACCGGGCTGGCGGCCGGCTGGCTCGCCGCCGACCCGGCGGTGCATCCGGTGCGCGGACACATCGTGCTGGTGGCGAACCCGGGCCTGACCACCTCGGTACGCGACGAGGACAACCCGGCCGGGATGACCTACATCCACCCGCGCCGGCACGATGTGGTGCTCGGCGGCACGTTCCAGCCGGGGGTGGGGGACACCGGGCCGGACCCGGAGACGGCGGCGGCGATCCGGCGCCGCTGCGTGGCGCTGGTGCCGGAGCTGGCCGACGCGCCGGTGCTCGGTGAGCGGATCGGGCTCCGCCCGGCCCGGCACGGCGGTCCCCGGGTGGAGGCGCAGCCGGCCGGACCGGGCGGCGGCCGGCTCGTGCACGCGTACGGGCACGGCGGCGCGGGGGTCACCCTGTCCTGGGGCTGCGCCGCCGAGGTCGCCCGCCTGGCCCTCGGAGACTGACTGCCCGGTGGCCGGCGGTCAGCCCACGAGGCGGAACAGCACCAGGTAGCCGCAGTATGCGAGCGGCACGAGCAGCACGCAGGTGACGAAGCCGAGGGGGACGAACCGGGGTGGCTGCTCCGAGCCCAGCGCCGGCCGTCCCCAACGGCCCAGCACCAGGTACCCGGCGACGAAGGAGAGCACCGGCAGCCCGGC
This sequence comes from Micromonospora rubida, assembly GCF_009908295.1. GTDB lineage: Bacteria > Actinomycetota > Actinomycetes > Mycobacteriales > Micromonosporaceae > Micromonospora > Micromonospora rubida. The sequence continues at coordinate 156,505 of NZ_JAAALO010000006.1, forward strand.
GCAGGTGGCGGCGTAGAGGGTGCCGAGGCCCATCACCGCAAGGTCGGCGGCCACCACCATGATCAGCATCAGCACCACCCCGGCCGCCGCGCAGCCGGCGTACACGGCCAGGGCCCGGGCCAGCGGCGACCAGGTCGGCAGCAGCGGCGGTTGCCGGGCGACGGCCTCGGTGACCTGGACCAGCCGGTCGGTCTCGTCGGCGAGCCGCCGGGCCTCGGCCAGCTCCGCGGCCGGGTCGGCGACCCCGGCGCGGGGCGGGGGCACCCCGGCCGCCGCCGGCAGCGCCACCACCGCCCCGCCCGGGGCACCCGACGGGTACGCCCCAGGAACGGCCGGCCCAGGAACGGCCGCCCCGAAGACGCCCGGCCCGGAGACGCCCGGCCCGGGATCGGTCACGCCGGGGGCGCTGCTGCCAGGGGCGGTCGCCCCGGAGCGGTCTCCCCCGGTGGCGGGTGCCGGGTCGGCGGGCAGGCCGACGGCGTGGCCGAGCTGGCCGAGGCGGTGGGACTGGGCGGCGAGGCGCCGGGTGAGCTGGTCGAGCGTGGTGTGCAGGGCGCGGCGGCGGCCGGCCACGGCGGCGGCGTCCTGATCGGTCTCGCGGCGCTGGTCGGCGAGCTGCCGGGCCAGGGCGGCGTACTCGGAGAAGGTGGACACCGTCAGCTCTCCTCGTCCCGCTCGTGCCCGGCCCACGCGAACGGCACGATCAGTCGGTTGCGCTGGTCGTGCCGGTCCACCAGCAGCGCCCGGTCGGCGCGCGGGGTGTGGGCGAGGTCGTGCTCGCCCAGGTGCAGCGCCAGCTCCGCACCCGGGACGTTCAGCGCGACGAGGCAGGCGGCGTCGTCGCGGTGGTGCGACCCGCCGAGGTCGTCGGCGAGCCGGCGCAGCCCGCGCCACCAACCGAGCAGGTGCACCCCGCTGGCCGGGCCCTCGCGCAGCAGGGCGCGCAGGTCGTCGTGGCCGGAGCGGAAGGTGACCGGGTCGGTGCCGGCAAGGGTGGCCGACGCCGCGTCCGCGCCGAACAGCACCAGATAGGTCCGGCCGGCGGGCGGGGTGGCGGCGAGGGCTGCGAGCCGGTCCCGCAGGGTGGCCTGGTCGAGCCGCTCGACCGGGTGGCCGGCGGCGGCGAGCGCGGCGGCGATGTCGTCGGCCGCTGGGCCCCCGGCGGCGACCAGCGGGGCGAGCAGGAACCGGGCCTCGCCGGGCGCGTGCTGCCGGGCGAGGCTGAGGGCGGCGGCCCGCAGCACGTCCGCGCCGGCGGTCGAGGTGCCGACCACGGCCAGGTGCCGGCCCGGGGTCGCGTCCAGGGTGAACGACGCCGTGCTGCCGGCCACGTCGACCGTGCGGCCGATCAGGGCGACCGGGGGCCCGACACCGGGGCGCAGGCCGGCGAAGGTGGGATCGTCCTCCAGCCGCGCGGGCTCGTACCCCCGGAAGACGGCCGGGGGTCCGTCGCCGGCCGGCCGGTCCCGCCACAGCTCGTGGCGCAGCCGGGCCAGGTCGGCGCGGGCGGCGTACGCGTCGGGGAAGCGGACCACGGTGTCGGCGCCGGCCGCCCCGGCGGCGGTGTTCAACACGGCCGCGCCGATCGGCAGCGCGTTGGCTGCGCCGTTGAGCGGGTCGAGCGCCCCCGCGCCGCCAGGCAGCGCCACCCGCAGCGGGAACTGCCCGAAGATCGCCTCGGCACGCCCGTACAGCGACTCGATGCCGGCGGTGGCCTGGCTGGCCAGCACCAGGTGCACCCCGTACGAGCGGCCCTTGCGGGCCAACTCCTCCAGCAGGTCGACGGCCTCCCGGGCCACGGCGTCGGTGCCGGCGAGCAGCACCTGGAACTCGTCGACGACCGCCACGATCCGGGGCACCGTCGCGTCGCCGGGCAGGTCGGCGAGCTTGGTGACGCCGTGCCGCTTCAGCACGCCCGCCCGCCGGTTCAGTTCCCGGCGCAGCTCGCGCAGCACGGCCAGGCCGTACTCCCGGTCGGATTCGATGCCGACGGCGCGGGCGTGCGGCAGCCAGGACGGATCCCGCTCGGTGGGCACGAACTCGGTGAAGCTGACGCCCTCCTTGAAGTCGAGCAGCCAGAGCTGGAGCTGCGCCGGGGAGTAGCGGGCGGCCAGCCCGTAGAGGACGTCGAGCAGGAAGACGGTCTTGCCGGCGCCGGTGCGCCCGGCGACCAGCCAGTGCGGGGTGGCGTCGTCGAAGGCGACGGTGACCGGCTGTCGCCCGGCCCGGCCGACCACGGTGGACAGCCCGGCGGCGCTCGATGCGGCCCACCGTCGGGCGGGCAGCAGGTCGGCGAAGGTGGGCGGGGCGTCGCGGCGCACAGCCGGGCCGAGGTGCCCGGCGAGGGCGGCCACGGTGGCCGGCGGCAGGTCGCCGTCGAGCACGACGGGGGCGGCCAGCCCGGAGCCGTCGCCGCTGAACGGGTGCCCGGGCGGGTCGCCGACGTGGGCGTACCGCTGCATCAGCCGCAGCGCGGTGGCCGCGCCCAGCCGCGGCGGGTCGGCCGCGCCGGCCGGCGGGTGGCCGGCGAGCAGCACGCAGACCGCGGCGGACGGGCCGGCGTGGGTGAGCGCGGCGAGCCGGGCCAGCTCCGGGGGCGAGGGCGCTGCGGCGGCGACCAGCACCAGCAGCTCCCGGGCGGCCGGGGCCGCGTGCTGCGCCGCCCGGGCGTGCCGCTCGGCCTCGTCGAGCAGCGCGGCGACCTCGGCAGCGGTGGTGGCGGGCGGGGCGAGCACCCCGGCGTCGAGCAGCGGGCGCAGCGGCAGGAAGGTGGCCCCGAAGGCCACCGTGTCGATCCCGGCGACCCGGACCGTGCCGGCCGGGGCGGTGGCGAGCAGTCGCAGCACCAGCGCGCGCAGCAGCTCGCCGACGCGGGGATCGCGGGCGTCGGCGTCGACGGTGAGGTGGCAGCCGCCGCCGAGCGGTACGAGCACCGGGAAGCCACCGTCCAGGGTGGTCGCCTCGCCGACCCGGACTCCGGCGGGCGCCTCGGTCAGCGGGGTCGCGCCGGGGGTGGGAGCGGCGAGGCGTCCGCCGAGGCGGGCCAGCCGGGCGACGACCTCGGCGGCGCCGTTCACGGCCGCCGGTGGCGCGCCGAGGGACAGCCGGGCCCGTTCCAACCGGTCACGGGCCTGCCGGTGGGCGGTGACCGCCTGGCCGTACGCCGCCGCGAGCCTGCCCACCCTTGTTCCCCCCACGCGATGGCCGGTCCGATCCAGCGAACCCTAACGGACGCGTGGCGGCGACGGACAGTCCCGCAGTCAGGACGGCGGCGGGCGTTCCGCCCGTGGGGCCGGCCGGGCGACCCCGACGGGCCCGGATCAGCCGATGACGGCGGTCAGCGCCGGCAGGTAGCCGTGGCGGTAGCCGTCGGCGTTCGGGTGGTACGCCTCGATGACGCCGCTGATGTCGCGGATCCACGGCGCGGCGGCGCAGACGCCGTGCCCGGCGAAGTACGGGCGGGTGTCGGCGAAGGTGGCCCCGGCTGCGGCGGCCCGGCCGGCGGTGACCGAGGCGAGCAGGTCGGCGGCCTCGTTGAGGATGGTGCGCTTGTAGGTGCTCATCGCGAGCAGCCCGCACGAGCCGGTCTCGAACAGTCGCGGGTAGCCGAGCACGATCAGCCGGGCGTTCGGGGCCCGGTCGCGGATCGCGGCGTAGGTGCGGTCGAGCCGGCCGGGCAGCTCGCCGGTGGCGAAGGCCTTCGCCTCGTTCACCGCGTCCGTGCATTTGCTGGTGCTGCCGAACCGGCAGCTGGTGATGACGTCGGCGAAGCCGGCGTCGTTGCCGCCGATGGTGATGGTGACCAGGGTGGTGCCGGTGCTCAGCGTGCTCACCTGGCTGTCGATGACGTCGGCGGTGACCGCGCCGCCACAGGCCGGGAACTTGAAGCTGGTCACCTGGTGGGCGGCGGCCCAGAGCGGGGCGTACGACTTCTCGCTGCGCAGGCAGGTGGACAGGTCGTACGGGCCGGCGCCGACGCCGGAGGAGTACGAGTCGCCGAGGGCCACGTAGTTGACGGCTGCGGCAGCGTGGGCGGCGCCGGGGACGGCCGCCGCCCCGACGGCGGCGGTGAGGACGGCGACCAGCGCGGTCAGGGCGCGGGCCAGCGGGCGTTGGGGCATGGAGAACCTCCACGGGACAGGGGTGGTGGATCCTCGGAACCGCGCGCGTGGCCAAGGCTGGTGGTTGTTACTGGACGGTAATGCTATCGAAACATCTGGATAGAAGGAATAGATCGGGGAACTCGCCTGCGGGACACACATGTTCACAACCGTCGATTAAATTGATCGTGCGTACACCCCCGACGGAGGGAGTCCACCTCGTGCGACGAGTTCTCGCGGCGGCCATCGCCGCCCTGACCGTCACCACCGCCGGCACGGCCATGACCGTCGCCCCCGGCCAGGCCGCCGCCCGATCGGGCTGGGGCCGGCCGGCCCTCGCCCCCGCCGCGCCGACCCCCGGCAGCCCAGGCCTGGGCGACAGCTACTTCCCCGACTACGGCAACGGCGGCTACGACGTCGACCACTACGACATCCGGCTGCGCTACGAGCCGGCCACCGACCAGCTCAGCGGCACCACCACGATCCTGGCCCGGGCCACCCAGGACCTGTCCCGGTTCAACCTGGACTTCGTGCTCGGCGTCGAGTCGGTGCGGGTCAACGGCTGGTCGGCCACCTTCGCCCGGGAGGGCGTCCACGAGTTGGCGATCACCGCGCCCCGGCCGATCGTCAAGGGCCAGTCCCTGACCATCGTGGTGAAGTACGCCGGGGTGCCGTCGACGACCCGGGTCAACGGCTACAGCGGCTGGACCCGCACGTCCGACGGCGGGATGGCCGTGAACGAGCCCGAGTCGGCCTGGTGGTGGTACCCGAGCAACGACCACCCCCTCGACAAGGCGAACTGGGACGTCTCGGTGTCGGTGCCGGCCGGCGTCGAGGTCATCAGCAACGGCGTGCAGCCGCGCCCGCCACTGGCCGAGGCGGGCAACCGGATGCGGTGGAGCTGGCGCAGCACCAGCCCCGGCGCGGCGTACGAGTCGTTCCTGGCCGTCGGGCAGTACGACATCGTCACCGACACCGCCCCGAACGGGCAGCCGGTGGTCAACGCGTACAGCACCACGCTGGGGCCGCTCGCGCCCGCGGCGCGGGCCAGCATCGAGCGGACCGCCGAGATCGTCGACTGGGAGAGCACGGTCTTCGGGCCGTACCCGTTCGAGGCGCAGGGCGGCGTGGCCGGGCCGGTCGACGGCATCGGCTTCGCCCTGGAGACGCAGTCCCGCCCGGTGTACGGGCCGGGTTTCTGGCGGCGCGGGTCCAACACCTACGTGGTCGTCCACGAGAACGCCCACCAGTGGTTCGGCGCCTCGGTCTCGGTGGCGGACTGGCGGCACATCTGGCTCAACGAGGGCTTCGCCTCGTACGCCGAGTGGCTGTGGTCGGAGGAGCAGGGCGAGGGAACCGCGCAGGAGCTGTTCGACTTCACCTACGCGACCTACCCGGCCGACGACGGCTTCTGGCAGGTCCGGCCGGGTGACCCGGGCGCGGACAACGTCTTCGACGGCGCGGTCTACGACCGGGGCGCGATGGCCCTGCACCAGATCCGGCTGGCCGTCGGCGACGACGCGTTCTTCCGGATCCTGCCGCAGTGGACCGCCGCCCACCGGCACGGCACCGGCACCGTCGAGCAGTTCCAGGCCCTCGCCGAGCAGGTCTCCGGCCAGGACCTGGACGCGGTGTTCACCACCTGGCTGTTCACCAGGGGACGCCCGGAGCTGTCCGGTGGGGCCGCCGCCCGCACCGCCGCCGCGCCGGCCGAGCCGAAGTCGTGGGCCACGCTCCGCGAGTCCCACCGCCTGCTCGCCCACTGACCCCAGCACCCCGGGCACGGGCGCAGGCACCGGCACCGCAGTGGTTCGAGGGCCTCGGCAACGGGCGTGCCCGGCTACGCGCGCAGTCTTTCGTGGACGGTCTCGACAGCCGTGACGCGTGGCTCGCCAGCGGCATGGGGATCGGGGTCAACGAGGGAGGGGAGGAAGCCAAGCTGCTGGCTTCCTCCCCTCCACTCGACGTATGCGGCAGCGGCTGCTCGACGCGGTTGGCACCGCTTCCGTGGCCCATGGGTGCGGGTGTCGTTAATCGCTTGTCGGCCGTCCCGCGCAGCACCGATGATTGCGGCCATGGCCGCGATCGTGCTGTTCGCGACCCCCAGGTGATCGCGGAGGCGTGGGACGCGTGGGGTGCTGACCGGGGGAACCATGATGGATGTCGCCAACCGCCGTGAGCTTGCCCGCAGGGCGCTCGCTGGCTACGTGAGTGGCCCCGCCGCCCCGACCCAGGCGACGGCCCGCGCCCTGGCGAAGGTCGACAACGCCGTGGCAGTGGTGCTCGTCGAGGGCATCAGCGACCAGATCGCCCTGGAGACGGCCGCCGTGGGGCGCGGCCGGGATCTCGATGCGGAGCGAGTCGTGATCCTGCCGATCGGCGGGGCGCATGCGATCGGCCGCTTCCTGACGAGGCTGGGCCCGCTGGGTGCCCAGGTGCGACTTGCCGGCCTGTGTGACCTGCACGAGGAGGAGATTTTCCGGCGCGGACTGGACGCGGCCCATGCCGGCCCACCCCACACGCGCACCGACATGGAGCACCTCGGGTTCTACGTCTGCGTCGACGATCTGGAGGACGAGCTGATCCGCGCCGTGGGCAGCGCCGACGTCGAGGCGCTCTTCGACTCGCAGGGCGACCTCGGGTCGTTCCGCTCGTTGCAGAGCCAACCCGCCTGGCGCGGCAGGGAACCCGAAGCGCAGATGCGGCGGTTCCTGAGCAGCGGCTCGCGCCGCAAGCTGCGCTACGCCCGGCTGCTCGTCGAGGCGGCGATTGGCCGGGATGCCCTGCCTCGGCCGCTCGACGCGCTGCTCACCGCCGTTCGGCCCATCGACGGTGAGGCCCTCGACCATCGGCCCGAAAGGCAGCCCACTGCGCAGCCCACTCATGCCGGGGCCGCCGGCCGGGAACGCACATGATCTGCCACGGCAGCTGCGGATTCGGCTCAAGACGCGGCCCGTGACCGTAGCGGCTTCCGTTGACCGTTGACCGTTGACCGTCGGCCGACCGTCGATTCCGGCGATTGCGCCTGTGCCGGTCACGCCCGCTGCCGGGGCAGGCCGGCCTGGAGCCGACTCGCCGGGCTCAACCGGCAGGTCGTCGATGATCGACCACTACTGGCCCGGCGGGACAGGCCCGAGACGGACGACCCGACGCGGAGCCCTTTGGAGCTGCCCCGTCCACGCTACCGGTGAGAGGGACGGTTGACGGAGGCCCCACCACGACGGGACCGCCGTCAGGAGGCCCCACCACGACGGGACGGCCGGCGGAGACCCCACCACGGCGGAACGGCCGTCCCTGCGCCAGCCCCGTCCCGGGCCGGATGCCGGTCTGCGGTCTACTCGGCCCGCAGGCCGCATCGGACCGCCACGGCGGCCCTGGGCGCACAAACGGGGCAGCTCCATAGGCACTACGCGGCCAGCAGCCCGTGAAGAGCCAGCACCACACGAACCGCCCCGAGTAGCCGCCAACGGTCGCCCCAGACCGGGCCGGCCGAGGACACGGCCGGCGGGCCCGGAACACAAGGACACGGCCGGCGGGCCCGGAACACGAGGACACGGCCGGCGGGCCCGGGACACGAGGACACGGCCCGCCGGCCGTCAGAGGGCTCCGCAGGTCAGCGGGCGGCCAAGGGCTGCCGCGCGGGGTCGACCGGGGCGGGCAGCTCGCCCACCCCGCCCAGGTACGCGTGGATCGCGGCAGCCGCCGCGCGCCCCTCGGCGATCGCCCAGACGATCAGCGAGGCACCCCGGTGCATGTCCCCGGCGACGAAGACGCCGTCGGCGTCGGTCTGCCAGTCCGGCCGGGCGTCGATCGCGCCCCGGGCGTTGCGGCTGACCCCGAACTGCTCCAGCAGTGGCTGCCGCTCGGTGCCCTCGAAGCCGATCGCCAGCAGCACCAGGTCCGCCGGGAGTTCCCGCTCCGAGCCGGGCAACGGGGTGACGATCCGACGGCCGTCGCGCTTCTCGACGCTCACCTCGGCGATCCGGACGGACTTCACCTGCCCGGTGCCGTCGTCGACGAACTCCTGCACGGCCGCGGCGAACACCCGGTCGCCGCCCTCCTCGTGCGCCGGGTAGTTGCGCAGCAGCCACGGCCAGGTCGGCCACGGGTCCCGGTCGGCGTCGCGGGAGTGCGGCGGCTCCGGGTACAGGTCGAGCTGGTGCACCCCGGCCGTGCCCTGGCGGTGGGCCACGCCGAGGCAGTCCGCGGCGGTGTCGCCGCCGCCGATGATCACCACGTGCTTGCCGGCCGCGTCGATCGGGGTGCCGTCGGGCAGCACGGCGAGCGCCGGCCTGCCCTCGCCGGCCGCAGCGACCACCCGGTTCGCCGCGACCAGGTGCGTCATCGCCTGGTGCACGCCGCGCAGTTCCCGCCCCGGGGTCTCGGGGGTGTCCCGGCCCTGGAGCGCGCCGCAGGCGAGCAGCACCGCGTCGTGCGCCTCGCGCAGCTGCTCGGCGGTCACGTCGACGCCGACGTTCACCCCGGTGCGGAACCGCACGCCCTCGGCCGCCAACTGGGCCAGCCGCCGGTCGATGTGCTGCTTCTCCAGCTTGAAGTCGGGGATGCCGTACCGGAGCAGGCCGCCGATCGCGTCGTCGCGCTCGTACACCGTCACGGCGTGGCCGGCGCGGGCCAGCTGCTGGGCGGCGGCCAGGCCGGCCGGGCCGGAGCCGACCACGGCGACCGAGCGGCCGGTCGGGGCCGCCACCGGGCGGGGTTCCAGCCCGCCCCGGGTCACCGCCGCGTCGGCGATCTCCACCTCGACCTGCTTGATGGTGACCGGGTCGCCGCCACCGATGCCGAGGACGCAGGCGGCCTCGCACGGGGCCGGACAGAGCCGGCCGGTGAACTCGGGGAAGTTGTTGGTGGCGTGCAGCGACTCCACCGCCGCATCCCAGCTACCGGTCCGTACCAGGTCGTTCCAGTCCGGGATGCGGTTGCCCAGCGGGCAGCCGTCGTGGCAGAACGGGATGCCGCAGTCCATGCACCGGGTGGCCTGCTCGCGGACGAGGTCCTCGCCGGCCGGCGGGTACACCTCCCGCCAGTCGCTGATCCGCACCGGCACCGGGCGGCGCGCGGGCAGCCGCCGGTGGTAACGCAGGAAACCGTTCGGGTCAGGCACGAGCCACCTCCTGGACGACTGCCCGCGGGGCGGGCGGCATGGACGCATCGGTTGGCGCCGACGGCGCCGCTGGGGCGGCTGTCGCCGCCAGCGCGCTCATCACCGCGTCGTCGACGTCACGGCCGGCGGCTTCGGCGGCTCGCATGATCTCCAACACCCGGCGGTAGTCCCGGGGCACCACGGCGCTGAACTCCTCCACCGCCTCCGGCCAGCGCTTCAGCAGCGCCTCGGCGACCGCCGAGCCGGTCTCGGCGAAGTGCCGGTGCACCAGCTCGTGCAGCCGGTCCCGCTCCTCGTCGCGCAGCGGCGACAGGTCGACCAGCTCCGTGTTGATCCGGCGCCGGTCGAGGTTCCAGACGAACGCGGTGCCGCCGGACATCCCGGCCGCGAAGTTGCGCCCGGTCTCGCCGAGCACCACCACCGTACCGCCGGTCATGTACTCGCAGCCGTGGTCGCCGACGCCCTCGACGACCGCCACCGCACCGGAGTTGCGCACCGCGAACCGCTCGCCGACCCGGCCGCGCAGGAAGACCTCGCCTGCGGTGGCCCCGTACAGGATGGTGTTGCCGGCGATGATCTGGTCCTCGGCGCGCTCGCCCGGCATGGCCTCGCCCTCGACGAACGGCGCGGCGGCGTCCGGGCGGACGACGATCCGGCCGCCGGACAGGCCCTTGGCGACGTAGTCGTTGGCGTCGCCGTGCAGGCGCAGGGTGACGCCGCTGGGCAGGAACGCGCCGAACGACTGCCCGGCGGTGCCGCGCAGCAGGAACTCGATGGTGTCGGCGGGCAGGCCGGCCCCGCCGAAGCGGCGGGTGACCTCGCCGCCGAGCATCGCGCCGACGCTGCGGTGCTCGTTGCGCACCGCCACCTCGACCCGCACCGGCGTGCCGTCGGTGAGCGCCGGCCCGGCGAGGGCGATCAGCTCGTTGTCCAGCGCCAGCTCCAGCCCGTGGTCCTGGGCCCGCACGCCACGCCGGGCGGCGCCGGCCGGCAGCTCCGGCAGGTGCAGTACGCGGCCGAGGTCGAGGCCCTGGGCCTTCCAGTGGTCGATGGCGCCGACGACGTCGAGCAGCTCGACGCGGCCGATGGCCTCCTCGATGGTGCGGAAACCCAGCTCGGCAAGGTACCCCCGGACCTCCTCGGCGAGGAAGAGGAAGAAGTTCTCCACGAACTCCGGCTTGCCGGTGAACCGCTCGCGCAGCACCGGATTCTGGGTGGCGATGCCGACGGGGCAGGTGTCCAGGTGGCAGACCCGCATCATCACGCAACCCTCGACGATCAGCGGGGCGGTGGCGAAGCCGAACTCCTCGGCGCCGAGCAGCGCCGCGACCAGCACATCCCGGCCGGTCTTGAGCTGACCGTCGACCTGCACGGTGACCCGGTCGCGGAGTTTGTTGAGCAGCAGGGTCTGCTGCGCCTCGGCCAGCCCCAGCTCCCACGGGGTGCCGGCGTGCTTGAGCGAGTTCAGCGGGGACGCGCCGGTGCCGCCGTCGTGGCCGGAGATCAGGATGACGTCGGCCTTGAGCTTCGCCACGCCGGCCGCGACCGTGCCGACGCCGACCTCGCTGACCAGCTTGACGTGCACCCGGGCTGCCGGGTTGACGCACTTGAGGTCGTGGACGAGCTGGGCCAGGTCCTCGATCGAGTAGATGTCGTGGTGCGGCGGCGGGGAGATCAGGCCGACGCCCGGGGTGGCGTGCCGGGTCCGGGCGATCCACGGCCAGACCTTGTTGCCGGGGAGCTGTCCACCCTCGCCGGGCTTCGCGCCCTGGGCCATCTTGATCTGGAGATCGTCGGCGTTGACCAGGTATTCGCTGGTCACACCGAACCGGCCGCTGGCGATCTGCTTCACCGCGGAGCGGCGCTGCGGGTCGTGCAGGCGCTCGGCGTCCTCGCCGCCCTCGCCGGTGTTGGACTTGCCGCCGAGGCGGTTCATCGCGATGGCGAGGGTCTCGTGCGCCTCGGCCGAGATCGACCCGTACGACATGGCGCCGGTGGCGAACCGCTTGACGATCTCGGTGGCCGGCTCGACCTCGTCCAGCGGCACCGGCGGCTGGACCCCGGTGCGCAGGGTGAACAGGCCGCGCAGCGAGCCGGCCTTCGCGGCCAGCTCGTCGACCTTCGCCGTGTACTGGCGGAACACGTCGTACTGGCGGCTGCGGGTGGCGTGCTGGAGCAGGAAGACCGTCTCCGGGTTGAACAGGTGCAGCTCGCCCTCGCGGCGCCACTGGTACTCGCCGCCGACCTCCAGCCGGTCGGACGCCACGGCGCCCGGCGCCGGCCAGGCCAGCGAGTGCCGGGCGGCCACCTCGGCGTGGATGCCGTCCAGCCCGATGCCGCCGATGGTGCTCGGGGTGCCCCGGAAGTACCGCTGGACGAGGCGGGTGTCCAGGCCGACGGCCTCGAACACCTGCGCCCCGCAGTACGACGAGACGGTGGAGATGCCCATCTTCGACATGATCTTCAGGACGCCCTTGCCGAGCCCCTTGACGTAGTTGCGCACCGCCTTGACCGGCTCCACGCCGGCCAGGGCACCGGTGGCGATCATGTCCTCCACCGACTCGAACGCCAGGTAGGGGTTGACGGCCGCGGCGCCGTACCCGATCAGCACGGCCGCGTGGTGCACCTCGCGGCAGTCGCCGGACTCGACGATCAGCGCCACCTGGGTACGGGTCTGCTCGCGCACCAGGTGCTGATGCACGGCGGCGGTGAGCAGCAGCGACGGGATCGGGGCGAGGTCGGCGTTGGAGTCCCGGTCGGAGAGCACCAGGATGCGCACGCCGTCCTCGATCGCCTCGGAGACGTGCCGGCAGATCTCGGTGAGCCGGGCCTTGATCCCGGCCCCGCCGTCGCGGACCCGGTACAGCCCGGAGACCCGCACGGCCTTGAAGCCGGGCAGGTCGCCGTCCTCGTCGATGGAGAGGATCTTGGCCAGCTCGTCGTTGTCGATCACCGGGTACGGCACCACGATCTGCCGGCAGCTCGCCGGGCCCGGGTCGAGCAGGTTGCCCTCCGCGCCGATGGTGTGCTGGAGGCTGGTCACCAGCTCCTCCCGGATGGCGTCCAGCGGCGGGTTCGTGACCTGGGCGAAGAGCTGGTGGAAGTAGTCGTAGAGCAGCCGGGGCCGGGTCGAGAGCGGGGCGATCGGCGTGTCGGTGCCCATCGAGCCGAGCGGCTCGGCGCCGGTGCGGGCCATCGGCCCGAGGAGGATCTTCAGTTCCTCCTCGGAGTACCCGAACGTCTGCTGCCGGCGGCGCACCGAGTCGTGGGTGTAGACGGTGTGCTCGCGCGGCGGCAGGTCGGCCAGGTCGATCAGCCCGGCGTGCAGCCAATCCTGGTACGGCCGCGCGGCGGCCAGCTCCGTCTTGATCTCGTCGTCGGAGACGATCCGGCCGGCGACCGTGTCGACCAGGAACATCTTGCCCGGCTGGAGTCGCCCCTTGGCGACCACGGTGGCCGGGTCGAGGTCGAGCACGCCCGCCTCGCTGCCGAGCACCACCAGCCCGTCGGCGGTGCGCCACCAGCGGCCCGGGCGCAGGCCGTTGCGGTCCAGCACCGCCCCGACAACCTCACCGTCGGTGAACGCGACCGACGCCGGCCCGTCCCACGGCTCCATCAGGCTGGCGTGGAACCGGTAGAAGGCGCGCTTGTCGGCGCGCATGTCCGGGTCGTTCTCCCACGCCTCGGGAATCATCATCAGCACCGCGTGCGGCAGGCTGCGCCCGGCCAGGTGCAGCAGCTCCAGGACCTCGTCGAAGTTCGCCGAGTCGGAGGCGGCGGGGGTGCAGACCGGGAAGACCCGGCGGATGTTGCCGGGCAGGTTGGGGCTGCGCAGCAGCGCCTCGCGGGCCTGCATCCAGTTCCGGTTGCCGCGGATCGTGTTGATCTCGCCGTTGTGGGCGATGAGCCGGTACGGGTGGGCCAGCGGCCAGGACGGGAACGTGTTGGTGGAGAACCGGGAGTGCACCAGCGCGATGGCGCTGTCGACCCGCTCGTCGGTCAGGTCGGGGAAGAACTCGGGAAGCTGGTCGGGGGTGAGCATCCCCTTGAAAACCATGGTCCGCCCGGACAGCGACGGGAAGTACGCGGGCACGCCCCGCTCGACGGTCTCCCGCTCGGACTGCTTGCGCACGCAGAACGCCACCCGGTCCAGGTCGAGGCCGGACAGCGGGGAGCCGGCCGGGCCGGCCGGGGTGTCGGTGAGCCGGCGCGCGGCGAGGAAGACCTGCCGGACCCGGGGCAGCGCCGCGAGCGCGGTCTCACCGAGGCCGCTCGGGTCGGTCGGCACGTCCCGCCAGCCCAGGATCTCCGCGCCCTCGACCAGGGCGTACTTCTCCAGCACCCGGCGGGCGCGGGCCTCGCCGGCGTCGTCGGTCGGCAGGAAGACCAGGCCGGTGGCGTACTCGCCGGCGGGCGGCAGCGGGAAGTCGACCACCGCGCGCAGGTACGCGTCCGGCACCTGGATCATGATGCCGGCGCCGTCGCCGGTGTTGTGCTCCGCGCCTCGGGCGCCCCGATGATCCAACCGGAGCAGGGCGCCGAGACCGTTGGCCACGACCGCGTGGGAGCGCCGGCCGTAGAGGTCCGCCACGAAGGCCACCCCGCACGCGTCGTGCTCGTGCGCGGGGTCGTAGAGCCCGGTCGCGCGCGGGGCCGACTGCTGGCTGGGAGGGTACGGAAAGGCCACCGGGCCTCCTGTCGTCACTCAGGTTGGATCATGGTCGGGACGACGTCGGCCCTTATGGGTCTATTGAGTCTACGTTAGGGGTTGCGACGCAAGGCCAGTTCAGATTGATCACACTTCCAGATGCTGGGAACGGTAGTCTCGCGCGGTGGATCACGTACGCGCTGAGACGACTGCGACGTTCGACCGGCTGGAGCACTTCTACGACGGGGTGCCCCGGGACTCCGCCCGGGCGGAGGAATTCGGCCCCCTGGTGCTGTTCGTCCGCGAAGGGGCGGGCTGGCCGTTCTACGCCCGGCCCCGCCTGGACGCCACCGAGCCGCCCTCGCTGGCCGACGTGACCGCCGTACGGGAGCGGCAGCGTGAGCTGGGCCTGCCGGAGGCGTTCGAGTGGGTGCACGAGCGCAGCCCGGACCTGCTGGCGGTGGCCCGCTCGGCGGGGCTGGCCGTGCTGGAGGCCCCGCTGATGGTGCTCGACCCGGCCGCGCTGGCCGTCCCCGAGGAGTTCACCGACGTACCGGTGTGGCTGCTGGACCCCGACACGCCCGGCTTCGCCGCCGACGTGGCCGCCCGCCGGGCGGTCGCCGCGGTCGGGTTCTCCGCCGCCGGCACCGCCCGGGGCGAGGCCGGCCCGGCGCACCGGGACGCCGCGGTCACCGAGCTGGACATGGCGGCGCTGGAGGAGGAGCGGGCCCACGTCGCCGACGGCCGCCGGCTGTCCGCGCTCGCCGGGACGCCCGCCGAGGGTCCGCTGGCCAGCGGGATGGCGATGCGGGTCGGGGAGGTGGCCGAGATCGCCGGGGTCGCCACCCTGCCGGCGGCCCGCCGCCGGGGCCTCGGCGCGGCGGTCACCGCCGCCCTCGCCCAGGCGTTGCGCGCCGCCGGCACCGACCTGGTGTTCCTCTCCGCCGGCAGCGAGGAGATCGCCCGGGTCTACGTCCGGGTCGGCTTCCGCCGGGTCGGCACCGCCTGCATCGCGGAGCCCGCCGCCCTCATCTGAGCACACCGCGTCGCCCGGTTCCCCGGTGCCCGCAGCCTGACCGGAACGGGCCGGCCCGCCCGGTCAGGCGGGCCGGACGGTCAGGCGGGCCGGCGGGCCCGGTCAGGTGAGCCGGTCAGGACGGGGGGCGCCACTGGGCGGCGACGGAGGCCGCGGTGGAGAGCAGGCGGGGGCTGATGGTGCCCAGGGCGGCGTCCCGGGCCCGCAGGGCGAGCCGGCCACGGGCCTGGAGCACCGCCGACATCCGTCGGGTCTGCCGGACCACGGTCGCCGCCCGGGGCCGGCGCAGCCGGTCGTACGTGGCCACCGCGTCCGGGAGGCGGGCCTCGCGCAGCAGCGAGGCGAGCGTGGCGGCGTCCTCGAAGGCCAGGCAGGCGCCCTGCCCCAGGTGCGGGGGCATGGCGTGGGCGGCGTCGCCCAGCAGCACCACCCCGCCCGGCCCGGCCGGGAAGCCGTAGGCGCGGGGCAGCGGGCGCAGCTCGCGGATCTCCTGCTGGACCACGTCGGCCGGGTCGGTGGCGTCGAGCAGCTCGCCGATCGGGGCGGGCCAGCCGGCGTACCAGCGGCGGAGCAGCGCGAGCTGGGTCTCCGGGGACTCCGGCCGGGGCGCTCCGGCCGCGGTGGCCACCCAGTAGATGCCGCCCCGGCTCGACCCGCCGGACGAGCCGCGTTCGCCCAGCGAGGCGGCCACGAACCGGTACCCGGCGCCCAGGGTCTCCCCGCCGACCGGCTGGTCCGCCGGGAGCCGGGGCGCCCGGTACCAGGGAATGACCGCCCGCCACGCGGCGCAGCCGGAGCTGACCACCCCGGCCTCGGGGGCCAACTGCCGGCGGATCTCGCTGTCGGTGCCGTCCGCCCCGATCACCAGGTCGGCCTCGAAGCGCTGCCGGCCGTCGCCGACCGACGGCCGTTCACCGGGCTCGGCCCGGACCGTGCGCACCGTCACGCCGGTGCGCAGCTCCACCCGCTCGCCGAGGCCGGCGATCAGCGCGTCGTGCAGGTCCTCCTGGTGCACCACCACCGGCATCCGGTCGGCCGGGGTGGGGCGGGGCTGCACCAGCCAGTGCCCGTCCGGCCGGCGTATCCCGCCGTCGGGCAGCGGGGTGGCGATCGCGTCCAGGCCCGCGCCGAGGCCGAGGGCGCGCAGCGCGCGTACCCCGTTGGGCCAGAGCACGACGGCCGTCGGGTCCGGGCGGACCCGGTCGGCGCGCTCCAGGAGGGTGACCTGCCACCCGGACCTGGCGAGCGCGCCGGCGACCGCGAGGCCGCCGATCCCAGCCCCGACCACCACCGCGGTACGCATGCCGCCCCTCCCCCGCTCAGCTCTCCCGGTCGGTGGCGCGCGGGCCGGTCGTGCCGGCCCGCTCGTCGCCCGCCGGCACATCGCCCGCCGGCACTTCGCCCGCCGGCACTTCGCCCGCCTCGCGGTCGTCCGGCGCGTCGTCCCCGGTCGCCCCAGGGCCCGGAGTGTCGTCGTCCACGGCCGGGGCGGGCCCGCCGGGGCCCGGCATGTCGTCGTCGACGACGGCCGCGTCGGGGGCCACGCCCGTGTCCCGGTACGCGCGGAACTGCTCCTCGCTGACCACCCGGTACCCCTCCGGGGCGGTCGCCTGCGCGCCGGCCCCCCGCTGGGACAGGTCGACCTGGGAGACGTCGCCGCCGGTGGCGGCCGGGGCGGAGGCGGGCCCGCCGATCGGGACCAGGTATTCCCGGGGACCACGGACCCGCAGGAAGTAGATCAGCGCGCCGACGAAGACCAGGGCGGCCGTGAAGACGTTGAGCCGGACGCCCAGGATGTGGGTGGCCTCGTCGGTACGCATCAGCTCGATCCAGAACCGGCCGGCGGTGTAGCCCATCACGTAGAGCGCGAACGCCCGCCCCTTGCCGAGGCGCAGCTTCCGGTCGAGGAAGAGGACCAGGGCGGCGACGCCGACGTTCCACAGCGCCTCGTAGAGGAACGTCGGGTGGTACAGCCCGGGCAGCAGCACCGGCTCGCCGTCGATGGTCTTCGCGTGGCCGGGGTTGCTCGGGTCCATGTCGTGCACCCGCAGCCCCCAGGGCAGGGTCGTCAGGCCGCCGTAGAGCTCGTTGTTGAACCAGTTGCCGAGCCGACCGACGGCCTGGGCCAGCGGCAACCCCGGGGCGAGCGCGTCGGCCACCACGGTGAACGGGATGCCGAGCTGACGGGCGGCGAACCAGGCGCCGAGCGCCCCGCCGGCCACCGCGCCCCAGATGCCCAGGCCGCCCTCCCAGATGGCGAACGCCTTGAGCGGCTCGCCGCCGGCGCCGAAGTATTTCTCCGGGGAGGTGATCACGTGGTAGATCCGGGCGCCGATGATGCCGGTGGGCACCGCCCAGACGGCGATGTCGAGGACCGCACCGGGGGCGACGCCGCGCTGGCGCAGCCGGCGCTCGGTGACCACGCAGGCCACCACGATGCCGGCGATGATGCAGAGCGCGTACGCCCGCAGCGGCAGCGGGCCGAGCTGCCAGACGGCCGTGCTGGGGCTCGGCAGGGCCGCCTGGGGAATCGTCGAGGCGAGGGTCACGGGTGCACACGCTACCGCTGTGCACCGCCGCAGCGGCACCCCGGTCGGGTGACCGGGGCGTCAGCGACGCGGGTTTCGCACCCCGTCGGCGAGTTCGGCGCTCAGGGCGCGCAGGGCGGCCAGGCCGGCGGCCGGGTCGGGCGCGTCGAGCAGGCAACGGACCAGCGCGCTGCCGACGATCACCCCGTCGGCGTAACCGGCGACCGTGCCGGCCTGCGCACCGGTGCCGACGCCGAGCCCCACGCCGACCGGCAGTTCGGTGACCTCACGCAGCCGGGAGACCAGGACGGGGGCCGCGTCGGAGGTCTGCGCCCGGGCGCCGGTGACGCCCATGATCGCGGTGGCGTAGACGAAGCCGCGGCAGTGCTCCACGGTCATCTTGAGCCGCGCGTCGGTGGACGACGGGGAGACCAGGAAGGTGCGGTCCAGCCCGTGCGCGTCCGAGGCGGCCAGCCACTCGTCGGCCTCGTCGGGGATCAGGTCGGGGGTGATCAGGCCGGTGCCGCCGGCCGCGGCCATGTCCCGGGCGAACGCGTCGACGCCGTACTGCTCGATCGGGTTCCAGTAGGTCATGGTGACCACCGGGGCGCCGGTGGCCGCGACCGCCTCGACGATGCGCAGCGCGTCGGCGACCCGGACGCCGCCGGCCAGGGCGATGTCGCTGGCCTTCTGGATCACCGGGCCGTCCATCACCGGGTCGGAGTACGGGATCTCCACCTCGATGACGTCCACCCCGGCGTCGACCATCGCGGTCATCGCGGCGATGCTGCCCTCGACCGTCGGGAACCCGGCCGGCATGCAGCCCACCAGCACGGCCCGCCCGTCGGCCCGGGCCTTGTCGAACGCCACCCCGATCCGGCTCACGCTCTCACTGCTCCTTGTCGAGGATGCCGAAGTACTCGCCAGCGGTGTGCACGTCCTTGTCGCCCCGGCCGGAGAGGTTGACCACGATGAGCGGCTCCCGGCCCAGCTCGGCGGCGAGCCCCGGGGCGATCTTCAACGCGCCGGCGAGCGCGTGCGCGCTCTCGATCGCCGGGATGATCCCCTCGGTGCGGCAGAGCAGCTCGAACGCGGCCATCGCCTCGCGGTCGGTCACCGGCGTGTACGTCGCCCGGCCGCTGTCGTGCAGCCACGCGTGCTCCGGGCCGACGCCCGGGTAGTCCAGGCCGGCCGAGATCGAGTGCGACTCGATGGTCTGCCCGTCGGAGTCCTGGAGCACGTACGTGCGGGTGCCGTGCAGCACCCCCGAGGAGCCGCCGGTGATGCTGGCCGCGTGCCGCCCGGTCTCCATGCCCTCGCCGCCGGCCTCGAAGCCGTACAGCCGCACGCCGGGGTCGCCGACGAAGGCGTGGAAGATGCCCAGCGCGTTGGAGCCGCCGCCGACGCAGGCCGCGACCGCGTCCGGCAGCGCGCCGGTCAGGTCGAGACACTGCTGGCGGGCCTCCTCGCCGATGCCCCGGACGAAGTCCCGGACCATCTCGGGGAACGGGTGCGGGCCGGCGGCGGTGCCGATCAGGTAGTGGGTGTCGTCGACGTTGGCGACCCAGTCCCGCATCGCCTCGTTCATCGCGTCCTTGAGGGTGCGCGAGCCGGCGGTGACCGGGACGACGGTGGCGCCGAGCATCCGCATCCGGGCCACGTTGAGCGCCTGCCGCCGCGTGTCGACCTCGCCCATGTAGACCACGCAGTCGAGGTCGAACAGGGCGGCGGCGGTCGCGGTGGCCACGCCGTGCTGGCCGGCGCCGGTCTCGGCGATCACCCGCCGCTTGCCCATCCGCTTGGTCAGCAGCGCCTGGCCGAGCACGTTGCGCACCTTGTGCGCCCCGGTGTGGTTGAGGTCCTCCCGCTTGAGCAGCACCCGCGCGCCGATCTTCGCGGAGAACCGCTCGGCCGGGTAGAGCAGCGAGGGGGTGCCGGCGTAGCCGCGCAGCAGCCCGTCGAACTCGGCGAGGAACGACTCGTCGCCCATCGCCTTGCGGTACGCCGCGTCCAGCTCGTCGAGCGCCGCGACGAGCGCCTCCGGGACGAACCGGCCGCCGAACCGGCCGAAGTGACCGGCGGCGTCGGGGAGCTGGCCGGTCGGGGCCGGGGCGTTGGCGCTCATCGCGGTGTCCTCTCGCTGCTGCTTGTCGCCCCGACGCGGGTCAGCGCGCCGGGCGGGGCGTGGCCGGGTGGTTGCCGGCGTTGACCAGTCCGGCCACCGCGTCGCGGGGGCTGGACTGGGTGACCAGGCCCTCGCCGACCAGCACGGCGTCGGCGCCGGCCGAGGCGTACCGGATCAGGTCGTGCGGGCCGCGCACGCCGGACTCGGCGATCTTGACGACGCTGCTGGGCAGGCCGGGGGCGATCCGCTCGAACACCGAGCGATCGACCTCCAGCGTACGCAGGTCACGGGCGTTGACCCCGATCACCTGGGCGCCGGCCTCCATGGCCCGGTCGGCCTCCTCCTCGGTGTGCACCTCGACCAGCGCGGTCATCCCGAGGGACTCGATCCGCTCCAGCAACCCGACCAGGGCGTTCTGCTCCAGCGCGGCGACGATCAGCAGGACCAGGTCGGCGCCGTGCGCGCGGGCCTCGTGCACCTGGTAGCTGGAGACCACGAAGTCCTTACGCAGCACGGGGACCTTCACCGCGGCCCGGACGGCGGCCAGGTCGTCCAGCGACCCGCCGAACCAGCGCCCCTCGGTGAGCACACTGATCGCCCGGGCGCCACCGGCCGCGTACTCCGCGGCCAGCTCGGCCGGGTTGGCGATCTCGGCCAGCTGCCCCCTGGACGGCGACGAGCGCTTCACCTCGGCGATCACGGCCACGCCGGGCCGACGCAGGGCCGCGTACGCGTCCAGCGGCGGGGGCGCGGCGGCGGCCAGCTCGCGGATCCGCTCCAGCGGAATCTGCTCCTGCCGCCGGGCGACGTCCTCGCGGACACCGGCCAGGATCTCGTCGAGCACGCTTCCGGACGCCGCCTGACCGGCCCCGTCCCCCTCCGCGTGCGCATGGTCAGCAGTCACCAACGGACTCCCCTCTCCGGGTGTCATGGGCCGATGCTAGGTGGCGCCACCTGGGACCGGATGCCGGGGGTATGGCGCTCCTCACGAAATGGGCTGCGGCATAATGCCCGACTTCCGGTGAACACCGCATCACGCAGCGCCACCGCGCCCGTCGATCGCGGTGACCCCGCAGCCGGCGCGTGCGCCGGTCGGCCCATC
The DNA here is from genome assembly GCF_009908295.1 of Micromonospora rubida. GTDB lineage: Bacteria > Actinomycetota > Actinomycetes > Mycobacteriales > Micromonosporaceae > Micromonospora > Micromonospora rubida. The sequence continues at coordinate 177,166 of NZ_JAAALO010000006.1, forward strand.
GACGGACACCCATTCCCATTCGACCATTGTCGGCCCGCGCCCACCCCCCGCGCATCTCGGTGGGTGCTGTGACGAAGGTCAAGGCGGAACGGCCCTGTCCAGGTCGCCGGCTCCGGGGGAGAGTTGACGTGCCGGTGACCGGGGCGAAACGTGAGCCGGGCATCGTCCTTCTCGGGCAGACTCGATTACGCGCCTGCTCGGGGCGTCGGGTGGCGCGGCGACGCGCAGCCCGGAACCGTCGGAACGATCTTCGTGCGGGGTGACCATGAGCAACACCGAGCCCAACCCGGCCATCGGGCTGACCACCATCTCCCGTACCGTCGCGTCGCTCGCCGCCGGGGTGGTGCACACCCTGGAGCGCGCCGTGGTGGGGGACGGCCGGATCCGTACCGCGCGCGGCAACGCCTGGGAGGCGGTCTGCGCCGACCGGGCCCGCGCCGACCAGCGCGCCGAGCTGGACCGGCTGGTGGCCGAGCTGGTCGCCACCCGGGCCGCCGCCCGCGAGCGCCAACAGGTCGGCTGACCGCCCGTCAGCCGGCCGTCGGGTCCTCGCCGCGATCCAGCGCGTCCCACGCCTCGGTGGTGCGCCGCCCGGTCACCGGCCCGGCCGCCGCCGGCCCCGGCTCGGTGGCGGCCCGCCGGGCCGGCCGCTCGTAGCGGGCCCCCATCGCCGGCCAGCCCGCGCCGCGCAGTGCGGTGAGCGCCCCGCCCGCACCGACGAGCAGCCCGCCGACCAGGCACAGCGCCGGCCACTGCCGGCTGACCTCACCGTCGAACGCGGCGACCAGGCCGTACCCGCCGCCGGCCGCCACGACCGCGCCGAGCGCCAGCAGCAGCGCGCCGATCAGCCGGCGCAACGACCCCCGGGTGGCCAGCACCGCGCCGCCGCCGGCCAGCCCGACCACGGCCAGCGCCGACAGCCAGGGCAGCAGCCCCGCCCCGGTGCGCGCCTCGCGCACCGGCGGCAGCGGCGTGGGCCGGACGGTCAGCTCGACCGACCAGGTCCGGGTCGACGCCCACAGCGCCAGGCCCGCCCCGGCCAGGCAGAGCAGCACCGCGTACGTCATCTCGCGCCGCCGCCGCGCGGCCGGGACGCCCGCCCCGCCGGCCCCCGCCGCAGTCTCCGGGCCGTTCGCCGGGCCGTTCGCCGGGCCGGTCACCGGGCCGGCCGGAGGGTCTCGGCGGCGGCGATGGCGGCCAGCACGGCGGCGGCCTTGTTCCGGGTCTCCTGGTCCTCGGCGGCCGGGTCGGAGTCGGCCACCACCCCGGCGCCTGCCTGCACGTACGCCCGGCCGTCGCGGATCAGCGCGGTGCGGATGGCGATCGCCATGTCCAGGTCCCCGCCGAAGTCGAAGTACCCGACGGTGCCGCCGTACAGGCCGCGCCGGACCGGCTCCAGCTCCTCGATGATCTCCATGGCCCGGACCTTCGGCGCACCGGACAGGGTGCCGGCGGGGAAGGTCGCCGCGAGCGCGTCGAAGGCCGTCCGGTCCTCCCGCAGGGTGCCGACCACGGTCGAGACGATGTGCATGACGTGGCTGTACCGCTCGATGGTGGCGAACTCGGACACCTCGACGGTGCCCGGCCGGCAGACCCGGCCCAGGTCGTTGCGGCCCAGGTCGACCAGCATCACGTGCTCGGAGCGTTCCTTCGGGTCGGCGAGCAGCTCGGCGGCGAGCCGGGCGTCCTCCTCCGGATCGTCGCCGCGCGGGCGGGTGCCGGCGATCGGGTGCAGCAGCGCCCGGCGCTGCCCGTCCGGGCCGGCGCTCACCTTCAGGTGCGCCTCCGGCGACGAGCCGACGACGTCGAAGCCGTCGAAGCGCAGCAGGTACATGTAGGGGCTGGGGTTGGTGGTGCGCAGCACCCGGTACACGTCCAGCGGGTCGGCGTGGGTCTGCCGCTCGAAGCGCTGGGCGAGCACGATCTGGAAGCACTCGCCGGCCCGGATCGCCTCCTTGGCCGCGTCGACGGCCTTCGGGTAGCCGCCCTCCTCGGTGCGGCTGACCACCTCGCCGACCGCCGGCCTGTCGACCGTGGAGATCATCGGCGGGATGGGCCGGGACAGCGCGGTGGTCATCGCGTCCAGCCGCCCCACCGCGTGGTGGTACGCGGCGGAGACCAGGGCGTCGCGGTCCGGCTCGTCCGGCGGCGGGAGCACCGCGTTGGCGATCAGGATCGCCGAGCCGTCGTAGTGGTCGAGGACAACCATGTCGGTGGCGAGCATCATGCCCAGCTCGGGCACGCCGAGGTCGTCCTCGGTCAGCTCGGGCAGCCGCTCGAAGCGGCGGATCAGGTCGTACCCCAGGTAGCCGACCATGCCGCCGGTGAGCGGCGGCATGCCGCTGGCCGGGTCCCAGGCCGGGCCGGCCAGGGCGTCGACCGTCTCGCGCAGCACCCGGACCGGGTCGCCCCCGGTGGGCAGCCCGGCGGGCGGCTGGCCGGTCCAGTACGCGGCCCCGTCCCGCTCGGTGAGCGTCGCGCCGCTGCGCACCCCGATGAACGAGTACCGCGACCAGGCCGACCCGGCCGGGCCGGCGCCCTGCTCGGCGGACTCCAGCAGGAACGTGCCCGGCCCGCCGGCCAGCTTCCGGTACACCCCGACCGGGGTCTCCGCGTCGGCGAGCAGCCGGCGGGTGACCGGGACGACCCGCCAGCGGGCCGCCAGGTCGGCGAAGGTGACCCGGTCCGGGCTGACGGAGCCGTCGGTCATGAGGGGTCTCCCGGGGTGGAGGTGACCGGAAGCTCCGTGAAGAAGCAGGTCCGCTCGCCGGTGTGGCAGGCCGCGCCCACCTGCTCGACGCTTACCAGCAGCGCGTCGCCGTCACAGTCGAGGGCGACCGAGCGGACGTGCTGGTGGTGGCCGGAGGTGGCGCCCTTGACCCAGTACTCCTGCCGGCTGCGCGACCAGTAGGTGGCCCGGCCGGTGGTGAGGGTGCGGTGCAGCGCCTCGTCGTCCATCCAGGCGACCATCAGCACCTCGCCCGTGTCGTGCTGGCGGACCACGGCGGCCACGAGGCCGTCGGGGTTGCGGCGCAGCCGGGCGGCGACGGCCGGGTCGAGCCGGGACGGGCCGGTCGGCGCACCGGCCGCCGACGGGTTCGCAGGGGCGTTGGCGCCGGTCGACGGCGCGTCAGGTACGGGCACAGTGACCCATTGTCCCGCACGCGGCGCGGGCACCGGCGACGGCTCCCGCCGTGGCCGTGGTACGGCCGTCGCGACGCCGGTGAGCTGGGCGAGGTAGCGGTCCAGCCGCCCGTCGACGAGGGCGTCGGCCAGGTCCGCGCCGGCCACCGCGGCGATCTCGTCGGCGTACGGGCGGACCAGCGGGACGGTGCCGGTGACCAGCCGCCCGGCGGCGGCCCAGAGCTGCCCGGTGGAGCCGGGCCGCGCGCCGAGGCAGAGCAGCATGTCGTCGCGGTACCCGGGCGGGGCGACCGGCAGGTCGAGGGCGGCGGTGAACGCGGCCCGCCGGGACACCACCCGCACCGACGGGTTGGCCAGCCGGAGCACGGACGGGCAGAGCCGGGCCAGGTCGGCGGCGGCGAGCCGGACGCCGAGGTGGTCCTCCCGGGCCCGGGCCCCGGCGACCTTACCGAGAGTGGCGATCAGTTCCTCCAGCCGCGGCTCGTCGGCGGGCTGGCAGAGCACCGTCAGGTCGATCCGGTCGCGCCAGTGCTCGTCGGCCCACAGCAGCCGGGTGGGCGTGGTGACCGGCAACCCGAACGCCCAGTCGGCCGGCTCGGCCAGCCGGACCAGCCAGGAGCGGACGTCCCGGACCGCCACCGAGACGTGGGTCAGCCGACCGCCGGATTCGGCGAGATAGGCGCGGCGGGCGGCGTACGGGGCGTTGATCGGTGGGCCGGCCGACCGGGATGGCCGCCCGTCGGTGACGAGCACGTCGAGGTCGACGTCGCTGTGCGTCGTGGCGGCCCGCCGGGCGTGGCTGCCGCGCAGCAGGATGCCGACGACGGGCCGCTCGGCCGCCTGCCGCAGCCGCGCGGCCCAGTCGTCGAGGAACCCACCTTCAGGTGACGCAGCGTGACCCACCGCGCCATCGTGCCGTACGCCCGTTCGGGGCGCAATGCCCGATGCCGGACCGGCTGTCCGGGTCCGGAGGCTAGTGCCCGGTCCGGAGGCTAGTGCCCGGTCGTTCTCATTCCTGCCTCGGGGTACCTTTCGCCGGCCACGGCACCCTGCGGCACCGCCTCGCCCAGCCGGGTCAGTTGCTCGGCGCTGAGTCGCAGGTCGGCCGCGGCGGCGTTCTCCTCCAGGTAGCGAACCCGCTTGGTGCCGGGAATGGGCAGGACGTCATCGCCCTGGGCCAGCAACCAGGCCAGCGCGGCCTGGGCCGGGGTGCGGCCGACCTCGGCGGCCACCGCCCTGACCTCGTCGACGAGCTTCAGGTTGGCGTCGAGGTTACCCTCGGCGAACCGGGGTGCCCCGGCTCGCCAGTCGCCGGCGGCGAGCTGGTCGCGGTGGGTGATCGCCCCGGTGAGCAGGCCCCGACCCACCGGCGAGTACGCCACCAGCGCCACCCCCAGTTCCCGGCAGGTGGCCAGCATCTCGCCCTCGACGTCCCGGGTGAACAGCGAGTACTCCATCTGCACGGCGGCCACCGGGTGCACGGCGTACGCCGCCCGCAGGGTCGCCGGGCTCACCTCGGACAGCCCGAGCAACCGGACCTTGCCGGCCGCCACCAGCTCGGCCAGCGCCCCGACGGTCTCCTCGATCGGGGTGGCCGGGTCGCGCCGGTGCAGGTAGTACAGGTCGATGGTGTCCACCCCGAGCCGGGCCAGCGACGCGTCGCAGGCCTGGCGGGCCCAGGCGGCGCTGCTGTCGACGTACGCCCCGGGGGTGCCGGTGCCGCCGAAGGACCCGCCGCTGGTGCGGTTGCCGAACTTGGTGGCCAGGAAGACCTCGTCGCGGCGCTGCCGGACCACGGGGGCGAGCAGCCGCTCGTTGGCGCCCTGGCCGTACATGTCGGCGGTGTCGAGGTGGTTGACCCCGAGGTCCAGGGCCCGGTGCAGGGTCCGGGTCGACTCGGCGTCGTCGGCGCCGCCGTACGCGAAGCTCATCCCCATGCAGCCGAGGCCGAGCGCCGAGACCTCCGGCCCGTGCGCCCCCATCCGTCGACGCCTCATCCGCAGCCCTCCGCCCGCTGATACATGTCGATTTTGCGGTTGAGCACCTTGAGGTCCTCCTCCAGTTCGCCGATCTGCCTGCGCACCCGGTCCCGGTGCGCCTCGAACAGCGCCCGACGGGCGGCCAGCGTCCGGTCGCCCTGCCGGGCCAGTTCCGCGTAGCGGCGCATGTCCCGCACCGGCATCCCGGTGCGCCTCAGCCGGGTGAGCAGGCGCAGCCACTCCACGTCGGCGGCGGTGTACCGACGGCGGCCCGCCGAGTCCCGGCCGACGGGGGCGACGAGGCCCTCCTGCTCGTACCAGCGCAGCGTGTAGGTGGTGAGGCCGACCATCTCGGCCGCCCCGCCGACGGAGAGGCTGGTCTCCGGCGGGCCGATCTCGTGCGTGCTGACGTCCACGCGACCCAGGCTGCCAGTTGGAGCGCACTCGAAGTCAACCCCGTTGTGCACGGGGAGAAATTCATCTAGCGTTGATTTCATTGGGTGATGAAATCCGGAGGTGACGATGGACCACGCGATTGCGGTCCGCGACCTGGTCGTGGAGCGGGGCCGGCGGCGGGTGCTGCACGGCGTGAGCTGCGCGGTGCCGCGCGGCTCGGTGACCGGGCTGCTCGGGCCGAGCGGCAGCGGCAAGACCACCCTGATGCGGGCCGTCGTCGGCGTGCAGACCGTCCGCTCCGGCTCGGTGACCGTGCTCGCCCACCCGGCCGGCTCGGCACCGCTGCGCAGCCGGGTCGGCTACCTGACCCAGGCGCCCAGCGTGTACGCCGACCTCACCGTCCGGGAGAACGCCCGCTACTTCGCCGTCCTGCAGGGCCGGGGCCGGGCCGAGGCGGACCGGGCGGTGGCCGACGTCGGGCTGGCGGAGGCGGCCGGCCAGCTCGTCGGCACCCTCTCCGGCGGCCAGCGCAGCCGGGCGTCGCTGGCCTGCGCCCTGGTCGGCGAGCCGGAGCTGATCGTCCTCGACGAGCCGACCGTCGGGCAGGACCCGGTGCTGCGCGCCGACCTGTGGGCCCGGTTCCACGCCCTCGCCGCGACCGGGACGACCCTGCTGGTGTCCAGCCACGTGATGGACGAGGCGGCCCGCTGCGACCGGCTGCTGCTGATCCGCGAGGGCCGGCTGATCGCCGACGACACCCCGGACGCGGTCCGCGCCGCCGCCGGGGTCGACGACCTCGACGAGGCGTTCCTGCGCCTGATCCGGGCCGGCGGCACGACCGGGGTCACGGCCGAGGCCACGGCCGACGACACGGGCCGCTCGACCGGCCCGGACGGGGGCGTGTCGTGAGCCCGCGCATCCTGGCCGCCACCACCGGGCGCATCCTGCGCCAGCTCCGGCACGACCGGCGCACCGTCGCCCTGCTCGTGGTGGTGCCGGCGCTGCTGCTCACCCTCGTCTACTTCATGTACGCCGACCAGCCCACCCCACCCGGGCGGCCGAGCATGTTCGACCGGGTGGCGCTGGTGCTGCTCGGCGTCTTCCCGTTCGTGATCATGTTCCTGGTGACCAGCATCGCGATGCTGCGCGAGCGCACCTCCGGCACCCTGGAGCGGCTGCTCACCACCCCGCTCGGCCGGCTCGACCTGCTGTTCGGCTACGGCATCGCGTTCGGCGTCGCCGCCGCCGGGCAGGCCGCGATCGCCGCGGCCCTGGCGTACGGGGTGTTCGGGCTGACCACCGCCGGCAGCAGCGCCCTGGTGATCGGGATCGCGGTGGTCAACGCGGTGCTCGGGGTGGCCCTCGGGCTGTTCTGCAGCGCGTTCGCCCGCACCGAGTTCCAGGCCGTACAGTTCATGCCGGTCGTGGTGATCCCCCAGTTGCTGCTCTGCGGGCTCTTCGTCGCCCGCGACGAGATGGCCGGCTGGCTCCAGGCGATCAGCTACGCCCTTCCGCTGTCGTACGCGGTCGAGGCGTTGCAGGAGGTCGGCGCGCACGCCGACCCGACCGGCACGATGTGGCGGGACCTCGGGGTGGTGGCCGGCGCGGTGGTGCTGGCGCTGGTGCTCGCCGCGGCCACCCTGCGCCGGCGCAGCGGCTGAGCCGCCGGCACGACGACGGACGAGCGAAGGGCGGCGATGGCGCGGCGGACCGGTCGACGACCCGGCAACCCCGACACCCGGGAGGCGATCCTCGACGCGGCCCGCACGGCGTTCGCGGAGCGGGGCTTCGACGCGACCTCGATCCGGTCGATCGCCGGGACGGCGGGGGTGGACCCGGCGCTGGTGCACCACTACTTCGGCGGCAAGGACCGGCTCTTCCTGGCCGCGATGGACGCCCCGCTCGACCCCGGCGAGCTGCTCCCCCGGATGCTCGGCGGGGAGGCCGACGGCGTCGGCGAGCGGCTCGTCCGCACGTTCCTGGAGGTCTGGGACTCCCCTGCGGGCGCCGGCGCCGTGGCCCTGCTCCGATCCGGGGTGAGCAACGAGTGGACCGCCCGGCTGCTGCGCGAGTTCCTGGTCACCCAGGTGCTGCGCCGAGTCCTGGACCACCTCGACGTCGACCCGGCCGAACGGCCGCTGCGGGGGTCGCTGGTCGCCGCCCAGATGATCGGGCTGGCCATGATGCGGCACGTGATCCGGTTGGAGCCGGTCGCCTCCGCACCGGCGGAGACCCTGGTCGCCGCGATCGCCCCCACGGTCCAGCGGTACCTGCGCGGCGACCTCTCGTAGGGCCCCGGTCAACGCCTCCGGCGGAGCCGGCGGGCGGGGACGCCTGCGGCGAGCGCAGTCCGGGCAGAGCGGGCCGGCAAGGCGGGCCGGTCAGAGCGGGCCGGGCAGGCGGGGTGACTCGGCGTGCCGGCAGTACACGGGGTGCAGGAGTCGGGTCAGTTCGCCGTGGTCGGCCACCGGGCTCGGGAAGGCCAGCCGGGCCCGCCGCCGCGCGCCGCCGGAACCGAAGGAGACCACGAGGCCGTACCGGTCGACCCGCACCACCCGGGGCGGGTCGGCCCGGGCCGCGTCGACCAGGCCGAGCTGCCGCCGGACGTACGCCGTCATCTCCCGGCCGTGGTGCACGGCGAACTCGGCCAGCAGCTCCGCCTCCACCGGGTGCAGCGGATCCGGCTCGGCCTCCGCGTACGCCAGCGGGTCGATCCGGAGCAGCCCGTCGGGGCGCTCCAGGCGGGCCTCGGCCACCTCGAAGCGGTACAGCCGGAACCGGGTGCCGACGTCGAGCAGGTCGCCCGTCGGGTCCACCTCGGCGTAGTCCAGCGTGGCGTGGCGGGCGGCGTCGCCGTGCAGCGCTGCCGCCCAGCCGGAGACCCAGGCCCGGCCCAGCGACGGGGCGCCGGCCGCCGGCGGCAGGTCCAGCACGTCGAGCGCCACGGCGACGTCGTCGCCCGGCGGCAACGCCGCCGCGAGGTCGCTGTGCACCGGCACGAGCAGCAGCACCCGGCCCTCGGCGTCGGTGACGTGCCGGACGTGGAACGGGCCGGGCCGCTGGGCGAGGTAGGCCAGGCCCGGCAGCCGGCCGGCGGCCAGGGTCCGGACGATCTCGGCGGGACTGGGCCGCAGGGCGGTGCTGGGGCGCATGACCCACCTCCGAAGGTTAGGCTTACCTAAGTGGCACCGTAGACCACCCGCGCCCCCCACGTCCACCGCCCTGCCGATTCCGGCGGTCCGCCCGGTCAGCGGGTCTGCTCCAGCCAGGAGGCGTAGAGCAGCCCGTAGACCGAGTCCGGCTCGCGGACCAGCTCGTCGTGCGGGCCGCGCTGCACGATCCGGCCCCGATCCACCACGATCACCTCGTCCGCGGCCTGCGCCGTGGAGAGCCGGTGCGCGATCGCGAGGGTGGTCCGGCCCCGGGTCACCGCGTCCAGGGCGCGCTGCAGGCGGACCTCGGTGGCCGGGTCGACCGCGCTGGTCGCCTCGTCCAGCACCAGCAGGTCCGGGTCGGCGACGTACGCCCGCGCCAGCGCCACGAGCTGCCGCTCACCCACGCTCAACGCCTCGCCGCGCTCGCCGACCGGGGTGTCCAGCCCGGCGGGCAGCCCGTCCAGCCAGTCCGCCAGCCCCAGCTCGGTGAAGGCCGCCGTCAGCTCGCCGTCGGTCAGCTCCGGACGGGCGAACCGGACGTTCTCCCCGACGGTGGCGTCGAAGAGGAAGCCGTCCTGCGGGACCATCACCACCCGCGTGCGCAACGAGGCGAACCGGACCTGTGACAGCGGCACCCCGGACAGCAGCACCTCCCCGCCGGTCGGGTCCATCAGGCGGGTGAGCAGCTTGGCGAAGGTGGTCTTGCCGCTGCCCGTCTCGCCCACCACGGCCACCCGGCTCTTGGCCGGGATCTCCAGGCTGACGTCGTGCAGCACCGGCGGGCCACCCGGGTAGGCGAAACCCACCCCGGCGAAGCGGATGTCCAGCGGGCCGGACGGCAGCTCCCGCCCCCGCTCGGCCGGATCGGCCACGTCCGGAACGGCGTCCAGCACGTCGAGCACCCGCCGCCAGCCGGCGATCGCGTTCTGCGCCTCGTTGAGCACCTCGGTGGCGATCTGCACCGGCTGGATGAACAACGTCACCAGGAACAGGAACGCGGTGAGCTGGCCGACCGACAGGGTGCCGTCCACCCCGAGGGTGACCCCGAGGACGACGACGCCGGCCAGCGCCAGCCCGGCCGCCAGCTCTCCCACCGAGCTGCCCAGGATGCTGATCCGGATCGCCCGCTGCTGGGCCTGCCGCTGCCCCTCGATCGCCACGTCCAGCCGGCGGGCCGTCCGCCCCGCGATCCCGTACGCCCGGATGACCGGCGCCCCCACCACGCTCTCGGCGATCGTCCCGAGCAGCGTCCCCATCCGCTGCCGGACCACCCCGTACGCCCCGGCGAGGCGGCGCTGGAGCAGCCGGATCACCAGCACCGCCGGCGCGAACGCGGCGAGCACCACCAGGGTGAGCTGCCACGAGTACGCCAGCATCACCACCGTGGTCACCGCGAGCTGACCGAGGTTGACGATCAGGATCACCCCGCCCCACTGGAGGAACTGGGTGATCTGGTCGACGTCGCTGGTCACCCGGGAGACCAGGGAGCCGCGCCGCTCGGACTGCTGGTGCAGCATCGACAGGTCGTGCACGTGCCGGAACGCCCGGGTGCGCACGTTGGCCAGGGCGGTCTCGCTGACCGTGAACAGCCGCCGCATCATCAGGTACCCGCAGGTGGTGGTCACCACCAGCACGGCGACGGCGACGGCGACCACCGTCCACACCACGTCCAGGTCGAGCCCACCGACGATGCCCTTGTCGATGCCCTGCTGCACGGCCACCGGCACGGCCACCCGGCCGACCATGTAGATCAACGCCAGGGCGAGCGTGCCGGCCAGGCCGGCGCGCAGCTCCGGGGAGAGGGCCAGCCCCCGCCGCAGGGTCTGCCAGGTGCTCTCGGCCGGCTCCGTCGCCTGCCGCTCCGCCTCCTCCACGCTCACCGGTCCCACCCTCCGTTCACGACTGCGGGGCTCGCAGGCTCACTCCTCGCGCTCACCGGTCCACCTCGATCTCCAGGCCCGAGGCCAACGGCGTGGCCTCGTCGGGCGTGCGCTGCTGCTTGGGGTCGGTCTCGGCCTGCTCGTAGGCGGTGACCAGGTCGGCATAGCCGGCAACGGTGGCGAGCAGCTCGGTGTGGGTGCCCCGGGCGAGCACCCGGCCGTGCTCCAGGTAGATCACCTCGTCGGCGAGCGCGATGGTGGCCCGCCGGTACGCCACCACCAGGATCGAGGCGGCCGGCCCCCCGGCGGTCGGGGCGCGCAGCCCGGCCAGGATGGCCGCCTCCACCCGGGGGTCCACCGCGCTGGTGGCATCGTCGAGGACCAGCAGCCGGGGTCGCCCGGCCAGCGCCCGGGCCAGGGTGAGCCGCTGCCGCTGCCCGCCGGAGAGCGAGGTGCCCCGCTCGCCGACCATCGTGTCCAGCCCGTCGGGCAGCGCGGCGACGAAGCCGTCCGCCTCGGCCAGCCGCAGCGCCACCCAGACGTCCTCGTCGGCGATGCCGGGCCGGTCCAGGGTGACGTTGGCCCGGACCGTGTCGTCGAAGACGAACGGCACCTGGGCCACCAGCGCGGCGGCGCCCGCCAGCGACCCGGCGGTGAGCCGGCGGACGTCCACCCCGTCGAGGCGGACCACGCCCGTGTGCGGGTCGACCAGCCGCACCGCCAGCGCGGCGATCGTCGACTTCCCGGAGCCGGTCGGCCCGACCAGGGCCACGGTCTTCCCGGCCGGCACGGTGAAGGAGACCTCGCCGAGCACCTCGACGCCGGGCAGGTGCGCCTCGGCCGGCTCGTACGCGAAGCCGACGTCGGCGAAGGTCAGGGTGGCCGGGGCGGGATCGGCCGGGTCGAGCGCGACGTCCCCGTACCGCATCTCGCCGGTGGCGTCGAGCACCCGGCGCACCCGGTCCCAGCCGGCGACGCTGCGCGGCAGCTCGGCCAGGACCCAGCCGATGGCCCGCACCGGGAACGCCAGGACGGTGAACAGGAAGGCCACGCTGACCAGCTCGGTGACCGTGATGGCGCCCTGCCGGAGCCGGAACGCGCCGACCACGAGCACGGCGAGGGTGCCGAGACTGGGCAGGGTCTCCAGCATCGGGTCGAACACGCCGCGCAGCCGGCCGACGGCGATCAGCGCGTCGCGCAGCTCGCCGGCCCGGGCGGAGAACCGGGCGGTCTCCTGGGCCTCGCGGCCCATCGTCTTGACCACCAGGGCGCCGTCGAAGCTCTCGTGGGCGATGCCGCTGACCTCGGCGCGCAGCCGCTGGGCGCGGGCCTGGCGGGGGGCCATCCAGCGGGAGTAGAGCACGTTGAGGGCGAACAGCGCCGGGAACACGGCCAGCCCGACCAGGGCCAGCGCCCAGTCGGTGGCGAAGAGCGAGGCGACCGCGCCGACGAGCATCACCAGCGTGCCCACCGCGAACGGCAGCGGGGCGATCGGGTACCAGGCCGCCTCGACGTCGGAGTTGGCGTTGGACAGCAGGGTGCCGGTGGCGTTGCGCTGGTGCCAGGACAGCGGCAGGTCCAGGTAGCGGCGGGTGACCCGGCGACGGTACGCGGCCTGGAGCCGGAACTGCATGTAGCCGGCGCCGAGCCGGCGGCCGAAGATGCCGACCACCCGCAGCACGCTGATGCCGAACAGGGCCCCGGCGGCGAGGGCGACGGCCGCCACGCCCACCGACCCGCGCTCGACCGCCGGCACCACCACGTCGCCGACCACCGCGCCGACAATGTACGCGCTGGCGATGACCAGCCCGCCGAACAGCACGCTGCCGGTCACCGCGACCGCGAAGATCCGGGGCTGTTCCCGGATCGCCCGGCCGAGCACGGACAGCCCTCTGCCGAGCACATCCCGACTTGTCCTGCTGGTCACGCTCTCCCCCGCCGTAAGCCGCAATTATCCCCCCTCATCCTTACCGGTCCGGTCCACCGCACCGTCCCGCATCGGTATGTCGGTGATCACGTCCCGACCGTCGACGCCGCCGCCGCGCCGACTTCGCCGGCCCGGCCTACGATCGAGCGATGACGCGGTACGCCCGGTCGGAGCGCGACGCGCTCGCCGACCTCATGCTGAGCCTGGGTCCGGACGCACCGACGATCAACGAGGGCTGGTCGGTCCGCGACCTCGCCGCCCACCTGGTCGTCCGGGAACGCCGGCCGGACGCCGCCGGCGGGATCATGCTGCCGCCGCTGCGCAGGTACGCCGAGGGGGTGCGGGCCCGGATCGCGGCCCGGCCGTTCGCCGAGCTGGTCGATCAGGTCCGCCGCCCGCCGGTGTGGAGCCCGGTGAGCAACCCGCTCACCGACGAGCTGGTCAACACCATGGAGTTCTTCATCCACCACGAGGACGTCCGCCGGGCCCGGCCCGGGTGGCAGCCGAGGGACCTGCCGGCCGGGCTGCACGCCGTGCTGTGGCGCCGGGCCACGCTGCTGGGCCGGCTGGCGCTGCGCCGCTTCCCGGCCGACCTGCTGGTGCAGGCGCCCGGGCACGGCGAGCAGTCGGCGGGGCGGGGCGGGCAGCGGGCCCGGCTCGTCGGCCCGCCGGGCGAGCTGGTGCTGTTCCTCAGCGGCCGGCAGCGGGTGGCCCGGGTGCAGGTGGACGGGCCCGCGGAGCTGGCCGAGCGGCTGAGGTCCGCCAAGCTGGGCATCTGATCTGCGTTCACACCCGGCGGCGCAGCCGGTGCCCTCTGGGAGTCATCAGGGCTAGCCGACGCGCGGTACAGGCAATACCCTTCGGTAACCGCAGAACGACGTGACCCCCATCACGCCTCCAGCCCCGAAGGCGGCTACAGCGATGACTCTCGATGTACCGTACCGTTCCATCCCCGACATGTTCCTCAAGCGCGTCGCGGCGTCCCCCGAGCGGCACGCCTTCGCCCACCCCGCCCCCGACGACTCCGGGCCGATCTGGCTGACCTGGGAGCAGGTCGGCCACCGGGCCAAGGCGGTCGCGGCCGGGCTGCACGGGCTCGGTGTCGGCCAGGAGGACCCGGTGGCGATCCTGGCGAACACCCGGCTCGACTGGGTCATCGCCGACTTCGGCATCATGTGCGCCGGTGGCGCCACCACCACCGTGTACCCGACCACCGAGCCCGAGGAGGCGGCGTACATCATCGCCGACTCCGGCTCCCGGGTGCTGTTCGCCGAGAACCCGGCCCAGGCCGCGAAGCTCGCCGGCGCGGAGCTGCCGGCGCTGACCCACGTGGTGCTCTTCGACGGCGCGGCCGATCCCGCCGCCGCCGTGCCCCAGCTCACCCTGGCCGAGCTGGAGGAGCAGGGCACCCGGGCGCTCGCCGCCGAGCCTGGGCTGATCGAGCGGCTGGTGGCCGGGATCGGGCCGGAGCACCTGGCCACCCTGATCTACACCTCGGGCACCACCGGGCGGCCCAAGGGCGTCGAACTGCTGCACGGCGGCTGGTGCTGGGAGGGGGTGGCGCAGGACGCTGTCGGGCTGCTGCGCGACGACGACCTGCAATACCTGTGGCTCCCGCTGTCCCACTCGTTCGGCAAGACCCTGCTCTGCGGGTCCACCCACGTCGGCCTGCCGACCTACGTCGACGGCCGGGTGGAGAAGCTGGTCGACCTGCTCGGGGTCATCCGGCCGACGCTGATGTGCGGGGCGCCCCGGGTGTTCGAGAAGATCTACAACAAGGTGGTCACCACCGCCCGGGACGGCGGCGGCGCCAAGGCGAAGATCTTCGCCTGGGGGGTCGGGGTCGGCCAGGCGAAGGTGGCCATCGAGCAGGCCGGCCGGCCGGTGCCGGCCGGGCTGAGGCTGAAGTACGCGCTGGCCGAGAAGCTGGTGTTCAGCAAGCTTCAGGCCCGCCTCGGCGGGCGGATCCGGGTGCTGGTCTCCGGCGCCGCGCCGCTGAGCAAGGAGATCGCCAGCTTCTTCGCCGCCGCCAACCTGCCCATCTCGGAGGGGTACGGCCTCACCGAGACCAGCGCCGGCAACTTCGTCAACCCGCCGGACGGGCTGCGGATCGGCACCGTGGGCCGGGCGATGGGCGACCTGGAGTGCCGGATCGACACCGACGGGGAGATCCTGGTCCGGGGCCGCCCGGTGATGCGCGGCTACCACAACCTGCCCGACGAGACCGCCGCCGCGTTCACCGACGACGGGTTCTTCCGCACCGGGGACATCGGCAGCCTCGACGAGGACGGCTACCTGCGCATCACCGACCGGAAGAAGGACCTGGTCAAGACCTCCGGCGGGAAGTACATCGCGCCGTCGCACATCGAGGGCATGTTCAAGGCGCTCTGCCCGTACACCTCGCAGGCGATCGTGATCGGCCAGGCCCGCAACTTCTGCACCATGCTGGTCAGCCTCGACCCGGACGCGATCACCGGCTGGGCGGCCGGCGGTCCCCTGGAGGGCCGCGGGTACGCCGAGATCGTCGCCTCCGACGAGGCCCGGCTCATGGTCGAGGAGTACGTCGCCCAGCTCAACGCCAAGCTGAACCGCTGGGAGACGATCAAGAAGGTCGCCGTCCTCCCCCGGGACCTGACCATCGAGCACGGCGAG
This sequence comes from Micromonospora rubida, assembly GCF_009908295.1. GTDB lineage: Bacteria > Actinomycetota > Actinomycetes > Mycobacteriales > Micromonosporaceae > Micromonospora > Micromonospora rubida. The sequence continues at coordinate 192,299 of NZ_JAAALO010000006.1, forward strand.
ATGACCCCGTCCCTGAAGATCAAGCGTCGGGGCGTGGAGGGCAACTTCGCGGCCGAGATCGAGAAGATGTACGCCGGCACGCTCGCCGAGCTCTGACCGCGGTCCCGCCGGCGGCCGTGTCCCCCCGTCCCGGGGCACGGCCGCCGCCGTCATCTCACAGGTGCTCGCCCCGCCACCGACTCTCCTCGATCTCGGCCGCCCGCTGCTCCTCCAGCGCGAGCTGCCGGACCCGATTCCGGCGGCGCCGCCCGCCCAGCGCCTCCCCGGTGGTGAGCGTGACGCAGACCAGGCCCAGCACCACCAGCGCCTTCAGCTCCGGCAACCGGGCGGCCGGCGGGGCCAACAGGGCCAGCAGCACCACCTCGACCAGCAGCGGCCAGCGGAGCACCCGCAGCGCCACCATCCCGCACGCGACGAGGCTGAGCAGGTAGAGGGCGACCCCGCCGTAGAGGACGAGGGCCCAGAACGCACCCAGCGGATCCCCCCAGGGCGGGGTCTCGGGGTCCGCCGCCTCGGCGAGCACGTCCTTGATCCCGAGGGCGAAGAAGATCACCCCGGCGATGATCGGCAGGTGCAGGTAGGTGTACGCGTCGCGGGCCAGCCGGGCCCGGGCCGCCGGGTCGCGGGCCCGGTGCAGCGCCTGCTCGACGGCGAGGGCCAGGGTGTCGAAGTACGCCCACCACAGCGCCGACGCCACCGCGATGCCGGTCACGGCGGCGACCACCGCCGGCCAGGTCAGCGGCAGCCCGTTGACGAACTTTGAGCCGATCCCCAGCGCGAGGACCGACTCGCCGAGCGCGATCAGGACCATGAGGGCGTGCCGCTCCGCCCAGTGCCCGGCGGACACCACCGCCCAGTACGTGCCGCCGAGCGCCACCCCCGCGCCGTACTCGACGAGGAGCGCGACGGTCCACAGCACCAGTTGCACGGTCGCGCCGTGCTCGACGGTCCGCCGCACGAAGGCGGAGCCGACGAGCAGGGCGGTCGCGACCAGCGGCAGCAGGACGAGCAGCCGCCACCGCCGCAGCCGGTCCCGGTCCCCCCGGGCCATCCAGCCGAAGACGGCGAGCTGCGACGCGCGGACGAGGAAGTAGCAGACGGCGAAGAGCAGCGGGCCGTTCAGCCCACCCGGCTGATTCACGAACGCCCCCGGCAGGCTCAGCACGAGCAGGAAGGTGGCGGCGACGGTGACGAACCCGACCAGCGGCAGGACGCCCTGGTCGGCGCGGGTGTAGTTGGCCAGCCCGGCGAACCCGCTCCAGCACCACCAGAGCAGCCCCAGCACCAGCAGGCAGCGGTACAGGTTGGTGGCGGAGGGTGGGTTCGAGGCCAGCGCGGTCACGTTGAGGAAGGCGAAGACGAAGACGAGGTCGTAGAAGAGTTCCAGCCGGGTGGTCCGGGAGCCGGGCGCACCGGGGCGGATCCACGGCGACCAGCCCTCGTTGCCCACTCCGGCAGTCTGCCAAGGCACGGCCCCGCCCCGCCCCGCGATCACCGACATCGCCGCGTCGGGCCCGGCCCGGCCGGGGCGACGTTTGGGCCCGGCCCGGCCGGGGCGACGTTTGGGCCCGGCCCGGCCGGGGCGACGTTTGGGCGGCGGCGCGCCGCTCAGGCGATGACGGCCGGCTCCCGCCACCGCGGCCGGCCGCCGCGGTCCAGGTCGTACCGGACCGCGGCGAGCCGCCCCACGGCCTCGACGAGGTCCGCGGCGGGCAGGGTGAACGGCAGCCGCAGGAACCGCTCCAGCGTCCCGTCCAGGCCGAACCGTGGGCCGGGGGCCAGCCGTACGCCGACCTCCTCGGCGGCCCGGGCGAGCGCGCTGGAGATCGGCCCGTCCAGCTCGGCCCAGAGCGTCACCCCGCCGCGCGGGACGGTGACCCGCCAGTCGGGCAGCCGCTGCGCGAGCGCGGCGGTCAGCGCGTCGCGCTGGGCGGCGAGCTGCACCCGCCGGGCGGCCACGATGGTCGACGCGTCGGCCAGCAGGTGGACCGCGACCAGTTGGTCCAGCACCGGGCCGGCCATGTCCACCCCGACCCGGGCGGCGGCCAGCCGCTGCACCTGGGGGGCGGAGGCGCGCACCCAGCCGATGCGCAGGCCGCCCCAGTACGGCTTGCTCATCCCGCCGATGGAGATCACCCGGGAGTGCCGGTCGAAGGTGGCGACCGGCGGCGGCAGCTCGGTGCCGTCCAGCGGCAGGTCCACGAACGACTCGTCGATGACCAGGTCGGTGCCGGCGGCGTGGGCCGCGCCGACCACCCGCTCGCGCAGGTCGGTGGGCATCAGGTGCCCGGTCGGGTTCTGGAACTCCGGGATCAGGTACGCCAGCTTCGGCCGCCCCTGGCGCAGGCTGCCCAGCAGCAGGTCGGCGTCCCACCCGGCGCCGTCGGTGGCCAGCCCGTGGGTGGTGATCCGGGCCCGCCGGGCGGCCAGCGCGGCGAGGGCGTTCGGGTAGGTCGGCGACTCGACCAGCACGCTGCCGCCCGGGGCCAGGGCCAGCCGCAGCACCAGGTCCAGCGCGTGCTGGGTGCCGCTGGTGACCATGATCTGGTCGGGCGAGGTGGGCAGGCCCCGGTCGGTGTACCCGGCGGCCACGGCCTCGCGCAGCTCGATGATGCCGGTCGGGTGGTAGCCGGCGCCGCCCAGGTAGCGGGGCAGATCCTCGGCGGCGGCGCGGGCGGCTGGCATCAGCTGCGCCGGGGCGGCCAGCGCGGCCACCCCGAGGTCGATCATGTCCCGGTCGTCCTGCGGGGTCCATAGCCCGGTGCTGGCGACCCGGTGGGTGCCCGGGAGCATGGTCCAGCTCCCCGCGCCCCGCCGGCTGGCCAGGTGGCCGGTCTCCCGCAGCAGCCGGTACGCGGCGGTGACCGTGGTCCGGCTGATCCGCAGCGCCTCGGCCAGCTCCCGCTCTGCGGGCAGGCGCACCCCCAGGGGCAGGCGGCCGTCGGCGAGCAGTCCCCGGACGGCGGCGGCGAGCGCCGCGTAGTCCGGGCTGCGGCGGCGACCCGGCAGGGCGTGCCACTGCCCGAGCAGTCGGGCCAATTGGGTGCCACGCACCTGACTCGTCATGGCCACCCTCCCGATATTGGCTCCTTATGCCGCGCCAATTGGACCCTAGGGTGGCATGCATGGCACCGATTGGCAATCTCCGGCAGCGGCCGGCCCGGCGGCTGACCCAGCTCTACGCGGGCCTGGTCCTCTACGGCGTCAGCATGGCGCTGATGATCCGCTCCGGGCTCGGCCTCGATCCCTGGGACGTGTTCCACCAGGGGCTCTCCCGGCACACCGGGCTGTCGTTCGGCACCGTCACCATCGCGGTCGGTGCGCTGGTGCTGCTGCTGTGGATCCCGCTGCGGCAGCGTCCCGGCCTGGGCACGGTGAGCAACGTGCTGGTGATCGGGCTGGTGGTGGACGCCACCCTGGCCCTGCTGCCCGGCGGCGGCCCGCTCGCGGCGCGGGCGGCGCTGCTGGTCGCCGGGATCGTCGCCAACGGCGCCGCCACCGCCCTCTACCTCGGTGCGCGGCTCGGCCCCGGCCCCCGCGACGGCCTGATGACCGGGTACGTGGCCCGCCGGCCCGGGCGGTCCGTCCGGCTGGTGCGCACCGTCATCGAGATCACCGTGCTGATCCTGGGCTGGCTGCTCGGCGGCACCGTCGGCGTCGGCACGGTCGCCTACGCGCTCACCATCGGGCCGCTGGCCCAGTTCTTCCTGCCCGTGTTCATGGTCGACCTGCCGCCCCGGGAGCCCGCCGGCCCGGAGCCGGGCGGCCATAATGTGGTCGAAGCACCGGCGACGGACTGTGGTCAACCGCGCTGAGCTGCGGAAATGTCACACCGGGAAAAGTGGGTGTTTCCTTGCTCGGCGGCACACGGCATCATTCCTGCATGGGGGAGACCGGATGGCACTGGGCCGACGCGTGGATCTTCGTTTCACTGGTGATCGCGAACGGCGCGGGACGACACCGCCGGGCGGCATCCACCCGACGGCCGGAAGGCGTCCGGCTCGCTGACGTGCTCTCCACAGCCGACCACCTCAACCACGCCATCCCCGAACGGGACGAGGTGGAGACGGCGGTCCGACGGCTCGTCGGCGCCGGCCTGGTCAGCGTCTCGGACGGCTGGTTCCGGCTCACCGCCGACGGGGAGCGGCTCTGGCGCACCCGGCCGAGCGCCGGCCTGTCCACCGCCGTGGACACCGTGCAGGGCGTGCTGAGCCGGCGACACGCCCCCGGCAGCGCCGACTGGACGCTGGAGAAGGAGGAGCACGCCGCCGCCGTGCAGGAGTACGTGGTCGGCTCGATCCCGGCCCCCCGCCGCTCCCCCGAGGGCCGCTCCGGGCGGGGCTGAGCCCCGGCCCCGGCACGGGCCCCGGGAGGGCGGCGTCAGCGGACGGGGTGACCCGAGCCGCGCAGCACGCCCTTGACCTCGCCGACGGTCAGCTCGCCGAAGTGGAAGACGCTGGCCGCGAGCACCGCGTCCGCCCCGGCGGCGATCGCCGGCGGGAAGTGGGCGATCTCCCCCGCGCCGCCGCTGGCCACCACGGGCACGTCGACGACCCGGCGGACCTCGCCGATCAGCTCCAGGTCGAAGCCGGCCTTCGTGCCGTCGGCGTCCATCGAGTTGAGCAGGATCTCCCCCGCGCCCAGCTCGGCCCCGCGCCGCGCCCACTGGACGGCGTCGATCCCGGTGCCCCGGCGACCACCGTGGGTGGTCACCTCGAAGCCGCTCGGGGTGACCCCGGCCTGCGCCCGGCGCACATCGAGGGAGAGCACCAGCACCTGCCGGCCGAACCGTTCGGCGATCTCCGCGATCAGCTCCGGGCGGGCGATGGCGGCGGTGTTCACCCCGACCTTGTCGGCGCCGGCACGCAGCAGGGTGTCGACGTCGGCGACCTGCCGGACGCCGCCGCCCACGGTGAGCGGGATGAAGACCGACTCGGCGGTGCGCCGCACCACGTCGAGCATGGTGCCCCGCTCGCCGGAGGAGGCGGTCACGTCCAGGAAGGTCAGCTCGTCCGCGCCCGCCCGGTCGTACGCCGCCGCCAGCTCCACCGGATCGCCGGCGTCGCGCAGGTCGAGGAAGTTGACCCCCTTGACCACCCGCCCGGCGTCCACGTCCAGACACGGGATGACCCGCACCGCCACCGTCATGCGGCAAAGCCTATCCTCCCCCACCCGGCCCACCCGTGACCGCCCGCGCCCCCGCCTCACCTGCGCGCACTTTCACGGAATCCGTGGCCATGGCGCGCGCCGGTGCCACTCTTTCCGTGAAAGTGCGCACACCGGGGCGTGGGGCGGGGCGGCGGGGGGCGGGGAGGGGGCGGGGTTACAGGCGGACGAGCATCTTGCCGAGGTTCTTGCCGCGGAGCAGGCCGAGGAAGGCCTCCGGGGCGTGGGCGATGCCGTCGACGACCGTCTCGTCGTACGAGAGCTTCCCCTCGCGCAGCCAGCCGGCGACCTCCTGGACGAACTGGTCGCGCAGGTGGCCGTGGTCGCCGACCAGGAAGCCGCGCAGGGTGAGCCGCTTGCCGATGACCAGCGCCAGGTTGCGCGGGGCCGCCGGCGGCTCGCTGTCGTTGTACTGGGCGATCATCCCGCAGATCGCGGCCCGGCCGTGCAGCCGCATCGCACCGATGGCCGCCTCCAGGTGGTCCCCGCCGACGTTGTCGAAGTAGACGTCGATCCCGTCCGGCGCGGCGGCCCTGAGCGAGTCGCGCACCGGGCCGTCGTGGTAGTCGAACGCGGCGTCGAAGCCCAGTTCCTCCAGCCGTTCGACCTTGGCCGCCGAGCCGGCGCTGCCGACCACCCGGCCGGCGCCCTTGAGCTTGGCGATCTGGCCGACCATGCTGCCCACCGCGCCGGCCGCGCCGGAGACGAAGACGGTCTCGCCCGGCTTCATCGCGGCCACGTCGAGCAGCCCCGCGTACGCGGTCAGCCCGGTCATGCCGAGCACGCTGAGGTACGCGCTCACCGGGGCCAGGTCCGGGTCCACCTTGCGGGCGCCCCGGGCGTCGACCAGGGCGTACTCCCGCCAGCCGAGGCCGTGCAGGACCGTGTCGCCCGGGGCGATCCCGTCGGCCTCACCGGCCACCACCTCGCCGAGCGCGCCGCCCTCGAGCGGGGCGTCGAGGGCGAACGGCGGCACGTACGACTTGACGTCGTCCATCCGCCCCCGCATGTACGGGTCGACGGACATGAGCTGGTTGCGCACCACGAGCTGGCCGGGGCCAGGGGTGGGCACCTCGGTCTCCACGAGGCGGAAGTTGTCTGCGGTCGGCCAGCCCTGCGGGCGGGAGGCCAGGTGGATCTCACGGTTGACGGTCACGGCGTCGTCCCTTCGGTCGCTGGTCGGGCTGCGCTGCGCGAGGTGTCAGGCGGCCAGGGCCTCGCGGACGGTGAGCGCGACCTCGACGTTGCCACGGGTCGCGTTCGAGTAGGGGCAGACCTGGTGAGCCTGGGCGACGAGCTGCTCGGCGGCCTCCCGGTGCACGGCCGGCAGGTCCACCACGAGGGCCACGGTCAGCCCGAAGCCGCCGTTGCCGTTCGGGCCGATGCCCACCTCGGCGTCGACCACGGAGCCGGTGACGTCGGCCTTCGCCCCGCGGGCGACCAGGCGCAGCGCCGAGTGGAAGCAGGCGGCGTACCCGGCGGCGAAGAGCTGCTCCGGGTTCGCGGCGCCGCCGGCCCCGCCCATCTCCTTCGGGACCGCCAGGTCCAGCTCGAACGTGCCGTCGGAGGTGCCGACGCGGCCGTCACGGCCGTCGCCGGTGGCGCGGGCGCTGGCGGTGTAGAGGACCTTCATGTCACTGCTCCTTCTGTCGGTGGATCGTCTCGGTGACCCGGGTCAGGGTGTCGCGCAGCGCGACCAGCTCGGCCTCGCTGAGACCGGTGGCGAGGGCCACCCGCAGCGGGACGTCGCACATCCGCCCGCGCAGCGCCGCGCCGTCGCCGGTCAGGCGCACCTGGACCCGGCGCTCGTCGCGCGCCGAGCGGGACCGGACCAGCAGGCCCGCCGCCTCCAGCCGCTTGAGCAGCGGGGAGAGGGTGCCGGAGTCCAGCCGCAACGCGGCGCCCAGCTCGGAGACCGTGGGGGCGTCGTCGTCGCGCTCCCAGAGCACCAGCAGCACCAGGTACTGCGGGTAGGTCAGCCCGAACTCGTCGAGGATCGGCCGGTAGACGTCGGTCAGGGCGCGCGACGCCGCGTACAGCGCGAAGCACACCTGCCGGCGCAACACCAGATCATCGGTCACCCCAGAAAGGTAGCGGACAATTGAGTTGCGCACAACCGATCTGGCCGGACGGCGGCCCGCCTCACCCCGACCTCGCCGGGGCGGGGCGGTCAGCGGTCGCCGAGGTACGCCTCCAGCTCCACCTCGACCAGGTGGTCCGGGTCCAGCAGGGCCGCCACCACGACCAGGGTCGCCGCCGGGCGGACCGCGCCGAACACCGCGCCGTGGGCCCGGCCCACCTCGTCGGCGTACGCGCGGTCGGTCACGTACATCCGGGTGCGCACCACGTCACCGGGCCCCGCGCCGACCTCGGCGAGGGCCGCCAGGCCGATCCGCAGCGCCTGGGCGGTCTGCGCCGCGGCATCCCCCACGTGCACGACACGCCCGTCGACCGTGGCGGTGCAGCCGGCCGTGACGGCCCGGTCGCCGGCCCGGACCACCCGGGAGTAGCCGTAGAGCTGCTCCCAGGGGCCGCCCGAGCCGAGCCGGGTGACGGTCATGCGGCGGCCAGCACGTCGAGCGCCTGCCGCACGGTGAACGCGCCCGCGTACAGCGCCTTGCCGGCGATCACGCCCTCCACGCCCACCGGCTCCAGGGCGGCCAGGGCCCGCAGGTCGTCCAGCGTCGAGACGCCCCCGGAGGCGACCACCGGGGCGGCGGTGCGGGAGCACACCTCGCGCAGCAGGTCCAGGTTCGGCCCGCGCATCGTGCCGTCCTTGGTGATGTCGGTCACCACGTATCGGGCGGCGCCTGCCTTGTCGAGCCGCTCCAGCACCTCGAACAGGTCGCCGCCGTCGCGGGTCCAGCCGCGCGCCGAGAGGGTACGACCCCGCACGTCCAGCCCGATGGCGACCCGGTCGCCGTACTCGCCGCAGATCCGGTCGCACCACTGCGGGTCCTCCAGCGCGGCCGTGCCGATGTTGACCCGGGCCGCGCCGGTGCCCAGGGCGGCCCGCAGCGACTCGTCGTCCCGGATGCCGCCCGACAGTTCCACCTTGACGTCGAGCCGGCGGACCACCTCGGCCAGCAGGGGCGCGTTGGATCCCCGGCCGAAAGCGGCGTCCAGGTCCACCAGGTGGATCCAGTCCGCGCCGTCGTGCTGCCAGGCCAGCGCCGCCTCCAACGGGTCGCCGTAGGTGGTCTCGCTGCCGGCGGCGCCCTGCACGAGCCGGACGGCCTGGCCGTCGGCGACGTCCACGGCGGGCAACAGGGTGAGGCTCAACGCTCTTCTCCTCGGATCGGAAACACGATGGATCAGGACCGGCGGCCCAGGGCGATCACCACGAACGCCGGCAGGACCAGCAGCAACAACACGACCAGCACCAACCGCAGCGCCAGGTCGTCGACGAAACTCCAGATGCTGAACAGTGCCACCCCGGTCAGCCCCACGATCGCGGCCCGCTCGCCCCGGGTGTGCCGGGCCAGCCGGCCCGAACTGCGGCGCGACCGGCGGGGCAGCAACCGGCGTACCACCGCGCGGCGGCGCTCCCGGCGGCCCACCCGGCGCCGGCGGACGGCCCGCTCCCGCTCCAACTGGGCCTCGCGGGCCTCCCGGCGGCGGGCCCGCTCCTTGCTCAACGGACGCCCCGGCCCGGCGTCGCCGGGCCGACGGGCGGCCGGCCCGCGGCGGCGCGGCCCGGCCCGGTGGCCCGCTCAGCCACCGACGGTCACCGCGGCCAGCCAGTTGCGCAGCAGCGCAGCGCCGGTGTCGGCCGACTTCTCCGGATGGAACTGGGCGGCCGACAGCGCCCCGCGCTCGACCGCGGCCACGAAGTCCGTCTCGTGGTGCGCGGTGGTCACCGTCGCCCCGGCCGCGGCCAGCGCCGCCGGGTCGGTCACCCCGTAGGAGTGGACGAAGTAGAAGCGGCTGTCCGCCGGCAGGCCGGCGAAGAGGGTCGACGACGCCGGGGCGTGCACGGTGTTCCAGCCCATGTGCGGCAGCCGGGCGGCGGCCAGCCGCGTCACCGCGCCGGGCAGCAGCCCGAGCCCCTTGGTGACCACCCCGTGCTCGTCCCCGTGCTCGAAGAGCACCTGCATGCCGACGCAGATGCCCAGCACCGGACGGCCGGCGGCGACCCGTTCGGCGATCACCGGACCCGCGCCGATCGCCTCGATCCCGGCCATGCAGGCGGCGAACGCGCCGACGCCCGGGACGACCAGGCCCTCGGCCTCGGCGGCGGCGGTCAGGTCGTCGGTCACCGTGACGTGCGCGCCGGCCCGTTCCAGGGCCCGCTCGGCCGAGCGCAGGTTGCCCGAGCCGTAGTCGAGCACCACGATCCGCTCGCTCATGCCGGCACTCCGCTGCGCTCCGTGCCGCCATGAGGCACCACGGCACTGAGCCTGACGATTCGCTCGCTACGCTCGCTCATGCCGGCACTCCGCTGCGCTCCGTGCCGCCATGAGGCACCACAGCACTGAGCCTGACGATTCGCTCGCTACGCTCGCTCATGAGCCCTCCCCGGGCAGCAGCCAGAGCACCCCGCCGATGGTGGCCAGCACCGCGAGCAGCGCGGTGATCACCACCGCGCTACGCGGCGCGCCCTGGCGGTGCAGCGACCACACGCCGCCGACCAGCACCCCGGCGAGGATCAACAGCAGCGACGGCAACACGGACCCCATCAGGATCGTCCCTTCCGCGCGCCCGGCCTCACAGCGCGCCCTTCGTGCTGGGGATCGCGCCGGCCGAGCGCGGATCGATGGCGGTGGCCTCGCGCAGGGCGCGGGAGACCGCCTTGAACTGGGCCTCCACCACGTGGTGGGCGTCCGGGTGGCCGCCGGGGCGGGCCGCCCGCAACACGTCCACGTGCAGGGTGATCCGGGCCGCCTGGCCGAAGGACTCCCAGATGTGCCGGGTCATGCTCGTCGGGTAGACCGGCCCGATGTACGGCGCGAGCGGCGGCTCGTCGTGCACCACGTACGGGCGGCCGGACAGGTCGACGGCGGCCCGGACCAGGACCTCGTCCATCGGGACCGTGGCCGAGCCGTACCGCCGGATGCCGGCCTTGTCCCCCAGCGCCTCGTCGAACGCGGCGCCCAGGGCCAGCGCCGTGTCCTCCATCGTGTGGTGGGCGTCGATCTCCAGGTCGCCGACGGTGCGCACGGTCAGGTCGAAGCCGCCGTGCCGGGCGATCTGGTGCAGCATGTGGTCGTAGAAGCCGACCCCGGTGCCGATCTCGGCCGCTCCGGTGCCGTCGAGGTCGATCTCGACGAACACCTTGGTCTCCTTGGTGATCCGCTCCACCCGGGCGGTCCGGCTCATTGAAGTCTCTCCATCGCGGTGAGGAAGGCGTCGGTCTCGGCGGGGGTGCCGGCGGTGACCCGCAGCCAGCCGGGCAGCCCGACGTCGCGGACCAGCACGCCGGCGTCGAGCAGGGTGCGCCAGGCCACCGCCTGGTCGCCACCCACGGCGAACAGCACGAAGTTGGCGTCGCTGTCGGCCACCCGGTGACCCCGGGCGCGCAGCTCGGCGACGATCCGGTCCCGCTGCCCCATGATCGCCTCGACCGTGCCGAGCAGGGCGTCGCGGTGCGCCAGCGCCGCGCGGGCGGCGGCCTGGGTGAGCGCGGAGAGGTGGTATGGCAGCCGGACGAGCTGCACCGCGGCCACCACGGCCGGGTCGGCCGCCAGGTAGCCCAGCCGGCCGCCCGCGAAGCCGAACGCCTTGCTCATCGTCCGGGTCACCACCAGCCTCGGGTGGCCGGGCAGCACCGCGAGGGCGCTGACCGTGCCGGGGCGGGCGAACTCGGCGTACGCCTCGTCGACCACCACCATGCCGGGGGCCTCCGCCAGCACCGCGGCGACCACCGCCGGGTCCAGCGCGGTGCCGGTGGGGTTGTTCGGCGAGCAGAGGAAGACCACGTCGGGGCGGTGCTCGCGGACCTGGGCCACCGCCTCGTCGGCGGTCAGCCCGAAGTCCGCCCCACGCCGGGCCGGCACCCAGCGGGTGCCGGTGCCCAGGGCCAGCAGCGGATGCATCGAGTACGCCGGGGCGAAGCCGAGCGCACTGCGCCCCGGGCCGCCGAACGCCTGGAGCAGCTGCTGCTGGATCTCGTTGGAGCCGTTGGCCGCCCACACCTGCTCGACGGTGAGCCCGTGACCCAGGTACGCCGCCAGGTCGGCGCGCAGCGCCACGGCGTCGCGGTCCGGGTACCGGTTGAGGTCGCGCAGCTCCGCCGCGAGGGCCTGGCCGATCGCGTCGACCACCGGCTCGGGCACCGGGTAGGAGTTCTCGTTGGTGTTCAGCCGCACGGGCACGTCGAGCTGCGGCGCCCCGTACGGGGACAGCCCGCGCAGGTCGGCGCGGATCGGCAGATCGTCGATGGCACTCGCGCCGTCACCCCCGCCTCGCCCGCTCACGGGGCGTCCCCGGGGAAGCGCACGCTGACCGCCTGGCCGTGGGCCGGCAGGTTCTCCACCCCGGCCAGGGTGACCACGTGCGGGGCCACCTCCCGCAGCGCCTGCTCGGTGTACTCGATGAGATGGACGCCGCGCAGGAAGGACTGCACCGACAGGCCCGAGGAGTGCCGGGCGCAGCCGCCGGTGGGCAGCACGTGGTTGGAGCCGGCGCAGTAGTCGCCCAGCGACACCGGCGACCAGGCGCCGACGAAGATCGCCCCGGCGTTGCGCACCCGCAGCGCCCACTCGCGGGCGTTCTCGGTCTGGATCTCCAGGTGCTCGGCGGCGTACGCGTCGACCACCCGCAGGCCGGCCTCCAGGTCGTCGACGAGGACCACGCCGCTCTGCTCACCGGTGAGCGCGGTGGTGACCCGCTCGGCGTGCTTGGTCGCGGGCACCTGTCGGGCCAGCTCCCGCTCGACCGCCTCGACCAGCGCGGGCGACGGGGTGACCAGCACGCTGGCCGCGAGGGGGTCGTGCTCGGCCTGGCTGACCAGGTCGGCGGCGACGTGCGCCGGGTCGGCCGTGTCGTCGGCGAGGATGGCGATCTCAGTCGGGCCGGCCTCGGCGTCGATGCCGACCACCCCGCGCAGCAGCCGCTTCGCGGCGGTCACCCAGATGTTGCCCGGGCCGGTGATCATGTCGACCGGGTCGCAGCGCTCCGCGCCGGCCGGGTCGACAGCCGAGCCGTACGCGAGCATGGCCACCGCCTGGGCGCCGCCTACGGCGTACACCTCGTCGACGCCGAGCAGCGCGCAGGCCGCGAGGACCCGGGCGTCGGGCAGGCCGCCGTTGTCCCGCTGCGGAGGGCTGGCCACCACCAGGGAACGGACCCCGGCGGCCTGGGCAGGGACCACGTTCATCACCACGGTCGACGGGTACATCGCCAGGCCGCCGGGAACGTACAGGCCGACCCGGTCCACCGGCACCCAGCGTTCGGTGACCGTGCCGCCGGGCACCACCTGCGTGGTGTGGTCGGTGCGCCGCTGGTCGGCGTGCACCTTCCGGGCGCGGCTGATCGACTCCGACAGCGCCGCACGGACCTGCGGGTCGAGCGTTCCCTCGGCCTCGGCGATCGCCTCGGCGGGGACGCGCAGCCGCTCCGGCGAGACGCCGTCGAACCGCTCGCTCGCCTCCCGGATCGCCGGGTACCCATGCTCCCGGACCGCCTCCACGAGCGGGCGGATCCGTTCGACGGCCACGGACACGTCGAGCTGGGCACGGGGCAGGAGGCGGCGGGGGTCCCGGACGCCGCCGCGCAGGTCGATCCGATTCAACACCCCTGCGAGTCTAGGCGGACCGCCCGGCGCCGGCCCGCGCCGCCCGCAGGCCGGGACGGTGAGCCGAGCCACGCCGGCGCGACGGGGCGCGGCGCGGGCGGGCTAGGCTCGACCCCGTGACTGCACGGTTGCCGATCTTCCCCCTCGGGACGGTGCTCTTCCCCGGCCTGGTGCTGCCGCTGCACATCTTCGAGGAACGCTACCGGGCCCTGGTGCGCCACCTGGTGAGCCTGCCCGAGGGCGCCCCCCGCGAGTTCGGGGTGGTGGCGATCCGGGCCGGCTGGGAGGTGGCCCCCGGCGCCACGGAGCGGCCCGTCCCCGGCGTCGGGGACGTCACGCTGCACGAGGTGGGCTGCACCGCCGAGCTGCGTCAGGTGACCGAGCTGGCCGACGGCGGGTTCGACATCGTCACGGTGGGACGGCGGCGGTTCCGCATCACCGACGTCGACGAGCGTGCCGAGCCGTACCTGACCGCCGAGGTGGAGTGGCTGCCGGAGCCGGGCGGCCCGGACGAGGACGCCGACCTGCTGGCGGCCCGGGTGATCTCGGTGTTCCGGCAGTATCTCGGGCTGATCCGACCCGCCCCGGAGGAGATCTCCGAGCAGCTCCCGGAGGACCCCACCGTCCTGTCCCACCTGGTCGCCGCGACGGCCATGCTGACCGTGGACGACCGGCAGCGACTGCTCGCCATCGACGACACGACCGCCCGGCTCCGCGCCGAGCTGCGGCTGCTCAACCGCGAGGCGGCTCTGCTGCGCCAGGTGCGGGCGGTTCCGGTGCCGCTGTCGGAGCTGGCGATCCCTCCGGCCCCGAACTGACCCCCGGCGCCCCGAAGTGCGGGCCAGCCGGATAGCCGCCGGGCGGGCCAGCCGGGTAGCCGCCGGGCGGGCCAGCCGGATAGCCGCCGGGCGGGCCGTCCAGCGGCCAGGTCGGGTCGGGCGTCGGCTCCGGGCGCAGCGACGGCCAGCGGGACCAGCCGGCCAGCAGGGTGTACGTCACGGCAGCGGCGAACGCCGGCAGCAGCAGGTTGCCGTACGGCACCGGAAGCACGTCGAGGAACCAGTGCACGCCCCCGGCGCGCAGGTCGGCGGGCTTGGTGAACGCCTGCCCCACCGGGGCATCGGCCAGCAGGCGGTCGTACGTCGACAGGCCGACCCGGCGGCCGACCTGCCAGGCCACCGGCGCCGCCGCGAGCCCGCCGAGCACGCCGGCGAGCAGCTCGACGGGGCCGCGGCGGCGACGCAGCAGCACCCACAGGGCCAGCGCGGCGAGCACGCCGAACCCGAGCCCGAGCATGCTGAACCAGCCGTCCGCGGCGATCGGCTGCTCCGGCTGCGGCTGGGCGTAGACGGCGCCGGCGGCGGTCTTGACCACCGGGGTGTCGGGCGCGACGGCCGCCCAGAGCAGCCCCAGCGGAACGCCCAGCGCGGCCAGCGCCGCCGTCGCGCCGAGCGCCACCGCGATCGCCCGGCCCGGCCGACGCACGGGCCGGGCGGCGGCGGGGAGCGGGACGCTGCCGGCGTCGGGAGCCGCCGGACCGGACGCCCCGGGGTCGGGGGCCGGCCAGGCGCGCGGGTCCGCGCCGGGCGCGGCGGCGGGGGTGCCCGCCGGCACCGGCAGGCCGGCGGACCAGCCGGGGGCCTCCGCGCCCGCCACCGGCCAGGGCTGCGCCCCGGGCTCGGGCCCGCCCGGCGCAGCGGGTGGGGGCACGGGTCGGTCGGAATCGGAGGTGTCCGGGCTCACCGGTTGATCCTTCCAGACCGGACCCGCCCCCGGGGCGTCGGTGCCGCCGGACGGTCCTCAGCCGGCGAAGGGTTCGAGCATGGTCGACGCGGCGCGCAGCCAGGCCTGGCGGGTCTCCGGCTGGAGCTGCTCGTACTCGATCGAGGACCCGGTCTCCAGCGCCGGGTCGTACGGCACCACGGCCACGGCCCTCGTCCGGGTGGCGAAGTGCCGCTCCAGGTCGTCCTGCAGGGGCGAGCGGCCGGGCGTCGGGCAGGAGATCAGGGTGATTGCGTTGTCGGCCAGCTCACCCATGCCCACCTCGTGCAGCAGGTCGAGCATCCAGTCCGCGCTGAACGCGGCATCCTCCCGGGGCACGGTGGTGACCACCAGTTGGTCGGCGGCCTGCATCACCGTGCGCCAGTTCGGGCTCTCCACGTTGTTGCCGGTGTCCACGCAGACCACGTCGTGCGTACGGCGCAGCAGCTCCAGCACCCGCTTGACGGTGAACTGGTCCAGCCGCTGGGCGAACCGGGGACTCTCCTCCCCGGCCAGCACGTCGTACGAGCCGTCGGAGGCGTGCCGCAGGTAGTCGTCCAGGCTCGCCAACAGTTCGGCGCCCTCGCGGATCTCGATCTGGGCGAGGTCGCCGATCAGGTGCCGGATGGTCCGGGCGTGCCGGGCGCTGCCGGCGCGCAGCCCGAGGGTGCCCCGCAGCTCGTTGTCGTCCCATGCGAGCACGCCCCGGCCCCGCACGCTGCCGACGGTGGCGGCGGCCAGCACCGTGGCGGTGGTCTTGTGCACCCCGCCCTTGGGGTTGGCGAAGGCGAGCACCCGGGAGGTGCCCAGCTCGCGGCGGAGCACCCCGGCGGACCGCTCCAACTCGATCTCCGGGCTCTGCGGTCGCCACTCGATCCGGGCCGGGTAGCCCCGGTCCACCACGGCCGGCGGCCCGGGCTGGTAGACCGGCTCGACCGGCGACTGGTAGACCGGCTCGACCGGGGACTGGTACGTCGGCTCGACCGAGGGCTGATAGACCGGCTCACCCGGCGACTGGTAGACCGGCTCGACCGGCGACTGGTAGACCGGCGACTGGTGGACCGGCTCGACCGGGGACTGGTACGTCGGCTCGGGCCGATACCCGCCGCTGTCCAGCAGGGCGTACCGCGACTCGACCGGTGGCGGCTCGCGTCGGTAGCCGGTGTCCAGCATCGCGTACCGGGACTGGCCGGGCGGGGCGAGGTCGGCGCGGCGCACCGGCTCCGGCTCGGGGCGGGCCGGCTCGGCCCGCCACGCCGGCTCGACCGGGTACGCCGACTCGGCCGGATAGGCCGACTCGGGCTGGTACGCGGGCCCTGGCTGGTAGGCCGACTCGGGCTGGTACGCAGGCCCTGGCTGATACGTCGGCTCGGGCTGGTAGGACGGCTCGATCCGGTAGGCCGGGTCCACCCGGTAACTCGCCCCGGCCCGGTAGCCCCCGTGGGGCGGCTCGGCCGGGTGACCGGGCTCCGCGCCGTACGACGGCTCGGCGGAATGGCCGATCGCCTGCGCCCGCCCGGCATAGCCGTTGCCCGACGTACGCCGGGGCAACGGCTCGGGGGCCGCCCGGGACGCCTCCTCGGCACGATGGTCGGCCTCGGCCTGCTCCGCGGTGCGACCGCCGTGGCGGGCCCGGTCGAGCAGCGCCCGCCACCGCGGTGCTGGCTCGGCCGGTCGACCCCAGCCGGTCTCCGTGCCGTCCAAGCCTCGCCCTCCCAGCGCCATCGATCTCCGCCTGACAGGCTACGAACGAAACCCTATTCGGACCACACCGGTCTGCGCACATTCTGATCCGTCTTTGTCACCGGGGCACCGCCTCCGGGTCGCCGCCGGCCGCGTACGGCGAGGTCGCGGCGCTCGGCGCGATCTCCCGGACCGACGCCGGGCCGACGGGCGGTGACGACACCACGACCTTCGGTGCCGCTTCCGACGTTTCGCCCACCCCCGGCGCCGGCCCGGTGTCGGCCGGTGGGCGGGCCACGTCGCGTTGTTCGGGAAGCGGCGGGGTGACCACCGTACGGTCCAACCGGCGCAGCTCCGGGGCCGGTTCGACGGCCCGGACCCGCGGCCGACCGGCCAGCGCGCGCAGTTCCTCCGGCACGCCGCGCACCACCGCCGCGTACACGCAGGCGCACCCAGCCCGGTACGCCGCAGCCTCGCCCGCCGCGACCTGCGCCCCGGTCTCGTACCCCCGGCGCAGTTGGGGGTCGACGGCGCTGGCGGCCCGGGCCCGCTGGTCGGCGGCCTCGCGGTCCTTGCGGTCGGCCACCCCGGCCATCCCGGCGGTCACGTCCTGCGGCAGCCATCCGACCGGCAGCCGGACGATCTCGGTCTG
Organism: Micromonospora rubida; assembly: GCF_009908295.1. Lineage (GTDB taxonomy): Bacteria > Actinomycetota > Actinomycetes > Mycobacteriales > Micromonosporaceae > Micromonospora > Micromonospora rubida. The sequence continues at coordinate 209,296 of NZ_JAAALO010000006.1, forward strand.
CCGGCCGGGCAGCGGCGCCCGGGCCACCACCTCCGCGACGGACACGCCGTCGAGCAGCGCCGGCAGCCCGCCCGGGGCGACGTACGCCGAGAACGACACCAGCGCGTACGTTCCGGCCGACGACCCGGCGGCCGGCAGGGCCGCCAGCTCGGCCGCGGCGGCGCTCAGGTACCCGGGGATCGGGTCGCCGGAGGCGATTCCGACCCGGGTCACCTCGCCCACCGTGCGGTCCCCCGCCGGCCGGTCCCGGCGGCTCGCCCACCCGGCGGTGAGCAGCACCGCCGCCACCGCCAGCAGCGCGGCCCAGGTGATCAGGCCTGGCCGGCGGGCCACTCCGGCCGGGGCGCGACCGGCGGCGGGGCCGGTCGCGGCGGCCGGCCCGGGATCCGGGCCCGACGGCGGCCGGTCGGACCACGGTGGTTCGGTAGCGCGCACCGCGCGGCCCCCTCGTCGGAAGAGTCTCGGTGGGACGTCGGGTCAGTCGCGGAGGATCTCCAGCGCCCGTTCCAGGTCGGCCGGGTAGTCGCTGACGAAGGTCACCTCGTCGCCCGTGCGCGGGTGCTGGAAGCTCAGCGACCGGGCGTGCAGCCACTGCCGGTCCAGGCCCAACCGGGCGGACAGCGTCGGGTCCGCGCCGTAGGTGAGGTCGCCCACACAGGGGTGGCGCAGGGCGGAGAAGTGCACCCGGATCTGGTGGGTCCGGCCGGTCTCCAGCCGAACGTCCAGCAGGCTCGCCGCCGGGAACGCCTCCAGCGTGTCGTAGTGGGTGACGCTGGGCTTGCCGTCGGAGACCACGGCCCACCGGTAGTCGTGGGTCGGATGCCGGTCGATCGGGGCGTCGATGGTGCCGCGCAGCGGGTCCGGGTGGCCCTGCACCACGGCGTGGTAACGCTTCTCCACCTCGCGGTACTTGAAGGCCCGCTTCAGCGCGGTGTACGCCTGCTCGCTCTTGGCCACCGCCATGATCCCGGTGGTCCCGACATCGAGGCGGTGCACCACGCCCTGCCGCTCGGCGGCGCCGCTGGTGGAGATCCGGTGCCCGACGCCGGCCAGCCCGCCGATCACGGTCGGGCCGGTCCAGCCGGGGCTGGGGTGGGCCGCCACGCCCACCGGCTTGTCCACGACCACGATGTCGTCGTCGGCGTACACCACCCGCAGGCCGGGAACCGTCTGCGGCACCACGGCCGGCGGGGCGGGCGGGGCCGGCAGCGTCACCTCCAGCCACGAGCCGGCCTTGACCTTGTGCGAGTTGGGCCGGGCCGCGCCGTCGACCAGCGCGTCACCGGCGTCGACCAGGGCTGCGGCGGCGGTGCGGGAGAGCCCGAAGAGCCGGGACACGGCCTGGTCGAGCCGCATACCGTCCAGGCCGTCCGGCACCGGCAGGGAACGCTGGTCGCCGCCCGCGGCGAACGCCGCGGTCACGCCCGCTCCCGCTGTCCGGCCGGGACCGCGTCGGCGGCCTTGTTTTTGCCGAGCCGGGAGCCGTCACGCTGGCGCCCGGTGAGTTCCAGCACCACGGCCAGCACCACCCCACATAGCAACGAACTATCGGCCAGATTGAACACCGGCCACACCTGGCCGTACGGGTCGAAGAGGCTGATCATGTCGACCACGTGGCCGACGAAGTGACCGGGGGCCCGGAAGATCCGGTCGCCCAGGTTACCCAGCGCCCCGCCGAGCACCAGGCCGAGCGAGACCGCCCAGGGCAGCGAACGCAGCCGCACGGCCATCCACCCGATCCAGCCGATCACCCCGATGGTGATCAGCGGGAAGACCCAGGTGTGGTCGCCGCCGATGCCCCACGCCGCGCCGCTGTTGCGGGTGAGGCTGAGGTAGATCGCGCCGCCGAGCAGCTTCACCGGCCCCCCGTCGCTGAGCTCGAGCAGGGCGAAGTGCTTGGTGAGCAGGTCGGCCAGGAACGCCGCCAAAGCGACCGCGGCGAGGACCATGATCGCCCGGCGCCGAGCCGGGGGCGGGGCCCCGCCCGGCTCGGCGGTGCCGGTCTCGGACCCGGCGGGCGGTGTAGCCGTCATCTGCTCCCCATCGACGCTCTCGGCGGTGATCGCTCACCGTCCTGATCGGCCGGGGAGCGAGTTTCAGCGCCGCTCCTCCAGCTGCTTGCACTTCACGCACAGGGTCGCCGACGGGAAGGCGGCGAGCCGCTCCACCGGGATCGGGTCGCCGCACCGCTCGCACCAGCCGTAGCCGCCCTCGTCGAGCCGCTCCAGCGCCCGCTCGACCTGCGTGATCCGTTCGCGGATGCTGTTGGCGAGTGAGATCTCCTGCTCCCGCTCGAGCGTCTTGGTGCCGGTGTCGGCCTGGTCGTCCCCGGCCGAGTCCGTCAGCCGATCGCGCTGCAGCTCGGTGATCTCGCTCAGGGTCTGATCGTACTCGGCACGCAACTCGTCCCGCCGCGCCGCCAGGGCCGCCCGGATCTTCTCGGTTTCCGCAGCGCTGCGGGTGGCCTTGGCCACCGGCTTGCGGCCGGCGGTCCTGGTCTCGGCTGGCTTCGCCATCGTCGCTCCCTAGCGCCGCGGCGCCGCGGCGCTGCCGCGACCCCTGGACAGGGGTCGCCGGCCTGGCGCCCCCAGGTAAAAAACGGGCGCACGGCAACGATCGCCGCGCACTCCGGAGGTTGGCAAGAATACGGAACGTACAGGCGTCCGACAACGTGCCGCACCGCCGCCCCGCCATTCCGCCTCGAAAAGGCCTCAAATGGGCAAAAGGAACGCTAGCAGATCAACCATCGCGATCCTCGCCGTACTCGCCAAACCACCGGGCCAGGCGTCCCCGGCGGCTGACCGCGCGCAACCGCCGCTCGGTGGCGTCCCGCACCCCCGCCGTCGCCACGATCAGCAGGCTGTCGCCGGCCTTCAGCCGGGTGTCCAGGCCGGGCACGAAGCCCGCCCCGTCGCGCAGCACCAGGGTCACCGAGGCGCCCACCGGCAGCCGCAACTCGTCCACGTGGACCCCGGCCAGGCGCGACTGCGGGGGCACCTCCAGCTGGAGCAGGTCCGCCCGCATCCGCTCCAGCGGGGCGATCTCCACCCGGATCTCCGCCAGCTCGGCCGGCGCGGTCACCCCCAGCCAGCGGGCGGCCGGGGCGAGGGTGCCCGCCTGGAGCAGGGTGAAGATGACCACCAGCACGAAGACCGCGTCGAAGAGCCGTTCCGCGCCCGGCACCCGCTCCGACAGCGGGATGGTCGCCAGCACGATCGGCACCGCCCCACGCAGCCCGGCCCAGGACAGGAACGCCTGGTCGCGCAGGCCGAACCGGAAGGGCCAGGCGGACACCGCCACCGACAGCGGCCGGGCGGCCAGCACCAGCGCCAACCCGGCGACGATCGCCGGCAGCAGCGCCGCGTCCAGCCGACCCGGCGAGGCCAGCAGCCCGAGCAGGACGAACAGGCCGATCTGGGCCAGCCAGGCCAACCCGTCGGCGAAGCCGAGGATGGCCTGCCGATGCGGCAGCCGGGCATTGCCCAGCAGCACCCCCGCGACGTACACGGCCAGGAAGCCGGAGGCGTGCAGCACCGCGCCCGCCGCGTACGCGAGCACGGTGAAGCCGACCGCCGCGATCGGGTAGAGCCCCGCCGAGGGCAGCGCCGCCTTGCGCAACGCCGCCCGGCCGGCGAGCCCGACGCCCAGCCCGACCGCGACGCCCACGCCCAGCTCGTAGCCGAGCAGCAGGCCCTCGTACCACCAGGGGTGGGCGGCCTCGGTTGCGGCCCGGGACAGCAGCACCACCAGCAGCACCACCGGGGCGTCGTTCATCCCCGACTCGGCCTCCAGGGTGGCGACCAGCCGGGGCGGCAGGCGCAGCCGGCGCAGGGTGGCGAAGACGGCGGCGGCGTCGGTCGAGGAGAGCACCGCGCCGTAGAGCATGGCCAGCCGCCAGTCCAGCCCGAGCAGCAGGTGCACCGCCAGGCCGACCACCAGGATGCTCACCACCACCCCGACGGTGGACAGCACCGCGGCCAGCCCGAGCACCGGTCGCAGGGTGCTCCACCGGGCGGTCAACCCGCCCTCGGCGATGATCACGATCAGGGCGCAGAAGCCGAGGGTGCGGGTCAGCTCGACATCGTCGAACCGGATGCCCAACCCGGACTCGCCGATCGCGATGCCGAGCGCGAGGTAGACCAGGAGGCTCGGCACGCCCAGCCGGGTGGAGAACCGGACCGCGCCGACGGCCACCAGCAGCACCGCGGCGCCGAGCAGCAGCGTGAGGTCGAACCCGGGCGTCATGCCGGCCCGGGACGGGCCGCCGTCACCGGTCGGCCCCGTCGCGCAGCCGGCGCAGCGCCTGCGCCAGCTCCGGCGGCGGGCGCTCGACGAGGAAGAGCTTGTCCCGGCTGGCCGAGCCGGCCCGCAGCGACACGGCCGCCGGCCGGACGCCGAGCGCCTCGGCCAGCGCCCGACGGGCCGCCTCGGTGGCCCGGCCGTCGACCGGCGGGGCGTTCACGGCGATCACCAGGGCCGGCCCGTGCGGGCCGTCGTGCCGGCCGCCGACCCTGGCCCTGGCCGCCCCCGGCTTCACCCGTACGGCGACGGTGAGCGTGTCGTCCATGGGGCCTCAGAGTGGCCTGGCGTCGGCGAGCAGGACGGTGTCCGGCGCGCAGCCGGCACACGGGGTGAAGCCCAGCCGGACGGCCTCGGCCGCCGGCAGCGGCTCGGCGACGCGGCCGAACAGGTGCGGGCAGTCGGCCAGGTGGTAGCGGGGCCGCCCGTCGACGACCTGGACCTCGGTGTCGAGCTGGGCGACCAGCGCGGCGTCCGACGGGGACACCAGCAGCGCGGGCGGCTCGTCCGGCGGCACCGCGGCCAGGTCCGGGTCGACCGGACCGACGTACGGGTCTCCGTCGGCGTACGGCTGCCCGTCGTGCGGGTCCTCGGCCGGGTACGGCTGCCCGTCGGCGTACGGGTCGTGCGGGTCCTCAACGACGACGGCCGGCGACCCGGGTGGTTGCCGCCACCCGGTGTCGTCGGCACCGATCGTCGGGGGAACATGTTGGGCCGGGATGTCCGGCCCGGCCGGGGAGTGGGCCCCAGCCTCCGGGTCGGACCGCTCGGCTGCCGCCCGGGTGGCGGCCGCCTGACGGGCACCGACCACCAACGCGACGGCGGCCAGCAGGCTGGCCGCCATGGAGGTGGTCAGTAGCAGGCTGGAACCACCGGTGAGGCCGACCACCAGGAGCACGACGGCGACGAGGATGAGCAACAGGCTTACGACTAGCACGGCTCACCCCCGCCGCGTCGGATTCAGGTGGGCGTGGTCGGCGGTCGTCCCCACGACGACCGCCGTACCGAAATCAGCGACCCGACTCCAGAGTGCCGGAGCGACCGCCGCCGTACGAGCCGGCGAGGCCGGCCGCCGCGAGGCCGTTGCTGCCGCCCACGGCCCGGCTGCCCTCGCGAGTCATCTCGACCTCCAGGCCCTGGCCGCGACCGTCGAGGTCGCGCAGCTGGCTCTCCAGGTACGCCTTGAGCCGGGTGCGGTACTCCCGCTCGAACTGCTTGAGCTCCTCGATGTGCTTCTGCAGCGCGGTGCGCTTGGTCTCCAGGCCACCCATGGCCTCCTGGTGCCGCTGGCGGGCATCGCGCTCCAGGGCGTCAGCCTTGGAGCGAGCCTCGTGGGTGACCTCCTCGGCCTTCGAACGGGCCTCGGAGAGCAGTTGGTCGGCCTCCCGACGGGCGTCGGAGACGTGGTCGTCGGCGGTGCGCTGGGCCATCATCAGCACCCGCAGCGCCTGCTGCTCGCCGTCGCCGGCCGCGGCCGGGCCGCCCTGAATGCGGACCTGCTCCAGCTCGGCCTGCATCGCGCGGGCGGCCTGCTCGGCCGCCGCCTTGTCGCGCTGCACCCGGTCGAGCTGGGCCTTGACGTCGTTCAACTCGGCGGCGAGCCGGGCGTCACCGCCGGGGCCGGCGGGGGCACCGCCACGGCCACCGCGCTCCACCTGGGCGCGCAGCTCGTTGTTCTCCTCGATCAGACGGGCAAGCTCACGCTCGACCTCGTCCAGGAAGGCGTCGACCTCCTCCTCGTCGTACCCCCGCTTGCCGATCGGCGGCTTTTTGAAGGCGACGTTGTGGACGTCGGCCGGGGTCAGCGGCATCGAAACTCCTCGGGTCAGTTGCGGCCGCGTAGCGGGCTGGGCCTGCGGGTGTTCACCACCCGCGGATCAGCCGCTTCAACACGAACTCCATCAGCACGAACAGGATAACCAGGAGCACAAGGGAGGCCAGGTCGATGCTCACGGTACCAATTCGCAGCGGAGGGATCACACGCCTCAACGCCTTGAGAGGCGGATCAGTGACGCTCCACACGGATTCAAGTCCCGCCGTCGCCCCCCGCCCCGGCTGCCAGCGGCGGCCGTAGGCAAGGACTGCGCTGAGGACAAACCGGGCCAGAAGAATGATCAGGAAGACATACAGAATCAGGTACAGGACTTGCAGCAGGATCGACAACACAGCAGGCGACGTCCCTCGGTCGGCCGGGGCTAACTCAGGCTGAAGAACCCGCCCTCGGCAATCTTGGCCTTGTCCTCTGCGGTGACCTGGACGTTGGCCGGTGAGAGCAGGAACACCCGATTGGTCACGCGCTCGATCGTACCGCGCAGGCCGAACGCCAGCCCGGCGGCGAAGTCGACCAGTCGGCGGGCATCCGCCTCGTCCATCTCGGTGAGGTTGATGATCACCGGGACGCCGTCGCGGAAGTGCTCCCCGATCGTGCGGGCCTCACGGTACGTGGTCGGGTGCAGCGTGGTGATCTGGTACCGCTGCTCCTCCTCGGCCGGCGCCACCCGCTCCCGGGCCTGCCCCTGCGGGGCCAGGGCCAGGTTGTCCCGGGTGTGGTAGCTCAACGCACCCGAGCCGTCGCCGCCCGAGTTGCGGGTGATCGACCGGACGCTGGACCGGTCGGCGCGCTCGCGCTCGACCCGCTCCGGCCGGTCGGACTCGGCCCGGTCGGTGTCCAGCGGGCGGCTCGCGGAGCGCTCGGTCAGCCGGCCCCGCTCCCCGGCCCGTGGTCGGGGAGCCGGCGGCTCGTCGGCCTCGTCGTCATCGTCGTCGGCGAACTCCTCCGCGTACCGGCCCTGCCGGTAACGCGACTCGCGGTAGCCACTCTTCTCGTAGCCACCGTCGTCGTAGGCCCGCTCGTCGTCCTCCTCGACCAGACCGAGCCAGACCCCCGCCTTGCGCAGTGCACCCATCCCGCGCCCTTCCGTCCGCCGTGCGGCACGCGCCCCCGTGCCGTGTCGCTTCTCGCGGGTGGACAACTGCCCACCGGACCGGAGCGGCAATCCCCGGCCCGCGATTCGCGGTCACGGGCCTGCCCCCTGACAACGGGACGCCGCTCCTGAAACAACACTGATGTAATTTGCTTCTCTCGCGGTCAGGCTACCGCAGCGTGGAACGCATTCCGAGCAACGCGCTGCCGACGCGGACATGTGTCGCGCCGTACCCGATCGCGGTCTCCAGGTCCCCGCTCATTCCGGCGGAGAGCGCGACCGCCTCCGGATGGGCGGCCCGGAACTCCCGCGCCACCTCGGCCAGCCGGGCGAACGCCCGCTCCGGCTCCCAGCCGAGCGGGGCCACCGCCATCAATCCGGCCAGCCGCAGCCCGTCCGCGCGGGCCACCGTCTCGGCCACCGGGTCCAGGCCGGTGTCCGGGTCGGCGGAACCCGGCAGCGCGCCGCCGCGGGCCGGGTCGCCGTCGATGCTGACCTGGATCAGCACGTCGAGGGGCCGATCCCGGACGGCCACCGCCGCGGCGGCCAGCGCCCGGGCCAGCCGGGCGCTGCCGACCGACTGGACGACGTCGGCGTACCCGACCACCGAGCGGCACTTGTTGCGCTGCAGCTGCCCGATGAAGTGCCACCGCGGGGCCGCCCCGGCGGCCGCCACCTCGGCGGCCTTGCCGGCCGCCTCCTGGTCCCGGTTCTCCCCCACCTCGGTCACCCCGAGCCCGGCCAGGGCCAGCACGTCGGAGGCCGGGTACGTCTTGGTGACCGCGACCATGGTCACCTCGGACCGGGCCCGTCCGGCGACCGCGCAGGCGTCGGCGATCCGGGCCTGGACCTGAGCCAGCCCGGCCGCCAGCTCGGCCTGGCGGTCCGGGAGCACGGTCGGCTTCGCATCGGTCATGGCCGCTGGTCAGGATCCGTTCTTGAGGAAGTCCGGCACGTCCACGTCGTCGAAGAGCACGCGACGCGGTGACTGGGTCGGCGCCGGCATGGTGGTCTGCGGCGTGACCGGCGGGGTGGGCTGGTTCGGCTGGTTCTGGTTGGTCTTGCGGCCCGGCTCGACCGCCTTGTACGCCGGGGTGCCGCCGTCGAAGCCTGCGGCGATCACGGTGACCCGCACCTCGTCGCCGAGCGCGTCGTCGATGACCGCGCCGAAGATGATGTTGGCGTCCGGGTGGGCCGCGTCGGTGACCAGCTGGGCCGCGTCGTTGATCTCGAACAGGCCCAGGTCGGAGCCGCCGGCGATGGAGAGCAGCACGCCGCGCGCGCCGTCCATGCTCTGCTCCAGCAGCGGGCTGGAGATGGCCGCCTCGGCCGCCTCGACCGCGCGGTTCTCCCCACGCGCGCTGCCGATGCCCATCAGGGCGCTGCCCGCGCCGCTCATCACGCTCTTGACGTCGGCGAAGTCCAGGTTGATCAGACCCGGGGTGGTGATCAGGTCGGTGATGCCCTGGACGCCGGAGAGGAGCACCTGGTCGGCGGTGCGGAACGCGTCCATCATGCTGATGTTGCGGTCGCCGAGCGCCAGCAGCCGGTCGTTCGGGATGACGATCAGCGTGTCGCACTGGTTGCGAAGTTCGTCTATCCCCGCCTCGGCCTGCACCTGGCGGCGCTTGCCCTCGAACGAGAAGGGCCGGGTGACCACGCCGATGGTCAGCGCGCCGAGCTTGCGGGCGATGTTCGCCACCACCGGCGCTCCGCCGGTGCCGGTGCCGCCGCCCTCGCCGCAGGTCACGAAGACCATGTCGGCACCCTTGAGCACCTCCTCGATCTCGTCGCGGTGGTCCTCGGCGGCGTTCTTGCCCACGTCCGGGTTGGCGCCCGCGCCGAGCCCGCGGGTCAGCTCGCGGCCGACGTCAAGCTTGACGTCGGCGTCGCTCATCAGCAGCGCCTGCGCGTCGGTGTTGATCGCGATGAACTCGACGCCCTTGAGCCCAACCTCGATCATCCGGTTGACGGCGTTGACGCCGCCGCCCCCGATGCCGACGACCTTGATGACCGCCAGGTAGTTGTGCGGAGGTGTCATCTCCGGTCCTTTCCCTTCGAGATTGGCATGGGCCGACCCCACACGGCTTGGCCAGACCAGCGTCGACGTCAGCTCGTCCCCTGCGAGGCCGAGCTGAACACTCACCCTCTACTAGAGGCTTACAGTTATGTCAACTACTGATCCTCTTCGGGGCAACGTAAGCGGCCCCACGCCCGGAGCCAAGGACCCGCCCGGCGTGTCGCCGCCCGGAGAGGGCCACGCCTCACTTCCACCGCCCATCGGCCGCCCCGGACGGACCGCTGACCGGCGGGTCACTTGAAGGTGACCACGTCCGGGGCGCTGACGTCGATGGTGTCGGCCTCACGACCGAGCAGGGACGTGGCCACCCGGGCCTTGTCCGGGCCCCGGGTGGCGTCCCCCCAGACCACGGTTCGGTCGTTGCGCAGTCGCAGGCTGATCCGGGCCAGCCCTTCCACGGTCACCTCCACCAGTTGCCCGCGAAGCTGGGGAGTGAGCACGGCCAGCACCTCCAACCCGGCCCGGGTGCCGGGGTCCTCCGGGCCCGGCCGGCCGACCCGCACCACCGGCAGGCCGTCCGGCTGCCGCGGCAGGGACCGGAAGACCACCCCGGAGCGGTCGACCACCGCGAACGCTCCGTCCTGCGGCACCGCCGCCACGGGCGTCCGCTCCACCACCCGCACCACCAGCGTGCCCGGCCAGTCCCGGGTGACCGTCGCCCGCTCCACCGGGGCCAGCGTGCCGATCCGCCGGGCGGTGCCGGCCAGGTCCACCCGGGCCAGCGGGAAGTCGTCCGGCACCGCCGCGGCCTCGCGGACCTGCACGGTGCTGACCAGCTCCGCGCCCTCCACCTGGACCTCGCGCACCCCGAACAGGCCGGTGCCGAAGACCGTCCAGCCCACCAGCGCGGCCAGGGCGAGCACCCCGGCGGCCACCGCCCAGGGCAGCGCCGCGCGCATCCGGCGCTGCCGGGCCCGGGCCATGAACCGCCGGGTGGACGGCGGCACCGCGTCGGTGCCGGCCCGGACCAGCTGCCAGCGGCGCACCGGCCCACGCCGGCCGCCGCCCGGGTCCACGCCGGCGGTACGGCCGCGCGCCGGACCGGGGCTCATCCGCCGGTGGCCGCCGAGCCGCCCGGGTCGACGACGGGGGCGGCGGGAGCGGAGACGTCACCGGCGCGGGCCGACAGGGCGTCCAGGAGTTGGTCGCCCATCAGCGAGATGGGCGGCGCACCCATGGTCACCACCACGTCGCCGGGGCGCGCCCGGCGGGCCACCTCCACCGGCGCGTCGTCCCAGGAGTCCACGAAGACCTTCCGGTCGGCCGGCAGCGGCACTGCCTCGACCAGCGCGGCCGAGCCCTCGCCGGGCTGGCGCAGCTCGCCCGGCCCGAAGACCTCCAGCAACACCAGCTCGTCCGCGATGCCCAGCGCCGCGGCGATCTCCGCCTGGAGGTCCCGGGTGCGGTAGAGCCGGTACGGCTGGAACACCACGATCAGCCGCCCGTCGCCGGCCACCTCACGCAGCGTCTGCGACGCCAGGGTCATCGACGTCGGGTGGTAGGCGTACTCGTCGTAGACCAGCACACCGTCGGCCACACCCTTGCGCTCGAAGCGCCGCCGCACCCCCGGGAACGCGCCGAGCGCGACCTCCGCCGCCTCGACCGGCAACCCCAGCAGGTACGCGGTCAGCACCGCCGAGGCGCTGTTGAGCCCCATGTGCCGCCCCGGCACCGGCAGCCGGATCTCGCCCAGCGAGCGGCCGTCCACCTCGGCCAGGTAGCGCACCCCGCGGGCGGACGAGACGATCCCGCTCAGCCGCAGGTCGGCGTCGGGCGCCTCGCCGTACGTGTGCACCCGGCGGCCCTCGGCCCGCAGCGTCTCGGCCAGCCGCCGCCCGCCCGGGTCGTCGGCGCAGGTGATGATGAACCCGTCGGGGTCGGTGAGCCGGGCGAACTCGGCGAACGCCGCCTCCAGGGTGGCCAGGTCGCCGTAGGTGTTGAGGTGGTCCGCCTCGATGTTCGTGATGACCGAGACGTACGGGCGGTAGATCAGGAACGAGCGGTCGCTCTCGTCCGCCTCGACCACGAAGTGCTCGCCGGTGCCGTGGTGCGCCCCGGAGCCGACCTCGGAGATCTCCCCGCCGATGACGAAGGACGGGTCGACGCCGGCCTGCTGGAGCACCATCGTCACCATCGAGGTGGTGGTGGTCTTGCCGTGGGTGCCGGCCACCGCCACGGTCCGCCGGCCGGTCATCGCCGCGGCCAGGGCCTCGGAGCGGTGCAGCACCCGCAGCCCGCGCCGACGCGCCTCCACCATCTCCAGGTGGTCCTGCGGGATCGCCGAGGAGTAGACCACGGTGTCGACGCCGTCGAGGTTGGACGCCTCGTGGCGGGAGTGGATGGTCCCGCCGAGGGCGCGCATCCCGGCCAGCGACGGCCAGTCCCGCAGCTCGCTGCCGGAGACCGGCAGGCCCCGGGTGAGGAAGAGCCGGGCCAGGCCGCTCATCCCGACCCCGCCGACCCCGATCAGGTGGATCCGGCCCAGGTCCTCGGCGGTCAGTGTGCCGGCCGGGGTGAACTGCGCGGTGTTCATGACGGGTGCCTTCCGGTCTCGACGGTCGGCCCGGTCACGGCGCCTCCCCTGTTCTCGACGGTCGTCCCGGTCAACGGGCCACCGCCTCGTAGACGAAGTTCAGCAGCGCCTCGTCGCCGTCGCGCCGCCCGTAGCCCGACGCGGCGGCGCCCATCGCGGCGAGCCGGTGCGGGTCGCGGATCAGCGGGATGATGGTGCGCTCCACCCAGGCCGGGGTCAGCTCGGCGTCGTCGACGAGCAGCCCGCCGCCGGCGTCCACCACGGGCAGCGCGTTGCGCTTCTGCTCCTGGTTGCTGTGCGGGTACGGCACGTAGACGGTGGGCAGGCCGATCGCGGCGACCTCGGCGCAGGTCATCGCCCCGCCCCGGCCGAGCATCAGGTCGGCGGCGGCGTAGCCGATCTCCATCTGGGACAGGTACGGCAGGGTCACGTACGGCACCGGCAGGTCGGTGGGGATCGGCACGGGCTCGTTGCGGGCGCCCATCACGTGCAGCACCTGCACCCCGTGCCGGGCCAGTTCCTTGGCCGCCCCGGCCACCGCGAGGTTGATGGAACGGGCGCCCTGCGAGCCGCCGGCGACGAAGAGCACCGGCAGGTCGGGGCGGAGCCCGAAGTGGGCGCGGGCGGCGGCGGCGTTGGCGGCCCGGTCCAGCCCGGCGATGCCCCGGCGCAGTGGCACGCCGACGACCCGGGCGTCGCGCAGCGCCTCGGCCTGCGCCGGCTGGTGCGGGAAGCCCACGGCCACGTTGTCGGTGAACTTCATGCCGAGCCGGTTGGCCACCCCTGGCGGCACGTTGACCTCGTGGATGACGATCGGCAGCTCGCGCCGCCAGGCGGCGAGGTAGCCGGGCACCGAGACGTACCCGCCGAAGCCCACGACCACGTCGGCCCGGACCTCGTCGATCACCTTGCCCGCCGCGCGGGCCGCCTTCCACATCCGGTCCGGGGTACGGACCAGGCTCATGTTGACCGACCGGGGGAGTTGGTACGCCGGGATCTGCCGCAGGTCGTAGCCGGCCGGCGGGATCAGCTCGTTCTCCAGGCCCTTCGGCGTGCCGAGGCAGGTGATCCGGACGCCCGGGTCGTGTCGGCGCAGGCAGTCGGCGAAGGCGAGCAGCGGGTAGATGTGGCCACCCGTGCCCCCTCCGCAGAGCACCACCGAACGCAGCGGACCCATCAGCGTCTCCTCTCGCTCGCCGTCCCGCCCCGGGCCCGGTCGGGCCGGGCGCCGCGGGATGCGGCCTGGTCGTCCTCGCGCCGCGCCCGGGACCGGGGTACGGACCCACGGTCCGGCGGTGGCGGCGCCGGTCGGCGGCGCCGGCCAGGAAGCGGCGGCAACGGGGCCCAGAGTAGTCGGACCCATCGGGCGGGCGGACGGGCATGCAGGGCTCGGGCCGCGTCGGGTTCCGCGCGGGCGAACGAGGCCAGCATCCCGATCGCCGCCAGGGTCACCACCAGGGCGCTTCCGCCGTCGGAGATGAACGGCAGCGGCACGCCGGTCATCGGCATCAGGCCGATGACCCCGCCGATGTTGATGATCGCCTGGCCGATCAGCCAGGTGGTCGCCCCGGCCGCGGCGAGCCGGCGGAACGGGTCCTCCACCCGCCGGGCGATCCGCAGACCGGTGTAGCCGAGCACCGCGAACAGGGTGATCAGCACCACGCAGCCGACCACGCCCAACTCCTCGGCGAGCACGGCGAAGATGAAGTCGTTGTGCGCCTCGGGCAGCCAGCCGAACTTGAGGCTGCTCTTGCCCAGCCCGACGCCGAACCAGCCTCCGTGCTCGATGGCGTTGCGGGCCTGAATCGGCTGGTAGCACCAGCCCTCGAAGCACTTCGCCGGGTCGGGCGGGTTGATGAAGACGGTCAGCCGGGCCAACCGGTAGTTCTCCTGTCCCTTCGCCCCCGATCCGGCGCCGAGCGAGGCTGCGGCGATCAGCAGGCCGATGCCGGCCAGCCCGATCACCGACAGGACCGCGAAGACCTTCGCCCGCACCCCGGCCGCCCAGAGCAGCCCGACGACCAGGGCGAGCAGGCAGAGCATGGTGCCGACGTCGTTGTAGCCGACCAGCACGAACAGCAGCCCGACCACCGGGAACAGCGGGGTGGCCAGCTCCTTCCACCAGCCGAGCCGGACGCCCTTGCGGGCCAGCACGTCGGCCCCCCAGAGCACCAGCGCGAACTTCGCCAGCTCGGACGGCTGGAGCTGGATGCCGCCGACGAACAGCCACAGCAGGTCGGCCTTCAGCGGCCCGACCTGCTCTACCCCGAAGAACGACTGCAGGGCGAGCAGCAGGTTGAGCACCAGCAGCAACCCCACCGCGGTCCCGAGCGCGACCCGGGCGACCGAGCGGTAGGTGCTCGCCGGCAGCCGCTGGCAGACCCAGAACGCCACCACGCCGATCACCGCGAAGATGGCCTGCTGGGTCAGGTCGGCGAAGGCGTTGCCCTGCTCGGCGTAGTTCATCACGCTGGTGGCCGAGAAGACCATGGTCAGGCCGATCACCAGCAGCAGGCTGGCGCTGGAGATCAGCAGGTAGTACGAGGCCAGCGGCCGGGCCAGCAGGCCGCGCAGCGCCGCCAGCCCGCCTGCGGCGCCCAGGCCGAACCCCGGTGCCGGGGCCGGCGGGTCGGCGGTGCGCCCACCCCCCGCCGCCCGCCTCGGAGACGTGTCGGTTGTCGTCGTGCCGGTACCTCGGTCCTCCCCCACCCGCCCATCATGGCGAATGCGACCGGCCCGTTCCCGCCGAACGCCGTGGTCGGCGTGTCGGACCGGCGAAAAGGAGGGCCCCCTGCTATCGCAGGGGGCCCTCCGGACGCCGTGGAGCCACGGTCCGCCGCGCGCGACGGCGGGGCGGCTGCGGGGCTCGCTCAGCCCATCGCGGCCAGGAAGTCGCTGTAGAACAGCCCCAGCGCGATGGCCACGCCGATCCCGGCGATGATCCAGAACCGGACCACGATGTTGACCTCGCTCCAGCCGGCGAGCTCGAAGTGGTGCTGCAGGGGCGACATCCGGAACACCCGCTTGCCGGTGGTGCGGAACGAGATGATCTGGATGACCACCGACATCGTGATGATCACGAACAGCCCGCCGATGATCGGCAGCAGCATGATGGTCCGGGTGGACATCGCCATGCCGGCGATCAGGCCGCCCAGCCCGAGCGCACCGGTGTCACCCATGAAGATCCGGGCCGGCGAGGTGTTCCACCACAGGAAGCCGACGCAGGCCCCGGCCGCCGCCCCGGCGATCAGCGCGATCTCCAGCGGATCCCGGACGGTGTAGCAGTAGTTGTTCGGGTTCGCCGTGTACGCCGGGTCGGCGCACCAGTGCCGGTACTGCCAGAACGCGATCAGCGCGTACGCCGCGAGGACCATCACCGACGCGCCGGTGGCCAGGCCGTCGAGGCCGTCGGTGAGGTTCACGCCGTTGGTCGCCGCCATCACCACGAAGATGAAGATGACCACCGCGCCGATCTTGCTGACCTCCAGGACAGGGATGTCCCGGATGAAGCTCAGCGTGCTGGCGCCCACCGTCTCGGTGTTGGTGGCCGCGCCGGTGGCGTCGGTCATGCTGCTCGGGAAGTACAGCGCGACGACGCCGAAGATCGCGCCGACGACGATCTGCCCGGCCAGCTTGCCCCGCTTGTTGAGCCCGCCGCTGTGCCGCTTGCGGACCTTGAGGAAGTCGTCGATGAAGCCGACCGCGCCGGAGAAGACCATGAGGCCCAGCAGGAACAGGGCGGTGATCGTCGGCTCGACCTGGGCGATCTGCACGTCCGGCAGGGTGGTCAGGGCCAGGTGCCCCGCGACGTACGCGATGACCGTGGCCAGGATGAAGACCACGCCGCCCATCGTCGGCGTGCCCTTCTTGGTCTGGTGCATGGCCGGGCCCTCGGCCCGGATGGGCTGGCCGGCCTTGAGCCGGGTGAACACCTTGATCGCGATCGGGGTGCAGAACAGCGAGACGAGGAACGCCACGCCCATGGCGATGATCACCGCCCTCATGCGGCGGCCCCCTCGCCCGTGGCGTCGACGCGCAGCGCGTCGGCCACCTCCCAGGTGCGGTACCGGGAGCCCTTCACCAGGACGACGTCACCCGGTCGTAGTTCGCCCCGCAGCACCTCGACGGCCGCCGCCTGATCGGTGAGCAGCACCGACTCTCCTCCCCAGTCCTCTACCGCTGTCGCGCCCTCATGGATCGGCGCCGCCGGCTCGCCCACCACGAGCAGCCGGTCCACCCCCAGCCCGGCCGTGAGCCGGCCGACCTCCAGATGCCCGTCCCGTTCGTACGGCCCCAGCTCGGCCATGTAGCCGAGCACCGCGAGCGTGCGCCCCCCGCCGCGCATGCCGGCCAGCGCCCGCAGCGCCACCGCCATCGACGCCGGGTTCGCGTTGTACGAATCGTCAATCACCGTCACACCGTCGGGGCGCTCGAAGACGTCCATCCGACGGGTGGAGACCAGACCCAGCTCACCCAGCGCGGCGGCCAGCTCGGTCAACGACATGCCCAGCTCCCGGGCCACCGCGGCGGCGGCCAGCGAGTTGGAGACCTGGTGCCGGCCGGTCAGCCCGAGCCGCACCGGCGCGCTCCCCTCCGGCGTCACCAGGGTGTACGACGCCCGGCCCCGCCCGTCCAGGGTCACGTCCTCGGCGCGCACGTCGGCGTGCGCGGCCTCGCCGTAGCGGACCACCCGGGCCCGGGTGCGCCCGGCCATCGCCTCGACGAGCGGGTCGTCGGCGTTGAGCACGGCCAGCCCGTCGGCGGGCAGCGCCTCGACCAGCTCCCCCTTGGCCAGCGCGATGTTCTCCACCGAGCCGAACTCGCCGAGGTGCGCCACGCCGACGTTGAGCACCACGGAGATCCGGGGCGGCACCACCTCGCACAGGTAGCGCACATGTCCCACCCCCCGGGCACCCTTCTCCAGCACCAGGAACCGGGTGTCCGGGTCGGCCCGCAACGCCGTCCACGGGTGCCCCAGCTCGTTGTTGAACGACCCGGGCGGGGCCACCGTGGGGCCGAGCCGGACGGTCAGCTGGGCGATCAGGTCCTTCGTGGTGGTCTTGCCGGACGAGCCGGTCAACCCGATCACGGTCAGCTCGGGCAGCCGGTCCACCACCGCCCGGGCCAGCCGGCCCATCGCGTCCAGGGCGTCGGCGACCAGCACCATCGGCACCCCGGGCACCTCCCGGGTGCCGAGCACCGCGACCGCGCCGGCCTCGACGGCCGCGGCGGCGTAGTCGTGGCCGTCCACCTGCTCCCCGGGGAACGCCACGAACAGCGTCCCGGCGGACACCTTGCGCGAGTCGAACTCGACCGGGCCGGTCACCCGGGCGGCCGGGTCGGCGGCGAGCAGTCGGCCGTCGACCGCTCCGGCCACCTCGGCCAGCGTCAGCGGGATCACCGCTGACCCGCCAGGTCGCCGAAGCGGGCGCGCAGCGCGTCGGCCAGCTCGGTCCGGTCGTCGAACGGCAGCACCTCGCCGCCGATCTCCTGTCCGCGCTCGTGGCCCTTGCCGAGCACGGCCACCACGTCGCCCGGGGCGGCCAGCCGGACCGCCTCGTCGATCGCCGCCCGGCGGCCGGCCACCTCGACGATCCGGGTCGGTGCGCCGGCACCGTACGCCCCGGCCAGCACCTCCGCCCGGATCGCGCCCGGGTCCTCGGTGCGCGGGTTGTCGTCGGTCACCAGCACCACGTCGGCCCCCCGCGCGGCGGCGGCGCCCATCGCCGGCCGCTTGCCCCGGTCCCGGTCGCCGCCTGCGCCGATGACGCAGATCAGCCGCCCGGCGCTCAGCTCGCGCAGCGCGGCCAGGGCGGCCACGATCGCGTCGGTCTTGTGCGCGTAGTCGACCACGCCGCGCACCGGGCCGGCCGTGGAGACCAGCTCCAGCCGGCCGGGGACCCCGCCGCAGGCGGCCACCCCGGCGGCGGCGGTCTCCGCGTCCACCCCGGCGGCGACCAGCGCGGCGATGGCCAGCAGGGCGTTGGCCACGTTGTGCCGGCCGGGCAGCGCCACCCCGGCCGGCACGGTCAGCCCGTCGGGGCCGTGCGCGGTGAACCGCTGGGCGTAGCCCTCGCCGTCGACGTCGCCGGCGTACCAGGTGGCGGTCGGGTCGCCGGCGGCCGAGTAGCTGACCGTGGCGGGCTTGAACAGCGGGCGCAGGGCCGGGTCGTCGTGGTTGAGCACCTCGACCGCGCAGCGCCCGTCGAACAGCTGGGCCTTCGCGGCGAAGTAGTCCGCCGAGTCGGCGTGGAAGTCCAGGTGGTCGGAGCCGAAGTTGGTGTACCCGCCGACGGTGAACCGCACCCCGCCGACCCGGCCCATCGCCAGGGCGTGGCTGGAGACCTCCATGACCAGCGCGGTCACCCCGCGCTCCCGGGCGGCGGCGAGCATCGCGTGCAGGTCGGTGGCCTCCGGGGTGGTCCGCACGCTGTCGACCACCAGGTCGCCCAGCCGGGTCTCCACCGTGCCGATCAGCCCGGTCACGTGGCCGGCGGCGCGCAGCCCCGACTCGACGAGGTAGGCGGTGGAGGTCTTGCCGGCCGTGCCGGTGATCCCGATGACGGTCAGCCCGGCGGTGGGGTCGCCGTAGACGGCGGAGGCGAGGGCGCCGAGCACCGCGCGGGGGTCGGGCACGATCAGCGCGGGCAGGCCCGCCGCGGCCACCGCCGGGGCGCCGGCCGGGTCGGTCAGGGCGGCCACCGCGCCCGCCGCCGCCGCGCCTTCGGCGAACTCCGCGCCGTGGCGGCGGGCGCCGGGCAGCGCGGCGTACAGGTCGCCGGGGCGGACCTCCTGGCTGGCGTGGGTCACCCCGGTCACGGCGGCGTCGGCGGCGGCTGACGGCGGCTCGACGGCGAGCCGGTCGGCGAGATCGCCGAGCCGGAGTCCGGTCACGGTACGGGGGCGTGGATTGCCGGGCACGGCGTCAGACCCTACCCGGTCGTCCGGTCCCGACCGCACAGCCGCCCCGGCGGTTCGTCCCCACTCACCGATGATGTCCCCCCGCGCCTGGTCAGCGCGGAAAGACCTCGAACTTGGGCGGCTTGGCCGCCGACGGGGGAACCCGGTACCGGCTGAGCGTGAAGCCCATGATCTCGCGGAAGGCCGGCGCGGCGACCGCCCCGCCGCCGCCCTCCGGGCTCCACACGAAGACCGCCACCACGAACCGCGGATTGTCCGCCGGGGCCATCCCGATGAACGAGCCGACCTCGCCGGGCTGCTGCTTGCCGTCGACGTAGCGCAGGCCGGTGCCGGTCTTGCCGGCCACCTGGTAGCCGGGCACCGCCGCGGCGAGCCCGGTGGCCCCGTCGACCGTGGTGACCGCCTGGAGCAGGGTGCGCAGCGCCGCCGCGTTCTGCGGGCTGAGCACCGAGCGGGTGACCGGCGCCTTGCTCGGGGTCCGGCTGCCGTCCTTCCCGTTGATCACCGCTCTGATCAGGTGCGGCTGGACGTAGGTGCCGTTGTTGGCGATCGCCCCGTACGCGGCGGCCATCTGCAGCGGCGTGGCGTCGACGCTGTGCCCGATCGGCACCGACCCCTCCGACGACCCGCTCCACGCCTCGGCGGGGAGCAGCCGGCCGCTGGCCTCGCCCGGCATGCCCTCGCCGGTGGGCTGGCCGAGCCCGAAGCGCTTCTGGTAGTCGATGAGCCGGTCCCGGCCGAGCTTGTCGGCGACCTCGATCGTGCCGACGTTCGACGAGTACGCCAGCATGCCGGCGAGGCTCATCTTCTGCCCGTTGGCCGGGTGGGTGTCGCGGAAGACCGTGTCGCCCTTGGTGATGGTGTTGGCGATCGGCAGCGTGGTGTCGGGCGTGACGACGCCCTCCTGGAGCGCCGCGCCGAAGGTGATCGCCTTGTGGATCGAGCCGGGGTCGACCACGAAGCTGCTGGCGGCGTCCTCCCGGTCGGTGGGCGCGCTCTCCTCGTGCTTCGCGGCGTTGTAGGTGGGGTGGCTGGCCTGGGCCAGCACCTCGCCGGTGGGCGCGTCGAGCACGACGACCGCGCCGACGCTGCCCCGGGCTTTGTCCGTCTGGTCCTTCAGCACCTGCTGCGCCTTGAACTGGAGGTCCCGGAGGATGGTCAGCTCCAGCGAGCTGCCCGGTTTGGGCGGGGTGGTGCTGCTGTAGCCGCCCGGGATGGGGGCGCCCAGGTTGCCCTGCCCGGCCTCGTACACCCGGCGGCCGGTCTCGCCGCGCAGCAGGTCGTCGTAGCGGGCCTCCAGGCCCTCCAGGCCGACCATGTCCTGGCTGGTGAAGCCGAGCAGGTTTGCGGCCAGGTCGGCGCCGGGCACCTCGCGCCGCTCGTCGCGGTGCACGCCGATGCCGGCCAGGTCCAGCGCCATGATCTTTTTGGCGGTGGGGATCTCGACGCCGCGCGCCAGGTACTGGAACTGGGACTGGCGGCCGTTCTCCAGGGTGCGCGGTTTCATCCGCCCGGCCAGCTCCGAGGCGGGCAGGCCGAGCAGGGGCGACAGCGCCCGCGCGGTCGCCGCGCGGTCCTTGACCTTGGTGGGGTCGGCGAAGACGTACCGGGCCTCGACGCTGTTCGCCAGCGGGGCCCCGGTGCGGTCGTAGATGGCCCCCCGGGGAGCGGGCAGGTCGACCCCGGTCAGCCGGTCGTCGAGTCCGCCGCCGGCGTACGCCGGGGTGTCGACGGCCTGGAGGAAGACCAGCCGGATGCCGATGGTGGCGAACAGCACGAGGACGAGCAGGGTGCCCAGGCGCAGCCGGCGCCGGGGGTCGGCCAGCCGGGGTGGCTTGCGGGGCTTGCGCGGCGAGCGCCGGGCGGTGGGCCGCTCCGGGCGGCGCGGGGCGCGCGGGCCGGGCCTGCGGCGCGGCGGGGGCGACGCGTCATCGTCGTCGGCCGGAGCGCGGGCCGACCGGGCCTGGACGGTGCGGATCACCCCGGAGCGCCCGGCCGGGACGCCCTCCCGCCGGCCCGCGCGGGTCGAGCCGACCCGGCCGCCGTCGAGCACCTGCAACGCCGGCCGGAACGGGTCGCCGCCGGCCCGGGTGCTGCGGGGGGTACGCCGCTGCTCGGCGCCCCCGGCGCTCGGCCGGCCGAGCGCGCCGCGCTCCTCGCGGATGGTCCGCCCCCGGGGGGTGTACGCCCGCGCGTCGGAGATGCCCCCCACGCCGGGCTCGCCGGCACGCGGCTCGCCCCGACCGCTGGTGGAACGCGACGAACCGCGCCGGGACCCCGTGGGGTCCCGGCGCGGATCC
The DNA here is from genome assembly GCF_009908295.1 of Micromonospora rubida. Taxonomy (GTDB): domain Bacteria; phylum Actinomycetota; class Actinomycetes; order Mycobacteriales; family Micromonosporaceae; genus Micromonospora; species Micromonospora rubida. The sequence continues at coordinate 230,353 of NZ_JAAALO010000006.1, forward strand.
TCCGATCTCGGCGGCACCGGTCAGCCTCCCGCGCCCTGCTGGCTGGTGACCGAGGGCTGGCCGTTGGCCGGCTGCGGCACGCCGATGATCCGGCCGTCCGGCATTCGGATGTACGCCGGCTCCTCGGCCTCGACCAAGCCCAGCCGCTTCGCGGAGGCGGTGAGGCTGCCGGGGGCCTCCGCGTCGGCGATTTCCTTCTCCAGCTGCTGCTGGTCCACGTCGAGCTTGGCCTGCTGCTGCTGGAGCCGCTCCAGCCGGAAGGAATTCTCGTTGATCTTGGTGTTGACCAGCAGGATGCCGAGCACCCCGCCGACGACCAGCACCAGGATCAGCGCGACGAAGGGCGCCCGCGGCACCGACACCGGCGGCGGCGGGGCGACCCGCAGCCGTGGCGACGGGGTCGCCGCCGGGCTGGTCCGCTCGGCCGGGCTGGTCCGCTCGGCCGGGCGCAGCGCGGCGCTGCCGCTGGTCGGGAACTCGCGCGCCCCCCGGGCGCGAGCCTCCCCCTGCCGGTCGAACCGGCCGGTCCCCGACGCCGGAACCCCGGTCCGCGTGGTCCGCTGCGCCGCGGTCCGGCCCCCCGACCGCGGTGTGCGCTGCCCAACGCCGGTGTCCCGGCCGTCGCGCTTGTCAACGTTCATCTTCCCTCCCCCTCTTCGTCCGTCCCTGCCCCTCGCCCGGCACCGGCCGCGGATCCGCCGACCCCGGTTGGTGCATCGCCCTGACCCGCCGGCGGGACCGTTCGCGGTCGGCCCGCCCCTGCTGCTCCGCCTCCGGGTCGATCCGTTCCGCGGCCCGCAGGCGCACCGAGGCGGCGCGCGGGTTCGCGGCGACCTCCTCCTCCCCGGGCAGCTCCGCGCCCCGGCTGAGCAGCCGGAACGTCGGAGCCGAACCGGGAAGTTCGACCGGGAGGTCGACCGGGCCCTTGCTGCGGACCCGGTCGGCGAGGGCCGCCTTGGTGAGCCTGTCCTCCAGCGAGTGGTAGGACAGGACCACCATGCGACCACCCACGGTGAGCTTGTCGAGAGCAGCCGGCAGCGCCGTCTCCAGCGCTGCCAGCTCCTTGTTTACCTCGATCCGTAAAGCCTGAAACGTTCTCTTGGCCGGGTGTCCGCCCGTCCGTCGGGCTGCTGCCGGGATGCTCTCCCTGACCAGTTCGGCCAGCCGCGCCGACGAGGTGATCCGGGCCCGCTCGCGCTCCCGGAGGATCGCCGAGGCGACCCGCACGGCGAACTTCTCCTCGCCGTACACCCGCAGCACCCGGGCCAGGTCCGGGTGGGGATAGCTGTTGACCACCTCTTCGGCGGTCACCCCCCGGGTCTGGTCCATCCGCATGTCCAGCGGCGCGTCCTGCGCGTAGGCGAACCCGCGGTCGGGCGCGTCCAACTGGAGCGAGGAGACGCCCAGGTCGAACAGAATGCCGTCGATCGCCGGGTAGCCGAGCCGGTCCAGCACCTCGGGCAGCTCGTCGTAGACGGCGTGCTCGAGGTGGACCCGGTCGGCGAACCGGGCCAGCCGGACCCGCGCGTGGGCGAGGGCCTCGGTGTCCCGGTCCAGCCCGATCAGCACCGTGCGCGGATGCCGTTCCAGCACCGCCTCGGCGTGACCGGCCAGACCCAGCGTGGCGTCGACGTGGACCGTGCGGTCGCCCCTGTCCAGCGCGGGGGCCAGCAACTCGAGACACCGCTCAAGCAGCACAGGCACGTGCGTGCCGCGAAGCTCCCCCATGTCGACCCCCACTGGTGTGATCCGTCCGTTTCTCTCCGCGCCTGCCGCCGGACGACGCCTCCGTCGTACCGCCAGATCCCCATCCGCTCCCGCCCTCCGGAGGCCGCGGCCCTCCGATGAGATCGTGCGCCTGGCACCGGGGAAGGGGTGCCAGGAACTCGAAAGCGGCTGGAGATCTCGCAGTACGTCGGTCGGGCGCCGTCACGCCCTACAGACCGCCCGGCAGCACCCCCTCCTCGATGTCGGCGAAGTCGTCTTCGCTCTCGGAGAGGTAGGTCTCCCAGGCCACCTTGTCCCAGACCTCCACCCGCGTGCTCGCCCCGATCACCACCAGGTCCCGGTCGAGCCCGGCGTACGCCCGCAGGTGGGGCGGGATGGTGACCCGCCCCTGCTTGTCCGGGACCTCGTCGTGCGCGCTGGCGAAGAAGACCCGGCTGTACGCCCGGGCCGCCTTGTGCGTCATGGGTTGCGCGCGCAACTGGTCGGCGATGCGCTGGAACTCGGGCATCGGGAAAACGTAGAGACAGCGATCCTGCCCTTTGGTGACCACGACACCCCCCGCCAACCCATCCCGGAACTTCGCCGGAAGGATCAACCGGCCCTTGTCGTCCAGGCGCGGAGTGTGGGTGCCGAGAAACATCGGCCCAACCCCCTCGCCCTTTCAGCGGCGTTCGCGGCGCCGCTTCCCCCCGGGCCGGTGGGCCCTACCGGCCTCACCATTGGGCCCCACTCTACTCCACTTCCCTCCACCTGCAACCAGAATCACCCGTGCGGCGCGGCGTTTCCGAACGCAAAACCGCACGTCAAAGGGGGTGGAGCGGAGTGGAGGGGCGGAGCGCCCCCACCGGGGCGTCCACTACCCGACATAGATCGACTCCATCCGGTCGAGCGCGCGCTGACCGTCCGCCGGACGTCCCCGGCCGAACGGTTCACAGTCGGCGGCGATCTGGCGGGGGCGGCGGTCCGGTAACCTCGCTCGGGTGACGGACGCGAAGATGCCCCTGCGGGCGAAGGTGGCCAGCTCGGTGTCGCGGACCGCCGCGGCGCTGTCGAGAGCCGCGGGTCGTGGTGACGGTTCGGTGATCGGCGGGTGGATCGGCCTGAAGATCGACCCGGACCTGCTCGCCCACCTGTCTGCCGGGCGGGCCATCGCGCTCGTCTCCGGCACCAACGGCAAGACGACCACCACCCGGCTGGCCGCCGCGGCGGTCGGCGTCCTGGGCCGGGTGGCCACCAACTCCTTCGGCGCCAACATGCCCACCGGCCACACCTCGGCGCTGGCCAAGGCCGGCAGCACCCCGTACGCGGTGCTGGAGGTCGACGAGCACTACCTGGCCCAGGTTCTGGAGGCCACCGAGCCGCACGTGGTGGCGCTGCTCAACCTCTCCCGGGACCAGCTCGACCGGGCCAAGGAGGTCGCCATGATGGCGCAGCTCTGGCGGTCCGCGCTGGTCAACCACCCGGACGTGCGGGTGGTGGCGAACGCCGACGACCCGATGGTGGTGTGGGCCGCCACCCCGCCCGGCGACCCCGCCCGCGGCATCCGGCCGCCGCACGTCACCTGGTTCAGCGCCGGCCAGCGCTGGCACGACGACTCCTGGGTCTGCCCCGAGTGCGGCCACACCATCCAGCGCTCCGGCGAGCAGTGGTGGTGCAGCGGCTGCCCCCTGCGTCGGCCGCAGCCGCAGTGGGCCGTCGAGGACGACGGGGTGCTCGACCCGACCGGGGCCTGGCACAAGGTGAGCCTCCAGCTCCCCGGCAAGGTCAACGTGGGCAACGCGGCGACCGCCCTGGCCGTCGCCGCCGAGTTCGGCGTACGCCCGGTCGACGCGGTCTCCCGGCTGGGCTCCGTCACCTCGGTCGCCGGCCGCTACGCCCAGGTCGACCGGGACGGGCGCAACATCCGGCTACTGCTGGCGAAGAACCCGGCGAGCTGGCTGGAGGCGTTCGAGATGGCCGACGTGGCCCCGACGCTGCTGTCCATCAACGCCCGGGACCCCGACGGGCTGGACACCTCCTGGCTGTTCGACGTCGACTTCGCCCCGCTGCGCGGCCGGCAGGTGCTGATCACCGGCGACCGGGCGTACGACCTGGCGGTCCGCCTCGACGTCAACGGGGTGCCGTTCCAGCACGTGCGGACGTTCGCCGAGGTGGTCCGGGCGGTGCCACCCGGCCGCCTGGAGGTCATCGCCAACTACACCGCCTTCCAGGACATCCGAGCGGAGCTGGACCGTGTCAACTGAGAGCCTGCGTATCGTCTGGATCTACCCCGACCTGCTGTCCACCTACGGCGACCGGGGCAACATGCTGATCCTGGCCCGCCGGGCGCAGCAGCGCGGGATGCCGGTGGAGGTGCTGGAGGTCCGCTCCGACCAGCGGCTGCCCGCCACCGCCGACATCTACCTCGTCGGTGGCGGCGAGGACGGCCCACAGGCGCTCGGCGCGCAGCGGCTGCGGGCCGACGGTGGCCTGCACCGGGCCGCCGCCCAGGGGTCGGTCGTGTTCGGCGTCTGCGCCGGCTACCAGCTCCTCGGCACCTCGTTCTTCGCCAAGGGCGTCCAGTGCACCGGGCTGGAGCTGCTCGACCTCTCCTCCGACCGGGGCCCGAGCCGCGCCGTCGGCGAGCTGGCCGGCGACATCGACCCCCGGCTCGGCGTGCCGGCGCTCACCGGCTTCGAGAACCACGGCGGCCGGACCCACCTCGGCCCGGGGGTGTCCCCGCTGGCCCGGGTGACCGCCGGGGTCGGCAACGACGGCGCCACCGAGGGCGCGTGGCGGGGCAAGTTGCTCGGCACGTACTCGCACGGCCCCGCCCTGGCCCGCAACCCCGCCCTGGCCGACCTGCTGCTGCGCTGGGCCACCGGCGCACACCAGCTTCCGCCGCTGGACGACACCTGGGCAGACCGGCTCCGCGCCGAGCGCCGCGCCGCGGTGACCGCAGCCCGGGCATGATCCAGGCGGTCCGGCGGCTGCTCCGGCAGCCGTCGGCACGCCGGTTCGCCCTGCTGCTGCTCCTGCTCGCCGCCTTCGGGGCAGCGCTGCTCGTCGTCGGCCTGCCCACGGCGGAGGAGCTGCCCGGGCTGGCCGACCGGCTGGGCGGGCTCGCCCCCGTGGCGGCGGTCGTCGGCGGGGCGCTGCTGCTGGTCGCCCTGGTCCCCCGCACCTTCGTCACGCTCGCCGCCGGCGCGATCTTCGGCCCGCTGGAGGGTGCCGCGTACGCGCTGGGCGCCGCGCTGCTCGCGGCGGCGCTGGGCTTCGCGGTCGGCCGCCTCCTCGGGCGGGAGTTCGTCGCCGACCGGGTACGCGGCCGGCTGGCCCGCCTCGACGGCTGGTTCGCCCGGCAGAGCGTGCTCGGTGTGATCACCGTACGGCTGCTGCCGATCGCCGGGTTCGGGCTGGTCAGCTACGGCTACGGCACCACCGGGGCCCGGGTGCTGCCGTTCCTCGCCGGCAGCGTGATCGCCTCGGCGCCCACCGCCTTCGGCTACGCGGCGGTGGGCGCTGCGGTCACCTCCCCGGGCCACGTCAACTGGTTCGGCGTGGCCCCCGCCGCGCTCGGCCTGGTCGCCAGCGTCGTGCTGATCCGCCGCTGGTGGCGCGCCGAACGGCAACGCCGCCCCACCCCACGCTGAGCCCTCCGCACGCCCCCCCGCACCCCCACCCTGCGCGCCCCGCACCCCCACCCCGCGCACCCCGCACCCCGCCCCCGCCCCCGCAAATTCACGGAAAGAGTGGCCATTCCACGCGTGGATGCCACTCTTTCCGTGAATTTGCCGCCCCCCTCCCCCTCCCCGCACCCCACGGGGGGGCGGGGGAAGGGGGCGGGGTGGGGAGGGGTCAGGCGACGACGGAGACCATTCGGTCCTTGATCACGATGACCTTGCGGGGGGCCTTGCCGGCCAGCGCGGACTCGACCGCCGCCAGGGCCGCCGCGCGTACGTCGTCCTCGGACGCGTCGGCGGCGACCTCGACCCGGCCGCGGACCTTGCCGTTGATCTGCACCGGGTACGTCACCGTCTCGGCGACCAGCAGGCCTGCGTCGGCGACCGGGAAGTCCGCGTACGCCAGCGAGGCGTCGTGGCCCAGCCGGCGCCACAGCTCCTCGGCGACGTGCGGGGCGAACGGGGCCAGCATCAGCACCAGCGGCTCGGCCACCTCGCGGGGGGTGGCCGGCAGCCGGGTCAGCGCGTTGGTCAGCTCGATCAGCTTGGCGATCGCGGTGTTGAACCGGATCCCCTCCATGTCGCCGCGTACCCCGTCGACCACCTTGTGCAGCAGCCGCCGGGTGGCCTCGTCGGCCGGGGCGTCGGTGACCCGCAGCTCGCCGGTCTGCTCGTCGACGACGGCCCGCCAGACCCGCTGCAGGAACCGGTACGACCCGACGACCGCCCGGGTCTCCCACGGGCGGGACACCTCCAGCGGGCCCATCGACATCTCGTACACCCGGAAGGTGTCCGCGCCGTACGCGGCGCACATGTCGTCGGGGGTGACCACGTTCTTCAGCGACTTGCCCATCTTGCCGTACTCGCGGCGCACCTCCTCGTCGCCCAGGAACCAGGCGCCGTCGCGCTCGACGACCTCCTCGGCCTGGACGTAGGAGCCCCGGGGGTCGACGTACGCGTACGCCTGGATCATGCCCTGGTTGAACAGCTTGCGGTACGGCTCGAACGACGAGACGTGGCCCAGGTCGTACAGCACCTTGTGCCAGAAGCGCGCGTACAGCAGGTGCAGCACGGCGTGCTCGGCGCCGCCGACGTACAGGTCGGTGCCCCCGCAGTCGCCCTCGGCGCGCGGGCCCATCCAGTACCGCTCGTTCTCGGCGTCGACGAACCGGTCGGAGTTGGTCGGGTCCAGGTAGCGCAGCTCGTACCAGCAGGAGCCGGCCCACTGCGGCATCACGTTGGTCTCCCGGGTGTACCGCTTCGGCCCGTCACCCAGGTCCAGCTCCACCTCGACCCAGTCGCGCCGGCGCGACAGCGGGGTCTCCGGGTTGCTGGCGGCGTCGTCGGGGGCGAACGTCTTCGGGGAGAAGTCGTCCACCTCCGGCAGCTCGACCGGCAGCATCTCCTCCGGCAGCGCGATGGTCGCCCCGGTCTCGTCGTACACGATGGGGAACGGCTCGCCCCAGTAGCGCTGCCGGGAGAACAGCCAGTCGCGCAGCCGGTAGGTGACCGCGCCCGTGCCGTGCCCGTTCGCCTCCAGCCAGGCGATGATCGCCGCCTTGGCGTCGGCGACCCCCAGGCCGTTCAGGTCCAGGCCGCGATCGGGCGCGGCGCTGTTGACCGCCGGGCCGTCCCCGGTGTACGCCTTGCCGTCGAAGCCGTCGGCGGGCTGCACGGTGCGCACGATCGGCAGGTCGAAGACCTCGGCGAACGCCCAGTCCCGCTCGTCCTGCGCGGGCACCGCCATGATCGCGCCGGTGCCGTAGCCGGCCAGCACGTAGTCGGCGATGAAGATCGGGACCTGCCCGCCGGTGACCGGGTTCGTGGCGTACGCGCCGACGAAGACGCCGGTCTTCTCCTTCGTGTCGGACTGCCGCTCCAGGTCCGTCTTGGCCGCCGCCGCCTTCCGGTACGCCTCGACGGCCGCCCGGGGGCTGGTGTGCCCGCCGGTCCAGGCGTCCTTCGTGCCCTCCGGCCAGGCTGCCGGCGCCAGCGCGTCGACCAGCTCGTGCTCGGGGGCCAGCACCATGTAGGTGGCCCCGAAGACGGTGTCGGGCCGGGTCGTGAACACCCGCACCGGCGCGACGGCGGTCGGGAAGTCGATGTGCGCCCCTTGCGACCGGCCGATCCAGTTGCGCTGCATCAGCTTGATCGGCTCGGGCCAGTCCAGCGTGTCCAGGTCCTCCAGCAGCCGGTCGCCGTACGCGGTGATCCGCATCATCCACTGCTTCAGGTTCCGCTTGAACACCGGGAAGTTGCCCCGGTCCGAGCGGCCGTCGGCGGTGACCTCCTCGTTGGCCAGCACGGTGCCCAGCCCCGGGCACCAGTTCACCGGCGCCTCCGAGACGTACGCCAGCCGGTGGTCGTCGACGATCTTCCGCTGCTCGGCGACGGTCAGCTCCGCCCAGGGGCGGCCGTCGGGGGTGGGCCGGGTGCCGCCGGCGAACTCGGCAATCAGCTCGGCGACCGGGCGGGCCTTCTTCGCGTCCTGGTCGTACCAGGAGTTGAAGACCTGCAGGAAGATCCACTGGGTCCAGCGGTAGAAGTCGGTGTCGATGGTCGCCACCGAGCGGCGGTCGTCGTGGGCCATTCCCAGCCGGCGCAGCTGTTCCTTGTACCGGGCGACGTTCGCCTCGGTGGTGGTGCGCGGGTGGGTGCCGGTCTGCACCGCGTACTGCTCGGCGGGCAGCCCGAACGCGTCGAAGCCCATCGCGTGCAGCACGTTGCGGCCGGCCATCCGCTGGTACCGGGCGAAGCAGTCGGTCCCGATGTACCCCAGCGGGTGCCCGACGTGCAGGCCCGCCCCCGACGGGTACGGGAACATGTCCAGCACGTACAGCTTCTCCGCGCCGGCCCGTGGGTGGTCGGGGTCGGCCAGCGGGCCGGTCGGGTTCGGGGCGTGGAAGGTGCCCTCCCGCTCCCAGGTGTCCTGCCAGCGCCGCTCGATCTCGTCGGCCAGGGCCGCGGTGTACCGGTACGGGGGGATGTCGCCCGCCGGTGCTGCCTCACTCATGGTGTCTCCTCGCTTCGCTCGTCGCCGCCGGCCACGCCCCGGCCGGGCTGGGTGCTGACCTCGCTCGGCGCGGTCATGTGTCAATGGGGAGTGCTCCGCCCGCCCGCCGCCGCGCGGCGGCAGGGACCGTGTCGCCCGTCGCCGGAGGGGGCCCGACCGGCGGAGGGCACAAAAAAGCCCCTCGCGCAGGAGGGGCCGCCGTGCTGTCGCGCGTCAGCGCATCAGCACGGCCCGGTAAGAAGCAGGAAGACTCCGGCCATGTCGGGGAGTGTACCCCGCGGGCCGGGCGCGCACGTCGCCCGCCACCGCGACGCGGAGCCGGGGCCGGGCGCGCACGTCGCCCGGCACCGCGACGCGGAGCGCCGGCGCGGCCCGTTCACCGACGGGGCGGACTCCCCCGTCCGGCGAATATTCGGGGCGTAACCGGCCGAGTTCCTGCGGGGGTCGGCTATCGCGACAAACATGGTTAGCCTGAGGGGCCTGTGAGATTTCTGCGGCAGACGAGAATTCTTTCCGCTGCGAACCCAACGGCGGGTCCAGGTGCTCTGTACAGAGCTGCCGTTCCGGCGACGAGGAGGAGGCCCGTGACACAACAGACCTGGGACGAGGTGGGCGGTCTGCTACCGCACGACGAGTTCCGCGCCGCCAGCGAGGCCATCGTGGCCAACATCGAGCAGGTCATCGAGGGCAAGACCGCCACAGTGCGGCTCGCCCTCGCCGTCCTGCTCGCCGAGGGTCACCTCCTCATCGAGGACGTCCCAGGCGTCGGTAAGACCAAGCTGGCGAAGTCCCTCGCCCGGTCGATCGACTGCTCGGTACGCCGCATCCAGTTCACGCCGGACCTGCTGCCCAGCGACGTCACCGGGGTGAGCGTCTACAACCAGGAGACCCACGACTTCGAGTTCCGGCCCGGGGCGGTCTTCGCCAACCTGGTCGTCGGCGACGAGATCAACCGTGCGTCGCCGAAGACCCAGTCCGCGCTGCTGGAATGCATGGAGGAGCGGCAGGTCACCGTCGACGGGGTCACCTACCAGCTGCAGACCCCGTTCATGGTGATCGCCACCCAGAACCCGATCGAGATGGAGGGGACGTACCCGCTGCCCGAGGCGCAGCGGGACCGGTTCACCGCCCGGATCGCCATGGGATACCCGGACCCGGCGGCCGAGCTGGCCATGCTGGACGGGCACGGCGCGGCCGACCCGCTCCAGGAGTTGGGGGCCGTCTCCGACGCCGACACGGTCCGCCGGCTGATCGCCACGGTCCGCGAGGTGCACGTCGCCGACGCGGTGAAGCAGTACGCGGTCGACCTGGTCACCGCCACCCGGGAGTCTCCCGACCTGCGACTGGGCGCGTCCCCCCGGGCCACTCTCCAGCTCCTGCGCACCGCCCGGGCCGTCGCCGCCCTGGAGGGCCGCGACTACGTCCTGCCCGACGACCTCCAGGCGCTCGCGGTGCCGGTGCTCGCCCACCGGATCATCCCGACCGCCGACGCCCAGCTCGCCCGGCGCACCACCGACGCGATCGTGTCCGAGCTGGTGCACCGGCTCCCGCTGCCGCACGACCGCCAGCGCTCCCCGTACGACACCCGGCCCAGCGGCGAGGGCAACGGCCGAGCCCCGTACGAGCCCCGGAGGCGGTGACCGTGCGCGACGGGCTCCGGGGCCTGACCACCCGCGGCCGTTCCTTCCTGGCAGCGGCGTTGGCCGCGGGCGTCTCCGCCGCGATCCTCGGCGAGAAGGACCTGCTGCGGGTGGCGGTGCTGCTGGCCGTCCTGCCGCTGATCGCCGCCGCGTACGTCGGGCGCAGCCGGTACAAGCTGGCCTGCAACCGGTCCCTGGAGCCACACCGGGTGCCGGTCGCGGCCAGCTCCCGGGTGGTGCTGCGGTTGCAGAACATGTCCCGGCTGCCCACCGGCACCCTGCTGCTGGAGGACCGGCTGCCGTACGCGCTGGGCAGCCGGCCCCGGGTGGTGCTGGAACGGCTCGGCGCGCACCAGGCCAGCTCGGTGGCGTACACCGTCCGCGCGGACGTGCGCGGCCGGTACGGGCTGGGCCCCCTGGTGGTCCGGTTGACCGACCCGTTCGGGCTGTGCGAGCTGAGCCGGGCCTTCCCCGGCACCGACCACCTCACGGTGATCCCGCAGGTCACGGCCCTGCCCTCGGTCCGGCTCCCCGGCGAGTACGCGGGCAGCGGCGACAGCCGGGCCCGCTCGGTGGCGGTGCACGGCGAGGACGACGCGGCGACCCGGGAGTACCGGGTGGGCGACGACCTGCGCCGGGTGCACTGGAAGTCGACCGCCCGCACCGGGGAGCTGATGGTCCGCCGCGAGGAGCAGCCCTGGGAGAGCCGGGCCACCGTCGTCCTGGACACCCGGGGGTACGGCCACCAGGGCGACGGGCCGACGGCGAGCTTCGAGTGGACCGTCTCCGCGGCGGCCAGCATCGCCGTGCACCTGCGCCAGGCCGGGTACAAGCTGCGCCTGGTCACCGGCGGCGGCGCGGACGTCGACGCGACCGAGGGTGCCGGGGACGGCGTGCTCCTCGACCACCTCGCCGAGGTTCGGCTCGACGGGCGCGGCGAGATCACCACGCTGGTGCAGCGGGTCCGGCAGCGCGCCGACGGCGGCCTGATCATCGCGCTGTTCGGCTCGCTGAGCACCGCCGAGGCCGAGCTGCTCGCCGGGCTGCGCGGCAACAACGCGACCTGCGTCGGCTTCCTGCTGAACAGCTCCACCTGGCTGAACCTGCCGGCCCGGGCCCGGGCCGAGGCCGACCACGCGCACGGCGCCGCCGCGCTCGCCCTGGTGCGGAACGGGTGGCGGGTGATCGGGGTCGACCACGGGGCCCGGCTGCCGGCTCTCTGGCCGCAGGCCGGCCGGGGCTCGCAGGGGTTCGCCCTGCGGGCGGCGCTGGCAGAGACGGTCGCGGGCGGCGTGAAGTGACGCTCCGGCCGGGGCGGCGAACCGACGCTCCGGCCGGGGCGGCGAACCGACGCCCCGGCCGGAGTGGCGAACCGACGCTCCGGCCGGGGCGTGAGGTGACGCTCCCCGGGCGGGAGCACGCGAGGGGCCCGGCACGCCGGGCGTGACACACACCGGAAGGGTGGTCCCGTGACCGCGACCCGCAACCTCGGCTTGGTGGCCGCCGCAGCGACCCTGCTCGCGGCGGCCCCACTGTCGGCCATCTTCGAACGCTGGACCTGGCTCATCCAGGCCGTCATCGCGGTCGCGGTGGTGGCCGGGGCGGCGGCGTTGACCCGGCTGATCCGGGCGCCGCTGTGGGGGCAGGTGCTGGGCATGCTCGCCGGGCTGGTGCTCGCGCTGACCTGGATCTTCCCCAGCGGCGGGGAGCTGGTGGCGCTCGTGCCCACCCCGGCCACCTTCGCCCACTTCGGCGAGTTGGTCGGGGCGTCCGCGCAGGACATGCGCTCGTACGGGGTCAAGGTGCCCGACGCCAAGCCGCTGCTGTTCGTCAGCGCGCTCGGCATCGGCGGGGTGGCGGTGGTGGTGGACGTGCTCGTCGTCGGGCTACGCCGCCCGGCCCTGGCCGGCCTGCCGATGCTCGCCATCTACTCGGTGCCGGTCGCGGTGTACGTCGACAGTGTCCCCGCCGTGCCGTTCGTGGTCGGCGCCGCCGGCTACCTCTGGCTGCTGGTCGCCGACAACGTCGACCGGGTGCGCCGGTTCGGCCGCCGGTTCACCGGTGACGGCCGGGGCGTCGACGTGTGGGAGTCGTCCCCGCTGGCCGCCACCGGCCGCCGGCTGGCCGTGGTGGGGGTCGCGCTGGCGGTGGTGCTGCCGCTGGCCGTGCCGGGGATGACCGGCGGGCTGCTCGACACCCTCGGCTCCGGGGCGGGCAACGGCACCGGCCGCGCCGGCCAGGGCGGCAACCCGAGCAAGGTCGACCTGTTCGCCGCGCTGAGCGGCGAGCTCAACCAGTCCGAGGTCGTCGAGATGGTGAAGGTGACCACCACCGAGCCGAGCCCGTTCTACCTGCGCTTCGGCGTCTTGGACAAGCTCCGGGCGGACGGCTTCCGGATGGGCGACCCGACCGGCCGGCCGGTTACCCGAGGGCTGCCCGACCCGAGGCGGGCCGGGGAGGGCGTCGAACAGCAGCAGCACCGGGCCACCGTCGAGGTGACGAAGAACTTCCCCATGCCCCTGCTGCCGGTCTACGGCGAGCCGGTGCGAACCGAGGAGCTGGGCGGCAACTGGCTGTACGACTCGGCCCTCCAGGTGATCTTCTCCAACCGGGACAACTCCCGCGACAAGCGCTACTCGTTCGACTACATCCGGTCGACGTACAGCACGACGGCGCTGCGCCGTGCCCCCTCGCTGCCGGCCGACCACCCCGTCCGGGTCCAGCAGACCGAGACCCCGCCGGTGCCGCAGGTGGACACCCTCGTCTCCGAACTCATCCAGGGCAAGCGCACCGACTACGACAAGGTGCGGGCGATCTACGACTACTTCTCCTCGGACAACGGCTTCACCTACAGCCTGACCACCAAGGGCGGCACCAGCGGGCAGGACATCGTCGACTTCCTCAACAACAAGGCCGGCTTCTGCCAGCAGTACGCGGCGGCGATGGCGTGGCTGGTCCGGGCGGCCGGCATCCCGGCCCGGGTGGCGCTCGGCTTCACCAACGGCACCGGCCGCACCGGCGAGGGGTACGTGCTGACCAACCGGAACCTGCACGCCTGGACGGAGGTCTACTTCGACGGGATGGGCTGGGTGCCCTTCGACGCCACCCCGGCGGGCGGGGTGCAGGGGTCGACCCGCTCGGCGTGGGCCCCGGACACCGACGCCCCGGAGTCCGTCGCCCCCGACCCCGGCACGTCGAGCGCCCCGGGCGAGAACGGCCCCTCGCCGGAGGCCGACGGCCCGGACCCCGCCGACCGGGATACCGACGCCGGGCTGGCCATCGGGGCCGGCGGCCCCACCCGGCAGGCCCCGGTCTGGCCCTGGTGGACGGCGGGCGTGCTGCTCCTGCTCATTCTGCTCGCGGTGCCGGCACTGCGCCGGGCGGCGCTGCGTCGACGCCGGGGCACCCGGGTGGCGGCGGCCCCGAAGGCGACCATGGTGGACGCCGGCACCGGCCGGGACGGCGTCGAGCGGACGATCGTGGTCGGGGTGGACCCCGCCCGGGCCCGGGCGGACGCGCACGCGGCCTGGGACGAGCTGCTCGACACCCTGGTCGACTACCGGGTCCGGGTGGACCCGACGGAGACCCCCCGGGCGACGGCCGAACGCCTGGCCACCGACGCGCTGACGGAGGACGCCTCCGCCGCCGCGGCGGCGCGGCTGCTCGGGCGTGCCGAGGAGCGGGCCCGCTACGCCCGGGACCCGCTCGCCGGTGAGGACCTGACTCCGGCCCTGCGCAGCGTCCGCGGCGTGCTCGCCGTCCGGGCCGGCCAGCGGACCAGGCTGCTCGCCACCGTGTTGCCCCCGTCGGTGCTGCTGCGCTGGCGGACGGCGGTGAGCGACACGTCCTCGCGGGTGGTGGCCACCACCGGCGCCGCCCGGTACCGGTTGTTGCGCTGGAACCCCCGCCGCCTGCTGGCCTCCCGCAGCAGCCGCTGACCCACCGGGCAGCAGACCACCACTCCCATCTCGTCGGCCAGGCGCAGGACGTCGAGGCTCGCCGCCGCCGATGGTGCCCGACGGTCAGTCACGGAGATCGTCTGTCGCGTGCCGGCATCCCGCCCGGCGTGTCGTGCCGGTGACTCGCAGACGATCAAGGGGCGACACAGAAGGACAGCGGCGGCACAGAAGGAAGCCGGCCGCCCCTCGGCAGCCGAGAAGGCCCGCGCGGCATCGGCGTGGACACGCAACAGCGGCCCGTCGTCGGACAGGCCGAACTCAGCGCGGTCCCGCCGGGTCGGCGGGACCGGGAATCAGCGGAGGGGCCGGGTCAGCGGTGCCCCTCCGGGCGCTGCCGCCACCGGTCCTCCATCCGGTCCAGGAACGACGACCGCCGGCCTGACCGCCCACGCGGACGGCGCCGACTGGTCGTCCCGCCGACCACGTGCAGGTCGGGGGACTGCGCCCGCCGGTGCGACTGCACCGCGTACGCCGCCGAACCCAACATGATGACGAACCCCGCCACCGCGAGCGGTGGAGTCTTGATCACCGCACCGTAGACCAGCAGGGCCAGCCCAACGATGATCGCGCCGGCAGCGACAAGCAGGCGACGCCGCGCATGGAAGCGCGGATCGCTGGCACGCACGGCCGAGGCGAATTTGGGGTCCTCGGCAAGCGACCGCTCGATCTGATCGAACAGCCGCTGCTCGTGCTCCGAGAGCGGCACGGCACTCCTCCCCGGTCACGTAGGTCGGCCCGGGCGGGCCGACAGACCGTGGCAGCCGACCGGCTGCTTACCGCCAAGTCTACGAGGGGGGTCGCGCGTCGGAAAGCGGGACGACCTATGGGCGGGGTGGATTTTCATTTCGCCCTCGGTCGCGACGACCGAGCAGACTCGCCGGACCTATGACGGACCGCCCGAAACGGGCAGCTGCGGCGTCCGCGGCGGCCTCCGCCTCCCGCCAGCCGCGCTCGGGGGCGCCGAGGGTGAGCTGCTGCGGGGTCTGCTCCGCCGGCGCGAGGCCCTCCAGCCGCACCCCGACGAGGCGGATCCGCTCGCCAGGGTCGAGAACGGTGTAGAGCGCCCATGCCGTGTCGAAGATCTCCCGGGCGGTATCGGTGGGGACACCGAGGGTGCGGGAGCGGTTGACCGTGCGGAAGTCGGCCATCCGCACCTTGATCGACACCGTCCGGCCGACCTGACCGGCCCGGCGCAGCCGGACGCCCACCTTCTCGGCGAGGGCGAGCAGCGACCGGCGGATCTCCAGCGGGTCGCCGACGTCGACGTCGAAGGTCACCTCGGCGCCGATCGACTTCTCCACCTGCTCCGGGCTGACCCGGCGTGGGTCCCGCCCCCAGGCCAGCTCGTGCAGGTGGCTGGCGGCGGCCGCCCCGACCGCCTTGCGGAGCATGCCGAACGGCGCCTCGGCCAGGTCACCGACGGTGGCCAGCCCGAGCCGGCGCAGCGTCTCGGTGGACCGCTCCCCCACCCCCCAGAGCGCGGAGACCGGCAGCGGGTGCAGGAAGTCGAGCACCCGGTCGGCGGGCACCACCAGCAGCCCGTCGGGTTTGGCGCGGGTGGAGCCGAGCTTCGCCACGAACTTGCTCGGCGCCACCCCCACCGAGCAGGTCAGCCCCTGCTCCCGCTCGACCCGGGCGCGGATGCGCCGGGCTATCCCGGCCGGTGCGCCGAAGAGCCGGCGGGCGCCGGCCACGTCGAGGAACGCCTCGTCGAGCGAGAGCGGCTCGACCAGCGGGGTGACGTCCCGGAAGATCTGCATGACCGCCTGGGAGGCCGCCGTGTACTGCGCGAAGTCGGGCGGCAGGTAGACCGCGTGTGGGCAGAGCGCCCGGGCCCGCCCGGTGGGCATGGCGCTGCGTACGCCGTACCGTCGGGCCTCGTAGCTGGCGGAGCTGACCACGCCGCGCGGCCCGACCCCGCCGACCACGACGGGCCGGCCGCGCAACTCGGGGCGGCGGCGCACCTCGACCGAGGCGAAGAAGGCGTCCATGTCGACGTGCAGGATCGGGCAGCCGGAGTCGTCGCCATCGGGCCCGAAGCGCGGGTCGCCCCCGCGCGGCAACGACTGACTGCGGCCCATCCCCGCAGGCTAGCCCCCGGGTACGACGCCCCGGGGACCGCACGGCGGCTCAGCCGCGGACCACCAGCAGCGGGATGGTCATCTCGGCGGCCGTGTCCGCCCCGTGGTACGCCACCAGGCGCGACTCGATCGGCTGCTCCGACCGGGTGGCCACCACCGCGGACGTGCCCCGGCAGACCACCACCACGTCGCCGACCCGGCGCAGGTGCTCCTCCGGCACCGGGCCGAACCAGCCGGTGGCCACCGCCTCGCCCCGGTGCAGCACCCGGGCCGCGTCGCCGAGCACCGCCGACCAGGCCGCCACCACGTCGTCGGCCGCGCCGGGCTCGACGTGCAGGTAACGGACCCGGGGTTCGCCGGCCAGCACCCGCACCCCGGCCCGCAGCCCGGGGTCGGCGTCGAAGTCGACCCGGTCCGCCACCGGCACGTCGAGCTGGCCGTGGTCGGCGGTGACCAGCAGCGCGGCGTCCTTCGGGAGGCCGTCGACCAGCCGGGCGAGCAGCCCGTCCACCACGGTGGCGGCGACCCGCCACGGCGCGGAGTCCACCCCGCTGAGATGGCCGTGCCGGTCCAGGTCGGGGTGGTATCCGGAGACCAGGGTCGGCCCGGTACCGGCGGCCAGCGCGGTGAGCATCGCGGCGGCGAGCGCGTCGGCGTCAGCGGCGCCCCGGTAGTCGCCGCCCCGGTTGGCGGCCAGGGTGAGGCCGCTGCCGGCGTGCTCGGGGCGGCTCACCACGGTCACCGCGACCCCGGCGGCGCGGGCCCGTTCGAGCTGGGTGGCGACGGGCTGCCAGCGCAACGGCTCCGGGTCGCCGGCCCACTCGATGTGGCTGAGCACCCGGTCGGTGCCGGGCACCCGGACCTTGAAGCCGAGCACCCCGTGCGCGCCGGGGGCCACGCCGGTGCCCAGAGTCACCAGGCTGGTCGGGGTGGTGGACGGGAAACCGCAGGTGAGCGGGCGGCCGACGGTCGCTGCCAACCCGGCCAGGGTCGGGGCGTACGGGGCGGCGGTGGGGATCTGGTACCAGCCGAGCCCGTCGACCAGCAGCACGGCTACCCGCCGCACCCCGGCCAGCCGGGGGGCCAGCCCGAGCAGGTCCGCAGCCCCTGGCACGCCGAGCACCGCCAGCGCGCTGGGCAGCACGTCGGCCAGGCTGCCGCCGCCGTACCGGGGCGCGACCGGCTCCAGCGGCGCGACCGGGAAGTCCGGCCCCGGCGCCGGGCGGTCCGGCGCGACCGGGAACACCGGCCCGACCGACGGATCGCCGGGCGGGGGCGACACGGGCCCGGTCACGCCGGGCGGCGGGCGAACAGGTGCAGCTGGGCGGCGAGGTCCCGGTACGGCGGCCGGGAGGCCAGGGCCCGCTCCAGCTCGACCAGGGCGGCCGGCTGGCCGTCCGCGACGGCGGCGGGGAGCAGGTCGGCCAGGACGCGTACCCCGTGGATCTCCTCGACCGCGAGACCCCCGTCGGTGAGCAGCGCCGCGGCGCGGTCGGCGTCGTAGCGCCGGAGCAGGGTGTCCCGGGGGCCGGCGGCCCCGGCCGGGTCGGCGGCCACGGTGGCGGCCAGGTCGAGGTGGCCGTTCATCGCCCGGCCCAGCACCGCGGCGGCCTGCCCGGCGACCAGGACGCTGGCGGCACCGCCCGGGCGCAGCGCGGCCACCAACGCGGCCACCACCGGCGCGGGGTCGTCGACCACCTCCAGCACCGAGTGGCAGAGCACCAGGTCGACGCTCGCCGGCTCGACCAGCCCGGCGAGCGCGTCGCCGTCGCCCTGCACGGCGCATACCCGGTCGGCGACGCCGGCCTCGGCGGCCCGCCGGGTCAGCGCGGCCAGCGCGTCGGGGCTGGCGTCGACCACGGTGACCCGGTGCCCGGCCTGGGCCAGCGGCACGGCGAACCCGCCGGTGCCGCCGCCGACGTCGAGGACGGTGAGCAGGTCATCGGCGCGGCGGTCCAGCTCGGCCCGGAGCACGGACCAGATGACGGCGGTACGGGGGGTCAACGGCGGGCCGGTGAGCCGGCCACGGGTCTGCTCCACACGGTCGAGCCTAGTCACCTGGTCCAGCCGCCCGGCGCATCCGGTGGCCGGGGATCGGCGACCGGTGGAGCCGGGCGGGCTCCCGACCAGGGTGGGTCAGGACTCGCCGCCGCCGGCCGGGTCCTCCTCGGCACGGGACCGGCGGGCGTTGGCCACCGGGCCGTCGGTCACCGAGTACTCGCGAATCTCGGTGGTGTGCGCCGCGACCCAACCAGCATCGAGCCGGGTGCGTCGGACGTTCGCCACCGCACCGTTGTAAGTGTCGTTACCCGCCACTTGCTCTTACCCCCTCATGGAACCCGGGCGACTCTGCCCGCGCGCGATCAGCAAGTCTCCCTCGCGATCGCCCGCCACACTGTAACGTCGATCACCGGAAGTCGCGGGAGGCCGGGGCGACCGGCGGCTCGATCGGGTCGAGCCGGTCGGCGGTGAGACTGGTCACCCCCTCGTGCCGCTGCAACCGGCCGCGCACCACCAGGGCGGCGCTGGTCCGCGCCACCCGACGGTAGCGCTGCCACAGCCCCGGCGAGCAGGTGACGTTGAGCATCCCGGTCTCGTCCTCCAGGTTGAGGAAGGTGACCCCGCCGGCGGTGGCCGGCCGCTGCCGGTGGGTGACGATCCCGCCGACCCGGATCCGCCGACCCGGCTCCACCCGGCCGAGCCGGGCGATCGGCACCGCGCCGAGGGCGTCCAGGCGGTCCCGGATGAACCGGGCCGGGTGGCTCTCCGGCGACAGCCCGGTCGCCCACACGTCGGCGACGAGGCGGTCCACCGCCTCCATCCCCGGCAGGGTCGGGGCGCTCGTGCCGGTCACCGTGCCCGGCAGCCGGCCCGGCCGGTCCTGGGCCGCCGCCCCGGCGGCCCAGAGCGCCTGCCGCCGGGTCAGCCCGAAGCAGGCGAAGGCGTCCGCGGTGGCCAGCGCCTCCAGCTGCGCGGCGGTGAGACCCACCCGCCGGGCCAGGTCCGACATGTCCCGGTACGACCCGTGCGCCGCCCGCTCCGCCTCGATCCGCTCGGCCACCCCGTCGCCGAGGGTACGCACGCCGCCCAGCCCGAGCCGGACGGCCGGCCCGCCGAGCCCCCACTCGTGCGGGGGCTCCCCGGGGGCGCTGCCCCACCGGGTGGTCGGGGTGGATTCGAGCACCGCCTTCGCGCCGCTGGCGTTGACGTCCGGCCGGCGCACCTCCACCCCGTGCCGGCGGGCGTCGTCGACCAGGGTCTGCGGCGAGTAGAAGCCCATCGGCTGGGCGTTGAGCAGGGCGGCCAGGAACGGGCCCGGGTGGTAGCGCTTGAGCCAGGAGCTGGCGTACACCAGGTAGGCGAAGCTCATCGCGTGGCTCTCCGGGAAGCCGTAGCTGGCGAACGCGGTGAGCTTGCGGTAGACGTCGTCGGCCAGCTCCCCGGCGATGCCCCGCTCGGCCATCCCGGCGTAGAGCCGGTCGGCGATCTGCGCCATCCGCTCCACCGAGCGCTTGGCCCCCATCGCCCGGCGGAGCTGGTCGGCCCCGGCCGCGTCGAAGCCGGCCAGGTCGATGGCGAGCTGCATGAGCTGCTCCTGGAACAGCGGCACGCCGAGGGTCTTCTCCAGCGCGTTGCGCATCAGCGGATGGGCGAACGTCACCGGCTCCTGGCCGTTCTTGCGCCGGATGTACGGGTGCACCGAGCCGCCCTGGATCGGGCCGGGACGGATCAGCGCCACCTCCACCACCAGGTCGTAGAACTCGCGGGGCTTGAGCCGGGGCAGGGTGGCCATCTGGGCGCGGCTCTCCACCTGGAACACCCCGACCGAGTCGGCCCGGCAGAGCATGTCGTACACCTCGGGGTCGTCCAGCGTCATGTCGCCCAGGTCGAGGGTCTCGCCGATCATGTCGTAGCCGTAGTGCAGGGCGGAGAGCATGCCGAGGCCGAGCAGGTCGAACTTGACCAGGCCGACGGCCGCGCAGTCGTCCTTGTCCCACTGGAGCACGCTGCGGCCGGGCATCCGGCCCCACTCCACCGGGCAGACCTCGATCACCGGCCGGTCGCAGATGACCATCCCGCCGGAGTGGATGCCCAGGTGCCGGGGGAACGTCTGCAACTCGTCGGCGTACGCGACGACCTGCTCCGGGATGCCCTCCACGTCGACCGACGCGACGGAGCCCCAGCGGTCGATCTGTTTGCTCCAGGCGTCCTGCTGGCCGGGCGAGAAGCCGAACGCCTTCGCCACGTCCCGCACCGCCGACCGGGGCCGGTACGAGATGACGTTGGCGACCTGGGCGGTGTGCTCCCGGCCGTACCGGGCGTAGACGTGCTGGATCACCTCCTCCCGGCGGTCGGACTCGATGTCGACGTCGATGTCGGGTGGGCCGTCGCGCTCCGGGGCGAGGAAGCGCTCGAAGAGCAGCCGGTGCCGGACGGCGTCCACGTTGGTGATCCGCAGCGCGTAGCAGACCGCCGAGTTCGCCGCCGACCCCCGACCCTGGCAGTAGATGTCCTGCTGGCGGCAGAACGCGACGATGTCGTACACCACCAGGAAGTAGCCGGGGAAGCCCAGCTCCTCGATCATCCGCAGCTCGTGGTCGAGCTGCCGGTACGCGTCCGGGTGCGCCTCGCGGGGGCCGTACCGCTCCTGGGCCCCCCGCTCCGTCAGGTGGCGCAGCCAGGTCATCTCGGTGTGCCCCGGCGGCACCGGGTACGCCGGCAGCCGGGGCGCCACGAGCTGGAGGTCGAACGCCAGCTCCGCGCCGAACTCGGCGGCCCGGGCCACCGCACCCGGGTACGCGGCGAACCGGGCCGCCATCTCCTCCCCGCTGCGCAGGTGCGCGGTGGACGCGGCGGGCAGCCAGCCGTCGATCTCGTCCAGGCTGCGCCGGGCCCGCACCGCGGCCAGGGTGGTGGCCAGCCGGCGTCGGCCCGGCGTGGCGTAGTGCACGTTGTTCGTGGCCACCGTGGGCAGCCCCGCCGCAACGGCCAGCTCGGCGAGGGCGTCGTTGCGGTCGGCGTCGACCGGATGGCCGTGGTCGGTCAGCTCCACCGCCACCGTGGCCGCCCCGAACAGCGCGGTCAGCCGGTCCAGCTCCCGGGCCGCCGCGTCGACGCCCTCGGTGAGCAG
This sequence comes from Micromonospora rubida, assembly GCF_009908295.1. Lineage (GTDB taxonomy): Bacteria > Actinomycetota > Actinomycetes > Mycobacteriales > Micromonosporaceae > Micromonospora > Micromonospora rubida. The sequence goes on from NZ_JAAALO010000006.1 coordinate 251,567, forward strand.
GGCCGCCGGCACGTGCCCCTTGCGGCAGCCGGTGAGCACCAGCACGTGGTCGCGCAGCTCGGCGGCGACCTCCTCCAACTCGCCGTAGTCCGGGCGGCCCTTCTCCCCGCCGCGTAGCTGGGCGCGGGCGATGGTGCGGGCCAGCCGGGCGTACCCCTCGGGGCCGTGGGCCAGGGCGAGCAGGTGGGTGCCGCGCGGGTCGGCCTCGCCGTTCTGCGGGCCGGGCAGGCCCAGCGACAGCTCCGCGCCGATCACCGTGGGCAGCCCCAGCGTACGGGCCGACTCGGCGAAGCGGACCACGCCGTAGAAGCCGTCGTGGTCGGTGACGGCGAGCGCGGTGAGCCCGAGCCGGGCCGCCTCCTCGGCCAGTTCCTCGGGGTGGCTGGCCCCGTCCAGGAAGCTGAAGTTGCTGTGCGCGTGCAACTCGGCGTAGGGCACCGCGCCGCCGGGGCGGGACAGCTCCGGCGGCCGGTACGGCTCCCGGCGGCGGCCCCAGGCCGGCCCGTCGCCCCCGTCGGCGTCGACGGCGAGCGGGTCCACCACGTGCAGGTGCCGCCCGCCCGCCGTACCGCCCGCCGTACCGTCGCCGGATCGCCCGGAGAGCACCCGCTCCAGCTCCACCCACGGCATCCGCGGATTGTGGAAACTCACCACGCCCCCGGCTCGGCGGAGATCTTGGAAGATTCCGGCCCCTGGAGGGGCCCAAATCTTCCAAGATCCGCAGGCAGGGCGGCCCGCCGGTCAGTCATAGATGGCCTCCACCAGCCACTGGCCGGCCTCGATCGCGAGGAGGAGGGCGGCGCCATCGGCCAGGCAGACCTGGAACCGGGCCCGGCGGCGGGCCTCGGCCGGCGCCCACCAGCGCTCGTCCACCGGCCACGGGCCGGCCCAGCCGACGATGTCCACCGGACGGGCCGTGCCGACCACCAGTCGGGCGGGGGCGGCGCTCACCTGGAGCCGGGCGCTGACCCCGACCGGCTCGCCAACGGCGTCGTACACCGTCGCGGCCAGCGGCGCGGGGAGCACCACGGCCGGCGCGGGCGGCGGAAGGCGCCCCGGCCACGGGGGAACACCGGCCCCGGCGGCACCATCGGACCGTGCCGACCCGGCGGCACCATCGGACCACGCCGACCCGGCGGCACCATCGGACCACGCCGACCCGGCGGGCCTGGTCGCCCGGCCCGGCACCGACACTCCACGCTGCCTGGCGGTGCCACCGGACGGCGTCGGCCCCGCCGACCGCACCGCGCCACCGGACCCCGTCGGTTGCACCGGCGCCGGCAGGGCCTCCTGGCCCGGCCAGCTGGGCTCGCCCGGGCGGGCGGGCAGCCGCTCGTCACCCCAGGGCACCAGCCGCACCTGGTCGGCCGGGGACCGCCCGCCGCCGAGCACCGCGGTGACCACCGCCTCGGGGCCGAGGATGCCCTGCACCCGGCTCAGCGCCCGGTGCGCACGCTCCCGCTCCTCGCCCGCCTCCCCCCACAGCCCGGGTTGCAGGCCGGCCTGGGCGAGCACCCCGTCGGGCACCAGCCGCAACCGGATGATCCCGGCCGTCGGCCGGGCCGGGCGGGCGCCGGGCCGCCCGGTGCTGCCGGAGAGCCAACCGTCGAGCTGCCAGCGCACCCGGTCGGCGATGGCCGCGGCGGTGAGCAGGCCGTCGTGCCGCCAGACCCGGTGCAGCTCCTGACCGTGCGCGGTGACCGCCTCGATGCCGAGCCGGGTGCAGGCCAGGCCGTGCGCGGCCAGCCGGTCGTGCAATCGCTCAGCCAGCGCACGGGCGGCGAAGGCCGCCGCGTCCACCCGGTCGATCGGCTCGTCGTGGTCGGCGGTCACCGCCAGGTCGGCCGGGGGCTGACGGACGGCCAGCGGCCGGTGGTCCCGGCCCGCGGCGAGCCGGTGGGCCAGCACACCGTCGAACCCGAACCGGGCCAGCACGTCCCCCGCCGGCAGCGCGGCGAAGTCCCCGAGGGTACGGATGCCGAGCCGGCGCAGCAGGTCGGCCAGGGCCGGCCGGCCGAGTGCCTCCACCGGCAGGCCCGCCAGGAATCCGGGCGTGCCGCCGGCGGGCACCACCTGCCCGACGCGGGCGGCGAGGCCGGCGGCGAACACCCCGTCGGCGATCCCCACCTGGCTCTCCACCGCGCAGGCCTGCGCGACGTGCTCGATGATCCGCTCGGCGGCTGGCTCCTCGCCGCCGAGATAGCGGCTCGGACCCCGCGCAGCCAGCGCGCAGGCGCCCGGGCGGACCACCTCGACCCCGGCGGCGACCTCCTCGACCGCGGCGACCACCGGCTCGAACGCCCGGGCGTCCCGGCCGGGATCGTGGTCGACGACGGTCAACTGCGGGCAGCGCCCCTGCGCCTCCCGCTTGCGCAGCCCCCGGCGGACGCCCTCGGCGCGGGCCCGCTCGGAGCAGGCGACCACCCGGTTGGCGTGCAGCACGGCGACCGGCCCGACGGCCGGCACCCCGTCGACGATCTCGGCGGCGAGCACCGGCCAGTCCGGGCACCAGAGCAGCAGCGTGCGCGTCGGCACCCCGGTCACCCCGGCACCGACCGCGAACCCGGCGAGCCTGAGTCGGCCGGTGCCGAGGGACCGGCCACGGCAAGCCCGCCACGGTCGGGCGGGACGTCGGAGGCAGGCGCGCCACGACGGGGTGGGGCGTCACGACGGGGTGGGGCGTCACGACGGGGTGGGACGTCACGACGGGGTGGGACGTCGGAGGCAGACGCGCCACGACGGGGTGGGACGTCGGAGGCGGTCGGGAACGTCGGGAACACCGGGGGCGACGGGGGTACCGGGCGGAGCCGGCCGGCGGTCGACCGGCCGGTGACGGAGGCGGTCGGGATGGCGGCCGACCGGGGGATGACCCGGGTGAGCCCGTCGCCGGGGAGCCAGACCTTGATCTCCTTGGGCCGGGCTGCCGCGCCCCGCCCTCGGGCGGAGACGGTGACCTCGCGCCGGCGCAGCCGGCCCCGGCCCTGTCCCAGCCCCTCCCAGACGCCCCGGACCACCTGCAACGTGACGTCCGCGCCGTCCCAGCGGCCGTACGGGACGAGCACGCTGCCCCGCTGCCGGGCCCGGGCCGCCAGCCGGTTGGCGACCGAGGCGGAGACGGTGGCCGGCACGGCGGCCACCACCACGTCCACCCCGTCGATCAGCGCGGCGACGACGGTGGGCCACTCCGGCCCCGGCTGCGGCACCAGGGCGAGCCGGTCCAGGGCGATCCCGGCCTCGGCCGCCGCGCCCGCGCCGAAGGTCGGCACCCCCACCACGGCGCACCACGAGCCGGCTCGGGACGCCTCGGCGAGCAGCGCCAGCACCAGCGACGTGCCGCCGCTGCGCCGGGGCTGGCCGACGGCGACCGCGATCGTGCTGCCCCGGCGCAGCCCCCGGTTGGGCAACAGGCCGGTCAGCTCGGGGGGCACCGGGAGCACCCGCTGCCCGCCGGCCGGATCCGGCGCGCTGGCCGGGCGTACCAGGCCCGCGAGCGCGGCGGAGCCGACCACCATCAGGCCCGCCATCGGACCTACCCCCCGTCGTGCTCGTCGTGCCGGAATCGTGCGTGCTGGGCCGCCCCGCCGATGACCAGCGCCCGCCGGGCGGCTCGCTCAGGCGGCCAGGCCGTCGAGCGCCGGCTGGTGGGCCAGCCCGAGGGTGCTCTCCACCACCGTCACGAACTCCTCGGCCGCCCGGAGCAGGTCGTCGGCCTGCCGGGCGGTGACCACCCGGGGGATGCCGGCCTCGGCTGCGGCACGCTTGCTGGCGCCGGCGGCGAAGAACGCTGCCCACTCGTCGAGCTCGGGGGCGACGGCGGCGAGCAGGACCCAGACGCTGGTGATCCGGTTGCGCCGGACCGGGGCGGGACGGGCACGGGCGGCGAGCAGGGCCGCGGCGGCGCGCAGCGCGGCCAGGTGGGCCGCCGCGTAGCGCAGCCCGTCGGGGCCGGTCCGGGCGGCCTCGGTCAGCCCGTGGCGGGCCACCGCGAGAAGCTGGGCCGGGGTGCGGTGCGGCAGCACGTGTGCCGGCACCGTCGGTGGCTGGGCCGGGTTGGTCGGCATGGGCTGTCTCCTCCACGTGGCCGGGCGGGGCGCGGACGACCGGGGCCGCCGGCGCGCGGGCCGTCGAGTGGTGCGGAGGAAGACGCACCGGCGGGAGCCGGCCGGGTGTGGACGCTTCCCCACACCACACCCGGCCGGCGTACCGGCGGGTTCGTCGCCCGCCGCCCGGGGGTCGTGGGCGGCGGGCGACGCTCCTGCCTGTCGGGCCCGGACTCGCGACTGCCCAGGGCCCAAGGTGCGGCCCGCGAAGCCGCACCGCCCGGGGCCGGCGCCGCGAAACACCGCCCGGGCCGTTGGAACGGGTGTTCGAGGCAATCGAACACTCGTTCTAACTGCTGCTGACAGTACACCCCGCGCCCGACGAAAACGCAACGTGTGGCGGACGGCGCGGCGGGGCGACGACGGCCGGTCGGCCCCGCACGTCGGACCGGCTCCCCACACCCGACAGGACCCGACCGCCCGGCGCCCGGGCGGGGCCCGGACGGGTAACGAGCGCATGCCCCTGGGCCCCCTGACGACCACGGCGCTAGCCTCTGCTCGTGACGACCCCCCGCCCCGCCCTCGGCGTCGCCATGGTGCTCGGCTCGGGCGCCCTGTTCGCCGTCAACGGCACGGTCTCCAAGCTGGTGCTCCGGGCCGGCCTGAACGCCCAGCAGCTCACCCTGCTGCGTGCGCTCGGCGCCGTCGCGGGCCTGCTCCTGCTGAGCCTGCTGCTGCGCCCGGGCGCGCGCCGGCTCCGGGTCACCCCCCGGCAGATCCCGCTGCTGGTCGCGTACGGCCTGACCGGCTTCTTCCTGGTGCCGATGCTCTACTTCGTCGCCATCTCCCGGCTGCCGGTCGGCCTCGGCCTGCTGTTCGAGTACTCCGCCCCGCTGCTGGTCGCCCTCTGGGCCCGGTTCGGCCAGCGGCACCGGGTCCGCCCCCGCCTCTGGGCGGGCCTGGCGCTGAGCCTGGCCGGGCTGGGCTGCGTGGCCGAGGTGTGGGGCGAGTTGAAGCTGGACGGGCTCGGCATGCTCGCCGGCCTCGGCGCGGCGGTCTTCCTGGCCGTCTACTACGTGCTCGGCGCACGCGGCGTGCAGGGGCGGGACGCCCTGTCGCTGTGCACCTGGGCGTTCGGCGCGTCCGCCGTGGCCGGGCTGCTCACCCGGGTCGCCGCCGGCACCGGCGGCTGGGAGCCGCTGACCGGCAGCGCGGCGGGCGTCCCGGTCGCCCTGCTCTGCGGGTACGTGGTGGTGCTCGGCTCGATCGTGCCGTACCTGCTGGTGGCGGGCGCGATGCGGCACCTGCCGGCGACCAGTGTCGGGATCGTCGGCATGGTGGAGCCGGTGCTCGCCGCGGCGGTCGCCTGGATGGTCATCGGCGACGGCGAGACGCTCAACGCCGCCCAACTCGGCGGCGGGGCGCTGGTGCTGCTCGGGGTGGCGCTGGCCGAGACGGCCCGGGTGTCCACGCCCCGGGCGACCGCGCCGCCCGCGCCCGACACCGTCCCGCTCGGCACGGCCCCGCCCACCCGGCCGGTCGGGGGGCCGACCAGGTCGAGGGTGGCGGGGAAGCGGGGGCGGCAGTGCCGCCAAGACGCCGCACTTCGTGCTTCTGGACAGCGGACTGGCGGGAACGAGCGGGCCTGACGAGGCTCGGGCCGCCCCTGGGAGCCGGGCGGGAGCGGGCCGGGAAGAATGGGCGGCATGCAGCCACACCCGAACGTGCGGGCCGTGCAGGAGGCCCTCGATGCCGCGGGCGCGCGGGACGGCTCCGGCCGACCCAGCGCGGTTCGCCTGCTGCCCGAGGCGGTGCACACCGCCGCCGCGGCGGCCGAGGCGCTCGGCGTGGGCGTCGGCGCCATCGCCAACTCGCTGGTCTTCGCCGCCGACGACGCGCCGCTGCTGGTGCTCACCTCCGGCGCGCACCGGGTGGACACGGCCGGCCTGGCCGCGTCCCTCGGGGTCACCCACCTGCGCCGGGCCACCCCCGAGTTCGTCCGGCAGCACACCGGCCAGGTGATCGGCGGGGTCGCCCCGCTCGGCCACCCCGCGCCGCTGCGCACCCTGGTCGACACCGCCCTGGAGGGGTACGACGAGGTCTGGGCGGCCGGCGGGGTGCCCCGGGCGGTCTTCCCCACCACGTACGCGGAGCTGCTCCGGATCACCGCCGGCACCCCGGCCGAGGTGGCGTGAGCGGCGTACCCGAGCTGGTCACCCTGCACGTCTGGCGGATCGGTCGGGCCGCCCTGCCCGGTGCGCTGGCCCGGATGGCGACGCACCCGACGCGGCTGCGCCGCACCCCCGGGGTCCGGTTCGGCAAGCTGCTCGGCACCGGGACCGGCACCGGCTTCGGCCCCGGCGACGCCGACCTGACCCGCTGGGCCGCGCTGGCCGTCTGGGACTCTCCGGCCGCTGCGGCCGGCTTCACCGACTCGCCGGTGGGCCGCTCCTGGGCCCGCATCGCCCACTCCCAGGTACGGGTCGACCTGCGCCCGCTGACCAGCCGGGGCGAGTGGTCCGGGCGGCGGCCGTTCGGCGAGCCGTCCGGCGGCCGGGTCGCCGGCCCGGTGCTGGCGCTGACCCGGGCCCGGCTGCGGGCCCGCCGGGCGGCCACCTTCTGGCGGGCGGTGCCGCCGGTGGCCGCCGCCCTGCACGCCGCGCCCGGCCTGCTGGCCCGGTTCGGCGTCGGCGAGGCCCCGCTGGGTTGGCAGGGCACGGTCAGCGTGTGGCGCGACACGGCGGACCTCGTCGCGTTCGCGTACCGTCACCCCGAGCACCGCGCCGCGATCACGCGCACCCCCACCGCGGGGTGGTACGCGGAGGAACTCTTCGCGCGGTTCGAGGTGCGCGACGTGGTCGGCGACCGGTCGGTGCTGGGTTGGGTCGCCGACGGCGATCCGAAGACGGCGAAGGATGGGCGGGCATGAGGTTGGTGCGCTGGACGCCGGACGACCTGGTCCGGCGGCTGGACGACGTGGTGACCGTCTACGGCGAGGCGATGAACTACCGGACGGACCTGTTGGCGGCCCGGCGTGGCTACATCGCCGCCCACGTGCGCCGCCCCGGTTTCCGCGCCGTCGCCAGCCTCACCTCCGAGGGCCACCTGGCCGGCTTCGGGTACGGGTACCTCGGCGCGGCGGGCCAGTGGTGGCACGACCAGGTGCACCGGGCGCTGGACGGCGACGCCCGGCGGCGCTGGCTGGCCGACTGCTTCGAGGTGGTCGAGCTGCACGTCCGGCCGCCCGCGCAGGGGCACGGCCTGGGCGCCCGCCAGCTCACCGCCCTGCTCACCATGGCACCGGGCAGCACCACCCTGCTGTCCACCCCGGAGGCCGACGAGCAGCGCTCCCGCGCCTGGCGGCTGTACCGCCGGTTCGGCTTCGTCGACGTGCTGCGCCACTTCCACTTCCCCGGCGACGAGCGCCCGTTCGGCATCCTCGGCCGGGACCTCCCGCTCACCCCGCAGGCCCCCGTGGACCGGGCGGCCGCCGCCCCGGGCCCGGGCGTGCCGTGACCCGACCCCGACCACCCCGACCCCGGCTGCCCTGGGCCGGGCTGGACCGCCGGCTACCCCGAGCTGGGCTGGACCGGGCCGGGCTGGACCGCCGGCTGCCCTGGGCCGGGCTGGGCGTGCTGGTCCTGGCCCAGATCTGCTACCCGCTCACCACCGGTGCCACCCGGGCCGGGCTGACCGTGGCCACCGTCGTGCTCGGGTACCTGATCTCGGTCGGTCACGCGCTGCTCACCCGGGGGGTCCGCGCGGCGGCGGCGCTGGTCGCCGTGGCCACCGGCGGCGGCTTCGCGATCGAGGCCCTGGGGGTGGCCACCGGCTTCCCGTTCGGCAGCTACGACTACTCCGGCGAGTTGGGCCCGAAGCTGGCCGGGGTGCCGCTGATCATCCCGCTCGCCTGGACGTGGATGGCCTGGCCGGCCTGGCTGACCGCGGCCCGGCTCACCCCGCCCGGGGTCGGCCGGGTGGCCCTCGCCGCCGTCGGGCTGGCCGCCTGGGACCTCTTCCTCGACCCGCAGATGGTCGCCGAGGGCTACTGGGTGTGGCGGGACGCCACCACGGTGCTGCCCGGCCTGCCCGGCGTGCCGGTCAGCAACTACCTCGGCTGGCTGCTGTTCGCGGTGTTGCTGATGGCGGCGCTGCGCCCGCTGGCCGGGCCGGTGGTCGGCCATCCGGACCCCCGGGACGCCCCGATGTTCGCGCTCTACCTGTGGACGTACCTGTCCAGCATCCTGGCCCACGCGGTCTTCCTCGGCCTGCCCGCCTCGGCGGGGTGGGGCGCGGCCGGGATGGCGGTGGCCGCCGTGCCGCTGGCCCTGGCGCTGGGCCGGGACCGCCGAAGGCGCCAGCCGCCCCGGCCGGTCGACGCCACCGCATGACCGGCGTCCTGCTGCTGGTAGCGGGCGTCGCCGGGCTCACCCTGCACACCTGGGTCAACGCCACCCGGTGGCTGCGCCGCCCCGCCGACGGGCCGGTCGAGGTCGCCGAGACCGTCGCGGTGCTGCTGCCGCTGCGCGACGAGGCCGCCCGGGTCACCCCGTGCCTGCGGGCGCTGCTCGCCCAGCGGGGCGTGCCCGACCTGCGGATCATGGTGCTCGACGACGGCTCGGCCGACGGCACCGCCGACGTGGTCCGCGCGGTGGCCGGCGCCGATCCCCGGGTCACCCTGCTCACCGGGGTCGCCCCGCCGCCGGGCTGGCTGGGCAAGCCGCACGCCTGCCACCAGCTCGCCACCCGGGCCGGCCCGGCCGCCACCGTGCTGGCGTTCGTCGACGCCGACGTGGTGCTCACCCCGTACGCGGTGGCGGCGGCGGTGGCCGAGCTGCGCGCCGCGCGGGTGACGCTGCTGTCGCCGTACCCCCGGATCGTGGTGGCGACGGCGGCCGACCGGCTGGTGCAGCCGCTGTTGCAGTGGCTGTGGCTGACCTTCCTGCCGCTGCGGGCGATGGAGCGCTCGCCGCGGCCGTCGCTGGCCGCAGCCGGCGGGCAGTTCCTGGTGGCGGACCGGGCCGGGTACGACGCGGCCGGCGGGCACGCCGCCGTGCGCGCGCGGGTCCTGGAGGACATCGAGCTGGCCCGGGCGGTCAAGCGGTCCGGCGGCCGGATCGCCCTCGCCGACGGCTCCCGGCTGGCCGCCTGCCGGATGTACGACGACTGGCCGCAGCTGCGCGACGGCTACACCAAGTCGCTGTGGGCCACGTTCGGCCACCCGGGTGCGGCTGCGGCCGTGCTGGCCCTGCTGCTCCTGCTGTACGCCGCTCCCCCGCTGATCGCGCTGGTCGCCCTCGCGGCCGGCGCGCCGGCGGTCGCGGCGCTGGCGTCGCTCGGCTACCTGCTCGGGGCCGCCGGGCGGGCGGTCAGCGCCCGGGCGACCGGCGGCCGGTGGTGGCCCGACGCGCTCGGCCACCCCGTGTCGGTCGTGGTCCTCGGTTGGCTGACCCTGCGGTCGTACCATCTGCGGAAGCGGCACCGCCTGTCCTGGCGCGGCCGCCCGGTCAGCTAGGAGGGCACGTCATGGCGCGGATCGTGGTCGTCGGCGCCGGGGTGGGCGGGTTGGCCACCGCCGCCCGGTTGGCCGCCACCGGGCACGAGGTGACCGTCTTCGAGCGGGCCGACACCGTCGGCGGCAAGCTCGGCCGGTACGTCCACGACACCCCCGGCGGGTCGTTCCACTTCGACACCGGGCCGAGTCTGCTCACCCTGCCGGAGGTCTTCCACGACCTGTTCGAGGCGACCGGGGCGAAGCTCGACGAGTACCTCGACCTGGTCCCGGTGGACCCGATCGTCCGGCACGTCTTCCCCGACGGGGCCACGCTCGACTCGTGCGCCGACCCGGCGGAGTTCGCTGCCCGCGTCGGGACGGCGTTCGGCGACCGGGCCGCCGCCGACTGGCAGCGGCTGTGGCGACGCGCCGCCCGGGTCTGGGACGCCTCGCACTCCGACGTCCTGAGCCGGGCCGTCGACTCCCCGCTGGACCTCGCCGGGCTGGCCTGGCGGGTGGGCGACCTCGCCGCGATCGGTCCCGGCCGCACCCTGCGCGGGCTGGGCCGCCGGCACCTGTCCGACCCCCGGCTGCGGATGCTGCTGGACCGGTACGCCACCTACACCGGGGCCGACCCCCGCCGGGCCCCGGCCGCGCTGGTCGCCGTGCCGTACGCCGAACTGACGTTCGGCGGCTGGTACCTGCGCGGCGGCCTGGGCACCCTCGCCGACGCGCTGCTGACCCGGTGCCTGGACCTCGGCGTGGTCGTGCGGACCGGCACCGCGGTCACCCGGATCGACGCCGCGGGCGGCCGGGTGCACGGGGTACGCCTGGCCGGCGTCGCCGCGCCCGTCCCCGCCGACGTGGTGGTGGCCAACGTGGACGCGCTGACCGTCTACCGGGACCTGCTGCCCAGCCCGCGCCGGCTGGCCGGGCTCACCGACCGCAGCCTCGCCGGCTTCGTGCTGCTGCTCGGGGTGGCCGGCGACACCGGGCTGGCCCACCACAACGTGTTCTTCCCACGCGACTACGACGCCGAGTTCGACGCGGTCTTCGGCCACCCGGGGCGCGGGATCCGGGCCCGTCCCGCGCCCGACCCGACGGTCTTCGTCACCGTCGCCGACGACCCGGCCGTCCGCCCCGAGGGCCACGAGGCGTGGTTCGTGCTGGTCAACGCCGCCCGACACGGCACCGCCACCGGGGCGGTGGACTGGCGCCGGCCGGGGCTCGCCGACGCGTACGCCGACCGGGTCCTCGACGTGCTCGCCGAGCGGGGCGTGGACGTGCGGGACCGGCTGGCGTTCCGGGAGGTCCGCACCCCGGCCGACCTGGACGCCACCACCGGCGCGCCCGGCGGGTCGATCTACGGCACGGCCGGCGGCCTGCTCCGCCCGGCCAACCGGGGCCCGGCGGCCGGCCTCTGGCTGGTCGGCGGCTCCAGCCACCCGGGCGGCGGCCTGCCGATGGTCGCCCTCTCCGCGCAGATCGTCGCCGACGAGATCGGCCCCGCCTGGGCCTAACCCCCCACCCTCCCCACGCCCCAAGATCATCGCAAATTCACGGAAAGGGTGGCCTCGACGAGCCTGGAGGCCACCCTTTCCGTGAAACTGCGCGCCGTCGGGGGGTGGGGTGGGGTCAGGGGGCGTTGACGAGGGCGCGGCGGACCGTGGAGAGGAGTTGGCCCAGGCCGAAGCCGGCTAGCAGCACCCAGACCGCAGTGGCCATGGTGATGGTGCCGGCGGTCAGGTCCGGGTCGATCAGTCCGGCCAGCCCGGCCAGCAGCAGCCCGACCAGGGCCACGCAGACCCGGGTGGGACGCTCCCCCACGGTGACCGCGCCGATCTCCCGCATCCCCGCCGAGACCGCCCGGGCCCGGACGTACTCGTGCAGCCAGGACAGCCCGCCTGCGGCTACGACCAGCGCGCCCGGCGCGCCCAACAGCCAGAACGCGGCCAGCCAGGCGACCTCGCCGAGCCGGTCGGCCACGGAGTCGTAGACGTACCCGAGCCGGGTGGTGCGGTTGGTGGCGACCGCCACCGCACCGTCCACGCTGTCGGCCACCGAGGCGGCCAGCACGAACAGCGCCCCGATGACCGGCCCGTTCACCGGCCGGACGGCGAACAGCGGCACACAGAGGCAGAGCAGCACGCCCGCCACGGTGACCGCGGTCGGAGTGACCCGCAGCCGGCCCAGCACGTACCCGACGTGGTAGGCGAACCGCAGCCAGGCGCGTACCACCGGGGCCGCCGCCCGGGGGTCGAAGCCCCCGTGCAGCCGCGCCCACGCCGTCGCGTACTCGTCCCAGTTCAGCTGACTGCCCACCACGGAACAACCGTCGCATCGGCGCCCAGGTGTCGCCCCACGGGGGTCACACCCTGGTGCCGACCTGCAACTGCTGCCAGACCTCCCGGGTCGCGGTGGACCGGTTGAGGGTGATGAAGTGGATCCCGGGGACGCCCTCGTCCAGCAGCCGCCGGCACATCTCGGCCGCCTGCTCGATGCCGAGCCGGCGGACCGCCTCCGGGTCGTCGGCGACCTCGGCGAACCGCGCGGCCAGGGCCGGCGGGAACGGCGCCCCGGAAAGCTGCGCCGAACGCTCGATGGTGCTCAGCTGGGTGACCGGCATCACCCCGGCCAGGATGGGGGTGTCGCACCCGGCCGCCGCCACCCGGTCGCGCAGCCGCAGGTATTCGTCGGCGTCGAAGAACATCTGGGTGATCGCGAACTCCGCGCCGGCCCGGCACTTGCGGACGAAGTGCGCGGTGTCGCCGGCCACGTCGGCCGAGCGCGGGTGCTTGTACGGGAAGGCAGCCACCCCGACGCTGAAGTCGCCGGCGTCGCGGACCAGCCGGACCAGGTCCTCGGCGTAGAGCACGCCCTCGGGGTGGCGGACCCACTCCCCGCCCGGGTCGCCCGGCGGGTCACCCCGCACGGCCAGCATGTTGCGCACCCCGACGCCGGCCAGCCGGCCGATGACGTTGCGCAGCTCGGCGACGGAGTGGTTGACCGCGGTCAGGTGCGCCATCGGCAGCAGGGTGGTCTCGGTGGCGATCCGCTCCGTCACCGCGACCGTGGTGTCCCGCGTCGACCCGCCGGCCCCGTAGGTGATCGACACGAACGACGGGCGCAGCGACTCCAGCTCGCGGATCGCCTGCCAGAGCAGCCGCTCGCCGTGCGCGGTCTTGGGCGGGAAGAACTCGAACGAGAAGGTCGGCTGACGGTCGCGGATCAGCTCCCCGATCGCCGGCTGCGGATTGGGGAGGACCGAGGGAAGACCGAGCGCCACGGATCGACTCTAGCCGCAGGCGCGTGCCGGAGACAGAGTCCTTCCCACAGAGCGCGACGGACACGCCCCGGCGGACACACCCCCCGGCGGCCAGGGCCGTCATGCCCTGGCCGTCAGGGGGTCGAGGCGCTGCTGGAGGCGGCACCGCGGGTACTCCTCGACGGGCGTCCGCAGGCGTCGATGTGATCGATCCGCGCCGCGTCCCCGACGACCGGCCGGGCAGACCGTCGTACCCCCGGGGTAGACAGTTGGGCAGCGCGGGTGGGGCCGGCGGGAGCCGGCTTCGGGGGGCCCGCGCGGGGGTCAGCACCGACTGCGGCACACCGGTCCCGCCCATCCGGGAGGGACCGGCGTCGCCACCGCGCCGACCCCCTGGAGGACCGATGACGCCGCCCACGCCACCCGGCCCCGAGTTGCTCGGGCCGCTGCTCGCCCGGCTCCGCCTGGCCCGGGGCCGCAGCCAGCAGCTCCTCGCCGCCGAGCTGTGCGCCGCCTCGGGCGTGCCCACGCTGAGCCGGCACGAGGTGTCCCGCTGGGAGCGGCAGCTCCGCGTGCCGGGGGGCTTCTGGCTGGGGTGGCTCGCCGTGGTCCTCGCCGTGCCGGTCGAGCTGCTGGCCGAGGCCGCCGCGCACAGCCGGCGGCCGGGCCCGCCGCCCGGGGCGGTCGATCCGGCGGGCTCCCGGTCCCGCGCGGCGCGCTGGTGCGGGCCCGGACCGGGTACGCCGGGTCCCGACGGCACGCCAGCCCCGGCCTGCGGGCGCTGCTGCTGCACCGGGTGGCCCTGGCCGCGGCCCTCGGCGGCCGGCCGGAGGCGGCCCGGCAGGCGCTCGCCGCGGCCGGGCGGTTCACCGGGGCCGTCGAGCCGGACCGGGAGCCGCCCTGGCTGTGCTGGCTCGATGGGCCGGAGCTGGCGACGATGACCGGGCGGACGCTGGCCGCGCTGGGCCGGCCCCGGCGGGCCGACCACCGGGCGGGCCGACCACCGGGCGGGCCGACCACCGGGCGGGCCGACCACCGGGCGGGCCGACGGTCACCGCCCGTGACCAGAAACTGAACCCGTCGCGACGAGATCGACGGCCGGGGCGGTCCACAGCACGCCACGGGCCACGGATGCGGCACGGTCCCAGGCGACCCGCTAGCGTCGGGGCGTGACCCACGCTGCTCCCGTGTCCCCCGTCGACCGCGCCGGCCTGCGTCAGCGGGTCGACAAGGCCCTGACCGAGTTCCTGGCCGGCCAGCGCACCTGGATGACAGGCGTCGACGACGCCCTCGTGCCGGTGGCCGAGGCGATCGAGGCGTTCGTGCTGGGCGGCGGCAAGCGACTGCGACCGGCCTTCGCGTACTGGGGATTCCGGGGTGCCGGCGGGGGTGACTCGGACCAGGTGGTGACCGCGCTGGCCGCGCTGGAGTTCGTGCAGGCCAGCGCGCTGATCCACGACGATCTGATGGACCGCTCGGACACCCGGCGCGGCGAGCCGGCGGTGCACCGGCGGTTCGCCGCCCGGCACCGGAACGCCGGTTGGGGCGGCGACGCCGACGGGTTCGGCGACGCGGCGGCGATCCTGCTCGGCGACCTGTGTCTGGTCTGGTCCGACGAGCTGCTGCACTCCGCCGGGCTGGACCCGCGGATCGTGGCCCAGGCCCGCCCGGTCTTCGACGAGATGCGCACCGAGGTCACCGTCGGGCAGTACCTCGACGTGCTCACCCAGGCCACCGGCGACACCTCGGTGGAGCGCGCGGGCAAGGTCGCCCGGTACAAGTCGGCGAAGTACACGGTCGAGCGTCCGCTGCTGCTGGGCGCCGCGCTGGCCGGCGCGGCGGCGGACGTCCGGGCGGCCTACTCGGCGTACGGGCTGCCGCTGGGCGAGGCGTTCCAGTTGCGCGACGACGTGCTGGGGGTGTTCGGCGACCCGTCGCAGACCGGGAAGCCGGCCGGCGACGATCTGCGCGAGGGCAAGCGGACGTACCTGGTCGCGGTGACCGTGGAGGCCACCGACGCGGCCGGCCGGGAGCTGCTGCTCGGCCGGCTCGGCGACCCGGGCCTGGACGAGGACGGGGTGGTCCGGCTGCGTGAGCTGATCACCTCGACCGGGGCGCTGGCCCGCACCGAGGAGCGGATCGCCACGCTGACCGACACGGCGCTGGCCGCGCTGGCCGCCGTCGACCTGGAGACGGAGGCCCGCCAGGCCCTGGTCGACCTCGCCATCGCCGCCACCCGCCGCGCCGACTGACACCCGCCTTACCCGCCACCCCGCCTGCCCGTCCAGCCTGCCCACGCCAGCCTGGCCGGCCGGCCGGCCTACCAGGTGCGGCCCGGCCGGTGTGACGGGAACAGGGGTCGGGCGGGCGGGTCAGGGGGTCAGAAGCCGAGGGCCTGGGCGCGGCGCTTGACCTCGCGGGCGTGGTCGCCGCCGAGCGTGGCGGCCGGGGTGCCGCCGGACAGGGTGTCGTCGGGCTCGTAGAGCCAACGCAGCGTGGCCTCGTCGTCGTAGCCGGCGTCGGTCATCAGGGTGAGCACCCCGGGCAGGTGCTTGAGCACTGTCTGGTTGGCCACCAGGTCGATGGGAATCCGGCGAATGCCGTCGCGGCGCACCGCGAGCAACTCCCGGTCCCGGATCATCTGGTGGATCTTGCTGATCGACAGGTCGAGGCGCTCGGCGACGTCCGGCAGGTTCAGCCAGCGGGCCGGATCGGTCGGGCCGGCGGGGCCGGCGCCGGAGGCAGCCTGGTCGGAGGGTACGGAGTCGGTCACCCGATCACCCTGCCACGCCGCCGGCAGCAGCGGCGAGGGCACCCCCTCGACCGGTCCGGACGGGTGCCGGGAGGACTCCGGAGGGCGACGTGAGCACGGCGGGCCGGATCCTGTCGCCAGCCGGCTGTAGCATCCTGTTCAACCTCCACCCTCTGGACACATAGACTGCCTGCCGATGGACACACAGGTCGCCGACACGTTGCTGGGCTCGCTGATCGACGGGCGCTACCGCATTCGCGGTCGCGTGGCCCGTGGCGGCATGGCGACCGTGTACACCGCCACCGACGAGCGCCTGGAGCGCACCGTCGCAGTCAAGATCATTCATCCGACCCAGGCCGCCGAGACACGGGCCCGGATGGCCGGGTTCCTGGAGCGGTTCACCGACGAGGCGAAGACCATCGCCCGGCTGACCCACCCGAACGTGGTGGCGGTCTACGACCAGGGCACCCACGCCGGCCTGCCGTACCTGGTGATGGAGTACGTGCGCGGCCGGACGCTGCGCGACGTGCTCGCCGAGCGGCGCCGGCTGCACCCGGACGAGGCGCTGGCGATCATGGAGCAGATGCTCGCCGCGATCGCCGCCGCGCACCGGGCGGGCCTGGTGCACCGCGACGTCAAGCCGGAGAACGTGCTGGTCGCCGAGGCACCCACCGGCGGGGTCGCCAACCTGGTCGACAGCGTGGTCAAGGTCGCCGACTTCGGGCTGGCCCGCGCGGTGGAGGCCAGCGCCGAGGACGAGCCGGGCAACCAGCTCATGGCCACGGTGGCGTACGTCGCGCCGGAACTGGTCACCGACGGGCGCTCCGACACCCGCACCGACGTCTACTCGGCCGGCATCGTGCTGTTCGAGATGCTCACCGGCCGGGTCCCGTACGACGGCGACCGGCCGGTGGACGTCGCCTGGCAGCACGTCGACAACGACGTGCCGGCCCCCTCGACGCTGGTGCCGGGGCTGCCGAAGACGCTCGACGACCTCGTCGCCCGGGCCACCCGACGCGACCCGGAGGCACGGCCGGCCGACGCCGGCGTCCTGCTGGCCGAGGTCCAGGTCGTCCGCGACGAGCTGGGCGACCAGAACGCGCACACCGCCGTGCTGCGTGTGGTGACCGACGACGCAACCCCGCTGACTCAGCCCACCATGGTGGTCGCGGCGGTCCGGCCCGCCGAGCGCCCCGCCTGGGCCCGGCTGCCCGAGCACAAGGAGCAGCGCCCGCACCGGCGGCGGGCCGAGCCGGAGAGCCCCGGTCCGAGCGGCCGGATCGCCGCCCTGCGGGCCCGGGTGCTGGGCGACCAGCGGGGGCGGGTGGGCCTGCTGGCGGCGGCCGTGGTGCTCGTCCTGATCGCCGCGCTCACCGGCTGGTGGTTCGGCGTGGGCCGGTACACGGTCGCCCCGGAGCTGGTCAGCCTCAGCAAGGCCGAGGCGCAGGCGCAGGCGACCCGGGGCGGCTTCACCCTCGAGTACGCCGAGCCCCGCTACGACGAGAAGGTCCCGCGCGACGGCGTGGTGGCGCAGAGCCCCGCCTCGGCCGCCCGGATCCTCAAGGGCGGCGCCATCACCCTCACCCTCTCGCTGGGGCCGGACCGGTTCCCCGTGCCGGACGTGGTCGGCAAGGAGTTCGAGCTGGCCGAAGCCGACCTGGTCAACGCCAAGCTGGTCGTCGCCAAGGGCACCCCCCGGTACGACGACAACCTGCCCGAGGGCGTGGTGTTGGACACCAACCCGAAGGTCGGTGCCGAGGTGAAGCCGGGCGCGAAGGTCACCGTCATCCTGAGCAAGGGCAAGGCCCCGATCTCGGTGCCGAACCTCGTCGGCAAGAACGTCAACGAGGCCCGCACCGCCCTGGCCCAGCTCGGCCTGGTGCCGGTGGAGACGTACAAGGACTCGGACAAGCCGAAGGACGAGATCCTCGGGCAGAGCCCGGCGGACGGCGCGGGCGTGGAGAAGGGGGCCCAGGTCAAGCTCGACGTCAGCAAGGGCCCCGCCCCGGTGGTCGTGCCCCGGGTGCTCGACCTGCCCTGCCAGCAGGCCAAGCAGCAGTTGGAGGGCCAGGGCTTCCCGGTGAACGTGCAGTTCAACCCGAACGGCATCGTCCGGTTCCAGAACCCGGGCGAGAACGCCCAGGTGGCGCCGGGCACCCAGATCACGATCGGGTGTCTGTAGAGATGTCGGCGTCCGCTCTCCGCCGGCCGGTCGGCTCGCACACCCCCACGTCGGGTGGGCTGGCGAAGGCGGCTTTGCCGTACGTCGACGCCGCCGGCTCCGAGGCCGTCCAGGTCTACGTCTCCAACTCCCGGGGCTGGGCGCTCCCGACGGGCGACCCGGCCCAGGACGCGCTGTTCCGCGAGGGCTGTGCCGAGCGGGGCGTGCCGGTGTTCGTCCACGCGTCGCTGCTGGTGAACCTCGGCTCCCCCACCCCGGCCACGGTCGAGCGGTCGGCGCAGACCCTGGCCCACGCGCTGCGCCGGGGGCGGGCGATCGGCGCCCTCGGGGTGGTCTTCCACGCCGGCAGCGCGGTCGACGCGGGCCACGCCGACGCGGCCATGCGTCAGGTACGCGAGGCGCTGTTGCCGCTGCTCGACGAGACGCTGGCGACGGGTGGCCCGCTGCTGCTGGTCGAGCCGAGCGCGGGTGGCGGCCGGTCGCTGGCCTCCCGGGTGGAGCATCTCGGCCCGTACCTGGACTCGGTGGACCGGCACCCCGGCCTGGGCGTCTGCTTCGACACCTGCCACGCCTGGGCCGCCGGGCACGACCTGGCCGTCGACGGCGGCATGACGGCCTGCCTGGACACGCTGGTCGCCACGGTCGGGCCGGACCGGCTGCGGCTGGTGCACGCCAACGACTCGAAGGACCTGTGCGGCTCGACCCGGGACCGGCACGAGAACATCGGCAAGGGCAACATCGGCGAGTCGGCGTTCGCCGAGCTGATGACCCACCCCGCCACGGCGGGCATCCCGGTGGTGGTGGAGACCCCCACGGAGAAACACGAGGGCCACGCCACCGACATAGCCACCCTCACCCGCCTCCACCCCTGACCCACCCACACCCCCCACCGGCCCGGCGTCCGCCCGCCCGTCTCGCCCCGCCCGTCTCGCCCCGGTGATCAAGAGGTTTACGTCACCCGAGCGCCGGATCCTGACGTAAAGCTCTTGATCACCGGGGCGATCGGGGGCGATCGGGGGTGGGGTGGGTGGGGTTAGGGGTTGAGGAGGGTGGTTAAGGTCTGGGCGGCTTGGGTGATGGCCGTGTCGTCGACGTCCAGGTGGGTGACCAGGCGGGCGGAGCGCGGGCCGAGGACCGAGATCAGCACGCCCTCGGCGCGGGCGGCAGCTGCCAGGCCCCGCGCGTCGAGCGGGGACTTCGTCAGGTCCAGCGGGACGATGTTCGTCCGCACCGCTGTGGCGAGCACCCCGAACGGGGCGACCGCCTCGGCCAGCCGGGCCGCCTTCGCGTGGTCGTCGGCGAGCCGCTGGACGTGGTGCGCCAGGGCGTACCGGCCGGCGGCGGCGAGCACGCCGGCCTGGCGCATTCCGCCGCCCATCCGCTTGCGGACGAACCGGGCCCGCTCGATCTTCTCCGCGCTGCCGACGACGAGCGAGCCGACCGGCGCGCCGAGGCCCTTGGACAGGCAGACCGACATGGTGTCGAACAGGGCGCCGTAGGCGGCCAGCGGCACGCCGTCGGCGACGTGGGCGTGCCAGATCCGGGCGCCGTCGCAGTGCAGGGCCAGCCCGTTGGCGTCGGCGACCCGGCGCAGCTCGCGCAGGGTGGCCAGCGGGATCACCCCGCCGCCGCCCCGGTTGTGGGTCTGCTCCACGGCGATGGCCCGGGTCGGCACCGCGAAGTAGCCGTCCGGCCGGACCATGTTGGCGACCAGGTCGGGGTCGATGTCCGCGCCGACCGCCGGCCAGGTCCGCGACGAGATCCCGCCGTACGCCGCCGCCGCTCCGATCTCGTACGTGACGATGTGCGCGTCGGCGTCGCAGAGCAGCTCGTCGCCGGGCGGCACCGCCAGTTGCAGGGCGATCTGGTTGGCCATCGACCCGGTCGGGGCGAACAGCGCCGCCTCGTGCCCGAACAGGGCGGCGACCTCGGCCTCCAGGGCGTTGACCGTCGGGTCCTCGCTGTAGACGTCGTCGCCGACCTCGGCGGTGGCCATCGCCTCCCGCATCCCGGCGGTGGGCCGGGTCACGGTGTCCGACCGCAGGTCGATGAGATGGTCAGCCACGGTTGTCCCTTCGGCCGCCGACTGCGGGGCTCGCAAGCTCACTCCTCGGGTCAGCCACGGAGCATCTCCGCCACCAGGAAGGCCAGCTCCAGCGACTGCTGGGTGTTCAGCCGCGGGTCGCAGGCGGTCTCGTACCGGTCCGGCAGGTCGAGGTCCTCGATGCCCTGGGCGCCGCCGAGGCACTCGGTGACGTTCTCTCCGGTCAGCTCGACGTGCAGGCCGCCCGGGTGGGTCTCTAGGCCCCGGTGCACCTCGAAGTAGCCGAGCACCTCGTCGACGATCCGGTCGAAGTGCCGGGTCTTGTAGCCGTTGGAGGACTCGTGGGTGTTGCCGTGCATCGGGTCGCACTGCCAGACGACCTTCGCGCCGGCGGCGGTGACCTTCGCCACGATCGGCGGCAGGGCGTCGCGGACCCGGTGGTTGCCCATCCGGCTGATCAGGGTCAGCCGGCCGGGGATGTTCTCCGGGTTGAGCTTCTCGCAGAGCTCGATCGCCTCGTCCGGGGTGGTGGTCGGGCCGAGCTTCACGCCGATCGGGTTGGCGATGCGGGAGATGAAGTCGATGTGCGCGCCGTCGATCTGCCGGGTGCGCTCGCCGATCCACAGGAAGTGCCCGGACAGGCCGTACGCCCGGCTGTCGGAGACCCGGGTGAGCGCCCGGTCGTACTCCAGCGCGAGGGCCTCGTGGGAGCAGTAGAGGGTGACGGTGCGCAGCGCGTCGTCCTCGGTCATCCCGCAGGCGTTGATGAAGGCCAGCGCCCGGTCGATCTCCCGGGCGATCGCGTCGTAGCGCTCGCCGGCCGGGGAGCTCCTGACGAAGCCCTTGTTCCAGTCGTGCACCGCGTGCAGGTCGGCCAGCCCGCCCGCCAGGTACGCCCGGAGCATGTTCATCGCGGCGGCCGAGTTCGCGTACGCCCGGATCATGCGCTGCGGGTCGGCGACCCGCGCCTCCGGCGTGGCCTCCAGCGAGTTGATCAGGTCGCCGCGGTAGGCCGGCAGCCCTCGGGCGTCGGTCGGCAGCGATCGGGGCTTGGTGTACTGCCCGGCGACCCGGGCGACCTTGATCACCGGCAGGGACGCGCCGTAGGTCAGCACGATCGCCATCTGGAGCAGGGTGCGGGCGTTGGCGAGCAGGTGGCTCTCGGTGTTGTCGACGAAAGTCTCCGCGCAGTCGCCGCCCTGGAGCAGGAACGCCTTGCCCTCGCAGACCAGGGCGAGGCGGTGCCGGAGCTGGTCGACCTCGTAGGGCGCGACGACCGACGGCACGGTGTCGAGCACCTTGCAGACCTCGGCGACCGCGGCCGGATCCGACCACGGCGGGATCTGCGTCCGGGGCAGGTCCCGCCAGCGGTCCAGGCCGAGGGCGGCGTCCTCGGCGGAGTCGACGGTCGGACGGCTGGTCTGGAGGCCGGGGCTGCCCACCGCGGGATGGCTCAGCTGATGCCACTCATGGCGCATGGGGAAAGCCTACGGCGGCCCCCGGAGGGGCCGGGCGTCGAGGGGGACGGTTCCGGAGGTTGGGAGCCCCGGGCCCCCACGGCCCGGGATGGCGGGAGGTGGTCAGGGGGTGACCGTCGGCTCCGGGGTGTGCCCGCCCGGCGCCTCCCCCGCGACGCACCAGTCGGCGCCGCTGCGGGTGACGGTGAACAGCAGCGGCCGGGTGGCCTCGCGGGCGCCGACGGTGACGGTGATCGACGTGCTGACCTCCTGCCCGGCCGTACCGGGGCGGACGTCGGTGATGGCCGCCTCCGTCACGGTGAAGTGGTCGGCGAAGTCGCCGTTCGGGCCGGTGGCGGCGGAGTCGAAGCCCTCCTGGGCGGGGGCGCAGAGCTGGCCGCGCCCGGCCGCGGTGTCCTTGGCGATCATCGCGTCGAGGTAGGCCTGCACCCGCTCGCGGGCCTTGGTGGCCGCCTCCTCGGCGGGTGCCCGCCCGGGCTGCTCCGCCGCCTTCTCGTCGTCGTCGCCGAGCCCGCAGCCGAACAGGGTGAACGGCAGGAGCGCGAGCGCCGCGACGAGCGCCGACCTGGAGTGAGTCACAGCCATCCGTCCCTCCCCTCGACCCGGCACGGGCAGGTGCCGATGCGCGAGTCTGACACATCGCCCCGGTCCCGCCGAGCACCCGGTGCGCCACGGCGGACGCCGCGCCGGGGCCGACGAGCGGGCGGGGAGGGACCGGTGCGTGGTCCCTCCCCGCCGGGTGGGTGTTGCGTCGGCCCTCGGCTCAGCCGAGGCCACCCTTGATGGCGCCGATCAGCTCACCGTTGCTCGTGTCACCGGAGAGCTCCCAGAAGAACGCGCCACCGAGGCCCTGGTTCTTCGCGTACGTCATCTTGCCGCCGATGGTCGACGGGGTGTCGTAGCTCCACCAGTTGCTGCCGCACTTGGCGTACGCGGTGCCGGCGACGGTGCCGGTGGCCGGGCAGGTGTTCTTGAGGACCTTGTAGTCCTCGATGCCGGCCTCGTACGTGCCGGGGGCCGCGCCGGTGGCGGTGCCGCCCGGGGCGGCCTGGGTGACCCCGGTCCAGCCCCGGCCGTAGAAGCCGATGCCGAGCAGCAGCTTGTCGGACGGGATGCCCTTGCTCTTGAGCTTCTGGATCGCCGCGTCGCTCCAGAAGCCCTGCTGCGGGATGCCCGTGTACGAGGTGAGCGGCGAGTGCGGGGCGGTGGGACCCTGCGCGGCCCAGGCGCCGAAGAAGTCGTACGTCATCGGCATCAGCCAGTTGAGGTTCGGTGCCGCGCCGGCGTAGTCGGTGGCGTCGATCTTGCCGCCGTTGCTGCCGTCGGCGGTGATCGCCGCGGTGACCAGCGCCGAGGAGCCGAACCTGGTCCGCAGCGCGGAGATCACGTTCTTGAAGGCGTTGGGGCCGCTGGCGTCGCAGGTGAGACCGCAGGCGTTCGGGTACTCCCAGTCGACGTCGATGCCGTCGAAGACGTCCGCCCAGCGCGGGTCCTCGACCATGTTGTAGCAGCTCTCGGCGAACGCGGTCGGGTTCTGCGCGGCCTGGGTGAAGCCGCCCGACCATGTCCAGCCGCCGACGGAGTAGATGACCTTGATGTTCGGGTACATCTTCTTCAGCTTGCGGAGCTGGTTGAAGCTGCCGCGCAACGGCTGGTCCCAGGTGTCGGCGATGCCGTCGACGCTGTCCGCGGCGGTGTACGCCTTCTCGTAGTCGGCGTAGCTGTCGCCGATGCTGCAGCGACCGCCGGTGGTGTTGCCGAAGGCGTACAGGATGTGGGTCATCTTCGCGGCGGACCCGCTGGTGTGGATGTTCTTGACGTGGTAGTTGCGGCCGTAGACGCCCCACTCGGCGAAGTAGCCGACGACCTTCTTGCCGCCCGGCGGCGGCGTGGTCGGCGGAGGGGTGGTCGGCGGCGGGGTCGTGGGGGGCGCGGTGGTCGGCGGGGCGGTCGTCGGCGGCGCGGTGGTCGGCGGGGTGCCCCCGCCGCACGGGGCGCCGTTGATGGTGCAGTTCAGCGGCGCCTTGTACGCCCCGGCGCCGTTGTAGCCCCAGCTGAAGCTCGCCCCGGGGGCGAGCGGGCCGGCCCAGCTCTTCTTCACTGCGACGTAGTGGTTGCCGCTGCTGGTGACGTCGGCGTCCCAGGAGCTGCTGATGGTGGTGCCGGCAGGCAGGTCGAACTCGATGCGCCAGGTGCTGATGCTGGCGGCGGAGTCGTTGGCGACGGTCACCCGGGCTTCGTGACCGGTCCCCCAGTCCTGCGCCTTGGCGAACGTGGCGGTCACACTTCCGGCGCCGAACGCCGAGGTCATCGGGACCGCCGCGACGGTCACCGCGATCACGGCGCCGGCCCAGGCGGCCCGGCGGAACGATCTCTTCATGTGGCGTCTCCCCAAACAGTTAGGAAACTTTCCTAAAGGATGGTGAGACGCTACTCACGACGTCATCACTTCGTCAAGATGTACATACGTCGATATTTGGGAACCCCGGTTCCGTCCGGCCCGTCGCGGCCGGTCGGTAGCCTCGGCGGATGACCGTCTTCGACACCCAGATCGACGCGCTGACCGGCGGCCCGGCGGACCTCGCCCGCCACCGGGGCCGGGCGCTGCTGGTGGTGAACGTGGCCTCCCGCTGCGGCCTCACCCCGCAGTACGCCGGCCTCCAGGCCCTGCACGAGACCTACGCCGACCGGGGCCTGGTGGTGCTCGGCGTGCCGTGCAACCAGTTCGCCGGCCAGGAGCCGGGCACCGCCGCCGAGATCGGCGAGTTCTGCCAGGTCAACTACGGGGTGACCTTCCCGCTGACGGAGAAGGTCGACGTCAACGGGCCGGCCCGGCACCCCCTGTACGCGGAGCTGGTGACCACGCCGGACGCCGACGGGCACACCGGCGACGTGCGGTGGAACTTCGAGAAGTTCCTGGTGGCGCCGGACGGCACGGTGGCCGCCCGGTTCGCCCCGACCGTCGCGCCGGACTCCCCCGAGCTGCGCGCCGCGATCGAGAAGGTCCTGCCGGCGTAGCCCGGCGACCCCTTCCCCGAATTGATCGAGGCCGCGCGCCCACCCGGTGGGTGGGGGCGCGGCCTCGGAGGTCACCGGCCGGGGCTGGCCCGGTCAGCCCGCAGCGGTGCGGAACACCGGGTAGTAGCCGCCGGACTGGCCGGCCGCCGTCGGGTGGTACGAGACGCCGATGTTGAGGAAGTTCAGGGCGTGCATCCACTTCTCGCCGTAGCTGCACAGCTGGTGGCCGACGAAGGCCGAGCGCACGTCGGCGAACGTGAACCCGGCCGAGGTGGCGGCGGTGCGGATGATGTCGTCAACCAGGTTGATGCCCGCGTTGAGCTTCGTCCGGGAGGTCACGGTGAGGCCGACGCAGGTCGTGCCGAGCTGGTAGAAGACCGGGTAGCCGACGACCACCACCCGGGCCGAGGGCGCCTTGGCCTTGATTCCGTTGTAGACGTTCGCCAGCTTGCCGGGCAGCTCGGTGCGGGCCTTGGTCTCGGCGGCGGCCACGGCGGCCACGCAGGCGCTCTCGCCCTGGAGCACGCAGGTCGACATGATGGTGGAGAAGCCGACGTCGTTGCCGCCGATGGTGACGCTGACCAGCGTGGTGCTCGACGACAGCGCCGAGAGCTGATTGTTGATCACGTCCGTGGTGACCGCTCCGGAACAGGCCACCGACTTGTACGAGGCGGGCTTGATCTTGGTGTTGTACAGCGCCGAGTACGCGTTTGTGCTGCGCTTACAGGCACCGCTCTCGGAGGTGTAGCTGTCCGCGCCGACGCCGGAGGCGTACGAGTCGCCGAGGGCGACGTAGTGGTCGCTGGCCGACGCCTGGGCGGGAACGGCCAGCGTGAGCGTGGCACCGAGGGACGCCGCAACACTCACGGCGAGGGTAATGAGGCGGGATCTCCGCACGTCGCACTCCTGGGGGTGGGGGAAGTGGTGGTGAGAGATAGGTATCACTAGATGCAGGCTTTATGGAAGATCACCGATTGCCTACAGGGGTGAATAGGGGTGGTCGGTCCGCAACCGTCCAGAGTGGCAGAAGGCGATAACCAACCCGGCCGTCCGAACGGAGCGGCACTCGGGCCGATCGTCGGTGATCCCGGACAACCGCCCACCCGGCACGTACTCGAAGATCATCTCCAGGCTCACAAGCAACTCCCACAGGAGAACCCCGAGATGATCAACAAGTACGCCGGGCGCTGCGGCACGTGCAGCGCACGGGTGGAGGCCGGCGCCGGTCAGGCCGTCAACGTCGATGGTCGTTGGAACTCGTACCACCACGGGTGTGTCCCGGTCCGGGTCGCGCCGCCGGTCGGCCGTCACGCCGGGTGGCACGACCTGCCGGTGGTGGGCTTCGACCTCGAGGGCACGCTGCCCGAGCCGATGGAGACCCGGATCATCTCCGCGGCCCTGGTCCACTCGGACGGGACGACGCAGGAGTGGCTCATCGACCCGGGCGTGCCGATCCCCGCCGACGCGACGGCCCGGCACGGCATCACCGACGAGATGGTCCGGGGCGGCGGCCGGCCCGCCCGGGAGGCGCTGGCGGATCTGGGCACGGCGGTCGCCAAGCTGATCGCCGACGAAGTTCCGCTGGTGGCCTTCTGCGCCCCGTACGACGTCACGGCCCTGCA
Organism: Micromonospora rubida; assembly: GCF_009908295.1. GTDB lineage: Bacteria > Actinomycetota > Actinomycetes > Mycobacteriales > Micromonosporaceae > Micromonospora > Micromonospora rubida. Next base: position 277,462 of record NZ_JAAALO010000006.1, read on the forward strand.
CACGGAACTGGCCCGGCACGGCCTGCCCGCCATCGACTGGGACCGAGCCGTCATCATCGACCCGTCGGTGCTGCACAAGGAGGTCGAGCCCCGCTGGTACGGCAGCAGGCAGTTGGGCGATCTGTGCCGGTACTACGAGGTCACGCTGGAGACCGCCCACGAGGCGGCCAGCGACGCGCGGGCGGCGGCCGACATGGCCCGGTCGATCGCGGCCCGGCACGAGCGCATCGCCCGGATGCGGCCGGACCTGCTGCACCAGGCACAGGTCGGCTGGTACGCCGAGCAGTCCCGGGACCTCCAGAGCTACTTCGACCGGCAGGGCCGGGACGAGACGGTCAGCACGCAGTGGCCCCTGGAGACGAAGTCGCGCGACTGACGGCGGACCGGCCGGGGCAGCCGTCAACGGGTGAAGGTCTCGGGCAGCCGGCTGCGCCCGGCGGGAACCCCCGCCGCGCGCAGCCGCAGCCGCGCGCCGGCCAGCATGGCCGGCGGCCCGCAGACGTACACCTCCTGCCCGGGCTCGTGGTGATCAAGGGCCACGGTGAGGGCGTCGCCCCGCTCGGCCGGCTCGGCGAAGACGTCGTGTGAGAACGCCGGCACGATGGTCAGCCAGCCGTGGGCGCGCTGGAGCCTGTCCAGGCTGATCGCGTCGTACAGGTCGGCGAAGGTGCGGGCACCCACGACGAGGGTGACCCGGCGGCCGTCCGGGGCGGCGGCGGCCTGCTCGACGAGGCGGGCCGCCGCGTCGGCGTACCGGAAGGTCGCCGCCCACGACGCGGCCTCGGTGGCGGCCGGCGGCCCGGCCTCGTCGGCGAAGGCCCGGCCCGCCGCCTCGACCGCCGCCGCCGGCAGGTCGCGCGCCAGCAACACCCCGGTCAGGTAGTCGACCACCCGCCGGTGCTGCGCCTCGGTGAGCCCGAGGCCGCGCCACGCGCCCGCCGCCGGGCGGGCGATGTCGCCGGCCGGGCCGCCGAGCGCCGTCGTGAGGGTCAGGGCCAGGTGCCCGGCGAGCCGGGCCTGATCAACCCCGACGAGGTACGGCGACAGCTCGGCGTCCGCAGCGACCAGCCGCAGCCAGCGCGTCACCACGTCACGCACCCCTGCCGGCCCGAGCCGGCCGAACGATCCCATCCGGTACGTCACCGCTGGCCTCCGTTGGTGGAGAAGTGGAACGGCACCGGGGCGGGCGGGGACGGTGGAAGCGCTCGGGGTGACGCTCCCACCGGAGCCCGGCACCCGCCCCGGGCCATGCGTCCACCCTCGCCGGCCCCGTGACCAGGGGCTACAGCGTCAAAGGAGCTGAAATGTCGCACAACTGAGGCATCTGGGTATCTGCCGAACGTACGGAGCGTCACTAGAGTGGTCCCGAGCACGAAGGGACGGTGCCCGTGGCACTCAAGCGACACCGGCTGTGCCAGCGCCGTAAGACACTCGGCTTCAGTCAGGAACGGCTCGCCGAAACACTCGGCGTCGACCGTTCCACCGTCGTCAGGTGGGAGAACGCGGAGACCGACCCTCAGCCTTGGCATCGCACCCGCATCGCGGCTGCCCTCCAGGTCACGCCCGACCAGCTCGACGGCATGCTGGGCGATGTATCGATCGCACGGAGGCGAGGGCAAGTCGTGGGAGATGACGCGAAGGCAGCCCCGGCTCGCACAGAGCTACTAGACCCCTTGCGGGCCTTCCTCACCACCAGCTACCTGCCGCCAGCAATTCGGCTCGCGCCTCGCACCGTGGATGTCCGGCGTAGCGTCGGGCAACTCCATCGCTTGTACCAGCAAGCTAGCTATGACGACGTGGCCCGCCAGGTTCCAGACGTCCTCAGCCAAGCGACCGTTCTGGCGGGCAACAGCTCGGGTCTACAGCGGAGCACAGCCATCAAACTGCTGGCTGCCGCATACCTGGCCGCGTCGAAGCTGGCTGTCAAGGCCGGAGACGGAGAGATCGCCCTCGTCACCGCTGACCGCGCCGCCACCGCCGCACATCTCGTCGAGGACAAGGCCCTCGCCGGAGTGGCTGCGTATCAGGCATCCTGCGCCTACCTGCGCTTGTCTGGCCACATGCACGAGGCGGAACAGACGGCGCTGGCGAGCATCGAGCAGTTGTCAGTACGCCAACGGGTCGATGATCCGGACCTGCTCTCCGTTCGCGGCGCACTGACACTGCTGAGTGCCGTCGTCGCAGCCCGGCTCGGCCGTTCAGACGACGCGAACTCACGCCTCGCAGACGCCGAGCGGTTGGCCGCGAATCTAGGGGCGGACGGGAACCGGATGTGGACCGCATTCGGGCCGACCAACGTGGTCATTCACCGCGTTTCGGTAGCAGTCGATGCCGGCCAGTACGACCGAGCATTTGAGGTCAGCAAGCCCCTTGACACCTCAAAGCTTCCGGCGGGCTTGGTCAGCCGACGAGCTCAGGTTCACCTCGACCTCGCAGTAGCCAGCGCAGCGGGCAACGAGGGACCGTCACTGGCCGTGCTCCACCTCCTGGAGGCCGAGCGGGTTGCGCCAGAGACGATCAGCGCCAACATTCATGCCCGCACGCTTGTGACGAACCTGCTGTCGAAGGAGCGCCGATCAGCAACGCCCGGGCTTCGGCCGTTGGCTATGCGAGCTGGGCTGATTTCGTGACCGGCCGTCCGGTCCTGTACCTGGTGGTGTGCGCCGCTCCCCCGGCGCAGCGGATCGGCGAGCTGGTCGAGCTGCTGATGCGCGACGGGTGGACGGTGTGCGTCATCGCCACGCCGACGGCGGCCACCTGGATCGACCGGCAGGCCCTGGCGGAGCAGACCGGTCACCCCGTCCGCTGGAGGCCGCGGCTGCCGGGGGAAACCGACCCGCATCCGAAGGCCGACGCGGTCCTGGTGGTCCCGGCCACCTTCAACACCCTCAACAAGTGGGCGCTCGGCATCAACGACACCGTCGCCCTCGGCATCCTGAACGAACTGCTCGGCTCGGGGCTGCCGATCCTGGCCTCTCCGTACGCCAAGGAGTCCCTGACGGCGCATCCCTCGTTCGGCGGGCACCTGCGGCTGCTCGCCACGGCCGGTGTCGAGTTCACGAAGACGGACGCGCTCAGGCCGAGCGAGCCGACGGCCACGTTCCGGTGGCCGCTGATCGTCGCACGGGCGGGGCGGCACCTGCGGGCGTCCGACGCCTGACCCGCACCCGTCGGCCGACGGGTGCGCCTGCGGCGGCGGACGCGTCAGCCGGCGGGCGGCAGGCTCAGGCGCAGCGTCGGGCCGGTGGTGGGCACGAACCCCAGCGACCGGTACAGCGGCTCACCGTCCGCCGACGCCCGCAGGTCGATCTTGCCCACCCCGCGCTCCCGGTACCAGTCGAGCAGCGCCTCCAGGCAGGCCCGCGAGTACCCCCGCCGCCGGTACGCGGGGGCGGTGACCACGTTGAAGACGTACCCGACCAGGCCGGTGGGGTTGGCGGGGCCGCCGAGCCGGCGCTCGATCGTGCCGACCGCGACGGCGGCCAGCTCCCCCGGTCGGTCCGGCTTGTCGACGACGAAGACGCCCATCGTGTCCTGCGGCTCGGCCAGCCGGTCACGCAGGTTCTTCCGCGCGGCGTCCTGCCAGGGGCCGGGCGCGGGCTCCGCCCCGTCCACCGACGCCAGCATGACGCCACGGAGCCGGATGACCTCGGCCGCGTCCCCGACGACCGCGCGACGTACGTTGATCATGTCCGGACCGTACCCCGGTCCCGGCGATCGCGGGGGGCGAGCGGCGGGTGGTTGGTGGGTGCCCTTTCAGACGGGGCGGCGGCCGGCGAAGCCGCATTCGACGCGGTGGTACCACCGCACGTCGGAGTCGCCCTCCAGCCAGCACCACAGCACCGGGCGGCCGGCCCGCTCGCCGGGGAAGTCCAGCAGCACCGGGGCGATGCCCTTGATCTGGATGTCGTGCTCGTGCAGCTCGTCCACGATCCCGTGCAGCCGGGCCTCCAGGCCCTTGACCTCGGCCAGGCCGCCGAGCGGGCTCAGCCCACCGTCGGCGAGGTCGACCCGCAGCTCGGCCAGGTCGGCCCGGAGCCGGATCAGCTCGTCGACGCGTGGGTGCAGGGTGGCCACGAGGTACCGCGCCTGGGCGAGTGTGAACACCGCGACAGTATGGGGCACCCGGGTCATCACCGCGTGCCACCCGCCCGCCGACGGGACCGTGAGGTGGACGGCCGGCGCGACGTGGACGGCAGAGGCCCGCCCGCCTCGGGCTACTCGGACTGGGCGGCCAGTTCCCGGGCCCGGTCGCGGGCCGCCTCCAGCGCGGCGAGCATGGCCGCGCGGACGCCGTGGTTCTCCAGCTCCCGGATCGCCGAGATCGTGGTGCCGGCGGGCGAGGTGACCGCCTCGCGCAGCTTCACCGGGTGCTCGCCGGAGTCGCGCAGCATCACCGCCGAGCCGATCGCGGTCTGCACGATCAGCTCGTGGGCGACCTGCCGGGGCAGGCCGAGCAGGATGCCGGCGTCGATCATCGCCTCGACCAGCAGGTAGAAGTACGCCGGCCCGGAGCCGGACAGGGCGGTCACGGCGTCCTGCTGGGACTCGGGGACCCGGACGGTCGCGCCCAGCGGCTTGAACATCTCCTCGGCCAGGGCCAGGTGCTCGCCGGTGGCGTGCGCGCCGGCCGAGATCGCGCTCATCGCCTCGTCCACCAGGGCCGGGGTGTTGGTCATGACCCGGACCACCGGGGTGCCCTCGGGCAGCCGCCGGTTGAAGAAGGCGGTGGGCAGGCCGGCGCAGAGCGAGATGACCAGCTTGTCGGCCGGCACCTTCAGCCCGATCTCGTCGAGCAGGGCGGCGGCGTCCTGCGGCTTCACGGAGATGGCCAGCACCGCCGCCTCGTCCACCGCGGTCAGGTTGTCGACCACCCGGACGCCGTAGCGGGCCGTCAGCTCCTCGGCCCGGCTCGGCCGCCGCGCCGTGGCGAGCAGCCGTTCCGCCGGCCACCCGGACCGCAGCAGCCCGGAGAGCATCAGCTCGCCGATCTTGCCGGCCCCGATCACCGCCACGGTGTGTGTCCCCGCCGCCATGGCCGTACCCCCTCCGTCGCCCGCCTCGCGTCGCTCCAGGGTGTCGTCGCCGCCCGGTCGGACGCCCGGCCCGGGGGCCGCGCCAGCGCGACGGCCGCCGCGGACGCCCTGGACCGGCCGCGGCGGGAGCCCGGCGGCGCGTGCGGCGCCCCGCCAGGGGGTGCCGCACGCGCCGCGTGGGCGTCAGCTGCCGAAGAAGACCTCGGCCTCTTCGTACCGCTCGATCGGCACGGTCTTCAGCTCGCGGGTGGCCTCGGCCAGCGGCACCCGGACGATGTCCGTGCTCTGCATCGCGACCATCTTGCCCCAGTCGCCCTCGTGCACCGCGTCGATGGCCTGGAGGCCGAGCCGGGTGGCGAGCACCCGGTCGAACGCGGTCGGGGTGCCACCGCGCTGGATGTGGCCCAGCACGACGGTCCGCGCCTCCTTGCCGGTCTTGGCCTCCAACTGCTCGGCGAGCCACTGGCCGATGCCGCCGAGGCGGACGTGGCCGAACGAGTCGAGCTCCTGGTTGTGCAGCACCATCTGGCCGTCCAGCGGCTGGGCGCCCTCGGCGACCACGACGATCGGGGCGTACTGGTGCTGGAAGCGCTTCTCGACGTACCCGGCGACCTGCTCGACGTCGAACTGCCGCTCGGGCAGCAGGATGACGTTGGCGCCACCGGCCAGGCCGGCGTGCAGGGCGATCCAGCCGGCGTGCCGGCCCATCACCTCGACGACCAGGGTGCGGTGGTGGCTCTCGGCCGTCGTGTGCAGCCGGTCGATCGCCTCCATCGCGATGTTGACGGCGGTGTCGAAGCCGAAGGTGTAGTCGGTGGCGCCGAGGTCGTTGTCGATCGTCTTCGGCACGCCGACCACGTTGACGCCCAGCTCGTACAGCTTGGTGGCGACACCCAGGGTGTCCTCGCCGCCGATCGCGATCAGCGCGTCCACGCCCTGCGCGGCAAGATTGTCCTTGATCCGCTCGACGCCGTTCTCAATCTTGAACGGGTTGGTGCGGGACGAGCCGAGGATCGTGCCGCCGCGCGGCAGGATGCCCCGCACCTCGGCGATGCCCAGGGGCTTGGACAGGCCCTCCAGCGGACCCTTCCAGCCGTCCTGGAAGCCCACGAACTCGTGACCGTAGTTGGCGACGCCCTTGCGGACCACCGCCCGGATTACCGCGTTGAGACCCGGGCAGTCGCCGCCGCCGGTGAGCACGCCGATACGCATGATCTGCATCCTCCTGGAGCATCAGGTGAAGCCCGATTTGCCCCAGGATATGTGTCAGATCAGACCATCGGCGCCATTGCCGGCCCGGGGCGGGCCGTCAGTGCGAACTCTAGCCGCCGTACCCGCACAGCGACCGCGCGCCCCGGGCAGCCCCGCCTGCCGCTCAGAAGGTCACCTCCCGGTTCTCCCCCGCCCTCGGCTGCTTCCCGGTGACCGCCGCCCTGGCGAAGCCGAGCAGGCTGACCACGGTGCCGCTCGGCGAGCCCCAGTACTCCGCGGAGCTGGCGTGCACCTTGATCAGCGTCAGCCCGGGGGTGTCCGGACCGTCCGGGAACCAGGTCTTCAGCAACGGGTTCCACAACTGTTCGGCGCGGGCCCGGTCGTACCCCTCCTGCGCGGTGCCGGACAGCGACACCCAGGCGTTGTTCCGCTGGTCGGAGAAGCCCACGTTGACCTGCGGGTTCACCCGGAGCTGGCGGACCTTCGCCGAGTCGGCGTGGGCGAAGAACCACAGGTCGCCGTCGAACTCCGCCGCCTGGAGCCCCATCGGCCGGCTGACCAGCCGCCCGTCGAGGCCGATGGTGGTCAGCATGCAGATCCGCGCCTCGCGGACCAGCTCGGTGACCCGGCGCCGGGCGTCGGCGGCACTTGTCAGCTCACTGCTCATGGCGGTACCCCCTCTATCGACCGGATGTCGAGGCGGTGCCCGGGACAGACCGGGCCAAACCTGAGGGAGCCGACGAAGGTCAGCGGGCGGTCATCGCGTGCCAGCGGGCGAGGTTGTGCCGGGCGTCGACCAGAGCGTCGTGCCGGGCGGCGTCGGCGTTCGGCAGCGACGGCCGCCCCCGGTCGTCCCAGAGCTGCCGAAGGTCCTTGGTGAACCGGGGGATCTCCCGGGGCAGCGCCGGCATCGCCCCCCAGAGCTGGGCCAGCACCACGTGGTCGTACGCGGCATACCAGGCCCACAGCTCCAGTTGCTCGCCAGGCCGGTCCCGGACCGGCTCGACCAGGAACTCGTAGAGGTCGTCGCGGATCCGCTCCCGCGACCGCCAGGCCCGGTCGGCCGGCGAGGGGAGCTTGTCCAGCACGTTGCGGCGCACCCAGGGCACGGCCCGGGAGTCATCGAACTCGGTGGAGACGGCGTAGAACTCGCGCCCGTTCTCGTCGACGACGCCGATCGACACCAGGTCGACGGTGCGCCCGTCCTCGATGAACTCGCAGTCGTAGAAATAGCGGTAGACCATCGTGCCCATCCTGGCCCACCCGCGTCACCCGCCGTCGGCCGGGGCCCGCCCCGCCGCCCTTCGTCGCAGCTCGGGAGTGTCACGGAAGTGTTTCCAGGGGTGTACAGCAAGCGACTGGACCGTCATGATCTGATGTGTACCGCTACCGGACGCCGAACCGGTTCAGAACCTCGCACCGGGGCTGTCAGATTCGCCCGGATGCGAGTTGTGGTCCTTGACCGGGGAGGGGTTGGGCCGTGGAGATGCGCCTGCCGGAGCCGGGTGACGCCCTCACCGGCGTCGACATGTTCGCCGGCCTCGAGCCGGAGGTGCGCCAGCGGGTGATCGCGGCGGCGGTGCCGCGGACGTACCGCAAGGGTCAGTTGCTCTTCGTCGAGAACGACCCGGGCGAGTCGCTGATCGTGCTGCGCCGGGGCGCGGTGGCCGTGTTCCGCACCGCGCCGACCGGCGAGCGGGCCGTGCTGTCGGTGATCCGACCCCCGGACGTGCTCGGCGAGGTCTCCCTGCTCGACGCGTCCACCCGCTCGGCGTCGGCCGAGGCAATCGAGGACTCCGCGGCGCTCGCGCTGTCCCGCCCCGCCTTCATGGAGCTGGTGCACTCCAACCCGCGCATCCTCGACGCGGTGATGCGCTCACTCGGCGGGCTGATCCGCCGGCTGACCGAGCAGAACGCCGATCACGTCTTCCTGGACCTGCCCGGCCGGGTCGCCAAGACGCTGGTCCGGCTGGCCGGCGAGAGCCAGGCCCCGATGATCACGATCGAGCTCAACCAGAGCCAGCTCGCGGAGATGGCCGGCGGCTCCCGGCAGAGCGTCAACCAGGCGATCGGCTCGTTCGCCAGCCGGGGCTGGCTGCGTACCGAGGGCCGGCGAATCGTGGTCACCGACGTGGGGGCGCTGCGCCGCCGGGCCGGCATGAACGACCGCTGACGCCACTCCGGCCGAGCCCGGCGGCCCCTGACGACGAAAAGGGCCGGCGGGCGAGGCCCGCCGGCCCTTTCACGTGTTATTGATGTGTCCCGTTACTCACTTGCCCGGCTCGTCCGCGGGCGGCGCACCCGGGCCAGGACCGATCGGTGTCGGATCGGTCGGCTTGGGCGGCGGCGGGGGCGTCGACGAGGTGTTCGAGGTGTTCTCGGGACCAGTGCCCTGGCCTTCCGGTGCTTCTACCATGCCTTGCTCCTCCAGTGAGGCGAGAGTGACGGCGTCGACCTCTACCGTGTCACCCGGGGCCCACAGGGTCCCGCGCGAATCCGTCCACGGGGCGGACAGTCGTACGTGCACGGCACTCTCCTGACGGTGTATCTCCTGAGTGGAAGCTTAGTGTGGCCCGATCAGCCGCACAGTCCGCCCACATATCGGGTAGCCGACTCGGCGGCGGGGGCGTGATACTGGGGCTACCTCGCGCTATGGAGCCGACCATCGACCTCAAGTGTGGACACTGCTCACGCGGAGCCGGTCCCGACGACCGCTTCTGCGGCGGGTGCGGGCAGGCACTGAGCCGGAGCTGCGCCCGCTGCGGGCACCCCAACAGCGCCGAGGCCAACTTCTGCACCAGCTGCGGCCAGCCGCTGCACGACCGGCCGGTGGCCGCGCAGGAGGACCGCCGCCAGGTCAGCGTCCTGTTCATCGACATCGTCGACTTCACGACGTACGCCGAGCAGGCCGACCCGGAGCAGGCCCGCAGCCTTCAGCAGGGCTACTTCGCCACGGTGCGCCGGCTGGTGCACCAGTACGGCGGGGTGGTCGAGAAGTACATCGGCGACGCGGTGATGGCGCTGTTCGGGGCGCCGGTGGCCACCGACAACGACGCGCTGCGCTGCGTACGCGCGGGGCTGGAGCTGCAACGGAACCTGGCCCGCCAGCCCGCCGGCCCGCACCCGCCGCTCGGGTTCCGGGTCGGCATCGCCACCGGCGAGGCGCTGGTCGACCTCTCCGCCGCCCGCGACGGCGGGCAGGGCTTCGTCACCGGGGACGTGGTGAACACGGCCTCCCGGTTGCAGTCCCTCGCCCCCTCCGGCGGGGTGGTGGTGGACGAGAGCACCTGGACGGCCACCCGGCACGACATGGAGTACGCCGTCCAGCCCTCGGTGACGCTGCGGGGCCGCTCGGCGGTCAGCCGGATCTGGCTGGCCGTCCGCGCGCTGCCCCAGCGGGACCTGAGCACCGCCGAGCTGAGCCCGATGGTCAACCGGGAACACGAGCGCGGCCTGCTGGTCAACGCCCTGCACCGGACGATCACCGAGCGCACCTCGCAGCTGGTCACCGTCTTCGGGCCGGCCGGGGTGGGCAAGAGCCGGCTGCTGCGCGAGCTGGCCCGGCACGCCGCCAGCCTGCCCGGGCCGCCGGTCACCTGGCTGGTCGGGCAGTGCCCGCCGTTCGGCGAGAACGTCGCGTACGCGGCCCTCGCCGACATCGTCAAGGGATGGGTCGGCGTGTCGGAAGTCGACGACCCGGCGGCCCTCGACGACCTGCTGCGGCGCCGCCTGGGCGGGCTGGCCGACCGGCACGGCGTCCGGCTGGCCGGTCAGCTCGGCCCGCTCATCGGCCTGCCCGGCGAGCGGCTCACCCCGGGCGAGACCGAGGCGTCCTGGCGGCGGTTCCTGCTCACCCTGGCCGCCACCGGCCCGACGGTGCTGGTCTTCGAGGACATGCACTGGGCCGACCAGTCCATGCTCGCCTTCGTCGAGCAGCTCGGCGCGGCGGCACGCGGCGTACCGCTGCTGGTGTTGGCCACCGCCCGCCCGGAGCTGCGGGAGCGCCACCCCGCCTGGACCGGGACGATCAGCGGGGCGATGTCGATCTCGGTGCCGCCGATGCACGACGCGGACATCGACACCCTCTACTCGCTGCTGCTCGGGCAGTCCGCGCTGTCGCCGGAGTCCCGGGGGCCACTGATCGAGTTCGCCGACGGCAACCCGCTCTACGCCCAGGAGTACGCCCGGATGCTGCTCGACGGCGGGATGCTCGCCGCGACCCGGCCGGACGGGCGGCTCGACCCGGCCGGCTCCCCGGGGATGCCGCGCACCGTGCAGGCGGTCATCGCCAACCGGCTCGACCTGCTCGACGCGTCCGACCGGGCCGTGCTCCAGGCCGCCGCCGTGGTCGGGGTGCAGTTCTGGCCGGGGCCGGTGGCCACCGCACTGAGCCGGCCGGTGGAGTGGGTCGAGCGGGCCCTGGACCGGCTGCAACGCCGCGACCTGGTCTACGAGCAGCCCATCTCGACGATGCCCGGCCAGCCCGAGTACCGCTTCCGGCACATCCTGGTCCGGGACGTCTGCTACCAGCGGCTGCCTCGGGCCGAGCGGGTGCTGCGCCACCAGCACACCGCCGACTGGCTGGAGCAGGTCACCGACGGCCGGCAGCACGACCTCGTCGAGGTGCTGGCCAACCACCGCTGGACGGCGCACGAGATCGCCCGCACCGTCGGCCTGGACACCGCCCCGTACGCCCCGGCGGCGCGGGCCGCCCTGCACCGCGCGGCCCGGCGGGCGAACGAGCTGCACGCGCTGGACACCGCCGCGATCCTGGTGGGGCGGGCGCTGGCCCTGGCCGGCGAACCCGACCCGACGCTGGAGCTGTTCGACGCCGAGCTGGCGTTCTACCGCGACGGCGACGCGTTCCTGGTGGCCGGGGGCACCGGCAGACTGACCCGGCTGGCCGACCGGCTGGCCGAGGCCGGCGAGCGGACGGGGGCGGCCCGGGCCTGGACGCTGCTCGCCACGGCGGCGTGGAGCCGCGCCGACCGCTCGGAGACGCTGCGCTGCCTGGACCGGGCGCTGGGCATCTACGTCGACCTGCCGGACACCGAGGAGAAGGCGGGCGCCCTGCTGGAGCTGGCCCGGGTGCACATGCTCAACGCGGAGACCGACCCGGCCTGCGCGGCGGCCCGGACCGCCGCCGGGCTCGCCGAGCGCCTGCAACTGCGCGAGGTGAGCGCGAACGCCCAGATCACCCTCGCCGTGGCCCGCTACCTGTCCGGCGTCGGCGAGGCGTACGCCGAGCTGGCCGAGATCACCGAGCACTGCCGGGTGGAGCGGCTGACCAGCCGCCGCCGGGCGGTGCACAACCTGGCCTGGGTGTTGCAGGAGGAGGGCGACCTGGTGGGGTCGGCCCGGCTGGTGGACGAGCAACGCTCGCTGGACCTCGGCGGCGAGCACAGCCTGGCGACGAGCTTCGAGGACCAGTGGGCCCGGTCGTACTACGCCGGGGACTGGGGTTCGGCGGCGGCGCTGGTGGCCGAGTCGACCCGGCGGCCCACCGCCGAGTGGGACCTGCACATCGTCGCGGTCTCCGGCTGGCTGAGGGCGCTGCGCGACCACCCGGAGCGGGCCGGGGCTGCCGCCACCGGGGCGGATGGGGGCGCGGCGGGCGGGGGCGCGGCCGTCAACGGGGGCGCGGCCGAGGAGGGCGGCGAGGGCGATCAGGTGGAGCGGGCGGTGCTGGCCGCCCGACGCTCGGGCTTCCACCGGGTGCTCCGCTCGACGCTGGCACACGCCGCGCTCTGCCAGGCGGTGCAGGGACGCGACGCCGAGGCGCTGCGGCTGCTCACCGAGCTGGACGAGGACTGGCGGCGGACCCGGATGATCCCGTTCGCCGAGTGGGTTCCCGCGATCGGGCACGTCGCGGTGGTGCTCGGCGGGGACGCCGCCCGACGGGTCCGGGAGCTGCTGGCCCGCTCGCCACGGACGACCCCGTGGGCCCTGGCGGCCGGCCAGGAGGCGGAGGCCGCACTCGCCCGGGCGGCCGGGGACACCCTCGCCGCCGCCGGGCTGTTCCGGTCGGCGGCCGAACAGTACCGCCGGATGGGCGACGCCACCGACCACGCGCTCGCCCTCGCGCTCGCGCTGCCCACCCTGCGCGAGGTGGACCAGCAGGACGCGACCCGGGTGCTGGCCGAGGTGCGGGAGTTCGCCGCCCGCAACCTGGCGCCGGGCCTGCTCCGACTCGCGGGCGTCGCCCCGGAGGCGTAGCCCTCCCGCCGCCAGGCGCTTGCCCGGCACGCGCCCGTCAGGCGGTGACCGCCTTCCGTGGGGACGCCTCGGCGGACGGCGGGGACTTGCCCTTTTGCGCGTAGACGTCGACGTACTCGCGCCCGGAGAGCTCCGTCAGCCAGCCCTTGAGCCCCTTACCGGTGAAGTACTCCGCTTTGGCGATGAATGTGACTTTTCGCTTGACGACCAGCGGCGTGAAGATCGAATCGGAGAAGGACAGGTGGTTGCTCGCGAGGATGACCGGCCCGACGTCGGGCACGTGGCGCAGGCCCTCGACCCGAGGGCGGAAGATCAGCCTCAGCAAGGGGCCGAGGATGATGTACTTCATCAGCCAGTACAGCATCGGTGTCCTTCCCGAGAGGCGGCCGCGACGCCACCGCGGCCGGCGGGCCGGGCGCCTGGGAAGCGCCCGGGCGGGCCCGCGAGGGCGCCGTCGGCGAGCGGGACTGTCGGCCATGAGCCGACGAACCAGGAGCGGCACGCCACAACGCACTCCCGGAACGGGGCCCCGACGTGTCACGATTCAGGGCACGGCGTGTGGGCGCCGGGGCGACCGCACCGTGAGGTGCGCCGAGGGAGGATGTCCGGTGTCAGCGGGTGGGGCCCGCCGAGGGCGGCGGGACAACGGGCTCGACGCGAGCGAGTACGCCGTCGCCGGCGACGTGGATCCGCGCGTCGGCGAGCATCTGCTCGACGTGCTGGCCGCCGGCGGCATCGCGGCGTACCTCCAACCGTCGGCCGACCTGAACCCCGTCACCCGCACCACCACCGTTCCGTCCCGGCCGGTCGACCGGCTCTACGTCGACCGGTCGCACCTGACCACGGCGCGTGACTACCTCACCCAGCTCGCCGACGAGGCCCCCGCCGAGCCGGCCCGCAACGAGCCGGACGTGGACGCCGAGTGGGCCCGCATCGTGGCCGGCTTCCACACCGCCCCGGCCGCCGGGGCACACCCCTGGCCCGCGGCGGAGGACGTCGACGACGAGCCGGGCGAGCCGGCGGCGGGCGGAGCCGGCCGGGTCGGGGTGGACGAGGGCGGGACCGCCACCGACGTGCGCCGGCTGCCCTGGGCCGCCGACGTCTCCGGCGTCTCCTTGGGCCAGGGCCGGCAGGACGAGCCGTCGCTGCTGGACGGGCTGGACACCTTCGGCGCCGACCTGCCCGACGACGCGGAGGACCGCTACACCCCGCCGCCGCCCCCACCCCTGCCCCGGATCTCCAAGTACGCGGTGGCCGGCGTGCTCGCCATCATCGTCGGCTTCGTGCTCTTCCTGAAGCCGACGCTGCTGCCGGTGGACTCCTCGGTGGTCACCCTGTTCGGGTTCACCGGGATACTGGCCGGCTTCGTGACGCTGGTCTGGCGGCTGCGCCCCGGTGACTCCGACGACGACGACCCGGGCAACGGCGCCCAGGTCTGACGCCCCAGTCAGGCCCCATCCGATCGCCCACCCGTCCCGACCCATGATCATGCCCGGCCCGCAGCGAGCAGGCAGCAGGCTCCGTCGCGTACCGTTCCCGGGCACGGACGCCGGGTGCCCGAATTGCGGGACGCCCGCCGCCCGCCGCGACAGGCGTAACAGTGGTGTAACTTACTGTCAGTAGGAATACCGCTGTACGTCAATTCCCCCACTGACTGCCCGGTTGTTCCTCGCTCGTGGTGGTCGGTCTCTGCTGATCGGAATGCCCGAGATGCGACAGAGTTCACTCGTGGTGGTGGCCAACCGCCTCCCCATCGACGACAGTGTGGCGCCCGACGGCGCCTGCGAGTGGCGGAGCAGCCCCGGCGGGCTGGTGAGCGCCCTGCACCCCCTGCTCCGGCACACCCCGGCCACCTGGGTCGGCTGGGCGGGCGGCACCGGGCCGGCGCCGGCCCTGCCCGACGTCGACCGCGTCCGGATGCACACCGTGCCGCTGAGCTCCGAGGATCTTCGCGACCACTACGAGGGCTTCGCCAACTCCACCCTGTGGCCGCTGTACCACGACGCGGTCGAGCAGCCCGAGTACCACCGCCGCTGGTGGGAGGCGTACCAGCGGGTCAACCAGCGGTTCGCCGAGGCGACCGCCGAGGTGGCCGAGCGGGGCGCGGTGGTCTGGGTGCAGGACTACCACCTGCAACTGGTCCCCGGCCTGCTCCGCGAGCTGCGCCCCGACCTGCGGATCGGCTTCTTCCTGCACGTGCCGTTCCCGCCGCCGGAGCTGTTCATGCAGCTCCCCCGCCGGGCCGAGCTGCTGCGCGGCATGCTCGGCGCCGACCTGATCGGCTTCCAGCGCGCCCAAGCCGCGCACAACTTCGCCCAACTGGTGGCCAAGGTGCTGGATCTGCCGGCCACCGACCGGCGGGTCGGCGTCGGCGACCGGGTGGTCCGGATCGGCGCGTTCCCGGTCTCGATCGACACCGCCGAGATGGCCGCCCTGGCGGGCCGCCCCGACGTGGCCGCCCGGGCCCGGCGGCTGCGCCACGACCTCGGCGACCCCGACCACGTCATCCTCAGCGTCGACCGGATGGACTACACCAAGGGCATCGAGCAGCGCCTCAAGGCGTACAGCGAGCTGCTGGCCAGCGGGCACGTCAAAGTGCGCGACACGGTGCTGGTGCAGGTGGCGGTGCCCAGCCGGGAGCGGGTGACGCAGTACCAGATCCTCCGCGACCGGGTCGAGCGCGAGGTGGGGCGGATCAACGGCGAGTTCGGCCGGGTCGGCGAACCCGCCATCCACTACCTCACCCAGCCGTTCGACCGGGCCGAGCTGGCCGCGCTCTACCGGATCGCCGACGTGATGGCGGTGACCCCGCTGCGGGACGGGATGAACCTGGTCGCGAAGGAGTACGTGGCGGCGCGGGTCGACGACACCGGCACGCTGCTGCTCAGCGAGTTCGCCGGCGCGGCGGCGGAGCTGCCGCAGGCGTACCTGGTCAACCCGCACGACCTGGAGGGGCTCAAGCAGAAGCTGCTGACCGCGCTCCAGGCCGACCCGGCCGACGTCACCGCCCGGATGCGCGCGATGCGCGAGCACCTGCACCGCAACGACATCCACGCCTGGGCGCGCTCCTACCTCAGCGCCCTCGACGACGGCGGCTCGCTGCTGAACCACATCAGCACGACCGGCTGACCGGCCTGACCCGCGCCGGCACGGCCGCCGCCCAGGCCGCGCCGGCGCGGGTCAGGCCGGGGTGTGCTCCTTCTCCAGCCAGTCCAGGATCGCGTCGATCGGCTCCCGCCAGCGGGCGTCCAGCATCAGGTCGTGCCCCATCCCGGGGAAGAGCAGCGGGGCGCCGCCGTGCCGCCGGGCGGCCCGGGTCAGCGCGGCCGGCGGGACCACCCGGTCGTCGGGGCTGCCCAGCACCAGCACCGGCGGGTGCCCCACGGCCGGCTCCGGGTCGCGGTGGGTCAGCAGCTGCCACTGCGCGCGCCGGCCGGCCCGGCCGATCCGGGCGGCGTACCGGCGGGCCTCGGCGTCGGGCAGCTCACGGCTGAACAGCTGCCGGCGGCTCAGCCGCAGCCCGCCGCCGACCAGGGCCGGCAGGGTGCCGCCGGGGTTGCGGCGCAGCGCGGCGCCCAGCGTCCCCCACTCGCCGAGCACCGGGGCGACCAGCACCGCCGCCCGGGCCGGGTAGCGCGCCAGGGCGTGCCGGACCACCAGGGCCCCGGCGCCGTGCCCCACCAGCACCGCCTGGCGCGGCAGGCCCGCCGCCACCTGCGTCACGTCGTGGGTGTACGCCCGCAGCGTCGCCTCCGGCGCCGGCTCGCTGCCGCCGTGCCCGCGCAGGCTCAGCGCGTACGCCGGGAAGCCGCGCCCGGCGGCGTGCTCCAGCCAGTGCTCGGCGAACGCCCACGCGCCGTGCCCGAAGCCGGGCACGAACAGCAGCGGGGGGCGGCCCTGCTCCAGCTCGGGGAGCACGCTGAGCACCTCGCGGCGGGCCGGGCGGACCGGGCGGGCCCACTCCCGGCCACGCAGGACCCGCACCCGCTCCCCGCCGCCGCTCACTTCTCCTCCAAGTCGTACATCGCGCGCTGCACGGCGCGCAGGTAGTCGGCGTGGCCGACCTCGAACCAGTGCCGGCTGCTGTCCTTGACCTTGCCGGCGTAGCGCTCGCCGACCCCGGCCGCGGCCCGCTTCGCGAACGCGGCGGCCCGGTCGGGCCGGGTGATGCGCAGCGCGAGCAGCCGGGCGAAGAGCACGGTCTGCCAGTGCGACAGGGTGAAGATCCCCGAGTCGGACTGGACCAGACCGGCGACGGCGAGGGTCGGATGGCCGGGGGCGAAGGCGTTGAGCCACAGCCGGGGCCGGCCCGACCCGTCGGCGTCGCCGAGGATCCTCGGGTCGAGGAACTCGAAGCGAGGAAGGTAGCCGGTGGCGAAGACGACCAGATCCGGCTCGATCCGGCGGCCGTCGGTCAGCTCCACGGCCTTGGCGTGGAACCGGGCCACGTCCGGCACCGGGGCGATCTCGCCGTGCCCGACGTAGTAGACGAGCTGACTGTTGGCGATCGGGTGGGTCTCGTAGACCCGGTGGTCGGGCTTCGGCAGGCCGAACCGGGTCAGGTCGCCGACGGTGAGCCGCAGCGTCCAGTGGTAGAGCCACTGCCGGATCCGCAGCGGCACCCGCAGCGCCAGCAGGCGGTCGTTGACCTGGTCGGTGGGGCGCCCGAGGACGTACTTCGGGGCGTACCAGTAGCCGCGGCGGGTGGAGTGCCAGCAGTGGGACGCCTGCTGGGCCGCCTCGACCGCGATGTCGCAGCCGGTGTTGCCGGCCCCGACGACAAGCACCCGCTTGCCGCGCAACTGGGCCGGGTCCTTGTAGGACGAGGCGTGCATGATCTCGCCCCGGAACTCCTCCAGCCCCTCGTAGCGGGGCAGCTTCGGCGACCAGTTGTGGCCGTTGGCGACGACCACGGCGGCGTACCGGGAGGTGCGCTCCGGGCCGTACCCGCCGGTGCTGCGGGTGGTGACGTCCCAGCGGTCGCCGGCGACCGGCTCGACCCGGACCACCTCGGTGCCGAACCAGACGTGCTGGCGCAGGTCGAAGTGGTCGGCGTAGCGCTCGAAGTAGGACAGCAACTGGCTGTGGTGCGGGTAGTCGGGCCAGTCGTCCGGCATCGGGAAGTCGGGGAACTGGGTGAACGGCGGCGACGAGATCAGGTGGGTGCTGGCGTACACGGGGCTGCGGTCGTGCCGCCAGTTCCACGCGCCGCCGACGCCGGTCTCCCGTTCGTAGCAGTCGACGCCGAAGCCGTGTTCGCGCAGGTTCTTCACCGCGGTCAGGCCGCTGGCCCCGGCCCCGATGACGCAGACCGTGTCGCCCCGGTCGGAAACCGGGCGACCGTCCCGGGGCGGGGCGAGCGTCGCCGCGTCCGGATCGGGGCGGTCGGGATCGGTGGAGGGGGACACCGGATTCTCCTTAGGTGCGGCACGAGTGCCGGTCGCTGCGAAATCCTTCCGGTAACCCGACCGGTTTGTCCAGCCCTTGTGGAGGGCCGGACGCTCCGGGACGGTCAGCCGGTGGCCGGCAGCAGCAGGTCGACCAGGACGGGGAAGTGATCGCTGGCGCGGCGGGTCTGCGGGGTGTCCACCACGTCGTAGTCGACCACGGTGATCCGGGGGTCGACGAAGACCGCGTCGATCCGCCGGCGCGGGTCGGCGCACGAGTAGGTGTGCCGGTCGGCCCGGTCGGCCGCGACCGCCGTGTCGGTCAGCCCCTCCCCCACCGTCGCCCAGGCCGCCCCGTCGGGGCCCTCGTTGAGGTCGGCGGCGGCCACCACGGGCAGCTCGGCGGCGGCCAGTTCGCGCTTGAACGCCGCCGCCTGGGCGGGGCGCTCGGCCGGGTCGGTGGACAGGTGCGAGCCGGCCAGCAGGAACCGGGCCCCGCCCACCCGGCACTCGGCGTACGCGGCGCCGCGCAGGTGCCGGCCCGGGGTCAGCGGGTAGCGCTGGCAGCGGGTGTCGAGCACCCGCACCCGCAGGCTGGTCAGCAGCAGGTTGCCCAGCGACGGCAGCCCACCGGCGGCGACGACCAGCCCGAACGACTCGGCCAGCGTGGCCGACTTCTGCCGCCACCGGAACCGCCGGGGGGCCTCCTGCACGATCACCACGTCCGGCGCGGCCTCGCGAACCACCGCGGCCAGCGCGGCGGCGTCGTCGCGCTGGCTGTGGATGTTGTACGACACGACGCGCAGCGGCACGCCCACGCTCTCGCTCATCCTGGCCCGCCTCAGGCCCGACGGGCCAGGTCGGCGGCGCCGATCACGCCGGCGGTGTTGCCCAGCTCGGCGGGGCGCACCTCGGCGACCGGGAGCCGGTTGCGCTGGGCCAACGCGTCGGCGAAGGACCGCCGGGTCGGGCCGAGCAGCAGGTCGCCGGCCTCGACGACGCCACCGCCGACGACCAGCACCTGCGGGTCGAGGATCTGCGCCATGTCGGCGAGGCTGGTGCCGAGCCAGCGCCCGACCTGGGCGAACGCCTCGGCGGACACGGGATCGCCGCCCTGGGCGGCGGCGGTCACCATCGGGCCGGTGACGGCCTCGGCCTCGCCGCCGGCCAGTTTCAGCAGCGCGGTGGCCCGGTGCGGCTCCTGGCGGGCGGCGGCGCGGGCGAACCGGACCAGGGCGCTGCCGCTGGCGTACTGCTCGATGCAGCCGAGCCGGCCGCAGCCGCACTGGTGGCCGTCGGGGACGGTGAGCATGTGGCCCAGCTCGGCGGCGATGCCGTTGGCCCCGCGCACCAGCTCACCGCCGAGCACGATGCCGCCGCCGACGCCGGTGCCGATGGTGAACATGACCATCGAGTCGTCGGCCTGCCGGGCCGCGCCGTAGCGGAACTCGGCCCAGGCCGCGACGTTGCCGTCGTTCTCCACGATCACCGGCAGGCCGGTCGCGACGCTGACGTACTCACGCAGCGGCTCGTCGCGCCAGGCCAGGTTCGGGGCGAAGAGGACGGTGGAGCGCTTGGCGTCGATCCAGCCGGCCGCACCGATGCCGACGGCGGCGATCTGCCGGCCGGCGGCGAGTTCGGTGACCACCTCGATGATGACGTCGCGGGTCTTGGCCACGTTGTCGGCAGGGGTGTCCCGTCGGGCCTGCACGAGGACCTTGCCGGTGTCGTCCACGACACCGCCGGCCACCTTCGTGCCACCGACGTCGACTCCGATGGTCAGCGTCACCGCTGCCACTCCCCTCTGCTGTGCTGTTGTCCGGCGCCGTCACGGCGAACCGCCGTGGGGTGGGCCGGGATGTCCGGTGGTCAGGCCTCGTCGCCTGGTGCGTCCTCGCCCGCGCCGCCGGGTGTCCGCGAGGCGGGCCCCACGGGTTGGCCGGCCGACTGCCGGGAATCCCGCGGCGCGGCCGGCCCGGCGTCGTCGGCGGGCGGCACGTCGGCAGCCGGAACGCCCCGACCCTCCCCCCGGGTCGCGGCGGACCACACGTCCTGCTCCGGCGCCGGCTGAGAATCATGCCCGGTGCGGGTGGCCTCGCGCCACACGTGATCGCCCGACCCCTGCTGGGCCCCCGTCCGGGGCGGGGGCGGCGCGGCTTCGCCCGGCTCCTGCGGGCGGTGGGCGGGATCACCGGCCGAGGCGAACGCGCGCATCAGGCTGGCCACTCCGGCCGCCAGATCACCCGCTCCGGTGGCGAGCCGCTCGGCGAATTCCGGACTCGGATCCCGTAACGCCGCGATACCGCGACAGACCGGGCAGATGCAACACTCTGCCGCGCCGGTGGCGAAACCAACCCGGCCCGCCTCGGCGGGTTCGCCGGCCGTACGCCCGGCGCTGTGACCGAGGACACTCGACAGGATCCCACCGACCGGACCCCACGGGCCCTCCCCGGAACCGGAACCAGCGCCCGCGCGGGCCCCGGCCAGCCGGGCCGCCGCGAGCACCGTGGCGACCAGCCGCTCCGCCTCTTCCCGGGCCGAGCCCGGCTCAGTACCCCCCATGGTCGGCTCCTCTACCGTGCCGGGCGTGCCGCAGCAGGTCGCGTCACCGCGCCGCGCCGGATTCTTCTACCCGGAGCTTGAGCTGCTTCAACGCCGTATCCATGATCATTTTTTCGGCCTTGCGCCGAAACATGCCCAGCATGCCCACGGAGAGCTCAACCTCCAGGGTGTAGGTCACCGTGGTCGTCCCGTCCGGGTTGCCGGCCAGGTCGTACGCCCCGCGCTGGGAGCGCTGCATCTTCGAGGGCGCCACCAGGTGCCACTCGACGCGGGTCAGGTCCTCGGAGTACTCGTAGGCGAGCGTGTACTCGTCGGCCAGCACCCCGGCGTCGATGGTGAACCGGACCTGGCTGGCGTAGCCGTCCTCGTACTCCTCGACGACCTCGGCCCGGCGCATCGCCTCGGTCCACTCGGGGTAGCGCGCGAAGTCGCAGATCACCGCCGCGACCCGGTCCGGTGACGCGCCGACGACGATCGACTGGGTGGAGGAGTCCGCCATGTGGGGAGGCTACCCGGCGGCGGACGGACGCGTCCCGGTCCACCCCCGGCCGCGCAACGGCCCGTCGCCGGCGGACCCGGCCCGAGCGGGCCACGGTCGGGACCGATTCGGGCGGCGGCGCGGGCAACCTCCCACCGCAATCACCTGGGCGGGCGGGTAGGTTTCGACAGAGCCGACCCGTCCGGGCCCCTGCCCGCCCGGCCAGTGCGAGCACGAGGGAGTGCAGGTGCGCGAGTTCTCCGTTCCGCCGATCGTCACCGTCGGCGACTCGGCCAACCTGACCCAGCCGGTCTGGGACAACGCCGAGGCGGCACCGGAGGCGGTGCAGTTCGTCCGCCCGGTCCCGTCGGCCGGCGAGGCGGGCCCGGCCCGGGAGGACGTGACCTGCCGGCAGTTCCGCGACGAGGTGGTCGCGGTGGCCCGCGGGCTGGTCGCGGCCGGCGTGTCCCCCGGCGACCGGGTCGCCCTGATGAGCCGCACCCGGTACGAGTGGACCCTGTTCGACTACGCGATCTGGGCGACCGGTGCGGTCACCGTGCCGATCTACGAGACCTCCAGCGCCGAGCAGGCCGCCTGGATCCTGGAGGACTCCGGCGCGGTCGCGGTCGTGGTCGAGAGCACCGCGCACGCCACCCTGGTCGCCGGCGTCCGGGACCGGCTCCCCGAGCTGACCCACGTCTGGCAGATCGAGCTGGACGCGGTCGGCGACCTGGTCGCCGCCGGCGCCCCGGTCGACCCGTTGGAGATCGACCGGCGCCGCACGGCGGTCCGGGCCGACGACATGGCGACCATCATCTACACCAGCGGCACCACCGGCCGCCCCAAGGGCTGCGTGCTGACCCACCGCAACATGTACGCCGACATCGCCAACGCGGTGCCCGTACTGCCGAACCTGTTCCTGCGGCCGGGCGCGTCGACCCTGCTGTTCCTCCCGCTCGCGCACGCCTTCGCCCGACTCATCCAGATCGGTGTGGTGCAGGCCCGGGCCACCATGGCGCACTGCCCCGACCCCAAGGACCTGATGCCCGAGCTCCAGGCGTTCCGGCCGACCTTCGTCCTCTCGGTGCCCCGGGTCTTCGAGAAGGTCTACAACGGGGCCCGGCAGAAGGCCGAGGCCGAGGGCAAGGGGAAGATCTTCGACCGGGCCGATCAGGTCGCGGTCGCGTACAGCGAGGCCCTGGAGAAGCCGGGCGGGCCGGGCCTGGCGCTGCGCGCGCAGCACGCGGTCTTCGACAAGCTGGTCTACCGCAAGCTGCGCGCCGCCCTGGGCGGCCGGTGCCGGGACGCGATCTCCGGCGGCGCGCCGCTCGGCGCCCGGCTCGGCCACTTCTTCCGCGGCATCGGGGTGACCATCTGCGAGGGGTACGGGCTCACCGAGACCTCCCCGGCCGCCGCCGCGAACCTGCCCGACGCCACCCGGATCGGCACCGTCGGCCGCCCGCTGCCCGGGGTGACCGTCCGGATCGACGACGACGGCGAGATCCTGATCTCCGGCGACCTGATCTTCCGGGGGTACTGGCGCAACGAGGCGGCCACCGCCGAGGCGCTCAGCGCGGACGGCTGGTTCCGCAGCGGCGACCTGGGGCAGCTCGACAACGACGGCTTCCTCAGCATCACCGGCCGGAAGAAGGAGATCATCGTGACCGCCGGCGGCAAGAACGTCGCCCCGGCGATGCTGGAGGACCAGGTCCGGTCGCACCCGCTGATCAGCCAGTGTGTCGTGGTCGGCGACCGCCAGCCGTTCATCTCCGCGCTGGTCACCATCGACGAGGAGGCGCTGCCGAAGTGGCTGGCCGCCCACGGCCGCCCGGAGACCACCCCGATCGCCGACCTGCGTGACGACGAGGCGCTGCGCGCCGAGGTGCAGGGCGCGGTCGACCAGGCCAACCAGTCGGTCTCCAAGGCCGAGGCGATCAAGGTGTTCCGCATCCTGCCGCACGACTTCACCGAGGCCACCGGCGAGCTCACCCCGTCGCTGAAGGTCAAGCGGCAGGTCGTGCACAAGACGTACGCGGCGGAAATCGCCGACGTCTACCGGCGCTGACTACGATCCGTCACGTGCCAGCCTCCTCGACACCCGCCCGGCCGCCCACGCAGCCACTCGCCACCGCCGCGCGCCTGGTCATGCTCGCGCTGGTCGCCGTTCTCACCCTCCTCGCGACCCGCGACGTCGGGCAGCTCTGGTGGATCGCCCTGCTGGGCGTCGCCGGCCTGCCCGCCGCCCTGGCCCCCCAGCACCGGCTGCTCGGCCCGCTCAGCCGCTTCGCCGAGGTGGTGGTGCTGGGGCTGGCCGCCAGCCAGGTCGCCGCCGACACCACCCTCGACGGCGCCGCCAACGGGCTGGGCGCCTCGGCCGTGCTGGCGTACCTCGCCGTCCCGGTGACCGTGACCGCGCTGCGCCGCCGGTTCCGCGAGGGCGCGGCGCTGCTCGCCGTCTGCGCCGCCACCCTGCTGATCAGCGCCGCGCTCACCGGGGTCGACGGCGGTCGCCAGCTCGGCCAGCCCGGGTACCTCGCGGTCTGCGCCCAGTGGCTGATCCTGGCCGGGCTCGGGCTCTACACGGCCGGCACCCTGCACCGGGTGATGCGGGTCCGCGTCGAGGGCAAGCCCCAGCCGTACGCCGAGGCCACCCGGCTGCTGACCCAGCTCCGCACGGTCGCCCGGCAGCTTCCCGGGGCCACCCTCGACCCGGGCGGCATCTCCGAGCACCTGCTGGAGGAGCTGCGCACCGTGGCCCGGGCCGAGCGGGCGGCGGTGCTCTCGGCCAGCGGCGGCGGGCGGCTGGTGGTGCTCGCCCAGGTGGGCGTGGACCGGGTCGACTGGGAGACCACGCTCGACGCGGACTCGGCGATCGCCGACGCCTGGGCCAGCCAGCAGCCGCAGACCGCGAGCCGCTCGCAGGCCCGCTCGCACGCCGGCGGCGACGTGTCGGCGCTGATCGTGCCCCTGGTCGCCGGCGTCCGCACGATCGGCATGCTCGTGATGGAGGCGGACGCCGCGCAGGCGTACCCGCCGCCGGTGGTGTCCCGGGTGACGGCGCTGACCCGCCCGGCCGCGCTGCGGCTGGAGGCCGCCCTGCTCTTCGACGACGTGCGCTCGCTGGCCACCAACGAGGAGCGGCAGCGGCTGGCGCGGGAGATCCACGACGGGGTCGCCCAGGAGCTGGTCATGGTCGGGTACGGCATCGACAACGCCCTGGCCACCGTCTTCGAGGACGCCGACGAGACCGCCGAGTCGCTGCGCCAGCTGCGCCAGGAGGTGACCCGGGTGATCACCGAGCTGCGGCTGAGCCTGTTCGAGCTGCGCAGCGAGGTGGACCGGCAGGGTGGCCTGGCCGCCGCGATCGCCGAGTACGCCCGCACCGTCGGCGCGTCCGGTGGGCTGCGGGTGCACCTGTCGCTGGACGAGTCGACCGCCCGGCTGCCCGCCGCGACCGAGGCGGAACTCCTGCGGATCGCGCAGGAGGCAGTCACCAACGCCCGAAAGCACGCCGGGGCGTCGAACCTGTGGGTCACCTGCGAGGTGGACCCGCCGTACGCGCAGATCGAAGTGTCGGATGACGGTCACGGCATCGGTGAGCAGCGCCCGGACGGGCACTACGGTCTTGCGATCATGGCCGAGAGGGCGGAACGTATCCGGGGCCGGTTGGAGATCAGGCCGCGGCGACCCACCGGCACGACGGTGGCGGTGGTTCTCGGCTCCTCGTCCCGGCGCGATAAGGTGCGCGGCAACGCCGCAGCAGCAGAAGGGGAGTAACCCGAGGATGACCACAAGCCCGACACCGGCGACCCGCACCAAGGTCCTCCTTGTCGACGATCACGACCTGATCCGCAAGGGACTGCGGCACGCCTTCGAGCGGGACCGGCAGTTCGAGGTCGTCGGCGAGGCCGCCACGGCGGCGGAGGGCGTACGGCAGGCCGGCGCCCTCCAGCCCGATGTGGTGATCATGGACCTGCGGCTGCCCGACGGCAGTGGCCTGGAGGCCACCCGCGCGCTACGCAAGTCCAGCGCCTCGATGGGCATCGTCGTGCTCACCATGTACGCCGGCGACGACCAGCTCTTCGGCGCCCTTGAGGCCGGGGCGAGCGCGTTCGTGCCCAAGACGGCCCCGGCCGACGAGGTGGTGGCCGCCGCCCGGCATGCCGCCTCCTCGCCGAGCGCATTCACCGCGGCCGACCTGGCCGAGGCGATGAAGCGGCGGCTCGCGCCGTCCGGCCCGCAGCTCTCCCCCCGGGAGGGCCAGGTGCTGCGGCTGCTTGCCGACGGCATGAGCGTGGCGGGCATCGCCAAGCAGCTCTTCGTCAGCGAGTCGACGGCCAAGACCCACATCTCGAAGCTCTATGAGAAGTTGGGCGCGGCCAACCGGGCGCAGGCGCTGATGACCGCGCTGCGGCTCGGCCTGCTCGAGGCGCCGGACGCCCCGAAGTTCTGACCGCTTCCCCGCCCGGCCGGCAGTCGCCGGTCGGGGGTTTCCGCGACGGCCGGCGGGTCCGGTCAATGGGACCTCCCGACCGGCCGGTCGGGCGGGGAACGGCCCTCTCTGGTCACCCGTGTGGCGGGCGGGGCAGAATACCCGGAATGACCCGCGCGGGACGACGTGTTCCGCGTCGTTGACAAAAGGGGTAGGGCATGCAGCGGCCGGACTGGGCACCCGACACCATCGACATCGAGCGCCCCAGCGTGGCCCGCATGTACGACTACTACCTCGGCGGCTCGCACAACTTCGCCGCCGACCGGGCCGCCGCCCGGGCGATGGTGGACGCGGTGCCCGAGGCGCCACTGATGGCCCAGGCGAACCGGGCGTTCCTGCGCCGGGCGGTGCACTTCCTCGCCGAAGCCGGGATCCGCCAGTTCCTCGACATCGGCTCCGGGATCCCGACGGTCGGCAACGTGCACGAGATCGCCCAGCGGATCGACCCCACCTCCCGGGTGGTCTACGTCGACGTCGACCCGGTGGCGGTGGCGCACAGCCGGGAGATCCTCAGCGGCAACGACCGGACCGCCGTGGTCCAGGAGGATCTGCGCCACCCCGAACGGATCCTGGCCCACCCCGACGTCACCGGGATGCTGGACCTGTCGCAGCCGGTCGCGGTGATGATCGTGGCGGTCCTGCACTTCGTCCCGGACTCGGACCGGCCGGCGGAGATCCTGCGGACGCTGCGCGAGGCGCTGGCGCCCGGCAGCTACCTGGTGCTCTCCCAGGCCAGCGACGAGGACCGACACCACACCGGGGAGCGGGCGGAGGCCGAGGCGGTCTACCGACGCACCGACAACCCGCTGTTCATCCGCAGCCGCGCCGAGCTGATCTCCCTCTTCGACGGCTTCGAGCTGGTCGACCCGGGAGTGGGCTGGGTGCCACGGTGGCGCCCCGAGACACCGGAGAGCGCGGAGGACGCCGAGCAGGCGGTCTTCATGGGCGGCGTCGGGCGGCTCGGTGGGTGAGCGGTCCGACGGGCACCTCACCCCGCGCCCCGGTGCCTTCGCCCGGGCCTGGGCGAAGGCGGTCTCCGGCACCAGCTACCTGCCGATGACCCAGGCCCAGTTGGAGGCCCTGCTGCAACGGCTCACCGATCGGCTGGCCGAGGCGCTGGTGGCCGAGCCGTTCGACCTGCGCGTCGGCCACCAGGTCGGGGCGGAGCTGGTCGAGTCGCACATCGCCTCCGCCGAAGGGCTGGGCCGCACGATCGAGGTCGCGCAGCTCCGGCTGCTGCGTGACCTGGGGCTGGCCGGCGAGGACGTCGAGAACAGGCTGGCCCGGCTGCTGGCCACCGTGGCCACCGGTTACGCCCGGGCGCTGCGGGCCTGCACGCTGGACGAGCAGGAATCCATCCGCCGGGCCGCGATGGTGGCCCGGGCGCAGGCCGAGCGGGCGCTGCGCGACAGCGAGGCCCGGTTCCGGCACCAGGCCACCCACGACCCGCTGACCGACCTGCCCAACCGCACCCTGTTCACCGAGCGGCTCGCCGCCGCGATCGACACCCCGGGCCGGGGAGCCGACCGGGTCGGGGTGTGTTTCCTCGACCTGGACCGCTTCAAGGTGGTCAACGACTCCCTCGGCCACCAGGTCGGCGACCGGCTGCTGGTCTCGGTCGCCGACCGGCTGCGCCGGGCGCTCGACGAGCATCTGGTCGCCCGCCTCGGCGGTGACGAGTTCGTCATCCTGGTCGAGCGGACCGCCTGCACCGACGACGTGGTGAAGGTGGCCGAGGCGGCGCTCGCCGCGGTCGGCGAGCCGGCCCTGATCGACGGGCACGAGCTGACCGTGTCGGCGAGCATCGGCATCGTCGAACGCCCGGTGGCCGGGACCACCCCGGTCGACCTGATGCGCGCCGCCGACGCCACGCTGCACTGGGCCAAGGCCGCCGGGGGCGCCCGCTGGTCGCTGTATGACGCCGACCGCAACCGCCGGGAGCTGGCCCGGTACGCGCTCTCCGCGGCGATCCCCGCGGCGCTGGAGCGGGGCGAGTTCTACCTGGACTACCAGCCGCTGACCTCGCTGTGCGACGGCACCGTGCTCGGCGTCGAGGCCCTGGTCCGCTGGCGGCACCCCGTGCTCGGCGAGCTGCGCCCGGACAGCTTCATCGGGCTGGCCGAGGAGACCGGGCTGATCGTCCCGCTCGGCGGGTGGGTGCTCGCCGAGGCCTGCCGGGAGGCGGCGACCTGGGCCGGGCCGGGAGGCGCCCCGCCGTTCGTCAGCGTCAACCTGGCGGTGCGGCAGGTGCACCGGCCCGACCTGGTGCACGAGGTGCGCGCCGTGCTCGACCGCACCGGCCTGCCGCCCGAGCGGCTCCAACTGGAGGTCACCGAGAGCACCATGATGAGCGCCGTCGAGGAGCCGGTACTCGCCCTGCGGGTGCTGGCCGACCTCGGCGTGCGGATCGCCATCGACGACTTCGGCACCGGCTACTGCAACCTGGCGTACCTGCGGGACCTGCCGGTGACCGAGCTGAAGGTGGCCGGGGAGTTCGTGGCCGGGCTGCGGGCCCCGGCGGACGACCCGGCCAGCCGCACCGACGAGCGGATCCTCGCCTCGCTGGTCTCGCTGGCGCACGCGCTGGACCTGACCGTCACCGCCGAGGGGGTGGAGACCGCCGGGCAGGCCGACCGGTTGCGTGCCATCGGCTGCGACGCCGCCCAGGGCTGGCATTTCGGCCGACCGGCACCGCCGCCGCTCTCCTGGAGCACCTGACCCCTCCGACCGGACGCCGGCCTGACCGAGACGCCGGCCTCTCCGAGACGCCGACATGGTCGGGGCACCGGCCTCGTTGGGGTGTCACCACATGGTCACGGCCGTCGCGGGCCGCGGGCCATCGCTGGTCACCGGCCGTCGCTGGTCACCGGCCGTCGCTGGTCGCGCTGAGCACCTCTATCGGGGCGCGGCTCCCGCAGGGACACTCTCGGCACGCCCTTTGGAGCTGCCCGCGCAAACGGGGCACCGGGCCGATGACAGCCAGGGCAGGGGCCGTCACAGCCCTGGGCGCAGGTAAGGACGGGAGACAGCCCGGGCGTAACTAAGGGCGGGAGACAGCCCCGGCGGCCGACGCGTGCGTGGGCACCAACACCAACACCAACCAGCAGAGAGCAGCCGACATGCCGGCGCGGCCTGGGCACGAGCCTCAGCCGGCACAGAGCAGCCGACATGGCGGGGCCATGGGGCGGGCACCACGTGCGGCGGCCGACACGGCGCGGGTGCACAGACGGGGCAGCTCCACAGGGCCGCGACCGGCGTCCCCCGGCGGCGACTCACTCCCGATCTTGCGCCAACCTTGGGGACGACGACCGGCCAAGAGCGGCGACCAACCAAGAGCGGCGACGGGCGGAGAGCGAGCAGCCAAGCCGCAGTCGGCCAGAGACAGCCGGCCGAGGGGCAGCCGGCCGAGGGGCAGCCGGCCGAGGGGCAGCGGTCAGCCGGCGAGGAGGGTGGCCATCCGGGCGGCCTGGGTCTCCCAGCGCCACTCCCGCTCCACCCAGGCCCGGCCGGCCGCGCCGAGCTGCCGGGCCAGGTCGCGGTCGGCGAGCAGGGTGGCCACCCGGTCGGCGAGCTGGGCGACGTCGTGGCCGGAGACGACGTACCCGGTCTCGCCCTCGCGGACGGCGTCCGGCGCACCCCCCGAGTCCCCCGCCACCACCGGCAGGCCGGTCGCGGACGCCTCCAGGTAGACGATGCCGAGCCCCTCGACGTCCAGGCCCCGGTTGCGGGTGCGGCAGGGCATGGCATAGACGTCGCCGGCCGCGTAGTGGGCGGGCAGGTCCGCCGAGGGCACCGAGCCGGTGAAGACCACGTCCCGCTCGACGCCCGTCTGCCGGGCCAGCTTCTCCAGGGTGCCCCGGTACGGCCCACCGCCGACGACCAGCAGCGCCGCGTCCGGCACCCGGCGGCGGATCGCCGGCAGGGCGCGGATCAGCATGTCCTGGCCCTTGCGGGGCACCAGCCGGGAGACGCAGACCACCACCGGCCGGTCGGCCAGCCCGAGCCGGGCCCGGACCGGCTCGCCGTCGACCGACGGATGGTACGTCTCGACGTCCACGCCGGGAGCCAGCCGGTGCAGCTCGGTCACCCCGTGCAGCGCCCGCTCCAGCCGAACCCGGGTGTACTCGCCGAGGTACGTCACCACGTCCGTGCCCCGGCCGATCCGGCGCAGCGCGGCCCGGGCTGCGGGCAACGCCGCCCAGCCCACCTCGTGCCCGTGGGTCAGGGCCACCACGCGGCGGACGCCGGCGCGGCGGCGCAGCCCGGCGGCGAGCAGCCCGAGCGGGGCCGCCGCGCCGAACCAGACGGTGTCGCAGTCGTACTCGCGGGCCAGCCGGGCGGCCCGGCGGGCGACCAACGGGGTGGGCAGCAGCACCCGGGTGCGCTCCCGGACCACCTCGAACGGCTGGTCGGCGTCGAACTTCTCCGCCCCGCGCCAACTCGACGCGTAGACCACCACGGAGCCGGTGGGCTGGCGGACGGCGAGGTTGTGCACGAAGGACTGGATGCCGCCCGGGCGGGGCGGAAAGTCGTTGGTGATCAGCAGCGTACGGCTCATCGGCCGGTCTCCCTGGCGTAGGCGCGGGCGGCGGCCATCCGCTCGACCGTGGACGGGTGCGACGCCGAGTAGAGGTACTCCCAGCGGGGCGGATCGGGATCGGCCAGGTTCACCCCGGCCAGGCGGCGCTGCATCGCCTCGAAGGTCGCCGGGTCGCCGGTGAGGGCGAGGGCGTGCGCGTCGGCCCGGGCCTCGACCCGGCGGGACACCAGCGCCTGGACCGGGGCGGTCACCAGCCCGGCCACCGTGACCAGCGCGATCAGCAGCGGGAACGCGCGCGGCTCGGCGATCGAGTCGACGCCGGCCAGCCGCAGCAGCGGGCCGGCCGAGCCGAGCAGGTAGAGCACGACCACGGCCAGCGCGGCGCCCAGCGCCCCGGTCAGCGTGCCCGTCCACACGTCCCGGTCCTTGGCGTGCCCCAGCTCGTGCGCGACGACGCTGGTCACCTCGGCCGGGGTGGCCTCGCGCAGCAGGGTGTCGTAGACGACGACCCGTCGGGTCGGCCCGAGCCCGGAGACGTACGCGTTGACCGCGCGGGTACGCCGGGACGCGTCGGCGACCAGCACGTCGCGCACCGGCACCCCGTCGCGGGCCGCCATGCCCATCAGCTCGGTGCGCAGCGGGCCCTGCTCCATCGGGGTGAACCGGTTGAACACCGGCTCCACCAGCACCGGCAGCACGAACGACAGCAGCACCACCAGCCCGGCGGCGCCGGCCGCGCCGAACGCCCACCACCAGCGCGGGGCGAGCCGGGTCACGGTGTAGAAGCCGAGCAGCGCGAGCGCGCCGATCACCGCGCTGACCGCGTACGACTTGAGCAGGTCGGCCGTCCAGCC
Source organism: Micromonospora rubida (assembly GCF_009908295.1). Lineage (GTDB taxonomy): Bacteria > Actinomycetota > Actinomycetes > Mycobacteriales > Micromonosporaceae > Micromonospora > Micromonospora rubida. The sequence goes on from NZ_JAAALO010000006.1 coordinate 308,239, forward strand.
GGCCCAGCCCTGGGTGCTCAGCCCGTACCGGGTGAGGATCGTCTGCCGCCAGGCGGAGAGGGGCAGGGTGAGCAGGTCGGCGACGAGCACCACGGCCAGGCCACCGAGCACCGCCTGGGCGATCCAGTTTCCGCCGAACGGGCGCCCTGCCAGCTCCACGAGGCGACTGCCCAGCGGGGTGAGCCCGAGCGCCACGGCCACCAGCAGCCCGAGGGCGAGACCCGCCCAGCCGGCGGGGCGCAGCGCGGCCCGGAACTCCCGGCTGTGGGCGACCTGGTCGACGGGCAGGTCCCGCAGCGCGGCGAGCTGGTCGGCGCGCGGGGCCGGCGGCCGGTGCCACGGCACCAGCAGGACGCCGACGACGAGCAGCGCCACGGCCAGCCCGGCGAGGGTGAGCATCGCCCAGCCGCGCGGCGTCATCCCGCCACCCCCGCCCCCAGGCCACGGGCCAGCGGGACACCGGCCGACGGGACATCGGGCAGCGGGACACCGGCCGACGGGGCACCGAGCAACGGGACATCGGGCAACGGGGCGCCGGGCAGCACTCGGCCGGGCGCGGCGGGGACCTCCGGTGGGCAGGTCGGCGTCGCGTCGCGTGCACCGCCGTCGCGTCGTACCCGCGTCATGCCACTCCTCCCGCCGTGAGCGCCCATCCTATGGCCCGACGGCGGCGGGGCCTCCCTGGGCGGGCGGCCGGCGGCGGTCGTGCCGACGGCCCGCGACGGCCCCCGCCCCGACCGGCGGCAGGCGACAGGCGGGCAGACGGGCGGGCGGTTACGCCACCCGACGGCGGGCCGGGCGGGCGCGGGGCGCCCGGGCGGGCACGGCGGGCGGGAGCACCTCGACGTCGAAGCCGGCCCGGGCGAACACCTCGATCGCCCGCTGCTCGGCGGCACCGAGCTCACCCCCGGGCCCGTCGGCGTCGAACAACGCGGTCACCAGGCAGCCGGAGCAGCCCGCGCCCCGGATCGCGCACCTGTCGCAGTCGATCAGCATCGTTCCTCCTGAAGCGATGCGTCGGCGGCGGGCGGAACCGACCTGGCCGACCACGTCGTCGCCCAGGTCGCCGTCGTCGCCGCCCGGCCACCGTCGGTCATCCCGACGCTACGGCCCGGGTACGACAGAATCGGACAACCAGCCTGCTACGCCCCCAGACCCGAGCAAGCGCCCCGGATCAGGAACGGGCCAGCCGGCGCAGCAACGAGTCGGCGCCCAGCGGGTACGCGCCGTGCCGGCGCACCCCGTCGGCGACCTCCCGGTCGGAGGAGACCACCACCACCGGCCGGCCGGCCGGCTCGGCCCGGACCAGCCGCCGGATCAGCTCGTCGGCGGTCTCGCCCTTGTGGGAGAAGAGCACCCGCACGCCGCGCGGGGTGGGCGGCAGGCCGTGCATCCGCTCCGCGCCGTCGAAGACGACGGTGACCTCGTCCCCGGTCTGGGCCGCGATCCCGCCCAACCCGGTGATCAACCGCTTGCGCTGCTGTTCCAGGGACATCTCGCCGAAGCCGCGCTTGGTCACGTTGTAGCCGTCGACCACCAGGTGCGCCTTGGGCAGCGCGAGGAGCTGGTCGAGCCGGGCCGGGTCGTCGGTGTCGCGGGCGCGGGTGGCGGCGCGGGCCGGGGTGGGCGCCGACCGGTCGGCGAAGGCGTCGGCGACGAAGTCGGCGGGGAGCTGGTCGACCGGGTCCAGCGCCAGCTCGCGGCGCAGCCCGACGGCTGCCTGCCCGATCGTCTCCAGCAGCAACCACAGCCTCGCGTCATCGACCGAGCGGGCCTCCTTCGCGCTGACCCGGGCCACGCCGGCCGCCGCCTCGGCATCGGCCAGCCGGGCCCGGGCGCGGCGCAGCTCGGCGTCCGCGTCGGCCGCGGCCCGGGAGGCCCGGCCCCGCTCGGTGGCCAGCAACTCGCCGGCCTTGCGCTCCCGGGCCTGGGTCTCCCGCAGGGTACGGGCGAGCTGGCGGCTCTCCTCGCGGAGCTGGCCGAGCTCCTCGCGGACCCGGGCCAGCTCGTCGCGGAGCTTGTCGGCCTCCACCCGGGCCACTGCCCGGTCGTGCTCGGCCCGGCCGGCCCGCTGCTCGGCCTCGCGGATCAGCTCGTCGACGACGGCCTTGTCCGCCTCGGCCCGCACCGCCGCGCCGCTGGCCTCGATCAGCTCGCGCCAGCCCCGGGGCCGGGCCAGGTACGCCAGGGCGGCCACCTCGACCGGGTCGGCGGCGGCCGGGGCGGTGCCCTCGACCACGGCGGCGCCGAGGTCGCCGGCGTCGGCGAGCACCCGGGCGGTGATCCGCTGCCGGAACAGCGGGTCGGCGGCGAGCTGGGCGGCGATCACCGACGCGCCGAGCCGGGCCCGGCGGTTGGGGGCGAACTTGGCCACCCGGCGCAGCGGCACCGGCACCTCGTCGCCGGGCAGGACCGGCAGCACGGCGGCCGTGAGCGCGACGATCCGCTGGCGTACCGGCTCCGGCAGTGTCGGCTCCGGCTCCCCGGGGGGCGGCTCGGACGGGTCGGGGCGCGACGGGTCGGGCCCGTGACGCAGGTCGGACGTGGGGTCGGTGTCCGGGGAGTCCTCACCGGGGTGGCGCATGGCACCGGCCGACACCTCCCCCGGGAGGTTGTCGTCGTGGGGCTCGGTGAGGGGCATGTGGCAAGTCTCCCACCGCGGCCGGGCCCACCGCCCGGTGAGTGAGCCGATCTCTCATCCTAGACCGGTGACGACGTCTGGGGCCGCTGATGCGGGAGTGTCGCACCTACGGACTAGCGTGCCGCAGGTGGCACGAGAGGAGTACGTCCAGCAGGCGCTGGCCGGTCTGGACCGGGCCGCCGGCGACGGGGTGGACCCGGCCCTGCCGCTGTACGCGACGACCTTCGTGGTGGTCGACCTGGAGACCACCGGCGGCGCGCCGGACGGCGGCGGGATCACCGAGATCGGCGCGGTCAAGGTGCGCGGCGGCGAACAGCTGGGGGTGCTGGCCACCCTGGTCGACCCGGGCGTGCCGATCCCGCCGTTCATCACCGTGCTGACCGGGATCACCCAGGCCATGCTGATCCCCGCCCCGCCGATCGAGCAGGTGCTGCCGAGCTTCCTGGAGTTCATCACCGACGCCGTGCTGGTCGCCCACAACGCCCCCTACGACGTCGGCTTCCTGAAGGCGGCCTGCGCGCGGCACGGCTACCGCTGGCCCAACCCCCGGGTGCTGGACACCGCGGCGCTGGCGCGCCGGGTGCTCACCCGCGACGAGGTGCCCAACCGCAAGCTGGGCACCCTGGCGGCGTACTTCCGCACCGCGACCCAGCCCACCCACCGGGCCCTCGACGACGCGAAGGCCACCGTCGACGTGCTGCACGGGCTGATCGCCAGGCTGGGCGGGCATCGGGTCGACACGGTCGGCGAGGCGATCGAGTTCGCCCGGGCGGTCACCCCGACCCAGCGGCGCAAGCGGCACCTCGCCGACGGGCTGCCGAAGGTCCCCGGGGTCTACATCTTCCGGGCCGCCGACGACCGGCCGCTCTACATCGGCACCTCCGGCGACATCGCCACCCGGGTGCGCAGCTACTTCACCGCCGCCGAGAAGCGGGCCCGGATCTCCGAGATGCTCGCCGTCGCCGAGCGGGTGGACGCCGTCGAGTGCGCCCACTCGCTGGAGGCGGAGGTGCGCGAGCTGCGGCTGATCGGCGCGCACGCGCCGCCGTACAACCGGCGGTCGAAGTATCCCGAGCGGATGGTCTGGCTCAAGCTCACCGACGGGCCGTACCCCCGGTTGTCGGTGGTCCGGTCGCTGGCCCCCGGCGACGAGGCCTACCTGGGGCCGTTCAGCTCCCGGCGGGCGGCCGAGCTGGCCGCCGCCGGCTTCCACGACGCCGTGCCGCTGCGCCAGTGCACGCACCGGCTGTCGTTGCGCACGGTCACCCCGGCCTGCGCGCTGGCCGAGCTGGGCCGCTGTCCGGCGCCCTGCGAGCACCGGATCACCCCGCAGGAGTACGACGACCGCGCCGTCGCGCCGTTCCGCACCGCCACGGCCAGCGACCCCGGTTCCGTGGTGGAGGCCCTGCGGGCCCGGATCGAGGCGCTGGCGGCCGACCAACGCTACGAGGAGGCGGCCGTGGTGCGCTCGCGGCTCGCCGCGGTGCTGCGCGCGACGGTACGGATGCAGCGGCTGGCCGCGCTCGCCGGCATCGCCGAGCTGGCCGCCGCCCGCCCGGCCGCCCGGGGCGGCTGGGAGCTGGCCCTGGTCCGGCACGGCCGGCTGGCCGGCGCCGGGGTCTCCCCGGCCGGCGTCCACCCGCGGCCGACGCTGAACGCGATCCGGGCGACGGCCGAGACGGTCCCGCCCGGGCACGGCCCGGCGCCCCGGGCCTCCGCCGAGGAGTCGGAGCGCATCCTGTCCTGGTTGGAGCGCCCCGAGACCCGGCTGGTGGAGATGTCCTCCGGATGGTCGTCGCCGGCGACCGGTGCGGGCCGCTTCCGTGACCTGCTCAGCAAGGCCGAGGGCGCCTCGTCCCACCAACTCTCGACCGAACGCCCATGACCAAGTGACCGATCGGACTACCCCGCCTCGCTTAGGCTGTTAAGGAAGTGCAGTACTGCCCGTTTCGTGGGCCTGCTCCCGGTTGCCATGCCCGGCTGCCGTGGAGCCGGGGTGAGGAGGTGTCCCTCGTGGACGTCGACGCCGGACACGGCGCCGCCCTGGGGGGCGCGCTCCCGACCCAGCCGGGGGAACTGCCCCTGGCCCGTCGGCTGCGGTCGCTGCTGAGCTGGCCGAGCACCGAGACAGACCCGGTCACCCACCTCGTCCGCACCCACCGGGCGATCCACACCGGCACCGACCCGTCGGTGCTGCGCCGGGCGTACACGATCGCGGAGAACATGCACCGCGGCCAGTTCCGCAAGAGCGGCGAGCCGTACATCACCCACCCGCTGGCGGTCGCCCAGATCTGCGCGGAGCTGGGCATGGATCCCACCACCCTGGTCGCCGCGCTGCTGCACGACACGGTGGAGGACACCCGCTACACGCTCCAGGCCCTGGCCGAGGACTTCGGCGGCGAGGTGGCCCATCTGGTCGACGGGGTGACCAAGTTCGACAAGGCGTTCTACGGCAAGGCCGCCGAGGCGGAGACCACCCGAAAAATGATCATCGCGGCCGGCAAGGACGTCCGGGTGCTGATCATCAAGCTGGCCGACCGGCTGCACAACATGCGCACCCTCGGGGTCCGCTCGGCCTCGTCGCGGGAGCGCATCGCCCGCAAGACGCTGGAGGTGCTGGTCCCGCTCTGCGACCGGCTCGGCATCCAGACGCTCAAGCGCGAGCTGGACGACGTGGTGCTGCTGCACCTGGAGCCCGACGAGCACGCCCGGATCGCCCGGTTCGTGCACGACCGGCCCGGCTGGGACGCATACCTCGGCGACGTGGTCGCCAAGGCCAAGGTGGCGCTGCGCCGCAGCCGGGTCGACGCGGAGGTGGCTCCCCGGCCCCGGCACCTCTACTCGATCTGGAAGGACACCGTCGCCGGCAGCCACGGCACCCCGTACGACCTGCCCCGGATCGTGATCGTGGTGGACGGCCCGACAACCGACTGCTACGCGGCCCTCGGCGCGGTGCACGGCCTCTGGCGGCCCGCACCCGGCCGGTTCAAGGACTTCATCGCCTCCCCCAAGAACAACCTCTACCGCTCGCTGCACACCAGCGTGTGCGGCCCGAAGAACCGCACGGTCGAGGTGCTGATCCGCACCGCGGAGATGCACCGCGCCGCCGAGTACGGCATCGCGGCCGACTTCCGGTCCCCCCGCACCGCCGGGGCCGCCGCCCGCGCCCAACAGCTCGACTGGCTGCGCCGGGTGCTCGACTGGGAGCAGGAGACCGCGGACCCGGCGCAGTTCCTCCAGTCGCTGCGCTGCGACCTCGCCGAGGCGCAGATCCAGGTGGTCACCGAGGGCCGGCAGGTGGTCCTCCCCGCCGGGGCGACCCCCGTGGACGTGGCATACGAGCTGGGCCCCGAGCGGGGCGACCGCTGCCTGGCGGCCCGGATCAACGGCCGCCTCGCCCCGCTCTCCTCCGAGCTGGACGAGGGCGACGTGGTGGAGATCTTCACCGAGACCGACGCCGAGACCGGCTTCGAGGCGGACGTCGCCCCGCGCGGCCCCCGCAAGGAGTGGCTCGGCTTCGTGAAGTCCCCGCACGCCCAGATGCAGATCAACCGGTGGTTCGCCGAGCACACCGAGCCGGGCATCTCGATCGCCGACAAGGTCCGCCTCGGCCGGGCCACCATCGGGCTGACCCTGCGCAAGCACAACCGGGGGCTGGCCAACGACCTGCCGCTGCTGCGGCTGTCGGAGGAACTGGGCTACCCGGATCTGGAGACCATGCTGGTGGCGGTGTTCGACCGGGCCATCGAGCCCGACGCGGTGGTGCTCCAGCTCATCGACCTGGTCGACCATCGGCACTGACCGTTCTCCCCCCGGTGGCCGGCCCGGCCCGCGCCGGCCACTAATCTGGACCCATGATCCCCCGCTCCCGCGCCACCGGACGGGCCTTCGCCTATCAGGTCTTCTACCGGCTGCCCGTGTCGGTGCGGCGCCGGCTGGTCCGGCTCGCCACGCCGAAGTACATCGTCGGGGCGGTCACCCTGGTCCGCGACACCGAGGCCGACGGACCCGGCCGCCTGCTGCTGCTGCGCCAGCCGCCGGGCCACAGTTGGACGCTCCCGGCCGGGTTGCTGCAACGCGGCGAGGACCCGGTCGTCGGCGCGGCGCGCGAGCTGTTCGAGGAGTCCGGGGTCCGGCTCGCCCCGGACCGGCTCCGCCCGGCGGTGCCGAACGCGCTGGTGCACGCCAAGGGCTGGGTGGACATGGTCTTCGAGACCGAGATCCCGGCGTCGACCACTGAGCTGAAGGTCGACGGCGCGGAGGTCTACGAGGCCGCCTGGTACCCGCTGGACGACCTGCCCCGGCTGAGCCGGGCGACGGCGAATCTGCTCGGGTACTACGGCATCGGGCCACGGGCCGGCGAGGTGCCGCCGCCCCGCCCGACGGCGTGACCGCCCCGGCGTCCGCCGGGGGCGGGCCGGAGGTCTGCGCGGTGGTGCTCGCCGCAGGCGAGGGGACCCGGCTGCGCCCGCTGACCGAGCGGCTGCCCAAGGCGCTCTGCCCGGTCGGCAACACCCCGCTGCTGGACCGGGCGCTGGCCCGGCTCGCCGGGCTCGGCCTCACCGGCCCGGCCCGGGTCGCGGTGAACGCCTGCTACCTCGGCGATCAGGTGGTCGCGCACGTCGGCGGCCGGGCCCACCTGTCGGTCGAGCCCGGAGACCCGCTCGGCACGGCCGGCGGCGTGGCGAACCTGCGGGACTGGATCGCCGGCCGGGGCGTGCTGGTCGGCAACGCCGACGCGTACCTGGCGGATCCGGCCGCCGCGCCGGGCCCGGACGTCGCCGCGTTGCTGGCCGGCTGGGACGGCGAGACCGTGCGCCTGCTCGGCCAGCCCGCCGACGACCCGGCCGCCCCCGGCACCTTCGACGGCCATCGGTTCGTCGGCTTCTCGCTGCTGCCCTGGCGGCTGGTGCGGAGCCTGCCCGTCGAGCCGGGCGACCTGGTCCGGGCGGTGTGGCGGCGGGCCGAGGCGGCCGGGGCGCTGACCGTGGTGCCGTACCGGGGCATCTTCTACGACACCGGCACCCCGGCGGACTACCTGGCGGCGAACCTGCACGCCGCGGGCGGCGGCAACCTGGTCGACCCGAGCGCCACGGTCACCGGTCGGTGCCGGGAGGCGGTGGTGGGCGCGGGGGCGACGGTGCGGGGCGAGGTGACCCGGTCGGTGGTCTGGCCGGGCGCCGAGGTGGCCGCCGGGGAGCGCCTGACCGGGGTGGTCCGCGCGGCCGGGGGCCTGACCGTCCCGGCAACGCCCCGCTGAGGGCGGCCCGCCGAAAGCGACCCGTTGCGGCCTGCCGGTCCCGGTCCGGGCGGATCGGGCGGCCTCTAGCATGGTGATCGACGCCGACCGGCGGGAGTGGACGCACGACGAAGGAGCAGACCCTTGATCACCGCGATCGTACTGATCGACTGCGCCACCGACTCGATCCCCGAGGTGGCCGAGAACCTGGCCAACCTGCCCGGGGTCAGCGAGGTCTACTCCGTGGCCGGGCACGTCGACCTGATCGCCGTCGTGCGGGTCCGTCAGTTCGAGGAGATCGCCCAGGTGATCGCCGGCAGCATCTCCAAGGTTCCGGGCGTGTTGGGCACGGAGTCGCACATCGCCTTCCGGGCGTACTCCCGGCACGACCTGGAGGAAGCGTTCGCGATCGGCCTGGCCAGCGCGGACTGACCCGCCCACGTACGGCGGTAGCCAGCCCACCGGTCGGTGAGCTGGCTACCGGCGGTGCTACGACGTCAGCTCACGCTCGGAGCCGGCGTCTCGGTGTTCTCCGGGGCCGGCGACTCGGTGGTGCCACCCGGAGCCGGCGACTCGGTGCCACCCGGAGCCGGCGACTCGGTGGTGCCACCCGGGGCCGGCGTCGTGGCGCTGCCACCCGGGCTGGGCGTGCCGCTGGCGCTGGTCTGCGGGACCGGGACGCCCAGGGTCTGGGCCAGGGCCACCAGCGCGTCGTAGTGCGCCTGGAGCACCGGCAGGGCGTTCTGGGCCAGCTGGACCACCGACTGCTCGGAGCCCTGCGAGATCTCGGTCTGGGTGGCCTGGATGGCCTGGACGTGGCCGGCCAGCTCGGCGGTCACCCACGCCTTGTCGAACTCGGCGCCGCTGAGGTTCTTCAGCCTGTCGATGACCTCCTGCTGGTCGGCGGTCGGCGCGTCCGGCAACTGGACGTTGAGCTGCTGCGCGGTGCTCTGCACCGTCTGGTCCAGCTGGGTGTGGTCCGTGACGAATTGGGCACCGAGGTCCTTGACCTGCTGGTTCTGGCCCTTTTCCTGCGCCAGCTTCCCGGTTTCCATCTCCGTCAGGTTCACCTGGTGCATCGCCTGCAGGTACTGGGTGTCCTGCGTCGACGGCTGTGCCCCGGCCTGCGCCGCCGCCGCGGGCGCCAGCCCGACCACCACCAGGGCGGCGAGCAGTCCGAGGCGTTTGAGACCCAACATCTTTCCCCCCCTTTTTCGTTGGACCGCACGGATACCCGGCTGACCCGGATTAACCCTGCCGGTTCCGCAGCCACCGTGCATGCGGCACCGGGGGCACCCCCGGCGGTCGGCGGCCACCCGGAGGGCGAAAAAGGACGTGGCGCCCGCCGGAGGGATCCGGCGGGCGCCACGCTTGCAATGTCTCGGGCGGCTCAGCGGCGGCTGTCGCCGCTGCCGATCTCCTCCCGCTCGGGCCGGGACTCGACCGGCGGGTGCCCCGGCGAGACCGGCGCCTCGGCCGGCTTCTCGATCGGGTAGAAGAAGCCCCGGATGGCCGGGCCGAGGGCGCCGAGCCGGTTCATCTTCTTGGGCACCACCCAGCCGACGTACTCCAGTTCGCCGTGGCCGTCGTCGCCCGCCGCGGTGAGCGGCTGGTGGACCTCCTCGAACCGGCCGTTCGGCAGCCGCCGGATAATGCCGGTCTCCACGCCGTGGGCCAGCACCTCCCGGTCGTGCTGCTGCAGGCCCAGGCAGAGCCGGTACGTCACGTAGTACGCCAGCGGCGGAACGATACGCCAGCGGCGGAACGATCAGCAGGCCGATCCGGCCCGCCCAGGTCATCGCGTTCAGGCTGATCTGGAACTTGTCCGCGATCACGTCGTTGGCACCGGAGAGGGTCAGCACGATGTAGAACGCCACCGCCATCGCGCCGATCGCGGTCCGCTCCGGGGCGTCCCGAGGACGCTGGAGCAGGTTGTGGATGCGGGTGTCCTTGAGCCGGCGGGCCTCCACGAACGGGTAGAGCGTGGAGAGGCCGACCAGGATGCCCGGCAGCACGACCGTGGGCCAGAACAGCGGCGGGATGACGTACCCGTCGCCGATCGGGATGTTGATCTCCCAGGCCGGCATGAGGCGGGTGGAGCCGTCGAGGAACATGACGTACCAGTCGGGCTGGCTGGCGGCCGAGACCACCCACGCCTCGTACGGGCCGAAGTACCAGATCGGGTTGATCTGGAACAGGCCACCCATCAGGGCGATCACGCCGAAGACGACCATGAAGAAGCCGCCCTGCTTCAACGCGTACCGCGGGAACATCCGCTCGCCGACCACGTTGTCGTTGGTCCGGCCGGGGCCGGGCCACTGGGTGTGCTTCTGCTTGAACACCAGGCCGAGGTGGGCGCTGATCAGCGCCACCAGCAGACCCGGGACGAGCAGCACGTGGGCGATGAAGAACCGGCTCATGATGATCTCGCCCGGGAACTCCCCGCCGAAGATCGACGAGGTGACCCAGGAGCCGATCACCGGGATCGACAGCATGATCGCGGAGGCGATCCGCAGGCCGGTGCCGGACAGGCCGTCGTCCGGCAGCGAGTAGCCGGTGAAGCCGGCCAGGAAGCCGACCCAGAACAGCAGCGAGCCGATGATCCAGTTGGTCTCCCGCGGCTTGCGGAACGCGCCGGTGAAGAAGACCCGCAGCATGTGCACGACGATCGCGGCCATGAACAGCAGCGCCGACCAGTGGTGCATCTGCCGCATGATCAGGCCACCGCGAACATCGAACGAGATGTCCAGGCTGGAGGCGTACGCGGCCGACATCGGCGTGCCCCGCAGCGGGGCGTAGCTGCCGTTGTAGACCACCTCGGTCATCGCCGGCTCGTAGAAGAAGGTGAGGAAGACACCGGTCAGCAGCAGCACGACGAACGAGAACAGCGCGATCTCGCCGAGCAGGAACGACCAGTGGTCCGGGAAGACCTTGTTCAGCAGCTTGCGCAGCGGGGTGGAGACCTGGAGTCGCTCGTCCGCCCCCACCGCAGCCTTGCCCGGCATGGACGCCATGTCCAACTTACGACGCTTCACGGCCGCTCCCAGAAGTCAGGCCCGACGGTCTCGGTGTAGTCCGACCGCGCCACGAAGAAGCCCTCTTCGTCGACCTCGATCGGCAACTGCGGCAGCCGCCGGCTGGCCGGGCCGAAGACCGGCCGCGCGTTGTCGGTGATCAGGAACTGGGACTGGTGGCACGGGCAGAGCAGGCGGTTGGTCTGCTGCTCGTACAGGCTCGCCGGGCAGCCCGCGTGCGTGCAGATCTTGGAGAACGCCGCGTAGTTGCCCCACATGTAGTCGCCGTGGCTGGGCTCCGTCCGCGCGTTGGCCGCCCGGGACTGCTGGGCGTCGTCCTCGCGCAGGTGGATCAGCAGCGTCGGGGAGTCGGCGTGCTTGTTGCTCACCCCGTGCTCGATACCGGGAAAGACGGTGAGCTGGCCGCCGACGCTGACGTCGGCCGGGCGGATCGGCCGGCCGTCCTCACGGACCAGCCGGATCTTCTTGCCCCCGGCCGGCGCGAAGCCGGTGGTGAACATCTGGTTGTTCTTGTGCGGGTTGGAGATCAGGCCACCGACCAGCGGCGCCGCGGCGACCGCAGCGACCGGAGCCAGGCCGGCCAGCAGCGAGATGCCCAGCAGCGGACGGCGCTTCACGCCCAACTCGTCGGCGAGGAAGAGCATCGTCTCGCCGGTGATCTTGCGGCTCTCCGGCGCGTCGGGGTCCACCACGTGCCGGTCCTGGATCGACACCTCCTTGGGCAGCAGCTTCTTGCCCCAGGTCAGGATGCCGAAGCCGACGCCCAGCAGAGCCAGGCCGAGGGTGACGCCGAGCAGCGGGGTGTAGTACTTGTCCCCGCCCGAGCCCGGCTCGTACTTCCAGGGCCACCAGATGTAGACGATCAGGAAGGCGGTCGCGGCCAGGCCGGTCAGCAGGAAGAACGAGGCGACCGTGCGGGTCAGCCGCCGCTCCGCCCGGCTGCCGGGGACGACCTGCTCCTCGTAGTGGACGATCTCGATGTCGTCCCGACGCGCGCCCTCCCGGACGATGTCGAACCGGCTCAGCCGCGGATCGTGGACGTCGAGCGGCTCCGGGCCCTGGTGGGCCTGGTGCTCGGTCTTGGTGCTCATGCCGTCACCTCGCTACGGGCGGTGCCGGGCTGCGGCACCACAGCGCTGAATCGAATGATCCGCTCGGTCACGACTTGCCCGCGATCCACAGGCTGGCGAAGACGAGCGCGACGATGCCGACCAGGAAGATCGCCAGGCCCTCGGTGGACGGCCCGTACCGACCGAGGTTGAAGCCACCCTGATCCTGGTCGGACTTCAGGGTGTTCTGGATGTAGGCGATGATGTCCGCCTTCTGCTCCGGGGTGATCTGGTTGTCCCCGAAGACCGGCATGTTCTGCGGGCCGCTCAGCATGGCGGCGTAGATCTGCCGGTCGGTGGCCGGGCGCAGGCTCGGCGCGTACTTGCCGGAGGACAGTGCGCCGCCGCCACCGCCGAAGGCGTGGCACTGCGAGCAGTTGATCCGGAACAACTCACCGCCGGTCGCCAGGGTGGCGCCCTCGCGCAGGTCACCCTCGGGCACCTGCGGGCCGCCGCCGAGCCCCTGGACGTACTGGCCGAGCTGGCGGACCTCCTCGTCGGTGAACACCGGCGGCTTGCGCATGGCCTGCGCCTCCTGGCGGACCATCGGCATGCGGCCGGAGCTGACCTGGAACTCGACCGAGGCCGCACCGACCCCGACCAGGCTCGGGCCGCGATCCTCGACGCCCTGCGCGTTGCGACCGTGGCAGGACACGCAGCTCACGTCGAACAGCGCCTTGCCCTCGGCGGCGGCGCCGGTGATCGGCGGGTTTTCCTGCGCCTGCACGCCGGGGGCGAAGACGGTGTAGGCGCCGCCGGCCAGCGTCAGCGCGGCGATCAGCCGGAACGTGGCGCCCAGCCGGCGACGGCCCCTGCTGCGCGCCGCGGGCCGCTCGCCGCGCAGCCGCGCGAGCAGACCGCGTCGGCGGTCGTTGTCAGAAGTCATGACCTGTGTCCTTAACCGGTGGGACCTTGTCTCAGGGGACGGGGCAGCGGCGCGGTTCGTGACGCCGCCATGATCACTGAAGCCAGTAGATCATGGCGTAGAGGCCGATCCACACGACGTCGACGAAGTGCCAGTAGTACGACACGACGATCGCCGACGTGGCCTGGGCCGGGGTGAACCGGCCCATGGTCGTGCGGACCATGAAGATGATGAAGGCGATCAGACCGCCGGTCACGTGCAGGCCGTGGAACCCGGTGGTCAGATAGAACATCGACCCGTACCCGTCCCCGTTGATCTTCACGCCCTCGTGGACCAGGGTCCGGTACTCGTTCACCTGACCGAGCACGAAGATCAGACCCATCACGAAGGTGATCGTGAACCAACGCCGGAGGGCGTGGACGTCACCCTTCTCGGCGGCGAACACACCGAGCTGGCAGGTCACCGAGGACAACACCAGGATCACCGTGAAGGTGGTCGCGTACGGGATGTTGAGGTGCTCGGTGTGCTTCTCCCACTGCTCAGGCGCCGCCGCGCGGATGGAGAAGTACATCGCGAACAACGCCGCGAAGAACATGAGTTCACTGGAGAGCCACACGATCGTCCCGACACTGACCATGTTCGGCCGTGTCAGAGAGTGGATCCGGCTCTTGTCAATGGCTGGGGCCGCAGTCACGCGGTCATTATTGCCCCTGACCACGGCCGGCGATCAGCGGGGGGGCAAACCGGTGGCACAGGTGGCCCGATCGTGGAGGTCCGGTTCGCCTGGCCTAGCCTGAAAAGCGTGCTGCACGTCGATTCGATCTTCACCGCCACCTCGGCGGTCGCCGCACCGCAGGCCGTCGCGGCCGGCGGCGACCCGCTTCCGCCGCCGTTCACCGTGGCCCGGGTGTTCACCGAGACCCGGCTGGACAGCTGGCTGGCCCTCGGGCTGGTGCTCGCCGCCGGGCTGTACCTCTACGGGGTGCACCGGCTCCGGCTACGCGGGGACCGCTGGCCGGTGGCCCGTACGGTGTTCTTCCTCGGCCCGGGCCTCGGCGGGATCGCCGCGGTCACGGTCAGCGGCCTGCACGCGTACGACACCGCGATGCTCTCGGTGCACATGGTGCAGCACATGGTGCTGTCGATGGTCTCGCCCATCTTCCTGGCCCTCGGCGCCCCGATCACCCTGGCCCTGCGCACCCTGCCGGTCCGGCCGCGCAAGCGGCTGCTGGCGATCGTGCACAGCCGGATCGCCCGGATCTACAGCTTCCCGCTGGTGGCGTTCGCCATCTTCGTGGTGAACCCCTTCGCGCTCTACTTCACCGACCTGTACGGCTACACCCTCGAACACGCCTGGGCGCACGAGCTGGTGCACGCGCACTTCATCATGACCGGCTGCGTGTTCTTCTGGCCGCTGCTCGGGCTGGACCCGCTGCCCGGCCGGTGGCCGTACCCGGGTCGGGCGCTGCTCATGGTGCTGTCGGTGCCGTTCCACACCGTGCTCGGGCTCACGATCATGCAGAGCACCACGCTCTTCGGCGGCGACTGGTACCCGTCGCTCGGCCTGACCTGGTCGAACCCCTGGGACGACCAGGTGGTCGCCGGCGGGGTCCTGTGGGCCGGCGGCGAGTTCGTCAGTGTGACGATGCTCGCGGTGCTGGTGGTGCAGTGGATCCGCCAGTCCGAGCGGGAGGCCCGCCGGCTCGACCGCGAGCTGGACCGCCAGGAGGCCCGCCAGCGCGCCGCGGAGGCGGCGGGAACAGCGGAAACAACCTCCTGACCTGCCCTTTCGGGTACGCCGACCGCGCCGAGTGGGCGCAAGGTCGACCGGCCGGCGGCGGCGGGTACGATCAGCGGGCAGCTACGAGGTGGGAGCCAGCCAGCGATGAGCGATCGTCTTTGCACCGTCCTGCTCTACAGCGACGACCCGCAGGTCCGTGACCGGATGCGGCTGGCCGTCGGCACCCGGCCCGCCCCCGGGCTGCAGGTCGAGTTCGTCGACGCGTCCGACTACGCCGGGTGCATCCGGCTGGTCGACGAGTACGAGATCGACCTGATGCTGCTCGACGGCGAGGCGAGCCCCGGCGGGGGCCTCGGCATCGCCCGGCAGATCAAGGACGACCGGGACGACGCCCCCCCGACCTGCCTGGTGATCGCCCGCGCCGCCGACCGCTGGCTGGCCGCGTACGCCGAGGTCGACGCCACCCTGGTGCACCCGCTCGACCCGGTGACCACCGGCACCACCGTGGCCGAGCTGCTGCGCAGCCACGCCCCGGCCTGACCCACACCACGCCCCGGCCTGAGCCACCGCGCCCCAGGCCTGATCCACTGCGGCCCGGCGCCACCGGCGACGCCCGGCCCGACGCGCCGGCCCACACCGGTCACCACCCGTCCCCGCACCCCCACGCCCGATCGGGAGGCCCGCCATGGGCGAACGGACCTGGCCGCACCTGATCTCCGTGCTGCTGCGCGGCGAGGAACTCTCCACCGCGGACACCGCCTGGGCGATGGGCGAGATCATGGCCGGGTCGGCGGGTTCAGCGCAGATCGCCGGCTTCGCCGTCGCGCTGCGGGCCAAGGGCGAGACCCCGGCCGAGCTGGCCGGACTGGTCGAGGCGATGCTCGGCGAGGCGATTCCCGTCAAGCTGCCGGAGGAGCTGCGGACGTCCGCGCTCGACGTGGTCGGCACCGGCGGTGACCTCGCCCACACCGTGAACATCTCCACCATGGCCGCCCTCGTGGTGGCCGGCGCCGGGGCCCGGGTGGTCAAGCACGGCAACCGGGCCGCCTCGTCCCTGTGCGGCACCGCCGACCTGCTGGAGTTCCTGGGCCTGCCGCTGGACCTGTCCCCCGAGGGGGTGGCCCGGTGCGTGGCCGAGGCCGGCATCGGCTTCTGCTTCTCCGGCCGCTTCCACCCGGGCATGCGGCACGCCGGCCCGACCCGGCGTGAGCTGGGCGTGCCCACCTTCTTCAACTTCCTCGGCCCGCTGACCAACCCGGCCCGGCCCCGGGCCGGCGCGGTCGGCTGCTTCGACCTGCGGATGGCGCCGGTGATGGCCGCCGTCTTCGCCGGTCGGGGCGACTCGGTGCTGGTGCTGCGGGGCGAGGACGGCCTCGACGAGTTCACCACCGCCGCGCCCGCCCGGGTCTGGGTGGCCCAGGCAGGCACCGTCAGGGAGACCCTGGTGGACGCCACCGACCTCGGGGTGCCCCGGTCCACCCTCGCCGACCTGCGGGGCGGTGACGCGGCGTACAACGCCGGCGTGGCCCGGCGGCTGCTGGCCGGCGAGACCGGCCCGGTGCGGGACGCGGTGCTCGTCAACGCCGCCGCCGCGCTGGCCACCCAGGGCCCGCTCGACGGCGACCTGGTCGAGGCGCTGCGCGCCGGGATGGCCCGGGCCGCCGAGTCGATCGACTCCGGCGCCGCCGCCGCCTCGCTGGACCGCTGGATCGAGATCGCCCGCTCCGCCTGACCGGCGGCGGCCTCACGGCCGAGGCACCGGCGGACGTGTCGGACCTCCGTGGGAAACTACATCCGAGTAGTTTTCCGATGCCCGTTCCGGCTCGACCGCCGGTCGGGCCGCCGGCCACCACGTCGGCACGCGCCGGCCACCAGGCCGGCCGACGTCCCCGTGAGTCCCCGGTCAGCCGCCCGACGGCACCGCGCGACCACGACGGCGTCCAGCAACGAGAGGAGACGCCCGTGTCGGACCGCGAGCTCTACTGCGACACCTGCGAGGGCGTACAGCCGTTCGAGGCTCCACCGTGCGCGGACGGCCACGGAGCCGACTGCCCGGAGCTGGCCTGCACCGGCTGCGGCGCGGCCGTGATGGTCGGCACGTTCGCCTTCCCGGCCACCCAGCCCGCCGGCCGCCGTCACCGCGCACCCCGTCACCGCGCGGCCTGACCCGCACGCCCCCGTCACCGCGCGCCCCGCCACCGCGTGGCCTGACCGGCACAATCCCGTCACTGCGCACCCCGCCGTCGCGTGGGCCTGACCGGGCACGGCCCGCCATCGCGCGCCCCGCCATCGGCGTCAGCGTGCCACCTGACCTGCGCGCACCCCGCCGGGGCGGGGGCGGACGCACGGAAGCCCGCGCCCCCCGAAGGGGTCCGCGGGCTTCCGGAAGTGCCGGGTCGCCGGTCAGTGCTCGGCGGTGCGCCGGGTGCCGGTGTAGTACTCGAAGAGCAGGCCGCAGGCGGCGAAGATGACCAACACCAGGCCCAGGCCGACCAGCCAGAACTGCCAGAACACCAGGCCGAGACCGGCGATCGCGGCGGACAGCGCCAGACCGAACGGCCAGTAGCTGCCCGGGCTGAAGAAGCCGATCTCGCCCGCGCCGTCGACGATCTCGCCGTCCGGCCGGTCCTCCGGCCGCAGGTCGATGCGGCGCGAGACGAACCAGAAGAAGCCACCGCACATCGTGCAGAGCAGGAACGACAGCAGCAGTGCGACGGTGCCGATCCACTCGACACGTCCGTCGGCGCCGTGCGTCCAGACACCGTAGAGGACCGTCACGCCGAAGAGGAACCCGGCGATGACCAGGAAGATACGCCACTCGGTCTTCATGCCCGCTCCCTCAGCTTCCCGCGCCGGCGGCAACGTCGTCGGGGTTGAAGTTGGCCGTGCCGCGCCGCGTGTCGAACGGCCGCGTCTTGGAGGCGTACGGGTCCTCACCGATCGCGGTGAGCGCCTCCTGCGTCGACTTGCCGTCCCGCTTCGCGGCCAGGAACTGGTCGTACTGCTCCGGCGAGACGACCCGCAGCTCGAAGTTCATGAACGCGTGGTAGGTGCCGCACAGCTCGGCGCAGCGACCGACGTACGCGCCCTCGGCGTCGAGGCTGGAGACCTCGAAGACGTTGCGGATGTTGCCCGGCATGACGTCCCGCTTGAACAGCATCTCCGGCACCCAGAAGGAGTGGATGACGTCCTTGCTGGTCTCCTCGAACCGGACGGACCGGCCGGTCGGCAGGACCAGGATCGGGATGACCTCGCTGGTGCCGAGCACCGACGCGACCGTGTTCGCGTCCTTGCCCTGGCCGTCGCGGTAGTTGAACTGCCAGTTCCACTTGAAGGCGACGACCTCGACCGTGATGTCCGGGTTCTTCGTCGTCTTCGTCACGTCGGTCTGCACGACCGCCGTGTAGTAGAAGAGCACCGACACGATCAGGATCGGGGCGATCGTGTAGAGGAACTCCATCGGCATGTTGTAGCGGGTCTGCACCGGCAGCTCGTTGCCCCGCTTCCGGTAGCGCACCACGCACCAGAAGATCAGGCCCCAGACGAACACGCCGACCGCGAGCGCCGCGATGCAGGACGCGATCCACAGGTCGTACATCCGGTGCGCCTCGGGCGTGATGCCACCCTGCGGCCAGCCGAAGCCGCCGAACGTCTTGCCGACGTCGCAGCCCGTGAGCAGGACCAGCAGCGCCGCGCCGCCAAGACCGAGCCCGGCGAGCCGACCAGCACCACGCCGCCGGCGTCCACCGACTCCCGGAGAAGCGCTGTGCCGTACGGCGGACTGCCGTACCTCCGAACTCCTTGCGACCACCTGGTCCTGCCTCCCTAGCGCGCCGCGGTGGTTGTTGTCCCCGACCAGCGGCAAAGGCGTCACCGACGGTCGCAGATTACTCGACCATGACGGGCCTGACCGTGTTGGGGTCAAGGTCCGCCCCCATCGGGGGGATCTTGACCATACCGGCACGATACCGTCGGGGCCGTGAGCGCACCCCCGGTCTACCTGGACGCGGCCACCGCCGCCCCGCTGCATCCGGTCGCCCGGCAGGCCCTGCTGGCCGCCCTCGAAGACGGCTGGGCCGACCCGGCCAGGCTCTACACGCAGGCCCGCCGCGCCCGGCAGTTGCTCGACGCCGCCCGCGAGGCCGCCGCGGACACGCTCGGTGTCCGCGCCGACGAGCTGTCCTTCACCCCCAGCGGTACGACCGCGGCGCACTCGGCGGTGCTCGGCGGCCTGGCCGGGCGGCGCCGGGCGGGCGGGACGCTGGTGCACTCGGCGATCGAGCACTCGGCCGTGCTGCACGCCGCCGAGTGGCACGTCGCCGCGGGCGGCACGGCGACCAGCGTGCCGGTGGACCGGCTCGGCCGGGTCGACCCGGACGCCTGGTCCGTGGCGGTCGCCGCCCCGGGGGTGGCCCTCGCCGCCCTGATCGGGGCCAGTCACGAGGTGGGCACCGTGCAGCCGGTGGCCGAGGCCGCCGCCGCGTGCGCCGCCGCCGGGGTGCCGCTGTACGTCGACGCGGCCCAGCTCGTCGGGCGGGCCCCGGTGCCGGGCGGCTGGTCGGTGCTGACCGCCAGCGCGCACAAGTGGGGCGGCCCGCCCGGCGTCGGGCTGCTGGTGGTGCGCAAGGGCACCCGGTGGGAGTCGCCGTGGCCGGCCGACGAGCGGGAGTCGGGGCGTACCCCCGGGGTGGTGAACCTGCCCGCGGTGGTGGCGGCGGCGGCGAGCCTGCGCGCGGCGGCGGCCGACGCGGCGGCCGAGGCGGCCCGGCTGGCCCCGCTGGTGGACCGGATCCGGGCCCGGGTGGCGGCCGAGGTGCCGGACGTGGAGGTGGTCGGCGACCCGGTCGACCGGCTCCCCCACCTGGTCACCTTCTCCTGCCTGTACGTCGACGGCGAGGCGCTGCTGCATGCGCTGGACCGCCGGGGGTTCGCGGTCTCCTCGGGATCGTCCTGCACGTCGTCGACGCTGCGGCCGTCGCACGTGCTGGAGGCGATGGGGGCGCTCTCGCACGGCAACGTGCGGGTGTCACTGCACCGGGAGACGACCGGGGCGCAGGTGGAACGGTTCCTCGCCGAGCTGCCCGGGATCGTCGCGGGACTGCGCGCCGAGGCGGGGGCGGTGGGGCTGTGACCGGGCCGGACGAGGTGACCCGGCCGGCGGCACCGACCGACCCCGCCGAGGTACTGGACTGTCGGGGGCAGCGCTGCCCGCTGCCCGTGATCGGGCTGGCCCGGCGGCTGCCCGAGCTGCCTGTCGGTGCGGTGCTTCGGGTCCTCGCCGACGATCCGGCGGCGGCGCTCGACATCCCGGCCTGGTGCCGGATGCGGGGCCAGGAGTTCGTCGCCGCGCAAGCCGAGGGCCCCGGCTACGACGTCCGCCGCACCCACTGAGCCGCCGCACCCGCTGAGCCGTCCCGCGAGCCACTTGGCCCTGTAGCGACATCCACCGTCACGGGGGTAAGTGCGGTAGCTGCGGCTTGATCGATGAACTGCGGCGAAAACCCTGATCATTTTGTAGGCCCTGGCCGTTTCGGGTGGGCGGGTGAGGTGTGCAGCGGTCCGGCCGTCCGAGCGGCTGGGGTGCCGGGCGGGTAGTGCCACCTCGCCCCCTTTGCTCTGCTGCCGCCACCGCAACACCAGCATCTGCCTGCAACACCAGCACCGCCGTGCAACACCAGCACCAGCGTCGCGCGGTCGCTTCGGGTCGGGTGCCGGGCCGGGCACGAGAGGCGGCAGAATCGTCACGCTTCGCGAGCGTTGCGCCGGGGGCGGCAGAGCAAAGGGGCGCTGCGGGGTTGCCCGCGGGTCGGCGACGACGTCAGCGTCGGCGTTCCCGCCCCGCCCCCTGGGGTGGGGCTTCATGATCGTCTGCTGATTTTGGAGAATCCGCCCGGCGTGTCGTCTCACAAATCCGCAGACGATCATGCCACGGCAGGCAGCGGTGCACCCCGACGCCAACCGCGCACATCGTTGCCACCGAAGGGTGGGACTCCGACACAGGCCTAGCCGCCGCACCCCACTGAGCCGTCACACCCACGGAGCCGTCCCGCGACCCGCGCCTCACGCGCTCGGGACGTCGATCCAGATCAACCGGAGCTGACGACCGGCGCGGGCGAAGAGCCGCAGCGCGCTCTCGGCGTTCGGGAAGCGCCCGGTCGAGGCCCGCCCGTCGTCGCAGAGCAGCGCGCCGTCGGTGAACGCCATGCCCCAGGCGAAGACCCCGCCGTCGACCCGGTCGCCGTACTCCTCGCAGATCGCGAACCGCCGAGGCGCGAAATCAGTCACCAGATCGACGAGCATCCGCTGGAACTCCTCGGGCGTGCCAAGCAGCTCGGTCGTCGGGTCAGTCGGGTCCGTCGGGTAAGGCTGATGGCACCACGAACGGACCCTTCCGCGCTGCGCTGGCTGATCGGGGCGGAGCTGGGCCGCTATCGACGCGAGTCGCCGATGGCGCTGACCGAACTCGCGGCCAGCACCGGCATCGGCAAGCCGGAGCTCGGCCATATGGAGACCGGCCGCTACCAGCAGTTCCCCGAGGACATCGCGAACATCCTGCGGGCCTGCGGGGCCGACCAGCCCGCGATCGACCGGCTCACCCCGCTCGCCCCCGCTCGCCCCCCGCTCGCCCCCCGCTCGCCGCTGAGGCCACCCCGAACTGGTAGATCTTGGAAGCAAACGGCCCTTCCAGGGGCCGAAATCTTCCAAGATCTACCCGATCTCCGCTCAGGCGGGACGAGATGCCATGGGGTCGGGGGCGGGTCTGGTCTGGTCTGGCACATGGTGGTCGGTGCCAACTACCGCATGTTCGGGTTCCACGATCCGACGTGCGAGGAGTCGGAGAACCTCGCCACGGCGATCTCCGCCGCGAGCCGTGAGGTCGTCGGCTGGGCGGCGAACGCGGTGATGGTGCACGTGGTAACCGACCTCGTCGGCATCGACGTGCGGATCGAGGTCTTCCACGAGGCGCCGGCCCCCGACGATTCGGCTGATCTTCTGCGGGACGGGCAGATCGAGGTGCCCGGCGGGTTGATCAGTGTGCTGTATTCGGTCGACGACAAGTTCCAGCGCGGCGTGGACCTTCCGGCTGGCCCCGGCAGTACGGGGTGCGGGTGTGCGGCTACGGCCGCACTCGGGCACGGCAGCTATGGGAGAAAGGCGCGGAGCCGGGCGGGTGGCCGGCGAAGGCGGCGTCGGCGCGTCCCGGCAACGCGGTTGTAGCCTCGGCCCCTATGAGTTGGCTGCCCGACGACTTCGTCCACCCCGTCCACGTGCCCGTGCCCGACACCGCGCTTCACCTGCGGCCGATCCGGGAGGCGGACACCGCACTCGACTACCCCGCCGTCATGGGCTCTCGTGAGCGCCTGTGGGAGATCTTCGGCCCGGCCTGGGCCTGGCCCCGGGAGACGATGACCTACGAAGAGGACCGCATCGACCTGCTGCGGCACGAGGAGGAGATAGCCGCCCACCAGTCGTTCAACTACGCGCTGCTGGACGAGGAGGAGACGGCGATCCTCGGCTGCGTCTACATCGACCCGCCCGAGCGCACCGGCTCCGACGGCGAGGTCTCCTGGTGGGTGGTGGACGACCTTGTCGGCGGCGAGGTGGAGCGGGCGCTCGACGCGCTGGTGCCGCAGTGGATCGCCGCCGACTGGCCCTTCCAGCAGCCCCGCTACCTGGGCCGCGACATCACCTGGCAGGGCTGGCTGGCGTTGCCGCGCGCCTCGTGACAGCCCTGACCTTCTCTTGATCGTCTGCGGCTGAGCGGCAACTGTCCCGGCGTGTCGTGCCGCTCAGCCGCAGACGATCACCGCGTGCCCGCGCCGGGCAGCCCGGCACCCCGGGCGTTGACGGGCCTACGGCAGCAGGTGCGGCCGGACGTCCTCGGCGGCGACGTCGCCGTACGACTCGGCGAGTCGCTTGACGAACAGGTCGTGGCGCACCTCGTACTCCTGGGTGCCGACGGTCTCCAGCACCAGGGTGGCCAGCAGGGAGCCGACCTGGGCGGACCGCTCCAGACCAAGGCCCCAGGAGAGCGCGGCGAA
Organism: Micromonospora rubida; assembly: GCF_009908295.1. Taxonomy (GTDB): domain Bacteria; phylum Actinomycetota; class Actinomycetes; order Mycobacteriales; family Micromonosporaceae; genus Micromonospora; species Micromonospora rubida. Next base: position 330,911 of record NZ_JAAALO010000006.1, read on the forward strand.
GAAGCCGGCCCGGAAGCCGTCCCCGACGCCGGTGGGGTCGATCGCCTTGGTCTCCCGGGCGATCGGCACGTGGATGGTGTCGAAGTCCCGGCCGGCGATCTCCGCGCCGTTGCTGCCCAGCGTGGTCACCCGGACCTTCACCCGGTCCAGCAGCTGCGCGTCGGTGAGGCCGGCCTTGCTCTGTAGCAGCGACTTCTCGTACTCGTTGGTCATCAGGTAGTCGGCGCCGTCGATCAGGCCCACCACGTCGTCGCCGCCCATCCGGGCGAGCTGCTGGGACGGGTCGGCGACGAAGGCGTACCCGCGCTCGCGGCACTCGGCGGAGTGCCGCAGCATCGCGGCGGGGTCGTTGGCGCCGACCAGCACGAGGTCGAGCCCGCCGAGCCGCTTCGCGACCGGGGCCAGCTCGATGTTGCGTGCCTCACTCATCGCGCCCGCATAGAAGGATGCGATCTGGCACATGTCGGTGTCGGTGGTGCAGACGAACCGGGCGGTGTGCGCCACCTCGCTGACGTGCACCGAGTCGCAGTCGACGCCGTGCCGCTCCAGCCAGGAGCGGTAGTCGGCGAAGTCGGCGCCGACCGCGCCGAGCAGGATCGGGCTCAGGCCGAGCTGCCCCATGCCGAAGGCGATGTTGGCGGCCACCCCGCCCCGGCGCAGCACCAGGTCGTCCACGAGGAAGGACAGCGAGACCTTGTCGAGCTGGTCGGCGATGAGCTGGTCGGCGAACCGGCCGGGGAAGCTCATCAGGTGGTCGGTCGCGATCGAGCCGGTCACGGCGATCTTCATATCAACCCTCGTGGTCGGGAGCACGGCGCGGGTCAGCCTACCGGGCGGTCCGGCGTCGTGGCCCCGGGTCGGAGAGAGATCGTTCATGTTCTGCTCGACAGCGCGTCGCCGGCCGGCCGGCCGGCGTCCGCCGGGGAACGGATCTGCCCTGGTCTGCCCACCGCGACGTCACCCGTGGGCGGCTGCGGAGGGTGAGGCCGTCCGACAAAAAAGACAGCGGGGCCACCCCGGGTCGGGGGCGGCCCCGCCGCATCGGCCGAGGGGCGTCGATCAGCTGAACGAGTCGCCGCAGGCGCAGGAGCTACCCGCGTTCGGGTTGTCGATGGTGAAGCCCTGGGCGTCGATCCGGTCGGCGAAGTCGATCGTGGCACCCGACAGGTAGGGGGCGCTCATCCGGTCGACCACGACCTCGACGCCGTCGTAGTCGGTGACGACGTCACCGTCGAGCGAGCGCTCGTCGAAGAAGAGCTGATACCGAAGGCCGGAGCAGCCGCCCGGCTGCACCGCCACCCGGAGCCGCAGGTCGTCGCGGCCCTCCTGCTCGATCAGGGCCTTGACCTTCTGCGCCGCGACGTCGGTGAGGACGATGGAAGTAGGGGCCTCGGTCGACTCGGTCGACTCGGTCTGCGCTGGCGTGGTCACGTGGAAATCTCCCTGCGCGGTCTGGGTCTGGACGCACTGGCCAACGTCTCGCGTCGTCCAGTGATTCCCGATGTGGTCGCAGACCCGATGGTACGCCGCCCCGGCCCGGACCACCCGGCCGACGTGATCCGGGCCCGGATCAGGGGCGGGTCAGGCCCCGGCTCAGCGGCTCCATTGGCGGGCCAGGCGGGCGCCGAGCTGGCGCAGCCCCTCCGCCGGGCGGCTGAGCGCCGCGTCCAGCCCGCCGCGCTCCTCCCCGCCGAAGTGCTCCACCAGGCTGTACGCGTCGGTGACCCCGGCCGAGGCGGCCTCGCGCCGCCCGGTGCTCACCTGCCCCGCCAGCACCACACAGGGCACCCCCCGGTCCCGGGCTGCCCCGGCCACCCCGGCGACCACCTTGCCGCGCAGCGACTGGTGGTCGAAGGAGCCCTCCCCGGTGACCACCAGATCGACCGCGTCGAGCGCGGCGGACAGCCCGATGGCCTCGGTGACCAGGCCGATGCCGGACTCGCACCGGCCGCCGAGGGCCAGGATCGCCGCGCCGAGGCCGCCGGCCGCACCGCCGCCGGGCAGCGCGCCGAGGCCCGCCGGGCAGCCGGGCAGGTCCCGCTCCAGCACGTCGGCGAAGCGCTCCAGCGCAGCGTCGAGCAGCAGCACGTCGGAACGGGTCGCGCCCTTCTGCGGGCCGTAGACGCTGCTGGCACCGTGCAGCCCGAGCAGCGGGTTGTCCACGTCGGTGGCGGCGACCAGGGTGGCGCCGCGCAGCCGGGGCGCGCCGTCCAGCCCGGCGATCCCGGCCAGCGCCGCCCCGCCGTACGGCAGGGCCCGGCCGGTCTCGTCGAGCGCGGTGACGCCGAGCGCGGTGAGCAGGCCGGCCCCGCCGTCGTTGGTGCCCGAACCGCCGAGCCCGATCACCACCGTCCGGGCGCCGTGCTCCACAGCGGCGGTGACCAGCGCGCCGAGCCCGTACGAGGTGGTGTCCTTCGGGTCGCGCTCGGCGGCGGCGAGCAGGTGCAGGCCGCAGGCCTGGGCGCTCTCCAGGTACGCCGTGCCGTCGTCGGTGAGCAGGATCTCACCGTCGGTCGGCCGGCCGAGCGGATCGACGGTCGACACCGGCACCCGGCGCCCGCCGAGCGCCTCGGCGAGGACGGCGACGAAGCCGGGGCCGCCGTCGGCGAGGGGGCGAATGAGCAGGTCGTCCCCACCGGCCACTTCCCGCCAGCCCTCGGCCACCGCCGCGGCGACCTCCTGAGCCGGCAGCGTGCCAGCGAACTTGTCGGGACAGAGCAGCACGCGCATGCCGAGCAGTGTGGCAGGGCTCATCGCGCGAGGCAGTGCGGCGGCCCACACCGCTACGAGCCGCCTTCTCCCAACTGTGGAACCATGAGGGCGTGACTTTGACCTGGGCGGAACCCTCTGACACCGCGACGGCCCTGTTGCTGCTCGGCCGGGGCAGCGACCCGGCCACCGAGCGTGGCGTGGAATGTCCGGGCGACCTGCCGGCGCCAAGCGACCCCGACCTGGTGGCCCGAGCCGCGGCGGCGAAGGCGGCGCTGGGCGACAAGGTCTTCGTGCTGGGCCACCACTACCAGCGCGACGAGGTGATCCAGTTCGCCGACGTGACCGGCGACTCGTTCAAGCTGGCCCGGGAGGCGGCGGCCCGGCCGGACGCGGAGTACATCGTCTTCTGCGGCGTGCACTTCATGGCCGAGAGCGCCGACATCCTCACCACCGGCAGCCAGAAGGTGGTGCTGCCCGACCTGGCCGCCGGCTGCTCGATGGCGGACATGGCGGTGCTGTCCCAGGTCGAGACCGCCTGGGACGTGCTGACCGAGCTGGGCGTGGCGCAGGACACCGTTCCGGTGACGTACATGAACTCCTCGGCGGACATCAAGGGCTTCGTCGGCCGCAACGGCGGCGTGGTCTGCACCTCGTCCAACGCCAGGCGGGCGCTGGACTGGGCGTACGGGCAGGGTTCGAAGGTGCTGTTCCTGCCCGACCAGCACCTGGGCCGCAACACCGCCGTGCTGGAGATGGGCTTCTCGCTCGACGACTGCGTGCTCTACAACCCGCACAAGCCGAACGGCGGGCTCACCGCCGAGCAGCTCCGCGACGCGAAGATGATCCTGTGGCGCGGGCACTGCTCGGTGCACGGCCGGTTCACCCTGGACAGCGTCAACGACGTCCGCGAGCGGGTGCCGGGGGTGAACGTGCTGGTGCACCCGGAGTGCCGGCACGAGGTGGTCACCGCCGCCGACTTCGTGGGCTCGACGGAGTACATCATCAAGGCCGTCGAGGCCGCCCCGGCCGGCTCGGCGTGGGCGATCGGCACCGAGCTGAACCTCGTACGCCGGCTGGCGCTGGCCCATCCGGACAAGCAGATCATGTTCCTGGACAAGGCGGTCTGCTACTGCTCGACGATGAACCGGATCGACCTGCCGCACCTGGTGTGGGCGCTGGAGGAGCTGGTGGCCGGCCGGGTGGTGAACCAGATCACGGTGGACCCGGACACCGCGCATCACGCCAGGGTGGCGCTGGACCAGATGCTGGCCCTCCCCGCCGCCGACCCCGCAGCGCCGACAACCTGAACACCCTGCGTGACATTTTGGGTGCGTTTGCGCACGTGACACCCCGTTTCATGCCCTCGGGGGCGATGTGACCGCATCCACTCTGGTCACCGAGGGCTATGCTGCCGGGGCGACGACACGCGCGGATCCGTTTACCGCCGGCCGCATCGCGGGTACCACCGAAAACTCCCGCATCATGACAAACACTGCAGCACCCGACGCGCTGGAGGTTGCGTTGACCGACGACGTCCTGGTCGTACACGGAGGTACTCCGCTGGAAGGGCGGATCCGCGTGCGCGGCGCGAAGAACCTGGTTTCCAAGGCGATGGTCGCCGCCCTGCTGGGCGACAGCCCCAGCCGACTGTTCGACGTGCCGCGCATCCGCGACGTCGAGGTGGTCCGCGGGCTGCTCGGCCTGCACGGGGTCAAGGTCACCGACGGCGCGGAGACCGGTGAGCTGGTCTTCGACCCGGCCAACGTCGAGAGCGCCAGCACCGACCAGATCAACGTGCACGCCGGCTCCAGCCGCATCCCGATCCTGTTCTGCGGGCCGCTGCTGCACCGGCTCGGCCACGCGTTCATCCCGGACCTGGGCGGCTGCCACATCGGGCCGCGCCCGATCGACTTCCACCTCCAGGCACTGCGCGAGTTCGGCGCCACGGTCGACAAGACCCCGGAGGGGCTGCACCTGTCCGCCCCGAACGGGCTGCACGGCACCAAGTTCGCCCTGCCGTACCCGAGCGTCGGCGCGACCGAGCAGGTGCTGCTCACCGCCGTGATGGCCGAGGGCGTCACGGAGCTGCGCAACGCCGCGGTCGAGCCGGAGATCATCGACCTGATCTGCATCCTGCAGAAGATGGGCGCGATCATCAAGGTCCACACCGACCGGGTGATCGAGATCCAGGGCGTGCCGAAGCTGCACGGCTACACCCACCGGCCGATCCCGGACCGGATCGAGGCGGCGAGCTGGGCGGCGGCGGCGCTGGCCACCCGCGGCCACGTCGAGGTGCTCGGCGCGCAGCAGGCCGACATGATGACCTTCCTGAACATCTTCCGTTCGGTCGGCGGCGAGTACGAGGTGACCGACTCCCGGCCGCCGAAGCTGGGCGACCCGGGCCAGGAGGGCGGCATCCGGTTCTGGCACCCGGGCGGCGAGCTGAACGCCGTGGCGCTGGAGACCGACGTGCACCCCGGCTTCATGACCGACTGGCAGCAGCCCCTCGTCGTGGCGCTGACCCAGGCCCGGGGCCTGTCGATCGTCCACGAGACGGTGTACGAGCAGCGGCTCGGCTACACCGAGGCGCTGAACACGATGGGCGCCAACATCCAGGTCTACCGCGACTGCCTCGGCGGCACCCCGTGCCGGTTCGGCCGGCGCAACTTCAAGCACTCCGCGGTGATCGCCGGCCCGAGCAAGCTGCACGCGGCCGACCTGGTCATCCCGGACCTGCGCGCCGGGTTCAGCCACCTGATCGCCGCGCTCGCCGCCGAGGGCACCTCCCGGGTGTACGGCGTCGACCTGATCAACCGGGGCTACGAGGACTTCGAGGCCAAGCTGGCCGACCTGGGCGCCCACGTCGAGCGGCCGTAATCGGGCTCGCTGCCGGGTTCGACCGTAACCTCGCTCACTCTCGTTCCGCGCCCGGTGCACCGCGATGTGCACCGGGCGCGGACGCTTGGCTACCCTTTCCTGGTGCTGTCGCCGTTTCGCCGCAAGTCCTCCGCCCCCGTCGACGAGTCCGTCACCTCGGTGACGCCCGACGAGGCGTCCGCGTCCGTTCGCCGGAGCTACACCCCGAGCAAGAAGGAACTGGGGCGGGAGACGCCGAAGCGGCCCGTCGCCGGCCGCCGGCCGGCCGGCCCGACCAAGCCGCTGAGCAAGGATGAGGCCCGGGAGCGGCGGCGGCGGTTGCGCGCCGAGTCGTCGGCCGAGTTCCGCCGCGAGGGCGGCCCCCGCGACCGCGGCCCGGCGAAGCTGCTGGCCCGTAACGTGGTCGACTCCCGCCGCACGGTGGGCACCTGGTTCTTCGGCGGGGCGCTGATCGTGCTGCTCGGCTCGAACCAGGCGATGCCGCCGATCGTCCGGCTGATCTCGAACATCCTCTGGGGCGTGCTCGCCCTCGGCGTGGTGATCGACTCGATCCTGATCAGCCGCAAGATCAAGAAGCTGGTCCAGGAGCGCCTCCCGACCAGCGGCGAGCGGATGGGCTCGCTCTACCTGTACGCGATCATGCGGTCGATCACCTTCCGCCGGATGCGCGCACCGGAGCCCCGGGTCAAGGTCGGCGACCCGGTCTGACCCGCGCCCGCCCCGGTCTGAACTGCGGCTGCGCCGGTCTGGCCTGCGCCGGTCTGGCCCGCGCCTGCGCCTGCGCCTGCGCCCGCGCCTGCGTCTGCGTCTGCCGGGGCGGCTGTCACGGTGCCGCCCCGGAGGCGTCGACGAGGGGCCCCTCCCCCCGGCCGTAGAGCCGGGCGACGACCTCCTCGATGTCCGGCTCGACGATCGAGATGTCGCGCAGGGTGGCCAGCCCGGCCAGGGCGGCCACCACCTCGGCGGCGCCCGTCGACTCCAACGCGAAGACCAGCCGGTGCCCGTCGGCCTCCACGCCACGCAGCGGGGCGCCGGGCAGCTCCGGCGGCTCCGGCAGGGCCGCGTCCAGGTCGGCGACGACGAGACGACGCGAGCCGTACCGGTCGTGCAGGGCGGCGATCGTGCCGTCGTGCACCACCCGGCCGTGGTCGATCACCACGAGCCGCCGGCACAGCCGCTCGATGTCGGCCAGGTCGTGGGTGGTGAGCACCAGGGTGGTGTCGCCGACCCGGCCCAGCTCGCCCAGGAAGCCCCGGACGGCCTGCTTGCTCACCACGTCCAGCCCGATGGTCGGCTCGTCGAGGAAGAGCACCTCCGGGCCGTGCAGCAGGGCGGCGGTCAGCTCGCCGCGCATCCGCTGGCCGAGGGAGAGCTGCCGGACCGGGGTGTCCAGGAAGCCGTCCAGGTCGAGCAGGTCGCGGCAGCGGCGCAGCCGGGCGGCGTGTGCGTCGGCCGGCACCCGGTAGACGTGCCGGAGCAGGTCGAACGAGTCCCGCAGCGGCAGGTCCCACCAGAGCTGGGAACGCTGGCCGAAGACCACCCCGATGCGCAACGCCAGCCGGGTGCGCTCGGGCACCGGGCGCAGGCCGCAGACGCGTACCTCGCCGGAGGTGGGGGTGAGCACGCCGGTGAGCATCTTCAGGGTGGTGGACTTGCCGGCGCCGTTCGGGCCGATGTAGCCGAGCATCTCGCCCCGCTCGACGAGCAGGTCGACCCCGTCGACCGCGGCGACGGTGCGCTTGACGCGGCGCAGCCGCCCCGCCTTCACCCGGACCGTGAACTCCTTGCGCAGGTACCGTGCCTCGATGACGCTCATGACCCCGTACTCCGGTAGTGGCGGACCCCGACGCGCCAGGCGGTGGCGGCGAGCGCGGCGGCGACCAGCGCGACCGCCGGAGCGGCCCAGCCGGCCCAGGCCGGCAGGCCGAGCGGGTCGGCGCGGCCGAGCAGCGCCAGCGCCGGCTGATAGCTGACGAAGGCGAACCCCATCCCGTACGCGAAGGCCGCGCGGAACCAGCCGTCGAAGACCGTGACCGGGTACGAGGTGAAGTCCTTGCCGCCGTAGGTGATCGAGTTGGCCAGCTCCCCCGACTCGGTCCAGTAGAACGAGACGGTGGCGGTGGCCACGAAGACCGAGCCGAAGAAGACCACCCCGGCCAGCGGGGCGATGAGCACCAGCGCCACCCGGCCCGGGGTCCAGTCGATCCCCGCCGAGCCGACCGCCACCACCAGCACGGCCAGCCCGAAGACCGCCCGGGACAGCTTGCGCAGCGGCAGGTCCATCAGCAGGAGCTGGGGCAGCGCGCCGAGCGGCCGGAGCAGCACGGCGTCGAACAGGCCGGTGCGCACGTACCGGGGCAGCCGCTCGACGTTGCCGACCAGCAGGTCGGCGATGGCGAACGCGCAGGCGGACAGGCCCACCATCAGCAGCGTCTCGCGGAAGGTGAACCCGCCCAGCTCCCGGGTCACCCCGAAGATCACCAGCACGGTGATCACGTCGAGGACGGTGGCCCCGACGTTGCCGACCAGGTCCACCACGAACGACGTCCGGTACGCGGCCTGGGACCGGGCCTGCGCCCCGAGCAGCGCCCAGTACGCGGCCAGCCGGCCGGACGGCGGCCGGGGACGCCCCGGTGGCCGCTGCCGGGGCAGCACGCCCCGCTCAGCCACCCTGCACCACCAGCCGTCGCTCGGCTCGGCGCTGCACCAGCCGGCACAGCGCGAGGGCCGCCACCGTCCAGCCGGCCTGCACCGCGACCAGCCCGACCTGGGTGGCCGTCGAATCCCGCTCGACCAGCACGTCGAGCGGGATCTGCAACAGGCTCGGGAACGGGGTGCCGAACTGCAACGCCAGGTACAGCGCGTCGGGCAGGAAGGGCAGCGGGAAGTAGAGCCCGGCGAACGCGCCCGAGGCGAGGGTCCAGAGGATCTGCGGCCCCCGGACGTCCTCAAGCCAGTAGGCGGTGGCGTTGACCAGGTACCGGCAGCCGAAGCTGAGCACCACCGCGAGCAGCACGGAGGCCACGAACAGCGGCACGGTCTGCCAGCGGGCGGGCAGGTGGACGTCGAAGAAGAGCGGGCCCACCAGCACCGGCGGCAGCAGCCGGGACACGCCGGCCCAGCCCGCCCGGCCCAGGTCGGTGGCGAGGTAACTGGTCACCGGGTGCACCGGCCGCAGCAGGTCGCTGGCCACCTCTCCGGTGCGGATCCGGTCGGCCAGGTCGGTCCAGCCCCAGAACAGGATCACCGCCAACAGGCCCTGCCCGGCCCAGACGAAGGTGGCGAGCTGCGCCCGGTCGTACCCGGCGACGCTGCCGGCCGCGCCCGCCACGGCGAGCAGGAGGTAGCAGCGCAGGAACCCGAAGACGGTGTTGGTGACGGCTCCGGCCACCGCCGCCTGGCGGTACGTGGCGTATCGTCGGAATCCCGATCCCGCTATCGCCCCGAATGTCCGAAACCATAGGATAACGTTTGACGCGGTGGGCGGTGCCACAGTGGCGGTGACAGAGCCCACGCCGTTACCCTCCTTCCGCAGCCACGCCATGCCGGACCGGACGACTTTACCGGCGGGCGGGGCGCCCAGCGCGACAATTTCCAACGCGAGGTGACATCGCCGTGAGCGAGCGACGCGAGCCGGGCGCCGGGGCTCGCCACGCGAGCGGCGACGAGGCCTTGCGATGAGCGGCGACTTCTACGACCGCTGGCGGGACCCGGCCGAACCGTCCTGGGTCTTCGAGCCGACCTCGGAGTGGCAGCCGCAGTTCCCGGGGCAGCGCTACCCCGGCGACATCGGGCTGCGACACCTGCCGCACCTGCCGCCCCAGCACCGTGGCCGGGCCGCCGTCGTCGGCCGGGCCGAGGCGCGGCCGGTCAGCCCCGCCCCCGACCCCGGACCGGCGAGCCCCGCGCCGGGCGGGCGCGACGGGGCGTACCCCTTGGAGGTCCCCGCCCCGGGCGGCCACGCCCGGCGCAGCTGGGACGACCGCCGCGCGGGCCCGGCCGAGCCGCGCCGGCCCGACGCGCGCCCGGCCTGGGCCGGCCCGGCCCGGGACCACGCCACCCCCGTCGACGACCGCACTGCCGGGTACGACACCCGGCCGCCGGCGCGCGAGGAACGGCCCCCGACGCACGGCGACCAGCAGCGGCAGGGCGGGGACGACCGCCGCCCCGCCCCGACCGACCGCCACCCCACCCCGACCGACCGCCGTCCCGGCCCCACCGACCGCCACCCTGGACCGGCCGACCGCCGTCCCGGCCCCACCGACCGCCACCCTGGACCGACCGACCACGACGGGCACGACCGCCGGGGCCGCGACGAGCGGGATCCCGACCGGCACGGCCGCGACGAGCGCGAACAGGCGTGGCGCCCGCGCGGCGCCGGGGCCGCAGAACACCACGAGCGCGGGTACGGCCTGCGGGGCGAGGACCGCCGGCCCGAGGCGACGGACCACGACCGGTACGGCCACCAGGGCCGCGACGACAGCAGGTGGCGCCGCGACCAGCATCCGGCGGACCGGGGACCGGTCGAGGCGTACCCGCTGCGGCCCGATCCGGACCGGCCCCCGCGCCACGAGCCGCGCCGGCCCGAGTGGACGGTGGATCGCGACCCGGCGGCCGGCTGGCACGGTGACCGGTACGACCAGCGGCACCCCGCCGACCCCGGCCGGCGGACTCCCCCACCCGGGGCGGCGGCGCCGGTGTCCCCCGCACACCGGCCGGAGCCGGGGTGGTTGCCCGAGCCGGAGGAGCGCCCGCACCGCCCCCACGACCGGACGACCGGCGACCGAAGCGGTTCCGAGCGGCCCGGACCCGACCGTCCCGGCTGGCCGGACCGTCACCGGCCCACCCTGGACCGCGACGACCGCCCGAGCCAGGACCGCGACGGCCGGACCAGCCTCGACCGCGACGACCGGACGGCTTCGGACCGCGACGACCGGACGGCTTCGGACCGCGACAGCCGGACGGCCCCGGACCGCGACAGCCGGACGGCCCCGCCCGGAACCGGCCCCGCGCGGCCCGCGCGGCCCGTGGACGGGCCGGTGCCCGTGGACGGGCCGCGGAATGCCGGGCGGCCCGGCGTCGGCCAGCCGGACGCCGGCCGACCCGCTGCCGGGACGCCGCACCGCCCCGTCGATCGGGACGGGCAACCTCACCGGGACGCCAGCCGGGAGGCCGCCTCGTGGGCGGAGCCGTACCGCCACCCGACCGGTCGGCCGTCGCCGGCCCGCGACGGTGGTCTGCCCTGGCCGGAGCCCGGTCACCTACGGCCGGACCTCGGCCGGATGCCCGGCCCGGATCGGGGACCCACGCGCCCCGGCGACGCTCCTCGCCCCGACGCCAGCCCGACCGGCCCGGCCCGCCCCGAGGCGCGGCCGGTCGACGGCACACGGCCGGTCGAACGCGCGGGACAGGTCGAACGCGCGGGACAGGTCGACGGCACACGACAGGACCCCTGGTTCGCGGACGCCGCCCGGGGCGACCTGCACCGCCCGGACGGACCGGCCGAAGGCCGGCCCGACGCGCGGTCCACCACCGACCGGTACGGACGCCCCGCACCGGTCGACCGGGACACCCCGCCGGCCCGCGAGAACCGGCCCGTTCCGCCCACCCGCGACGAACGGCCCGCCCCTGCGCCCCGCGACGAACGGCCCGCCCCGCCGCCTCGCGACGAACGGGGCACGCAGCCGCTCCGCGACGACCGGCGGTTCGCCGGGCACCCGACCGAAGCCCCGGTCCGGCCCGTACCCGACGCCGACCAGCCGGCCGCACGCCGGCCCGGGCCGGATCCGGTCCACCCGGTCCACCCGGACCGACCGGCCGAGCGCCCGACCACCGAGCAGCGGCCCAGCGACGCTCCCCGGCTCGGCCCACCGCCGCACCGGCCGGCCGCACCGCACCGGCCACCGGTCGAGCCTGCCGCCGGCGCATCGCAGGACGAGCACCGCACCCCGCCCACGACCGACGCGCCCGTCTCGGCCGTCCCGGTCTCCGGTGTTCCGGTCTCCGGTGTTCCGGGCCGGCCGGTCTCGGGCCCGCCGGAGCCGGACCGGGTGGTGGCGGGTCCGCCCGTGGCCGGACAGCCTGTTCCGGAGCGGCCCGTCTCGGGTCCTCCGACCTCTGGGCCGCCGCTGGCCGGGCCGTCGGCTCCCGGCACGCTCGGTCCCGAATGGCCGGCACGAGGCATGCCGGTTGCCGGTGCCCCCGTATCCGGCCCGCCGGTATCCGGTCCACCCGCGCCGCCCGTCCCCGCGCAGCCGGTGGCACCGGTTTCCCCGCCGCCCGCCACCCAGGCGGCCACGGGCCCGACGTCCGTCGTGCCGGCATCCGGGCCGCCCGCGCCACCGGCATCCGGGCCACCCAGCCTGCCTGCGCCACCGGTACGGCCCGTCTCCGGGCCGCCCGGGGGCGCGGCGTCCCCTGGTCCGGTCGAGCCGGTCTCCGGGCCGCCAGCGCCCCGGCTTCGACTGGAGTTCCTGCCGGCCCCCGAGCCGGTCCAGCGCACATCCGCACCCGCACAGCAGGACGAACCACTGGTGGGATCCGCCCCGCGCGCCGACCCGCCGCCAGCAGCGGACGCGGCGAACGCAACGGACACGCCAGACGCGATGGACGCGGCGGCCGGCGAATCCGTGCCGGTGGATGTTGCCGGGTCAGTGCCGCCCACCCCGGCAGATCACCTCCCGGCCGCCCGGGCACCCGCCGACCCCAGCCCGGCACCCGGGGCCGCAGAGCCGGATGCCGGTGCCGGGACGCCGGACGCGGCCGAGTTGCCGTCGCCCCGGCGAACCGAGGACGTCAGCCCCGCCGAGCGTGCGGAAGCACGGCCGGTCCCGCGCCAGCCGGAGCCCGCCGAGGAGTCGATCGTCCCGCTGCCTGCGGTCCCGGAGCCGCTGCCTGCGGTCCAGGTCACCCCTGGGCCGCTGATCGAGCCGGATTCGGGCACAGCCGATCCACGGCCCGCCGAGCCGGACGCCAGCCCGACGGGCGTCGACGGGTCGGACAACGCCGGCGTGGACAGCGACGGTCTCGGCGAAACCGACGGGCCGCGTGTCGGGGCCATTGAGGAGACGCCGCCGACGCGGCAGGAGGTCGGGCAGCCCGGCAGACAGCGCGTTGACGAGCTGTCGTCGGCTGTGACCGTCCCCGCGCCGCAGGACACCGTGACCACGGCCGACTCCCCCACGGCGCGGCCCGTACCGCCGCCGGACCGCCCCGACGCCCCGGTGTCGACCGGTCCTCCACGCGCTCCCGCGCCCGCACCGGACCACTCGGACGCCTGGTTCCGACCGAGCAATCCCGCGCCGCCGGCCCCCGAGCCGTCGACCCCGGACGCGGCCCGCCCGCCGGCCGCGACGGCCACCTCGGGAACCTCGTCCGTCGCGGTGCCGGCGGAGGAGGGACCGGCTTCCGCGCCGGGGGGCGGGGCTGCGGCGGCACCGGTGTCGGCACCCCCGACGCCGGAGCAGCCGACGCGTCCCGTCTCCGCGCCACCGGCACAACCCGTCTCGGGGCCACCCGCACAACCCGTCTCGGGGCCACCGGCGCGGCCGGTCTCGGGACCACCGGCACAACCCGTCTCGGGGCCACCGGCGCGGCCGGTCTCCGGGCTGCCGGCGTACCCCGTGTCAGGGGTGCCGGCGTACCCCGTCTCCGGGCCGCCCGGGCGGCCGGTGTCGCCCGCCGGGCCAGGGTCCGTCCCCGGGGTGGAGGCGCGGCCCGGGCAGGACCGGCGGGGCGCCGCCCCGGCCGACGGGGCGGCCGGGGCCGCTGACCCGGAGCAGACGCTCGCGGCGTTGCGGTGGCGCCTGCACCCGGAGACCCTGCGGGAGGAGACCGACGCCCCGGAGCGGTTGCGTGCGGTGCGGGACGGGCTCACCGCCAAGCTGGCCGTCGCCCTGGACAACCGGTCCCGGGCCCGGCTGCTCAGCCTGCGGGCCGTCGCGTCCCGGATCCTCGGCGACCTGGACGACGCGCTCGACGACGCCCGGCTCGCCCTGACGTACGCCGAGAGCACCGGCGAGTTTCGGCGGACCGCGCTGGCGCGGGCTCGGCTGGCCCACGTGCTGCGCTGGCGGGGCGAGTTCGCCGAGGCCGACCGGCTGTTCGCCGAGGCCAACTCGACCGAGCTGCCCGACCGGCTGCGCGCGGCCCTGCACGAGCACGCCGGGCGGTGCAGCTACGACCAGGGCCGGCTGATCGAGGCGTGTCACCACTTCGAGCGGGCGCTGGACCTGCACCGGGCGGCCGACGCCGAGCTGACCGGCCGGACCCGGGTGGCCCTCGACGCGGTCGCCGAGCGGGCTGGCCGGGACGGCTTCGGCCCGTATCCGCGCGGTCGGGACGAGATCCTGCACACCGGCCGGCCGCCGGTGCCCACGTACGACGAGGACCTGGACCGGTGGGGGTACGCCGACGCCGACGGCAACCTGATCGTCGGCACCGACTACGCCGAGGTGCAGCCGTTCCGGGAGGGGATGGCCTGGGTACGCCGCCCGGAGGGGGCCCGCTGGGCGCTGATCGACGAGGCCGGGCGCACCCTGATCCAGGCGAACAACGGCTACCGCGCGGCCGGATCGTTCTCCGACGGCCTGGCCTGGGTGTCGATGGACGGCACCGGCGACTGGATGGCGATCACCCCGTCCAACACGGTGGTGATCCCGCCGGGCTTCGACGACGTACGACCGTTCCGGCGCGGCGTGGCGGCGGTCCGGGTCGACGGCGGCTGGGGAGCCGTCGACCGGGACGGCGCGATGGTCGTGCCGACCCGGTACCACGGCCTCACCACGGCGCTCGCCGACGGACGCTACGTCGACGGCTTCACCGACGAGGGCCTGGCCGTGGTGGAGCTGAACGGCCGACGCGGGGTGGTGGACCGCACCGGCCGGATGGTCGTGGCGCCGACGCACCCCGCACTGGTCGTGCACCCGGTCGCGTTCCTGGTCGGCGACGGCGCCGGCCGCTGGGGCGCGCTCGACCGGCGGGGCGAGCCGTTGCTCGACCCGGTGCACCCGAGCCGGGACCAGGTGATCGAGCAGATCGACCGGCTCCTGGCCGATACCAGCCCGCTGCTGTGACCCGTGCCGGTGCGCCAGTGCGCCGGCCCGCCGGCAGGTGACCCTGATCCCGACCGGGCTAGGGTCGGAGCATGAAATTCCGACACCTGGGCCGCTCGGGCCTGATGGTCAGCGAGATCTCGTACGGCAACTGGATCACCCACGGCTCGCAGGTCGAGGAGGACGCGGCGACCGCCTGCGTCCGGGCCGCGCTGGAGACGGGCATCACCACCTTCGACACCGCCGACGTGTACGCCGGCACGAAGGCCGAGGCGGTGCTCGGGCGGGCCCTCAAGGGCGAGCGCCGCGAGGGTCTGGAGATCTTCACCAAGGTCTACTGGCCGACCGGCCCGGGCCGCAACGACCGCGGCCTGTCCCGCAAGCACATCATGGAGTCGATCAACGGCTCGCTGCGCCGGTTGCAGACCGACTACGTGGACCTCTACCAGGCCCACCGGTACGACCACAGCACGCCGCTGGAGGAGACGATGGAGGCCTTCGCCGACGTCGTGCACTCCGGCAAGGCGCACTACATCGGCGTCTCCGAGTGGCGGGCGTCGGAGATCCGCGAGGCCCACCGGCTCGCCCGCGAGCTGCGCATCCCGCTGGTCTCCAACCAGCCGCAGTACTCGATCCTGTGGCGGGTCATCGAGACCGAGGTCGTCCCGACCAGCGAGGAGCTGGGCCTCGGGCAGATCGTCTGGTCGCCGATGGCCCAGGGCGCGCTCTCCGGCAAGTACCTGCCGGGCCAGCCGCCGCCGGCCGGCTCCCGCGCCACCGACGAGAAGTCCGGGGCGAGCTTCATCGCCAAGTTCCTCACCGACGACGTGCTGACCCGGGTGCAGCAGCTCAAGCCGCTGGCCGAGCAGGCCGGGCTGACCATGCCGCAGCTCGCCATCGCCTGGGTGCTGCAGAACCCGAACGTCTCCTCGGCGATCATCGGCGCGTCCCGCCCGGAGCAGGTGCGCGACAACGTCAAGGCGGCCGGCGTGAAGCTGGACGAGGCCCTGCTGAAGGCGATCGACGACATCTTCGACCCGATCGTCGAGCGTGACCCGGCGAAGACCCAGTCCCCGCCCCAACGGCCGTGACCCTCGGGTCCGGCCGGCGCGAATGTGCCGGCCGGACCCGGATCAGCCGCGCCAGAAGCGGATCAGCTCCAGGCCGGCGGCGTAGAGCCACGGGGGCAGGCCGAGCAGGTCCGCCACGGCGAAGACCGCGTCGAAGAACCAGCCGCCGATGCGCGGGTTCCACAGCAGCGCGAAGAGCAGGATGAACCCGTACGGGGCGAACAGGTCGTACATCCGCCGCCACTGGGGGTTCAGCCACGGCTGGATCATGTTGCCGCCGTCCAGGCCGGGCACCGGCAGCAGGTTCAGCACGCTGGCGGTGAGCTGGAGGAACGCCAGCAGCGCCAGCCCGGCCCAGAACTCCACCGGCCCATCACCGCCGAACCCGATCCGCAGCACGGCCACCAGCATCAGGGTGAACAGCACGTTGGTGGCCGGGCCGGCGAGGCTGACCAGGGTGTGCCGCAGCCGCCCCGGGATGGCGTGCCGGTCCACCCACACCGCGCCGCCGGGCAGGCCGATCCCGCCGAGCAGCACCACCACCACCGGCAGCACGATCGACAGCAGGGGGTGGGTGTACTTGAACGGGTTGAGCGTCAGGTAACCCCGGTGCGCGACGCTGCGGTCCCCGGCCCGGTAGGCGACCACGGCGTGGGCGTACTCGTGCAGGCAGAGCGACACCAGCCAACCCGAGACGACGAGCAGGAACACGTCGAACCGGACGTTGCCGATCCGGTTCCAGGTCAGCACGGCGCTGGTCACGAACAGCGCGACCAACGCCAGGAACACCGGGCTGGGCCGGAACGCCGCCCGGGGTACGCCGAGCACGAGCGGCTCGCCGCCGCCCGGACGGTCCGACACCATCACTCGGCCGGGGGCTGCAGACTCATCCGGTAGTCCACCCGGTCGTCCTCGACGAGCGCGACCGAGGTGACGCCGGACGCCGCGAGCTCCCGCCAGGCCTGACCGATCCACGACTCGGCGTCCGCCTGGCTCCCGAACGTCTCCGTCGACCCCTCGGTCGACTCGCCGCTCGCGCCCTCGTACCGCCAGCTCCACGCCATGCCGCGTCTCCCCTCGCCGCTGAAGTCCCCTGTGACGAACCCCGCAAGCGTAGTCGGCCGCGGCCCCGGACGGCCCGACGCTCCGCCCGGGGACCGTGACTGGCCTCGGCGGGCGGTGGGTGACCGTGGTCGGCGCCGCCGGTACGGTGACGCGGTGTTGACTCAAGGGGTGGTGCTCAACGGCCGGTACCGGCTCGACGAGCGCGTCGCGACCGGGGGCATGGGGGCCGTCTGGCGGGGCACCGACACGCTGCTCGACCGCGAGGTGGCGGTCAAGGTGTTGCTGCCGTCGCTGGGCGACGATCCGGAGTTCACCACCCGGTTCCAGGCCGAGGCCCGGATGATGGCCGCGCTGAGGCACCCGGGCATCGTCGCCGTGCACGACGTCGGGCAGGCCGTCCTCGACGACGGCAGCCGGGTGAGCTACCTGGTGATGGAGTACGTCGACGGCGAGTCGCTGGTGGTCTGGCTGCGCCGCGCCGGGCGGCTGGATGCGGCGTCGACCATGTCGGTGGTGGCGCAGGCGGCGGGGGCGCTGCACGCCGCGCACACCGGCGGGATCGTGCACCGCGACGTCAAGCCGGGGAACCTGCTGGTCAAGCGGGACGGCACGGTGGTGCTGGTCGACTTCGGCATCGCCCGGTCCCGGAGCACGGCCGGCATCACCGCCGCGCACATGGTGCTCGGCACCGCGTCGTACATGTCTCCGGAGCAGGCCACCGGGCAGCCGGTGTCGGCGTCCTCCGACATCTACGCCCTCGGCGCGGTCGCGTACTACTGCCTGGCCGGCAGGCCGCCGTTCGACGGCGAGAACCCGTTGCAGGTGGCGCTGCGGCAGGCCCAGGACGAGCCGGAGCCGCTGCCGCCGGACACCCCGGCAGCGGTGGTCGAGCTGGTCGCCCGGGCGGTGGCGAAACGCCCGGCCGACCGGTACGCCAGCGCGGCGGAGCTGGCCGCCGCGGCGGAACAGGCCCGAGAGGCGACCCTGACCCGTTTCCCGGTCTCGGCCCGCCCGCCCTGGGCGGTCCCCGCCCCGGCTCATCCCGTCCCGGCACAGGCACAGGCACAGGATCAGGCACTGGCGCCGCCTGTTCCCGGCCCAGCCCAGCCTGCTCCCATTCCCGCCCAGGCCCCAGCCCAGGCCCCAGCCCGGGCTGTTTCCGGGCCGGCCTGGACAACGGGAGAAGCCGGCGCGGCCCGTTCGGGGAAGGAACCCGGCCCGGCCCGCCCAGTGGAAGGACCCGGCGCGGCCGATCCGGTGGCGGCACCCAGGCCCGGGCATCCGGTGCCGTGGTCCGTCGGGCCGGCCCGGCAGCCCGACAACCCCGCCGTCCGGCCCGGCACGCCGACCCCGCCGCCCTTCCCGCCGGCCCCGCCGACCCCACAGTCCGGCACGCCGACCCCGTCGACCCGCCCGCCGGCCCCGCCGCCCGGTGGTGGGCCGGTCCCGTGGCCAGCCTGGTCGCCGGCCCGGCCCGCGAGCCCGGAAGCCCGGCCCGTCGACGGGGCTCCGCCGCCGGGCGGCCCGAGCCCGTACCCGGCTGGTTCCGCCCCCATGCCCGGCGGGCCCAGCCGGGCGGAAGCCGACCCGGCACCCACCCGCGAGGATCCGGCCGGGCGGCCGCGCCGGAACCGGCGGCTCGCCCTGGCCGGGGTCGCCGGCGCGGTGGTCGCGGTGCTGGCCGCCGTGGTCGCCGTGACGACGCTGTGGCCGGACGGGGACCCGGTGCGACCCGAGCAGCGGACGGCTCTGACCGTCGGCTCGGCGTCCGCCACGCCCGCGCCGGACGGCACCGGGTCGGCACGCCCGGCGCGGCCCGGCGCGACCGGTGCCGCCGACCCGACCACGCCGTCCGGGTCCGCCCGCCCCAGCGCCTCCGCCCGGCCGACCCGCTCGGCCGGCGACGGGGCCACGGCCCGCCCCTCCGGCGCCGCGAGCGCCACCACCGCGCCGACCACGGCCGCCCCGCCGAAGCCGAACCCGTACACCGCGGCGCAGGCCTGCGGCAGCGGGTACCAGGTGATCGACACGGCCACCCTCACCGGCTCGGACAGGGTCCGGCGGGGCCGGGTGTTCCTGCTCTACCAGGCGTCGACCGGCCGGAACTGCGTGGTGACGCTCAAGGACACCGCCGTCGGCGTCAAGTCGGCCGTGTCGGCGTACCTGGAGGTGAAGGGGAAGGCCCGCAGCACCGACAGCGGCTCCTTCGCGTACTACGCCGGGCCCGTCCGGGCGGACGCGGACCGGACCTGCGTGCGGTGGGGCGGCGCGGTCGGCGGGGTCGGCTACGGCAGCCCCTTCGAGCACTGCGGGTGAGCCGGGCGTCGACGCCAGGGGATCGGCCGGCGCCGGGGCCGGGGCGGCAGCGCCGGGATGGCGGTCGACGATACGGGCCGGCGGGCGGCGCGGCGTCCGACGGCTTTAAGGTACGGGCATGTCCGTTGACGGGTGGAACACGGTCCTGGTGCTCGGCGGTATCCGCTCCGGCAAGTCCGAGTTCGCGGAGTCGCTGGTAGCCGACGCGCCCACGGTGCGCTATGTGGCGACGTCGGCGCCCGGCGACCCGGAGGACGCCGAGTGGACGGCTCGCCTGGAGGCGCACCGGAGCCGTCGCCCGGGGAGCTGGACCACCGAGGAGACCGCAGTCGACCCGCGCCGGCTGGCCGATGTCGTCTCCTCGGCCGGGCCGAACGACACGCTGCTCGTCGACGACCTCGGCGGCTGGGTGACGGTGCTGCTCGACCCGGCCCACCAGCCGGCGGACGACACGGCGACCATCGCCGAGCTGGCCACGGCGCTCCGCGACTGCCCGGCACGGGTGGTGCTGGTCAGCCCCGAGGTGGGGCTGTCGCTGGTGCCGACCACCCCGCTGGGCCGGGCGTTCACCGATGCCCTCGGGGCGGCCAACCGGGCGGTCGCCGACGCCTGCGACGCGGTGGTCCTGGTGGTCGCCGGCCAGGCGTGCTGGTTGAAGCCCTCCGCCGTCCCGCGCGCCACCACCGCCACCGTCCCGGCACAGGCCGGCCAGGGTGCCCAGGCCGCGCCGGTGACGGGGACCGCGGACGCGTCCGCGCGTTCGGAACCGGCCGCCGCGCGGCCCGACGACGGCGAGCGGGGGGCCGCTCTGCCGGACGTGCTCGCCCCGACCGCCCCGCCGGAACCGGCCGGCGTGCCGTGGTCGGCGCCCACCATGGCGCTGCCGGTGGTCGCCACGGGGCTGGTCATCCAGGCCGGCATGGAACTGCCCATGCCCGACGAGTACTCCGGGCCGCAGGCGACGGAGCGGCTCGCCACCCTGGACGTGCCCGGCGCCGGGCTGGGCGTGCTGGAACGGGTGGTCGGCTTCGCCGCCGCCACCCAGGGCACCGCCACCCCGGCGCCCTGGGGCACCGTGCGGGTGCTGCTGCTGCACGGCGACCATGCCGGGGGCGCCGCCGCCGGCTCCGTGCCCGGCGAGTCGGCCCGGCGGGCCGCGCAGGCCCGCGCCGGCCAGGGCGTGCTGGCCCGGCTGGCCGCCGAGAGCGGCGCCGGCCTCCAGGTGGTGGACGCGCCGACCGCCGAGCCGATGGAGGGCGTTGCGGCGCTGGACCACGAAACGGTGGAGAAGGCCCTGCGGCACGGCTGGCGGCTGGCCGAGGAGGCCGCCGACGCGGGCGTACAGCTACTGGTGTTGGCGTCCTGCGGGGCCGGGGCCGACGCCGCAGCGGCGGCGGTGCTCGCGGCGACCGCCGGCGCGGAGCCGCCGGCCGTGCTCGGCCGGGTGGTGACGGCGAGCGGCGAGATCGACGACGCGGCCTGGATGCGGCGCTGCGCGGCGGTCCGGGACGCGATGCACCGGACCCGGCGCTCCCCCCGCAACGCCAAGGACGTGCTGGCCGAGCTGGGCGGCGGGGACATCGCGGTGGCCACCGGCGTGCTGCTCGGCGCGACCGCCCGCCGGATCCCGGTGCTGCTGGACGGCCCGGTCGGCCTGGCCGCCGGCATGGTCAGCCGGGACCTGGCCGGGCAGGCCCGACACTGGTGCCTGCTCGCCGACTGCGGTGGCCACCCGGCGGTCCGGCTCGCCGCCGACGTGCTGGGGCTGACCCCGCTGCTGGACCTGCGCCTCGACCTGGGCGAGGGCGCCAACGCGCTGGCCGCGCTGCCGCTGCTGCGCTCGGTGCTGTCGCTGGCCGCCGCGCTGCCCACCCGCCCGGAGCCCACCCACCCCGGCCCCGGCGGCGACGAGCCCGGCCGCGAGGGCGACGGCGGGCAGGGCCCGGGCGACGGGGAGCCCGACTTCCGCGAGCCGGAGCCGGCCGGCCCCGGACCGACCACCCCCAGCCCGGCCGCCCCCAGCCCGAGCGAACCCGGACCGGCCACCACCGGCTCCGCCATCACCGGCTCCGCCACCACCGGACCGGACCAGCCGGCCCAGCCGGACCCGGCCGGCTGGCGTGCCGGCTGAACCCGACGACCGGGCCGGGCACGCCGGGCCGGCCGGGCACGCCGGGCACACCGGGCGAGGGCTCGCCGACGGCGTCCGGCTCGCGCTCACCACGTTCACCGTCCTGCCGGTACGCCCCGGCCGGGTCGACCGGGCCACGGCGGGCGCCGCGATGGCGCTGGCCCCGGCGGTCGGCGCGCTCCTCGGGACGGTGCTGGCCGGGACTCTGCTGCTCCTCGCCGCCGCCGCCGCACCGCTGGTCGCGGCGGGGGTGACGGTCGCGGTGGGCGCCCTGCTCACCCGGGGGCTGCACCTGGACGGGCTGGCCGACACCGTGGACGCCCTCGGGTCGTACCGGCGCGGGGCGGCGGCGCTGGAGATCATGAAGAAGCCGGACGTCGGCCCGTTCGGGGTGGCCGCGCTGGTGGTCGTACTGCTGGTGCAGGCGGCGGCACTCGCGGAGCTGGCGGGCCGGTCGTGGCCGGCGGCACTCGCGGCGGTGGTGACGGCGACGGCGGCCGGCCGGCTCGGGGTCACCCTGGCCTGCCGGCGCGGGGTGCCGGCGGCCCGGCCGGACGGGCTGGGCGCGCTGGTCGCCGGCACCGTCGGCCCGGTCGCGGCGGCGCTCGGCACGGCCGCCGTCGCGGTCGTCGCGGTAGCCGCCGTGCCGGGCCGCCCATGGCAGGGGCCGCTCGTCGTGCTCGCCGCCGTCGCCGTCGCGGTCGCGCTGCTGCGCCACGTGGTACGCCGCCTCGGCGGGATCACCGGCGACGTGCTCGGTGCTGTCGTGGAGCTCGTCACCACGCTGGTCTACCTCGGTCTGGTGCTGACCCGCTGATCCGGGCCCTCCGGGCCGGGTAGCGTTCGGGCGACAGGCCGGCACGGGGAAACGGGAGACCCACATGCTCATCACCGACGACTTCATGCCCGTCCCGGTCCCCGAGTCACTCAGCGCCACCTACCTGGTGCCGATGGCGGGGCTGCCGAGGGTCAGCGCGAAGACCGCCGTGCGGGCGCTGGCCGGCCGGCTCGCCGAGCCGGTGTACGGGCTGGCCGCCCAGATGCTGGACAGCCCGCTGATGAGCGTGGACACCCGGCCGATCGCCGAGTTCCCCGCGCTGCCGCCGGACCTGCTCACCGCGTTCGGGGCGACCGGGGAGCAGCTCGACCGGCTCGCCGCGGCCACCCACCTGGTGGTGGTGCAGGCGGAGTACCGGCCGGGCTGGCCGCCCGCGCACGAGTGGGCGGCCCGGGCGGTGGCCGCCGCGGTCGCCGAGAGCGTCGGCGGCGACGTGGTGGACGTCTTCGGGCTCCAGTTCCTCGACCCGGCGGCGGCGCTGCGTTCGCTGCCCGACGACCAGGGCCGGATCCGGCTGGTCGACTGGGTGCTGGTGCCGTACTCCTCGGACGCCGACGGGCTGTGGTTCACCACCAAGGGGCTGCGCCGGTTCGGGCTGCTGGAGTTGCAGACCCAGGGGGTGCCCGACCATCTCACCCGGGCCTGGGGCGCGGTGATGACCGGGGCGGCCCGGCGGCTGCTGCGGGACTGGACCGACGGGCTGGCCGGCGAGGACGTGCCGGCGTTCGTGCAGCTTCCGGTGCTCGCCACGATCACCGGGCACGACATCGCGGTGGCGTACGGCAATCCGGAGCAGCACGGGGCGACCGCGCCGGTGCTGCTCCGGCTGGAGCTGGACCCGGCCACGGACCCGGAGGCCGACTCGTTCCTGAGCCTGCGCCCGCCGACGGGGCACCCGGGGCCGGCGGGAAGATACTTCGCGGCGGCCTGCGCCACCCTGTTCGACGGCATCCAGCCGGACGTGCGCTACGCCCGCCGGGGCGACGCGATGAGCGCGGCGATCGCCACCGCCCGGGCCGGCCTGGACGACATCCGGGCCCGGTTCCTGGCCGACGGGCTGCCCGGCGAGTCACAGCTCGTGGTCAAGTACGGCCTGCCGGCCGACGAGGGCCCCGAGTACGTCTGGGCGGCGGTGACCTCGTGGGAGTCCCCGGAGCGGATCGTCGGGGCCAGCGTCACCGACGCCGACACCGACCCCACGGTCCGCATCGGCTCCCCCGTGACGATCGAGGCGACGGACGTGGTCGACTGGGCGATCCTCGACGGCACCGGCGTGACGGAGGGCGGCTGGACCCAGGCGGTCCTGGACACCGACGACCGCCCCGCCCTCCCCTGAGCAACGGCGCCCGGGCGGGGCCGGGCGAGGGGGCAGGCGGGGCCGGGCGAGGGGTCAGCGGACCGAGGGGGTTACGAAAGGCGGGCGGGTGAGGCGCATGGGGGTGCGGCGGCCGCGGATGTCGACCTCCACCGTGTCGCCGTCGGCGAGGGCGGCGGACGTGTCGAGCAGGGCCAGGGCGATGCCCTGCTTGCGGGTCGGCGAGAACGTGCCGCTGGTCACCGTGCCGACCTGCGTGTCGCCGGCGTACACCGCCATGCCGGGGCGCGGGATGGCCCGGTCGACCGCCTCCAGGCCGCGCAGCGTACGCGCCGGCCCGGCGGCCTTCTCGGCGCGCAGCGCGTCGCGGCCCCAGAACGCCGGCTTGTCCCAGCCGACCGCCCAGCCCGAGCGCCCCTGCACCGGGGTGATCTCCGGCGACAGGTCCTGCCCGTGCAGCGGGTACCCCATCTCGGTGCGCAGGGTGTCCCGCGCCGCCAGCCCGCAGGCCCGCAGCTCGTACGCCTGGCCCGCGGCGAAGATGGCGTCCCAGACCGCGACGGCGTGCTCGGCCGGCACCACCAGCTCGTAGCCCAGCTCACCTGTGTAGCCGGTGCGGCACACCACCAGGTCGGCGCCGGCCAGGGTGGCGGCGCGGAAGCTCATGTAGCCGTGGTCGGTGGGCAGGCCCAGCGCGTCGAGCAGCTCCCCCGAGCGCGGCCCCTGCACGGCCAGCACCGCGTACGCCTCGTGCTCGTCGGTGACGACCAGCCCCTGCGGCGCGGCGGCCCGCAGGCGGCGCACCACCTCGGCCGTGTTCGCGGCGTTCGGGATCAGGAAGACGTGGTCCTCGGCGTGCAGGTAGGCGATGATGTCGTCGACCACGCCGCCCGTCGCGTCGTCGCAGCAGAGCGTGTACTGCGCCTGGCCGGGGCCGATCCGGCCGAGGTCGTTGCTGAGGCAGGCGTTGACGAAGTCCGCCGCCCCGGGCCCGACCACCCGGGCCTTGCCCAGGTGCGACACGTCGAACACCCCGACCCCGGTACGGACCGCCGCGTGTTCCTTGAGCACTCCGCCGCCGGTGTACTCCAGCGGCATCTCCCAGCCACCGAACGGGGCGAACTTGGCGCCGAGGGCGGTGTGCCGCCCGTGCAACGGGGAATGACGCAGCCGGGTCGCGGCGGCGTCGGAGGTCACGTCGGTCATGGGTGGCAACTTACCGGTGCCTGAACGTCTGGTTAGCATCGGCGGGAGCCCGCCGAAGCAGTTCGGTGGGACAGCCAATCGTCCGGCGGTAGGTTACGCCGGAGACCTTCATCGCCGGTACGCGACGACGCGACCGGCCCGGCCCGCCCGGAGTAGCTTCAGTGACATCGCCCAGCACCACCATCAGCCTGGTCGACACCGACCCCGCCGAGCTCGCCGTCGACGCGATCGTGATCGGCCTGCACAGCCAGACGGGAGAGCAGGACGTCGCCGGTCCGGCCGGCGCCCTGCTGCTCGCCAGCGGCGCCGAGAGCATCGCCGCCGCCTTTGACGGCAAGCTGACCGAGACGCTGGCGCTGCTCGGCGCGACCGGCGCCCCGGGCGAGGTGATCAAGCTGGCCACCCTGGGCACCGTCACCGCCCCGATCGTCGCCGCGGTCGGGCTCGGCGCGGAGCCGACCGGTGCCGCCCCGGCGCCGGAGACGCTGCGCCGGGCCGCCGGCTCGGTGGTCCGGGCCCTGGCCGGGGCGCGCCGGGTGGCGCTGACCCTGCCGCTGCCCGACGACGCCGACGCCCCCGCCGCGCTGCGCGCGGTCGCCGAGGGCGCGCTGCTCGGCTCGTACCGCTTCGCCGGGTACAAGACCCGGCCGCAGCCGGCCCGGCGGGAGCCGGTGGCCGAGGTGCTGATCGCCGTCCCGGAGGCCGGCGACGCGACCGCCCGGGCGGAGGTCGAGCGGGCGCAGGCGGTGGCCGGCGCGGTCCGGCTGACCCGGGACTGGGTGAACACCGCCCCGAACATGCTGCGTCCGCCGGAGTTCGCCGACGTGGTGGCCGAGGCCGCGCGGGCGGCCGGGCTGGGCGTCGAGGTGCTCGACGAGGAGGCCCTGGCGGCCGGCGGCTACGGCGGCATCATCGCCGTCGGCCAGGGTTCCGAGGCCCCGCCGCGCCTGGTCAAGCTGACCTACACGCCGGAGGGTGGCGGCACCGGCAAGCGGGTGGCGCTGGTCGGCAAGGGCATCACCTTCGACACCGGCGGCATCTCGATCAAGCCGGCCCAGGGCATGTGGGAGATGAAGTCCGACATGGGTGGCGCGGCTGCGGTCGGCGCGGCCATGCTGGCGATCGCCGCGCTCAAGCCGGCGGTCACGGTGACCGGGTACCTGCCGATGGCCGAGAACATGCCGTCGGGCACGAGCTACCGGCCGGGCGACGTGATCACCATGTACAACGGCAAGAAGGTGGAGGTGCTCAACACCGACGCCGAGGGCCGGATGGTCCTGGGTGACGCCCTCGCCCGGGCCTGCGAGGACGGCGCCGACTACCTGTTCGAGACCTCCACCCTGACCGGCGGTCAGGTGATCTCGCTGGGCAAGCGGATCGCCGGCGTGATGGGCAGCCCGGAGCTGTGCGAGCGGGTCCGGGTGGCCGGCGACGCGGTCGGCGAGCCGGCCTGGCCGATGCCGCTGCCCGACGAGGTGCGCAAGGGCATGGACTCCGACGTCGCCGACATCTCGCAGGTCAACGCCGGCATGGACCGGGCGGGTCACATGCTCCAGGGCGGCGTGTTCCTGCGCGAGTTCGTCACCGACGAGGTGGCCTGGGCGCACATCGACATCGCCGGCCCGAGCTACCACTCGGGCGAGCCGACCGGCTACTGGACCAAGGGCGGCACCGGAGTCCCGGTCCGCACCCTGATCCACCTGGTCGAGGACGTCGCCACGAACGGCTGACCCCCCCCGCGCACTTTCACGGAAAGAGTGGCCATTCCGCGCGGAATGGCCACTCTTTCCGTGAAAGAGGGGCCCGTAGGGGCGGGGGTCAGGGGTGGTGGGGGCGGCGCTTGCGGCGTTCGTTGTAGTCGCGCATGCGTTGTGGGTAGCCCATCAGGCGGACGTCGTAGACGGGGATGGCCAGCTTGTGGGCGAAGCGGCGGGCGCCCTCGGGGCCGTCAACGCGGCGGCGGGTCCACTCCCCGTCATCGGCGATGAGGATCACGGTGGTCTCGGTGACGGTGGTACGCGGCTCGATGAACGCCTCGACACCCCGACGGGTTCGGACGAAGTTCTCCAGGTGTTCGAGATCGGCGCGGTCGAGTGCGCGATCGCGGCCCGCCGGGCGCGCCTGCTTGCGTCGTCGGAACAGCGCCACCGACCGTCTCCCCCTGTGTCCGTCATCGAAGCTGGCGCCAAGCGTACGTGTCGGTGACGTGTCGTTGGGCACCTCACTACGCGGCCGGTAGGCGGTGGTGACAAGATGACCGAGGTGGGGACTGTCCGTGCCACCCCGCCGTGACCCCCGATGCAGTGACGCGAACTGGGAGTTGAACGTGAGCGAGCCGAACGACGCAACCTTCGACATCGTCATCCTCGGAGGTGGCAGCGGCGGCTACGCGGCGGCGCTGCGCGCCGCCCAGCTGGACCTGTCGGTCGCACTGGTCGAGAAGGGCAAGCTCGGCGGGACCTGCCTGCACAACGGCTGCATCCCGACGAAGGCCCTGCTGCACGCCGCCGAGATCGCCGACCAGACCCGCGAGTCCGAGCAGTTCGGCGTGAAGGCCGAGCTGGTGGGCGTCGACATGGCGGGCGTCAACTCGTACAAGGACGGGGTGATCTCCCGCCTGTACAAGGGCCTCCAGGGCATGTTGAAGAGCAACAAGGCGATCACCGTCGTCGAGGGCCACGGCAAGCTGGTCGCCCCGAACGCCGTCGAGGTCGACGGCAAGCGCTACACCGGCCGCAACGTCGTGCTGGCCTCCGGCTCGTACGCGAAGAGCCTGCCCGGCCTGGAGGTCGACGGCGAGAAGATCATCACCAGCGACCACGCGCTGAATCTCGACCGGGTCCCCTCCTCGGCGATCGTGCTGGGCGGTGGCGTGATCGGCGTCGAGTTCGCCAGCGTGTGGAAGTCCTTCGGCGTGGACGTCACGATCATCGAGGCGCTGCCCCGGCTGGTCGCCGCCGAGGACGAGGAGTCGTCGAAGGCGCTGGAGCGGGCCTTCCGCAAGCGGAAGATCAACTTCAAGGTCGGCAAGCCGTTCGAGAAGGTCGAGAAGACCGACAAGGGCGTCAAGGTCACCATCGCCGGCGGCGAGACCGTCGAGGCCGAGCTGCTGCTGGTCGCCGTCGGCCGCGGCCCGAACACCGCCGACCTCGGGTACGAGGAGCAGGGCGTCAAGACCGACCGCGGCTACGTGCTGACCGACGAGCGGCTGCGCACCGGCGTGCCGAACGTGTACGCCGTCGGCGACATCGTGCCCGGCCTCCAGCTCGCCCACCGCGGCTTCCAGCAGGGCATCTTCGTCGCCGAGGAGATCGCCGGCCAGAACCCGGCCGTGATCGACGAGGCCGGCATCCCGCGGGTCACCTACTGCGACCCGGAGCTTGCCTCGGTCGGCCTCACCGAGGCGAAGGCCAAGGAGCAGTACGGCGCCGACAAGGTCAAGACGTACAACTACAACCTGGGCGGCAACGGCAAGAGCCAGATCCTCAAGACCGCCGGCTTCGTGAAGCTGGTGCGGGTCGAGGACGGCCCCGTCGTCGGCGTGCACATGGTCGGCGCCCGGGTCGGCGAGCTGGTCGGTGAGGCGCAGCTCATCTACAACTGGGAGGCCTACCCGGCCGAGGTGGCACAGCTCGTGCACGCCCACCCGACCCAGGGCGAGGCCCTGGGCGAGGCGCACCTCGCCCTCGCCGGCAAGCCGCTGCACGCGCACGCCTGATCGAGAACTGATTCCGCGGCGTCCGGCGACAGACGGGCGAGATCGCACCAGGGGAATGAAGGAGTCTTAGAACATGCCGGTATCGGTCACCATGCCTCGGCTCGGCGAGAGCGTCACCGAGGGCACCGTCACTCGCTGGCTCAAGCAGGAGGGCGACACCGTCGAGGTCGACGAGCCGCTGCTCGAGGTCTCGACCGACAAGGTCGACACCGAGATCCCGTCCCCGGCGGCGGGCGTGCTGAGCCGGATCGTGGTGGGCGAGGACGAGACCGCCGAGGTGGGCAGCGAGCTGGCCGTCATCGCCGGCGAGGGCGAGTCGGCGGGCGGCGAGGCCGCCGCGCCGCAGCAGGAGGAGCCGGCCGAGGAGGCCGCCGAGGCCGCCGCCGAGCCGCAGGCCGAGGCGGAGCAGCCGGCCGTCGAGGAGCCGGCGGCCGAGGCCGCCCCTGCTCAGGCTGCCCCGGCCCCGTCGGGCGAGGGCACCCCGGTCAAGATGCCGGCCCTGGGTGAGAGCGTCACCGAGGGTACGGTGACCCGCTGGCTCAAGCAGGTCGGCGACGCCATCGAGGTGGACGAGCCGCTGCTGGAGGTCTCCACCGACAAGGTCGACACGGAGATCCCGTCGCCGGTCGCCGGCACCCTGCTGGAGATCAAGGTCCCCGAGGACGAGACCGCTGCCGTCGGCGCCGACCTGGCGATCATCGGCGCGGCCGGTGCCGCCCCGGCCGAGGCGAAGCCCGAGCCGAAGGCGGAGGCCAAGCCGAAGGCAGAGGCCAAGCCCGAGCCGAAGCCGGAGCCGAAGGCTGAGGCCGCCCCGGCTGAGAAGGTGCAGGAGCCGACCCCGGGCCAGTCGTACAACGAGCCGGCGGCGGAGGCCGAGACCTCGGCCAAGCCGGCGCAGGCCGAGCAGCAGGCCCAGCCCGCGGCCCCGACCGCCACCCCGCAGCGCCCGTCGGCGCCCGCCGAGGGCGGCGGCGAGGAGGCTGCCGGGTACGTGACCCCGCTGGTGCGCAAGCTGGCCGGAGAGCACGGGGTGGACCTGTCCTCGATCAGCGGCACCGGTGTGGGTGGCCGGATCCGCAAGCAGGACGTGCTGGAGGCGGCGGCGAAGGCCAAGGCGGCGAAGGCAGCCCCGGCCCCGGCGGCGCAGCCGGCCGCCACGGCGGCCCCGGCCAAGCCGGCCGCGAAGCCGCAGCCGAGCGCGAAGCGCGGCACCACCGAGAAGCTGCCCCGGATCCGGGCGACCATCGCCAAGCGGATGCAGCAGTCGCTGCACGAGATGGCGCAGCTCACCACGGTGGTCGAGGTGGACGTCACCAAGGTCGCGAAGCTGCGGGCCCGGGCCAAGGACTCGTTCCAGCAGCGGCACGGGGTGAAGCTGTCGTTCCTGCCGTTCTTCGCCCTCGCGGCGGTCGAGGCGCTCCAGGCGTACCCGATCGTGAACGCCAGCATGGACCTCGACGCCGGCACGATCACCTACCCGGAGGCCGAGCACCTCGGCATCGCGGTGGACACCGAGCGCGGGCTGATGGTGCCGGTGATCCACGGTGCCGGCGACCTGAACCTGGGCGGGCTGTCCAAGCGGATCGCCGACCTGGCGGAGCGCACCCGGACCAACAAGATCAGCCCGGACGAGATCGCCGGGGCGACGTTCACGCTGACCAACACCGGCAGCCGGGGCGCGCTCTTCGACACCCCGATCGTGCCGTCGCCGCAGTCGGCGATGCTCGGCACGGGTGCCGTCGTGAAGCGCCCGGTCGTGGTGAACGACCCGGAGCTGGGCGAGGTCGTCGCGGTCCGCTCGATGGTGTACCTGGCCATGTCGTACGACCACCGGCTGATCGACGGCGCGGACGCGGCCCGCTTCCTGGTCGCGGTCAAGGAGCGGCTGGAGGCCGGCAACTTCGAGGCCGAGCTCGGCCTGTAGCTCCCGCTGTCCCACCCGACGGGCGTCCCGGTCACACCGACCGGGGCGCCCGTCGCCGTAGTCCTCGAAGTACCGCCCCGCCGGGCTGAGCCGAATCGACCCAGGGCCCGCCGCGCGCTGCGAGAGTGGACGGGTGGGCGGCAACCGGCGGCGGAGGCTCGGCCCCGCCGTGGCGATCGCCCCGGGCGCCCGGGTCGACAGGTTCGAGGTCTTCTTCGACCTGGTCTTCGTCTTCTCGTTCTTCATCATCACCCGGGCGACCGCCGCCGAGATCACCGGCACGTCCCTGCTGCACGCCATGCTGGTGCTCGCCATGCTCTGGTGGGCCTGGGTGTGGCACAGCCTGGTGGCCGCCCGGATCCGGCTCGGCCAGGGCTTCGTCCCGGTGCTGATGGTCGTCGGGATGGCCGCGCTCTTCTGCTTCGCGCTGGCGCTGCCCCAGGCCTTCGACGACCCACGGGAGGGCTCGGCCGGGCCGGTGGTCGTCGCGATCAGCTACGTGGTCCTCCGCGGCGTGCACCTGTTCCTCCTCTACCTGTACGCCGGGCGGGAGAGCCCGGAGGAGCGCCGGCAGCTTCTCCGGTTCACCCCGGAGGTGGCGCTCAGCACCCTCCTGCTGCTTGCCGCAGCGCTGATCCCCGCCACGATCGACGACCTGGACTGGGCGACCCTGGTCCGGGACGGGCTCTGGTTGGCAGCGGTGCTGATCCAGTACGCCACGGGATTCCTCTGCACCGACGGGTGGCAGGTGCAGTCGGCGGAGCACTGGACGGAACGCTACGACCTCATCCTGATCATCGCGCTGGGCGAGTCGGTCATCTCGGTCGGCGTCGGCAGCAACCTCCTCGGCCAGCCGCCCACCTGGCCTGCGGTCGCCGCCGCCGTCCTCGGCATCTTCTTCACCGCGGCGCTGTGGTGGGCCCACTACGACGTCGTCGGGCCGGCCGCCCGGATCGCGCTGCACGTTGCGAAGGGCCGCCCCCGGGCGGCGCTGGCCCGCGACGCCTTCGCCTACCTCTACCTGCCGATGATCGCCGGGATCATCCTGTTCGCCCTGGGCGCCGAGGAGATCGTGCACGGGATCACCAGTCCCGGGGTGCCCGTCAGCGAGGCGGCCCACGGCCCGGCCGTGCCCCTGCTCTTCGGCGGGGTGGGCTGCTACCTGTTCGGGAACATGCTGTTCCAGTTCCGCACGCTGCAGACGCTCTCCTGGACCCGGGTCGCCGCCGTCGTGGTGCTCGCCGTCTGCATTCCGGTCGGCGCGCGCCTGCCCGGGCTGGCCGCCATGGCGCTGTTGACCGCGATCTGCGTGGGCCTGGTCGCGGCCGAGGTGATCATCATGGCGGAGGGCCGGCTCGCCCTGCATGAGGAGGTCATCCGCGAGCGCGACAGCCACGAGGCGAGCGAGGCCGCCTGGCGGGCCCGGTGGCGCGAGGACGCCTCCGGGGAGCAGCAGGCCCCGCCGAGGATGACCGGTTCGCCGGCCGACCGCACCGGGCCCGGGTCCGCTGGGTCGGCGCGCGACGGCCACGGTGGGTAGGATCATCGCCAGCGTCGCGGTGCACCCGGCAAGGAGACCGCCGAGGGCATGGAGGCGCGGGACGTACGGGACTGACGTGCACCCTTCCCCCCGGCCGGGCGACCGCCTCACGGCGCTCGGCACCCAGTTGATCGAGATCCACCACTGGCTCCGCGAGGAGCTGGCCCGACTGCGGGCGAGCCTCGAACCCGGCGCCGCCCCGCCGGCCGGCGACGACCGGCTGCGCAGCCTGCGGGCTCACTGCCTCAGCTTCTGTTCCGCCCTCACGGCGCACCACACCGGCGAGGACGCCGGCGCGTTCCGGGTGCTCGCCGAGGAGGAGCCACGGCTGCGGCCGGTCCTGGAGAAGCTCGCCCAGGACCACCGGATGATCGACGCCATCGTCCGCCGGATCGAGGACCTGGCCGCCGGCCCGCCTGCTGCCGATCCGGCCGCCGCCGCCCGGGTGCTCGCCGAACTGGACGGCCTCACCGCCATCGTCGAGTCGCACTTCGGCTTCGAGGAGCGGACGATCATCGCCGCGCTCAACGCGCTGCGCGCCGACGCCGGCACCGCCGAGGAGCTGTTCGGCCTCGCCCCACCGGCCTGGTGACACCCCACCCCACCCGACCCGCCCCGTTGATCAAGGGGTTTCCGTCAGCCGGTCCGGCGTGTCGTGACTAAAACCTCTTGATCACCGGCGCGAACCGGGGAGAGGGTGGGAGGGGTGGGGTCAGTGGACCGGTGGGCGGGGGCGGCTGGGCGGTCGGCTGATTCGCCGGTTGGCAGAATCCGGCCCGGTGCGCTGGCCCGACGCGCGTGGACGCCGCACCCTGGGGCGATGGCGACCTTCTCCCTCCAGTCCACCCCCACCGACGCGGCGAGCTGGCTCGACCTGGCCCGCCGGGCCGAGGCCGCCGGCTTCGACGCGCTGCTCTCCGCCGACCACCCCGGCTCCTGCGCCAACCCGTTCGTGGCGCTGGCCGCCGCCGCATCGGTGACGTCGACGATCGGGCTCGGCTCGTACGTGTCGAACCTCGGCGTCCGCGAGCCGATGCTGCTCGCCGTCGACGTGGCCACCCTCGATGTGGTCTCCGGCGGGCGGGCCCGCCTCGGCGTCGGCGCCGGCCACACCCCGGCCGAGTGGCGGGCGGTCGGCCGGGAACGCCCCGACGTGGCCGGCCGGGTCCGCCGCTGTCTCGCCGTCACGGAGGCGGTCCGTGCCCTGCTCGACGGGCAGGAGGTGACCGTGGACTCCCCCGAGCTGACCGTGCACGCCGCCCGGCTGACCGCGCCCCGGCCGGTGCAGCGACGCGTCCCGCTGACCGTCGGGACGTCCAACTCGACGCTGTTGCGCTGGGCGGGGGCGCACGCCGACGTGGTCGGGCTGGCCGGCTTCGGCCGTACCCTCGAAGACGGCCACCAGCACGAGGCCCGGTGGCGGGCCGACCAGATCGAGGCGCAGCTCGCCCGTGTCGCCGAGGGGGCGGCGGGCCGGGACGTGCCGCCAGCCCTGGAGGCGCTGGTGCAGACGGTGCTGGTGACCGACGACGCGGAGGCCGCCGCCGCCGATCAGGCCGCCCGGACCGGCCTCACCGTCGCCGAGCTGCTGGCCACGCCGTTCGTGCTGATCGGCACGGAGGACGAGATCGTCGCGGCGGTCGCCGAGCACGAGCGCCGCTGGGGCGTCACCCGCTTCGTGGTACGCGCCAACGCCCTCGACCCGCTCACCCCGGTGCTTCCGCGCCTCGCGCCACTGGTCGAGGCCACGCCGCAGGAGCGATCCGCGTAGCACCTCGTAGCACAATTTCGACAGAATGCTCCCGTGGCTGAGCACGCTTCTCGCGAGATCACGCAACGCGAGCTACGGAACGACTCCGGCGCGATCATGCGCGGGGTGGAGCGTGGAGAGTCGGTGGGAGTCGATCCTGGGCCGCTGGCCGGCCATCGTGCTGGCGTCGCTGGTCTGGGCGGCCTGGCACGTCGGCATCCAGGGCACCGGACAACTCGGGACCGACCTGGCGGTCGTGGCGGTCAACCAGGGCGTGACAGGCCTCTTCCTCGGCTACCTGTGGTCCCGGTACCGGCGGATGTGGCCACTGCTCGTGACACACGGCGCGATCAACGCGGCACCCATCCTGCTCGGCCTCTGACCGGGGTCGTCAGCCCGCCGGCCGCTCGGCGACGAACACCCCAAGCCCGTGGACACCCTCGACCAGCCCCTCGGTCTTGAGCACGATCATGGCGTGGTTCACCACGCCGGCCGACACGCCGTGCTCTTTGCACAACTGGGCCGTGGACGGCAACTTGTCGCCGGGGGCAAGTTCTCCGGACGCGATCTGCCCGCGGATGAGATCCGCGAGCTGCGCCCACTTCGGTTTGGCGGGCATGTGGTCTCCCTGGTCTGCACCGCCATTCGATCACGCCTTTCCTTCTACTGACAAGTAAGCGGTAGTCAGTGGTTGACCTATGGGGAGTACTAAGTATAAGTTCGTGGCGGCTGGCTCCCTGGTCTGCAACCTGGAGCCGGTGGTCCTGCGCAGGACGCACCCGGTCGACCATTCCCCCGGTCGGCCGGGTGCCACCACCCCACCGATCCGGCGAGGAAGGGCGGGAAGGCGTGTGCTCAACAATCGACAAGGAGCGGTTCCGCGTACCCGAAGGATGGCGGTGATGTGGCCGGGCCGGCGGCGCTCCGCGACGCCGATTCCCCTCGGCCCGCGCCACCGGCGGACCTGGCGCGGATGGCAGCGCTGGTGCTCGTGCGGCCTGCGCTGGACGGCGTGCCCGGACCGGCACGCGACCCCGCCCACCGAGCCGCCGGCCCCGCCGCCGCGCAACACCCGCTGGCGGGACGGGTCGGCCGGGCCGGGCGCGCGGATCCGGCGGAACAACGGCGGTCGCTGGTGACGGGGGCCGGCCAGCACCTGCCGCTACGCCCGCTCTGGCTCTGCCGGGCCTGCGCCGCCCCCTGGCCGTGCGCGGTCGCCCGGCTCACCCTGCTACGCGAGTACGCCGACGCCCGGGTGACGCTCCTGATGTACCTGGCCGGGCTGCTGCACGACGCGGCCGACGAACTGTACACCCTCAACCCGCACGACGCCCCGGAGCCGGGGCAGCTCTTCGACCGGTTCCTGGCGTGGGCCCGCGTCCGCCCCACCACAGGGCCAACCCGACGCAGTCGCGCAAATACACGGAATTAGTGGCCTCCCACCGACGACGAGGCCACTAATTCCGTGAACTAGCGGGGTCTGCGAAGCCGGGTGCGGGACGCAGCTAACCCTCAGCCGAGCCGGTCGTAGAAGTTGATCTTCTCGCGGAGGTGGTCGTACTGGCGCTGGAGCAGGCGCGTCTGCTCCTCGACCCGCTCCGCGTGCCGGACCAGCAGCTCCCGCCGCTCCCCCGTCGTGTGGTCGCCCGCCCGGGACAGCTCGGCGTACCGGCGCATCTCGGCGATCGGCATGCCGGTGTCGCGCAGGCAGCGGAACAGCACCAGCCAGCTCAGGTCCTCGTCGGTGAACACCCGACGGCCGGCGGAGGTGCGGCCGATGCCGCTGAGCAGCCCGATCTTCTCGTAGTACCGAAGGGTGTCGAGGCTGAAGCCGCTGCGCCGGGCGGCCTCCGAGGGCGGGTAACCGGACATCGGCAGAGGATAGCGCTTGACCTGGAGCGCACTCCAGGTTGGAGGCTCGCCACATGACCATGACACGGACACTGGGCCGCAGCGGCATCGAGGTCAGCGCGATCGGGATGGGGTGCTGGGCGATCGGCGGCCCCCTCTGGGGCGACGGCGGGCAGCCGTTCGGCTGGGGCGAGGTCGACGACGACGAGTCGGTGCGCACCATCCACCGGGCCCTCGACCTCGGGGTGACCCTCTTCGACACGGCCAGCAACTACGGTGCCGGGCACAGCGAGCGGGTCCTCGGCCGCGCCCTCGCCGGCCGCCGGGACCAGGCGGTGATCGCCACCAAGTTCGGCAACCGCGCCGACGAGGCCACCCGGGCCTGGACCGGCACGGACGCCTCCCCGGCGTACGCGGTGGCGAGCCTCCACGAGTCGCTGCGCCGGCTCGGCACCGACCACGTCGACCTGTACCAACTACACATCAACGACCTGCCGGCGGCCGCCGCGCTCGACCTGGTCGACACGCTGGAGGGCCTGGTCGACCAGGGCAGCATCCGGGCGTACGGCTGGAGCACCGACAACCCCTCCTCGGCGCGGGCGTTCGCGGCGGCGGGCCCGCACTGCGCGACGGTCCAGCACGACGAGTCGGTGCTGAGCGACAACGCCGCGATGCTCGCCGTCTGCGCCGAGCTGGACCAGGCCAGCCTCAACCGGGGGCCGCTCGCGATGGGGCTGCTCACCGGCCGCTACCAGGAAAGTCCGGCGGCACGGGGCGCCGACGACGTGCGCGGGCGGGCACCGCAGTGGCTGGTCTGGTTCACCGACGGGCGGCCGACGCCGCAGTGGGTGGCCCGGGTCGCGCAGGTACGGGAGGCGCTGACGGCCGACGGGCGTACCCTCGCGCAGGGCGCGCTGGGGTGGTTGCTGGCCCGCAGCGAGCGGGCGGTGCCGATCCCCGGCTGCCGAACCGTGGCCCAGGCCGAGGAGAACTTCGCCACCCTGGCCCTCGGCCCGCTGCCGGCGGACGCCTTCGCCGAGGTGGAGCGACTGCTGGCCGACCTGCGCCCGGCCGCCGTCAACTGACCCGACCCGGCCCGGTCAGCGCCGGCCGCGCCGCCCGGCCCGCACTGTGATCGAGATCCGCTCACCGCGTCCGACCGGGGCCGCGTAGCCGAAGATGGGGGTATGCGCATCCTCATGGCCGGCGCGTCCGGCTTCCTCGGTACCCGGTTGGTCGATCGCCTGAAAGCCGACGGGCACCAGATCACCCGCCTGGTCCGGCGGCCGGCGCGCACCCCCGACGAGCGACGGTGGAATCCGTCCGGCGCGCAGCTCGACCCGGCGGTGGTCGCCGACGCCGACGCCGTGGTCAACCTGGCCGGCGCCGGCGTCGGCGACAAGCGGTGGAACGACGCGTACCGGCGGCTGATCCGGTCCAGCCGGGTCGACACCACGACCACACTGGCCATCACGATCGCCGGCATGCCGACCGCCGACCGGCCGGCGGTGCTGCTGAACGCCTCGGCCGTCGGCTGGTACGGCAACACGGGCGACCGGGTGGTCGAGGAGGACGCCCCGGCGGGCGAGGGCTACCTGGCCGACGTCTGCCGGGTCTGGGAGGCCGCGACCCGGCCGGCCGAGGACGCGGGAGTGCGGGTGATTCGGCTGCGCACCGGGCTGCCGCTGCACCGCGACGGCGGGCTGCTCAAGCCGCAGCTGCTGCCGTTCAAGCTGGGCGTCGCGGGGCGGCTGGGCAGCGGCCGGCAGTGGCTGCCGTGGATCTCGATGGCCGACTGGCTGGACGCCGTGCGGTTCCTGCTGGACCGCGACGACGTGGCCGGCCCGGTCAACGGGGTCGGCCCGGCCCCGGTCACCAACGCCGAGTTCACCAAGGAGCTGGCCCGCCAGCTGCACCGCCCCGCGATCGTGCCGATCCCGGCGCTGGCGTTGAAGGTGGTGCTCGGCGGTTTCGCCCACGAGGCGCTGACCAGCACCCGCGTCCTGCCGGGCGTGCTCACCGGATCCGGCTTCACC
Organism: Micromonospora rubida; assembly: GCF_009908295.1. Lineage (GTDB taxonomy): Bacteria > Actinomycetota > Actinomycetes > Mycobacteriales > Micromonosporaceae > Micromonospora > Micromonospora rubida. The sequence goes on from NZ_JAAALO010000006.1 coordinate 368,313, forward strand.
TACCGCCAACCCGACCTGCCCACCGCCCTGCACGCCGCCCTCACCGACTAGCCACACCACGCGCGGCTGTACGCGTACGCGGTCAGCCGGGCGGGCCGGCGATTCGCCGACAACGTGGTCAGCGCGAGGTACCCCTATGGGGCGGGTATGCGGGCCGCCGGGCGGATCCTACTCGAAATCGTCGTCGACGGCGGCAGAGAACTCAGCAGCGAACATCTCTGTGCCCAGCGTCGCGAGGACCTCGACCGTGATGCGGTCGACGTCGCCGCGCTCGGCTTCCGGAAGCGGCGCGCCGGAGGATTCGCGGGCCCGGACGGCGGCGCCCAGGAGGCGGGCGGCCCGCACGGGTTGGCCTGCGAGGGCGTATGCCCCGGCGAGGCCCTCGCGGGCGAGCGCGAGGGCCCGGGGGTCGCCGCTGTCCCGGGCGACGGCGAGGCCTTGGCGGTGCAGGGTGAGGGCCTCGGGTGCGTCGCCGCGTTGTTCGGCGAGGAATCCGAGTTCGGCAAGAAGGAGTGCCGGGCCCGGGCCGAATTCGACCTGGCGGTGCCACGCGAGAGTCTTGCGCAGGTATTCCTCAGCGAGGTCAAGGTCGCCCTCGCGCCGGGCCCCGAGAGCAAGACCGATCTCGGCGTGGATCTCGCCCGCCGTGTACCCGTGCTCGGCAGCCAGGGCCATCGCCCTAGCGTGGAGATCGGCGGCCTGCCGGAAGTCACCGGTGAGAAGAGCGATTCTGCCGAGCCCGGTGATCCGGTCGGCGGCCTCCGTCCAAAAGCCCAGTTCTTCGGCCAGGTGCAGGCCGGCCTGGTGCAGGTGTGCCGCGAGTGTGTAGTCGCCGGTGATCGTGGCCAGTGCCGCCAGCGGATAGGTGGTCCGCAGTTGTCCCCAGCGGTCGCCGAGTTTCTCGAAGTGCGCGTGGGCCTCCTTGGCGTCGCGACTCAGCGCAATGAGATCTCCCCGCAGCAGAGCCTGCGTGGCCCGGGTGCTGAGTGCTGCGGCGATGCCCCAACGGTCACCGGTCACACGGAAGTCGGTCAGGGCGCGGTTCACCAGTCTCTCGCTGCGGGCCAGGTCCTCGCCCGCGCCGAGCGAGGCGTGGCCGAGGAACCAGTTGGCGCGTGCGCAATCCGCCCGGCCGTCCACCTCCGCCTCGTTCGGGCGAGCCGGGCCATTCCATTTTTCCCCGGCCAACAGGGTGAATCCGGCGTACCAGAGCACGGCCTGGGGCCGGAGAACGTTGGGGGTGCTGCCGCCGACCCGCACGGCTTCGCCCAGCGATCGTCGGGCCTCGCTCAGCCGACCGCGAAGAAACCAGTACCAGGTCGAGGCCAGCGCCGTCCGCAGGGCCCCGGTGGCATCGTTCCGGCGCACGGCGCACTCCAGGGCGATGCGCAGGTTGGCGCTCTCGTGGTCCAGGAGGTCCAGCCCGCGCTGCTGCTCGGGGCCGTAGAGCTGGGCCGTCACCTGTTCGGCGAGTTCGGTGTAGTAGGCGTGGTGGCGCAGGTGGAGCGCCTCGGACTCGTCCGCCTCCCCCAGGCGTTCCAGCGCGTACGCCGCCACCGACTCCGGCAGCCGGTAACGAGGGCCGTCGGCCACGGTGACCAGCGAGCGGTCCACCAGCCGGATCAGTGGGTCGAGAACCTCGTTGTCGCCGCCGCACACGGCCTCGGCCGCGCTCAGAGTGCAGCCGTCGGCGAAGACCGCTAGGCGGCGCAGGAGCCCACGCTCGTCGTCAGCGAGAAGTTCCCAACTCCAGTCGATCACCGCCCGCAGCGTTCGCTGGCGCGGTGGAACGCCGCGTCTGCCGCCGGCAAGCAGCCGGAACCGGTCATCCAGCCGGCTGGACACCTCGTGCACGCCCAGCGCGCGGACCCGGGTGGCGGCCAGTTCCAGTGCGAGAGGTATCCGGTCGAGGCGGCGGCAGATGGTGGCGACGGCGTCCGTGTTGTCCGCGGTAACGGCGAACCCGGGCGCGGCGGCGGCGGCGCGCACCGCGAACAGCCGCTCGGCGTCGGCCTGCGGCAACGGCGGCACGGCCCACACCGCCTCACCGGCCAGCCCGAGAGGTTCCCTGCTGGTGGCCAGGACGCGCAAGCCCGGTGAGGCGGACAAGATCCGGCGTACGACATCGGCCGCCGCGTCGATGACGTGCTCGCAGTTGTCGAGGAGCAGCAGGAGCCGCCTCGAACGCAGCGCGTCCTCCAGCCCTCCTGGCCCCACTTCACGGATGCCCAGCGCTGCACTCAATTGCTCGGCCACCTCAGTGGATCCGGCGAGGCTGACGGTCCGGACGCTGTGCGGATACACGTCGGCCGCCCGGGCAGCGGCCTCCTCGGCCAGCCGGGTCTTGCCGACCCCGCCGGGGCCGGTCAGGGTCACCAGCCGGTGGGAGATGAGCAGTTCACCTACCGCGGACACGGCGTCGTCCCTGCCGATCAGGGCGGTGAGTGGAGCCACTGGCTCACCGCCGCGCTCCCGGAAGGTGGGGGCCGCCTCCAGCGCGGCGTCGTGCCCAAGGATGGCCTGGTGCAGGGCGGTCAGTTCCGGCCCGGGATCCACGCCCAGTTCGTCGGCCAACTGGTGCCGTAGCTGGGAATAGGCGGCCAGGGCCTCGGACTGCCGCCCGGCCTGGTAGAGCGCCCGGATCTGCGCGGCGCGCAGCCGTTCCCGCAGTGGGTGGCGGGCAACCTGCTCACTCAACCCATCGGTCAGCGTGCGGTGCTCGCCAAGCTCCAGACGAGTTTCGGCGAGTGCCTCAACGGCGGTCAGCCGCTGTTCCTCCAGCCGCCCGGCCACGGTCCGCACGAATCTGTGGTCACCGAGGTCAGCGAAGGCGTCCCCTCTCCACAGAGCCAGAGCTTCCGTCAACAGGCCCGCCCTGGCGTGCAGGTCCTCGGTGCGGTAGGCGGCGTTGGTCATCTCGGTGAACCGGTGGGAGTCGACGTTCTTGGGGTCAATCCGCAGCAGATATCCCGGCGGCCTTGACTCCACCAGCGCCCCGGCCCCGGGCTCGGCCCCCGCCAGGGAACGACGCAGTCGCGACACCTTCGTCTGCAGGGCACCGGCAGGGTTCCCGGGTAACCGGTCCGCCCACAGCTCGTCCACCAATCGGTCCACCGAAACCGCACGACCCGCGTGGATCAGCAGCAGAGCCAGCAGCGCGCGGACCTTCGCCTCGGGGACGTCGACCGCGGTCCCGGTGGCCGTCCGGACGGCGAGCGGGCCCAGCACGCGGAAGTACATGGCGGCACAGTATCCGGCCACCGACGGCGGCCGCCTGAAGACCGACAGCGGCTCGACAGAGTTCCGCCAGCGCCGGTCGGCACTGTGAACACACCGAACGAAGCGTCCGGCGACGCCGGCCGAAGGAACAAAGGAGGCATCAGATGTCGAAGAACGACAACCACGAGCGATCCGCGGTGTCAGTGATCGGCCTGGGGCAGATGGGGACCCGGCTCGCCCAGGCATTTCTGGCTGCCGGACACACGACGACCGTATGGAACCGTACGGCAGCAAAGGCCGACGCCCTCGTCGTACAGGGTGCCGTCCGGGCGGCGACCGTGGAGGCGGCGGTCGCCGCGAGTCCCCTCGTCGTGGTCTGCCTACCGGACTACCCGACCGTGCGGGATCTGCTCGGGCCGGTGGCAGAGAGTCTGCGGGGTCGGGCCCTGGTGAACCTGACCTTCGGCACCCCGGAGGACGCCGCGACGATGGCAGGGTGGGTGGCCGGGCACGGCGCCGACTACCTCGACGGTGCCATGATGGCCCTCCCCGAAACCGTCGCCACCCCGGAGGGCTTTTTTCTCTACAGCGGATCCCAGCATGCCTTCACCACCCACCGGCGCGATTTGGAGGTAATGGCACCGGCGCACTACTTCGGCACGAAGGCGGGCTCTGCGGAGATTCATGACCTGGCCCTGCTGGGCACCGGGTACGCGGCCCTCACCGGATTCCTGCACGCCGCGGCGCTACTCGACGTTGTGGGCACCACCCCGGAGGTGTTCGCCCCGCTGGCGGCACAATGGCTGCGCGGCATGGCCGAGTTCCTGCCCGAGCTGGCGCGCGAAGCCGGATCATCGGAGTACACGAATGCAGTCTCCACGGTCGACATGAACCGGGCCGGAGTCGACAGTCTCATCCAACTCAGCAAGGCCAACGGTATTGCCGCCGCCGTCCATGAGCCGCTGAAAGCCCTGCTCGACAGGCGGTCGGCCGACGGTCACGGCCAGGACAGCTTTTCCAGCGTGTACGAGCTGTTGAGATCACGAGCCCTGGGGGGCGATGAGCGCGGAACGCGGATCGGCTGACACACGGCCTTTCCGGCCCAGCGGCAGGGGACAAGGCAGACTTGGCCCCTGCCCGAGCTGGGCGCGATACCGAGCCGTCTCCTCAATCTCGGGGAACCGGGACGAATACGAGTTCGAGGTGCACGAGCCGCCGGAACTCGTCGCGTACCTGCGCGAGATCGCGGACGGGCCGACCGGGCGGCGGCCGGTACGCGTACCCGGTGAGGTTGCCGGGGTTCGAGTGCGTCCTGACCGGCGTGCCCGCTGCGGTTGGTAACGTCCCTGGGTGTCGACCTCCCCGTCCCTGGCGCCGTCGCCGGTCCCGCCGCCCCGTGTCGTCCGCCACCGGCGGGCCGACCTGACTGTGGCGCTCATCGCGCTGGCGCTCGCCGTCTGGGTGACCAGCGGGCTGTGGCGGGACCCGAACGCCCGCGCCATCACGGTCAACTCCAGCGACCAGGCGCTCTTCGAGTGGCTGCTGGCCTTCGGCGGGCACGCGCTCACCCACGGCGAGAACCCGCTCTTCACGTCCCTGATCAACGTCCCCGACGGGGTGAACCTCGCGGTCAACACCTCGATCACCGTGTACGCGGCGGTCTTCGCCCCGCTGACGTACCTGGTCGGGCCGCCGGCCACGTTCCTGGTGATCCTCACCCTCAACCTGGCCGCCACGGCGGTGGCCTGGTACCTGCTGCTGTCCCGGCAGTTCGTCCACAGCCGGCTCGCGGCGGCGGTCGGCGCGCTGTTCGTCGCGTACTCCCCCGGCATGGTGTCGCACGCCAACGCCCACCTGAACTGGACGGCCGGCTGGCTGGTGCCGCTGCTGGTCTGGCGGCTGTTCGCGCTGCGCCGCCCCGCGCACTGGCTGCGCGACGGAATCGTGCTCGGCGTCACCGTCGCGGTGGCCTTCTCCATCGCCGCCGAGGGGCTGTTCTTCACCGCCCTGGCGCTCGGCGTCTTCCTGCCCGTCTGGGCGCTACACCCGAGCCGGCGGGCCGCCGCCCGGGCCGCGCTGCCCACCTTCCTGCGCGGGCTGGGCGTCACCGCGCTGACCGCCGGGGTGCTGCTGGCGTACCCGCTGTGGCTGCACTTCGCAGGGCCGCAACGGTTCCACGGCACCGGCTTCGACCCGATCATCCACTCCGAGGACGTCGCCGCGTTCGGTGCGTACCCGCGCCGGTCGCTGGCCGGCGAGGCCGGGTGGGGCACCTCGCTCGCGCCCAACCCGACCGAGGAGAACTCGTTCTTCGGGGTGCCGCTGCTGCTGCTCGCCGCCGTCTGCCTCGGCTACCTGTGGCGGCGGGACCGGGCCCGCCGGGCCACCGTGTGGGCGCTGGGCGTCACCGGCGTGGTCTTCGCGGTGCTGTCCTGGGGCCCCCGGGCCACGTGGAACGGCGAGCGCACCGACCGGCCGCTGCCCTTCCTGCTGCTGGACAACCTGCCGGTGGTCAACGCCGCCCTGCCGTCCCGGCTGGCCCTGGTGGTGGCCCCGGTGATCGGGCTGCTGCTGGCGTACACCGTCGACCGGCTGCGCGCCGACCCGCCCCGGCACCGCGCCGTGTCCGCCGCCTGGGGCCTCGGCTTCGCGGCGGCGCTGCTGCCGCTGCTGCCCACCCCGCTGCTGACCAGCGTCCGCGAGCCGGTGCCGGCGTTCGTCACGGCGGGCACCTGGCGACAGTACGTCTCCCCGGGCGGGGTGCTCACCCCGCTGCCGCTGACCCTCGACGTGACCCCGGACGGGCAGCGCTGGCAGGCGTACGCGCTGGCCCACCGGCAGGGCGAGTTCCGCATCCCGGCCGGGTTCTTCCTCGGCCCGGGCGGCCCGGACGGCCGGGGCCGGATCGGCCCGCCGCCGCGCACCTTCGACACCCTGATGGACCAGGCCGGCAGCACCGGGCTGGTGCCGATCATCACCGAGGGCAGCATCGAGGAGTCCCTGGCCGACCTGCGGTACTGGGGCGTCGAGGTGGTCGTGCTCGCCGACCGGGTGCACGGCGCCAAGTACGACCTCGACGAGGAGGCCCTGCGCCGCACCGCCACCGCCCTGCTCGGCCCCCCGCAACGCGTGGACGACGTCTGGCTCTGGAAGATCCCCCCACCCTGACGTGGGGTGTGCGGGGCGGGGTGGGGGGTGGTGAGCCGGCTCACCGCAGGTGACCGGCGGGTACGGGGCTAGGGTGGTGGCGTGACCGCGACGATTTCGGGGCTGACCGCTGTACGTGCAGGGGTGCTCGACTACCAGGCCGCATGGGACGAGCAGCGGCGGCTGCACGAGTCGGTGGTGGCCGGCGAGCGCGGCGACACGGTGCTGCTGCTGGAGCACCCGAGCGTCTACACCGCAGGCAAGCGCACCGAGCCGTGGGACCGGCCGATGGACGGCACTCCGGTGGTCGACGTCGACCGGGGCGGCAAGATCACCTGGCACGGGCCGGGGCAGCTCGTCGGGTACCCGATCGTGCGGCTGCCCGACCCGGTGGACGTGGTCGCGTACGTGCGCCGCACCGAGCAGCTCCTGATCGACGTCTGCGCCGAGTTCGGGCTGACCGCCGGCCAGGTCGAGGGGCGCAGCGGCGTCTGGGTGCCCGAGGACGACCGGGGCCCGGCCCGCAAGGTGGCCGCCATCGGCATCCGGGTCGCCCGGGGAGTCACCCTGCACGGCTTCTCGATCAACTGCGACTGCGACCTGACATCCTTCGACCGGATCGTGCCGTGCGGCATCCGCGACGCCGGGGTCACCTCGCTCACCGCGGAGCTGGGCCGCCCGGTCACCGTGGCCGACGTGCTGCCGGTGGTCGAGCGGCACCTGCCCACCCTGGTCACCCCGCCCGCCTGACCCACCCAGGCCCGGCGACGCCTTCTAGGCTCGGCGGATGCAGATCGATCTCGTCACCCTCGTCGTCGCCGAGTACGACCCGGCCGTCGCCTTCTTCACCGAGGTCCTCGGCTTCGAACTGGTCGAGGACAGTCCCTCGCTGACCAACGACGGCCGCCCGAAGCGGTGGGTGGTGGTCCGCCCGCCGGGCGCGCAGACCGGCCTGCTGCTGGCCCGCGCCGACGGGGAACGGCAGGAGGCGGCGATCGGCGACCAGACCGCCGGACGGGTGGGCTTCTTCCTCCGGGTCGACGACTTCGAGGCCACCCACCGTCGCCTCGTCGACGCGGGCGTCGAGTTCGTCCGGCCCCCGCGCACCGAGCCGTACGGCCGGGTGGCCGTCTTCCGCGACATCGCCGGCAACCCCTGGGACCTCCTGGGCACGGGGTGAGGGGTGGGGTGGGCGACGAAGCGTTCCGCCCGACGGCGAAGGCGCCGGGGCCTCCATCAGCCGGGGCCTTCGCCGTCGGGCCCACCATCAGGCGGGCCCACCATCAGCTGGTTTCCGGATGCCGGGCCGCAGCCACGGGCCGCACAGGATGATCGCGACACCGATGCCGGCGCCGATCACCGTCTCGACCCCCCGGTCGTACAGCAGCGACGAGACCGGGCGGGCCGCCGCGAGCTGGCCCATCAGCAGCGCCATCGGCGTGACGAACAACAGGGCCAGACCGTAGTTGCGCCCGACCAGCAGCTCCGTGACGATCTGGAGCACCGCCACCACCAGCACGGTGGCGACCGCCGGAAGCTCCGGCGCGAGCAGCGCCGCGCTGGTCAGCAGGCCGAGCAGGGTGCCGAGGACCCGGTGCCCGGCCCGCACCAGCTGGGCACCCCGGCCCCGGGCGCTGAGCGGGGCGACCGCCGCCACCATGGCCCAGTACGGGTGACCGATCCCGACGGCGGTCGCCGTGCCACCGGCGAGCGCCACCGCGAGGGCGTAGCGGGCCGGCTCCCAGCTCCACACGTGCGCGAGCCGGGCCGGGCGGCTGTCCAGCCGGCGGAGGAAGCCGCCGACGTTGCCGACGGCCAGCGCGAAGAGGCTGCTCAGGCCGGCCACCATCGCGGCGACCGGCACCTCGGAGAGGACGTGCGGGGTCGATGCCACGGCGCCGAACCCGAAGACGAGGAACAGCGGCCCCGGCGGGTGCCAGTCCTGCGCGGCGGCGAGGACTGAGCCCAGGGCGGCGACGACCGCGGCGACCGGCACCGCGACCCAGGCCCGGTGCTCCACGGTGCCGACGAGCGCCCCCAGCACGACCGACGCGGTGAGCGCGGCACCGGCACTCGCCTGCATCGCCGCCCGGGACAGGTGCACGTGGTTGCGCCCGTACAGCGACGTGAACGCCCCGAACGCGGCGTAGGGGGTCCAGCTCGGGCGGCCCAGCACCAGCACCACGAGCAGCGGGACTCCGACGCTGACACCGGCCCGCAGCGCGACCCGGTGGGCGCCCTGCACCTCGCGGACGTGCAGCAGCCCCCGCAACGCCGCCCGAAGCCGCTCGGCCATTCCACTCCCCCGCCCGCTCGCGCGGGTTTGGCGACGGCCACAGGACGCGAGTCCGGGTCCCTCCTTCATACCGCGCGCGGGGTGGCCGCCCGCACCAACCGGGAGAATCGGACCGCCCGTAACGCCTACCAGCGGATGTGCCGCCCGCACCAACCGGGAGAATCGGGCCGCCCGTAACGCCGGGGACCAGCGGATGTGCCCGTCCCGCCGGTTCGACGGGACGGGCCATCGGCTACGGGGTGAGCCGGTGCAGGTCGCGGGGGAACGCGGTGACCTCGCGGACGTTGGCCGCGCCGACCAGGCGGGCGACGAAGCGTTCCAGGCCGATCGCGAAGCCACCGTGCGGCGGCATGCCGTGCCGGAACGCGTCGAGGTAGCCCGCGTACGGCCCGATCGGCTCGCCGCGCGCCGCGAGGGCGGCCAGGTAGTCGTCGTACCGGTGCAGGCGCTGCCCGCCGGTGACCAGCTCCACCCCCCGGAACAGCAGGTCGAACCCGTTGGAGTACGCCGGCCGGGCCGGGTCGGGGTGGGTGTAGAACGGCCGCTTCGCCATCGGGTACCCGGTGACGAAGACGAACTCCGAGGAGTGTTCGACGCGGGCCCACTCCCCCAGCGCCCGCTCGTGGGCGGGGGCGAGGTCCGGCTCGTCGGGCGGGGCGCCGGCGATCCGCAGGGCCTCGGCGAAGTGCACCTCCGGGATCCGCGCCGGCACCTCCGGCGGGGTCACGCCCAGCGTGGCCAGGGCGGTGCCGGCCCGGTCCGCCACGGTCGCCAGCATCCCCGCGAGGGTGTCCCGCAGCACGGCCATGACGTCGCGGTGGTCGGCCACGAAGCCCAGCTCGGCGTCGAGCGAGGTGTACTGGGCCAGGTGCCGGACGGTGTCGTGCGGCTCGGCCCGGAACACCGGCCCGACCTCGTACACCCGCTCGAAGACGCCCACCATGAGCTGCTTGTAGAACTGCGGCGACTGGGCCAGGTACGCGTTCCGGCCGAACCAGTCCAGCGCGAAGACGTTCGCGCCGGACTCGGTGGACGAGCCGACCACCTTCGGGGTGTGGATCTCCACGAAGTCGCGGGCGTCCAGGGCGGCCCGGAAGCCGGCCACCGCCGCCGCCGAGATCCGCAGCGCCGCCGAGCGGGTCGGGTGGCGCAGGGCGACGGGCGCATGGTCGAGCTGGGTGGGCAGGCTCGCGGTCAGCGCCGGCCGGTACAGGTCGAACGGGGGCGGGACGGCGGGCGGGCCGAGCGGTCGTACCGTCGGGTCGGTCAGCTCGACCCCGGCGGGGGCCGCCGGGTTCGCGGTGGCCGTGCCGACCACCTCGACGACGGTCTCCTCGGTGAGCGCCCCGACGGCGGCGCGGACGGCCGGGTCGGTGACCACGACCTGGGTCAGGCCGGCGGCGTCCCGCACGATCAGGAACGTCACCGACTTGAGCAGCCGGCGGCGGTGCACCCAGCCGGCGACCCGGACGGTCGCGCCGGCGTGGGCGGGAAGCTGGGTGGACAGGATGCGTTGCACGGTGGGCTGCTCCTCGATCGATCGCAACGCCTTCGCCGCCGCAGGGCGGCGAAGCGTCGCCTCAGCCCCGGGAGGTGTGGGCGAGCGGGTCCTCGCGGTGCCACCACACCTTCGCCCCCGCTCGCGCGGGGGCCTCGTCGTCGCCTGATGACCGGGGCCAGCCGGGCGGGCTCTACTGGGCGGGCGCCGGCAGGGTCGCCGCGCACGCCGTTCTTCCCGCAGCTCGGGAGGGTCTTCGCGCGCCGACGCCAGACCGCCTCGCAGCGTTCGGCGGCTCTCTCGACTGGCGGGGCGGCGCGCTACTCGGCTCCGTCGCAGCTTTGCCGCAAGCTAGCACCCGGGCGGGGGGCGGGTAACGGGATTTTCGGCGGTGGCGGTGGGCGGCGTCACAGGAATTGGGGGGTGACGGCCGTCGCCTCACGTTCATCGACGGCGGCCGTCCGGCGTAGGCTCGATTCGTGACGATCGAGCACTTCGCGCCGACGACGCCGACCACCGAGCAGCCGACGACCAGCCCCGCTGCGCGTACCGCGACGGTCGCCCCCGAGGGGCGGCGCATGCTGCGGATCGAGGCGCGCAACGCCGAGACGCCGATCGAACGCAAACCCCCGTGGATCAAGGTCAAGGCCAAGATGGGGCCGGAGTACACCCAGCTGCGCGGGCTCGTCTCGCGCGAGGGGCTGCACACCGTCTGCCAGGAGGCCGGCTGCCCCAACATCTACGAGTGCTGGGAGGACCGGGAGGCCACCTTCCTCATCGGTGGCGACCAGTGCACCCGGCGCTGCGACTTCTGCCAGATCGACACCGGCAAGCCGGCCGAGTTCGACGCCGACGAGCCGCGCCGGGTGGCCGAGTCCGTGGTGTCGATGGGCCTGCGCTACGCCACGATCACCGGTGTCGCCCGCGACGACCTGCCCGACGGCGGCGCCTGGCTGTACGCCGAAACGGTCCGCCAGATCCACGCCCTCCAGCCCGGCTGCGGCGTGGAGCTGCTGATCCCCGACTTCAACGCGGTCCCCGAGCAGCTCGCCGAGGTCTTCGGCTCCCGCCCCGAGGTGCTGGGGCACAACGTCGAGACGGTGCCCCGGATCTTCAAGCGGATCCGGCCGGCGTTCCGCTACGACCGCTCGCTCGACGTGATCCGGCAGGCCCGCGCCGACGGCCTGGTCACCAAGAGCAACCTGATCCTCGGCATGGGCGAGGAGCGGGCCGAGGTGTCCCAGGCGCTGCGCGACCTGCACGAGGCGGGCTGCGAGCTGATCACCATCACGCAGTACCTGCGCCCGACGCCCCGACACCACCCGGTGACCCGCTGGGTCAAGCCGGAGGAGTTCGTGGAGCTGCGCGAGGAGGCCGAGGAGATCGGCTTCGCCGGGGTGATGAGCGGTCCGCTGGTGCGCTCGTCGTACCGGGCCGGCCGGCTCTACCGGCAGGCGCTGGACGCCCGCGAGGCCGTCCGCGCCTGACCGGTCGGCCCGGCGCGCGCCGGGCCGGGCCGGGCCGGGCCGGACGACGTACGCCGGAGCCACGGCGGCCGCTGGGGCTACCCGCCCGGATGACGTACGCCGGACGCCTTCGGGGCCGCAGGCGGGGTCTGCCGCGTGCTAAATTCCGCGCGGCCCGGCCCCCCGACGTCCCACCCAGCGGGGCGACTCTTGCCGAGAGACGTCGAAGATGATGAATTTAGTCATGCCCCTGCCACATACTGTGATCATCGGCGCCGGCCCCGCAGGCCTGACCGCCGCCTACGAACTGACCAGGCGGAACGCCCCCGTCGAAGTGGTCGAGACAGACGACGTGGTGGGCGGGATCAGCCGCACCGTCGAGCGGGACGGCTGGCGGTTCGACATCGGCGGGCATCGGTTCTTCACCAAGGTGGCCCGGGTCGAGGCGTTCTGGCACGAGGTGCTGCCCGACGGCGACTTCCTGCTGCGCCCCCGGATGAGCCGGATCCACTACCGGGGCCGGCTGTTCGACTATCCGCTGCGGGCCGGCAACGCGCTGGGCAACCTGGGGATCGTCGAGGCGGTCCGCTGCGTCGGGTCGTACCTGTGGGCGCGGGTGCGACCGCCGGCGGACCAGAGCCACTTCGAGGGCTGGGTGTCGGCCCGCTTCGGCACCCGGCTGTACCGGATGTTCTTCAAGACGTACACGGAGAAGGTCTGGGGCATCCCAGCCACCGAGCTGCAGGCCGACTGGGCGGCCCAGCGGATCCGCAACCTGTCGCTCGCGGGGGCGGTGCGCAACGCGCTGCTGCCCCGCCTGGCCCGCGCCGACATCACCAGCCTGATCGAGGAGTTCCAGTACCCCCGGCTCGGCCCGGGGATGATGTGGGAACGCTGCGCCGCACTGGTCACCAAGGCCGGCGGCGTGGTGACGCTGGGGGCCCGGGCGGCGACCGTGCACCGCGCCGACGGCCGGGCGGTCGCGGTGACCGTGGCCGGGCCGGGCGGCACGCGCCGGGTCGCCGCCGACCACGTGATCAGCAGCATGCCGCTGGGCGCGCTGGTCCGGGCCGTGGACCCGCCCGCGCCGCCGGAGGTGCTGGCCGCCGCCGACGCGCTGCGGCACCGCGACTTCCTCACCGTGGCCCTGGTGGTGCCGGCCGCCGCCGGCTTCCCGGACAACTGGATCTACATACACACCCCGGGGGTACGGGTCGGCCGGGTGCAGAACTTCGGCTCCTGGTCGCCGTACCTGGTGCGGGAGGGGTTCACCTGCCTGGGGCTGGAGTACTTCGTCGACGTCGGCGACGACCTGTGGGACGCCCCCGACGACGAGTTGGTCACCCTGGGCACCGCCGAGTTGGAGGCGCTCGGGCTGGTCGACGCCGATGCGGTCTCCGCCGGGTACGTGGTCCGGATGCCGAAGGCGTACCCGCTCTACGACGCCGGGTACGAGCAGGCCGTGGAGACCGCCCGCGCCTGGCTCGCCGAGGCGGTGCCGAACGTGCACCCGGTCGGCCGCAACGGCATGCACCGCTACAACAACCAGGACCACTCGATGCTCACCGCGATGTTGACCGTGGAGAACATCCTCGACGGCCGCGAGCACGACGTGTGGGCGGTCAACGTCGAGGAGGAGTACCACGAGCAGGCCGGCAGCTCCCCGACAGCCGGGGCCTCCGGCCGGCACGGCACCGGCCGGGCCGCCCCGGTCCTGCCTCGCCGACCCTGACCGGCCGGAGCACCGGGCGCGGATCAACCCCGTTGCACGGCGACCACTAGACTCTGCGACATGGCAAAGCCCCAGGAGAAGGTCTCGTTCGGCCAGCGGCTGAAGCAGATCGGGATGGTGTTCCAGTTCACCGCCAAGCAGGACCGGTGGTTTGCGCCGCTGACCGCCGGCGCGGTGCTGATCCCGCTCGCGCTGACCGTGGTCGCGGTGATTTTCTGGGGCTGGTTCTGGCTGCCGCTGGGCATCCTGATCGCCCTCCTCGCCGCGCTGATCGTGCTCAACCTGCGGTCCAACAAGGCGATGATGAACGCTGCCGAGGGGCAGCCCGGCGCGGCGGCGCAGATCATGGAGAACATGCGGGGCGACTGGCGGGTCACCCCGGCCGTCAGCTCCACCACCCAGATGGACATGGTGCACCTGGTGATCGGGCGCCCCGGCGTGATCCTGCTGGCCGAGGGGAACCCGCAGCGGGTCCGCGGCCTGCTGGGGCAGGAGAAGCGGCGGCTGACCAAGGTCATCGGCTCCGCCCCGCTCTACGACTACGTGATCGGCCAGGCCGAGAACGAGCTGCCGATCCGCAAGCTGCGAATGACCCTGATGCGGCTGCCGCGCAGCCTCAGCGGCAAGGACGTCAACGCCCTCGACAAGCGGCTCAAGGCGCTCACCGCCCGCCCGCAGATGCCCAAGGGCGCGATCCCGAAGAACATGCGCCCGCAACGCGGCGCCTTCCGCCAAACCCGAGGCCGCTAACCCCCACCCCCGCAGGCCGCGCCCACAGGGCCGCGCGCCCGCGCCCGGCCCTGCAAGACGCGCTATTTCACGGAAAGAGTGGCCTCCCGGCGCTGGGAGGCCACTCTTTCCGTGAAATAGCGCTCTTTCCGTTGGGCGGGGGGTCAGGCCGCCCCGGGCGGGACGGGGGCGGGGCGGCCAGGCCGCCCGGGGCGGGGTGGGGCGGGGGTGTCCCGGGTGGGGGTGGGTGGTTAAGGGCGGGGGGCGGGGGCGATGACCGAGCCGGTGAGGCGGTCGTGCAGGCCGCGGCGGTGCTCGTCCATGATCAGGGCCGGGATCACCAGGGCCAGCAGGACGCCACGCAGCAGCGCGCGGGTCAGCCCGATCCGGCCGCCGTCGGCCCAGGACACGCAGCGGATCCGGGTGATGTACATGCCGGGGGTCTGGGCGAACAGGCCGAGGAAGAGGGCGTACTCGACGATCAGCACCACGACGGGGGCCCAGCCGTCGCGGACCGGGTCGGCGAAGAAGTTGGACACCAGCAGGCAGAGCACCCAGTCGATCACCAGGGCGCCGAACCGGCGGCCCAGGGGTGGCGGGACGAAACCGGGGTCGGTGGCGGGGGGCGCGGGATGCTGCGGCGTGGTCACAGTCGCCAAGGGTAGTCAGGCACGCCGGGATGGCCGGATCGGCACCGACCGCTGAATCGGACCAAAGGCGGTAATCTGCGGTACAACGCCGCGCCGGGTATCCTCCGAACGGACAACGGCTGGCGACTGACCGGCGAAGATGACGCAGCGCGAGCGACGTAACACGACAGAAACACTCAAGATACGGCCGGGCAACCGCGCGGTCATAGCGTCGCCAGGAGCCAGCCACCCCGTGGACGTGCCAGGAGGACGTGTGTTCGCCAATCCCGAGGAACTCCTGCGATACCTCAAGAACGAGGACGTAAAGTTCGTCGACGTACGTTTCTGTGACCTGCCCGGCGTGATGCAGCACTTCAACCTGCCGGTGGAGTCCTTCGACGACAGCGTCTTCAACGACGGTCTCGCCTTCGACGGGTCGTCGATCCGCGGCTTCCAGACGATCCACGAGTCGGACATGCTCCTGCTCCCGGATGTCGCCAGCGCCTTCATCGACCCCTTCCGCGCGCAGAAGACCCTCGCGCTGAACTTCTTCGTCCACGACCCGTTCACCCGCGAGGCGTACTCCCGGGACCCGCGGAACGTGGCGAAGAAGGCCGAGGCGTACCTCGCGGCGAGCGGCATCGCCGACACCGCGTACTTCGGCGCCGAGGCCGAGTTCTACATCTTCGACTCGATCCGCCACGAGACCTCGGCGCACCAGTCGTTCTACTACATCGACTCGATCGAGGGCGCCTGGAACAGCGGCCGCGAGGAGCCGGGCGGCAACCGCGGGTACAAAACCCCGTACAAGGGCGGATATTTCCCGGTGCCGCCGGTCGACCACTACGCCGACCTGCGCGACAGCATGGTCCGCCGCCTGGTCGACGCCGGCTTCACCGTGGAGCGGTCGCACCACGAGGTCGGCACCGCCGGCCAGTCGGAGATCAACTACAAGTTCTCCACGCTGCTCCAGTCGGCCGACCAGCTCCAGCTCTTCAAGTACCTGATCAAGAACGAGGCCTGGGTCAACGGCAAGACGGCCACGTTCATGCCGAAGCCGCTCTTCGGCGACAACGGCTCGGGCATGCACACCCACCAGAGCCTGTGGCTGAACGGTGAGCCCCTGTTCTACGACGAGACCGGTTACGCCGGCCTGTCCGACATGGCCCGCTGGTACATCGGCGGCCTGCTGCACCACGCCCCGTCGCTGCTGGCCTTCACCAACCCGACGGTCAACTCGTACCGCCGCCTGGTGCCCGGCTACGAGGCCCCGGTCAACCTGGTCTACTCGCAGCGCAACCGGTCCGCCTGCACCCGCATCCCGGTGACCGGCAGCAACGCGAAGGCCAAGCGCGTCGAGTTCCGGGTGCCGGACCCGTCGAGCAACCCGTACCTCGCCTTCTCGGCGATGATGATGGCCGGCCTGGACGGCATCAAGAGCAAGATCGAGCCGCCGGAGCCGATCGACAAGGACCTGTACGACCTGCCGCCGGAGGAGTGGGGCTCGGTCAAGCAGGTTCCGGGCTCGCTGCCCGAGGTGCTCGACGCGCTCGAGGCCGACCACGACTATCTGCTCGACGGCGGCGTGTTCACGCCGGACCTGATCTCCACCTGGGTGGGCTGGAAGCGGGCCAACGAGGTCGACCCGGTGCGCCTGCGCCCGACCCCGCACGAGTTCGCGATGTACTTCGACTGCTGAGACCTCGGGTCAGCACGCTCCTCCAGCACCGGCCGGGCCGGCTCCGCAGCACGCGGGGCCGGCCCGGCCGCCTTTTGCCCGTCGCCCGATGCGCCGCCCCAGATGCACCGCCCTCCGCCGGGCCGCCGCCCGGTCGGGCACCGCACGCCTGGCGGGAGGGCTGGCATGAGCGGGAGCGAAGGGGCTCGCGCGGGCGAGCTGGAGCGCCGCTACTGGCGGCTGCTGTGGGCGTACCCGTCGGCGTACCGGCGGGACCGGGGTGCCGAGCTCGTCGGCACGTACCTCGATCTCGCGAGCGAGGGCCGGCGTCGGCCCTCGCTCGCGGACGCCGCCGACCTCGTGGGCGGCGGCCTCCGCGAGCGGCTGCGGGCCGCCGGCACCGCCGGCCTGCTTTCCGGGGTACGCCTCGCGGCCGTCCTCGCCTTCCCCACCGCAGCCGCCCTCGCGGCCGGGTGGTCGGTGCTGGAATCGCACCCGCCGACCCCGGAGTTCCAGCTGCGAACGTTCCGCCCGTTCGCCAGCCTGGGGCGTGGTGGCCTGGGCCTCCTGGCTGGTCGCCGCCGTCACCCACGCGCTCGCCCCGGCCCGGCACGCGCGCTCGCTGATCGGGCTGGCCGTGCTGCTCACCGCGCTCGTGCTGCCGGCGGCGGCGCTGACCGGCACGCCCCGGCCGCCGCTGTCCGTGCTGGTGCCGCAGCTCGCGCTGGGCCTGCTGGCGCTCGCCCTGCCGGACCGGCTGCCCCTGTGGGTCCGCCTCGCCCCGGCGGCCGTCGCCGCCCTCGCCGCCGCGCTCGCCGTCCGCTGGCTCGCACCCGAGGGCGGCTACGTCAGCTACCACGGCGCCATGGAGTCGCTGGCCGCCGTCGGGGGCGCGCTGCTGATCGTCGCGTTGGTGCTCGCCCTCGCCCTGGCCGGCCGCCGGGACGCCCGAGGCGCCTGGGCGCTGCTGGTGCTGCTCACCCCAGCCGGCCTGCTCTCGGTGCGGGAGGGCGGCTGCTGCCCCACCTGCGGCGCGGCGCGCTGAACGGGAGCGGTCGCCCCGCCCCGCCACGACCGACGGGGGCGGGCGGGGCGAGGCGACCGCTCCCGTTCAGCGGGCGAGCAGGGCGTCCAGCTTGCCGAAGGAGCTGCCCCAGCCCTCCCGGGCGCCCGCCTCGACCTCCTGGGTGTACGGGCCCTGGCACAGCACGAGGCGAGTCTTGTCGTCGCCCTCGTCGTGGAACTCGATCCGCATCTCCAGCCGGGCCCCGTCCGGGAAGCCGGGGACGCCGTGCACCTCCTCGTAGCCGACGAGCAGCTCGTTCTCGACCACCTCGGTGAACGTGGCGTCGACCGGGGAGCTGAAGCTCGGGTCGGCGTCGTTGACCATGACGAAGCGCTGGTGGCCGCCGACCCGGGCGTCGACGCTGACGGTCTCCCGGGGCACCGAGAAGCCCACCGGGCCGAACCACTGGGCGAGCTGGTCGGGGTCGGTGAAGGCGCGGTAGACCAGCTCGCGCGGGGCGTCGAAGATCCGGGTGATGACGAGTGTCTCGGTGGCGGGGGCCTCGGTCATGGTGTCGTCCTCTCTCACTGCTTGTCGTTGTCGGTGGGCGTCTTGTCGTTGTCGGTGGGCGTCGCCTGCGCCTGCCGCATCCGCCGCAGGTGCGCGTCGAGTCGGTCGAAGTTCGCGTCCCAGAACTGCCGGTACCGCTCCATCCAGGCCGTCGCCTCGCGCAGCGGCTCCGGGTTGAGACTGCTGGAGCGCCACTGGGCGGACCTGCTCCGGGAGATCAGCCCCGCGTGTTCGAGCACCTTCAGGTGCCGGGAGATCGCCGGGAGGCTGATCGCGAACGGCTCGGCCAGCTCCGAGACCGTGGCGTCCCCCTCGGCGAGCCGGGCGAGGATCGCCCGGCGGGTCGGATCCGCCAGCGCCGCGAAGATGACACTGAGTCGATCAGTAGCCACGCTTTTAACCACCTCGTTAATTAACTTATCGGTTAAACGTAGAGGTGGCACTCCCTTCTGTCAAGCACCTCCGGTAACCCCGCGATGTGGCGTGCCCACAGCACAGCCGGCGTCGGCGCGGCGCGGCGCGGCGCGGCCCGGCGCGGTCGGGTCGGGGGTCGGGGGTCGGGGTCGGAACGCTAGGGAGCTGCCCGCATGGACGGGGCACGGCCTCGCGCTGGCCGGGCCCGGCCCGGCACGGTTGGGACGACCACGCATCGAAACGAAGGCAGAAACGGGCCGGACGCGCGCACGGCACCAGGACAGAGACGGACCAGACGCACACCACCGAACGAGGGCAGTTACAGGTCACGACACGAAACGACCCGGCGACACGGCACCGCACCGCACCGCAGACAGCAAAATGGGTCTGGGCGGACGGCTACCAGCTCGACCGACGTGGGGACGCGATTGCCCGGCGGTCCCTGTTCGTCAGTTCGCTGGGTTGCAGTGGCTGGACAAGCCGGCGGGTGAGCGGCCGGCCCAACGTCACCCTGTATCCCGGTCTCGTGCGCGGGCGGGGTGAAGCCCAGGGCCCGGGCAGAGTCGCGGAGTGTCCGGAACCGCGCATATCAAGGCCGGTGCGCGGATGTCTCCGGCAGGAATCCGGCCTCGGTAACGAGATCGCACGCGCCGACCTCAAGCGTGCGCGTCGCCACCGCGCAATCGGCCACCCGTCCCGCCGCCGCTCCCGTCCCACGGAAGCCCCGTCCCGCCGCACTGGCCCCGCCCCAACCCTGCGGATCCCACCCCAACTAACTCCACCATCCAGGAACTCCGTTCCACATCTTAGGATGATCGGAGATCTTGGAAGGAAACGGCCCCTGGAGGGGCCGTTTCCTTCCAAGATCTCCCGTGCGGTCAGTCGCGGCTTCGGCTTGGCGCCGAAAATGGCGCGCATGTTCGTGGTGCACGGCATGCGGGAGGGGACCTCAGCCTCGCCGGACCTCAGCTATCCCACAGCATTCTGCGAATGCCCCGGAAGTCGCCGCCACGCCGTCCCCACATTGGGTAGTCCGGTGAATGCCCGCCGGGTTGGGGGTGGGGGGACAAGGCCACGTGCACGCGCGGCACGAAGGCAGGAACGGGGTGGGCGCACAGACGGGGCAACTCCCTAGGGCGCGCGATGGTGTGCCCACTCCGGCCGGACCCGCGCCCGGGGACACACCCCAGGAAACCGAACTCTCTCGGGACATCACCAGACCCGCCGCCCTGGCGGCGAGGACGACCAGCTCCGACGGCAGTCAGGGAGGGCTGACCGTCCACGGGACGGGAGGGCTGACCGTCCACGGGACGGCAGCTCAGCCCCGACCGTCCCGTGCCCGTGCCGACCGAGCGGGGCGAGCCGGCGGACCGTGGCGACCCGCTCGGCGCGAGCCGCCTACAACCAACGCCCACCCCGTCAGCACGAGCATCAGCAGCGTCATCGCGATCGCGCCGGGGGCCTTGGTGAACCGGGCCAGGTTGGTGCCGTCCGGCAGCGTCAGGACGGCGGCGACGGCGCACGGCAGCACGAACCAGGTGGTTCGGGCGGCCGGGACCACCGAGACGGCCAGCAGCGTCAGGGGCCAGAGGGCGTACCAGGGGTGGAAGACCGGGGAGAGAGCAACCGTGGCGGCCAGCGCCAGGCCCGCCCCGAGCAGGGCCACCCGGGGCCGGGCCGCCGCCAGGGCGCGGGCCCGCTGCCGGACGTCGTTGAGCCGGCGCAGCGACCGCCAGGCCCACCACCACAGGGCCACCAGCAGCACCACCAGCAGCAACAGGCCGGCGACCCGGGCCACCGGGACCGCGTCCGGCCGCCGCCCGACCAGCTTCCCCGCGTAGTCGACGACGAAGCCGACGGCGGTCGGCGGTGAGGTCCACTGGGCGGAGTCGCCGCTATGGGCCAGCCCGCCGACCCAGCCCAGGCCCAGCCCGGAGGCCAGCGAGGTCGCCAGCATCGCCGCCAGCACGCCACCGGCCAGCCAGCCGCCGTCGCGCAGCAGCGCCCGCCAGGTGTACCGGCCGAGCACGGCGGCCAGCGCCGCGAACGGCAGCACCACCACGGCGGTCGCCTTCACCGCCACGGCCAGCCCGAGGAGCGCACCGGCCAGCAGCAGCGCGCGGGGCCGGCCGGGCCGGCGGACCAGCACCAGCAGGGCCAGCAGCAGCAGGCCGAGCGCCACCGCGTCGTTGTGCGCGCCGGCCACCAGATGCACCCCGACCAGCGGCGCGGCCAGCGCCAGCCAGGCGGCCCGCCGGGTCGGCACGCCCGCCGCCCGGGCCAGCCCCGGCAGGCAGAGCGCGGTCAGCAGCACCCCGGCCACGGCGTACAGCCGCAGCACCGCGAGCGCGCCGACCAACCCGCCGCCGAGGGTCACCGCGAGGGCGGCGAGCAGCACGAACAGCGGCCCGTACGGCGCGGGGGTGTCCCGCCAGATCGGGGCGACCGAGTCCAGCCACGGGCAGCCGGCCGCCGCCACCCCCACCTCGTACGGGTCGCGCCCGTGCGCGTACGACCAGCCCTGGCAGGCGTACGAGTAGACGTCGCGGCTGCCCAGCGGCGGCGCGGCCAGCAGCGGCAGCAGCCAGAGCCCGGCGGTGCGGTACGCCCACCCGGTCGACGGGGCGCCCCGGCGCAGCGACCACCACGCCCCGACCGTCAGCGCGGTGCCGGCCAGCCAGCAGCCCAGCACCGCCGGCCCGTGCGGGCCCCGCCAGATGTCGAGCGGGCTGCCGTCGGTGAGCTCGGGCAGCGCCCCGCCGAGCCAGCCGGCGACGGTGAGCAGCACCGCGCCGAGCAGCCCGGCCCAGCGGGCGAGCGCGGCCCGCCGGCGGGCGGGGGCGGGCGGGTCGCCGGGGACGGTCACCGGCGTACCCCTGTTCAATCGGCTCCTGCGGCGGCGGGGGCCGGCGCACGCTCGGCCCTGGCCGACCGTACCAACTTGACGACCACCCAGATCAGCAACAGCGTCATCAGCGGCGCACCGGGCAGCTTCGTGTACCGGGCCAGGCCGGTGCCGTCGGGCAGCACCAGGAACGATCCCACCAGCGCCACCCCGGCGAACCAGACGCCGTCGCGGGCGGTGGCGGCGAGCACCGTGAGCGGCCAGATCCAGTACCAGGGGTGCACGATCGGGGACAGCGCGACGATGGCGGCCAGCGCCAGGCCGGCATGGAAGAACGGGTCGCGGGTGCGGGCCCGCCACCAGAGCCAGACCAGCAGCACGGCCAGCACGACCAGGCCGATTGCCCGGGTCACCGGCAGCGCGTCGACGTGCGCCCCGAAGATCACCGCGAGGTACCCGACGGTCTGCCCGACGGCGGTCGACGGCGACGTCCAGGCGATCACGTCGCCCCCGCTCTCCAGCCCGGCGATCCAGCCGAAGTCCAGCCCACCGGCGAGGGTCACCCCGATCACGGCGGCGACGGCACCGACGACAACGGGGCCGCCGTCGCGGACCAGCGACCGGATCCGGTACGGCCCGACCGACGCGGCCAGTGCGGCGAACGGGATCACCACCAGGCCGGTGATCTTGATCGACACCGCCAGCCCGAGCAGCACTCCCCCGGCCAGCAGCGGGACGGGCCGGCCGGGCCGGGCGGCCACCACGGCCAGACCGGCGACCAGCAGGCCGACCATCAGCGCGTCGTTGTGCGCACCGGCCACCAGGTGCACGCCGATGAGCGGGCTGGCCAGGGCCAGCCAGAGCGCCCGCCCGACGGGGACCCCGCAGCGGCGGGCCAGCACCGGCAGGCAGGCGGCGGTCAGCGCCACCCCGGCGACCGCGAGCAGCCGGAACGCGACGACGGCGGCGGTCAGCGAACCGGTCGCCTTCACCACCGCCCCGGCGAGCAGCACGAACAGCGGCCCGTACGGGGCCGGGGTGTCCCGCCAGATGTACGAGATGGAGTCCAGCCACGGGCAGGGCAACGCGGACACGCCCTGCTCGTACGGGCTGATCCCGTTCGCGTAGCTGGCGCCCTGGCAGGCGTACGCGTAGACGTCCCGGCTGGCCATCGGCGGGACGAGCAGCAGCGGCAGCAGCCAGAGCCCGACGGTGACCAGGGCCCAGCGGGCGGACGGTGGCCCGTCCCGCAGCGACCACCACGCCCAGGCCATCAGGGCGGTGCCGAGCAGCCAGGCCGCGATGATCAGCGGCCCGTTCGGCCCCTGCCAGATGCTGACGGGGGTGGGGCGCAGGTCACCTTTCGGGAACGCCCCGCCGAGGTACGCGGACACGGCGAGCAGCAGTGAACCGGTCAGACCCGTCCAGCGCGCGAGGTGGTGAGGCACGCCCGCCATGCTGCCAGTACGGTGGTCGCGGTACGGAGGTGGGCATGCGACGCGGTGCGGTGGTGGCGGTGTCCGCCGGGTTCTCGGCCGTCCTGGGCTTGGGGTACCTGCTCCTGCCGAGGATGGGCTCCGACCTCTCGGCCCAGGTGGCCCGCGCCGACTTCTTCGCCGCGCACGGCCCCGCCCTGGTGGACCTGCGGTGGTACGGCGGAATCCAGCCCCTGGGCTACAGCCTGGTCTCCCCGCCGGTGATGGCCGTCCTCGGTGTCCGGGTGACCGGCGTCCTCGCGTTGGTGGTCGCGGCGGCGGCGTTCGCCGCGCTGCTGGTGCGTACCGGGGTGCCCCGCCCGCTGCTCGGCGGCCTGGTCGGGGTGGTCACCATCGCCGGCAACCTCGTCTCCGGCCGGGTCACCTACGGTCTCGGCGTGGCGTTCGGGCTCGCCGCGCTGCTCGCGCTCACCCTGCCTTCGGAGGCCCCTGCGGGGCGACGCCGGCTGCGCGCCGCCGCGGCCGTCGCGGGGGCGCTGCTGGCCTCGGCGACCAGCCCGGTCGCCGGCCTGTTCGTCGGGCTGGCCGGGGCCGCGCTGCTGCTCAACCGCCGGTACGGCGACGGCCTGCTGCTCGGCGTCGCCGCGGCGGCCCCGCTGGCCGTGACCGGGCTGCTGTTCGGCGAGGGCGGCTGGATGAACATCAGCCG
Organism: Micromonospora rubida; assembly: GCF_009908295.1. Lineage (GTDB taxonomy): Bacteria > Actinomycetota > Actinomycetes > Mycobacteriales > Micromonosporaceae > Micromonospora > Micromonospora rubida. The sequence goes on from NZ_JAAALO010000006.1 coordinate 391,687, forward strand.
CACCGACACCCTGCGCGCCGCGCTGGCCAGCCTGGTGGTGGCCGCGCTGGTGGCGTACCGGCCGGTCCGGGTGGGCGCGCTGCTGTCGGCGGCCGGGGTGCTGCTCGCCGCGCTGGTGCACACGCCGGTCGGGCTGAACGCGACCCGCCTCGTGGTGATGTTCGCGCTGCCGGTGCTGGCCGCCGCCGCCCGGCTGCCGGAGCGGGCCGCCCGGCGGCTGCCGGCCGCGCTGCGCCGGGGCGGGGTGGCCGGCACTGCCCTGGCGGCGCTGCTGGCCGCCGTCTGCTGGTGGCAGCCCCCGGTGGTGCCCGCCGACCTGCAAGGCGTCGGCGGCCCGACGACCGAGCCGGCCTATTTCGCCCCGCTGCGCGCCGAGCTGGCCCGGCGTGGGCTCACCGGGCGGGTCGAGGTGCCGCCGACCCGCGACTACTGGGAGGCCGCCCTCCTCGGCGACGTCCCGCTGGCGCGGGGCTGGCTGCGGCAGGCCGACATCGCCCGCAATCCGCTCTTCTTCACGACCGTGCCGGGCGCCACCGGCACGGGCGTTCCGCTGACCGCCGACAGCTACCGGGGCTGGCTGGCCGACAACGCCGTGCAGTACGTCGCCGTGCCCGACGCCGACCTGTCCTGGGTGGGGCGCGCGGAGACGGAACTGGTCGACGGCGGGCTGCCGTACCTCACCGAGGTCTGGTCCGAGCGGCACTGGCGGCTCTACGCGGTGTCCGACCCGACGCCCCTGGTCGCGCCGCCGGGCATGCTGACAGGGCACGATGCCGGGTCGGTGACGGTCGAGGCTCCCGCCGGGACCCCCGTGTCGATCCGGATCCGGTACAGCCGATGGCTGACCACCGATCCCCCCGCCCGGCTGTCCCCCGCCGGAGAGTGGACGACGATGACCGTGCCGACCACCGGCCGGTACACGATCCACTGACCGGCGGCCCCGCCCCGCCGGACTCCGACCGTCAGGCGTCGAGGACGCGTTCCATCGCCGTGCGGGAGCGGCGGCCGGTGCGCAGGTACTCGTCGAGGAACTCGCCCGGGTCGTCGCGGCCGAGCAGCCGCACCACCCCGGCCAGCTCCACGCCGTGCCGGGGCAGCTGGTCGCCGGCCCGGCCCCGGACCAGCATCAGCGCGTTGCGGACCTGCGCGGCCAGGGTCCAGCCGGCCGCCATCTCGACGGCGTCCGCCGGGTCGACCAGGCCGGCGTCGGCCGCCGCCGCGAGCGCGTCGAGGGTACGCGTGCCGCGCAGCGCCGGGAGCCGGCCGGCGTGCCGGAGCTGGAGGAGCTGCACCGCCCACTCGACGTCGGAAAGGCCGCCCCGGCCCAGCTTGGTGTGGGTGGCCGGGTCGGCGCCCCGGGGCAGCCGCTCGGTCTCCACCCGCGCCTTGATCCGGCGGATCTCGACGATCTGTTCCCGGGTCAGCCCGTCGGCCGGGTAGCGCACCGGGTCGACCATCGTCTCGAACTCGGCGCCCAGGTCGGCGTCGCCGCAGACGAACCGGGCGCGCAGCAGCGCCTGTGCCTCCCACACCTCCGACCAGCGGGCGTAGTACTGGGCGTACGCGGCGAGGCTGCGCACCAGCGGGCCCTGTCGGCCCTCCGGGCGCAGGTCGGCGTCCACCCCGAGCGGCGGGTCGGGGGCCGGGGCGGAGAGCAGCCGGCGCAGCTCCTCGGCGATGGCGTGGGCGGCGGCGCTGGCCGTGCCCTCCTCCGCCCCGGGCGGCTGGTCGTAGACGAACAGCACGTCGGCGTCGGAGAGGTAGTTCGACTCGTACCCGCCGAGCCGGCCCACGCCGATCACCGCGAACCGCAGCCCGGGTGGGGCGGGCCGGGCGGCCCGGGCGGCGCGCAGCGCGGCGGCGAGGGTGGCGTCCGTGACGCCGGCCAGGGCGGCGCCGACGGCGGTGATGTCGGCGAGGCCGAGCGCGGGCCGCCCGGTCGGGTCGGGGCGGGTCGGGGTGGGGGCGAGCGACCCGGCCCGGCTGAGCACGTCGGCGCAGGCGATCCGGACCAGTTCCCGGCGGCGCAGGGCGCGGACCGCGCGGGTCGCCTCGACCGGGTCGGCGTGCCGGGCCGCGGCGGCGGAGAAGCCCTCGCAGAGCACGTCGCGGGGGCGCGGGGTCAGCTCGTTCTCCTCGGCCAGCAGCCGCAGCGCCTCCGGCTCCCGGGCCAGCAGGTCGGCCGCGTACCGGGAGGAGGAGAGCACCCGGGCCAGCCGGCGGGCCACCGGGCCGGAGTCGCGCAGCAGCCGCAGGTACCAGGGGGTGCCGCCCAGCTTGTCGGACACCTTCCGGTAGTTGAGCAGCCCCCGGTCCGGCTCGGGCGCGTCGGCGAACTCGCTGAGCAGCACCGGCAGCAGGGTGCGCTGGATGGCGGCGGTGCGGCTCACCCCGCCGGTGAGGGCCTGGAGGTGGCGCAGTGCCCCGGCCGGGTCGGCGAAGCCGAGGATCTCCAGCCGGTGCCGGGCCGCCTCCGGGGTGAGCCGCAGCCCGTCGGCGGGGACCCGGGCCACCGACTCCAGCAGCGGCCGGTACAGCAGCTTGGCGTGCAGCCGGCGTACCTCGGCGGCGTGGGTGACCCACTCGGCGCGGAACTCCTCGACGGCGCTGCGGCCCGGGGTGGCCGCGTAGCCGAGGGCGGCGGCGAGCCAGCGCAGCCCGGCCGGGTCGGCCGGCACGGTGTGGGTGCGGCGCAGGCCCTGGAGCTGGAGCCGGTGCTCGACGCCGCGCAGGAAGCGGTACCCGCGCAGCAGCGCCTCGCCGTCGGCCCGGCCGACGTAGCCGCCGGCCACCAGGGCGCGCAGGGCGGGGATGGTGCCGGGCGCCCGCAGCGCCTCGTCGCCCCGGCCGTGCACCAGTTGCAGCAGCTGGACGGCGAACTCGATGTCGCGCAGCCCGCCCGGCCCGCGCTTGATCTCGCGGTCCAGCTCCTTCGGCGGGATGTTGTCGATGATCCTGCGGCGCATCGAGCGGACGTCCTCGACGGCCTCCGGCCGCTCGGCGGCCCGCCAGACCAGCGGGGCGAGCTGGTCGATCCACTCCTGGGACAGGGCCAGGTCGCCGGCCGCCGGGCGGGCCTTCAGCAGCGCCTGGAACTCCCAGGTGCGCGCCCAGCGCCGGTAGTACGCCAGGTGGCTGGCCAGGGTGCGGACCAGCGGGCCCCGGCTGCCCTCGGGGCGCAGCGCGGCGTCGACCGGCCAGGCGACCAGCCCGCAGATGTGGATCAGCCGGGTGGCGACCGTGGTGGCCGCCGGCAACTCGTCGTCCTCGGCGCAGAGGAAGATCACGTCGACGTCGGAGACGTAGTTCAGCTCGCCGCCGCCGCACTTGCCCATCGCCACCACGCCCAGCCGGGGCCGTGGCGTGCCCTCGGGCAGCTCACCCACCGCGATGTCGTAGGCCGCGCCGAGGGTGGCGTCGGCCAGCCCGGAGAGCGCGGCCATGGTCTGTTCCAGGGCGCGACCGCCGGTCAGGTCGGCCGCCGCGATCCGCAGCAGGGCCAGCCGGTACGCCTGGCGCAGCACCGCGATCGGCTGGGCGGACGCGGTGACCCGGGCCGCCGCCGCCAGGTCCAGCCGGCCCTCGGCGGCGGGGGCGAGCCCGTCCGGGTCGGTGGCGAGCACCGGCCACTGGCCGACGTTGGCCACCAGGTGGTCGCCGAGGGCCGAGGACGCGCCGAGCACGGCGATGAGCCGCCGGCGCAGCCCCGGGTCGGCGTGCAGGGCGTCCAGCAGCTCCGAGTCGGCGGGCTCGCCGGTGGCCCGGCGCGCACCCGTCGACCCGCCGGTGCTGCCGGCCGCGCGGCTCTCGGCCTCGGCGAGGCGGTGCAGCTGGCGCAGGGCCAGATCCGGGTCGGCGGCCCGGGACAGCGCGGCCAGCAACTCGGCGGCCCGCTCGTCGACCGGCTCCTGCTCCTCCGGCCGCCACAGGCCGAGCCCGGCCGGGCCGAGCAGGTCGGCGGCCCGGGAGCCGCCGTCGCCGTCGGCGGTGCCGAAGCCGTAGCGGGCCAGCCGGCCCCGGGCCGGTCTGCTGACCACGGGTCAGTGCCCGAGCAGGGGCAGGTTGCGCCGGACGCCGTCGCCGCTCAGCTCACCGAGGGCGAGGGCGGCGAACCGGATCGCGAACGGCTGCCACACCTCCTCGACGTCGGCCATCAACCGGTCGCAGGCGGCGACCACCAGCTCCGGGTCGTAGCCCAGCTCGGCGAGCAGGGCGGAGTCGGTGGCCCAGTCGGCGATCATCGCGGTGTCGGGCTCGATGTGGAACTGGAGCCCCCAGGCCCGGTCGCCGAGCCGGAACGCCTGGTGCGGGTAGCGGGTGGAGGCGGCCAGCAGGGTCGCCCCGTGCGGCAGCTCGGTGATCTCGTCGACGTGCCACTGGAACACGTCGGGGATCAGCGGCACGTACCGGAACAGCAGGTCGGTCTCGGCGGCGTCCCGGCGGCCGACCATGGCGGGGCCGACCTCGGGCCCGGACGGGCTGCGCTCGACCAGGCCGGCGTGCGACGTGGCCAGCAGTTGCGCGCCGAGGCAGATGCCGAGGGTGGGCACCCGGTTCCGGACGGCCTTGCGCAGCAGCCCCTCCAGCTTCGGGAACCAGGGCGCCCCCGGGCTGCCGTCGGGCAGCGGGTACGGCTGCTGCTCGCCGCCGAGCACCACCAGGGCCGCGTACCCGTCGAGGTCGGCGGGCAGCTCGTCCCCGGCGTGCGGGCGCAGCACCCGCAGCTCCAGGCCGCCCTCCACCAGCCATTCCCCCAGGCGGCGGACGTCGTCGGTCGGGTCGTTCTCGATCACCAGCGCGGTTGCCACGCCGTCGAGGCTATCGGGTACGCCGACCGAGGCCCGGAACGCCTCGGCATGGTGCTCCCCGAGACGGTGCCGGCCGGAGGCCTGGGTCTCCGGCCGGCGGCTAGGCTCTGCGGCTGTGATCACCGACGACGCCGTCCTGCGCCCACCGGTCCTGCGCCCCGGGGACACGGTGATGCTGGTGTCCCCGTCCGGGCCGATCCGGCCGGAGCGGGTGGCCCGGGGCGTCGAGCTGCTCACCGGCTGGGGGCTGCGCCCGGTGCTCGCGCCGAACGCGTACGCCCGCCAGGGATACCTGGCCGGGTCGGACGAGCTGCGCGCCGCCGACCTGAACACGGCGTTCGCCGACCCGTCGGTGCGCGGGGTGATCTGCACCCGGGGCGGCTACGGCGCGCAGCGGATGGTGGACGCCGTCGACATGGCGGCGGTGCGCCGGGACCCGAAGGTGCTGGCGGGCTTCTCCGACATCACCGCGTTGCAGCTCGCCCTCTGGCGCGGCGCCCGGCTGGCCGGCGTGCACGGCCCCGGGGCGGCCTGGATGGACGAGCGCACCCCGCTGCGCTCGGCCGAGTCGCTGCACGCCGCGCTGATGACCACCGAGCCGGTCACCGTCGCCGCCGTCGCCGAGGAGGAGACGTTCGCCGTCCGGGTTTCCGGCCGCGCCACCGGGACGCTGCTCGGCGGCAACCTCTGTCTGCTCGCCGCCACCCTGGGCACCCCGGACATGCCGGACCTGACCGGGGCGGTGCTGCTGGTCGAGGACGTGCAGGAGCCCCCGTACAAGGTGGACCGGATGCTGACCCAGCTGCGCCGGGCCGGCGCCCTGGACGGCCTCGCCGGGGTGGCCGTCGGGCAGTTCACCGGCTGCGCGGACGAGTGGGACACCAGCGTCACCGACGTCCTGACCGACCGCCTCGGCGACCTCGGCGTCCCGGTCCTCGGCGGCCTTCCGATCGGCCACGGCCAGGGCCAGCTCACGGTCGGCGTGGGCGTCCCGGCCACCCTCGACGCCGACGCCGGCACCCTCACGGTCGCGCCCGCCGTCCGCTGACCCCTCAGAAAGTCAAATGGGCCACTGCCCCCCGCTCCAACGCGGCGTGGACCGTGCCGTCGGGCAGGACCGCGAGGCCGTGCGGCTCCGAGTCCGGGGTGGGCAGGTCGTACGCGTCGACGCGGCCCTCGGGGGTGACGTGGCCGATGCGGTTGGCCGCCCACTCGGTGAACCAGCAGCCGCCGGCCGGGTCCGCGACGATCGCGTGCGGCCGGGCGGCCCGGTCCGGCAGCGGGTACTCCTCGATCCGGCCGTCCGGGGTGAGCCGGCCGAGCTGACCGGCGGCGATCTCGACGAACCAGAGGGCCCCGTCCGCGCCGAGGGTGATGCCGACCGGCCCGGCGGCTTCGGTGGGCAGCGGGTGCAGGCGCACCGCGCCGTCCAGCGCGATCCGGCCGACGGCGTTCGCCTGGTTGAGGGTGAACCACAGGGCGTCGTCCGGCCCTGCCGTGATCATCGACGGGAACCCGCCGCTGACCGGCAACGGGTACGCGGTGACCGTCCCGTCGGTGCCGACCCGACCCACGGTGTCGTTGCTCATCCCCGCGTACCAGAGGGCCCCGTCGGGGCCGGCGGTGATGCCGCACGGCGCGGTGCCGGCCGGCAGCGCGACCGACGTCGCCGCCCCGGCGGTGGTGATCCGGCCGATCCGGTCGTCCCCGGAGCGGGTGAACCAGAGCGCGCCGTCCGGGCCCGTCGTGATGATCAGCGGGCGGCTCGCCGGGTCGCCGGGGTGGGTCCGCACCGCGCCGTCGGCGGCCACCCGGGCGATCCCGCCGGTGCCGGCCAGGGTCAGCCACAGCGCGCCGTCCGGCCCGGCGGTGATCCCGTACGGGCCGCAGTGCGCGTCCGGCAGGACGGTCTCTCGGATGGTGGGGGTGGTCACGGACGCCCGCCTCTCTCTGCTCGACTCGATCCCCACCCTGTATGCCGGACCGTCCCGTGGCAACCGGTTTGTCCCCGGTTCGAAACCTGATTTTCAGCTCGCTGACAGGGTCGCCACGGCCCCTACCCAGCTCACCCCGTCACTGTCGGTGATGTCATCGCACCCGAGCAAACGAAATGGAGAACGAATGTCCCGCACGATTTCCAAGAAGCAGTTGCTGGCCGGCCTCGCGGCGGCAGGCGTACTCACCGTGGGGATCGCGGCGCCGGCCGTCGCGTTCGCCGAAGACAGCTCGACGTCGACCCCGAGCGCGAGCAGCAGCGAGGGCACCGACCGGCAGCAGCAGCGCGCCGACCGGCAGTCCGAGTTCGCCGAGGCGCTCGCCAAGGAGCTGGGGGTCTCCACGGAGAAGGTGACCGCGGCCCTGGACAAGGTGCGCGAGCAGAACAAGGCCGACCGGCCGGAGCGCGGCGAGCGCCCCGACGCCGCCGACCGGCAGGCCGCGCTGAAGGAGCGGCTGGCCCAGGCCGTCAAGGACGGCAAGCTCACCCAGGAGCAGGCCGACGCGATCACCAAGGCCGTCGAGGCGGGCGTCTTCCCCGGCCCGGGCGGCGGCCACGGCCGGGGCCACGGCGGCGAGCCGGCCGGCAAGTGACGCCCCGGGCCTGACACGCCGGTCGGCCCAGTGCGTCAACACCACGCGCCCCAGCGCGTGAACCACGGCGCGCCCAGCGCGTGAACGCCACGCGGCCCCGCCCGGACCGGACACGGGCGGGCCGCGTGCTCACCTCACCACGAGATTCAGGCGGCGGGCGGCGGCGTGAACACCCCGAAGCGGCTCCCCGACGGGTCGGCGAGCTGGGCGTGGGTCAGGCCGGTCGGCGCGGTGACCGGCGGCACCAGCACCTTCCCGCCGGCCGCCTCGGCCCGCCGGCAGGCATCCGCCACGTCGGCGACCTGGGCGTAGAAGATCGCGTAGTTCGGGGCGTCGCCGACGGAGCCGCGGATCGCCCCGCCGATGCCGCCGTCGCCGGACCCGCCGCCGGTCACCCGGTACGAGCGGCCCGGCGCCCCCTGTTCCTCGAACGCCCAGCCGAACAGCTCCCCGTAGAAGCGCTCGGCCCTCTCGGGGCGGTCGGTGCCGATCTCGAACCAGGTGACAGGCGTGCTGGACATGTTCCCTCCTCGTGCCGGCCGCTCGGCCGGCGTCAGGGACCAGCCTCGCCCGCGCCCACGACACCGTCCTGTCGGTGTTTCTCGCGGAGCACGGCCTCGTGCGACAGCTCACCCAGCCGTCGTGCGAGGCCGGGCCGGTGGCCGTCGTACCGGGCCGCGAAGTCGGTCGCCAGCCCGAGCGGCACCGACCGGCCCATACCGATCTCGTAGAGGCGTGCGAGCACGTCGACGGCGACGTCGTCGCTTCGCCACCCCTGGGAGAAGGCGCGCAGCGTGAGGCCAGCCTCGATGACCGCCTCGCCGATCCGCCGGTCGGCGGCCGGGTCCGCGCCCAGCGCCCGCTGCGCGCACCGGAACAGCGCGGCGGCCACCTCGGGGTACACCAGCAGAGCGGAGTCGTGGCAGGCGGACAGCACCTCGGCCACCACGTCGGCGGAGGCGTCGCAGTCCTCCGCCAGCCGGTCGAGCAGCAGCCGCAGGAAGGCGGCCCGGTCCCAGTTGGCGACCAGGTGTTCCGCGTCCAGCGCCACCCGGAGGCAGCGCAGGTACACGGTTCGCCGCTCCTGCCGGGTGGCCGAGCGCAGCGGCAGGAGCCAGGCGTCGACCAGCGCGTGGGCGGCCGAGGCGGCGACGCCGGACCCGGTGTCGGAGAAAACGGCGAGCGCCGTCGACAGCTTGTCGAACATCGGCTCCAGGGCGTGCACCACGACGGCGTCGTCCGGGTCGCAGGTCAGGTGGGCGTTGCGGCGCAACCGGGCGAGGCGCTCGCCCGGCAGCCCGTGGACGACTCCCCCGGGCAGGCCCAGCGCCCACGGCACGTCCAGCTCCGGCGGGGCGGCCAGCCGACCGTCCGCCCAGACCCGGACGTCCCGGCCCGCGCCGCCGCCGAGGCGCTCCAGCGCCAGCAGGTCACTCAGGCTCTCCCACTCCTCGCCGTCGAGCTGCGCACGCCACAGCCCCACCTGGGCCCGCCACCCGTCGACGGGGTCGGCGGCCTCCGGGAACAGCTCCCGCCCGGTCACCGCGTCGGCGGCGGCCAGGGCGAGCAGCAACAGGTTCGCCCCGTACGCGGCGTAGCGGGCGGGCACGGGCAGCCGCCGGGGGCGGTAGCCGTCGTACCGGCGGGTGCCGGCGGCGTGCGGGGCGGCGCGGAACAGCCGCAGCAGCAGGTCCGCCCAGGCGCGGCGGTGCGCCTCGTCCCGCCCGGCCAGCCACTCGGCGAGGAAGGCGAAGACGGTGGCCCGGGTACTGAGCACGGCGTACGACAGCAGGGCGTGCAGCAGGTCGTCGGAGACCGGCTCGCCGTCCCAGGACAGGCTGGCGGCGGCGTCCCGGGCCACCAGGTCGTCCACCAGCTGCCCGGCGAGCCGGGCGACCAGGTACTCGCCGAAGGTGGCGTGCAGGAACTCGTACGTCTCGCGTCGGCGCCCGGCGTCGTGGGCGCGGGAGCGGTGGACGAAGAAGAAGCGGCCCAGCACCACCTCTGCCGCCGCCAGCGGCGCCCGCAGCCCGGCCCGCTCCCCCGCGCCCGTCCCGCCGAACGACAGCGCCGCCAGGTCGGCGTCCAGCTCGGCCGAGCCGATCCACTGCGCGCGCCGGTTGAACATGGCGAACGCGACCACGGCCAGCCGGCGCAGCTCCGCCTCGACCGCCCGGTCCAGCTCCGGCTCCGGCAGGCCGTCGCGCTGCTTGGTCACCTCCCGCCGGGCGAAGCGGCGCAGCAGCCGCTCGTACAGCTCGCCGCGGCGCAGCTTCCCGGTGCGGCTCAGCTCGTTGCCCTCGGCGTCGTAGAGCGCCAGCATCAGCAGCAGCAACGGCTGCCCGGCCAGCTCCCGGTGCTCCAGCGCCGTCCCCCGGCCCAGCGGGCGCACGCCCCGCGCCCGGAAGGCGGCCTCGTTCACCCGGTTCCAGATCTCCAGCCACTCCCCGACCCGCGCGTCGTCGAAGGGCTCCAGCCGCACCGCCACCGCGCCGGGCGGCGGCTGCGCCCGGTCGGCCACGCTGGTGCGGCTGGTGACCAGCACCGCCACCGGGCGGCCCTGGTCGGCCTCCCGGCGCTGGAACGCCGCCACCCGGCGCAGGTAGTCGGTCTGGCTGACCCCGGTGGCCTGGAGCAGCTCGTCGAAGCCGTCGAGCAGCACCACCGGCAGCGCGTCGCCGGCCGAGCGGGCCAGCGCCGGCCAGTCGAGCCGCTCCCCGGTGGCGTCGCGAACCGCCTGCTCGATCTGGTCCTGGAGGTCACCGGCCGCGTACACGTCGCGCAGCACCACCCGGACCACCAGGAAGTCCGCCGCCGGCAGCCGGGCGGCGACGACCCGGGTCAGCAACGACTTGCCGGAGCCCGGCTGCCCGAGCACCAGCAGCGGCGCCCGGGTCGCGCCGGGCGAGGTGAGGTGCACGACGAGGGACTGCCACAGGTCGTCGCGCAGCGCCTGGCCGGCCCACCACGTCTCGTCGGCGGGCAGCGCCCCCGGGCCCAGCTCCGCGATCCGGCACAGCGGCGGGACGTACGCCTCGCCGAGCGTCGGCACGGTCAGTCCTTCCGGCACGTCCCCGGAGGAGATCACCGGCCGGCGCAGCTCGGCGGCGTACGCGGCGGCGAGCGCGGCGCGCCTGTCGTCCGGGGCCCGGCCCGTGGAGATCTCCGCCAGGGCCCGGTGCAGGTCGGCCAGCCCGACACAGAGGCGGCGCACCTCCTCCCGGGTCGCCTCGTGCTCGTCCAGGCCGAGCCAGAGGGACGCCTCGGGAAAGCCGACGGCGAGCCGGGTCAGCAGGTCGCGGTGCCGGTCGACCGCTGCCGGCGGCAGGTCGCGCAGTTCCCCTTCGACGCGCGCCCACCGTGTCGCGTCGAGGCGGTCGGCGACGGCGAGGCCCCGGAAGAAGACGACGACCCGGTCGGCCAGCCCGGCGTAGTAGGTGGTGAGCGCGGCGCGCAGCGTGCGGTAGGGCAGGTGCGGACCGGGCGCCGGGGCCGCCGTGCCGAACAGCGCCGCGACGAGGTCGCCCCCGGGGTCGCCGCCGGCCAGCCGCAGTTGCTCCTCCCGGGTGGGCCCGAGCCCGCCGAGGTCGGACGGGGCCCGCTCGCCCAGCACCTCGAAGAACGCGGTCACCGCGAGCACCGCGTGCGCCGCCTCCAGCCGTTGCGACCGCCCGTACCGGGACAGGCCGGAGCGCTTCTCCGCCGCGCCGCGCATCAGCTCGTGGCCGAGCCGGACGAACTCCGCCTTGGCGTCGAAGATCCCCAGCAGCGCCGGCACCGGGACCGCGGCGGCCAGCAGCGCGCCCCCGGTCAGCCTGTCGAACCAGCCGACCAGCCCGTTGTCCTGCCCACCGAGCAGGCGGACGGCGTCGGCGTAGCTGAGCGTGTCGGACACGCGGTCCTCCTCGGTGGCGGCGAAGCCGCCAGCATGCCCGGCCGGGGCATCCGGCGCTGTCGGGTTTTCAGGCCAGGCTGAGCGGGCGGACCCGCTCGGACGGGATGTCGAGGTCGTCGGGGCGCAGCTCCCGGGTGACCGGCTCCGGCAGCGCGGTCACCGAGCCGATCCGGTCCACCCGGAACGCGCGCAGGCCGTCGCGCAGGCGGCACCAGGCCAGCAGATACCAGTGCCAGGGGTTGCCGAGGAAGCCCAGCGGCTCCACGACCCGCTCGGTGACGGCCCCGGCCCGGTCGGCGTACCCGAGGCGCAGCACCCGGCGGGCGGTCACCGCGCCGGCGACGGCGGACGGGACGGGCGCGGCGGGCCCACCGCCGATGAGGTGCACCCGGCCGGCGAGCCGGCGGGCCTCTGCGGCGTCGGCGGGTGGCATCACCGCGAGCAGCTTGCGCAGCGCTGTGGTGCCCGCCTCGGTGAACGGGCCGCCGCCGAGGCGGTGCAGAGCCACGGCCATCGCCACCGCCTCGGCGGCGGTGAGGTTGACCGGCGGCAGGGTGTGCGCGCGGTCGACGACATAGCCGCCGGTGCGGCCGGCCTCCGCCCAGATCGGCACCCCGGCCTGCTGCAACGCGCCGATGTCGCGCTCGATGGTGCGCGAGCTGACCTCGAAGCGGTGGGCGAGCCAGCGGGAGCTGCGAGGCCGGGGCGACACCGCCCGCAGCTCCTCGACCAGCGCGTAGAGACGGTCCGTCCGGTTCACCCCCGCAGGTTAGCCGCCGGGTGCGACGAGGCCGGGTCAGGCGGGGCGGGCCGGGTCAGGCGATGCAGGCGCAGACGATCAGCGCGGCCCCGAAGTGGGTGGCGGCGCTGGCCCAGGCCGCCGGGTGCGGCTCCTCGGAGCAGATGACCTCGCCGAGCTTGCCCGGGGTGAGCAGGTCCAGCACGAAGAACGCCAGCGCCATGATCAACAGGCCGATCAGCCCGAAGATGATCGTGGAGGCCAGCCCCTTGCCGAAGTCGTCGTAGCTGGTGAGGACCGCGGTGAAGACGATACCGGCGATGCCGAGCTGGTTCGCGGCGAGCAGCAGCCCGGCGTTGGCGTTGCGTCGCACCCAGATCAGCTCGCGCAGCTTCCCCGGGGTGAGCAGGTCGACCAGGCCGAAGCCGGCCGCCATCAGACCCACCCCGACGACCCCGAACACGACGCTCTGCCAGGCTCCGCTGAGCAGGTCCTCCAGCACCGACTGCCTCCCGACCACCTACCGCCCGGCGGGGGTGCCGGCGCGGTGATCGAGACGATAGCGGCCCGCCGCAACCCCCGGCGGTCCGCGCCGGCGGCGGGCCCTACAGCGACAGGTAGCGCTGCCGCTCGTAGGGGGTTACCTCGCGGCGGTACTGCTCCCACTCGGCCCGCTTGTTGCGCAGGAAGAAGTCGAAGACGTGCTCGCCGAGCACCTCGGCGACCAGCTCGGAGCCGGCCATCACGTCGATCGCCTCGGACAGGTTCTCCGGCAGCGCCTCGTACCCCATGGCGCGGCGCTCGGCGCTGCTCAGCGACCAGACGTCGTCCTCGGCGCCCGGGGGCAGCTCGTAGCCCTCCTCGATGCCCTTGAGGCCGGCACCGAGCAGCATCGCGAAGGCCAGGTAGGGGTTGGTGGCCGAGTCCAGCGAGCGGACCTCGACCCGGGCCGAGTTCGGCTTGCCGTACGCGGGGACGCGGACCAGCGCGGACCGGTTCAGGTGCCCCCAGCAGACGTACGCGGGGCTCTCGGTGATCCGGTCCGGCAGCGCCAGCGGGAAGAGCCGCTTGTACGAGTTGACCCACTGGTTGGTGACCGCCGTGTACTCCCGGGCGTGCATGAGCAGCCCGGCGATGAACGACTTCGCCACCTTCGACAGCTTCATCGGGTCGGCGTTGTCGTGGAACGCGTTGCGCTCCCCCTCGAACAGCGACAGGTGGGTGTGCATGCCGCTGCCCGGCTGGTCGGTGAACGGCTTCGGCATGAAGCTGGCCTGCACCCCGGTGGAGAGGGCCACCTCCTTGACCACGTGCCGGAAGGTCATGATGTTGTCGGCGGTGGTCAGCGCGTCGGCGTAGCGCAGGTCGATCTCCTGCTGGCCGGGGGCGACCTCGTGGTGGCTGAACTCCACCGAGATGCCGATCCGCTCCAGGGCCAGCACGGCCTGGCGGCGGAAGTCCCGGGCCACCGCGTGGGTGGTGTGCTCGAAGTAGCCGCCGGTGTCGACCGGGACGGGCACCGAGCCGTCCTGCGGGCCGTTCTCCAGCAGGAAGAACTCGATCTCCGGGTGGGTGTAGAAGGTGAAGCCCTTCTCGGCGGCCTTGGACAGCATCCGGCGCAGCACGTGCCGGGGGTCGGCCCAGGACGGGCCGCCGTCGGGGAGCAGGATGTCGCAGAACATCCGGGCGCTCTCGCCGCTCACCCCGCCCTCGAAGGGGAACACCTGGAAGGTCGTCGGGTCGGGCATGGCCACCATGTCGGACTCGAAGACCCGGGCGAAGCCCTCGATCGCCGAGCCGTCGAACCCGATGCCCTCCTCGAAGGCCGCCTCCAGCTCGGCGGGCGCGACCGAGACGCTCTTGAGGGTGCCCAGCACGTCGGTGAACCACAGCCGGACGAACCGGATGTCCCGCTCTTCCAGCGTACGGAGGACGAACTCCTGCTGACGGTCCACTTCCACCCCTCGCGACACTGTTGCCCAGCACCGGCCGGGCCTGATCGCCCAGTCTCCACCGGGTCCTTTACGCAGACGTTACGCGACCTTTCCGGGCCGCGTCCTGTCGTGTCCCGCCACCTGGCGCGCGGGCCGGCGGACCCGCTCCCACGGGCCGGCGGCCCGGTCCCGGGACGCCCAGGCCGGTGGCCGCCGTCTCCCGCCGCCCGCCGTGTCGGGCCCGCCGGGCTGGGGCAAGATGAGGGCATGCCCACCCTGCGTCTCGCCCTGTCCCAGGTCAATCCGATCGTCGGCGACCTCGACGGCAATGCCGACCTGGTCCGCCGGTGGACCCGGCGGGCCGCCGACGCGGGCGCCCAGCTCGTCGTGTTCCCGGAGATGACGCTGACCGGATACCCGGTCGAGGACCTGGTCTTCCGTCGGTCCTTCGTGGCCGCGTCCCAGGCCGCGCTGCGCCGCCTCGCCGCCGACCTGGCCGCCGACGGCCTCGGCGAGCTGCCGGTGGTGGTCGGCTACCTGGACGCGGACGGCCCGCCGCAGGTCAGCGCCGACGCCCAGCCGGGCCACGGGGCCCGCAACGCCGCCGCCGTGCTGCACCGGGGCGAGGTGACGGCCACCTACTTCAAGCACCACCTGCCCAACTACGGCGTGTTCGACGAGGATCGCTACTTCGTCCCCGGCGACACGCTGACCGTGGTGCGGGTCGGCGGGGTGGACGTGGCGCTGACCATCTGCGAGGACCTGTGGCAGGCCGGCGGCCCGTTCGCGGTGGCCCGGCAGGCCGGGGTGGGCCTGGTGGTCACGATCAACGGCTCGCCGTACGAGCTGAACAAGGACGACGTCCGGCTACCGCTGGTGCGTCGCCGGGCCGCCGAGGCGGGCGCCACCGTGGCGTACGTCAACATGGTCGGCGCGCAGGACGAGCTGGTCTTCGAGGGCGACTCGATGATCGTGGGCGCGGACGGGACGCTGCTGACCCGCGCCCCGCAGTTCGTCGAGCACCTGCTGCTGCACGACGTCGAGCTGCCGGCGGCGCCGGAGCCGGTCGGCGGCACCGGGGAGCTGGAAGGCGGGATGCGGATCGTGCGCGCCACGGTCAGCGACCTGCTGCCGCCGGCCCCGGGCGGGGTGGCGGTCGGCGGGATCATCGAGCCGGCGGCCGACGAGGCCGAGGTGTGGCAGGCGCTGGTGCTGGGCCTGCGCGACTACGTCGACAAGAACCGGTTCCCGTCGGTGGTGCTGGGGCTCTCCGGCGGCATCGACTCGGCGGTGGTGGCGGCCCTCTCGGTCGACGCGCTCGGCCCGGACCGGGTGGTCGGGGTGTCGATGCCCAGCCAGCACTCCTCGGAACACTCCCGCGAGGACGCGGAGGACCTGGCCAAGCGCACCGGGCTGGACTACCGGGTGCAGCCGATCCAGCCGATGGTGGACACCTTCCTGGCGAACCTGTCGCTGTCCGGGCTGGCGGTGGAGAACCTCCAGGCCCGGGTGCGCGGGGTGCTGCTGATGGCGCTGTCGAACCAGGAGGGCCATCTCGTCCTCACCACCGGCAACAAGAGCGAGCTGGCGGTCGGCTACTCCACCCTGTACGGCGACTCGGTCGGCGGGTTCAACCCGATCAAGGACGTGTGGAAGACGCTGGTCTGGCGGCTGGCGAAGTGGCGCAACGCGGACGCCGCCCGCCGGGGCGAGACGCCGCCGATCCCCGAGAACTCGATCGGCAAGCCGCCGAGCGCCGAGCTGAGCCCCGGCCAGCTCGACAGCGACACCCTGCCCGACTACGACGTGCTCGACCCGATCCTGATCGGGTACGTCGACGGCGACCTCGGCCGGGCCGGGCTCGTCGAGTCCGGCCACGACCCGGCGGTCGTCGACCGGGTGCTGCGGATGGTGGACACCGCCGAGTACAAGCGCCGCCAGTCGGCGCCCGGCACGAAGATCTCGATGAAGGCGTTCGGGCGGGACCGCCGGCTGCCGATCACCAACCGCTGGCGCGAGGACGGCTGACCCGGCGCGGGTACGCCCGGCGGCCGACCCGTGCCGCCGGGGAGTGAGATCCTGCACTGACGCCTCCCGCCGCCGCCCGCCCGGTGCGACGATCGCGGCAGAACCCGGGGACCGCGAAGGCGGCCTCGAGGAAGGAGACAGTCATGGTGGAGTCCACCCCGACCGAGGTGACGGCGCTGTACGGCGGCCCGGCCACCCGGCGGGTCCGCACCCGCGACCTGCTCGCCGCCAAGGAACGCGGCGAGCGGTGGTCGATGCTGACCTCGTACGACCAGTACACGGCGTCGATCTTCGACGCCGCCGGCATCCCGGCGCTGCTGGTCGGCGACTCGGCGGCGAACAACGTCTTCGGCTACGAGACGACGCTGCCGGTGACCGTCGACGAGCTGCTGCCGCTGGTCCGCGCGGTGGTGCGGGCCACCCGGCAGGCGCTGATCGTCGGCGACCTGCCGTTCGGCTCGTACGAGGAGGGGCCGACGCAGGCGCTGCGCACCGCGGTCCGGTTCATGAAGGAGGGCGGCTGCCACGCCGTGAAGTTGGAGGGCGGCCGGCGCTGCGCGGCGCAGATCGCCGCGATCGTCGACGCCGGCATCCCGGTGATGGCGCACATCGGCTTCACCCCGCAGCGCGAGCACACCCTCGGCGGGTACCGGGTGCAGGGGCGGGGCGACGCGGCCGACGACGTGCTCGCCGACGCGCGGGCGGTGACCGAGGCGGGCGCGTTCGCGGTGGTGCTGGAGATGGTGCCGGGCGAGGTGGCCGGGCGGGTCACCGCGGAGCTGCCGATCCCGACCGTCGGTATCGGGGCCGGCCCGGGCACCGACGCGCAGGTGCTGGTCTGGCAGGACATGGCCGGCCTGCGCACCGGGAAGGCCCCGCGCTTCGTGAAGCGCTACCTCGACCTGGCCGGCGCGCTGACCGACGCCACCCGCCGGTTCGCCGACGAGGTCCGCGGCGGCGAGTTCCCCGCCGCCGAGCACACCTTCTGACCGGTACGCCGATGCGGTGACCGCGGGGTGGGCGCCCACCCCTCGGTCACCGCGCCCGCGCGTGGTCACGCCGCCGCCATCCGTTGCCCGGCGCCGGTGGCCCCGGTGGGAAGCTGCCCGCCCGGGATCTCCCGCCCCGGCGGCTCAGAGGTCGGTGACCCGGATGCCGGCGTGCGCCTTGTAGCGCTTGTTGATGGCGATCAGGTTGGCCGTGAACGCCTCGATCTGGTGGGCGTTGCGCAGCCGGCCGGCGTAGATCCCGCGCATGCCGGGGATCCGGGCCGCGAGCGCCCCCACGACGTCCACCAGCTCGCGGTCCTCGGTGCAGATCAGCACGTCGAGGTCGATCCGTTCGACCTCCGGGTCGGCCAGCAGCGGCGCGCTGACGTGGTTGAACGCGGCGCAGACCCGGGAGTCGGGCAGCAGCCCGGCGGCCTGCTGGACGGCGCTGCCCTCGGCGACGGGCAGCGCGTACGGGCCCTGCTTGTCGAAGCCGAGCGGGTTCACGCAGTCGATGACGATCTTGCCGGCGAGCGGCTGCGCGAGGGCGGCGACGGTGGCGGCGTGACCGTCCCACGGCACCGCGATCACCACCACGTCGCTGCGGCGGGCCACCTCGTCGTTGTCGCCGCCGGTGACGGTCGCGCCGGACGGCACGCCGGGCATGACGGCGATCTCCTCGGCGGCCTGCGCGGCCCGCCCGGCGGACCGGGAGCCGATCAGCACGGTCTGCCCGGCCCGGGCGAACCGGTAGGCCAGGCCCCGGCCCTGGTCGCCGGTGCCGCCGATGATCCCGACGGTCAGCCCGGACACGTCGGGCTGCGTGCTCGCGTCGTATGCCATGCGCCCATCCTCGCAAACGGCCCGCCGCTCCGGCGATGCCCGCCGATGTGAGAATCTTCGCTGGCTGCGGATCGCGCGCTCAGGCCAGCGGATCGCGCTCAGGCCAGCGCGAAGAGGACCTTCCGGGCAACCGGGTCGGCGGTGACCAGGCGGACCCGGACCCGCTCCCCCAGCGGCAGCTCGCCCGTGCAGCGGGCCCGCACCGGCGGGGAGTCCAGGGCCACCGTGCCGCCGGGCTGCCGGCCCGGCTTCGGCTGGCCGTTCGGCGAGGTGTCCACGTCGAGCACCGCCGCGTCGAACGTCTCGCCGACCCGGTGCTCCAGCAGCACCGCCTCGGCCAGCTCGACCGCGCCCCGGGTGGCCGCGCCTGCGGCCCGGTCGGTCACGGCCATCACCTCCGGCAGCTTCGGCAGCGCCGCCCGGGCCCAGTCGGGCACCGCCCGCCCCTCGTGCAGGGCCAGGCAGACCTCGGTGGCGTACCGGTCGGCCAACCGGCGCAGCGGCGCGGTGACGTGGGCGTACGCGGCGGCGACCCCGCCGTGCTGCGGCTGGTCGGGCGGCACGCCGTCGAACGCCGTGTACGCGGCGCCGCGCATCAGCTCGGCCGCCTGGTCGACGAACGCCGCCGCCCGGGGCTTCGAGGCGTCCAGCCCGGCCAGCACCTCGCCCACGCCCACGCCGGCCGGCCAGTCGACGCCGAGCGCGGCGGCTGCGGTGTGCAGCCGGGCCACCGCCTCCGGCTTCGGCGCCGGCATGGTGCGCAGCAGCCCGATCCCGCCGGCCAGCATGAGGTCGGCGGCGGCCATCCCGGTGAGCAGGGAGATCTGGGCGTTGTGGTCCTCCATCGGCACCGGCCCGCGCAGCACCAGCCGCCAGCCGTCGCCGTCCGCCTCGACGTCCTGCTCCGGCAGCGGCAGGTTCACCGCGCCCCGGCGCAGTCCGCGCGCGGTGAGCAGGGCGCCGATCTCGGGCAGCAGAGCAATCGGCTCGGGCAGCCGCCCGGCGTCGGCGTCGGCCTGCACGCCCGCGTAGTCCAGCTTGGCGCGGCTGCGCACCAGGGAACGTTCCAGCGTGACGGCGACCGTGTCGCCGTCGGGGCCGAGGTCGATGGTCCACACCACGGCCGCCCGGTCCTCGCCCGGCAGCAGGCTGGCCGCGCCCTCGCTCAGGGTGTGCGGGTGCAGGGGCACATTGCCGTCGGGCAGGTACACGGTCTGCCCCCGCCGCCACGTCTCCTCCTCCAGCGCGCCGCCGGGGCGCACGTGCGCGGCGACGTCCGCGATCGCGTACCGGACCCGGAAGCCGCCGCCGGGGCGGCGGGCGAGGTGCATCGCCTGGTCGAGGTCCCGCGAGGCGGCCGGGTCGACGGTCACGAACGGGACGTCGGTGCGGTCGGCGGCGGGCCGGGGTGGCGCGGCCGCCGCCGCCTCGGCCTCACGCTGCGCCGCGGGCGGGAACTGCTCGGGCAGCCCCAGCTCGCGGCGCAGCGCGCTGAAGTCGATACGGGGCGCCAGTACACGTCGGATCACCACGGGGTCAATCCTGACAGCGGAACGGGCGATCCGCTCCCCCGCCACCTCGCGGGCCCGCCGCCCGGTCCACGTACCCCGGTGCGGGTGGCGGGCCGGCGACGGGCGGTCAGCAGCGGGCGGCTGCGCTCAGCCGGCGGCCTTGCGGGCCGTCGCCCGGGTGCCGCGCGGCGCGCTCGCGCGAGCCGCCGCCGTCCGGGGCACCGCCGTCCGGGCTGTCGCCGTCCGGGGCGCAGCCGTGCGGGCCGTCGCCTTCTTCGCCGTGGTCTTCTTCGCCGTGGTCTTCTTCGCCGGGGCCTTCTTCGCCGCCGCCTTGCGGGTGGTGCTCGACGAGGTGGCGGTCGCCTTCTTCGCCGGGGCCTTCTTCGCGGCGGCCTTGCGGGCGCCGCCGGTGGGCCGGGTCGAGGCGGTCTTCTTCGCGGCGGTCGTCTTCTTCGCGGCGGTGGTCTTCTTCGCGGCGGTGGTCTTCTTCGCCGGGGCCTTCCTGGCCACGGTGGTCGTCGTCTTCTTCGCCGCCGGCGCCTTCGTCGCCCCGGCCTTCGCCGCGGTGGCCTTCGTCGCCCCGGCCTTCCTCGCCGGGGTGCCTGCGGCGGCGGCCGTGGTCCGCTTCGTCGCCGGGCCTGCGGCGGCGGTCGTCTTCTTCGCCGTGCTCTTCGAGGCCGGGGCCTTCTTCGCGGCGGTCTTCGAGGCCGGGGCCTTCTTCGCCGTGGTCTTCGAGGCCGGGGCCTTACGTGTGACGATCTTCGTCGCGGCGGCCTTCCTCGCGACCGCCGTCTTCGCCGGCACCCGGCCCGCCCCGGCGCCGGAGGCGTTGGGGGACGCCTTGGTCACGGTCGACCCCCGGGCCGCGCCGGCCGTCCCCGAGGGGCGCGCGGCCGTGGCACGGGTCCCGCCCGCGGCCTGCCCGGCCGTAGCGGTCTTCTTCGCGGGCGTACGTTTGGCGGCCGGGCGGGCGGTGGCCTTCTGTGCTTCGGCCATCTGGGTTCCCTCCTTGGGGACATTCGCTCGCGTGCCGCCTCGCGGGGCACGGAGTTCCTCGACACGGGCGGTCCCGCGCCGCTTATCTGTCCTCCCCGGCCCAACGGGCGTCTGCGGCGTCCCACGCGTCGTTACGCTCCCGCACCTGTTGCAGGGCGTTCTCCGCGTCGGCTGCCGAGGCGTACGGACCGAGCACGTGCCGCGCCGCGCAGACGTCGGCATCGGTCTCGACCCGGTGGTGTCGGGTGCACCAGTAGTAGTGCCCACCACTTCCGCTGTCGCTCATGGGATCACTGTGCACCGCGAACCGCCCGGCCGCCACCGGTTCAACCAGAACCGGTAGCGGCTTCCACAGTAGACGTGCTGGTCAGCGGCCGGGCCGGAACCGCGAAACCCGCCAAACCGGATGCGTCGCGCCCCCGCCGGGCGGCCCGGGCCCGCCGTCGGGGCGGCCACGAAAGGCTGGGCGGGGCAGCCGGGCGGCGGGCGATGGCGCACAATCCCGGGGTGCGACACGGAGGACGACGCGAGACCGGAACGGCTGCTGTGCCGCACCTGACCGCCGAGCCGACGGCCGTCCCCTGCCCCCGCTGTGCCACACCGACGGTGCCCACCGGGATGCCACTCCCTGGTGCGCCAGCTGCGAGTGGCAGCTCGACGCCTACGACCCGCACCGGCGCCCGGCGGAGTTCGGCTGGCCGTGGGTCGACCGCCGGACGTATCGGCTCGCCTTCCGGCTGGCCCGCGGGCAGTTCGACCGGCTGGTCGGTCGACCGCTCGACGCGCCGGGAGGCGGCGCGGCGACGCCGCACGTCATCGGCGTGGACGGCGCACTCAACGCGTACGCGACGGCGGTGGGGCCGCGCCGACGGCGGGTGCTCTGTCTGGGGCTGCCGCTGTGGGGCTCACTTCCGGCCCAGGAGCGGGTCGCCCTGCTCGGGCACGAGCTGGGCCACTTCGTCAACGGCGATCCCCGCCGGTCGCTGCTCACGCCCGCGTTCACCATGCTCGGCGCGGCGGCCGACCTGCTGAGGCCGGTGCGCACCGTATCCGGGGGCGGGTTGCTGGAGCAGGCGGGCGAAGCGATCGGCTGGGCGTTCGGGTGGGTGCTGTCGCGGCTGCTGTTCGGCGTACACCTGGTGTTGGTGGCGGTGGCGCGGAGCTGGCCCGTGAGCACGAGCGGGTCCGCCAGGCGGTGAGCTGGTCGGCCTGACGGCGGCGTCGGAGAAGGCCACGAGGGTCGGAGAAGGCCACGAGGGTCGGCGGAGGGACCACTGCCCCATACCGCCCGACCTGGGGAACTTCATATCAGCTGGACCCGAGATCAACCATCCGTCGGAGCGTCCCACTTACGGGACTGGCGGGACCAGTCCCTTCGTCCGCTCAGGTCGATGCGACCACCCTCGGGTGCGCCGGAACCGGCCATGTGCGAGCCTCGTCGGAGCATTTTCACGGCGTCGCGCCACCTGTCATCGAGGGGTGACCCTCGGTACGAGACGGTGGCGCCGGCCCGTCATAGCTGGGGAGATGAACTGTGGCGAATCTTGACATCGCGCTAAAGAGTGCGATGAGTATCGATGGGGCGATCGGGGTGGCCCTCGTCGATTACAACAGCGGCATGACGCTCGGCGTGGCCGGCGGCACCGGGGAGATCGACCTGACCGTCGCCGCCGCCGGCAACACCGACGTGGTACGCGCCAAGATGCGCACCATCGAGATGCTGAACCTCAACGACGAGATCGAGGACATCCTCATCACGCTCGGCAGCCAGTACCACCTGATCCGGCCGGTGAACAGCCGCACCGGCAAGGGGCTCTTCCTGTACCTGATGGTGAGCAAGAGCCGGGCCAACCTGGCGATGGCCCGTCACCAGCTGCGCACCATCGAGGAGAACCTGGAGTTGTGAGCGGACAGGACAACACCGGGACGATCCTCCCCCGCCGCACCGCCCGACCGCCCGAGGGGATGCCACCGCCCCGGTCGCTCCCGCCGTCGCTCGCCGGGAACCCGGCGCTGCCGTACCCGCAGATCGGTCAGGCGCTGGCCGAGCTGCGGTTGGAGATCCCCGGGGTGCACGGCTGCGTGCTGGGCGGCGTGGACGGTCTGATGATCACCCACAACATGCAGACCGACGTCGACCCCAACGACCTGGCGGCGCTCGCGGCGACCACGTACGGCCTGGGTCGTCAGGTCGGCCTGCGGCTGGGGCAGGGCGACTTCCAGCAGTCCACCGTCCGCAACGCGCTCGGCTACCTGAGCGTCTACGCGGTCAGCGCGCAGGCGCTGCTGGCCGTGGTCGGGGCTGACACCATCAACGTGGCCCGGCTGCACCTGCACGCCCCGCCGGTGGCCGAGCGGCTCGCCGCCCTGCTCGACGGCGTGACGCCGACCTCCTGGCGGCGGTGACCCGGCGCTTGCCGGCGAGCTGACGGCCGGGGAGCACGCGGCACCGCCACGGTCCGGCCGTGCCGACGCCGCAACCGGTCGGCCCCTCATGCCGGCCCGGGGCCATCCGCCCCGGGCCGGCACGCCACAATGCGGCATGGACCCGGACGTACGGCGGTACCTGACCGACCTCGTCGGGGCGGCCCGCGACGTGCTCGGCGCCGACCTGCTGGGGGCGTACGCGGCCGGCTCGGTCGCCCTCGGCGCGTACCAGGCGGGACGCAGCGACGTCGACGTGGCGCTGGTCTGCGCGCACGCCCTGACCGACGGGCGCAAGCGGGAGCTGGTGGCCCGGCTGCGGCACGAGGCGCTGCCCTGCCCCGCGCGCGGGTTGGAGCTGGTCGTCTACCGGCGGGAGGTGGCCCGCTCCGGCACCCCTGAGCCGGGCTTCGAGGTCGAGCTGAACACCGGCGCCCGGATGCCGTTCCGGGTGACCTGGTCCGGCGGCGGGCGGGCGGCGGCGGACGGCCGGTTCTGGTACGGGCTGGACCGCAGCATCCTGCACCACGGCGGGCTGGCCCTGACCGGGCCCCCGGCGGCGGAGACGTTCGCCGACCTGACGCCGGCCGACCTGCGCCGGCTGCTGGTGGACGCGCTGACCTGGTGGCTCGCGCTGCCGACGCCGCCCGGCGACGCGCCGGCGGCCGGCGCCGAGGACGCCGTGCTCGGCGCCTGCCGCTCGCTGGCGCGCTGCCGCGACGGGGTGTGGCTGCCCAAGGTCGCGGCCGGCCGGCGGCTGGTGGAGCGGGGGCATCCCGAGGCGGCGCTGATCGAGCGGGCGATCGCCGCCCGGCACGGCGGCCCGCCGCCGGGCGGCCAGGCCGCGCGGGCCTTCCAGCGGGCCGTCCTCGACGAGCTGCGCGCGATGCTATGACCTTACTGGTATATAGCCAGACGTGGATCTATCGATAGCCTGTCATCACGATCTCGGACCGCGTACGACCAGCTCCGACGCGGTCGACGACAGAGGAGACCGACAGATGACGCTCCCCCGCAAGGTCGCTGCCCTCGGCGTGCTGACCGTATCGGCGATGGCCTCGGCCATGATCGGCGGCCCGGCGACCGCGGCACCGACGACCGGTGAGATCCGCTCCGCCGGCGGTGCCACCGCCGTCCCCTCCAGCTACATCGTCGTTCTGAACGACACCGCCGTCGGCGGCAAGGCCGGCACCCAGGTCGCCGCCGTCACCAACTCCGCGGACAAGCTCGCGAAGCGCTACGGCGGCGACGTCGCCCAGGTGTACGGCGAGGCGCTCAACGGCTTCGAGGCGCGGCTGTCCGAGGCCGCCGCCAAGCGGCTGGCCGCCGACCCGGCGGTCGCCTGGGTCGAGCAGAACCACAAGGTCACCGTCGAGACCACCCAGACCAACCCGCCGTGGGGCCTGGACCGGATCGACCAGGTCAACCTGCCGCTGGACAGCGCCTACAGCTACACCACCACCGGGTCGGGCGTCACCGCGTACATCATCGACACCGGCATCCGGATCGCCCACAACCAGTTCGGCGGGCGGGCCGTCGACGGCTACGACGCGGTCGACAACGCCCTGCCGGCCGCCGACTGCAACGGCCACGGCACCCACGTCTCCGGCACGGTCGGCGGCTCGACGTACGGCGTCGCCAAGAGCGTCCGGCTGGTGGCCGTGCGGGTGCTCGACTGCGCCGGCAGTGGCACCAACGCCGGCGTCATCGCCGGGGTCAACTGGGTGACCTCCAACCACCAGGCCGGCCAGCCGGCGGTGGCGAACATGAGCCTCGGCGGCGGGCTCAACGCGGCGTTGAACACCGCCGTGGCGAACTCCGTCGCCGACGGCGTCACCTACGCGGTGGCCGCCGGCAACTCCAACGCCAACGCCTGCAACTACTCGCCGGCCGCCGTCGCCAGCGCCATCACCGTCGGCGCGACGCAGAGCAACGGCGCCCGCGCGTCGTACTCGAACTACGGCACCTGCGTGGACATCTTCGCGCCGGGCACCAGCGTCCTGTCCGCCTGGTACACCAGCAACACGGCGACCAACACCATCAGCGGCACCTCGATGGCCTCCCCGCACGTGGCCGGCGGCGCCGCCCGCGTCCTGCAGAGCCACCCGACCTGGACCCCGGCCCAGGTGGCCTCGCACCTGGTCTCCACGGCCAGCACCGGCACGGTGACCAGCCCGGGCACCGGCTCCCCGAACCGCCTCCTGTACCTCGCCCCCACCAGCTGATCACCCCACCCCTGGTGCGGCCCCGGAGCGCTCGATCGCTCCGGGGCCGCACCGTGTCCGGCGTCAGACCGGGACGGCGGCGGCCGGCCGCCGGCCCTGACAGCCCCGTTCACCTGCTGAAACGGGCGTAACCGATGTCCCCGGCGGCGGGTTGGTCCCCACGACGCGGGTGCGCGGTCCCGCAGGCACGCGTCGTGGGCTGGGGGTGAGCGATGCAGCGCAGACTCGTCGCCGTCGCCCCGCTGCTCGCCTGCGTGCTCCTGCTGCACCTCGGCTTCGCCTGCCGCCCACCGCCCGCTCCGGCCGTCCAGGGGCTCGTCGCGACCCATGCCCAGACGTCGGTCGACGCGCCGGCTCCCGAGGCGCGAGCCGCCGTCGCCGCGCCACCTACGCGGACCGGCACCGCGCCGCGCCAGGTACGGCTCAGCCTCGCCCCGTATTTCGCGCAGGCCGACCTGGCCCCGGTTCCCGCGCGGGCCGACCTCACCCCTGCTCCCGCGCGGGCCGACCGTGCCCAGGTTCCCGCGCGGGCCGACCGGTTGTGGTTCGCGACGTACCTCGACGTGACCAACCCAGCCGCGCGGACCGGCCGGTCGCCGCAGGGGACCGTGGTGGCGAGCTTCGACGGCAGGGCGTGCGGGTCGGTCACCCGCCCCGGGCGGAGCAACCCGACGACCGACCGCCGCGATCCGGTCAATCAGGAGGCGTCGACGCCGCCCGACGTGCCGTGCCGCAGGGACAACACCGCCGACGGGCGTCCGCTCACTGCGGACGCGGCCCCCGACCCGATCCGGCTGAGCATCCTGCGCTGCTGACCGGCCCGCTCCGGGCGTCACCGCCGCAGCCACCCGCCCGCCCTCCCAGGTCGGCCGACGGGACGGGCGGCGACAGCGACTCAGCCCGGAAACGTCGGAGCAGCCCACCGCATATCGCCGACCACGCGGTCGCCCGCCGACCACGCGCACCTCCGCCCCCGCACCGCCGACGGCCCGTCGGCGGTATGCCCGGTCTCCGCCGGGCGGTGGTGCGCAACCCGTTGCTCCCCCGCTGCCTCACGGAGTGGACCATGCTGCTTTCCGCCCAGTCCTGGCGCTCGCTGCGCGCCGACCTACCCGCCTCCCTCGTCGTCTTCCTCGTCGCGCTGCCGCTCTGCGTGGGCATCGCCGTCGCCTCCGGCGTACCCGCCGAACTGGGCCTGGTCACCGGCGTGGTCGGCGGCCTGGTCGTGGGGTTCATGCCCGGCAGCAGCATGCAGGTCAGCGGCCCGGCGGCCGGGCTGACCGTGCTGGTCGCCGAGGCCGTGGACCGCTACGGGCTGGCCGGCCTCGGCACGATCGTGCTGGTCGCCGGGCTGCTCCAGGTCTGCCTCGGGCTGCTGCGGCTCGGCCGCTGGTTCCGGGCCATCTCCGTGGCCGTGGTGCAGGGCATGCTCGCCGGCATCGGCCTGCTGCTCATCGCCGGTCAGCTCCACGTCCTCGCCGGTGGCACCGCGCCGCCTTCCGGGCTGGGCAAGTTCACCGCCCTGCCCGGGCTGGCGGGCGACCTCGTCACCTCCGCCACGGCCCGGCTCTCGCTCGCCGTCGGCGTGGCCACCCTCGTGGTCATGGCGCTCTGGGACGCCCTGCCCGGCCGGCTCCGGGCGGTCCCCGGCGCGCTGGTCGCCGTGGCGGCCGCGACCGGGGTGACCGCCGCCCTGAGCCTGCCGGTGCACACCATCCAGGTCGAAGGACTGCTCGCGGCGGTGCGGCCCTCCCCCGGGGACTGGGGCACGCTGGCGGACCTGGGCGTCCTCGCCACCGTCGCGACGTTCACCCTGGTCGCCTCGGCGGAAAGCCTGTTCAGCGCGGCGGCGGTCGACCGGCTGCACCAGGGCCCGCGCACCGACTTCGACAGGGAACTCGTGGCGCAGGGCGCCGGCAACACCGTCTGCGGCCTGCTGGGCGCGCTGCCGATGACGGCGGTCATCGTACGCAGCTCCGCGAATGTGCGGGCCGGCGCGCGGACGAAGGCATCCCGGGTGCTGCACGGGGTGTGGCTGCTGCTGTTCGCCGTCGCCGCGCCCGGCCTGCTCGGGCTGATCCCGCTGCCCGCGCTCGCGGCCGTGCTCGTCCACGCCGGGGTCAAGCTGCTGCCGCTGCGGGCGGTGCCGGAGCTGTGGCGGGGGCACCGGGGTGAGGTGGTGGTGCTGGCGGTGACCGCCGTGTCCATCGTCACCACCGACATGTTCGTCGGCGTGCTCGTCGGCCTCGGCCTGGCCATCGTCAAGACGGCGTGGGAGACGTCCCACGTGCGGGTCACCGTGCGGGACGGCCCGGCCGGGCCGATCGACGTCGTGATCTCCGGGAACGCGACGTTCCTGCGGCTGCCTACGATCCTCACCACGCTGAACGGGCTGCCGCCCGACCGGACCGTACGGCTGGACCTGCGCGGCCTGCGGCACGTGGACCTCGCCTGCCGGTCGGCGCTGGACGCCTGGATAGAGACGCACAACGGCAACGCGGGGGTGTCCGTGCAGATCGTCGCCCCGCGCCCCGCCGACGACGACCGGAGCCGGACGGTCGACGCCACCGAGTGACCCGCCGCCGCGACCGTCGCCCCGCGCTCAGGCCGTGCTGATGTGGGCGGCGAGGATCCGCCAGCCGCGTTCGCCGTACGTCCACGTCCTGGTGTACCGGAGCCTCGCCGTGACCGGGACGCCACCGAAGGTCCCCGTCACCCGGCCCAGGAAGAACGTCACCCCGGTCGTCCCCTCGACGATCAGGTCCAGTTCCTCCTCCACCAGCTCGTCGATGACGGAGGTCCGGTCGCGGTGGGCGATCAGGTCGTCCTGCTTGGTGAACCTGTTCCCGTCCGGGCCGAAGGCGATCAGGCGCTCGTCGAGCAGCCCGTTTAAGGCGGCCACGTCCCCCGCCCGCTGGGCGGCCTGAAGCCGGCGCTCGGCGTCGAGCAACTCGGCCTCACGTTCGCTGTCCGGCATCGCGCCCTCCTCCTCAGACCAGGCCTCGTCGGCACGCCCGGCCGGTGCTCGGGGCGCTGCCGCTCGGCCGCCGGTTGTCCGGCCCGCCCCCGCGTACCGATGGTTCGGGAAGACGGCCGGGCCCCGACGTCACGACCCTATGCGAGAGTCGCCCTGGCCGCACGCCGGCGTCCGGGAGAACCGTCGGTGGGGCCTGCTTCAATACCGGTCGGATTCGAGCGTGGAGAGGGTGCGGACACCATGGGAACCTGGGGCAGCGGGAACTTCGACGACGACACGGCGGCCGACCACCTGTCGGACCTGACCAGCCGGCTGATCGCCGAGGTCACCGAGGCGATGGCCGGCGACCCGTCCGGGATCGAGCCCGACGACTACTGGGGCGTCGCGGTGCCCTGCAACCTGGAGTTGCTGCACCTCCTGGCGCGGCAGAACTACGTCGGGGCCATCCTGCCCGACCCGGCCACCATCGCCGCCTGGAAGACCCGGTTCCTGGGCGTCTGGGACGGGGCGATCGACGGCCTGGAGCCCGGCCCGGAATACCGGGCACAGCGGCGCGAGGTCCTCGTGCGGACCTTCGACCAGCTGGCCGAGCTGGCGACCAGCAAGAGCTGACGCGTCCGCCGTTCACCGGCGTACCGCCTGGTGTGTGCGGCGGCCGGCGATGCGGGACGTCGCGACCTTCGGGCGAGCCGCCGTCGGACGAGCGGACCGGGAGGCCACGCCTCGTCCCCGGGCCCGGGCCCCCGGTCCACATCGGCTAGATGATCAGCGTCTCGAACCGGCCCTCGCGGCGGCGGACGTGCCCGCGCCAGCCGGCGAGCAGTGCGATGACGGCCCAGCCGGCGGCACCGAAGGCCAGCGCCACCAGCCTCCCGCGGGAGTCGACCCGATCGGCAGCCCGGAGCGCGACCACCCCGTCCGGATCGGTGAGCACGACCAGCGTGCCGCCGATCCGGTAGCCGGGGTTGCTGCCCCGATAGATCATCGGCTCGTCGAGCGGCCCCTCGTCGCCCCGGAGGGTGAACGCGTGCCTCTTGCCGGCGACCTCGACGCCGACGATGGTCACCTGCTGACGGACGCCGCGTTCCTCCAGCACCGCCTCGGGGGCGAGCTGCACCGAACCCACGAGCACGAACAGGGCGGGCACCATCGAGAGGAAGGCCAGCCATGCCGCCCGGTGCAACACACCCACGGCGACCGCGAAGACGACGCAGAGGGCGAGGCCGGTGCTGATCGGCACCGCCTTCGGCCAGCCGACCGTGACGTACGCGACAGCCACGCTCAGCCCGGCGACGGCCAGGCCGAGCAGCACCACCAGCATGGTCCTCCGGACCGACCTGCCGGCCGACCAGGCACCCGCCACCGGAACGCGACCGGTCGGGGGCCCTCCGGCCTGAGCGATCCCGTACGGATACGGCTGGGGCTGGGCCGGCCTCGGCCGGTCGTCTCGCCCGTCTACTGGTCGCCAGGGGCCAGACTGCATTCGGCCTGGTGGGGTGGGGTGAGCGGGCACGGCAAGATCGTAACAGCGACCCGATACCCGCCCTGCCGCCAGCGGAGGCCACGCAGGGAGAGCACGCGTCACGTGCCGATGCGGGCGAGGCGCGCAGCGGACGCTCCCGGATCGCGGAGCGCCCGGCCACCCAATCAGCTCACCGAACGCCGTGCCCAGAACAGGGTGTGTCCGCTGGTGCCCTCGGGAACGAATTCCTCCGCGGTGATCGTCAGTCGTCGGACCAGGTCCCGCTCGTCGTCGCCGTCCATCCTGGTGAGACTACGAGCCCCGTACAGCCGGCCAGCCGCACGCCTGCGGACTGCTGCCCTGCGTGCGGCCTCCGACCACTGCCGCTACCGTCAGTCTGACGGAAACGACCCTCAGTGAGGCAGTTCGCGCCAGGTCGGGTTACTCCCGCGCCAAGCCCCGGCGAGGATGCTCGCCGAGCTGCGGCTGGAACACTCCAGCACCTTTGAACGGCCCTGTGCACCACCGATCTGCGCCTGAACTTCCCAGCGCTGACCATCAGTAAGGATGTAGATGTCGCGACGTCCCCGCGGCGTCGCCTCCCCGTTCCACCAGTGCTCCTCGACGTTCACCTCGCGACCGTACCAGGAGACGCCAGTACTGCCAGGATCGTGTCCCGGCCACCCGGCCCGGGCGGGACCCGCATCCGCACCCCGGCCCCTCGCCCGCTGCTGGCCCGCGCGCCACAGAGCCCTCGACTCAACCCGAGCAAACGGGCTCTCACCTGCGGCTTCAGCCGATCCGCCGTGTCACCTCCTGAGGCTGACGCGTCCCGCCTGATGCTTGATGGCTGATTTCGGGATTGTCGTCCGGATACGGGGCCCCAGTCCCGTATGCCGAGGAGCCGGGCGGGGTGGGTCCGCAGCGACGGCCGCTATAGTCGCGCGGTGAAGCTGGAGCAGGTCCGGCGGGCCTATTCGTCCGTCGCAGAGCTCTACATCGGGCTGTTCGGCACAAGCCAGCAGGTACACGCCGACGACCTCGCCCTCATCGGGCGGCAGCTGGCGGGCCGACCCGGCACGGTGCTGGATCTGGGCTGCGGACCCGGCCACATCACCGACTACCTTCGCTCGTTGGGCGTCGACGCAACGGGAATCGACATGGTCCCCGAGTTCATCGCCCATGCGCAGGCGGCCCACCCGGGCGGCAGGTACCAGCTCGGGTCGATGGAAGCCCTCGACGTCGCCGATCACTCCACCGCCGGCATCCTGGCCTGGGGCTCGCTGATCCACTTGCCGCCGCAAGATCTCGACGGCGTGCTCGCTGAGTTCCGGCGCGCAATGGCCCCGGCCGGAAGGCTGGTGACCAGCTTCTTCGTAGGTGACGAGGTCGCCGCCTTCGACCACAAAGTCGTGACCGCCTATCGCTGGCCCGTTGATGAGTTCTCCGAGCGACTGGCGCGAGCCGGCTTCACGGAAGTTGAGCGCCTACAGCGGCCCAGCGAAGGCCCTCATCGGCCACACGCCGCCATCGCGGCAATCGCAACCGAGGGGTTGGGGCGGATTCGTCAAGCATCAGGTGGGAATCGGCACGAAGTTCTGCAAGAACCTCCAGTTGCTCGCCGCGCGCCTCGTCGTAGCGGCCCTCGGCGGTCAACTCCTGGTGGATGAACCCGGTCGAATTGATCCACATGCCCACGTAGGGGGAGTTGGATGACGGCTCGGCCGGCATGAACGACGCCCGGGGACCGGCCGGCGCTGCAACTGGTCGCGGAACTGACCGAGCGGGCGCCGGAGTTCCGGTCACTGTGGGAACGAAACGACGTACGCGGCAAGACCCACGAGGCGAAGACCTTCCACCACAACGCGGTGGGCGACCTCACCCTCTCCTACCACGCCTTCGACGTACGGGGCACCGCCGACCAGCAACTGATCATCTACCAGGCCGAGCCCAACAGCCGCAGCGCCGAGGCCCTCAAACTCCTTGGTCTGCTGTCCACCGTGCACCACTGATCTTCCAGGGTGGGCAGCCTGATCCGAGGCGGCGATCCGAACGGCTGCGGTCGCCGGCTGAACAGCGTGTTCTCAGCCTGCGGACGCCGGTTCGGCGGGCCCGGCCGCGAAGAAGCGGATGATGCCTTCCGCTGCGGTGGGGGACAGCATCATCGCCTGGACTCGTGCGGACATTTCGGCGATCGGGTGCGTCCTGGTGAACATCGCCTCTTCGTACGCCCGGATCGCCGAGTCCGGGTCGGTGGGGTTGGCGGCGAGTCGGCCGGCGAGTTCGGCGGCGTCGAGCATGGCCTGGTTGGCGCCCTCCCCGACCGGCGGCATGAGGTGCGCGGCGTCGCCGATGAGGGTGACGCCCGGCCGGCTGGACCAGCGCGTACCGATGGGCATCGCTTCGATCAGGCGCGGCGTCGGCGCGCTGTCGCCGGCCTCGATGAGTGCGGTGAGGCGTGAGTCCCAGCCACCGAACATGTCCAGCAGGGCCTGCTTACTACGGTATGTGTCGATGGGGCGATCGTCTGCGGGCAGCGAGATCCCGACCCGCAGGCTGCCGTCGCCGAGGCGCTGCGCTGCCAGGATCTGGCTCACGCCGACGCACCACAGGTTCCCGGGGCCGACCAGCTCGGCGAGATCAGGATGACGCCGGTCGACGTCGCTGATGTTCAGCTCCACGAGGGTGGCCACCTGGGACAGCTGGACATCGGCCAGCAGCGCCCGGACGACCGAGCGCGCGCCGTCCGCGCCGATGAGGATGTCGCAGCCGGTTCGGTGGCCGCCATGGAACGTCAGTTCCCAGCCTCCGTCAGGTCGCGGGGTCGCCGCGACAAGCCGGCGCCCCCAGACAACCGTGTCGCCGGGGAGTGAATCGAGCAGAAGATCGCGCAGTGCGCGCCGGTCAATCTCGGGACGCCCGGAGAACGAGCCGGGTTGCGGCTCATGGTGCACCAGGGTCCGTCCGGTCGGGTCGACGATCCGATGTTCCTCGCCCTCGGGCCGTGCCTCCGACCGGAACCGGTCGGCGAGACCCGCCTCGGCCAGGGCCTGTTGCCCGGACTCCGGGTGCAGGTCGAGCGTGCCGCCCTGCGGCCGCGAGGATCGGCTTGCCTCCCGCTCGTACACCACCGCATCGATGCCGTGCTGATACAGGATTCGTGCCAGCGTCAGCCCGCCAAGGCCGCCACCGGCGATCGCGATTCGCATTCTCACCCCGTTACCGTACACTGTATTGGTGGATACACCGTACGGTAGCGAAGCGTTGCCCGTTTGGGAACGGCCCGAGCCCCAGCCGCGGGCGGTGCCGGTGCCGCTGAGCCGCGAGAAGATCGCCGCTACGGCGATCCGGCTCGCCGACGCGCACGGCCTCGACGGCCTGTCGGTTCGCAAGATCGCCAAAGAGCTCGGCGTCGGTCCGATGCGGCTCTACGACTACGTGATCAACAGATCCGAACTACTCGATCTGATGGTCGATGTCGTCTATGCCCGGATCGCCGAGGTCGACCAGCACTCCGAGTGGCGCGCCACGGTGCTGGCCGTCGCCCACGCGACCCGCGACGTCGCCCTTGATCATGAGTGGTTTTCCGACCTGCTCGGCGGAAGGCCACACTTGGGACCTCACGCGCTCGCCGTCGGCGAAGCGACCGCGGCGGCGCTGAGTCAGGCCCCCGGCGTGCGCAGCCTCGACGATCTCCAGCGGGCTCTGGGCGCCCTCAATGCCTTCATCATCGGAGCGGTCCGCCGAGAGGTCACCGAGCGACGCACCGCCCGTTCCACCGGCACCGACGAGGCCGCCTGGCAGGCCAGCCTCGGCCCCTACCTCACCCGCATGTTGAAAACCGGCAGGTACCCCACCGTCGCCCGGCTCGTCATCGACGGCGTCCACCTCGATGCCGAGGAAACCTTCAACCACAACCTGACCACCGTCTTGGACGGCATCACCAGCCGTCCCCGCACGTGACCTGCTGCTCTGCGGCCAGCCGCCGGCTGGAGCCGATGCACCTTGCTCGGACATCCGGATCTGCCGCGGATCGCGCGTCGCTGGGAGTCGTGACCGGCGGAGGAGGCATGGACCTGGAGGGCGGATACCGCTTGGGTCGGCAGGAGGGGCGGCTATCCGAAGCGGTCAGCCAGCTTCGTCAGCTTGGCGACGTACGCCGGCCAGTCGTAGTCGTCGGGGATGTTGGTGTTCTCCCGCCGAAGGCCGATCGCGGTGTCGTGCTGCTCACGCATGATGTCGGCATGACCGGCGTGACGAGCGAGGTCGCAGGTCACGTGGACGATGATCTTTTGCAGCGTCACAGCCTGTCTACCTGGCCGCCACCACGAAACCCGCCCCGGCGCGTCGAGCGGTAGCTGTTCGATCGTCTGATCCGCGAACACCCCGACGCGGCGATACAGGTCGATCAGCCCATCCTTCGTCTCCTCTTCCCGCGCGTACCAGTCTGCCTGCGGATCCTCGTCGTACGCCTGCATGGGGACCAGTTCCTCAGGCGTCGGGAACTCGCGCCCGAAGGTAGGCCCGAAGTAGCTGGCCTCGACATTGAGGCAATGCTTGACGGCTCCCAGCAGGTTGTTGCCGGTCGCGGTGCGGGGCAGTCTGGCTTCGCGTTCGCTCAGCCCGTCGAGCTTCCAGAGCAGGTCTTCGCGAGCCGCTCGGAGGTAGTGGTGCAGCACAGCCTTCGCATCGCCCAAGTCAGCCATGCCCGCGAGTCTTCCCTATCCGCCGAGCCGACGGACAGGCCCCCGACCGGATGCGGATGCGGAGCCCAACCGTCAGGCCGCCACCCGACCGCCCGGTGCACGAGGCGGCATGCGGGGCGATCGGCTTCGCCGTCTCGCAGGGGTTCGCACGGGGCGAGCAGATCTCGCCGCTGTGGATGGCGATGATCGTGGGTGGTCTGCTGTCGATGCTGTACTGGCCGTGGGTGCGGTTGCGCGCGCGGCGGGGTCACCCAGGTAAAGGACACCCCTGAGTTCTGGATCGTGTACGTCGGCCGGATGCCGGCGACCGTGATCCCACGCCGCTTGATGTCCGCCGAAGACGCCGAGACGTTGCGAGCCCACATGACCGAACGTGGGTTGCTCCAGTTGCGGTGAACCCCCTGCCGCCCGCAAGGCGCGGCGGTGGGCCCGCTTCCCGCCTCAGGCCAGTCCCTCACGGCTGCGTCACCAATCCTGCTGTCACAGCCGCTTGTGCGCACCGGGTCGGCCGCCCGGCCTGGTCGAACGAGCGGATGCCTGGTTCCCGTTGACGGTCGGTTGACACAGGAACTTCTTGGGTAGATCGTGGAATCGATGGAGGTCACTTTAACTCCGGGCTGAGCTGAGCTTCGGCCCCTACCCTGAAGGCCGTCCAGGAAGGACACCCATGCGCATATCCGCCAACCGAATCGCCGCAGGTCTCGCCGCCGCCCTGCTCACCACGCTGACCGCGACGCTACCGGCGTCGCCCGCAGCCGCCGGCGAGCCGGTCCAGAGCCCCGACCAGGGCCTGGTCTTCTACTCGAGCGAGCCGACCGAAGTGGTCGGCAGGCAGGCCACACCTGACGGCGTCTGCCACCAACTCCCGGCCGACACGACCTGGCTGCTCGCCTGGAGCGGCGGCTTCCGTAGCGTCCCCGGCTACCGGACCCCTGACTGCAGCGGTCAGGCATCCGAGCTAAACAACTTTCACAGCTGGCCGAAGGGCCATTACCTCACATACAAGGCCAGCTGACCCGTGTTCCCGGTGGTCGTTCGCGGACGACCACCGGAAAGGCGGCATAGCACCGGGTCCGGGATGCACGGACCACCTCTGTCGGCCGGTCAGCCGGCGGTCGTGGCGGACCTCGGGTTGGTCAAGACCGCCACCATCGAGGTACGCGTCCACAGCGCCGCACCCCTGTTCAAGCTGTTCATCATCAACGAGCAGGAAGCCTTCTTCGGCTTCTACCCCGTCGTCGAGCACACCGTCTCCGTGGACGGCAAGCCCATGGCGATCTACGACGCAATGGGCAAAGACGCCATCCTGTCCCGTTCACACCCAGCGACGAGGACACCAGCAACGACGCCCTGTACGTCGAGCAGGCCCGCGCCTGGTTCGACAGCATGTGGAGCACGATCGCCCGGGAGTACGCGTCGTGGCCGCCGACAACTTGGCCGCCCTCGTCAACCGCGCCCGCGTGATCCTGCTCGACTTCGACGGACCCGTGTGCAGCGTCTTCGCCCAGCACTCGGCGTCGACCGTCGCCCACGAGTTGCGCCGGCTACTCGTTGACCAGGCCGTGACCCTGCCACCCGAGATCCTGGCCGAACGCGACCCCTCGCCGTGCTCCGCTTCACCGCCACCGTCGGGCGCCCTGCCGTCGTTCGCCTGGTCGACGAGGCCATGACCCGCGAAGAGGTCACCGCGGCCCGCACCGCCGAACCCACGCTGTACGGCCGGGAAGTCATCGTCGCCGCCCAGCAGACCGGCCGCCGGGTCGCCGTGGTGTCGAACAACTTCGCCGGCTCCGTTCACGCCTACCTGAACGGCCGCCGGCTCACCTCGTACGTGCATCCGGTCATCGGACGCCCCGAGGCCGCACCCGAGCGGATGAAGCCGGAACCGTTCTCGGTGCTGGCAGCCGTGCGCGAGCTGGGCGCCGAGGTGGCGGACTGCGTTCTCGTTGGCGACTCGGTCAGCGACATCGAGGCCGCCTACGCCGCAGGGGTCGCCGCCATCGGGTACGCCAACAAGCCCGGCAAACGCGAACGGCTCGCCACCGCAGACGCCGTCATCGACAGCATGGCCGAACTGGTGACCGCCTTCGCCGTCGACGAGCTGTAGCACCACCACACCGCACACGAGCGCCCCGGGAGATCATCACCGGGGCGTTTCTCGTGTCATCAGTCGACGTGCCACCTTGGACCCACCTCCAGAGCCAGCACCCACCTAGAGCTAGTCCAAGTCCCCGCGCTTGGCTGCGATCCACGCCTCAACGTCTTCGGCAAGCCAGACGTTGCCCATCTGGAGCGTGGCTACCGGCTCAGGGAAGTCACGCCGGTTGGTGATCTGGTAGACGCGCTGCCGCGAGACGCCGCCCAGCATGGTCCGGATTTCCCCCGAACCCACCAACCGCAGCTTCTTGCCCATGACGCTGACGCTAGGCACACGCCGACTAGGCCTGCGTCAAGTTGATGGACGCCTAGTGCGCGCATACCCTGTTCGCTTACTCTTGACGCATGACTAGGTTCAAGTGGTTCCAGCGCCCAGGCCAACCCATGGACTACGTAGCCGGCGAGCCGACCCCATCCACGCACGACCGGGAGCCGCAGACACGGACCGGCCGATTCGCCACCCCGCCACCACGAGACCCTTCGACGACCAAGGCCAGCGCTTGGCGTTTCGTCAAGGCCGTCAAGCGCCTCAACCAGAGGTAAGCCATGCCGATCCCGCAACGGCGACCAGAACCCCCGTTCCCCGTCCTGCGAGCCGGCTACGTCGTCGACTTTCACAACCGCTCCGCGTGCTCGCAGTGCACGAAGGACGGATGCCCCAGCCTGGCGGACGCCAGAGAGACCCTACGCGCCTGGCGGAACAGGAAGAACCGCTCGTGAAGGCCGGCGATGTGCTGCATCTGACCCGCGCGGCAAGCCCCCAGTTCATAAAGCCTATCTTCTTCCGCCTCATCAAGATTCGCACGGAACTACACACCTATTACGGCTGGATGTGGATGGACGGCTACCAGCTAGACGGAAAGGGCGAAGCCGTAGCTCGGAGGGAGTTGTACGTGCTTCAAGCAGGCGTGCGGGTGCTGCACTCGCCTCCCACACCACAGAGACCTAAGAGGCAAAATCCCAATTCGGTTCAGGCGCACTGATCACGGCGTGAGGAGCGCGCCCGGGAAGACCTCGACCACCCTAACGAGGAATTCAACGGCTGCGTGCTCGCCATCCGAGATTTATGTATCCCTTGCTTTCAAAATTGAAACGCCGCAGCGCCGACGAGGCGCTGAAATCTACCTCTAAGCTATCGCTAGCGCCGTTGGAAACTTTCGCCCAGGCAACTTCGGAAGCAAACTCCGCCAAGACCCGATCTTTGGTGAGTAGCACTTCCTTCGCGCGGATCGCTGTCGCAAGAATCAGGATATCATTCCAAGAATTTCGGAAATCTACTTTCAGGTTGTACCGAGCTTCGAAAACCGAAAGTAGCGGCAACGCTCTTTCGGCTATATCCAGCGTGAGCGGCAGGTATCGGACAGAGCTCTTCGCCAACTTCCTGAAGTGGCTACTAGCATGCGAGAAGGCGGCTTTGGGTAACGCCTCTCCGGCGTACGCCATAAAAATCTTGGACCCAATTTCAGGTGACGCGGCACTCAACTTCAACAGTCGACAAGTGGCGAGGTGACTATACTCGACCACAGTGGGATGATCTTGGGTGAAGTCGATGACCAGTCGATCAGTGCGAGGCTTTCGCTTCGATGTTCTCAACCTCCCCATCTTTTCTCTGACCATGTTCGCATGCACCCACAGATGACTTTCATTCTGGATCAGCGGCAGATAGAACCGGTTATTCGCGTTTTCGCCGAACTGCATCCCGAAAATCTCTTGGAGGGTGGTGGACGCAACCGAGAAGTCAAGTTCGCCAACGCCGCCTCTAAGCGCGGCCGAGGTTAGCTGAGTGTCCAGCATCACCATATTTACCTCCATCTGGATGATCGGAGACTATTATGCCACCTATGATTAACTTCGTCATGGGGTTTTGCGCGACCCATGAGCAAGTGCGCTCTCATCGACCTGGCAGAACGTTGACCTGCGGCTAGCCTGCCACCCCTCAATCGCCGAACCTGTCGCAGATCACCTGGCGGAGTTGCATCCCACGTCAGTTATCGCTTCACACAAGTAAGGCTGTTGAGCTTGCCGAATTAATCTTTTTTGTATCAAGGCACCGCGCTCCGCGCGGTGTGGGGCGGCAAGCCCGGCCGGCGGCAAGCCGCCCCGGCCGCCTACGGCGCCGGGGCGGTGAGCCACCGACAGCCGCCGGGGCACCGCCCCACCGAAGACAGGGCGAGCGCCAGCGAGGCCGTGACGGAAGCCGGCGGGGCTGCTCTGGTCGGGTGGTCGGGGCTTCCGGCTGCCGCGCCAGTCCAACCCCGGGACTGACTTGCCACCGGGTCACCGAGTCGTGGCACCAGCTCCACCGCCAGGACGTGCCCGGCCCTCCCCCGCAGCAGCCGGCCTGAGCCACCCCCGCTTTCATGGAGCTTCTTGATCATGGTCTGATGGCCGTGGGGGAGGAAGTCGTCCGTGGCAGCACCGAAGAAATACCCCGACGAGCTACGTCAACGCGCTGTGCGCTTGTACCGT
>NZ_JAAALO010000007.1 GCF_009908295.1 Micromonospora rubida
CCTGGCCCAGATCCGCAACCGACTGATCCTCACCGCCCGCTGGGTCCT
This sequence comes from Micromonospora rubida, assembly GCF_009908295.1. Lineage (GTDB taxonomy): Bacteria > Actinomycetota > Actinomycetes > Mycobacteriales > Micromonosporaceae > Micromonospora > Micromonospora rubida. The sequence continues at coordinate 49 of NZ_JAAALO010000007.1, forward strand.
CCGCGACCACCAACCCCGACCCGACGGCCACTGCCCGATCTGCCGGACAGCAGACTGCCCGGTGGCCACCGCCGCCCGCAACGTCCTCCGCGCAGCCAAGGAAGTACAGCTGTGGAGTACAGCAACCCAACCGACCGCATCCGACCCCGACGATCCTCAGGATGCCGGCTGACTTCGGACAACACCCCACCCGACCGGCTCGCCGAGAGTTCGGGACGAAGAGGTCAGGTGCGCCGCAGGTCGAGAGCCCGCAAGGGCCGGGACCACGTCTGCCAGCAGGCGCGCACCGGGCAGGATACTTCGAGCGATGCGGACTGGCCGGCGTCCAGGTGAAGGGCCAGGGGTTCGCTACGGGTCCAGTCCAGGGCTGCCTGGACCACATGCTGACCCTCGTCGACGCTGATCCTGGCTGACTGCCCTGGCCGCAGCCCGACAACTCTGTGCCCGTCCACCTTCACCCAGATGCGCCTGAGAAGAGCGAAGGAGTCATGCGGTCGACTGAGGATCAGCTCTGCCATCGGCCCCTCGACTCTCGCCCTCGTCGAGCAGGACCGAGGCGTACGTGTGCCGAAGCACGTGCATGCCGTTCTGCCGGGTGTCCTCGACGCGGGCCGCCCGGATGCCGGCTCCCACAGCCGTGCCGTGACCGCGTCGGGCGGCGGGGAAAGGGCTCTGAGTTCCGCTTCAACGTGTAGCCGCCCGCCGGGAGTCGTCGGCCCACGGCGAGCGCGGGTGGGCGGTACGGATGGCCATGCGCAACCAGCGGCGCTGCTCGGGGAGGAGCAGGCCGTGAGCGACGCTCAGGTCATGCTCGTCCTGAGGGCGTGGATCTTGCGCTTTCCAGAGGAGTTGGGTGGCCGGCGTTCCGGTCGGCACGCCGCGCACAGTCGCGACGGCCGCACTCCACGGGAGACCGATCCGTGGATCGCGGCGGTACCGCCAGACCGACTCGTCGCCGTCCTCCAGGTTGACCTGAAGGACGAAGTGATCGCGGTCCTCGTCGTGTAGCCAGATGTTGTGCAGCTCGGGATCGTCGAGGTGCTCCCTCAACGGGAGAAGGCGCCCGCTCATTGCCGCGAACGGCCGAAGGTGCGCGGGCATGCTGCCGAGCAGGGCCGAGAGCGCCGGCCGGAGGGTGCTGACGTCGATGTCAGCGTGCCGGCGGCTGACCGCTCCAAGCCAGTGGTCGATGGCCCATCCACCGGAAAGCCACCAAGGAGCCGGACACCCGCCGAGCAGCGAACAAACGTCGGTGATGGACAGCGCCGCCCAGACGTGCCGTTGAGGGTGGTAACGCACGTCCCCAGGGTGGCACCCGCCCAGCCCCGGACGCCAGATGTTGCTCTTCACCGAAACCTCTAGCGGGTGGTTGCGTTTCCGTTGACGGTGGCGGCGGTGAGGAAGAACGTGACCGCGTACGTGAACCGACGGGCTGTGACAGCATCGTCGAACTGGTCTTCGAAGGCACGCGCCTCGGTGGGGTCGAGCGTGCCGCGTTGGGCGGCGGTGGCGGCCCAGCTTCGGAGACCAAGAACGTTGTCGACAGCAGTGGGGTTTCGGACCAGGAGAGTTCGGGGTTCGACGGTGATGTCGACCAGGCCGTGTGCGGCGAGCAGGCCGGCGTGTTGATGAGCCAGGGTGCCGTTGCGGAGGAGGGCATCAGCCCGGAATCTCAGGACGCGTCGGGCCAAGCCTTGGTCGGCGATGTCGAGCACCTGAGTGTCGTAGTCGGGGTCTGCTAGAACGACCCGACCGCCGGGCCGGACGACCCTGATGATCTCCTTGATTGCGGCGTAAGGGTTGGCGAGGTGTTGCACGGTGCGATCGGCCCACGCCCCGTCGAAGGAAAAGCTGAGGAATGGCAGGCGATGGGCGTCGGCGACCGCACACTGAGTTAAGCCGCGCGCTCGCATCGCGGTGGACATGGTCTGCGCATAGTCGAGGGTTGCCACGCTGACATCGTGATCATCTTCCAGCTTGGCCGCGCTTGCCCCTGTGCCAGCGCCGACTTCGAGGTAGTGACGACCAGGTGCCGGATGGAGCAGCTCACGTACCCGCTGCTGGTATGCCTGGTAGAACGGCTCCTCCGTGAGGCGGTCCAGGACCGCCACCCACGAGTTCGGGTCTGGATGGCGATCGACATCAGTGAACCCGTGCATGATCGGCAGACTATCGTGGCAGCTCCGGCGAACCTTGCCGTACACGCAGCTCTGGGCTCTTCGGGCCAGCACGCCACGACCACAACAACGGCCCAAGGCCGGTGGCGGATCGCGGTGGTCGGCCGGTTCGGCTCGCGGCGGGTCGGTGCTGACCGCGTTGGGTGAGGGGAGTGGGGCGTGCCGGAGGGCTGGGTCTGGGACGAGTCCCTGTTCGAGGGTGCCGCCGTGCACTACGAGCGGGGGCGGCTGCCGTACGCGGAGGGTTTCGGGGCGGTGCTGGCGGAGGCCCTCGGCCTGGACGGGTCGGGTCGGTTGCTGGACGTGGGTTGCGGCCCGGGGACGGTGACGCTGCCGCTGGCCGGGTGGTTCGCGGAGGCGGTGGGGATCGACCCGGACCCCGGGATGCTGGCGCGGGCGCGGCAGCGGGCCGCCGCTGCGGGCGCGGGCGACGTCCGGTGGGTGCGGGCGCGGGCGGAGGACCTGCCGGCCGGGCTGGGGGTCTTCCGGGTGGCCGCGTTCGGGCAGTCCTTCCACTGGATGGAGCAGGACCGGGTCGCGGCGACGGTGCGCCGGATGCTGCTGCCGGGCGGGGCGTTCGTGCACATCAGCGACGCCAAGGACCCGTTGTCGACGGCCGGGCTGCCCTGTCCGGCGCCCCCGTACGCGGCGATGGCCGAGCTGGTGCGCGGCTATCTGGGCCCGGTGCGGCGGGCCGGCCGGGGGTTCCTGCCGCACGGTACGCCGGGCGGCGAGGCCGCGGTGCTGGCGGCGGCGGGTTTTGTCGGCCCGCAGCGGTTGCGGGTGCCGTCCGGGGCGGTGGTGCGGCGGTCGGTCGACGACGTGGTGGCGTGGGTGCACTCGCGGTCGGACGCGGTGCCGCACCTGTTCGGGCCGCGGCTGGCGGCGTTCGACGACGACCTGCGGGGCCTGCTCGCGGCGGCGGCCCGGGACGGGTGGTTCGCCGAGCGGGTGCCGGACACGGAGCTGGTGCTCTGGCGGGTTCCCGATGCTGACATCGTCGGGCGTGATTGAGGCGATCGCGGTGGTCGTCGCGGTCGGACCCGTTCCCACCTGCGGGGGCTTGCCGTAGTTCGGGTGGGCGATGATCACGATTTCTGGCAGGGTTGGCGCCATGCCAGCCCTCCTGCGTTCCCGTGTCACCGACTGGACCGTCGTCGTTCCGCTGCTCGCCGTCGTGGTCCTGGCTCTGACCTGGGGCCGGGAGTTACCCCCGGTGGTCGTGGTGATCGTGGCGGTGTTCCTGGCCGGGGCGGTGCTGGCGGCCGTGCACCACGCGGAGGTGGTCGCCCACCGGGTCGGTGAGCCCTTCGGTTCGCTGGTGCTCGCCGTCGCGGTCACGGTCATCGAGGTGGCCCTCATCGTCACCCTGATGATCAGCGGTGGCGACAAGACGCAGGCGCTGGCCCGGGACACGGTCTTCGCCGCTGTCATGATCACCTGCAATGGCATCCTGGGCCTGTCCCTGCTGCTCGGCGCGCTGCGCCGCCGGGTGGCGGTGTTCAACCCCGAGGGGACCGGTGGGGCGCTGGCCACCGTGGCCACCCTGGCGACCCTGAGCCTGGTGGTGCCGACCTTCACCACGGCCCGGCCCGGCCCGGAGTTCTCCCCGGCCCAGCTCGCCTTCGCCGCCGTGGCCTCGCTGGCCCTGTACGGGCTGTTCGTGCTGGTGCAGACCGGCCGGCACCGCGACTACTTCCTGCCGGTGCGCGCCGACGGGACCGTGGTCGACGCCGACGGGGACGGGCACGCCGACCCGCCGTCGCCCCGGGCCGCGCTGGCCAGCCTCGCCCTGCTGGTGGTGGCGCTGGTCGCCGTGGTGGGTCTGGCGAAGATGGTGTCACCAGCCATCGAGGCCGGGGTGTCCGCCGCGAACCTGCCGCAGGCGTTCGTCGGCGTGGTGATCGCGCTGCTGGTGCTGCTGCCGGAGACCCTGGCCGCAGCCCGTGCCGCCCGCCGCGACCGGGTGCAGATCAGCCTCAATCTGGCCCTCGGCTCGGCGATGGCCAGCATCGGCCTGACCATCCCGGCCATCGCCATCGCCTCGATCTGGCTGGACGGGCCGCTGCTGCTCGGGCTGGGCGGCACCCAGTTGGCGCTGCTGGCGTTGACCGTCGTCACGGGCGTGTTGACCGTGGTGCCGGGCCGGGCCACCCTGCTCCAGGGCGGTGTGCACCTGGTCCTGCTGGCCGCGTTCGTCTTCCTCGCCGCCAGCCCCTGACGGGGGCCGGGCGGCCTCGCCCGACCCCGCCGGGCCGAGCCCGGGCCGCCGTCCGTGCGACGACGGCGAGCCCGGGCGGGGCGACGACGGCGAGCCCGGGCGGGGCGACGACGCGAGCCGATCGGAGGGTCACCGGGGGCCCTCGTCGGCGGCATGATCGAAGCGGGGCCGGGGTACTGCACCGGCGAGGGCGAACCGGGGAGGCGCTGTGACAGCACGCGCGGGACGTCGGCCGCGAGGGCCGCTGGCAGGTCTGCTGGTCGCGCTGATGCTGGCCGGCGGCTGCGTCGCCGGCGGGGTGGACGAGGGTGCGCCGCAGCAACCCGGCCCGGAGCGGCCCCGGCAGTCGGCGGCACCGGGCGCGGAGCGCACCCGCGCCGACGGCGCCACCAGCGTCGCCGAGTTCAAGGAGGACCTCGCCGCCGCGGTGGACAAGGCCGAGGTGTACTGGACCGCGCAGTTCCGGGAGTCCGGCCGGCGGTTCGAGCCGGTCCGGCGGGTGGTGGCGTACCAGCGGGAGGGCGAGGTGTCCTGCGGCGGGCAGGCGCTGCCGCGCAACAACGCCGTGTACTGCTCGGCGGGCGACTTCATCGCCTACGACGTCAACTGGTCGGTCTCGGCGTTCCGGCAGGTCGGCGACGCGTTCCTGTACTACCTGCTCGGCCACGAGTACGCCCACGGCGTGCAGGTCCGCCTGGGTATCCGCTACGAATTCACCATCCAGCAGGAGCTGCAGGCCGACTGCATGGCCGGGGCGTACGTCGGCGGCTCGATCCGGGCCCAGCAGCTGACGCTGGAGGAGGGTGATCTGGAGGAGTTCCGGGAGGGGCTGCTCGCCGTCGGCGACGACCCCGACCAGCCGTGGTTCGCCGAGGGCGCGCACGGCACCGCCGAGCAGCGCACCGACTCCTTCTTCCGCGGCTACGAGTCCGGCCTGTCGGCCTGCAACCTGGGCTGACGCCGCCCCCCGGAAGGGTCGCCGAGGTCACCCCCGAGCGGGTCCGGGCGTCGGAGGGCGGGGCCGGCTGAGAGGATCGCGTCGACCGCGCGAGCACTGGAGGACCCGCTGAGCAGCCACCATCCCGCCGCCGTGCTCTTCGACATGGACGGCACGCTGGTCGACAGTGAGAAGCTGTGGGACGTCGCACTGCGCGAGCTGGCGACCGAGTACGGGGGAACCCTGTCCGCCGCCGCCCGCAGGGCGATGATCGGCATCAGCATGGCCGACTCGATGCGCATCCTGCACGAGGACCTCGGTCAGCCGCACCGCGACCCGCTGGTCAGCGCGGCGTGGATCGACGTGCGGATCCTGGAGCTGTTCCGCAATGGGCTGCGCTGGCGGCCCGGCGCGCTGGCGCTGCTGGGCGCGGTCCGCGCGGCGGGCGTCCCGACCGCCCTGGTCACCTCCAGCGTCCGGCCCCTGGTGGAGGTGGCGCTGGACACCCTGGGGCGGGACAGCTTCGACGCGGTGGTCTGCGGCGACGAGGTGGACGCGACCAAGCCGCACCCGGAGCCGTACCTGACCGCCGCCCGGCTGCTCGGCGTGCCGATCGCCCGGTGCGTCGCGATCGAGGACTCCCCGACGGGGGTGGCCAGCGCCCTGGCCGCCGGCGCGGCGGTGCTGGCCGTGCCGGCGGAGGTGCCGATCGAGCCGGCCGACGGCGTACACCAGTTGGAGAGCCTGACCGAGGCGGACCTGGAGCTGCTCGCCGCCCTGCTCGGCGAACCGCCGGCCTGACCCACACCCCCCGAAAGGTCGGGCGCGGCGCGATCGCCTCGCCCGCCTTCTTCACCGCTGTCGGCAGGGTGCCCCTGCCACCGTTCACGAAGTGGCAGGGGCACCCTCGGCTCAGTCGTGAGCGATCGCCCCCAGGATGTTGATCCGGGCGGCGCGGACCGCCGGCAGCGCCGCCGCGACCACCCCGATCAGCGCGGCCAGGCCGAGGAAGATCCCGATCTGGGACCAGGGCAGCACCAGGTCGGTGATCCCCTCGTCCCGGAGCGCCCGGACCACCGCCGCGCCGAGGCCGGTGCCGACGACGACGCCGAGCAGCGCGCCGAAGACGGAGATCACCACCGCCTCCACGGTGATCATCCGCATGGTCTGCGCCCGGCGCAGCCCGATCGCCCGCAGCAGGCCCAGCTCCCGGGTCCGCTCCAGCACCGACAGCGCCAGGGTGTTGATGATGCCCAGCACGGCGATCACGATGGCCAGCGCCAGCAGGATCTGGATCATCGTGAGCAGCGTGTCGAAGCCGCTGGTCTGCTGCTCGATGAAGCTGGCCCGGTCGGCCACCGACACCTCCGGATTGTTCGCGACCAGCGCCTCCAACTGCGGCTGCACCTGCGACACTGCCGTGCCCGGGGTGAGCTGCACCAGCGCCGTGAACGGCTGCGGGCTGGTGAACTCCGCCCCGGCCTCCCTCGGCAGCATGATCGACCCGATGGCCCGGTCGTCGGGCAGGACCGCCGTCACCGTGTACGCGTGCGGGCCCTCGCCCCGGGCGAACTGGGCGGTCAGCCGGTCACCCACCGACTTGCCCAGCTCCTTCGCGCCGGAGACGCTCAGCGCCACCTGGTCCGGCCGTAGCGTGGCGATCGTGCCCGCCTGCGCGGTGGTGTGGTAGATCTGCCCCATCGCGGCCAGGTCGGTCAGCGCGACCACGTACATCGTCCGGCCGCCGTCGACGACCGCGTTGTCGTTGTAGACGCCCACCGCCGCGCTCACCCCCGGCACCGCGGCGGCCCGGTCGACCACCGCAGGGTCGAACACCGGCGGCCTGGGCCCGGTCTGCGCCCCGGAGATCACCAGCTGCGCGTCGATGGTGGTCTCCGCCGTGCCGGCGATGCTGGACTTGGCCGAGCCGAGGATCACCGTCACCCCGGTGACCAGGGCGATGCCGACCATTAGGGCGGCGGCGGTGATGGCCGTCCGGCGCGGGTTGCGCCCCGAGTTGAGCCGGCCCAGCCGGCCCGGCACCGACCAGGCGAACAACCCGCCGAGCAGGGACACCACCGGCCGGCTGAGCAGCGGGGTCAGCAGCGCCACCCCGATGAACGTGAACAGCACCCCGCCCAGGATCACCGGCAGCGTGCTGCCGCCGGCGTTTCCGGTCAGGCCCACCGCCAGCAGCGCGCCGCCGACGGCGGTGACCACCGCGCCGGAGACGGTGATCCGGGTCAGCGGCCGGTCCGGGGTGGCCACGTCCTGCATCGCCGCGATCGGCGGGATGCGGGCGGCCCGCAGCGCCGGCAGCAGCGCCGCCACCAGGGTGATCAGCATGCCGACCGCGAAGGCGCTGACCACGGCGGCCGGCGGCACGCCCAGCCCGGCCAGGGCCAGCCCGCCGGCGAACGTGCCGAACGCCCAGGCCAGCAGCGCGCCCACCCCGATGCCCGCGCCGAGGCCGAGGACCGAGGCGACCAGCCCGACCGCGAGGGCCTCCAGCACCACCGACCCGATGATCTGCCGCCCGCTGGCCCCGATGGCCCGCATCAGGGCAAGCTCCCGGGTCCGCTGCGCCACGATGATCGAGAACGTGTTGAGGATCAGGAACGTGCCGACCAGCAGCGCCACCGCGGCGAAGCCGAGCAGCACCTTGTTGAAGAAGGACAGCATCTCCTTGAGGCCGGCCGCGGCGTCGGCGGAGAGCTGCTCGCCGGTCTTGACCTCGTAGCCGGGGCCGAGCGCCCGGGTCAGGTCGTCGCGCAGCGCCTCCGGGGTCACCCCGGAGGCGGCCCGCACCGTCACGCTGTTGAACGTGTCGGGCTTGCCGAGCATCAGCCGCTGCGCGGCCGGGGTGGTGAACGCGATCTCGCTCGCCCCGCCGACGGAGTCCCGCCCGCCGCTGTAGCCGAACACGCCGACCAGGGTGAAGTCGCGGCGCTCGGACTCGAACGCGGTCAGCGCGCCGACCCGGTCGCCCACCTTGACCTTCGCGGCCGTCGCGAGGGCCGCGTTGACCACGATCTCGTCGTCGGCCTGCGGCGCGCGCCCCTCCCGCAGCTTCACCAGGTCGCTCTCGCCGGTCCAGTTATGACCGAGCTGGGGCGGGCCGAACGAGGTGACCACCTTGCCGTTGCCGCCGATCAGCCGCGCGCCGTCGGCGCTGACCACGCCGGTGGCCTCGGCCACGCCGGGCACCGCCCGGACCCGGCCCACCACGTCGGCCGGGAACGCGGGGGAGACCTGTTCGCCCCCCGCCTCGTCCATCGCGATCTTCGACTTGGCGGCGACGTTGACGTCGACGTCGGCGTACGCGTCGGCGAAGACCGCGTCGAAGGACCGGCCGAGGGTGTCGGTGAGCACGAAAGCGCCGGAGACGAACATGACGCCGAGCACGACGGCCAGGCCGGAGAGGATCAGGCGCACCTTGCGCGCCAGCAGGCTCTTGAGGGTGGCCCGGAACATCAGTTGCCCACCTCGGTGATGACCGGGGCGTCGAGCTTCTTCATGGTGTCCAGCACCGTGTCGGCGGTCGGCTCGATCAGCTCCGAGACGACCTGTCCGTCGGCGAGGAACACCACCCGGTCGGCGTACGCGGCGGCGGTCGGGTCGTGGGTCACCATGACGATGGTCTGGCCGTGCTCGCGCACCGAGTTGCGCAGGAAGTTCAGCACCTCCGCGCCGGAGCGGGAGTCGAGGTTGCCGGTCGGCTCGTCGGCGAAGATCACCTCGGGGCGGGCCACCAGCGCCCGGGCGCACGCCACCCGCTGCTGCTGGCCGCCGGAGAGCTGCGCCGGGCGGTGGTCGAGCCGGTCGCGCAGCCCGACCGTGTCGATCACAGTGTCGTACCAGGCCGGGTCCGGCTTGCGGCCGGCGATCGACATCGGCAGCAGGATGTTCTCCTTCGCCGTCAGCGTGGGCAGCAGGTTGAACTGCTGGAAGATGAAGCCCACCTTGTCCCGGCGCAGCTTCGTCAGCCCGGCGTCGCCGAGGCCGGTCACCGTGGTCTCGCCGATCGACACCGTGCCCCGGGTGACCGAGTCCAGGCCGGCCAGGCAGTGCATCAGCGTCGACTTGCCCGACCCGGACGGGCCCATGATCGCCGTGAACCGGGCCCGCTCGAACTCGGCGCTCACCCCCCGCAGCGCGACGACCTGCGCCTCGCCGCTGCCGTACACCTTCCACACGTCGCTTGCGCAGGCTGCGGCCCGCGCCTGGCGGCCTACCGTGGCGGTCACGTCATCTACCTCTTCCGTCTGGCTGCTTCCGCACCGCCCCCGTTGGCCGGTGCGGCATGTCCTCATCCTCGGCGACCGGTGCCGCCGATCCGTCCGACTCCGGGGGGAGCGGTGGCGGATTTCCCGCTGCGGGTCGGCCCGGAGGCCGGCTCAGGGTTGCCCCTGACCGTTATGGACCACGGCACGCCGTCGCCCGCCGCGAACGGTAGGCCCTCGCGCCACGTCAGGGTCAAACCCCAGGAGCCCGCCGCCGGTCACGGTAGGTGACGATCGCAACAGCGCCATCGTTCGCAGCGGCGACCCCGCCGGTACGCGGACAGGCGGGCCCGGAGCCGCCACGGCTACGCCCGGGGGCGCACCAGACCCGACTCGTACGCCAGCACCACGGCCTGCACCCGGTCGCGCAGCCCCAGCTTGGTCAGCACGTGCCCGACGTGCGTCTTGATGGTGGTCTCGCTGACCGACAGCGCCCTGGCGATCTCCGCGTTGGACAGCCCTCGGGCCACCTGCACGAGGACCTCCCGTTCGCGCTCGGTGAGGGTGTTGAGCGCCTTCGGCGGTGCGGCGGCCGGGTCGGGCAGCGAGTCCGCGAAGCGGTCCAGCAGCCGCTTGAGGATCCGCGGCGCCACCACCGCCTCGCCCGCGGCGACCGTGTGGATCGCCGTCACCAGGTCCTCAGCCGGCACGTCCTTGGCGAGGAAGCCGCTGGCCCCGGCGCGCAGCGCCCCCACCACGTACTCGTCGAGGTCGAACGTGGTCAGGATCAGCACCCGCACCGGCAGCCGGGCGTCGACGATGGCCCGGGTCGCGGCGACCCCGTCCATCCGGGGCATCCGGATGTCCATCAGCACCACGTCGGGCAGCAGCCGGCGGGACAGCTCCACCGCCTCCAGGCCGTCGCCGGCCTCGGCGACGATGTCCAGGTCGTCCTCGGTGCCCAGCACCATCCGGAAGCCGGTGCGCAGCAGCGGCTGGTCGTCGGCGAGCAGGATCCGCACGGGCCGCGCCGTCGTCACGCCATCGCTCATCGCCTGTCCTCCCGTCGCGCCGAACCCGTAGCGGGCCCGCTGCTGATCGTGGCACGGGCCCCGGTCACGCCGGCACCGCCCCGAACCGCTCCACGGGAATCCTCGCGTACACCCGGTAGCCACCGCCCGGGCGGGCCCCGGTGCGCAGTGTCCCGCCGTAGAGGCCGACCCGCTCCCGCATGCCCACCACGCCGTGTCCGATCCGGTCCGGGGCCGGCCCCGGACCCCGGCCGGTGTCGGTCACCTCGACGGCCAGGAACGCCGCGCCGAAGGTCAGCCGGACCACGGCGGTGGCGTCCCCGGCGTGCTTGAGGGTGTTGGTCAGCGCCTCCTGCACGATCCGGTAGACGGTCAGCGCCACCCCCTCCTCCAGGTGCCCGGGGGTGCCCTCGGTGCGCAGCGTCACCGGCAGGCCGGCCTCGCGCACCTGCTCCACCAGGGCCTCGATGCCGGCCAGGCCGGGCTGCGGGGCCAGGTCGGCGGCCGGTTCGGCGTCGGTGCGCAGCACGTCGAGCAGCCGGCGCATCTCCCGCAGGGTGGCCCGGCTGGTGTCCTCGATCGTCGCGATCGCCTCGTCGGCGGCGTCCGGGTCCCGGCGCAGCACCCGCCGGGCGCCGGTGGCCAGCACGCCCATCACGCTCACGTGGTGCGCCACCACGTCGTGCAGCTCCCGGGCGATGCGGCGCCGCTCGTCGGCGACGGCCTGCTCGGCCAGGGACCGCTGGTTCTGCTCGGCGGAGCGGGCCCGCTCCCGCAGCGCCTCCGTCGAGGTGCGCCGGGCATGCACCGCCCGCCCCACCGCGTACGCCACCACGGCGGTGAGCAGGTTGTTGAGCACCAGGTACGCCGGGCCGACCCCGAGCGCCGCGTCGTCGGAGGGGGTGAGGACGTTGACCGCCGCCGCCGGCAGCCACAGCACGACCGTGGCCGCCGCGGCGGCCCGCACCGGCCGGTGCGCCGCCATCGTGTAGGTGAGCACCACGAAGGTGAGGCTCTGGGTGGTGGGGGCGGGCCCGAGCAGCGCCGGCAGGGCGAGGGTGGCCACGGCGGCGGCCACCGCCGGCCACGGGGCGACCCGGCGCAGCGTCACCGGAGCGGCGCACAACACGCTCCAGCCGACCGCGACGGGCAGCGGACCGAGGTGGAACTCCTGCGGGGAGAGCAGGACGAACACGACGTCCACCAGCACCAGGGCGACGGCGGACAGCGCATCGGCGGCGAGCGGGTGGCGGCGCAGCAACGCCCTCGGCCCTCCGGTCATACCGGAACGCTAGCCGCCCCCACGCGGGATCGATCGTCGCCGGCGGTGAACCCCGTCTCCTCCTCAGGGAGGAGGCTCACTCGTCCGCCCCGGGCGGGGCGGGCCGGGACCGGGCGTCGACCATCGGGTCCGCGCTGCCGGCGGCGGCCGGGAACGGCGGCGGGGTGCCGCCGAAGCTCGGGCACAGCGCCTGGTGGTTGCACCAGTCGCAGAGCCGACTCGGACGGGGCCGGAAATCCTGCCGGGCGGTGGCCGTCTCGATCGCCTGCCACAGCGCCACCACGGTCCGCTCGAAGCGCAGCAACTCGTCGGCGTCGGGGGCGTAGTCGCAGATTTCGGCGTCCTTGAGGTAGAGCAGCCGCAGCACCCGGGGCACCACGCCGCGGGTGCGCCACAGCACCAGCGCGTAGAACTTGAGCTGGAACAGCGCCCGGGCCTCGAACGCCTCCCGGGGGGCACCGCCAGTCTTGTAGTCGACCACCCGCAGCGCCCCGTCGGGGGCCACGTCCAGCCGGTCGAGGTAGCCCCGGATCAGCAACTCGTCGTCGACCACCGCGGAGATCAGCGCCTCCCGCTCGGCCGGCTCCAGCCGGCGCGGGTCCTCCACCGCGAAGTAGCCCTCCAGCAGCCCCGCCGCCGCGCGCAGGAACTCGGCCGTGCCGGCCGGGTCGCCGGCGTCGAACAGGCCGGCCAGCTCCGGCTGCTCGGTGACCAGCCGGTCCCACTGCGGGCCCACCAGGTCGCCGGCTGCCTCCGGGGTGCGCCCGGCCGCCGGCAGGTCGAACAGCCGCTCCAGCACCGCGTGCACCAGCGTGCCCCGGGCCTGCTCCACGCTGGGCCGCTCGGGCAGCCGGTCGATGCTGCGGAACCGGTAGAGCAGCGGGCAGGTCTTGAAGTCGGCCGCCCGCGACGGCGACAGCGACGCCCGGACCGTGGCCGGCACCTCCGTCGTCGCCGGCATCCCCGCCGTGGCCTTCGCCTGTTGCTGGTCGATCACCGGTTCCGCCGTCATGTCCGGAAGGTTAGGCCACCGGTCCGACAAGCCCGTCCCCGCCGCTCCGAGGGGTGGGCGTCGGCGGCGGGTACGTAGCATCGGGACGATGGAGCAGCAGACGACCCGGCCGCGGCGGCGGCCACAGCGGTCCGCCGGATTCACCATCGGCCGGGTGTTCGGGGTGCCGCTGCACCTCAACGGGTCGATGCTGCTGCTGACCCTGCTCGTCACCGTCATGTACGCCGAGTTCGCCCGCAGCCAGCTCGACCTGTCCCAGCTCGGCGGCTACCTCATCGGCTTCGGGTTCGTCGTGTCACTGCTCGGCTCGGTGCTGCTGCACGAGCTGGGCCACGCCCTGACCGCCCGCCGTTACGGCATCGGTGTGCGGGGGATCACCCTGGAGCTGCTCGGCGGGTACACCGAGATGGACCGCGACGCCCCCAGCCCCCGGGTCGACCTGCTGGTGTCGCTGGCCGGCCCGGCGGTCTCCGCGGTGCTCGGCGCCGCCGCCGTGGTCGCCACCCTGGCCCTGCCCGACGGCACCCTGGCCAACCAGCTCGCCTTCCAGCTCGCGGTGAGCAACGTCATCGTCGCCGTGTTCAACCTGCTGCCCGGGCTGCCGCTGGACGGCGGCCGGGCGCTGCGCGCCGCCGTGTGGGCGCTGACCCGGGACCGGCACACCGGCACCGAGGTCGCCGGCTGGGTCGGTCGGGCCGTCGCCGTCGGCACCGCCGCGCTGGTCGTCGTCCTGGCGGTGAACCGGCTGCTGGTGCCGCTCGCGCTGCCGCTGATGCTGCTGGTCGCGTTCACCCTGTGGCGCGGCGCGGGGCAGTCCGTGCGACTGGCCCGGATCAGCCGCCGGTTCCCGCTGATCGACCTGCGCCGGCTGGCCCGCCCGGTCTTCCCGGTGCCCACCGGCACCCCGCTCGCCGAGGCGCAGCGCCGCCGCGCCGAGGGTCCCTGGCCCGACGCGGCCCTCGTCGTCGCCGACACCACCGGCCGGCCGGTGGCACTGCTCGACCCGGTCGCCACCGCCGCGGTGCCGCCGGAGCGGCAGCCGTGGATCACCGTCGACGCGGTGTCCCGCTCCCTGGCCACCCTGCCCGCCCTGCCGGTCGGCCTGGACGGCGAGGCGGTGATGGAGGTCGTGCAGACCCACCCGGGCGCGCAGTACGTCGTGACGGCAGGCGAAGATGTCGTCGGCGTTCTGCACATCGCGGATCTGGCGCAGCTCCTGGAACCCAAACGGAAGATGAACACGTGACCGCACATCCCTCCGCCCTGCCGGCCGACCCCGGCGCACCGGTGCCCGCCGACCCCCCGGCGCTGCCGCCCGTGCCGACGACTCCAGGTCCCGGCGCGGCATCAGACACGCCGGGCAGGGGCCATCGCAGGGGGCCGTTCCGCCCCGGCGACCGGGTGCAGCTGACCGACCCGAAGGGGCGGATGCACACGGTCACCCTGGAACCCGGCAAGGCGTTCCACACCCACCGGGGCATCCTGGACCACGACACCCTGATCGGGCTGCCCGACGGCAGCGTCGTGACCACCTCCGGCGGCGGGACCGCCTTCCTCGCCCTGCGCCCGTTGCTGTCGGACTACGTGCTGTCCATGCCGCGCGGCGCCCAGGTGATCTACCCGAAGGACTCGGCGCAGATCGTCGCCATGGGCGACGTCTTCCCCGGCGCGAAGGTGCTGGAGGCCGGCGCCGGCTCCGGGGCGCTGAGCTGCTCGCTGCTGCGGGCCGTCGGCAGCACCGGCGAGCTGCACTCCTATGAGGTACGCGACGACTTCGCCCAGATCGCCCGGCGCAACGTCGAGGCGTTCTTCGACGGCCCGCACCCGGCGTGGCACCTGCACGTCGGTGACGTGGCCGGATGCGCCGAGACGGGCTTCGACCGGATCATCCTGGACATGCTGACGCCGTGGGAGACCCTCGACATGGTCGAGCGGGCGCTGCTGCCCGGCGGCGTGTTCATCGGGTACGTGGCCACCACCCCGCAGCTGTCCGAGCTGGTGGAGGCGCTGCGCGAGCGCGGCGGCTGGACCGAGCCGCGGGCCTGGGAGTCGCTGGTGCGCGACTGGCACGCCGAGGGACTGGCCGTGCGCCCCGACCACCGGATGATCGCGCACACCGCGTTCCTGGTCTCCGCCCGCAAGCTCGCCCCGGGGGTCACCGCACCGCCTCGGCGGCGCAAACCCAGCAAGGGCGCCGAGGCGTACGCCGAGCGGCGGCAGGTGCTGCGGGCGGCCGAAGCGGCCCGGCAGGCCGCCGCGGCCACGGCCGCCGGGGCGCCTTCCGAGGCCACGGAGGAGCGGGACGCGCCGTGACCAGCCAGCGAAACGGTCAGGCGTGAGCGGACGGGCGACCGGGCCGGGCGGGGTGCCGCCCGCCGGCCCGGCCCGGTCGGCGGGAGGCGGCATGGGCGAGTGGACGGCCCGGCCCGGCGCGGGCCGGTGCGGCGACGGCGGCGAACGGGGGGAGGCGTCGTGAGTCAGCCCGGCTTCGGCGGTCAGGACGTGCCGGCGGTCTTTCCCGACTGGTCGCCCTACACCGACCTGGAATCGGCGGCCCGGGCCTACCTGCGGGACCCGGACGTCGCCCTGGAGGCCCTCGGCGGGGTGCTGCGCGGCGCGTCCGTGCTCGGCTTCACCCTGGAACGCTTCGTCAACGAGGTCAACGGGGTGTGGCAGGAGGTGGTGGTCTGCGACGGCAGCCGCCTCGTGCTGTGGCACGGCGAGGACGTGCCGCCGGGGGAGGGGCCGCCCGGGGCGATGACCTCGTCGTTGCGGGTGGTGCCGGTGTCCACCGTCACCGAGGTGGGCTGCCGGCGGCGGCTCACCCGGGCCGACGACGGCGGGATCCGGGTCGACAGCATCGACGTATACCTGCTGCTCACCTCGCTGGACGAGGCGCCGCCGGGCGACGACGCAGCCGGGGCGCCCAGGCACGACGCGCTGCGGTTCGGCAAGACTCTCGACGACGGCGGGGCGGGGCAGATCGCCCGGCTGGAGGAGTTCTCCCGGCTGGTCGCCTCGGTGGTCGGCCGGCCGGTGCTCTGAGACCCGGGCCGACCGGGCCGCCCCCGCGGGGGCGGCCCGGTCGTTCGGTCAGTCGTCCTCGGCCTCCGGGCCGGCGACCTCCACGCCGTCGCTGCCGCGAACCACGTGGATGCAGTCGCCCGGGCACTCCTTCGCCGAGTCGATCACTTCCAGGCGCAGGTGCGCGGGCACGTCCACCCGGCTGGCCGGGGCCAGCTGGAGCTCGCCGTCGGGACCCTTGACGTACGCCAGGCCGTCGACGTCGAACTCGAAGACCTCCGGCGCGTACTGCACGCACAGGCCGTCGCCCGTGCAGAGGTCCTGATCCACCCAGACCTGCAACGTGTCGGTCGCGACCTCGGCCATCGGTGCACCCCCCATGTTCTCCCGTCCCACGTCACGACGGTACCCGAACGCCGGGACCTGCCCCCGCGGCCACCCTGGCGATCAAGGTTCGGTGACGAGGGCGTTGCGTGGGACCGAATCGGCCTCATAGCGGCTAGTGTTAGGGCAGAACGTTCAAGCCCCCCGGGGAGGTGGGACGTGGCACGCAGTGACGACGCGGACTCGCGCGCCGCACGGTGGGAGAAGGAGGCCCACGATCTCTCCACGCAGGTCGCGTTCCTTCAAGAGGAACTCGCTCTGGTGCGGCGCAAGTTGACCGAAAGCCCCCGACACGTCCGGCAGCTCGAAGAGCGGCTGGCGGCCACCCAGGCACAGTTGGCGCGGCTGACCGAGAACAACGAACGGCTCGTCGGCACTCTCAAGGAGGCCCGGGCGCAGATCGTGACGCTCAAGGAGGAGATCGACCGCCTCGCGCAACCGCCGAGTGGCTACGGTGTCTTCCTGACGGCGCACGAGGACGGCACGGTGGACGTGTTCACCGGGGGGCGCAAGCTCCGGGTCGCCGTCTCACCCTCGCTGGACGTCGCGGAATTGCGGCGTGGCCAGGAGGTCCTGCTCAACGACGCGCTCAACATCGTCGACGCGTTCGGCTTCGAGCGGGTCGGCGAGGTGGTGATGCTCAAGGAGATCCTCGCGGGTCCCGACGGCGCACCGGGCGACCGGGCGCTGGTGGTGTCCCACTCCGACGAAGAGCGGATCGTGCACCTCGCCGACACCCTGATCGGTTCGCCGATCCGGGCCGGTGACTCGCTCATGATCGAGCCCCGCTCGGCGTACGCGTACGAGCGGATTCCGAAGAGCGAGGTCGAGGAGCTGGTCCTGGAGGAGGTGCCCGATGTCGACTACACCGACATCGGTGGCCTCCAGTCCCAGATCGAGCAGATTCGCGACGCGGTGGAGCTGCCCTTCCTGCACGCCGACCTGTTCCGCGAGCACCAGCTCCGCCCGCCCAAGGGGATCCTGCTCTACGGGCCGCCAGGCTGCGGCAAGACGCTCATCGCCAAGGCGGTGGCGAACTCCCTGGCCAAGAAGATCGCCGAGCGGTTGGGCAAGGACCGGCACACCAGCTTCTTCCTCAACATCAAGGGCCCGGAGCTGCTCAACAAGTACGTCGGCGAGACCGAGCGGCACATCCGGCTGATCTTCCAGCGTGCCCGGGAGAAGGCCGGCGAGGGCACCCCGGTGATCGTGTTCTTCGACGAGATGGACTCGATCTTCCGGACCCGTGGCTCCGGCGTCTCCTCGGACGTGGAGAACACCATCGTCCCCCAGCTGCTCAGCGAGATCGACGGCGTGGAGGGCCTGGAGAACGTCATCGTCATCGGCGCCTCCAACCGGGAGGACATGATCGACCCGGCCATCCTGCGCCCCGGCCGGCTCGACGTGAAGATCAAAATCGAGCGGCCGGACGCCGAGGCGGCCAAGGACATCTTCTCGAAGTACATCCTCGCCGGGCTGCCGCTGCACGGCGACGACCTGGCCGAGCACGGCGGCGATCCCCAGGCCACCGTCGCGGCGATGATCGACGCGGTCGTGCTGCGGATGTACTCCGAGACCGAGGACAACCGCTTCCTCGAGGTGACCTACGCCAACGGTGACAAGGAAGTCCTCTACTTCAAGGACTTCAACTCCGGCGCGATGATCCAGAACATCGTCGACCGGGGCAAGAAGATGGCCATCAAGGCGTTCCTCACCTCCGGTCGCAAGGGCCTGCGCCTGCAGCACCTTCTCGACGCCTGCGTCGACGAGTTCCGGGAGAACGAGGACCTGCCCAACACCACCAACCCGGACGACTGGGCCCGGATCTCCGGCAAGAAGGGCGAGCGGATCGTCTACATCCGCACGCTCGTCTCCGGCGGCAAGGGCACGGAGGCCGGCCGGTCGATCGAGACCGCCAGCAACACCGGTCAGTACCTGTAGACCGACCAGCACGCTGCGGGGCCCGCGACAGCACTGTCGCGGGTCCTGTCGCGTCCCGGCACCCGGGACCGTCCTCGGGCGACACTCGACGCGGCCCGCCCGCCACGCCCCCGCACCGCGCGGCGCGGACTACGCTCGACGTGATGGGGGACCGGGTCGGCGAGTGGAGCGGGTAGGTCGATGAGCGTAAGACGGATCATGGGCACCGAGGTCGAGTACGGCATCTCCGTGCCCGGCCAGGCAGGCGCCAACCCGATGGTCACCTCGTCCCAGGTGGTCAACGCCTACGGGGCACGCCCCGAACTCAACCGGGGCGGCCGGGCCCGCTGGGACTACGAGGAGGAGTCGCCGCTGCGCGACGCCCGTGGCTTCACCTACTCCGGCGCCGCGTACGACCCCGCCGAGGCCCTCGCCGACGAGGACCTGGGGCTGGCCAACGTGATACTCACCAACGGCGCCCGGCTCTACGTCGACCACGCCCACCCGGAGTACTCCACTCCGGAGGTGACCAACCCCCTGGACGTGGTGCGGTGGGACAAAGCCGGGGAGCGGGTGATGGCCGAGGCGTCCCGCCGGGCGGCCACCATCCCGGGCACCCAGCCCATCCACCTGTACAAGAACAACACCGACAACAAGGGCGCCAGCTACGGCACCCACGAGAACTACCTGATGCGCCGGCAGACGCCGTTCTCCGACATCGTGGCGTACCTGACGCCGTTCTTCGTCACCCGGCAGATCGTCTGCGGCGCTGGCCGGGTCGGCATCGGCCAGGACGGCGGCGCCAGCGGCTTCCAGATCTCCCAGCGCGCCGACTTCTTCGAGGTCGAGGTCGGGCTGGAGACCACCCTCAAGCGGCCGATCATCAACACCCGGGACGAGCCGCACGCCGACGCCGACAAGTACCGCCGGCTGCACGTCATCATCGGCGACGCGAACCTGTCGGAGATCTCCACGTACCTGAAGGTCGGCACCACGGCCCTGATCCTCACCATGATCGAGGAGAAGGCGCTCGGGCCGGACCTGGGCATCGCCGACCCGGTCTCGGAGCTGCGCGCGGTCAGCCACGACCCGTCGCTGAAGCACCGGATGCGGCTGCGCGACGGGCGCCGGCTGACCGCGCTGGACCTGCAGTGGGCGTACTTCGAGCGGGTGCGGTCCTTCGTGGACGACCGGTACGGCACGGACGCCGACGCGCAGACCAACGACGTGCTGGACCGCTGGGAGAGCGTGCTGGACCGGCTCGGCCGCGACGCGTTCCTGTGCGCCGACGAGCTGGACTGGGTGGCGAAGCTGCGGCTGTTGGAGGGCTACCGGGAGCGGGAGAAGCTCGGCTGGGGCGCGCACAAGCTCCAGCTGGTCGACCTGCAGTACTCCGACGTGCGACCGGATAAGGGGCTCTACCACCGGCTGGTGCAGCGCGGCTCGATGAAGACGCTGCTGACCGACGAGCAGACCCGCACCGCGATGACCGAGCCGCCGGAGGACACCCGGGCCTACTTCCGGGGCCGCTGCCTTGCGCAGTACGCCTCGGAGGTGGTGGCCGCGAGCTGGGACTCGGTCATCTTCGACGTGGGCCGGGAGTCGCTGGTGCGGGTGCCGATGATGGAGCCGGAGCGGGGCACCCGCGCGCACGTGGGCGCGTTGTTCGACCGGTGCGTCAGCGCCAAGGACCTGTTGGAGACGCTGACCGGCGGCTGACCCGCCGGGGCAAAAGCCCGTGGCACGCCGGAGAAGCCGGCGCGCGGCGGGCTTTTCGTCATCCCCGCGAGGTAAGTTCATCGGAGACGATCGTGGAGGAGGCGGCAATGGCCACTCATGACAGCGGCGGGCAGTCGCAGTCGGGCAAGGCTCGGCAGGGCGAGGAGATCGAGGACGTCACCACCGAGGCGAACCCGGAGGTCGCCGAGCGGCACGCCGAGATCACCGAGGACGTCGACGACCTGCTCGACGAGATCGACTCCGTCCTGGAGGAGAACGCAGAGGAATTTGTCAGGGGCTATGTGCAGAAAGGGGGCGAATAGGGCATAGAGGGTAAATTCGGACATGCCGCTTCCCTTGGATGACCAGGACGGGCGGCGGCGTTGCCGCGACTGCGGAGAGTGGAAACCGCTCGACCAGTTCTGCGCCAACAGCCGGCGTCCTGACGGCCGTGGCAGTTACTGTAAGCCCTGCTTCAACCTGCGGTCGAAGGCGAGCTACGCCAGACGAGTGAGGGAGCAGCAGGGGCGGGAGGTTCGCCCGGTGCTCTCGACGCCAGAGGGCTACCGCCGCTGCCCGGCATGCGGGGAGACGAAGGTTCTTGAGAACTTCCCGCGCAACCGCGCCGCGCGCTCCGGCTACGGCCGATACTGCAAGCCTTGCCACAACGCCAAAGGCCAAGAGACGAAGCAGCGGCTCTACGGCGGCACGAGGGAGTACCACCTGCGCAGGCGGTACGGGATCGGGCAGAAGGAGTTCGACGAGCTGCTCGCCGAGCAGGGCGGGGTCTGCGCGATCTGTGGCGGCGCGGACCCGCAACATCTGGACCACGACCATCGCACCGGATGGGTGCGCGGGATACTCTGCTTCAACTGCAACGGTGGTCTTGGCCAGTTCCGTGACAGTCCCACGAGGCTGGCCAGGGCGATCACGTACCTGAGAGGAACCACGTGGCAGCGGGCTTTGATCCATCCGGGCGTCTACCAGATGTGTTCACCAACGCGGGGACGTCCTCCTTCACCACATTCCTGAGCAGGGCCGCTCCCGAGATGCTGCCCGGCCGCCGGCCGCTGCCCCCGGGCATGGCCGCCGACCTGGCGCCGCACGCGACCACCATCGTGGCCATCTCGGCCGCCGGCGGTGTGGTCATGGCCGGTGACCGCCGGGCCACCATGGGCAACCTGATCGCCCAGCGCGACATCGAGAAGGTGCACCCCGCCGACGCCTACTCGCTGGTCGGCATCGCGGGCACCGCAGGCATCGGCATCGAGCTGATGCGACTGTTCCAGGTTGAGCTTGAGCACTACGAGAAGATCGAGGGCGCGATGCTCTCGCTCGACGGCAAGGCCAACCGGCTGGCCTCCATGATCCGCGGCAACCTGGGCGCGGCCATGCAGGGCCTCGCGGTCATCCCGCTGTTCGCCGGCTTCGACCTGGCCGCGAGCGACCCGGCGCGGGCCGGCCGGATCTTCAGCTTCGACGTCACCGGGGGCCCCTACGAGGAGACCGGCTACGACGCGATCGGCTCCGGCTCGATCTTCGCCCGGTCCGCGCTGAAGAAGCGCTTCCGCGCCGGCCTGTCGATCGACGACGCGGCGCGGCTCGCGGTCGAGGCGCTCTACGACGCGGCCGACGACGACACGGCGACCGGCGGGCCGGACCTGACCCGTCGGATCTACCCGGTGGTGATGACCGCGACGGCGGAGGGCACCCACCGGCTCACCGACGCCGAGACGGCCGCCGTCGCCGAGGCCGTGGTCGCCGGCCGGATGGAGAACCCGGGCGGCTGAGCCCGTCCCGCCCAGTCAGCAGTCGTCAGCCCAGCGCCCAGAAGGAGAACCGCCGCCGTGGCCATGCAGTTCTACGCCTCGCCCGAGCAGATCATGCGCGACCGCTCCGAGCTGGCCCGTAAGGGCATCGCCCGGGGCCGCAGCGCGGTCGTGCTGAGCTACTCCGGCGGGGTGCTCTTCGTCGCGGAGAACCTCTCCAGCACCCTGCACAAGGTCAGCGAGATCTACGACCGGATCGGCTTCGCCGCCGTCGGCCGGTACAACGAGTTCGAGAACCTGCGCCGTGCCGGGGTCCGGATGGCCGACCTCAACGGCCTGAGCTACGACCGGCGCGACGTCACCGGCCTGGCGCTGGCCAACGCGTACGCGCAGACCCTCGGCGCCATCTTCACCGAGCAGTCGAAGCCGTTCGAGGTGGAGATCTGCGTGGCCGAGGTGGGTGCGACGCCACAGGACGACGCGCTCTACCGGCTGACCTACGACGGTTCGGTCAACGACGAGCCGGGCCGGATGGCGATGGGTGGGCAGGCCGACGCCATCGCCGGGTCGCTCAAGTCGCAGCACCGACCGGACATGTCGCTCGGCGAGGCGGTCCGGCTGGCCCTGGCGGCGCTGAGCAGCGTCGGCGGCGAGGGCGGCGCGGCCCGCACGATCGCGGCCAACCAGCTCGAGGTGGCGGTCCTGGACCGCCGCCGGGTGGGCCGGACGTTCCGGCGGATCACCGGGGCGGCCCTGACCACCCTGCTGGACGCCGACGCCGACACGGACGCCACGAACGGCTCGACGTCGACCGAGGAGCGCCCGGAGCACCCGGCCACGCCGACCGAGGAGGCGAAGAAGCCGACCACCTCGGCCGGCTCGGCGGACCTGGAGGGTCAGCAGGCGGACGACACGCCCGAGGCGTAGCCCGCCCGTCCCCGCCGACGGCACCGTCACGCGACCGGTCGTCCCCTCGTGGGGCGGCCGGTCGCTTGTGTCCGGACACCACCCCAGCGGCCCGGACGCTTCGTCGGGGGGACGGTGCCCGCCCACCGAGGCCCGGCGGGCGGTGGGCCGCCCGGCGCGGGGCGTGCCGGTCGGTCGCGGCATCGGGGTGGTCAGCCCTGCCCATTCGGGGCCTGAGAGGGCTAATGTCACATCATGGAGCGGCGAATCTTCGGCCTCGAGACCGAGTACGGCGTCACCTGTACCTACCGCGGGCAGCGGCGGCTGTCCCCTGACGAGGTCGCGCGATACCTGTTCCGTCGGGTGGTGTCGTGGGGCAGGTCGAGCAACGTGTTCCTGCGCAACGGCGCCCGCCTCTACCTGGACGTCGGCTCCCACCCGGAGTACGCGACCCCGGAGTGCGACTCGGTGGTGGACCTGGTGGCCCACGACCGGGCGGGGGAGCGGATCCTGGAGGGGTTGCTCATCGACGCGGAGAAGCGGCTGCACGACGAGGGCATCGCCGGCGAGATCTACCTGTTCAAGAACAACACCGACTCGGCCGGGAACTCCTACGGCTGCCACGAGAACTACCTGGTCTCCCGGCACGGCGAGTTCGGCCGGCTGGCGGACGTGCTGATTCCGTTCCTGGTCACCCGGCAGTTGATCTGCGGCGCGGGCAAGGTGCTGCAGACGCCCCGCGGCGCGGTGTACTGCCTGTCCCAGCGTGCCGAGCACATCTGGGAGGGCGTGTCGTCGGCGACCACCCGGAGCCGGCCGATCATCAACACCCGCGACGAGCCGCACGCGGACGCGGAGCGGTACCGGCGGCTGCACGTCATCGTCGGCGACTCGAACATGAACGAGGTCACCACGCTGCTGAAGGTCGGCTCCGCGGACATCGTGCTGCGGATGATCGAGGCGGGGGTGGTGATGCGGGACCTGACGCTGGAGAACCCGATCCGGGCGATCCGCGAGGTGTCGCACGACATCACCGGCCGGCGCAAGGTGCGGCTGACCTCCGGCAAGGAGGTCAGCGCCCTGGAGATCCAGCAGGAGTACCTGGCGAAGGCGATCGAGTTCGTGGAGCGACGCGGCGGGGACCAGACGGCCAAGCGGGTGGTGGAGCTGTGGGGCCGGGTGTTGAGCGCGGTGGAGACCGGTGACCTGGAGCCGGTGTCCCGGGAGATCGACTGGGTGTCGAAGCTGCGGCTGATCGAGCGGTACCAGCGCAAGCACGACCTGCCGCTGTCGCACCCCCGGGTGGCGCAGATGGACCTCGCGTACCACGACGTGCGGCGCGGGCGGGGCCTGTACGGGCTGCTGGAGCGGCGCGGGGAGGTGGACCGGGTGGCCACTGACCCGGAGATCTTCGAGGCCAAGGAGACGCCGCCGCAGACCACCCGGGCGCGGCTGCGGGGCGAGTTCATCCGGCACGCGCAGGAGAAGCGGCGGGACTTCACCGTCGACTGGGTGCACCTGAAGCTCAACGACCAGGCGCAACGCACCGTGTTGTGCAAGGACCCGTTCCGGGCGTACGACGAGCGGGTGGAACGCCTCATCGCCAGCATGTGACCGGCCGGGCCCCCGTCCGCGGCGCTGGCCGCAGTGGGCGGGGGCCCGCCGGGTAGGCTGGCCCTGCCATGACGACGTCTGAACCCCCCGAGCGCGACCGCGGCGCTGAGAAGCTGAACTGGGTCGAGCGCCGGCGCGAGAAGATCCGGGCCGAGGTCGAGCGCAACCGGCGCGGCGACTACAAGGTGCCGACCTGGGTGCTGGCGGTCGCGCTGGCGGTGATCGTCGGCGGCTGGCTGGCGTTGATTTTCCTGGCCTGATCGCCCGCCCGGTCCGTCGTCTGCCAGAACCGTCGCTCAGCCCGGTTTGTCGCCTGCCCGGTCCTAGCCCTGTCGCCCTGGTCGTCTCAGTGGGCGAGCGCGGCGGCGTGCCGGCCGGCGGCGGCGGCGGCCAGGAAGTAGGCGTGGTCGGCGTCCAGGCCGCGGCCCATCGTGGACAGCGGCACGGCACTGGCGCGCAGCGCGGCGTCGAGCCCGTCGGTGGGCACCCGGACGATCCGGTGCCGCCCCGCGAGCGGGGCCAGCGCGGCGTCCACCTCCCGGGCCAGGGGCGGGGCCAGGCCGTCGGGCACCACCAGGTCCGCCGGGGCGAGCGCTACCCGGCCGTACGCGGTGAGGCTGTGGTGGGACACCCCCCGGTGCCGGGGGCGGGGATCGGCGTCGGAGATCCGCAGCGAGCCGACCGGCCGCCCGCCGAGGGCGGCGATCGCGTTGACCGCCTCGCCGACGGCCACCCCCGAGTACCCCCACCGGGTGCCCGTGCCGAGGTTGCCGGGGCCCTGGGCGAGGACGACCACGTCGGCGGCGAGCACGTGCCGGGCGGCGAGCAGGCCGCTGTGCACGGTGGTGGCCTCCAGGTCGCCGCCGAACGCCTGCCCGACGCTGACCGTGCCGACGAGTTGGTCGCGCAGCCCGTCGAGGGTGCGGGAGAACCACGCCGGCAGCGCCCCGCCGTCGGTGAGCACGTACGCCACCCGGGCGTCGGGGGCGTCGGCGCGGACCCCGGCGAGGATCGCCGGCAGGGCGGAGTGCAGGTCGGCGGTGACCACCGGCAGCCCGGCGACGTCCTCGGCGGTCTCCAGTGCCGCCCGGTGCGGGCTGGCCTCCTCGTCGACGCCGAGCAGGATCGGTTGCAGCGGGGTGTAGCGGGCCTTGACCAGGTGCCCGGCGTCGCGGGTGTCGCCCGCCTCGACCGGATCCGCCGGCAGCCGGTCGGGCAGCGCCACGACCAGCGCGTACCCGCCGGTGCCGAGGCCCATCAGCAGCGCGCCGGCGTTGAGCAGCACCCGGTCGCCGGGTACGGGCCGGCCGACCAGCTCCGGGTAGGCCAGGGCCCGCATGGTGCCGCCGTCGGTCAGCTCGACGTCCAGCTCCACCGCGCCCGTCCACTCCCGCCGCAGCGCCGTCACGGTTCCCGCCCGCCATCGCACCATGCCCGGCACGCTAGCGGCCCCCGGGTGCGTGCCGCCACGGCGGGGTCAGGGGGACGGGTCCTCCTGGGTGTGCCGGGCGCGGCGGTGGCGGGCCTCGGGGCGGGAGGGGGTGGGGTCGAGGAAGACGTAGCCGATCTCCGGGTAGCGCTCGATGAGGCGCCGCTCGGCCTCGTCGGCGGCGGCCTCGATGTCGGCGCCGGTGGCCTCGTCCCGGAAGTCGACCTTGGCGGCGACCAGCATGTCGTCCGGGCCGAGCTGCATGGTGAGCAGGGTGTCGATGCGCTCGACGGCGGGCAGCCCGTTGAGCTCCTGCTCGATCTCCAGGCGCAGCCGCTCGGGGATGGCCCGGCCGACCAGCAGGGAGATGTTGGCCTTGGCGAGGACGACGGCCACGACCAGCAGGAGCACGCCGATGGCGATGGAGGCGAGGCCGTCGTAGAGCTCGTCGCCGGTCCAGTGCGACAGGGTCAGGCCGACTGCGGCCAGCAGCAGCCCCACGAGGGCGGCGCTGTCCTCCAGGAAGACGGCCTTGACGGCGGTGTCGGCGGTGAGCCGCAGGAACCGCCGGGGGGTGGTGCGCCAGCGCCGCGACTCGCCGCGGATCTGCCGCACCGCCCGGGCCAGGGAGACCGACTCGATGGCGAACGAGACCGCCAGCACGACGTACGAGACGAGGTAGTTGCCGCTGTGCTCGTGCACCAGGATGGTGGTGACGCCGTGGGTGATGGCGAAACCCGCGCCGGCGACGAAGGTGAACAGTGCGGCGAGGAAGGCCCAGACGTAGCTCTCCTTGCCGTACCCGAAGGGGTGCCGGACGTCGGCGGGGCGCGCGCCCCGGCGCAGCGCCAGGTAGAGCAGCGCCTCGGTGGTGGTGTCGGCGACCGAGTGGGCGGCCTCGGAGAGCATGGCCGCGGAGCCGGAGATCAGGCCGGCCACCAGCTTCGCCACGGCGATGGCGAGGTTCGCCACGCCCGCCACCACCACGGTCCCGACGCTCTCGGCCTTGACGTCCGTTTCCGACATGGGGTCACCATATGACCGCGCCGAGATCCTCGCCCGGAGACGGAGAGTCACCGATGAAGGCGTTGCCGCGACGCGCCCGCGCGGGTGCACGGGCGTGCCGCGCGGGCTGCTAGCGTTCACCCCGTGTCGCGGACCCGCACCGAACGCCTGGTCAACTTGGTGATCTGCCTGTTGTCGACGCGACGGTTCCTGACCGCCGCGCAGATCGCCGCGACCGTGCCCGGCTACGAGCACGATCCGGAAGACGCGAAGGACCACGAAGCGTTCCAGCGCAAGTTCGAGCGGGACAAGGCCGAGCTGCGGGAGCTCGGGGTGCCGCTGGAGACCGGCACGGCGAGCGTCTTCGACGCCGAGCCCGGCTACCGGATCGCCCACCGGGAATACGCGCTGCCGGACATCCCGCTGGAGCCCGACGAGGCCGCCGCGGTGGGCATCGCCGCGCGGCTGTGGCAGCACGCCGGGCTGGCCGCCGCAGCGTCGTCCGGGTTGGCGAAGCTGCGCGCCGCCGGGGTGGACGTGGACCCGCAGGCCACCCTGGGCCTGGAGCCGATGGTCACGGTCGACCCGGCGTTCGCGCCGCTGACGGCCGCCGCCCGGGACCGCCGCGAGGTGAGCTTCGACTACCGGGTGCCCGACCGGGACGCCCCGACCCGCCGCCGGTTGCAGCCGTGGGGGGTGGTCTGCTGGCGCGGCCGGTGGTATGTGGTGGGCCACGACCTGGACCGGGCGGCGACCCGCTGCTTCCGGCTCTCCCGGGTCGTCGGCGCCGTCCGGGTGGCCGGCGTGCCGGGCGGCTACCAGCCGCCGGCGGGGGTGGACCTGATCAGCCACGTGGCCCGCTGGTCGGGGCCGGTGGAACGCACCGGGCGGGCGACCGTGCTGGTCGCCCCGGGGCGCGCGGCGGGGCTGCGCCGCTGGGCGGTGGAGGCCACGTCCGGGCCGGGCGGCGACCGGCTGGTCCTGCCGTACGCGGACCCGGAGTCCCTGGCCCGGCAGCTGGTGGGGTACGGCCCGGACGTGCGGGTGGTGGACCCGCCGGAGGTGCGCGAGGCGGTCATCCAACGACTCAAGGAGATTGCCGCCCGGCACGAGGAGCTGACCGTGACCGGAGGTACCCGATGACCCGTCCCGCTGCCCGCTCGGCGGCTGCGCGCCCCGGCGGCAACCGGGCCTCGGCGGACCGGCTGGCCCGGCTGCTGAACCTGGTGCCCTACCTGCTGGCCCGTCCGGGGATCGAGATCGCCGAGGCGGCCGGGGACCTGGGGGTCACCGAGCGGCAGTTGCGGGAGGACCTGGAGCTGCTGTGGGTGTGCGGGCTGCCCGGGTACGGCCCGGGTGACCTGATCGACATGGCCTTCGACGGCGACCGGGTGACCATCACCTACGACGCCGGGATCGACCGGCCGCTCCGGCTGACCCCGGACGAGGCCCTCGCCCTGGTGGTGGCGCTGCGGATGCTGGCGGAGACCCCGGGGGTCACCAACCGGGAGGCCGTGGAGCGGGCCCTCGCCAAGATCGAGGACGCGGCCGGTGACCTGGTCGCCGCCCCGGTCGAGGTGCGCCTCCCCGTCGACAGCCGGCGGGTCGAGGAGCTGCGCGCCGCCGTGGAGCGGGGCCGGGCGCTGCGGATCACCTACTACACGGCCGCGCGGGACGAGAGCACCGAGCGGGTGATCGACCCGCTGCGCATGTTGATGGTGGGCGGCCGGGCGTACGCGGAGGCGTGGTGCCGCCGCGCGGAGGCGGTGCGGCTGTTCCGGGTCGACCGGATCGACGCGGTGACCGAGCTGGATGAGCCGGCGGCGGCGCCGCCGCAGGCCCGCCCGTACGACCTCTCCGAGGGCGTGTTCCGGCCCTCCCCGGACCTGCCGCTGATCACCCTGCGGATCGGCCGGGGCGAGCGGTGGATCACCGAGTACTACCCGTGCGAGCGGGTCGAGGCCGGCGACGGCGACCGGTGGCTGGTGTCGCTGCGGGTGACCGACCTCGGCTGGGCCCGGCGGTTCGTGCTGGGGCTGGGCCCGGACGTCACCGTGGCGGCCCCGACGGAGCTGGCCGAGCAGGTCCGTGCCCAGGCGGTCGCCGCCCTGGAGGCGTATGCCACTCCCGACGCCGCGCCGTCGGCCACCCCGGCGGCGTCCATGGCGTCCCGGTAGGCTGGCCGCCGTGGTGACGTGGATCGTGGTGGCGGTGGTGGTGTTGGCGCTCGTGGTGCTGGCGTTGGCCGTGCGGCCGGTGGTGGCGCGGCTGCCCCGGCTGCGGCGGGCCGCGGTGGCGTTGCAACGCCGCCAGGCCGAGGCGGAGGCGTTGCAGGTCGGGGCGGAGGCGCTCCAGGAGCGCGCGGAGGCCCTCCAGGGGCAGGTGACCGTCACCCAGCAGCGGCTCGCGGTGATCAAGGCCAAGCGCGGCCACTGACCGACGGTCGGTCCTGCGCGCGATCTTGCGCGTTTGGGGCGATAGCGCGCGGAAACGGTCGGCCTCCGATGGTTGACGGGACGCGCGGGGTTGGTCGAGACTTCATCGACCGGCCGTGACCACCGAACGGCCCGGCGGGTGGCAAGGAGCCCTCACGCACGTACGATGGGCTTCGGTACACCCCTCAGAGACGACACAGCGACTGGAGCTTCCCATGGGTGCCCTCAGACCGTGGCACATCGCCGTACTCGTGGTCGTGCTGATCCTGCTGTTCGGCGCGAAGCGGCTCCCGGACGCGGCCCGCTCGCTGGGCCGCTCGCTGCGGATCATCAAGGCCGAGACGAAGAGCCTGCACGACGACGACCGCGACCTGGCGGAGAAGGCCGACGCCCAGGCCGCCTACCAGCCGATGCCGCCGCAGGCCGGCCAGCAGTCCCAGCAGCCGTACGCGCAGCAGCAGGCCTACGTCCAGCCGCAGCAGCAGCCGTACGCACCGCCGCAGGCGCCACAGCAGCCGGTCATCGACCCGGTGCAGCGCGTCCGCGACAACTGACCGAAGGAAGGGCCCACCACCGTGGCCTTCGCCCTGCGTAAACGCGGCCCGAGCACCTTCGAGCGGGCCGCCGACGGCTCGATGACCCTCATCGAGCACGTCCGTGAGCTGCGCAACCGGCTTTTCCGGGCGTCCCTGGCCCTGCTCGTCGGCTTCGGCTTCGGCATCTGGTTGGCGGATCCGGTGCGCAAGCTGCTGTCGAAGCCGTACTGCGATCTTCCGGCGTCGATCGATCCGGTCACGGGCAAGTGCAACTTCGTGCAGCTCGGCGTCGCCGACGTCTTCCTGCTCAACCTGAAGATCGGCCTCTGGGTCGGGTTGATCATCGCCGCGCCGGTCTGGCTCTACCAGCTGTGGGCGTTCATCGCCCCGGGCCTGCACCGGCACGAGCGCCGGTACGCGTACATCTTCACCTCGCTCGCGGCGCCGCTGTTCGCCGCCGGCGCGGTGCTGGCCTTCTTCGTCACCACGAAGGGGCTGGAGTTCCTGCTCAACATCTCCGGCGACGACATCGCGACGACGCTCGAGGTGACCCGGTACATCTCGTTCGTCACCAACCTGATCCTGCTCTTCGGGGTGGCGTTCGAGTTCCCGCTCATCGTGCTGATGCTCAACTTCGTCGGGCTGGCCAGCGCGAAGCGGCTGCTCAGTTGGTGGCGAGTCGCGATCTTCGTGTTCTTCGCCTTCTCGGCCGTGGTCACCCCGACGCCGGACCCGTTCGGCATGACGGCCCTGGCCCTCTGCCTGACCGCGCTGTACTTCGGCGCGGTCGGGGTGGCGTTCCTCAACGACCGGCGGCGCGGGCGGGGCAAGGAGGTCTACGCCGGGCTCGACGACGACGAGGTGTCGCCGCTGGAGCTCGACGACGACCCGGTCGCCCCCGGCCAGCGGGTCGAGGCCGCCGACTCGATCGGCACGCCGGAGCCGGTTGCCGCCCCGACGCCGATCGACCGCCGCTACGACGAGATGACCTGACCGGCGCCGGTCCGCACGCGCGACGACGAAGGCCGCCCCAACCTCGGGGCGGCCTTCGTCGTGCGGGGTCACGGTCCTTCGGGGGGTCCGGGGCGGGACCCTGTGGTGACGTAGGTCATGGTGTTCGAAGCCTCAGGCACGCCCCCGCCCCCGCCTGACCGAACCGGCCGGCGGGGAGGTGACCCGGGCCACCAGGCGCTGGTGAGCTCGCGTCCGGGACTCGCGATATGGTGACTGCGCCCCTGATCGGCACAGACCGCCCCTTCGGCAGGAGAAGCTCTGATGGCCCAGACGCCCCTAACCGTGACCGTCACCGGCGCAGCCGGACAGATCGGCTACGCGCTGCTGTTCCGGATCGCGTCCGGGCAACTGCTCGGTGGCGGGAGGCGGGTGAAGCTCCGGCTGCTGGAGATCCCGGCCGCGGTGCGCGCGGCCGAGGGCACCGCCCTGGAGCTGGACGACTGCGCGTTCCCGCTGCTGGCCGGCGTGGACGTCTTCGACGACCCGAAGCAGGCGTTCGAGGGCGCCAACGTGGCGCTGCTGGTCGGCGCACGCCCCCGTACCAAGGGGATGGAGCGCGGGGACCTGCTGG
The DNA here is from genome assembly GCF_009908295.1 of Micromonospora rubida. Taxonomy (GTDB): domain Bacteria; phylum Actinomycetota; class Actinomycetes; order Mycobacteriales; family Micromonosporaceae; genus Micromonospora; species Micromonospora rubida. The sequence goes on from NZ_JAAALO010000007.1 coordinate 31,258, forward strand.
CGGCCAACGGCGGCATCTTCAAGCCCCAGGGCGAGGCGATCAACGCCGGCGCCGCGCCTGACATCAAGGTGCTCGTGGTGGGCAACCCGGCCAACACCAACGCCCTCATCGCCCAGGCGCACGCCCCCGACGTGCCCGCGGACCGTTTCACCGCGATGACCCGGCTGGACCACAACCGGGCGATCGCGCAGCTCGCGCGCAAGCTCCAGGTCACCGTCGGGCAGGTGAAGAAGCTGACGATCTGGGGCAACCACTCGGCCACCCAGTACCCGGACGTCTTCCACGCCGAGGTCGACGGCCGCCCGGCGGCCGAGCTGATCGGCGACCGGTCCTGGCTGGCCGACGAGTTCATCCCCCGCGTCGCCAAGCGCGGCGCCGAGATCATCGAGGTGCGGGGGGCGTCGTCGGCCGCGTCGGCCGCGTCGGCCGCGATCGACCACGTGCACGACTGGATCAACGGCACGCCGGAGGGCGACTGGACCTCGGCCGCGATCGTCTCCGACGGCTCCTACGGGGTGCCGGCGGGCCTGATCTCGTCGTTCCCGGTGGTCGCCCGCGACGGCCGGTTCGAGATCGTGCAGGGCCTGGACGTCGACGAGTTCTCCCGGCAGCGCATCGACGCGTCCGTGGCCGAGCTCCAGGAGGAGCGCACGGCCGTGCAGGGGCTCGGCCTGCTCTGACCCTGGCGGCACCGATCGTGACGGTGGCCCGCGGAGCCGATGTGCTCCGCGGGCCACTTGCGTCCCGGCAGGCGCGGGCGGATGACCGGATCTGGTCAGGCCAGGACGCTGCGGTGGGCGCGGATCAGTTCGGCGTACCGGCGGCCGCTGGTCTTGACGGTGCGCTGCCCGGTGGCGTAGTCGACGTGGACGAGACCGAACCGCTTGTCGTAGCCGTACGCCCACTCGAAGTTGTCCAGCAGTGACCAGGCGAAGTAGCCGGCCACGTCCACGCCCCGCCGGGCCGCCGCGGCGCACGCCGCGAGGTGCTCCTCGAGGTAGCGGGTGCGCTCCGGGTCGTCGACCGTGCCGTCCGGGGCCACCCGGTCCGGCCAGGCGGCGCCGCTCTCCGTGACGTGCACCGGTCCGGCGCCGTACTCCTCGGCGAGGCGCACCAGCAGCTGCTCCAGGCCCGCCGCGTGGGTCTCCCAGCCCATCGCCGTCTCGACGGCCCCGGGCACCGGCACCTGGCGGGCGTACGGCGGGGGACCGTCCGGGTCGGCGACGACCCGCTGCCGGAAGTAGTAGTTGAGCCCGAAGAACTCCAGCGGGGTGGCGATCGTCTCCAGGTCACCGGGGCGGACCGGCGGCGCGGTGCGGTACACCTCCAGCATGTCGGCGGGGTACCCGCGGCCGAAGATCGGGTCCAGCCACCACCGGTTGACGTGCCCGTCGGCGCGGGCGGCGGCGGCGACGTCCTCGGGGCGGTCGCTGGCCGGCTCGATCGGGCTGAGGTTGCACACCACACCGACGGAGGCGGGCTCGGTGGCGTGCGCGCGGATCGCCGCGGTGGCCAGGCCGTGTCCGAGCAGCAGGTGGTGGGCGGCGGGGACGGCCAGCGCCAGGTCGGTGGCGCCGGGGGCCATCCGGCCCTCCAGGTGGCCGATCCAGGCCGAGCAGAGCGGCTCGTTGATCGTCGTCCAGTCGCGGACCCGGTCGCCGAGCGCGCCGGCCACCACGGCCGCGTAGTCGGCGAGGGCGTACGCGGTGTCCCGGGCGGGCCAGCCGCCCCGGTCCTGCAGGGCCTGCGGCAGGTCCCAGTGGTAGAGCGTGACGAACGGCCGGATGCCGGCCTCCAGCAGGGCGTCGACCAGCCGGTCGTAGAAGGCCAGCCCGGCCGGGTTGACCCGGCCGGTGCCCTCGGGCAGCACCCGGGGCCAGGCCACCGAGAACCGGTACGCGTCGACGCCGAGCCCGCGCATCAGCGCGACGTCCTCGGGCCAGCGTCGGTAGTGGTCGCAGGCGACGTCGCCGGTGTCGCCGTTGTCGATCGCGCCGGGCACCCGGCAGAACGTGTCCCAGATGGAGGGTGCCCGGCCGTCGGCGTCGACGGCGCCCTCGATCTGGTACGCGGAGGTCGCCACGCCCCAGCGGAAGTGGGCGGGCAGGGCGGTCAGGTCGGCCACGGGCGTGCTCCTTGGGTTCCGGTGGGGTGGCGCGGGACGGCAGGAGGTGGGTGGGACGGGGGTGGTCGCGGCGGCGCGCGCCGGGCGGGGTGCCGCACCGGGGCGCCGGCCGGGCAGGGCCGTCGCCCCGGCCGGTCCGCAGCATACTTCAAACCTTAGTTCATGGCATTAATCGTGGTGCTGATGCATGCTGGTGTGGGTGCCGGTCGTTGGTGCCCCAGGGGGAGGACCGGACCGATGGACGCCAGACGCACCACCGTGCGGGACATGCGTCGCGCCAACCGCGCGGTGCTGCTCACCCGCATCTGGCTGGACGGGCCGCTGAGCCGGCACGAGCTGGGGCAGGCCACCGCGCTGAGCCTGGCCAGCGTGAGCAACCTGGTCGGCGAGGTGATCGACGAGGGGCTGGTCGAGGAGGCCGGCTCGGTCGAGTCCGACGGCGGCCGCCCCCGGGTGCTGTTGCGGGTGACCCCGAGCTACGGCTACCTGGTCGGCGCCGACGTCGGGGAGACCCGGATCCAGGTCGAGCTGTTCGACCTGACGATGACCGCCCTGGCCAAGGCGGAGTACCCGATCGCCGCCGCCGAGCCCGACCCCGGCGCGGTGGTGGCCCACCTGCTGCACGGGCTGACCGCCGTGACCGAGCAGGCCGGCGTCGACCCCGGCGCGGTGCTCGGGCTCGGGGTGGCGGTCTCCGGGACGGTGGAGCGCACCGCCGACGCCGTCGTGCACGCCCAGACGCTCGGCTGGGAGGGGGTGCCGCTGGGCGCCATGCTCTGCGCCGGCACCGACATCCCCGTGCACGTCGACAACGGCGCGAAGACGCTCGGCCAGGCCGAGATGTGGTTCGGCGCCGGCCGGGGCACCCGGCACGCCGTCGTCGCGTTGGTCGGCTCCGGGGTGGGCGCCGCCGTGATCACCGACGGGGTCAGCTACCGGGGCGCGCACAGCAGCGCCGGCGAGTGGGGGCACACCACCATCGCGTACGGCGGTCGCCAGTGCCGCTGCGGCAACCTGGGCTGCCTGGAGGCGTACGTCGGCGCGGAGGGCATCCTCGACCGCTACCGGCAGGCCAACCGGGGCCGGCCGGCGGCCGGCGGCGACGAGGAGAGCGCGCTGGGCGAGCTGCTGCGCTCCTCGACGAAGACCGCCGAGGCGGTGCTCGACGAGACCGTGGGCTACCTCGGCGCCGGGGTGGCGAACCTGATCAACCTGTTCAACCCCGAGCGGGTGGTGCTCGGCGGGTGGGCCGGGCTGGCCCTCGGCGAGCGGTTCCTGCCCCGGATCCGGGAGGCCACCGCGCGGCACGCGCTGCGCCAGCCGTACGCCCAGGCCTCGATCGAGCTGTGCCAGCTCGGGCCCGACGCGGTCGCGATGGGCGCGGCCACCCTGCCGATGGCCCGGCTGCTGCGCGACGGCGGCGTGCCCCGCTCGCCCGCCGCCCGCCCTGCGGCGTCCACGCGACCGGCCCGCAGGCCGCGCGCCCGCTGACCCGCACGATCACACCCCGTGCGTTGCCCGCGTCAGCGGCCGGCGCCCGCCGCACCACGAGGCGGGTCTCAGCGGCGTCCGGCCGCCACGGCCTCACGGGTGGTGTGCCGGCCCCGCCGGCGGTACTGCCGGACGGTGACGCCGACCGTCACCACGGCGGCCAGGCCGAGCGCGATCCACAGCAGCGGGTTGGTCCGCACCGCGTCGGGAAGCTGCTGGGCGAGGACGAAGACGCCCATCACCACGACGAACCAGCCGAACGTCTTGCGCAGCACGTCCTCGGGAATCCGGCCGGCGACCAGGCCGCCGAGCAGGCTGCCGACGACGGCGGCGGCGGTCACCGCGGCGGCCAGGCCCCAGTTGATGCTGACGCTGGACAGGTAGCCGGCGAGGCCGGCGAAGGACTTCATCGTGATGACGACCAGCGAGGTGCCCACGGCGACGGGCATCGGCAGGCCACCGAGCAGGGCCAGCGCCGGCACCACCAGGAAGCCGCCGCCGGCGCCGACCAGGCCGGTGACCAGGCCGACCACGACACCGTCGAGGACGACCCGCCCGGCGGGAAGCTCGTGCGGCACGGGCCGGCCCTCGGCGTCGCGCCGACCGCGGATCATCGCGACGGCGGTGGCCAGCATCATCAGGGCGAACCCGGTCAGCAGCACCCCGGCCGGGATGAACTCGGCGAGACGGCCGCCTGCGTACGCGCCGGTCATGCCGGCCACGCCGAAGGTCAGGCCGGTGCGCCACCGGATGCGCCCGGCCCGCGCGTGCGGCAACACGCCGACCGCGCTGGTGACGCCGACGACGAGCAGCGAGGTGGCGATGGCCTCCTTGGCCGGCAGGTCGGCGACGTAGACCAGCAGCGGCACGGCGAGAATCGAGCCGCCGCCGCCGAGTAGGCCGAGGCTGATCCCGATCAGCACGGCCAGCCCGACGGTCAGCGCGAGGCCGCCGGTCATGCCCGCCGCCCGGTGGTCGACCCCCCACGGAGCTGGCCGACGATGGTGTCCAGGTCGCAGCTGGCGCCCCGGTTGTAGGGGAGCTTGCCGAGCAGCATGCCCATCGCGCAGGTGTTGGTGACCGCGGCGAAGGTGAGGCCGGCGCCGATGAGACCGGCGACCCACTTCAGCTGCGGCACGAACACCGAGCCGAGGACGCTGGCCAGGACGATGGACCCGGCGACCAGGCGGACCTGGCGCTCCAGGTCCCACCGGGGCTTGCCCTGGGCGATCGGGGCGTGGGCGGCCTGCCAGGCCATGATGCCGCCGTTGAGCACCCTCAGGTTGGGCAGGCCGGCCCCGGCGAGGGTCTGTTCGGCCTGGGCGGCGCGGGCCCCGGAGCGGCAGATCAGCACGACGTCCTCGTCGAGGTGGCGGCGCAGCTCCTCGCGGTGCTCCTTGAGCAGGTCCAGCGGCACGTTGTAGGAACCGGGAATGTGCGAGGTCTCGAACTCGCCGGGCGTGCGCACGTCGAGCAGCCGGGGCGTCCGCCCGGCGGCGATCAGCTCGCGCAGGGTGGCCGCGTCGAGCGTCGAGGGGGTGGTCGGGGTCGTGGTCATGTTCTTCCTTCGTCGAAAGTCGCTTCGGTACGGGACGCGAACCGCTCCGCTGGTCGGGCCCGAGTGGTCAGGGGGGCACCCCCTGCGCCGGGGCCGGCGCCGGTCGCCTGGGCACGAGGGCGGGATGGTCAGGTGGTGGCGGCCATCCGGACGCCGGCCTGCTCGGCGTGGCCGAACATGTCGTCGATCAGGACGACCTCGCGGCCGGCGTTGGCCAGCAGCGACGCGGCGGCGGCGGCGCGGTAGCCGGAGCCGCAGTGCACCCACACGGTGCCGGCCGGCACGTCGCCGAGCCGCTTGGGCAGGTCGGGCAGCGGCACGTGCACCGCACCGTCGATGTGGCGGGCCTTCCACTCGTTGGTCATCCGCACGTCGAGGACGACCTGAGGGGCGGGCAGACCCTCGGGGGTGTTCCCGGCCTGCGCGTCCGCGAGGGCCGGGAAGTCGGCGACGGTCAGCCTCCGCAGGTCCGCCGGGCCGTTCGCCCACTGCTCGGGGGCTCCGGTGGACTGGGCGGCCGGGCGGTCGATGCCGATGCGGACCAGTTCCCGCTGGGCGTCGGCGACCTGCTCCGGCGTCTCCGCCAGGAGGGTGATCGGCACCCCCCAGTCGATCAGCCAGCCGAGCCACGTCGACATCGGCCCGTCGAGGCCGAGGCTGACCGTCCCGGCGAGGTGCGAGTCCGCGTACGCCTTGCGGTGGCGCAGGTCGACCACCCACTCGCCGGCGGCGATCCGCTCCCGCAACTGGGTGGCGTCGGCCCGGGTCACCGGGCTGAGGTCGACCGGGGCGGGCCCGGCGGCGTTGGCCACGCCCATGTGGGCGTAGTACGCGGGGTAGGCGTCCAGCCCGGCGAGGGTCTCGGTGACGAACTGGTCGGCGGCCAGCCGCAGCGCCGGGTTGGCCTGCTTCTCCCGGCCGATGGTCGACTCCGGGGCGTCGGCCTGGCTGGCCGAGCAGAAGCTGCCGAAGCCGTGGGTGGGCCACACCTGGGCGCCGTCGGGAAGCAGGTCGGCCAGCTTCCGCGCCGAGTCGTGCTGGTGGTGGGCCAGGGTGTGGGCGTGCTGCTGGCCGAGCAGGTCGGTACGCCCGGTCGTGCCGAACAGCAGCGACCCGCCGGTGAACACCCCCACCGGGGAGCAGCCGCCGTCGCCGGCCTCGTCCAGCACGTACGACAGGTGGTGGAAGGTGTGCCCGGGAGTGCCGACCACCCGCAGCCGCAGCAGGTCGGACACGGCCACCTCGTCGCCGTCGGTGACCGGCATCCGGTCGAAGCCCACCTCGTCGGCGGCGGAGACCAGGTACTCCGCGCCGGTCAGGCGGGCCAGTTGCAGGCCGCCGGAGACGTAGTCGTTGTGGATGTGTGTCTCCACCACGTGAGTGATCCGCACACCCTTCTCGCCCGCGAGATACACGATCCGGTCGATGTCCCGCTGCGGGTCCACCACCACCGCCACCCGGCCGTCCGTCGCCAGGTAGCTGCGGTCCCCGAGGGACGAGGTCGCGATGACCGACACCTGCACCGTCATCCGTCTACTCCTTTCACCCACCCTGCATACCCCCCGGGGTATGTAGGGGACAGTCGTGGCCCTTGGCCGAACTCGAACACGCGTTTACCCGCCCCGGCGGCGAACACGCCGCCGGGGCGCCGGCATCAGCCCTGGCGGATCACGCCAGCGCCAGGAACAGCTTCTCCAGCTCTTCCTCGGTCATCTCCGGCTGCTCGCCGCGATCGCGGGCACCGGAGCAGTGCCGCATGCCGGAGGCGATGATCTTGTATCCCGCCCGGTCGATCGCCTTCGACACCGCAGCGAGCTGGGTCAGCGCCTCGCGGCAGTCCTGACCGCTCTCCATCATCTCGATGACCGCGTTGAGCTGCCCTCGCGCTCGCTTCAGGCGGGTCAGCGCCTCGCCGGTCATCTCGGGACGCAACTTCATCTCAACTACCTCCGCTCCCACTCTAACACTTATACCCCGGGGGGTATCCCGGGTCGCGGCTACGACCGTCACAACATACCCCTGGGAGTATCCATTCCCGCCGGGCCAACCGAAATGGAACTCCCCCGCAGGCCCGAGTCACCTCGGCCCGCACGTCCCCACCCGGTCGGCGTCGATCAGGCGCAGGTTCACCCCCGCCCGGGAGCGTCGGCGGCGGGGCGTTGGCCCGCCCACCGGTGGCCTGTTTGACGCCGTGGATCAGGGCAACTTGGCAACGGTCAGCAGGATCGCGGAATCCTCCAACGCTTCGAGACTGTGGCGTGCGTCGGGCACGATGAGCAGGTCTCCGGTGCGCGCCTCCCACGACTGCTCACCGGCGATCATGCGGACCCGGCCCTGGAGCACCTGCACCGTGGCCTCACCCGGATTCTCGTGCTCCGCGAGGCGTGCGCCCCCGCTCATGCCGATGACCGTCTGGCGTAGCACCTTCTCGTGGCCGCCGTAGACGGTATCGGCGGTGTGACGGCCACCGGCGGCGGCTGCGCGATCGACCTGTTGGCGGGCGAGGGCTGCGAGCGAGATCTTCTGCATGCCGCCATTGTCCCAGTACGGCCGCTGCGGGCGCGCGGTCAGGCGCGGCGTGCGTCCATGACCATCACCGGATACGGTCCGGCGGGCACTTCGGCCGTGGCTTGGTCGGCGGGGATCAGGTTGTCCATCCGCATCCGCAGGGCCCCGGTGTCGGTGGCATCGAACACGATCTCCCAGCCCCAACCGCCGCCGTAGTCGCCCTGGGACGTGAACGTCTCGGCACCTCGCACAGCCACCACCCGCCGAGCAGGGTCACTCCGCAGCCCAGCAGCAGATCGACCCGTATGCGCGCCCTCAGCCCGGCAGAAGCGGGCGCATGAACGTCCTCTCGTAGCGCAGGACGCATCCTGACCTGTCGCGGATCTGGTCGGCGGCGATGAACTCCGGATCCTTGCCGAACCGGGAGCGGTAGCGCTCGTAGGCGGCCAGGCTCTGGAAACTGAACAGGGCCTCCGCTCGGTCGCTGGCACCCTCGGCCGGCAGGAAGTAGCCGTGGTGGAGGCCGCCATGTCGTGCCACCAGCCGCATCCACTCGCGGGCGAAGCGTTCGAACGCCTCCAGCTTGGTCGGGTCGATGGTGTAGCGCACCACGCAGGTGATCATGAGACCACCCTAGTTCGAGCGGAGGGGGTAGGCAGAGAACGCGACCGGTCGACTGAACCGACACCGGGTGATGGTCCCGGCCGGTGCCGCCGACACGACCAGTCGCCGGGGCGGGTATCCGGAGCTTCCATCCCGCGCTGCCGCCCCGGTCGGCGGCGCCCTGTCCCGGGCACCGCCGACCGTGCGGCCGTCAGGCCGGCAGGTTCCACTTCTGGTTGGCCCCGCCGGTGCACGACCAGATCTGCGTCTTCGTGCCGTCGGCGGAGGTGTTGCCGGTGACGTCGAGGCACTTGTTCGCCTGCGGGTTCACCAGGTCCCGCCCCGAGGTCCCCGTCCACTGCTGCGCGGCGCTGCCGTTGCAGGTCCACAGCTGCACCTTCGTGCCGTCGGCGGTGCCGCCGCCGGAGACGTCGAGGCACTTGCCCAGCGACCGCAGCGTCCCGTCGGAGGCGCGGGTCCAGGTCTGGTTGGCGCTGCCGGCGCAGCTCCAGATCTGCGCCGCGGCGCCGTCGGCGCTGCTGTTGTCGGTGACGTCCAGGCACTTGCCGCCGAGGCCGGTGATCGTCCCGGTCGGCCCGGTGGGCGTCCCGGGCCCGGACTGGGTGCCCGACCAGGTGAAGGTGGCGGTGGTCCGGGCCGGCAGGGTGTAGGTGAACGACTGCCCGCCCCAGACCACCTTCACCGACTGGGCGGACGTCCCGCCGTTGTGGGCGAGCAGCGCCTTGCTGCCGTCGGTGTTGCGGTACGCGACGTTCTGCACCGTGCCGTTGGCGGTGGAGGCGATCCGCTGCGCCCCGGGTCGGACGAACTTGGTCAGGTGCCCGGTCGTGTAGTACTCGATCGTGTAGTCGACCTGGCCGGCGCGGGAGCCGCCCTCCTGCACGGTGATCAGGCCGGTGCAGGTGCCGCAGCCGCCGTTGTGCGGGCCCATGTTCTGGTTGAGCGCCAGGCTCCACTTGACGATGCTCCGGCTCCAGTTCCGGGCGTAGTTGACGATGTCGGCCATGTCCTCGTTGTGCTGGTTGCCGATCCAGGTGCCGCCGGAGTGCTCCGTGCTGAACTGCGGCACCGACGGGTACTGGCCCTGCACCTGGCTGCCGACCGCCGGGTCGCCGAAGTAGCCGTGCCAGGCGATGCCGCCGAAGAGCGGGTCGTTGCGGACGGCGGCGTCGCCGAGCACCCCGGCGCCCATGGTGGCGTAGTCGCCGTAGTTCCAGTCGTGCACCAGCACCTTCGTGGTGATGCCGGCGGCCCGGAACGCGGGGTAGACGAAGTTCTTGGTCAGCTCGGCCAGGCCGGAGGAGTTCCAGCTCATCCCGGGGTAGTCCATCGCCGTCGGGTTGCCGGACTGGCAGCAGTTCGGCTCGTTCTGCACCGAGAGGTAGTCGACCTTCACGCCGCGCGCCGCGTACGCCTGGATGGTTTTGACGAAGTACTGGGCATACGTGGCGTAGTACTGGGACTTCAGCCAGCCCATCTGGTCCATCCGGCCGTTGTCCTTCATCCAGCCGGGCGCGCTCCACGGCACGACCTTGACCCGCAGGGCGGGGTTGAGCTGCCGGGCCTGGGCGGTGAGCAGCTCCACGTTGGTGTCGTAGCCGCCTGCGCCGAAGTCGTTGAGGTCGCAGCAGGTGTCGTCGAGGGAGACGTGGCCCGGGCGGGACAGGTCGGAGGCCCCGATCGGGTTGCGGACGAAGGACAGCCCGATGCCGTCGGTGGGGCTGAACAGCTTGCGCATCACCTCGTCGCGGGTGGCCGCGCTGACCGGGCCGCCGCGCAGCAGGTACGCGGTGGTGTCGGTGATCGACGCTCCGGCGCCCTCGAACGGCTGGTAGCGGGTGTTCTCGTCGACGGTGACGGTGTGCGTGGCCGCGCCGCTGGACGCCGCGAAGGCCACCGGGGCCTGCTGTTGCAGCCCGCGGGTGACGGCGCGTCCGCCGGAGTCGGAGGTGGTGGTGAGCCAGACGTTCACGCTCTCACCGGCGGCCTGCGCGGCCGGGGGCGCGAGGGTCAGGACGCCGGCGGTCAGGCAGAGCGCGAGGGCGCCGGCCCGCGCGGCGCGGGCCGGCGGGCGGCGGGTGGTGGGTGGGGCGGGGGACACGGAGTGCTCCCTTCGACGGGGCGGCGGTGCCGGCGGCGCACCCGTGCGGGGGCGTGGACGGTCCGCCGGGACGGGACGGGCGGGCGGGCGGCGCGGCCAGTGCGCCGCGACCGTCGCCGGGGCCGCCGTCGCCCGGCCCTGCCCGGCAGGGAATCGACGGTCATGAGTGAGACAACACCGCCGCAGCTCTTATGTCAAGCACTGAAAAAAGTGAGGGCATGGATTGCGGACACCGGAGCCAGGGACGGCGCCCCGGTCGTTCAGTCCCGGCCGCCCCCTCGCTCAGCCGCCCGGCGGCCCGGCCGCTCAGTCCCGCCCGCGCACCCGCCGGGCGGTGTCGCGGAACCACAGCGCGCTGCGCTTCGGGACGCGTTCCTGGGTGTCGTAGTCGACCCGGACGAGGCCGAACCGCTTCTCGTAGCCGTACGCCCACTCGAAGTTGTCGAGCAGCGACCAGGCGAAGTAGCCGCGCACGTCCGCGCCGGCCCGACGGGCCCGGGCCACCGCGCGCAGGTGCTCGGCGAGGTAGTCCACCCGGTCGTCGTCGGCGACGAAGCCGCGCGCGTCCGGGCGGTCGTCGAACGCCGCGCCGTTCTCGGTGATGACCATCGGCAGGCCGGGGTAGTCGCGGCTGATCCGCAGCAGCAGGTCGGTGAAGCACTCCGGGACGATCTCCCAGCCCATCGCCGTGCGCGGCCGGCCCCGGGGGATCACCCGGCGCACCGGCCGGCCGTCGGCGTCCCGGTCCCGGCCGTCGGCGTCCACCCCGGAGAAGACCTGCCCGAAGTAGTAGTTGACCCCGAGCACGTCGAGCGGGGCGGCGATGACCGCCAGGTCGTCGTCGCGCACCGGGACCGTCACCCCGTCGGCCGCCAGGTCGGCCAGCACGTCGTCGGGGTACCGGCCGTGCACGAGCGGGTCCAGGTAGAGCCGCGCGCCCAGCCCGTCGGCGGCCCGGGCGGCGTCGCGGTCGGCGGCGCTGTCGGTGGCCGGGTCGGCGGTGCCCAGGTTCAGCGTGATGCCCACCTCGACCGGGCCCGTGGCCGCCGCCCTGATCCGCCGGGTCGCCAGCCCGTGGCCGAGCAGCAGGTGGTGCGCCGCCGCGATGGCGTCGCCGAGGTCGCGGCGGCCCGGGGCGTGCTTGCCGTACGCGTAGCCGAGCATCGCCGAGCACCACGGCTCGTTCAGCGTGGTCCACGTCCGTACCCGGTCGCCGAGGGCGTCGAAGACCAGCATCGCGTAGTCGGCGAACCGGTAGGCGGTGTCCCGCGCCGGCCAGCCGCCGGCGTCCTCCAACTCCTGCGGCAGGTCCCAGTGGTAGAGCGTGATCCACGGGTCGACGCCCCGGCCGAGCAGCTCGTCGACCAGTCGGTCGTAGAAGGCCAGGCCCGCCGGGTTGGCCGGGCCCCGCCCGCCCGGCTGCACCCGGGGCCAGGCCGTCGAGAACCGGTACGCGTCCACGCCCAGGCCCGCGATCAGGGCCACGTCCTGCGGCATCCGGTGGTAGTGGTCGCAGGCCACGTCGCCGGTGTCGCCGCCGGCCACCGCTCCCGGGACCCGGCAGAAGGTGTCCCAGATCGACGGTGTTCGCCCGTCCTCGTCGACCGCGCCCTCGATCTGGTACGACGACGTGGCCACCCCCCAGCGGAACGAAGCCGGGAGGGTGTCGATCGGGTCGGTGGTCGCCGACCCGGCGGCGGTGGACTCCATGCTGCTCCTCGGTGCGGCGGTGGGTCGGTACGCGGGGACGGGCCCGGTCACCGGGCGACCACCTCGTCGGCCGGGTGCAGCCAACAGGCGACCGCCCGGCCCGGGTCGTCGGCCGGCGGGCCGAGCGTCGGCAGCCGGCTGTCGCACGGCGCGAGCGCCCGGGGGCAGCGCGGGTGGAACGCGCACCCGTCGGGCATCGCGCGCAGGTCCGGCGGGGAGCCGGGGATGCCCGTCAGCTCCCGGCGCGGCCCGCGCAGGGCGGGGAAGGAGTGCAGCAACCCGTCGGTGTACGGGTGCAGCGCCGCGCCGTACAGCTGCGCGGCCGGGGCCTGCTCGACGATCCGGCCGCCGTACATGATGGCGATGCGGTCGGAGAACTCCACCAGCAGCGACAGGTCGTGGGTGATGAACAGCACCGCGAAGCCGAGCCGTTCGCGCAGCTCGGCGAGCTGGCTGAGGATCTGCCGCTGCATCACCACGTCCAGGGCGGTGGTCGGCTCGTCCATGATGACGACCTGCGGCTCCAGCGCCAGCGCCATGCCGATCATCACCCGCTGCCGCATGCCCCCGGAGAGCTGGTGCGGGTAGCTGTCCAGCCGGTCGGCGGAGATGCCGACCAGCCGCAGCAGGTCCCGGGCCCGGGCCAGCCGGGCCGGGCGGCTCAGCCCCGGCTGGTGCGCCCTGATCACGTCGACGAGCTGGGTGGAGATTTTGTGTACCGGGTTGAGGGAGTTCATCGCGCCCTGGAACACGATCGACGTCTCCGCCCAGCGGAACGCCCGCAGCTGGGCGGGGGACAGGGTGAGCACGTCGACCGGCGGGCCGTCGACGGGGTGGTAGAGCACCTGACCGCCGCTGATCACCCCGGGCGGCGGAAGCAGCCGGGTCAGCCCGTACGCCAGGGTGGACTTGCCGCTGCCGCTCTCCCCGGCCAGGCCGAGCACCTCGCCCCGGTGCAGGGTGAGGTCGACCTCGCGGACGGCGCGCACGGCCGAGTCGCCGAGGCCGTAGTCGACGCTGAGTCGACGGATCTCCAGCACCGGCTCGCTCATCGACCGGCCTCCTCTCGCTGTCCGGACGCGACCGGCGGCGCCGGCCGGGGCGCCAGCACCGGGGTGAAGCCCACCCGCATCCGCACGGTGCGCCCGTCGGCCGTGCGGACCCGGGACCGGCCGGCGCTGCGCAGGCGGGGGCTGACGAACTCGTCGATGCCGAAGTTGATCAGTGCCAGGGCGGTGCCGAGCAGCGCGATGGCCAGCCCGGCCGGCACGAACCACCACCAGGCGCCCTGCGCCAGGGCCTGCTGGCTCTGCGCCCAGAACAGGATGGTGCCCCAGTTCCACGACGAGACCGACGAGATGCCGATGAAGGCCAGGGTGATCTCCGACATGACCGCGAAGATCACCGTGCCGACGAAGCCCGAGGCGATGATCGCGGTGAGGTTCGGCAGGATCTCGAAGCCGATGATCCGCCAGGTGTGCTCGCCGGTGGCCCGCGCGGCCTCCACGTAGTCGCGCCGACGCAGCGACAGCGTCTGGGCGCGCAGCACCCGGGCCCCCCAGGCCCACGAGGTGAGGCCGATGACCAGGGCGACGACCAGGTCGCCGGCCCCCGAGACCGTGGACGTGACAATGATGATCAGCGGCAGCGCCGGGATCACCAGGAACACGTTGGACAGCGCGGACAGGCCGTCGTCGGCGAGCCCGCCGAGGTAGCCGGCGGTCACCCCGACCAGGACGGACAGCACGGTGGCCACCACGCCCGCGGTCAGGCCGACCAGCATCACCCCACGGGTGCCGACCAGGATCTGGCTGAACACGTCCTGCCCGAGGTGGGTGGTGCCGAACCAGTGCGCCGCCGACGGCGGCTGGAGCAGGTCGGAGCTGCGGGCGTCCGGGTCGTACGGTGCGATCCACGGGCCGATGACCGCGAGCAGCACGTACCCGGCGGCCACGGCCAGCCCGGTGGCGGCCTTGCCGCCGCTGACGAACCGCAACCGACGGCGGCGGCTCGGCTGGACGCTGGGCTGGGCCATCGCCCCCTGCTCCGGGATGACCTGCTCCACGCTGGAGGTGGGAATGCTCACGGCTCAGCCCTCCTTGCGGGTGCGCGGGTCGAGGAACAGGTACACCACGTCGGCGAGCAGGTTGGCCACCAGCACCGAGAGCGTGATTACCAGGAAGATGCCCTGCATCAGCGGGTAGTCCTTGGCGCTGACGGCCCGGAAGAGCAGGAACCCGAGCCCCGGGTACGAGAAGACGATCTCCACGAGCAGGGTGCCGCCGACGATCAGGCCGAGCGACAGGGCGAACCCGGCGACGTTGGGCAGCAGCGCGTTGCGCGCCGCGTAGCTCATCGCGACCCGCCGCTCGGGCAGGCCCTTGGCGTGCGCCACCGTGATGTAGTCCTCGGCGGCGACGGTGACCATCATGTTGCGCATGCTGAGGATCCAGCCGCTCATCGAGGAGATCAGGATGGTGGCGGCGGGCAGCAGGCTGTGCTGCACCGCGCTGCCCAGGAAGATGCTGTCCAGGGCGGGGACCAGACCCGGCTCGTAGCCGCCGGAGGACGGGAAGAAACTGCCCGGCCCGGCCAGCACCGCGATCGCCACCAGGCCCAGCCAGAAGTACGGCACCGAGGACAGGAACGTGGTGACCGGCAGCAGCCCGTCGACCCAGGAGCCGCGCCGCCAGCCGGCCAGCACCCCGAGGCCGGTGCCGAGCACGAAACTGACCGCGGTGGTGACGCCGACCAGGATGAGGGTCCAGGGCAGCGCGTCGCCGATGACCTCCGACACCGGCGACGGGAACGCCGTGAACGACAGCCCCAGGTCGCCGTGGGCGAGCTGTCGCCAGTAGTCGACGTACTGGTCCCACAGGCTGTCGTCGGAGTCGAGGCCGAACAGCACGTACAGCGAGTGGATGGCGTCGGTGCTGAGCTGCCCCTGGAAGCGGGAGACCAGCGACTTCACCGGGTCGCCGGGGATCATCCGGGGGATGAAGAAGTTGATGGTCAGCGCCGCCCAGGCGGTGAACAGGTAGAAGGCGAGGCGTCGCAGCAGGAAGGTCACCGGCCGGCCTCCCCGCCCACCGTGGCCGCCGCCGTGCCGGCCTCGGTGACGTCGGGGTGGTAGAGCCAGCAGGCCGTCCAGTGCCCGTCGTGGTCGCCGACCGCCAGCCTCGGGGGCAGCTCCTCGGCGCAGCGCGACAGGGCCACCGGGCAGCGCGGGTGGAACCGGCAGCCGGCGGGCGGCCGGATCAGGCTGGGCGGCTCGCCGTCGCCGCGCTCGGCCACGTCCGCCCCGCCGTCGCCGGTGATCCGGTCCGGGTCGGGCGCCGAGCCGATCAACAGCCGGGTGTACGGGTGCGCCGGGCGCTGGGTGACCGTCTCGCTGTCCCCGCCCTCGACCAGGCGGCCGGCGTACATCACCAGCGTCTCGTCGGCGAAGTAGCGGGCCGAGGCGATGTCGTGGGTGATGTAGAGAATCGCCAGGTCGAACCGCTCCTTGAGCTCGCGCAGCAGGTTGAGCACGCCGAGCCGGATCGACACGTCGAGCATGGACACCGGCTCGTCGGCGAGCAGCACCTCCGGGTCGGCGCCGAGCGCGCGGGCGATGGCGACCCGCTGCCGCTGCCCGCCGGACAGCTCGTGCGGGAAGGAGTCCAGGTAGCGCTCCGCCGGGGTGAGCCGGACCCGTTCGAGCAGCCGCCGCAGCGCCGCGTCGAGGTCGGCGTCGGTGCGGCCGGCGTTGCCGTGCACGCGCAGCGCCCGGGTCAGGTGGTAGCGCACCGTGTGCACCGGGTTCAGCGACGCGAACGGGTCCTGGAAGATCAGCTGGACCCGCCGGGCGTACGCCCGGAACGGCCGCCCACCACGGACGGTGACCGGCTCGCCGTGCAGCGCGATGGTGCCCGCCGTACGCGGATAGAGCTGCGCGAGCAGCCGGGCGACGGTCGACTTGCCGGAGCCCGACTCGCCGACCAGGGCGGTGACCCGGCCCCGGCGCAGGGTCAGCTGCACGTCGTCGACCGCGTGCACGGCCGTTCGGGTACGGGAGAACAGGTCGCGCAGCCGCCTGCGGACGGGGAAGTGCTTGGTCAGGCCGATCGCCTCCAGCACCTCCTCGCCGGCGGCCGGGGCCGACGGGGTGGGCGTCGTCATGCCGGGTTCCTGTCTGCTCAGGGGATGGTCGCGGCGTGGCCGCCGGTGGTCCGGGCGGAGGGTGGACCGCCCGGACCACCGGCGCCCGGCTCAGGATCCGGCGGGCCGCAGGTGCTGCACGACGTCCGCCGCGTTGGGCTGGGTCGGCTGCCCCGCGCCGTAGGCGTTCGCGTCGTCCGGCCACCCGGTCCAGTTCTTCGTGCTGTACGCGGCCCCGACGTTGTCCGCGCCGACCGGGATGATCGGCGTCTGCTCCACGAAGACCTTCTGGAGCGTGGCCAGGGCCGCGGTGCGGGCGGCGTCGTCGGTGGCGTTGGCGTACGCGGCCAGCGCGGCGGTGGCCTGCGGGTTGTCGAAGCGGCCGAAGTTGCCGGCGGGGGAGGCCTTGCCGACCGGCTTGAGCAGCCGGCCGTCCATCACCGTCTGGTAGATGTCGTACGGGGTCGCGCCGCCGTTGGTCCACCGGAAGGTCGCGTCGAACTTGCCCTCCTCGACGTTGCGGAACCAGGCGTCCTGGTTGGCCTTGTCCACGGTGGCGGTGATGCCGATGGTGGACAGGTTGTCCTTCACGATCTCCAGGCTCGTCTGGTAGTCCGACCAGCCGGACGGGTCGGTCAGGGTGAGGGTGACCGGCTTGCCGCTCGGGTCGACCAGCTTCTCGCCGGCGTACCGGAAGCCCGCGTCGGTGAGCACCTTCTTCGCGCCGTCGACGTCGACCCGGTGCTGCTGGCCCTTGAACTCGGCGGCGATGTAGGCGTCGCCGGCCGGGCTCGGCAGCCCGGTCACGCTGGTCACCAGCGGGTGGAAGTACCCGGCGGAGGCCTGCTGGAAGATGTCCTCCCGGTTGACCACCATGTTCATCGCCCGGCGCAGGGCGGGGTTGTCGAACGGCTTGCGGGTGGTGTTGACGTACAGGCCGTGGATGCCGAGCACCGGCGGCGCCCACACCTTGTGGTTGGCCGGGTCCTTGCCGACGAACACCGTCTTGACGTTGGGGATGAAGACGAAGCTCCACTCGGACTCGCCGTTGGCCAGCGCCGTGGTCTGCGCGTTGTTGTCGGTGAACGACGTGTAGCGCAGCTCCTTGACCTTCGGCAGCTCCTGCCAGTAGCCGCTGGTGCGTACGGCCAGGGTGGTGGTCTGCGGGGTGAACGACGTGAGGGTGTACGCGCCGCTGCCCACCGGGTTCTTGTTGACGTTGGTGCCCGGGTCCTTGATCGCCGACCAGATGTGCTGCGGCACGATCGGCACCTGGGCGATGATCTTCTGCTGGTTGACGAACTGCGGCGAGGCGAAGCTGAGGGTCACCTGGTTGCCGGCGGTGGTGACCGAGGTGTACGGGGTGGCCGCGATGTTGAGCGCCTCGTTGGCCTTGAGCAGGTTGTAGGTGAAGGCGACGTCGGCGGCGGTGACCGGCTTGCCGTCGGACCAGGTGGCGTTGTCCCGGAGGGTGACGGTGACCGAGCGGTAGTCCGCGGTCCACTCGGCCTTGCTGGCCAGCCACGGCTTGAACGGATCGGCGGGCTTGACCGGGTTCCACATCATCAGCGGCTCGTAGATCTGCCACCGGTAGCCCAGCGACGCCGCCGACGAGGTGGTCAGGAACGGGTTGTGGTTCTCCGTCTGCGGGCCGTTGGGCATGCCGACGTTGAGCACGGTCGCGCCGCTGCCGCCCTTGTCCCGGGCCCGGGTGTTCGCGGTCTCGCTGCACGCGGTCCCGGTGGCGGCGATCGCGCCGGCCAGCGCGACGGCGACGAACTGGCGTCTTCTCATGGCGGTCTCCCTCGATGCTCCCCGCCGGGGGAGCGGGGTCGGTGGTGGGGGTAGGGGTGTGCGGTGCCGCGCCCAGTCGGTTCGAAGCCCCGACCGGTGGCGTGGATGGTGTGTCTCTCGGGTTGCGGGTGGTGCGGCCGGCTCAGGCCCCGCCGGTCGAGCCGCGGACGGTGAACGTGGTGGGTATGACGGTCGGCGTGTCGGGCAGCGGGGTGCCGTCGAAGTGGGCGATGAGGGCGCGGGCGGCGGCCTCGCCCATCTGGCGCAACGGCTGGTGCACGGAGGTCAGTGGGGGGTGGGTGTGCGCCGCCAGGGGCAGGTCGTCGAAGCCGACGACCGCCACGTCCTCGGGGACGCGGCGGCCGGCGGCCCGCAGCGCCTGGAGTGCCCCGGCGGCGGACAGGTCGTTGTGGGCGAAGACGGCGTCGAAGGGCGTCCCGGCCGCCAGCAGCCGCTGTGCCGCCGCCCGCCCGCAGTCGAGGGTGAAGTCGCCCTCGACCACCAGGTGCGGGTCCAGCGGCAGGCCGGCCCGGGCGTACCCCTCGGCGAAGCCGGCCAGCCGCTCGCTGGTGCAGCCGAACCGGTGCAGGCCGGTGACGACCAGGGGGCGGCGCCGGCCGAGGGCGAGCAGGTGCTCGGCCGCGGCCAGGGCGCCGGCCCGGTTGGTGGTCTGGACGGAGGGGAACTGTGGCTGGCGCCCACGGTCGTCGATCAGGATCACCGGCAGCCCTCGGTCGTGCAGCGCGGTGATGTAGTCCAGGGTGCCCTCCGGCTCGACCACCAGCAGGCCGTCGAAGGACTTCGCGGAGACCTGGGAGGCGAACCGCCGCATCGACTCGTCCCCCCGGTTGCAGGTGAACAGCAGCAGGCCGTAGCCCTCGCTCTCCACCACGTCGACGGCGCCCTGGAGCACCTCGCCCATCCACGGCCAGGTGAGCGAGGGGACCAGCATGCCGACCACCCGGGCCCGGCCCCGGGCCAGGCCGACGGCGCGGTCGCTGGGCACGTAGCCCAGTTCCTTGATCACGGCGCGGACCCGGGCCGCCGTGGCCTGGCCGAGCTCGCCCTTGCCGTTGAGGACCCGGGAGACGGTCGTCTTGCTCACCCCCGCCCGGATGGCGACGTCGGCGATGGTGATCGGCACGTGACGCTCCCGGGTCGTGGGGGAGTGTTGCGGAACCGGTTGCGGAAGCGGTTCCGGTCGCAGTCAACCGGAGTGACGTGGGGCACGTCAATAACGCCCAGGTAACGAAACATGACTAATTTCAAGATCTTAAAGAAGCGGCGCGTCGATGCCTGCCCGTCCGTCCGATCGAGTCGCGCCGATGACGTCGCCCCGACCGGCCGGGAGTCGGACAGCCGGCGCCGGCCTCCCGGGAACCGCCGGCGACCGGCCAGACGTGCAAGACCGTCCTCGATCCAGCGCGATCGTCCCTGCGTGGGCGGGCCCTGAACGCCCGGACCAACCCGGAATACCCGGACATCCTCCGGTGTCGTGCTCAGCGGGCCGGGGCGGGCAGGCGCAGGCGCCCGTCGTCCACCTCGGCGACCTGTTCCACGGCGGTGAGGAGGGTGCGGTCGTGGGTGACCAGGACGGTGGCGGTGGCCTGCTGGTGGGTGAGGCGGGTGATCAGGTCGATGACGGCCGCGCCGCGCTCGTGGTCGAGGGCGCTGGTGGGTTCGTCGACCAGCAGGACGGTGGGGTCGTTCATCAGGGCGCGGGCGATGTTGACGCGCTGGCGCTGCCCGCCGGAGAGCTGGTGGGGGCGGCGGTTGGCCTGGGCGGCCAGGCCGACGGCGTCGAGCAGTTCCATGGCGCGACCGCGCGCCCGGGTCGGGGAGCGGCCGTCGAGGTGGGCGATCACCTGGAGTTGTTCGGCGGCGGTGAGGGAGGGCAGCAGGTTGGGCTGTTGGAAGACGATGCCGATCTTGTGGCGGCGCAGGTCGGTGAGTTCGGCGCGGGTCAGGCCGGCCGTGGTGGTGCCGTCGACGGTGACGGTGCCGGAGTCGGGGGTGATCAGGGTGGCGGCGACGGCGAGCAGGCTGGACTTCCCGGAGCCGGAGGGGCCGATGACGGCGGTCAGGGTGCCCTTGGGGACGTCCAGGCTGACGTGGTCGAGGGCGGTCAGGCGGCTGTCCCCGTCCGGGTAGGTGAGGGTGACGTCGGTCAGGTTGAGGCTCATCGGGCACTCCCCAGGGCGGTCAGCGGGTCGACGGAGGTGATCCGGCGGATGGACAGGGCGGCCCCGAGCGCGCCGAGGAGGATCATCACCGCGGCGGGGGTGAGGACGGTGGCGGGAGTGAGGAGGAACGGTACGGCGGTGCCGCCGAGGAGGGCACCCAACGCGACCGCGACGACCGTGCCGACGAGGGTGCCGCCGGCGAGCAGGACGACGGCCTGGCCGAGCGCGTCGCGCAGCAGGTTGGCGGTGGAGGCGCCCAGGGCCTTGAGGACGGCGACATCGGCGCTGCGCTGGATCGTCCACACGGTGAAGAAGGCGCCGATGACCAGGGCGGAGATGGCGAACAGGAAGCCGCGCATCAGCTGCAGCGAGCCGTTCTCGGAGGGGTAGGAGCCGATCGCGGACAGCGAGCTGCTCGTGGAGACCGTCCTGGTGCCCGTGGCCTCGTCGGTGGCCTTCACGTCGACGCCGGAGGTGGTGTCCAGGGCGATGACGGTGGCGCTGGGGCCGTCGCCGGCGGTGGGCGTGATCTCCTGCCAGGCGTCGAGGCTGACCCAGATCACCGGGGTGTGGCTGAAGGAGGCATCACCGCTCACGGCCGCGACGGTCAGCGGGTGGCCGGCGACGGTGAGGGCATCGCCGGGCCCGAGCCCGAGTTCGTCGGCGGCGTCGCGGGACAGCACCGCCGAGTCGTCGTCGATCCTGTCGCTGTCCGGTGCCAGCGCGGCACCGGGCCGGACGCCGAAAGCGGACACGCCGGCGCTCCTGTCCCCGGCGGTGGCCTTGGTCGTGGTGATCCCGAGCGGCTCGGCGCTCGTGACGCCGGGCGCTGCGGCCCACTGCCGCCACTGCTCCTCGGTGACCGTCGAGTTGGCGTAGGAGAGGTCCTGCCCGCCGCCCGGCGGCTCGAAGGCGATCTTGTTCGCGGGCAGGCCGGTGATCGCGGAGACGTTCTGCCGGCCCAGTCCGGCGGTCAGCCCGGACAGCAGCCCGACCAGCAGGGTGATCAGCACGATGACGGCCCCGACGAGGGCGAACCGCCCCTTGGCGAACCTGAGGTCCCTCCAGGCGACAAACATGCCATGACCTGCGCTTTCATTCGGTGGAATCGGTACCCGTCCACCGTCGCAGCCGATCCCCGGTCGGGACATCTGGCGCAGGGGGACAGTTCCCGGATCGGAAGGTGGCAGGCGGTCTCTAACTTTCGATCGACGCGCCGGCGGCCCGCCGTCTCCTACGCTGGAAGGACCGTGAACACGACCGCTCCCGCGCCGACCCCCACCACCCGCACCCTCGCGTGGTGCCTGCACCTGCTGATCGTCGGCCTGCTCGTCCTGGCCGCGGCCCGGGCCGTGGCCGACGGGGCGCCACGCTCCACGGCCGTCGTCGTGACGGCCGCCGCGATGGGGGTGGCGTACGCGGCCGGCCAGCTGCTGCCGCGCGTCCGCGCCGACCGCCGCGCCGCCGCCGTGTGGCTGGCCACCGTCGGCGCACTGTGGCTGGTGCTGCTGGCCCTGTCTCCCGACGGGGTCTGGGCCGCCTTCCCGCTGTACTTCCTCCAGCTCCACCTGCTGCCGCGCCGTGCCGGCCTGGTCGCGGTCGTCGCCACCGCCGCGGCGGCCGTCGCGGCCTTTGCCGCCCACACCGGCGCCTTAACCCTGGCCATCGCGGTCGGCCCGGCCCTCGGGGCGGCCGTGGCGGTGGCGGTGGTGTGGGGGTACCAGGCGCTGTACCGGGAGAGCGAACAGCGCCGGAAGCTGATCGAGGAACTCACCGCCACCCGCGCCGACCTGGCCGAAGCCCAGCACGCCGCCGGTGTGCTGGCCGAACGCGAACGCCTGGCCCGCGAGATCCACGACACCCTTGCCCAGGGCCTGTCCAGCATCCAACTGCTGCTGCGCGCCGCCGAACGCGCCCTGCCCGGCAGGCCCGACGCCGCCGCCCGCCACGTGGACCAGGCCCGCCAGGCAGCCGTGGACAACCTCGCCGAGGCCCGCCGTTTCGTCGCCGCGCTGACCCCGCCCACCCTGGAGGGCGCCACCCTGGCCGGAGCCCTGGAGCGCCTGTGCGCCACCACCTCCACCCGCCACCCGCTCACGGCCCGCTTCCACCTCACCGGCGATCCCGTGCCCCTGCCCACCGCGCACGAGGTCGCGCTGCTGCGCATCGCCCAGTCCGCCCTGTCCAACACCGTCCGGCACGCCCGCGCCGTCCACGCCGAGGTCACCCTCAGCTATCTCGGCGACCGCGTCGCCGTCGACGTCGTCGACGACGGAGTCGGCTTCGCCCACGACCGGCTGTCCGCTGCCGGCCCGCCCCACGGCGGCTTCGGCCTGGCCGCCATGCGTGCCCGCGTGCACGCCCTGGGTGGCACGCTAACCATCGACTCCCCGGCCGGCCGGGGCACCGCCCTGGCCGCCCAGCTCCCGCTCACCGCCGTCGGGAACCGCCGTGACTGAGGCCCTCATCCGGCTGCTCCTGGCCGACGACCACCCCGTGGTGCGGGCCGGGCTGCGTGCCGTGCTGGAGACCGAGCCCGGCTTCACCATCGTGGCCGAGGCGGCCACCGCCGAGGGAGCCGTCACCCGCGCCGCCGAGGGCGACATCGACGTCGTCCTGATGGACCTGCAGTTCGGCAAGGGGATGAACGGGGCCGAGGCCACCGCCGCGATCACATCCCGACCCGGAGCCCCTCGGGTCCTGATCGTCACCACCTACGGCACCGACGCCGACGTCGTGCCCGCCATCGAGGCCGGCGCCACGGGCTATCTTCTCAAGGACGCCCCGCCCGAGGACCTGGCCGCCGCCGTGCGCACCGCCGCAGCCGGCCGCAGCGCCCTGGCGCCCACCGTCGCCGACCGGCTCATGAATCGGCTGCGCACCCCCAGGGCCGCCCTGACCAGGCGCGAGACCGAGGTTCTCGTCCTGGTCGCCGAGGGACTGTCCAACCAGGCAGTCGGCCAGCGGCTGCATCTCACCGAGGGCACCGTGAAGTCCCACCTGGCCCATGTCTACGCCAAGCTCGGCGTCGACTCCCGTACCGCCGCCGTCGCCACGGCGACCGATCTCGGTCTCATCCGCCGCTGACGGTTGACTTCGAGTCCACTCGAACTCCTAGCCTGGGCGCTGCGGGGCGGAGGCGGTCTGACCGGAACGGCCGCCCCGAACACCAATGGGGGGAAGACACTCATGCGCTATCGCACGCTGGGCGGCACGGGTATCGAGGTCAGCACGTACTGCCTCGGCACGATGATGTTCGGTGCCGTCGGCAACCCGGATCACGACGACTGCGGCCGGATCATCAACGCCGCACTCGACCGGGGGATCAACTTCATCGACACGGCGGACATGTACTCGGCGGGTGAGTCGGAGACCATCGTCGGCAGGGCGCTGCGCGGCCGCCGTGCCGAGGTGGTGCTCGCCACGAAGGTCCATTTCCAGATGGGGGAGGGGCGCAACCGCAGCGGCAACTCCCGTCGGTGGATCATCCGCGAGGTGGAGGAGAGCCTGCGCCGCCTCGACACCGACTGGATCGACCTGTATCAGGTGCACCGGCCGGACGAGAAGACCGACATCGAGGAGACCCTGTCCGTGCTGACCGATCTGGTCCGCGCCGGCAAGATCCGCGCGTTCGGTTGTTCGACCTTCCCGGCGGAGGAGATCGTCGAGTCCCACCACGTCGCCGAGAGGCGGGGCCTGGGCCGCTTCCGCACGGAGCAGTCGCCGTACTCGCTGCTGGCCCGGCAGGTCGAGGCGGCGGTGCTGCCCGTCTGCCAGCGCTACGGCATGGGTGTCATGGTGTGGAGCCCGCTCGCCTCCGGGTTCCTCACCGGCCGGTACCGCAGGGATCAGCCCATCGACCTCACCAGCGGCCGTCCCGCGCTCACCCCGGCCCGGTTCGACCCGAACGTCCCCGGCAACGCCGCCAAGCTCGACGCGGTCGAGCAGCTGATCGCGCTCGCCGAGGAGATCGGCTGCACGCTGCCGGAACTCGCGATCGCCTTCACCGCAGCCCACCCCGCGGTCACCTCCACGATCATCGGGCCCCGCACGATGGAACAGTTGGAGGGGCTGCTGAAGGGGGCCGCCGTCGGCCTCGACGACGCCGCGCTGGACCGGATCGACGAGATCGTTCCGCCCGGCACCAACCTCTACGCGCCCGACGGTGCCTGGCGGCCGGCCGCGCTCGCCGAGGCCTCCCGCCGACGCCGCCCCCCGGCCGAGCGCGTCGCCGCCTGAGCGCGTCGCCGCCTGAGCGCGTCGCCGCCTGAGCGCGTCGCCGCCTGAGCGCGTCGCCGCCTGAGCGCGTCGCCGACCGACGTCGAGGGCGGGCCGCCCATCGCCCGGCGGCCCGCCCGTCGCGGTCAGACAGCTTCCGGTACGACCTCGGCGTACCGCCGGCACAGCAGGCCGATGATCGGGTGACCGGTCGCGAACGTGACCCCGTCGACGGCGGCGATCGGCCGGATCCCGCCGGCCGCGTTGGTGGCGAAGGCGGTCGCCATGCCGGACAGCCGGGACAGCTCGACCGGCTCGGTGCGCTGCGGGCCGTCGTGAGCCGCGGCGAGCAGCCGCACGGTCACGCCGGCCAGCACGTCGGCCAGGGGCCAGACCACGGTGTCGCCGTCGACGAAGCCGACGTTCCAGGTCGGCCCCTCGCCGACCCGCCCGTCGCCGTCGGTGAACAGCGCGTCGTCGTAGCCGTCGAGTTGGGCGCGGCGGCGTTCGAACAGGGGGCCGAACAGCCCGGTGTGCTTGACCGCGGGCACGTCACGTATGTAGGTGGTGGAGCGCACCCGCATCGGCGGCTGCCACTGCGGCGTGGCGGCGCGCGTGGTGACCAGCACCTGCGGATCGGCCGGCGCGGCGGGCCGGCCGATCCGCAGGCCGGGGTCGGCCACGGTGACCCGGACCGTCAACGGGGCCTCGGCCCCGGCGATCGCCGCGCGGATCCGCCCCCGGACGTACCCGGGGGACAGTTCGGCCCCGAAGACCGTGGCGCAGTCGGTGACCAACCGGTCGAGGTGCAGGCTTAGCCCGCGGACCGCACCGTCCTGCACCCGCATCGTGGTGAAGTGCCCGTAGTTGGTCAGCGCCAGGTTGTCGACCGCCGTCATGGCGGCCAGTCTGGCACCGCCGGGCCCGATCGGGGTGCCGTCGGTCGGGGTCAGGCCGGTTGGCGGGACACGACCGCCCGGACTGCCTCGACCAGGCTGGTCGTCCGGGGGTCCGGGGTCATCGTGACGCGCAGGCCGTTCATCACGTACCCGAAGGCGATGCCGCTGGCCGGGTCGGCGTAGCCGAGCGAGCCGCCGTGGCCGGGGAAGCCGAAGGCGGTCGGCGACCACCAGGGCTGGTCCGGCAGGGGCAGACCGAAGCCGAGCGCCGGCCGGGTCGGAACCATCAGCACCCGGTCGACACCGCTGGCCTGTTCGGCGGTGGCGGTGGCGAGGGTGGCCGCGTCGAGGATCCGGAACCCGTCGACCTCGCCGATCAGGCCGGCGTAGAAACGGGCCAGTGACGACGCTGTGCAGATGCCGTTGACCGAGGGGATCTCGGCCGTCCAGGTCGCCGGATCGGCGAGGTCGAGCGGCGGGTCGGTCACCGCGGCCGACCGGACCACCAGCGAGGTCGGATCGGTGTACCGGGCGGACACCTCTCGCAGCGCCTCGGGTATCGCAGTGGCGGGCTGCTCCACCGGCTGCTCGACGAGCCTGCTGACCCGGTACGCCTCCGAGGCGGGCAGGCCGATCCAGAGGTCCAGGCCGAGCGGCTTGCCGATTTCGTCCGCAAAGTACGTGCCCAGGCTGCGGCCGGAGACCCGGCGTACCACCTCGCCGACCAGCCAGCCGTAGGTCAGCGAGTGGTAGCCGTGCGCCGTGCCCGGTTCCCAGACGGGTGCCTGGGCGGCCAGCGCCGCGACCATCGGCTCCCAGGCCAGCGCCTCCGCGCGGGGGATCGGACGGTCGAGTACGGGCAGCCCCGCCTGGTGGGACAGCAGCCAGCGGACCGGGGTGCCGCCCTTGCCGGCCGCCGCGAACTCCGGCCAGTACTCGGCGACCGGGGCGGCCAGGTCGAGCTGCCCCCGTTGGGCCAGCAGGTGGGCACAGGCGGCGGGCACGCTCTTGCTGGTCGAGTAGACCACCTGGAGGGTGTCCTCCCGCCAGGCGCGGCCGGTGGTGGGATCGGCGACCCCGCCCCACAGCCGGACCACCTCCCGGCCGTGCCGGTAGACGCTGACGGCCGCGCCGATCTCGGACCGCGTCTCGAAGTTCGCCAGGAACGCCTCCCGGACCGGCTCGTAACCCGGCGCCACGGTGCCGCTGACCACGGACATGCGCTCTCCTCTCGGAGCGTCGGGCCCGGACGACGACCAGCCCAGGCGCTCCCGTCAAGATACCCTGACAGTCGACGTCAGGGAATCCTGACGTGCATATGCTTGCGGGATGGCGGAGGAAATGGTTCCGGGACATGCGAACCTCATCGGGTTCCGGTTGCCGGACGGGACGCTGAGCACCGACGCCGCAGCACCGGCCGGCACCGTCGGCTACCGGGCCCGGTGCGGTTGCGGTTGGGTCGGCACCAGCGACTATCCAGCCGCCGAAGAGGGGCGCTGGATGGCCACCTCCGAGTGGGGCGGACACATCAGGCCGATCCTGGCCGGCACTCCGCCCGGCTGGCTGCTGGGCCGCTCCGACACCCTCCGGGACAACGTCGCCGAACTGGCCACCACCTGGCCGTTGCAGGCGCTCGGCATCCTCGCCGAGGTGGAACGCTGGCAACGGCCGCTGATCGAACGCGCCGTGGTGGCGGCCCGGGAAGCCGGGCTCTCCTGGGCCGAGATCGGCAACGCGCTCGGCATCAGCCGGCAGTCGGCGCACGAGCGGTTCCGCAACGCCGCACCGTCCAAACCACCCGCCTGACGGGTCACCCCCGAGGGGACGCCTGCACGCCGGGGATGACTCAGCGGGCCACGAGCGCCGGGACGGGCAGCACCAGTTGGACGGTGGTGCCGGGGCGGGTGTGGGCGGGATTCGCCCGCACGATGGTGAGCGCGGCCCCGATGCCCTCCGCGCGTTCCCGCATCGACGCGGTGCCGACGCCGGCGACCAGCGGGGCGGGGATGCCCACCCCCTCGTCCGTGACGCACACGACCAGGCTGCCCGGTCCCAGGGAGACGTCGATGGCGCACCGGTCCACACCGGCGTGCCGGCGCACGTTGCGCACGGCCTCGCCCACGATGCCGTACACCGCCGTCGCCACGGTGTCGGGAAGCTCCACGTCGGGCGCCCGCACCAGCACCGTCAACCCGGCGTCGGCGGAACGTTCCCGCAGCCGGTGCAGCGCCGGCCGCAGCCCGCCGCCCTCCAGCGGCGGCGGCACGAGGTCCCGGGCGATCTCCCGGACTCCCGCCGCCTGGCGGTCCATCTCGGCGACGAGCCGCCCGAGGAGGTCGTCGGCTGCCGCGATCTCGGGCAGGTAGCGGTGCGGGCGCAGCATGTTGCGGCCCGCGGTGAGCGCGAGCCCGACTCCGCTGATCGCCGGCCCTAGGTCGTCGTGCAGGTCGCGGCGCAGCTTGCGGCGCTCCTCGTCCCTGCTCTGCGCCAGCCGCACCCGGGAGCGGTCCAGGTCGCGCTGGGCGAGGGCGAGCTGGGCGAGCGCGGTGACGACCGGCGCGAGGTCGTGCAGCAGCGCGGCGGTCCGCCCGTCGAGCCGCTCGCCGGGGCGGGGCCAGGCCCGCAGCTCTCCCACCGGCCGGTTCCCGCTGTCCAGACGCACCACGAGGGCCGGCCCGCGCGCCGACGGCCCGTCCCAGGCCGGGGCGCGGCGCGGCGGCACCGGCCGGGCTCCCGTGAGGGTTATCGTGGCCGCTGCCAGCCGCAACGAGTCGGCGATGCCGTCCGCCACCGCGTCGAGCATCCGGGTGCTGCGCTCCGCCGCGCGTAGCCGGTCGGCGACCTGCCGGATCAGGCGCGGCCCGTCGTCGCCGTGCACCAGCCGGTCCACCCGGCGTTGCACCCACGCACGCGCGGGCTGGAACCCGGCGGCGAGTAGCGCGGTCACCACGGCCTCGGGCACCGCCGAGGTCGCCGGAGTGACCATGTCGAGCAGCAGCACACCCATGACGTACGCGCCGATCACCAGCGCGGTCATCAACGCCCAGACCAGTGTCCGGCGGATGGACAGCTCCAGGCCCCACAGCCGCTGACGCAGCGCCACGACCAGCACGGAGGCGGGGAAGAAGGCCTGGGCGCCGAGCATGAGCAGTGGGGCGAACGGCACCGGGACGGCGACGTGGAAGGCCGGGTCCAGCGCGAGCGGCAGGAAGGCCGCCGCCAGCAGCAGGGTGCCGATGGCGAGCCAACCGAGGCCGTGCCGCTGCTGCCGCGGCAGGGTACGGCGACGGGCCAGCACGCCGACGGCGGCGGCGACGCCGAGCACGACGAGCGCGGGCTCCAGCCAGGGGTCGACCGCCGCGCGGGCCGCGAGCAGGGTGTCGTCGGTGAGCGGAACCGCGTGCAGGCCGCCGGGCAGGGTGAGGGCGCACGCCTGCGCGACCACGATGAGGACGACGCCGGCGCCGACGGCGACCCGGGTGCTCCGGTCGAGCGGCCGTACCGGCAGGAGCCAGGGCAGCAACACGACGAGGGCGTAGAAGCCGGGCACCCAGGCCCAGTACGCGACGCTGGCGAGCTGGCCGGTCATCCACAGGTCGGGCCAGCGGTACACCACCATGCCCCAGCAGGCCGCCGCCGCCGACAGCGACCCGCCGACGCCCGCAGCGGCCATGATCCAGGCGGCCAGGTGGGCGCGGCGCAGCAGGGTCAGCCAGGCGACCACTCCGTAGACCGCGCCGACCACCAGGTCCACCAGCGTGTAGAGCATCCACGGGTGCCAGGGCGGAGCCGCCACGCACCAGGCCACCACGGAGGCGGCGGTCAGCCCGCTGGTGCCGGTCAACACCGCCCACGCCACGATCCGCCACCGGGGCCCGGTCCCGGCGGCCGGACCAGCCCCGGCCGGGCCCGCCACGATCGCCGGGACCACCTCGCCGTCCACCTGATCGGGCCGGTCAGGCCGGGCCGGCGAGCGTCTGGCAGACGTTGTCCTGCTTGCCGACGGCGACCGCCATCCGGCGGGTTCCGGCGGCGTCGAACGTGATGACGTGCAGCCCGTCGAGCAGGTAGTAGCCCTGCGGATAGTGGTCCCCGGCCCGGAACCCGAAGCCCGCGGGGCCGACGATGGTGTACCGCAGCCACCCGCCGTCCGGGCGGTAGTCGGCCGCGCCGGACCCGCCCGCGTCCCGGCGCGTCATCCGTCCCGTGGCGACGTCGACGAAGTCGACCACGAGCGGACCGGCGAACTCCTCTCGCCTGACGGCCCCGTCGGGATACCGGTCGACCACCCGGACCCGGACGTCCTGCGAGACCACCTGGACCCGCAGCGGAAACGCGCAGTACCGGCCGGCCGGAGCGGTCCACTCCTCCTGCGTCCAGGGCCGCCAGGGCTCGGGCAGGCGCGTCCGTTGGGCGGAACTGTCGGTGCCGGCTGCCGCGGCGGGCACGGGGGTGGCCGCCGCCACCGCGACCAGCATCAGCGCGACCCGTAGGACCGGGGACGCGATCTTGGACAGCAACATGCCTCACCTAACCATTCTTGTAGGGCTAACCGGTGTGTTGACAATGTCTGGTTAGTGGACGGTCGGTCAAGGCATACTGGTGTCGTGCATTGGACCGATGTCGACGGCCTCCGGATGCCAGTGCTGCTCGCCGGTCACCCAGGGCTGGAGCTCTGCAACACCTGGGC
The DNA here is from genome assembly GCF_009908295.1 of Micromonospora rubida. GTDB lineage: Bacteria > Actinomycetota > Actinomycetes > Mycobacteriales > Micromonosporaceae > Micromonospora > Micromonospora rubida. Next base: position 61,299 of record NZ_JAAALO010000007.1, read on the forward strand.
GGGCTGGGGCCATCCCCCCGGCCCGCACCGGGAATGGCTGCGCGGCTACGACCACCTCGCCACCTGGGCCGGGCACGCCTCGCTGCTCGACGTGCCCACCGTGCGGCGGCTGCGTGCCGCCGCGCGTCGGGAGCCCGCCGAGGCCGAGCGGGCCCTGGCCGCGGCGCGGTCCTTCCGGGCCTCCCTGCGTACCCTCGTCCTCGACCCGGGCGACGCCGGGGCGTTCCGCGCCGTCGCAGCCCAGGCCCGACGTGCCGCCGCCGCCGCACTTCTGACGGCAGGCGTCGACGGCGTCGCTTCCTGGACGCTCTCCCCGGACAACCCCCTCGACCTGCCGCTGCTCACGTGCGCGCGGTCCGCCGCGGACCTGCTCTGCACGCCGGCGCGGGCCCACGTCCGCGCCTGCCCCGGGGCCGACTGCGGGTGGCTGTTCCTCGACCCCCGGGGCCGGCGGCGCTGGTGCACCATGGCCGTCTGCGGCAACCGGGCCAAGGTCCGGGCGTACGCCGACCGCCACTGACGAGCAGGTGCCCTGCGTATCGACCCGAGGGGCGAGGCCGGGAATCCGGCTGTCGAGCGTCCCGCCCCGGTCGCGCCGAATCTGCGTGTCCGCCGGACGCGAAGAGCTGTATGCTGCCCGCGATGAATACCTCCTTCTTCAGATCGGGGGCCCGGTTCGCACAAGGTGAGTGCTGATGCACTCCTTGGCTGCGAACGGGAATTCCCGTCTCTCCTGCTGGCTGCGCGTCCGCAAGTTCGCCGTGCCGCCCTCCATGATCAAGTCTGCGACCGCCCGTCGTGTCGCGGGGGACTGGGCGGGGGCGTGCGCCGCCGCCCGCGTGGACGTCGACCTGAGCCTGCGGGCCGTTGCTCGCACCCACGGTCACGAACTCGCCGCCAGGGTCCGTGCCGACCTCCGCCGGCTGGCACCTGACCTGCTTCGCTGGCACCTGCCGAGGGTCGCTCCGAACGGACTGCTGCGCCCCGGCCTGACGATCTCCCTGGCCCGGTACCACCCGGCCGGACCCGAGGACGGCAGGGCCGTCCACCTGGTGGCCCGGACCCCGCCGGCCTGGGCGGAGGCCGGCCAGCGGATCAGCCTCACCCTGTGGGACGGCCTCCGGTCCGAGGCCCGCCGTGGCCCGCATCCGCATCCCCGTCCCGACCGGCGGTTCCGTCTCGACCTGCACCGCCACCTCTGGGACACCCGCAGGGCCGGTGAGCTGCGGGTGCGGTCCGGTGCCGACCGGCCACCCACGGCTGGCCCGCTGGAGGCGGTGCGGGTCGAGACGGACCTGGGTATGCCGCAGGAGCACGGCTGTGCCGTGCACCGTTGGGCGGCCGAGGCCGAGCTGCTGCTCCGCGCCGAGGGTAGGCCCCCTGGCCCCGTCGCCGTCCGGCTCGGAGCCCGACGCCGACTGGTACTGAACCTCCCGACGAACGGGGACGCCACCGGGCAGCCCGCCCTCCGGATCGTCGCGACCGCCGCCCACGGCTGCGCCACCCCGATGCCGGTGCTGCCGGACGCGGCGACGTGGGTGCTACCCGACCTGACGTTGCTGCGCGCCGGCCTGGTCGAGGCCGATGACCTGCACCCCCTTGTCGCATCGGCGCTCGTCCCCGACCACCAGGCCGCCGGCGCCGGCCGGCCAGGGAGCGACGGGGCCGTTCCGCGCCTGGTCGAGTGCCGGGGCGCCCAGCACCGGATCGGCCTCGTGGATGGGATCCTCGTACCGCTGGACCACGATCCGACCGAGATCCGCCGCGAAGAACTGCTGGCCGCACTGACCGGCACGCCGATGCCGTGTCTGCGGGCGATCGACGAGGCGCACCGCAACCCGGAGTCTCTCGACACCGTCCGCGCGCACCTGGACCACGGCGACACCGCCGGCGCCCTGGCCGCCGTCGAGGGCCTCCTCGGGCCGGGTGCGCTGCTACGCGACGGCGCCCTCCGGGAAGAGCTGGAGACGGCGGCGCTGCGACGGATCGCGTACGGCCTGTTCCGGACCGGCCTCGCCGGCTCCGGGCCCGGTCCGGCCAACCGCCCACCAGGGCACCGCCCCCGCCACCATCGGGCACACCCGCGCCACGCCGTGGCCGGCTGAGCAGCGAGCCCGCTCCTGCCCGCAGGCCCGCCCGCCCGTTCCCCGGCACGTCCCTCTCCGGCCCTCCACGAACCGACAGGTGATCGATCATGCTTACCTCCCTTTCGTCCCCGTCCGCCGCCACGGGTGCACCCGGTGGCCCGACCCACGCCCCTCAACTCGACGTCGCCGCCGACCTCCTCGTCCTCCTGCACGTCACCGGCACCGAACCGCGCCCCAACGCGCAGTTGGAGGCCCTGACCCTGGCCGTGGCCGCCGACCTGCCGGTGCTGCTGTGGGGAGAACCCGGCATCGGCAAGACCGCGGCCCTGACACAGCTCGCCGCATCCCTTGACCTGCCGCTGACCACAGTGATCGCCAGCGTGCACGAACCGTCCGACTTCTCCGGCCTGCCCGTCGTCGGCGACGACCCCGCGACACAGGGCGTCCCGATGGCCCCACCGGACTGGGCGGTGCGTCTGGTGCGGGCCGGCCGGGGCCTGCTGTTCCTCGACGAGTTGTCCACCGCCCCGCCGGCCGTCCAGGCCGCCCTGCTGCGCCTCGTGCTCGAACGGCGGGTCGGTGCCCTGCGGCTGCCGCCCGAGGTCCGGATCGTGGCCGCCGCCAACCCGCGATCCTCGGCGGCCGACGGCTGGGAACTCAGCCCACCCCTGGCGAACCGGTTCGTCCATCTGCAATGGGCCTACGACCACCAGGTCGTCGTACGTGGCCTCGGCGGGACCTGGGCCACGGCACCGCTGCCTCAGCTCGACCCGAGCCGGTTGCCCGAGGCCGTGGCGTTCGCCCGCCGCGCGGTGTGCGGACTCCTCACCGCCCGCCCCGCGCTCGTGCACCGGCTGCCCAACACCGAAGCCCGCCGGGGCGGCGCCTGGCCGTCGCCCCGTACCTGGGAGATGACCCTGCGCCTGGTCGCCTTCGCCACCGCGGCCGGCACCTCGCGTGAGGTGCTGTCCATGCTGGTCAGGGGGGCCGTGGGGGACGGCCCGGGGCTGGAGTTGCTGGCCAGCCTGGACAGGATGGACCTGCCGGACCCCGAAGCGCTGCTGGCCGACCCGGAGGGGGCGGACCTGCCCGAGCGAGGCGACCTGCGCCAGACCGTGCTCGACGCGGTGGTGGAGGCGGTCCGGCAACGTCCGGACCGGTCGCGCTGGGACGCGGCGTGGACCGTCCTGGTGCGGGCGATGGAAACCGGGGCCCCGGACCTGGTGGTCGTCCCCGCGACCACACTCGCCGCGCTGCGCCAGGCTGACTGGGACGTTCCTGCCGCGATCGACAGGCTCGCCGGGGTGGTGTCGGTGAGCCGGGCGGCCGACCGGGCCGCAGCGCGGATCGCGGCCTCCGCAGGGGCCCGGCAGTGACCCCGGGCGTGCCGGGCTCGCCGGCCTTGCCGGCCTTGCCGGGCTCACTGGCCTCACCGGGCTCACTGGATCGCGAGAAGCTCTTCGCCGCCCGGCTGCACGCCGCCCGGGTCCGGCCCTACCTGGCGACGGCGCTGTTCGCCCTGCACCCCGTGCCGTCGCGGCTGGTGCCGACGATGGCCGTGGACCGGCACTGGCGGTGCTACGTCTCGCCGGCGTTCGTGGACCGGACCCCGCTGGAGGAACTGGCGGGAGTGTGGGTGCACGAGGTCTCCCACCTGCTGCGCGACCATCACGGACGCAGCGACCGGGTCGCGGCGCAGCGGGGACTGACCGGGCCGGGAGAACGGCTCCGGATGAACATCGCCGCGGACTGCGAGATCAACGACGACGTGTTCGGGGACGGACTGGCTCGGCCCGAAGGCGCTGTCGAACCGGGGCTTCTGGGGCTGCCCGAGGGGGAGCTGATGGAGGACTACCTGCGCATGTTCCGGCTCGGGTCGTACCCGCAGAGCCTGGTCTGGCTGGACTGCGGCAGCGGCGCCGACGGGCTGGAGCGGCAGTGGGACCTGGGGGCAGACGGCGCGTACGGGCTCACCGACCAGGAGTGCGACGCGGTCAGGTTCCGGGTCGCGCAGGGCATCACCGGCCGCCCGGGGAGCGTCCCACGGGGGTGGCGGCGGTGGGCGGAGGAGGCCTTTCACCCGCCCCAGCCGTGGAGGGACCTGCTGGGGGCGGCGGTCCGGTCGGCTGTCTCCAGCGTCGGCGCGGGTGGGGACTACACCTACGGCCGGTCGTCCCGACGAGCCGCGAGCCTGCCCGGGGTCGTCCTGCCGGGCCTGCGGCGTAGGCCGCCCCGGGTCTCCGTGATCATCGACACCTCCGGGTCGGTCAGCGATGCCGAGCTGGGCAGCGTTCTCCTCGAGATCGCGGCGATCGTCCGCGCCGTTGGCGGCCGGCGCGACCTGGTCAGCGTGGTGTCGTGCGACGCGGCGGCCAGGGCCGTGCACCCGCTGTGCCGCGCCGAGGGAATCCCGCTGCTGGGCGGCGGGGGAACTGACCTGCGCAGCGGGTTCACGAAGGTGCTCCGGTCACGCCCCCAGCCGGACGTCATCGTGGTGCTGACCGATGGGCAGACACCCTGGCCGGACTCCCGGCCGCCGTGCCGGACGGTGGTGGGCCTGTTTCCCCGGCGGCGGCGGGCCCGGTCATGGGACGAGGACAGCCCCGACCACGTGTCGGACACGCCGCCCGACTGGGCGCGGGTGGTCGACATCGGGTGAGCCCCCGCCGCGCCCCTGCTTCACCAGCAGGAAGACGTGATCGGTGCCGGGGCCCTCCCGGTCGACGAGCCGGATCACAACCTTGCCGAGCTTGCCGGATCCCCGAAGCCGGGACCGGTCCCGAACGATTCGCACCCGCCGAACCTCGCAGTCGACCACGTACCCGGGAAAGTGGGTGGTGAGTTACTCCGGGGGCACGATCTGGTGCTGCTCCGGGGGCATGTGCCGCACGACGGCCTGGTGGTCGCCCCGGTTGGCCGCGGCGGCGAGCTGCCCGCCGCCGCGCCCAGACACCGCGTCAGCGATCCTGTGGACCGCCGTCCTGGTTTCGGCGGATGTCCTCGATCAGTTCCGCCACCAACGCCGCCCGCTCCGGCATGGCCGCCACGACGACGTACTCGCCTTCGGAGTGCGCGCCGTCCCCAACAGCGCCGAGACCGTCGAGCGTGGGACAGCCCACCGCCGCGGTGAAGTTGCCGTCCGACCCGCCGCCCACGTCGGCGCCCCGCAACGGGCCGAGGCCCAGCGCCGGCGCGAGGGCCGCAGCCCTCGCGAACAGGGCCGCGGTGGAGGACGCCGGCAGCGGCGGCCGGCTCGCCCCACCGGCGAGGACGACGAACACGTCGGGCAGGATGGGCTTGAGGGAGCGCAGTTCCCCGTCCACGCGCTCCGCCTCGCACTCGACGGCGACCCGGACGTCGACCCCCAGCCAGGCGTGCGCGGGCACCACGTTGCCGGCGGTGCCGCCACCGGCCATGGTCGGCGTGACGATCGTGCCGAGGTCCGGCCGGGCGAGTTCTCCGACGTCGAGCAGCAGGCGACCCAGCACGGTCAGCGCGTTGCGGCCGAGCTCCGGGTCCAGCCCGGCGTGGGCCGCGCGTCCGTGCACGTCGAAGCGGTACCGGCCGATTCCCTTGCGACTCGTCTTCACCGCTCCGTCGACGGACGGTTCGAGGATGAGAGCGGCGTCGCAGCGGTGGGCCGTCTCCTGCACGAGCTTCCGGCTGGTGGGAGAGCCGATCTCCTCGTCGCAGGTCAGCAGGATCTCCAGCCCGGCGCGATCCGGCAGCGCCGCCACGGCGTGGAAGAGCTGCACGATCCCGGCCTTCATGTCGAAGCAGCCGGGGCCGGTGGCGGTCCCGGCCGCGTCGTCCAGGGTGAACGGCCAGCGTTCCAGGGTGCCCAGCGGCCAGACGGTGTCGTAGTGGCCGATCAGGGCGACGGTCGGCTGGCCCGGCGCGGCGGGCCAGCGCCACCGCAGGTGGGCCCGTCCGTCGACCTCGACGGATTCCGCAGGCCCGCCGATGATCTCCTCGGCGATGCCGGACACCGTCTCCGCCCCGGCCCGGCAGGCCGACAGGTCGTTGGACGGCGTCTCGACCGAGACCAGACGGCCGAGTTGCCCCAACATCTCGGCCGTGCGGGTCCGTAGGTCGTGGAGCCGGTCAGTGGATACGCTCGTAGGCATCCATGGATCTTTGCCTGGATGAAGCGTGACGGCAATCATGGGGGCACAGCCCGCCAGGATGGTCGCGGCAGCGACCGCGCGTTAGGCTTGCCCGAGTTGCCGGAGAACGGAGTGAACGTGGCAGGTGACGACGACATCTCCGGGTGAGATCCCGGACCGGCCGCCGACAGACGCTTGATCGCGCTGTCGCCGCGGCCATCTCGTCGTCCCTGTTTCCCGCCGGGTGCCCGTCTGTGCGCGCCCGGATCACGCTTTCCGAGGATCTCACCATGTCCAACGGTTACATCGTCTGCTCCGCCCTGTCCTTCGCCTGGCCGGACGACACCCCGGTGTTCAGCGACCTCTCCTTCTCCGTGCCCGGTGGCCGCACCGGCCTGGTGGCGGCCAACGGCACGGGGAAGAGCACACTGCTGCGGCTGATCGCCGGGGAACTGCGCCCGACCACCGGATCCGTCACGGTGCGGGGCACGCTCGGCTACCTGCCCCAGCACCTGCCCTTCAGTGGCGAGCAGAGCGTCGCCCAGCTCCTCGGCGTCGACCAGATCATCGCCGCGCTGCACGCCATCGAGGCCGGCGACGCGAGTGAGGAGCACTTCACGACAGTCGGCAACGAGTGGGACGTCGAGGAGCGCACCCGCGCCGAGCTGGACCGGCTCGGCCTCGGCGATCTCACCCTGGACCGGAAGCTGGGCACTCTCAGCGGCGGCCAGGTGGTGTCCCTGGGCCTGGCCGCCCAGCTTCTCAAGCGTCCGGACGTGCTCCTGCTGGACGAGCCGACGAACAACCTCGACAGCGAGGCGCGGGATCGGCTGACCGCCGTGCTGCGCGCGTGGACCGGCTGCCTCCTGGTCGTCAGCCACGACCGGGCGCTGCTGGACGAGGTGGACCGCGTCGCCGCCCTGGAGCACGGCGAGATCGAGTGGTACGGCGGCACGTACACCGACTACGAGCAGGCCGTACGCGGCCGGCGCGAGGCAGTCGAACGCCAGGTGCGCAGCGCCGAGCAGGACCTCAAGCGGCAGAAGCGGGACATGCAACAGGCCCGGGAGCGCGCCGCCCGCCGGGCATCGAACGCGTCCCGCAACCTGTCCAACGCCGGCCTGGCCCGGATCGTCGCCGGCGGGCTGAAGCGTGATGCCCAGGTCTCGGCGGCCCGGTCGAACGAGACCCACGCGGACCGGGTCGGCGACGCCCAGGCCCGCCTGGACCAGGCGAGCCGTGCCGCCCGGCAGGACGACCGGATCGCGATCGAGCTGCCCGGCACCAACGTGCCGGCCGGGCGCACCGTCTTCCAGGGCGAACACCTGCGGGCCGGGTACGACGGCCGCCCGGTCTTCGCCGGCGAGGGCGTCGACCTGACCATCCGGGGCCCGGAACGCATCGCCCTGACCGGCGCCAACGGTGCGGGCAAGTCCACCCTCCTCCGGCTGGTCAGCGGCGACCAGACACCGGTGTCCGGCGTCGCCGCCCGAGCCGACGGCCGCGTCGCGTACCTGTCCCAGCGGCTCGACCTGCTGGACCCCGCCCGCACGGTCGCCGAGAACCTCGCCGTGTTCGCGCCGGCCCTGCCAGACGCCGACCGGATGAACCTGCTCGCCCGGTTCCTGTTCCGCGGCTCCCGCGTCCACCTGCCGGTACGCGTGCTCTCCGGGGGCGAGCGCCTGCGGGCGACGCTCGCCTGCATCCTGTTCGCCGAACCCGCGCCCCAGCTACTGCTTCTCGACGAACCCACCAACAACCTGGATCTGGTCAGCGTGGGCCAGCTGGAAAGCGCGCTCGTCGCGTACCAGGGCGCCTTCGTGGTGGTCAGCCACGACGAGCGTTTCCTGACCGAGATCGGGGTGACCCGCTGGTTGAGGCTGGCCGACGGGCACCTGACCGAGACCGGCGCCCCGGAGGCCGGCTGAGGGCTCCCGGCGGCGGCGTGGATAGCCGCCGCCTGGCCCCTGCTGCCGGCCGACCAGCCAGCCGCAGGGGCCCGGTCCGGTGCTCGATTCCGGCGAGGGCGAGCAGCTCGCCGGTCTCGCTCGCCTCCAGCACCTGCCGGGCGCCGATGTGCTGTACCGAGCCGTCGGCCAGGCGGACAGCCACCCCGGTCACGGTGTCGCCGTCGGTCGTCGCGCTGAGCAGGGTGGCCTGGGTGTGCACGACCAGCCGGCCGGAAGCGCGCCAGGGGGCGAGCATCGCGCGCAGCACCGCCAGCGCGGCGCGCGGCTCGTGGCAGAGCGCGCTGACCCAGCCGTTACCCGGGTTGAGCAGTCCACCGGCCCGGGCCGGGGCCAGGGCGTACCAGTCCTGGTAGTACGACCGCACGCCCTGCCGGAACCGGCGGTAGCTGGCGGTGGAGCCGTGGGTCTCGATCCAGCGGTGCTCGTCCGGGGGCACCGCCTGCGAGGTGAGCTGACCGCCGATCCACGCGTACGGCTCGATGACCGCCACCCGGGCCCCGCCCTCGCAGGCGGCCAGCGCGGCGGCGACGCCACCCACCCCGCCGCCGACGACCAGCACGTCGGTGTACACCTCGTTGGTCCGTCCGGTGCGGCCCATCAGCCGGTGTCCCCTCGTCGTGCGGTCAGCGCGAAGTGGTACCGGTCGCCGCGGTAGAGCGAGACCGCCCGCTCCACCGCCCGGCCGCGACTGTCGAAGCCGATCCGCCGCACCTCCAGCAGCGCCGAGGCGGGCGGGATCTCCAGCAGCTTGCACTGCCGCTGGTTGGGCACGACGGCGGCGATCCTCTGCTGGGCCACGGTCACCTGGACCTGGTACCGGTCCCGCATGGTCTCGTAGAGCGCCCCGTCGAGGTTCTCGACCAGCAGTCCGGGGAAGAGATCGGCGGGCAGGTGCACCTCCTCCAGGCACATCGGCGCGCCGTCGGCCATCCGCAGCCGCTCCACCCGGTAGAGCAGGGAGCCCTCGGGCAGGCCTAGCTCGACGGCCAGGGCTTCCCTGGCGACCACCGCGTCCGTCTCGATCATCCTGCTGCTCGGAGCCAGCCCCCGGGCCCGCATGTCCTCGGTGAATCCACTGAGGCTGGCGCCCTTGGCGATCCGGGTGTCGGAGGCGAAGGTGCCCTGGCCCCGGATGGTGTAGATCAACCCGTCGTCGAGCAGTTCGCGCAGGGCCTGGCGCAGCGTCGTCCGGCTCACGCCCAGTTCCTCGGCGAGGTCCCGCTCCCTGGGCAGGGCCGCGTGGGCCGTCAGCTCGGCGACCCGGCGCCGCAGCTCGGTGCGGGTCTGGCTCAGTTTGGTGGTCATCAAGACTCCACGGGGGAATGCGGGCAGGCGTACGCGAACCGACGTGTGGTGTTGACCGGGTCGGAGATCGCGGTGCCGACGACGACGGCCCACGCGCCCTCATCGAAGGCTGCCGCGACCTGGGCAGGGGTACGGTACCGTCCCTCTCCGATAACCGGAATCGGACAACGCCGGCTGATCGCGCCGGCCAGCGCGATGTCCGGGTCGTCCGGTACGTCTGTGCCGGTGGTGTAGCCGGCCAGCGTCGTACCGACCAGGTCGGCTCCGGCGTCGACCGCGGCGAGTGCGGCGTCCAGAGTGTCCACGTCGGCCATGAACAGCGCGCCGCCGGCGTGGGTCGCCGCGACCAGATCGGCCAGCTTCTCCCCACCGGGGCGGGGCCGTCCGGTCGCGTCGGCGGCCACGATCCGGGCACCGGCTTCGGTCAGCGCCGTCACGTCGGCCTCGGTCGGGGTGATGTAGACCGGGCTGCCGGGGGTGCTCCGATACCTACCACACCGATCCTGAGGCGGTCCACGCCAAACCTCCCACTGTTGCATACCGACAACCGGTTAGGTATGTACCTAACCGCTTGTAGTTGTACACCTCGCCCGGACCCGTGACAAGTCCTGTCCCGCTCTGGAATCCGGCGCTTGAGCTGCGACGTCGCGGCGATCGGTGGCGGACGGCCCGGTCCCGGTGGCGGGACCGACGCCCGGGCCCGGACGGCGGGCGGAAAGGCCGGCGCGGCGTGGCATGATGGCGCGACCCCGGGCCGAGCCGGGGAGATCCGACGCGCGGACGGGTGAGACGAATGCTGCACTCCGGCCTGAGGCTCGGCGGCCGTTACCGCCTGGACACCCGGATCGGCGCCGGCGGCATGGGCGAGGTGTGGCGGGCGGTCGACGAGGTGCTCGGCCGGGTCGTCGCGGTGAAGGCCATGCTCCCGGAGGTGGCCGACGAGCCGGACTTCGCCCGTCGCTTCCTGGCCGAGGCGAAGGCCATGGCCAGTGTGAACCACCCCGCCGTGGCGTCGATCCACGACTACGGACGCAGCGACGGCGTCACCTTCCTGGTGATGGAGTTCGTCGACGGCGAGTCCCTCGCCGGGGTGCTGCGCCGGTCCGGTCGGCTGGCCCCCGAGGAGGTCATGCGGCTGATCGCCCAGGCGGCCGACGGCCTGCAGGCCGTGCACGACTGCGGGATCGTGCACCGGGACGTCAAGCCGGCCAACCTGCTGATCCGCCGGAACGGGTCGGTGCTGATCACCGACTTCGGGATCTCGCGGACCTGGGACGGCACCCACCTCACCGTCTCCGGCGCGGTCCTGGGCACCCCCTCCTACCTCTCGCCGGAGCAGGTGCTCGGGCAGCCCGCCACCGCTCTCAGCGACGTCTACGCCCTCGGGCTCACCGCCTACGAGTGTCTCGCCGGGCACCGCCCGTTCGCCGGGGACAGCCCGTACGCGATGGCCCTGCAACGGGTGCAGTTCGCACCGCGTCCCCTCGACGCTGACCTGCCCCGCCCGGTGCTTGCCGTCGTCGGGCGTGCCCTGGCCACCGACCCGGCCGGCCGCTGGGCCTGCGCCGCCGATCTGGCGGCCGCCGCCCGGTCCGCCGCCGCCGGGTCTGCCGCCGCCGCCGGGTCCGCCGCAGACGGCTGGTCCGCGCCGGGTGGGCATCGGCCGCCGTCGGCAGTGGCCTCGCCGGGCGTCGCGGTGCCGTCCCCGGCGGGACCGGCCTGGCCCGGCACAGCGCCACCGGTTTCCGCCGGCGGCCCACGGGCGGCGCGCCGGCGGTGGCCGCTGGTCGCCGCGCTGCTGGCGATCGTGCTGGTCGGCGGAGCTGCGGTCTGGCGGGCCGGCCTCGGCCGTGGCGACGGGCCGGCGTCCGGCACCGGGCCGCAGCAGCCGAGCACCGCCCCGACGGACGACGCCGCCCGGCAGGCCGGGTTCACGTCCTGCGGTGCGGCGTTCTGCCCCACCCGCCCGCTCTGCTGGCGAGGGCTGACCTCGATCAGCGGCAACGCCATGCCGCCCCGCCGGGTCGACTGCACGGCCGAACACGCCTGGGAGACCTTCGCGGCGACGTACCTGCCCGCCGACGCGGTCGATGTCCCCCAGGACGAGTTGATGGCCCGCGCCGACGTCGGCGCCGCCTGCTCGGCGTCGGTCATGGCCGCGCGCAGCGGCGGCCGGACCACCACCGGCTGGGTACGCGAGGCGTGGCCGATCCAGCTCACCGGCACCGACGTCTGGCTCGTGCACTGCCTGGCCCGGCCGGAGACCGGTGACCCGTCCGGTTCCGCCTTCTCGGCCCGCTGACCACGCCCGACTCGTCGACCGCCGGTCCCGTCCTGGTCCACGGGCCCATAAGTCCTCGGCCGGCGGCATGGACGGCGGGGTAGCGGGAAGAAGCGCTTCGCGCAGTCAGTGACACGGGCCGGGGAGAGCAGTCGTATGGGTGGCATCCGGGGCCGGGGTTGACCGGACCCGGCGATGGGGACGAATCCGATGGGTCGGTCCTGCCCAGGCGGTTGGTGGTCCGGCTGTTGGTGGTGCTGACCGTCGCGTCCGGCTGCCTCGACGTGTTCTGTCTGACCCGGCTCAATGGCTTCTTCGCGAGCGTGATCACCGGAAACCTGGTGCAGTCCGGGCAGGCGATCGCCACGGCGGATGCCGGGTTGTTGGCGAGTGGGGCGGCGGCGGTGGGCGGTTACGCGCTCGGGGTGGCCGGCGCCACCGCGTGCCTGCGGCGGGCCAAACCGGGGTGGGGCCGCCGCACCGGGGCCGTCGCGGTGGCCGAGGCGGTGCTGCTGGTCGGCGTGGCGGGCGGCTGGGCGGGCACCGGAGCGCGTCCCGGGTACGCCGGCGGGCTGGCGCTGCTCCTCGCCGCCGCGACGGCCAGTGGGATGCAGAGCGTGGTCACCATCAGCTCCGGGGTGCGGGGCGCGTCGACGACGTACCTGACCGGCTCGCTGACCAAGGTGGTCCGCAGCGTGGTGCTCGATCCGCACCGGTTCGCGGCGGGAGCGGGCGGGGTCAGCCGGCTGCTGGGACTGCTCGGCGGCGCCGTGCTGGGCGGGTGGACGCTGCGGGTGGCGCCGCTGTGGGCGCCCACCCTGGCGGCGGCACTGGTGGTCGGCGTGGTGCTCGTCGCCGGGGTATCGGCGGGCGTCACCGCCCGGAGGAGGCGCAGGTGAGGGCCGTCGTGCGGTGCCGCCGGCCGCGTGGGGTACGCCAGGCCACGGACGGGTCGGAAACAGATCCTGACACCCACGGGGCCGGTGTCAGGAGGAGCGTCTACGCCGCCGGTTCTGGTGAAAGTGGTGATCGCGGCGGATCAGCGCGACGATCTCCGCGCCGGCGTCGAGGCTCAGCGGTGACGAGCGCTGCCACATCTCCTGTACGAGGTACTCGGGCTGGGTCGCGACGACGTCGACGGTGAGGTTGTCGCAGCGGCCGATCTGCGCCCCTTCGTGCATGAGCATCACCGCGCTGCGGACCGGCACCCGATGATGGTTGCGGCTGAGCCAGGCCGCCAGGTCCCCGGCCACGTCGTTGACCTGGCGAGCCCAACTTCGCCCCCCACCGTCGATGGCCGCCCCGGTCTCCACGACGTTCCCCCAGCGGTCGAGCTTCTCGAACGACCAGACGTCCCCGTCGGCGTGCAGCCGAACCCGGCGCAGCTTCACCTCGACGGCCCACACCCCGTGCGGTCCGACGAGGACGTGGTCGGTCTCGCCGCGCCGGTTGCGGTAGCCGCGCAGCATGACCCACTCGTCGGACAGGCCGGACAGTCCCCAGGCGAGAGCGTCCTCGCCTCTCACCCCGGCGGCCCGCTGCCGTACGACGTGTCCGATCTGCTGCACGCCATGCTGTGCTTGGAACGCCTGCTGCCGGGCCTGCGTGCTGCGCCGTTGCGCGTCGTTCTCCTCGGGGGTCGGCACGGACAGCAGGCGCTTCCACAGCGGCTTCGCCCGCCGAGCGGCCCGCAGCTCACCGGCGGCCTGGGCGTCGGCGGCGGCCCAGGCGACCAGATGGGACTGGGCGCTGTGCAGTTGCTGTTCGGCCTGGCGCAACTGCTGGCCACCGTGGTCGGACAGGTACTCGATCCGCACCAGATCCTCCTTGGCCGTCGGTCCCGCGCACCTTTCCTACCACACGAATCAATGGCCCGAGGTGGCGTGGAGGCCGGGGGGACTGCGGCCTGCGTCCCTCTGGTGGGGGTGGGCTGCTTGGCGGGCGACCGCCTGGACCCACCCGGGGAACATCACCATCGATCAGTGTCCGAGTCGGTCGAGGATGCGGGCCGCCACGTCGAGGGTGTTCCCCTCCGGGGCGGCGAGGTAGCCCCCGATCGCCCCCCGCCAGGACTCCTCGTGCTCGACGACGGGGGCCCGCAGGAGGTCGACGTCCGGCTCCTGCCCGGCCGTCGCAGCCCCGGCCAGCCAGTTCGCCCACAACTCCCAACGGGGCAGGTAGTAGTCCCGGATGAGGCCCGCCCAGTGCCGTCCGGAGTAGTCGTGCAGTCCGCTCGTCTGGTGTCCCCAGACGGAGATGAGACTGCGGGCGTCCCGCTCCATGACGTCGGCCTCAGCCGGCGACCCGCCCCACGCGCGGGCGTCGGCGATCCACCGGCCGACCCGGGAGTCGGCGCGCGTGCCGGCGAGTTCGTCGAGGTCGAGCAGAGCCATCCTGAACCGGGCGAAGTGGCCCAGGACCGCGTCTCCGTCGCGCTCGGCGAAGGCCGCCACGATGCCGCGGATGTGGACCCGGCACCCCTGCGCCACCACGTGGCCGACCAGATCGACGACGTCCCGCTCGGTCTGGCCCCGGACCCCCGCCTCCGTCGCCCGGCCGAGGAGCAACCGCGCGGCCTCGGCGATCCGGGGAAGGCCGCCGAGCACCGTCGGGTCGTTCTCGGCGTCGATGTTCGCCGACTGCCGCTGGGGCTCCTCGTCCTGCGGGACGAACTCGCCGGCGAGGCGCTGGGCGGCGAACGGCGTTTCGGCCGACCACGGCCGGGCGATGACCGGAGACGGGATGGATCGGGTACGTCCGGGCGCGTACAGCGTGTCGGCCAGGATCTGCCAGGCCGTAGCGAAGTCGGCATGCCCGGCCGCGTAGCGCTGCCGTGCGAACGAGCGCAGCCAGTCGCCGAGCTGCGGAACGTCCCAGGCGAGGTCGGTGGCCAGCTCGTAGAAGACCGCGTTGTTCTCGATCGCCTCCGGCGCGAGCCCGATGCCGGCGAGCCGGGACGGCCGCGTGCGCCTCAGCTCGTCGACGTCGCGCCGCAGGCCGCTCAGGTCGCCGAAGAGAGCGAAGCGACCGCCGAAGTTGTGGATCGCGCACCAGACCCAGCGCCGCTCGAACATGCCGTCGCGGCGCCACATGGGTGCGTGCTCGCCCCACAGGTCGAGCAGGATGAGCCGCTCCTCCGGGACGCCGGAGAGGAACGCGCGCACGCGCTCCGGCCTCCAGAAGTCGCGCTGGTAGTGGAACGGCCATCCGGCGAGCACCCAGGTCGCCTCCGGGTCGCCGGCCGACATCGCCCGATGGACCGCCCCGCCGACCGACGCCAGATAGTCGGGATCGTCGGACGGCGGCACCGACTCGGTGAACGGGTCGACGGCGTAGTGATGGTCGGTGCCGAACAGCTCACGCTGGATGCTCATGAACTCACCGGTCAACCGCGCGAACCGCTCGCTGTCCGGGGCGAGGAGCCGGGTGTGCCAACCCTGCCACTCGATCTCGCCGGCCGACGGGTCTGCCAGCTCCGGCGGCACGTGCCCGCCGAACATCGGCAGGATCGGTGTCATGCCCAGCGAGCGTTGCCGCTCCAGGATCCGCCGCGCCAGCTCGACGCGGCGCTCGATCCAGCTCGCCGGCAGCGGCCCGCCGAACGAGTTCATGTTGCCCATCCACGTCCACGGGAAGTGCGCCGCGCTGCCGATCCACTCGTCGATCCGGGCCGCGTCGAGCCCGGCACGCCGGAACATCTCCGCCAGCACCGCCTCGTGGCCGACCTGCATGAGCGGGTGGGTGACGCCGTGCAGCGCCATCCAGTCGATCTCCTGCTCCCAGCGGTCCCAGTCCCAGTACGCCGCCGAGTAGCCGTAGGTTACGGCGTTGAGGTAGTAGCGGACCGGGAACGGGCTGGTCAGCCGGGTCGGGGGCGCGTCCGGCCACGGCTGCGGCCGGGGGTCGAGCCGCGGCTGGTCCCAGGTCACCTGACGGCCGGCGTGGGCCTTGAGGTACTGCGAGAACGCGGACGCCGCGGCGACGGCGTCCGAGCCGCGCAGGGTGAGGACGCCGTCGCGGCACTCGTATCCGGCGGCGGCGGCGTCCCCGCCGGCGGGAACCCCCTCCACCCGCACGTCGTCGGCGGTGCCGGCGACGCGAGCCACGAGAGCGCGAACCTCGTCCACTGTCACAGCTCCTCAAGGGTGTGGTTCAGCCGCGACCGCTCGGCGGCGAAGGCGACGAAGTGGCTCTCCACGCTCTCCTCCAACGAGCTCGGCGCCGCCTCGACGTCCTCACCGGCCAGCGCGCGCCGGACGCGCTCGGTGAAGTCCTTCATCAGCCCGGCGTCGCCGCCCCCGTGTCCGGTGAAGGCCTCGGTGACATCGTTGACGTCCCCTTGGTCACCGGCGCCGACCTGGAACGTCTCGTCGGCCTGGAATGTCTCGTCGGTCTGGTGGGCCTCCACGCTGGGTGGCGTCTCGACGAAGGGCGTCAGGTTGATCCGGCCCGTGCGCATGTCCGCGGTGATCTGCCCATGGCTGCCCATCAACGTGATCGTCCGGGTGTTCCACGCGGTGAACGCCGAGACCACCAGCGACGCCGTGACGCCGTTGCCGAACCGCAGTGCCGCCGTCTGGTGGTCGACGACGTCGTTGTCCATCCGGTAGACGCACCGCCCGTAGTCGGTCACCCGCAGGGCGCGTCGGCGGCCGGCCACGCTCGTGTCGTTCGTGACGACCGTGACGGGCGGCCCGTTGACGGCGGCGAGCTGGTCGACGTACAGGCGTTCGGCGTTGTAGGGGCAGGTGTCGGCGACCGCGCAGCCGTCGACGCAGCGTTCGGTCGACCCCTTCGGGGCGTGCTCGGCCCGGAAGTGGCGGCGTTCGCCGAAGGAGGCGACCGCCGTGCACGGCTCCCCGACCAGCCACCGGAGGATGTCGATGTCGTGGCACGCCTTCGCCAGCAGCATGGGGTTCGACTGGTCGGCACGGTGCCAGTTGCCGCGTACGTAGCTGTGCGCGAAGTGCCAGTACGCGATGTTCTCGATGTGCGAGATGCCCTGTAGCTCGCCGATCCGGCCCTCGTCGAGCAGACGGCGCAGGGTGCGGAAGAACGGGGTGTAGCGCAGCACGTGGGCCACGGTCACCGTGCCGGGGCTGTCGCGAGCCGCGGCCGTCAGCCTGTGCAGCTCCTCGGCCGTCGGCGCGATGGGCTTCTCGAGCAGGACGTGGTGGCCCAGTTCGAGGGCGCGGAGGGTGGGATCGACGTGATCACGGTCCGGCGTCGCGACGATGACGGCGTCCCACGGCCCACGCGCCGACAGAGCCTGCGGCCAGTCGGTGAACCGTTGGGCCGCCGGGATGGCGTGCGCGTCACCCAGCCGGTCGCGGCGCTCCGCGTCGGGTTCGGCGACCGCGACGACCCGGGCCGCCTCGGGGCGCTCCAGGCACCACTGGGCGTACGCGTGGGCGCCGCGACCTCCCGCGCCGAGTACGAGCAGTCGCACTGGACCCGATCCCGGTGTCACAGGGCCTGTCACGTCGATCATCCTTTCGGTGTTCACTTGTCCGCCCCCGCCGTCAGGCCGGCGACCATGAAGCGCTGGGCGAGGAAGAAGATGGCGATGACGGGCACGGTCACCGCGATGGAGCCGGCCAGGAGCACGGTCACCGGCACCTGGAAGTCGGTGAGCTGGGCGAGACCGAGCGGAGCCGTCCATCGGGAGCGGTCCTGGACGAGGAACAGCAACGCGTAGAAGTACTCGTTCCAGGCGATCATGAAGACGTAGATGGCGGTCGCCACGACGCCGGGCAGCGCGATCGGCAGCACGACCCTGCGCAGCATCGTCGGCAACGAGCACCCGTCGAGCAGCGCCGCCTCCTCGACGCTCTCCGGCAGGGCGAGGAAGTAGTTGCGCATCATGTACAGCGCGACGGGGACAGTGGCGGCGACGTAGATGACGAGCAGCCCGACGAGCGACCTGGAAAGCCCCAACCGGCTCAGGATGACGAACTTCGGCACCGCGAGCACGATGCCCGGGAACAGGTAGACGGCGAGGATGATCCCGCTCGTGAAGCGGCGGCCCCGGTACCGCAGGCGCGCGACGGCGTACGCCCCGAAGATGCACGCGACGATCGATATCGCGACGGTGGCGAGGGCGACCAGGAGGGAGTTGAGCACGAACCGGCCGAGCCCGAAGCCACCCGCCGACTCGTCCTTCATCGCCGTGACGTAGCTGGACAGGTCGATCTCGCCGAGGCCGGGGACGATGTCGAGGGGTTCCAGCAGCACCGCGGAGTACGGGCGCAGCGAGAGCAGCACCCCGTAGAGCACGGGGCCCACCGCGCAGACGAGCGCGACGGTGATGAGCGTCCACCGCAGGACGTTGACGGGGCGCGAGGGCCGCATGGCTGAACTCACAATGCCTCCTTCCGCCGGGAGAGCAGGACGTAGCCGGCCAGCAGCACGCAGAGAACCAGCGACATCAGCAGTCCGTAGGCCGCGGCGCTGCCGATGTCGGACCGGGTGACCAGTTCGGTGTAGACCTTGATCGCCATGACCTGGGTGCCGCCGGCGCCCTCGGTCAACAGGTAGACGTCGTTGAAGTTCTGGAACGACCAGATGAACCGGATCAGCAGCAACAGCAGGAGCACCCCCCGCAGTTGGGGAAGGATGATGTGGCGCAGGTTCTGCCACCGGGAGGCTCCGTCCAGCGCCGAGGCCTCCTCGATCCCGCCCGGCACGTTCTGCAACCGCGCGGTGACGAAGAGGAAGGCGAGCGGGAACGACTTCCAGATCTCGAAGGCGATGACGACGAGCAGCGACACCGGCACGGGCAGGCCCGCCACGTCGGTCGAGGTGGTGCTGAGGAAGCCGACGGGACTCTGCCAGCCGAGGTACTCCTGGCCGATCGCGTTGACGATGCCGTACTGCGGGTTGAGCATCGTGCGCCAGATCATGGCCGCCGCGATGACGGGCAGCACGTACGGGATCAGCAGCAGTGCGCGGACGATCCCCTGGCCGCGGAAGGGGCGGCGCAGGGCGAGGGCGAGGAGCAGGCCGACGCCGATGGACCCGATCGTGGTCAGGGTCGCGTAGATGACGGTGGTCCAGAGCGCGTCCCAGAACGCGTCCGACTGCCAGGCGTCGACGATGTTGTCGAACGTCCACTCGATGGTGGACGGGGACAACCGGGGGATGTCGATGAGTCTCGTGTCGGAGAACCCGAAGACGAGGACCAGGAGGAAGGGGAGCAGGACGACCAGGGCGATCAGCAGCAGAGTCGGGCCGGTGAGCAGCTGGCCGTTCAGGTTCTCCCGCTGGGAGCGGCTGAGCCGCTCCCAGCGGGAAGACCGGCGTGTCGGCGTGCTCACAGGTCGGCCTGGACCTTCTTGACCTCCTCGGCCATCCCCTTCGTCACCTGTGCGGGCGACTCCCCGCCGTAGAGACGCTCAAGGAACTGCGCGAGCACGTTCTCCGCGGTGACCGCCCCGGCCAGGGGCGAGTCCTTCGTGCCCATGCCCCACAGGCTCACGGCGTTGACGCCGTCGCGAATCTGGGTGACCATCTCCGGGCCGTACAGCTCGGCGACGGAGCTCTTGGCCTCGGGCCCGATGCCGAGCTTGCCCCACGCGTCGAGGTAGGCGTTCGGGTCGGCCTTGGTCCCGTTGCGCAGCGGGATCCGGCCCTCGGTCGCCGAGGCGAGCGTGTCCGAGTAGCCCTCCTCCATCATGAACTTGATGAACTCCTTCGCCCCGGCCGTGTTGGCGCCCTCGGGGATGCCGTAGCCGAGCGTGGCGCCGTACTGCGCCGGATGGCTCTGGTCGAGCACGGTGATGAACCCGGAGTTCTTCGAGAGGAACGCCGGGTCGGCCTTGCACTGCGGGCACGTCGTCGGGTTGGCCTTGTCGAGGCCGGCCAGCTCGTCGAGGATGTGGGTCGAGAAGAGCAGCATCGAGGACTTGCCGGCGAGGTACGCCGCCCGCGCGCTGGTCACGTCGAAGTCGCCCTGAGCGCTCGAGTCGCGCAGGACCTTGAACTGCTCGGCCGCCCGGGTGCACTCGGGGGAGTCGATCGTGACGTTGCCGTCCTGCACGAGCTGACAGCCCGCGCTCTGGAACATGGAGTAGATGCCCTCGGTGCCGGACGGGGTGCCGGCCTGGGTGCCCAGGGCGATGCCGGTCACCCCGGTCGCCTTCATCGTGGTGGCGGCCTTCGCCACCTCCTCGAGGCTGGCGGGCACCTTGACGTCGGCGGCCTGGAGGAGGTCCTTGCGGTACACCAGGAGGTGCACCCAGCCGTCGCTCGGCACGGCGCCGACCTTGCCGTCCAGGCTGAACGCCTTCAGGGCGTTCGCGTTGAACGTGTCGGCGCCGAGCTCCTCGACGACCTCCTCGGCGGCCTTCGTGTTCAGCAGCCCCTGGGAACGCCAGGCGGCCGTGGTCGTGGCGCCGTGCAACATCACGTCCGGTACGTCCCCGGAGGCGGCACCGGTCGCCAGGGACTGCTTCTGGTCGGTCTCGCTGAGCGGTACGACCTTCACGGCGATGCCGGTCTTCTCGGTGAACCGGGCCGCGACCTTCTCCTGCGCGGCGACCCGCTGCGGGGTCGTCTGCGGCGTCCAGAAGGTGATCTCTTTGGCCTTCTCGGCCTCCGAATCGCCCGATGCGCCGCAGGCGGCGAGGGTGGTGAGCGCGGTCGCGGCGGCGATCGCCGCCGCGAACCGGCGCCTGGTCAGGTGGGTCATGTCGGGCCTTTCCTTGATGTGCGTGTGGTGACGATCAGGACCGCTCGACTGCCCCGCGCATGACGTGCCCCTGTGAGGTGGCCGGCGGCTGCACGCCGAGGAGTGCGCTGATGGTGGCGGCCACGTCGACCAGGCCGACGTTGCGCAGCGGGACGTCGCGACGGATCCCGGCGCCGGAGAGCACCATCGGGACCCGCGCCTCCGGCAGCGCGCCGTGCGAGGCGCGCGGGGCGCCGTCGGCGAGCGTCGAGAGATGGTACGGCTCGACCGGCTCCACGACGAGGTCACCGAGCTTGTCGCTGGCGCTCATCCGGCGCAGGTCCCGCTGGTCACGGACGGCCGCGATCCCCGGGATGCCCTTGATGATCCTGGCGATGCGGCGCGCGTTCTGCGGGGTGTCCGCCCTGCCGCTCAGGGTGATGTCGGCGGTACGGGGCGAGGCCACGATGACGATCTCGCTCGCCGGGTCCGGCACGCCGCCCGAGGAGGAGATGACCTGGACGGTGAGGCCCGTCCCGGACAGCCGGTCGAGCACCTCGGGCAGCAGCGGAACGGTCCACTCCCGGGCGCCGTGGTCGGCGGTGACGAGGAAGGCCGTCCGGTCCAGGATGCCGGCCTCGCGGGCGGCGTCGCGGACCCGCCCGATCTGGGCGTCCACCCGGGCCAGGGCGGCGGGCAGCTCGGGGTCGGAGAATCCGCCGTCGTGCAGCACGCCGTCGACGTCGTCGCAGTAGACGGTGATCAGGTCCGGGATCGCGGCCGGGTCGACCATCGTGCCGCCGGAGTTGACGGGCTCGCCACGCAGCAGCGCGATCGCCTGGTCGGCGCGGGTCTCGCAGTTTCCGCCCGGCTGGGTGTACAGCGCGGCGGGGTCACCGTACGTGGCCCCGTAGTTCTGCACCGCGTACCACTGGAGGTAGGCCGAGGTGCGGTCCTGCCGCTTCAGCGACTGGGCGATCGTCTCGACGCCGGGCTCGATGTACCGCTCCTGGGAGACGCCGCGACCGGTTTCGTGGTTGTAGTAGTAGCCGGTGTTGCGGTGCACGGCGGGGTACGCGCCGGTCGCCGTCGTCGTCCGTGACGAGTTGGAGTACGACGAGTACGACCCGTCTGCGACGCCGTGGGCGCCGTTCTCGATCAGCGCCCGGATGTTGGGCAGCTCCGCCAGATCGGCGTAGCGGCCGTCGAGGAAACGGGGGTCGAAACCGTCGAAATCGAACATGATCACGTGCTGCGCGGGCCGCGTTCGGCTCTTCGCCGTGTCGGACGACGCCGACGCCGTACCCGCTGGCAGCACCGCCGCCGCGAGCAGTGCGACCGTGCCCGCCGCGACGCCTCTGGCCGCGTTCGAGCGCCTGATCGGATGCGCCACCTTCTGCCTCCTCAACCCCGTGCTGGCCGTGGACGAGAGTCTGCCGGAGGCACGAGGCAGATTGTCAAGATCATGGTGCGAGATGCAAGATTCCGGTATGAAGAACCGCTCAGGTGACGGGATCGACGGATCCTTGGACGAACTCGACCGCCGGATCGTCGGTGCCCTGCTCTCCCATCCGCGGGCCACCCACGCGCAGATCGGCGAGGCGGTGTTCACGTCGGAGGCGACCGTGTCCCGGCGGATCCCGCGGCTGCTCCGCAGCGGAGCGGTCCGGGTCATCGGCGTCATGGACGGCGAGGCGACCCGCCGGGCGCGATCGCTGTTCGTCCGGCTGCGCTGCCGCCCGGACGCCGCCAGCCGTTCGGCCGAGCACCTGGCCCGGTGGGAGGAATGCGGATCGGTCAAGCTGCTCACCGGCAGCGTGGACTGCCTCGCCGAGGTTTCCTACACCTCCAACGAGCACCTGCTCCAGCTCATGTTCAAGCAGCTGCCAGGCCTGGACGGCGTTCTCGCCGTCTGGAGCAACCAGGTGATCCGCAGGTTCGCCACGCCACACAACTGGAGCCCGAGCCTGCTGCCGGCCGAGGTGGTCGACAGGCTACGGGCGCAACGGATGGATCGCTGGGACGAGCAGTCACTCGTCGAGGCGCCGCCGCGGCTCAGCCCGCTCGACGAGATGATCGTCGGCAGCCTCGCCGCCGATGGCCGCCAGGGTTGGCAGCAGCTGGCCGAGCGGTGCGGCGCGAGCCCTGCCACCGTACGGCGGCGGGCCGAGGCGATGATGGCGGCCGGGTTCCTGCGCATGCGGACGGTTGTCGAGCCCAGCGTGGTCGGTCTCGCGGTGAACGCGTTCATCTTCCTCAGCATCAACCCCACCCAGCTCGGGCAGGCCGGTGAACTGCTCGCCGCGCACCCGGCCGTCCTCATGATCGCCGCGACGACCGGGGACCGGAACCTGTGCGGCGAGGTCGCGCTGGAGAATGACGCCGCGCTCTACGAGTTCCTGTCCGGCACCATAGGCCAGCTACCCGGCCTGCAACACGCGGACATCGCCGTTGCCCTACGTTCCGTCAAGCGGGCGGGGATGGTCCTGCCGCTCATGCCGGGCAGTCGTTGACCGGCATGCCAGGACGGCCTACCCGTCGCGGAGGGCTCGGCGGGAGAGCCCGAAGCTGAACGCGGCGCCCAGCGTCGCCGCGGTGGCCAGGAAGAGCACCCCGCTTCCGAACGCTTCCACCACCAGCCCCGCCGCCACGCCGGACAGCGGGAAGAGGCTCAACGCCGCGAAGAGGATGGCACTCATCACCCGGCCGAGCAGGTGGGCGGCGGTGTGCTGCTGGACGACGGTGATGATCAGAACGTTGGTCACGGTGCTGGCGACCCCGGCGACGACCAGCGCGACGACGGCACCGGCGTAACCGGCGAACGGCACGAGCGCCACCGCCCCGGCCATCACCAGCCCGGAGAGCATGGCCGTGGCACCGCGCCGTCGTAGCCCGGCCAACCCCGCGGTGAAGAACCCGCCGGCCAGCGAGCCTCCGGTGAACGCGGCCAGCAGGCCACCGAAGCCACCGGCCCCGGCGGCCAGGTCGGTGCTGGCCAGCGAGGGCAGCCCCACCCGGATCATCCCGCCGACGGTCAGGTTGGCCGCGGCGGTCACCGCCAGGACGGTCCGCAGCAGCGGCGACCCGCGCAGCAGCTGCCAGAACGTCAACCGAGGCGGCGGTGGCGTCCCGTCGGTGGGCCGGGCGACCGGAGAGACCCGGCGATGGTGCACCCCGATGGCCGCGAGACAGCCGGCCGAGACCGCGAAGGTGAGCGCGTCGACGCCGAACGCGACGCCCGGCGAGAGCGCGACGACGAGCAGCCCGGCGACCCCGGGCCCGACCAGGCCGGCGGCGAAGCCGGCGGTGCTGTGCAGCGCGTTGCCGGCCGCCAACTGGTCGGCGGGGAGCAACCGGGGCGTGATGGCGTAGGCGGCCGGCTGGAACAGGCCGGCCCCCAGGCCGGTGCCGGCGACCAGCACCCCGAGCAGGACGAGATCCGGGTCGCCGGCGACGGCGGCCACCGCGATCGCGGCGGTGAACACCAACCTGCCGAGGTCGGATACCAGCATTACCTGCCAGGGGCCGATCCGGTCGGCGAGGGTCCCGCCCAGCGGCGTGGTCGCCAGCCGGCACAGGCCGTAGACCGCGACCAGCAGCCCGAGTTCCCGGGCGCCCCCGCCGACCTGGTAGACCAGCCAGGGCAGCGCGACGGCGTGGAACGCGTCGCCGAAGACCGACACCGACTCGGCGACGAAGAGCAGCCGGTAGTCGCGGGACCGCAGCGGCTCCAGACTGAGCCGGGGCCACAGCCGCCGGGGGGTTCGGGTGGCGGAGTCAGCCATGCGTGGCCACCGGCAACGATTCCAGCCCACGGAGCATGATCGTGTTCCGCCAGCGCAGGTCCGCGTCGGTGCCGGCCAACGTCAGCACCGGAAAGCGGCTGAGCAGCGCGTCCAGCGCCACCTCGCCCTCGAGTTTGCCGAGGAACGCGCCGACGCACCGGTGCAGCCCGTGGCCGAAGGCAAGGTGCCCGGCGTCGCCCCGGTCCAGGACGAGCCGGTCGGCGTCGGGGAACCGGTCGGGGTCGCGGTTCGCCCCGCCCAGCGACACCAGGACCAGTTCCCCGGCGGGAATCTCGACCCCGTCGACGTCCACCGGCTCGGTGGTGAACCGCAGGGTCGCCATGCTCACCGGGGACTCGTAGCGGAGGAACTCGTCGACCGCCATCGGCAGCGCGGCCCGGTTCCGCCGCAACCAGGCGTGCTGGTCGGGGTTGCGGAGCAGGGCGAGGGTGGCGGTGCCGAGCAGGTTCACGGTCGTCTCATGGCCCCCGATCAGCAGCAGGAACACCATGCCCACGATCTCGTCGTCGGTGAGCTGACCCTGGTCGCGGGCCGCGAGCAGGACGGTCAGCAGGTCGTCGCGGGGGTCCGTGCGCCGCCTCGCGAGCACGACGGCGATGTGGTCGGTCAGCTCCCGCATCGCCCGCCCGAAGGCCTCCGGGTCGTCGCCGTGGGTCAGGATCGCCGTCGACCAGCTCCGATAGGCGGCCCGGTCCTCCGGCGGGAAGCCGATCAACTCGCAGATGACCAGCATGGGCAGCGGGAAGGCGAAGTCCGTCACGAGATCGACGGTGTCGCGGTCGGCGATCCCGTCGAGCAACGTGGTGGTGACCCGCTCCACCAGCTGGCGCATGGCCGCCACCCGCCGGGCGGTGAAGAACCCGTGGATCAGCCGACGTAGCCGGGTGTGGTCGGGCGGGTCGCTGTTGAGCATGTGGACCATGTCGCTGCCGAGCGTCACGCCCGCCACCCGGTCGTCGGCCAGCTCCTGCGCCCGGCGGACGTCCTGCCCGAACCTCGGGTCGGCCAGCACCGCCCGCACGTCGCGGTACCGGGCGACCACCCACATGGGCAGGCCCTCGTCGCTGTGCAGGATCGACACCGGACCGTTGGCCCGGATCCGGGCCAACGTCGGGTACGGGTCGACGATGAACGGGGCCTGCCGTGGCGGCGTCAGCTCGTCCTCGGCGGTGCTCATGGGTCTCCTCGGGGTGACACGGTCGGGGGAGCTGGACGGTCGGGGGAGCTAGACGAGCAGGGCGGGGAAGGGCCAGCGGTGGGCGCGGGTCGGCAACCACCACAGGTGACCGGCCTGCTCGACGACCAGGTGGGCCCCGACGAGGTCACGGCGCACCTCGGCCGGCACCTCCGTCGCGGCGACGCCCTCCACCAGCGCCGTGATCGCCGTCAGGTGACCCGGCTCGTCGATCGTCACCACCTCCAGGGAGCCGGACCGCCGGTCGCGGATCTCCACGAACCCGGGTCCGCGCCGGTAGACGCACCGGCAGAGGAAGAACGCCTCCCACCAGCGGGTGGTGACCGTGCCTTCGGGGTCCCCGTCGAGCCGTGCCGGCGGGTGGAGGTGGGTGAACAGGTCGCTGCCGTGGCACCCGTCCCGGCAGCGTGCCGTCCAGTCCACCGCGACCCCGTGGGCGGTCAGCTCGCGGATCAGCACGAGGGAACGCGCCGAGGTGGCGTCGGCGTCCCCGCACAGGTCCACCGGGTGGGTGAGCCGCGCGTGCCGTGCGCCGTCGCGGTACCAGCCGGCCACCGTCGGGCCGCACGGCCCGACGAGCCGGTGCGTGCCGAGCGCCATCCCGGGCAGCCGCGCGGCGGCCGGATCGTAGTCCCGGGACAGCTCGACCTGGAGCTCGGTCGCCCCGAAGTCAACCCGCTGCGACGGCATGCCGGTCCTCCCCGCCGCGCGCGGTGGCGTCCGCCGCAGCCCGATGATGGTCGATCCGGGCCAGCACCTGGTTGTGCGACTCCACGGCGGTGTGCACCCAGCAGCCCCCCTCCCGGAACACGATGCCCAGCTCTGACCAGTGGTCGAGCAGTGGTTGCACCACCGCCGCCCCGCCGGGTGTCCGCGCGGCCAGCGTGGTGGCGGTCCGGGGCTGTTCCAGCAGCCGGAACAGCCCGACCTCGACGGGCGAGGTCAGCTCGCACACCGACCAGTCGTACGCGGCCCGCCGGCTGACCAGCACGATCCGGTCGTCGATCTCCTGGCAGGTGAGCCGGCTGACCGGGTACTTGGCCCGCCACCGCTCGATCGCCGCGTCCAGCGCCGCCGCCTCGTCCGGGCCGATGCCCTGGGCGACGGTGGTGAAGATGTACGCCAGGTCGGCGAGTTCCCCGGCGGGCAGGTCGTAGATCTGCCGGTACTGCGGGGCCGGCTCCAGCACCGGGAAGCCCAGTTCCGGCTGGTTGAAGTACGGGCTGAACCGCTCGATGGCGATCCGCGCCGCTCCCATCGGCGGATCGAGGTGGTGCAGCGCCGGCAGCTGCGCGATGACCTCGGTGTAGTCCTCGGCCGTCTCGCCGGGGAACCCGTACAGGTAGTTCCAGCTCGTCGTCACCCCGGCGCTCTGCGCCTCGCGCAGCGCCCGGACGTTCTGGCAGCCGGTCACGCCCTTGTCCATCAGCCGCAGGACGTGGGTGCTGAGGTTCTCCACCCCCGGCTGGACCTGCACCGCCCCGGCCTCACCCAGCCGTCGGAAGTGGTGCCGGCGCAGGTTGGCCTTGACCTCGAAGTGCAGGCGGACGTCGTAGTCCGACTCGGCCAACCGGAGCAGCACCGAGTCGAAGTACGCCATGTCCAGGATGTTGTCGACCACGATGAAGTCGAGCAGCTGGTGCCGGCGGGCCAGGTCCAACACCTCGTCGAGGAAGCGACCCGGGCTCTTGCTGCGGAACTGCATCGACGAGCCGTTGAGACCGCAGAACGTGCAGTGGTGCTTCTCGCCCCACCAGCAGCCGCGCGAGCCCTCGACGATCAACTTCGGCGCCACCCACTCGGCCGCCGCCGAGGCGTCCAGGCGTTCGACGAAGCCGGTGTAGTCCGGGGTGACGATCCGCGCCGGCGGCAACGGTTGCGCCGACATCGGGTTGGCCCGCGCGGCACCCGTCGCGTCCCGCCAGCACAGCCCGGGGACGTCCGCGAGGTCGTCCGCCGCGCCGCCGAGCACGTCGAGCAGGCGGGGGAAGGCCACCTCCCCTTCGCCCCGGACGACGAAGTCGAGGAACGGGAAGTTGCGGTGCAGCGCCGCGCCCTGCACCCCGTCGCAGTTGGCCCCGCCGAGCACGGTCCGCACCGCGGGCCGGCGCTGCTTGAGCAGGCGGGCGGTGGCCAGGCTGGCGGTGTTCTGCTGGAAGGTGCTGGTGAACCCGACGACGTCCGGCGCGGCGGCGTCCAGCTCGGCGACCAGCGTCTCCACGAACTCGGGCACCAGCTCGTGCAGCGCGGCGGTCATCGCCGTCTCGGCCGGGCTCGATCCCGCGTCGGCCAGCAGCCGGCGAAGCGGCGTGAAGTCGCGCCGCTCGCCGTAGAGCGCGCCGGCGAACACCCAGTCCCCGGCGCCCTGGAAGTAGGACGTCTCGGAGAAGTACTGGTATTCGGCCAGGCCGAGGGGAAGGCGGTCCACCACCCAGTCGACGAAGTCCAGGTTGGCGTAGCGGACCTGCACGTCGTGGCCGGCGGCGCCGGCCGCGGTACGCAGGATGCCCAGGGCGAGCGACGGGACGTCGAGCGATCCCCACGGCATGTGCACCAGGACGACCTTCATCGCCGGTCTCCTTTCGACGGGGCGGACATCGTTCCGGGGCAGCGCAGCAGCGCCCCGGAACGACGCCTCGGACGTGCCGTCACCGTTGCCGGGTCACTTGCCGGTGGGTCGGGGTGCCTCGGTCACCTGGGGCCGCGCGGCCGGGACCGCCCGGTCAAGATCGAGGAGCATCTTGACGATGACGGCGCCGCGGTCCCGCTCGCCCGTGCTGATCGGGTCGTGCCGCACAGTGCGTCGCTTCATTCCATTCACCTCCCTCCGGTTGGTCCGGGGTCGGACCCCGCCGGTCGCGGTGGTCCTGGCTGGGGGACGCCGGAGTCCGGACGCCCGGCGGCAGCACCGTGGCGGCGTACCGGAGCAGGGCGGAGAAGACGGTCGTCTGGTCGGCGGCGTCCCCGTGGTGCCCGCCGGTGGTCCAGACCACCTCGTGCGGCACCGACCGGTCCCGCAGCGCGGCCACGTACCGCCGGACCGCCTCCGCCGGGCAGCGTTCGTCGTCGGTCGCGGCGGCGACGAAGAGCGGCCCGCGGACCCGGTCCAGGTACGTCATCGGGTTGGCGGCCCGGTACCGGTCGGGAACCTCGGCGGGGGTGCCACCGAAGAGTTCCTCGTCCGCCTCGCGCAGGGCGGGCAGCGCCGTGCGGTGGGCCGTGGAGTAGTCGGCCACCGGGGACACCGCCAGCCCGACCGCCCAGTCGTCGGGCTCGACGCCCATCGCGAGCAGGACCAGGTAGCCGCCCCAGGAGTAGCCACACAGCCCGATCCGTCCCGGCTCCGTGACACCGAGGTCGACCAGGTGCCGGCGTACCGCGCCGAGGTCCTCCAGCTGCGCCAGGCCGACCCGGTGGCCGAAGTCGTGCCGCCACCGTGGACCGTAGCCCGTGGACCCCCGGTAGTTGGTGCGCACGACGGCGTAACCGGCGCCGGTGAGCAGCTCCACCCGTGGGTCGTAGCTGTCCCGGTCGTGCAGGAACGGCCCACCGTGGAGCAGGAAGATCATCGGCCATGGCCCGGTTCCGGGCGGGGTGGCCAGGAAACTGTGGATCCGACCGTACGGTCGGGAGGTCCACACCTCGCCACGTCCGGACGCGGTCGGCGGGGCCGGTGCCGGGTGGCGGTCGGCGGCCGGGTCGACGACCAGCCGGCGCGGCGGCACCGCCTCCCGGCTCCACACGTAGTGGATCCCGCCCTCGGGCGAGCAGGCCAGGTCGAGGATGGTCCCGGGCGGGGTGGGCAGGACGCTCGGCGCGCCGCCGACGAGGTCGGACAGGAGTAGCCGGCTGCGCCCCGACCGATCCTGTTGGATCAGCACCCGGCGGCCGTCGACGTACCAGTGCGCGGTGATCTCCGTGTCGAACGCCAACTGCTCGTGCGGCCGGATGTCGTGCCCCGCCCGCCAGGTGGCGACGGTGTAGCGCCCGCCCGCCTCGACGACCACCAGCAGGGTGGGGTCGTTCCCCGAACCCGGGCGGAACTCCAGTGCCCACACCCGGCGGTGCCGGTCACCGGCCAGGACCTCGGTGCGGCCGTCGGTGAGCCGCACCACGGTGACCGCGGTGGGGCCGTCCGGTCGTCCGGCCAGGGCGAGCAGGGTGCCGTCCGCGCTCAGGTCCACCAGGGGCACGTAGCCCGGGGCGGTCGCCAGCAGGTGCGCCGGCCCGCCGGGCGTCCCGAGGAAGTACCGGGACTCCGCGCCGAACCCGACACAGACGACCGCCAGCTTTCCGGCGTGGTCGAAGGCGATGCCGTACGGCCGGCCTGGTGGCACCCCGGTCAATGCGGGGGCGGCCGGCCCGTCCTCGAACGGCTGGCGTCGCCAGAGCCCCACGCCGTCCGGGTCGGTGTCGAACCACCAGACGTGGCCGCCGTCCGGCTCCAGGTCACAGGCGTCCACCCCGTGCCGTGCCTGGGTCAGGACCCGGCGACCACCGGTGGCGCGGTCCCAGGAGACGACCTGGGAACGGCCACCGACGTCGTCGAGTTCGATGGCCCGGAGCGAATCGTTGGCGGCGAATGCCGGTGCGCGCAGTGGAATCACGACGACCCCGTTCCTACGGACGGCCGGAGGACCGATGGTAATCGAACCCTGACTATGTGTAAACGTCGAGATCCGCCGCATTGCCTTGAGCGCTACCGACTTAATCGGCTTGGCGGGATGCACCGGAAACCGGGCACTTCCGCCCACTCGTCCGCTTTGGCCGGTCGACATGCACGCTCTTGGTGGGCGGTGACAGAATCGGCTGGTGTCCTGAATGGAGGAGGTCGCGGTGACCGGTGTCGAATTGATCGCGGCGGCGTTGGCGGCGGGGGCGGGTGCGGGGACCAGCGCCGCGGTGGTGGATGTCTATACGGGGCTGCGTGACGCGTTGCGGCGTCGGCTGACAGGTCGCCGTGCCGCCGAGCAACTCCTGGAGGCCGACGAGGCCGATCCGGGGGTGTGGGAGAGACGGATCGGCGCGGAGCTGGCCGATTCCGGGGCGGACCGGGACGAGGAGATCCTGACCGCAGCCGGCAGGCTTCTCGATCTGGTGGACCCGGAAGGCTCCCGGGCCGGCAGATACCCGGTGGATCTGCGCGGGGCGCGGGGTGCGCAGATCGGCGACGGCACCCTACGTGTGGACACCACCTACGGGCCGACCGCGGGCATCATGACCGGCCCGGTCAGCGTCAGCTACGGGCAGCTGCCGGTCCCCCCGGCCCGGCCGGAGGCGTAGCGGGGTCGCCCGCCCCCGGCACCGACCCCACCGGCCCCACCGCAGCGGTACATCTCGGCGCCACCTACGGTCCGGTGGGCCAGTTTCACGCACCCGTGACGATCAACGCCGGTCGAGTGGTGCGGTGGCCACACCGCGTCGGGGTGGTCCCGACGATGGCCGACGGCTACCGGCACCGGCGGATCACCACCGAGCTGGAGCAGGCAACAGCGGGTGGCGGGGCAGCGGCGCTCACGCGGGTGCTGTCCGGGCTGGGTGGGGTGGGCAAGACCCAACTGGCCGCCGCCCACGCCCACCATGTGTGGTCGCGGCAACGGGTCGATCTGCTGGTATGGGTCACCGCCGCCACCCGGCAGGGCGTTGTCGCCGCGTACGCCCAGGGTGCGTACGGAGTCCTCGACACCGCCGACGAGGAGGGGGAACAGGCCGCCACCCGGTTCCTGGCGTGGCTGGCGACGACCGACCGGCGGTGGCTGATCGTGCTCGACGACCTGCGGGCCCCCGCCGACCTCACCGGTTTGTGGCCGCCCGCCACGCCCACCGGCACGGTGCTGGTGACCACCCGCCGCCGCGATGCCGCTCTCGCCGGCGGCGAGCGCCGGCTGCTCGACGTCGACGTGTTCACCCCTGGCGAAGCGACCGCGTACCTGCGGCACAAACTGCCGCACGAGCCCGTCGACCAACTCCACCAGCTCGCCGCCGACCTCGGCCACCTTCCGTTGGCGCTGGCTCAGGCCACCGCCTACCTCACCGACCGGGGGCTGGACTGCGCAGCGTACCGAGCTCGGCTGGCCGATCGTCAACGCGCGCTCGCCCACCTGCTGCCCGAGCCCGAGGCGCTGCCCGACGAGCACCGCGCGACGGTCGCGGCGACCTGGTGGTTGTCGATCACCGCCGCCGATCTGCTCCACCCACGAGGGCTGGCCCGGCCGCTGTTGGAGCTGGCCGCGATGTTGGACCCCAACGGGACCCCCGTCGGCCTGTTCACCACCTCGGCGATCACCGACTACCTCAGTGGCCTCGACCGGGGCGGAAACGCCGAGCCAGTCGACCGGGAGGCGGTCGCCGACGCCCTGCGCAACCTGCACCGCCTCAGCCTCGTCACGCACGGCGCCAGCCGGCTCCAGGTCCACGCCCTCGTCCAACGGGCCACCCGCGACCAACTCACGCCGGGCCAACTCGACACCGCCGCCCGGGTCGTCGCCGCCGCGCTGCTGGAGCTCTGGCCGGACCCGGAACGGGACGACCCGGCCGGCAGCCAGGTCCTGCGCGCGAACACCGCAGCACTGTACGAGCACCCCCGCCAGGCCCTGCTCGACCTCCACTGCCATGCCGTGCTGTTCCGGGCCGGACGCAGTCTCGGCGACACCGGCCAACCCGCCGCCGCCGTGGCCTACTTCACCGATCTGCACACCGACTGCCTGCGAGTGCTCGGCCCAGACCACCCGGACACCCTGACCGTCCTTCACAACGTCGCCCAGTGGCGGGGTGAGGCCGGCGACCCCGCCGGCGCGGTCGAAGTCTTCACGCGGGTGCTGACCGAGCAGCTCCGAGTGCTGGGCCCCGACCACCCCGACACGCTGACCACTCGCAACAACCTGGCCTACAGCCAGGGCCGAGCCGGTGACCCGGCCGGCGCGGTCGAAGCCTTCATCCAGGTGCTGGCCGATCGCCTGCGGGTCATGGGCCCCGACCACCCCGACACCCTCTCCACCCGCAACAATCTGGCCTACTGGCGGGGTGCGGCCGGTGACCCGGCCGGGGCGGTGGAATCCCTCCGGCAGGTGCTGGCCGACCGGTCGCGGGTGTTGGGCCCCGACCACCGACATACGCTGAGCACCAGCAGCAACCTGGCCTACTGGCGGGGTGCGGCCGGTGACCCGGCCGGCGCGGTGGAATCCCTTCAGCAGGTGCTGGCCGACTACCTCCGTGTGCTCGGCCCTGACCACCCACACACCCTGACCACCCGGCGCAACCTGGCCTACTGGCGGAGCGAGGCCGGTGACCGCGCCGGGGCCGTCGAGGCGACCGAGCACGTGCTCGCCGATCAGCTTCGAGTGCTCGGCCCCGGCCACCCCGACACTCTTGTCTCCCGACGGAACCTCGCCCGGTGGCGAGACAACGATGAGGGCTGACCGACGCGACCCAGGCAGGTCAGGGCCGGGGTGGCGGGGTGGTGGTGAAGAACCGTCGGCGTGCCCACAGGGAGACGTAGACGAGGCCGACGAGGACGGGTACCTCGATGAGTGGCCCGACGACGCCGGCGAGGGCCTGGCCGGAGGCGACGCCGAAGGTGCCGATGGCCACGGCGATGGCGAGTTCGAAGTTGTTGCCGGCGGCGGTGAAGGCCAGGGTGGTGGTGCGCTCGTAGTTCAGGCCGATGGCCCGGCCGAGCAGGTAGGAGCCGGCCCACATGAGGGCGAAGTAGACCAGCAGCGGCAGGGCGATGCGGGCGACGTCGAGTGGCCGCTTGGTGATGGCGTCGCCCTGCAGGGCGAACAGGATCACGATGGTGAACAGCAGGCCGTAGAGGGCGGTCGGGCTGATCTTGGGCAGGAAGCGGGACTCGTACCAGTCGCGGCCCTTCGCACGTTCGCCGAGACGGCGGGTGAGGTACCCGGCGAGCAGCGGGATGCCGAGGAAGATGAGCACGTTGCGGGCGATGTCCCAGCCGGAGACGTTCAGTTCGGCGCCGGACAGGCCGAGCCAGTCGGGGAGCACGGCCAGGTAGAACCAGCCGAGCAGCCCGAACGCGAGGACCTGGAAGACGGAGTTGAGGGCGACCAGGACGGCGGCGGCCTCGCGGTCGCCGCAGGCCAGGTCGTTCCAGATGATGACCATGGCGATGCAGCGGGCCAGGCCGACGATGATCAGGCCGGTGCGGTACTCGGGCTGGTCGGCCAGGAAGATCCAGGCGAGGGCGAACATCACCGCGGGCCCGACGGCCCAGTTGAGGACGAGTGACGAGACCAGCAGCCGGCGGTCGCCGGTGACGGTGCCGAGGCGGTCGTAGCGGACCTTGGCCAGCACCGGGTACATCATGATCAGCAGGCCGAGGGCGATGGGCAGGGAGATCCCGCCGATCTTGACGGCGTCCAGCGCGGTGTTGAGGCCGGGGACGAGTCGGCCGAGGAGGAGGCCGGCGACCATCGCCAGGCCGATCCAGATGGGCAGGAACTGGTCGAGGCGGGGCAGGCGTCCGACCACCGCGGTGGTGGGGTCGGCGTGGGCGGCGGTGCTCACGGGCACTCCCGTCGGGATTCGGCGTGGACAGCGCCCCGACGCCGGGGGCCGCTGAGGCCGCCGCCCAGGTCCGGGGTGCGTCCGGTGGGCAGGGCGCGGCTCACGCGACCGGGGTCAATTCGACGGTGAGGAGCAGGGCGAGCTGGCGCAGGATGGCCGGCCGGGCCCGGTAGTACACCCACGTGCCGCGCCGCTCGGCGTCGACCAGGCCGGCCTCGCGCAGCGTCTTCAGGTGATGCGAGATGGTGGGCCCGCTCAGGTCGAACGAGGGGGTCAGTTCGCAGACGCAAACCTCTCCGCCCTCGGCCGAGGCGATCATCGACATCAACTGCAACCGCACCGGGTCGCCGAGCGCCTTGAACGCGGGCGCGAGAACCGCTGCGGTCTCCGCCGGCACCCGCCGCTGCGCCAACGGCGGGCAGCACGGCTCATCGGCGGTGAGATCGACGGCGGGAGGCGACACCCCTTGCTTTGACATGCCTCTAGGTTGACATCCATCTAATCAGCGTGCAAGTCTCTGATTCGACGGGCGTCGAGACAGGCGTCGTGGAGGGGAGTCTTCATGGTGGGCAGGGCTCGGCGGTCGCCGGAAACCCGGCCGGAGTCGGCCTCGCGTCGTCATGGGCCGCCCCGCCCCCACCCGAGCGGAGCCTGCTGATGGCCGACATCACCGTCCGACCCATGACGGCCGACGACACCGAGCGTGTCCTGGACATCTACCAGACCGGGCTCGACGGCGGCGACGCCAGCTTCGAAACCACCGCACCCACCTGGGCGGCGTTCGACGCGGGCAGGCTTCCCGACCACCGCCTCGTGGCCGTCGACGGCCACGACACCGTCCTCGGCTGGATCGCCGTCTCACCGACCTCGACCCGCGCCGTCTACGCCGGGGTGGTGGAACACTCCGTCTACGTCGATCCGGCCGCCCGGGGCCGAGGGGTGGCCCGGCGGCTGCTGGACGCGCTGATCGCCTCGACCGAGACCGCCGGCATCTGGACCATCCAGTCCGGCGTCTTCCCCGAGAACGCCGCCAGCCTGACCCTCCACGAGCGGGCCGGATTCCGGGTCGTCGGCGTCCGCGAACGGGTGGGCCGCCGCCACGGTCGGTGGCGCGACGTCGTCCTCCTCGAGCGCCGCAGCCCCGTCATCAGCTGAACCCTGTCCCCAAAGCGGTTCACCCACCCACCCCCTTGATCCGACAGTTCTCAGCACAGAGGAGTTACCTGATGAGCGCTATGGACAACCTGCCCGTCGTGGTGATCGGCGCCGGCCCGGTCGGGCTGGCCGCCGCCGCGCACCTGCACGAGCGCGGCCTACCCTGCACCGTCCTCGAAGCCGGCGAGAGCCCGGGGGCGGCGGTACGACAGTGGGGGCATGTCCACCTGTTCTCCCCGTGGCGGTACAACATCGACCCCGCAGCCCGCCGGCTCCTCGCCGACGCCGGCTGGGTCGCCCCCGACCCCGACGCCCTGCCCACCGGCGCCGAGCTGGTCAGCGACTACCTCCAGCCCCTCGCGGAGCTGCCGGGCCTCAAGCCGAACCTGCGCTACGGCGCCCGGGTCGAGGCGATCTCCCGCCTCGGCCTGGACCGGCTGCGCACCGCCGGCCGCGACACCACGCCGTTCCTGATCCGCCTCGCCGGCGGCGACGAGATGCTCGCCCGGGCGGTCGTCGACGCCTCCGGCACCTGGCACACCCCGAACGTCCTCGGCGCCTCCGGCCTGCCCGCCCGCGGCGAGACGGCCGCCGCCGCGTTCCTGGAGCACGCCCTGCCGGACGTGCTCGGCGCGGACCGGGACCGGTTCGCCGGCCGGCACACCCTCGTCGTCGGCGCAGGCCACTCCGCCGCCAACACCCTGCTGTCCCTCGCGGAACTGGCTGCCGGCCAGCCCGGCACCGAGGTGACCTGGGCGATCCGGACCGCCTCGCCGTCGCGCACCTACGGGGGCGGCGACGCCGACGCCCTGCCCGCGCGCGGCGCCCTCGGCTCCCGGCTGCGCGAGCATGTCGACGCCGGCCGGATCCGGCTGCTCACCGGCTTCTCCGTGCACGCTCTCATCCCCACCGACGACCGCGTCGCGGTGGTCGTCCGGCACACCGACGGCAGCGAGGAGGCAGTCACCGTGGACCGGATCGTCGCCGCCACCGGCTTCCGCCCCGACCACTCCATCACCAGGGAACTGCGCCTGGACCTGGACCCGGTCATGGGCGCCACCCGCGCGCTCGCGCCGCTGATCGACCCGAACGAGCACTCCTGCGGCACCGTCCCCCCGCATGGCGTGGACGAGTTGTCCCACCCGGAGGCCGGCTACTACGCGGTCGGCATGAAGAGCTACGGCCGGGCGCCGACGTTCCTCATGGCCACTGGCTACGAGCAGGTCCGCTCCGTCGTCGCCGCGCTCGCCGGCGACTGGGACGCCGCCCGCGACGTCCAGCTCGACCTGCCCGAGACCGGCGTGTGCAACACCAACACCGACGACTCCACCGGCGGCGACTGCTGCGGGCCGGCCCCCGTCGCCGAGCCGGCCGGACGGGGCCTGGCCACCGGCATCTCCGGCGGGCTCCTGTCCACACCGCTGAACCTGGTCACCCTCAGCGCCGCCCCCACCGGCCAGACCGGCGGCTGCTGCTCCAACTGATGCCCGCGACCAACAGCGGCACGGTGCCCGCTGGCCACCCGGCCGGCGGGCACCCACCACCCACGGCCGCCGGATCCTCGCCGTGCTCGCCATCAGCCAACCGTCGGCCATCCCGCAGGAGATGCAGATCGCGGGGCTGCCGCGCAATGGCTCGGCAACCGTGACATTGCCGAACGTCTATTGTTTCCCTCCGGCAATGACGGCAGCCCGTCCCGGATCCACTGCAAGCTCAGCACGCATTGTTGCGGCGCGTCGGCCCGCGTCGTCAGTGGTCCGCAGTCCTGCCGACGCGGCCCTCGTGAGCCGGTGGCGGGCGGCGTGACGGTTCGACCCCCGGTGTGTGGGCATGGTGGTGGCGAGGGGGTGCGGCGGCCATCTCGTGTGTCGTTACGTCGACCCTGTCCTGAGGTCAGGAGTGTCTCGCGTTCCGCCGTGGACGTGCCGGCCGACCGAAACGAGCCGGAAGCATCTGTCTGGTCAGGATATTCTTCCGGTACGCACTCCAATCGACCATTCTGGATGCCGATAATCAGAGGACAGCGTACGGCACGGTGAGTCCGAATCATATATCTAAACATCTATGCCTCCTGGCCCTAGCATCTGTGTCAGGCAGATGCAAAGTTGTCGGTCGATGTGTCACAAGCCCGTCGACTGGGGATCGCAAGGAGGCTGGAGATATGACAGGATCGTCTCGGCGCCGTTGGCGCCTTGGAATGGCGGCCACCGCGGCCACCACCGTGATGGCCCTCGGGACACCGGCGATGGCGGCGCCGGCGGAGGGGGAGGTCCTCCACGCGGAGGGTGCCACCGCTGTCGCCGACTCGTACATCGTGGTCTTCAAGGACACCGCGGTGACCCGTTCCCTGGTCACCGACCGTGCCAGAGACCTCGCCGCCCGGCACAGCGGCACGGTGGCCCGGACGTACCAGAACACGGTGCGTGGTTTCGAGGCGCGACTGTCGGCACAGCAGGCCCGTCGACTCGCCGCCGACCCGGCGGTCAAGTACGTCGAGCAGAACCGCACCGTGTCGATCGCGGGCACCCAGACGCCCACCCCGTCCTGGGGCATCGACCGCATCGACCAGCGCAACCTCCCGCTGAACAGCACCTACACCTACCCGAACAACGGCGCAGGCGTGCGGGCGTACATCATCGACACCGGCATCCGGTTCACCCACAGTGACCTGGGCGGCCGGGCGGTCACCGGGTTCGACGCCATCGACGGCGGCAGCGCCGACGACGGCAACGGGCACGGCACGCACGTGGCCGGCACCGTCGGCGGAACCGCCCACGGGGTGGCCAAGGGCGTCACCCTGGTCGGGGTGCGGGTGCTGGACAACGCCGGTAGCGGCACCTACGCCCAGGTCATCGCGGGCATCGACTGGGTGACCGGGGACCACGACCCGGGCGAACTGGCCGTGGCGAACATGAGCCTCGGCGGTTCCGTCGACCAGGGGTTGAACGACGCGGTCGCCGCCTCGATCGCCGACGGCGTCAGCTACGGCGTCGCGGCCGGCAACGAGACCACCGACGCGTGCACCAAGTCGCCGGCCAGCACCCCGACCGCGATCACCGTCGGCGCCACCACCTCCACCGACGCCAAGGCCAGCTACTCCAATTACGGCACCTGCCTGGACATCTTCGCCCCCGGAACGTCGATCACCTCGGCCTGGAACACCAGCGACACCGCGACCAACACGATCAGCGGCACGTCGATGGCGGCCCCGCACGTCACCGGCGCGGCCGCGCTGGTGCTCGCCGCCAACCCGTCGTACACCCCGCAGCAGGTCCGCGACAAGCTGTACAACGACGCCACCAGCGACGTGGTGACCGGCGGCGGCACCGGCTCGCCGAACAAGCTGCTCTACACCGGCAACATCATCCCGCCGACCCAGGACTTCAACATCGCGGTCGCGCCGGCCGCCGGGGCGGTCAACCCGGGCGGCTCGCTCACCGCGACGGTCAGCACGACCACGACGATCGGCAGCCCGCAGACGGTGGCCCTGACCGCGACCGGCCTGCCCGCCGGCGTCACCGCGAGCTTCAGCCCGTCGTCGGTCACCTCGGGCGGCTCGGCGACCCTGACGCTCAGCACCGCCGGCACGGCGGCGCCGGGCACCTACTCCGTGACCATCGTCGGCACCGGCCCGGTGACGACCCAGAGCACCTCGTACGCGCTGACGGTCAACGGCCCGCCGGGCTGCTCGCAGACCAACGGCACGGACGTGGCGATCTCGGACAACAGCACGGTGGAGAGCTCGGTCACCATCTCCGGCTGCGCCGGCACCGCCTCGGCGGCGAGCACGGTCGCGGTGGACATCGTGCACACGTACATCGGTGACCTGGTGGTGAGCCTGGTCGCGCCGGACGGCTCGGTCTACGCCCTGCACAACCGGACCGGTGGCTCGACCGACAACATCAACCAGACCTACCCGGTCGACCTCTCCAGCGAGACCAGCAACGGCACCTGGCGGCTGCGGGTGCAGGACGCGGCCTCCGGGGACACCGGCTACCTCAACAGCTGGACGCTCAAGCTCGACGGCGCCGTGACCCCGGGGTGCAGCGGCACCAACGGCACGGACGTGACGATCTCGGACAACAGCACGGTGAACAGCACCATCGCGATCACCGGCTGCGCCGGCAACGCCAGCGCGACGAGCACGGTCGCGGTGGACATCGTGCACACGTACATCGGTGACCTGGTGGTGAGCCTGGTCGCGCCGGACGGCTCGGTCTACGCCCTGCACAACCGGACCGGTGGCTCGACCGACAACATCAACCAGACGTACACGGTCAACCTCGCCAGCGAGACCCGCGCCGGCACCTGGACGTTGCGGGTGCAGGACGCCGCCGCCGGGGACGTCGGCTACATCAACAGCTGGACGGTGACCCTGTAACACCACGCCGACCGGTTCCCGCCGGTCCCGACGTCCGGAGCTCCGGCCCAGGCCGGAGCTCCGGCCCAGGCCGGAGCTCCGGATCGACGTGTGCGGCACTGTTCGGGTGGGTCAGGCGGCGCCTCCGTTGACATACAGCACCTGGCCGTTGATCCAGCGGGCCGCGCCGGCGAGGAAGGCCACCACGTCGGCGGTGTCGGTCGGGTCGCCGAGCCGGTTCATCGGCGACATCGCCGCCATCTGGGCGATCATCTGCTCGTCCTTGCCATCGAGGAAGAGCGCGGTGGTGGTGGCGCCGGGCGCGACCGCGTTCACGGTGATGTCGCGTCCCCGCAGCTCCCGGGCCAGGATCAGGGTGATCGAGTCCATCGCGGCCTTGCTCGCCGCGTAGGCGGCGTAGCCGGGCAGGGACAGCCGGGGCGTCGTGCTGGAGATGTTGATGATCGCGCCTCCGGGGCGGACCCGGCGGGCCGCCTGCTGGTCGACCACGAAGGTGCCGCGGACATTGGTGCGGTGTACCCGGTCCAGGTCTGCGAGGTCCAGTTCGGCTATGGGGGAGTGGATCACTATCCCGGCCGAGTGCACGACGACGTCTATCCCGCCGTACGTTCGTTCGGCGGTGTCGAAGAGGTCGGCCACCGCGAACTCGTCGGCGACGTCGGCCTGCACCGCGACGGCGTCTCCGCCGGCGGCGATGACCTCGGCCACGGCCTCCTGCGCCTCGACCTTGCTCGTGGCGTAGTTGAGCACAACCGCGTAGCCGTCCGCCGCCAACCGTTCCACGACCTGTCGGCCGATACCATGGGAGCCGCCGGTGACGATCGCGACACGCTGCGAGACGGTCATGATTAGCTCTCCTTGATCCTTGAGGGGCCGTCGCGGTGGGGCTGCTCCGGAGACCGGATTAGATCAAACGAAGACCTTTGATGTGGACCGCCACCCCACCTGCCTCTCCGCCATGTTCCGCCGGGCACCGGCAGAGCGCCGCTCACAGCGGGCCTCGCCGTCTCGCTCGTCGACGGCGGCGATCGTGACGCTCAGCGACGAACTCATCGGTCACCGGCGTGGCTTCCCGCCGTCCGGCGAGAGTTAGGACCCGCGTGCGCTGGGTAGGCGGTCTGCGCCCCTATTCGGCGGCTGTGGAGGTCGTATGACGGCGAGCAACGCCTTCTTCGAGCAGTTGACGGACGTCGGCACCGATCCGCGGTTCTGCAAGGTGCGCGGCACCGTCCGGTTCGACATCCGGGACGGTGACCGGGTGGAGCAGTGGCTGCTGGACATTGATGATGGGCGGCTACGGGTGACGCGGGGTGCTGGTCCCGCCGGGACCGTCATCACCACGTCCGCGGCGGTCGCAGATGCGATGGCGCGGGGCGAGCTGAACGGCCTCGCCGCGATCACGCGGGGTGAGATCCTGGTCGACGGGGACCTCGGCCTGGCGCTGCGGATCGGTCGGCTGTTCCCGGTGCCGCCCGCTGCGCAGCGGCAGGCAGTCCCCCAGCGCGGGGAAAAGTGACCGATGGAGGACACTCCGGGCACCGTGTCGTGCATCGACGGCAGCACCTTCATCGTGTCGGACTCCAGTGGTGATGTGGACGCCGCGCCCGCCACCCCGGTCGGGTTGTTCGCCGCCGACACCCGTTTCCTGTCCCGATGGGTGCTCACCGTCAACGGGGAGCGGTTGACCGCGTTGTCGGTGGATGACAGCCAGTACTACGAGGTGGCGTTCTTCGTGGTGCCGGGCGGGCGGGTCGACTACGTGGAGGCCGACGTGTCGGCGATCCGACGGCGGCGGATCGGGCCGGATCTGACCGAGTCGCTGACGGTGTTCAACTACGGCGAGCAGGACGTCGACCTCGACGTGCGGTTGGAGGTGGCGGCCGACTTCGCCGACATCTTCGACATCAAGTTCAACATCCGCGACAAGGCTGGCAGTTACTACACCCACATCGGTCCCGGCGAGTTGCGTCTGGGCTATCGGCGCGGCACGTTCCAGCGGGAGGTGTCCGTCTCGGCGAGTGAGCCGACCACCTTCGATCCGCGCGGTCTCCGGTTCAGGCCGCGGGTGCGGCCAGGACAGCAGTGGTCGACGCAGCTGCGGGTGGTCATGCGGACGCTGCGCCCGGACGGCCTCGACCTCCGTTCCGCGGTACGGGCCCTGCGCCCGGACGATTCCACCCTGCCGGACAGCGTGCGCGCCTGGGTCGCGGCGGCCCCGCAACTGGACACCGAGAACACCGCGCTCCAGCAGGTGTACCAGCGCAGCCTGGTGGACCTGGCGGCGCTGCGCTTCGCTCCGCTCTCGCTCGGTGGCGCGACCGTGCCCGCAGCTGGGCTGCCCTGGTTCATGACCCTGTTCGGCCGGGACAGCCTGCTCACCTGCCTACAGACGCTGCCCTTCACTCCGTCGCTGGCCCCGCCGACGTTGCGGGTCCTCGCCTGGCTGCAGGGCGCCCGGACCGACGATGTCCTGGAGGAGGACCCCGGCCGGATCCTGCACGAGTTGCGCTACGGCGAGTCGGCCGCGTTCGAGGAGCAGCCGCACTCGCCGTACTACGGCACCGTGGACGCCTCGCCGCTGTTCGTGGTGCTACTCGACGAGTACGAGCGGTGGAGCGGCGACGCGGAGCTGGTGACCGAGTTGGAGCAGGAGGCCCGAGCGGCCCTGGCGTGGATCGACCAGTACGCGGATCTGACGTCCACCGGCTACGTCTGGTACGAACGACGCAACCGGGTCACCGGCCTGGAGAACCAGTGCTGGAAGGACTCCTGGGACAGCATCTCATACGCCGACGGCAGACTGCCGGGTTTCCCCAGGGCCACCTGCGAGGTGCAGGGCTACGCCTACGACGCCAAGATCCGCGGGGCGCGGCTGGCCCGTACGTTCTGGGGCGACCCGGCCTTTGCCGACCGGCTGGAACGCGAGGCGGCGGCCCTCAAGGACCGCTTCAACCGGGACTTCTGGCTCGACGACCGCGGCCACTACGCCCTGGCCCTCGACCGCGACGGCACCCCCGTCGACAGTCTGTCCTCCAACATCGGGCACCTGCTGTGGAGCGGCATCGTGCCGCCGGAGAGGGCCCCGCAGGTCGTCGAGCACCTGATGAGCCCGGCGCTGTTCTCCGGCTGGGGAGTACGCACCCTGGCCGAGGGGCAACGCCGCTACAACCCACTCGGATACCACAACGGCACCGTGTGGCCGTTCGACAACTCGTTCATCGCCTGGGGTCTGCGCCGCTACGGCTTCGCCGCCGAGGCCGGCCGCATCGCCGAGGGGATCATCGACGCCGCCGCCTACTTCCAGGGTCGGCTTCCCGAAGCCTTCGGCGGCTTCGCCCGCGACACCACCCGATACCCGGTCCGTTACCCGACCGCCGGCAGCCCCCAGGCCTGGTCCAGCGGGGCCTCGCTGCTGCTCATCCGGACCATGCTCGGCATCGACCCCCACGAGAACCATCTCGCCGTGGACCCTGCGCTGCCACCCAGTTTCAGCCGGATGGCGCTGCTGGACATCCCGGCCGCTGGGGCAAGGTCGACGCCTTCGCCCGCCACCGTCCGGACCATCTACCGACCGACGACACCGGCCACCACCTCGCACCCCCACCCCCACTGGAGTAGACCCCGGGTGAGGGGTGGAGGCCGGGTCGTCCGCCCGAGGACGCCCGGCGGATCGTCAGAGGGCTCCCGCATACGCTTCCGCCGCGCTCCGGCGGCGCAGCCTGGCGCGGGTCACGGCCTTGACGAGTTCGCCGGCCATCAGGATCGTGGCTCCTACCGCCACGCACACCAGCCACTGGCCGGCGGTGAGGTCGACGGTGGCGAAGAAGCGGCGCAGGGGAGCCAGCTCGACGACCAGGACCACAAGCACGACGACGACCGCGACGGCGATGAACGCCGACGGGTTCCGCAGGGTCTCGCGGGCGAAGACACTGCGGGTGAAGTGCCGGACGTTGAGCAGGTTGAACACCTGGAAGAACACGAAGGTGACGAAGGCCATGGTGCCGGCGACGGTGGCCAGCCCCGGCGCGGGTTCGGGGCCGGGCGCCAGCACCAGAATCGCGAGGGTTCCGGCGGCCATCACCACACTGGCCAGCAGGATCCGCCCGAGTCGGCGCCGGGTGAGGATGCGCTCGCCGGCGGGCCGTGGTGGCCGGCTCATCGCGTCCTGACTGATCGGGTCGACGCCGATCGACATCGCCGGTGGGCCGTCCATGACGAGGTTGACGAAGAGGATCTGCAGGGCGGTGAACGGCGTACCGCCGGCGATGCCGGTCAGCGACGCGACCAGGAACGTCAGCACGAAGCCGAACGCGGTCGACACCTGGAAGCGCGTGAAGTTGACGATGTTGTCGTAGATGCCGCGGCCCTCGCGGACGGCGCGGACGATGGTGGCGAAGTTGTCATCGGTGAGGACCATCGTCGCGGCCTCGTTGGTGACCTCGGTCCCGGTGCGGCCCATCGCGATCCCGATGTCCGCCCTGCGCAGGGCGGGGGCGTCGTTGACCCCGTCGCCGGTCATCGCCACCACGTCACCGCGCGCCTGCAACGTCCGAACGATGCGGATCTTGTGTTCGGGGGAG
This sequence comes from Micromonospora rubida, assembly GCF_009908295.1. Lineage (GTDB taxonomy): Bacteria > Actinomycetota > Actinomycetes > Mycobacteriales > Micromonosporaceae > Micromonospora > Micromonospora rubida. The sequence continues at coordinate 105,359 of NZ_JAAALO010000007.1, forward strand.
ACGCGAGCGATCACCCCGATGTCGTCGAGTCGGCGGGCCAGCTCGGCGTCGTCCTCGATCCGATCGAGGTCGGTGCCGCTCACCGCCGTCCCCGGGATGCCCAGCTCGGCGGCGATCGAGCCGGCCGTGACGACATGGTCCCCGGTGATCATCCGGACGCGGATGCCGGCGGCCCGGCACTCGGCGATGGCCTGTCGCGCCTCGGGCCGGGGCGGATCGACGATCCCCACCAGCGCGACCAGGACCACCCGGTCGAGCATGTCCTTGGGATCATCGGTGGGTTCGAACCCATCCGCCGGAAAGTCCTGCGCGCCGACCGCCAGCACCCGCATGCCCTGCTCGGCGAGCATCGCGTTGGCCTGGTCGTAGTGGGCCCGGGCGACATCGTCGAAGGGCAGGATCTCCGCACCGCCGAGGTGGCGGTCGGCGCGGGCCGCCAGCACGTCCGGGGCGCCCTTGACGAAGGACCGGATCATCTCGCGGCCGTGCTCGTCGGTCCACCGGTGGAACGTCGCCATGAACTTGTAGTCGGCGTCGAACGGAATCTCCAGCAGCCGGGGGCGCTCTTGGCGCAGGACGGCCACGTCGATGCCGCCCTTCTCGGCGAGCACCACCATGGCGCCCTCGGTGGGGTCGCCGACCAGGTCGCCGTCACGCAGCACGGCGTCGTTGCACAGCGCCATGGCGATCAACGCCTCGTCGAGCGTCCCGGGCAGCGGTGAGCCGTCGGTGGTGCGGATTCGTCCGTCGGTGCGGTAGCCCTCCCCGGAGACGGTGAACCGCCGACCCGCCAGCAGTATCTCCCGGGCCGTCATCTGGTTCAGGGTCAACGTGCCGGTCTTGTCGGTGCAGATCTGCGAGGTGCTGCCCAGCGTCTCCACCGACGCCAGCCGCTTGACGATGGCGCCGCGCCTGGCCAGCCGGCCGGTGCCCATGGCCAGCGTGAACGCCACCACCGCGGGCAGCCCTTCCGGGATGGCGGCCACCGCCAGCGAGACCGCGCTGATGAACAGGTCCCCGAAGTCCTGCCCGCGCACCAGGCCCAGCACGAACACGATCACGATGACCGCGCCGGCGACGAGGGCCAGGGTTCGCCCGAGCGCGTCGATCTGGCGCTGCAACGGCGTCGGTCCCGGCTTCGCCTGTTGCAGCATGCCGGCGATGCGGCCGGTCTCGGTCGCCATTCCGGTCGCGGTGACCACGGCAGCTCCCCGGCCCCGGGTGACCATGGTGTTCATGAACAGCGCGGTCGTCCGGTCTCCCAACGGAGCCTGCTCGTCGATCTCCGCGTCCGCCGCCTTCGCCACCGCCTGCGCCTCGCCCGTCAGCGACGACTCCTGCACCTCCAGCGAGGCCGACCTCAGCAACCGGCTGTCTGCGGGCACCCGGGCGCCCGCCTCCACCGCGATCACATCCCCGGGCACCAACTGCGCGGCGTCCAACCGCACCAGCCGTCCGTTCCGGCGAACCGTCGCGGTCGTGACCAGCATCCGCCGCAGCGCCTCCAGCGACGCCTCCGCCCGCGACTCCTGGACGAAGCCGATCGTCGCGTTGAACAGCACCACCACGGCGATCGCGGCCGGTGTCTCCCATTCCCGACTCACGACGAGGCTGACCAGCGCCGAGACGAGCAGAATCAGGATCAACGCATCCTGGAACTGCCGCAGGAACGCGCGCAACCGCGACTCCCGCGCCGCTTCGGTCAGCCGGTTCGGACCGTGGCGCTCCAACCGGCGGGCCGCCTCCTCCGACGACAGGCCGGTCGCCGGGTCCACTCCCAACTCCCGGACGACACGCTCGGCGGGAACGGCGTACCAGGCGTGCGCCTGAGGCGTTGACGGGGCCATTGTCCCATTATTCCCGGCCATATCCCTCCGCACCTCGCAAAGATCAAGCCTGCTGTCGGCGGGTATCGGGGCAGGGGTCTCAGCTTGCGGGGGCGGTTCCCGGTTGGTGGAGGATGGCCACGGGAGCGTGCGCGTGATGGAGCACGGCGTGGCTGACCGAGCCGAGCAGCAGGCCGGCGAGCGCGCCTCGGCCGCGGGCTCCGACAACCACCAGTTGGGCCGTCTTCGACTCCTCCACCAGCACCCCGGCCGGCGAGCCCCGCATCAGCCGCTGCCGGACCGGTACGTCCGGGTACCGCGCCGCGAAGCCGGCGACGGACTCGGCGAGAACGCGTTCCTCCTCCGCGGCGAGCGCCTCCAGGTCGTACACCAGCGGCAGGATGTCACCCGGGCCGAGCGGCGCCGGGTAGAGCCAGGCGCGCACCGCCACCAGCGGGACGCCCCGGCGGGCCGCCTCGTCGAAGGCGAACTCGACCGCGTCGGCGGAGGACTCGGAGCCGTCCACGCCGACCACCACCGGGCCGTCGGCGCGCGACCCGCCGCGCACCACAAGCACGGGGCACGCCGCGCGGGCGGACAACTGCACGGTGGCCGAGCCGATCAGCAGCCCGGCGAAGCCGCCCAGGCCGCGACTGCCCAGCACCAGCAACGAAGCGTCGCGCGACTCGGCGAGGAGCACCGGAGCCGGCGACCCGTCGACCACCGCGCCGGTGACCTCCACCGCCGGGGCGATCCTGCCAGCCTCGGTCACCGCCTCGGCGACGTACCGCTCGGCCTGGTTGCGCAGCCCGGCACCGGCCGGGGCGCCGGGGGCCGGTTCGACCGTGACACGCATCAGCGGCCAGATGAACGCGTGGACGATCCGCAAGGGGCGCCGGCGGCCGGCAGCCTCCCGAGCAGCGGTACGGACCGCGTCCAGCGCGATGGCAGAACCGTCGACACCCACCACGACCGGGGCACTGCTGTCCATGACAGCTCCCTTCCTTCGCTCCCGCTGTCCCAACGCGCGCTGATGTTGATCAGGCCGGTCACCAAGGTTACCCAGCTCACGGGGGGTGGCCGGCCGCCGGCCCGACCGGGGTGACCTGGTCAACTCCCGGCCGTCGCCCCGTCGCCCCGTCGTAGACGTCGGTCGCGGCCACCGGTGGGCTTCCACGCGGCCGGGCGGGGCACCGGGCAGCCTCGACCCCGGCGCCCCGCCCGACGGACTATCGGGGGGCGCTGCCGAACGCGCTGGACAGGTACGCGCGGGAGTCCGCGATCGCGCCCTCGATGATGCGGGCCGCCTCCCGGGCCTCCTCAGGCCCGTGACCGGCCTGCACCTGGAGCCGGAACCGGGACGACCCGGTCGGCGTGACCGGGAACTCCACCATGAACGCGAGGACCCCCCGGTCGAAGAGCAGCCGGTTCGCGGTTCGGGCGAGCTTCTCGTTGCCGATCAGCAGCGGGACGATCGGCGAAGGCTCCCCCATGCAGGTCAGGCCCCGGCCGGTCAGCTCGTCGCGGAGCGCGTGGATCGCGGTGAACAGCCGGGCCCGCAGCTCGTCGCCCTCGGGGGACCGGATGATCCGCGCGGCCTCCCGAACCACCGCGGTCTGCACCGGCGAGAGCGCGTTCGAGAAGAAGTGCGAACCCCCGAACATCTTCACGTACTGCTTCAGGGCCGGGGAGTTGGACGCCACGAAGCCGCCGTTGGAGCAGAACGTCTTCGAGAACGCGCCCATCACGATGTCGACCTCGCCGAGCAGGTTCTGCATCCCCAGCACGCCCGTGCCGCCCGGCCCCATCGAGCCGAGGTCGTGCGCGACGTCGACCAGCAGGGTGGCGTCGTGCTCCCGGCAGACCCGCTGGAGGGTCACCAGGTCCGGCCAGTCGGCGTCCACCGAGAAGAGGCCGTCGGTGACCACCAGGATGCCGTTGCGGGTGTCGTGGGACCGGATGTCGACCAGGTGCTGGCGGACCGCCTCGACGTTGAGGTGCTCGTAGCGCACCACGTTGCGGGTTGCCGCCCGGGCGCCCTGCTGGAGGCAGGAGTGCGCGAGCCGGTCGATCAGCACGTGGTCGGACTGGCGGACCAGACCGACTACCGCGCCGAAGCCCGCCGCCCACCCGGTCGGGAAGAGCGTGACGTGCTCCAGCCCCACCAGCTCGCCGAGGGCGACCTCCAGCTCGTCGGAGATGCGGGTGTTGCCGAGCACCATCGGCGAGCCGGCGCTGTGCGGGCCGTAGTCGCGCATCGCCCGGGTCGCCGCCTCCCGGATCGCCGGGTGGGTGTTGAACGACAGGTAGTCCTGCGAGTTGAAGTTGATGCCCCGGGTCCGCCGGCCCAGGTCGTTGGTGATCTGGGCGACGCTGTCCGGGGCCGCCTCCAGCACCCGGGAGTACTGCCAGGTCTCCGTACGGCGGCGGGCCTGCACCCAGCCGTAGAAGTCCTCGGTGCGGGCGAGCAGGTTCCGGCCGGCGGGGCGGTAGAAGTCGTACGCGTTCTTGTCCAGCGCGTACTCCTCGTCCGGGTCGACGGGGCTGTGCAGGTGGGCCGGCTCCCACATCTCCGTCAGGTCCGCGACGATCTGGGCGAGCTCGCCGTCGGCCCCGGACCGGTCGAGGGCCGCGAAGTCGTCCCACGGGATGTGGGCGGCCCAGTTGCGGGTCATGTCGGAGACCTCGGCCGCGGTGCGCGTCATGGCCTCGACGTCCCCGTGCCGGGCCGCGTGCAGGATGACCTCGATCAGCTCGCCGTCGTCACGCTGGTGCAGGTCGGTGGTGGTCACGGTGTCGGCTCCCTGGTGCGGCATCAGGCGAAGAGGTTCTGCTGGTACATGCGGGACGTCGCGGCGAAGTCGTCGAAGACCGCGTAGCCGGCCGAGGACTCCTTGGCGGCGTCGTTGAGCAGGAAGAGGTTGGACGCCTGGAAGAACTCCGAGACCGGCGCGACGTCGGCGTGCGTGGCGATGAACCGGTCGGTCTCCTCCTGGTTGCCGCGCAACGCGACGAACAGTTGCAGCTCGTCGTGCCGGTACGGCCGCATCTCCGCGAACGTGCACACGTAGTCGTAGTAGGCGGCGGCGTTCTGGCTGCGTCGGCGGCCCTCGTACGCGGCCATCGACTCGTCGATCGACGTCTCCCCGGTCAGCCACCGGCCCAGGGCGGCGCTGACCAGCTCCGCGTCGCGGAAGGCGTGGGTCATGCCGATCGCGGTGCACTGGTCCTTCGCGGACTCGGCGTCGCCGACGAGCACCCAGCCGGGCCCGTGCAGCGGCCGGAGGAAGGCCGACTGGTCCAGGGTGCCGTAGATCCGCTCCTCCCGCGTCCCCCGGGTGCGGACCACCTCGCCCAGCTCGGGGCTGACGAAGTCCAGCGCCCGCTGCGTGTTGCCCGGCACGTCGGCGCGGAACTCCCGGGACCACTCGCTCGGCCCCCAGACCAGGACCATGTTCTGCGCGAAGTTGGTCGGCACCACCGCGCAGCCGAGCCGGCCCCGCCGGTGGATCTGCCCGGATCCGAGATCGAACCCGGACCAGTAGCTCCAGTAGGCGAACGTGCACCGGGGCCGCTCGTCGTACTTGGGCAGATCGAGGGCGCGGGCGACGAACGAGTTCCGGCCGTCGGCACCGACCACGATCCGGGCCCGCTCCTCGAACACCTGGCCGTCGGCCGCCCGCCCCCGGACGCCGACGACCCGGCCGTCGGAGACGATCAGCTCCCGTACGGTGAAGTTGGTGCGGACCTCGGCGCCGGCCTTGGCCGCGGCCTCGACGAGGATCTCGTCCAGCACCCGGCGGCGGACGGAGGCGTAGCTCTGCACCACGCCCGAGTCGTCGCCGTGCAGGTCCCGGAAGTGCTCGCGCAGCAGGTCCGTCGGCACCGATCCGGTCAGTCGGATGCCGTCGTTGACGATGTCGATGGTCGTGTGCGTGGGGGTGACCGCGGTGACCTGGTCCAACAGGCCCCAGCGGTTGAGGTAGGACATCCCGTGCGGCCACAGGAAGTGCGTCGAGATGACGTCACTGGGGAACGATGACCGATCCACCACGAGCACCCGGTGCCCTTGCCTGGCGAGCAGCAGGGCGGTGGAGGCACCCGCGCAGCGGGCGCCGACCACTATCGCGTCGTACATGATTCGCAGTTCCTCCGATGGGGGTTCGGCTGCCCAGCCGGCCGACCATCCGGCGCGGCAGCGACCGGTACGGCCCGGCAACCGCCCAGAAGGTCGCCGGCCGAGCGGGATTTAGACCGCCACCGTACACAGTGGACACACAGGGATCGCCGGGCGGTCGAGGTTGTTGCCCCGCGGAATTTCCGCGTTTCCTCTCCCACTCAGGTCGTAAACCGATTGCGTCCCTGCGCCAGATGGCGCGGCGGCGCTGCTCCAGCAGGCTGTGCCGAGGGCATTCGAGTGACGCCGAACGGACCTCCTCCGGACACCCGAAAGCCACGGAAGGCAGCAGACGGCCATGTTCCACGAAGACGCACCCGACCCGCTCACCTCACGACCTCGCCCACCCCGATCCGGGTCCCGCCCCCTGCGCCGCGTGGCGTTCCTGGCGGCACTGTTCGCCGTCGCCGCGACGGCGGTCGCGGGCTGCGGCGCCGGCACGTCGCAGACCACCCCGGCCCCGCCCGTCGCCGTCCCGGCCGCCCCCGGCGTGTCGACCGACCCGGCCGCCCTGAACGGCAGGGACGTCAACGCCTGGCTCGACGGCCTGCTCCCGGCCGCACTCCAACGGACCGGCATCGCCGGAGCCGCGGTCGCCGTCGTCCGCGACGGCAAGATCCTCACCGCACGGGGATACGGCCACGCCGACACGGGCACCGACGACGGCGCGGTCCCCGTGCCCGTCGACCCCGACCGGCACCTGTTCCGGGCGGGGTCGGTGTCGAAGCTCGTCACGGCGACCGCCGTCATGCAGCTCGTCGAGAAGGGCCAGCTCGACCTCGACGCCGACATCCGCGGTTATCTCGACTTCACCCTGCCCCGCAGCTTCGACCGGGCCATCACCCTGCGGCACCTGCTGACCCACACCGCCGGGTTCGAGGAGCGGGTCGCCGGCCTGATCGACCTGACGGGCGCCGGCGCCGACCTGCGCAAGGCCCTGGTGACCGACCCGCCCGAGCAGATCTACGAGCCGGGCACCGTGCCCGCCTACTCCAACTACGGCAACGGGCTCGCCGGGTACATCGTCGAGCGGGTGAGCGGGACGCGCTTCGAGGAGTACGTCGAGCGCAACGTCCTCGCCCGCGCCGGCATGACGTCGTCGACCTTCGCCCAGCCGCTGCCGCCGCGCCTGCGGGACCGCGTGTCGAACGGGTACGACGACGCCTCCGCCCCGGCCGCATCGTTCGAGACCGTCGGCGTCCCACCCGCCGGGGCGCTGACCGCGCCGGCGACGGACATGGCCCGCTTCATGCTCGCCCACCTCGGCACGGAGGCCGGTGGCGTCCCTCTGCTCAGCCCCCCGACCCTCGAACTCATGCATCGGCCGGCGCTCGACGCGGCCTCGCTCGGCACCCTCGCCGACGGCCCCCGGATGACTCTCGGGTTCTTCGAGGAGGACCGCAACGGCCACCGGATCCTCGGCCACGGCGGCGACACCAACTACTTCCACTCCCACCTGCAGATCTACCCCGACGACCGGGCCGGCATCTTCATCTCGCTCAACAGCAACGGACGCGGCGCGATGGACAGCCACGACCTGCGGCAGGCGGTCCTGTCGGGGTTCGCCGACCGCTACTTCCCGCCGACCAAGCCCCTGCCGGTCCGGGCCGTCGACGCGGCGACCACCGCCGAGCACGCCGCGTTGGCCGCCGGCACCTACGAGAGCTCGCGGGCGATGCGCAGCACCTTCCTGACCGCGATCGGCCTGGTCGGCCGTACGACGGTGAGCGTCCACGACGGCGGACGGCTGCTGTTCGAGCCCGGCCCGCTGTCCGACTCTCCCGCCCTGTACGAGGAGATCACCCCCCACGTCTGGCGGGAGGTCGGTGGGCAGCGCGTCATCTCGATGCGGGTGGCCGACGGCAGGGTGCGGGCGATCGGCTTCGACTCCGCGTTCGCCCTCCTGCCGGTCGAGCCTGCCCGCAGCTCCGCCCTCGCCGTCCCGGTGATCGCCGCCTCGACTGTCGTGCTCGTGCTCGCGGTCCTGTCCTGGCCGGTCGGCGCGGTCGTCCGCCGCCGCCTCGGCCGCGCCCCCCGCGACCCCGCCGGGCGCACCGCGCGGGTCCTGAGCCGCGTCGCCGTCGCCGGCGCCGTCCTCGCCCTCGTCGGCTGGGGGGTGAGCATCGTCAGCATCATGGGCCTCCAGGACGTCCCGAGCGCCGCCCTGCGGGCCGTGCAGGCGCTACAACTGATCGGTCTGCTCGGCGTGCTGCCCGCCGCCGTCCGGCTCGTCGACGACATCCGCCGCCGTGCCGGCTGGCACCGGACCGCCGCCAGCGGCCTGATCCTGCTCGCGCTCGCCGGTACGGGGTGGTTCGCCGTCGAGTTCATGCTGCTCGCCCCGGACATCTCCTACTGACCCGCCGACGCGCGCCGACCCCCGACGAAGGATGCTCATCGCCATGGCAGATCACCCCGGCGTTGGCCGAGCGCCCGCCGACACCCCCGGCTCGCCAAGACTGACCCTGCGGCTGGACGAACGACTCACCAGGCTCGGGGTGACCGGACGGTTCGCGCGGGACTGCCTGCTGGCGGCCGGTGTCACCGTGGCGACGTTCGCGCTGCTGACGATGTTCCTCCGGTTCGCCGCTCCCATCGACGGGCTCACCGTCGACCCGGCGCGGGCCCGGGTGCTCGCCGCCGCCGCCTGCGTGCAGGCGCTGGCGCTGTGCCTGCGTCGGGTACGTCCGCGGCTCTGCCTCGGGCTCGTCGTCGGCCTGCAGGTCGTGATCACCGCGGCGGTCCCGTCCGAGGCGACGGTCCGTGGGGTCGCAACGCTCGTCGTGGCCTACACCGTCGGCACCCTCTTCCCCGCCAGGACGGCGCTGCTGCTGGCCGGCGCGGCCGCGGTGGCCGAGGCGTCGGGGGCGGTCGCGGTCACCGCCGGGGTGGCCCCCGACATCCTCGTCGCGGCGCTCGGCCATCTCGCCTCGGGTGCCCTGTCCTACCTGGGGGCGACCTTCGTCGGCAGCTACGTCGCCACCCACCGGCGTTACCTGGAACTGGTGCGGGAGCGGGCAGACGACGCGATCCGGGCACACCGGGAGAAGGTGCGGGCGGCGATCGGCGCGGAGCGCGCCCGGATGGCCCGGGAGCTGCACGACGTCGCCGCCCACCACCTGTCCGGCATGGTGGTGCAGGCGGCGGCGGTCGAGCGGCTGATCGACCGCGATCCCGCGGCGGCGAAGGCCGGCGTCGCGTGGATCCGCGGGCAGGGCAAGGAGACCCTCGACAACCTGAGACTCGTCGTCGGTGTGCTCCGGGGGCGGTCGGTCGACAGGGACGGCGGAGACGCCGCCGGGCACGACGAGGACAACAACGCCCCGGTGCCGGGACTGGTCAGCCTCGACGACCTCGTGCGCACCGCACGCGACCTCGGCACCTCCGTCGAGTTCGTCGGGGAGGGACCGCCGCGCGAGGTGTCCCCGATCGCCGACGTCGCGCTGTACCGGATGGTGCAGGAGTGCCTGTCCAACGCCCGCCAGCACGCCCCCGGAGCCCCGGTGCGCGTGGAGCTGCGCTTCCTGCCGCGCGAGGTCGCGCTCGGGGTGTCGAACGAACCCGCCACGCGCGCGCCCGAACCCGCGGCGCGGACCAGCGGCGGAGTCGGCCTGGTCGGCATGCGGGAGCGCGCACAGCTGATCGGTGCGCGGTTCGCCGCCGGCCCGACGCCGACCGGCGGGTGGTCTGTCACAGTGACGGTGCCGACGGGACGCGACGACGCGCCCGCCGGTTCGGCGGCGACGGCCACGAAGGGAGAGGACCCGGCATGATCACGGTGATGCTCGTCGACGACCAGGCGGTCGTGCGGGCCGGTTTCCGCGTCATCCTGGAGCAGGCGGGGGACATCGAGGTCGTGGCGGAGGCGTCCAGCGGATCCTCGGCCGTCGAGCTGGCCCGCCGGCTGCACCCGGACGTCATCTGCATGGACGTCCGGATGCCCGGCGGCGACGGGATCGCCGCGACCCGCCAGATCGTCGCCGACGCCGCCGGGGCGCCGCCGGCCGTGCTCGTGGTGACGACCTTCGACCTCGACGAGTACGTCTTCGGCGCGCTCGAGTCCGGGGCGAGCGGATTCATCCTCAAGGACTGCGAGCCCGACGACCTCATCGACGCGGTCCGCCGCCTCGCCAACGGATACGGGCTCGTCGACCAGGCCGTCACCCATCGGGTGATCTCGGAGTTCGCGCGGCGCAGGCCGGCGCCCTCGTCCGACGCGGCGGCGGCACACCAGCTCACCGCGCGGGAGAGGGAGATCGTGGGGCTGCTCGCCCAGGGCCTGTCGAACGTCGAGATCGCCGGTGAGCTGTTCATCGAGACCAGCACGGTCAAGTCCCATCTCGGGCGGGCCATGGCCAAGATCGGCGTACGCGACCGGTTGCAGACGGTGGTCTGGGCGTACCAGAACGGTCTGGTCCCGCGCTGACCGAGATCCGCGCCAACAGCCGACCGTGGCTGGCCGCACGGCGCGGCCAGCCACGGGGGCGTCAGGTTCCGTAGACCTCGACCTCGTACAGTCGGGCGGCGGTGTCGGTGGTCTGGGTGGCGGTGAGAACGTTCAGGCGCACATACCGGCCGTCCGTCGAGACCTGGTGGCTGGTGATGTCGGCCGTGTTGCCCCTGACCTGCGCCACCGTCGTCCAGGTCGCGCCGTCGGCGGACAGTTGCAGGTCGAAGTCCCTGGTGTTCCACGCACGGTTCTCGCCGCCGGCCCCGGCGTGGTGGATGTCGATCGACCCGACCCGGCGGTTCGCGCCCAGGTCGACGCGCAGGGATCTGGTGCCGCCGTTGGCGCACCACTTGTCGGAGCCGCCGCCCGAGGTGCTGCCGTTGACGGCCTTCTCGGCCCCCTCGCTCGCGGCGCACTGGGAGTCCGCGGTGGCCGGCCGGTTCAGTGCGAGATTGGTCTGGTTGTTCGTGCCGTACACCTCGAACTCGTCGATGCGCGCCGCGTTGTTGCCGTTGTTGGTGGGCGTGGTGACGTTCAGCCGGACGAAACGGGCGGGTGCCGCGAGGATCGGGTGGTAGGTCCGGCTCGACCGGTTGCCGGCCACCGAGACGCGCGTCGTCCAGGCGCTGCCGTCGGTGCTGGTCTGGATCGTGAAGTCGCCGGTGTTCCAGCCGGTGGTCTCGCCGCCGAGTCCGGCGTGCTTGACCACGAACGAGCGGACCGTCTGGCTCGATCCCAGGTCGACCTGGAGGAACTTGGTGCCGGCGGCGAGCGAGCACCACTTGCTGGCACCGCCGAGCCGGCTGTCGACGGCTTTGTCGGGGCCCTCGGTGGAGTTGCACCCGGCCGACCCGGTGGCTGGCTTCCCGGCGGCCAGGTTGGGTCCCAACTCGGGGGCGGCGGCCGGTGGGGCGGACCCGTCGGTGAACGACGGCGGCGCGTCGACGGGACTGGTGCCCCACGACGAGGGTGCGGCTCCCATCGCGTACGACAGCGTCGCCCCACCGGCGAGGTCGCCGTACCGCAGCCAGGTGCGCTGCGTCGCCGAGCCGTTCCGGGACAGGCTCTGCACGTACTGGTTGCCCTGCCCGGCGTTGGCGGCGTTGATCTGGAGGTCACCGGTCGGACGGTCGACCAGGATCGACGGGAAGATCGGCCCGTGCAGGGCCAGGGTGTCCGCGCCGGGCGTGGGCGGGTACATGCCGAGCGCGGACCAGACGTACCAGGCCGAGGTCGCGCCGAGGTCGTCGTTGCCGGGCAGCCCGCCGGCGCCGGTGGTGAACGACTCGTTCATGATCCGCCGGACCGCGGTGCTGGTGCCGGCCGGCGCGGCGGCGAAGTGGTAGGCCCACGGCACGCCGTGCTCCGGCTCGTTGCCGATGTAGAAGTACGGCTGCGACTGGCCGCCGTTGGTCTGGGTGAAGTGGTGGTCGAGCCGCTGGATCGCGGTCTGCCGGTCACCCATCAGGTCGATCATGCCGCCGAGGTTGTAGGGGATCATCCAGGTGTACTGCGACGCGTTGCCCTCGACGTAGTTCGACTGGCTGGCCGGGTCGAGCGGCCACGGCCAGGTGCCGTCGGCGTTGCGCGGGTGGACGTACCCCGACTCGGTGTTGAACACGTTGCGCCACCACTGGGCGCGCGCCATGTGGGTGTCGTACGTGGCCGTGTCGCCCAGGGCCCGGGCGAACTGGGCGACCGCGAAGTCGCTCGCCGAGTACTCCAACGAGTCGGAGGGGTCGCCGTCGATGTACTGGCGCTGCACGTAACCGCTCTGCCGCCCCCGGACCGGGCTGCCCTGGGTCGTGCCGCCGGCGGAGCTCTTCTTCATCAGCGCCAGCGCGGCGGCGGTGTCGAAGTCGCGGACGCCGAACTGGTAGAGGCTGCCCACGACGATCGGGCCGGGGTCCCCGGTCATGACGAACGCCTCGCTGGTGTTGTGCGACCACTTGGGCAGCAGGCCGCCCTGCTGCCCGTCGAGCACCATGGACTTGGCGATGTCGGCCGCCTCGTCGGGTGCGAGGAACGCGATCAGCGCCCCCCAGGAACGGTAGATGTCCCAGCCGGAGTAGTTCTGGTAGACGGGGTGGCCGGCGGTGCGGATGACGTTGTCGAATCCGCGGTACTGCCCGTTGACGTCGTTGGACACGTTGGGGTTGATGAAGACGCGGTACAGCGCGGTGTAGAACTTCTGCAGGTCGGCGCCGGAGCCGCCGGTGACCTGCACCCGGTTGAGCATGGCGTTCCACTGGGCGGCGGCCTGGGCGCGCGTCGCGTCGAAGCCGAAGCCGGGTTGTTCGCCGGCGAGATTGGCCTGGGCGCCGGCCTGGCTGACGAACGATATGCCCACCCTGACCTGCACGACGGGGTTGCTGGACGTGTCGAAGGTCAGGTAGCCGCCGGAGTTCGTGCCGCTGGCGCTGGCCGAGCCGGCGTTCACCGTTGCGCCCAACCAGGTGCCGACCCCGGTCGGGGCGCGGTCGAACTCCATCCGGTAGAAGATCTGGTAGGTCTTCGCGGTGCCACAGAAGCCGCCGCCGGTGACGCTGCCCGTCACGGAGGATCCACTGATGGTGATCGAACCGTTCCGGTTGCCGGTGGCGCTGCGACTGGTGTTGACCAACACTCTGGCCGTGGTGGTGGACGGGTACGTCAGGCGGAGGGCGGCCGTGCGCGTGGTCGCCGTGGCCTCCACCCTCGTGTTGCCGTAGTTGCTGAGCACCGCCTGGTAGAAGCCGGGGCTGGCCTGCTCCTGGCTCTTGTCCTGGGTGGCCCGGTAGGACGTCCAGGACGTCCCGGGCGAGGACCCGAGGGCCCCGGTGATCGGCAGGATGCCGAGGTCCTCGTTGTTGGAGCAGCCCGCGCCGTTGAAGTGGGTGAGGCTGAACTCCTCGATCTCGGTGTCGCTGTGGCGGTAGCCGGAGGGCGAGGCCGTCGGTGTGTCAGGGCTGAGCTGCACCATGCCGAAGGGCTGGACCGGGCCGGGGATCGTACTGCCACCGGCGCCGCCGCCCACCGGGTTGGGGGCGTTGCTGTCGTCGGTGCCGATGAACGGATTGACGTACTGCGTGAGGTCGGCCGCCGCGGCCTCGGCGGGCGGGACGACGGCTACGAGCACGGACGCGGCGGTGATGGCGGCGGCCAGCAGGCCGAGCAGACGGGACGGGCCTGGTCGGTGCATGCTCCGGGTCCTCCTCGGGCGTGGGGTGGCGCCTTCCGGTGACACCTTACTATTTACAACTATCAATGAATTGTTCTAAGCCCTGAACTCCCCGGTGTCAACGGGCCCGCGGTCGTCGAGTCGGACCCGCGGGACCGGCGCGCAGGCCCCGCCGGGCCCTGCGAGGTCACGCCGACAGGCCTGCGCCGCACGGCGGCCACCAGCCACGTGTCCGGCTCAGGACGGGGCTCCCGCGTCCGACCCGGCCCGCCGGAGCGCTCTCCCGCGTCCGTATCATCCGCTTACTGTTCTGCGGGAGCCAAGGGTTACGAAAGGCGTGAGACGTGGCGGTAGCAGGGTTCTCAGGGATCCACCACATCGCACTGAACGTGCGCGACCTCGACGCCTCGGTTCGTTGGTACAGCGCCACCCTGGACTTCTCGCCGCTGTTTCGGTGGGACACCGACAGCTTCGACCGGCAGCTGATGCGCCACCCGAGCGGTGTCGTCATCGGGTTGACGACGCACAAGCACGCGGATGCCGGCGCGGAATTCAGTGAACGTCGGACGGGGCTCGACCACCTGGCGTTCGCGGTGCGGACGCGGGCCGAGCTGGAGGCATGGGCCTCCCGGCTGACCGAAGCCGGCGTCGCGCACTCCGGGATCACGGTTACGCCACCGATGGGCTTCACGCTGATCGCGTTCCGGGACCCGGACAACATCCAGCTCGAGATGTACCTCGCGGAGGACGCCCCGGATCGCTGAGCGGCGGCGGCCTCGTCGCGCGATGGTCGGTTGCGTTCGGCCTGACGGCGAAGTGTGGGTCGTCTGACGCTGAGTGACCTTATTGGCCCGCAGGGCTCCGTGTTGCCCGAGTCTGCGTCGGTTCCGCCAGCCATTCGACAGCGCCGCCGCCTCGGCGGCCCAGGCCGCGGTTCGAGGGCCGGCGGAGCGGCGCGGTGAAGGGGGGCCGCATCCGCGTGTGCCCACGCTTGATGCCATGTGACGTGCGCCGCTAGCCTGTCGAGGATCATTCGTCGCGGGCGGCCCAGAGTCGCGCCTCAGGGGGTTCATGTGCCGGAAGCCGCATTGCTCCACATGGTCCGGGCGGCGGCCTCTGACGGTGTGCGAGTGCGTCTCGGGACGATCTCCGATCCGGACGGTCGAGTCACTGACTGTCACCGGCAGAGGCGGATCGGGCGCTGCGTCAGCCGTTCCGCTCGCGCTCGGCGGACCGCATCAGACGACCGCCATGACGTCCTCGACGCCGATCGGGTGAGGTGAACCGTGTTGTCCGCGAAGGAAAACGCGCTGTGGACGCTGGAGCGGTTGCTGCCGGAGACCGGCGTGAACAACGTGCCGCTGGCGCTGGTGACGACGCAACGGCTGGACACCGCAGCGGTACAGGCCACGTTGGATCAGTTGGCGCGGCGGCATCGGGCGCTGCGGACCCGGTTCGTCGAGGTGGACGGGCTGCCGGCGCGGGTGGTGGCGGAGTCCGTCACGGTGCCGCTCGAGGTGGCGGAGGCGGTGGCCGACGACGCCGGCCAGGTGTGCCGGACCGTCCTGGGGCGGCCGTTCGACCTCGCCGGCGACATCCCGGTCCGCGCGGTCCTGGTGCGAAGCCCGGACCGGCACCACCTCTGCCTGTGCCTGCACCATCTCGCGGTTGACGCGGTGTCGGGCGCGGTGCTGATCGAGGAGTTCGCGGCGCTGTATCCGGCGATGCTCGCCGACGGCCGGCCGCCGGCGGCGCTCGCCGGGCCCGGACCGGCCCCGGAGCCCGCCGAGCCGACGGCGGCGGCGCTCGCCTTCTGGCAGCGGCACCTTGCGGACCTGCCGGGCGTCCCGGCGGCGCTGGATTTCGGCCGGCCGGACCCGGCGACGCCGACGTTCGCCGGTGGCGCCGTCACCCGGCGACTCTCCACGGCGGCGATCGACGGTATGCGAGACCTGCGGCGGGCGTGCCGCGCGACCGACAACATCGTGTTGTTGACGCTGTACTACGTGCTCCTGATGCGGCATGGCGCGGGCCGGGACGTGGTCGTGGGGGTCCCGGTCGATCTGCGGGACGGCGCGGCCCGTCGGGCCGTCGGCTACCACATGAACACGCTGCCGCTGCGGCTGGCGGTGGCACCGGAACGCACGTTCCATGAGTTGGTGCGGGAGGTCCGCCGGTTGTTCGTCACCGCGATGGACCACGCCGATGTCTCCTACGAGGCACTGGAGACGTCGCACACGCGCAACGACGCCGCGTGGTGGGTGCCGCCGTTCCGTCACATGTTCAACCACCGGCCGCCCCCGGAGCCGATAACCGGCGGCCGGGACGAGCTGGCGGCGGAGATGTGGGAGATCGACAGCGACCACAGCAGGGTCGACCTCGAACTGGTGGTGATGCGCGAGGGTGACGGCGTCACGCTGAAGGCGGTCTACGGTTCGGACGTCCACGACGCGGACGACATCGCCGCGCTGCTGGCGCGGTACGAGGCCGTGTTGGAACGCCTGCCGGCCCAGGTCGACCGGCCGATCGGTGGGCTCGACGTCTGGAGCGCCGCGGATCGGGCGGTGGTCGACGACGCCAACGCGACGGTGGTCGACGACGCCAACGCGACGACGGTTGACGACCCGCCGAGGACGGTGGCGGAGGAAATCGCCGCGCGGGCGGCGGCCCAGCCGGAATCGGTGGCGATGATCGATCGCGACGGCGTGACGTGGACGTACCGCGACGTGGCGGTGCGGACGGCGGGTGTCGCCGCGCTGCTGGCGCGGGCCGGGGTGGGCCGGGGCACGATCGTCGGCCTCTACGCCGAACGGGGCTTCGCGTGCGCGGTGGCCGCGTTGGGCATCTGGCAGGCGGGGGCGGCGTACCTGCCGCTCGATCCGGACCAGCCGGCCGCGCGACTCGCGTACGAGCTCACGGATGCCGAGGTCGACGTGCTGCTGGCGGACCGGGAGCCGCCGGCGGGCGTGGTTCCCGCCGGCTGCCGGGTGATCGAGCTCGGCACGGCTGATCCGGACGAGCGCGCCGGGCCGGCGCCGGCACCGGCCGATGTGGACGAGCGCGGCGGGCGGGCGCCGGGACCGACCGATCCGGCGTACGTCATCTACACCTCCGGCTCGACCGGGTTGCCGAAGGGCGTCGTGATCAGCCACGCCAACCTGGCGAACGTGGTGCGGCACTTCATCGCCGACATCGGCGTGACCAGCCAGGACGCCCTGCTGTGGCTGACGACCTACGCGTTCGACATCTCCGCCCTCGAGGTGTTCCTGCCGCTGGTCGCCGGCGCGCGGGTGGTCGTCGCCGACGACGCCGCCCGCAGCGACGGCGCGGTCCTGCTCGACCTGGTGCAGCGCTACGACGTGTCGGTGTTGCAGGCGACGCCGACGACGTGGCGGCTGGTCGTCCAGGACGCGAAGGGCCGGCTGCGGGGTCGGCGGGTGCTCTGCGGCGGTGAGCCGCTGCCGGCGCATCTGGCGCGGGCGCTGCTCGCGACCGGCTGCACGCTGTGGAACGTGTACGGGCCGACCGAGACGACGATCTGGTCCACCAGCACACTGGTCACCGACGTCGACGGGGGCGTGACGGTGGGGCGGCCGATCGCGAACACCACCGTGATCGTCGCCGACGGGGATGGCCGACCGCAGCCGCCCGGTATGCCGGGCGAGGTGTGCATCGGCGGCGACGGCGTCGCCATCGGCTACCTGCGTCGCCCCGAGTTGACGGCGCAGCGGTTCGGTGAGCTCGGTGGTGCGGGCCGTTTCTACCGTACCGGTGATGTGGGCCGCTGGCGTCACGACGGCACGCTCGAACTGCGCGGCCGCACCGACCGCCAGGTCAAGCTGCGGGGCCACCGGATCGAGCTCGGCGAGGTGGAGGCGGTGCTGGAGCAGCATCCGCGGGTGAGCGCCGCCGCGGTGGTGCTGGCCGGCGATCCGAGCGCCGACGGCGCCCTGGTGGCCTTCGTGCGCGGTGCCGACGCGGACATCGCCGACGACGTGTGGCGTTTCGCGAAGGACCAGCTCGCGTCGTACGCGGTCCCCACCGATGTGGCGGTGCTGGAAGCGATGCCGACGACCGGCAACGACAAGGTGGACTATCCGACGCTGACCGCGATGGCCGAACAGCGGGCAGCGGCCCGGAGGACCAATTCGGCTGAGGGCGCTCCGGTGGTCGACGGCCTGGTCGGTGAGTTCGTGGCGTTGTGGCGGAGCATTCTCAGGGCACCGCAGCTGCACGAGCAGTCGAATTTCTTCCGCAGCGGCGGTCATTCGCTGCTCGCCGCGAAACTGGCGCAACAGGTCACCAGGTCGACCGGGGTGAATGTGCCGTTGGCGGCGGTCTTCTCGGCGCCGACACCGCAGGCGCTGGCCGGGTTCGTGCTGAACCAGCAATCGGATGGGGCATGACGATGAGGCTCGGACTCAGTCTCGGTATGTTGCACGACCGGACCAGTCTCGACGATCTGTTGGCGTTGGCGCAGGCGGCGGACCAGTTGGGGTACGACGCGCTGTGGATCGCCGAGGCGTACAGCAGCGACGTGCCGACGCTGCTGGGCTGGCTGGCCCCGCAGACCGAGCGGATCGACCTGGGTGCCGCGGTCATGCAGATTCCGGCGCGGGCGCCGACGATGACGGCGATGACCGCGGCGACGCTCGACCTGGCCAGCGGCGGCCGGTTCCGACTGGGGTTGGGGATCTCCGGCCCGGTGGTGTCCGAGGGCTGGTACGGGGTGCCCTTCGGACAGCCGTTGACCCGCACCCGGGAGTACGTGGCCGTGGTTCGCGCGGCGCTGACCCGCAGGCCGGTCCGGTTCGCCGGGCGGCACACGACGTTGCCGCTGCCCGGGGCGCCGGGCGAGCCGCAACGGTTGACGATGCGCCCCCTGCGAAGTGACCTGCCGATCTACCTGGCGGCGTTGGGGCCGAAGAATCTGGAACTGGCCGGGGAGATCGCCGACGGATCGCTGTCGCTCTTCCTGCCGCCGGAGGGCGTCGCGGAGACGCTGGCGCATATCGCGACGGGCCGGGAGCGGGCGTCGGGCGACAGGTCCGAATTCGATCTGGTCGCCACGTTGCCAATGGCCGTCGGTGATGACCTGGAGGCGTGCGCGAACAGGGTGAGGCCGTATGCCGCCCAATTCCTGGGCGTGGGTGGAAACGCCCGCAACTTCTACGTCGAACAGGCCGAGAGGCTCGGTTACGGAGACGCGGCGCACAGGGTGCGGAAACTGTTCCAGGAAGGCGATCCGGACGCCCTCGCGGCGGTACCGTTCGAATTCCTCGACCGCACGTGCCTAATTGGCCCCGCCGAGCGGATCGAGGCCAGGGTTCGGGCGTATGCCGCAGCCGGTCTCGGCACGCTGTCGGTCGCGCCACGCGGCGCCACGATGGGCGAGCGAATCGCCGGTCTGCGGGAGATGGCGGCTATCTGGCGGCGTTGTGGTTTTCCGCTGCGGCGTACTGGATGAGCCAGTCACGGAATTCGGCGGTCGCGAATATCTCCGTGTGTGAGGAGCTGTACCGGATGTCGACGCCGCCGTCGAACATGGTGGCGAGGTGTGCCATGACCTTGTCCTTGCTCTCGGCGATCGAGGTCAGGTAGGAGTCGGTGAACCAGGCGGTCGCCGTGGTGGCGACCGGGGCGAGCGTGCTGCCACCGGTGAGGCCGATCAGGTCGGCGACGACTCCGAGCCCGCGGTAGAGGACGCGCTCCATCGGGTCCTGGTGGGGGCGGGGATCGTCCATGCGTTCCAGCACCTGGGCGAGCGGCGTGTCGGCCGCGGGTTTGCGCAGCAGGCGGGCGGCCGGTTCGGGACGGCGCTTGAGCTGGTGCAGCCGGAACATGACGGCATCGCGTCTCGACGCGGCGAGGTGCCGCAGGTCCGGGTCGATGAAGAACATCCGCTCGACCGTCTCACCCTGGCCTTCCAGCAGGTTCGCCATCGCGACGGCGACGACGGCGCCGGCGCAGTATCCGGCGAGCCGGTAGGGACCCGCCGGCTGGGCGGCGCGGAGCTGGGCGCTGTACCGGGCGGCGAGCTCCTCGATCGACGCGGGCGTGGGCTCGTCGTACCACCCGGGGGCGCGCAGACCGATCAGGGGGGTCGGCAACCCGATCCCGTCGAGGTGTTTGAGGAACCAGTTCACCTCGCCGTCGGCACCGTGCACCAGCCACGTCGCGGTACCGCTTCCCCCCGGGAGGCGCAATTGCGGGCCGGGTCGGTTGATCGGCTGGTCGGCGATGAACTGACCGAGCTGTGCCGGGGTAAACACGCTGAGTGCCGCCTGATCGAGGCGGAGGTGAAAAATCTCGAACAGGTCGCGGCCGATGCGTTCCCATTCCGCGTCGATGATGCCTAACTCACCGAGAGTGACATGTATCGGCGGCAGCTGTAACAATCCCATCGCCTCGGCGACGACCATTTGGCTGCCGACTGTCGCGTAATCGGCAAATTCGCTACTCAAGCGGCTCAGGGAGTCTTGTGGCACGCGTCAGTGTAGCTGGGAACCGATGGGGAGTCGTGGCGCAGTGGCCGTTGACACGCCCTGGACACGCGGCTATCGTCCCGGAGGCTGGTTGGCCCAAAAGTATTGTAAGGGAGTGTTGGTGACAGACACTCACGGCGCATCCGACAACGCCATTGCTATTGTCGGAGTGGCGGCACGGTTACCGGGCGCACGCAATGTCCGTGAGTTTTGGCGCAACCTCCAAGCCGGCGTGGAGTCTGTCGAGCGGCTCGACCCCGAGGTGGCGCGCGCGCGGCAACTGCCGTCCGAAGCGGCAGACGCACCGGGCTTCCAGCCGGTGACGAGTACCGCCGCCGATCTCGACCTGTTCGATCCTGAGTTCTTCGGATTCACGCAACGTGAGGCCGAGCTTTGCGATCCGCAGTTCCGGCTGTTCCTTGAGCTTTCCTACACCGCGCTCACCGACGCCGGCTACGACCCGCGCGGGATCGGGCAGCGGGTGGGCGTCTTCGGGGGCGCGACCACGAACCGGTACCGGATCGACTACCTCGAACGCAACCGCGCCGTCAGCCGCGCCGCCGGCCTGACCAGCATGAGCACCGGCAACAACCCGGACTACATCGCCCCGCTGGTGTCGTACCGCCTCGGGTTCATGGGGCCGAGCGTGTCCGTCTACACCGCGTGCTCGACGTCCCTGGTCGCGGTGCACCAGGCGATGCAGGCGCTGCGTCGCGGCGAGTGCGATGTCGCGATCGCCGGCGGCGTGCAGGTCGACCTGCCGTTGGGCGGCGGCTACCCGTACCTGGAGGGTGGGATCCTGTCGCGCGACGGGCACGTCCGCCCGTTCGCCGCCGATGCCACCGGCACGATCTTCGCCGACGGCGGCGCGCTGGTGGTGCTCAAGCCGCTGGCTGCGGCAACGGCGGCCGGCGACCAGGTGTACGCGGTGATCAAGGGCTCCGCGGTCAACAACGACGGCAACCGGCGGGCCGGGTTCACCGCGCCCGGTGTGGACGGCCAGCTGGAACTGGTCCGGGCGGCGTTGGACGACGCTCGGGTGCATCCCGAGGCGATCGGGATGGTCGAGGCGCACGGCACCGGCACGGTCGTCGGTGACCCGATCGAGGTGGCGGCGCTGAGCGCCGCATACCGGGAGCGCACCGAACGTCGCCAGTACTGCTGGCTCGGCTCGGCGAAGGGCAACCTCGGGCACCTCGGCCCGGCGGCCGGCACGGTCGGCCTGCTCAAGGCGATCCTCGCGGTCCGCCACGGTGTCATCACGCCGACCATCAACTGCGCCGAGCCGAACCCGGCGCTGGACCTCGCGAACTCCCCGTTCCGGCTGGCCACGGAGGTCCAGCACTGGTCCAACCCCGAGTGGCGCGACCAGGACGCGCCGCGGATCGCCGCAGTGAGTTCGTTCGGCATCGGCGGCACCAACGCCCACGTCATCGTCGAGCAGCCGCCGGCGCCGCCGGAGCCACCGGCTCGGGCGGCGGGGACACCTCACCTGTGGCCGGTGTCGGCCCGTTCCGCCGACGCCCTCGGGGCCAGCTGCGCGGCGTTGGCCGAGCACCTCGGCGACGCCGGGCACGACCCGGCCGACGTGGCGTTCACGTTGCAGGAAGGGCGGGCCGGGTTCGCGCACCGCCGGCTGGTGGTGGCCGGCGACCCGCAGGCGGCGACCGCTGAGCTGGGCGGCGAGCCGACGGTACGCACGATCGCAGGGGTCTCGGGGTCGCCGCTGGTGACGTTCCTGTTCCCCGGCCAGGGCGCGCAGTTCCCGGGCTCCGGGCGCGAGCTGTACCGGACCTGGCCGGTCTACCGGGACGCCGTCGACACCTGCGCCGACCAGCTCACGCCGCTGCTCGGGTTCGATCTGCGGGAGCTGCTGAACGCCGAGGTCACCGACGAGCAGGCTGCGGCGAAGCTCAACGAGACCGCCGTGACCCAGCCCGCGTTGTTCACCGTGGAATGGGCCATGGCGCAGCTCCTGCGCTCGTTCGGCATCGAACCGGTGGCGCTGCTGGGCCACAGCATCGGGGAGATCGTGGCGGCGACGGTCGCCGGCGTGTTCGCGCTGCCGGACGCGTTGCGGCTGGTCGCGCGGCGGGGCCAGCTGATGCAGGCGCTGCCGCCGGGCGGCATGTTGTCGTTGTCGCTGGGCGCGGAAGCGGTCCGGGCGATGCTGCCGAGCGAGCTGGACATCGCCGCCAGCAACTCGCCGTCGTCGTGCGTCGTGTCCGGTGAGCTGGCCGCGGTCGAGCTGTTCGCGCAGGAGTTGGCCGACATCGGGCTGTCCGGCTCCCTGCTGCGCACGTCGCACGCGTTCCACTCGCGGATGATGGCACCGATCTGCGACGACCTGGCGGCGCTGGTGGACAGCTTCCCCCGGCAGGCGCCGCGGCTGCGGTACCTGTCGAACGTCACGGGCGACTGGATCACCGACGAGCAGGCGACGAGCGCCGCGTACTGGGCGACCCACGTACGACAGGAAGTGCGGCTGGAGGACTGCCTGGCGCGGCTCGACGACCTCGACGACGCGGTGCACGTCCAGGTCGGGCCGGGGCAGTCGATGTGCGTCTTCGCCCGCCAGTACGCCGCCAGCCAGGGCCGGTCGGCGAGCGCGCTGACCACGATGGCGCTGCCGAACGACACCACCGCCACCGACGTGACGGTGCTGGCGGCGACGGTGGGCCGGCTGTGGGTGTCCGGCGTCGACCTGGACTTCTCGGCGATCCGGACCGACAGCGGGCGGCGGGTGAGCCTGCCCGGGTACCCCTACGAGCGGCGCCGCTGCTGGGTGGACCCGGATCCGGTGCGTCCGGGGGTGTTCGACGACGACGTCGAGGTGCCCGACGACCCGTTGCTCACACCGTTGTACCTGCCGGCGTGGCGGTCGCAGCCGGTGCCGCGCCGGGGCGGGAGCCTGCTCGGCGAGACGTGGCTGGTCCTCGCGGGCGACGACCCGGTGGGCGCGGAGATCATCGCGGAGGCCCGGCGGCGGGACGTGTTCGTGCTGCCCGCGTACGCCGGCCCGGGGTTCGTGTCGGCACCGGACGGCTACGAGTTCGACCCGGACGACAGCCACGACGTGGAACTGCTGGTGGAGGCGGTGTACCAGGCGGGTCTGCTGCCGGACCGCATCGTCTACGCGGTGTTCGACGGCGGCCCGGCCGCCGATCCGGAACTGGTCGCGATGCGGGGCTACCACCGGATGGCGGCGCTGGCCAAGGCGATGCTGCGGACCTTCCGGGCCGAGGTGGAACTGGTGGCGGTCACCGACCGGGTGTGGTCGGTCAACGGCGAGCCGGCGCGGCCCGAGGGCGCCACCGTCGCCGGTCCGCTGCGGACCCTGCCGCGCGAACTGAGCACGGTACGGGTGCGGCAGGTCGACGCGGCGCTGACCGCTGCGGCGGTCGCGGTGACCGTGGTCGGTGAGATCGGTGCCGGCGGCGACGCGGAACTGGTGGCGCTGCGGGGGCATCGTCGCTGGGTGCACCACCACGCGTCGATCCCGAACGAACCGGTGAGCGTGCCGCGGCCGGGTGACGGCAGCGGCGTCCTGCTCGTCACCGGTGGGCTCGGCGGCCTCGGCCTGGCGATCGCGCAGGACCTGGCGGAGCGGCAATCGACCGATTTCGTGCTGGTCAGCCGGGGTGGACTACCGGACCGGGAGCGCTGGGACGACCCGGGTACGCCGCACGGAATGCGGGACCAGATCGCGGCGGTCAGGCGGATCGAGGCGAGCGGTGCCCGGGTGCTGGTGCTGCGCGCCGACGTGACCGACGCCGACGCGATGGCGTCGGTGGTGCAACGGAGCCAGGCCGAGCTGGGCCCGATCACCGGGATCATCCACGCTGCCGGTATCGCCGGGGGACAACTGCTGGCGCTGCACGACGCGGAGACGGCCGATCGGGTGCTGGCGCCGAAGGTGCGTGGCACGCTCGTGCTCGACGCGCTCGTGCGCGCCGGCCGGCTGCCCGAGCTGGACTTCATTGCGCTCTTCTCGTCGATCGTCGCCGTCTCGGCCGACTACGGGCACAGCGACTATGCGGCGGCGAACACGTTTCTCGACGCCTACGCCACGTCGCACGCGGACGGCTCGCCGTACGTGGTGGCGATCAACTGGTGGGGCTGGCAGGAGGTCGGCATGGTGTCGACCGACCGCGCCGGGGAGGGCTTCCGCACCCTGCGACGGCTGCGGGGCGGCTCGGCGGTGACGGCGCTCGACCACCCGCTGGTGCACCGCGCGTCGCCCGACGGGGACGGCTGGACCTTCGAGGTCGACCTGGACGTGGACAGCCACTGGGTGTTGACCGATCACCGGATCGGCGGCGTCGGTGTGCTGCCCGGCACGAGCCTGCTGGAAATGGTCCACGCGGCTGCCCGGCACGTGTGGGGTGAGGTGCCGGTACGGATCGAGGACGTCGTCTTCATCGACCCGGTGCGGGTCACGGCGGCGGCGACCGGAACGATCACGCTGTCGCCGGCGCACGCGGGCGGCTTCGAGTTCGCCATCAGCTTTTCCCTCGCGGGCCAGCCGGCCACGGTGCACTGTCGCGGCAAGGTCCGTGCCGTACCGGCCTGCACCGCCGAGCGCGTCGACATCGCGGAGTTCCGGGAGGAACTGGTCGAGGCGGACGCGACCCAGCCGTACTCGGGGCTCGTCGCGTTCGGGCCGCGCTTCCAGGCGGTCAGCCGGTACTGGGCGAAGGACAACCGGGGCCTGGTCGAGCTGGAGCTGCCGGCGGCGGGGCGCGACGACGCGGACCGGTACGCGCTGCATCCGGCGTTGCTGGACCGGGCGGTCTACGGGTTGTCCGGCGTCGAGGGTCGCCGCTACCTGCCGTTCCTGTACCGGTCGGTGGAGGTGCACCGCCGTATTCCGGAACGATGCTGGGTGGTGCAGACCTATCACAGCGACCCGACGCGACCGGAGTTCATGGAGATCGACGAGGTCGTCGTCGACGCCGACGGCACGGTCTGCGTGACCGTCAAGGGATACTCGCTGCGCAGCGTGGACGAGGCGGCGACGGTCACGGCCGAGGGGCCGGGGGGCGGTCCGACCGTTCGCGGCACCGGGATGCTGACCAACGCCGAGGGCGGCGAACTGTTCCGGCGGATCATGCGGCTGCGACCGGGGCCGCAGGTCATCACGTCGATCGGATCGCTGCCGGAGCGGTTGGCGATCGCCCGGACCTTCAACCAGCAGGCGGTCGAGGCGGCGGAGACGGTCACCGAGCCGGTGCGCACGATCGGCACGACGTTCGTGGCGCCGCAGACACCGGTGCAGCGGGAGCTGGCGCGGCTGTGGTGTGAGTCGCTCGGGCTGACCAAGGTCGGCATCGACGACGACTTCTTCCTGCTCGGCGGCTCGTCGCTGACGGTGGTGCAGCTGGCGTCGCGGATCCGGGAACGGCTGACGGTGGAGCTGTCCGCCGCGGACATGTTCGAGTACCCGACCATCCGCAAACTGGCGGGCCTGCTGGATTCCGACCGGACCGCCAATGCCATCGGCTGAGTACGAGTTCGGCCACGGACAACGGTGGCGGGTGTGGCCGACCCTCGTGGCCCGTACCGCCGGAATGCCGTTCGACTGGCTGGAGATCGAGGCGACCGGCGACTTCGACGTCGACGAGAAGGCGGCGCGGCAGGCGCTGGCTGCCGCCGACGAGCAGCCACGGCTGCGGGAGGCGCTGCTGTGGCAGAATCCCGCGATCTACCGCCGCCGGTACCGTGGCCGCGAGAGGGCGGGAAAGCCGAGCGAACAACGCAAACGGGACCGGGCGTTGTGGGCCTACGCCTCCCGGTACTGCGCCAAGAACGACATGATCGGCTTCTTCGGACCGGTCGTCTGGGGGGCGTGGACCGACGGGCCCACCGACGTCAGCGAAGCGGGCCGGCCACCACGGCAACGGGGCACGTTCTTCGAGTCGTGGGCGATCCGCGCCATCGCCGACGCCCTGCACGAACGGCACGACCTGAGCCGCTGGACCGTACCGCGACGGGCTCCGGTGACCCACCTGGAGGGCGAGACGCTGATGCTCGCCGACGGCACCGAACTGCGGCTGTCGGCGCTGCGCGGCCGGGTGCTGGCACTGTGCGACGGCCGCCGCACCGTCGACGACATCGTGGCGGAGATCGCCGACACCGACCGCGACACGGTGCTCGCCGAGATCGCCCGACTGCGGACGATGCGGCTGTTGACCAGCGGTTTCGCGGTGCTCCGAAGCGTGAAACCGGAGCGCGCGCTGCGGGGCCAGTTGCTGCGGGTCACCGACCCGGCCCGACGCACGGCGGCGCTGACCGACCTCGACCGCGTCGTCGAGGCGCGGGACCGGGTGGCGGCGGTACGCGAGGACCCGCCAGCGCTCGACACCGCACTGACCGACCTCGACACCCGGTTCGTCGAGCTGACCAGCGGCAACGCGTACCACCGGGCCGGCGACTTCTATGCCGGGCGCACCGTGCTGTTCCAGGACTGCCTCGGCGACCTCGACGTCTCGCTGAGCACGCGGCTGCTCGCCGATGTCGGACCGGCCCTGGATCTCGTGCTCGCCGGGGCCGCGTGGTACTGCCGCCGCACCGCGGCCGAGTACGAGGCGTGGCTCTCGCCGCAGGTGGACCCGGTGGCCGGGGTGCCGCTGCTGACCGTCATGGACATGGTCGGCAGGTCGGCCACGTACGGCGAGTCGTCGCCGCCCGCGGAGGCGGCCGCCGCGGAGCTGCGGCACCGCTGGGAGAGCCTGCTGGTGCCCGATCCCGACGCCAGGGCGGTGCAGCTGACCAGCGAGGGCCTGCGGGCCGGGGTCGAGGCGTCGTTCCCGGCGGGCCCGCCGCTGTGGGCGCAGGCCCGCTGGCACAGCCCCGACCTGATGTTCGCGGCCACGGACCTGGAGCAGGTACGCGCCGGCGGGGCGTTGACGGTGCTGGGCGAGGTGCATCCGGCGATGCAGACCATGGACGTGCTGTCGGCGTACGAGTTCCATCCGGATCGCCCGGCGCTGCACGCGCTGATCGACGAGGCGATGGGCGACGACCGGGTCATGCCGCTCTACCAGCTCGGCTCGGGCGTGCTCAACTCCCGCACGGTGCCGCCGGACACGTACCTGTCGGCGCGGTACCGCTACCTCGGACTCACCGCGGAGGCGCCGTACGGGCCGGCGGACAGGCTGCTGCCCGCCTCCCGGCTGCGGCTGCGGCGCGGCGACGCGGGACTCGTGGTGACCGACGCGCGGGGCGACTTCGAGGCGCCGGCGGTCCAGGTGCTGGGCGACTTCCTGTCCCACGCGGCGGCGCAGCGGTTCGGGATGTTGCCGACCCGCCCCCACCAGCCCCGGGTGACGGTCGACAACCTGGTCGTGGCGCGGGAGTCGTGGACGGTCCCGCCGGGGCGCCTGGACGGCACGGCTCAGGTGTTGCATGCCGCGGCCGGTCGTCTGCGCGACGAGCTCGGCCTGCCCCGGCACGTCTTCGCCACCATCGCCGGAGAACGCAAGCCGTTCCATGTCGACCTGTCGAACCCGATGTCACTGGCGGTGCTCAGCCACCGACTGCGACGGCGGGGCAACGCCCAGCTCCGGTTCAGCGAGATGCTGCCAGGGCCGGAACAGCTGTGGCTCAGGGACGCCCACGGCCAGCGGTACACCGGGGAGTTCAGGTTCGTCTGCGTGGATCGGTACGGCCGATGAGCGTGGACCTGGCGCCGACGCCGCCGGCCGCCCGTCGTGGCCCGCCCGACCGCGCGGCACCATGCCGTGACCGGGGAATGGTTCTTCGTCGTCGACACCGAGCGGTCGGTGGCGGCGACGCTGTTGGGTCAGATCATCGGCCGCAGGGTGCGGTGGTGCTGGTGTTTCGGTGGGAGGCAGTGTGAAAGCCGTCGTGGTGGAGCGGTTCGGCCCCGCGGAGTCGCTTTCGGCGACCGACTTCGCCGAACCGGTACCGGGTGAGAACGAGGTCCTCGTCCGGGTGGACAAGGCCGGCGTCAACTTCGCCGACAAGCACGTCGTCGAAGGCTCCTACAGCTACCGGCCCTCGTTGCCGTACATCCCGGGCATCGAGGCGGTCGGCACCGACCCCGACGGGCGGCGGGTCGTCGCGTTGCCCCGTACCGGTGGGGCGTGGGCGGAGTGGGTGGCCGCCCCCGCCGCGACGTTGGTCGCGGTGCCCGACGCCATCACCGACCTGCAGGCGCTCGCCGTGGCGAACCAGGGTTTCGCGGCGTGGCACATCCTGCGTACCGCCGGCCGGATGACCCGGCAGGACACCGTGGTGGTCACCGCCGCAGCCGGCGGCGTCGGATCGCTGGCGGTGCAGCTCGCCCGGGCGTGGGGCGCCAAGCGGGTGATCGCGCTCGCCTCCACCGGGACCAAGCGTGACCTCGCGGTCCGGCTCGGCGCCGATGTCGCGCTCGACCCGACCTCCGAGGACCTCGCCGACGAACTGGCCGCCGCGAACGACGGCAAGCCGGTCGACCTGTACCTGGAGATGTCGGGCGGCGCCGCCCTCGACACCGCGCTCGCGTCGCTGGGGCGGCTCGGCCGGCTGGTCACCTACGGCGCGGCGTCGGGCCGGGGCAGCACGCCGATCCGCTCCGAGTCGCTGATGCAGGGTTCCCGCAGCGTCGTCGGTTTCTGGGCGAACGACCTGGTCACCCGGTATCCGCGGATCACGGCGGAGACGATGACCGGCCTGTTCGCGATGATCAGCAGGGGTGCCCTGACCCCGGTCACCGAGCACGTGTATCCGCTGGCCGAGGCGGGCAGGGCGCTGACGGCGCTGGCCAACCGGGAGACCACAGGGAAGCTCATCCTCGATGTCGCCGGCTGACGGGGAGCCGTTCACGTCACCGGCTGACGAGGGACTGTTCCCGCTGATCAGCGCGGCAGGGCGGCGCGACCCCGAGCTGGCCGCGATCCGCTCCGGCGACCAGTCGATCAGCTACGCGCGGCTGCTCGCCGGAGCGTCGTGGCTGGCGGGGCGGCTGCGCGCCGCCGGTGTCGGGCCCGGCGACGTCGTCGCGGTCTGCGCCGGCCGGTCGACCGAGTACCTTCTCGGTCTGCTCGCCGCGCTCGCCGCCGACGCGGTGTTCCTGCCGATCGACCCGGACACGCCGCCGGGCCGGGTCGCCGCCGTGCTCGGCGAGGCCGCGCCGGCCGCCGTCCTGCGGGCACCGGCGTCTCCCCTCGCGGGGACGACGACGCCGGTCATCGACCTGGACTGGGCGACGGTGCCGGCCGACGCGCCGGTGGCCCAGCCGACGGCGCACGGCGAGGATCCCGCATACCTCATCTACACCTCCGGTTCCACCGGCACGCCCAAGGGGGTGCTCTGCCACCACCGGGGGATCATCAACCTGCTGACCGACTTCGCGGCGCGGCAGCCGCTCGCGCCGGGCGCGGTCGGAACGATGTGGGCGTCGGTCGGCTTCGACGCGTCGGTGTACGAGATCCTCTCGGTGCTGCTCGCCGGCGGCACCCTGCTGGTCGTGCCCGACGACGTGCGGCTGGAGCCGGCGGCGATGTTCGCGCTGCTGGCCCGGCACGCGGTGGCGACCGCCTACCTGCCACCGGCCGTCCTGTCGTCGCTGGGCACGTGGGTGGACGCGCACCCGGGGGCGCTCACGCTGCGGCGGTTGATGGTCGGCGTGGAACCGATCCCGGAGCGGCTCCTGCACGGGATCGCCGCCGCCGTCCCCGGGCTGAGGATCATCAACTCGTACGGGCCGACCGAGGCCCACGTCATCGCCACCGCGTACGACATCACCGGCGACGATCCCGAGCCGGCCGACGGCCGGGCCCCGATCGGCACGGCGGTACGCGGCGTCACCACGCACGTCCTCGACCCGGACGGCCACCCGGTCGCCGCCGGACAGGTCGGCGAGCTGTGGGTCGGCGGCGTCCAGGTGGCGCTCGGCTACCACCGGCGGCCGGAACTCACCCGGGAACGCTTCGTCCCCGACCCCTTCAGCCCCGCCGGTTCCGCACGCCTGTACCGCACGGGTGACCTGGTGAGACGGCGCCCCGACGGCAACCTCGTCTACTGCGGACGCGCCGACCGGCAGATCAAACTGCGCGGATTCCGCGTCGAGCCGGCCGAGGTGGAGGCGGTGCTCGAACGTCACCCCGGCGTGACGGGCGCCGTCGTCGTGCAGCCGGACTCGGCCGCCGAGACACTCTGCGCCTACGTCACCGGCGCGGGCACCGCGGAGTCCCTTCTCGCGTACGCGCGTGAGCTGCTGCCGGACTACATGGTGCCGAACTGGGTGGTATTCGTCGCCGAGTTCCCCCTGACTGCCAACGAGAAGCTCGACCGGGCAGCCCTCGCCCGGCGTCGCCCACCGATCGCGTCGACCGGCGACAACGCGCCCCGGACGCCGACCGAGGCGGTGCTGGCACGCCTCTGGGCGGAGGTGCTCGGCATCGAGGCGATCGACGTGGCCGCCGACTTCACCGCCCTGGGCGGGCACTCGCTCGCCGCCGTGCGGCTGGGCGGGCGGATCCGGCGCGACTTCGGGGTCACCCTGACCGTGGCCGACGTCTACCGGCACCGCACCGTATCCGCCGTCGCCGCGGCCGTCGACGCCCAGGCGGCCGCCGCCCCGGCACCAAGCGCCGCGCGGCCGAGCCGGCGGATCGGGCCGCTCTCGTCGGCGCAACAGGCGTTGTTGCTGCTGCACCGGCTGTACCCGAACTGTCAGGCGTACACCCTGGCGGTGCTGCACCGCCTGACCGGTGACCTCGACGTCGCCGCCCTCTCGACGGCGCTGAACCTGCTGGTGGAACGGCATTCGGCGCTGCGCACGATCATCACGACGGTCGGCGACCGGGACGTCCAGCGCGTCGTCGACCACGAGCCGATCGACCTGCCGGTGGTGACGGTGTCGGAGGAGGAGCTGGCGAAGCACTGCGCGGCCGAGGTGGCGGCGGCGGACTTCGACCTGGCCGGGGGTCGGCTGTTCCGGGCGGTGCTGTTCCGGATGGGAACCGACCAGCACGCGTTGTTGCTGCTGGCGCACCACATCGTCACCGACGGCTGGTCGTTCAACGTGATCCAGCGCGATCTCGGGCTGGCGTACGAGGCCGTACGGGCCGGTCGGCCGCCGGCGTGGGAGCCGTTGCCGGCGCAGTTCATCGACCTGGCGGCCGAGCAGCAGGCCCCCGGGCACCAGGAGACAGTCGCCGCTGAGCTGGACTTCTGGCGGCGGGAACTGGCCGCCATTCCGGCGCCGCTGCGGCTGCCGGTGCAGCGGGTGCGGCCGTCCCGGCCACGGTTCCGCGGCGGCCGGGTCACCGTGCCGGTGCCGGCGTCGACCATGGACGCCGTCCGGGAACTGGCCCGGGCGCTGCGTACCACGGTGTTCGCCGTGCTCGTCACCTGCGTCCAGGTGATCGTCGCCCGGTACAGCGGTCGCGACGAGTTCCTGCTGGGTATGCCGGTGGCCGGGCGTGACGACCTGCGGGCCGAGGACGCGGTCGGCTTCTTCAACAACTCGCTGGCGCTGCGCTGCGAGGTGGCCGACGACGCGACGGTCGCGGAGCTGACCACCGCCACGCACGAGCGGCTCATGGCGGCGTTGGCGCACCCGCACGTCCCGTTCGACGTGCTGGTACGCGAGGTGAACGCACCCCGCACGCCGGGCGCGAACCCGCTGTTCCAGATGTGGTGCAACATGCTCTCCTACCCGCCGGCGCCGCTGCGGCTGCCCGGCTGTGTGGTCGAGCCGCTGCCGGCTCCGCTGGCCGGGGCGCTGTTCGACCTGTCCTGGTACTTCGTCGAGGACGGCGCCGGCCTGAACGTCGAGGTTGTCTACGACGCGGAGCTCTTCGAGGCCGGCCACGCGCGGGCGATGGCCGAGCACCTGCGCACGCTGCTGCCACTGGCCGCCACCGCGCCGGACGGCCCGATCTGCGACCTCGACTTCGGGGTGCACGACCCCGGCCGGGCGCCACGACAGATCGTCGCGCCGGGCCCGACCATCGTGGACCGGTTCCGGCAGGCCGTGGCGCGGCACGGCGCGGCCCCCGCGATCGGCGACGCGTACTCGTACGCGGAACTGGACGCGGCGGTCACGGACCTCGCCGCCGGCTGGCGCGGAAAGGGCCCGGTCGGCATCGTGGCGGGGCGCACCCCCGCGCTGCCGGTCGGCGTGCTGGCGGCGCTCACGGCCGGCGTACCGTTCGTGTTGTTTGACGCGGCGCAGCCGCTGGCCCGGTTGCGCCGGATGATCGCGCAGGCGCGGCTCGGCCACTGGTGGGACGCCACCGACGGGCAGTACCCGGAACTGGTCGGGCAGCTCGGCGGCGGCGACCGGGATGCGGGTGCCGCCGTCGCCGACGGCACCGCGTACGTCGCCTTCACGTCCGGCACCACCGGTGCGCCCACGGCCATCGCCGCCGGTGAGGAACCGCTGCGGGCATTCCTGGAGTGGTACGTGCCGCACTTCGGCCTCACCGCGCAGGACCGGTTCGTCCTGTTGTCCGGGGTCGGGCACGATCCGCTCCTCCGCGACGTGCTCACGCCGCTGTCCATCGGCGCGCGGCTCCTCGTGCCTCCCCGGGCGGCGTCGGAGTCACAGCTCGCGATGGTGCGGTGGCTCGCCGGGATCGAGCCGACGGTCCTGCACCTGACACCCGCGCTGGGACGGCTGTTGAGTGCCGCGGCGGTCGTCGAGGGAATCACGCTGCCGTCGGTGCGGCTGGTGGGGTTCGGCGGCGCCGCGATGACGCGTGTGGGAACCGCCGATGCCCGGGTCCTGTTCCCGCAGGCGCGGCTGATGTCGTACTACGGCACCACCGAGACGCCACAGGTGGTGAGCGTGGCCGACCTGGGCACCGGCGCGGGCATCGGTTCCGGTGGACCGACCGCGCAGGTGTCGGTGGTCACGCCCACCGGTGCGCCCGCACCGGTGAACGGCGCGGGCGAGATCGTCGTACGCAGCCCGTACCTCGCCCTGGGCTACCTGGGCGACCCCGCTCGGACGGCGCGACAGTTCCAGTTCAGCGACGGTGTGCGCGAGTACCGCACCGGCGACGTGGGGCACACCCGGCCGGACGGCACCGTCGTGATCAGCGGGCGGGCGGATCGGCAGATCACCGTCAACGGTCTCCGGGTGGAGCCGGCGGAGCTGGAACTCGTCGCCCGGGAACACCCCCTGGTACGTGACTGCGTGGTCATGACGGCCGTCCGGTCGTCGTCGACCGAGGTCGTCGCCTTCGTGGAAGGCGACCCGGGGGAGCTGGCCGGCGACGCCGTGCTCCGGCACTTCGCGGAACGGTTGCCGGCGACCATGGTGCCCACCCGGGTGATGGTCATGCCGGGCTTCCCGTTGACCCCGAACGGCAAGCCGGACCTGGCCCGGCTCGCGGACATCGCGAAGACCGCCACCGGCGCGCCGGCCCCTCCCGTCAAGGGGGCCGCCGCGCTGGTGGCCACGATCACGCAGGTCTGGAGCACGGTGCTGGGCACGCGGCCGGCGGGGCCGGAGGTCAACTTCTTCGACTGCGGCGGCACGTCGGCCGACCTGCTGAAGGTGCAGACGGAGCTGTCCCGTCGGCTGTCGCGGGAGGTGGCGCTGCTGGACCTGTTCCGCTATCCGACGATCGCGGGCCTGGCGGCGGCGCTGGCCGCCTGACTGCTACTCGCTCCAGCCGGGTGCCGCCGCGACGGCGGGGGCCAGCGTCGCCGGAGTGGGGAAGTCGAGGATGTCGAGCAGGTCGACGTCCTTCGCCAGATCCGTCCGGATGAGGGCCCGGATACGCACCGCCGTCAGTGACGTGCCACCGAACTCCACGAAATCGCTCTCCGCGCCGAGCGCGTCGTTCTTCAGCGCCGCCCGCCAGATGGTAACCAGTTGTGTAGTGACATCGTCAGACATGGGTTCCCTCTATCTTGTGTTCATGGTGCCGAATGGAACGGCGACGCTGGTCAGCCGCAGCAGTTCGGCACCTCGTGCGAGTTTCGCCTCGAGGCTTCCGCGACCGAGTATCAGCCGTTGCGCCCCTGCCTCGATCGCGAGCCGCAGCGGTTCGTAGACGACCAGATTGAAGTACGAGTACGTGCCCGCGGTCCGCTCGTAGTCACAGCCCCAGCACCGCACCCGCCACATCTCGTCCTGCCGCCAGACGATCGTGAACGCGACCGGGTCGCTGAGATCCGGATCGTCGTCGCCGAACACCGCCAGGCAGGTCGCCTGATCGCCCAGCGTCCGCGCGATGCTGGCCAGGTAGTTCTCGTAGTCCTCGACGGTGCCGGCCACCCCGTACTTCAGTTCCACATTCCGCAGCAGCGGCGCCAGGCGCCCGTGCCATGCCGACAGGTCGACCTCGACGACCCGTAGTCCTGCCGCCCGGAACCGCCGCTGCTCCTTGCGGATCATCTCCCGCCGACTCGACGACTGCGCCGCCAGGTATCCGGCGAAGGAGTCGAAGGCCACCGGGACGAACGCCTCGTTGCTCTCCACCAGCACCGGGTCGTCCGCCGCGACCAGCGGCAGCACCGCCGCCAGCAGCTCGTCGTCCAACAGCGGAAAGCACGCGAAATCCAGCCGCTCGGACTGTTCCTTCACCAGCTTCCAGCCGGCTTCGAGCAGGGCGGCCCGCACGGGGCCCGACTCGGCGGCGGGGCTCACCGCAGCGATCGCCGGTGCCCGGCCGAGGGAGCCGAGGTAGCAGCCCGTGCGCCAACCCCGGGTCGCCTCCGACCCTTCGAGCACCAGCCGAGGATGAGGCGCCACGGCGTACGGCTGCCCGACCGGATAAACCGGAAGGAGGCCCTGCGGGCCCGGCTTCCCGGCTCCGACGACGACATATCTCGCGACGCGGCCGGTATCCGCGATGGCTCTGTCCACCCGCATCATTTCGAGCTGGTCGATTTGACCCACCAACGCCGGCCCCACGTCACGCAGAACCGTAAACAAATCCGTGCTGACTGTTACGTGGCTATCATCAAGCTGCGACATTGTGGGGAATGTTAAGGTCTGCCCTCGGCACTGTCAATGATGTCACCCACATTCGGGTCCGCATTCCCGACGCCTGTTTCCTGGGTGACTGGACCGGTGCGTTCGGTTAGCGGCGGCGGGGGAGCGGGCGGCCTCGAAGACGAAAGCGAGGGCGCGGGAAGGGCCTCGAGAAAAAGTCAACCGGCCCGCCTCGGAACGCATCAGGAACTGATGGGCGCGGCCACCGGCCTTACGCTTTCGGCACCCTGAAGCATGGCGACGGCCTGGGTGAGAGCGGTGCGGTAACGTTCCACATCCGCTGAGGAATGGACGTCGGAACGTCAGGGGACGCGCAGTGATTCCTCGAATGCGCCGAGGTCGGCGTCGATCAACAGTGGAGCCGCCGAATGCGTCGCCATGGCGCCCCAGGGGCCCGGCGAAGTCGTGAAAGTCGGGCTTGGCAGGCCCCAGGGGGATGCGCGCGCTGCCGACACCATCGGTGCCCCTGCCGGGTCGGCCTTCGCCGGGTCGGCCCCTGCCGGGTCGGCCTTCGCCGGGTCGGCCTGCCCTCCTTCGGCCCCTGTGGAGCTGCCCCGTTTGTGCGGTCGGTGGAGTGGGAGCGTGGACGGGGCAGCTCCACAGGGGCCGAAGGTCAGGTCCCCGGCCGGGGGCAGTCGTCAGGCTGCCGCCCGACTGCCCGGTGTGCGGGGCGGCTTGGGGCGGCCACCGAGCCCCATACATTGACCACCACTTCGCCGACACCGGCGCAGGCCAAAGCGCCGAGGTACGCGAAGTCGTTCCCCTGGTCCAACACGCGGAACAGGCGCGGCGCGGAGCACGGCGGCCCCGCACCGGCGTCAGGCGTTCCCGAGCGGGTAGTAGTCGGTGCCCATGAGCCGGCGAACGTCGGTGAGGGTCTGCCGCGCGATCCCGGAAGCGTGTTCGTTCCCCGTCTTGAGGACGGACATCAGGTGACCGGGATCAGTCAGCAGCGCGCCGCGGCGCTCGCGGATCGGGCGGAAGAACTCGTTCACCGCCTCCGTCACGGCCTTCTTCAGCCCGGCACCGCCACCGTCGGCACAGGCGGCCGCGAACTCCTCGGGACTCTGGCCCGCCGCCAGGGAGCCCAGCAGCACCAGGTTGGAGACCTCCGGCCGCTGATCCGGATCGTAGGTGACCTCCCTGATCGAGTCGGTCTTCGCGCCCTTGATCAATTTGGCGGTCTGCTCGGCCGTGGCGCCGATGTTGATGGAGTTGTTGAGGCTCTTGCCCATCTTCTTGCCATCGACCCCCAACAGCAGCGGGGCGTTGCTGAGCAGGATCTCAGGCTCCGGGAAGTAGGCCTCACCGGCACCGAACCGCTCGTTGAACCGCCGGGCGATGTCCCGGGTCACCTCCACGTGCGGCAACTGGTCCTTCCCGCCGGGCACCAGGTTGCCCTTGCAGAACAGAATGTCTGCGGCCTGGTGAACCGGATAGGTGAACATCAAGCCATTCACCTGCGGCCGGTTGGAGGACCGAATCTCTTCCTTGACCGTCGGATTCCGCTGCAACTCACTGACCGAAACCAGGCTCAGGAACGGCAGCATCAACTGGTTCAGCTCAGGCACGTAACTGTGTGCGAAGATCGTGCATCGCTCGGGATCGAGCCCGATGGCGAGATAGTCGGCCATGCATTCGAGAACGTTCTGGCCGATCTCGGCGCTGATGTCACGGTCAGTGAAGACCTGGTAGTCGGCGAGCAGGACGAACAGCTCAACGCCGAGGTCCTGCAGGCGGAGCCGGTTCTGCAGAGTGCCGAAGTAATGGCCGACGTGCAGCCGGCCGGTGGGGCGCTCCCCCGTCAGCATCCGGAACCGCTCGGGATGCTCCGAAATCTCCCGCACCAAGGCGGGGTTACGGGCTATCGCCGCAGCGAGCGGGGCATTTGGGGCCTCAGTCATCGGACAAGTGTAATCGTGTCGAGGAGGTGTGGTCGACGGGAGGGTGGTCAGGTAGGGTGTGCCTGCCATTCGCGGGCTTGGCACCCGGCAGGCTCGCCCAGCAGGGCGGCAGGCAGCGTCGGGAATCTGTTCCCGCCTCGTCACCCAACGTCATGAACACCTCGCCGTGACGCCTCCGGTCGCGCAAGTGCAGTGGCCTGCGCGCATCAAGCGACTCGCGCGCAGGGAAAGGGAGCACAGATGCGGTTTCTTGCGGGCGCACGCCCGACCGGATCACTTCACGTCGGGCACTACTTCGGCATGCTGGACTCGCTGGTGAGCCAAGCCAACGACGAGAAGGCCGAACTGTTCTTCGTCGTCGCGGACCTGCACATGTTCACCACGAACGCGACCCGGTCCTCGACCGCCGTCATCCAGGAGCGGATCCTCAACCTGATCGCGGACTGCGTGTCGGTGGGCCTCGACCCTGGACGGTGCACTTTCTACGTCCAGTCCGACGTCCCCAGCCAGGCCCGCCTGTACGCCATCATCCAGAGCCTGGTCCGGGTGCGGGCGCTGCGGGGCCAGATCAGCTTCAAGGCCATGCTCGGCGGTCGCGCCATTGAGGACGCGTCGCTCGGCCTGCTCGGCTACCCGGTGCTTGAGGCGGCGGACGTGATCGGGCTCGGCGCGACCGATGTGGCCGTGGGCGACCAGAACGTCGATCACGTGACGATCGCGCGGGAGGTCGTCGCGGAGCTGGAGCAGGAGTTCGGACTGCGCCTGCCCGCGCCGACCGCGGTGTTCCGCGAGACCAGGGATCTCATCGGTCTCGACGGCGCCAACAAGATGAGCAAGAGCCTCGGTAACGCCATCGAGCTCTCGGCCACCCCTGAGGAGGTGGCCAAGGCGGTGGAGGCGATGGCCTACCGGACAACGGACGGTCAGCTGCTCGCGCCGGCCCTGCTCGACGTGATCGGCTCGCCGGAGTCGGCGGCGGAGGTTCGGGTCGGACTCGAGTCGGGCACCCTGTCGTGGAACGCCGCTCGCGACCTGGTGGCGCGGGCCTTCGAGGCGTTCCTCGAGCCGATCCGGGACCGCCGCACCGCGTGGGAGCCGGACCACCTGCGTGATGTGCTGCGCGCCGGCGCGCAGCGCGCCGAGGCCCTCACCGGAGCCACCGTCGAGCAGGTTCGCGAAGCACTGCACTTCGGCGTCAGATAACTCGCCTTTGCGTTCGGTGAGCTGATCGAAACAGTTTGTCATATCGGCGTGGTTTTGGGGTTCGCAATCATCGGGGACTCGCAGCGACCAGTGTGCGCACAATGAGTAGTCATGGCCGCTGCCTGTTGCCGGTCCGGATGTGCGAGGTGACGGTACGTGCGACTTTCGCGGCGCGGGTGATCACGAACGAATAAACCAAGATCGCCGCAACTAGGCAGGCCGCCACCACGTTGGTAGCATCGTCGAACCCGCGAATCGACTTAGCCGGAATTCGACTAGCGTCAACGGAAGGCGACGAATGTCTGACGCATGGCTTGTGCCGATTGCCGAAGCGCCCGCAGAATGCGGGCGGAAGGCGGACCGGTTGCGACTGATTGCCCAAGCCGGACAGTGCGTGCCGCCATCGTGGATTCTGCCGTTCGAGTCTTACCGCCGGGTGCTGGCCCACAACAAGCTGGGTGACTCGCGGGACCTGGCTGGAAAGCCGGATCTTCCGCCGGAACTCATCGATGCGGTGACGGAAGTGTATGACACCGTTTTTCGGGGCTCTCCCGTCGTGGTCCGTAGCTCAGCGCTGTCCGAGGACAACGCTTTTGCCAGTTGTGCAGGCCAATACGAATCGTTCCTCAATCGCACGAGTGCCCAGGAGGTGGTGGCGGCCGTAGCCGACTGCTACGCCTCGCTGAACTCCCGCAACGCCCGCAGGTACCAGGACCTCCATGGCGTGGACGCCAGTCTGGAACAGATGGCCGTCATCATCCAGGCGATGGTGTGGCCGGACCGCGCCGGCGTCCTGTTCACCCGCGACCCGGTGGCGGCCACGGAGGTCATGATCGCCGAGTCCGTTCCCGGCCTGGGAACGCCGGTGGTGGCCGGTAGCGGAGACCCGCTCCGGGTGCAGTTTCACCGCGACGAGGAGAGCCACGACCCCGGCCTGGAGCAGTTGCGGTCGGTCGGGCTTCGGCTGGAGGAGGCCTTTGGTGCGCCTCAGGACATCGAGTGGGGAATTTCCGACGGACAGCTCTACATATTCCAGTCGCGTGACATCACCCTGAAGGCGCTCACCGAACCGTACGCCTTCGACCTGCCCGACCCGGTCACGGAGAAGCCCTTCCCGGCTGTGGCTGTCTCGCGCGGAATCGCGGTGGGGCCGGTGCGCCGCTACCCTGGCGAGGGCTCATTTCACGAGAGCGTGGTGCTGGTCGAGGACCAGTCGGTCGACGGAATTGTCGACGCGGTCTGGTCCGGCGCGGGAGTGCTGCTCACCTCCGGCGGGGTGCTCAGTCATCTCGCCACGGTGGTGCGGGAGATCGGTCGACCGACGTTGCGAATAGTCGACACGGCCGTGGTCGATGGCGACGTTGTCGTGGTGGATGCGGTCTCGGGAGCCCTGTGCCGACTCGCCGACGTTCCCCCGACAAAAGCCAAGCAACTGATCTTCGAGGCGGCGCGATCTGCGCGGCGGCCGGGTTACGGCATCGACGAGAAGGTCGAGACGGTTCTCTTCGACGAGGATTCCGTCAACGCCATCCTCGCCCGGTTGCGCAGTATCGGAACACCGGCGTTCAAAGGCGTCCAGAACATCATTCCCTTTGACTACCTTCCCCGGGAGTACTGCTCCTACAGCGTCCGGGCTCAGGTCACCGGCGACACCGTGCGGGTGCAGTACAAGCGGGCGCTGAAGCCGGTTGGCAATTTCCGGCACGACTACGAGGTGCACGTCCGCGTCGAGACCCTGGCGGCGGCCAGGGAACACCTCGGCCGGGTGGGCCTCACGGAAATGACCGGTCAGGAACGGGCCCTGGAAGTTCACCACTTCGCGGGATGCACCTTCTCGTTCATGCGCTGGCCCACGTCGCGGCGCTGCTACGTCGGCATCGACGGCCCCGACGAGGCGATGGTCGAGACGGCCATCAAGGAGCTCGGCCACCAACTTGACGGGCGATTCCGCGTGGCCGACGGTGTGCAGATCTTCGCTGAGCTGGGCCTGTCGCTCGACGACTGCCTGTTCCCGGATCGGGCCGCGGTGGCGGCCGGCGAAGTACGAGTGGACGAAGGCCCGTGGTGAGTCGGGCCGCCACGTCCCGCCGGGCCCTGGTGATCGGCGCGGGACAGATCGGCGGAGCGGTCAGCCGGGAGCTGCTCGGCAGGGCGTGGTCCCAGATCGTCATGGTCACCCGCACCCGGGACTCCGCGACCCGGCTGGCCGAGGTCGACTGGGTACGTAACGAGACCGGGTCGGGCAGGGCGGTGATCGGGTACGGGGACATGTTGTCCGGTCCGGACCTGACCTTCCTGGACGGCGGGAGAGCGCCGATCGTCGCCGACGCGCCGGGCGGCCTGCTCTCCGCCGTCATCGCCGCCACGGCGGCCGACGACATCGTCGACGCCACGAATGTCGCGACCCAACTCGGTGGCCAGCATCAGAGTTCCAGCATCGAGACCGTGCTGAACGGGCTGTGTGGCCGGCTCACCACGCTGAACCGGCTGCTTCGCGAAGATCCCGGGCTCCGGTACGTCCGCGTCTCGACCACCGGGCTCGGCGGGCTCGGCCTCGAACTCCCCTTCACCCACGGCGACGAGAACGAATCCGTGATGTCGACGGCGCTGTGGCGGAAGCTGCAGATATCCGGGGTGGAGCACCACGGCCTGTGGGCCATGGCCCGCTCGTATCCGGGACGGGTCCACCTGGTGGTGCCGGCCGCCGCGGTGGGTTTCGAGGGCGCCAGCACGGACGGCCTCGTCGCGGCGGGCGAGGGCAAGGTCTATTCGTTGCAGGAGATCCTGCTGATGACCCACCCCGCCATGATGGGCGCCATCACCAAGGAGGAGGTCGCCGGCGCGGTGGCCGACATCCTGCTGTCCCCCGGCGACGAGCGGGACCTGCTGGCGGCGATGCAGGCGGCAGCCATCGGACCGTCGACCGACGGCGCGGGCGCGGTCGAGCAGCTACGGGAGAAACTCTCCGCCCACCCCGACGCCAGGATCACGACCGGCTCACTCGGACCATTCGTCACGGAGTGGATCAGCCGGCTCACGACGCTGCTGTCGACTGCCGGCCACCAGCCTCTGGGGCAGGTCGTGCGGGAGCAGGCCGACAAGCGGTGGGAGAAGCTGGGCGTGTTCCTGCGGTCCACTCCCGGTCGCCGCTGGGCCGACGTCGGCGCCGACAGCGTCGACGCGGGCCTGCTGCTGGCCGACATGTTCGCGGCGGAGGGCCGGGGAAGGCCGCGGTGAGCCGGCCCTCCGTGGCCGGCTGACG
The DNA here is from genome assembly GCF_009908295.1 of Micromonospora rubida. Taxonomy (GTDB): domain Bacteria; phylum Actinomycetota; class Actinomycetes; order Mycobacteriales; family Micromonosporaceae; genus Micromonospora; species Micromonospora rubida. The sequence goes on from NZ_JAAALO010000007.1 coordinate 146,791, forward strand.
CACCGCACCACGACCACCGTTACGCGATCACCTGTCAACAACCTCTCAGCTTCGGAAGTAGAACGATGACCAGACCCATTGTGCTTGTGACCGACTGCAACGATCTCGCCTTCGCGGAAATGCGGGGCGCGATGTGGGCGGCGGCGGACGGGGCGCCGCTGGCGATCGAACCGACCGTCTTCACCCACCCGATGTCCGTGATCAACGCCGCGTTCGCGGTTCGCATGATGGCCGAGGCCTACCCGCCAGAGACGATCATCAGCTTCGTCGTCAACCCGCTGAAGCTCCGGACCGAGCGGATCGTCGGCCGCACCAAGCACAAGGACATCCTCTTCGAGGGGACGAACACCGGTGTCGCCGGCTGGCTGGTGGACGAGTTCGGCTGCGAGGAGCTGTACGAGCTGCACGACCCGGGCTTCGTTCCGTTCGGTGGGAAGTACGTCCACGCCCCGGCCGTGGGGAAGCTGGCCGCCGGCGCGGCTCTCGCCGACCTCGGGAACCCGTTCCCGCTGGAGCGCCTGCGTCGCGCCGAGCGGACGAGCAAGCTCGTCGTCCACGTCGACAACTTCGGCAACCTCAAGTTCCCCTGGCCGGAGGGCGACATCAACAACAAGGGGCGCCGCTACCGGGTGAGCTGGCCCGGACACAGCGTCGAGGCCGTGCTCTGGCGGCGGATGATGGAACGTGAGGACGGCGAGTGGATCATCTACCCCGGTAGCTCGCTCGACCTGTGGGAGCTGGGCGAGGTGCGTGGTCGGGGCGTGAGCGCGGCCGACGCCCCGCCCGGCACGGTCCTCACCATCGAGGCTCTCGACAGCCCCGCGGCCGAGGGGGAGTAGGTCGGTGCGTGCCTCGGTCGACCTCGTCGAACGGGTCGGTGTCCTGTGGGGGGAGGTCGTCGGCCCGTACGACGACCTCTTCGAGGCCGGGTCCCCGTCGCTGACCGCCGCGCTGCTGGCGACCCGGATACGCCGGGAACTGGGGCTGCTGGTCACGATCGACCAGGTGCTCGACCGCCCTCGCCGGGACGAGTTCCTGTCCCAGGTGGCCAGCCTGGCCGCCGACAGCGAGGGCCCTCTGCGGCGGCTGCCGAGGCCGGCGCCGGGAGGCCCGGGAGCGGCGTCGGACCGGCACCTTCGGCTGCTTGAGAAGCCCGACACCGGCGGGCGTCCCGCGGTCCAGGTCGCGTTCCACGCGGTCGGTGAGAGCCTGGACCTCGATCGGCTCACCCGTGCGTTCACCGAGATCGTGGCACGGCACGACATCCTGCGCACGGTGCTGCGTTACGAGACCGGCGAGGTGGTCGTGCACGGCGCGGAGACGGTGTCGGGCAGCCTGACGGCGCAGCCGTCGGGCCTGACCCCCGAGGGGCTCGGCGGCTGGCTGAGGGCGCACGCGGCCAGGCCCTTCGACCTGCGACGGGGACCCATGCTGCGGTGGGGTGTTGTCCGCGCCCCGGACGGGGACGTGTTGTTCGTCGACGCGGACCATCTCGCCGTCGACGGCGTCTCCATGCTCGTCATCCTGCAGGAGCTCGAGCAGCTCTACCGCGACGGCGACGCGCTGACGGGCACGTCGCCGTGGCAGTACGCCGACTACCTCGCCTGGCGCCGCACGCACTGGGACACCCCGGCGGCGAAGGAGGAGCTCGTCACCTTCTGGCGGCGGTACCTGGGGTCGGTGCCCGACCAACCGGTCCGGCGCGGTCAGCCGCAGTCGCGGCGGACGGCCGCGGTGCGGGCCTCCCTCGACGTCACGGACCTGCGGGAGGCGCTCGAGCGGGAGATCGCCGACACCAAGCTGACCGCCCCCATGCTGTTGGTCCGGGCAGCGGCGTACCACCTCCAGGAGGCGCTGGGACCGGGTCCTGTCTTCGCGCTGACGCCGGTGGCGGGCCGCCCGATCGACGCCTTCGCCGACGTGGTCGGAAATCTGTCGACGGTGGTCCCGGTCCGGGTCGAGATCGACCCGGCGGGGCCGGTCGCCGTCAACGACCAGATCGTCAAGCAGGCGGTCACCGACGGACGCGCCCACACCGGGCTGCGGCTGAACGAGATCGGACGGGCACTCGGGGCCGAGAAGCCGCCCCGGGTGTTGTACCTCGCCGCCGAGAGCGAACCGCAGCTTCGGCTGGGCCAGGTGCCGCTGCGGCCGAGGGTGGCCCTGCCGCAGGAGGCGCTGTTCGACGTCAGCGTGTGGCTGCGGTTCGGAGAGCGCGAGCTCCGGTTGGAGGCGGTCGGGCGCGCGGACACGATCAGTGACGCCGACCTCGACGAGCTGGTGCGGTCGCTGGCGCGGCGGTTGGTCCTGTCCCCGGAAGGCAGATGAACGACCGTCGGGGGACCCGCTCGGTGAAGTGGGATCTCCTGAGCGAACCGCGGAATCTCCCGTTCACCATCGCCGACATGGACATCAGCAGCCCGCCGGGGCTCGGGCCGGCGCTGTCCCGGGCGTTGGCGCAGTCCACCTGGGGGTACACGTACCAGGATCCGGCGGTGTTGGAGGCCGTCACCGCCTGGTACGCCGACCGTCACCGGGTGACCGTCGCACCGAACCACGTGCTCACCGCCGCCCTGCCGCCGAAGGTGACGCTTCGGGCGGTGCTGGCCGCACTGGGCTGCGGCGGGCGGACGGTCGTCGTCGAGCCCCCGGTGTACGGCGGATTCCGCAACGCCGCCGCAGCCGTCGGCGCCTCCTGCGTGCCCGCGCCGCTGTCGCTCGTCGACGGCACCTACCGCCGGGACCTCGCCGCGCTCGACGCGGTGCTGCGCAGGCACCGGCCCCGGGCCATCCTGCTGTGCAGCCCGCAGAACCCCCTGGGCCGGGTGTGGGACGCCGTGGAGCTCGACGAGCTGCTACGACTGTGCGCCGGCCACGGCGTCGCCGTCGTCAGCGACGAGGTCCACAGCGATCTCGTACTGGACGCGGACCGCACGCACACGCCGGCCATCTCCGTCCGGTCCGGGGCCGAGGTCGTGATCGTCTCCAGCCCCGGCAAGACCTTCAACGTCTCCGGGGTGCCGTCGTCATTCGTCATCGGCGGCGACGAGGCCGTCACCCGGGCCGTACGCGGACAGCTCAACACCTGGGGAGTGCACCCCGGCTCCCTCGTCACCGACGCGATGATGGTGCATCTGTACACGGCGGAGGCCGCCTGGCTCGACCAGCTCGTCGCGGAGTTGCGCCGGCTGCGGGCGACGCTGCTGGCCGAGCTGGCGACGGTACCCGGCCTGACGGTCATGCGGCCCACGGCCGGCTTCCTGGCCTGGATCGACTGTCGTGGCCTGGACCCGTCGGGGCCCGCTGGCAGGTGGTTCGCCGAGCGCGGCGTCGACGTCGTCGGGGGTACGGAGTTCGGCTCCGGCTACGACGGCTTCGTCCGCTGGAACTACGCCACCGACCCGACCCTGCTGCGGGCGGCGGTGGAGCGCCTGGGTGCCCCTTCGGCGTCATGACGCCCCACCGCTTACCGCGCCTACCGCCCGGCCGTGTCGACGCGTGCCTCGATGAGCCAGTGGTCGCCGGAGACGGGGACGGTGCGGGTCACCCGTAACCCCTCGGCGGCGAGCAGGTCGGAGAACTCGGCCAGGCCCCGCTCGCGGCCACCGCACATGAGGCCGGTGTTCAGGTCGGCCATCGCCAACGAGGCCGTCATGGCGCCGGCCACCGAGCGCTCGAAGATCAGCAGGCGGCCCGCGTCCGACATGGCGTCCGCGCAGGCCCGCACGATCCGGCGGGCCTTGTCGTCATTCCAGTCGTGCAGGATCCGCGACAGCAGATAGACGTCGTGTCCGGGGGGAACCGCCTCGAAGAAGTCGAGGTCGACGAAGCGCCACCGGTCGCGAGCGACATCGCTGAGGTACGCCAGAGCGCCGGCGCGCGCATAGGGACGGTCCCCGACTGTGACGTGTACGCCGTCGTACGCGGCGAGGAACGCGCGCGCCATCCCTCCCGATCCTCCTCCCACGTCGAGGAGGGACTCGTCGCCGGTGAGTCCCGCCGCCGCCGCCACACCCGCCGCGTGGCGGGCCGTGCCGGTGCGCATCTGCCGCTCGAAGACCTCGTACGTCTCCGGTTCCGCGTCGAAGGCGTCGAACACGTCATCGCCGGATTCGGACCGCTCCAGCCACCGGGGGAAGTCGGCCCACGCCGACCAGCCCTCCTCGTGCAGCATCCGCGCCATCGGGGCCAGCGAGCCTCCCTCGCCGTCCGCGAGGAGCCTGCCCACCGGGGTCAGGCTCACTGCGCCGCCCTTGTGCCGTTCGAGAACGCCGACGGCGACGAGCGCGGACACCAACCGGTCCAGGTGGGGCGCGGCCAGCTTGAGGTTCGTGGCGAGGTCCGCGCCGGTTGCCGGCTCCGCCTCGGCGACGGCGTTGACGACCCCGCTGGTCACCGCGGTCGTGAGCAGACGGCTGACTGAGAACGCCCGCATCGTGTCGGCCAACTGACGGGCGTCGCTGATGGGCTGGTTCATTTTCGGAGCACTCTCCCTAGTCCCTGCCGTCGACCCAACCGGCAGCGAACCTGCCGATCTCGTCGTCCGGGTAGAAATGGCGCCTCTCAGCTTCCGAACTCCAGGCTGCCGTCTGCGCGACCCTTGGTGACCACCCGGTTGATCGAGACGGTGGCCAGGGCGAACCAGCCGATGCCGACGAGCGCCTCCAGCGCGAGCTTCGGCCACACCTCGGACCAGGTGCCGCCGGCGAGAACGGCACGGATGGCCTGCAGGCCGTTGGTCAACGGGAACAGGTGGAGGACCGGTTGCAGCCAGGCGGGCCAGAAGGAGATCGGCACGTTCACGCCGCAGAACGCCATGATGGGCAGGTAGCCGAGGTTCAGCACGATCACCTGCAGGCTGCGGTAACGCACGGCGAGACCGGCCAGGAAGCAGCCGTAGCAGTAGCAGCTGACCGCGACGAGGAGGATCATCGCCACCGCGGGCAACGCCTCCGGCCATGGCAGCGGCACGCCCAGCAGCGGCGGCAGGACGAGCCAGCCGATGACAGAGCTGGCGATGCCGCTGGCGAGCCAGTGCAGGCCGCGCCCGAGGTACACGGGCACGTGGCTGGTCGGGGCTATCGCGAGCAGCGGCAGGGTGCCCAGCCGGCGCTCACCGGCCATTGTCAGCACGACGATCATCGACTCCAGGCACGACAGCGCGACGATGTTGCCCACCAGCACGAACTGCATGGTGGCGTCGTTGGCGACGAACTTCCCGATCAACGCGAAGAACGTCACCTGCGTCAGCAGCCGCGCCACCCAGCCGAACAGCCAGGTGCGCCAGGTGTGCACCGTCCGCATCTCCGCGATCGAGAACAGCAGCGACTGGTGCCCGAGGCGCAGCCAGCCGGTGCCCGGCGAAGAGGTTCCGAGAGAAGAAGGGCTGTTCATGAGTGTCCCACGTGTGCGGTCTCGCGGCTCTGATCGATGATCCGGTTGATCAGCAGGAACCCGGCGACCAGTGCCGCCGCGCCGAGACCGATGGTCATGGCGATCCAGGCCGGCCACGCGTCCGGCAGGTTCCCGCTCATCGAGCCGCGCAGCAGGTCGGCGCTCCACGACAGGAAGATGACCCGGCTGAGCGGTTCAAGCCAGCCCGGCAGGAGCGCGACCGGCACCAGGACCCCGCCGAGAATGTAGAACGGGTAGGTGAGCGCGTTCTGGAACACGTGCAGCGCCCGCGACTTGATGAACACGGCGGCGAGCAGGGTGGCGGTGCCGGCCATCGCGAAGCAGGTGGCCAGGATGGCCACGACGAACACGCCAGGTCGTTCGAGTGGTACGTCGGCTCCGAATCCGACGACCGCCACCAACCACGATTCGAAGAAGGTCAGCGCGCCGGCCAGGATGACGACTCCGATCCGCCCGAACACCACGAGACTCACCGGGGTCAGCGAGGCGACCAGAAGCTCCATCCGCCCGGCCCACCGTTCCTCCTCGATGATCGAGGCGGCCAGGTCCAGCGACATCAGCCAGAGCCCGATCAGGCCCGGCGCGAGTACGCCGTTCACCAGCGTCCCCGACCGCTGGCCGCTCACGACGAGCGACAGGAAGATGACGCTGAACAGCGGCGAGGTCAGCAGGATCATCAGGTGGCCCGGGCTGCGTCGGGTGATGGCGAGCTGCAACCGGAAGGCTGCGGCGATGACGCGTAGCGCGTTCACACCGACATCGCTCTCGTGCCGATCAGTCGCAGGTACACGTCCTCGAGCGTGGGCTCGCTCCGGCGCGCCGACAGCACACCCCGCTCGATCAGCCACACCAGCAGCCGTGCCACGTCCGCGGGTTCCCTCAGCAGCGCCCGGTGGCCGCCGTCCCGTGGTTCGACGCTCTCCACGAACGCCAGCTCCGGCACCTGGGCCAGCACCGCCGGGTCGTCGCAGGTGAAGTCGACGCACTCGCGGGCGTCCAGGTACCGGCCGATGTGCCTGGTCGGTTCGTCGAGCACGAGCCGGCCGTGGTCGATGAGGGTGACCCGGTCACAGAGGGCCTCGGCCTCGGCCATGTCATGCGTGGTGAGGAAAACGGTACGCCCTTCCTGCCGCAGTTCCCGCACGAGTGCGCGGAAATCACGGGCGGCGACCGGATCCATACCGGTTGTCGGTTCGTCGAGGAACAGAATTCGGGGGCCGTGTATCAGCCCACGCGCAAGGTGCAGTCGCTGTTTCATTCCCCGGGAGAATGTCTCCACGGGTTCATCCGCCCGGTCGGCGAGCCCCATCCGCTCAAGCAGTTCGGAGCAGCGGTTCTGGGCGGTGCGGCGGTCCAGCCGGTAAAGCGCGGCCCAGAAGGCGAGATTCTGTCGCGCGCTGATCCGGGGATACAGGCCCCGCTCGCCACCGAATACGACGCCGACGTTCTCCCGGACCGTCTGCGGGGCGCTGACCAGGTCTTTCCCGAGCACCCTCGCGGTACCGGAGGTAGGCAGGAGGACGGTGGAGAGGATCTTGACAAGCGTGGTCTTGCCTGCTCCGTTCGGCCCCAGCAGGCCGAGTACTTCGCTGTCATCGACGGTCAGCGTGACGCCACCGAGCGCGACGGTCTCTTCGGCCTTGCGCCGTGTTCGGTACGTGCGGACCAACTCGCGGATTTCTACAACCGCTGGCATTCAGATTCCCTTGTCGCGATAGTGGTCTGCCCGACGCTCGCCACGTGGGCACCCCGCCGTCCTGACAGTCGGCCCGGTTGGCATGGCCAATATAGACGGCGGCGCGGGGGTTGGGAAGTCGCTGATACTGTCGTCCCGGCTTCCGCATCGGGAGTTACTCAGCGCAATTTTTGCGATACTGAAACCGCTGCTGACGGGGCGGGAGGGCGGAACGCGTGAACAATCCAATGTGGCATACGCTCAGGGTCGGTACCGGCAGCGAGATCGTGCTCGTGGTCGACTTCAGTGCCGACGCCGGCCGCGAGGCCGCCGGGTTCAGCGATCTGGTCCCGCTGCTTCCTGACCGTTACACCGTCCAGGCGACGCGCCGCACCACCTGGACCGACGACGCCGACGGCACGGTCGACCCGACGGCCCGGCTTCAGGAATGGCTCTCGACGGCAGACCTGTTCGGACCGGAGGTGGTGGCCGTGCTCGGGTACTGCGCCGGATGCCGGCTCTCCGTCGCGTTCGCCGATCGGATCGCCGGCCCGATCCCGCCCGCGGTGGTCCTCTTCGACCCGCTGCCGGTGGTGCCGCAGTCGCTCTGGCAGGAGTACGCGAAAGCCGTGACGCAGCTGGCTCCGGGTCTCGGTGAGGCGGTCGTCGACCAGGCCACTGAGCGCGCCCGGGCCGAGGCCGAGGCCGCCACCGGCGCCGGGGAGCTGGCCCGGTGGCTCAGCGGGTCCTACGCCGACCTCGCGCCGCGCGGCTGCGAGGAACTCGGCATCGACGTGGAGTTCGCCGAACAGCTGATCAGCCGGCTGACGGGGTACCTCCGGTACCTGGCGATCGCGGCGGCCGCGCCGCTGTCGTCGGGCCACGCACCGGCGCTCGTGCTGCGATCGCAGGAGCCGGTGCCGTCCGAGCTGCTGGAGCACGCCGACGCGCGGCAGCTGGAACACGTCGACGCGCGGCAGCTCGACACGCCCCGGGTCGAGCTGCTCCGCAGCCAGGAGGCGGCCGACCTGGTGACGCGGCTGTTGGCCGGCCGCAGCCGCGACGCGACCGGGTCCGACCGCCTGTCGGCCGCCGTAGCGGCGACGAACATGGAGTCTGCCGTCCGCGACGCGTGACGGATCACCCCCGCCCAAACGGCGACGCCGGGGGCGCGGGTCCAGGCCATCGACAACCACCCCGCTGGAACCTGCTTGTTCACCGGATTCCGGAGTCGGGATGTTCGGCATCCCATTCTTGGCGTGCTTGCGCGATGGCGTCGCGGTGTTCCGCCGACCAGTCCGTGAGGGCTTTGACCAGATGGGTGAGGCTGTGGCCCATCGTCGTGAGCTCGTACTCGACCTGCGGGGGCACCGTAGGGTGCACGGTCCGGGTGACCAGGCCATCGCGTTCCAACCGGCGCACGGTGAGCGTCAGCATCCGCTGGGAGATACCAGGGATGGCGCGCTGTAGCTGTCGGAAACGGCGGATGCCCTGGGCCAGTTCGACGATGACCAGGACCGACCATTTGTCGCCGATCCGGTCGAGTACCTCGCGGATACCGCAGTCCTCGTGCTCGTCGCCGCAGCTGACGACGGGTTCGGCGGTTACCCCGGTGTGCCCCACTGACATGGAAGTGCCTCCTTACGCTCCCCGGCGCGAAACCGCAGGATGATCCCGGTTACGGAAGAGAACCTACCGGAACGGAAGACCCTGATGATCCTGGTTACTGGTGCCACCGGCGCCCTGGGCACGCTGATCGCCGAGCGGCTGGCCGACCGCGACGACACCGTCCTTGGAACGCGTGAACCTCAGCGGCTCGAGACCCCGCTGCCGGTCCGCCGCATCGACTTCGACGAGCCCGGCACCCTCGTCGGTGGCTTCGAGGCCGTGGATGTGCTGCTGATGATCTCTGCGGGCTACGGCGAGGATGACACCGTCATAGCCCGGCACGGTGCCGCCATCGACGCCGCAGAGAGGGCCGGCGTGGGGCATGTCGTCTATACGAGCCTGACCGCCGACGGCGATCACCTTCCCTACGCACTGGCGCACCGTTGGACCGAGCGTCGGCTCCAGGACAGCACCATGGACTGGACGATCCTGCGCAATGGCCTGTACGCGGAGTTGCTGGGTGGCCTCGCGGCACCGTCGGCCGACGGACGGATCACTGCCCCCCTCGGTGAGGGCCAACTGGCCGCCGTTACCCGGGCGGATCTGGCCGATGCCGCAGTACGTGTGACGGTGGAGGCACCCGCTCATGCGGGGCGCAGCTATGAACTCGTCGGCGAGCAGGCCATCGGCGGTGCCGATCTGGCCCGGACGCACGGCCCACACGTCGTCTATGAGCCGGAGACCCTCGCCCAGGCCCGCGCACACATTGCCGCTTCCGGCGCCGAGCCGTTCCAGGTGCCGATGCTGGTGGGCACCTACTCCGCCATCGCGGCCGGGTTCATGTCCCGCACCGGCGGTGATCTGCGTCAGCTGCTGGGCCGCGCCCCCTACTCCGCGCTCGCAGCAGCCGTCGCATAGCCCTCACCGCAACCAGTCCGCGCCGGACCTGCTCATCCGCCGCCCCACGCGGTCGGCGACGGGCACCCGGTGCGGCAGGCGTCGGGCGCTTGTCGGCGGGTGGCGTCGACGATCGGCGGGACCAGCTGCGGTCCCTACGTCTCCGGACGTTCGACGCGGGTGGGGTCGCCGCGTACGAGCTCGTCGTGGATGCGCCAGCGGGCGGTGGTGACGGCGCGTTCCGCCGTCTCGTCGCCCCGCTCGATGCGCTGTCGCAGCAGCCGCACGGCGATGCGCCGGTTGAGGCTGAGCTGCCGCTCCGTGTCGACCACGACGACGATCCCCGAGGGGCGGTGGGTCGCCCGTACCGCCGTGCTGGCCTTGTTCCGGTGTTGACCGCCGGGGCCGCCGGTGCGGCAGGCGACGAACTCGACATCCGTCTCCGCGAACGTCGTGTGGGGGGTGTCGACCTGGCACGGACGGGCGATGACGTACCAGTTCTTCCGGCCGGCGTCGGCCCGGTAGGGGCTGGGCGCCTGCCAGCACAGCGTTCCGGTCCACGCCTCGGCGAACGCCTCGGCGGCGGCCCCGGTGATCCGGACCAGGACCGATCGGTAGGTGCCGGGCCGGTCACCGGGAACGGTCTCGACCCGATGGATCGCCAGGTTCTGCCGGGTGCCGTCGGCCTCCAGTCGGCGCAGCAGCCGGGCCAGCGCCCAGGCGCACTCGCGCGGGCCACGCCCGGCCGACATGAGCAGGTGGATGCTCACGGCTGGCCTCGCCCGCGGCGGTGCTCCCGGCGGTCCCGTGGGGGAGTGGACCCGCGGTCGGGCGTCTTGTAGGTGACCAGGGGAACCGTGGCGGCCACGGGGGTGGCCAGGTCGTGGTCGACGAGGTCGGCGATCACCTGCTCGATGCGCTTGTAGGCGGTCGGGGCCTCCTCGAAGAGCAGCTGGCGGTCGCCGCACACCACCAGCGACCCCACCGGCGTGCGGCGCAGCTCCTCGACGGTGTGCTTGGCCCGACCCCGGCGCAGGGCGTCGGCGCGCGACATCTTGCGGCCCGCGCCGTGCGCCACGGAGTGGTTGGCGTCCGGTCCGGCGTGGGCGGCCACCAGGTAGGAACGGGTGCCCCGCGTGCCGGCGACGAGCACGTCGCGGCCGTCACCCGGCGCCGCCCCCTTGCGGTGCAGGTAGACACCGTCGCGGACCTCGACCAGGTTGTGGCACTCGTCGACGATCGGCTCGGTGGGCTCGGCTCCCAGGGCGTGGGCGACCCGGGCGGCCATGAGCCGCCGGTTGAGCGAGCCCCAGCGTACGGCGTCGTCATGCATCCTCAGGTAGGCGTCGGGATCCGGGGCGGGACCCGCGCCGTGGGCCTCGGTGTGCGAACGCAGGATCCGCTCGCCCAGCCCCCGGGAACCACTGTGGACGATGAGCACGAGGTCACCGGCGGCGAGCCCGAGCCGGTTCGCGTGGTCCGGTTCGAGGACGGTGTCGATCCGGGCCAGCTCGACGAAGTGGTTACCCCGACCGACCGTCCCGAGGCCCTCGACGTGACCGGCGGGAATGTCGCCCGTCACGACGGCCCAGGCCGGGTCGTCGGCATCACGCTCGGGGTCCAACGCGCGGTCGAGGTCGGGAAACCGGGCGGCGAGTCGTTCGGGCACGACACGCCTGAGCTTGAGTGGGAACACGGCGATGCCGCAACCGATGTCGGAGCCCACCAGGAACGGGTACAACACGGTGGACGCCATGGCGGCGCCGATGGGGGCGCCCTTGCCGGGGTGCAGGTCCGGCATGGCGGCGACGTGGATCATGCCGTCGAGGGCGGCCACCTGGTGGCACTGCGTGAGGGCGTCGGACTCGATCCAGCTCGTGGGGGAGGCGAACACGGTGACGGTGGCCGAGCCCGGGGCCGGGGCGGACCGGGGCAGGGACCCCTGCCGGAAGGGTGGCTGAGACAAGGATGCTCACTTCGCTGAAAGCGGGACGTGGACGGACGGCACGACGGCGCGGGTCAGCGCCGTGCGGCCGTGGAGCAGCTGGGTGCGGTCCGTCAGAACGTCATGGACACACCCTCCCGGAGCCCACGGCGCGCAGCAAGCGCTTTTCGTCCGGTGCCCCGCCCGGGTGGTTGCGCCCGTGGTGCCGCAGCCGGGACCGTCAGCCCGCCCCGCTCGCGGTCAGCCGGCCATCGCGCGATGGCAGCGGTCGAGTTCCGCGCGCAGGTCGCGCCGTAGCGCCCGGTCCAGGCCGGGCTGGGCGAGCGCGTGGGTGAAGTCCTGGACGGCCTCGTCCCACCGTTGCAGCCGCATCAGCGCCGTACCCCGGTTGTAGCGGGGCACCGGCGCCGCCGACAGCGCCACGGCCCGGTCCAGGTCGGCCACGGCGGCGGCCACGTCGCCGCGCTCGAACCGGACGGCGGCACGGTTCGTCCACGCCTCGACCAGCTTCGGATCTCCCGCCAGGGCCCGGGTGAGCAGCTCGTCGGCCTCGGCGAGGCCGCCGCGCTCCGAACGGATCAGCCCGAGGGTGCACAGCAGCGCCGGCTCCTGCGGGACCAGCGCCAGGCCGGCTCGCGCGCCTGCCTCGGCCGCGTCGAGCGCGCCGCCTTCCACGTGCAGGTTGACCAGGGCGATCCGGGCGTCGAGGTGCCCGGGGTCGATGGCGAGCACCCGGTCCAGGTCCGCACGCGCCCGCTCGGGGCGGCCCCGCTCCTGCTGGAGCACGGCCCGGTTGTAGTACGCCTCGGGCAGGTGCGGTCCCAGCCGGATCGCGGTGTCGTAGTCCCGGATCGCGGCCGAGTCCCGCCCCGCCGCCCGGTGCAGGGCGGCCCGGTCCACGTAGTACTCGCAGTTGCCGGGGTCGTGGGCGATCACGGTGTCGAGATCGGCCAGGGCCTGCGCCGGATCGCCGAGGGCCAGGTGCACCTGCGCCCGGTTGTGGCGCAGCCGGGCCAGGTCCTGCGGGCGTTCGCCGGGGCCGAGCACCGCCGCCAGCCGGGCCAACCCGTCGTCGATCAGCCGCAACGCGCGGGCGGGCTCGCCCGCCCTGCTGTCCAGCAGCGCCAGGCCCTGCTCGTAGAAGACGGTGGACAGCATCCGCTGCCGAGGGTCGTCCAGGCCGGCGGCGAGGTGGACCGCCCGCTCCAGCCACAGTCGGGCCTGCGCCGGGTCCTGGTCGGCCGCCGGCAGGTGCCGGGCGTACAGCATGGCGGTGGCGTACGCGGCCGACATGGTGATCTTCGGATCGTCGGTGGCGGCCTGCGCCTCCCGGTAGAGGTCGAGCGCCTCGGTGGCCTCGCCGAGCGCCGCCAGGGCGGTGGCCAGGCCGGTGGTGAACGCCCACCAGTGCGGCAGGTCGCCGTCCGGGGTCACCGTGGCGCGCCCGCGCCGCGCCACTCGGGCCGCATGGTGGTAGAAACCGCGGGCCAGGCCGTCACCGAGGGCCGTGCGGGTCGCCTCCGGCGTCGGGTCGGCCGGGGCCGGCTCGCGGTCGCCGCCGTCGCGCAGGGCCAGGCGTACCGGGGACGGCCCGAGCCGGTGGGCCAGGGCGTCCAGCAGCTCGCGGGTGGTCTCGTCGGCGCTGGCGACGTGGTCGAACCGGACCGTGACCGGGCGCCGGAGCTTGCCCGCCCAGGCCACCACGAACTCGGTCGCCCCGTAGGCCAGGCAGGCGGTGCGCCGGGCGGGATGAAACCGGATCGGCTCCTCTTCGGCTGCCGGTCGTGCCGTCCGGTCGAGCCGGGGCGCGATGGCGTACAGCTCGACCTCGTGGCGGGACGCCAGGCGGGGCCGGTCGGCGGCGATCCGGGCGAGGAAGTCCGCGACCCCGGCGTACGGCCCGTAGGCGCGGTGGCAGTCGTAGCCGCCCGGCTCGCCGGTCACGGCCGGGCCCGTCGCCGAAGTGGCGGGCGCCCGAGGGCGCCCGCCGTGCCGGGAACTACCAGCACCACTCGATCCAGAGCCGACGGGCACCGGACACCAGGCGCAGCGCGCTCGTGCGGCGGACGGTCATCTTCTTCACGGGAACCTCCACTATGACTCGCTTCAGGACTGAGGCAGAGCGTAAACCCGATCAAGGGGAATATGAAGACCGCTCGCGATCATTCTGATGCGGCCCGTCCGGGGCTCCACCAGGTGAGGTGGGGTGGGGTGGAGCGCGGTGGGCAGCCGCTGACGACGATCCGCGCCGACCGGCCGGCGCGGTCAGGGCCGCTGTTCGTCGTCGCCCACCGTCTCGCTCTCACCGTCGTGCTGGTAGCGCACGGCCAGGTGCTCGTCCGGCTGCCCCGCCTCCGCGAGGGTGTGGTGCGGGTCGCCGTCGGGGGAGAAGAGGACACGGTCGGTCTTGGGGGTCTTCTCCTGCTCTTCCTCCGGTTCGGTCATCAGTCGCCTCCCGCTGCTCAGTCTCCGGCCCCGTGACGGAGGGTGCCCACTGACAACGCTACGACGCCGTGCTCGCCCACAGGCGCGATCGGCGACTCTCGCGGGACATGGTTCGGCCCCGGCGGCTCGGTGGCGGCGGGCCGCGCCGGGTCCGCCTGGTTCGTGACGGCCCCGGACGTGGCCCCGCCGGCGCCCCGAACGACCTCGCCGACCGGGCACCCCCGGCGGGCGGCCCGACCCGCCGGGGGTGCCCGAGCAACTCCCACCGGTGCCGATTCCCACCGAATCGCTCCTGTCCCGCCATCCGGTCGGACGGGTGTGCGGGCCGGCCCGACGGGGCCACCGACCTTGCTCGCTGACCTGCGGAGACTCGCCCAATAGCCGCTAATCGTCTGACTTGCCACTCGTCGGGCTGTCGGGACCCAAGGGGTGAGAAGCGGTCGAGTCCGGCCAACCATGACTCTTGCAATCAATGTTAAATCTATGAATACTTCGACGCCTCCGATCGGATGAGCCTCACCGTCCGATCGGTTGCCCGGGGTCGCCCGAAAGGGCGGCCCGTGCTCAGCTCCATGGAGGTATCCACATGCGACTCTCCGGGTCCCCGCTGCGCCACGTCACCGCTCTCTCGGTGGCCGGCGCCCTGGTCGTCGGAGCGCTGACCAGCGTTCCCGCTCAGGCCGCACCCGCGAAGAACGCCTCCCCCGACCAGGCCACCGCGCTCGCCGCCGCACTCGGCGAGCGCTCCGGCGGGGCGTACGCCCAGGCCGACGGCGCCATGGTCGTCACCGTGACCGACGACGCCGCCGCCCGAAAGGTCCGCGCGGCCGGCGCCACCCCGAAGCTCGTCACCCGTGGCGCGGACGAACTGGCCCGCGCCACCGCCACCCTCGACGGCTCCGCCCGGATCCCCGGCACGGCGTGGTGGACCGACCCGGCGACCAACCAGGTCGTCGTCTCCGTCGACAGCACCGTGACCGGCGCGAAGCTCCAGCGCGTCGAGACCGTTGCCGGCCGGCTCGGCGGGACCGTCCGGATCGAGCGGGAGGCCGGGAAGCTCAGCACCCGGGCCGCCGGCGGCGAGGCCATCTGGGCCGAGGGCGGCGGACGCTGCTCGCTCGGCTTCAACGTGCGCAGCGGCGACAGTTACTACTTCCTCACCGCAGGGCACTGCACCGCCATCGCCGCCAACTGGTACGCCGACTCCGCACAGAGCAGCCCGCTCGGCTCCGGCGGCACCGGCAGCTTCCCCGGCGACGACTACGGCATCGTCCAGCACGGCAACCCGGCCGCCGCCGACGGCAGCGTCGACCTCTACGACGGCACCACGCGGGACATCACCGGCGTGGCCGAGGCCTTCGCCGGGCAGTCGGTGCAGCGCTCCGGCAGCACCACCGGTCTGCACGGCGGCACCGTCGAGGCGGTCGGCGCGACGGTGAACTACGCCGAGGGCACGGTCACCGGACTGATCCGCACCACGGTCTGCGCCGAGCCGGGCGACAGCGGCGGCTCGCTATTCAGTGGCAGCGCCGCGGTGGGCCTGACCTCGGGCGGCAGCGGCGACTGCACCTCCGGCGGGACGACCTACTTCCAGCCGGTAACCGAGGCGCTGAGCGCCTACGGGGTGGAGATCATCTGATCGACGCGTCACCGGTGTGGGCCGCCGCGACACGGGCGGCCCGCACTGGTGATTTCGCCGATGCGGGACCGGCCGGGCACCCCGAATACTGATTTACGTCGATATTGCCCCGACCGGCAGGGAGTGCCCGACGTGCGATCACCCACCACCCGCCCCCGTCCCGCCGTCCGTGTCCTGGCCCGACTGGCCCTGGCCGCCGTCCTGGCGTCCACGGGCGTCGCGACGGCCTCGTCCGCCGCGCAGGCCGCGGCCAACCCCTACGAGCGCGGCCCGGCCCCGACCAGCGCCATCCTGGAGGCCAGCCGCGGCCCCTTCGCCACCGCCTCGCAGGACGTCTCGTCGCTGAGCGTCACCGGATTCGGCGGCGGGGTCATCTACTACCCGACCAGCACCAGCGAGGGCACCTTCGGCGCCGTCGCCATCTCGCCCGGATACACGGCCAGATGGTCCAGCCTGAGCTGGCTCGGGCCGCGGATCGCCTCGCACGGTTTCGTGGTCATCGGCATCGAGACCAACACCGTCTTCGACCAGCCGGACAGCCGGGGCCGCCAGTTGCTGGCCGCGCTGGACTACCTGGTCCAGCGCAGCTCCGTGCGTGGCCGGATCGACGCCACCCGGCTCGCCGTGGCGGGGCACTCGATGGGCGGCGGGGGGAGCCTGGAGGCCGCCGCCGCGCGGCCCTCGCTGCAGGCCGCCGTGCCGCTCGCGCCGTGGAACCTCACCAAGAGCTGGTCGAGCGTGCGGGTGCCGACGCTGATCGTCGGTGGTGAGTCCGACACCGTGGCCCCGGTCCTGTCGCACTCCGAGCCGTTCTACAGCAGCATCCCGGCGTCGTCGGAGAAGGCGTACCTGGAGCTCAACGGGGCGAGCCACTTCTTCCCGCAGACGGTCAACACGCCCACGGCGAAGCAGGCGGTGGCCTGGTTGAAGCGGTTCGTCGACGACGACACCCGCTACGAGCAGTTCCTCTGCCCGGGCCCCAGCGGCTTCGAGATCGAGGAGTACCGCAGCACCTGCCCCAGCTCCTGAGCGCGATCGGGGCGGCGGCCGCGAGCCGCCGCCCCGCATCGAGCCCGCTCGACCGGTGCGCCGCCGGGCTTCCGTCCCGCCCGACGGCGGTCTATATTGCATCGACAGTGCAAATACATTCCGGGGAGGTCGCACGTGTCGGACGACACCGCCGACCGGCTGCGGGGCCTGGTCACCGAGCTGCTGGGGCGGCACGACCCCGCAGGCGGGCGTACCGGCTTCCTCCGCGCCCGGTTCGACGCCGGGCTGGCCTGGGTCCACTACCCGGTCGGGCTCGGCGGGCTGGGTGCCCCGGAGCGCCTGCAGTCGGTGGTCGAAGAGGCCCTCGCCCGGGCCGGGGCACCGGACAACCGGCCCCGCCGCAACAGCATCGGGCTCGGCATGGCCGCGCCGACCCTGCTGCGGCACGGCACCGAGGCGCAGCGCAGGCGTTGGCTGCGACCGCTGTGGACCGGCGAGGAGATCTGGTGCCAGCTGTTCAGCGAGCCGGACGCCGGCTCCGACCTCGCCGGCCTGAGCACCCGCGCCGTGCGCGACGGCGACGACTGGGTGGTCGACGGCCAGAAGGTGTGGACGTCGATGGCCCACCGGGCGCGCTGGGCGCTCCTGCTGGCCCGGACCGACCCCGACGCCCCGAAACACCGGGGGATCACCTACTTCGTCTGCGACATGACCGCCCCCGGCGTGCAGGTGCGACCGCTGCGTCAGCTCACCGGCGAGGCGGAGTTCAACGAGGTGTTCCTCGACGGCGTCCGGCTGCCGGACGCCCTCCGCCTGGGTGCCGCGGGCGACGGCTGGCGGGTCGCCCGGACCACCCTGATGAACGAGCGGGTCGCCATCGGTGGCCGCCCGCTGCCCCGTGAGGGCGGAATGATCGGTCTGCTCACCCGCACCTGGCGCGCGCGCCCCGAACTGCGCACCGCCGGCCTGCACGAGGAGGTCCTGCGGTTGTGGGTGCGGGCCGAGGCCGCCCGGTTGACCGCCCTGCGCCTGCGCCAGCAGCTCGCCGCCGGCGAACCGGGCCCGGAGGGGTCCGCGGTCAAGCTCTCCTTCGCCGACCTGGCCCAGCAGATCAGCGCACTGGAGCTGGAACTGCTCGGCGGGGAGGGCCTGCGCCACGACGACTGGACGATGCGCCGCCCGCAGGAGCCGGACCTGCTCGGTCGCACGGCCACCTACCGCTACCTGCGCGCCCGCGGGAACTCGATCGAGGGTGGGACCTCGGAGATCATGCGCAACATCATCGCCGAGCGGGTGCTCGGGCTGCCCGCCGAGCCCCGGGCGGACCGATGACCAACCTGCTCTACGGCGCCGACGAGGAGGCGTTGCGGGACAGCCTGCGGGCACTGCTGGCCACGCACGCCCCGTGGCGGCGGACCCTGGCCCGGCTCGACGGCGACGAACCGTACGACCCGGTGCTCTGGGCGCGGCTGACCGGTCAGCTCGGCGTCGCCGGCCTGCCGGTGCCCGAGGAGCACGGCGGCGCCGGGGCCGGCTTCCGTGAGGTGGCGGTGGTGCTGGAGGAGCTGGGCCGGGCGGTCGCGCCGGTGCCGTTCCTGGGCAGCGCCGTGGTGGCCACCCGGGCGCTGCTGGCCTGCGGCGAGGTCGATCTGCTCGGGCAACTCGCCACCGGCCGGCACACCGCGGCACTGGCGGTCCCCTTCGCCACCGCGCCCGACGCGCGCCCGTACGCCGTGGAGGTCGCCCCCGGTCCGGCGCTGGCCGGCACCGTGACCGGCGTCGCCGACGCCCTCCCCGCCGACCTGCTGCTGGTCCCGGCCGGCGACGGGCTCCATGCCGTCGACGCGCGGGGTCCGGGCGTGCGGATGACACCGGTGGTCTCGCTCGACCCCACCCGGCCCCTGTGCGACATCGTGTTCTCCGGTGCCCCCGCCAGGCGGATCGCCGCCGGCGCGGCGGCCTCCAGAGCGGTGGGCGAGGCGCTCACCGCAGGAGCGGCACTGCTCGCCTCCGAGCAGGTCGGCGTCGCCCAGTGGTGTCTGGACACGACGGTCGGGCACGTCCGGAACCGGCACCAGTTCGGGCGGCCGATCGGCTCGTTCCAGGCGCTCAAGCACCGGCTCGCCGACGTCTGGGTGGAGCTCTCCCAGGCCCGGGCGGTCGCCCGCTACGCCGCCGACTGCCTCGCCGCCGGCGACCCGGACACGGCGCTGGCGGCGGCGCTCGCCCAGGCACACTGCGCGGCGGTCGCGGTGTCCGCCGCGGAGACCTGCGTGCAGCTGCACGGCGGCCTCGGCTTCACCTGGGAGCACCCCGCGCACCTGTATCTCAAGCGGGCCAAGGCCGGCACGATCGCCTTCGGCGCCGCCGACCGGCACCGGGCGGCTCTGGCGCGACTGGCCGACCTGCCCGCGCCGGCCCGGGTCCCGGGGGTGGGGAGCTGAGCGGGATGCCGGGAAGAGGTCGTGTCCCCGCGTGCCCGGTGGGTGTGGAAACCACTCGGCCTCCGACCCGCTCGGCGGATGTTCCCGCTGATCGTGGATGGCCAGGCATCGAAGATATTGACGATACTGCTCAGAAATGTACACTGCCAGTGTAAATAACCTTCGCAGGTTTGGGG
Organism: Micromonospora rubida; assembly: GCF_009908295.1. GTDB lineage: Bacteria > Actinomycetota > Actinomycetes > Mycobacteriales > Micromonosporaceae > Micromonospora > Micromonospora rubida. Next base: position 166,025 of record NZ_JAAALO010000007.1, read on the forward strand.
GTGCGTGATGGAGCAGGGGCTCGCACTGCACCACGTCGGGGTGAGCTTCGGGGGCCTCACCGCTCTCGACGACGTGTCGCTGCGGGCGCCGGCCGGCCGGGTGGTGGGCGTGATCGGCCCGAACGGGGCCGGCAAGACCACTCTGTTCAACGTCATCTGTGGCTTCGTCACGCCCCAGTCGGGGTCGTTGACCCTCGACGACCGGGCGCTGCGGCCGCGACCGCACCAGCTCGCCCGCCTGGGCATCGCCCGGACCCTGCAGGGAACCGGCCTGTTCGCCGGGCTCACCGTGCTGGAGAACGTGATGACCGGCGCCTCGCACACCGCCCGGGCCGGCTTCCTCCCGGCCCTGCTCGGCCTGCCCCGCAGCGACCGCGACGAGCGCCGGCTGCGCCGACACGCCCTCGACACCCTCGACGGCCTCGGCATCGCCGGGCACGCCGGCGCTCTGCCGGGAACCCTGCCCTTCGCCGTACGCCAGCGGGTCGCCCTGGCCCGCGCGCTCGCCGCCCGCCCCCGGCTGCTCCTGCTCGACGAACCCGCCGGCGGCCTCGGCGCCGACGACATCGCCGAGCTGGCGACCCTGATCCGCGACCTGCCCCGCCGCGACACCGACCCCTGCGCCGTGCTGCTGGTCGAGCACCACATGGACCTGGTGATGTCGGTCTGCGACGAGATCGTGGTGCTCGACTTCGGCCGGGTCATCGCCGCCGGCACCCCCGACGAGATCCGCGCCGCCCCGGCGGTCACCGACGCCTACCTCGGCGTCGCCGCCGGCGAGGCGGCGCAGTGAGCGCCGACGCCCTGCTCGCCGTCCACGGGCTGGTCGCGGGCTACGGCGCGGCGCCGGTGCTGCACGCCATCGACCTCTCCGTCCCGCCCGGCGCCATCGTGGCGGTCGTCGGCGCCAACGGGGCCGGCAAGACCACCCTGCTGCGCACCCTCTCCGGCATGCTGCGCCCCGCCGCCGGCCGGATCGTCCTCGACGGCGAGGACCTGCGCGGCGTGCCGGTGGAGCAACTCGTCCGGCGGGGCCTGGCCCACGTGCCGGAAGGGCGTGGCGTGGTCGGCGAGCTCACCGTGGACGAGAACCTGCGGCTCGGCGGGCTGTGGCGACGCGACCGCGCCGACGCGGCACGCGCCCTCGACGAGGTCTACCAGCTCTTCGAGCCGCTGGCCCGGCGGCGACGACACCTCGGGCACCAGCTCTCCGGCGGCGAACGGCAGATGCTCGCCCTCGGCCGGGCCCTGGTCGGCCGGCCCCGCCTGCTGCTGCTCGACGAACCGTCGCTCGGCCTGGCACCACTGGTGGTCGCCCAGATCATGGCCCTGCTGCGGCGGCTGCGCGACAGCACCGGCCTGACCGTGCTGCTCGTCGAGCAGAACGTGCGCAGCGCGCTCTCCGTCGCCGACCAGGGCGTGGTGATGGCCCTCGGCCGGGTCGTCGCCGCCGCCCCGGCCGCCCGGCTGCGCGACGACGACGACCTGCGCCACGCGTACCTCGGATTCTGACCACCCGTCCCTCGGAGGGAGGACTGTTGGACCGCTTCGTCTTCCTCACCCTCGACGGTCTGTCGAGGGGCTCGGTCTACGCCGCGTCCGCCCTGGCCCTGGTGCTGATCTGGCGGGCCGCCCGGATCGTGAACTTCGCCCAGGGAGCGATGGCCGTCGCCGCCGCCTACGTGGCCCACAGCGTGACCTCGGCGACCGGCTCCTACTGGCTCGGCTTCCTGGCCGCGGTCGTCGCCGGGCTGCTCCTCGGCGCGCTTGTCGACGTGGCCGTGATGCGCCTCGTCGACCACCGGTCCCCGCTCAACCCGGTGATCGTCGCGCTCGGGCTGGTCCTGCTGATCCAGGCCGTCCTCGGCATGGTCTACGGCAACGAGTACCGCCCCGCCGAGACCCCGTTTCGCCGGACCGCCCTGAGCGTGGGCGGAGTCGCCGTCCTCTCGCCGTTCGACCTGTTCGTCTTCGCCACGATCGCGGTGGTGGTCGTCGGCCTCGCCTGGATCTTCACCCGTACCGCGGTCGGCCTGCGGATGCGCGCCGCGGCATTCGCCCCCGAGGTCTCCCGGCTGCTCGGGGTCAACGTCGGCGGCATGCTCACCCTCGGCTGGGCGCTGGCCTCCGGCGTCGGCGCCCTGGCCGCCATGCTGGTCGTCCCCACCGAGCTCGGCCTGCACCCGCACGCGATGGACCTGGTCTTCGTCTCGGCGTTCACCGCGGCCGTCGTCGGCGGGTTGGACAGCCCACCCGGGGCCGTCGTCGGTGGCCTCCTGGTCGGTCTCCTGCTCTCCTACGTCAGCGGCTACGTCGGCAGCGACCTCACCCCCCTCGCGGTGCTCGCCCTGCTGCTGGCGGTGCTGCTGGTCCGCCCCGCCGGTCTGTTCGCCCCGGTCGCCGCGAGGCAGGTGTGAGCGCCACCCGGGCGGCGGCCCCACCGGCGAGCCGGAGACCCACCGCCGGCGTACGCCCGGCCGGGGGGCCCCGTGGCTCGACCCTGCTGCGCCACCTCGCCGTCGTCGCCGTCGCCGCGCTACTGCTGGTGGCCGTCAGCTACGGCCTGGAGCCGTTCCGCAACTTCCAGCTCGCCACCGTGGCGGCCTATCTCTGCGCGACCGCGGGGCTGACCGTCCTCACCGGACTGAACGGCCAGCTCTCGCTGGGGCACGGCGCGCTGATGGCCGTCGGCGCCTACACCGTCGCCCTGAGCCAGAACGCGTTCGCCGACCGGGGCGTCACCGGGCAGTGGGTGCTGCCGATCTCGCTGGGCGCGGCCCTGCTGACCACCGTCGCCGTCGGTGCCGTCATCGGCGTGGCCGCGGCCCGGCTGCGGGGGCCGTACCTCGCCGGCGTCACCCTGGCCGTCGCCGTCGTCGTGCCGGCGCTGACCGTCACCTTCGACGGCGTGTTCAAGGGCGAGCAGGGGCTGCCCGTTCCCGTCGAGCCACCACCGGCGGCGCTCGGCCCCTACTTCCCCTACGAGAGGTGGCAGCTCTGGGTCGCCGGGGCGGCCACCCTGCTCGTCCTGCTGCTGCTGGGCAACCTCGTCCGCAGCCGCTTCGGCCGGACGTTCCGGGCGGTCCGCGACGACGAGGTCGCCGCGCGCCTCGCCGGCATCCACGTCGCCCGCACCCAGGTGCTCGCCTTCGTGGTCAGCGCGGCGGGCGCCGGACTCGGCGGCGCCCTGCTCGGGGTGCTCGCGCAGAGCGTGTCGCCCGGGGCGTTCTCCCTGACGCTGTCGCTCTTCCTGCTGATGGCCGTCGTCATCGGCGGTCTCGGCCGCCTCGCCGGGGCGGTGTGGGGGGCCGTCCTGCTGGTCGTCCTGCCCGACCTGACGCACACCGTGAGCGACCTGGTCACCCTCCCGCCGGCGGTGGCGCAACGGCTGGAGGGGAACCTGCCGCTGGCGATCTTCGGGATCACGTTGGTCGTCGTCATGATCGCCGCGCCCGGTGGGGTGCAGGGTCTGCTGTCGCGCCTCGGCCGCGCCCTGCTCGCCCGGTGGCGGCCCCGGCGCACCTGAGCTGCTCTTCCCGTCCCACCCGGCGGCCGGACCTCACCGGCCGCCGGACCACCCCACCACCAGTAACCGGACCGAGGAAGGTCGGTGTCCCACATGCCACGCGTCGCACGCCACGCTCTCGCGATCGCCACCTCCATCACCCTGCTCGTCACCGCCGTCGGCTGCACCGGCGAGGAGTCCGATTCCGGGGGCCGCCAGGTTCCCGGCGTCACGGACACCGAGATCGTCGTCGGCACCCACATGCCGCTCACCGGGCCGGCCTCGGCCGGCTACTCCAAGATCGCGCCCGCCACGAAGGCGTACTTCGACTACGTCAACGCCAACGGCGGGGTGCACGGCCGGAGGATCACCTACAAGGTCATGGACGACGGGTACAACCCGGCGAACACCCAACAGGTGGTGCGCCAGCTGGTCCTCCAGGACAAGGTCTTCGCCGTCGTCAACGGCCTGGGTACGCCCACCCACAGCGGCGTGCTCGACTTCCTCAAGAGCAACCGGGTGCCCGACCTCTTCGTCGCCTCCGGCAGCCGCAGCTGGGACCAGCCCGACAAGTACCCGGGCACGTTCGGCTTCAACACCGACTACACGGTGGAGGGCAAGATCCTGGCCAACCATGTGAAGACCAGCCTGCCCGGGCGAAAGGTCTGCTTCCTCGGCCAGGACGACGACTTCGGCCGGGACAGCCTGGCCGGCGTGGAGAAGGTCCTCGGCGCCGGTGCCGTGGTCGCCAAGCAGACCTACGTCACGAGCAACCCCAACGTGGCGCCCCAGATCGGCGCGTTCAAGGCGGCCGGCTGCCAGGTCGTCATCCTCGCCACCGTGCCCGGCTTCACCGCGCTGTCCGTCGGCACCGCCGCGCGGCTGAGCTTCCGGCCGCAGTGGCTGGTCTCCAACGTCGGCGCCGACCACCCGACCCTGGCCAAGCAGCTCGGCGCCGGCGCCCCGCTGCTGGAGGGCATGGTCGGCGCCAACTACCTGCCGATGCAGGACGACGCCGAGAACCCGTGGATCCAGCTCTTCACCAGGGTGAACAAGGCGCACAACGCCGACGCGCCGTTCGACGGCAACAGCGTCTACGGCATGGCGGTCGGGTACCTCTTCGTCCAGGCGCTCCTCGCCGCCGGCAAGGACCTCACCCGTGAGTCGTTGCTTGCCGCCGTCGCGAAGGGCGGCTTCCAGGGGCCCGGGCTGGCCCCGCTGCGCTTCTCCGCCACCGACCACTCCGGCTACGGCGGGGCGCGGCTGAGCCAGGTGAGCGGGGGGAAGCAGAGCTACTTCGGCCCGGCGTACGAGACCGACGAGGGCGACGGGCCGGTGAAGGAGTACGCCGTGACGCCGGCGACGCCCCCGGCCAACGGGGTGCCGACGGTCTCCTGACCGGCCGACTCCCCTCAGCGTGGCTGGTCCGCCGGGAGCTGCGCCGGCGCCAGCCGCAGCCCGGCTGACCGGCGCGCGTCTAGACTCGGCGCCGGTGGCGTCACGGGCGGCGTGACGAGGTGGAGGGAGCGGCGCCGATGGGCAGTGCCGAGGCGCCGGGCCGGGTCGACGGACGGACCGCCCGGGCCGAACGGACCCGGGCGGCGATCGTCGAGGCGCACCTCGCGCTCATCTCCGAGGGTGACCTTCGGCCGACCGGCGAGCGCATCGCCGAGCGGGCCGGTATCTCCCTGCGCACCCTCTGGACCAACTTCAAGGACATGGAGACCCTGTTCGAGGCGAGCGGCGAGGAGTTGCTGAGGCAGCAGGACGCCGCCTACCGGCCGATCTCGCCCGCTCTGCCGCTGGCCAAGCGGGTCGACGCGTTCTGCCGGCAGCGGGCCCGGCTCCTCCAGCTCATCGCGCCGTCCGCCCGGGCCGCGCAGATGCGCGAGCCGGTCTCCGAGCAGTTGCACCGCAACCGTCTCAAGCACATCGCCCGGGTCCGCGACGAGGTCGAGCAGTTGTTCGCCGGGGAGCTGGCACAGGTCGGGTCGGGCCGCAAGCAGCTGGTCGACGCCCTGGTGGCCGCGAGCATGTGGCCGACCTGGTCGATGCTGCGCGACGGTCTCGGGCTGGGCGTGGACCAGGCCCGGGCGGTGATGACCCGCATGGTGGCCGCCCTGCTGGCCGACCCGGCGGCGACCTGACGCCGCGCCCCGGCGAGGAGGTCGACGCGGGTCACCGGCCCTCTTTCCATAGGGTTACCAATAGGTGACACTGGCTGCATGGTTACTGCATCGACAGTGCAAATAACCGTGCTGCGGGGACGCGATGGCGAGTGCCAGGCGATCCGGAACCTGCTCGACGGAGCCTCGGGCGGCGGGGGAGCGTTGCTGTTGCAGGGCGAGCCGGGCTCGGGCCGGACCGCCCTGGTGGACTACGCGCACCGACACACGCAGGGCTTCACCGTCCTCGCCGGGGCCGGGGTCGCGGAGGAGGCGGCGCTGCCCCACGCCGGGCTGCAACGGCTCCTCGACCCGATCCTCGATCAGGCCGATGCCCTGCCCGACCGGCACCGGCGGGTGCTGCGGCACGCCCTGACCGGCGCGGGCTGCCCCGCCGACCAGCGGCTCGCGCTCTCGATGGCCGTGCTGGGGCTGCTCGCCGCCGCCGCCCGGGAGCGTCCGCTGCTCTGCACCATGGACGACCTCGACGTGACCGACCGCCCGACCGCCGAGGTGCTGGCGTTCGTGGCCCGCCGCGTGCGCCAGCTACCGGTGGCCGTCGTGCTCACCGGGGGGACCGACACCGCACCCGCTGGAATTCCCACGTACCGGCTGGGGGCCCTCGACGAGCACGACAGCCGCGCCGTGCTCGTCGGCCGGCTGCCCGCGCCACCGTCCGACCCGGTCGCCACCACCCTCGGCGCGGTGGCCGGGGGCAACCCGCAGGCGCTGGTGGACCTCGCCGGCTCCCTGAGCCCCGCCCAGTGCCGGGGGGAGGAGCCCTTGCCCGCCGCACCGCCGGTCGACGGCGCACTGGGGCGCGGGTACCGGGCCCGGCTGGGTCGGCTGCCGGCCGACACCCGACGCGTGCTGCTGCTCGCCGCCCTCGACGACGAGCTGGACGCGACCACTCTGGTACGGGCCGCGCGCGCCGCCGGGACGGTGATCGAGGCGCTCGCCCCGGCCGAGGTCGCGGGGCTGGTCCGCATCGGGCCGTGCGGGGTGACGTTCCCGCAGCCGGTGGCCCGGGCGATGGTCGAGGCCACGGCGCCCCTCGCCGACCGCCGCACCGCCCACCTGCTCCTTGCCGGCCTGCTCGACGGCGTCGGGCAGCGCCTGCGCCGGGCCCTGCACCTCGCCGCCGCCGCCGAGGGCCCGGACCCGGCCCTGGCGGCCGAGTTGGAGGAAGCGGCGCGGGGCGGGGGCCGCCCGGACACCCTGTCGGTGGCCCTGCACCGCGCCGCCGAACTCAGCGCCGAGTCGGCCCCCGCCGCCGCCCGGATGGTGGCCGCCGCCCACCACGCCTGGGCGGCCGGTCAACCGCACCGGGCCCGGCTGCTGTTGCAGGGGCTGCCCGCCGACGCGGCGGAGCCGACCTTGATCGGTGCCGAGCTGCTGCGCGGCGAGCTGGAACTGCGCTGCGGCCGGCCACCCGTCGCACTGACGGCGCTGCTGGCGGTGGCCGACGCGCTGGCCGGCGCCGATCGCGCCCTGGCCCTGGGCGCGCTGGTGCGCGCCGGCGAGGCGGTCTGCTTCGCCGGCGACCAGCACCGATACGCCGAGGTGGCGCGGCGTGCGCCGGCGCTGTGTCGCCCCGGGCAGGGGCCCGGCGTGGAGTTGCTGGCGACCCACGTCGCCGGGGTCGCGGCGGCGCTGCGGGGCGATCACGACCGGGCCGGGCCCGCGCTGCGTCGGGTCGTCGTCCTCGCCGACCAGCTGACCGGCCAGGCCCTCACCCCGGCCGCCCTGACCTGCGCCTCGGTGGCCGGCCTGCTGGTGGCTGTGGACGCCACGGCGCACCGGCTCGCCGACCGGGCCGTCGAACTGGCCCGTACGCGCGGTGAGCTGGCAGTCCTGCCGCGGGCGCTGGAGCTGCGGGCGGACGCCGAGTACTGGTTGGGCCGGCACGAGGCGGCGGCGGAGACCTCCCGGGAAGGGCTGCGCCTCGCCCGGATCACCGGCCAGGCCACCTGGGCCGGCGTCCACCTGGGCATGCTGGCGGTGCTCTGCGCCATCCGCGCCGACCGGGACGCCGGCCTGCGGCTGATCCGCCAGATCGGCGAGGCCCCGGCGCCGGAGAGCCGTCCCGCCGCCCTGGCGCGCTGGGCCCTGGCCGTGCTGGACCTCGTCGACGGGCGATCCGGCGACGCCGTGGCCCGGCTGGCGGGGCTGGCCCGGCCGGGCACCGGTCGCGGGCAGGTCCTCGTCCAGGTGATGGCCACGCCGTACCTGGTGGAGGCTGCGGTCCACCCGGCGCACCGGCCGGTGGCCGTCGCCGCCCTCGCCGTCTTCGACCGCTGGGCCGACAGCACGGCGAGCCCGTCGCGGCGGGCGCTGTCCGCGCGGTGCCACGCGCTGCTCGCCCCCAGGGGCAGCGCGGAGGCGGAGGAGGGCTTCCGTGCCGCGTTGCGACTGCACCCGGCGGGCGGGTTCGAGCGGGCCCGCACCGGGCTGCTCTTCGGCCGGGAGCTGCGGCGCAGCCGGCGGCCCCGAGACGCCCGCGAGCACCTGCACGACGCCCGCGAGACTTTTACCGTCCTCGGGGTGACAGCCTTGGCCGAGCAGGCCGCCGCCGAGCTGCGGGCCGCCGGGGAGGCGGTGAGCGGGCCGGGCCTGCCGGCGGCGGCGGTGCTGACCGGTCAGCAGCTGCGGATCGCGCAGCTGGTCGCGGAGGGCGCCACCAACCGGGAGATCGCCGGCCGGATGTTCCTCTCCACCCGCACGGTCGACCACCACCTGCGCAACATCTTCCGTCGCCTCGGCATCCGCTCCCGCACCCAACTGGCCCGCGCGTTGTCCTAGAGGCTCGGCGGTCACTCCGGCCCACCGTCCTCCGGACTGGAGCGGGCCAGCGCCGCGAGCGTGTCAAGCGCCCAGGACAGGGTCGGCAGCGGCGGTGCGGCCAGCCCGAGCCGTACGGCGTTGGGGGCGTGGCTGGTCTCGACGGTGAACGCGGCGGCGGGGGTGACCGCGATGCCCCGGCGGGCCGCGGCCGCGACGAACGTCTCGGCGCGCCACGGCTCCGGCAGCTCCCACCAGCAGTGATAGGCGTCCGGATCGGATCGGAGGAGCTGGCCGGCCAACCGGGTTCGCGCCAGCTCCTGCCGGGCGCGGGCGTCCCGGCGCTTGCCGGCGGTGATGGTGGCGACCGCCCCGTCGCCGAGCCATCGCGTGGCCGCGTCCAAGGCGAAGCGGGTGGCGGTCCAGGCGCCGGACCGGATCGCGGTCGCGAGCTGTTCGGTGAGCTGTGGTGGCGCGGCGGCGAAGCCGACGGTGAGGCCCGGAGCGAGCCGCTTCGAGAGGCTGTCGACGAGAATGGTGCGGGACGGTGCCAGTGCGGCCAGCGGTGTCGGGGCGTCGGTGAGGAACGACCAGACGGCGTCCTCGATGACGTATACCCCGAGGTGGTCGAGCAGGTCGGCGAGCGCGGCGCGGCGGTGCGCCGGCATGGTCGTGCCGAGCGGGTTGTGCAGGGTCGGCTGGAGGTAGACGGCCCGGAGCGGGGCGGCGCGGTGTGCCTCGGCGACGGCCTCGGGCAGCAGGCCGTCCTGGTCGATCGGCAGCGGGACGAGGGTGACGCCGAGCCGGCTGGCGATGGCCTTGACGACGGGGTAGGTGAGCGCTTCGACGCCGAGCCGCCCGCCCACCGGGACGAGGGCGGCGATGGAGGCGGCGATCGCCTGTCGGCCGTTGCCGGTGAACAGGATCTGCCGCGGGTCCAGGGCCCAGTCGGGGCGGCCGAGAAGCCCGGCGACGGCTTCCCGCGCCGGGGGCGTCCCGGCGACGCCGACCGGGGGCAGCGCGGTTGCCAGCGCCTCGGGCCGGAGCAGGCCGGCCAGAGCACCGGCCAGCAGTGCGGGCTGTTGCGGCAGCACCGAGAAGCTCAGCTCCAGGTCGACGCGGACGTCACCGGGTTCGGCGAGGGCGGGTTCCGGGGGCGGGGTCGCCGTCCGGACGAAGGTGCCCCGGCCGACCTCCCCGGTCACCAGCCTGCGCCGGGCCAGCTCCGCATAGACCCGGGCGGCGGTGGAGTTGGCGATGCCGCGTTGCCGGGCAAAGGTCCGCTGCGGCGGCAGGCGGTGTCCGGCGGCGAGCCGGCCGGCGGCGATGTCGGCGGCGATCCCATCGGCGATCCGCCGGTAGTCGTCCACGATCCGCTCCCAATTGCTCCGAGAACATTGTTCTTATTGCACCCGACTATTGCACCGCATAGCCTTCCTGTCGAGATCAGCCTCGGGAGGAGCGGCGATGGCCACGACACAGGTCAACGGAGTCAGCGTCGGATACGACGATCGCAGCGACGGGGAGACTCTGGTCCTCGTGCACGGGCATCCCTTCAACCGCTCCATGTGGCGTCCCCAGGTCGACTTCGCGGTGGCCGCCGGGTGGCGGGTCGTCGCCGCGGACCTGCGCGGGTACGGCGAGAGCACGGTGGTCCCGGGCCGCACCACACTCGACGTGTTCGCCCGGGACATCGCCGGCCTGCTCGACCAGCTCGGCGTACCCCGATTCGTCCTCGGCGGACTGTCGATGGGCGGGCAGATCGTGATGGAGTGCCTGCGCCAGTTCCCCGAGCGCATCTCCGGGGTCCTGCTGGCCGACACCTCCGCGCCGGCGGAGACCGATCTCGGGCGCAAGCTCCGCAACGAGCTCGCCGACCGGCTGCTCCGGGAGGGCATGGCCGGCTACGCCGAGGAGGTCCTGCCGAAGATGCTCGCTCCGCGGAACATCTCGGCCCTGCCGGAGATCGCCCGGCAGGTCAGCATCATGATGCGGACGACCTCGCCGGTCGGTGCCGCCGCCGCCCTGCGCGGACGTGCCGAGCGCCCCGACTACGTCGAGACGCTGCGCCGGGTCGAGGTCCCCACCCTGGTCGTGGTGGGCCGCGACGACGAGTTCACCCCGATCGGCGATGCCGAACTCATCACCGAGTGCGTCCCGGGCGCGACGCTGGTCGTGGTCGACGGCGCCGGCCACCTGCCCAACCTGGAGCGGGAGGCGGTCTTCAACGCCGCGCTCGGGCGCCTGCTTCAGCACGTCACGGCGGTGGGGGGACGGCAGCGGCGAGCATCTTCGTGACCGGGGCCAGCAGTGGTTTCGGGGCCGCCTTCGCGGCGCTTCGCCGCCGACGGCGCCCGGGTAACGACCGCCGGCTGGTCCGGCGCGGCCGGAACTCTGCTAGGGCACGACCACGGTGCGCGCGCCCTCGCCCCGGGCCATCCGGGCGAACGCCTCGGCCGCTCCGTCCAGGTCGGTCCGGTCGGTGATCAGCGGGGCCAGGTCCAGCGTCCCGTCGAGCACGGCCCGGGCCAGTTCGGGCACGTCCCGGTCCGGATCGGACGAGCCGTAGACCGACGACCGCAGCGTGCGGGCCGAGTGGAAGATCTCCAGGGCGCTCAGGCCGACGATGTCGTCCTTGGCTCCCATCCCCACCACGGTCACCTGCCCGCCCCGGCGGGTCGCCCGCCAGGCCGTGCGGATGGTGTCAGCGCGCCCGACGCACTCGAAGGCGTGGTCGACGCCCCGCCCGTCGGTGTGCCCCCGGACCGCCCGGTTGACCGAGTCGTCGGCGACCAGGAAGTCGGTGGCGCCTGCGGCGCGGGCCAGCTCCGCCTTGGCCGGCGAGACGTCGACGGCGAGCACCGGGGCGGCACCGGCGGCCCGGGCGGCGGACACGACGGAGAGCCCCACCCCGCCGAGGCCGATCACGGCCACCGACTCGCCGGTGGCGACCCCGGCGGTCCGCCGGACCGCGCCGACGCCGGTGAGCACGGCGCAGCCCAGCAGCGCGGCGGCCTCCATGGGCAGCTCGGCCGGGACTCCGATCACCGCGTCCTGCGGCACCACCACCTGTTCGGCGAGGGCGCCGAGGCCGAGGGTGACGTGCAGCGGCTCGCCGCCGGCGGTCCGGCCCCGGGGGACGGCGGGTGCCCCGGCGCGCTCGCAGAGCCACGGCTCGCCGTGCCCGCAGTACCAGCACCGCCGGCACGGCGGCGCCCAGTTCAGCACCACGTGCTCCCCGGGCACGACCCGGGTCACGCCCGCGCCGACCTCGGCCACGATCCCCGCCGCCTCGTGCCCGAGCACCAGCGGGTACGGCGGCGCCAACGTCCCGTTGACCATCGACAGGTCGGAGTGGCACACCCCGGCGGCCCGGATCTCCACCCGTACCTCGCCGGTTGCGGGGGCCGGCAGTTCGACGTCCTCCACCCGCAGCGGCTCCCCGACCGCCCGGGCGACCAGCGCCCTCATCGCTGGATCGCCTTGGTCTGGAGGAACTCGTCCAGCCCGTGGCTGCCCAGCTCCCGGCCGAGGCCGGACTGCTTGTAGCCGCCGAACGGGGCGAGCGGGTTGAACGGGGCGCCGTTGATGTCCACCGCGCCGGTGCGCAGCGCCCGGGCGACGCGCAGCGCCCGCTGTTCGTCGCCGGACCAGACCGCGCCGGCCAGCCCGTACCGGGAGTTGTTGGCCACCTCGACGGCGTGCGCGTCGTCGTCGACCGGGATCACCGCGAGCACCGGCCCGAAGACCTCCTCCTGGGCCAGCGCGCTGTCCGGGTCGACGTCGCCGATCACCGTGGGGGCGACGAAGAAGCCGCGCTCGGGCACCGGGGCGTCCGGTCCGCCGGCGACCAGCCGGCCCCCGTCGGCCAGGCCCCTGTCGATGTGGTCGCGTACCCGCTGTCGCTGCGCGGCCGAGACGAGCGGGCCGAGCCGGGTGGCCGGGTCGAACGGATCGCCCAGCCGGTATCCCGCCGCGGCCCGCGCGGCCAGGGTGAGGGCCTCCTCGTAGCGGGTCCGGTGCACCAGCATCCGGGTCCAGGCCGTGCAGGTCTGCCCGGAGTTGAGGAAGGCGTTGCCGACGCCCACCTGCACGGCGGTGGCCAGGTCGGCGTCGTCGAGGATCACGTTGGCCGACTTGCCGCCGAGCTCCAGCGCGACCCGGGCGATGCGGTCCGCGGCCAGGTGGGAGATGCGCCGGCCGGTGGCCGTGGACCCGGTGAAGGAGACCATGTCGACGCCCGGGTGGGCGGCGATGGCCTCGCCGACCACCGGGCCGGTGCCGGTGACCAGGTTGACCACGCCGGGCGGGAGGCCGGCCTCGTCGATCGCGTCGAAGAGCAGGTACGCCACCAGCGGCGTCAGCTCGCTCGGCTTGAGCACCACCGTGCAGCCGGCGGCCAGCGCCGGGGCGAGCTTGGCCACGACCTGGTGCAGCGGGTAGTTCCACGGGGTGATCGCGCCGACCACGCCGACGGGTTCGCGCACCACCAGCGAGTGACCCACGGTCTGCTCGGCCGGCCCTCGCGCGGCCAGCTCGACGTATCCGCGCAGGACGGCGAGGGGGAGCCCGGCCTGCACCCGGGTGGCCATCTTGAGCGGCGTGCCCAGCTCGCATGCGACGGTCCGGGCGATGTCGTCGGCCCGGGCGGTCAGCGCGGCGTGCAGCCGGTCCAGCCCCGCCGCCCGGTCGGCGGGCGCGGCGGCGGCCCAGCCGTCGAAGGCGGCGCGGGCGGCGGAGACGGCCCGGTCCACGTCGTCCGCGGTGCCGGCCGGCACCGTCGCGATGAGCTCCTCCGTCGCCGGGTTCCGCACCGGCAGGTTCTCCGGGGAGGACGCCGCGACCCAACAGCCGTCGAGGTAGAAGTCGGTCCGTGCGAGATTCATCGATCCCCTCACATGCGTCGGCCGAAACTAGCGGTGGAAGTTGGGACTCTAGTGCGTGTCGGCGGCCGGCGGGAGGGGTGGCAGCGGGCCGATGGTCCGCTCGTACGTGCGGGAGAGGCCGTCGATGAGCGCGTCGAGGCCCAGCTCGAAGGCGCCCTCGTCGACGCGCTGCTGGTGTTCGGCGAGCCGGTGCGCCTGGGTGAGGTGCGGGTACTGCTCGGCGTACAGCCCGGGGTCCTCCACGAAGCCCCGGGCGAACGAGCCCAGCGCCGATCCCGCGACGAGGTACCGCATGAGCGCGCCGATGTGGGTGGCCCGGGCCGGTGGCCAGCCCGCGTCGACGAGGCCGCCGTAAACGGCGTCGGCCATGGCCAGCGCGGCCGGCCGGCGCCCGGGGCCCCGGGTCAGGTACGGCACGATGTGCGGGTGGGCGGCGAGCGCCGCGCGGTACGACTGCCCCCACCGGCGCAGTGCCTCCCGCCAGTCGACGGCGCCGAAGAACGACACGTCCACCCGGGCGGTGACGCTGTCGGCGACCGCGTCGAGGATCTCGTCCTTGGTGGCGAAGTGGTTGTACAGCGACGGGCCGCGCACGCCCAGTTCGGCGGCGAGCCGGCGGGTGGAGAACCCCTCCAGCCCGGCGGAGTCGATCAGCGCGGCGGCGGCCTCGACGATCCGCTGCCGGCTGAGCAGCGCCTCCCGCGGCCGGGGCATCCGTTCCTCCTCTGCTCGGTGGTCCGTGCAGAACTCTGCCACAGCGGGGCTGGACGGATTAAAACTTGCACCGCTAGTTTGTTGGCATGAACCTTGAACTCTCCGCCGAGCAGGAGGCGGTGCGCCAGCTCGCCGCCGAATTCGTCGCCCGCGAGGTGACGCCCCACGCGGCGGCCTGGGACCGGCGCGAGGCGGTCGACCCGGCCATCGTCGGCAAGCTCGGCGAGCTCGGCTTCCTGGGGCTCACCGTCCCCGAGGAGCACGGCGGCTCCGGCGGCGACCACCTCTCCTACTGCCTCGTGCTGGAGGAACTGGGCCGCGGCGACTCCGCCGTGCGGGGGATGGTCTCCGTGTCCCTCGGGCTGGTGGCGAAGTCGATCGCCGCGTACGGCACCCCGGCGCAGCGGTCCGAGTGGCTGCCCCGGCTCTGCTCGGGCGCCGCCCTCGGCTGCTTCGCGCTGACCGAGCCGGGCAGCGGCTCCGACGCCGCCGCCCTGACCACCCGGGCCACCCGCGACGGCGCAGACTGGCTGCTCACCGGCGCGAAGGTCTTCATCACCAACGGCACCACCGCCGACGTCGCGCTGGTCTTCGCCCGCTCCGGCGGGCCGGGGCACCGGGGGATCACCGCCTTCCTGGTGCCCACCGACAGCCCGGGGCTGACCCGGCGGGAGATCCACGGCAAGCTCGGGCTGCGCGGGCAGGCCACCGCCGAGCTGGTCCTCGACGGCGTCCGGGTGCCCGACTCCGCCCGCCTCGGCGAGGAGGGCGGCGGCTTCCGGCTGGCGCTGTCGACCCTGGCCAAGGGCCGGATGTCGGTGGCCGCCGGCTGCGTCGGCATCGCCCAGGGCTGCCTCGACGCCGCCGTCGGCTACGCCGGGCAGCGCACCCAGTTCGGCAAGCCCATCGCCGGCCACCAGCTCGTGCAGCAGCTCCTCGCCGAGATCGCGGTCGACACCGCCGCGGCGCGGATGCTGGTCTGGCAGGTGGCCGACCTGATCGACCGGGGCGAGCCCTTCGCCACCGAGGCGTCGATGGCCAAGCTCTTCGCCAGCGAGGCCGCCGTCCGTGCGGCCAACAACGCGGTCCAGGTCTTCGGCGGGTACGGCTACATCGACGAGTACCCGGTCGGCAAGTACCTGCGCGACGCCCGCGTCGCCACCCTCTACGAGGGCACCAGCCAGATCCAGCAACTCCTCATCGGGCGGGCGCTCACCGGCGTCAACGCCTTCTAGGACCCAGGGGGAAACCGTGACCAGATTCGCCGACCGGATCGCCGTCGTCACCGGCGGGGCCCAGGGCATCGGTGCCGCCACCGCCCGCCGGCTGGCCGCCGAGGGCGCGACCGTCGCCGTCGTGGACCTCGACGCCGCGGGCAGCCAGGCCGTCGCCGACGACATCGCCGCCGCGGGCGGCCGGGCCGTCGGCCTCGGCTGCGACGTGACCGACGCCGACGCGGTGGCCGCGACGATCGCCCGCGTCGCGCAGACGTACGGGGGCCTGCACGTGTTGGTCAACAACGCCGGGATCACCCGCGACAACCTGCTGTTCAAGATGCCGCTGCCCGAGTGGGAGGCGGTGCTGACCACCAACCTGACCAGCATGTTCCTCTGCTGCCAGGCCGCCCAGGAGCACATGGTCGGCGCCCGCTACGGCCGCATCGTCAACCTCAGCAGCCGGTCCGCGCTCGGCAACCGCGGCCAGGTCAACTACGCGGCGGCGAAGGCCGGCGTGCAGGGGCTGACGGCCACCCTGGCGATCGAGCTGGGTCCGTTCGGGGTGACCGTGAACGCGGTCGCCCCCGGCTACGTGGCCACCCCCATGACCGCCACCACCGCGCAGCGGGTCGGCAGCACACCGGAGGACCACCAGCGGATGGTCGCCGAGCAGACGCCGCTGCGGCGGGTCGCCCAGCCGGCGGAGATCGCCTCGGTGATTGCCTTCCTGGCCAGCGACGACGCGTCGTACGTCACCGGACAGACCCTGTACGTCAACGGCGGCGCGCGCTGAGCCGCACCCTCGACGAGGACCGGAGGAGACATGGACTTCGCGCTTTCCGACGAGGAACGGGCCATCCGCGACACGGCCCGCGACTTCATCAGCCGGGAGGTGATGCCGCTGGAACAGGAGCTGCTGCGCCGGGAGCGGGCCCACCAGCCCGGCCTGGACCGCAGTGAGCTGCGCGAGTTGCAGCTCAAGGCGCGCACGTTCGGCTTCTGGGGACTGGCCACCCCGCAGGAGTACGGTGGCATGGACCTGCCAGCGGTGACGCAGTCACTGATCTGGACGGAGCTGGGCCGCACGTTCGTGCCGTTCCGCTTCGGTGGGGAGGCCGACAACATCCTCTTCCACGCCACCGACGAGCAGAAGCGGGAGTTCCTCCTCCCGACCATCGAGGGGGAGCGGATCTCCTGTTTCGCCATCACCGAACCGGGAGCCGGTTCGGACGCGGCGAACATCCGGCTGTCGGCCCGCCGCGACGGCGACGACTGGATCCTCGACGGCGAGAAGACCTTCATCACCGGCGGCAACGACGCCGACTTCGCCATCGTGGTCGCCGTGACCGACCGGGAGAAGGGGGCCCGCAACGGTGGCGCGACCGCCTTCCTGGTGGACCGGGCGATGGGCTGGCGCTCGGAGTTCATCCAGACCATGGGTGAGGGCGGCCCGGCGTCGTTGATCTTCGACGGCGTACGGGTGCCGCACCGCAACGTCCTCGGCGAGGTCGGTCAGGGCTTCACGCTGGGCATGGAGTGGATCGGCAAGGGCCGGTACACCATTCCCTCGCACGCCATCGGCATCGCCGAGCGGGCGTTGCAGATGGCCATCGACCACGCCAACACCCGGGAGACCTTCGGGGCGAAGATCGGCACCAACCAGGCCATCCAGTGGATGATCGCCGACTCGGAGACCGAGCTGGAAGCCGCCCGCTGGCTGGTGCTGCGCTCCGCCTGGACGGTCGACCAGGGCCTGGACCCCCGGCACGCCTCGTCGATGGGCAAGCTCTACGGCGCCGGAATGGTCAACCGGGTGGTGGACCGGGTGCTCCAGATCCACGGCGGCATGGGCTACACCCGGGAGCTGCCCATCGAGCGCTGGTACCGGCAGGTCCGGCTGTACCGGATCTTCGAGGGCACCGACGAGATGCAGCGCCTGATCATCTCGCGGGACCTGTTGCGTGGCTACACGAAGATCGGCGGGCACCTCGCATGAGGACCTTCGGACACCGACGGCCCGGTCGGCATCGTGGGGGGCGCCCAGGGCCCCGGCAGAGTCGCGGAGTGTCCGATCCCGCCCGACGTCCATCCACCCTCCGGGAACCCCGTTCCGCTCCTGGAGGATGATCCGAGATCCTAGCCAGGGCCACGGTCTCGCCGGTCCTGCGCTATGTCCCCTCTCTCGCGAACGCCGGGGAGGTCGCCACTACGCCGCCCCATGCCGTCCCATGCACCGGTCCCTGCCGTCCCGCGCACCGGGCAGTCGGGTGGCGGCCCCCTGACGATTGCGCCCGGATCCGGTCGGGGCCCTGCCCTTCGGCCCCTGTGGAGCTGCCCCGTCCACGCTCCCGCTCCATCTACAACACAACGGAGCAGCTCCACAGGGGCCAACGGAGGCTGGGCCGATCCGGCGAAGACCGGCCCAACAGGGGCCGATCCGGCGACGGTCGAGCCGGCAGGGGCCGGCCCGGCGAAGACCGGCCCAACAGGGGCCGATCCGGCGACGGTCGAGCCGGCAGGGGCCGGCCCGGCGAAGACCGGCCAAACAGGGGCCGGCCCGGCGACGGTCGAGCAGGCAGGGGGCGATCCGGCGAAGGCCGGCCCGGCAGGGCTGCCGGGCGAGGGTCAGCCGTCGGCGCCGCTGACCCTCGGCTGTCGGTGATCGGTCAGCCGGAGCCCGACACCGCGCACCGCGACGACGGTGACGCCGGTGCCGAGCTCGCCGAGCTTGCGCCGCAACCGCTTCACCAGGGACTGCACGTCCGCCGTGCGCTGGCGTCCCTCGGCACGCCAGACCGACCGGTGCAGCTCGGGGTAGCTCCAGACCCGGCCCGGTTCGGTGATCAGGCAGGCCAGCAGGTCGTGTTCGAGCCGGGTGAGGGATACCTCGCGGTCCCGGCAGCGGGCGGTGAGCCGGGCCGGGTCGATCCGCAGGGTGTCGTCCGGCGTCGCCGGTGCGGCGGCGGGGGCCCGGGCCGGCGGCGCACCGGCCTGCGGCTGCGACTGTGCGGCCGTGATCAGCCTGCGCAGCTCGTCAAGGTCGGCCACCAGCAGCAGCGGCGCGATGCCGTCGAGGTGTTCGGCGAGCCGGATCCGTTCGGCCGGTGACGGTGTCACCGCGATCACCAGCGGGAACGGGCTGCCGGTCTCGTCGAACCCGGCCGGCGTCGTGCTGTCGTCGTCCTCGGTCACCGCACCCACCCGGAAACGATGGGCAGTTTCTGCCCGACTTGGTCATGGCCGTGACAGTAATTGTCAAACCCGCCGCCACGTGAGCAACCCTTAGCGACAAGTTGCTCACGTGCCGTGCTTGATCGTTCATCTTTTTCGATCATAGTGTCCACACAGGCAGCCGGCGTGACCCGCACGGCGCCTGGGGGCCTGGGGGGTTCGTTCATTCCGGTGTGATCCAGACGGGAGATGGGTCTTTTGCACCCTTCGCCATGGCTCGATTAACCGCGGGTCGTTTCTGGAGGAGACAGCACCGATGCTGAGACGTCCACACGGCAGGCGCCTGTTCAGGCGCCTGGCGAGCGCGGGTGCGGCGATCGCGCTCGCCGCGGCAGGTCTGGCGACAACCGGTTCCGGCGTGCAGGCTGCGCCGGTCGCGTCCGCGGACAAGATCCGACCCGACTTGATGAACCAGCTCCAGGCGAAGAGCGAGAGCGACTTCTGGATCCGGTTCACCGACCGGGCCGACCTGAGCAAGGCCAGCGCGATCAAGGACTGGACCAAGCGGGGCGCGGCGGTCGCCGACGCGCTGCGCAAGACCGCGGTCGACAGCCAGACCAAGGTCCGCTCCGAGCTCGACGGCTCGGGCGCCAAGTACCAGTCCTTCTGGGCGACCAACGCCATCAAGGTCAGCAGCGGTTCCCTGACCATGGCGCAGAACTTCGCCGCGCACGCCGAGGTCGAGGGCGTCTACGCCTCGACGGCCTACGAGCTGCCCAAGGTCAGCAAGGGCAGCGACGAGAAGGCGGCGAACGCCCTCGAGTGGGGCATCGCCAACATCAACGCCGACGACGTCTGGTCCGAGTACGGCGTCACCGGCGCGGGCATCACGGTGGCGAACATCGACACCGGGGTGCAGTTCGACCACCCGGCGTTGGTGGGCGCCTACCGCGGCAACAACGGCGACGGCACCTTCGACCACAACTACAACTGGTTCGACGCCGCCGGCGAGTGCGCCACCGCGCCCTGCGACGGCGACGGCCACGGCACGCACACCATGGGCACGATGGCCGGCGCCGCCGGCGCCAACCAGATCGGCGTCGCGCCCGGGGTCAAGTGGATCGCGGCGAACGGCTGCTGCCCGAGCGACGCCGCGCTGGTCACCTCCGGCCAGTGGATGCTGGAGCCCACCGACCTCGACGGCGAGAACCCGGACGCCAGCAAGCGGCCCAACATCATCAACAACTCGTGGGGCACCACGCTGCCCTCCAACGACCCGTTCATGGAGGATGTGACGCTGGCCTGGGAGGCGTCGGGCATCTTCGGGACCTGGTCCAACGGCAACAAGGGCCCGGCCTGCCAGACCAGTGGCTCACCGGGCAGCCGGACCAGCAACTACTCGACCGGCGCGTACGACGTCAACAACAACATCGCCAGCTTCTCCTCCCGGGGGTCCGGGCAGGACGGCGGGATCAAGCCCAACATCTCGGCGCCCGGCGTCAACGTCCGCTCCAGCGTTCCCGGCAGCGGCTACGCCAGCTACAGCGGCACCTCGATGGCCGCCCCGCACCTCGCGGGCGCGGTCGCGCTGCTGTGGTCGGCGGCGCCCGCGTTGGCCGGTGACATCACCGCGACGCGCGCCCTGCTGGACAACTCGGCGATCGACAAGGCCGACACCCAGTGCGGCGGCACCACGGACGACAACAACGTGTACGGCGAGGGTCGGCTGGACGCGCTCGCGCTGCTCGCCGCCGCCCCCATCGGCGACACCGGGACCCTGGCCGGCAAGGTCACCGACGCGGACACCGGCGCCCCGCTGCCGGGGGCCACGGTGGCCCTCACCGGCCCGGCGACCCGCGAGCTGACCACCGGGACCGACGGCACGTACTCGACCCTGCTCCCGGCCGGCGACTACCAGGTCGCCGTGACCGCGTTCGGCTACGCGAGCAAGACGGTCCCGGCGACGGTCGCCAAGAACGCGACCACCACGATCGAGGTCGCCCTGACCGCCGTGCCGAGCGTGACCGTCAGCGGCTCGGTGACCGACGGCTCCGGCCACGGCTGGCCGCTGTACGCGAAGGTCAGCGTCGTGGGCCTGTCGGCGTCCGACTACACCACGCCCGCCAACGGCCGGTACAGCCTCAAGCTCCCCGCCGGCGCGACGTACCAGCTCAAGGTCGAGGCGCAGTACCCGGGCTACCAGACCGTGACCAAGGATGTCGTGGTCGGTTCGGGCAACGCCGTCCACAACGTCGCCGTGCCCGTCGACTCCGCCGCCTGCACCACGGCGCCCGGATACACGTACGGCTCGGACGGCGTGTACGAGACCTTCGACGGCAACCGCGTTCCGGCCGACTGGTCGGTGGTGGACAACGCCGGCACCGGTCAGGTGTGGGACTTCACCGACGCCGGCGACCGGGGCAACCTCACCGGCGGCGCCGGTAACTTCGCGATCATCGACAGCGACAACTACGCGGCCGGCGGCCGGCAGGACACCTCCCTGGTCAGCCCGGTCGTCGACCTCACCGCCGTCGCGACCCCGGTGATCCGGTTCAACCAGGACTACAACTGGCTGGGCTCGGACCGCGCGGACGTCGACCTCAGCCTCGACGGCGGTACGACCTGGGCCAACGTGCTCCGGCAGGCGGCGGACGTCCGCGGCCCCCGGGTGACTGAGGTGCCGATCCCGCAGGCCGCGGGCAAGTCGGCGGTCCAGGTCCGGTTCCACTACTACGATGCCTCCTACGAGTGGTGGTGGCAGGTCGACAACGTGCTGATCGGTAGCGCGGTCACCTGCAAGCCGACCAACGGCGGCCTGGTGCTCGGGCACGTGCGGGACAAGAACGACAACGGCTACGTCAACGGCGCCACCGTCACCAGCGACGACAAGCCGAACGAGACGGCCACCACCGTGGCCACCCCCGACGACACCGAGCTGGCGGACGGCTTCTTCTGGCTGTTCTCGTCGCAGACCGGCACGCACCGCTTCACCGCGAAGGCCGGCAACTATGTCAGCCAGAGCAAGCAGGTCGACGTCCAGACCGACTGGGCCACCCCTGTCACCTTCCAACTCGCGGCCGGTCGGCTGTCGGTGCAGCCGGCGGCGGTCGCCGCCACGGTCCGGATGCCCAGCGGCAAGGCCACCAAGACCGTCACGGTGACCAACACCGGCGGCGCCCCCGTCAAGGTCCAGTTCAGCGAGCGGGACGAAGGTTTCGAGCTGTTGCGGGCCGACGGGTCCCGGCTGACCAAGCAGCAGATCCTGAGCTCCCCGGGGGCCCCGGCGCAGCGGCTCAACGCCGCCACGTCGTTCGCCGCGCAGGCGTCGGGCAAGGCGAGCACGGCCACCCCCGTCCCGGCCGGTCCGCAGGCCGATCCCTGGCTGGACATCGCCGACTACCCGGCGAACGTGATGGACAACCGGGTGGTCAACCTGGACGGCAAGGTGTACTCGATCGCCGGCGGCAACGGCTCGGCGTCGAGCGCGAAGAACTACGTCTACGACCCGATCGCGCAGAGCTGGAAGCCGATCGCCGATCTTCCCGGCGCGCGTAACGCCGTGACGGCGGGCGTCGTGGACGGGAAGATCATCGTGACCGGCGGCTGGGGGGCTTCCGGCCCCGACGCCGCGACCTGGTCGTACGACCCGGCCGCCAACGCCTGGACCGCGAAGGCGAACAACCCCGCGCCGCGGTCCGCCGCCGGTCAGGCGGTCGCCGACGGCAAGCTGTACGCCATCGGCGGGTGCACCACGGCGAACTGCACGCCGATGTCGAACGACGTCGTCCGGTACGACCCGGGCGCCGACACCTGGGAGGCGCTGCCCGACTACCCGAAGTCGGTGGCCTTCCTGTCCTGTGGCGCGATCGGCGGCATCGTCTACTGCGCCGGTGGCAACGACGGCACGGCGGCGCAGAAGGCCGGCTACGCCTTCGATCCGGGCGCCAACGCCTGGACCGCGATCGCCGACGCGCCGGTCGACAACTGGGCCAGCTCGTTCGCCGTCGCCAACGGCAAGCTGCTGGTCGTCGGCGGCTCGCAGGGCGGCGCCATCACCAACGCCGGCTTCGCCTACGACCCGACCGCCAACTCGTGGTCGAACCTGCCCAACGCCAACACCGCCCGGTACCGTGGCGGCGCGGCGTGCGGCTTCTACAAGGTCGGTGGCTCGTCCGGTGGCTTCACCGCCACGGCGGACAGCGAGGCCCTCCCCGGTTTCGAGGAGTGTGCCGAGGCGTCCGCGGACGTCAGCTGGCTGACGATCGACAAGACGGCGGCCACCCTGGCGCCGGGCGAGAAGGTCACGATCACCGTCGGGATCGCGGCCACCGTGGACCAGCCGGGCACCTACTCGGCGTCGATCCTGATCAAGGAGGACACCCCGTACACGGTGCAGCCGGTGTCGGTGAAGATGACCGCACAGCAGCCGACCACCTGGGGCAAGCTGATGGGTACGGTCACCGGGACGAGCTGCCAGGGTGCCAGCGCGCCGATCGCCGGCGCGTTGGTCCAGGTCGACTCGTGGGCGAAGTCGTGGACCTTCACCACCGACGCCGAGGGCCGGTACGCCTACTGGCTGGACAAGCGGAGCAACCCGCTGACCATGATCGTCGCCAAGGACGACTGGAAGCCGCAGACCCGGCAGACGAAGATCACTACCGCCACGCCCACCGTGGAGAACTTCGCCCTGTCCCCGGTCCGCTGCTGACGACTGACCGCTGACGAACAGATCCGGCCCGCCTGGTCACCCGACCGGGCGGGCCGGACCCGTCCAGGGGATAACGATCCGGCCTCGCGGTCAGGACACCGCGAGGCGGAAGCCGACCCCACGCACCGTGTGGATCGTCGCCGGAGTGCCCAACCGGACCAGCTTGCGCCGCACCCTGCGCACCACCGAATGCAGGTCGGAGCCCCGGCCCAGGTGTTCGGTGCCCCAGACCTCACGGTGCAGCCGTCGGTAGCTCCAGATGTGTCCGGGCGTGCCGACCAGGCAGCGAAGCAAGTCGTGCTCCAGCGGGGTCAGGTCGATCTCGCGGCCCTCCCAGCACAGCACCCGGCGGTCCGAGTCGAGGCTCAGCTCCGGCATCGGCGTACCACCGTCGTTCCGCGCGGCCGGTTCGTTCCGCGCGGCCGGTTCGTTCCGCGCGGCCGGCTCGCTCGGTCCGGTCCGCGCGGTGGGTTCGGTCGGTACGGATGCCACGGGCTCTGCGGCGCCGGGCCGGCGGACCACCCCGAGGAACCGCCGCGCCTGGTCGACGCTCGACACGATCAGGAACGCCTCGGTGCCGCCGAACAGTTGCGCGAGTTGCCGGCGCTGCGCCGGTGAGGAGGCGATGCCGATGACCAGGGACGCGATCCCACTCATCCTCCGCCCTTCCCCATCCACCGCTCGCGGGATGGTGTCTTCCTGACACCGCTCGATCGCCTGGTGGTGGCGGTGTGGGGGCAACGGGAACGCAGGCCGTCGACGCGCCGACGGTCCGCAGTGGACCGGCGACGCCCTGGTCGCTTCCCGAGCATCGGTATAGTAATGCACGTCTATGCAATCGGCAACGCCCCGCGCCGGATGCCCCAACGTGTCCCGAGCGGGCGTGGCCCCGCCCCGTGCCCCGCCGCGCTCTGCGGCCCGGGGTGAGGCGCCCGGCGCCGCCCGCCTCGACGGCGTGACTGCCTGAAACCGTCACCCGCCGGTCGCCGGCCCCCGGGAAGCCGCCGTGAAACCCCCGATACCGCAATGGCAACCAGCCGTATAGACGTGGGCCCCGCACCTTGCCGATACTTTTCTGGTAGTGATCAGGCCACCCTCCGTGATGCGGGAGATTGCGACCGCCGTCCAGGGTGAGCGCCATGATGGAGCGGGTGTTGGCATCCGCTCGCAGGAAGGGGCAGCTGTGGACCACGCGGAGATCGTGCACCTGGTGAACACCGACCCGGTGGCGCAGACGCTGTTGGAGTCGCCGGTCGCGATGCGGCTCGGGTACGTGGGACTGGACGGCCACCCGCGGACGGTTCCGGTCGCCTACCTGTGGAACGGCAAGGCGTTCGTCTTCGCCAGCCCGACGACCGCGTACAAGGTCAAGGCGATCGCGGCGCATCCGCAGGTGTCCTTCAGCGTCGACACGTACTCGGCCGAGGTGCGGAGGAAGGTGGCGGCGAAGCTCGGGGCGGAGCCGGTCGCCGACTAGACGCCTGTTGTCATGCTGGTGCGCGGCACGGCGTCGATCGAGGTTCGGCCGGGGGTCCCGGATGAGCACGTGGAGGCGTCCTGGCGGATGTTCGCGGACAAGAGCCTGGCGCCGGGGTGGGAAAGCCAGAAGCGCGCGCACACGACGGACATGGTGGTGGTCACGATCGTCCCGACCCACATCACGCTGTGCGATTTCGTGACGCGCTTCCCGCCGCCGGTCGAGATCAACGCCCCCGCCCACAACCCTGCCCACGGAGGGGCCGACGGCTCGCCGCCCTCCGTCGACTGACCCGGTGCTGAGCGCACGGGTTCCGCCCCCGGTGGCCGATCCGCAGCCCGGGTCGCCCCTCGCCGTGGCCGGATACGCGTCGAGGACCGCGCGCTCTGTAGACAGATGTCGATCAATTGGATACCGTCCCGGCACCTGGATGGCGACGATGCCCATCCATGTCTCGGAGGTGCCTGTGTCCAGAAGTCATGCCCGGGGTCCGGTCGGCGCGGCGGTGCTGACCGCGTTGCTCGTGCTCGCCGTTCCCACCACCGCCGCCGCGGCGCCGGCCGGGGCCCCCGGCACCACGTCGCCGGCCGACGGTGTCACTGCGGCGGTGACCGCCAAGCTGCTCGACCAGGCGGCGAGTGCCACCGACGCGGGGCTTCGGGCCGCCGGTGCGGACGACACCCGCGTCACGGTAACCCGGCGCGACGGCCGGACGTGGGCGTCCGGGACCGCCGTCGTCGTCGCCCCGGCGAAGGAGGACGCGTACCCGGCGGGCTGGGTGTTCGTGGCCCACCGGGACAGGGCCGGCTGGCGGGTCGTCTTCGACGGTGAGCCCGCCTTCGCCGATCTCGCCCGCGAAGCCCCGTCCACGGTGGTGTCGCCGCGCGAGCGCGACGTCTTCACCACGCCCGGCCCGACGTACGCCGGTGGCGACTACCGCACCGGCATGCGGCTGCCGTACGGCGTCGGCCAGTCGTGGTCGCTCACCGGTGGGCCCCACGCCTGGGGCAGCGATTCGACGTGGAGTTCGATCGACCTGGCCGGCGGCGACCAGCGGGTGCTCGCCGTGCGCGGAGGAACCGCCTACACCATGTGCCAGGGCTGGATCCGGGTCATCCACGACCGTGGCTACGCCACCGACTACTACCACCTGTGGAACAGCATCAGCGTCAACGGGGCGGGCGTGGGGGAGGGGGCCTTCCTCGGCAACACCGGCACCGACGTCACCTGCGGCGGGTCCGCCACCGGTCGACACGTGCACCTCGGCCTGCGGCAGAACAACGTCTACGTGCCGATCGCCGGGCACGGCCTCGGCAAGTGGGCCTTCGCCAACGGCGGCGGCGCCTACCAGGGGTACGCCCTGCACGGCTCGGCGCAGGTCAACGTCGGCGGGGCGCTGTACAACTACGGCTCGCTGGGGCTGAACCAGGGCGTCGTCGACGCCAACGGCGGCGGCACCGTCAACCGGCGCACCGGCCCCGGAACGGGGTACGCGGTCGCCGGCGCGGTCGCCGACGGCTCCACCGTGACGGTCTCCTGCTCGGCCAACGGCACCACGCACACCGGCCGGTGGGGCGCCACGGCGCTGTGGAACAGGCTCACCGACGGCACCTGGATCACCGACGCGTACATGTGGACCGGGGTGAACGGGCCGGCCAACGGCTGGTGCTGAGAACGCGCCGGTGTGGTTCCGGGCCGGCCGGCCCGGAACCACACCGGCCCCAAACCGGCGATGACGGTGCTGCGGGGGCCATGGCGCTCACCCCTTCGCGCAGTCCTGACCGGGCTGCGCGTCCGGCGGCCGATCCGGTTCCACGGGCCCGCCGCCCGGCCGGGGCCTACGCGCCACGTCACCGCGGCGCCGCCGGTCGGTGGCCCGGCCCGGGGCGTCACTCGTCCTGGCCCGCAGCCGGCGGGGTCGCCATCTTGTGGTTCTGCCCGGGGACCTGGAAGTGGTGAAAGGTGACCGTGGCGCTGACGTCCAGGGCCTGCACCCAGTGCCACCAGCCGACGGGAATGAGCAGCATCTGTCCCGGTTCCAGGACGGTCTCCAGCACGGTGGCCTCGGCGAACCGCGGGTGCCGGGTGAGGTCCGGTCGGGCGGCGTCGACCGCGCTGAACGTGCCGCCGCGCGGGTAGACCAGGTGCCGCTCGTACGAGGGCACGAGACGCACGTGCTTGCGGCCGAGGACCTGGCACAGCAGCACCGTGCTGTTGTCCACGTGCAGCGGCGTCACCGTGCCCGCCGGGCCCAGCAGCAGGTGCCCGAGGGCCGTCGGGTCCACGATCCCCTCGGGCGGGCGCACGTCGGCGGCGAGCGGGCGCAGCGCCTGGGACCAGTTCTCGTTGCGGGGCACCATGTAGTAGTCGTTGGTGCGGGTCCCGGACCCGAGCAGCGTCAGGTAGTCGCGGAACGGCATGCTGGTGCGGTGGCGGTCGTACTGCCAGGCGTGGTCGGGGTTGGCCTCCCGCCCGGTCATCACCTCGACGACCGCGTCGCCGCAGGCCGCGGCCAGGCCGTCGAGGGTCCAGCCGAGCGCGGGCCAGTCCGTCATCAGGCCCTCCAGCACGACGGGCCGGTGGCCGAAGTAGTACCGGGCGAAGAACTCCTCCGGCGTGATGCCCGCGCGGAGTTCCAGGGTCTTCCCGCCGTCGCTGTTGCGCAGCGTCCGGTAGGTGTCCAGCACGGACTCCATCCAGTCGTAGCGCAGCGCGAGGCGGCGGCACACGGCGAAGTACGGGTGGGCGGTGAGCTCGCCCAGCTCCGCGTCGACGGCGTCCGCGTCGGCGCCACCGGCGACGGCGGCGGCCCGCGCCTGCTCGACGGGGGCGCCCATGGCCAGGTTCTCGGCGAGCCACTCCTGCCAGACGCGGTCCAGCCGGGAGGTGGCGAGCAGGGTCATGCCGTGGCGCCCGGGACGGCGGTGAGCTGCGGCTCGCGGGCGTATTCGGCGCAGTTGACGTAGGAGTTCTTCACGTGGGCCGGGAAGTGGTCGGTGTTCGGGACGGCGGTGAGCTGGGCCTCGCGGGCGTACTCGGCGCAGGTGACGTAGTTGTTCTTCACGTGGGCGGGGAACTGCTCCGTGTTCGGGACGGCGGTGAGCTGCGCCGTGCGGGTGTACTCCTCGCAGTTGACGTAGGAGCCCTTGACGTGGGCGGGGAAGTGGTCCGGAAGTGAGGTCATGGACCAGAGTCAACGCGCCGGATCGACCCGGCCACCAGGGACAGGTGTCCCGTCCGGCCGGGATGCTCCCGGCGGTCGGCGGTGCCATCCCGGCGGGGAATCTGGTCGTGCTCTGCGGGTGTGCCGCCCCGGCGGCGTCGAGTATCCGTGGGCCGACGGACCGGGGCGCCGCCCGGACCCGGGCGAGTGGTCGCGGGATTGCCTGACTAAAGTCAGGCACATGGACGTGAACTTGGTCGCCGCGGTGCGGCGGTTCAACCGGACGGTGACCCAGCGGGTGGGGGCGCTCGACGACCGGTACATGGCGCGCGGGCGGCCCCTAGCGCAGGCGCGCCTGCTGTGGGAGATCGGCCCCGGCGGCGCGGAGGTGGCGGCGCTGCGGTCCCGACTCGGACTGGACTCGGGGTACCTCAGCCGGCTCCTGCGCACGCTGGAGGGTGACGGGTTGGTCACGGTGGGGCCGGCCGACCGGGCCGGCGGTGACGGGCGGGTGCGGGTCGCCGCGCTCACCGGGGCCGGCCTGGCCGAGTGGTCCGAGCTGGACCGGCGCTCCGACGAGTTCGCCCGGTCCGTCCTCGCCCCGCTTCCCGGGCGGCGGCGGGAACGGCTCGTCGCGGCGATGGCCGAGGTCGAGCGACTGCTCGTCGCGTCGCTGGTGGTCATCGGGCCGTGCCCCCCGGGCGACCCACGGGCGAGGGCCTGCGTGCGGGCCTACGCCCGGGAGGTGGGCCGGCGGTTCGACGGGGGATTCGACCCGGCGGTGAGCAGCCCCGTCCACGACGAGGAACTGGTTCCGCCCGCCGGGGTGTTCCTGCTGGCGTCCCTCAACGGTGAGCCCGTCGGCTGCGGCGCGGTCAAGCTGCACGCCGGTGCCCCCGCCGAGATCAAGCGCGTGTGGGTGTCCGACTCGGTGCGTGGGCTCGGGGTCGGGCGGCGGATGCTCGACGAACTGGAACGGTACGCCGCCGAGCGCGGCTGGGCCGCCGTCCGGCTGGACACCAACCGAGCGCTCACCGAGGCGATCGCGATGTACCGCTCGGCCGGCTACCAGGAGGTCGAGCCCTTCAACACCGAGCCCTACGCCCACCACTGGTTCGAGAAGCTCCTCGCCCCGTGACCGGTGCCGCGGCGTGGGGCCCACCGGCCCCACGCCGCAGGCGATCAGTGGATCATCACCGGGGTGCGGTCGCCGCCCTGCTCGTCGTCGAGCAGGTGGGGCTTCTGCCGCCTGCGCGGCAGGAAGTAGGCCGGGACGAACGTCACCAGCACCAGCGCGAAGCCGACCCAGAACGTGGTGCCGAACGAGTCGGCCACGTACTCCAGGCCCCGCTGCAGGATCCCGGGGTCGACCGGGAACTGCTGGGCCAGGTCCGGGTTCTGCTTGACGGCGATCGCGAGGCCGGCCTCGGTGATCGGTTTGCCGGTGTTCGGGTCGACCGCCCCCGGGATGGCCGGCGAGCTGTTCAGCTCCTTGGTCAGGATCACCGACATCATCGCCGATCCGACCGAGCCGGCGATCTGCTGGAGGATGTTCAGCAGCGTGGAGCCCCGGGCCACCTCGTGGTTCGTCAGCGTCTTCAGCGCGGACGTCATGATGGGCATCATCGTGCCGCCCATGCCCAGACCCATGACGAAGAGCGAACCGCACAGCAGCCAGTACGAGGTGTCGGTGCCGACCTGGGTGAACGTGAAGAAGCCGGCCGCGATCAGCACCAGCGCGAACGGCACCGTCCGGCCGACCGGGAACTTGTCGGCCAGCATGCCGGCGATCGGCATGGTGATCATCGCCCCGATGCCCTGCGGGGCCATCAGCAGGCCGGCGTCGAGCGTCGACTCGCCGCGTACCTGCAGGAAGTAGCTGGGGAACAGCAGGCCGGCGCCCATGAACGCGACCATGAACACGGCCAGCGTCACGGCCGCGACCGTGAGGTTGCGGTCGCGCAGCAGCCGCAGGTCCAGCAGCGGGTGCTTCGGCTTGAACGAGTAGAGGACGAAGCTGATGACCAGCAGGCCGCCCACCAGCATCGGCAGCCACACCTTGTTGTCGGCGAACGTGCCGGTCTCGGGCAGCGACGAGACCCCGTACAGGAAGAGGGCCAGGCCCGGCGAGAGCATCAGCATGCCGACGATGTCGAACGACTCGGACGGCTCCGGGTTGTCCTTCGGCAGCGCCCACTGCGCGTAGGCCAGGGCGACGGCGCCGATCGGCAGGTTGATCAGGAAGATCCAGTGCCAGCTGGCCACGTCGATCAGCCAGCCACCCAGGATCGGGCCGCCGATCGGGCCGAGCAGCATCGGGATGCCCAGCACGGCCATCAGCCGGCCGATCCGCTCCGGGCCGGCCGCCCGCGTCATGATCGTCATGCCGAGCGGCATCAGCATGCCGCCGCCGAGGCCCTGTAGCACCCGGTAGCCGATGAGCTGGCCGATCGAGTCGGCGGTGGCGCACAGGCCGGAGCCGAGCGTGAACAGCAGAAGCGCCGCCATGTAGAGCCGCTTCGTGCCGAACCGGTCGGCGGCCCAGCCCGTCAACGGGATCACCGTGGCCAGCGCCAGCGTGTAGCCCGTCATCGTCCAGGCGACCCGGGCGTACGACGCGTCGAATTCGGTCTGGAAGGTGGGCAGCGCGACGCTGACCACCGTAACGTCGAGGATCGACATGATCGCACCGAGGACCACGACCCCGGCGATCTTCAATACGGCGGCGTCGAGCTTGGCCGGCGCCGCGGACTGACTACTCAAAGCGAATCTCCTGGTGGAACTTGCGAATGACGCCGGTCGGCCGCGCGCCACACCGCGCGCGGCCCCACGTCTGAGTCAAAGGTCAGGTGGGAGGTCGCAGACGACCGCCCGTGCCCCCGGGCCTGCACGCCGTATCCCCCCTCGCGCGCCTGGTCCGCCTGCGGACGCACGTCGCGACGGTAACAAGGCCGAGGCCCCACTCACCGCCCAATAACGGATCATCTGGCTGTGGTCACGGTCACTGATTTCGGGAGGTCACCGGACGGCGGGCCACCTCGCCGCCGCGTCACGGCCGGCCGGACCCGCGCCCTCACAGGTTGCGGCGGCGCCACTCCGACTGGTCGTGTTCGGCGGCGACTTGCTCCTCAAGAGCCGTCTGGCGCACCTGGCGGCGAAGCGGATCGCCGCTGCGCATCCCGCCGAGCACCAGCGCGACGCAGATCAGCGCGAGGAGCGCCAGGCTGATGGTCGCCGGCAACCCGCCCACGGCCACCGCACCGACAACGAGCGCCACGAGCGCGACCACCGGCGCCGGCCGCGCCCGCCGGACGGCCCGCCACTCCAGGGCGAGCAGCGCCGTGAGGTAGATGATCACCCCGCCGAAGAGGGCCACATCGTCCAGCCCGGCCGGCCGGGCGAGCCAGGCGCTGCCCCGCGCCTCGGCGACGGTGGTGGCCGTGGTCGAGCAGCAGAAGGGCCTTCTGCAACGCCGACCCGGCGCGGTCGTCCGCCACGGTGGTCCTCCCGACCTGATCCGCCGGCCGGTCACGCCTTCCCGGGAGCGCGTGTCGCCGGTCTCGCGCGGGAGACGCTAGCCCATCCGGTTATCCCCCCCGCTGCTCACTTGCCGGGTGGGTTGCACCGGGTGCGCGCCCATTTCGGAGATGCCCGCTGACCTGCCCGTTTTTGCCCCGTGATCAGGCAATGCAATCAACTGTCAGATAGCCGACATCAGCGCGACCGCCGCAACCGTTTCGGCCGGTAGGCGGCGCGGCCACTGTGGATGATCTTGATGAGCGGGCCTCCCGTTCACCTGGCGATCTATGCCCGTTGATGGAAACCGCCTACGTTGCCACCCAGAACGTACCGTCCTGGGAGGCAGCATGTCGGGACCGCTCGGCCCGCGCACCATCCGATCGAGGGTCTGGGCCGGGGCCCGACTCCGGTTCGGCGCGGCCCTCGCCGCGCTCGTCCTGCTGCCGGCGCTCGCCGTCCGGGCGGACCTGCCCGACATGGTTCCGGCCTCGGTCTCCTGCGACTCGGTCGGCTACGCGTACGACGCCGCCGGGCAGTTGGCCGGCGTGCAGGACCAGGCCGGCCGGACCGCCCGGTACGGGTACGACCCGGCGGGCAACATCGCCTCCGTCACCGGCGAGGGCAGCCCCGCCCTCGCCCTGCTGTCGGTGGTGCCGGCCCGGGCGGCCGTCGGCGCCGAGGTCACGCTGGAGGGCGGCTGCTTCTCCACCGTGCCGGCCGAGAACACCGTCACCTTCAACGGCGTACCGGCCACGGTCACCTCGGCCGCCGGCCGGCGGCTGGTCGCCCGGGTTCCCGCCGGGGCGACCACCGGCCTGGTCACCGTCACCGTCGGCGGTGCCACCGCGAGCAGCCCGCAGTCCTTCGTGGTCGTCGGGCCGGACGAGTCCGCGCCGACCGTCACCGGCGTCTCCCCGACCGTCGTCGCCCCCGGCGGCACGGTCACCGTCACCGGCACCGGCTTCGCCGCCGACGCGGCCGACAACGCCGTCACCCTCAACCGCACCCGGGCCTTCCCCTCGGCGGTCGCCGCCGGCAGCCTGACCGTCGAGGTGCCCACCGGCGCCGGCTCCGGCCGGATCGGGGTCCGCACCCGGCACGGCAGCGGCGACGGCGCCGCCGACGTCTTCGTCGCCCCCGCCCCGTACACCGTCGCCGACGTGGTGCACACCTCCCGGGTCGCGCTCGGCGGCACCAGGTCCGTGTCGATCCCGAGCGCGGGCGACATCGCGCTGGTCGTGTTCGACCTGACCGAGGGTCAGCGGGCGAGCGTGCAGTTCGCCGACGGCACCTTCGGCTCCTGCGGCATCTCCACCGCGAAGGTCCTCGACCCGTTCGGGCGCACCGCGGCGTCGTCCGGGTGCGTGGGCGCCACCGGCTTCATCGACACGGTGACGGCCCGCACGGCGGGCACGTACACGCTGCTGCTGGCCGCGTCGAGCACTGCCACCGGCTCGGTCGCCGCGACCGTGCGGGAGGTGCCCGCCGACGCGGCGGCGGCCACCACGCCGGGCGGGGAACCGGTCACCGTCACCACCACCGTGCCCGGCCAGAACGCCGCCGTCACCTTCGCCGGCAGCACCGGCCAGCGGGTCTCGGTCAAGCTCAGCGGCGGCACCTACGGCACCTACAACGCCGCCGTCACGCTGCGCAAGCCGGGCGGCGGCACCGTCACCTCCAACGGATCCTGCGGCACCGCCTGCTTCCTCGACACCGTGGTGCTGCCCACCGACGGCACGTACACCGTCGCGGTGGACCCGCAGTCCACCACCACCGGGGCGATCACCGTCCAGGTGTACGACGTGCCGGCCGACGCCGCCGTGGCGACCACGCCCGGCGGCCCCCAGGTCACCGCCACCACGACGGTGCCCGGCCAGAACAGCGTCGTCTCGTTCCCCGGCACGGCGGGCCAGCGGGTCCTGGTCCACCTCACCGGCGGCACGTACGGGACGTACAACGCCTCGGGGGTGGTGCGCAAGCCGGACGGGTCGAGCCTGACCGGCAGCGCGTACTGCGGCAGCTCCTGCCTGTTCGACACCGTGGTCCTGCCGGTCGACGGGACGTACACCATCCTGGTCAACCCCGACACCAGCTACGTCGGCGCGGTCACCGCACAGGTCCATGACGTGCCGGCGGACGCGACGGCGAGCACCGCACCCGGCTCCGCCCCGGTCACCGTGGCCACGGTCGTCGGGCAGAACGCGGTGATCTCCTTCCCCGGTACGGCCGGGCAGCGGGTGTCGGTGCAGCTCAGCGGCGGCACGTACGGGACGTACAACGCCTCGGGGGTGATCCGTAAGCCGGACGGGTCGAGCCTGACCGGCAGCGCGTACTGCGGGGCGTCGTGCTTCTTCGACACGGTGGTGCTGCCGGTCGACGGCACGTACACGCTGCTGCTCAACCCGGACGGCGCCTACGTCGGCCAGGTCGCGGCGCAGGTCCACCTGGTGCCGGCGGACGCCACGGCGACCGCGAGCCCGGGCGGGTCCGCCGTCACCGTGGCCACCACGACGCCGGGGCAGAACGCGGTGGTCTCCTTCGCAGGCACGGCCGGGCAGCGGGTGTCGGTGCAGCTCAGCGGCGGCACGTACGGGACGTACAACGCCTCGGGGGTGATCCGTAAGCCGGACGGGTCGAGCCTGACCGGCAGCGCGTACTGCGGGGCGTCGTGCTTCTTCGACACGGTGGTGCTGCCGGTCGACGGCACGTACACGCTGCTGCTCAATCCCGACACCACCTACGTCGGGCAGGTCACCGCGCAGGTCAACGCCGTGCCCGCGGACGCCTCGGCGACCACCACGCCCGGCGGGGCCGCGGTCACCGTGACCACCACCGTGCCGGGGCAGAACGCCGTCGTCTCCTTCCCCGGCACCGCCGGGCAGGCAGTCTCGGTGACCCTGGCAGCCGGCACCTTCGGCACCTACAACGCGTCCGTGACGGTGCGCGCCCCCGACGGCTCCACCGTGGTCAGCGACAGCTACTGCGGCACGAGCTGCTCGTTCAACGCGGTCACCCTCCCGGCCACCGGCACGTACACGGTGTTCGTCAACCCGACTGGGACCACCCTCGGCGCCATCACCGCCCGGGTCTACGACCTGCCCAACGACGCGGTCGCCAACACCACCCCGGGCGGCGCCGCGGTCACCGTGACCACCACCGTGCCCGGCCAGAACGCGGTGGTCTCGTTCCCCGCAGCGGCCGGGCAGCGGGTCGCGGTGCAGCTCAGCGGCGGCACGTATGGTGCCGTCGAGGCGACGGTGACGCTGCGCCGCCCCGACGGCACCACGGTCGTGTCCCACACGACCTGCGGGACCTCCTGCCTCCTCGACGCCCAAACGCTGACCGTGGCCGGCACGTACACCGTCCTCGTCGACCCGAAGGGCACGGTCGTCGGCAGCATCACCGTGAAGGTGCACGACGTGCCCGCCGACGCCACGGCGGCCACCACCCCGGGTGGCGCGGCGGTGTCGGTGACCACCACCGTGCCCGGCCAGAACGCGGTGGTGTCGTTCCCCGGCACTACCGGGCAGCGGGTGTCGGTGCAGCTCAGCGGCGGCACGTTCGGCGCCGCCGAGGCGACGGTGACGCTGCGCCGCCCCGACGGCACCACGGTCGCGTCGCACACCGCCTGCGGGGCCTCGTGCTTCCTGGACGGCATCCTCCTGCCGGCGGACGGCACGTACACCCTGCTGGTCGACCCGAAGATCACCGCTGTGGGCGCGCTCACCGTGAAGGTGCACGACGTGCCCGCCGACGCCACGGCGGCCACCACCCCGGGCGGCGCGGCGGTGTCGGTGACCACCACCGTGCCCGGCCAGAACGCGGTGGTGTCGTTCCCCGGCACCGCCGGGCAGGTCGTCACCGTCAGCCTCTCCGCCGGCGCGTTCGGCGGGGGCAACGTGACCGCGACGCTGCGCGCGCCCAACGGCAGCGCCGTCACGAGCAACTCGTCCTGCGCGACGAGCTGCTCGTTCAGCTCGGTGTCGCTGGCCACGGCCGGCACCTGGACCCTGCTGGTCGACCCGGTCGGGGTGGCCGTCGGCAGCCTGACCGCGCAGGTGTTCGACGTGCCCGTCGACGCCACCGTCAGCACCACCCCGGGCGGCGCCCCGGTCACCGTCACCACCAGCGTCCCCGGGCAGAACGGCGTGGTGACGTTCCCCGGCGCGGCCGGGCAGCGGATCCTGGTCCAGGGCACCGGCGGCACGTACGGGACATACAACGCGACGGCGATCGTGCGCAAGCCGGACGGCACGAACCTGACCAGCAGCGCGTACTGCGGGGCGTCCTGCCTGTTCGACGCGATGGTGCTGCCGGTCGCCGGCACGTACAGCCTCCTGGTCGACCCGGCGTCCACCTACACCGGCGCGCTCACCGTCCGGGTGTACGACGTGCCGGCCGACGCCACCGCCAGCACCACCCCGGGCGGGTCCGCCGCCACCCTGACCACCACGGTCCCCGGCCAGAACGCGGTGCTGTCGTTCACCGGCACCGCCGATCAGCGGATCGTGGTGCAGGGGACCGGTGGCACGTACGGGACGTACAACGCGACGGCGATCGTGCGCAAGCCGGACGGGACGAACCTCGGCAGCAGCGCGTACTGCGGTGCGACGTGCTTCTTCGACGTCACGACGCTGCCGGTGGCCGGCACGTACACGATCCTGCTGAACCCCGACGCGGCCTACACCGGCGCGGTGACCCTGCGGGTCTACGACGTGCCCGCCGACGCGACCGTCAGCGCCACGGTCGGCGGCCCGGCCGTACCGGTCGCCACCACCACCCCGGGCCAGAACGCGGTGCTGTCGTTCACCGGCGCCGCCGGTCAGCGCATCTCGGTGCAGGGGACCGGTGGCACGTACGGGACGTACAACGCGACGGCGATCATCCGCAAGCCGGACGGGACGAGCCTCGGCAGCAGCGCGTACTGCGGTGCGTCGTGCTTCTTCGACGTCACGACGCTGCCGGTGGCCGGGACGTACACGATCCTGCTGAACCCCGACGGCATGTACACCGGCTCGGTCTCCCTGCGCGTGTACGACGTGCCGGCCGACGCCATCGCCGGCACGACGCCGGGCGGGTCCGCCGCCACCCTGACCACCACGGTCCCCGGCCAGAACGCGGTGCTGTCGTTCCCCGGCACCGCCGGGCAGCGCATCTCGGTGCTGGGCAGCGCCGGCACCTACGGCACCTACAACGCGACGGCGATCATCCGCAAGCCGGACGGGACGAACCTCGGCAGCAGCGCGTACTGCGGTGCGACCTGCTTCTTCGACGTCACGACGCTGCCGGTGGCCGGCACGTACACGATCCTGCTGAACCCCGACGCGGCCTACACCGGCGCGGCGACCCTGCGGGTGTACGACGTGCCGGCCGACGCGACCGCGGCCGTCACCCCGGGCGGCCCGGGGGTCACCCTGACCACCGCCGTGCCCGGCCAGAACGCCACGCTCACCTTCCCCGGCACCGCCGGCCAGGTGGTCACCGTGGCAGTCACGGCCGGCACCTACGGCCAGTACAACGCCACGGCGATCATCCGCAAGCCGGACGGGACGAACCTCGGCAGCAGCGTCTACTGCGGAGGCACCTGCACCTTCACCTCGGTCACCCTGCCCGTGGCCGGCACCTACACCCTCCTCGTCGACCCGTCGTCCAGCACCATCGGCGGCCTGACCGGCGAGGTGCGGCTGCCCGCCGCAGCCGCCGCCAGGAAGGCGCCCGCGAAGATCCCGGCCCGGCCGGCCGGCGACGTGACCGAGACCTGGACGCCGGACCGGTTCAACCTGGCCGGCGAGGACTGGGCGAGCCACCGCACCGGCGCGTACGGCAACCTCCAGCCGGCCCTGCGCGCCGACCGGGGGACGACCGCGCTCGCCGGGCAGGCCCTGCTGCTCAACGGCCGTCCGCTCGCCGACGTCACCCTCGCGGTGGGCCGGCGCAGCACCCGCACCGACGCCACCGGCCGGTTCCTGCTCACCGGGCTCACCGCCGGCCACCACGTCCTGGTCATCGACGGCGCGACGGCCAGCAGCCCCGGCCGCGCTTTCGGCCGCTTCGAGACCGGGGTGGACCTGCGGGCGGGGGAGACCGTCGAGCTGTCGTACCCGATCTGGATGACCCGGCTCGACACCGCGAACAGCACCCGGTTCCCGTCGCCCACCAAAAAGCAGACGGTCATCACCACCCCGGCGATCCCCGGCTTCGAGGTGCGGCTGCCCAAGGGCAGCGTGATCCGCGACCGGGCCGGCAAGCGGGTCACCGAGCTGTCCATCACCGCGCTGCCGGTGGACCAGCCGCCGTTCCCGCTCCCGGCCGGGGTGCGCACCCCGGTCTACTTCACCGTGCAGCCCGGCGGATCGGTGATCCTGCCGAAGGGCGCGCAGATCATCTACCCGAACACCCAGGGCCTCGCGCCGGGCAGCCGGCTGGACTTCTGGGACTACGACCCGGAGCGGGCACCCTGCACCAGGGCGCCGGTGAAGTCGTACCCGAAGAAGCCCGCCAAGGCGGCGAAGACCCCGGCCGTGTGCGCGGTGACCGGCGCGGAGGCCGGCTGGTACATCTACGGCCACGGCACCGTCACCCCCGACGGCCGGCAGATCGTGCCCGACCCCGACGTGCGGGTCTGGGAGTTCACCGGCGCGATGTTCAACGGCAGCGGCAAGCGCCCCGCCGGCACCGGGCCCGGCGAGGACGGCGACTCCGGCGGCGACCCCGTCGACCTGGCCAGCGGCCTGTTCGTCGACGAGCACACCGACCTGACCGTGAACGACGTGCTGCCGATCTCGATCACCCGCACCTACCGGCAGAACGACACCCAGAACCGCGAGTTCGGCATCGGGGCGAACTTCACCTACGGCATCTTCGTCTTCTCGAAGCAGGAGTACACCGAGGCCGACCTGATCTTCCCGGACAGCGGCAAGGTGCACATGGTGCGGACCAGCCCCGGGACCGGCTGGACCGACGCGGTGTTCAAGGCCGTCGACACCACCGGCCCGTTCCGGGACGCCGTGATGACCTGGAACGGCAACGGCTGGGACCTGGTCCGCACCGACGGCATGGTCTACGTCTTCGGCGAGAACACCCCGTTGCAGTCCATCCGGGACCGGCACGGCAACCAGATCACCCTGACCCGGTCCACCGGCGGCCAGTCCGGCGACATCACCCAGGTCACCTCGCCCAACGGCCGCTGGATCAAGCTCACCTACAGCGGCGGCCGGGTCACCCGGGCGCAGGACAACGCGGGCCGGGCCGTGCAGTACGGCTACGACGGCTCCGGCCGGCTCACCACGGTCACCTCGCCGGGCGGCCGGACCACCACGTACACCTACGACACGGCGCACCGGATGACCACCGTCACCGACGCCCGGGGCGTCACCTACCTCACCAACACCTACGACGCGGCCGGTCGGGTGGCCGCCCAGAGCATGCCCGGCGGGGTCACCTACGGCTTCGCCTACACCACCGACACCGCCAACAATGTCGTGAAGACGGCCGTCACCGAGCCGGACGGCACCGTCCGGGAGACCAGCTTCGACGCCGACCACCGGGTGGTCGCCGAGACCACCGCCGCCGGCACCGCCCAGGCGCGCACCTCCACCACCACCCGGGACCCGGCGACCCACCTGCCGACCGCGCTGGTCGACCCGTACGGGCGGCGGACCACCCTCGGGTACGGCGCGAACGGGCAGCTCACCTCGCTCACCGCGCTCGCCGGCACCGCCGCCGCGCAGTCCGCCACGGTCACCTCCGGCGGCCCGTACCGGCAGCTCACCTCGGTCACCGACGACCAGGGCCGGACCACCCACATGGGGTACGACGACAACGGCAACCTCACGGCGGCGACCGACGCCGCCGGCCGCACCCGCCGCTACGCCTACAACACCGCCGGCCAGGTCACCTCGTTCACCGACCCGCTCGGCAACACCACCCGCTACACCTACGAGCAGGGCGACCTCGTCGCGGTGACCGACCCGGTGGGCCGGACCACCCGCAGCTTCGTCGACGCCGTCGGCCGCCCCGTGGCGGTCACCGACCCGAGGGGCGTGCTGGAACACGTCCGCTACGACCCGGACAACCAGGTCCTCACCAGCACCGACGGCCTCGGCCGGGCCACCGCCTTCGAGTACGACGGCAACGGCAACCTGACGAAGGTCACCGACGCCCGGGGCAACAGCACCACCGTCTCCTACGACAGCTCCGACCGCCCGGTCACCGTCACCGACCCGCTCGGCAAGCAGGCCCAGCAGTCGTACGACGTGCTCGGCCGGGTCGTCTCCGCCACCGACCGGCGCGGCAAGACCACCGTCACCGGGTACGACGTGCTCGGCCGCACCACCTTCATCGGGTACGGCAAGACCGCCGGACCGAACTACGAGAGCACCAAGCAGTTCGGCTACGACGCCCTGGACCGGCTCACCACCCTCAACGACTCGGCCGGCGGGCTGCTCACCCTCGGCTGGAACGACCTCGACCAGGTGGTCAGCGTGGCCGGCCCCACCGGCACCGTCGGCTACACCTACGACGCCGCCGGCCGGCGCTCCGCCATGACCGTGCCCGGCCAGTCGGCGGTCTCCTACGCCTACGACCAGACCGGCCTGATCGAGCAGATCACCCAGGGCGCCACCACCGCCACCTGGCACCGGGACGCCGCCGGCCGCACCGACCGGGTCGAGCAGGCCGGCGTCACCACGAAGTACACCTACGACGCCGCGTCCCAGCTCACCGGGATGTTCTACGAGACCGCCGGCGGGGTGCCGATCGGCCACCTCGGCTACGCCTACGACGGCGCCGGCCGGGTGCGGGACCTGACCGGCAGCCTCGCCTCCGTCACCGTCCCGAGCACCGGCCCCTCGACGAGCTACGACGCCGCCAACCGGCTGACCAGCCGCGGCGACCGGACGTTCAGCTACGACGACGAGGGCAACCTGACCGGCGACGGCGTGCTCGGCTACACCTGGAACGCCCGGGGCGAGCTGACCGGGGTCACCGGGCCGGGACTGACCACCGCGTACGGCTACGACGCCGCCGGGCGGCTCGCCAGCCGCGCGGCCGGCGGGGCCACCACCGGCTTCCTCTACGACGGCCCGAACCTGGTCCGCGAGCAGACCGGCGCGACGGCCGCCGACCGGCTCACCGCCGGGCTCGACCAGACGCTGGTCCGCACCGACGCGGCCGGCCCTCGGGTGCCGATCACCGACGCGCTCGGCAGCGTGCTCGGCCTGGCCGACTCCGCGGGCACGCTGACCACCCGGTACGCCTACGACCCGTTCGGCGCGGTCACCGCCAGCGGCGCGGCCAGCGGCAACACCCAGCAGTTCACCGGCCGGGAACGCGACTCCGCCACCGGGCTGAACTACCACCGGGCCCGCTGGTACAGCCCCGAGACGGGGCGGTTCCTCAGCCAGGACCCGGCCGGCTTCGGCGGCGGCAGCGCCAACCTGTACACGTACGCGCTCAACGACCCGGTCAACCTGTCCGACCCCAACGGAGACTGCCCGATCTGCGTGCCGATCCTGATCGGGGCACTGATCGGCGGCGCCTCCTCGGTCGGCATCGGCGCGGGCCTCGCGGCGCTGACCGGGCGCAAGTACAGCATGGGCGACGCCCTGAAGGACTTCGCGATCGGCGGCGCGCTGGGCGCGGTCAGCGGCGGCCTCGGGGCGTACCTGAAGGCCGGCAGTTCGGTGTGGAAGCTCAACCAGTTCGAGCGCGGCCTGGCCATCGAGGCGAAGCTCGGCGGCAACCTGCCACGCAGCTTCCCGACCATCGACCGGTTCGCCAACGGCACCGCCACCAGCATCAAGAGCGTCGACCTGACCGCGAAGTCGTACCAGACCGCCGGCCAGCTCACCAGCCGGTTGCAGGGCTACGTCGACAAGGCGGCCGGCTTCGCCAAGAGCAACCCGGTGACCTGGGACGGCGTCACCATCAGACCGGGTCAGGTCGCCGCCCGGGAGCTGGAGATCGCCGTCCAACGCGGCGCGGCCACCAGCGCCCAGCAGAACGCGCTCAACCAGATAGTCCAGTACGGGGCCCAAAAGGGGGTGACCGTTCGGATCATCCCGATGAGATAGACCACCGGGGACGCCCCACGGGTACCCTGGGGCGTCCCACCCCCGACCGAGGACATCGATGACCAGACTCGCCGCACTCGACCTGCGCAGAGGTCGGTACGTCGCGCACTCCTCCTCGCTGACCGGCGACGGCATGTGGATCGCCAACGGCGCCTTCGAGCTCCTCGACGAGCCGTCCGACGACCTGCTGGGCGCGGCGGTGCGCCGGATGCTCGACGCCTCGCGCACCGGCGTGCCCACCCCCGACCTGCGGGGCGGGCCCTCGCCGTTCGCGCCGGTGCTCGACGCGCTCGGCCTGCGTTCCTGGGCCACGTACGCCAAGGGCACCCGGCACGTCGACGTCGAGCAGGACGGCGCGGCGGTGCTGGTGAGCCCGACCTGCAACGGCGGCGCCCGGGACGGCTTCGTCGGGCTGACCGGGCAGGCGGTGCGGCTGACCGCGCCGGGCGACGAGGAACTCGGCGGGGCGCTGCGCGCCGCGCTCGACCGGTCGAGCTGAGGCGTGGGCGACCAACCCCGGCTGCACCGCCGGACGGTGCTGGCCGGCGGCGCCCTGGCCATGGCCGCCTCCGCGCTGGCGGCCTGCTCGGCCGGCGCCCGCACCCCGGACCGCCCGGCCGCGCCCGACCCGGCGCAGGGGCTGCCCGACATCCAGTTCGACGTCGCCCGGTACAGCGCGCCGGAGCAGGCCTCGCCCACCGGCGGGCCGTTCGTCATGCCGCCGGTGCACACCGTCTACCTGACCGCCGCGCTGACGCGCGGCCCCGGCCCCGACGACCAGCGGGAGCTGGCCCGGGTGCTCGCCGCCCTGGAATCCGGGTACCCGTTCGGCGCGGCCGGCCTGATGACCTTCGTCTCCTACGGCCTGCCGTACTTCCGGCGGCTGCCGGGCGGGCTGGCCGGCGACCTGGTCGGCGCGCACCTGCCCCGGCTGCTGGCCGACCCGTCCCGGTCGGTGCTGGAGGAGGCGGAGCCGGGGCCGACCGACATCCACCCGGACAACCCGGGGGTCACCAAGCGGCGGTTCACCGTGCCAGTCCGCGTCGAGCAGAACGACCTGCTGTTCACCTTCCGCAGCGACCGGGCCACGGTCATCCAGGACGTGCTGGCCTGGTTCGACGGCAGCGGCACGCTGGCCGGCCGGCCGACGCCCCCGCCGGCCTTCGCCGGGCTGCTCACCGTCACCTCCAGCCGGCACATGTTCACCCAGGCGGGCCTGCCGCGCTCGGTGGCCGAGCAGAACCGGCTGTCGTACGCCCGGTTCATCCAGCCCGACTCGCCGATGTGGATGGGCTTCTCCGACCAGCAGGTCAACGCCTCCGGCCCGCCGGCGATCTGCACCTTCGCCGGCCACCCCTCGGCTCGGCTGACCACCGCCCGCCCCGGCGACTACCTGGACAACGGCGGCATCCAGCACCTGTCGCACATCATCCTCGACATGCTCCAGTTCTACGACATGGCCTCGCCGGACACCCCGCCCAGCGACAACGGCAACTTCACCAAGCGGGTGCAGTACATGTTCCACGCCCCGCCGGTGCACCCCGGCAACGCCGACCAGCTCACCGACGGCGGCGGGCCGTCCTTCCTGCCCGCCGACAACCGGGGCCCGGACTACGCCGAGCGCACCGCCCGGGGCGTCGGCCTGCCCCGGGGCGAGCGCCGGATGGGGCACCTGTCCACGCTCCAGCGCAGCTCCCGGGCGCCCGACGGCACCCCGATGCACCTGCGGGTCGACGGCCCCGGCTTCGACGCCCTGGACGTGCCCGACGGC
The DNA here is from genome assembly GCF_009908295.1 of Micromonospora rubida. Lineage (GTDB taxonomy): Bacteria > Actinomycetota > Actinomycetes > Mycobacteriales > Micromonosporaceae > Micromonospora > Micromonospora rubida. The sequence continues at coordinate 209,175 of NZ_JAAALO010000007.1, forward strand.
AGCAGCCAGCCGAAGCTGCACTTCAGCGTGTTCGTGCCGACCGCCGACTTCTTCGCCCGGATGCGGCGCAGCCAGGCGTCGGTGGACCTGGCGCGCAAGCATCGGGTGGCCGAGCAGGACAACGGCCTGGAACGCTTCCTGACCTGCACCCGCAGGCAGAACTTCCTGGTCCCGCCCCGCCGGAACCGGGCGTTCCCGCTCGCCGAACTGGCCGACTGAGCCCGGGACCCGCCCGTAGGACCAGGCCAGGTCCGGGTGCACGGCCGCGTCGGTCCGCACCGCCCAGTAGTCGGTGGTGCGTCCCTTGTACGGGCAGGCGGTCACTTCGCTGCGCCGATCTTGCACATACGGCCCCTGCCAAGGGCGTTTCACCCTCTTTGCCCGGGCCGTAAGTGCAAGATCGCGCAGAGTGGGGTGGGGTGGGGTTGAGGGCTGCGGTGAGTCATCGTTGCGGCCACTCCTTGCGGCGACGATGTGCGCGGTGGCGTCGGGGTTCGCGGCAGTCGTGGCGTGATCGTTTGCTGATTTGTGAGACGACACGCCGGGCGAGCTCTCCGAAATCAGCAGACGATCGTGAAGTCCCACCCAGGGGGCGGGGCGCCGACGCTGACGTCGTCGGCGTCCGGCGGGCAACCCGCGGCGCCCCCTTTGCTCTGCTGCCCCCTGTGCAACGCTCGCGGAACGTGACGGTTCTGCCGGCATTCTCGTGTCGGCGCCCGACGCGAATCGGCTGCGGTGCTGGTGCTGGGTGGCGGTGCTGGTGTTGCGGCGGCGGCAGCAGAGCAAAGGGGCGAGGTGGCACCACCCGCCTGGCACTCCGGCGGGGTGCCTGACAGGGGTTTCTGACGGGACCAGGCGGGTGAGGTCCACGTACGCGGGACTGCCCACCGTCCGGTTCGGGTGCGTCCACCGGTCTTCGAGGGGCCGGTCGTATTGACGTACGTGAAATTTCGGCGTAACACTTGGAGAGCGCTCTCCGAGTGCGCGGCCCGGCGACGATCCTGCCCTCGGGCCAGGTGCGGCACGAGCGGGCCACCGGCCGGCGAGGCAGCCGGAGCGCAGTCGTCCTACCCCTGGAGAGGTCATCATGAAGACCGAGAGACCACGGCTCAGGAGAACAATCGCGCCGGTCGCCGCCCTGGCGCTGACGGCATCGCTGCTGGTGGCGGGCGTCCCGACGGCGCAGGCCGCGGAGACCCTGCTGTCCCAGGGCCGGCCGGCGCTGGCGTCGTCGGTGGAGAACGGCGAGGCCCCCGCCGCGGCCGCCGTGGACGGGCGGCCCGACACCCGCTGGGGCAGCCAGTGGGCCGACCCGCAGTGGCTCCGCGTCGACCTGGGCACCACCGTCACCGTCAGCCGGGTGGTCCTGGAGTGGGAGTACGCGTACGCCAGGGCGTACCAGATCCAGACCTCCGCCGACGCCGTCACCTGGACCACCGTCCACACCAGCACCACCGGCGCCGGCGGCACCGAGAGCATCGCCGTCACGGGCACCGGCCGGTACGTCCGGCTGTACGGCACCCAGCGCGGCACCGGCTACGGCTACTCGCTGTACGAGTTCAAGGTCTACGGCTCCGCCGGGACCACGACGCCGCCCACCGGCGGACCCGGCTACGTGCCGGCCGACCCGCCGGTCACCGGCGTGATCCCGTCCACGGCGACCCCGCCGCCCACCAACCCGCCGACCACCCACCACGAGTTCCAGGCGAACTGCTCGGTGAGTCGGTCGAACCTGCCCGACGACCCGATCGTCTTCCCGAACCTGCCGGGCGCCTCGCACTCGCACACGTTCATGGGAAACACCACCACGAACGCCAACACCACGCTGGCCTCCCTCCGGGCCGGCGGCACCTCCTGCATCACGCCCGGGGACAAGACGGGCTACTGGATGCCGACCCTGTACCGGGGCGACACCGCCGTCCAGCCGGTCGGCCGGCAGGTCATCTACTACAAGAGCGGCGTCATCGACTACCGCAGCGTCCGCCCCTCGCCGCCCGGCCTGCGGTACGTCGTCGGCAGCCCCGCCACCACGCTGGAGGAGTTCCGCAACGCCCCGGGAGCGGTCGAGGGCTGGGAGTGCGGCGACAGCGTCCGCAACTGGGACTTCCCGGCGTCCTGCCCGGCCGGCAGCCAGCTCAACGTCCGCTACCAGGCGCCGAGCTGCTGGGACGGCCGGTACCTGGACACGCCCGACCACAAGAGCCACATGGCGTACCCGACCGTCGGCGTCTGCCCGGCCAGCCACCCGGTGGCCGTGCCGATGATCGAGTTCAAGATGGCCTTCCCGGTCAGCGGGGACATGGCCGGGGTCCGGCTGGCCAGCGGCCGGGGCTACTCCTTCCACTACGACTTCTACAACGCCTGGGACGCCCCGACGCTCAACGCGCTGGTGACCCACTGCGTCAACGGCGGGCTCCAGTGCGACCCGCGCGGCTTCGACCAGTACAAGCCCGAGCGCGGCGCGGCGCTCAACGCCAACTACGAGCTGCCCTGACCGGCGTAGTGCGGTGACCGGGGGCGCGACCCGCCCCCGGTCACCGGCCCGGACGCCCACGCCGGGCCCGCCGGGCGCGACCAACACCAACACGGCAGCCACCATCACCACCACCGCTGACACCACCACCATCCGCCGCCGTACCCGCGTCGGCGTCTCCTCTCCGACAGGCAGGCCCATGACCGTTCACCCTCCCGCCCCCCGTCGCCGCCCACCGTCGCGGCACCGTCCCGTACTGCTCGTCGTCGCCGTCGTCGCGCTGGTGGCGGCGTACCTCGTCGTCGCCCAACCCGGCGCGCACGCCGCCGACAGCCTGCTGTCGCAGGGTCGGCCGGTCACCGCGTCCTCCCAGGAGGGGGCCGACGTCGGCGCGGCCAACGCGGTCGACGGCAACGCCGGGACCCGCTGGTCCAGCCAGTTCAGCGACCCCCAGTGGCTGAGCGTCGACCTCGGCGGCACCGCCACCATCAGCCAGGTCGTCCTCCAGTGGGAGGGCGCGTACGCGCGGGCGTACCAGATCCAGACCTCGGCCGACGGCAGCACCTGGACCACCGTGCACGGCACGGCCACCGGGGCCGGGGGCACCGAGACGGTCGCTGTCGCCGGCAGCGGGCGGTACGTGCGGATGTACGGCACCGCGCGGGCCAGCGGCTACGGCTACTCGCTGTACGAGTTCAAGGTCTACGGCTCGCTCGGCGGCCCGACCACGCCGCCGACCACCAGCCCGACGCCGGTCCCCGGCAACTGGCAGACCGTCTGGACCGACGACTTCACCGGTCCCGCCGGCACCTCGCCGTCGGCGGCGAACTGGCTGCTGCGCACCGGCACCTCCTACCCGGGCGGCGCGGCGAACTGGGGCACCGGCGAGGTGGAGACGGCAACCGCGTCGACCGCGAACGTCCAGCTCGACGGTGCCGGCCGGCTGAGCATCCGGGCGATCCGGGACGCCGCCGGGGCCTGGACCTCGGGCCGGCTGGAGACCCAGCGGGCCGACTTCGAGCCGCGCGCCGGCGAGCAGTTGCGGTTCACCGCCGTGCTCCGGCAGCCCGACGTGGCCGACGGCCTCGGGTACTGGCCCGGGTTCCGCGCCACCGGCGCCGCCTTCCGGGGCAACTTCACCAACTGGCCCGGCGTCGGCGAGACCGACATCATGACCGACGTCAACGGCCGCGGCCAGCTCGCCCAGACGCTGCACTGCGGCACCGCGCCCGACGGGGTGTGCGCCGAGTACACCGGCCGCTCCAGCGGGCTGGCCACCTGCGCCGGCTGCCGGACCGGCTACCACGAGTACACCCAGGTCGTCGACCGGACGAGGACCGACGAGGAGATCCGCTTCTACCTCGACGGGCGGCAGACCTGGGTGGTACGCGAGTCGCAGGTCGGCGTCGCCGCCTGGAACGCGGCCGTGCACCACGGCTTCTTCCTCCGGCTCGACCTGGCCGTCGGCGGCTCGCTGCCCAACGCGATCGCCGGCCGGAGCACCCCCACCCCGGGGACCACCTCGGGCGGGGTGCTCAGCGTCGACTCGGTGACCGTGTCCCGGGCCGCCGGCACGGTCCCCGCCGCGATGACCGATCCGCTCACCCCGGCCGGGCCGAGCACGGTGCGGGTGACCGGCACCCAGGGCAACTGGCAGCTCCAGGTCAACGGCGCCCCGTACGAGGTGCGGGGGATGACCTACGGGCCGCCGCAGGCCGCCGCCGACGGGTACCTGCGGGACCTGCGGAACATGGGCGTCAACACGATCCGGATCTGGGGAGTGGACGACACCCACACCCCGGCCCTGCTCGACCGGGCGGCCCAGCAGGGCATCAAGGTCGTCGTCGGGCACTGGCTCAACCAGGGCGCCGACTACGTCAACGACACCGCCTACAAGAACACCGTCAAGGCCGAGATCGTCGCCCGGGTCAACGCGCTGAAGAACCGGCAGGGCGTGCTGATGTGGGACGTCGGCAACGAGGTCATCCTGACCATGCAGGACCACGGCCTCCCGGCCGACGTGGTCGAGGCCCGGCGGGTGGCGTACGCGCAGTTCGTCAACGAGGTGGCCCAGGCGGTCCACGCCGCCGACCCGCTCCACCCGGTCACCTCCACCGACGCCTACACCCACGCGTGGACGTACTACCAGAGGTACTCGCCCGCGCTGGACCTGCTGGCGGTCAACTCGTACGGCGCGATCGGCACCGTGAAGTCGGACTGGATCGCGGGCGGCCACACCAAGCCGTACCTGCTCACCGAGGGCGGCCCGAACGGCGAGTGGGAGGTGCCCGACGACGTCAACGGGGTGCCCGACGAGCCGACCGACCTGGCGAAGCGGGCCGGCTACACGGCGAGCTGGAACGCCGTCAGGGGCCACCCCGGCGTGGCGCTCGGGGCCACCGAGTTCCACTACGGCCTGGAGAACGACTTCGGTGGGGTGTGGCTCAACGCCACCACCGGCGGGTGGCGGCGGCTCGGCTACCACGCGCTGCGCCAGGCGTACACCGGGCAGGCGGCGGCGAACACCCCGCCGGAGATCACCGCCATGTCGGTCAGCCCGCAGACCGCCGTGCCGGCCGGCGGCACCTTCACCGTCGACGCGACCGCCGGGGACCCGCAGGGCGACCTGGTCCGCTACAACCTGATGGCCAGCGACAAGCACATCACCGGAAACCGGGGGCTGACCAACCTGACGTTCACCCAGACCGGGAACGGGCGGTTCACGGTGCGGGCCCCCGAGCGGCTCGGGGTGTGGAAGGTCTACGTGTACGCCTTCGACGGGCACGGCAACGTCGGCATCGAGCAGCGCTCCTTCAAGGTCGTGCCGCCGACCGTCCCGGGCACCAACCTGGCCCGGGGCAGGGCGGTCACCGCGTCCTCGTACCAGCCCACCGGCGCCAACGGCCCGCAGCTGCCCGGGTACGCGGTCGACGGCGACCACGGCACCCGCTGGGCCAGCGAGTGGGTCGGCACCGCCTGGCTCCGGGTCGACCTGGGCTCGGTGCAGTCCTTCGACCACGTCCAGCTCGCCTGGGAGGCGGCGTACGCCACCGCCTACTCGGTCGAGGTGTCCAACGACGGGAACACCTGGACGACGATCCACTCGACCACGGGTGGCGACGGGGGCTTCGACGACCTGGACCTCTCCGGCACCGGCCGGTACGTGCGGGTCAACGGCACCAGGAAGGCCACCGACTACGGCTACTCCCTCTGGGAGTTCGGCGTCTACCGCAGGTGACCTCGCCGTGGGTCACGGCGCCGCCGTGGCGTCCGTGACCCACCGGCGCGGTACCGCCGCTCCTGCGGTGACGACGGCGCGGCCCCGGGAGACCCCGGGGCCGCGCCGGCTGCGGATCGCGCCCGGTCGGGCGCGGGGCGGTGCCCCCTCAGTGGGGGCGGTCGAAGCCGTTCGCGGCGATCGTCCGGCCGTACCAGTGGGCGCTGTCCTTGACCGTCCGCCGCTGGGTGGCGTAGTCGACGTGGATCAGGCCGAATCGCTTGTCGTAGCCGAGGGCCCACTCGAAGTTGTCCAGCAGCGACCAGACGAAGAAGCCGCGCAGGTCCGCGCCGGCGGTCAGCGCCTCGTGCGCGGCGGCCAGGTGCCGGTGCAGGTAGTCGGTGCGTTCCGGGTCGCGTACCCGGCCGTCGGGGTCGACCTCGTCCGGGTAGGCGGCGCCGTTCTCGGTGACGTACAGCGGCGGCGCGCCGTAGTCCCGGGTGACCCGCAGCAGCATGTCGCGCAGCCCGCCGGGGTCGACGGACCAGCCCATCGCCGTGACCGGCCCGGGCACCGGATGGAACGCGACGCTCCCGGCACCCGGGTACGGGGTGTCGGCGTCGTGGTGGCCGTCCGGGCCGGCGCCGACAAGGTCGGGCTGGTAGTAGTTGACGCACAGCGCGTCCAGCGGCGCGGCGATCAGGTCGAGGTCGCCTTCGCGCACGAACGACCAGTCGGTCAGGGCCGCGGTGTCGGCGAGCACGTCCGCCGGGTAGGCCCCGCGCAGCAGCGGGTCGAGGAAGATCCGGTTGAGCAGCCCGTCGATGCGCCGCGCGGCGTCACGGTCGGCGGGCGCGTCGCTGACGGGCCGCACCGTGCCGACGTTGAGCGCCACCGAGACCTGGCCGGTGACGCCGGCGGCGCGCAGCGCGGCGACCCCGTGCCCGTGGGCCAGCAGCAGGTGGTGCGCGGCGCTCAGCGCGGCGCGCGGGTCGCGCCGCCCCGGGGCGTGCACCCCGCTGCCGTACCCGAGGAAGGCCGAGCACCACGGCTCGTTGAGGGTGTTCCACAGCCGGACCCGGTCGCCCAGGCGCGCGGCGACGGCGGCGACGTATTCCCCGTACCGGGCGGCGGTGTCGCGCGCGGCCCAGCCACCGGCGTCCTCCAGTTCCTGCGGCAGGTCCCAGTGGTACAGGGTGGCCGCCGGGCTGACGTCGGCGGCCAGCAGGTCGTCCACGAGCCGGTCGTAGAAGGCCAGGCCGGCGGCGTTGACCCCGCCGCCGGCGGCGCGCACCCGGGGCCAGGCCACCGAGAAGCGGTACGCCGAAAGGCCCAGCTCGGCCATCAGCGCCACGTCGTCGCGGTGCCGGTGGAAGTGGTCGCTGGCGTGCTCCCCGGTGTGGCCGCCGGCGATCCGGCCCGGGGTGGCGGCGAAGGTGTCCCAGATGGAGGGGAGTCGACCGTCGGCGCGCACCGCCCCCTCGATCTGGTAGGCCGCGGTGGCCGCGCCCCACTGGAAGCCGGCGGGGAACCGTAGGTCGACGGGGGGTTGTCCGGCGGAGGTCCGCGCGGCCGCGAGTGTGCGCATCCGATCACCACTTCCCGGAGTTCCGAACCCGGGAGAGCGCTCTCCGGGGTGAGGCCAGTCTTTCCCCGGCGGTCACCCACTGTCAAGGGCGGGCGCACCGTGACCGCATGGCGAGGCTCGGGGAGCCGTGCCCGGGGCCGCGTCGGCCGCAGCTCGGAGAGCTGGGGTCGCGCCGCAGGTCAGAGAGCTGGGGTCGCGCCGCAGGTCAGAGAGCGCTTTCCCGCCCGCGTGCTATAACTTCCGGATGGCGGAACCGCCCCAGACGGGCAACCTGTCCCGCCCGGGTGAGCGCGTCCCGGGGCCGACGGCGGAGCGCGGCGCGGCCCGGAGCCGCCTGCCCACCCTGGAGGACGTCGCCCGGGTGGCCGGGGTGTCCCGGGCGACCGTGTCACGCGTCGTCAACGGGGTGCGCAACGTCGACCCGGACCTGCACGCCGTGGTCTGGGCGGCGGTGGACGCGACCGGGTACGTGCCGAACCGCGCCGCGCGTTCCCTGGTCACCCGGCGGGCCGGGACGGTCGCGCTGGTCGTGTCCGACAGCGAGGAGCACGACGACGACCCGTTCCTGGGCCGGTTCTTCGCCGACCCGTTCTTCGGCCGGGTCGTCGGCGGCGTGCTGAGCGTCCTGCGTCCGGCGGGTGTGCAGCTCGGCCTGCACCTGGTGGGCAGCCCGCCGGCGCGCGTCCGGCTGGTCGGGGACCTGCGCCAGGGGCAGGCCGACGGCGTGGTGCTGCTGTCGTTGCACCCCGACGACGCGCTGCCCGGCCTGCTGGCCGAGGCGGGGATCGCCGCGGTGATGGTGGGCCGCCCCGCCCGCCCCGCCCCGATCAGCTACGTCGACGTGGCCAACGAGGCGGGCGCGGCGCTGGCCGTCGAGCGCCTGCTCGCCCGGGGTTGCCAGCGCATCGGGCTGGTCGCCGGTCCGGAGCACGTGCCGGCCAGCCAGGACCGGGTAGCCGGGTTCCGGCAGGCGATGGCCCGCCGCGGGTACGCGTGGTCGCCGTCCGAGGCGGGCAACTTCACCCGGGAAAGCGGCGAGGCCGCCATGCGTCGCCTGCTGGCCGCCCACCCCGACCTCGACGGCGTCTTCGTCGCCAACGACCTGATGGCGCAGGGCGCCCTGGTCGCCCTGCACGAGGCGGGCCGCCGGGTGCCCGACGACGTCGCGGTGGTGGGCTTCGACGACAGCAGCGCCGCGCAGGCCGCCCAGCCGCCGCTGACCACCGTCCGGCACCCGCTGGAGGTCATGGCGGCCGAGGCGACCCGGCTGCTGCTGGCCCGCATCGAGGAGCCGCGGCTGCGCGTCGCGTCGGTCATCCACGACCCCGTCCTGGTGGTGCGCCGCAGCGCCTGAGCGGGCCGGCGGGCGGGCGGTGGGGGAGGCGGTCGGCTCGACACGATCTGCCCTTCCGGTGGGGTGGTGGGGTGCGGCGGGCCGTGCGGGGGCGGGTGGCCGGCGAGGGCGGCGTCGGCGCGTCCCGGCAACGCGCCGGCTCGCCTGCCGGCAATTCATCAACCCTTAATTAATGCCGTCATTAAAGTCTCCACCGGCGGGTTCGTCAAGGGCGGGGTGGCCCGAGAGGGCAGAAGTCGCGTCGATCGGCAGTGTTGGCGATCGATGCCTTGACGGGGATGCGATCTCGCCGTAACACTCTCCCGAGAGCGCTCTCCCATCGTGGTGCCGCCCGCGGCGGCACCCTCCACGGCGCCACGGTCCTCTCGTCGTTCCCCGTCGCGCCCGGCGTCCGCAGCCCTCTACCGACAGGCGAAGTCATGACATCTCGCGTCCCATCCGTACGTCCGGCACCGGGGCTTCGGCCCGCCCGGCGGCGTACCCTCGTCGGGCTGGTGCTCGCGCTCGTCGCGGCGCTGGCACCGACCGGCGGGTCGCCGGCCCAGGCGGCGCCGGTGCTGCTCTCGCAGGGCCGGCCGGCCACCGCCTCGTCCACCGAGAACGCCGGCACCCCCGCGTCGGCTGCCGTCGACGGCAACACCGGCACCCGCTGGGCGAGCGCGTTCAGCGATCCCCAGTGGCTCCAGGTCGACCTGGGCACCCGCGCCACCATCAGCCAGGTGACCCTGGTCTGGGAGGGCGCCTACGCCCGGGCCTTCCAGATCCAGACCTCCGACGACGGCAGCGCGTGGACCACCGTCGCGAGCACCACCACCGGCACCGGCGGCACCCAGAACCTGGCCGTCACCGGCGCCGGCCGGTACGTGCGGATGCACGGCACCGCCCGGGCCACCGGATACGGCTACTCGCTCTGGGAGTTCCAGGTGTACGGCGAGACCGGCGGCCCGACGCCCACCTGCGGCAGCGCCAACGCCGCGCAGGGTCGGCCGGCCACCTCCTCGTCCACCGAGAACGCCGGCACCCCCGCGTCGGCTGCCGTCGACGGCAACACCGGCACCCGCTGGGCCAGTCTCGCGGCCGATCCCCAGTGGCTCCAGGTCGACCTCGGGTCCAGCCGGTCGATCTGCCGGGTCGTCCTGCGCTGGGAGGCCGCCCACGCCCGGGCGTTCCAGATCCAGACCTCGGCCGACGGCAGCGCGTGGAGCACCGCCTGGAGCACCACCACCGGCCCCGGCGGCGTCCAGTCCCTCGACCTCACCGCGACCGGCCGCTACCTGCGGATGTACGGCACCGCCCGGGCCACCGGATACGGTTACTCGCTCTGGGAGTTGGAGGTCAACGTGACCGGGGTCGACGTCCCGCCGGTCGAGCCGACCGACCCGCGCAACCCGAACCTCGGCCCGAACACCTTCGTGTTCGACCCGAGCACGCCCACCGCCACCATCCAGAGCCGGCTGAACACGCTGTTCACCCAGCAGGAGACCAACCAGTTCGGCCCCCAGCGGTACGCGGTGCTGTTCAAGCCGGGCACCTACACCGCCGACGTCAACCTCGGCTTCTTCACCCAGGTCGCCGGCCTCGGCATGAGCCCCGACGACGTCAACCTCAACGGCCACGTGCGGACCGAGGCGTTCTGGATGGGCGGCAACGCCACCCAGAACTTCTGGCGCTCGGCGGAGAACCTGTCGGTGACCCTGCCGGCGGGCACCAGCGTGGAACGCTGGGCGGTGTCGCAGGCGGCCCCCTACCGCCGGATGCACCTGCGCGGCGCGCAAAACCAGATCCAGCTCTGGAACGGTGGCGACGGCTGGTCCAGCGGCGGGCTGATGGCCGACACGAAGATCGACGGCACGGTCGTCTCCGGTTCGCAGCAACAGTGGTACTCGCGCAACAGCGAGTTCGGCGCCTGGACCGGCTCGGTGTGGAACATGGTGTTCCAGGGCGTCACCGGCGCCCCGCCCCCGAACTTCCCCAACCCGTCGCACACCGTCATCGCACAGACCCCGCAGGTGCGGGAGAAGCCCTTCCTGTACGTCGACGGCACCGGCGAGTACCGGGTCTTCGTGCCGGCCCTGCGCGCCAACTCGGCGGGCACCAGCTGGTACGGCAAGACCCCCGCAGGCTCGTCGCTGTCGCTCAGCGAGTTCTACGTCGTCCGCCCGGGCACCAGCGCGGCCACCATCAACGCGGCGCTCGCCCAGGGCCGGCACCTGCTGTTCACCCCCGGCGTGCACCACGTCAGCGAGCCGATCCAGATCAACCGCGCGAACACCGTCGTCCTCGGCCTCGGCCTGGCCACCATCCAGCCCGACAACGGCACGGCCGCCATGCGGGTCGCCGACGTGGACGGGGTGAAGGTGGCCGGCGTGATGTTCGAGGCCGGCGCGGTGAACTCGCCGGTGCTGATGGAGGTCGGCCCGGCCGGCTCGGCGGCCGGCCACGCCGCCAACCCGACCTCGCTGCACGACGTCTTCTTCCGCATCGGCGGGCCGGGCGTCGGCCGGGCCACCACCACGCTGACCGTGAACAGCGACAACGTCATCGGCGACCACATGTGGCTGTGGCGGGCCGACCACGGCGACGGGGTGGGCTGGGCGGCGAACACCGCCGACACCGGCCTGACCGTCAACGGCGACGACGTCACCATGTACGGGCTGTTCGTCGAGCACTACCAGAAGTACCAGACCGTCTGGAACGGCAACGGCGGGCGGACCTACTTCTACCAGAACGAGCTGCCCTACGACCCGCCGAACCAGGGCGCCTGGATGAACGGCGCGGCCCGGGGGTACGCCGCGTACAAGGTGGCCGACGGGGTCACCAGCCACCAGGCGTGGGGGCTGGGCAGCTACTGCTACTTCAACGTCGACCCCTCGGTCGTCGCCGACCGGGCCATCGAGGCCCCCACCAACCCGAACGTCCGGTTCACCAACATGGTCACCGTGTCGCTCGGCGGGGTCGGCACCATCAATCGGGTGATCAACAATGCCGGCGGCACGGCCAACGCCGGCAACCAGGTGGTCTACCTGACCACGAACCCGTAACCCGGCCGAGGGCCACGGGCCCGGTCGGCGTCGTCGGCCGGGCCCGCACCTCGGCGCGGCCGTCAGGCCCGGCTGCGGACGAAAATCTCCTCGCCCCACGACCCGTCGTCGTTGTCCTGGCGGATCACGAGCCGGTCGTCGGCGCATTGGTACGAGCCGTTCGTGTCCTCGACGGTGGGCGTCACGTCCACCTCGCGGTCGTCGACGCGCAGCACCACGTCGCCGGTGTCGACGGAGTCGCGCTGGGTGTAGCGCCCGGCGTCCGCCGCCCAGCGGTAGGTCACCACTCCCCGGTGGACGCTGCGCACCGCGTGCCCGTTCAGCGTGCCCCCGGCGACGAAGAGGTCGTACAGTTCGGTCGCGCTGCCGTCGGCCCGGTACGCGGTGGCGAAGCCGGTGTCCGGCCCGCTGGTCAGGTCGAGGCTGGCGTCGCGGGTGAGGCCGGCCAGCGTGCCGAGCGGCGAGTCGGCCTCGACGAGGAGGTGGTAGCGGCCGTCGCTGAGCCGCCAGACCCCGAGCAGGCAGGGGTCCCGGCCGGCGGGTGCCGCCGGGGCCGGCCGTCCGCGGGCCACCGCGACCGCGCTGGCGGACGCGAGCAGCACGGCGACGGCGGCCACCACCCACCGCCGGTGCCGCCCGGCGGCGGCCAGCCCCGCCGCCACGGCCGCCCCGAGCGCGGCGGTGAGCGCCGCCGCAACCGGGGCGACGACGAGGGCGTGGGTGAGGGCGCGAACGGCGTCGATTCCGTCGGCGGCGGGGACGCAGCGGCCCGTGGCGTCGGCCGCACAGGACAGCACCGTGCCGGCGGCCAGGATGGCCGGGACCATCAGCAGCCCCGCCGTGAGGGCGGCGAGCAGGGCGTGCGGGAGCGACAGGCGTTGGGTGGACACCGCCGCGACGGCGACGGTCAGCTCGACGAACGTGACCGGCAGCAGGGTGTGGCTGTTGACCAGGAGCGCGGCGGTGGCCGTGGCGAGCCCGGGATCGCGTGCGGCGACGCCGGCGCCGAGGGGCACCAGCGGCAGCACCAGGGCGCCGACGGCCCCGCCGACGAGGCCCAGGCGCACCGCCCGCCCGTTGGCGTGGCGGGTGGCCAGGACCGGGAACAGCGCTGCGGCCAGCGGCAGGACGAGCAGGTACGGCGCCTGGGCGGCGACGATGCGGAAGAAGAAGCCGAGCAGGTCGAGCAGGGTCAGCGGGGTGAGGGTGTCCGGGTGGCCCTCGCGCGCGGCGACGAGGCGCCACATGCTGAGCTCGCCGTCGGTGGACCAGGCGTCCAGCACGAGCAGGGCCGCCACGTATCCGGCGCTGACCGCCATGGTGGCCAGCGCGGCGCCGGCCCAGGCCAGCCGGGTGCGGGACGCGTCCGACGGTGGGATGCGGAGCAGGTGCGCCCGCGCGCCGGCGGCCACCCACCGGCCGAGCAGGGCGCCGCCGGAGATCCACAGCAGACCCAGGACCACCTCGACCCACCAGGCCCGCCGGTCGTCGGTGTACGCCGTGGACCAGGCCAGTCGGCGGCCGACCAGCAGGCCGCAGGCCAGCGCCGCGCCGAACACCGCGCCCGAGGCCGCCGGTGCGCCGGTGCGCCGCGCCCACCAGGCGGACCGCCACAGCGCGCCGGTGGTGACCAGCGCGAGCGGCACGGCGAGCAGCACGCCGGTGGCGAAGGCGCTGCCGGTCAACGGGTCCGGGCCGGGCAGCGTGTGCGGCAGGTTGGTCATCAGGTCCAGCAGCGGCGGCGCGGCGATGCCGGCGGCCAGCCCGGCGCCGAGCGCCTCCACCGGGCGGGCGGCGTACCGGCGCCCGGGACGGTCCAGGGCGTCCGCGCGGGCCCGGGCCAGTGGGTGGAACCGGAAGGCGGCTCCCAGCCGGGCCCAGGGGCCGGCCCGCATGCGGTCGGTGGCGAGCAGCGCCCGGACGGCCGCGCTGTCGTCGCCGGTGAGCCGGGCGTCGGCGGCGAACTCCCGGGCCCGCAGCACCGACCACGCCGACACCTGCACGATCAGGGCGAACGCGGCCAGCCGCCAGGCGTCGTCGAACAGGTGCCGGGCGGGAACCGACCCGACGTAGTTGGCCGTGACCGGGACGAGCACGGCGAGTGGGAACGCCCACGCCTGGGCGATGGTCAGCCGGGTGAGGTGGACGTCGGCGTTGCGCACGTGGGCCAGCTCGTGCAGGACGACGGCTCGGAACAGGTGCGGCGCCGTGCGGTGGGCGTGCACCAGCCCCAGGTCCAGCCGGACGTACCGGATGGGCCCCGCGCCGAAGGTGTTGCCGCTGATCCGCGCCGACCGGGACACCACGAACGTCGGCGGGCGGCGCAGCCCCGCCTCTCGGACCAGCCCGGCCAGGTCGGACCGCAGCGCCTCGGTGCCGGGGGTCCGGTCGAGGCGGCGCAGGCCGCGCAGCCGGCACTCGCACCAGGGCGCGGCGAGGTAGACGACGGCGGCCACCGCCGCGAGTACGGCCAGCCCGATGAGCATCTGCCGGAGCAGGTCCGCGTCCAGGGTGCCCAGGCAGCGCTGCACCGCCGCCACGGACTCCTCGTCCACCGTCCCGGCGCGCATGTCGATCGGCGGCCCGACCCCGCTCAGGCACTCCGCGCGGGCGCGGGTGGCGTCGGCGTCGACGAGGACGGTCTGCCAGCCGAACATGCTCGTGCCCACGACCGCCGTCACCGCGGCGACGAACCGGCCGAGGGTGGTGGAGGGCAGCGGCGGCGTCTCCTCGCCGGCCCCGCCGCCCTCAGTCGCCGTCGACATCCCCGGCGGGGTCGCCGAACCGCCGGGCGAACGCGTCCCGCACCGCGTCGCGCAGCACCGCGACCTGGTCCTCGGTCAGCTCCCAGCGCGGGTCCCGGGCGGCGGCGGTGACCGCCTCCTCGATGCGCAGCAGCTGGCCGGGCCCCAGCCGCACGGTGCCGGCCGGCGGCAGGCCGGCGGGGGACCGGCGGGCCCGCCACCGCCGGCCGAGGCCGCGCAGGCCGTCGCGGACCGCCTCCGTGGCCTGCTCCCGCACCCCGTCGCGCAGCGCCTCCACCCCGATACCGGTCAACACCAGCAGGTACGGCAGGAGCGGCTCGACGATCGCCTCGAAGCCCCCGCCGCCGGCCTCGCCGCCGCCCACCCGCACGAGCCGGGCCGGGTCGCGGCGCCAGTGGCCGGGGCGGCGCCGGTAGGCGGGGGCGAGGAACGCCAGCAGCGGCTCCTCGGCGGGGGCCACGGCCCGGACGGCCAGCCGGACCAGATCGTCCTCGATTTCGGCCGTCGGGGTGTGCGTGGACGTGGTCCGGGCCATCGTGCTCCTGCTCTCCCGTGGGTCTGCGCGGTCACCGTACGGGGGACGGCGGTAACTGACGGTCGGCTACCGGACAGTCGCGCCCGACCGACCGACCGACCGGTCGGTACCGGGACCGACCGTCGACCAATTCCGCGTGAGCCTCAGTCGCCGGGGCCGCCACTGGGCCGGGACGGCCCGCCCCGGAAATCGACTAGAGTCGCGGCCGAACAGGGCATCGGGACACGGGGCCGGCGGATCGGCTCCGGACCACAGGGCGCGGTCGCACCCTGGGCGGTGGACGGACACACGGGCGGACGGTTGATGGGCATTCGGCTGCGCGGGCCGGCCGGGCGGCGGTGGGTGACGGCGGGGGCCGCGCTGGCCGCCGTGATCATCGTCGGTGCGGCCCCGGCGGCGGCGGGCCCGCCCACCGTGCTGTCGCCGGCCGCCGGAACCCCGGCGTGTCAGGTCCGCGACGGACGGTTGAACGAGATCTCCGGGATGGCCGCCACCGGCGACGGGTTCGTGGTGGTCAACGACGGCGCCGACGAGGAGGCCCGGCGTCGGATCTTCTTCCTCGACGCCGACTGCGCGGTGGTGCGGACGGTGCGCTACCCCTCGCGTCCCCGCGACACCGAGGACCTGGGCGTCGGCGCGGACGGCACGGTCTGGGTGGCCGACGTCGGCGACAACGACCGCTCCCGCCGGACGGTCGCCCTGTGGCGGCTGCGGCCCGGCGGGAAACGCCCGGTGCTGTACCGCCTGGCGTATCCGGACGGTCCGCACGACGCGGAGGCCCTCCTGGTCGCCGGTGACGGGCGTCCGTTGATCGTGACCAAGCAGGGCGGCGGCGCCGGGCTGTACCGCCCGACCGCCGCACTGCGGCCGGGCGCGACGGTGCCGCTGGCCCGGGTGGGGCAGGTGCGGCTGCCGTCCACCAGGACCCGCAACCCGTTCTTCTTCGTCGGTCGGTCGGTGGTCACCGGCGGAGCGACCGCGCCGGACGGGCGTCGGGTGGTCCTGCGCACCTATGCCGACGCGTTCGAGTTCGACGTGCCCGACGGCGACGTGGTCGCCGCCCTGACCACCGGCACGCCTCGGGTCGTCCCGCTGCCGGACGAGCCGCAGGGGGAGTCGGTCACCTACAGCCGTGACGGCCGGTCCCTGCTCACCGTCTCCGAGACCGCAGGCCAGCCCCCCGGCACGCGGCCCACGATCCTGCGCTACGCGCTGGCCCCGGCGCCGGCGTCCACCCGGCCCCGGACCGACCCGGCGCCGGCCGCGCCCCGCAGCGCCGACGTCCCCGACCGTGCCGACCGTGCCGGTCGCGGCGGTGCCATGTCCGCGGCCGTGGGGGCGGCAGTCGCGGCGCTGGCCCTGCTCGTCCTGGGGATGGTGACGGCGAGGGGCGTGGGCCGCCAGGACAGGGGGAAGTGAGGCCCTTCCGGTCCACAGCGGACCTTCGACGCGCGGACCGCGCCCGGCGATGCCCGCAGCCGTACGGTCAGGACATGCTGGCCCTCGGGGCGCCCGGGCCAGGGTCGATCCTGGTCGGGCCGCCGGCGGACGGGCGTACGTCGAAGTTGAAGATCTCGGTGGGCAGGTAGACCGTCGCGCAGGAGTTGGGGATGTCCACCACCCCGGAGAACCGGCCCTCGATCGGTGCCGCGCCGAGCAGGAGGTACGCCTGCTCGGGCTGGTAACCGAAGCGGGTCAGGTAGTCGATGGCGTGCAGGCACGCGCGTTGGTAGGCCAACTGCGAGTCGAGGTACCGCTGCTCGCCGTCGAGGGTGACGGAGAGCCCGGAGAAGGCCAGCCACTGGCTGAACTGCGGTGGCGTGTTCCCCGGCAGGAAGATGGCGTTCTCGGCGACGCCGTACGTCTGCATGCCGTTCTTGATCAGGTCGACGTGCAGGTCGATGAAGCCGCCCATCTCGATCGCACCGCAGAAGGTGATCTCCCCGTCGCCCTGGGAGAAGTGCAGGTCGCCCACGGACAGGTTCGCGCCGGGCACGTAGACCGGGTAGAAGACCCGGGTACCCGCGGTGAAGTTCTTGATGTCCTGGTTCCCGCCGTTCTCCCGGGGCGGGGCGGTACGCGCCGCCTCCGCCGCCACCCGGTCGAACTCGGCGCCGGTGAGCGTGCCGAGGATCGCGTCGTGCGGCTCGGGCGGCAGGGACAGGGGCGGCACCCGATCCGGGTCGGTGGCCCGCAGCGCGCCCTCGCGTCGGTTCCAGGTGGCCAGCATTCCGGCGGACGGGGCGGTGCCCATCAGCCCGGGATGCGTGATCCCGGTGAACTCGACCCCGGGGATGTGCCGGGAGGTGGCCTGCCGTCCGGTGAAGTCCCAGACGGCCTTGTAGGCGTCGGGGAACTGCTCGGTGAGGAATCCGCCGCCGTTGCCGGTGGGGAACACGCCGGTGTATCCCCAGCCCTGGCCGGCCAGCGGTCCGGAGTCCTCCTGCGGGATGGGCCCGAGGTCGAGGATGTCGACGACGAGCAGGTCGCCGGGTTCGGCGCCCTGCACCGCGAAGGGGCCGCTGAGGGCGTGGACCCTGCTCAGCGGGGCGTCCCGGATGTCCTCGGCCGAGTCGTCGTTGTGGATCGCCCCGTCGAACCACTCCCGGCAGTCCACGCGGAACGACTGCCCGGGCCGGACGGTTGCCACGGGTGGGATGTCCGGGTGCCACCTGTTGTGGCCGATCTTCTCCTGGTCGGTGAACCGCCTGGCGGAGTCGAGCGGGAACAGCAGTTCGGGCATGTCGTTCTGCCTTTCGGTCGGGCTGGTGGAGCGGGCCGGTGTGGGCCGGTCACCAGCGGGGCAGGCGGGCGTGGGCCGGGTTCGACGACCGCCGGACGGGTTGCCGACCCGGGATGCGCGTCACGACCTCCGGCGTCTCCGCGCTGCGCTCCGCCCGGTCGATCGCGTGACGCAGGGGGGCCGGTGTGCGGGTGAGCCGGGGCGCCGAGAAGACCCGGGCGGCCGGGCGCCCGCACCGTGGGCAGCGCGCGGCGGCGCCGGCGGTGCCGATCGGCAGCGTGGTGTCGAAGCTGCCGTCTTGCTGGCACCGGTACTCGTACGTGGCCATCTCCACCGCCCCTCGCAGCGTCTCGCGGGCGGCGGTCGGCCTGCGGCTGGATCGCCCGCATGCCCATCCTCCGCCGGTTTCGCCCCCAAATGGCATGAAGCCACCAACGGGGGACTCTCGCGGGCGGGCGGCAGAAGGCGAGGCAGGGCTGAACGGGGCGGCGGTGACCCCGCCGCCCCGCCCACTGCCCGTGCCCGATCGCCGGGCGACATCCGGTGGCGAAACGCTACGGCGCGTCGACGACCTCGCGCCCGAGGGGCCAGAACGCGGCGGGTACGAGCTTGAAGTTCGCGATGCCGAACGGGATTCCGACGATCGTGACGCAGAGCGCGACGCCGGCGAGGACGTGGGACAGCGCCAGCCACCAGCCGGCCAGCACCACCCAGAGGAGGTTGGCCAGGCCGGAGGGGGCGCCGGCGCCGGGCTTGGGCACGAGGGTGCGGCCGAAGGGCCACAGCGAGTAGCTGGCCAGGCGCAGTGCGGCGACCCCGAACGGGATCGTGACGACCAGGGCGAAGCAGATCAGCGCGGCGATGCCGTATCCGACGGCGAGGACGAGACCGCCGCCGAAGACCAGCCACAACACGTTGAGCAGAAAGCGGATCACCCCTCCAGCATGACTGCCGTCCGCAATCGGCGCGATTGCGCTACCCCGTGGCCGGGGCGCCCGTGAGCCAGCCGAGTTCGGTGGCCCGGGTCCGGCCCACGCGCTCCGCGAGCCCCCGGGTCTGCGCATCGGACCCGTTGGCCCGCTCGGCGTCGGCGAGCCGCGCGCCCTGCTCCACGTGCTCGCGCAGGGTCTGCCCGATGGCGTGGTCGAACGCCGGGCCGTGCAGGGAGCGCAGCGCGACGAGGTCGGCGGGAACCACCATCCCGGGCAGGTCGTGCCCCTCGTGCTCGTTGACCGCAGGGAGCCCGGCCCTGCCGCGCAGCCGCCGCAGGTCGTCCAGCTCCGTGCGTCGGTCCGCCGCGATCCGCCCGGCCAGCTCGCGGACCCCCTCGTCGGTGCTGCGCCCCGGCACCAGGTCGAGCGCCGCGAGCGCCTGTTCGTTCATCGGGATCATCAGCTGAATCCACGCCGCGTCGGTGCCACCGAACGTCGCGGTGGCGGCGGTCGGGACGCCGGGGAGCGGGACGCCGGTGGACGGCGCGGTGGGCGGCGCGGCGACGCAGCCGGTCGCCGACGGCCCGGCGACGAGGAGGAGCCCGACGAGGAGGACGGGGGCCCTCGCCGGCCCGCTGCGGGGCCGGCGAAGGGGAATGACCGTCACGGGGTGCCGTTGACGCCGCACTTGACGACCGGGCGGATGCAGTCCCGCACCCGGCGCTCCATCTCCGCCACCGGCCAGGCGTTGGAGAAGTCGCCGTGCATCGTGAAGCCGGCGCCGGAGGCGAGCCGGAAGCGGGCCGGGTCACCGTTCGCCGGGCACCGGATCACCTGGCGCAGCTTCGGCACGGGCACCGGGTGGGTGGACGGGCAGTCGTTGTTGACCGGGTACGCCAGGTGGCTCTGGTGGTTCGTCGAGTCGAGGTCCACCCCGAGAGTCGGTGTCAGGGACATGGGGACTTCCTTTCGGGCCGGGGCCTCCTGGTACACGCGGATGTAGTCGACGAGCATTCGCGCCGGGAACGGGGCGGTGCCGTCGACCGGCCCGGGGAAGTCGCCGCCGACGGTGAGGTTGAGGATCAGGTAGAACGGGTGGTCGAAGAGCCACGGCCCGCGGGTCGACTCGACCGTGGCCTTGCTGGCGGTGAAGACCACCTGCCTGTCGATCTTGAAGGTGATGCCGCCGGGCAGGGTCAGCAGCGCGGTGCCGAGGGCGGCGAGGCGTCGGCTGCGGCCGGCGCGTGCCGGAGGGGTGAGCGGCGGGGCAAGAGTCCGAAGCATCGGTACTCCTTGGGAGGTGGTGGCGGGACCGACCGGATCAGCGATCGGGGTCCCGGGCGGGAGAGCGCTCTCCCATGCCACCCACTCTCGGCTCTGCCGAACGCGGCTGTCAATGACCTGCGGATTGATCATTGCCGATGGTGCTGTTTCGAGCCGGCCGCCGGCATCCGGGTCGGCGCCGGGGGATCGGCGACCGGCGGGATCCGGCCGCCGACCCGGTGGGGCCGGACGCGGCTACGGGGTGACGGCGATGTTGGTCAGGCCGTTGACCGCGTTCGTGACCGTGTTCGAGGCGTGCACGACGTTGGGGTTCGCCGGGCACTTCGACGTCGAGGAGACGTATACGGCGTACCGGCCGACGCCGCCGAGGTCGGAGGTGTTGCCGCGCCAGACGTTGCCGCAGCCGTACCCGGTGAGGAGGTTGTGGGTCTCGTAGCCGTTGGCGAACGTGCCCGGCGCGCGGAACGTGCCGGTGTTGCCCTCGACGAGATAGCCGTTGCCCTTGGCGTCGATCCACGAGTCGCCGGAGTTGGTGCCGGAGATGCCCTGGCCGTCGAAGGTGTTGCCACGGATCACGCCGCCCTCGGTGCCCTCCTTGATGTCCACGTGCTCGGCCGTCACGCGGGGGCCGATCCGGTTGTTCAGCACCTGCACCCGGTCGGAGCGGTCCATCCCGCCGGAGTTGCCGTGGCAGCCGAAGTTGGACTGGGCCGAGCCGAGGTAGACCCCCTCGCCGTAGCCGGGCTGCGTCAGGCCCGTGTCGGTGATCACCGAGTTGCGGATGATCCCGTCGGCGGAGGAGCGGCGGAAGTGCACCGCCTCGTCCTCGGTGTGGTGCACGTACACCCCGTCGATGGCCACGTGGTGGGAGTTGTCCAGCACGATGCCCTTCTTCGATTCGGCGACCGTGAATCCGGTCAGGTTCCAGTACGGGGCGTCGAACAGCCAGAGCCCGTACCCGGAGTCCCAACCGGCGGTCGGCACCGGGCAGCTCGGCCCCGTGCCGGCGGGCCCGTCGTTGACCAGCACCGCCCCGCGCGGGCCGGTGAGGGTGATCCGGGACGCGGCGGTCCCGGCCCTCGTGGTCACGAAGGAACCCCGGTACGTGCCGGCGGCGAGCTGGATCGTCTGCCCCGGCGCCGCCGCGGCGAGGGCGGCCTGGAGCTGGGCGGCGGTGGAGACGTTCACCGTCGTGCCGGGCGGCGCGGTCGTGGGCGGCGGTGTGGTGGGTGCCGGCGTGGTCGGCGGCGGTGTGGTGGGTGCCGGCGTCGTCGGTGCCGGCGTCGTGGTCGGCGCGGGGCCGCCACCGGCGCACGGGTTGCCGTTGACCGTGCAGTTGGTGGGATCGCCCGCGCCGCTGACGTTGAAGCCGAAGCTCTCGCTGCCGCCGGGGGCGATGGTGCCGTTGTAGCCGGCGTTGGTGAACCGGTAGTGCTGGCCGCTCTGGGTGCGCACGGAACTCCAGGAGTTGCTGACGCTGGTCCCGGTGGGCAGGTCGAACTCGACGGCCCAGGTGGTCACGGCGGCGGCGCCGCCATTGGTGAGGACGTAGTCGGCGCCGTAGCCGCCGGGCCAGGTCGAGGTCTTGACGAGGCTGGCCGTCAGGCCCCCGGCGGCCAGGGCGAGCGGGGCGGTGCTGACCGCGAGGCCGACGGCGAGGCCGATGGCGCCGGCGGCCAACCATCGATGAGAGGTCTTCACTGGCATGGCCCTTCGTTGAGGCGTGCGACTGGTGGGGTGCCCGACCGCTGGCGCCGAGTCAACCCATGGCATCGATACACGTAGTTATACGCGACCCCGCGCGCCGACGGCCGGTGCCTGCTCCACTGCACCGCCCGCAGCCGGGCCGCCGGCCGCCAGTGCATCCGCATGCCCCTGGCCAACTCGCTCGTACGTGTCCGGGCCGCACCGGTGACGGCGGTCACCGGCGCGGCCGGGCCGCGTGAAAACGGCGTCAAGAAACGGCCCGTCGCCGTCATGGTCGCGTGAAGGACCCTGTCCGGACGGCGCCGGAGGCGCTGTGATTGCCCGGCGCGACCGGAAGTCGGTCGCGGCAACCGAGTCGGGTAAGAGGAGTCAGCCGTGTCTGACGTGGTGTTCGTGCTGGTGACGGTGGCGCTGTTTGTGGCGCTCACCCTCGTGGTGAGGGGCGTGGAGAAGCTGTGAGCGCCGTCAACGCCGTCGGCCTGGTGCTGGCGATCGGCCTGGGTGTGTTCCTGGTGGTCGCCCTGCTGTTCCCGGAGCGCTTCTGATGAGCACGACAACAGCCGGTGTGCTGTTCATTCTCTCGCTCGTGGTGGCGCTGGTCGCCGTCCACAAGCCGGTCGGCGACTACCTGTACCGGGTGGTCGCGGGCACCCGGCAGTCCCGCGTCGAGCGGGGCGTCTACCGACTGGTCGGGGTCGACCCGTCCGCCGGGCAGACCTGGGGCGTGTACGCCCGGGCGGTGCTGGCGTTCTCCGCCGTGTCGATCCTGTTCCTGTACGCGTTCCAACGCCTGCAGAACCACCTGTGGCTGTCCCTCGGCTTCGACCCGGTCGTGCCGCACGGGGCGTGGAACACGGCGGTGTCGTTCGTGACCAACACGAACTGGCAGTGGTACTCGGGCGAGTCGACCATGGGCCACCTGGTGCAGATGGCCGGGTTGGCGGTGCAGAACTTCGTCTCCGCCGCCGTCGGGATCGCCGTCGCGGTCGCCCTGATCCGCGGGTTCGCCCGCCGCCGTACGGGCGACCTGGGCAACTTCTGGGTCGACCTGACCCGGATCACGCTGCGGGTCCTGCTGCCCATCTCGGTGCTCGGGGCGCTCGCCCTGATGCTCGGGGGAGTGGTGCAGAACCTGTCCGCCGGCACCGACGTGACCACCCTCACCGGTGGGGCCCAGACGATCACCGGAGGGCCGGTCGCCGGCCAGGAGGTGATTAAGGAACTGGGCACCAACGGCGGGGGCTTCTACAACGCCAACAGCGCCCACCCGTTCGAGAACCCGACGACCTGGACGAACTGGCTGGAGATCTTCCTGATCCTGCTGATCCCGTTCAGCCTGCCCCGGGTCTTCGGCCGGATGGTCGGCCAGAACCGGCAGGGGTACGCCGTGGCCGCCGTGATGGCGATCCTGGCCGTGGCGAGCGTCGCCCTGACCAACGTCTTCGAGCTGACCGGGCACGGCACGGTGCCGCAGGCGGTCGGCGCGGCGCTGGAGGGCAAGGAGGTGCGGTTCGACGTGTCGAACTCGGCGACCTTCGCCGCCGCGACGACGCTGACCTCCACCGGGGCGGTGAACTCGTTCCACGACTCGTACACCGCGTTCGGGGGGATGATGCCGCTGGTCAACATGATGCTCGGCGAGGTGGCGCCCGGCGGTGTCGGCGCGGGCCTGTACGGCCTGCTGATCCTCGCGGTGATCACGGTCTTCGTGGCCGGCCTGATGGTCGGCCGGACCCCGGAGTACGTGGGTAAGAAGATCGGCTCACGGGAGATCAAGTTCGCCTCGCTGTACTTCCTGGTCACCCCGGCGCTGGTGCTGGCCGGCACGGCGGCGGCCTTCGCCACCGGCAACGCCGCGACCGCGCTGAACAGCGGCCCGCACGGCCTGTCCGAGGTGATCTACGCGTTCACCTCGGCGAGCAACAACAATGGCTCCGCGTTCGCCGGCATCACGGTGAACACCCCGTGGTGGAACACCGCCCTGGGGCTGTGCATGCTGCTCGGCCGGTTCCTGCCGATCATCTTCGTCCTCGCCCTGGCCGGCTCCCTGGCCCGCCAGGCGCCCACCCCGGCCTCCGAGGGCACCCTGCCGACCCACCGACCCCTGTTCATCGGGATGGTCGTGGGCGTCACGGTGATCCTCGTGGCCCTGACCTTCCTGCCCGCGCTCGCGCTCGGCCCCCTGGCCGAAGGGCTGTGACCACCATGAGGAACGACGACATGACCCTTACCCCGCAGGCGCCGCACGGTGGGGCCGACCCGGCCACCCCCGGCACGCCCGCCACTCGGGTTGACCGGGTCGGCGGCGGCCTGCTCGACCCGAGGCAACTGCTGACCTCCCTGCCGGACGCGCTGCGCAAGCTCGACCCGCGCACCCTGTGGCGCAACCCGGTGATGCTGATCGTCGAGATCGGCGCGCTCTTCACCACCGTCCTGGCCGTGGTCGACCCGTCGGTCTTCGCCTGGGCGATCACCATCTGGCTCTGGCTGACGGTGCTCTTCGCCAACGTGGCCGAGGCGGTCGCCGAGGGCCGGGGCAAGGCCCAGGCCGCCACCCTGCGGCAGGCCAAGCAGGACACCGTCGCCACCCGGCTGGTCGGTTGGAGCCCGGGCGCCCGCGCCAACGCCTACCACGACGAGGCCGTGCCCGCGCCCGAGCTGCGCCAGGGCGACGTCGTCCTGGTCCACGCCGGCGGGATCATCCCCGGCGACGGCGACGTCGTCGAGGGCATCGCCAGCGTCGACGAGTCGGCCATCACCGGCGAGTCCGCCCCCGTCATCCGGGAGTCCGGCGGCGACCGCAGCGCGGTCACCGGGGGCACCCGGGTGCTCTCCGACCGGATCATCGTCAAGATCACCCAGAAGCCGGGGGAGAGCTTCATCGACCGGATGATCGCCCTGGTCGAGGGGGCGAACCGGCAGAAGACGCCGAACGAGATCGCGCTGAACATCCTGCTCTCCGCGCTCACGATCATCTTCCTGCTCGCCGTCGTGACGTTGCAGCCCCTCGCCGTCTTCTCCAAGCAGTACCAGGCCGCCGCGCCGGACACCGGCGCGATCACCGACGCGGGGGTCAGCGGTGTGGTGCTGGTGTCCCTGCTGGTCTGCCTCATCCCCACCACGATCGGCGCGCTGCTGTCGGCGATCGGCATCGCCGGCATGGACCGCCTCGTGCAGCGCAACGTCCTGGCGATGAGCGGCCGGGCGGTCGAGGCCGCCGGCGACGTGAACACCCTGCTGCTGGACAAGACCGGCACCATCACCCTGGGCAACCGGCAGGCCGCCGAGTTCCTGCCGGTCGAGGGGGTCACCGCCGCCGAACTGGCCGACGCGGCGCAGTTGGCCAGCCTCGCCGACGAGACCCCCGAGGGCCGCTCGGTGGTGGTGCTGGCCAAGAACGACTTCGGGCTGCGCGAACGCGAACCGGGCCTGATCCCGCACGCCACGTTCGTTCCGTTCACCGCGCAGACCAGGATGAGCGGCGTCGACCTCACGCCGGACGCGACGGTCGACGGCGGCGTCACCGGGCCCGCGCGGCGGGTCCGCAAGGGCGCGGCGGCGGCCGTGATGAAGTGGGTCCGCGAGAACGGCGGCCACCCCACCGAGCAGGTGGGCCAGGTCGTCGACGGGATCAGCGGCACCGGCGGGACTCCGCTGGTGGTGGCCGAGCACGTCGACGGCGAGGCGGCGCGGGCCCTCGGGGTGATCCACCTCAAGGACGTCGTGAAGGCCGGCATGCGGGAACGGTTCGACGAGATGCGCCGGATGGGCATCCGCACCGTGATGATCACCGGCGACAACCCGCAGACCGCGAAGGCGATCGCCGACGAGGCCGGGGTGGACGACTTCCTCGCCGAGGCCACCCCGGAGGACAAGCTCGCCCTGATCAAGCGCGAGCAGGAGGGCGGCCGGCTGGTCGCGATGACCGGGGACGGCACCAACGACGCCCCGGCGCTCGCCCAGGCCGACGTCGGGGTGGCCATGAACACCGGCACCTCGGCGGCGAAGGAGGCCGGCAACATGGTCGACCTCGACTCCGACCCGACCAAGCTCATCGAGATCGTCGAGATCGGCAAGCAACTGCTCATCACCCGGGGCGCCCTGACGACCTTCTCCATCGCCAACGACATCGCGAAGTACTTCGCCATCATCCCGGCCATGTTCGCCGGCATCTACCCCGGCCTGGACACGCTGAACGTCATGCGGCTGGCCAGCCCGGAGTCGGCGATCCTCTCGGCGGTCATCTTCAACGCCCTGGTGATCATCGCCCTGATCCCGCTGGCCCTGCGCGGCGTCCGCTACCGCCCGGCGGCGGCGTCCAAACTGCTCAGCCGCAACCTGCTGGTCTACGGCCTCGGCGGCATCATCGCACCGTTCATCGGCATCAAGCTCATCGACCTGCTCATCCAGTTCATCCCGGGGATCTCGTGATGCGTCTACCCACCTGGCTCGCCCAACACCTCGCCGCCCTGCGCGCCCTGCTCGTCTTCACCGTCCTGCTCGGCCTGGCGTACCCGCTGGCCCTGGTCGCCGCCGGGCGCCTGCCCGGCCTCGACGCCAAGGCGGACGGCTCGCTCGTCGCCGCCGACGGCCGGACCGTCGGCAGCGTGCTGATCGGCCAGTCCTTCACCGACGCCGACGGCAACCCCGTCCCGCGCTACTTCCAGTCCCGCCCCTCGGCGGCCGGCGACGGCTACGACCCCACCTCCACCGCCGCCTCCAACCTCGGCCCGGAGAGCGTCGTCGACACCCTCGCCGCCGACCCGGCCGAGTCGACCGCAAGCCTGCTCACCCAGGTCTGCGCCCGCAGCCTTGCGGTCGGCCGACTCGACGGCGTGGACGGGCGGCGGCCGTACTGCACCGCCGACGGTGTCGGCGCCGTCCTGGGCGTGTTCCACCGCGACGGGCTGACCGGACCGGTCACCCGGGTGGTGAGCGTCAACCAGGCCGCCCCCGCCACGCCGTTCGTCACCACCTACCAGGCAGTGCCGGTCGAGCTGGCCCAACCCGGCACGGACTACGTCGCCGAGGGCGCAGTGATCACCCCGGTCCGCGGCGACGCCCCCACCGAGCCGGCCGTGCCCGCCGACGCGGTCACCGCCAGCGGCAGTGGCCTCGACCCGCACATCAGCCCCGCGTACGCCGAGATCCAGGTCGCCCGCGTGGCCCGGGAGCGCGGCGCGGACCCGGCCGCGGTCCGGCGGCTGGTGGCCGAGCACACCAACGGCCGGGCGCTCGGCTTCCTGGGCGCCCCCGGCGTTAACGTGCTGGAACTGAACCTCGCCCTCGACAAGCGGTTCGCCGCTCGTTGAACCCTCCGCCGGGCGGGCCCCGACAGGCCCGCCCGGCGGTCACCGCCACGTTCACGGCCGCGCCGCCGGACGGCCCGCCCACCGGAAGGACCTGCCCGTGCCCAGAGGGGAACTGCGCATCTACCTCGGGGCCGCGCCCGGCGTCGGCAAGACGTACGCGATGCTCCAGGAGGCCCGGCGGCGGACCGAACGCGGCACCGACGTGGTGATCGGGCTGGTCGAGACCCACGGCCGCCCGCACACCGCCGCCATGGTGGGCGACCTGGAACAGGTGCCCAGGCGGACCCTCGCGCACCGGGGCGTCGAGTTCACCGAGCTGGACCTCGACGCGCTGCTGGCCCGCCGGCCCGAGATCGCGGTCGTCGACGAGCTGGCCCACACCAACGTGCCCGGCTCCCGCAACGACAAGCGCTGGCAGGACGTGCAGGAGCTGCTGGACGCCGGCATCTCCGTGCTGTCCACGGTCAACGTCCAGCACCTCGAATCGGTCAACGACGTCGTCGCCCAGATCACCGGCACCACCCAGCGCGAGACCATTCCCGACGCCGTCGTCCGCGCCGCCGAGCAGGTCGAACTGGTCGACATGACCCCGGAGGCGCTGCGCCGCCGGATGGCCCACGGCAACATCTACCGCCCCGACAAGATCGACGCCGCGCTCGGCAACTACTTCCGGATCGGCAACCTCACCGCGCTGCGCGAGCTGGCCCTGCTCTGGCTGGCCGACAAGGTCGACGACCAGCTCGGCGCCTACCGCGCCCAGCAGGGCATCTCCGACACCTGGGAGGCCCGGGAACGCGTCGTCGTCGCGCTGACCGGCGGGCCGGAGGGCGACACGCTGATCCGCCGGGCGGCCCGGGTGGCCGCCCGGGGCCGGGGCGCCGACCTGCTCGCCGTGCACGTCACCCGCAGCGACGGCCTGGCCGGCGCCGACCCCGCCCGGCTGGCCCGCCAGCGGGTGCTGGTGGAGAGCCTCGGCGGCACGTACCACCAGGTGCTCGGCGCGGACGTGCCGGCCGCGCTGCTCGACTTCGCCCGCGGCGTCAACGCCACCCAACTCGTCCTCGGCGCCAGCCGGCGGGGCCGGTTCGCCCAGCTGTTCAGCCGGGGCGTCGGGGTCACCACCACGGCCCTGTCCGGGCCGATCGACGTGCACCTGGTCACCCACCCTCAGGCGGGGCAGGGCCGGCGGGGCGGCGGGTTGCCGGCCGCGCTGTCCCGGCGGCGCCGACTGCTCGGCTTCGCCCTCGCCGGGCTCGGCATGCCGGCGCTCACCGTGGCGCTGCGCACGCTGCCCGACCTCACCCTGACCAACGACATCCTGCTGTTCCTCGCCGGCGTCGTCGGGGTGGCGCTGGTCGGCGGCCTGTGGCCGGCGCTGGTCGCCGCCCTCGGCGGGTCGCTGCTGCTGAACTGGTTCTTCACCCCGCCGTTCCGGACGCTGACCATCGCCGAGGCGGACAACCTGCTCGCGTTGGGCGTCTTCGTCGGCGTCGCCCTCGCGGTGAGCTGGGTCGTCGACGTGGCCGCCCGGCGTACCCGGGAGGCGGCGCGGGCCTCCGCCGACGCGCAGACCCTCGCCACCGTCGCGGGCGGCGTGCTGCGCGGCGAGCGCCCACTGCAGGCGCTGCTGGACCGGCTGCGGGAGACGTTCGCGCTGCGCGCCGTCAGCGTCCTGGAGTTGGCCCCGGACGCGCGGGGACGCCCCGGCCGGGCCCACGAGCGGGACGCCTGGCGGCTGGTGGCCGCCGTCGGGGAGTCCCCGGCGACCAGCCCCGACGCCGGGGAGACGGCGGTACCGGTCGACGACCGGCTCACCGTCGTGCTGTCCGGCCGGCGGCTGGAGGCCGCCGACCGGCGGGTCGTCGAGGCGTTCGCCGCCCAGGCCGCCGTGGCGCTGCGCCAGGAACGCCTCGCCGAGGAGGCGGCGACCGCCCGGCCGCTGGCCGAGGCCGACCGGATGCGCACCGCGCTGCTCGCCGCCGTCAGCCACGACCTGCGTACGCCGCTCGCCTCGGCGAAGGCCGCGGTGAGCAGCCTGCGCAGCCACGACGTCGAGTTCGACGCCGACGACCGGGACGAACTGCTGGCCACCGCCGACGAGTCCCTGGACCGGCTCGGCCGCCTGGTGGCGAACCTGCTGGACATGAGCCGGTTGCAGGCCGGCGCGCTCGGGGTGACCGCCGTCGCGATCGGGTTGGAGGACGTGGTGCCGAGGGCCCTGGACGAGCTGGGCCCGGACGCCGCCGACGTCGCCACCGACATCCCCGCCGACCTGCCCGCCGCGCTGGCGGACCCGGGCCTGCTGGAGCGCGTGCTGGTCAACATCGTCGCCAACGCCCTGCGGCACAGCCCGCCCGGCCGACCGCCCACCGTCACCGCCAGCGCCCATGCCGGGCAGGTGGAGCTGCGGGTCATCGACACCGGCCCGGGCATCCCCGAGGACCAGTGGGAACACGTCTTCCTGCCCTTCCAGCGGCTCGGCGACCGGGACAACCAGACCGGCGTCGGGCTCGGCCTCGCCCTGTCCCGCGGCCTCGCCGAGGCGATGGGTGGCACCATCACCCCCGAGACCACCCCCGGCGGGGGGCTGACCATGGTGCTCCGCCTGCCCGCCGCCGCCCCGACCGGCACCGAAGGGCCGCAGGAATGAGCCGCATCCTCGTCGTCGACGACGAACCGCAGATCCTGCGGGCCCTGCGCATCAACCTGCGCGCCCGCGGCTACGACGTGCAGGTCGCCGACACCGGCACCGGCGCGCTGCGGGCCGCCGCCGCCCACCCCCCGGACCTGGTGGTCCTGGACCTGGGCCTACCCGACCTCGACGGCGTCGAGGTGATCCGGGGCCTGCGCGGCTGGACGACGGTGCCGATCATCGTGCTGTCCGGCCGGGCGGGCAGCGAGGACAAGGTCGCCGCCCTCGACGCCGGCGCCGACGACTACGTCACCAAGCCGTTCGGCATCGACGAACTGCTCGCCCGCATCCGCGCGGTCACCCGACGCCTCGCCACCCCGGCGGCCGACGGGGCGACGGCGGCCCCCCGGGTGGGCCGGCACACCGTCGACCTCGTCGACCACACGGTGACCCGCGACGACGGCGCGGAGGTCCGGCTCACCCCCACCCAGTGGGCCGTGCTCGACCGGCTGCTGCGCCATCCCGGCAAGCTCGTCAGCCAGCGCCAACTGCTGCACGAGGTGTGGGGGCCGGAGTACCAGAACGAGACCAACTACCTGCGCCAGTACATGGCCCAACTGCGGCGCAAGCTCGAGGACGACCCGGCCCGCCCGCGACACCTCATCACCGAGCCCGGGATGGGCTACCGCTACCGCCCCTGACCGGTCCCTCCGGTGTCGTCGTCGCGACCTCAGCCGCCGCAGTAGAGCAGGCGGTTGGGCGAGCCGGCCCCAGGAGCGCCGACGACGCCGGTGGTGGCGGTGCCGGTGAGGTGGGCGGCCACCTGGGCGGGGGTCCAGGTGGGGTGGTCCTGGAGGACCATGGCCGCGCACCCGGCGGTGTGCGCGGCGGCCATCGGCCCGCCGCTGATCGTGTTGGTGGCGGTGTCGCTGGTGTGCCAGGTCGAGGTGATGCCCTGGCCGGGGGCGAACAGGTCCACGCAGGAGCCGTAGCTGGCGGAGCTCATCCGGGCGTCGGTCGGGGTGGTGCCGGCGACGGTGAGCGCCGCAGGTACCCGCGACGGGGAGTAGTTGCAGGCGTTGCTCGCGGAGCTGCCCGAGGTGACGGTGTAGGTGACGCCGGAGTTGATGGAGGCGGTGACCGCGCTGTCGAGCGCGGTGCTGGCGTTGCCGCCCAGGCCCATGGTGGCCACGGCGGGCTTCACCGCGTTCGCGGTGACCCAGTCGACCCCCGCGATGACCTGCGCGTAGGTGCCGCTGCCGGCGCAGTTGAGCACCCGCACCGGGACCAGGTGGACGTCCTTGGCGACCCCGTGCTGCTGGCCCCCGATCGTGCCGGCGAGGTGGGTGCCGTGGCCGTTGCAGTCGTCGGCGGGCAGGGCGCCGTCGACGGCGTCGTACCCGCCGCCGGCGGAGCCGGTGAAGTCGACGTGGGTGGCGCGGATGCCCGTGTCGACGACGTACGCGTGCACGTTCGGCGCGGTGTTCGGGTAGGCGTACCGCTGGTTCAGCGGCAGCAGGTGCTGGTCGATGCGGTCGAGTCCCCACGACGGCGGGTTGAGCTGGACGCCGGCGGCCACCGACACCACGTGGTTCTGCTCGACGTACGCCACGGCCGGGTCGGCGGCCAAGCGCCGGGCGGCCCGCTCCGACAGCCGGGCCTCGAACCCGCGCAGCGCGGCACCGTAGACCTGGCCGACGGAACCGCCGTACCGGGCGGCGAGCCTCGTGGCCGAGCCGGCGTCGGCGGCCCGTGCGCTGCCGGCGAGCACCACCACGTAGCTGCCCTCGACGGCGGTGGCGCCGCCCGCGTGCAGGATGTCACCGGTGGCCGGGGCCGCGCCCGCCGGAGTCCCGGTCATGGCGGCGGCCAGCACCGGGGCGAACAGTACGGCCGCAGCGGCCGACCGGCGGCGGTGGGGTGACGGCGTCATCTTCCGGCCTCCCTGATCTGGCCGGTCCCGAGGGTCAGGTGCTGCCGGGGAGACGGCGCGAACGGAATGGACCGAGCCTACTCGCCATCTAGGAGGGCGAATATATGTCGGATGCCTCATACCGTGGCCCTATGCCTCATCGGGCCGTCGAGAGCCGAGACCACGCCCGCGCATCGCCCCGGGCTGCGCTGCGGGATAGTTCAGGGGTGAGGGCCCGGGAGGTCGCATGACCCTGTTCACGTGTGCGGGTTGCGGCACCCCGCTGACCGTGCCGGTGTCGCGGGTGCCGCTTCCTGCCCACGCCGACCAGCGGTACGGCTACGGGTTGCTCGGCGTGCTGATGGAGCCCGGGACGTATGCGGTGCGCCCCGATCCTTTCGGGCCGCCGTGGCGACCCTGGGCCGAGGTCGGTGCGGCTGAGGCGGAAACCCGTGGTGTGTACGCGCCGGAGTACGCGCTGTCGTGGGGGCCGCGAGGAGCTGTCGTGGTAGCACCGGGCGACGTGTGCGGGACCGGCTTCATCCCGGGGCGGTCCGGTGGCTCGTGCTGCGGCTTTGGCGAGGGAGACGGCCCTAATCTCGCGTGTGTCCGGTGCGGGCGACCGGTAGCGACCCGCGTCGACGACTGCGGACGCTGGCAGGCGGTGTGGCTGGACCCGGAGGCGGTCCGCCGCGTCACCGGCGATGCCTCCCCACCACCTCAGGCGCTCGGGTGGGAGGTCCTGCGAGAGGGGCGGCCCGGCATGCCGCCGGTCGAGCCACCTGGGCAGTGGAGTCCGCTGTGGGAGGCCGCTGTCGCGGTGGCGCTGGCCCGCCTGCTGGCCGTGTCGTCCCGTACCCGGGTGACTGTCCCTGACGGACCTGTCGCCGGCACCTTCCGCCGAGCGCTCGACGCGCTGCTCCCGCCGGGGCCACCGGCCAGGTCCTTGGCCCTGGTCGGACCGGCCCTGCCTGCCATCACCCCGGACATCGCCCTCGTCCCGCAACACCCGCAGACCGGCGAGCGCTGGGCGCTGCCCGGGGCGGCAGCCGTGGTGCCGCTGCCCTGGGACATCTGGGCTCATCTGGCCTTCCACCACGATCGGCGGCCCGTTCCGGGAGCCGGCACGATGCCCGCCGACGCCCGCCGCGACGACCCGCTGCCATTGATGCCGTGCGGGCCGTTCCGGCCCGACGGGGACGTGTTCCTCTCCACCTTGGCGCGGCTGCCCGAGGTCCGCCAGCCGTGGCTGCGCGAGATCTACGACCAGGTGAGAAGCCGTCCCTACGCTGATCCGTTCTAGCGCCGCTTTTCATGATCGTCTGCTGATTCTGGAGGACTCGCCTGGCGTGTCGTCTCACAAATCAGCAGACGATCATGCCGGTCCTGTGTCGAAGTCGGCCGTGGACTGCGCGGTGGCCCGACCACGGCGCTGGGGGCGGTCCACCGCGCGCCGCCGCCGCCACGGTTGCGGTGGATCAGCGCCCCCCTTCCGCCGTCTCCCGCCCCTTCCGCCGTCTCGCCGTCCCTGAGGCGGGACCCGGCCCGGTGTCGACCGGCCCGACGTGGCGCGGTCCGGCGGAACTGTCGGAGCGATCTTGTACCGTCCCGACCCGTGAGTACCCAACAGACGTACCGGTACCTGGGATCCTCGACGCTGCGCCGCGACGGTCTCGCGTTGCAGACCAGCGGCGGCCCGGCGCCGAACCCCCGGTTCTTCACCGGGTTCCTCACCACGCCCCAGCAGGCCGCCGTCGGGCTGCTCGCCGTCGCCGAGGTGGCCCGCACCCGCTACTACCGGCCGGTCAGCCCGGCGAGCCTCGACCCGGTCGTCACCGGCAGCCGGGATCGGCTCCGGTTCGAGTCGTTCTCCGGCTGCTGCGGGGTCTACGCCCGCCTCGACGCGCTGCCGGCCGGGCTCGACGGCGACGTGGTGGAGCACGGCACCACCAACGTCGACGTCAACAACCCGCTGCGCGAGGCGCTCGCCCGGGTCGGCGGCCTCGACCCGCTGCACCTGTCGGTCGGCCCCGACGACCTGACGGTGTCCACGATGGACGGCTCCGTGGTGGAGAAGAAGGTGCCGCTGCCGGTGCGTTGGCTGCGCGGCTTCGCCGAGGTGCAGGTGCTGGCCGCGGCGTTCGAGCCGCGGGCGGAGATCCCGGCGGCAGAGGCCGCCGTCTTCCTGCGCCGGCTGCCGACGTCGAACGACCGGTCGGTGCTCTGGGCGGTGCCCGCGGGAAGGTCGCTGCGGCTGACGTCCCGGCCCGTGCCGGGCGCGGTCTGCCTCGCCGGGGCGGGTCGGCTGGCCGCCCTGCGCGGCATGCTGCGCTTCGCCCGGACCCTGCGCGTCTACGGGCCGACCGTCGCGCCCGGCTCGGCGGCGCTGCCCAGCACCTGGGAGCTCGACACCGGGGCCCTGCGCCTGTCGCTGACCCTCTCACCCGAGCCCTACCGTGGGTTCTCCGGCGAGGGTGCCGCCCTGACCGCCCTGGCCGGCGACGACGTCGTCGACGACGCCGAGCTGGTCTCGGCCCTGCTGTCCTGGGACCCGACCGTCGACGTCGACGCCCTGGCCACCTCCGCCGGCATCGACGCGGCCCGGGTCCGGGGTGCCCTCGCCCAGCTCGGCACCGCCGGGCGGGTCGGCTACGACGTCTCCGAGGCGGCCTACTTCCATCGCGTCATGCCCTACGACGCGGGCCGGGCCGAGCGGGACAACCCGCGACTGGTGGGCGCGCGGGCGCTGCTCGACGCCGGTGCCGTCGCGTCGGACGAGGCGGGCGCCACCGTACGCAGCGGCGACGAGGTCTACCGGGTCCGCCGGCTGGCCGACGGCGGCTTCACCTGCACCTGCCCCTGGTGGGCCAAGCACCGTGGCCAGCGCGGGCCGTGCAAACACGCGCTGGCCACCCGGATGGCCACGGCCGACGTGCGGGAGCGGGCGTGAAGACCACGGTCCGGCGCCGGTGGGAACTGGAGGCCGGCGGCACCAGTGACCTGTTCGACCTCGTCGACGCCGGGTCGGCCGACCTGATCGTCGACGCCCTGGCCGGGCTGCCCGAGGCCCGCCGCCGCGCCGTCGGCGTCGCCCTGACCGACTGGTTCAAGGGGCAGGCGTCCTTCTGGGGCTCGGGTAAGGGCACCGCCCTGGCCGTCGTCGCGGTCGGCTGCCTGCCCACCGCCGCCCAGGCCGGCGCGATCCTCGCCCGCCGTTCCGTCGCCGTCGACGGCGAGCGGGCGGCGAGGCTCGTGCGCGTGGTCGCCGTCGACCGTGGCGTCGCCTGGCTGCCCGACCTCGCCCGGCGGATGGCCGACAAGCTGCACCGCGACACCTGGATCGAGCACTGGCGGTTCGTCGCCGCGCTGCTGCCCACCGACGCCGAGCCGCCGTCCGGGGACCGGTTCGTCGAGCTGTGGGTGCAGTCCCTGTCGAGCCCTGACCGGCAGCGACGCGGCGCGCGGCTGCCGCTGGTCGACCGGCTCCGCGCCGACCCGCTCCTGCCGGCGCTGCTGCCCCGGCTGTTCGAGGTCGACGGCCTGGGCGCGCCGATGATGTTCGACGAGATCGTCACCGACTGGAAGGACCGCCGCCCGCACGCGCTCCCGACCGCGCTGGCGCAGCTCGCCGCCGAGGGCCTCGTCGACCGCGCCACCCTGCTCGACGGCGCGGTCGGCCGGCTGCTGCGCGGCGACCGACCGGCCGCGCTGCGCGCCTTCACCACCCTGCTAGGCCAGCTCCAACCCACCACCGACGAGGTCGCCGCCCGCCGCACCGACTACCTGCGGCTGCTCGCCGACGCACCGGCCGCCGCCGCGGCCATGGCCCAGAAGGCGCTGCGTGAGGTGTCCGACCTGGAACTGGAGGCGGTGCTCGACGCGTCCCGCGAGGTGCTGGCCCGCCCGGACAAGGCGCTGGTGCGCGGCCAGCTCACCTGGCTCGACCGGCTCGCCCGGGGGCACCGGGACCGGGCCGCGGAGATCGCCGGGGTGATCGCCGTCGCGGCCGAGCACCCCGCCGTCGACCTGCGCGAGCGCGCCACCGCCCTGGCCACCCGGCACGGCCTCGCCCCGAGCGCCGGTGCGGGCCCGGCGGTCACCGGCCCGCGCGGCGACGACCTGCCGCCGCCGGTGCCGTCCGCACCCGCCCCGGCCCCGATCACCGACGTCGACGAGCTCGCCGAGGAGGTCGCCGCGCTGCTCGGCACCGAGCAGCACGGGGAGTCGCTCGACCGGATCCTCGACGGGCTGGTCCGCCTCACCGCGACCGACGGCGCGCGGGTGCGGGCCGCGCTCGACCCGGTCCTCGCCCGTCGACACTGGGCCTGGGCCAGCGAGCACAGCTGGGACCCGTGCTGCCTGCACGCTCTCGTCGGCGGCGTGCTGGAATCCGCCGGCGAGCCCCGCTCGGCGGCCCCGCAGCGCGGCCGGTGGGGCGCGCTGCTCGCCGCCGTGCGGCGCACCGACCGGTCGCCCGCGCAACCGGAACTGGTCGTCACCGACCCCCGGGTCCCGGTGCCGCAGGCCCTGCTGAGGGCCCGGCTCGCCGAGATCGGCCACCACCTCGGCGCGCCGGGTTACCGGGGCCTGCTCGCGGCCCCCACCTCGACCAACGGCGCGCTGGACCCGTTGGCGCTGCTGGAACGCCTCACGGCGCTCGGCGACCGGGAGCCGTGGCACTGGGATCTCACCCAGGCGCTGCTGCGCCTGCCGACCGGCGCCGACGAGGCGCTGGCCGGCAAGGCCGAGGCCCTGCGCACCCCGGCCGGCGACCGGCTCGCCGGCTGGCTGCGCTCCGGTGGGCTGCCGGCCCCGGTCGTCCGGGTCACCACCCTCGCCCGCCGGGCCCGAAAAGCGGGCTACGACTGGGAGTACGACCAGTTGCCGGCCCGCCGCGTCGCGGTCGAGCTGCGCCCACCGGACGGGTACGACGACCGCTACGGCCTGCTGACCGCCGACCCGCCGCCGGTGGAGACGGTGTACCACGGCTGGACGCGGCTCTGGCCGTCGATCCTGCCCCACCATTTGGGCGTGGTCGCCGCGTACGTCCTGCCGGAGGTGGCCGCCGCCGCCGACATGGACCAGCGCGACGGTGCGGTGGCGCTGCCGTCGCTCGTCGAGTGCGGCGGCCCCGGCGGGGCTGCCGTCGATCTCGCGCTCGCCTACGGCCTCGGCGCCCGCCACGGCACCGACCGGATCGCCACGCTGGACGCCCTGCTCGGCCTGGCGGGCGCCGGTCGCCTCGACGCCGCCGGGGTGGGCGGGCAGCTCGGTGCGCTGGTCGCCGCGCAGACGGTGAAGCCGACCCGCGCGGTCGAGCCGCTGCGCGACGCGGTCGCGGCCGGGGCGCCGCTGAGCGTGTGGCGGCTGCTTGCCGCCGCGCTGCCGCCGCTGCTCGCCGCCGCCACGCCACCCCGGGGCCTGCCCGACCTGCTGACCCTGGCGGCGGAGACGGCCGCGAGCACCGGGGTCCGGATCGAGGTGGCGGGGCTGGCGGAGGTCGCCGGCCGGGGCGGGACGTCCCGGGTGGTGACCGAGGCGCGCCGCCTGCACCGGGTGGTCACCGCAGCCTGACGAGGCGGTCGGTACCGTCGGAGCGGGCGGGCCCGGGGCCGGTGGGCAGCGGCGGCCGGCGGGCCGGTGAGGCCAGGGCGAGGAGGAACGGTGGACGATCCGGTGCCCGTCGTCATCGTCGGCGCCGGGCCGACCGGGGTGGTGGCGGCCCGGCTGCTCGCCGTACACGGTGTCCGGTCCGTCGTGCTGGACCGGTGGCCGGCCGCCTACCCCCGGCCGCGCGCGGTCCACCTCGACGACGAGGTGTGCCGGATCCTGCACCGGGCGGGGGTGCACGAGCAGTTCGCGGCGGTCTCCCGGCCGGCCGAGGGGCTGCGGCTGCTGGGTCCCGACCACCGCGTCCTGGCGCAGTTCAGCCGGGGCACTGCGGACGGGATCCACGGCCACCCGCAGGCGAACATGTTCGACCAGCCGACGCTGGAGGCCATCCTGCGCCGCGCCGTCGACCAGGACCCCCTGGTCACCCTGCGCGGCGGCGTCGAGGTCACCGCCGTGTCCGCCGACGGCGACGGGGTGGTGGCCGTCGCCGTCACCGACCGGGGATCGGGGGAGCGGCAGACGCTGCGCGCACGGTACGTGCTCGGCTGCGACGGCGCCAACAGCGTCGTCCGCGCCCAGATCGGGTCGAGGATGCGCGACCTCGGCTTCGCGCAGCGCTGGCTCGTGGTCGATGTCGACACCGACGCCGTGATCGACGCGTGGGAGGGCGTGCACCAGGTGTGCGACCTCCGCCGGGCCGCGACCTACATGCGTGTCGGGGCGCGACGCTACCGTTGGGAGTTCCGCCTCCTGCCCGGCGAGACGGTGGCGGCCATGTCCGCTCCGGAGACGCTGCACGAGCTGGTCCGGCCGTGGACGAGGGACCTGCCGTTCGAGGCGCTCGTGGTGGTCCGCTGCGCGGAGTACACCTTTCGCGCCCAGATCGCCGACCGGTGGCGGGCGGGGCCCGTGTTCCTCCTCGGCGACTCCGCCCACCTCACCCCGCCGTTCATCGGCCAGGGGCTGGGCGCCGGCCTCCGGGACGCCGGCAACCTCACCTGGAAGCTCGCCGCGGTGCTGGCCGGCGGTCTGCCCGCCGCCGCGTTGGACAGCTACGAGACCGAGCGGCGGCCCCACGTCACCGCGCTGATCCGGCTCGCCGTGGGCGTCGGCCGGGCCATGACCCAGGGTGGTGAGGCCGGCGACCTGTTGCGCCGGCTCGTCGTGCCCCGGCTGGTCCACGTCCCGGGCCTGCGGGCCAGGGTTCTCGACAGCACCACCCCGCCCCTGCGCCGCTCGGCCCTGCTCCGGCGGCGTTGGTCGCCGTGGAGCCGCAACGGCCGGCTCTGCCCGAATCTGGTCCTGTGTGACGGCCGCCGCCTCGACGACGTGCTCGGGTCCTCCTTCGCGGTGCTCACCGTCGGGCCGCTGCGACCGCAGACGGTCGCCGAGGCGCAACGGCGGCGGGTGGTGCTCGTGCCCGTGGAGCCGGCCTCGGGCCTCGGGCGGTGGCTGCGCCGAGGTGGGGCCCGCGCGGCGCTCGTACGTCCCGACCGGACGGTGATGCGGACGGGCGGCGACGTGGCGGCCCTGCTCAGGGTCGCACCGGCCCTGTCGTCGGCCGCGCCCCCGACAGCGCCGCCCCCTCGGCCCGACCCGGACGGGAGCCGGCGCGGAAGCCCCGGGTGACGGACCTCGCGAGTCGGGTGGGCCAGTGCCGGGCGGTCAACTGGTAACAGTCTTGACAGAAATCGTTCATATCGACAAACTTCGTTGAGAGCGCTCTCTTGGCGGCCACAGCTCTCACGTCGCCCCGCCGCGCCCGCCCCGCCGTAAGTCCTCGGGAGGACCTCCATGACGCGACAGCGCCGCGCGTTCGGCACCGTCACCGCAGCTCTCCTGCTCGTCGTCGCGTCCCCGCTGGCGGCCCGCGCCGGCGACGTCCCAGATGCCCCTGCCCCGGCGGCCACCACGACGGCCGCTGCCGGCCTCGCGCCGGAACTGGTCACGGCGATGCGCCGCGACCTCGGGCTGACCGCCGAGCAGATCGGTGCCCGGCTGCGCGTCGAGGCCGCCGCGCCGCCGGTCGAGAAGCGGCTGCGCGCCCGGCTCGGCGCGGCGTTCGCCGGCGCCTGGATCCCGGCGGGCGGGCAGCGGCTGACCGTGGCGGTCACCGATCCGGCGCTCACCGCCGTCGTCCGCGCCGAGGGCGCGGACGCCACCGTCGTCGCCCGCAGCGAGCGCACGCTCGGCACCGTGAAGCAGGCCCTCGACCGGCACGCCGACCGGGCGGACCCGCGGCGGATCCGCGGCTGGCGCGTCGACGTCGCCGACAACACCGTCGTGCTGACGGCGGCGCCGGGC
This sequence comes from Micromonospora rubida, assembly GCF_009908295.1. Lineage (GTDB taxonomy): Bacteria > Actinomycetota > Actinomycetes > Mycobacteriales > Micromonosporaceae > Micromonospora > Micromonospora rubida. Next base: position 248,587 of record NZ_JAAALO010000007.1, read on the forward strand.
GCCGCCGCCGAGGCGACCGCGTTCGCGCGGGCCGGCGGCGTCGCCGCCGACGCCGTCCGGGTCGTCGAGTCCGCCGACACGCCCCGCCCGCTGTACGACATCCGCGGTGGCGACCAGTACGTCATCAACGGCAACACGCTGTGCTCGGTCGGCTTCGCGGTCGCCGGCGGCTTCGTCACGGCCGGCCACTGCGGCGGGACCGGCAGCCCGACGCTCGGCTTCAACAACGTCGCGCAGGGCACGTTCGCCGGCTCGTCCTTCCCCGGCAACGACTACGGCTGGGTACGCACCAACGGCAACTGGACCCCGCAGCCCTGGGTGAACAACCACTCCGGCGGCAACGTGACGGTGGCCGGCTCGCAGGACGCGGCGATCGGCAGCTCCGTCTGCCGTTCGGGACGCACCACCGGCTGGCGCTGCGGCACAATCCTCGGCCGCAACGAGACCGTGAACTACGCCCAGGGCGCGGTGTCCGGCCTGACCCGCAGCAACGCCTGCGCCGAGGGCGGCGACTCCGGCGGGGCGTGGATCAGCGGCAATCAGGCGCAGGGGGTCACCTCCGGCGGCTCCGGCAACTGCTCCACCGGGGGCACCACCTTCTTCCAGCCGGTCAACGAGATCCTCGGCGCGTACGGGCTGTCGCTGGTCACGACCGGCGGCGGGGGCGGGAACCGGCTGATCAGCAACTGGAACAACAAGTGCATCGACGTGCCGAACTCGAACTTCTCCGACGGGGTGCCCCTGCAGATGTGGAACTGCAACGGCACCGGGGCCCAGGCGTGGACGCTCACCGGAGGTTCCCTGCACACCCAGAACAACAAGTGCATGGACGTGGCCTGGGGGTCCACCGCCAACGGCGCGGTGATCCAGATCGCCAACTGTAGCGGCAACCCCGCCCAGCAGTTCGTCCTGTCCGCCGCCGGTGACCTGGTCAACCCGCAGGCCAACAAGTGCGTCGACATCGCCGACTGGAACGGTGGCGACGGCGCCCGGCTCCAGCTGTGGGACTGCGCCGGCACCGCCAACCAGAAGTGGCGGCGGGGCTGACCGCGCCCCCTCGCCGGCCGTACGACCGCCCGGACCGTCCCCCTTGGAGGCTCCCGTGACCAGATCCCGCTCCGCGCCCCGTGCGCTCGCCCGCGCCGCCGTCGCCCTCGCCGTCGCCGCGGCGTCCCTCGTCCTGCCCGGCCCCACCGCGCCCGCCCAGGCGGCGATCGGCGGCATCACCTGGCAGGACGAGTTCAACGCCCCCGCCGGCGCGGCCGTCGACCAGAGCAAGTGGCGGTTCGACATCGGCGGCGGCGGGTGGGGCAACAACGAGAGGCAGTACTACACGAACAGCACCAGCAACGCGGTGCACGACGGCCAGGGCAACCTGGTCATCACCGCCCGCCGGGAGAACCCGGCCAACTACCAGTGCCACTACGGCCGGTGCGAGTACACCTCGGCCCGGCTGCTGACCGCCGCGACGTTCACCCAGGCGTACGGCCGGTTCGAGGCCCGGATCAAGATTCCCCGGGGCCAGGGCATCTGGCCGGCGTTCTGGATGCTCGGCAACGACATGGGCAGCGTGGGCTGGCCGAACGCCGGCGAGATCGACATCATGGAGAACATCGGCCGGGAGCCGAACACCGTGTACGGCACCATCCATGGGCCCGGCTACTCCGGCGGCGGGGGCATCACCGGCAGCCGCACCGTGGGCGCGCCGCTGGCCGACGGCTTCCACACCTACCGGGTGGACTGGGAGCCCAACTCGATCGTGTGGTATCTCGACGGCGTCGAGTTCCACCGCGTCGACCCGAGCCGGCTGGGCGGCAACCGGTGGGTCTTCGACCACCCGTTCTTCATGATCCTGAACGTGGCCGTCGGCGGCAACTGGCCGGGCTACCCGGATGGCACCTCCCAGTTCCCGCAGCAGATGCTGGTCGACTACGTCCGGGTCAACAGCTACACCGACGGTGGCAACCCCGGCACCACGCGGTTGCGGGGCGCGCAGAGCGGGCGGTGCATCGACATCCCGAGCGCCAACCCGGTCGATGGCGCCAAGCTGCAGATCTGGGACTGCAACACCACCGCCGCGCAGGCGTGGACCTTCGCCGGCGACGGCACGGTGCGGGCGATGGGCAAGTGCATGGACCCCGCCTGGGCCGGGACTGCCAACGGCACCGAGGTCAACCTCGTCACCTGCAACGGCAACCCGGCCCAGCGGTTCACCCTGAACGCCGCCGGTGACCTGGTGAATCTCAGCGCCAACCGGTGCGTCGACGTGCGCGACCAGAATCCGGCCAACGGGGGCAAGCTCCAGCTCTGGGACTGCGCCGGCAGCGCCAATCAGAGGTGGTCGCGGTACTGACCAGCGAACGGGGGCGCCGACGAACCATCCCGTCGACGCGTGACGAAGGGGCCCGGCGCAGCACGCAAGCCGCTGCGCCGGGCCGGGTGCGGCCGGCGGATCGAGTAGTTGATCTTCGCGAGCCTGGCGCGGTGGCCCGGCGATCGTGGTGACCAGGTGTCCCAGCTCCGGACGCCCGCTCAGCCGGCGCCGAGCCGGGCCTGCCCCGGCCGTCGCGCCGTGGGCCCACCGACGGCCGGGCGCATCCGGGACAGCAGGGCCGGCGCGGCGGCCCCGGCCGGGTGAGCCGGGTCGGCCAGGGTGCGCAGTCGCGGCGGCCGGGCCCGCTCCGCAGCGGCCCCCGGACCCCACGCCGGTTCGGCGGCCGTCGGGCCCGGGCCGGCCAGTACGAGTGTGCCGCGGGCCGCCGCCCGTTCCGCGGCGGCCCGCAGGGCGAGCGGGCGAGCCCCGCAGCGCCGGACGAGGTCGTACGCGGCATCGGGCTCCGCGTCGACCCGGTCGCCCAGCAGTCCGCGCAGCAGTTCGACGGCCGCCTCGGTGCTCAGCGGCCCCAACTCCAGCCGCCGCGCGCCATGCCGGACGACCAGATCGGCCAGGTTCTCCCGACTGGTCACCAGGACCAGGCAGCCCGGTGACCCGGGCAGCAGAGGACGGATCTGCTCGACGGAGGACGCGTTGTCGAGCAGCACCAGCGTCCGGCGGCCGGACATCCGGGTCCGGTAGCAGGCGGCCAGCGCGGCCGGCGTGCCGGGTTGCCCGGCACCGGCGACGCCGAGGGCGTTGAGGAAGGCGGCGAGCACCTCCGTCGACGACGGCGGCTGACCCGAGCCGTCGCCCCGCAGGTCCACGTAGAGCTGGCCGTCGGGGAAAGACCTGGCCACCCGGTGCGCCCAGTGCACGGCCAGCGCGGTCTTGCCGATCCCGGCCGCCCCGGTGAGCAGCACGGTCATCATCGCCGTCTGGTTCGTCGCCTCGGCGAGCAGCGCGTCCAGCGTGCCGCGTAGCAGGCCGCGCCCGGTGAACGGCAGGACGTCGGGGGGTAGCTCCCGGGGCACGGGGACGGTCGCCGCCCGCGCCCACGCCCGGTCCTGTGGTGTCGGGTCCACCGGGCCGACATCGTCGCGGGCCTGGCAGCGGAGGGCCCGGCCCCACAGGTCGGCGAACTCGTCGACGTCGCCGCCGAGCACCCGGACGATCTCGCGCACCATCTCCCAGCGGGCGAGGCGCGGACGGACGAAGACGGCGTGGATGGAGGTGGGGTTGATCCCCGTCGGCCACCGCTCGGCGCGGGTCAGCCGCTGCAACCGGCGCATGCTCGGCTGGCCGGCAGCGACGTGCAGGTCGTGCAGCCGCTCGTAGAAATCGGCCACGGGACCCGTTGGCACGAACGGACGGGTGAGCCGACCCATCGGTGTTCTCCCCACGTGTTCGACGCTGTTGCGGATTGTCGATACCAGTTTCTATCACTCTCGGCGTCGACGTCATTGCCATGAGTCATGACGCTGACACACTGTCAGCGACAGAATTAACGCCTCGATCCGCTTCCGTTCATGTCTCGCGGCTGGCCATGCTGTCGCCAGCGCTTAGACAAGCGCCAATTCCGTCACTAGAAGGAGAACGAATGCACTTTCCGGACATCCGGCGCGCGACCCGGGTCGCCGCGACCGTGACGCTCGCTGCGGGAATGGCCCTGGTCGGCGCTGGCGCCGCGCAGGCGGCCCCGGCCTCCGACGCCACCGCCGGGACGTCGGTCAGCACGGCGCTGGCGACCACCTCCGCCAACGCCCGCAGTGGACTGACCACCGCCGAGCAGGCCAGCAACTACTGGACCCCCGAGCGGATGCGCACCGCGATCTCGGCGGACACGCTGGTCAAGAAGGCTCCTGCCAGCTCTGGTGAGAGCGTGCGCCCGACCGGCACGGCCCAGTCCACCCCGCCCGCCGCGCCGACCGTGAAGGCCGCCACCAGCCGCGTCCCCGCAGCCGGCGGCTCCATGGCCGCCAACGTCGCCGCCTCCGCCACGGTCGGCAAGGTCTTCTTCTACAACCCGGCCAACGGATTGAACTACGTCTGCTCGGCGGGCACCGTGAACAGCGGTTCCAAACTGCTCGTCATGAGCGCAGGGCACTGCGTGCACGGCGGTAGCGGCGGCCAGTGGATGCAGAACTGGGTATTCGTCCCGCTGTACAACTACGGATCCGAGCCGTATGGTCGCTGGTCGGCGAAGTACCTGACGACCTTCAATGCGTGGATCAACGACAGCAACCTCGACCGGGACGTCTCCTACATCACGGTGTGGCCGAACGGCTCCAACCAGCGGCCCGTCGACGTGCTCGGCGGAAACGGCCTCTCGGTCAATTACAGCTACGACCAGGCCGTGACCATTCTCGCCTACCCGGCGGCGCCCCCGTACGACGGCGGCTGGCAGCAGTACTGCCAGGGCACGACCTACCGGCCCGGCATCTGGCCGTTCCAGGAGAACAAGATCGCCCTCGGCTGCGGCTTCACGGGTGGCTCCAGCGGCTCGGTCTGGCTACGGCTGTACAACGACGCGTACGGCTACGTCAACGGCATCATGAGCACGCTGGACGGCAACGGGGTGAACCGGAGCTCGTACTTCGACACCGCGGTCATGGACGTCTACAACTCGGTGGCGAACCGCACCTGAGTCACCCGGCAGGGTGAAACGCCGACCCCGACCGCGATCCGTGGGATCCGGTCGGGGTTCGCGCGCGTCCCATCGAGGTGGTGATCCGGTCGCCGGCCGGCGACCCGATCGTTCGAAGCGCCGGGGCCGGCGGAGAGGAGCGGAAGATGAGGAACGGATGGATGGTGGCCGTGGGGGCGGCGGTCGCGGTCGTGCTGGTCGCCGTCGTGGTGGCCGGGGTGGCGACGGCCCGCCGGTCCGGGCCGGCGGGCCAGCCCTCGGGGCCCACGTCCACCGGCGACGTCGGAACGGCCAGCACGCGCCTGCCGACCCCGGACGACTCCTACTGGGACCCGGACCGGATGCGCAGCGCCCTGCCGGCGCCGATGCCGACCGACTGAGACGCCCGCGCCCCCGCTCTACGACTACCCAATCCGGTACTGGTCGCCGTAGACGGCGAAGACCAGCGGCGTGTTCAGGTCGAAGTTGCCGTTGTTGAGGAACACCCGCTGGGCGGTGTCGACCCGGGACGTGTCGGAGTGGGCCGCCTCCTTCTTCATGTTGCCCGGCTTGGTGGCCGTGTACGCCTCGACCAGCTCCAGCATGTCGCCGGTGCCGGAGCAGAAGCCGATGATGCCGGCGGTGTAGCCCCGCCCGTCGCCGATGTCCTCGATGTAGGAGAACTGGGCCCGCCAGTTCAGCGACGAGTTCTCCGCGGCGGAGACGAGCTGCATGGCCACGTCCTTCTTCGCCGGGTTGTCGAGGTTGACGCCGGCGGGGGCGGACGGGCTGGGGGTGCCCCAGCCGGGCAGGGTCCACCGCTGGTTCGCGCTGCCGGCGCAGGTCCAGATCTGCAACCGGGTGCCGTCGGCCGTGTTCTGGCCCGTGACGTCCAGGCACTTGCCGGAGCCGGCGTTGACCAGGGCGCCGTTGGACGCGCTCCACCGCTGGGCGCCGGTGCCGTTGCAGTCGTACAACTGGATCTTGGCGCCGTCGGCGGTCGACGCGGCGGTGACGTCCAGGCACTTGCCGAGCGCGCGGATCGAGCCGTCGGCGTTGCCGACGGTCCAGACCTGGGCGGCGGTGTTGTTGCAGGCGTAGAGCTGGACGGCGGTGCCGTTGGCGGAGCTGGCGGCGGCGACGTCGACGCACTTGCCGCCCAGTCCGGTGATCGGCCCGGCGGTCGCGGCGCTGGCCGACGGCAGGCCGTAGCCGACCGCCGCGGCGGGGACCAGCAGGGCCGCGGCGAGGTGGGCGGCTGTCCTCTTGGCAGGCATGGCACTTCTAGACGAGTAAGTCCTAACGACCCCCGGGGCTGTGGTATAGGCGAAGGGTGTTGAAGATCCGTTTGTGACGACAGACCTCAACACCCTTCTGACCGCACTGTACGTGAAGATCGACGACTGGCTTGGACGGCCGAACCGCCGCGAAGCGCTCCACGCCGACGTAGGCCGCTGACCTGCGGCGACAAGCCGCGACGGTTGACGGCCCGACCGGCCCGGACGCGTGGCCCGGGCCGGCCGCCCCCCCGATGGCGAACCGTCTGACGACGTCCCACCCGCGGAGTCCGCAGCTCAGGTGCGGATGTTGGGCAGGTTGACCCCGCAGGTGCGTTCGATGAACTCCCCCGCGCGGCGTCCGCTCGCCTTCACCGCCGTGCCGTTCGGCACGGTCGCCTCCGCAGCGGACGCGTCGTCGTGCTCGTGCGCGGCCGTGCCGGGGTCGTGCTCGTGCGCGGCCGTGCCGGCGTCGTGACCGGCCGCCTCCGGGCTCGATCCGGTCGGGCCGTGGTCGTGCGGGGTGGTGGGCTCGGGTCCCCCCAGTGCACCGGCGAGCCGCTCCAGGTCCGGGGTGAGCTCCCGTGGTGCGGAGCGGATCAGGGCGGCCATCGCCTCGACCCGCTGCTCACTGGTGAGCTCGCCCTGGTTGACCAGAGCGAAGGTCCGCGCCTCGGCGCAGAACTGGCTCCGGCCCGACCAGTCCGAGGGCAGATCCGGCCGAGACAGCCACCACCCGCCCAGCGCGGCGGCGGCCACCGCGACCACCGCCGCACCGGAGAACAGCAGACGACGATCAGACGTTGTCATTGATCGCGGTGATGTCATGGCTGTCGAAGTTCTTGGGCCAGATATCGCTGCGCATACACGAGTTGTTGTCCGTGTCGGCGCTCTTCGAGCGGTGGCCCAGCGAGCCGGTGTGCCCGAGTTCGTGACAGCCGAGGCTCTGCCAGTAGCCCGTGGACTTGCCGCTCATCGTCCGGGTGTTGAATTTGACGTCGTACTGGTCGCACAGCCCGTTCCACCAGTTGGTGTCGGTGCAGGTCGTCTGCCCGTACCAAGAACTGGAGTACGACTTGTCGTAGACGTGGATGTCCCCGCCGCCGGTCGAGGTGTTGATCTGCGAGCGGTCGAGCTGAGCCCGGCCGTGCGAGACCGCCGCCTTGCCGGCGCTCGTCAGCGAGTTCGACTCCACCGCCTGTTCCTTGTTGTCCGGCTTGCCGCTGTTGGCCTTGCCGCCGTGCCCGGCCATGGCCGGTGGCGCCAACGCCACCACGGCGATCAGCGTGGTACCGAGGACGATCGTCGTGCGCTTCATTCCCCACTCTCCTCCGGAGGCTGCGGCAGCTCCGCGGTCGGCATCGACTCGGTCAGCGTGCCGGCGGCGACCTGCCCGCTCGCCGCGACGACCGTGTTGTTCAGGAACGAGGGCGCCATCGTGGTGATCGACGTGGCCAGCTCGTTCTCCGCGTTGCTGGGCCGCAGCGCGCCGTCGACCACCAGCGGCCGCCCGTCGGAGCTGGCCAGCTGGTAGGTGTAGGGGTTGCTGGTGCCGACGGCGCGGCGCAGGAAGAAGTAGCCGGTGTCGCCCACCGCACTCCAGGCCACGTTGTTGGAGATGTAGCCGCGCCCCTCCTCGTCCCAGCCCTCCTCCTCGAGGGTGATGGACGGCGGGATGATCAGGTTCTTCGGGTTGTGCAGGACGTCGTACTTGGTGATTGTCACCGTCCGCAGCCGGATGTCACCGCCAACCGCCGCCGGGTCCTCGTCGGCGCTGGCCAGCCGGCCGGGCTCCACCGAGGTGACCGTGCCGAAGACCACCAGGTGTGAGGTGGCGGTCATCTGCTCGACGGTCTGGAAGTCGTACATCTCCTTGCCGAAGGCAAGCGCCTCGGGCTGTGTGTCGTAGCGCACGCCGGGGTCGGCCCGGCCGACACCCACGGCCGCCACGAGCGCGGCCACCGCGACGGCCCCTGCCGCCGTCAGGCCCAGCCGGCGTGGGCCGGGACGCCTGAGTTTCTCCACTCGCCGTTCTCCCTTTTCGAGGTGACGCGGCCGGTGCCGGCCGCGCGTCCCGACCGAACGGCCGAAGGACCGCCAGATCAGGACGGGATGCACGGTCCACACCCGTGGATGCAGGATGCTTGCAACCGGCTTGCAGCTCGTCCACTGCGGACCGTCATACTCGCCGGTGGGGAGGTGGCGGTGGAGTTCCGGGTGTTGGGCACGGTCGAGGTGTGGGCGCACAGCGTCCAGGTCGACCTCGGTGGGCGCCAGCCTCGCCTCGTTCTCGCGACGCTGCTGCTGGAGCCGGACCGGGTGGTGGCGGTGGATCGGCTGATCGACCTGGTCTGGGGTCCGGCGCCGCCGCGCAGCGCCCGGGGCACCGTGCAGGCGCTGGTCTCCCGGCTGCGCACCGCGTTGCGGCAGGCGGGGGTGCCGGTGGAACTGATCGGCCGTGCGCCCGGCTACCTGCTCCGGGTCGACCCGCTGGCGGTCGACGCGCACCGGTTCACCGACCTGGTCGCGCGGGCGCGGGCGGCCGGCGACGACGACGCCGTGGCCCTGTTCGACCAGGCGCTGGCGCTGTGGCGGGGGGAGCCGCTCGCCGACGTGGCCGACGAGGAGGTGCGGCACCGGCTCTGCGCCGGCCTGCGCGAGGCCCGCTGGACGGCGGTCGAGGAGCGGGCCGACGTGCTGCTGCGGCGGGGGCGTTCCCGGCAGGTCGCCGACGAGTTGACCGACGCGGTGGCCCGGCAACCCGGACGCCAGCGGCTGGTCGGTCAGCTCATGCTGGCCCTGTACCGGGAGGGCGGCGCCGACCGGGCGCTGGCCACCTACCGGCAGGTACGCGATCGGCTCGCCGACGAACTCGGCCTCGACCCGGCCCCGGTGCTGCGCCGCCTTGAGGAGCGGATCCTGCGCGCCGACCCGACGCTGGGGCCGCCCGCCGACGTCGCCGGACCGGGCGGCGACGACCGCTCCGCGCTCGTCCGCCCCGCCGGGCTGCCGCACAGCAGCACGACCCTCACCGGACGGGACGCCGAGCTGGAACGGCTCGACGCCGGGTTGGCGGAGCCGGCCGGCCGTACCCGGATCTGGGTGATCAGCGGCACCGCCGGGGTGGGCAAGACCGCCCTGGCGCTGCACTGGGCCCACCGGGTCCGCGCGGAGTTCCCGGACGGGCAGCTCCACCTCGACCTGCGTGGCTTCGACGCCGACCGGGAGCCGATGCCGGTGGAGACGGCGCTGACCCACCTGCTGACCGCGCTCGGGGTCGACCCGAGGGCGGTGCCGGACGGGTTGGACGGCCGAACGGCGCTGCTCCGCTCGCTACTGGCCGGTCGGGACGTGCTGCTGGTGCTGGACAACGCCCGCCACGCCGACCAGGTGCTGCCGCTCATCCCGTCCCGCGGCACCGTGCTCGTCACCAGCCGGCACCGCCTCGGTGACCTCGTGGTCCGCGCCGACGCCCGGCTGCTCCCGTTGGACGTGCTCACCCCGGTGGCGTCGGTACGTCTCCTGGCGACGCTGCTGGGTGCGGCGGCCGTGCGGGCCGACCCGGCGGCGGCAGCGAAGCTGGCTCGGCTCTGCGGCCACCTGCCACTGGCCCTGCGCATCGCCGCGGCCAACGTGCAGTCGGCCGGCAGGGCGGACGTCGCCGGCCTGGTCCGCGAGCTGGCCGACGGGGACCGGCTGGCCGGGTTGACCGTCGACGGCGCCGAGCAGGGGGCGGTGACGAAGGCGTTCGCCCTGTCGTACCGGGTGTTGTCCGGGCCGCAGCGGGAACTGTTCCGCCGCCTCGGCCTGGTGCCCGGGGCGAGCATCACCGCCGGCCCGGCCGGCGCGGTCGCCGGCGTGCCGGTGCCCACCGCGACCCGGCGACTGCGGGCCCTGGCGGCGGCGCACCTGCTGGAGCGACACCCCGGCGAGCGCTACCGCTTCCACGACCTGCTGCGCCGGTACGCCGTGGACCGGCTCACCGCGGAGGACGACGAGGCGGCCCGCGGGGTGGCCCGGAGGCGGCTGTTCGACCACTACCTGGACACGGCCGACGCGGCGGGCCGCCGGGTCATTCCGCATTTCGTGCGGCTGCCGCGGCCGGTGGCAGCGGACCCCTTCCCCGACACCGACGCCGCCCTGGCCTGGTTGGATGCCGAGTGGGCGAACCTTACGGCGGCGGTCGAAGAGGCCGCCCGGTGCGGTCCCCGCCGGTACGCCTGGCATCTCACCGACGCGCTGCGCGCCTACTTCCACCAGCGGGGTCGTCGGGAGGAGTGGCTGAACGCGGCGACGGTGGCGCTGGCCGCCGCCCAGACCGACGGTGACGCCCGCGCCCAGGCCGCGATGCACCAGAGCATCGCGCTCGTGCAGGTCAACAGCGGCCGGTACGAGGAGGCCCGCGAGCACCTGCTCGAAGGGCTGCGGTGCAGCGACGCGGACAGCTGGCAGGAGGGACGGGCCGGGATCCTGAACAACCTCAGCGCGGTGCACCAGCGGCTCGGCGACCCGCACGCGGCGATCGACTGCGCCCGCCTGTCGTTGGCGCTCAACCGCCGGTCGGGCAATGACGGCGGGGAGGCCATGTCCCTGGCCAACCTCGGGTTCTCGCATTGGCAGCTCGGCGCGTTCGCGGAGGCGGACGCCCACTTCCGGGCCGCACTGGAGCGCGGGGAGCGGGCCGGGGCGCACTACAACGTGGCCGTGCTCCTGGTCGACCTGGCCAACGTGCGCCGGGACCGGGGCGACCCGGACGGCGCGGATGATCTCTACGCCCGCGCGCTCGCCGCCAATCGGGAGCTCGGCTACCGGTACGGTGAGGCGACCGCCCTGGCCGGCCGTGCGGTGCTCTGGAGCGACACGGATCGCGCCGAGCTGGCCCGTGCCGACGCCGAGCGGGCGGTGACGCTGACCCGGGAGATCGGCGACGCGGGCACCGAGGCGTGGGCTGCCGACGCGCTGGGGCGGGTGCTGCTGGCGCTGGGACACCCGGGCGAGGCGGCCGAGCAGCACCGCCGGTCCCTCGAACTTGCCCGGCGTACCCGATTCTGCTGGTGCGAGGCGACGGCCCTGACCGGCCTCGCCGCCGCCGAGCTGGCCGGGGGTGACCCGGAGGCCGCCGGGCGACACGGGCGGGCGGCGTTGGGTCTGGCCACCCGCTCGGGCTACCGGCCGCTTGAGATTCGGGCGTCCTATCTCCTCGCCCGGCTCGCGGAGCGGTCCGCGGACACGGCCGAGGCAGCGCGGCTGGACGGCCAGGCGACTCGGCTGGCCCGGGAGACCGGGTACGCGCTGCCGGGTCGCCCGGCACCGCAGCCGCAGCGCTAGTGTCCTGCGCCGGAAATTCGCCTACAAAATTGTGCGGCTGATTCGAGGATCTCTTCGGCGGTCTTGGTCCAGGTGAACGGCCGTGGGTCGCGGTTCCAGTCGGCGATCCAGGAGCGGATGTCGGCTTCCAGGGCTTGGACGCTCTTGTGTGCGCCGCGGCGGATCTTCTGCTCTGCGAGGTGGCCGAACCAGCGTTCGACCTGGTTGATCCAGGACGAGCCGGTCGGGGTGAAGTGCATGTGGAACCGGGGATGTTTCGCCAGCCAGGCCCGCACGGTCGGGGTCTTGTGGGTGCCGTAGTTTTCGCAGACCAGGTGTACGTCCAACTCGGCCGGCACCGTCTTGTCGATCGTGGTCAGGAACTTTTTGAACTCGACGGCGCGGTGCTGGCGATGCAACTCGCCGATCACGTGACCGTCGGCGATGTTGAACGCGGCGAACAGGCTGGTGATGCCGTTGCGGGCGTAGTCGTGGGTGCGCCGTTCGGGCATGCCGGGCATCATCGGCAGGACCGGCTGGGACCTGTCGAGGGCCTGGATCTGGCTCTTCTCGTCGACACAGAGCACGACGGCCCGCTCGGGTGGGTTGTGGTAGAGGCCGGCGACGTCGACGACCTTCTCGATGAACAGCGCGTCCGTGGACAGTTTGACGGTCTCGCTCCGGTGTGGCTTGAGGCCGAAATCCCGCCAGATTCGCCCGATCGTGGACTTCGACAACCCCGACTTCTCGGCCATGGACTTGCGTGACCAGTGGGTGGCGTTGCGCGGGGTCCGCTCCAACGTCGTCACCACCACGTCCTCGACCTGGTCGAGGCTGATCGACGGTGGGCGCCCTGGTCGCTGCTCGTCCATCAGTCCATCCAGCCGTAGCTTCAGGAACCGCCGCCGCCACTTGCCCACGGTGGACAAGTGCACTCCGAGATCCCTCGCGACATCGGTGTTCGACGCACCTTCAGCACAGGCCAGGACGATCCGTGAACGCATCGCCAGGACCTGCGACGACTTCGCCCGCCGTGACCACCGCGTCAACGTCGCTCGCTCATCGTCGGTCAGCGTCAGCGGCGCAGTGGGACGCCCGGTTCTCGGCATCCCACCACCCTACCCATTTATCAGGCGAATCTCCGGCGCAGGACACTAGGTGGGGGCCGCGACAATGAGGAAATTCCGTTAACAGAAGGCAGCGTGTCGATGTCATGTCAATCGCCGCCCGCTGCTGACCGGGGCCGTGCTCCGGTCCGTCGGCGCTTTGGGGCGGCCGTCCGGGCCGCCGTTGGTCACGCCGTCCGATAGTGGCCGGTGAGCCGGCCGAGCTTCATCGCCAGGTGCAGGCACAGCCGCTCGTTGCCGTCCTTCAGGTCGGTCCCGGCGAGCTGTTCCACCCGTTGCAGCCGGTAGTAGAGGGTGGTCCGGTGCAGCCGAAGCTTCTCGGCGGTCGCGTGCGCGTTGCCCGCCAGGTCGAGGTAGGCCTCCAGGGTCTCCAGCAGCACCTGGTGGGCGTCGTCGCGTAGCAACCGCTCAAGCCCGGGATGCACGCCCGCGACGTCGAGGTGCTGGCTGTCCAGCTGGGACAGCACCCGGTAGATGCCCAGGCCGGCCCAGGAGACCACCCGGCCCAGCGCGGGCAGCTGCGTACCGACCCGGGCCGCCTGCGCGGCCTCCTGGTAGGACTCGACCGCGTTGGCCAGCCCGGTGCGGGGCTCGCCGATCCCGGTCACGGTCCGGTCCACGGAGGCGAGGCCCCGGGTCGCGGTGCCCAGCGCCTCGTCCAGGTGGCCGGCGCAGACCTCCGGCGAGGGGCGTCCGGCGACCCGGTCGCCGCAGACCAGCAGCACCCCGTGGTCGTGCCAGACCAGGTGCAGCGTCTCCCGCACCCCGATCCACCGGCGGGTGGTCACCAGGGCCTGTTCCAGGGCGATCCGGGCCACCTCGTCGGGCTGCCGCCCGCCGGCCGGCACGAGCTGGGCGACGAGCGCGACGGTCGGCCCGTCGCCGGCCACCGTGCCCTCCTCCAGCAGCGCCCGCGTCGCGTGCTCACGGGCCTCCCGGCTCTCCACCAGCAGCGTGCGGGTGGCCTCGGTCTCCCGCTGCGAGGCCAGCTCACCGAGCAGGTTCTCCCGGTACAGGGCCAGCGACAGGTCGGTGAAGGCGCCGGTCGCGGTGGCGATGTCGGCGTCGGTCATCGAGCCGTCCGCGTCGATGAACCAGACGAATCCGAGCAGCAGGTCGTCGTGCCGGATCGGCACGCAGACCCTCGGCAGCAGGTCCAGCTCGGCGCACGCGGGGGTGCGGACCGGCTCGCGCGCCGTGAGCACGCCCATGCCCCGGAACCAGGCGATCACCTCCGGCGTCGTCTGCCGGCGCAGGATCGACATCCGGCGGACGTCGTCCATCGGGCCGTCGTGCTCGCTGTAGGCGACCACCCGCTGCCGCCGGTCCTCGATGAGGGCGGGCCGCCCCACCCGGGCGGCGACGGCGTCGACGATTCGCTGGAGCTCACCGTGCATGGATCTCCCCTGGTTGCGCCGCGCGGACAGGGGTCGCGCGACCGCCAGTCCTTACCCTCCGGTGCGGGTGGGTCTCCGCGCAAGGTCCACTGTCGAAGTCGCGACAAAAGGACGGGCGGCACCGCCCCTGTTCCGGCATCTGTCCGAAGACCGGCGGCGAGGGACGTTCCTAAGGTTCCGGTACGGACCGCACCCGGCACCGGCACGCACAGCGCGGGTGGGGTGACGGGCGGTGCCGGCGCGGAGAAGGGATGCCCGAGTGAGAGCTGGTAGGCCCTGGCGGGGCGTGCTGGTGGACATCACCACGCCGTTCCGCGACGACCTGTCGGTCGATCTGGACCAGCTCCAGGAGCACGTCCGCTGGCTCGCCGCCCAGGGGTGCCACGGGGTCGCGCCGTGCGCGTCGGTGGGGGAGTACCGTGCCCTCTCCGACGACGAGCGGGCCGCCGTGGTGCGGGCGACGGTGCAGGCCGCGCCGCCCGGCTGCGCGGTGCTGCCCGGGGTCGGCGGCTACGGCAGCCGGCAGGCCCGGCGCTGGGCGGAGCAGGCCGCCGAGGCCGGCGCCCACGGTGTGCTCGCCCCGCCGCCCGACGGGCCCGCCGCCCGCGACGCCGACGTGGTCGCCCACTACCGGGAGGTGGCGGCGGTCGGCCTGCCGGTGGTCGCCCACAACGAACCGTACGACACCCGGGTGGACCTCACGCCGGACCTTGTGGCGACCGTCGCCGAGATCGACGGGATCGTCGCGGTCAAGGAGGTCACCGGCGACGTGCGCAGGCTGCACCGCCTGCGGGACCTGTGCCCACACGTCGACGTGCTGGTCGGCGCCGACGACGTGCTGTTGGAACTGGTGCTGTGCGGCGCCACGGGATGGGTCGCCACGCTATCCAACGCGCTGCCCCGCGAGGCCGTGCGGCTGTACGAGCTGTGCGTCGCCCGCGACCCGGGCCGGGCGCTGCCGCTCTACGCCGAGCTGCACCCGCTCCTCGGCTGGGCCTCCCGGCCCGAGTCCGTGCAGGCCGTCAAGCTCGCCATGGAGTGCGCCGGGCGGTTCGGCGGCCGGTGCCGCCCACCGCGTGGGCCCCTGCCCGGGCCCGCCGCCGAGCGGGTGCGCCGGGACGTGCGGCGGGCCCTCGCGGCGACCGCCGAACCGGCCTTCGGGGGCCCTGCTGGCTGATCCGTCGGTGTGCGCCGGTCCTTCAGGTGTCGGAAGCAGCCGCCCCACCTGCCGACATCTGCACAGTGACCAGCCCCGGCCCGCCCTCCTAGATTCGCTGCGCGGCCTGCTGACAGGCGTTCCGCGATCCCCCGCCGGGATGCCCGGCGCCGCGATCCCCCGACGAGAGGTGGTTCCGTGCACCGTGCTACCCCCAACCGAACGCGACTGAGGCATTCCCTGCTGGCCGCGGCCGTGGTGACCACGCTCGTGGCGACCGGGGCGGCGCAGGCCGCCGCGGCCCCGGCCAACCCGGTCGGCGGCACCGCGCCGTTCCAGGTCCTCGACCCGCAGGCCTGGCAGAACCCGGACACGATGACCTGGAACGACTACAAGGCCGTGCCCGGCAAGAACTGGGCCGACCCGAGCGTGTCGGGCTCGGTCCGCAACTTCAAGATCGCCCTGGTGGCGCTCGACTATCCCGACCAGACGTTCGCGGTCTCGCAGCGGGCCCGCTCGACGGTCTTCGGCAACCCCCAGTCCGTCGCGACCAACATCCCCCGGGCGGACGTGCCGAAGTTCTACCAGGACTTCCTGAACGCCCCGAACACCCTGAACAAGGGCCACACCCTGCACGAATACTGGATGCAGGACTCCAACGGCCGCTACGGCGTCGACCTCGCCGGGTTCGGGCCGTACCAGATGCCGGCGAAGTCCCACCAGTACGGGCTGGACAACAGCTTCAACCCGGGCGCCTGCCCGAGCGGGGACGTGTGCGGCAAGAACATCCGCACCGACGGCCTGGGCGCCTGGCGGGCGGCCGTCGGCGAGGAGGTCGCCAACCAGTACGAGCTGGTGTTCATCCTCAGCGCCGGCCAGGACGAGTCGTCGACCTGGCAGGAGTTCGGGCAGATGATCTTCCAGAACAAGGAGGACGTGCCGGACGCCTGGGGCCCGCCGGACCCCAACCTGCCGAACTGGGCGAAGACCCGCTACGTGGACTGGACCTCGTGGAAGGCGGCGGCGACGCTGTGGCCGAACGCCGGCGGCGGCTCCTCGACGCAGGGGGAGAGCTCCGGCATGGGCGTCTACGCCCACGAGCTGACCCACCTGCTGGGCATCGGCGACAACTACAACAACCCGTACGGCGAGCCGCTGCGCAGGGCGTACACCGGCATCTGGAGCATGATGTCGCGGGGGTCGTTCAACGGCCCGGGCGGCCCGCACACCCGCTGGCAGATCCCGCCGACCAACGGTGGCTCGATGGGCTCGCTGCACACGGTCCGGGACAAGATCAAGATTGGCCTGCTCGGCGAGGAGCACGTGCTGCGGCTGTCCCGGGAGTCGCTCGCCTCCTCGGGCCTGGTCGTCGCCCAGGTCACCGCCCGCGCGGTCGACGCGGGCCCGAAGGGCCTGACCGGCGTGAACATCGCGCTGAACAAGGACCTGTCGCCGACGTGCGGCGTCAGCACCGACCCGCTGTGCGACGGCGGCAACTTCAACAACTACACGGTCGAGGTCGTCGACCGGATGGGCGCGGACTCGTTCACCCCGGACAGCGGCGTGCTGCTGAGCAAGACGAAGAACGCCGACAGCGCGCCGTACCAGTGGGTGGTGGACGCCAACCCGCAGGACATCGACATGATCGACTTCTACCGGCCGGACGGCACCCCGCAGAAGATCACCATGGGTGACTACCGGCAGCTCTCCGACGCGCTGTTCCACGCCGGCGCGGACACCGGCAGCCAGTACGAGTACGTCGACGAGGCCAACCGGCTGCACTTCTACATCATCGACCTCAAGCGGGACTCGGCCGGCTCGCTGTCCTACACGGTGGCGGTGCGCTCGCTGGACGGCACCGGTGGGCCGAGCAGCCACGGCGTGACGCTGGGCAAGGGCGAGGTGACCAGCGGCGGCAAGCCGACCAACCGCGGGGCGACCTGCTCGTTCGAGCTGACCAACACCGGCGCGTACTCGGCCGGCGGGCAGCAGCACCCGGAGAACGCCAGCGCGTACCTGAAGTCGGACGTCTACCGCCTGTCGGCGGAGGTGGCCGGCAAGGGCTGGCGGACCTGGCTGCCCAACCAGCTCGCCACCGCGCAGTTCGGCAAGTCCACCACGGTCAAGGTGTCGGTGGGCGCCACCGCCGCCGCCGCGGACACCGGCTTCGTGAAGCTCACCGCGACCTCGGAGAGCGACCCGACGAAGACGGTGACCAAGCAGTGCCGGGTCGAGAAGTCCTGACCGGCACCCGAGGCTGACCCCGTATCTTCCGGGGCCGCGGCGGCGACTGCCACCGCGGCCCCGGAAGGCGGGCGAGAGGAGGACGACGTGCGGCGAGGCACCATGACGCTGCTGCCCCTGCTGCTGGCCGGCGCGACCGGCTGCGGCGCCGCCGGCGCCGCGCAGGAGGCGGTCTCCCCGACGACGGTCCGGGTCCTGGTCCGCGACATCAACATCCGGGCCGAGGGCGTCGACTGCGCCGGCACCGGCCCGTACCTGCACTTCCACAACCGGGCACCGTTCCGAGTGCTCGACCCGGACGGTGCGGCGCTGGCCACCGGGCAGCTGCCGGCGGGCACCGCGGTGGCCGCCTTCGCCGAGGACCTGGGGGTCGAGCGGGTGCCCACCTACTGCGAGTTCGCCGTCGGTGTGCGGGTGCCGCAGCGGGCCTCCTACCGGCTGGAGGTGGACGGCCGACCGGCGCTCGACCTGACGCCGGACAGCAGCGAGGGCCCGGCGCTGGTGGCGGTGGTCCCGTCATGAGGCGGGCGCTCCTGCCGCTGCTGCTGGCGGTGGCGCTGCTGGGCGGGTGCAGCACGGCCCCGCCCGCGCCGCCCGCGCCGGCGCCCGCCGGTGGAGCGGCGACGCTGCCCGGGCCGGTCCCCGCCGACCTGGTGCTGCGTCCGGCGCCCGGGTCCGCCCCGGCCGCCCCGGCGTTCACCGGCACGCTGACCGACGGCACCCCGCTCGCCGCCGCCGACCTGTGGGCGCAGCGCCCGGTCGTGCTCACCTTCTTCAACTCCTGGTGCACCACCTGCGCCGGCCACCAGGCCGCCCTCAGCGAGCTCGCCCGCAGCTACCGGGACCGGGTGGTCTTCGTCGGCGTGGCCGGCGCGGACCAGGCCGACGAGGTCCAGGACTACCTGCGCGCCCACCGGGTGGAGTATCCGGTCGTCCTGGACGACCAGCAGACGATCTGGCGCTCGTACGCGGTGCGGGAGCCGCCGGCGGTCGTGGTGGTGGCCAAGGGTGGCGCGCTGCTGCGCGGCTGGCCGGGGGGCCTGGACGCGCCGGCGCTCGACCAGCGGCTCCGGGAGCTGGTGCTGGCCGGCCAGCCGTAGTCAGCCCGGGTGGAGTTCGGTGGCTCTCCACCGCCTGACCTGCCACACAGTCGTCAGGGGACGGACACACTCCGTCCCCCTGACGGCGCACCGGGTACGCGGATGACCGGACGTGCTGCTCAGGCTGGCTGTCCGGCCCCTGTCCGCCGGTCCACCGATGATCTAGCGTCCCGTGCGTCTGGTGCCTGTTCACCACCTCGGGCGCAGCGAACCTAGGGGGGACAGTGCCGTTTCGTGAGGACGCCGTCGAGGCGACCAACCAGCTCCGCCTCGACCAGTCGGGGCCGGCCGCGACCCGGCCGTCGGGCTGGCGCCCCCTGCGGGTGGCGATGATCGGGCAGAAGGGCGTGCCCGCCACCTACGGGGGAATCGAGCGGCACGTGGAGGAGATGGCCAGCCGGCTCGCCGCGTTCGGCCACGAGGTGACCGTCTACTGCCGGGACAGCTACGGCGACGTGTCCGCCGAGCAGTACCGCGGCATCCGGCTGCGCCGGGCCCGCACCGTCGCCAGCAAGCATCTCGACGCGATCGTGCACTCGACCACCTCGACCCTGGCGGCCCTGGCCGAACGGCCCGACATCGTGCACTACCACGGTCTCGGCCCGATCCTGACCGCCCCGCTGGCCCGCTATGCCTCCCGGTCGAAGGTGGTGCTCACCGTCCACGGGCTGGACAACCAGCGGGGCAAGTGGGGCCGGGCGGCGCGCGCCGTGCTCGGCACCGCGTACCGGCTCAGCGCGTACGTCCCGGACGCCCGGGTGACGGTGTCGCGCGGCTTGTCGACGCACTACGCGACCCGGTTCGGGCGGCCCGCCCGGTACATCCCCAACGGGGTGACAGCCCCGCGGCACCTGCCGCCCCGCCAACTCGACGGCTTCGGGCTGCGCCCCGGCGGGTACCTGCTGCTGGTCGGCCGGCTCGTGCCGGAGAAGGCGGCGGACCTGCTCGTCCGGGCGTTCCGGCGGCTGCCCACCGACCTGCGGCTGGTCGTCGTCGGCGGTTCTTCCTTCACCGACGACTTCGTCGCCCGGCTCCGCCGCGAGGCCGGCGACGACCCGCGCATCGTGTTCACCGGCTTCGTCTACGGCGAGCAACTCGCCGAGCTGTACTCGCACGCGGCGGCCTTTGTGCAACCCTCCCGGCTGGAAGGGCTGCCGCTGACGCTGCTGGAGGCCGCCTCGTACGGGCTGCCGGTGGTGGCCAGCGACATCGAACCCCACGTCGAGGTGCTGGAACGCGACGCCCCCGGCCGGCGGCTGTTCCGCGACGGCGACGGCGACGACCTGCTGCGGGCGTTGGCCACCGTGACCGCCGACGTGCCCGCGGAGCGGGCCGGCGCCTCGCTGCTGCGCGACCGGGTGCTCGCCGAGTACAACTGGGACACGGCGGCCCGCGAACTGGAGCGGCTGTACTTCGAGTTGGCCGTCCGGTCACCCCGCGTGCGCCGCCACCCCGAGCCCCGGCGCCGCTGAACCGCCGGCCCGCCTCCGAGCAGCACGGTGCGCGGGCAGCCCGACGACTATCTTCCCTACGCCGCTCCGCGCCCAGCGGCGGCGGATCGATCGGAGACTCCCATGGGTGTTCTGTACGACTACTTCCGGGCGGCCGACGACGAGGCGGTCGCCGCGTTGATGGCCGCCACGAACGGCGGCCCGCTGGTGGGGCCGGCGGCCCCTGCCGAGGCGGACGTCGTGGAGGCCAAGGGTGTCGACCCCTCGGTGGTGCTCGGCCAGGCCGTGTCGCTCGCCCTCGACGTCCCCTGGGCCGTCGACCTCGTCGGCGACCGGCTCATCTGGCCCGACGCCGCCGCCGCGCAGGCGGAGCACGACGGGCCCTGGGTGGTCAGGCTCGGCGACCGCGTCCGTGACGTGCTCGCCGCGGTTGCGGAGGACCGGCTGCCGGCCCTCGCTGACCGCTGGTCCCGGATCGAGGAGCTGTCCTGGGGCGAGCCGGCCGGAATGCTGCCCGTGCTCCGGCTGCTCGTCGGGCTGGCCCGCCGGGCGCAGGCGAGTGGGCAGCACCTCTACTGCTGGATGTCGCTGTGACCGCGCGACGCTCTGACCACGGACGTCGGCTCGGGGCTCCTTCGTCGGTGGCCAGAGCGATCCGAGCGATCAGCGGTCGGCCTCCGCGAGCCCCTTGATGTTCTGCAGCCCCGCGTCCATGTTGGTCCGTAGCTGGCCGAGCCGGAAGGCCACCAGGTCCTCCTCGCTCTCGGGCACCATGTCGATGAACAGGCTGATCCCGGAACGGCCGGGGCCGATCCGGGCCGTCTGCCGCAACCGGGTGCCGGTCGTCTCGGGCTCGATCTCGAAGCACCAGGCGGCCGCCGGCTCGCTGTGGTTGCCGTCGGGCCCGGCGAACCTACCGTCCACGTCGAAGACGATCCACCCGAACCGGCGCTGCTCCTCCAGCTCCACCACCCGACTGACGGTGCGCCACTCGCCGATCTGCTCGTGGCGGTTGTAGCCGACGAAGCTCGCCCCCAGCTTCGGGGCGTCCGCGCCGTCGATCCACTCCACCCGCTGCAGCTCGGGACTCAGCCGGGCCGGCAGGTGGATGTCGGTCACGAGCTCCCAGACCCGCGACGGGGCCGCCTCGACGTAGAGGTCACATGCCACGCTCGGGCCGTCGGTGTATCGCACGTTGCCGCCTTCGGTGTCGGGCTGGGTCGCCCCGGTCGACCCGTCGTGGACGGACGGGGAGTCGGGTGCCGCCACAGGGGTGCCGACCGCACTGCTCGCGGGGTCGGGACGGTGGGCGGATGCCGAACTCATCGACGTACGTGACCAGCTTTCTCAGGTTTATAGAGGGTTCCAGGGTGTCCCGTCAATCGAGTGCCGACTCGGGTTCGCCCGGCGGATCACGGCGCCGTCACTCCCCGTAGATGGATCATGGGCCGTGTCGCCGTCGGGGGCCGGACGTTACGCCGTCGCAGCCGACGCAACGGCCCATGTTCCCGGGGCGGCGGCAACCGTTAGATTAGGCCGTTCTCCCGGTCCCTTGGCGGTGACCGGCAATGACATCCCTGGAAACGAGTGGTCGGCGAGCGAGTGGACGGACAGCGACACGGCACGGTGCGTGACGCCGGCCCGCCCGAGGGGGCCCGGCGTCGGCCGGCCGGCGACCCGACCGGGCGCCTGTTGACCGGTGGTGCCGCGCTGCTGTGCGCCACGGTGGCGGTCGTCGCCGGTTTGGCGATGACCCATGGCGACCGGGTGGGCGTGGTGCTGCCCCTCGCGGTGGTCGTCGGCCTGGCGGTCGGGGTGCTCGCGCTGACCCGCTTCGCGGCGTACGTGCTGCTGATGCTCGCCGTGCGCTCCTGCGTCGACCTGTTCAAGCTCAGCGGCCCGACCGCGGGCCGCGCCGACGGCGGCGCGGCCACCCGGACGCTGGACCCGTCGACGATCCTGGCCGTGCTGTTCCTGCTCGCCGCCGGTCTGTGGCTGGCCGCGCAACTGCGCGAGAAGGGCCGGCTGCGCGGCTCCCCGCTCGGCGTGGCGCTGCTGCTGGTCGGCGCGACCTCGCTGGTCAGCGCGCTGGGCGCCGCGCAGCCCGTGCCCAGCGCGCTGGAGGCGCTGCGGATCGGCACCGTGGTGGTGATGTTCGTCGTCCTGGAGCAGCTGATGCCGGACCTGCCGGCGATCCGGCGGTTCCTGCTCGCGGCGTACGCCTCCCTGGCGCTGGCGCTCGGCTACACCGCCGTACTGGCCCTGTTCGGCGACGCGCCGGCTGAGGTCAAGGGCGACTTCACCCGGATCAGCGGGCCGTTCAGCCAGTCGACCACGTTCGGCCGGTACCTGATGTTCATGGTGATCTTCGGGTTCGGCGTCCACCGGTATCTGGTCCGCCGGCTGCGGGTCGCCCTCGGCGTGCTGCTCGCGGCGTCGCTGGTGTTCCTGCTGCTCACCAACACCCGCAGCGCCATCCTCGGCGCGGCCCTGGGCCTGGTCGTGGTCGCGCTGCTGCACCGCAGCCGGCGCCTGCTGGTGGCGCTGTGCCTGGTCGCGGTGGCCGGTGCGGCCCTGTTGCCGACGGTCGCGCAGCGCTTCGGGCAGCTCGCCGACAGCACCGCCGTCGGCGGTGACCCGACCGGCAACACCCTCGCCTGGCGGGTCGACTACTGGTCGGAGATCGTCTCCCTGGCCAACCGCAACCCGGTCACCGGCATCGGGCCCAACATGACCAAGTTCGAGGCCGACGAGGCGAAGAAGCCGCACAACGACTTCCTGCGCGCGTACGTCGAGACCGGTCTGCTCGGCCTGCTCGCCTACCTGGCGATGATGGTCCTCTGCCTGCACGCCGGGTGGACGGCGCTGCGCCGAGCCCCGCCGGGCACGCTGGGCCGGGGGATCGCGGTCGGTTTCCTCGGCTGCGCGGTCGCCTTCGTGGCGGTCAGCGCGGCCTCCAACGTGATCTCGAACGTGGTCACGTTGTGGTATTTCGCGGCGTTCGCCGCCGCGGCCAACGCGATCGCCCGGGGCGTGCCCGCCGGCGCGGACGGGGTCGTGGCGCCCGTCGCGCCGACGGCTATCGGGCGGGGCATCGGATGAGCTACCGGACAGTGGGGAGCGCAAGGGTGGAGATCGTCGACTATCTGCGGGTCGCGCGGCGTCGGCTCTGGGTCCTGGTCGGAGTCCCGGTGGTCGCCACGGCGGTGGCCGCGCTGGTCGTCCTGCTCGGCCCTCAGCGCTACACGGCCACCTCGTACGTCGCGGCGCCGGCCCTGGTCGGCGGCACCGCGGCCCAGCAGTACACCGGCACGCAGGCGGCCAACCAGTTCGCGGCGGCCTTCGCCGCCGCCGTGACCTCCCCGCAGGTGGTCGACCAGGTGTCGGCCGACACCGGCGTCGCGGCGGGGGACCTGCGCGACGGGCTGACGGTCGAGCAGGTCGGGGCGAGCAGCCAGCTCACCCTGGCCTACACGGCGACCAGCCGGTCCACGGTGGTCCCGGTGCTCACGGCGACCGGGAAGCGAGCCCTGTCCTTCCTGTTCACCAGCCAGGTGAACATCGCCACCGGCGAGGTGGGGGCGGCCAACGACGAGCTGACTGCCGCCACCCGGGCGATCAACGACTGGGAGAAGACGAACAAGGTCAGCCAGCCGGACAAGCTCTACCAGGCGACCCTGCAGGAGATCGCCAGCATGCGGCAGCAGCAGTTGCAGATGCAGGCCGTCGGCAACAGCCGGGGCGCCGATGCCGCCGCCGGGGCGATCGCCGCCGGGCAGAAGCGGCTGGACGGGCTCGGCCCGAAGCTGCCCGACTACCAGGCGCTGCTCGCGCAGCGGGACGGTGCCAGCACCGCGTTGTCCTCCGCCCGGCAGGCCCTCCAGCAGGCCCGGGCCCAGGCCCAGGCCGCCGACCCCACCCAGGTGACCAGCCTCGGCGAGGTCCAGCCGGTCTCCCGGGGCCGGGCGCTGGTCGGTCTCGTGCTGCCGGTGGCCGGTGCCGGCCTGCTGCTGGCCGTGCTGCTGGTGGCTGTCCTGGAGCAGGTCGCCCGCAGCCGCGCGGCTGCGGCCGGCCGGACCACGACGGCGCAACGGCCCTCGGCGACGAAGCCGGGCGCGGGGACGGGGCCTGCCGCGGTGGACGGGCGGGCGGACGCGGTCGGACCTGCCGGAGTGAACGGGCGGGCCAACGGGGCGACCGGGCGGGCGGACACGAACGGGCGGGCCGCCGCGCCCGCGCCGCGGGACGCCGGCGCCGAGCCCGAGTCGCGGCACCGGTAGGCGGGCGGCGTGGCGGCCGAACCGGACCGGCGCAGGGAGCCGGCCTTTCCACGGGGCGGCCGGCGGCCGGCGGCGTCCGCCCCGCAGCCCGGTACCGCCCCGCACGGCGAGGCGGAGCCGCAGGGCGACCGGCACGTCCGGGGGATGGCCCGGGGCGGCGGCCTCAACCTGCTCGGTGCCCTGCTCAGCCAGGCCGCGGTCTTCCTGATCATGCTGCTGCTGGCCCGGATGCTGGGCATCCGCGAGGTCGGCCGGTACGCCCAGTGCTACGCAGTGCTGTCCCTGGCCGGGCTGCTCTCGCTGTCCGGCTTCCGGGCCGGGCTGACCCGGTTCGTGGCGGTGCACCTGGCGGACTCCGACGCGCCCGCGCTGCGCGGCACGGTCCGGCTGGGGCTGGTCATCTCCGCCGCCTCGTCGGTCGTCCTCGCCGCCGCCCTGGCGCTCGCCGCCCCGTGGCTCGCCGCCCGGCTGCACGACCCCGGGCTGGCCACCGGGCTGCGGCTGGTGGCCCTGACCCTGCCCGCCTCGACGATCTGCGAGGCGGCCCTCGCGGCGACCCGGGGCTGGCGGACCCAGCGCCCGTTCACCTTCATCGGCCAGCTCTACGAGCCGGGCACCCGGCTGCTGCTCACCGCGCTCGCCCTGGCCACCGGCGCGGGCCTGACCGGGGCGTACTGGGCGCTGGTCGGCGCCGGCTGGTCCGCCGCGCTGCTCGCCCTGGTCGCGCTCGCCCGGCTGGTCCGTCGGGTGCCGCCCGCCCGGCCGGTGTACCGCCCCCGCCAGCTCTTCGGCTTCTCCACCGTGAGCTGGGTGTCCTCGTTGTCCTCGACCGGGCTGATCTGGGTCGACACCCTGCTGCTCGGCTTCTTCGCGAACCCGCAGATCGGCGTCTACAACGTGGCCACCCGGCTGGTCACCGTCGCGATCTTCGTGCTCGCGCCGATCAACGCCGCGTTCGGCCCGTACATCGCGCACCTGCACCACCGGGGGGAGCTGGCCGACGTCCGCCGGGTGTACGCGGTGGCCACGGGCTGGGTGGTCCGGCTGTCCATGCCCGCCTTCGTCGCGTTGCTGGTCCTCCCCGGCGACCTGCTGCGGGTCTTCGGCGGGGAGGTCGCCGCCGGCGCGGCGGTGACCGTGGTCCTGGCCCTCGGGCAGCTCGTCAACGCGGCGACCGGCCCGTGCGGCACGGTGCTGAACATGTCCGGCCGGGTGGCGGTCAACATGGCCGACAACCTGGCCGCCCTGGTGCTCAACATGCTGCTCAACCTCTGGCTCATCCCGGCGTACGGCATCGTCGGCGCGGCGCTGGCGTGGAGCGTGTCGCTGATCGTGGTCAACATCGCCCGGGTGCTCCAGGTCCGCGCGCTGGTGGGCGCCCTGCCGTTCACCGTGGGCATGGTCAAGGGGATCGCCGCCGGCGCGGCGGCGCTGCTCGCCGGGCTGCTGGTGCGCTGGCTGCTGCCGGGCTGGCCGTGGCGGCTCGGCGTCGGCCTGTTGGTGATCGTGGCGGTCTACCTGGGGGTCGTCCTGGCGCTGGGGCTCGGCCGGGAGGACCTCATGGTGCTGCGGGCCCTGGTGCGCCGGCGCGGTCGCGGCGCCCCCACGCCACCCCCACCCGGCGCACCGGCCGGCGGCGGCAGGCCGACCGCCGATGCCGACGCCGGGGTGGCCCGATGAGCGCCGGGCCCCGCCGGGCCGCGGTGGATCGGCTGCGCCGGGCGGTACGCGGCACCCGGGCCTGGGCCCGCGCGGCCCGGCCCGGCCCGGTCGGCGCGCTGCCCGACTTCCTCGTCATCGGTGGGCAACGTTGCGGCACCACGTCGCTGCACCACTACCTAGCCGCGCATCCCGACGTACGGGCCGCCACCGGCAAGGAGCTCCAGTTCTTCAGCCTGCACGCCGGGCGCGGGCAGCGCTGGTACCGGGCCCACTTCCCGCCGGCCGCCCCCGGCCGGCAGAGCTTCGAGGCCAGCCCCTACTACCTGTTCCACCCCTCGGTTCCGGCGCGGGTGGCCGCGCTGCTGCCCGAGGCCCGGTTCGTGGCGCTGCTGCGCGACCCCGTCGAGCGGGCCTACTCGCACTACCTGCACACCCGCTCGCTCGGCGGGGAGCCGCTGGCCTTCGCTGACGCGCTCGCCGCCGAGCCGGGACGACTGGCGGCGGCGCTGCGCCGGGGGCCGGACACCCCGGCGGCCCACCGGGCCCTGCGTAACCACTCGTACGCCACCCGGGGCCGCTACGCCGAGCAGCTCGACCGCTGGTTCGCCCACGTGCCCCGGGAACGGCTGCACGTGGCACGCAGCGAGGACCTGTACGCCGACCCGACGGCGACGTACGCGGGCATCCTGCGGTTCCTCGGGCTGGCGCCGTTCACGCCGGACGCCTTCGCCCGGCACACCCGGCGGGCCGACCGGGGCCCCTCCCAGCTCACCGCCGAGCTGAGGGCCGACCTGACGGCCCGGTTCGCCCCGCACAACGCCCGCCTCGCCGACCTGCTCGGCTGGCCGCACACCTGGTGACCCCGGCCCGCCGCGCCGGGTGGGCCGGCGGGGGCTGGTCGGCGGGCGGGGCCGGCCGGCGAGGGCTGGTCAGCGGGCCGGGGCCGGCCGGCGAGGGCTGGTCAGCGGGCGGGGGCGAGGATCGCGGCGGGGTCGCCGGTGGACCGGATCAGCACCGGCTCCGCCCCGATGGTGACCGGTCCGGCGGCCCGTCGCGGCTCGGCGCCGACCGGGCCGCTGTCCAGGCCGGGCGCGGCCGGCAACGACACGCTCCCGCCGGAGGCCGACCAGAGCACCAGCGTGGTCAGCTCGCCGCGCCGGAACGCCACCCCGGCCAGCCCTTTCGCGGTCACCGGCTCCGCCGTCGCGTCCTGGGCCGCGAGCGCCAGCCCGGCCAGCCTCACCCCGGCCGGCCGCACGGTGCCGTCCGGGTCGAGCAGGCCGTAGCGGACCTCGCTGCCCTGCCGGTTGTTCGGGTTGTACGCCAGCGGCAGCCAGAGCACCTGCTCGACGCCGCCGGCCACGAGCTGGGCGACCGTCTTGACCATCTCGTCGGCCCGGCCGGCCGGGTCGCCGTCGCCGTCGCGCCAGAACTGGCCGACTTCCCACGCCTGGACCGGCACCCCGGCCGGGGTCTGCTCCCGCAGGTAGTCCAGCAGCGCCGGCACCCCGGCGAAGTGCTCGTAGAAGTGCAGCTGCCGCACGTCGACGATCCGCTCGTCGAGCAGTTCCTCGGTGACCGCGAGGAAGGCCAGGTTCTGGGCGTTCTGCTCGGTGGCCAGGGCGGTCCGTAGCTGCTCCGGCCCGTCCACGGCCGGGATCTGCCGGCCCCGGGTGCCGACCCGGCGCGGGAAGTACGCCCGGTACGCGGCGACGGCCTCGTCCGGCCGTCCGGCCCGCACCAGCCGGTCGGCGACGCCCATCCCGTACGCCACGCTGCTGATCCCGGAGTCGACCACCCTCGCCTGCGGGTCGGCCGACCGGATCGCCTCCGCGGCCGAGGTGACCAGCCGCCGGTAGTCCGCCGGGCTGCCGGCCCAGTACTGCGGCGCGTTGACCTCGTTCTCGATCGCGTACTCCCGCACCCCGTAGGGCGCGTAGCGGCGCACCACGTCCCGGACGAAGCCCTGGTAGGCGGCCAGGTCCCGGGGCATCGCCGACTCGGTCTTGTTCGCCTGGCCCCGGGTGTGCCGGGCGGTGCCGCCGGTGGCCCAGCAGACCCCGGTGCGGATCTTCAGGTGCAGGGTGATGCCGAGGCCCCGGCTCTCGCGGGCGATCCGGTCCACCGCCGAGAAGTCCGGGCTGCCCTGGGTCTTCTCGATGTCGCACCAGCTCAGCTCGTGGTACGTCGGCGAGCCGGAGAGCTGCTTCAGGTACGGCACGAACGACTCATGCCGCGACCAGTCCCAGTGCGCGCCGAACGGGGTCCGCACCCCCGGGGCCGCCGTCGGCCCCGGCCCGGCCGACGACCCGGTGGCCGACGTCGACGGGGTCGGCCGGGGCGGGGGGGAGGAGGGGCCGTCCGAGCAGGCCGCCCCGGCGGCCAGGGCGAGCGCCAGCGCGCCGGCCAGCAGCGGGACCCGCCGTGCGGGGCGGCGCGTCACCGGTACCCCAACTCGCGCAGCGTCGCGCCGGAGAAGACGCGGACCAGCACCCGCAGGAACGGGTCCAGCTCCCGGCGGTACGTGCCGACCCGCGAGCCGTAGATGGCGGCATCGGTGCGCGCGGCGGCCCGCCGGCGGTCCGCCTCGGCGGTGTACTTGCCCGCCACGTCGTGCTGCTTGCCGCCGTAGTCGAGCACTCCGGCCTCCCAGGGTTCGCCGAGGAACTCGAACAGCGACCGCATGGCCTTCTCCGGGTCGCCGACGGTGTCCTCGTAGCGCAGTTCGTGGTATCGGTCGGCGGGGAGCCGACTGCCCGCCGCGCGGGCGACGCGGATGTAGCGGGGCCACTTGACCACGCACTTGACCGCCGACCAGTAGCCGAACCGCTTGC
The DNA here is from genome assembly GCF_009908295.1 of Micromonospora rubida. Lineage (GTDB taxonomy): Bacteria > Actinomycetota > Actinomycetes > Mycobacteriales > Micromonosporaceae > Micromonospora > Micromonospora rubida. Next base: position 277,422 of record NZ_JAAALO010000007.1, read on the forward strand.
GGTGGGAGACGACCACGTCCCGGCCGTCCCGGATGACGTGCACGAACTGCGCGTCCGGGAACACCTCGGCGAGGAAGCCGATCGACAGCGCGTACAGGGGCGTCTTGTCCGCCCAGCGGGTCTTGCCGCGGGAGCGGGCGTAGTCGGCGTGGACGCCGCCGAAGAAGTCGGCGATGCGGCCCAGCCAGTACTCCCGGGGGAACCCGAAGCGGGCCAGCCGTTCCCAGTCCCGGCCGACGATGCGCTGCATGTCGGCCAGGAAGCGGGTCTCCGGGCCGCAGGACACCCGGGAGTGCGAGTCGAGCACCAGGCGCAGCATCGTCGTCCCGGACCGCTGGCAGCCGACCAGGAAGATCGGCCCTCGGGGCCCGGCGTCCTCCGGGGCCGCCCGGTCCGGCTGCGGGCCGTCGGCGGCCGGCGGCTCGTGCGGGGCCTCGCCGGCCGGCGGGACCTGCGGGCCGTCGGCGGCCGGCGGGGCGTCCGGGTCAGCCACGGCCCACCGCCTGGTCCAATCCGGCCCGTGCGTCCAGCCGCCCGGCCAGCTCGGTGCACAGTGCCCGCACCCGGTCGTCGAGCTCCAGCCGGGGCCGGCGGGGCGCGCGCGCTCCGATGTGGCCGTGCAGCGCCGGGTCGTACGGCAGGTCGAGGAACGCGCACAGCCGCCGCGTGTACGCGGCCGGGTCGGCCACCAGCGCGTCGTACGAGCAGAGCAGGGTGTCGTCGCGGTCGGCCAGGCCGAGGGTGAAGAACAGCGAGTTGCGCACGTACCAGAACAGGGCGGCGGCGGTGTGCGGGGTCATCCGGTCGTAGTCGAAGCCGGCGATCAGCTCGCGGGCCGGCCCGTCCAGGCGCTGCCCCTGCCACCGGTCGCCGATCGTGCCGTCGGCGATCGCCCGCAGCGCCCGCAGGTTGGCGTCGCCGAACTTCGCCACCTCGGAGCGGGCCCGGTCGTCGACGTCCCGGTACGCCCACAGCGCCCGGCCGGGCCGCAGCCCGGCCAGCCCGAGCAGCTCGTCCACCCGGTGCGTGTCGCACAGCGGCTTGACCAGCACGTGCCGGTGTCGGCTGCGGCGCACGGCGTCGATGAGCACCGCGTCGGAGCGCAGCCGGAAGCGGTGGAACACCCGCCGGTCGTTCTCGTTGCGCACCTCGAACGACGGTGCCGCGTCCAGCCCTCGGGCCAGCATGTTGGTGCCGGAGCGTTGCAGGCCGACCAGGTACACCGGCATCGCCCGGCCGGGCGGCTGCGGGTGGGCCCGCCGCCAGCGCCACTTCGCCAGCGCGGTGCCGGCCCGCTGGACCGGGTCGAGCCGGTCCTCCTCGACGAGCCGCCGCACCCCCTCGGTGCGCGCCCAGCGCAGGTGCCGCACCACCCGCCGGGCGGTGTACGCCCACGCAGAGGGCTCGTCCTGGTGGGCCACCGGGTCCTCCTCGGGCTGACGGTCGGGGCGGGGGACACGCTACCGGCAGATCATCGTGGCTGGCCAAGTGGCCGTGCGGCCAGCGCCTGATGGCCGTGTGGTCAGTTGGGGATCATGACTGGACTCGTCCGCCCGGGTTGCATACCGTGGGGCTCCTGGTCACCGCTGCTGCCCGGTGCCCACCCTTCCCCACCCCTGATCGGCCACTCAGCAGGCCACCCCTGGAGCAGGCCGATGCGTGTCCTCCACGTCAACAAGTTCCTCTACCGCCGCGGCGGCGCCGAGGGCTACCTCCTCGACGTCGCCACACTGCAGCGGGGCGCGGGCGACGAGGTCGCGTACTTCGGCATGGCGCACCCCGACAACGACGCCCCACTGCCGTACTCGCGGCACTTCCCGCCGCTGGTGGAGCTCGACCCGGCGCCGTCGGGGATCGGCCCGCGCGCGACGGCGGCGGCCCGGATGATCTGGTCCCCGGCCAGCCGGCGCGGCCTGGCCCGGGTGATCGACGACTTCCGGCCCGACGTGGTCCACCTGCACAACATCTACCACCAGCTCTCGCCGTCGGTGCTGGCCGCGGCGCGGGCCGCGCGGGTGCCCTGCGTGATGACGCTGCACGACTACAAGCTGGCCTGTCCCAGCTACCAGATGCTGGACCGGGGCGCGGTGTGTGACGCCTGCGTGACCGGCGGCCCGCTGCGGGCGGCCCGGCGCCGGTGCAAGGACGGCTCGCTGCCGGCCAGCGGCCTGCTGGCCGTGGAGTCCTGGCTGCACCGCTCCACCCAGGCGTACGGGCCGGTGCAGGCGTTCGTCAGCCCCAGCCGGTTCCTGGCGGGGGTGATGCGCCGGGCGGGAGTCTTCCCGGACCGGATGCACGTGGTGCCGCACTTCGTCGACGTCGCCGTGACGCCCGTGAAGGCGGCCCCGGGCGGGCCGGTGGTCTTCGCCGGCCGGCTGTCGGCCGAGAAGGGCGTCGACGTGCTGGTCGAGGCGCTCGCCCTGCTGCCGCCCGAGGTGTCGCTCGACGTGGCCGGCGACGGCCCGGCCCGCGCTGGGCTGACCGAGCTGGCGCGGCGGCGGGCGCCCGGCCGGGTCCGGTTCCACGGGCGGCTGGACAAGGCCCGGCTGCACGCGCTGGTCCGGTCCGCGGCGGTGGCGGCCGTGCCGTCGCGGTGGAACGAGAACCAGCCGATGGCCGTGCTGGAGGCGTTCGCCTGCGGCGTGCCCGTGGTCGCCACCGACCTGGGCGGGCTGCCCGAGCTGGTCACCCCCGGCGTGGACGGCGAGGTGGTCGCCGCCGACGACCCCGCCGCGCTGGCCGCCGCGCTGGGCGGCGTCCTCGCCGACCCGGCGCGGGCGCACGGGATGGGCCTGGCCGGGCGGTCCCGGGTGGAGCGGGACTTCTCGCCGCGGGCGCACCTGGCCCGGCTGGGCGAGGTCTACGCGACGGCCGCGCGGGCGCTGCGGGATCCGGCGTGACCCGCCCGGTGCGGGTGCTCTACCTGGCCGGCAGCGGGCGTAGCGGCAGCACCCTGGTCACCACCGTCCTCGGCCAGTACGCCGGGTTCTTCGCGGCCGGCGAGCTGCGCTACCTGTGGCAGCGCGGCGAGGTGGAGAACCGGCCCTGCGGCTGCGGCCTGCCGTTCCGGGACTGTCCGGTGTGGCGCGCGGTGCGCCGGGACGTGCCGGTCGACCGGGCCGGCGGGATCGCCGCCGGGCTGCGCGGTCGGCTGCGCCTGCGCGGGGTCCCCGCGCTGCTGCGCCGCCACCGGAGCGGCCGGCGGGCGGTGCCCGCGCACCCCGACGACGCGGCGCTGGCCGGCCTGTACGCCGCCGTGGCCCGGCACGCCGGGGCGCGGGTGGTGGTCGACTCGTCGAAGCTGCCGCCGTACGGGGCCCTGGTCGGCGCGCTGCCCGGCGTCGAGCTGCGGGTGCTGCACCTGGTCCGCGACCCGAGGGCCACGGCCTTCTCCTGGCGGCGGCGCCGGGGGCTCGACGGCGAGGCCGACCAGCGGCTGATGAGCCGGCCTCCGGTGTGGAAGGCGGCCCTGCTGTGGCTGGTCTGGAACACGCTGACGGCCCGGCTGTGGGCCGGCGACCCGGGCCGCTACCTGCGGGTACGGTACGAGGACCTGACGGCCGACCCGGAGGCGACGCTGGGCCGGATCGCCGCGTTCGCCGACGCCGGCCCCTGCACCGACACTGACGCCGACGCCGACGCCGACCCGTTCACCGGTTCCCGCGCCGGCCCGTTCACCGGCCCCGCGACGGTGCGGCTGGCGCCCACCCACTCGGTGGCCGGCAACCCGTCGCGGCACCGCACCGGCCCGGTGCCGATCGCCGCCGACGTCGAGTGGCGGAGCGGGCTGTCCCGGTGGTCGTACGCCGTGGTGACCGCGCTGACCGCGCCGGGGCTTCGCCGCTTCGGCTACCCGTGGCGCCGGGGCGGCCCGGTGGCACCCCGGCAGGAGGAGGACTGAGGGATGTTGGCCGTGGTGGTGGGCACCGGGCGGTGCGGCTCGACCCTCGTGCAGGAGCTGCTGTCCCGGCATCCCGGCGTGGGGTTCGTCTCCGGCGTCGACGACAAGCTGTCCCGGCTCAACCTCACCGGCCGGTTCAACGGGCCGCTGTACCGGCGGTCGGCGCCCCGCCCGGCCGGCATGACGTCGCTGCGGCACAGCCGCCGGCTGCTGGAACGCGGGCGGCTGCGGGTCGCCCCGTCGGAGGCGTACCAACTGCTGGACCGGCACGTGCTGTCCGGCTTCTCCCGCCCGTGCCGGGACCTGACCGCCGACGACCTCACCCCGCACGTGGCGCGGCGGCTGCGCGCCTTCTTCGACGCCCGGATCGAGCGGCAGCGCTGCCCGCTGCTGGTGCACCACGTCACCGGCTGGCCGCGCACCGGGTTCCTCCGGGCGGCCTACCCCGGGCTGCGGGTGGTCAACGTGGTCCGCGACGGCCGGGCCGTCACCAACTCCTGGCTCCAGATGGGCTGGTGGGACGGCTGGCGCGGCCCCGACAACTGGTACCTCGGGCCGCTGCCGGCCGACCTGCGCCGGGAGTGGGAGGAGTCCGCCCGGTCCTTCCCGGTGCTCGCCGCGCTCGGCTGGAGGATGCTGATGGCGGCGTTCGCCGACGCCCGGGCCGCGCACCCGCCCGGCCAGTGGCTGGACGTCCGCTACGAGGACCTGCTCGCCGACCCCCGCGCCGAGGTGGCCCGATTGCTCGACTTCCTCGGGCTGGACTGGACGCCGGCGTTCGAGCGGGGCTTCGGGCGGTACGAGTTCCCCGCCGGGCGGCGGGTGGCGTACCACGACGAGCTGGGCCCCGAGCAGCTCGCGGCCGTCGAGCGGGCCCTGGCCGAGCCGCTGCGGCAGTGGGGCTACCGGGACTGACCGCGTCCCCCGGGCGAGGGGGCCACCCGTCGGACCACGCCCGGCGAAGTTCCTACATGTGCAGGTGGTGACGCCGGTCGCCGGCTCGTAGCGTACGCAGCCTCGGACCTCAAGGAGACTGCATGGCTACAGTGGGAACGCGCTGGCGCACAGGCGTGGCCGTACTGTCCGCGGCGGTGCTCGCCGCCCTCGGCGCGGCGCCGCAGGCGCTGGCGGCGGACGGCCCGCCGGCGATCGTCGTCCAGGACGGCGTCACCCAGCCGGTGTTCGGCTACGCCGACGCCATCCGGGAACGGCTCTTCATCGACTCCACCTTCGACAGCGACAACGACGGCCTGCGCGACATCATCGCGTTCGACCTGATGCGGCCGGCGGCCACCGCGAACGGCCTCAAGGCGCCCGTGGTGATGGACGCCAGCCCCTACTACTCGACGGTCTGCCGGGGCAACGAGTCCGAGTGCAAGGCGGACCTCGACGGCGACGGGCTGCTGGACAAGTGGCCGCTGTTCTACGACAACTACTTCGTGCCGCGCGGCTACGCGGTCATCCTGCTGGACATGGTCGGCACCAACAACTCCACCGGCTGCCCGACCACCAACGCCAACCAGGACAACCTGAGCGCCAAGCAGGCCATCAACTGGCTCAACGGCCGGGCCACCGCCCGCAACGCCGCGGGTGAGGTCGTCAGGGCGGACTGGCACAACGGCAAAACGGGGATGATCGGCAAGTCGTACGACGGCTCGCTGGCCATGGCCACGGCGGTGACCGGAGTGAAGGGCCTGACCACGGTCGTGCCCATCAGCGGCCCGACCGAGTACTACGACTACGTGCGCAGCAACGGCGTCGTCACCCGGGGCAACAGCTACGTGGCGTCGCTGGCCAACACGGTCACCAACCCGGAGCGCCGGGAGTACTGCAAGCCGGTGCGCGACGCGCTGGCCGCCGCCGACGGCGACGAGCACGGCGACTACACCGCCTTCTGGAACGAGCGCAGCTACGTCAAGAAGGTCCCCAACGTCACCGCCAGCGTGCTGCTCTACCACGGCCTCAACGACGACAACGTCCGGCCGGACCACTTCAGCAAGTTCTGGTACGCCCTGGCGGAGAACAACGTGCCGCGCAAGCTGTGGCTGTCCCAGGAGGGCCACGTCGACCCGTTCGACTCGCGCCGCGCGGTGTGGGTGTCGACGCTGCACCGGTGGTTCGACTTCTGGCTCCAGGGCGTCGCCAACGGCATCATGGACGAGCCGCGGGTGGACCTGGAGCGGTCCGCCGACGTGTGGGAGACCCACGCCGACTGGCCGGTGCCCGGCAAGGCCGACACCGAGGTGTTCCTCCAGCCCGGCACCACCGGCGCGGGCGGCCTCGGGCTGGTGCCGACCACGAAGCCGGCGACCGGGGCGTTCCAGGACAGCCGCACGCAGAGCCAGAACACCATGATCCTCAACCCGGACGTGGTGCAGCCCAACCGGCTGGCCTTCCTCTCCGAGCCGCTCACCGCGCCGCTGCACATCTCCGGCACCCCGACCGTGCAGCTGCGGGCCTCCGCCGACCAGACCGACACCAACCTCGGGGCGATCCTGGTCGACTACGGCACCGACGAGCGGGTCGCGCACCGGGCCTCCGGCGAGGGAATCATCACCCTGACCACGGAGGACTGCTGGGGCGAGAGCAGCCCGACGGACGACGGCTGCTACAAGCAGACGGCGAAGCGGGTGGCCACGGCCGACTACGAGCTGGTCACCAAGGGTGTCATGGACGCCCAGAACCGGCAGTCGATCCGCGTCGCCGTGCCGCTGGTGCAGGGGGAGTCGTACAACTTCAGCTTCCCGCTGCTGCCGGAGGACTACGTCTTCAAGCCCGGCCACCGGATCGGCGTGATCATCGTGGCCAGCTACCCGCAGTACTCCAGCCAGGCGGACACCACCGCCGCGAACCTGCGGGTCGCGCTGAAGAGCAGCAAGGTCGTCCTGCCCGTGGTCGGCGGCACCGCCGCCGCGCACGCCGCCGGCCTCTGACCGGCTGACCGGCGGGCCGCCCGGCCCGCCACCGGGGCGGCCCGGCGATCGACCCTCTGCGGAGGACCGTCGATCGCCGGGCCGTCCCGCTTCGTCGGCGGGTGCGGGGCGGGTGGCTACCCTTGCCGGGGAAGCCGCCGAGGGGAGGACACACGTCGCCGACCGCCACCGTGCTCGTGGTCTTCGGCCGCGGCGTGCTGCGTTCCGGGGACACCTGGGCGCTCACCCCGGCCAGCGTCGCCCGCGTGCAGGCCGCGGTGGAATACGTCGCCGCGAACGAGGCGTCCTTCGCCCGCGCCGCCGGGCAGGGACGGACGCCCCGGATCGTGTTCAGCGGCGGCTGGGCGGAGGCCGCCGAGGGGGCCCAGCCCCCGCCGCAGGGGTGGCGGGAGGGCGACCTGATGCTGCGCCGGGCGCTCGCCGCCGGCCTCGACCGGCACGCGGAGCTGCGCGCCGAGACGCGGTCGCGCAGCACGCTGGAGAATCTCCTGCACACCGTCGAGGACGGTCTGCTCGACGGGCACGCCTTCGGCCCGGGGCAGCCGCTGGGCATCGTCTCGCACACCTGGCACCTGCCCCGGATCAGGTATCTGGCCCGCCGGGCCCTCGGGCTGCGCGGCGGGGCGCTGCTCGACGTCCACGCCCGCGGCGGGGAGGCGCTGCCGAGGTGGTGGCGCGAGCCGGCCGCCCGGATCGCGTCCCGGCTGTGGTTCCTCGGGGCCCGCGACGCGGCGGGCCTGCTGCGCCGGGAACGCCGGCTGGTGGCGTCGATGCGCCGCGTCGATCGGCTGGCATGCCGCCGCCGGGACGCGGCGGGCGGAGACCGCGCCGTGGTCCCGCCCCGACCCGGTCCGGGTGCCGCCGACGCGGGCGTGCCCGCGCCCGGACCAGGTCCGGAGAAACCGCCGCGGCGGAGCATGTGACGGACGGCCGCCGACGGGGTACAGGCTCCCGAGCTACCGCATCGACCTCGATGAGGACGACGGTCGCGGCGACGTCGAGGAGGTCACGTGGACAGGATGGACGGTCCTTCGGGCGGACGAGCCGGGTGCGGCGCCGCCGCGGGCGTACCCGGGTGTGGCGTGGGCGGGCGGCGGTGATCGTCCTCGCCCCGGTGTACGAGCCGGGTCCCCGCCTGCCCGAGTTCGTCGCCGAGCTGCGCGACGCCGCTCCCGGCGTCCACGTCGTCGTGGTGGACGACGGCAGCGGACCGGCGTCCGCCCGGGTCCTCGACGAGGCGCGTGACCTCGGCTGCACCGTTCTGCGGCACGGGACGAACCGGGGCAAGGGCGTGGCCCTGAGGACGGGGTTCCGGCACGTGGCGCGCGCGTGCCCGGGCCACGACGTGGTGTGCGCCGACGCCGACGGCCAGCACGGCGTCGCCGACGTCCTGCGCGTGGCCCGGCGCGTCGAGGAGACCGGCGTGATGGTGCTGGGCGTACGGCGGTTCGACGGCGAGGTGCCGGTGCGCAGCAGGGCCGGCAACGGCCTCACCCGGCTGCTGTTCCGCGCCGCGACCGGTCGCCCCGTGCGGGACACCCAGACCGGGCTGCGGGCGTACCCGCACGGCCTGCTCGACTGGTTGCTCACGGTCCCCGGCGAGCGCTTCGAGTACGAGATGAACGTCCTGCTGTATGCCGTCCGGGCCGGCCAGCCCATCGCGCAGACCACGATCGCCACCAGGTACGTGGCCGACAACGCCTCGTCGCACTTCGGGTCGATCACCGACTCCGTGCGGATCTACCTGCCCCTGCTGCGGTTCGCCGCCTCGGCCCTGCTGACCCCGACCGGGCGCCCCGGCCGGCCCAGCACCGAGACGGCATCCACCAAGACATGACAAAGCAGTATTAGGAGCCCACGTCGAGCTGACTCAGCCGGGCGGCGGGGTGGGCGGTCACCTGCTCCAGTAGGCGTCCCAGGCCGCCCACGAGGCGTTCGACGGTTTCCCGGTGGAACAGGTCGACGCGGTACTCCACGGCGCCGCGCACCCCCTGCGGCCGGCCGTCCGCGTCGCGCCGTTCCGCGAACCGGTACGACAGATCGAACGCCGAGGCGTGGCTGCCGATCGGCTCCGCCTGCACGCCGAGCCCGGGTAGGGCGACGCCGGATGGGATCGTGGGTCGGGTTCCCGTCCTGACCTGGGCCAGCGGGTGCCGGCCGGCCGGGTGCACCGGGTCGAGCTGCTCGGCCAGCCGTTCGAAGGGCAGATCCTGGTGCTGGTGTGCGGCCAGTTCCGTGGCCCGCACCCGGACCAGCAGTTCCGCGAAGGTCGGGTCCCCGGCGGTGTCGACCCGAGTGACCAGCGTGTTGACGAAGCGTCCGACGAGCCGGTCCAGGGCGGCCTCGGCCCGACCGGGCACCGTGACCGCGAACGGCAGATCGGTGCCCGCCCCGGACCGGGTCAGCAGTGCGGCCACCGCTGCCGTGAGCACCATGCCGACGGTCGTGCCGCCGGCCCCGGCCAGTCCGGCGAGCCGGACATGCAGGTCGGCGTCGATGTCGACCGGGACCAGGTCGACGGGGGACCGCGAGCCGGTCGGCCGGGCCCGGTCGAACGGCAGCTCCAGTGCGTGCGGAATGCCGTCCAGGTATCCCTTCCAGAAGGCCAACTGCCGCGCCGTGACGCTGCCCGGGTCGTCGGCGTCGCCCAGCAGATCCCGCTGCCAGAGGACGTGGTCGGCGTACTCCACGGGCAACGGCTGCCAGTGCGGCGCGCGGCCGGCGAGCCGGGCACCGTACGCCTCGGTCAGGTCGCGCAGCAGCGGATGCCAGGACCACTCGTCGGCGGCGATGTGGTGCAGGACGAGCACGAGCGCCGAGCGGTCCTCGTCCACGAGGAACAGCCTGGCCCGTACGGCGGGGTGCCGCTGGAGGTCGAAGGGCTCCTGGGCGACGGCCGTGACGGAGTCGGCCAGCTTCTCCGCGCTCACGTGCTCGACGACCAGGGGCGGCCGGACCGAGGTGGCGTCGACGATCCGCGCGACAGGTCCCCCCTGGTGCTGCGGGAACAGGGTGCGGAGTACGGCGTGCCGGCGTACGACATCGGCGAGCGCGGCGTCGAGCGCCGCCACGTCGACCCGACCGCTGAGGTGGAGGACGTACGCCCCGTGATCGGCCGGGGAGGTGCCGGGCGTCCGATGGCGGAGCCAGAGGTGTCGCTGCGCGTGCGACAGGGGCACCACGTCGCCGTCGGTACGCCGGGTCAGCGGCGGACGACCGGTCGCGGCGGTGATCTTCGCGGTGATCGCGGCGACGGTGGGCGACTCGAACAGCTCCTGGATGCTCACCTCCAGCCCGAGGACCGCCCTGATCCGGGTGACCAGGCGGACAGCGGTGAGCGAGTGTCCCCCCAGCACGAAGAAGTTGTCGTCCGGGTCCACCACGGGACGGCCGAGCACCTGGGCAAAGAGCTGACAGAGCAGCTCCTCCACCAACGACCGTGGCGCGCGACCGGTGGTGGCGGCGAGGGTCGGCTCCGGCAGGGCCGCCCGGTCGAGCTTTCCGTTGACGGTGTGGGGCAGCGCGTCCAGCGGTACGAATGCCGCCGGCACCATGTAGCCGGGCAGGACCAGCGAGAGATCGTCGCGGAGCCGGCGCTGGTCCGGCGCGGTCCCGTCGGTGGGCACGACGTATCCGACCAGGCCCTCGTCCCCGGTCGGCAGGGTGCGGACGGCCACCGCGCCGGCGCGTACCGCCGGATGCCGGGCCAGCGCCGCCTCGACCTCGCCGAGCTCGATCCGGAACCCGCGGATCTTGACCTGGTCGTCGGCCCGGCCCAGGTACTCGATGTCGCCGTCCGGGCGGAGCCGGGCGAGGTCACCCGAACGGTAGCCACGGATCGCCCGCCCGTCGGCGTCGGTCAGCTCGACGAACCGTTGCCGGGTCAGCTCGGGCTGCGCGTGGTACCCGAGCCCGACACCCGGACCGATGACGACGATCTCGCCCACCTCGCCTGGTGGCACCGGACGGAGCTGGTCGTCGGCCAGCAGGAACGAGGAGTTCGGCAGCGGTACCCCGATGAGGCTGGCCCCCTGGCGCAGGTCGGTTTCGCGGACCCGGCGGTAGGAGGCGTGGACGGTCGTCTCGGTGATGCCGTACATGTTGATCAGCTCGACCGCCTCGTCGCCGTACTTGGCGACCCACGGCGCCAGGCTGGAGAAGCGCAGCGCCTCGCCGCCGAACACGACCCGACGCACCGACAACCTGTCGTCGTGCCGCTGCTCCTCGGCGACCAGCTGGGTGAAGGCGGTCGGCGTCTGGCTGAGCACCGTCACTCCCCGGTCCCGCAGCAGCCGCCGGAACGCGGCCGGGTCCTGGACGGCGGGCTCCGGTACGACGACCACGGAACCGCCGTGGAGCAGCGCCCCCCACATCTCCCAGACGGCGAAGTCGAAGGCGAAGGAGTGGAACATCGACCACACGTCGTGAGCGTCGAACGCGAAGAGGGAGTCCGTCGAGTCGAACAGGTGCAGGACGTTGCCGTGCGATATCCGTACGCCCCGGGGCTGGCCGGTCGTGCCCGAGGTGAAGATCATGTACGCGCAGGCGGAGGAGTCCACCGACGGCGGCGAGTAGCGCAGGTCCCCTGGCCGATCGTGGTCCAGCCGGATCACCGCGGTGCCCGGCGGCAGGTTGCCCGCCAGGTCGCTCGTCGTGATGACCAGGGCGGGCTCGGCCACGGCGAGGACGCGTTCCAGCCGCGCCCGAGGGCTCGCCGGGTCGAGCGGAACGTACGAGCAGCCCGCCTTGATCACCGCGACCGCCGCCAGGACCAGGTCGGCGGTGCGGGGCAGGAAGATGCCGACGTGGGCTCCAGGGTCGACGGTCCGGGCCTGAAGTTGCGCGGCCACCGCCTCGGCGGCCCGGTCCAGCTCGGCGTACGTGAGCACCCGCCCGTCCGCGATGACGGCTGTCCGGTCGGGATGACGACGCACGGAGTGGGTGAATCCGGCCAGCAGGGTCTCGGCCCAGCCGCCGACACCACGGCGCGATTCGGTTGGGGGCATGCTCATCCTTCACTCGCGGTGACGCAAGCACGGCGCTGGCGGTGAGCCCGGCCAGTTCGGCGGTGCCTGCTCGGCAGTGCCGATGCGGCACGGCCCAGGCGCGCACCGGAGAACAGAAGCCCGGCGAATTCCCAGATCATGTCGTTGATGCGGCGGCCTGTCTTCAACCGATGGTGGAGGACGTGCGCCCCGCCTCCACCATCGGTGGAGGCCCGGCACCGGGTGGAGGTCCGTGACCGGCGACCGGATCCCGCCTTCCACGCCGGTTCCACAGTGGTTCCACAGCCGAGTGCTTCACTGGGCCGAGATCCATTGACGAAAGAGAGTGTGCCGCATGGCGCTGGAGCCAATGACGCGTGGGCTGTGGCGGTATCGCGGCGTTGCCGGCGAGCCCAGCCGCCCGGCCACCCGTACCGTGGTGGTGGCGCCGTACGGCGGCGGCAGCGCCTACTCCGTGCACGAGTTGCTGCGGCACGTGGCGCCCGCCGCCGACGAGACGCTCGTCCTGCAGTACCCGGGACGGGGGCCACGCATCGGTGAGCCGCCCACGGCCAGCCTGCACGATCTCGCCGACCAGCTGGCGCAGGACATCGACCAGCACACCGTCGGCAACCTGGTGCTCCTCGGGCACAGCCTGGGCGGGCTGCTCTGCTTCGAGCTGGCACACCGGCTCACCCGCTCCGGCCGCCACGTCGAACTCGTGGTGATCTCGTCGGCCCAACCGACGGCGTTCAAGACACTGTGCGCCGACGAGATCGAATCACGCGGCGTCGAACAGTGGGTCGCCGTCCTCCGGGAGGAGAACGCCGTCACCGAGGAGATCCTCGACGCCCCGGAGATGCTGCGCCTCGCGATCCAGGCGATCCGCTCCGACACGCTGCTGGCCGCGCGGCACGTCGAGTCGCCGCAGCCCCTGCCCTGCCCGATGTTGATCGTCGGAGGCGACGCCGACCCCGACATCACTCCCGAGCACCTGCGTGGCTGGGAGGCCCTGACCCTCGGGCCGGCGACCACCGTCCTGCTGCCCGGCGACCACTTCTACTACCGCGACCGGGCGGCGGAGCTCGGCGATCTCATCCGCCGGCAGCTACCCCTGCTGTGCGGGACCGGCTCGGCACCGATGGGCCCGACGCAGGGAGCGAGTCGTGAAGCGTAACCGCTGGCTGCTGCGCGACCCGTCGGACGAGTCCGCCGGCCGCATCTTCTGCTTCCCGTACTCCGGCATGGGCGCGTCGATGTTCAACCGGTGGCCGCGCTGGATCGGCGGAATCGAGGTCTGCCTCGTGCAACTACCCGGTCGGGAGAACCGCGTCCGCGAGCCCCACTACCGCAGCTACGCACAGTTGGCGGACGTACTGGCCGAACAACTCCTACCGCTGCTCGACCGACCGTTCGCCTTCTTCGGTCACTGCGCCGGCGCGCTGCCGGCGTACGAGACGGCACGCCGCCTGCCCGTCGACCGGCTGCCGCACCCGGCCAGCCTCGTGGTCTCGGCCCAGGTCGCGCCGCACCACTGCCCGCGCGATCGGTTCCTGGCCCTCACCGACGCCGAACTCCTCGACGAGCTGGCCGACCTCGCGGTGCGGCGCGGCGGGCAACCGGATCCCGCGATGCTGGCACTGGGCATGGCGGTACTGCGCGAGGACCTGGAGGCCAACCGCCACTACCGACTCGACGAGCCGGCGCCGGTCCCGATGAACATCTCGGTGCTGCACTGGGCCGACGACCCCGAGGTGACCGAGGCCGAACTGCGGGGCTGGGAGCACTACAGCGACGACGTGCGGTTCGACGTCCTCGCGGGGGGCCACTACGAGTTCCTGAACGCACCCGAGACGCTGCTCGCCCTGCTGTCGGCGCAACTACAGGAGCGTGCCCCGCGATGATCGACGAGCTGTTCCGGCAGATCGCCCCACGGCACTCCGCCCTGACGGCGGTACGGGCCTGGGACGGCGAGTTGACCTACCACGAGCTGCACCGGCGCGTCGACCGGCTCGCCCACCGGTTGCAGCAGGCGGGCACGGCACCGGGGGCGGTGGTCGGGGTGCACCTGCCACGCTCCGCCGCGGCCGTGGTCGGCCTGCTGGCGATTCTCCGGTCCGGCGCCGCGTACGTCGCGCTCGACGACCGCTACCCGCCGGAGCGCCGCGACGCCATCCTGCGGGACGCGGCCGTCGACCTGGTCCTCACCACACCCTCCGGACTGCCGGACCTGCCGACCGGCTGCCGGGCCCTGACGGTGCCGGACGACCTGGACGACCTGGACGACAAGCCGGCCGCCCCGTCCGTGGTCCGGACCGGCCCGGACCACGTCGCCTACCTCGCCTACACCTCGGGCTCCACCGGCCGGCCCAAGGGGGTGTGCGTGCCGCATCGGGCCGTCGTCCGCCTGGTGGTGGAGAACGGCTTCCTGCCGGTCCGCGACGACGACGTGTTCGTCCAGTACGCGCCCCTGGCGTTCGACGCGTCCACGCTGGAGGTGTGGGGCCCGCTGCTCAACGGGGCCTGCCTCGTCATCCCGCCGCCGGGCGATCTCTCGCCGGAGGAGATCTGCGCCTACGTCGCCGCACAGCGCGCCACGGTGCTGTGGCTCACCGCCGGCCTGTTCCACCGGGCGGTCGAGGCCGGCCTCGACAACCTGCGCGGACTGCGGCACCTGCTGGCCGGCGGGGACGTCCTCTCCGTACCGCACGTGAACCGCGCCGTGGCGGCGCTGCCCGACACCGTAGTGATCAACGGGTACGGGCCGACGGAGAACACCACCTTCAGCACCTGCCACCGGATGACTTCCGTGGTCACCGGCAGCACCGTCCCGATCGGGCAGCCGATCCACGGCAGCACGGCGTACGTCCTGGACGATCGGCTCGGGCCGGTGGCCGACGGTCAGGTCGGCGAACTGTACGTCGGCGGGACGGGCATCGCCCACGGTTACCTCGGCGACCCCGCCCTCACCGCGACCCGCTTCGTCGCCGACCCCTTCGCCGCCACCCCCGGCTCACGCATGTACCGCACCGGCGACCTCGTCCGGCGGACCGGGGAGCAGCTGGAGTTCGTCGGTCGGCGGGACCGGCAGGTCAAGATCCGGGGCTTCCGGGTCGAGCCGGCGGAGGTGGAGGCCGCGGCGGTCGGGGCGCCGGGCGTGACCGACGTCGCGGTCGTGGTGCAGGACGACGCGCGCGGGAGCAGGCGCCTCGCGGCCTTCTTCACCGGGGCCGCCTCCGTGCTGGAGCTCCGCAGACGGCTGACCGAGGTGCTGCCGTCGTACGCCGTCCCCGCCCGGGTGACCAGGCTGGACGCCTTGCCGCTGACCGCGAACGGCAAGGTCGACCGGACGGATCTGGCTGGCCGGGAGTCCCACAGCCGACCCGAGGTCGGCGCAGACCACCGGAAACCGGCTACGGAGCTGGAGCGGGGCATCACGCAGTTGTGGGAGGACCTCATGGGCCTCGACGGCATCGGTGCCGACGACGACTTCTTCGAACTCGGCGGCCACTCGCTCCTCGGGGTGCGGATCCTCGCGGAACTCCGGCAGGCACACGGCGTCGAGGTGTCCCCGCTGTCGTTCTATCTGGACCCGACACCGGCCGGACTGGCCCGCACCGTGCAGGCCGCCCACCAGATGCAGGAGATCCGGTGAGGATCTCCAGCGGCGTCCAACCCCTGACGACACCGGTGGCGGACGTCGACCTGTTCGCCCCCGACCTCTACGCCACGGGTGACCCGCACCCGGTGTGGGCCGAGATGCGGGCCCGGCACCCGCTGCACCGGCAGGAACTGCCGGACGGGCGGACCTTCCTGTCGGTCACCAGGTACCGGGACGCCTGCCGGGTGCTCAGCGACCATCGCGAGTTCACCTCGGAGCAGGGCAGCCTCCTGCAACAGTTGGGCCACGGCGACCGGGCGGCCGGCCTGATGTTGGTGTCGACCGACCCGCCCCGGCACACCGAGCTGCGCACCCCGCTCAACCGCGTGCTGAGCGCCAGGGCGGTGCGCGACCTCGAACCGGACGTCGTCCGGGCGGTCCGCCGGATCCTGCTGCCCGTGCTCGACCGTACGGAATGGGATCTCGCCGAGTGCGTCGCCCAGCTGCCGATGGCGGTCGCCGGGATGCTCATGGGAATTCCCGAACCGGACTGGGCCGAGCTGACGCGGTGGACCGCGATGGCCGCCGCGCCGGAGGACCCCGGGCTGTGTGTGCGTCATCCGGCCGCCACCCTGGCCATCGCCCACCACGGCCTGTTCGACTACTTCGCCAGGCAGTTGCGCGACGACGGATGCCAGCGACGCGACGACCTGATCGGGCACCTGGCCCGCATGCTGGCCGGGGGTCGGCGGCTGACCGCCGAAGAGGTCATCTACAACTGCTACAGCCTGCTGCTCGGCGCGAACGCCACCACCCCGCACGCCGTCACCGGCACCGTTCTCGCGCTGATCGAACACCCGGCGCAGTCCGTCGCCGCACCGGAGGCGCTGACCGGCCTGGTGGAGGAGGGCCTGCGGTGGACCTCGCCGGCCAACAGCTTCCTGCGCCACGCCCGGCAGGACGTGGAACTCAGCGGCGGCCTGGTCCGCCGGGGCGAGGCGGTCGCGGTCTGGGTCGGGTCGGCCAACCGGGACGGGGACGTCTTCACCGATCCCTACCGGTTCGACATCACCCGCCCGGACAACCGGCACATCGCCTTCGGGTTCGGCCCGCACTACTGCCTGGGCGCACCGCTGGCGCGGGTGACGCTGGCCGTCTTCTTCGCCGAGCTGTTCCGGGCGTTCGAACGGATCGAGCTCAACGGCCCGGTGGAGCACCTGGCATCGAACTTCATCGCCGGCATCACCCACCTGCCCGTGCTGACCCGGCGGCGCACGGCATCCCCGAGGGAGTTCGCCGAATGAGCGACACGACGCAGGCCATGGTGGAGATCTGGCGCAGGCACCTCGGTGACCAGCCGATCGGCCCGGATGACGACTTCTACGCCCTCGGCGGGGACTCGCTGATCGCCCTACGGGTCGTCGCGGACGCCAACGCGCGGGGCATTCCGGTCGAGCTGCGCGACCTGCTGTACTTTCCGACCGTCAGTGAGTTGGTGGCGGCGGTCGCCGGCCGCGACGGACCCGCCGACGGGGTGGGGGACTACCAGCCGTTCAGTCTCCTGGACCCCTACGACCGGGCGCTGATGCCGGCGGAGGTACGCGACGCCTGGCCCGCCTCGGCCCTGCAGGTGGGGCTCATCTACCTGAGCGAGGCGTCGGGCGACCCCCGCCTCTACCAGGACCTCATCGGCGTCGAGGTGACCGGGCCGTTCGACGGGGCGTTGTTCACGGCCGCGCTCGACGAGCTGTGCGGCCGGCACCAGGCCCTGCGCTCCTCCTTCGACCTGGGTGGATTCAGCGTCCCCGCGCAACTGCTGTGGTCCTCCGTGGACCCGCCGTTGACCGTCGAGTACGCCACCACGGCCGAACCGGTCGGCCGCTGGCGTGAGACGCAGCTGTCCCAGGCCATCGACTGGGGCCGGCCACCGGTCCTCCGCTGCCACGTGGTGGCACTGGAGGGCCGCTTCCACGTCACCCTCACCCTCCACCACGCCATCCTCGACGGCTGGAGCTACGCGCGACTCTGCTACGAGCTTCTCGCGCTGTACGACGCGAGGCTCACCGGCCGGCCGGCGGACCTGCCGCTGCCACCGGCCTCCGGGCAACGGGAGTTCCTCCGGCTGGAACGGGAGGCCATCGACAACCGGGAGGCCGCCGCCTTCTGGCACGCCGAGGCGGACGTGCCCGGGCTGCTGCTCGACCGTGGGCGGTTCGGCGGCGCGGCCGACCCACGGGAGATGCTCACCTTCGAGGTCGGGGAGGCCCTGCTGGAGGGCCTCAGAGCGGCGGCCGGCACCATCGGCGTCCCCCTGAAGAGTCTGGTTCTCGGGTGTCACGTCCGGGCCCTGAGCACCTGGACCGGTCGGGACCGCGACGTGGTGACCGGGTTGACGGTCAACGGGCGGCCGGAGACCGCCGGGGCGGACCTCCTCGTCGGACTGTTCCTCAACACCGTTCCCATCCGGGTGCCGGTGGTGCCCGAGGACCAGGTGGAACTGTGTCGCGGCGCCCTCGCCGCCGAGCAGCGGGGGATGCGGCACCGCCGGTACCCGCTGGCCATGATCGAGCAGCGACTGGGCCGGCCACCGTTCGACGCGGCGTTCAACTTCACCCACTTCCACGTGTACGACCGGCTGGCGCAGTTGACCGCGATCAGGCCCGGCGCGTGGTGGGCCTTCGACAAGGCCAGCTTCCCGTTCATGGTCGACTTCATGATCAACTCGCGTGACCTGGGCACCGCCGTCGCGGTGGCCTACGATCCCGACCTGTTCGACAAGGCGCAGGCGACGACGTACCTGGAGTTGTACCGCAGTGCGCTGCACGCGGCGGCGGGAATGCCCGACTGATGGCCGGCCCGCTGGTTGTCGTGTACGACCGCGGCGCCGCGTCGGCCGCGGAGATCGCCGTCGGACTGGGGGCGCTCGGCCCGGTGGTGTTCCTGGTCAACCCGAGCGGGTACACCGACCGGACCGGGGAGGTGCTGCGCCGGCTGGGGGACGTCGTACCGTTGACCGGTGACCGCGAGGCGGATCTGGCGGCGGTGCGCCGGCTCACCCCGGCGGCGGTCCTGACCTTCTCCGAGCCGATGCTGCCGGTCACCGCGTGGCTGGCCGACGCGCTCGGCCTGCCGTTCCACCCGATCGCCACGACCGGGCTGCTGACCAACAAGGTGCGGCAACGGGAGCGACTGCGCCTGTGCGGCGTCGACGACGTACGCAGCCGCCCGATCTCCTCGATCGACGAGTGGGCCGCCGCCCGGGACCACGTCGGCCTGCCCGCCGTGGTCAAGCCCGTCTACGGCCAGGGCAGCCGGAACACGTACGTGATCACCGACGACGCGGCGGCGCACCGGGTGCTCGGCCCGCTCCTGCCGGCCGGCCGGGCGTCCACCCTGGTGGTCGAAGAGCTGCTCGTGGGCCGGCCGGGCGGGCCGTACGGTGACTACGTGTCGGTGGAGAGCTACCACGGGCCACAGGGGCTGCGGCATCTCGCCGTCACCGGGAAACTCCCGCTGGTGTCGCCCTTCCGGGAGACGGGGCAGTTCTGGCCGGCGGCGGTGACCGACGTCGAGCGAAAGGAGATCCTCGATCTCGCCACCCGTGCCCTCACCGCGTTCGACCTGGGCCCCGGTCTGACCCACACCGAGATCAAGCTGACCGAGCGCGGGCCACGGATCATCGAGGTGAACGGTCGGCTGGGCGGCCACACCGCCGCCCTGGCCCGGCACTGCGCCGGCTTCGACGTGGTGCGTCTCGCCGGGCAGCTGGCACTCGGCCAACCGGTGACCGTGCCCCCGATGGACCAGCCGGACAGGGTCCACTTCCAGTACCACACGTTGGCCCCGGTCGAGCCCTGCGAGCTCCTCTCGATCACCGGCGCGGCCGACGTCCGCCAGGTCGACGGCATCGACGGCTTCCGGGCGTACGCACGGGTGGGTGACGTCCTCGACGCCGACGTGATGACCCGGCATCTCGACCTGCTCTGGGGGCGCTGTGACCGGCCTGCCGACCTGGCCGCGCTCATCGGTGCGGCGCAGCGTCGGCTCTCCTACGAGTTCCGGTTCCGCGACGGCATCCGGCGACTGAGCGCAGCCGACCTGCATCGGGAGGTGCCGACATGACTGTGGTCCAGGATGCGACGCGCCAGCTCCGGTCGCGATCGAAGCCCGACGGTGGCGAGACCCGCACCAGGATGCGGACCCGGGTCCTGGTCGCGGACCACGATCCGCTCTGGCGTCGCCTGCTGCACGACGTGCTGAACGGCGACAGCCAGCTCGACGTCGTGGCCGAAGTCGACAGCCGCCGGCCGTTGGCGGACTGGCCGCTGCGGCGCGTCGACGTGGCCGTCCTCGGAGCCAGCCACGGGGAACCGATGGTCGGTGCGGTCCGACAGCTGACCGCCCGGCGGATCAGGGTCGTTCTCCTGTGCCTGGACTGGTCCCGGCGCAGTCTCGACGCCGCGGTGTCGGCCGGCGCCGCCGGCTGCCTGGTGAAGGAGACCGATCTCAGCGGCGTGGCCGGCAGCGTGCAGGCGGTGGCCGGCAGGAACCGGGTGTTCTCCACGGCCCTGCTGAACTTCTACGTCGACCCGGCCGGGGTGGGCCGGCGGTCCCAGGACGCGGTGCGGAAACTGACCGCCCGGGAACGCGAGGTGCTCTGCCGCCTCGGCGAGGGACTCACCACCGCCGAGGCGGCGGCACTCTGTGGGGTGTCGAGCGCCACCGTCAAGAGCCACGTGTCGCACGCCCTGGCCAAGCTCGGCGCCCGTAACCGCCTGGAGGCGGTCCTCATGGTGCGTGACGCTCTGGGGGCCCCGGCGCCGGCGGCGTACCGGGCCCCGGATGTCGCCGCGGGCTGACCGCGTGGGACCGGCCGTGACCGTGGATGGGTCGGCCCGCCCGCCGGGAGGTCGGCGTGTCCGGTGGGAATCCCGGGCCGAGCGGACCTGTCACCGGGTGGACGTGAACTCCGATGCGACGTTCGGGGCCAGTTGCCGGAGGAGCCTCGCCGCACCGTCGCTGAGCATCCGGTACGACGCCGAGAGGGTGCCGGCCACGTCGACCGTGGGCAGGGCGTCGAGTGGGGTCTCGGGCACCCGCAGTTCGGCGGCCAGCTGCTCCAGCCGCAGCCCCGGAAAGTTGGCCGCCTGCGCGGCGGTCACCGCGAGGGCCAGCGGGTTGCCGTCGCAGTGGTCGACGAGCTCGGTCACCGCCGCTGGCTCGGCGGTGGTCCGATCGACGCCCAGTCGCCGGTCGAGCAGCTCCCGCGCCTCGGCGTCGGACAGCGGGCCGAGGGGGAGTGGCAGCGCGGCCCCGGTCGCCACCAGGCTCGTGAGGCTGCTCCGACTGGTCACGATGACGGGGCAACCCGCCGCCGCGGGCAGCAGCGGCCGGACCTGGTGGGCGTCCGCCACGTTGTCGAACACGATCAGCAGCCGACGGTCGACGAGCAGGCTGCGGTACAGCGCCAACTGGCCGTCCACACTGACGGGCAGGCGTTCCGGCGGCACCCCGAGGGCCAGCAGCACGGTCCGGATGACCTCCGGAACGGACAGCGGCGGGCAGACGGCGTCGAAACCGCGCAGGTCGACGTAGAGCTGCCCGCCCGGCAGGTGGTCGGCCAGCCGATGCGCCAGGTGGACGGCGAAGGTGCTCTTGCCGATACCCGCCGGGCCGCTGAGGACGAGCGTCGTCGGGCGCCCGCCCGTGCCGCCCAACAGTCGCGTGCCGATCTCCAGCTCCGCGGTGCGGCCGACGAAGATCGACGGTGCCGGCGGCAGAAGCCGCGGCACCGACGGGCGCGCCCCGACGGACACCGTACGCCGCAGGATCCTCCGCTGGAGGTCGTGCAGGTCGGGTGCGTCGAGGCCACGGCACGCCAACAGGGTCAGCCCCTCCCGACAGACCTCAGCCGCCTCGTCCACCCGCTGGTCGGCATAGAGCGCCAGCGCCAGCAGGCGCCGCACCTTCTCGTTGTACGGGTCGACGGCGATCATGCCGGCGAGTTCGCCCGTGGCCTCCAGGTAGCTGCCGATCTCGACCAGCGCCTCGGCGCGGATCTGCATCGCGGAACGGCGCAGCGCGTCCAGCCGGTTGATCTCGGCCGTGGCGCCCCACCAGTGGGCGATGTCCGCGAAGGCGGTGCCCCGCCACAGCGCGAGCCCGTCCCGGAGCAGCTTCGCCGCCTGCCGCGCCTCGGCGGTGCCGCCGGTCCGCAGCAGCCGGCTGCCCTCCACCACCGCGCTCTCGAAGACCTGTGCGTCGATGCTGTCCCGCGCCAGCTCCAGCAGGTAGCCCCGGCTGGCCGGCGTGCCCACGGTCCGCACCGTGGCCACCGGGCCGTCCTGGCCGGGCGGGAGCCCGAACTTCTGGCGCAGGTGTGAGACGTGGCTGCGGAGAGTCGTCTCGGCTGCCGCGGAGGCGGACTTTCCCCACAGCAGGTCGACGAGTTGGCCCGCGTCGGCCGGCCGGCCGGCGTGGAGTACCAGTGCCGAGAGGAGACCGGAGACCTTCGGCCCGAGTTGCACGGTGTGCTCGAGGTGCTCGAGGCGCAACGGCCCGAGGACGGAGATCCTCGTCGTTGCCGACCCGGACCGGCGGGTGGGTGTGGATCTTTCCTGGCTGAGGTCCGTGTTCATGGAGAGATCAGGATCCAACGACGGGTCGCGTGCGTCGCCTCGTCGGACGAGCAGGCGCAGACGAGCGAACAGACCATTTCCGCCCTCACAATCGGTGGCTGGGCGGCTCTGGTTTCCCCTGCGGGCACATCCGGAGCGGCCAGTGGGTACGGCGGTGGAGCAGGACTGCGACTCAGGGGTCAGGCGGTGGTAGGGGTTACCCGCGCCGGCAGGTCGACGCGGCTGGCCGTGTCGACGGTGCGGGTGGTGTACCGGTTGATGTCGACCTCCGGCCCGGCGCCGAAGACGTGGCTGGTCAGGCGTGGGGTGCTGGCGGCGGCGTGGGAGTCCGCGTCGGCGTAACCCAGCATGACCACGGGTGTGCTCAATGCCCCGACCGACAGCAGCAGGTCGGCGCAGTCGCCCGCCGGGGCCCGGCCGATGGGCTTGGCGGGTACCGGTTCGAAGCCGAGGCGGGTCTTGAACAGGAACAGGCCGGGCTTGGCGACGTGTCCGTAGAGGTTGGGGTCGTTGCCCATGGTCACCTCGGGATAGCCGCGCCTGAGGGTCTCCTCGAAGGCGCGCAGGTAGATCACCCGGGCGAGGCTGTGTTCCCGCCAGCGGGCCTCGACGGCGGAGAAGAGCAGCCACACCGAATTGTCCTGCGGGAACTCCCGGCACAGGCAGCCGCCGACCAGTTCACCCTTCTCGTAGGCGAACACGCCGAAGGTCGTCGGATTGTCGATCATGCCGGCGCGCATCGGGCCGGCGAACGAGAAGCCGAAGGCCATGCCGTCGACCAGGTTCTCGTACAGGGTGAGGAACGGGTCGAGTCGGTCGGCGCTGAGCGTCCGGTGCACCTCGATGTGCACGTCGGCGCTGGCCGCCCGGTCGAC
Source organism: Micromonospora rubida (assembly GCF_009908295.1). Classification (GTDB taxonomy): domain Bacteria; phylum Actinomycetota; class Actinomycetes; order Mycobacteriales; family Micromonosporaceae; genus Micromonospora; species Micromonospora rubida. The sequence continues at coordinate 300,355 of NZ_JAAALO010000007.1, forward strand.
GGCCCGGCGGAGGTCCTGGCGGGCCTTGCGGGCGAGCCGGGCGGCGTAGTCGTCGACCGAGCGTGGGGTGGGCGCCCGCCAGCTCAGCCAGATCGGCTTGCGGATGAACCCGGCCTGGGCGAGGTCCGCCCAGGTGTCGGGGGGCGGCTCGGGAACCCTGATGAGGGCGACCGGGGGTAGGTCGCCGGCGCGGTGTGCGGCGAGTGCCTCGTGCGCGTCCGCTTCGGCGATGGGAAGCCCGTAGTCGTCTCGAACGCGCATGTCGTGGGCACCTTCCGCAGTGCTTGCCGGTCGCGGGTGGATCGTGGAGGGGGACTGTCGGGGGTCGCCGGAACCTCGCCGGGCCGGGCGACGCGCGCCGGCCCGGCCGGGGACGACGGGAACGGTAGCGACCGGGCGGCCGCGGTGGCGTTCACGTCCGGACCGGTTCGGTGATGGTCGCCGCGGTGGGCGGTGGTTCGTCCAGGCGGCGCCACCGGGCGGGGCGCAGCACCAGGGTGAGCGCCACCATCAGGTACAGCAGTCCGCTCAGGGTGATCGCGGCGGTCAACCCGAGGGCGGACGCGGCCCAGCCGCCGAGCACGCCGCCGATCGGGATGCTGGCCCAGGAGAACGCGGTGGCCAGCCCGAACATCCGGGCCTGCAACGGCGGCGGGGTGCGTTCCAGGATGGTCGCGGCGATGATCGGGTTGACGGAGGACAGCGCCAGGCCGCAGACGAAGGTGATGGCGATCACCACCAGCAGGTCGTGGCTGAACGCCAGGACCAGGAAGCGCGGGGCCCCGCCGACGAGCAGCCCGAGCGTGAAGGTGACGTAGCGGGGCAGCCGGGTGGCGGCGATGGAGAAGCCGATGTTGCCGACGATCGCGCCGAGGGCGAGCGCGCCGCTGACCGCGCCGAGCGCGGCCGGGTTGTCGAGCACCCGGTCGACCCAGAGCGGGATGTAGACGGCGACGCTGGCCTGGTTGAACAGGTTGATGATGAACATCACCGCGAAGATCCCGACGGCGACCTGGTCCTGTCGCAGGTGGCGCAGCCCGATGCCGAGCGCCTTCAGGTACGGTTCCCGCTCCGTCGTGGCGGCGTGGGTGGGCCGTCCGCTGGACGCCGGGATCAGCGCCGTCACGACGGCGGCGGCCACGGCGAAGGTCGCCGCGTCGATGAGGATGGCCTGGGTGATGCCGAGCCAGGCGATGATCACACCGGCGACCGGTGCGCCGACGAGGATGCTCATCCGGTGCAGGCCGTCGTCGATGGCGCTGACCCGCGCCATCGAGGCACCCGCCGCGGCGATCGTGGCGTGCGCCATCGCCCGTTTGGCGTTGTCGCCGAGACCCCGGAGGACACCGATGACGGCGACCAGGCCGAGCAGCGTGGCGAACCCGAACTGGTAGGTGACGGCCAGCAGCACCATGCCGGCGGCACTGGCCAGGTCGGCCGTGATGGAGACCCGACGGGCGCCGAGTCGGTCCACCAGCGGCGGGCCCAGCGCGCTGGTCAGCACGTAGGGCAGCATCTCGGCCGCGACGACCAGGCCCATCCGGGTGGGGCTGCCGGTGCTGACCAGGACCAGCCAGGGCAGCGTCACCGTGGACACCCGGGTGCCGGTGTCGGAGATCGTTCCGGCGGTGAGCAGCCCGACGAGGGCGGCCCGGGGCCGACTGGACACCGTCACTCCGGTGAACCGACTGCTGAGCCGGTACGGGCGAGATAGCGGTCACGCAGTGTGCGTTTGTCGACCTTCCCGTAGCCGATCATGGGCAACGCGTCGACGAACTCCACGTCGCGCGGGGTCCAGTTGGTGTCGAGGCGCTCGGTGACCAGGTCGCGGAGCTGCTCGGGGGTGACGGTGGCACCCGGTACGGGCACGACGAAGGCGTACGCCGCCTCACCATAGGCGTCGTCGGGCACGGCGACGACGGCCGCGTCGTGGACGTCGGGGTGGGCGGTCAGGACATCCTCGATCGGTCCCGGGTAGACGTTGACGGCGCCGGGACCGGTGACGATGAGCTCCTGGTCGCGTCCCACCAGGTAGAGGTAGCCGTCCTCGTCGAGGCGTCCGGTGTCCCCGGTGCGCAGCCAGCCGTCGACCAGCGTCCCGGCGGTCAGCTCCGGCTGTCCCCAGTACCCGGCCATCACCAGCGAACCGGTGATCCACACCTGACCGTGGTGCCCGGGCGGCAGCTCCCGTCCGGCCTCGTCCCGGACGGCGATGCGCACGTCACCGTAGGCGCGTCCGCAGGAGCGCAGCAGGTGGGGTCGGCTCGGGTCGTGCTCGTCGCCGTTGAGTTCGGTGATCAGGGGCGCCTCGCTCATCCCGTACGCGACGCGCACGATGGGCCCGAAGCGTTCGAGTGCCTGGGTCAGCCGGGCGGGGGCGACGGTCGAGCCGCCCAGGGTGATCATCTCCAGGCTGCTCAGGTCGGTCCGGCCGAGCAGCGGGCAGTCCAGCAGCTCGTACAGGCGGGGTGAGGCGGCGTTCGTGCTGGTGATGCGCTCCTGCTCGATGAGCGTGAAGAACTGCCTGGCGTCGAAGGAGTCGCACATCACCTGCGTCCCGCCGGCGAACAGCATGCCCATGACGCCCAGTTGCGAGCTGACGTGCCAGAAGACGCCGTAGTAGAGGTGGCGGGTCGGGCGGCCCTCGCCCGCCCACCTGGTGGCGAGTTCCAGGATCGTCTGGAACAGCACGTTGCGGTGGTGGACCAGCTTGGGGCGTCCGGTCGTACCGCTGGTCTGGAACACCGACGCGGGCTCGCCCGCGGTGTCGGCCGGGTCCAGCGCCCGCCGGGGTGCCTGCCACAGGTCGGTGCCCAGGGCGGCGGGGCCGAGGCTGAACACGGCCGGGGCAGCCGACCGTCGGGCCAGTTCGACGCCGGCCTCGGCGTGGGTGCGGGGGTCGTACACCAGCGCGTCCGGGCGGGCCTGGCCGAGGAAGTCCAACTGGTGTTCCAGGGGCGCGTTGGCCACCCAGACCGAGCGGCAGCCCAGCAGGTGCAGGGCGAAGTGCAACATGACCACGTCCGGGTGGTTGTTGGCGACCACCGCCACGGCCCGGCCCGCGGCCATCCCCTGCCCGCGCAGGGCCTCGGCCAGGTGCAGGACGCCGCACCGCAGGTCGGCGTAGGTCAGCCGGCGGCCCTGGTGCACGATCGCCTCCGCCGGACCGTACTTCTCGAACAGCGCCAACGCCTGCGGGACGTAGTTGGCGGGTACAGCGGTTGGGGTGTCCACGGGGCGATCTCCTCGGGCCGGAAGCTCGGTGCGGGGGTCAGGACGACTCTGAGCCGAGCCGGATCGCCCGCGCGACCTGCTCCTGGCGCAGCCTGTCGACCTCGTCGGCGACGTCCTCGTCCTCGGTCATCAACCGGTCGAGGTTGGCGTCCTGGTAGCTGAGCACTCCCATGTCGGCGAAGGCCCGCTGCAGTTTCGGGCCGAACAGGCCGATGTCCTTGAGCGTGGGCACGATCCGGGAGAACAGCTTGGACCGGAAGTTCTGGTAGTGCTCGGAGTCGCGCATGAAGGCCATGCACTCGGCGGCGTCCAGGTCGAGCGCGGTCCAGACCTCCTCGCCGACGAAGCGTTGCTGGAGCATGTGGCAGGCCTCGATGCAGAACTCCTCGCGTTCGTCGCGCTCGGCCTGGGTCAGCTCGGGGTAGTAGTCGCGCAGGGCCAGCCGGCCGAAGGCCACGTGACGCGCCTCGTCCTGCATGACGTAGGCGTTGAGCGCCTGGGCGAGTGGTTCCTTGGAGTAGTCGCGGATCTGCCCGAACGCGGCCAGGGCGAGACCCTCGATGAGGACCTGCATGCCCAGGTAGGTCATGTCCCAGCGGGAGTCGGAGATGATGTCGTTGAGCAGGTCCTTGAAGTGCGGATTGATCGGGTAGGCGAAGCCGATCTTTTCCCGCAGGTAGCGGGAGTACGCCTCGACATGGCGGGCCTCGTCGACGACCTGGGTCGCGGCGTAGAACTTGGAGTCGATGTCCGGTACGGTCTGCACGATCTTGGCGGAGCAGATGAGGGCACCCTGTTCACCGTGGAGGAACTGGGAGAACTGCCACGAGTTCATGTGTAGTCGGACGTTGGCCTTTTCTCTGCGGTTCAGTGATTGCCAGGTGCGCGATCCGTAGATGGCCACCGATTCTTCCGGTATGCCCATCGGGTCGTCATGATCGATTTCGATGGTCCAGTCGAGTCGTTCCGCCGCGTTCCACTGCCGCTGTTTGCCCTTTTCGTAGAGGGTGAGCAGTTTGTCCCGGCTCTCGTCGTAGTTCCAGTCGAATACGGTGGTGTTCCCTGCCTTGATGTGCCAGCCCGTCTGGTCGACAGGGAGGGCGTATAGCCGGCTGCTCAATGATGCCTCCGCCTCATAAATGGCTAACGTCTATCATCTACTTGTGGTTGTTTTTCGGGCACTGGGGAGTTCCCTAGGGTAAGGGGTATCCGTAGGTCCGGTTCTGCTGCGTGGTGCGGCTTTTGTGTCGAGAGTCAGCGCACAAAGGCAAATCTAAGCGTGCTAATGTCTTATTAGCGGATGGCGGCGTATCGCAGAAGGCGGGAGTCGATCTAGAATGGCCGGTCCCGGGGTTCGGTGGAAACCAGACGGTGGCAGCGGGTCTGCGTCGGGACAGTGGTGCTGATGCCCCCGTTCGTGGGCCGCGACACCGAGCTGGCAGTCCTGCGCAGTGGCCTGGAGGCGACAGGCCGGGCCGGCGTCCGGGTCGTGGCGGTGACCGGCGACCCCGGCATCGGGAAAACCCGGTTGCTCAGCGAGTTCGGTGAGCTCGCCCGCCGCCGGGGCGCCCGGGTGGTGTCCAGCTCGGCCACCCGGGGCCCGCGGTCACAACCGTTGGCCCCGCTGGTCGACTGCGACCGCTGCGCGAATCGGAAGACCGACCCGGGTGAGCCGCCGACGGGGGCCACCGCCTCCATCCAACTGGTGCGCGATTTCGTCAACCGGACGGGCGACGCGGACGCCAACAGCCTGGTCGTCCTCGTCGACGACATGCACTGGGCCGACGAGACGACCATCGCACTGCTGACCCAGCTCGTGCGCACCCCGTCGCCGGTGCCGCTGCTGGTCGTGCTGGCGTACCGGCCCCGCCAGGCCCCGGTGCGCCTGCACACCGCGCTGGTCGGCGCACCGGGTGACGACTGGGTGCGGGAGGTGCCGCTCGGGCCGATCAGCGAGCAGGACGCGCAGACCCTGCTCGGTCCACAGTGCGTCGTGCCGTGGCAGTGGGCCGTCTACCGACACAGTGACGGCAACCCGTTGCACCTGCACGCGCTGGCCGCCGCCGCCACCGGGCTGTGCAGCACCGCCTCGGTGGTCGTCGGCGAGCTGCCCGTCACGCTGCGGATGAGGCTGATCGGGGAGCTGGAAGCCGCCTCCCCGCTGAGCCGCATCGTCCTCGACGCGGCGGCGGTGGCGGGAGAGGTGTTCGAGCCGGCGCTGGTCGCGCAGATCGGCCAGTGCCGCGACGCCGAGGTGCACCGCGCCTTGGACGAACTGGCCGAACTGGACGTCGTCCGCCCGGTCGCCGGTGGCCGGCTGATCAGCTTCCGGCATGCCGTGCTGTGGCGGGCGGTCTACGACGCGGTCAGCCCGGGCTGGCAGTTGGTCGCGCACGACCGGGCGGCGGCCGCGCTGTGCCGGCGCGGCGCCCCGCCCGAGGCGCTGGCCCCGCACGTCGCCCGCACCGCCCGCCCCGGCGATCTGAGCGCGGTGTCGATACTGCACCGGGCCGCCATGGCGATGCAGCACCACGCGCCGGTCACCGCGGCGCACTGGCTCCGGGTGGCCCTGCGGCTGCTGCCGCATCGACCCGAACACGACCAGCGGCGCGTGGTGCTGCTGGTCCGCCTCGCTCAGCTGGCCGCCGTCGTCGGTGACCTGCTGGCCAGCCGCGACGCGCTGCATGAGGCGCTCAGGATGCTGCAACGTCGCCCGACGACCCGTCGCGCGTATGCGGTGGCCCTCTGCGTCATGGTGGAGCTGTCGCTGTCCCGACGTGCCGAGGCGGGCGCGTTGGCCCGGGCGGAGCTGGCCGCGTTGCCTGCCGCCCAGAGCATCGGACGGGCCATGCTCAGCTTCGAACTCGCCTGTCTGGAGTTGGCCGCGGGCCGCGCCGACGTCGCCCGCGAACTGGCCGCCGTGGCGTACACGGCGGCCCAGCGCCATCAGGCCCGCTCGGCGGAGGCCACCACGCTCGCCCTGCTGGCGGTGGCGGACACCGCCGCGCTGGACATGCCGGCCGCGCGTCGCCACCTGGATCAGGCGGTCGACCTGCTCGACGCGATGCTCGACGGCGAGTTCGTCCGCAGCCTGCGGGCCGCCGCATGGGTCATCGAGGCGGAGGTGCTGCACGAGCGCTTCGACGACGCGCTACGCCACCTGGACCGGGCGGTCTCCGGCGCCCAGCACAGCGGGCAGCTGCTGCTGCTGGCCCGGCTCTACGCGGCCCTGGTGGTGACGTTGCAGGTCAAGGGCCGGCTGCCGCAGGCACAGGAGTGTGCGCAGCGGGCGGCAGAGGTGGCCACCGCGGTCGGCGGGGAGCGGGAGATCGCCGTGGCCCGCATCCTGCAGGCCTGGATGGACAGCCAGGTACGGGCGACGGCGGGGACCGACCCGGAGGTGGATGCCCTGCCGGTGCTGCCCGACGGACCGTACTCGCTGTTGGTCCGTCGGTTGCTGGTGGAGATCGGGCTGGCCGGCGGGAACGTGGCCGGGTACCTGACCCGCACGCAGCTCGGCGACAGCCCCGGCCCGCCCGCTTCCGACCTGTGCTCGCAGGCCGGTTGGTGCGAGGCGATGACGCGGGCGGAACTCGCCGCCGGTCGGGCCGAGCTCGCGGCGCACTGGGCCGACCGCGCCGACGCAGTCGCCGCCGTGCTCGACCTGCCGGGCCACACCGGTCTGGCCCTGCTCGCCAGGGCGCAGGTGCTGGCCGCCGACGACCCGGCACGGGCGGTGACCGCCGCGCAGGTGGCGGCGCGGGAGTTGGCCTCCGCCGGCATGGTGGTGGACGCCGCCCGGGCCCGGATGGTCGCCGTCGGGCCGCTGGCCGCACTCGGCCTGGTCGACGACAGCTACCGGGAGATCAAGGCGGTGCAGGCCGCGTTCGAGGGGTGGGGCGCGCACCGGCTGGCTCGGCAGGCCGTGTTGGAGCGGCGTCGCCTCGCGGCGCGTTCGTCGCGCCGTACGGGCCCGGACGACCGCGAGAAGGCGGCCGGTTTGAACCTGCTCACGCGTCGGGAACGGCAGGTCGCCGTGCTGGTCAGCCAGGGCCTGACGAATCGGCGCGTGGCGCAGGAGCTGTTCGTGACCGAGAAGACGGTGGAGATGCACCTGGCGAACATCTTCGCCAAGCTCGGCGTGTCCTCCCGAGCGGTGGTTGCCCGTCTCATCGGGGCCACCGGGCAGCCGGTCGGTGCGGCGGTGCCGGCTGGGGAGGCGGCAGCGACCTGAGGGCGGCCGGTCACAGCGGGATGTTGCCGTGCTTCTTGGCCGGACCGATGACCCGCTTGTCGGCCAGGGCGCGCAGTGCGCGGACGACCGTGGGTCGGGTCTCCGACGGCAGGATCAGGTCGTCGACGCAGCCGTGCTCGGCGGCCCGGTAGGGCGTGAGCAGCTGGTCCTCGTACTGGTGGACGAGGACCTGGCGCAACAGCGCGGGGTCGTCGGCCTGGGCGAGGATACGGTGGTGCAGCAGGGCGACCCCGCCCGCCGCGCCCATCACGCCGATCTGCGCGGTCGGCCAGGCGAAGCACAGGTCGGCGCCCAGCTCCCTGGATCCCATGACCGCGTACCCGCCGCCGAAGGCCCGCCGTACCACGATGGTGATCTTCGGTACCGTCGCCTCGATGTAGGCGAACGCGAGTTTCGCGCCCCTGCGGATGATGCCCTGGTGCTCCTGGGCGGCACCGGGCAGGTAACCGGGCACGTCGACGAGGGTGAGCAGGGGGATGTTGAACGAGTCGCAGAAGCGGACGAACCGCGCGGCCTTCTCCGCTGCGTCGATGTCGATGGCGCCGGCCAGGTGCAGCGGCTGGTTGGCGACCACCCCCACCGGGACACCGTCGACGCGGGCGAAGCCGCAGATGATGTTGGGGGCGAAGTCGGGGTGCACCGGCAGCAGGTCGCCGTCGTCGACGATCCGCCTGACCACCTCGTGCATGTCGAACGGGGTGGCGGCCCGATCGGGTACGAGCGCGTCGAGTTCCCGGTCGGCGTCGGTGGGCTCCAGCCGGGACACCGGTGGCCAGCCGGGGGCCGGGTCGAGGTTGTTGGCCGGCAGGTAGGACAACAGGTCCCGGACGTAGTCGATGGCCTCGGCCTCGCTCGCGGCGGCGTAGTGGGCGTTCCCGCTCCGGGTGGCGTGCACCGTGGCGCCGCCCAGGGCCTCCATGCCCACCCGTTCCCCGGTCACCGCCCGGATGACGTCGGGGCCGGTGACGAACATGTGCGAGGTGTTCTCCACCATGACCACGAAGTCGGTGAACGCCGGGGTGTAGACGGCGCCGCCCGCGCAGACCCCCATGATGAGGGAGATCTGCGGGATCACCCCGGAGGCGGTCACCATCCGACGGGCCACCTCGCCGTACGCGGCCAGGGCCAGCACCCCCTCCTCCACCCGGGCGCCGCTGGAGTCGTTGATGCCGACCACCGGGCAGCCGACGCGCAGGGCGTGGTCGAGGATCTTGCAGACCTTGGCGCCGAAGACCGCCCCCGCGCTACCGCCCCGGTGGGTCGCGTCGTGCGCGTAGACACACACCTGGCGGCCGTCGACCGTGCCGAGACCGGTGATGACACCGTCACCGGGCGGCTGCGGCCCGGCGTACCCCTCGACGTCCCGGCGGGCCAGCCGGTCGGTCTCCACGAACGAGTCGGGGTCGAGCAGCGCCAGGATCCGTTCCCGGGCGGTCATCCGGCCCCGGGCGGCCAGCCGGCGGGCGGCCCGGGGGGAGCCGGGCTGTTCCGCCTCGGCGCGTCGGCGGCGCAGCTCGGCCACCTTCTCGGCGGTGGTCGGGGCGCAGAGGTCGGCGACGGCGCCGGCCGGCCGGCCGTTGGCCCGGCCCGGCTCCACGGCGGCGGTCATCGGCGGATGTCCGCGCTGCGCCGGGTCACTTGCGGGTGTCCTTGACGATCTCGCCGTCGCGGACGACGAGGACGACCCGGTCCGGGTCCCCGAACAGGTGCGGCTCGCTGAGCGGATCGAAGTCCACCGCGACGAGATCGGCCAGCTTGCCCACCTCGACCGACCCGACCCGGTCGGCGACCCGCATGATGCGGGCGTTGACCGAGGTGGCGGAGACGATCGCCGCCATGGGCCCCAGGACGCGGGCCTTGAGTGCGAGCTCCAGTCCGCGGTGGTTCTGGTCCGGTCCGATCAGGTCGGAGCCGGATCCGACCAGCACGCCGGCCTCGCGGGCCAGCAGCATGGCGTCGATCATGCGCTGTGCGGTGTCGCCGACCCGGTCCCGGAAGCTGGGAGCGAGTCCCTGCCGCGCGGAGTCGGTACGCATCGTCTCGGCGATGGCCAGGGTGGGCACCAGGTGCACCCCGTGGGCACCCATCATCGCGGCGGTGGCCTCGTCGATGCCGGTTCCGTGTTCGACGCAGCCCACGCCCGCCTGGACGGCGTTGCGGATACCGGCGCCGTTGTGGGCGTGCACGGTGACGTAGGTGTTGCGGGCGCGGGCCTCGGCGACGGCGACCGCGATCTCCTCGACGGTGTACTGGGTGTCCTCCAACGAGTCGGACACCGAGATGACCCCGCCGGTGACGGCCATCTTCAGGAACGACGCGCCCTGCCGGAAGCACTCGCGGGCGGCTCGGCGGACCTCCTCGACGCCGTCGGCGTTGGGGGTCATCCCGGTCAGGCCGCGTACCGACAGGGGCGACGGGCCCGCCGGGGCCAGCGGCGAACCCAGCCGGCCGTGACCGCCGGTCTGGGACAGCGCGACGGCGGCGGCCCAGATCCGGGGGCCGGGCACCAGCCCTCGTCGCACCGTACGCAGCACCCCGAGGTCGAGGCCGCCACAGTCACGGATCGTGGTGAACCCGGCGTTCACGGTCTCGCGCAGGTTGCGGAAGATGTCGGCGGCCCGTTCGGCCACCGACAGCTCCCCGTTGAGCACCGCGCGGACGTCGCTGGAGTAGCCCACGTGGGTGTGCGCGTCGATCAGCCCCGGCAGCAGGGTCAGCCCGCTCAGGTCGACCAGGTCGGCGCCGTCGGCCTGAACCCGGGCCCCCACCTGCGTGATCCGGTCGGCTTCGATCCGTACGGCCCGGTTGGTCACCGGTTCGTCGCCGAGCCCGTCGATGAGCGTGGCACCGGTCAACAGCATGGTCATGGCACCAGGTCCTTCTGGGCGGGGTCGGGGGAAACGGCCGGCGTCGTGCCGGGACGGTCCGGACCGGCGTCCGGCGGCGCGGGCAGGACCCCGCCCCGGGCGAGGAAACCCAGCATCCGCGCGAACAACGCGGCGTCCAGCTCCGGTGGACGGGCCAGCTCGGCCGGCAGTGCCGACCAGACGTTGTCGCAGCGCATCCGGGGCATGTCCCGGTCCGGGGTGTCGCCGAGCATCGCCATCAGCGGGGCGAGGTTGTTCGACGTCTCGTCGGCCTCGATCTGCTCGGTGAGCTGGTGGTGCCAGCGCTGCCAGTCGACGCTCGGCACCCGGTAGCCGCAGGTCCGCAGGTGGGTGAACATGTCGTTCCAGTCCAGCGGGTCGGGGTTGACGGTGTGGAAGGTGCCGCCGAGGGTCTCCGGTCGCAGGGACAGGGCGACCACGGTGCGCGCGACGTAGTCGACGCCGGCGGCGGCGAAGGCGTACCGGCGGGCGGGAGCCAGACCGAGGTCGAGGCAGCCCTGGATGACCTTGGTGACGTAGTCCTCCCGGTTGGTCGCGCCGGTGCGGCTGTCCCCGAGCACGGCACCGGCCCGGTAGACCGACACGGGCACGCCACGTTCCCGGGCGATGCCGACGAGACCCTCGGCGACCCACTTGCTCTGGCTGTACGCGGTGTCGTGGCCCACCGGCGGCGGCAGCGGGTCGTCCTCGTGGATCTGCCCGACGCCGGCGGCCACGGCTCCGGCGAGCACGGCCAGGGTGGAGATGTGGTGCACCGGCGTGGGCCGACCCCGGGCGGACAGTCGCAGGATCTCCTCGGTGCCGCGCACGTTCGTGGCCTTGAGGGACCGGTAGGGGCGCACGAAGTTGACCCAGGCGCCACAGTGGTAGATCGCGTCGACCTCGTCGGCGAGGGCGTCGAAGTCGGCCGGCGCCAGGCCGAGTCGGGGCCTGGCCAGGTCGGCGGGGACGACGCGCAGCCGGTGCGCGGATGGCATCGGTAGACCGTAGGAGGTCAGGGTGGCGTGCAGGCGTTCGGTGCCCTCCTCGGGGTTGGTGGCCCGGACCAGGCAGACGATCTCGGCGCTGGTCTGCCGGGCCAGTTCGGCGCAGAGGAACGCGCCGACGAACCCGGTGGCACCGGTGAGCAGCACCACCCGAGGGGGCCCGGTGCGGGCCGACGCGCCCGCGTCGGGGGCGACCGCCGGGTCGAGGACGACCTCGGCGGTGAGGTCGGGGCCGCTGCCGTGCACCTCGATCAGCGGTCGCCCGGACACGGCGGCCTCGATCCGGGCGGCCAGACCGGCGACGGTGGGGCTGGCCAGGACGTCGCGGGCGGTGAGCTGGGGTGCGCCGAGACGGCGCAGCTCCCGGGCAGCCTGCGTGATCATCAGGGAGTGGGCGCCGCAGTCGAACAGGTCGTCGGTGACGCTGACGCGATCCACGCCGAGCAGGTCGCACCACACCCGCGCGACCTGGCGTTCCCGTTCGTCACGGGGGCCGAGATAGCCGTCGTCCGGTGCGTCGTCCGGATCGACGCCGCCGGAGGTCGAAGCGACGGAGGTGTCGGAGGTGTCGGCCGGTCCGGTGTCGGCACCGACGGCGGTCGCCCCCGGCTCCACCCAGTACCGGCGGCGCTGGAACGGGTAGCCGGGCAGGCTGACCCGTCGGGCCGGCCGCGCGGCGTGCAGCGCCGGCCAGTCCACGCTCACCCCGGCCTGCCAGAGCCGGCCCACCGCGGCCATCAGGTGCGCGGTGTCCGGCAGCCGGTCGCGGGGGTGGCCCAGCGAGGCGACCGCGGTCGGGGTGGGGGCGAGCCGCTGTCCGGGTACCAGCGCGGTCAGCGCCCGCCCGGGCCCGACCTCCAGCAGCACCCGGTCGGGCGTGGTCAGGACGGTCCGCAGCGCGTCGGCGAAGCGTACGGGTTGACGCAGGTGACGCGCCCAGTAGTGCGGGTCGGTGGCGTCCTCGGGGCGGATCCAGGTGCCGGTGACACAGGAGACGAACGGGGTGTGCGGTGGACGCAGGTCGCACTCCTTCACCCGGGCGGTGAACTCATCGAGCATCGGTTCGACCAGCCAGGAATGGCTCGCCGCCGGCACGTTGAGCCGCCCGCAGTCCACGCCCCGGCCGGCCAGCAGCCGGTCGAGGGCGGCGACGTCGTCGTCCGGGCCGGCCACCACGGTCAGCTCCGGTGCGTTCACCGCCGCGATCGACAGCCGCTCGTCGAGCAGCTCCGTGACCTGCGCCTCGGGCAGCGGTACGGCGAGCATCCGGCCCGGGGCCATCCGGGCGAACAACTCACCACGGGCGTAGGTGACGGCGAGCGCGTCGCCGAGGGTGAACACCCCGGACAGGCAGGCGGCGACGTACTCGCCGAGACTGTGGCCGAACAGGGCGACCGGCTCCACGCCCCAGGACATCCACAGCTTCGCCAGCGCGTATTCCACGGCGAACAGCGCGGGGACCACGCCGGGCCCCTCGGCGCGGCCGAGCGCGCGTCCCCGTCTCGACCCGCCACCGCCGCCCGGGAACAGCAGCGCGGTGAGGTCGACGTCGAGCCGGTCGCGGAGCAGGGCGGCGCAGCGGTCGATCTCCTCACGGAACACCGGCTGGCTGCGGTAGAGGTCGACACCCATGTCCCGGTGCTGGTTGCCGCCGCCGGGGAACATGAACACGGCCCGGTGGACGGTGTCCGGGGCGGCGCGGGTGACCAGCCGGTGCGGGTGCTCCCCCCGCAGCACGGCCACCAGGTCGGTCAGGTCGGCGCAGGCGGCGAACCGGCGTACCGGGAAGCCGCGCCGCCCGTCCTGGAGGGTGAAGGCGACGTCGGCCAGGTCGAGGTCCGGGTGGTCCTCCAGATGGTCGGCCAGCCGCCGGGTGGCGGCGTCGACGGCGGTGCGGCTGCGCGCGGACAGCGGCACCAGGTGCCAGCCGGTCGCGGGTGCCGTGCCGGCCGGGTCGGGGATGGGCGGTGGCTGCTCCAGGACCACGTGGGCGTTGGTGCCACCGACCCCGAAGGCGCTCACCCCGGCGCGGCGCGGTCCGGCACCGGCCGACCACTCGGTGACGCGGGTTGGCACGTAGAAGGGCGACGTGTCCAGGTCGAGGTCGGGGTTGGGGGAGCGGAAGTTCCGCATGGGCGGGATCCGTCCGTGCTGTACGGCCAGGGCGGCGCGCATCAGGCCGGCGGCTCCGCCGGCGGCGTCGAGGTGGCCGATGTTGGCCTTGACGGAGCCGAGGGCGCAGAAGCCCCGCCGGGCGGTGCCGACGCGGAACGCCTGGGTGAGCGCGGCGACCTCGATCGGGTCGCCCACCCGGGTGGCGGTGCCGTGGGCCTCCAGGTAGCCGATGCTGCCCGGCGAGACCGCCGCCAGGGCGTGCGCGGCGGTGACGACGCGGGCCTGCCCGTCAACGCTCGGTGCGGTGAAACCGGCCTTGACCGCGCCGTCGTTGTTGACCGCGCTGGCCCGGATCACCGCGTAGATGTGGTCCCGATCGGCCAGGGCGTCGGAGAGCCGGCGCAGCACCAGGGCCACGGCGCCGTTGCCCGGCACGGTCCCCTCGGCGTCGGCGTCGAAGGGCCGGCACTGCCCGTCGGGGCTGAACACCCCGCCGTAGGCGCGCGAGTAGCCGGCCTTCAGCGGCAGGTTGATCGCCACCCCGCCGGCGAGCGCCAGATCCGACTCGTAGGTCAACAGGGACTGGCAGGCCAGATGGGTGGCGACCAGGGAGGTCGAGCAGGCGGTCTGCACGGTGTACGCGGGGCCGTCCAGGTCGAGGAGGTACGCCACCCGGGTGGCCAGGAAGTCCTTGTCGTTGAAGATGCGGGCCAGGGGCGCCATCGCCGAACGTTGGAAGCGGGGGTTGGTGGCGAGGTTGGCCATCAGGTACTTGTTCATGAACATGCCGGCGAACACGCCGACGGCGCCGTCGACGCGGTCCGGCGTGTGGCCGCTGTCCTCCAGGGCCGCCCAGGCGGTCTCGCAGAAGACCCGCTGCTGCGGGTCCATCGTCTCGGCCTCGGCGGCGTTGTAGCCGAAGAACTCCGCGTCGAAGTGGTCGGCGTCGTCGATCACCGCGCCCGCCGGAACGTACTCGGGGTCGGCGAGCAGGTGCGGGTCCACGCCGGCGGCGCGAAGTTCGTCGGGGGTGAAGCGGGTGATCGAGTCGACGCCGTCGAGCATGTTGGCCCAGAAGCCGGCGACGGTGTCGGCGCCGGGTACCCGGCAGGCCATGCCGATGATCGCGATCGGTTCGACCCCGTCGGGGGGACCGCCGTCCGGGGCGGTTCCGGTGCTGTCCAGGTGTGCGGTCACGGTCGGTCAGCTCCTTCGCGCCCGGCGCGAGACGGCGGCGGACAGGGCGGCGGCGCGTCGCCCGGCTGCCTGCTGGGCCCCGGCCAGCGTGTCGGGGCGGTCGCCGGTGGTGGCGCAGGCGGCCGCGAGCGCGCGCACCGACGGGTAGCGGAACAGGTCCACCAGGGACAACCCGGTCACGTCGCAGGCCAACAGCCGGGCCCTGGCCTGGACGGCCAGCAGCGAGTTGCCGCCGAGGTGGAAGAAGTTGTCGTCGAGGCCGACCCGGTCGCGGCCGAGCAGTTGAGCCCACACCTCGGCGATGGTCCGCTCGACGTCTGTCCGCGGAGCCAGGTAGCGGTCGGGCCCGGCGGTGTGCGGGTCGGGCAGCCGGTTGCGGTCGATCTTGCCGTTCGGGGTCAGCGGCAGCTCGTCGAGGACGGTGACGGTGGCCGGCACCATGTAGTCCGGCAGTGCGCGCGCCAGCGCGGCCCGGAGGGCCGCCGGGTCGGCCGCCGGGTCGCCGGCGTGGGCCGGCTGGCAGTAGGCGGCCAGGCTGCGGTGGGCGCCGTCACCGCGTAGGACGACCACGGCGGCACGGACGTCCGGCTGGGCGGCCAGCACACTCTCGATCTCGCCGAGTTCGATGCGATGGCCGTGGATCTTTACCTGGTGGTCCAGCCGACCGAGGAACTCCAGCGTGCCGTCGGGGCGCCAACGGGCCAGGTCGCCGGTGCGGTACAGGCGGGAACCGTCGGCGGCGAACGGGTCGGGAACGAAGCGTTCCGCGGTCAGCGCGGGGCGGCCGTGGTAGCCACGGGTGACGCCCGGACCACCGAGCAGCAGTTCACCGGGCACGTTGACCGGAGTGGGCCGCAGGCCCGGGTCGACGACGTAGGCGCGTACGTCGGCCAGGGGGCGGCCGAGCGGCACGGTCGAGGCGACGGGCCGGTCACCGGTGACCCGCTGGGTGCTCGCCCACACGGTCGCCTCGGTCGGGCCGTACATGTTGTGCACGCCGCCGTTGACCAGGCCGGCGAGGTCGGCGCCGAGCGCGGCGGGCAGCGCCTCCCCGCCGACGAGCAGGCGGCGCAGGTCACGCAGCGTCGCGCGGGTGTCGGGATCCTCGGCCAGCACACCGGCCAGCGACGGGGTGCACTGCAGGTGGGTGACGCGGTGGCGGCGCAGTTGCGCGGCGACGGGCTCGTCGGCCAGCGCCACCCGACGGCGGTCCTCGCTGATGTCCCGGGCGGCCCGCAGGTGCGGCAGGGCGGCCAGGACGTGGTCGTGGTCGACCCCGAAGTCGATCAGGCAGGCGACCTCGTCCACCTCGATCGCCTTGAGCCGGTCCACCAGGTCCGCGGCGGCTTCGGGGGTGCCCAGCAGGGCGGCGGTGTCGAAGAACCGGTCGAAGGCCTGCTCGACCAGGGCGTCGAGTTCCTCCTCGGGCAGGGCGCGGAAGTCGCTGCTGCTGCCGGACACCGCGCCGAGACCGGAGAGCAGGTCGAAGGAGCTCTTCAGGTACCCGCACAGCGGCGCCCGGACCAGCTCGCGCACCTGCTCGGTGTCGGTGCCGAGGAAGGTGTGCAGCATCAGGGTGACGTGGCCGGAGCCGGCGTGGCCGGCCTCGCGCCAGGCCCTGCGGTAGATGGTGATCTTCTCGTCGAGTTGTTCGACCGAGTGGCCGAGCAGGTGGGTGAGCAGTCCGGCGCCGATCTCGCCGGCCATCCGGAAGGTGTCGGGGCTGCGCGCGCTGGTGACCCAGACGGGCAGTTCGGGCTGCACCGGTGGCGGGTACACGCGCACGCTGACGTGGTCGCCACCGGGACGTGGACGGCTGACCGTCCCGCCCCGCCAGAGCCGGCGCACCTCGTCGATGCCCGCCAGCATCAGGTTTTTCCGGTCGGCGTACCGCTCCGGAGCGAGGACGAAGTCGTTCGGTTGCCATCCGGAGGCGACCGATATGCCGACCCGCCCGCCGGAGAGGTTGTCCACCACGGCCCACTCCTCGGCGACCCGGAGCGGGTCGTGCAGCGGTACGACGACACTGCCGGCCCGGATCCGCACCCGTTCGGTGATGGTGGCGATGGCGGCGGCGGCGACCGACGGGTTCGGGTAGAGCCCGCCGAAGTCGTGGAAGTGCCGTTCCGGGGTCCACACGGCGTGGAACCCGTTCCGGTCGGCGAAGCGGGCGCCCTCGACGAGTAGCCGGTACCGGTTGTCGGCGGCGCCGCCCCGGTCACCGCCGAAGTAGAAGAGGCTGAAGTCCATCGGCCGGGCCTGCACCTCGGCGGACACCGGGGCGCCGGTGGCGGTCGCGGCGCCGGAGGTGGGTTCGTCGCCCCGGACGACGACCTCGAAGCCCCGGGTGAGGGTCCACAGCAGCTCCAGCACGGAGATGTCGAAGGAGGCGCTGGTCACCGCCAGCCAGGTCGGCCCGACCGGGTCCCGGCCGCCGTCGGCGTCCGGCCCGAACTCGCGGTCCATCCCCGCGAAGAAGGTACTCACGTTGCGGTGGGTGACCAGCACACCCTTGGGGCGTCCGGTGGAGCCGGAGGTGTACATGACATAGGCCAGGTCGTCGGCGCTCCCCGGCCCGGCCGGTGCCGGGTCGGCTGGTGGGGTGCCGGGGGCGACGGTGGTGACCGGCAGGCCGCCCAGCCGGCCGGCGAGGCGGTCGGTGGTGACCACCACCCGGGTACCGGAGTCGGCGACCATGAAGGTGAGCCGGTCGGCCGGCAGGGCGGCATCCAGCGGCAGGTACGCTCCGCCGGCCTTGAGGATGGCCAGCAGGGTCACCACCAGGTCGGTGCCGCGGTGCAGCAGGACACCGACCGGCACGTCCGCGCCGACGCCGTGGCCGCGCAACGTGGCGGCGAAGCGTTCGGCGCGCTCGTCGAGTTCGCGGTAGGTCAGCCCGGGCTGGTCGCCGGGGCCGGCGTCCCGCACGGCGACCCGGTCGGGGGTGCGCCGGGTCTGCGCGGCGATGAGGTCGTGGACGAGCACGTCGGTGCGGCGTTCGACGCCGGTGGCGTTCCACTCGGTGAGCAGCCGGTGGCGCTCGTCCGGGGTCAGGACGTCGAGCTGACCGACCGGGGTGCCCGGACGGGCCAGGGCCGCGGCGAGGACCTGACGGAAGCGGGCGGCCATCCGTTCGGCGCTGTCGGGATCGAACAGGTCGGTGCTGTACTCCAGGCGACCGGTCAGGTCCGGCCCGCGCCGGGTGAGGGACAGGGTGAGGTCGAACTTCGCGGTGGCGGTGTCGCCGGGGACCGGGGTGACCGTGCAGCCGGGCAGGGCCAGCCCCGCCGCGTCGGCGTCGTGGTAGCTGAACAGCACCTGGAACAGCGGGTTGTGGGCCAGGTCCCGGCTCGGGTGCAACTCCTCGACGAGCTTCTCGAACGGCAGGTCCTGGTGAGCCAGGGCGTCGCGGGTCTCGTCGCGGGTCCGCTCGACGAGCTGCCGGAAGGTCGGGGCACCGGTCAGGTCGATGCGCTGGACCAGGGTGTTGGCGAAGAAGCCGACCAGTGGCTGGATCTCGGCGCGTTGCCGGCCGGCCACCGGCGAGCCGACGACGACCTGCGCCGTACCGGTATGGGCCTGCACGACGACGGCGAACGCGGCCAGCAGCACCGCGAACGGGGTCGCGGCGGCCTCCCGGGCCAGCGCGGTCACCGTCCCGGTGACATCGGGGTCGAGACGCAGGTCCAGGTGCGCGCCGCGGTAGGTCTGCGTGGGCGGGCGGGGCCGGTCGGTGGGCAGGCTGGCCAGCAGCGGTACGTCGACGAGCCGGTCCCGCCAGTGGTCGACGAGCCGGTCGAGGGTGGCGCCGGTCAGGTGACTGCTCTGCCATTCGGCGAAGTCGGCGTACTGGACGGGCAGGTCGGGTAGCCGCCGTCCGGTGTAGGCGGCGGTCAGTTCCCGTTCGAGGATGGAAAGCGACCAACCGTCGCAGACGATGTGGTGGACGGTGAGGCACAGCCAGTGGTCCTCCGGGCCCAGCCGCAACAGGGCGGCCCGCAGCACCGGCCCGTTGACCAGGTCGAACCGGGTCCGCGCCTCGGCCCCGGCCAGCGCCGCGGCCTCGGCGGCGTCGGCCACGTCGAGCACGGCCAGGGGTGTCTCCGCCGGCGGCAGCACGACCTGACGCGGCTGGCCGTCCACCGCCCGGAACACGGTACGCAGCACCTCGTGCCGCCGTACCACCGTGGTCAGGGCCTGTCGTAGGGCGTCGACGTCGAGTGGGCCACGGATGCGGTAGCCCAGCGGGATGTTGTAGACGGGGTTGTCGGGGGTGAGCTGGTCGAGGAACCACAGCCGTCGCTGCGGGTAGGACAGCGGGTGGCTGCGCTGGGCCAGCCGTCGGGTCAGGTGCTGGGCCAGCAGGGCCCGCCGCGCGTCGGTGCCGGTGTCACTCATCCGTCCGCCTCGTTGTCCGCGAAGTCGTGCAGCAACTGGTCGACCTGCTCGGGGGTGAGTTCGTCGACGTTCAGCAACAGGTCCTCCATCTGGTGCCAGTTGCCGGCTGCGATGCGGCCCGGCCCGGCCGCGTCGCCGTCCGGCGTACGGGTGTCGAGGGCGGCGACCAGATCGGCGACGGTGGGGGTCCGCAGGAAACGGGCCAGTGCCACGTCGGCGCCGAACGTCTCGTTCACCCGGGCCACCAGCCGCATGGCGAGCAGGGAGTGCCCACCGAGGGCGAAGAAGTCGTCGTCGAGGCCGACCTGGTCGAGCCCGATCAGGTCGGCGCAGATCGCGGCGACGGTCCGCTCGGTGCCGGTCCGTGGTGGACGGAAGGCCACCCGCAGGCTGATGCGTTCGACCTCGGTGGCCGGCAGGGCCGCCCGGTCGAGCTTGCCGTGCTCCGTGAGGGGGAGAGCGGCCAGGGACACGTACGCCGCGGGCACCAGGTAGGGCGGCAGCCGCTCGGCGAGCCAGGCCCGCAGGTCCGTGGCGCTCGGCTCGGCCCGACCCGCCGCGGGAACGACGTAGGCGACCAGGCGTCGACCGGCCCGACTGTCGACGACGACCGCCGTGCCGGCCACCGCCGGGTGGTCGAGCAGGGTGTTCTCCACCTCGCCCGGCTCGATGCGGAAACCGGAGATCTTGACCTGGCCGTCGACCCGACCGAGGAACTCCAGCACCCCTCCGGTGCGCCAGCGCACCACGTCACCGGTGTCGTAGAGGCGGGAGCCGCCGGCGCCGAACGGATCGGGGACGAACCGCTGCGCGGTCAGCGCGGGCCGGCCGGCATAGCCCCGGGCCAGGCCGGGACCACCGAGGTAGAGCTGACCGGGTACGCCCTCGGGCACCGGGCGCAGCTCGTCGTCGAGCACGTACGCGGTGGTGTTGGCGATGGGTCGGCCGATGGGTACGGAGGTGGCCTCGTCGGGCAGGTCGGTGATGTGGTGCACCACGGCGAAGGTGGTGGTCTCGGTGGGGCCGTAGCCGTTGAGCAGCCGGGCCGGGGCGTGCGGGCCGCGCAGCAGTTGACGGATGCGGACCGGGTTCAGCGCGTCCCCGCCGACGAGCAGGTTGGTCATGGTGGCGAAGCTGTCCGGCCGGTGCGCCATGACCTCGTTGAACAGGGCCGAGGTGAGGAACATGCTGGTGATGGCGCCCCGACGCAGCTCGTCGCCCAGGTGACCCGGGCTCAGGATGGTGTCGCGGGGGATGACGCAGACGGTGCCGCCGTGCAGCAGGGCACCCCACACCTCGAAGGTGATCGCGTCGAAGGACGCGTCGGCGACCTGGGCGATGCGCTCGTGTGGGCCGAACCGGACGAAGTCTGTGCCGCAGACCAGGCGCAGGATCGCGCGGTGCGCGACGGCCACTCCCTTGGGTCGGCCGGTGGAGCCGGAGGTGTAGAGGAGATAGGCGGCGTTGTCCGGGCCGGCGGGGGAGTCCGGGACGGCGTCGAGCTGGTCATCCGGCCCGGCCAGCGGGTCGTCGCCGGTGACCACGTCCACGTCGTCGGTGGGCAGCACGCCGGCCAGGTCGGCCCGGGTGACCACCACGCGGGCCCCGGAGTCCGCCAGCAGCCAGCGCAGCCGTTGCGCTGGGTAGCCGGGGTCGAGCGGGACGTAGGCGCCGCCGGCCTTGAGGACGGCCAGGAATGCGGTGATCAGGTCGCTGCCGCGTTCGAACAGGACACCGACCGGGGTGTCGGCGCGGACGCCCCGGCGGCGCAGCAGCCGGGCCAGCCGGTCGGCGCGGGCGTCGAGGTCGGCGTAGCTGAGGGTCTGCCCGGCGGACTCGACGGCGGGGGCGCGCGGTCGCCGGGCCACCTGTTCGGCGAACAGGTCGGGCACGGTGCGGTCCGCCGGGAAGGCGGCGGCGGTGCGGTTGTACGTGTGGACGATCCGGTCCTGCTCCTCCGCCCCGAGCAGCGGCAACCGGCCGACCGGCTGGTCGGGGTCGGTCATGGCCGCGTCGAGCAGCCGGATGTAGTGCCCGGTCATCCGTCGCATCGTCGACGCGTCGAACAGGGCGGTGGCGTACTCCCAGATCAGGGTGATCGGCGCGGTGTCGTCGCGGTGGCCGCGCCCGGCGTGCTGTTCCGCGCGGGGCAGGACCACGATGTTCAGGTCGGTCTTGGCGGTGCCGTTGTGTCGTTCCAGGACGGTGCCGGTCAGCCCGGCGAAGCTCAGCCGCGGCATGGGGGAGTCGTGGAAGCTGAACATGACCTGGAACAGCGGGTTGCGGGACGGGTCGCGCACCGGGTCGAGGGCCTCCACCAGCCGGTCCAGCGGCACGTCGGCCCACTCGTAGGCACGCGCGGCGCGGGTGTGCACCCGGCGGACCAGATCGGTGAAGCCGGGACGGCCGGACAGGTCGACGCGCAGCGGCAGGGTGTTGACGACCATCCCGATCATGCGTTCGGTCTCGGCGAGCCGCCGGTTCGCCACGCCACTGCCGATGATCATGTCGTCCTGGCGGGCGTAGCGGCTCAGCAGGGCGGCGAAGCCGGCGAGCATGGTGGCGTAGAGGGTGACCCCGTGCCGGCGGCTGTACGCGCGCAGCCGCTCACCCAACTCGCCGGCCAGGTCGATCCGCAGCGACGCGCCGGTGAAGCTCTGGGTCAGCGGGCGAGCCCGGTCCAGCGGCAGCGCCAGCTCGTGCGGTGCGTCGGCCAGTTCCCGGGTCCAGTGCGACAGGTGCCGGTCGAGCGGCTCACCCCGCATCCACCCGCGCTGCCAGAGCGTGAAGTCCCGGTAGCGGCAGGCCACCGGCGGCAGGTCCGGCTCCCGCCCGGCGGCGTAACTGCCGTAGAGGGCGGTGAGCTCGTCGATGAGGACGGCGAAGGACCAGCCGTCGTGGACCAGGTGGTGTTCGACGTGGACCAGGGTGTGGTCGTCGTCGGCGTGCCGGATCAGCGCCCACCGGGCCAGCGGTGGGCTGGCCAGGTCGAATGGTTCGCGCAGATACTCGGCCACGGTCTGCTCGGCCCGCCGGCCGCGCTCCGGCTCGTCGTACGCGGACAGGTCGACCAGCGGGAGATCGATGGCGCAGTGGGCCGAGACGCGTTGCTCGGGACCGTCCGGACCGGCGACGAAACCGTTACGGAAGATGTCGTGGCGGCGGATGATCTCGTTGAGCGCGGCCCGCAGTGCCGCCCGGTCGAGCAGCCCGCGCAGCCGGATGGTGGCCTGGGCGTGGTACGCCCGGTTACCGGGGTCGAGCTGGTCGAGGAACCAGATCCGCTCCTGGGGCAGGGACAGCGGCACGACCGCGTCGGGGTCGGCCGGGCGCAGCGGCGGTGGGCTGGGTGCGCGCTCGGTGTCGTCGGCATCGTCGAGCGCGGCGGCCATGGCGGCGACGGTGGGGGACCGGTAGATGACCCCGACCGGCAGTTCACCACCGAGCTCGGCGCGGACCCGCGCGGCGAGCCGGCCGGCCATCAGCGAGTTGGCGCCGAGCGCGAAGATGTCGTCGTGCACGCCGAGGCGCTGGTCGGCCGGCACGGGGTCCGTGGCGCCGGGGTGGCCGAGCAGGTCGGCGACGAACCCGGCGAGGAGCTGCTCGGTGCCGGTGCGCGGGACGGTGACGGTGTCGGTGAGGCCGGCGCTGGCCCGGTCGGGTTCGGGCAGGGCGGACCGGTCGATCTTGCCGCTGACGGTCAGCGGCAGCGCGTCGAGGGTGACCACCACGTCCGGCACCAGGTAGGCGGGCAGCCGTTCGGCGAGGTGGGCGCGCAGCCCGGTCGGGTCGTGGTCGCTGACGGCGTACCCGACCAGGCGGGTGCCGTCGCCGGAGCCCCGGGCGACCACGATCGCGTCGGTGACGGAGGGATGCCCGGCCAGCACGGCCGTCACCTCGTCCGGTTCGACCCGGTGCCCCCGTAGCTTGATCTGGTGGTCGATGCGGCCGATGTACTCGAGGGTGCCGTCGGGGTGGCGGCGCACCTGGTCGCCGCTGTGGTACCGACGTACGCCGGGCGGACCGCCCGGGTCGGGGACGAACCGCTCGGCGGTCAGCGCGGGCCGGGCATGGTAGCCCCGGGCGACGCCGGCTCCGCCGATGACCAGCTCACCGACCTCGCCGTCGGGCACCGGACGGCCGTCGGGGTCGACCACGGCGACGTGGACGCCGCTGACCGGTACGCCGATGGACGGACGCCGGCCGTCGGCGTACACCTGTGCCAGAGTGGCCCAGACGGTGGCCTCGGTGGGGCCGTAGGCGTTGTACATGCGCCGGCCGGGAGCCCAGCGTCGCACCAGCGGCTCGGCGAGCGCCTCACCGGCGCAGATCAGCACGGCCAGGTCGGGCAGGGCCTCGTCGGGCAGGACGGCCAGCACCGACGGGGGCAGCGTGAGGTGACTGATCCGCCGCGTCCGCAGGGTGCCGACCAGGTCCGGTCCGGGGGCGATGGCGGCCCGGTCCGCCAGGACCAGGGTGGCGCCCGTGGCCAGTGCCATGGTGGTCTCGAACACCGAGGCGTCGAAGCTGGACGGGGCGAACTGGAGGACCCGGTCGCCGGGGCCCACCCCGAACGCGTCGGCCTGGGCCCGGACCAGGTTGGCCAGGCCGCCGTGGCTGAGCAGGACGCCCTTGGGACGCCCCGTGGACCCCGAGGTGTAGATCGAGTAGGCGAGGTGCCGACCGGTCGACGGCCGCGGCGGCGGATCGGGTGCCGGCCCGGAGCCCGCCACCGCCTCGGCCGGGTCGACGCGGCGTACCCGCCCGGCGGGCAGCCGATCCATCGTGGACGCCTCGGCGACGACCAGCTCCACGCCGGAGTCGGTGAGCATGTAGGACAGCCGCTCGGCGGGGTAGGACGGGTCGAGCGGCACCCAGGCGCCGCCGGCCAGCAGGATGCCGAGCGCCGCGACGACGGATTCGATCGACCGGTCCAGGGCGATTCCGACCGGCACGTCGGGCCCGACGCCGTGGCGGCGCAGGTGGCGGGCCATGCCGTGGGCGTGCGCGACCAGTTCGGCGTAGCTCAGCGACCGGTCGGCGGACTCCACCGCGACCGCGTCGGGGGTACGGGCGGCGTGTGCGAGGACCGCCTCGTGGAACAGCACGGAATCGCCGGGCATCGACGTACCTATCCTCAGGCCGGTGGGGTGAACGTCCAGTGGGCGGTGCCGTCCTGCCGTAGGACCAACCGCGAGGTGCCGCCGAAGACGAACGACTGGTGCCGCTGCGGTGCCTCGTGCAGGTCCGTGGTGATGTCGAGAACCCCCTCGGGCGCGGTGGCCGAGCAGACGAGGGTGATGTCGACGCCCGGGCCGGTGATCCGGTACGTCGGGCCGGTGTCGGAGGCGGCATCACCGGCGGGCCCGGCTGGGGCGGCCGTGATCCGGTAGCCCATCGCGGTGAGCGCGTCGGCCATCCGGGCGGCCCGCTGCGGGCGGGCCCGCAGGGTGACCGCGGTGATGTCGCGCAGCCACCGCCGGTCGTGGGTCCCGGCGCCGAAGGCCGCGTCGAGGTAGCCGCTGCGCAGCAACTCCCCGTCGGGTCCCCGGCGGGCGGACACCGAGTCGAAGTACTCCCCGGTGACCTCGTTGAGGAACATCAGCAGCGGGCTGTCCTCGCCGAGGTCGACCCGCAGCATGTGGTACCAGGGTTGGGGCTCGCCGGTGTCGGCGCTGGTGCGGTGCACCAGTTCGTAGCGGCCGCCGGGGCCGGCGTCCAGGACCTCCCGGGCCCGCTGCACAGAGCCGGGGTGCTCGAAGGAGAAAACCAGACCACCGGTGAGGCGGTGCGATCCGGGAAGCGAGCCGTCGAACAACTCCAGCAGGGTGTTCTCGCCGGCCACCCCGAGTGCCGAGTACTGCCCGGCGACCGAGCTGGTGACGTTTTTAGGTTTCACTCGGGCGAATTGTTCACCCAGCATGTCGCAGGCGAGAATCTCTTGGAAGGTGGCTTCGTCGAGCAATACCACGACGTGGTCCAGTAGTGGGGCTGGAATGGCGTGCGCATGGCCCTGCGCGAATGGCACGTCGATTTCCTCTCGTCGTTCTGAGGCCGCTCCACCACGGGATTCAGGCGTGATCAGCCTAATTTCGCCGCCGGGCCTCCGAGTACTGGGGGAAACCCCACCGGGCAGAACCTAGGGGGCGCGGTGCGGGTGTCGCGGTGTTAACTGGCTACTGGCTAGAACTCAAAGAGATGTAAGGGATTCAATATGAATCTACCTATTCGGCGGGTACCGTGACGACCCGGTCGGCAGTGCTCACCGGGGTGGGTGGCTGGGTGCCGCCGCGCGTGGTCACCAACGCGGACCTCTCCGCCGGACTGGACACCTCGGACGAGTGGATCCGGTCCCGTACCGGCATCGCGCAACGCCACCTCGTCGATCCCGGCATGTCCACGGCGGACCTGGCAGTCGAGGCCGCCCGGCGGGCCCTGGCCTCCGCCGGGACGCCCGGCGTCGACGCGGTCGTGGTCGCCACCATGACGCCGGACCGGTCCTGCCCGGCCACCGCACCCGAGGTCGCCTCCCGGCTGGGGCTGACCGGGGTGGCCGCCTATGACCTGGGCGCGGTCTGCAGCGGGTTCGTCTACTCCCTGGCCACCGCGGCCGGCCTGATCGCCACCGAGCTCGCCGACCAGGTCCTGGTCATCGGCGCCGACGCGCTCTCCAGCGTGACCAACCCGGCCGACCGCTCCACCGCCGTGGTCCTGGCCGACGGGGCGGGGGCGGTCGTGCTGCGCGCGGGCGGCCGCGACGAGCCCGGCGCACTCGGCCCCTTCGACCTCGGCAGCGACGGAGGCGGAAGCGACCTGATCCAGGTGGCCGCCGGCGGAGCCCGGCAGCGACTGTCCGGTCGGCCCACCGACCCGGCCGACTTCTACTTCACCATGGACGGACGCGAGGTGTTCCGCAACGCGGTCACCCGGATGGCCGCCTCGTCGCGCGCCGTCGTGCGGCGCGTCGGCTGGCAGCTCGACGAGGTCGACCGGGTGGTCAGCCACCAGGCCAACATCCGCATCCTCAGCGCCCTCGCCGACGAACTCGATCTGGACCGGAAGCGAATCGTGTCCAACATCGACCGGGTCGGCAACACCGGTGCCGCCTCCATCCCGCTGGCCATCGCCGACGCCGACGCCACCGGCGTGGTCGCCGCTGGCGATCGAGTCCTGCTCACCGCCTTCGGCGGGGGCCTGACCTGGGGATCGACGGTGCTCGTCTGGCCCCAGTTGCGGCCCGCTGAGCGGCCGGAAGACCCACCGAAACCCGCCGTCGCGACGGACCCGGCCGGCGCCGGGACGGCCCCGGCGCCGGCGCCGCACCAACCGACGTCCGAGCCGTCGGTCACCGGCCCGGCCACGCGGTGACCCACGGACCACGAGGAGCGTGTGACATGACCGACGTCTACCGGCAGATGGTGGAGATCCTCACCACCCGATTCGAGACGGAGCCCGACGAGATAGGTCCGGACGTGACCTTCGAGGAACTGGACCTGGACTCGCTGTTCATGGTGGAACTGGCCCTGGTCCTGCAGAAGGAGTTCCACATCAGGATCGCCGACGAGGACGCCACGCCGCGTACCACCATCGGCGCGCTCGCCGGCGTCATCGAAGCCTCGTTGGCCCGCGCGGCGTGACCGGGACGGAGACCGCCGTCACCGGCCTGGGACTGGTCACCCCGGGCGGGATCGGCGTGGCGCGGACCTGGCAGACGGTCTGCGCCGGGGTCTCCACGGCGACCCACGACCCCCACCTGGCCGGCATACCCGTCGACCTCTCCTGCCGGGTGCCCGACTTCGACCCGCGCGCCGCACTCGGCCGCCGCCACTGGCAGTACGACCCGATCGTGCAGTTCGCGTTGGTGGCGGCCCGGGAGGCGGTGGCCGACGCCGGCCTGGACCCCGTGACCTGGGACGGCGCCCGGGTCGGCGTGGTGATCGGCTGCGGCATGTGGGGGGTGTCCACCACGACCGCCCAGCATGGCGTCCTCGCGGCCGAGGGGCCGCACGGGGTCTCCGCGCTGACGCTGCCGATGATGCTGTCCAACATGGCCGCCGGCCACGTCGGCATGGACCTGCGCGCGGGCGGTCCCAACCTGGTCACCGCCACGGCCTGCGCCTCCGGCAGCACCGCCATTGGCCTGGCCCATGACCTGCTGCGCAGCCGGACCTGCGACGTGGTGGTGGCCGGAGGCACCGAGGCCGGCATCACCCCGCTCGTCGTGGCCGGGTTCGCGCAGATGGGGGCACTGTCGCGGCGCGCCGACCCGACCGCGTCCCGGCCGTTCGACGTCGGCCGGGACGGCTTCGTTCTCGGTGAGGGGTGCGGCCTGCTGGTCCTGGAACGCGCCGAGGACGCCGCCGCCCGGGGCGCCCGGGTGCGGGCCCGGCTGCTCGGCTTCGGCGCCAGCGCCGACGCGCACCACCCCACCACCCCCGATCCAGCGGGCCGCGGTGTCGAGCGGGCCGTGCGGGCCGCGCTGACCGGAGCCGGTCTGGTGCCGGACGACGTGGACCACGTCAACGCGCACGCCACCGGCACGCCCGCCGGTGACCTGGCCGAGGCGCGGGTACTCCACCGCCTGCTCGGCCCGTCGCCGGTGGTGACCGCGAGCAAGGGGTCCCTCGGCCACGCCCTGGGTGCCGCCGGTGGTATCGAGGCGGCCCTGACCGTGCTGGCGGTGCAGCACGGTCTCGTCCCGCCGACCGCGAACCTCGACGAGCAGGACAGCGCCGTCGACCTGGACGTGGTCACCAAGGCAGCCCGAGAGCAGCGCATCGAGGTCGCCCTCAGCAACTCGTTCGGCTTCGGCGGCCAGAACGCCGTCCTGGTGCTGGCCGCCGCCTGACACCACACGTCGCCCGGCGGGCACCTCGCCGGGCGGAAAGGGGTAAACACACGTGACAGCGACACCTGCCGGCGCCGACGTCGTCGTCGTCGGTGCCGGATCCGCTGGCTGCGCTCTGGCCCGCCGGCTGGTCGAGCGCGGACTGCGCGTGGTCGTACTTGAGGCCGGCGGCGAGGACACCAACCCCGACATCGGTACGCCGGGACGGCTGGCCCACCTCTGGTTCGCCGAGGAGGACTGGGCGTATCACACCGTGGCGCAGCCGCACGCCGGGCACCGGCGACTGCACTGGCCGCGCGGACGGGTTCTCGGCGGCTCCAGCGCGCTCAACGGCATGATCTGGGCACGGGGTGCCGCCGCCGACTACGACCACTGGGCGTACCTCGGCAACGACGGCTGGTCGTGGACGGACGTCCTACCGGTGCATCGGCGCATGGAGGACCTCGACGCCGTCTCCCCGCTGCGCGGCACCGGCGGGCCGATCCACGTCATGTCCCAGTACCGCCCGGATGCGATCTTCGAGTCCTGCATCAAGGCGGCGCAGGAGATCGGGGTCGGGATCAACCCCGACTACAACTCCGGCGAGCTGGACGGGGTGTCGCAGACCCAGCTGACCATCCGGGACGGCCAACGGCAGAGCGCCGCCGTCGGTTACCTGCGTCCCATCCTCGGCCATCCGGGGCTCACCGTGGTCACCCGTGCGCACGCCCGCCGGTTGCTGTTCACCCGAGACCGCTGCACCGGGGTCGAGTGGAAGCGCGACGGGCTCACCCACACCACCCACGCCGACGTGGAGGTGATCGTCTCCGCCGGCACCATCGAATCGCCCCGACTGCTGATGCTCTCCGGCATCGGCGACGCCGCCGAACTGCGCCGGCACGACATCGACGTCCGGGTGCACCTGCCCGGGGTGGGCCGCAACCTGCACGACCACCTGCTCAGCCCGGTCATCTTCAGTACCGCCCGACAGGTCGGACGTTCTCCCGACCTGTCGCCGATGCAGAGTCACCTGTTCTGGCGTACCCGGTCCGGCCTGCCGGTACCCGACGTGCAGGCGCTGCACTTCCCGGTCCCGATGTACCAGCCGGGGATGTCCGGCCCATCCGACGGGTTCACCCTCCAGGCTGGCCTGGTGCGCCCGGTGAGCAGGGGACGGATCAGCCTCGTCGGCGACGACCCGCACGCCGGGCTCGACATCGACCCCGCGGCGCTGGCCTGCGCGCAGGACGTCGACGCGCTCGTCGAGGCGGTGATCCTGTGCCGGGAGATGGGTGCCGGTTCAGCCCTGGCCGGCGAGTGGGGTGCGCGGGAGGTCTATCCGGGCTCGACGGTGCGTACCCCCGACGACCTGCGCGCCTACGTCCGCGCCACCGCCGGAACCTTCCACCACCAGGTCGGCACCTGCAAGATGGGTGCCGACGACCAGGCGGTGGTCGACGCCCGGCTGCGGGTGCGCGGTGTGCGGGGACTACGCGTCGCCGACGCGTCGATCATGCCGGCGGTGACCACCGCCAACACCCATGCCCCGGCGGTCCTCATCGGCGAGCTGGCGGCCGACTTCGTCACCGCCGGCCAGCACACCGGGCAGGAGCAGTCGTGACCCCGGGGGCGACGACCGACCAGGTGTGCCGGCTGTTCGTCGACGGCGACTGGATCGAGACGGCACCGGGCGGGTACGGCACCCAGCACCGGGGAGGAACGCCATGACCGGTCCCGTCGACGACTCTCCGCCGGTTCGCGCCGATCCGGAGACCCTGCGGACGGTGCTGCGCCACCAGGCCAGCACCGTCACCGTGGTCACCGCTCCCGGCGCCTCGGCGGTCGGCTTCACCGCCACCTCGTTCACCTCGGTGTCACTGCGGCCGCCGATCGTCCTGTTCTGCCTGGATCTCAGTTCGTCGAGTTGGCCCACCGTCTCCCGGGCCCGGCACGTTGGCGTGCACCTGCTCACCCACCAGCAACAGGAACTTGCCCAGCGGTTCGCCACCAGCGGGATCGACCGGTTCGCGGCGCCGACGCGCTGGCGGCACGGGCCCGAGGGGGTGCCGATCCTCGACGACACCCTGGCCTGGCTGCTGTGCCGGGTGATCGACCGGGTGGTCGCGGGTGACCATGCTGTCGTGCTCGCCGAGCCGGAGCTGCTGCGGCACAGTGCGGCCGACTCGCCGCTGCTCTACCACCGGGGCCGGTACGCGGACCTGGCCAAGCGACCCGAGCCGGTCGCCGGGCGAGTGGCCTGAGCCGCCGACGGTCACCTGAATTCGCCGACAGTGCGGTCGACAACCGGAGCCGAGTCGATTCTAATTCACCGTAATGGATGGAATTTGTGATTCCGGCTCCGTGTGGGGCGATCAATCGGATATTGTGATATCCCTGAGGGGGTAACACATCTGCCGGTTGTTCGTTATAATTCTCGCGTCTTATTCTGTGGGCACCGCCGCGTCTGGAGAGCAGCGATGGAAGAATCTAAGGAACTGCGCCGGTACCACGTCGTGGTCAACGACGAGGAACAGTATTCGATCTGGTCGGAGGGATCGGAGATTCCGGCTGGGTGGCGGGCGGTGGGCGTCACCGGCGACCGGGCGGCCTGCCTGGCGCACATCGAGGAGGTCTGGACCGACCTACGTCCGCGCAGCCTGCGGGAGCAATTGAAAACGCAGGGCTGATCCCGACCCCACCGCACCATTGCCACCTGCCGGGAACCGGTGTGCCCCGCCTTCGGGCCCGCCTCACCCAGGGCCTCGGCAAAGTCGTGAGGTCTCCGGCTTGGCAGGTCCCAGGGGATACGTGCGCTACCGACATCGTCGTCCTCTGCGGGGTCAGTCTTCGCCGGGTCGGGCCCGTCGGCGAGCTGGTCGAGGTTGGTGCGCGCGGCCGGGGTGCGCGGCCGGGGTGCGCGCCGTCGGGTCGGTCGACCCTCCGTCGGCCCCTTTGGAGCTGCCCCGTTTACGCGCCCGCTCCACCGGTAGCACAAACGGGGCAGCTCCAAAGGGGCCGACAGGCAGGTCCCCGACCGGATGCGGGGGGCAATCGTCCGGCTGCCACCCGGGTGCCCGATGCGCGGGGCGGTATGGGGCGGCGTGGCGGCGACCTTCCGAGGCATTCGCGGGAACGGAGACAGAGACAGTGCAGGACCGGCGAGACCGTGACCAAGGCCCTGGCCAGCATCTCGGATCATCCTCAAGCAGCGGAACAGGAATCCCGGAGGCTGGATGAGAATCGGCACCCCGCGACTTTGCCGGGGCCCTGCCGCCTCACCAGGATGGGTGATCGGCCTCCTGAGCGCGGTCCTTCGTCGCGTCCCCGCGCGTCCGACAACGACCTTCGCGCGTGGGCGTCGGCAACCGGGGTGCCGCGTGGCGTCCGGCCGGCGGGCGGTGACCACCGCCCGCCGGCCGCACCTCACCAGGACGCCGGTGGCGGCGGCGGTACGACCGGCGGGCGGTCGTCGCAGGTGATGGTGTTCGGCAGTTGCCACGGGGCGAGCCAGCCGCCGTCGTTGCCGCCGAGGTCACTGAGGGCGAACTCGGAGCCGGCCGGGGTGAAGTTGAACGACCCGCAGTTGTTCACCCCGACCGCGCCGACGTTGCGGGCGTCCACGTTGCGGAACGAGGCGGAGCCGGCCGAGCGGGCGCTGACCACCGACGTGCCCGCCCCGTCGACCCGGATGTCGCGGAACTGGACGTTCCTGATCGAGTAGAGGTCCTTCACCGGCCAGTCGCTGACCAGCATGACGGCGTTGTACGTGCTGTCGAGGTAGTGGTCGCCGACCACCTCGACGGTCGCGTCGATGTCCCGGTCGAGGGCGTAGAACCAGATGGCCCCGAGCCCGATCTTCCAGTTCAGCTCGTACGTGCCGGCGCGGGCGGTGGTGTTGCCGGTGATCAGCAGCCGCCCGGTGAACGCCTCCGCGCCGAAGCGGGACCCGACCTGGATCGCACTGCCCTCCCGCACGGGGTCGGCGACCAGGTTGTTCGACACGGTGTTGTCGGTGCCGCCGTACAGGGCGATGCCGTTGGCGAGCACCGGCGACTGCACGGTGTTGTGGTCGAACCTGTTGCGGGCGTTGCCGACCTTCTCCGACCACATCGCGAGCCCGTCGTCGCCGGAGTTGCGGACGAAGGTGTGCGCGACCAGCGAGTCGGTGACGCCGGTGTGGAAGTTCAGCCCGTCGGCGGTCTGGTCGACGATGACCGTGTTCGTGACCCGCACGTCGCTCATCGGCCCGTCGAACCAGATGCCCACCTTCGTGTGCCGCAGGTGCAGCCCGTCGATGGTGGAGTCGCTCATCGCGCCGCCGATCGCGTTGACCTGGTCGGTGTCGATCCGCTCGCGTACGTCGCCCTCGATGGCGAAGCCGGAGAGGTGCACGTTGCGGCTGCCGCCGTCGGCGGCGTCGCGGCCGTAGAAGCCGACGCCGGTGTGCACCGAGCCGTCCGGGGCGGGCGTCGGCAACGCGACCTCGTGCCCCTTGACGATCGTGTACCAGCTGCCGGCGCCCTCGATCGTCACGTCGTCGACGATGATGTGCCGGTTCACCTGGTAGGTGCCCGGCGGCAGGTAGACCGGCAGGTCCGCCCGCCGGGCGAAGGCGATGGCCCGGTCCAGGGCGGCGGCCGAGTCGCGCCGGCCGGTCGGGTCGGCGCCGAAGGCCAGCACGTTCGCGGCGGCGAGCCGGACCCGTGGCGGGCCGACCAGCTCGGAGTCGAGCAGGTCGATCACGGTCCAGGCGGCACTGCTGCCGGCGGGGACGGTGAGCCGGATCAGGTCGCCCGCCCGGTAGGTGCGGCCGAGCAGCAGGCGCTGCTCGTCGTAGAAGTGGCTGGGGCGGAACGGGGTGGGGATGCTCGGGTACGGGGTGGTGGCCGACGGCACGCACCCGCACTCGGTGATCCACCAGTCCGGGTGCAGCAGCCCGGCGGCCGGGTCGTTGGAGAACGGGTACTGGTTGTAGAGCCACGCGTACTGGGAGGTGAGGGTCATCGTCCGGACCCGCCGCTGGTTCACCGCGACGTCCAGCGGAGCGGTGATGCCGCCGCCGCCCGGCGCGTCCGGGATGCTGTAGCGCACGGTGATCGCGTTGGCCGCGCTCGGCAGGGTGAACTCGACGTACCGGCCGGGGGTCAGCCGGACCGCCCGGCGGCCGGAGGCCTCCGCCGGCAGGGTGTAGGCGGTGCGGTCGGGGCCGATGACCTCGCCGTTTGTGGCGGCGTTCTCCGCCTCCTGCTCGGCGAAGCCGACATCGGCCCCGCGCCCGGAGACCAGCCCCGGGTCGAGGCCGGCCCGGGTCACCACTGGCCCGCCGCCGGTGGCCGGGCCGGCGGCGGCCGGGCCGGGCGCCCCGGCCAGGACGCCGAGGGCGGTCGCGAGCGCAACGGCGGAGGCGACGACCGCCGGGGGACGGTGCCGCGGTGGTCGCCGCGACGACCACCGCGACGCCGGGATGATGCTCCGGGACATGGGTGACTCTTTTCCGTGGGGTGGTGGGAGCCGGCCGCGCGGCGGCCGGTGGTGTGCTGCGGGGGCGTGGGGGACGCCGCGCCGCCACTAGCCGGCGTACACCTCCAGCTGGGACAGCTGCGCAGCCGGCCAGCCGGTGTTGCCGGTGAAGCGAATCCGCACGTGCCGGGCCGGCGTGGCCGGCACGGTGAGCGTCACCTGGTTGCCGGTGGCCGGGTCGAAGACCCGCCCGGCCGACGCGACGAGGGTCGTCCACGCGGCGCCGTCCGGGCTCGCCTCGACCGACAGCGTCTGGGTACGCCGCTGCCAGGCGGCGGCCGGCGGAAGCCGCAGCACGATCCGGCCGACGCCGACGGTCGCGCCGAAGTCGACGCCCACCCACTGCGGGAACGCGTCGGCGGCGCTCTCCCAGTAGCTGTCGGGGTTGCCGTCGACGACGTTCGCGCAGCCGTAGGCCTGGGCGTGGCCGCTCTCCGTGGCGGGCCTGCCCCGGGCGAGGTCGGCGCCCGGGGTGGGGGTGTCGGGCGTCGTGTACACCGCGACCTGGGCGAGCTGGGCCGCCGGCCAGGCCGTGTTGCCGGTGACCGTGACCCGGACGTGCCGGGCGGCGGTCGTGGGCACGGCGAGGGTCGCGGTGTTGCCGGTGGCCGGGTCGAACCGGACCCCGGACGGCCCGGCGAGCGTCGTGAAGGTCACGCCGTCGGTGCTGCCCTGCACCCTCAACGTCTGGGTGCGCGCCTCCCAGCCGGCCGGCACGGCGAGCACGATCCGGGCCACCTGGTGGGCCGCGCCGAGGTCGACCTGCCACCACTGGGGGAAGGCACCGTTGGTGGACTCCCAGTAGCTTCCCCGGTCGGCGTCGACGGCGTTGCCGGCGGCGAACCCGCCGTTCTGGCTGCTCGCCGACGTCGGCCGGCCCGCGGCGAGGTCCCCGCCGGGCGGGGGGCCACCGCCGAGCACGGGCGGCGTCGGCCGTACGGCGGTGAGGGCGAGCTGGCCCTTGAACATCCGGCCGCCGTCGGCGGTGATCCGCAGGTAGTAGTCGGCGGAGCAGGCGGTGCCGTCCTCGTCCAGCGCCCGGATGCCCGCCCCCGCCGGGGTGGTCGCCTGCGTCTCGCTGGTCTTGGCGATCTGGTTGCCCTCGTTGAACTCGTCGAACATGGACACGTAGAGGCCCTGGGCGCCGAGCCGGGTCAGGTTGTAGAGGTGCCGCCAGTAGAAGTCGCCGTGGCGGCGGTGCCCGGACGACAGGTCGCCCGGCAGCACGCAGGGCTGGTAGTCGATGCCGTGCGTGATGCAGTCGGCCTGGTCGGGAACGTTGACGTTGGTGTGGAACCAGTCGAGCCCGTCCAGGGTGCCGGTGCGGCCGACCATCCACGGCGAGATCATGTGGAACGCGTGGTAGACCTCGGAGAAGCCCGGCCGGGAGTCGTTGATGCCTTGCCGCCAGTAGGTCGGCACGCCGCCGATGACATAGCAACCCTGGGCCCTGAACCAGTTGACCACGTCGAGGCAGGCGGCGGGCGCGAAGGGGCGGCCGTCGTCGTTGAAGCCGAAGCCCCAGATGCAGACCACGGGCCGGCCGTTCTGCCGGGCGTACGCCGGGGAGGCGGTGTGCGCGGACATCCGGTTGGTCCAGTCGTCCTTGATCTGGGTCTGCATCGACGTCCAGCCGGTGACGTCGTACATGATGTAGAACTTGCGGCCGAAGCGCTCGGCCGCGCCGCGGACCTTGACCGTCATGGCGTCGCGCGTGGGCCCCTCGTCGCCGACCGGGTTGAACCGTTGCAGGGCGGCGGTGTCGCAGCCGTACTCCTGCATCCAGCGGAAGTGGGTGTCGACCGTCTGCTGGTCGTAGGAGGAGAAGAGCTGCGCCGACTGGCCGTTGCCCAGGGCCGGGTACGCGGTGGAGTAGCCGCGGGCGTACTCCCGCATGTCCGGCCAGGAGACGATGGTGGTGTTGGCCGGGGCCGGCGGCTGGAACCGGTCGCGGCTCCAGTGCCACCAGCCGCCGATCGGCGCCCCGTCGCCGGGGCAGCTGAACCAGCCCTGGTAGCCGACCGAGATCTTGCCGACGACGTCGCCGGGCGGGCTGGCCGCGAGGGCCGTGCCGCGAAGGGCCGACACCAGGTCGGTCGGGGAGGCTGCGGCGAGGGCGGATCCCGCTGCGAGGGATCCGATCAGTCTCCGACGGGACACCGCCATGGCCCTGCTCCTTCCGTTCGTTTCGAAGATGCATCGACGGTCATCGTGTCAGCAGTGGACTGCCGCGTGCAAGAGTCGAACGTGTAAGAGAAACGTTTCGACCGAGCAATGAAAGAAACCGGCGGGTCGGGTCCGCCGTGGCGGGGTCGCCCCGCCTCCGCCCGACGGGCCGTACGGCGCGGCGGCGAGTCGTCCGGGCCGGCGGGCGGCCCCGGTCGACAATGCTGCGGTGACGACATGGCACGCGGAGCAGAGCCGGCCGGGCGGCACGCCGCAGGCCCCCGTGGCGGTGCACCGGCCCGGGCCGGCCGCCCCGGTACCGCAGCCGGCGCTCGACTACTACCTCGTCCACCCCGACGGCCCGGGCGGGAGCGTCGCCGCGCCGGAAGGGCTCGTCGTCGAGGAGTTCGTGCTCGGCGAGGACTGGGCGGCGGTGCGCCTCGACTCCGCCGCGTGGACGCCGGCGGACGGCCACTGGTGGGACTGCGCGGCCTTCAGCCGGAGCATCCGGGTCGACGCCCACCTGCGCCGCCGGGTGGTCGGGGTGCCACGGCACGAGGCGGCGACCGCCTACCGCCTGCTCGGCGGCGGCGAACTGCCCGGCGAGGAGGCGTTGCGCGGCCACTTCCACGACGGGCAGCCGCTGTCCAGGGCGGCCCCGCTGCGGCTCAACCCCCACCCGGCCGGAGCCGGGATGCGCGACAGCCGCGTCTACCGGGTCCTGTTCGCCGCCGACCTGCGCCCGGACGGGCTGGCGAACCTGCGCGGCGGCTGGCGGATGGCGAGCACGGGTGACCCCGCCGACCCGGAGGCGAGGGTCATCGGGGTCGCCTCCCGCCGGGTCGGGGCCGACTCCTTCACCTGGCACCTGCGCCGGATCGGCGCCGGCGGTCCCTGGTGCCTCGACCTGAGCGCCGACCTCGCCGGCGGTGCCGACCCGCTCGGGCCGCTGCTGCGCGAGCTGACCGCGGCGCTGCGGATGCAGGGACTCATCCCCGTCACGATCGAACGCTTCTCCTGACCCCGGCCCGGCGGTGCCGGTCGCGCCAATAGGCCGGTTCCAACCTCCGGCACCCGGCCGCCGTAGAACCATGGTGGGGCGGGCGCCCCCGGGACCCCTCGACCCGGCCGGCCGCCCGCCGACGGTGAGGGGCGACGAGGGGACGACGTGGAAGGGCTCGTGCTGATCGTGGTGCTGGCGGCCACCGTGCTGCTCGGCACCACCCTCGGCGGGCGCTACCGCGTCGCACCGCCCGTCCTGCTCATCGGCATGGGCGTGCTGCTGGCGTTCGCCCCGCCACTGTCCGACGTGGTGCTCGAACCGGACGTGGTGCTGCTGCTGTTCCTGCCGGCGATCCTCTACCGGGAGAGCCTCACCGTCAGCCTGCGGGAGTTACGCGCCAACCTGCTGGTCATCGTCCTGCTCGCCGTGGCGCTGGTGGCGGTCACCATGGTCGCGGTGGCGGGGGTCGCCCAGGCGGTCGGGGTGGCCGGCCCGGCGGCCTGGGTGCTCGGCGCCGTGCTCGCCCCGACCGACGCCGCCGCCGTCGCCGGCCTGGCCAAGCGGCTGCCCCGCCGGTTCCTCAACATCCTGCGCGCGGAGAGCCTGATCAACGACGGCACCGCGCTGGTCCTCTTCGCCGTCGCGGTCGGCCTGATCACCGGCGGTGCCCCGCCGGGGCCGCTCCCGCTCCTGGAGCGGATCGCCGGATCGTTCCTCGGCGGCGTCGCGGCCGGGCTGGCGGTCGGCGGCCTGGTCGTCCTGGTACGCCGCCGCCTCGACGACCCGCTCCGGGAGGGCACGCTCAGCGTGCTCACCCCGTTCGTCGCGTTCCTGATCGCCGAGGAGCTGCACTCCAGTGGCGTGCTCGCCGTGGTGGTCGCGGGCCTGGTGCTCGCCTACGCCGGGCCCCGGGTGATCCGCGCGCCCTCCCGACTGATGGCCCTCGCCTTCTGGGACCTGAGCACCTTCCTGATCAACGGTGGGCTGTTCGTGCTGCTCGGGATGCAGATCCCCCGCGCGTTGCGCGGGGTCACCAGCACGTCTCTGGCGCGGGGGCTGGTCATCGCGGTGGTGGTCGCCGCCACGGTGCTGGCGACCCGGATGGCCTGGCTGCACCTGTCGGCGTACCTGCTGGAGCTCATCGACCGCCGCAGGTCGCAGCGGGCCCTGCGGGTCGGGTGGCGGATCCGCACGGCCGCCGGCTGGGCCGGCTTCCGGGGCGCGGTGTCCCTGGCCGCGGCGCTCGCGGTCCCGCTGTCCACCCCAGCCGGGGATCCGGTCCACGAACGTGACCTGATCATCTTCTGCACGGCGGTGGTGATCGTGCTGATCATGCTGGTCCAGGGCACCACCCTCCCGCTCGTGGTCCGGTGGGCGGGCCTCGTCGGGGACCAGCAGCGGGTCGACGAGGCGCGTCGGGCCCGGTTGCGGGCGGCGGAGGTCGGGCTGGCGGCGCTGCCGGAGGTGGCGGGTGGGCTGGGCGCGGCGCCGGAGGCCGTCGACCGGGTGCGCCTCGACTACCAGGCCCACCTCGACGGCATCCGGGCCGCCGACGTGGGGGAGGAGTCCGAGCGGGCCCGCGACCTCGAGCGCCGGCTACGGCTGGCGGTCCTGGAACGCAAGCGCCGCGAGATCACCCGGCTGCGCGACGCGAACGAGATCGACGACACGGTGCTGCGGGAACTCCAGGCCGCGCTCGACATCGAGGAGATCCGGCTGCTGGGCCCGGCCGCCCCCGAGTGACGACCGCCCGCGCCTCCGCCACCCCACCGGGTACGGGCAGCACCGGGGTCGCGGTGTGCCGCCGACCTCACACCGTCGCGCCACCACCACCGGCGGACGCGACCCGCAGCGGCTGCGGGACCGCCCACCACTGCTCGGGCCGGTCGACGACGACGGCGGTGGTCGGGGCCTCGCACACCCGGGCGAGGCGCAGCAGGAACGCGGCGATCCCTGCGGCACCCTGCATCCACGCCGTCCCGGGTGGGAGCAGGGGCGGATCCCGCCGGTGCTCCACGAACCGCCACCGGGCGCCGGCGTCGTCGCGGACCGCCCGCTCGACCAGCGCGTCGCCCATGGTCCGGGCGGACCGCAGCAGCAGCTCCGCGCCGGCCCGATCGGGGCAGCCCTGGGCGGCGTCGAGCAGCATGTCGCCGACCCCCGCGGTGCCGCAGCAGCGGCCGTCGTTGTCCCAGAAACCCGGGCGGAGCCGGCGGGGCAGCCCGGCGGCGAGCACCGAACGCAGGCAGCGTTCCCGCAGCTCGCCGACCGTGAACCCGGCGACCTGTTCGACCCCGGCGAAGGCCAGCGCGGCGAACAGGTACGACGTCCCCGTCGGCCCGTGGCACCAGCCGTACGTCACCGGCTCCACCTCCCGCCGCGAGGCGGGGATGGTGTGTGGCACGACGAAACCGTCGTCGTCCAGGCAGCCCACGGCGAGCAGGTGCCGGGCGCCCGCGCGGGCGGCGTCGAGGAAGTCGTCCCGGCCCAGCGCGTGCCCGGCGACGGCCAGCGCCGTGGCCACCCCCGCCGTGCCGTGCGAGTAGTTCGGCGTGCTCGACGAGTGCCCCGGCCGCAGGCGCCAGTCCAGCCCGGCGGCGGTCGGCTCGGCCACCCGCAGCAGCGCCTCCCCGCCGGTCGACATGATCGGGGCGGCGGCCTCGCCACCCGCCCAGGCGGCGGCCAGCACCACGCCGGCCGTACCCATGATCAGATCGGTGAGTGGCCCACGGTGGTCCGGCCCGAGGTCCAGGGTGGTGTCCCACCCCGCCGGGGTACGCAGCTCGGCGAGCCGACGCAGCGCGATCCCCTCCTGTCCGGGGGCGAGCAGTCGCAGCGCGAACACGTCCCCGGCCAGCCCGTCGCACAGGGACGGCTCGACGCGCACCGCCGCCCCGGCCGACAGCCGGGTCACGATCCCCGCCCCGAGGGACCGCTCGGCGTCCGTCAGCGCCCGGTGCCGCTCGACCTCGGCCAGGACCGGGGCCAGCCCGGCGATGCCGGCGTACAGCGAGTCGCGGTCCCCGGCCGGCCCGTCCGGTGGCCCGTCGTCGGCGACCGACTCCGGCAGCCACGGACCGTCGTCCTCGCGGACCTGGCCGAGCACCCACGCCCACCCGGCCTCGCCCAGTTCGCGGTACCCGACTACGTCTGTCATCCGGCTACCGTATCGACGGGCGCGGCACGCGTTGGCGGTGGCCGCGCCGGGGTGCATCCAGGGGCGGCTGACCAGCCACCCCACCGGTTATGCCCGCCCCGGCTGACGCGGGGCGACGCCCTGCTCGCCCCGGAGATCACCCGACGGGTCATCGCCACCTTCGCCGCCCCGGCCGGCCGCGCGCCCCGGACCGACCCGACCCTGCTCGACGGGCTGACCCCACGCGAGCGCGAGGTGCTGGAGCTGCTGGGCCGTGGCGTCACCAACGCCGAGATCGCCGCCGCGCTGTACCTCGGCGAGGCCACGGTGAAGACCCACGTCAGCCGGGTGCTGGCCAAGCTCGGGCTGCGCGACCGCACGCAGGCGGTGGTCTTCGCGTACGAGCACGGGGTGGTACGCCCCGGCGGGTGAGCCGGTCCACCGCGCGGCGGACGCCGGGGTCCGCCTCCGGCCGGACGGCAGGAGACCCCGACGGCGGCTAGCGTCCAACGCATGATCAATCTGCTCCGCGTCGAGGGGGTCAGTCGCAGCTTCGGCGACCGGCGGGTCCTCACCGACGTCTCCTTCGACGTCCCGGCCGGCCGGATGACCGGCTTCGTCGGCGCCAACGGCGCCGGCAAGACCACCACCATGCGGATCATCCTCGGCGTGCTCGCGGCCGACTCCGGCACCGTCACCTGGCGCGGCGCCCCGCTGACCCCGCAGTCCCGCCGCCGCTTCGGCTACCTGCCCGAGGAACGCGGCCTGTACCCGAAGATGAGCGCCCGCGACCAGCTCGTCTACCTCGGCCGGCTGCACGGCCTGACCGCCGAGCGGGCCCGCGCCAACACCACGGACCTGATCGACCGGGTCGGGCTCGGCGAACGGGCCGGCGACCTGGTGGAGACGCTGTCCCTGGGCAACCAGCAGCGCGCCCAGATCGCCGCCGCCCTGGTCCACGACCCCGACGTGCTGGTGCTCGACGAGCCGTTCTCCGGGCTCGACCCGGCGGCCGTCGACACCCTCGTGACCGTGCTGCGCGAGCGGGCCGCCGCGGGCGTGCCGGTGCTGTTCTCCAGTCACCAGCTCGACGTGGTGGAGCGCCTCTGCGACGACCTGGTGGTCATCGCCGGTGGCGCCGTCCGCGCCGCCGGCCCGCGCGACGAGCTGCGCGCCGCGCACACCCGGCCCCGCTACGAGCTGGTGGCGGACGACGACCTCGGGTGGCTGCGGGACCAGCCCGGAATCACCCTGGTCGACCTCGACGGCGCCCGCGCCGTGTTCGACCTCGCGCCCGGCCACGACGACCAGCGCGTCCTGCACGCCGCGCTGGACCGCGGCCCGGTGCGCGCCTTCCGCCCCGTCGCACCCTCCCTCGCCGAGATCTTCCGGGAGCTGACCCAGTGACCACCTTCGCCGCCGTCCGCCTGGTCGCCGCCCGCGAGATCCGCGTCAAGCTGCGCGACAAGACCTTCCTGATCAGTACGCTGTTCTTCCTGCTCTTCGCCGCCGGCTCGGCCATCCTCCCGGCCCTGCTCGCCGGCACGCCCACGTCGGTGGCGGTGTCCACGCCGGCTGACGCCGACGCGATGCGCCAGGCCGGCCTGGACGTCCGCCCGGTCGCCGACGACGCCGCCGCCGAGCGGCTGGTCCGCGACGGCGACGTCGACGCGGCGGTGGTCGCCGGCCCGCAGGTCCTCGCCCTCGACGAGCGCCCCGCCGACGTGCTCCGTGCGCTGAGCACCGAACCGCCGGTGCGGCTGCTGGACCCCGACACCGTGGACCCGGTGGCCGCGTTCCTCGTCCCGCTCGCCTTCGCCATGACGTTCTTCTTCACCTCCCAGCTCTTCGGGGTGCAGATCGCGCAGAGCGTGACTGAGGAGAAGCAGACCCGGATCGTGGAGATCCTCGTGGCCGCCGTGCCGGTCCGGGCGCTGCTCGCCGGCAAGGTGATCGCCGGCGGCGTGCTGGCCCTGGGGCAGATCGCGCTGATCGTCGCAGTGGCGGTCGCCGGCATGCGGATCGCCGACGGTGGGGGCGGGATCCTGCCGCTGCTCGGCCCGGCGCTGGGCTGGTTCGTGCCGTTCTTCGTGATCGGCTTCGTCATGCTCGCCGCGCTGTGGGCCGTCGCCGGCGCGCTGGCCAGCCGGCAGGAGGACATCGCGGGGGTGTCGATGCCGGTCCAGCTCGTGGTGATGCTGCCGTTCTTCGCGGTGATGTTCCTCAACGACAACCCGCTGGCCATGCGGATCCTGTCCTACATCCCGTTCTCCGCGCCGACGGCGATGCCGCTGCGGCTGTTCACCGGTGACGCCGCCGGCTGGGAGCCAATCCTGTCGCTGCTGGTGCTGCTGGCGACCACCGCCGCCTGCCTGGCCGGAGGCGCCCGGCTGTACGAGGGCGCCCTGCTGCGGACCAACGGGCGGGTGACGCTGCGCCGCGCATGGCGTGACCGCGAGTCGGTCGGCTGATCGAGGTCCGTGTCGCCGGTCGGCCCCCTCCCGTTTGGGGGAGGGGCCGATTTGGCGGGCCGGAGGGGAGGGGGTAATGTTTCGCCCCGGCAGGGAAACGGACGCCAAGTGGGAGACCACGGCGGGCGGCCTGCCGAACCCCAGAAAGTGCCCGACGAAAGTCGGTCGCCGAATGGTGCCCGTAAATTGGGTGGAAGCAGGTCGGATCGGGTTACACCGGTTTGACACGGCGGAAATCGGCGGGTAACGTAGTAAAAGTGCCCGGCGCGAGAGCGGCGGGTGCGGGACGAACGAAATGCCCCGGATGGGGCCCTCCTGGTGGGGGTGCTCGGATGGTGTGTGGTTGTTCTTTGAGAACTCAACAGGGTGCTTGATAAGCCAGTGCCAATTATGATTTATACCCCGGACTGGTCGGACTTTAGGGTTTCGGCTGGTTGGGATTCCTTTGGCAACACT
>NZ_JAAALO010000008.1 GCF_009908295.1 Micromonospora rubida
GCGGCCATCGCGCATCACTCTCCTTCACTCGGACTTTGCCGTCTCGAAGGATCGCGCGGTGGCCGTCTCTCATCTACGCAACACGCCCATCACGGGCAAGTCGTACACCACTTCCGTGGACGCGACCGGGAGCCGGTCGCGGCGATGCCCGCGAGGGCGGCCAGGGCGTGGAACTGTCGGCGGTCCGTGGTGCCACCTCCTACATCGGATGCCGTGGTCGCGGCATCTGCCGGGGCTGGTGGGGTGCCCAGTCCGGCTGTCTCCCGGGGGCTGGCCGGTTGCTGTTCGTCTGCTTCCGGTGCGGGGTGGTAGGGCTGGTCGGGCAGGGCGAACCACAGGTGCTTGGCGGGTATGCGCAGGACCTGTGCCCAGTGGGCCAGCCGGTCCAGGTGGACGATCGGTGAGCCGTTCTCGACCCTGCTGAGCTGCGCCTGGGTGATTCCGAGCCATCCCGCGACCGGGCCCTGTGGCAGGGGGTTGCGCCCGTGGTACGGGTGGCAGCGGAAGGCCCGGATCACTCGCCCGAGGTGCCGATCGGTCAGCGCCCGGCGTACCGGCTCGTGCTCCCAGAAGGTGGCCGGGACCGTGGGTGGTTGGCTCAGCCGGTCGCGTTCGGCGGCCTGGCAGGGGGCGCACCGTCCGCCGTCGTTGTCGCGGGCCAGTCGGCCGCCGCAGCGGGGGCAGGTGGGGTGTGCCACGGGAAACCTCGCCATTCGCGGTGGCTCCATCCGTATCGCCTCGTTGAGCGTACCCATTCAACTCCGCTGCGTGCGGGACCGGTATACGTACCGCGCATATCGAAGCGGCGTGCCCGGATCCCTCCGGCGCGGCGGTCCCCGCAACCGGCCCGTCCTGTCCCGCCGCCGGTCCTGCCCCATGGGAGCCCCGCCCCGGGGGAGCCCTGCCGCGCCGAGCTGGTCGCCGCCGCCTTCGACTCTGCCGATCCCGCCCGAAGTTCGTCCACCTTCCGGAAACTCTGTTCCGCTCCTTAGGACGGCCGGAGATCTTGGTAGGAAATGGCCCCTCGAAGGGCCATTTCCTACCAAGATTTCCCGTGTGGCCAGCCGCACTGCCGCAGCCGCAGACCCGCTCGCGTACGGTCGTGGCCGAACCGAGGTCGACACCGTTGAGCTGCACCGACCCCGTGTCCGGGCTCAACCGGTCAGCTCGGCGAACGGCGTCCAGCGCGCCCGGTGGTCGCCTTCCACCACGGAACGGAGCCGGGTGGTGAACTCCCGGTCGATGGTGGCGGAACTCGCCAGCAGCGGAACGGCCGCCGCGATCATCTTCAGCTCGCGGGCCTCCCGCAGCAGGGGCCAGTCCGGGTCGGTGGTGACGTCGTACCCGTAGGTGTCCGCCAGCGATCGGTACGCGTCGTCGCCGCCGAACCGGGCTTCGCCGACGGCGACTGCCGCCAGGTCGACCTGCCGGGGTCCGAGGCACGTCGCGTCGAAGTCACACAGCACGACCCGACCTGACGGCTCGCGGAGCAGGTTGCCGACGTGGGCGTCGCCGTGGATCAGTTGCCCCTCCGTGGCCTGGCGTAACGCATCCAGCCGAGGTTCGAGGCGGTCGCACCAGTCCACCAGGAAGGCGCGATCGTGATCACCGAGCCCCTCGGCATCGTCCAGCCGCCGGCGCGCGTCGCCGACCGGATCCCACATCGGTAGCGGAAAGGGCGGAACGCCAGGCGTGTGGAACTCCCGCAGGGCTCGGCCGAGGTCTTCGGCGGTCGGGGCCGGCGAGGTCGGCGGAACGTACTCCCAGACGGAGGCCAGCAGGCGGCCGACCCGCACCGGCTGCTCGACATTTGCCGCCAGCCGGATGGTCGGCGAGTCGACGTTTGCGAACCACTGCGCGAGCCGGACAACCTTGCTTACCCGGTCATAGAGCTGGTGGGTGCGGGCGATACGGATGACGATCGCAGCGCTGGGCAGCGCGAAGACGGCATTGTTGGTCAGGCGCAGCAGCCGCGCATCCCCGGTGGGGACTCCCAGGCCGGTGGCGACCTGATGCATGGCCGCCGTCATCGCCTTCTCGGTGAACCGCCCCGGTTCAGCCACGCTCAGCCCGCTGCCGGCTGGATTGCCGCAATGCTCAGGCGATGTGCGAACTCGGCGACCGCAGGCAGCTTGCGGTGCCGCGT
The DNA here is from genome assembly GCF_009908295.1 of Micromonospora rubida. Taxonomy (GTDB): domain Bacteria; phylum Actinomycetota; class Actinomycetes; order Mycobacteriales; family Micromonosporaceae; genus Micromonospora; species Micromonospora rubida. The sequence goes on from NZ_JAAALO010000008.1 coordinate 2,147, forward strand.
CAGATCGCGTCGCAGGTCGCCGACGCGGTCCATCACTCGCCTTGAACTCAGGGCTCGGGCCTGGTCCAGGACGCGCGCGCCGACCGTCAGCGCCTGCTCGGGCTGATCGGCGAGGAACAGCGCGCTGCACAAGCCGACCTCGTTGAGCACCGTGCTGCGAACGTTGCCCAGGCTGAAGGCGGCGATGGCGCTCTCCACCCAGCGCACCGCCTCCGGCGCGTGCTTCTCGTCCCGGCGTGCCAGGTCCCGATAGACGCGGCCGTACTGGGCGAACAACTCGCCGCGGTCGTAGAAGCTCATCCATTCCGGTTCGTGGCCGCTGCCGATGCGGTCGCACTCGTCACTGGCCCGGCCGAGGGTGGCCACCGCCTCCCGGTGCGCGCCGAGCGCGGCGAGCGAGGCGGCCTCCGCCCCCAGCAACAGCGCGTTGAGCGCTGGTGTGGCCTGTGCCCCGACGTGGGCGCGGGCAAGCTGCAACGTCGCCAGCGCGTCCCGGTTGTGGCGGAGGTGTTGTAGCTGCTTGGCCTGGGAATAGCGGACCAGGGCGGCCAACGGGGCATCGTCCGCAGCGAGTGCGGCACGCTCGGCTGCGACGAAGTGACGGTGGGCATCGCTGTGCTTGCCCGTGTCGAGAGCCGTCCACCCGGCCAACTGCCGAGCCGCCGCCACCGACGCGACGAGGCGGGAGGTCAACACCTGCGGGTGCGACCAGTCGAGCATCCCGTACACCGACTCCGCGAAATGAGCCACCTCTCGATACAGCAGGCCGCCTCCGCTCTCGCGGTCCACCGACCGGTACAGCTCCAGAACCGCGTTGAGGCGGGCGACGTCCCTGGCGTCGATGCGACGAGGATGTGCTACGCCCGTTGCCGCGATCAGCCCGGCCCCTGCGGCTACGGCTGCGATACCGGCCAGCAGCGCCCGCCGGCTCCCCTCGGGAGAGTCCCCGGAAGGGCGAGATGCGGGCGGACATCCCGTTCTTGCCCTGCCGTTCCCCTGGGGAAGCGAGAACCACAGGTGCTCCCCGGGGATGCGGAGCATCTGCGCCCAGTGGATGAGCCGGTCGAGGTGGACGACGGGTGTGCCCTTTTCGATTCGGCTGAGCTGCGCCTGGGTGATGCCCAGCCATCCCGCGACGGCGCTCTGCGGCAGGGGGCTACGTCCGTGGTACGGGTGGCAGCGGAATGCCCGGATGGCCCGCCCGAGGTGCCGTTCGGCGAGTGCCCGGCGGACTGGCTCGTGTTCCCAGAAGGTGGCCGGGACCGCCGGTGGTTGGCTGAGGCGGTCTCGTTCGGCTGCCTGGCAGGGGGCGCAGCGTCCGCTGTCGTTGTCGCGGGCCAGTCGGCCGCCGCAGCGGGGGCAGGAGGGATGTGTCACGGAAAATCTCGCCATTCGAGGGTGGCCCCGTTCGTATCGCCTGATGGAGCGTACCCAATGAAATCCGCTACGTGCAGGGCCGGTATACGTACCGTGCATAGTGAAGTCGCGCGTATGGATGCCGCCGGTGCGGCGGCTACCACGCAACCGGCCCGCCCTGTCCCGGATGCTTGCCCGCCTGAAGGGGAACAGGCTCGGCGGCTCCTACAGAGTTGCCCCGTCTATGCTCCCGCCCGTCGGTAGCACAAACGGGGCAGGTCCATAGGAGCCAAAGGAGGGAGAGCCGACCCGGCGGGAGCCCGCGTACCGACATCCCGGCCGGAGTGTCGCTCCGGTGGCCAACAGACGATCAAGGGGTAGCCCATAAAGAAGCGCGCCGGGCGACGGCGGGGCGTCCCCGTCCGGCTGCGTCGCACCGGTGCAGATCAATGGGTGATCGTGGTCCTGGCCTCTGCCCTGGGGCCAGCCCGCCTCAGACGTCGCTCGCCTGCTGCCGACCAGCGAGGACGACGTCCAGCGGGGACGACGTCCGCGACGTGATCCGCGTGCGACGAGCGGACGTTCGACACGCCCTACATCCGGGTCAGCCTCTGCGCAGCCAGAACGCGCCGAGTGGCGGCACCCGCAGTGCTACGGAGGCCGCCATCCCGTTCCACGGCGCAGGTCAGATATCCACCGAACCCGGGGCGGTCCAGGAGGAGCGGATCAGCTCCCGCTCGGTGGCGGCGAGGTGGGCGGTCGTGGCGAGCCAGGCCCAGGCGTACCGGTCCGGGTCGGGATCGATGCGCCGACCGAACACATCCCGCCCGCGCCGGTCGGACTCGTCGGCGAGCGCGGCGGCCACCGCGGCAGCGGTGGTGAAGCCGGCGCGGCGCAGCGTCCCGGTCAGCCCGGCGCCCTCGCTGCGGGCCGCCTCGACGACGGCGCGGCGACCGCCGGAGACGGCCAGCTCCACCAGCCGGCGAACCCGCCACAGCGGGGACTCCGCGACCGCGTCGACGCCCGCGCCGAGGACCGGTTCGGTCATCGACGCCGGTTCGCGAGGCGGTAGGTGGCCGCCCTGGATCTTGTCGTAGCCGAGGTCCGCCCGGCCGTGCCAGTCCGCCGGCAGCCGGAGCGTCGTGGCGGCACCGGGCACCGGGCCGACCGCGAGCGGGTGCAGCGTGCTGGCCCGGTCCGGGTCCAGCCGGCCGACCACCCGGATCCGCAGGCCCGGCCGGGCGGCGAGCTGCCGCAGGTTGGACACGTGGGCCAGCAGCGGGTGAGAGTCGATCGGCGCCAGCCGGATCAGCGGCCCATCCGGCGCCGGCGCTCGCTCCGGTCCGGCGTCGGTGCCGGGGGCCAGCTCGCGGGCCAGCACCTGGTCGCCGACGGCACCCACCACCATCAGGTCGCAGCCGACCAACGCGGTCCCCGCCCCTGCCGGGTCCTCCGGATCGTCGACGGCGAACTGGGCGGTCACCACCTCGGCGAGTGGGCGGGCGAACAGTTCCGCCAGCGGTCCGGTGGACCAGTCGGTCCGGGTGAGCGGGCTGGCGCGGACCCCCTTGCCGGCGCCGAGCCGGCCGTCCGGGGAGACGGTGGTGCCGGTGATCCGCAGGCCGCCGCGGGCCAGCACCGCATGGTTGACCGCGACCGCGCCCATCTCGGTGACCGCCTGAGCGCAGTCCCGTGCCCGGTCCGGGCCGCCCGGTTTCACGTCGCCGAAGGAGAGCCGGCGCCCGTCGGCGGCGACCAGGTGGGTGACCACCCCGGCGTATCCGTTCGCGCTGATCACCGGCTCCCGGCAGACGCCGTACACCTCCAGCGTCCCGTCCGGCTGGTAGGCCCGCCGAAGGATGCCGACCAGCGCCGGGTCGGGATCGCCGGCGGCCAGTCGGCCGGCCACGTACAGCAGGTCGTGCAGCACCTCGACCAGCTCGGCCAGCCGGTGGCCGGCCTGTCGTTCCCGGTGGGCGCGCAGGCCACGTACCGCGCGCAGCGCGGCGCTCTCGGCCCGAGGCAGGCCGGCCAACCGGGCGCCGTGCGCGGCCCGGAGCAGTTCGGCCTGGGGGACCGCGCCGGCGGCCGGCGCACCGGCGGCGAGCACCGCGGCGGCGGCCCGCCACAGCGCACCGGCGGCGGCCCGTTGCGCCTTCGTCGGTGCCGCGTTCTGGCCGGCAGGACCGGCCGCCGACTTCCCGGTCCGGCCGGTTTTCGCGCCATGGCTGTCCGGAGCGGACGACGCGACGGTGGACGCCGGGTCGGGATGGATGGCCGGGTCGGCGACCGGGCAGGCGACCAGGACCGCGGTCCGGTGCAGACAGCGGGGCGCCAACAGGCAGCTGCACCGCGCCTGGTGCGGTTCGGTGACCGCGCCGGTCGGTCCGGGCGTGAGGGTGACCAGGGCCTCGGTGCCGCAGTCGACCGATACGCCGCCGTCGACCCGGCCGACCGGCACCCCGGCCAGCCGTCCGACGGTGGCGTCCAGCCGCTTGTGCAGCCGGGGCGGCAGGGCGGCCACCGCCGCAGCGGCGACCTCCGGGAGCACCGGCGGCAACAGGTCGGTGGGTGTGCGGTCCGTCAACGTGATCCTCCGCGGATGCGATCGCCCACCCAGCGGGCGAGTTCGAGCGGGCTGAGAGCGGCGACCGGCATCCCGGCCGCGACGAGCTGCTCGGCGACCGGCACCGAATAGCAGGGCATCCCCCTGTCGTTCAGCGCGGCGCAGCCGAGCAGGTGCACGCCGGAGCTGGCCAGGGTGCGGACCTCACCGAGCAGCCCGGCCAGCGGGTAACCCTCCTCGAAGTCGCTGACCACCGCGACGATGGTGCGGCTCGGCACGGTCACCAGCGAGCGCGCGTGGGCCAGCCCGGCGGCGATGTGCGTACCGCCGCCGACGCGCACCTCCAGCAGCAGCGACAGCGGGTCGTCGACCCGGTCGGTCAGGTCGGCCACCTCCGTGGAGAAGGCGAGGAAGTGGGTGGACAGGGTGGGCACCCCGGCCAGTACGGCGGCCGTCAACGCCGACCACACCACCGACGCCTCCATCGAGCCGGACACGTCGACCACCAGCACCAGCCGCCAGTCGGCCTCCCTGCGGGTGCGGGTGTTGAAGACCGGGCGTTCCGGCACCACCACCGTCCGGCCGTCCTCGAGGCGCTGGGTGTGCCGCAGGTTCGCCTGGAGCGTACGGGCGAGGTTGATCCGGCCGCCGGGACGACGCGACGGACGCGGGTTGGTCAACCCGGTCAGCGCCGGGCGCACCTGGGTGGCCAACTGCTTGGTCAGCTCCTCGACCAGCCGCCGGACCAGTGGCCGCAGCTTGGCCAGATGCCCCTCGGGCAGGCCACCGGCCAGCGACAGCACCGAGGTCAGCAGCTCCATCGAGGGGCGTACCGAGGCCGGGTCGAGCTCGACGAGCACGTCGGTACGGCCGTTCTCGGCCGCCCGGGCGATCACCTCCTCACGTACCGCGGTGCCGAAGAGCGCCTCCAGTTCGGCGGCCCACTCGCGCGCGGTCGGGAAGGAGGCTTCCTGGCCGCCTCCGGCCGCCTGGCCGAGGTCGGTGGCGCCCTCGCCCTGACCCGCCCCGTACAGCTCGTCGAGGGCACGGGCGTAGCGGCGGGCGTCGGCCGGCAACCGGTCGGGTTGGCGGCCGAGCAGCAGCCGCCACCGGTCCGTGGGGGTGAGCTGGGCGGCCGGGGTGTCCGGGCCGGGCTCGGCGTCGGTGGAGCCGGTCGGCGTGTCCGGGCCGGGCTCGGCGTCGGCGGAGCCGCTCGACGGGCCCGGGATCGGGATGTCGCGGGCGATCAGGGCGGCCCGACCGGCCAGGTCGGCGGCGGTCCAGCGGGCCAGCAGCTCGGGCGGGACGGACAGGGTCAGGTCGAGCCGATCGCCGAGCCGGTCCGCGACGGTGTGCAGCAGGCGGTCCCGGGCCGCCGGGGTGAGCACGTGGAACCCGCCGCGCAGCGCCGGCAGCCGATCCAGGAACTCGGTGTCCGTGAGCCGCTCGATCCGCTCCAGTAGCGGGTCCAGCGCCGCCGGGGCGGACTGCAGCAGCGGGTGCGCCGCGGTGAGCAGACCCGCGAGCAGCCGGTGCAGGTGCCGGCGGGTGTCCGGGCCGGTCGCCGCGTCGATCCAGCCGGCCACCCGGGTGCCCAGGACCTCCAGGCCGGTCAGGTCGAGCAGCACCCGGGCGGCCAGGGCGGCGCCCTGGATCAGCGGCGAACCGGCCCGGGCCAGGTGGCCGAGGGCCTCGTCCAGGCGCAGGCCGATCCGATCCTCGCCGGCGCGGACCGCGAGGTCGACCAGCGCGGCGGCGTCGGCGGTGGCGTCGCTGCCGGCCAGGCCCGGCAGCCCGCGGACCGCCGCGTCCAGCAGCACGACGGCCAGCTCGGCCGCCCGGGCCCGGCCGTCGGCGGTGGTGCCGGGCAGATGCTCGCGGCGCAGGGCCTCCAGCAGGTCCAGGGCGGCCAGCAGCTCGGGCAGCGTGCCGGTGCCCGGCAGCACCACGGCGGCCAGCTCGAGCCGGTCGGTGACCAGATCGGGCAGGTCGCACCGGGCGGCGTCGCGCAGCCCGGTGAGTAGCCGCTCGGCGGTGGGGCCGCCGTCGGCGGCCTCCCGGCGGAACCGCTCCCGCAGGGTGCCGGCCGCGGCCAGCGCCGCGGTCACCCCGCGTACGCCGACCAGGTCCAGCCGGGCCGCCACGGACGGCGTCCAGGCCAGTTGCCAGCGGGTGGTCAGGGCGGCGCCGTCGCCGGTGCCGGAGACCGCGATCGGCTCGCCGTAGCCGATGCCGCAGACCTGCAGGCGTTGCAGCAGGATCTCCCGCCGCCCGTCCAGCTCGGTGCGCAGCGGGTCCAGCCGGACCTCGCGGGACTTCGGGCTGTCCGGGTTGGGCAGCCGCAGCGCGGTGAGTTCCGCCTCGACGGCGGGACCGAGGCCGGACCGCGGCGTGCCGGGGGCGATCCGGCCCCGCTCGGCGCCGACCAGCACGGTCTCCAGCGCCCTGGCCAGCGCTCGGCCACGGCCGAGCAGTTCACCCTGGCCGAGCACGGTGGTCACCGCCTCCAGCACCTCGCCCCGGCCGGGGGCGGGCAGGTCCCGCAGCCGGGCCAGGTCGCCGGCCAGCCGTACCGTCTCGGCGGCCTCGCCGGTACCGGCGGTGTGCCCGGCCGAGCGGAGTTCCCGGCACAGGTCGGTGACCGCCCGGGCGGCGGCGGCCCGGATCCGTTCCGGGTCGCCGGCAGCCGTGAAGACGGACTGCTGCCAGCGCGGGTCGCGGATCCCGGCCGGGTAGCCGGACCGGGAGTCGAGCAGGTCGAACGCGTACGGCACCAGCGAGGTGATCGCCGTGCCACTGCCGTCGGTGGCGGCCGGACCGGGCCGGACCTTACCGGCCGGGGCGGCGCTGGCCGTGCTGACGGTCCGGGTCGGCGCGTCGTCGGCGTCGGTCGACGCGGCGGCCAGCAGGGCGGGGGCCCCGTCGGCCTCGGTCGATCCGGCGGCGAGCAGGGCCGGGGCGTGGAACGCGCCGATGACGGCGGCCACCCGCCGGCCGTTCGCGCCGGCTTCGGCCAGCACCCGGCGCATGTGCCGCTCGCGGGCCAGGTCCCGGGCCGGTATGCCGTCGCCGCCGGCGCTGTCGGTACGCATCGCCCAGCCGACGCCGAGGGCGGCCCGACGGACCGCCTCGGGCGGGCAGCCCGGGGCACGCACCTCGACCACCCGGTCCCACAGGTCGTCGCCGTCCCGGCCGGTGCCGCTGGCGCTGAGGGCGGCGGCGTAGCCGGACCGGCGCAGGCCGGGCACCGGCTCACCGGCGTCCGGTTCGCCACCGGCGGTCGGCTCGGACCCGGCGGTCAGGTCGGGGTCGGTGGTGACGGCGCTCCAGCCGGGGTCGGTCAGTGGCAGGTCGCAGCAGAGCACCTCGACGCCGCGCTGCCGGGCCCAGCGGATCGCGGCCAGCTCCGGCGAGAAGTCGGCGAACGGGTAGAAGCCCGTCGGCCCGTCCTCGCCGTGGCTGCCGACCAGGGCCAGCGGGGCCCGGGCGGCGGGGTCGGACAGGTACGGCAGCCAGCGCTGGAAGTCGGCCGGCAACTCGACGCAGACCACCTCGGCCGCGGCGGCGTCGAGCAGGGCCGGGAGCGCCGCCGCCAGGGCGGGGCTGTGGTGCCGCACCCCGATCAGGTACGGCTGGCGGGAACCGGCGAGCGCGTCGACCACGGCTCGCGGGTCGGCCGGCGTCGGTTCGACGGTCGGCGGGTTGGCGGTCGGCGGCTCGGCGGTCGGCGAGGCCGCCCGGGGCGACGTGCGGGACGAGGTCGTCACCGCAGGTTCTCCCGCAGGTCCCAGAGCCGGCGCCACATCGCCGAGCCGTCCTCGGCGCGGCGGCGCACCGGGCCGTCCCAGTAGCCGAGCAGCCGGGCGTGGTCGTTCTGGTCGTCCTTGCGGACCACGCCGAGCAGGTGCCCGGGCACCAGGTCGAGCGCGTCCCCGCCGGGCAGGTACGCGGCGGCCAGGCCGAGCGACGCCGCCACCTGCACCGCCTCGGCCGTGGACATGACCGTGCCGGGCCGCTCCACGTCCCAGCCCTCGCCCGATCGGCCGGAACGCAGGTCGCGGAACACGGTGACCAGGGCATCCAGCACCGCGTCGTCCACGGTGTACGCCGCGCCGGCGCGCTGCACGGCGGCGGTGGCCTGCCGGCGGACCAGGTCGGTCTCGGTGTCCACGTCCGAGATCGGGTGGATGGTCTCGAAGTTGAACCGGCGCTTGAGGGCCGAGGACATCTCCGACACGCCCCGGTCCCGCAGGTTGGCGGTGGCGATCACGGTGAACCCGGGCGCCGCGCGGATCAGGCCGTCCTCGCTGCCGCTCAGCTCCGGCACGTTCATCCGCCGGTCGGACAGGAGGGACACCAGCGCGTCCTGCACCTCGGGCAGGCAGCGGGTGACCTCCTCGATCCGGACCACCCGGCCGGTACGCATCGCGGTCAGCACCGGCGAGTCGACCAGCGCCTGCGGGGTCGGGCCCTGGGCGAGCAGCAGGGCGTAGTTCCAGCCGTACCGGAAGGCGTCCTCGGTGGTGCCGGCGGTGCCCTGCACGGTCAGCGCGCTGGTGCCGCAGACCGCGGCGGCCAGCAGCTCGGACAGCATGGACTTGGCGGTGCCGGGCTCACCGACGAGCAGCAGGCCCCGCTCACCGGCCAGGGTGACCACGCACCGCTCGACCAGGCTCCGCTCGCCGACGAACTTCGCCGGGATGGTCATGCTGGCCGGCAGTTCGGTGCCGGCCGGGCCGGTGCTCCGGTCGGCGGGCAGCTTCAACGCCTCGCCGTCGCTGCCCCGGATGAAGGTGACCACGGCGCGCGGCGTCAGCGCCCAGCCCGGCGGCCGGGCCCCGTCGTCGTACGCGGCCAGGAAGGCCAGCTCGTCGGCGTACCGCTGTTCGGCGGAGAGGACCTGGGCGGCGATCTCCGCCGCCACGGCGGGGCGGACGTGTTCCGTCACGGTCACTGGTGTTCCTCGTTCTCTTTCGGGTTCGGACGGGGGTCAGCGGCGGGTGCCGCGGGTGGGCAGGTTGTCGAATCGGGGCCGGTCGCCGTCGCGGAGGCGTTGCCAGGCCCGCTGGTAGAGGTCGGCGGCCGGTTCGAACGGCACGGTCACGCCGAGCCCGGCCGTACCGTCAGGTGCGAGGTCGAACAGGGCGGTCTTCCAGCCCTCGATCGGCGCCTGCCCACGGCCGCGCTCCAGCCAGGGGCCGGGCAGGAACAGCGACCGGCCGGCCCGGGAGCGGCTGGCCTCGACGACCAGGTCGGTGCCGGCCAGCTCGGCACGGGCCACCTTCAGCCGGGCCGGCTTCCAGCCGGTCCACTTCGCCGCGTTGCGGTCGGTCGGGTCCGGCATGGCCAGCAGCATCAGGTACACCGCCGCCGCGTCGGCGCCCAGCCCGTGCTCCCCGGACGCCTCGGCGACCAGGTCGGGCACCGAGCGGGTCGGATCCTGCGGCCACCAGGTGCCGTCCGCCGCCCGCGCGCCGCCGCCCGGCTCCCCCGGATCGTTGAGCAGCGCCGCGAACCGTGGGTCGCGGGCCAGCCGCAGCGCCACCTCCATCGGGTACGGCTTGGCCGCGTCCGCCCGCAGCGCCGGCAGGTACGGGTCCGTCCCGTCGGCGTCGAGCAGGTCCGGCCGCAGCGCGGGCGAGGGCTGGCTGTCGTAGGTGGACAGGACGATGGCGCCGTAGCGTTCCCAGCCCGGGCCGGTCTCCGACGGGGTGCCGGCCACCTGGCGGAACTCGGGCAGGGAGACGTACTGGTTGAGGTCGAGCAGCAGGCCCGGGTTGGCCAACCGGCCCCGGACCGCGGCCAGCGCGGCCGGCAGCGCGGCCCGGCACGGCTCACCGGCCGGCGTGTGGTGGGCGACCCAGGCCGCGAGGGCGACCGCGGAGCCCAGCACCTCACCGGTGAAACCTGTTGCCTGGCCGTCGGTCGGCCGAGCCCGGTCGCCCTTGATCTCGAAGGCCAGGTCGGTGCTCAGCTCGGCCGAGCGGGCGGGGTCGAGCAGCGCCGGCAACGCCTTCGCGGGTCCCCAGTCGGTGCGCACCGCGCGCACCGCCTCGGCGAGCAGCTGCTCGGGCACCGCCACCCGGCGTCCCACGGCGGCGTTCCAGACCGCCGCGGCGGCGGCCACGTCCGGGCCGTCGGTCCACAGCCGGGCCGGGTCCTCCGGCAGCAGCGCCGAGACCACGGCCCGCCGGAGCTTCGTGTCGGCCTCGCTCAGCATCCCGAAGGCCAGCTTGACCTCGCCGACCTGCTTGACCCCGAGCGCCTTGCGCAGCTCGGGCGGCACGGTGCTCGCCGAGTCCGCGTACGGAAGACCGGCCAGCACCAGCTTCGCCGCGGTGGGGGTGACCCCGGTCAGCTCGGCGAACCGCTCGGCCGCTTCCGGCTGCCAGGGCAGTGCGCCGCGCGCGGCCCACTCGGTGCGGAAACCGGCCAGCCAGCCGGCCGGCCGTTCGTCGCCGACCGGCGCCGAGGAGCGCACCTCGTACGGCTCGGGCACGGCGAACACGCCGGCCGGGTCGTGGTGCAGCGCGTCGAGGGAGTAGCCGGTTCTCGTGCCGCTGAAGTGGAAGACGGCGATGAACGCCCCGTCGGGCAACGGCAGGATGCCCGGCCTGGGGTGCCGGCGCGTGCCGTCGGAGTTGTTCAGGTCCTCGTCGAGCAGGTGCAGCGTGGACCGGCGCCATCGGGCCGGCTCGGCCGCCGCGCTCAGGTCGAGCCGGTCGAGTGCGGTGAGCAGAGCGCGCAGCGTCTCCCGGTGTTCGTCGGGGGTGACGGCCGCGACCGCCCGGTAGGCGACGGCCGCGACACCGCCGAGCAGGGACTCCCAGTCCAGAGCGGCCGGCAGCGCCGGTCCGTCGAGGTGCAGCCGCACGGCGGGTTCGCTGCCGCCGATGGCGGACCGCTGGGCGGCGAGCGCCTGGAACTGGGTGAAGGCGTGGGTCGAGTTCGTCCCGTGGGTCGAGCCGCGCAGGCCGTCCAGCGCCAGGGCGAGTTGCTCGTCGGTGGGTCCGCTCGCGGTGGCCGCCGGTGCCGCCGCCCTCGGGGCGGACAGCGACCTGGTGACCCGTTCGGCCACCGCCTCCAGGTCGGTGCGCGCCCGGGCGGCCAGCCGCAGTACCCCGGCCACCCCGGCCAGCACCACGTCGTGGCTGATCGCCGGCATCGTCGAGCGGACCAGCTCGACCAACGCGTCCTTGTCATCTTGGTCGGCGGTGGCGCGGGCGGCGGATGCGCCGACGCCGGAGGTGCCGCCCGGATTGCCGACCATCGACGCCGGGACGCCGACGGGGAGGCCGGTGATGGCCTGCGTGGCCACGGTCAACCCGGATCGGGTCGCCGCCGGGGCCGCGGCCCGCGCGGCCGCTTCGGCCAGAGCGGCGCGGCGTTCGTCGAGGGCGGCCTCGAACAGGGTGGCTGCGGTCTCCCGAGCTACCCGCCGCAGCGCGGTGGATCCGGCCGGATCCCGGGGCAGCATGTTGCCGAGGAACTCCCGCATCGGCAGCGGGGCCGCGCCGGAGCTGCCCGCCCGGCTGGGCGACGTCCTGGCGCTGGCCGACACCACCCCGTCCGGGTCGACCAGGGCGAGATCCTTGAGGAGGGCCCGTGGGCGGTCGTCGCCGGGCAGCACCAGCGCCGCGATCGGCTGCTGTCCCGGTGCCACGGTCACGCTGCGGCCGGCCAGGTCCTCGCCGCGTACCGAGCCGTCCGGCAGGGTGACCACCCGCCAGCCGAGCAGACCGTCCACCGGAGCGGCGGCCGGGGTGGCCCGGTCGGACAGGGCCGGCCGCAGCCAGCTGGCCGACTCCTGGAGGCTGCTTCCGCTCACCGGCAGGTCGGCCAGGAACCGGGGCAGGCTGCGCCGGCCGTAGGTGTTGCTGGCCGGGTCGTACTCGCGCCAGCCGTGGTCGCCGTTCTCCCCGCCCTGGCGGTAGACCCAGTGGGAGGTGCCGTCGGTGATGACCCGCAGCTCCTCGGGGACGGCGGTGTCACCGGCGTGCAGCACGCCGTCGCCGGTGGTGCGCCCGCCGCCGGCCAGCGGCAGGGTGATCTTGTTGGGGCGCTGCCGGCCGTTGTGGAGATAGCCGTTGATGGCCTGCGGCTCGCCGGGCGACGAGTGCCAGTAACCGCACGCGTCGTAGTTGAATGCCCGGGAACGCCAGAAGACCAGCAGCTGGCCGTCGACGTAGTGGTAACCGGGATGTCTCCACAGGTCGCCGGCCGGGATGCGCAGGTCGTGGCGGAGCACGATGCCCTCGGCGCCGAGCACACGCACCGTGGTCGGCCCGCCCATGATCACGTACGGCCAGGCTTCCTGCTGGGTCACCTCGACCTTGTGGTCGCCGCCGGTCACCTCCTGCCAGGCCTGCTCCCAGTCCGGCCAGCCCAGCTCGTCGAAGAGCCCGCCGCGCAGGCTGCGGGCGACGTGCTCGGCGAGGTCGACGTCGAGGGCCTGCCTGAGCTCGCCGCCCGCCCCGGGCTCACCGGGCCCGTCGAGGTCGTCGGAGACCAGGCGCAGCGCCTCGACCGGGAGATCACCCAGCCACTTCACCGACTCCGGCAGGTACGGCAGCCCGGTGGTGAACCGGTCGCGGATCCGGGCCCGCAGCCACTCGTCCAGCAACGGCCGGACGCCCGGCGTCCCGACCAACCGGCGCAGGGCGTCCGGCCGACCGTCGAGCTGGTCGAGACCCCGGCGCAGCGCCCCGATGAACCGCTCGTCGCCAGCCAGGGCGAGCAACTCCCGCTCTCCCTGGAGATTCGTCCACTGCCCCAGATTGAGGGTGTCGTGTTCCTTCGGCAGGGCCACCGGCACGTCGAGGGTGAGCAGCAGGTCGAGCAGGTCCAGATCGCCGGTGGCGGCCAGGGGTTCGCCGCTGTCGGCCAGTTCGGCGCGCAGCCGGGCGGCCATCCGCTCGACGAGTGGGTACAGCTCCCGTGGTCCACGGTAGCGGTCCAGCTGGGCCCGGCGCACGAAGCGGCGCAGCCAACCGGCGGAGCCGTCCCGGGGGCGGGCCGGAGCCGGCACGTCCGGGTCGGACAGCCCGGCGAGTGCACCGGTGTCAGCCAACAGGGTCAGCCACCCGACCAGGTTGTCCCGTTCTGTGGGCATCAGGTCGAGCAGGTTGCCGCGGACCGCCGGGTCGCGGCCGGCCAGCGCCGTCACCGCCGGCAGGTGCGCCTTCCACCAGCCGGCCGGCGCCTCGGCGGCCACCGGCAGCCGGACCATCGCGGCCAGGTAGGCCGCCTCGCGGTCGGCGACGGCGACGGCACCGCCCTTGCTGGCACCGGCCTTTCCGGCGGCGGTCTTGCTGGCACCGGCCCTGGTGGTGGCGGTCTTGCTGGCGGCGGCCTTGGTGGCGGTACGGACCAGCCGGTTCACCGCGATGGCCGACTGCGTGGAGGGAACCACGCCGGCGGCAGCGGCCCGCAGCGCCAGCCGGCAGAACCGCTCCAGCGCCTCGTCGGCCGGCAACTGGGCGGACAGCTCCTTCGCGTAGCCGGCCAGCGCGGTCGCGGAGACCACCTTGGCCGCCGCGAACTCGACGTATACCTCGTCGAGCCGGCTCAGGTCGACCGGGAGGCCGTGCTGCGCCTCCGCCTTGCGCGCCTTGTTGAACAACTGCGTCGCGTAGGCGTCCTGCCCGGCGGCCAGGAACACCCGCGCGGCCTGCTCGAAGAACGTCGGCAGGAAGTGCGGCAGCGTACGGGCGAACCGGTCGGCGACGCTCTGGTGCCCGTCCAGGGCGGCCTTCGGCCGCGACCGCACCTGCTTGGCCAGCTTCTGCAACTCCGGCACCACCGCCAACGCGTGCCGGCCGTCCGCCGGGTGGTGCACCAGCACCCACTCCGGGAACGCCAGCGGGCGGCGCGGGCCCAGCCCGACGACGGCCGGCTCGGCAGCCGGCGTCAGACCGAGGAACCCGACCGCGATGTCCTCGCCCTCGCCCAGGGCGGCGTCGACCAGGCGGACCACCGGCCGGTCATCGAGGGCCGGGTGCCGGTACGTGCGGGCGGTCAGCGGCACCGCCCGGTCGCCGGCCCCGGCGGTGTCGGTCGGCAGCACCGCGCCGGCGGCCAGCAGACTCGCGGCCGAATGCTCGCCCGACGTGGTCGTCATCCCGGTCATGCCCTGCTCCCCGTTCCGGTCGAAGCGCCGGACAGGGCCGTCGCCATCCGTATTCCTTCCGACCAGGCCACCGGCCCGACCTCGGTCAACCGCAGTGTCGGCCCCTCGGTGACCGACCAGGAGAGGCTGCCCAGGGTCGCCTCGGAGTCCCAGTAGTCCTCGTCGAACGACAGGGTTGCCTCGACCGTGTGGCCGGCCTCCCAGACCCGGCACCTGATCTGCGAGCCGGAGACCCGGAAGCCGAGCGTGGCGGCCCGGGCGGCCAGCCGGTTGGGGACCGTGGTGCCGTGGAAGTCGGTGACCGTGGTGTCCAGGTCCTTCACGGTGGCGGGCCTGCCCCAGGTGCCCCGGTGTAGTTGCTCGACCCGCTGGGCGACGTCCAGTTCGTCGGCGAACTCGCGCAGATCCGCCAGGTCGGGAAGGCGCACCGGATGGGGCAGCGTGGCGCTGGCCGGCGAAAGCCGGACGGTGTCCCCGTCGAGGTTGACCATGCGCAGGTCACCGGTGTCGGTGACGTCCCGCAGGAAGCCCGGCTCGGCCGGGTCGTCCCCGAGCACCACGAGGTCACGCAGCGCGCCCTGCCAGGCCGGATCCGGCCAGACCCGGGCCAGCAGCCCGGTCGGCACCGGCAGCGAGGACACCACCCAGGCGTCGACCCGCGCCAGGCATTCGGCGGCGTGCCGGTCCAGCCACTGGCCGAGCTGGCGTAACCGTTCCACCTCGGGGTCGTCGCGCAGCGCCTTCGGCAGCGACTTCAGTGGACGACCGCTGGTGCGGGGGCCGGCGGACCGGGCCATCACCTTTCCGTCCACGAGAGAGACCTCGTAGGAGTCTCCCACCGGTAGCCAGCCCATCAGGAACACACCCTCCACAGTGGCAGCTCGGCCGAATTCCACGGCGAACTGGCCGAGACTGATCAACTCGGGCGCACGCTAACAGGCGCGACCGACACGATAGGAATCCGTCGGCCGGGCGGGGACGGAGGCGGCGGCCCGGGGCAGGTCGTTGCGTTGTCGCGGGTGCGGTCACGGCGCACGACCCTCGGTTCCGCCGGACCTCAGCTCTGCCACATTTCCCGCGAATGCCCCGGGAGTCGCCGCTACGCCGCCCATGCCCTCCCGCATACCGGGTGGTCCGACGACGGTCTGGTGAATGCCTGCCCACCTTGGTTGGGGACATGCCCGGCGGTCCCTACGGAGCTGCCCCGTCTACGCTCCCACCCCGCCGGTAGCACAAACGGGGCAGCTCCGTAGGGGCCGAAGGAGACCAGGCCGCCCGGCGAGGGCCGCCCGGCGAGGGCCGACCCAGCCGCCGTACTTCGCTGCGTCCTCACCCTCCGAGGTGCGAATCCCGGCTGACGCCCCGCTCAGTTCCGGCGCAGCCAGAGCGCGCCCAGCGGGGGCACCCGCAGCGCCACCGACGCCGGCAGCCCGTGCCACGGCACGTCCTGCGCGTGCACCTCGCCCAGGTTGCCTACCCCGGACCCGCCGTAGTGGTGGGCGTCGGTGTTGAGCACCTCCGTCCACGTGCCGGAGGCGGGCAGGCCGATCCGGTAGTCCTCCAGCGGCAGGGCGGAGAAGTTCGCCACGCAGACCAGGGTCGCGCCGTCGGGGGCGATCCGGACGAACGACACCGTGTTGTGGGTGACGTCGTCCCCGGCGATCCAGCGGAACCCGGCCGGCTCGGTGTCCTGCGCCCACAGCGCGGGCGTCTCCCGGTAGACGCGGTTCAGGTCGCCGACGAGGCGCTGCACGCCGGCCCGGGCCGGGTCGTGCAGCAGGTACCAGTCGAGGCCGCGCTCCTCGCTCCACTCCCGGTCATCGGCCAGCTCGCAGCCCATGAACAGGAGCTGCTTGCCCGGGTGCGCCCACATGTACGCCAGCAGCGTCCGGACGTTGGCCAGCCGCTGCCAGGCGTCACCGGGCATCTTGGCTGCGAGGGAGCCCTTGCCGTGCACCACCTCGTCGTGGCTGATCGGCAGCACGTAGTTCTCGCTCCACGCGTACGCCAGGGAGAAGGTGAGCTGGTGGTGGTGGTGCTGTCGGTAGACCGGGTCCTTCGAGGTGTAGAGCAGGGTGTCGTGCATCCAGCCCATGTTCCACTTGAACCCGAAGCCCAGCCCGCCGTCGGCGGTCGGCCGGGTCACCCCCGGCCAGGCGGTGGACTCCTCGGCGATCATCACGACGCCGGCGTGGTGCTTGTAGACGGTGGCGTTGACCTCCTGCATGAGGGCGATCGCGTCCAGGTTCTCCCGGCCGCCGTGCTCGTTGGGCAGCCACTGCCCCTCAGGACGGGAGTAGTCGAGGTAGAGCATCGAGGCGACGGCGTCGACCCGCAGCCCGTCGACGTGGAACTCGTCGCACCAGTACAGCGCGTTGGCGACCAGGAAGTTGCGCACCTCGCGGCGGCCGAAGTCGAAGACGTACGTGCCCCAGTCGGGGTGCTCGCCCCGGCGCGGGTCGGGGTGCTCGTACAGCGGGGTGCCGTCGAAGCGGCCCAGGGCCCACTCGTCCTTGGGGAAGTGCGCCGGCACCCAGTCCAGGAGCACCCCGATCCCGGCGTGGTGCAGGGTGTCGACGAGGTGCCGGAAGTCGTCCGGGTCGCCGAACCGGGACGTCGGCGCGTAGTAGCCGGTGACCTGATAGCCCCAGGAGCCGCCGAACGGGTGCTCCATCACCGGCATGAACTCCACGTGGGTGAAGCCCAGCTCGGTGACGTACGCGGTGAGCTGCTCGGCCAGCTCCCGGTAGCCGAGGCCGGGCCGCCACGAGCCGAGGTGCACCTCGTACACGCTCATCGGCTCCTGGTGCGGCTGCCGCCGCGCGCGTCGCGCCAGCCAGTCGGCGTCGGTCCACTCGTACGTGGAGCGGTGCACCACCGACGCGGTGGCCGGCGGAACCTCCGCGTACGCGGCCAGGGGGTCGGCCTTGTCCCGCCAGTGCCCGTCGGCGCCGAGCACCCGGTACTTGTACCGGGCCCCCTCGGGCGCGTCGGGAACGAAGATCTCCCACACCCCGCTGGAGCCGAGCGAGCGCATCGGCCAGCCGTCGTCCGGGCCCCAGCCGGTGAAGTCGCCGATCACCCGCACGCCGCGCGCGTTGGGCGCCCACACGGCGAACGCCACGCCCCCGTCGCGGACCCGGGCGCCGAGCGCCTCCCACAGCCGCTCGTGCCGGCCCTCGCCGATCAGGTGCAGGTCCAGCTCGCCGAGGGTGGGCGGGTGACGGTACGGGTCGTCGCGCACCGCGCCGTCGACCTCGACCCGGTAGTCGAGCACCTCACCGGGCAGGACGGCCTCGAAGACACCGGCGTCGTGCACCCGGGTCGCCGGGTGCCGCTCGTCGCCGACGAGCACGGTCACCGCCTGAGCGCCCCGGCGCAGGGTGCGGATGGTGGTGTGCGCGTCGGCGGGGTGCGCGCCGAGCACGGCGTGCGGGTCGTGCGCCGCGCCGGCGATCAGCTCGTCCATCGTGCGTCGTCCTTGTCAGCCGCAGCGGTGGGGGCGGTGCCCCCGGAGAGTTCGGAGGGCACGTCCTGCACGGTCAGGTCGGGCGCGGCGGGCGCGGCCGGCTCCACCGGGGGCGGGACCGGCCGGCGCACCGTGAACACGTGCGCGGGTTGCAGGTACGGGTCGAGCCGTACCGCGTTGTGCTGCCCCCAGTCGTAGCCGGCGCCGGTCAGCTCGTCGTGCACGGTGAACCGCTCGTGCCAGTCGAGCCCCAGCGCCGGCATGTCGAGGGTGACGTTGCCCCACTGGACGGCCTGCGAGTCGAACGAGCAGACCACGATCACCGCGTTGCCGGTGTCCGGGTCGTGCTTGGACCAGCAGAGCAGCGCCGGGTTGTCGATGTCGTGGAAGACCAGGTTGCGCAGCCGGTGCAGGGCCGGGTTGTCGCGCCGGACCCGGTTGAGGGTGGCGACGAACGGGGCCAGCGAGCGCCCCTGCGCCTGCGCGGCGGCCCAGTCTCGGGGGCGCAGCTCGAACTTCTCGTTGTCGAGGTACTCCTCCGCGCCGGGGCGGGCGGTGTGCTCGAACAGCTCGTAGCCTGCGTACATGCCCCAGGAGGGGGAGAGCAGGCTGGCCAGCACCGCCCGGATCTTGAACATCGGCGGGCCGCCGTGCTGCAACGTCTCGTGCAGGATGTCCGGCGTGTTCGGCCAGAAGTTCGGCCGCATGTGGTCGGCCGACGCGACCAGCTCCTCGCAGTACTCCCGCATCTCGGCCGGCGTCGTGCGCCAGGTGAAATAGGTGTACGACTGGGTGAAGCCGATCTTGCCGAGCCCGTGCATGATC
The DNA here is from genome assembly GCF_009908295.1 of Micromonospora rubida. Taxonomy (GTDB): domain Bacteria; phylum Actinomycetota; class Actinomycetes; order Mycobacteriales; family Micromonosporaceae; genus Micromonospora; species Micromonospora rubida. The sequence goes on from NZ_JAAALO010000008.1 coordinate 20,492, forward strand.
GCCGGCCGGGTGAACGCCTCGGCGAGGAACAGCACGTCCGGGTCGACCTGCTTGACCTCGGCGATCAGCCAGTGCCAGAAGTCCAACGGCTTGGTGTGCGGGTTGTCCACCCGGAAGATCCGGATGCCCTCGCCGATCCAGTGCCGCACCACCCGCAGGATCTCCGCCCGGATGCCCTCCGGGTCGTTGTCGAAGTTGACCGGGTAGATGTCCTGGTACTTCTTCGGCGGGTTCTCCGCGTACGCGATGCTGCCGTCGGCCCGGGTGGTGAACCACTCCGGGTGCTCGGTCACCCACGGGTGGTCGGGGGCGCACTGCAACGCCAGGTCCATCGCCACCTCCAGGCCCTGCTCGGCGGCGGCGGCGACGAAGTCGCGGAAGTCCGCCGGCGTACCCAGATCGGGGTGGATGGCGTCGTGGCCGCCCTCGGCCGCGCCGATCGCCCACGGCGAGCCCACGTCGTCCGGCCCGGCGGTGAGCGTGTTGTTGCGGCCCTTGCGGTTGACCCGGCCGATCGGGTGGATCGGCGGCAGGTAGAGCACGTCGAAGCCCATCGCCGCCACCCCGGGCAGCCGGTCGACGGCGGTGCGGAAGGTGCCGGAGCGGGCCGGGGCGTCGACGGTGGCCGGGACCGCGCCCTCGGAGCGGGGGAAGAACTCGTACCAGGCGGAGAAGAGCGCCCGGGGGCGGTCCACCCAGAGCCGGTGCTCCTCGCCGGTGGTGACCAGCTCCCGCACCGGGTGCGCCCAGAGCAGGTCGGCCAGGTCGAGGGCCGGTGCCACCCGGGCGGGCAGCTCCAGCCGCTCGTCGCCCAGCGCCGTCACCGCCGCCTCGACCCGCTCGCGGTGGGCGGCGGGGACCAGCTCGTGGGCCGCCTCCAGCACGCGTACGCCCTCGGCCAGGTCGTTGGCCAGCTCGGCCGGGCCCTGGCCGGCGGCGACCTTCTTGGTCACCGCGTTCTGCCAGGTCAGGTACGGGTCCTGGAACGCCTCGACGGCGAACGTCCACGCGCCGACGGCGTCGGGGCGGATGGTGGCGTGCCAGCGGTCCTGGCCGGGCTCGCCGGGGCGCATCCGGGTGAACGGCCGGGCCTTGCCGTCGGGGCCGAGCCAGGCCACGTTGCAGCCCAGCGCGTCGTGCCCCTCCCGGTAGGCGCGCGCCGACACGGGCACCGCCTCGCCGACCACCGCCTTGGCCGGGTAGCGACCGCAGGAGACGACGGGGGAGACGTCTTCGATCGGGAACCGTCCAGTCACCCCGCCAACCTACTGCCCGAGATCCTTTCGCGCTCGGTTGCGCGCCCCTTCGGCTCCGCCGCCCGCCGAACGGGGAGCCGGGTCAGTGCCGGGCCCGCCACGCCTTCGCGCGCCGCAGGTAGCGGATGATCCCGGCGGGGCCGGTGGAGGCGGGCCAGTCGTCGGTGCGGAAGTAGGCGTCGGAGCCGCCGTCCAGGAAGATCACCGAGCCGCAGAGGAAGTCGGCGGCCGGCGACAGCATGAACGTCACCCACTCGCCGACGTCCGCCGGCTTGCCGCGTCCGCCGATCGGCACGGCCAACTGCTCGACCGACTCTTTCTCGCCCCGGGCGATCTGCTCGTCGAGCAGCGGGGTGGCGATGATGCCGGGGGCGAGGACGTTGACTCGAATGCCGGCGCCGGCCCACTGCGGCGAGATCGCGCTGCGCCGCGCCCACCGCGTCACCGCCATCTTCGAGCTGGCGTACGCGAAGGGCGCCGAGCGCTTGCCGAAGCGCCGCAGTACGCGCATGGCCTTGTCGGGGTTCCGAGCGAGCAGGGCCCGCACGACGCTCTCCGGCACCATCGGGGTGAGCGTGGTGGAGTTCGAGCCGAACACCACGACCTTGCTGTTGCCGGCGGTGGCCAGCGCGGGCCGCCACGCCTCGAGCAGTTCCACGACGCCGAAGAAGTTGACCTGCTGCACGAGCCGGTCCCGCCCCGGGATGCCGCCGAGCCCGGCCGCGCAGACCGCGCCGTCGAGCCGGCCGCCGACGCGCTCCAGCACCTCGGCTGCCGCCGCCGCGCGCCCCGTCGGCGTGGACAGGTCGGCGATGACCTCGACGTCCCGCAGGTCCACCCCGACGACGGTGTGCCCGTCGCGACGCAGCCGCTCGGCTGTCGCCCTGCCCATGCCCGAGGCCGCTCCGGTCACCGCATACGTACCCATGTCGGTTCCTTCCCGTTCTCCGGCAGCCGGTCGGACCCGGCCCGCCCCCCTTGCCGGATGCTGACACGCCGTGGTCGCCTCGGCCCGACAATCGCACCAAATCGTCGCTGGCTGGTTCGCGGTCGGGGCGGGACCAGCCCACTCTGTCCCACCGTCGGTCCCGCCCAAACTCGTCCATGCACCGGGAATTCCGTACCACTAACTGGGATGGCCGGAGATCTTGGAAGAAAGTGGCCCCTGGAGGGGCCGATTCCTTCCAAGATCTCTCGTGCGATCAGGCGTGGCGTCGAAGGTGGCGGTCCTGGGCGGTGGTGGGTGGGATGAGGGCCGGGGTCTCGGTCTCGGTGTCGGCGAACCTCAGCTGTGCCACGTCTACCCGCGAATGCCCTGGGAGTCGTCGCTTCGCCGCCATGCCGTCCCGCGCTGGGTAGTCGGATGGTGACCTGGCGAGCCGGAGCGGGTCACCGACCGGACGCGCCCGAATGCTGTCTGCCTGGTGAGGGCATGCCCTCCGGCCCCTACGGAGCTGCCCCGTCTGCGCTCCCGCTCGGTCGGTAGCACGAACGGGGCAGCTCCGTAGGGGCCGAAAGAGGGGTAGGTCGACCCGGCGGAGGTCGACCCGACACGGGTTGATGATGTCGGTAGGCGGGCGCATTTCCCCCGGGGCCTGCGACGGCCGAGTGGTGGCCAGTTCGGCGACCGACTTTGGCCCGGCGGGCGGCGGAGCAGCCCAGCAGTCAGCAGTCAACCCGGATCGGCTCTATGCGGGCGGGTTCGGGGCCACGAACGACCCCCTGCCCTGGTGCACCTCGATCCAGCCCCGCTCGTCCAGGATCCGTAGGGCCAGCCTGATCGGCGTTGCGCTGGCCCTGTACTGCTCGGACAGCTCCGCGATGGACGGCAACTTTGCTCCGGGGCGCAGTGCCCCGGACTTTACCGATGCGATCACATCGGCGATGACCTGCTCGTACACGGGTTGTCTGGGCATGGCAACGGGCCGCCTCTCGTCAGCCCATTGAGCATGCCACCCGACACAACATGCTGTGAATGTTGTGTTGACTCTGCACTCACTGCACTCTAAGCAGCAGTTCGCCGACCGCCTCGGCAAGTCGGAGAGCTGGGTGGACAAGGTCGAGCGCGGGGTGCGCCGGCTGGAACGGGTCTCCAACCTGCGGGAGATCGCCGACGCGCTCCGCATCGACCTGGAGATCCTGCTGGCGGAGCGCCCCGGGCAGCCGGACCCGGCCGCCGCCGGGCTGGAGGGGGTGCAGGCCGCCCTCGCCGCAGCCGGCCGGGGAAACGAGAGCGTCGCCCGCGAGTTGCTCGACCGGGCCGAGGGAGTTGCGGACGAGGGCTTCGGCCGGGCGGCGGTCGAGGCCGCCCGGGTGGTCGCCGAGGCGGCCCTCGGCGACGTCACGGCAGCGACGGTACGGCACGAGCGGCTGACGGCCGGCGACGAGTGGCGGTGGCTGCCGCCCGAGCATCGGGCCGCGTACCTCGTCGACGCCGCCCGCGCGTACGCGCGGGCGGGCGGGCGACATGCTCCGGGCGGGCCGGGCGCTGCTGGACGCGGAGCGCACCGCCCACGGCGAGGTGCACGACCGGCCATCGGTACGGGACCTGGTCGCCGTCGTGGCCCGCTCCGCCGCCGCCCCGCCCGGCCTGGTCCGGCTCGCCGCCACCCTCCACGTCACCTGACCTCGGCGTCACCGGGACACGGCCTTTTCCTGAAGTCAGCAGCCGGCTTGTGGGTTGCGACACGTATCATGCGTATTACGTATCAGGGGGGCCCGCGATGAAGTTGAACAGCAAGGGGCAGGTGACCATCCCGGCCGAGCTGCGCGCCCGGCACAACCTGCACGAGGGCGACGAGGTCAACGTGATCGAGGAAGGTGGCGCACTGCGCATCGTGCGCGTCAGTGACGCCGAGACCCGTGGCCGGCGCTTGGTCCGGCACATGCGCGGACGAGGCAGCGCCCGAGAGGTGCAGAGCATGTCGACGGACGACCTGATGGACCTGCTTCGTGGCGAGTGAACGGATCCGGGCCGTCGCCGGCCGGACGGCCGACACCGTCGCCACCCTGGTCGACACCAACGTCCTGCTGGACGTCTTCACCGAGGATCCGCGGTGGGCCGAATGGTCGGGCGAGGCACTAGCCGCCGCACGCGACACGGGCGTCCTGGTGATCAATCCCATCGTGTACGCCGAGGTGTCCGTACGGTTCGCCCGCGTGGAGGAACTCGACGACGCCCTGCCCGCCACGGACTTCCTCCGCGAGGACCTGCCGTACCCTGTGGGCTTTCTGGCGGGCAAGGCATACGCGCGGTACCGCAGGCAGGGCGGGACCAAGCGTTCGCCGATCGCCGACTTCTACATCGGCGCGCACGCTGCGGTCTGCCGCTACCGCCTGCTCACCCGCGACAGCAGCCGCTACCGTTCGTACTTCCCCACCGTGAACCTGATCGCGCCCGAGGGGTAGCCGCCGGTCAGCCGGTGGCGCCGACCGAGCGGTAGAGGTCGAGGGTGCGGGCGGCGATGGCGTCCCAGGAGAAGTGGGCGACGGCACGCCGCCGCCCGGCCCGGCCGAACTCGGCGGTGCGGGCCGGGTCGGCCAGCAGGGTGTTGATCGCCGCCGCCAGGTCGGCCACGAAACGGTCCGGGTCCAGCGGGGTGCCGGAGCCGTCGGCGGCCTGCTCGATCGGGACGAGCAGCCCGGTCTCGCCGTCGGCGACGACCTCGGGGATGCCGCCGGTGGCGGTGGCCACCACCGCCGTCTCGCAGGCCATCGCCTCCAGGTTGACGATGCCCATCGGCTCGTAGACCGAGGGGCAGGCGAAGACCGTGGCGTGGGTGAGCACCTGGATCACCTCGGGCTTGGGCAGCATCTCGGCCACCCAGACCACTCCGGACCGGTTCGCCCGCAGCTCGGCCACCAGGCCCTCCACCTCGGCGGCGATGTCGGGGGTGTCGGGGGCCCCGGCGAGCAGCACGAGCTGGGTGTCGGCGGGCAGCTCCCGGGCCGCCCGCAGCAGGTACGGCAGCCCTTTCTGCCGGGTGATCCTGCCCACGTACACCACGCTCGGGCGGGTCGGGTCGATGCCGAGCCGGTCCATCACGTCGGTGCCGGTGTCCGGGGCGTACTGGACGGTGTCGATGCCGTTGTGGAGCACCCGCACCCGGTCCGGGTCCACCGCCGGGTACGCCGCCAGCACGTCCGCGCGCATCCCCGCGCTCACCGCGACGATGGCGTCGGCCGCCTCGTACGCCGTCCGCTCGCACCAGGAGGAGAGCGCGTAGCCGCCGCCGAGCTGCTCGGCCTTCCACGGCCGCAGCGGCTCCAGGCTGTGCGCGGTGACCACGTGCGGGACGCCGTGCAGCAGCTTCGCGGTGTGCCCGGCCAGGTTGGCGTACCAGGTGTGGCTGTGCACCACGTCCGCCCCGGCGCAGCCGGCGGCCATCTCCAGGTCCACGGCCATGGTGCGCAGCGCGGCGTTCGCGCCGGCCAGGGCGGCCGGTTCGGCGTACGCGGTGACGCCCGGCTCGGTGCGCGGCGCACCGAAGCAGTGCACCCGCACGTCGGCGAGCCCGCGCAGCTCCCGGGCGAGGTACTCGACGTGCACCCCGGCCCCGCCGTACACCTCCGGCGGGTACTCGCGGGTGAGCAGATCGACGCGGAGTGCTCCGGTGGCCGGGGTGGAGTCGGTCATGCCCGCACCCTAGTGCAGCCGTCCGAGTGGTGAAGTGGCACGCGGGTGGTTAGCGTCTGGTCATGGCTGACAAGGTGCTCGCGATCGTCCTGGCCGGTGGGGAAGGCAAGCGCCTGATGCCGCTCACCACGGACCGGGCCAAACCGGCCGTTCCGTTCGGCGGGATGTACCGCATGGTCGACTTCGTCCTGTCCAACCTCGCCAACGCGGGCTTCCTCAAGATCGTCGTGTTGACCCAGTACAAGTCCCACTCACTGGACCGGCACATCACCAAGACGTGGCGGATGTCGACGTTGCTCGGCAACTACGTCACGCCGGTGCCGGCGCAGCAGCGGCGCGGCCCGTGGTGGTTCGCCGGCTCGGCCGACGCCATCTACCAGAGCTTCAACCTGGTCCACGACGAGCAGCCGGACTACGTGATCGTCTTCGGCGCCGACCACATCTACCGGATGGATCCCCGGCAGATGGTGGAGGCCCACATCGCCTCGGGCGCCGGGGTGACCGTCGCGGGCATCCGCCAGCCGCTGTCGACGGCCGACCAGTTCGGCGTGATCGAGGTCGGCGAGGACGGCCGGCGCATCCGGGCGTTCCGCGAGAAGCCCACCGACGCGGCCGGGCTGCCCGACGCGCCGGACCAGGTCTACGCGTCGATGGGCAACTACGTGTTCACCACGAAGGTCCTCCTGGAGGCCGTCGAGCGGGACGCGGAGGACAAGACCAGCAAGCACGACATGGGCGGCAGCATCATCCCGATGATGGTCGAACGGGGCGAGGCGAACGTCTACGACTTCCGCGACAACGAGGTGCCCGGCAGCACCGACCGCGACCTCGGCTACTGGCGGGACGTGGGGACGCTCGACTCGTTCTACGACGCGCACATGGACCTGATCAACGTGCACCCGGTGTTCAACCTCTACAACTTCGAGTGGCCCATCTACACCGAGCAGCCGCCGTACCCGCCCGCGAAGTTCGTCCACCAGTGGGGCGAGCGGGTCGGCCGGGCCGTGGCGTCGATGGTCTCGCCCGGCGCGGTGATCTCCGGCGGCCTGGTGGAGAACTCGATCGTCTCGCCGAAGGTCAAGGTGCACTCCTGGGCGCACGTCGACGGCGCGGTGCTGATGGAGGGGGTCGAGATCGGCCGGCACGCCGTGGTCCGCCGCGCCATCCTGGACAAGAACGTCGTCGTCCCCGAGGGGGCCGAGATCGGCGTCGACCTGGAGAAGGACCGGCAGCGCTACACCGTCTCCGACAACGGCATCGTGGTGATCGGCAAGGGCCAGCGGGTCGAGCCCTGAGCCACGTGTGACCCCGGCCGTCTCCGGGAAAAGAGTCAGCGTCCGTCCCGTCCCTGGAGGTTGCGCAGTGGCCCACCCCCGTGCCGGTCAGCCCGCCGAGCCCGCCGACCTGGTCGACGTGCCCCGGCTGGTCACCGCCTACTACGCCGAGCACCCCGATCCGGACGACCCGACGCAGCAGGTGTCCTTCGGCACCTCCGGGCACCGGGGGTCGAGCCTGCGCAACGCGTTCAACTCCGACCACATCCTCGCCGTCACCCAGGCGCTCTGCGACTACCGCCGGGAGCAGGGCCTCGACGGCCCGCTCTTCCTCGGCCGGGACACCCACGCGCTGTCCGCCCCGGCGGCCGTCGACGCGCTGGAGGTGCTCGCCGCCAACGGGGTCACCGTGCTGCTGGACAGCCGCGACGGCTACACCCCCACCCCGGCGGTGTCGCACGCCATCCTCACCCACAACCGGGGCCGCACCTCCGGCCTGGCCGACGGCATCGTGATCACCCCGTCGCACAACCCGCCCGACGACGGCGGGTTCAAGTACAACCCGACCAACGGCGGCCCGGCGGACACGGACGTCACGAGGTGGATCCAGGACCGGGCGAACGCGATCCTCGCCGCCGGGCTCAAGGAGGTGCAGCGCATCCCGTACGCGCGGGCCCGCGCCGCCGACACCACCGGCGAGTACGACTTCCTCGCCCGCTACGTCGACGACCTGCCCGCCGTGGTCGACCTCGACGCCGTCCGGGACGCCGGGGTGCGCATCGGCGCCGACCCGCTCGGCGGGGCCAGCGTGGCGTACTGGGGGGAGATCGCGCAGCGGCACCGCCTCGACCTCACGGTGATCAACCCGACGGTCGACCCGACGTGGCGGTTCATGACCCTCGACGGGGACGGCAAGATCAGGATGGACTGCTCGTCGCCGAACGCGATGGCGTCGCTGATCGCCGCCCGCGCCGACTACCAGGTCTCCACCGGCAACGACGCCGACGCCGACCGGCACGGCATCGTCACCCCCGACGGCGGCCTGATGAACCCCAACCACTTCCTGGCGGTGGCGATCGGCCACCTGTTCCGCACCCGGTCGAAGTGGGGCAAGAACGCCGCCGTCGGCAAGACCCTGGTCTCCTCCTCGATGATCGACCGGGTCGCCGCCGACCTGGGCCGGCCGCTGCTGGAGGTGCCGGTCGGGTTCAAGTGGTTCGTGCCGGGCCTGCTCGACGGGTCCGTCGGCTTCGGCGGGGAGGAGAGCGCGGGGGCCTCGTTCCTGCGCCGCGACGGCAGCACCTGGACCACCGACAAGGACGGCATCCTGCTCTGCCTGCTCGCCTCGGAGATCATCGCGACCACGCAGAAGACGCCCAGCCAGCACTGGACGGAGCTGGCCGAGCGGTTCGGCGCCCCCGCGTACGCCCGGATCGACGCCCCGGCGAGCCGGCAGGAGAAGGCGGTGCTCGCCAAGCTCTCCCCGGACCAGGTGACCGCGACCGAGCTGGCCGGCGAGCCGATCACCGCGACGCTGACCACCGCCCCGGGCAACGGCGCGCCGATCGGCGGGCTCAAGGTGACCACCGCGTCCGGCTGGTTCGCCGCCCGACCCTCCGGCACCGAGGACGTCTACAAGATCTATGCCGAGTCCTTCCAGGGCCCTGACCACCTGGCCCGGATCCAGCAGGAGGCGCGGGAGCTGGTGTCGGCGGTGCTCAGCCGGGCGTGACGGGCCGCAGCATCCTGGTGAACCGGGCGAAGCCCTCGGCGTCCCGCCCGTCCCGGACGGCCCAGGCCCGGGTGACGCCGAGCGGCCCGGCGAGCGCCGTGGCGAGCCCGCCGGCCTCCGGGCCGGCGGGCACCCGCAGCGTCGTGCCGACCGCCCGGACGGTCACCGGGCCGGCGGCGGCGAGCACCCGCAGGTCGCCGAAGCCGTAGGCGGCGCGGTGGGCGGCGAAGGCCGGCCAGTCGGCGAAGCGGAGCCCGGGGCCGGCTCCCGTGGCGATCGGCACCTCGGCCCAGGAGCTGTGCGTCCGGCCGGCGAAGCCGAAGCGCCGGTACAGCCGCCGGGCGCCGGCGTTGTCGCGCGACACGTCCAGGGCCAGCGCGGCGCACCGCAGCCGGCGGGCCAGCCGCAGGCCGTCGGCCAGCAGCGCGCCGCCCAGGCCCGACCCCCGTACCCCCTGGGCCACCGCGACCCCGTTGAGCAGCAGTTGCCGCCCGAGCCACCGCCAGTCCGCCACGGCCAGCACGTCCGCGCCGTCGCGCACGCAGCGCAGCAGGACGGTGCGGGAGCCGGCCGGCGGGGCCAGCGCGGCGGACAGGAACGCCGCGTACCCGGGCGCGTGGTACGGCACCAGGCCCGCGCAGTCGGCCGGGATCGCCTCGGCCAGCAGCCGGGTGACCGGGCCCAGCGCCGGGTCGGTGGGCCCGTCGAGGGCGGTGACCTCGGCGGTGACCCCGGCGGCGGTCAGGACGGCAGGCACGTGAGCTGCCGCTCCTGGTCGAGGTCCAGCATGTGCGCGGACGGGTCGAGGACGACGCCGGTGCCCCGCAGCACCTTCCCGACCGTGCGGGCCAGGATCCACAGGTCCAGCCGCAGCGACCACTCGTCGACGTAGCGGGTGTCCAGGGCGAGCCGGTCGTCCCAGGCGAGGGTGTTGCGCCCGCTGATCTGTTGCAGGCCGGTCAGCCCGGGCGGCATGAGGAAGCGGCGGCGCTCCGGGTCGGTGTACCAGGGGTCGTAGTGGGGCAGCAGGGGGCGCGGGCCGACCAGGCTGAGGTCCCCGCGCAGGACGTTCCAGAGCTGGGGCAGCTCGTCGATGCTGAGTCGACGCAGGACGGGACCGATCCCCCGGCAGCGGACCCCGTCGGGCAGCAGGGCGCCGTCGGCGTCGCGCTCGTCGGACATCGTGCGCAGCTTGTAGATCCGGAACCGCCGCCCGTGCCGGCCGGTCCGGACCTGGCTGAAGCACACGGGCGGGCCGAACTGGGCCAGCACGAGCAGCGCGGCGACCGCCACGACCGGCGCGGTGAGCACCAGCAAGGTCAGCGCCAGCAGCACGTCGACGGCGCGCTTGACGCGCAGCCGGGCGGGCGAGGGCCGCCCGCTCACCCGGCCGGTTTCCGATCCCCATGGTGTCGCCAGCTCCCGGCGAACGTTCACGTTCCGACCTCCCAGGACTCGGCGGTGAATAGGCCGAATCGTGTTTCTATCAGCTATGGGAGGCTTTCGTATGATGTTTCCGGTTTCCGCTCTCATGCCGTTTTCCGGCGCGGTACACGCGGCGGCGTGTCGGCCCCGGCACGCCGGGCGGACACGCGGGTGCGCCGGCGGCATCCCACCACCGGCGCACCCGTCACCCGGTCAGCGGCGCCCCGCGCCGCGCGACGTCACCGGCGGGAGCCGCCGAGCAGGTGGGTCAACGAGCGGGCCACCAGATCGTTGCGGGCCGCCGGGGCCAGCCCCTCCAGGCCGAAGCCGAGGTAGACGGTGTCCGGGGTGACCACCGCAGCCCCCTCCTCGAACGCCTGCTGGCTGCGCGACCAGTCGTTCGCCCCCGGCGCGGAGCCGGGCGGCGGACCGGCCACCGTCCAGCCGCCCAGGTCGGCGGCCTCGAACGAGGTCTCGCTGACCGTGGCGCCGTCGACGATCACCCGGGCGTCGTCGAGGAAGACGCCGAGACCCTGGGTGCCCCAGTCGGAGACGTACGAGATGGAGACCTCGACCTTCCTGCCCGCGTACGCCGACAGGTCGACCGCGAACTCCTGCCAGCCGCCGGACGCGCCGGTGGCCGCGTTCCAACTCCCGGTGCTGCCCGTCGGGGAGCAGTCGGGGCCCTGGTAGTGGGCCAGGAACGGGTGCAGCTCGTTCGCCCAGCCGGACTCGCAGCTCTCGCCGGTGGCGGTGCCGGTGTGCCCGTTGGCGTCCGGCAGGGTGGTCCAGTCGTCGCTGCCCACCTCGTGCGCCTCGACGGTCAGGAAGTCCCAGTTCTCCTCGATGTCGTAGGAGGTGAAGAAGCGGAGCTGGGCGCTGCCGGCCGAGGTCAGATCGACGGTCCGGGTGAGCCGCTTGTACGACTCGTCGGCCCGGCCGCTGTACAGGTACCACTCGCCGGTGCGCGGGTCGAACGGCGCGTTGCCCGGGCGAACCCAGTCCACCGTGGCCGCCCCGCCGAGCTGCGGGAACTCGTCCGGCGGCAGGAAGCTCGACGTGGTCAGGAACGACGCGGTGTGGTCCTGGTTGCCGGCCGAGCCGTCGGCGTTGAGCCGGCCGGCGAACCCGGCGAAGGCCCCGGCGGACCCCTGGACCGGGTACGGCGCCCCGGCGGCGTCGCCGCCCCCGCCGCTGACGTACGTGTACGCCCCCAGCCAGTACTGCTGGAAGTCGTTGAGCACCGGCAGGCAGGTGGCGTCGTCCGGGTCGGTGCACTCCGGCGGGGCGTCCGGGCGGTACAGGTACGAGCCGTTCGCGGCCTGGGCGAACAGCGCGTACTTGCCGCTGACCAGCACCTTGCCGCCCTCGTTGAGGTAGTCGCGCACCGCCAGCTCGGTGGTGAGCGCGGCCTCGGCCGTGGTGCCGCCCACCTGGCCGGGGGCGCGCAGGATCACGTCGTCGCCGGTCTCCCAGACCACCGCCCGGTAGTGCGACAGCACGCCCAACGGGTGCGGCGCGCGGCGGCCCATCGCGTCGAAGTCGTACACGTCGCTGCTGCGCCCGGCGGCGCTCAGCGCGGCGGCGACCTCGTCGGCGTACTTCGCCGTGGTGGCGTCCTGGACGGGGCTCAGCCCGGTGACGTCCTCCATCGCGAGGACCAGCACGTCCCCGCCGACGTCGGTGTGCACCCGGTAGGTGAACCGCTCGCTGGCCACCGGGCCCTTGCGCGGCTTGACCCCGGTGAACCAGACCTCGACCCGGTCGCCGGGTCTCGTGCCGGTCACCGTGCCGCGCTGCTCGGCGTACCAGACGTTGTTGGTGTCCCCGTACCGCTCGCCGCCGCGCCACTCGCGGACCTTGACCGTCCTGGGCCGGCCGCCGTTGACCACGTAGTGCATCCGCACGTCGCGCAGCGCCCGGCGGGCGACCGTGGCCACCTGCTGGGTGCGCCCGTACGAGGTGTCGAAGGCGTCCACCACGAAGTCCGGGGTGCTGCGGCCGACCACCGACACCGGCTCGTCCGGGTCGGCCGCCGACTTCGCCACGGCGAGGGCGAACGGCAGGTTCTTGGCCACCTCGCCGGCGATCAGCCTCTCGTCGTCGGGGAAGACGAAGCCGCTGACGCAGTCCTCCGGCCGCCACTGGTCGTCCGGGTCGACGGCGGAGGCCGTCTCGCAGGTGGACATCTCCGGGGTGAAGCCGAGCGTGCCGTAGCGGACCTGGGCGTGCGAGTCGGTGTCGCCGTTGGTGGTGTACAGCTCGGCGGAGAGGTCCGGGTCGTAGCCGGGCACCGCCGGGTTCGCGTCGTCGCCGACCATCGCCTGGTAGATCACGTCGTCGGGGGTGGGGGTGCTCACCTGCCAGCCGACGCCGTAGAGCAGCAGCTGGGCCGCCGAGTGGTAGTTGACGAAGAACTCGAAGCCGACCCGCCGGAACAGCCGGTCCAGCGCCTTCGTCTCCGGCTCCGAGCCGGGGGCGGGGCCCCGGTAGGTGTCGCTGTTCGGCTCCGGCGAGGAGCCCTCGTTGTCGTACCCCCACCGGTAGCCGAAGTTGCGGTTCAGGTCGACGCCGTCGGCGGTGGTGATCCGCCCGTCGCCGTCGTTGTCCCGCAGGTTCTTGCGCCACAGCCGGTTGCCGGGGGTGAACGTGTGGTCGTAGCCGTCGGGGTTGACCACCGGCAGGAACCACAGCTCGGTGGTGTTGAGCAGCCGGGTGATCCCGGCGTCCGTGCCGTAGTTGTCGAGCACGTGGTGCAGCAGCCGGCGGGTCATCTCCGGGGTGATCCACTCCCGGGCGTGCTGGCTGCTGGCGTACAGCACCGCCGGGCGCTTACCGTCCGGCACCGTCCGGGCGTCCCGGGTGACCTTGACCGCGAGGATCGGCTTGCCCTGTACCGTGCGGCCGATGGTCTCCACCTTGGCCAGCTTCGGGAAGCGCGCGGCGGTGGCGGTCAGCTCGTCGCGGATGCCGCCGGCCTCGCTGTATGACCGGAACGCCGACCACCCGGCGGCGGCCTGCTCGCGCAGGGCCTGGGAGGCGTCCCGGCCGTGCACCCGCTTCACGGCCAGCCGGACGCCCTGGCCGGCGAGCCGGTCCGCCTGCCGCCGGCTCAGCACCGTCTCCACGCGGGTCGCCCCGGCCCCGTCGGTGCCGCGCTGGTCGTGGCCGAGGTCGACCCCGGCCGCCCGCAGCTTCTCCCGCTGCTCCGGCGTGACCGTGCCGACGTACACCTCCAGGCCGTCGCGGCCGGTGGGGTCCGACGGTGGCCGGGCGCCCGCCGGCGGGGTCAGCGCCAGCGCGCCGAGCAGTGTCAACACGCCGGCGACCGCCAGCCGTGCCTTCTTCATCCGCGCTCCTCGGGTGTGCAGGGACCTGTAGCGCGAGCCTTCTGGTGGATTCATTACATGTCAATGCCTCGATGCGTTGTTCCGCTCCGGCGGCCCGGGGCGGGCGGCGGGCCCCAGGACGACCGGCCCGCGATGGTCACCCGCGGCGGGGATCTTCGTTGCACCGTTCGGCGGGTCGGACAACGGCCGGTGTCGAGCGGACTCCCGATGTCGGGAGGGGACGGGTGATGGGGATGCTCCGTGCGCTGTGGGCGTCGGTACGGGACCGTCGGGCGGCGGCCCGCGACCCGGAGGGCTTTGCCAGGGCCATCGGCGTGGACCTGCGGGGCCGGGTCCGGTTCTACGGGATCAACCGGGCGATGTTCGGGTCCGAGCCGTGGCTGGTGTCCCTCGGTGACAACGTCTACATCACCGCCGGGGTGCAGTTCGTCACCCATGACGGCGGCACGCTCATCCTGCGTCGGGAGCATCCGGACCTGGAGTGGACGGCGCCGATCAGAGTGGGTGACGACGTGTACCTAGGGGTGCGCACGCTTGTCCTCCCCGGGGTGACGATCGGTGACCGGTGCGTGATCGGGGCCGGCTCGGTCGTCACCCGGGACATCCCCGCCAACAGCGTCGCCGTCGGCGCCCCCGCCCGGGTGGTGCGCACCGTCGACGAGTACCTGGACCGGATGCGGGCCAAGTCGCTGGGCTGTGGCCACCTGCCCGCCCAGGAGAAGGCGGCGGTGATCCGGGAGATCTACGGTGTGCCGGCGCGCGCTGACCGGGCCGGCGCGGGGCGGGGGCGGGCCTGATGCGGCTTTCGGCCAGCCGTCCCGGCCCGGTCCTCGGGGGGCTGGCCAGTGCCCTCGACCGGCTCTGGACCCTCGGCTCCCGGGCCCGGCGGGCGGTGCGCGGCCTGGCGGTGGCCGGCCGGTTCGCCGCCCGGGGGGACGGCTTCGTCTTCGACCCGGACGGCGTCTACACGTACGAGACGATCGAGGTGGGCCGCAACGTCGACCTGGGACACCGGCCGGTCCTCATCGCCGCCCGGTCCCGGATCCGGATCGGCGACAACGTCATGTTCGGGCCGCAGGTCACGATCCGGGGCGGCAACCACCGGGTGGACCGGGTCGGCGTGCCGATGACCGCCGTGGGCAAGCAGCCCGGCGACGAGGACCTGGACCGGGGCGTGACGATCGGCGACGACGTCTGGGTCGGCACCCGGGCCGTCATCCTGCACGGCGTGACGGTGGGCCGGGGCGCGGTGGTCGGGGCCGGTGCGGTGGTGACCCGCCCGGTGCCGCCGTACGCGATCGTCGCCGGCAACCCGGCTCGGGTGATCCGGTTGCGGTGGCCGGTGGCGACGATCGCCGCGCACGAGCGCGCGCTCTACCCGCCCGCTCACCGGCTGACCCCGGACGAACTGGCCGCGCTGGCGGACCTCCCCGGCGCTTCGTCGGGGGCGGGCCCCGGGCCGGCGACGAACGCGCTGACAACCGGGGCCCACAACCGGTAGTCGAAGGACCCGGCCCGTTCCCGGGCGGCCCGGCTCATCGCCCGCCAGGCGGCCTCGTCGAGGGCCAGGGCGCGGGCCAGCCCCTCCCGGACGTCGTCGGCCGTGGGCCCGGCTAGCACCAGCCCTTCGCGGCCGTCCACGACGTACCGTCCCAGGTCGCTGGTGGAGTTCAGCAGCACCGGGCACCCGGCGGCGAGGCTCTCCGGCACCTTCGAGGGGAAGCCCGCCTGCGCGTACCCGGCCAGGGGCCGGACCAGCACGGAGAAGTGCGACCGGCGCAGCTCCGCCAGCACCCGGTCGCGGGGCACCCGGCCGAGGAAGGTGACCCGGTCGGCCAGCTCCGTGAGCAGGCCCTCGTCGAGGTCCGACAGGCTTGCCGCCCGGTCCCGGTCGAAGCCGGCGATCACCAGGCGGACCCGGTCCCGCTCGGCCCGGGGCAGCCCTCGCATACCCGCCAGCACCACCGTAAGCAGGTCCTTCGGCCCCGCCGAGCCGGCGTAGAGCAGCCGGATCCCCTCGGCGATCGGCGGCGGCGCGGCCGACGCGGTGTGCTCGGCGAGGTCGACCTGCGGCGGTACGACCAGGGTCGGTAGTCCACGCCGGACGAAGTGCCCGGCGAGCGTCTCGGACACGGCGATCACCCGGTCGGCGAGCCGGCCGGCCAGGAACAGGCTCCACCGGTGCCGCAGGAAGTAGGGGGTGATCCGGCCCCGGGGGAACTGCTCCGGGTCGTGGCGTTCGAGCACGTCCACCGTCACCGGGCAGCGCGTCGCGGAGCGAAGCACCGCCCAGGTGGTGAGGTTCCACAGGCTCAGCGGCAGGTAGACGCCGGTCAGGTCGCGGGGTCGAACCCCGGCGCGCCGCAGCGCGGCCAGCACCCGCAGCGGCCGGGTGCGCCCTCGCAGCCAGCGTGCCAGCGGCCCGTGGGTGCCCCCGCCGAGGGAGATCAGCCGTACGCCCGGCGGCAGGGGCGGGTCGGCGGGCGGCCGGGTCCCGTCGGCCGGCCAGTCGTTGACCACGAGGGTGGGCGTGCCGGGCGGGGTGGCGGACCGGGCCAACTGGAGCAGCCGGTTGGACATCGCGTCGCCGTGCGGGAACCGGAAGGCGGCCAACGCGAGCAGCCGTGGCGGCGTGGCACCTGGCGGCGGGGCGGTGTCCTCTTCAGATGATGTCGGCATATTCCCCATCTTTGCGTGTCTGCGACTTGTGCACGATAGATCGGTTTAGTGTAGGCACTCCGGCGGGGCAGGGCCCGCCTCCTGCCTGGCGCGTCGATAGGAGCGGGTGTGGACCTGAGCACTGACCTCGCCGGTGCCCGGCGCGCGGAGCCCGGGACCCGCATCCGCCCCGTGGTGGTGCAGCACTCGTCCGGGACGCCGGGCGCGAACGGGCCGCTCACCGCCGTCGAACGGGTCCTCGCCTCCCGGCTGGCCGACCGGTACGACTTCGTCCGGATGCACCAGAGCAGCGGCAACGGCGCGCTCAACGTCGGCCTGCTGCGGGACTGGGTCGCCTTGCTGCGCCGGGTCCGGCCCGACCTGGTGCACGTGCGCGGCCTGCAGAACGAGGGGTTCCACGGCGTCCTCGCCGCCCGGCTGGCCGGCTGCCGGCGGGTCCTGGTCACCGTGCACGGGACCGTGCGGGACCTGCGGCGGGTCGACCGCCCGGTGCGCCGGGCGCTGCTGGTGCGCGGCGCCGAGCCGCTGACCCTGCGGGCGGCCAGCCACGTCGCGACCGTCTGCGAGTACGCCGCAGGCCGGGACTTCCTGCGCGGCTGCGCCGACCGGTTCCTCGGCGTCATCCCGAACGGGGTGCCCGTGCCGGCGCGGCCGGACGCGGCCCGGGACCGGGTCCGCGCCGACCTCGGGCTGCGCCCCGACGACCTGGCGATGATCGTGGTGGCCAGGCTGACCTGGGAGAAGGGCTTCGGCGTGCTGGCCGAGGCGCTGCGCCGGCTGCCGCCGGCCCCGAGCCGCCCGGTGCTGCTGGTGGCCGGCGACGGCCCGGCCCGCGCCGACGTCGAGGCGGCCCTGCGGGGCGCCGGCGCGGCGCGGGTACGGATGCTCGGCAACCGCGCCGACGTGCCGGACCTGCTCTGTGCCGCCGACCTGTTCGTCTTCCCCACCCTGCACGAGAACCTGTCCAACGCCCTGCTGGAGGCGATGGCCCACGGGCTGCCGGTGGTGGCCTCGGCGGTGGGCGGCAACGTGGAGGTGCTGCGCGACGGCGGCGGGCGGCTGGTGTCGGCCGGCGACCCGCAGGCGTTGGCCGACGCGCTCGCCGCGCTGCTGGGCGACGCCGGGACCCGGGCGCGGCTCGGCGCGCGGGCCCGCCGTACGGTCGTCGACCGGTACAGCCTGGACGCGATGCTCGGGGCGCTGGACACGGCGTACCAGCGGATCCTGGCGGGCTGAGCGGTGCCGGCCGGCGACGCGCGTGACCGGGACGTGCCGCCCCGGGTCGTCCTGCTCGGCTTCACGCTGCCCGACGAGGCGCTGGGCCGGGTGATGGCCGGGGACGCCGTCCACTCCACCCAGACCCACGCCTTCGCCTGGGGGTTGGTGCGGGCGTTGCGCGACGCCGGCTGCCCGGTCCGGCTGCTGTCCGCCGCCCCGGTCTCCACCTACCCCCGCAACCCCCGGATCCGGTACCGGGCCGCCCGGTTCCGCCACGCCGGGGTGGACGGCCAGCTCCTCGGCTTCGTCAACCTGCTCGGCCTCAAGCACCTGACCCGGTTCGTCGCGGCCTGTCGGCGGGGCGCCCGGATGCTGCGGGAACAGCCCGCCGACGTGCTGCTGGTCCATGGGGTGCACACGCCGTTCCTCTGGGCCGGCCTGGTGCTGGGCCGGCTGCGCGGGGTCCGGGTCGTGCCGGTGCTGACCGACCCGCCGGGGGTGCCGCTGCCGCACGAGGGCCAGCTGGTCCGGCTGCTGCGGTCCGTGGACGTCGCGCTGGTCCGGGCCGCCCTGCGCCGGTGCGCCGGCGTCGTCGCCCTGACCGGTCCGCTCGCCGAGGACTTCGCGCCCGGCCGCCCCCGGCTGGTGCTGGAGGGGATCTGTGCCCCGCCGGTCGGGGTCCGGCCCAGGGCCGCGGCCGCCGACACCCGGCAGATCGGGTACGCCGGCGGGCTCAGCCGCGCCTACGGCGTGGACCGGCTGGTCGAGGCGTTCCGTGGGCTGCCGGAGCCGGACCTGCGGCTGTGCGTCTTCGGCCGGGGCGAGCTGGAGGGGTGGCTGCACGAGCAGGCCGCGCTCGACCCGCGCGTCGCGCCACCACGGCTGCTGGACCGCGGCGACCTGGCCGGGTGGCTCGCCGGGGCGACGGTGCTGGTCAACCCCCGGCCGGTCGACCAGCACTTCGTGCCGTACTCGTTCCCGTCCAAGCTCATCGAGTACCTCTCGGCGGGGGTCCCGGTGGTGACCACCCGGCTGCCCGGCATCCCCGCCGACTACGACCCCCACCTGGTGTACGCCGCCGGCGACGGCGTTGCCGGGCTCCGGGACGCGATCCGGCACGTGCTGGAGCTGCCCCCGGCGACGGCCGCCGCGCTCGGCGCGGCGGGACGGGCCTTCGTCGCCGAGACCAGGAACCCGGCCGCGCAGGGCCGCCGGCTGCGGGTGTTCCTCGGCGCGCTCGGTCCCGCTGCCGGCCCGATCGCCGCCGGCGGTCACCGGACCGGGGGTGCCCGGCAACCGGCCGGCGGGCGTGGGGCGGAGCGGCAGCCGCTGGCCGCGCCCGAGCCGCAGCCGTGAGCCGCCCCCGGCGGCCGACTCCTCCTCCGTCCCTTTTGCAGTAACTTGCCGGATCGGCGGTCGTTGTTCAGCGGGTGGCTCGGCTACGCGCCGGCCGCCGTGGAGACCGACCAGTGCTGGGGGAGATCGTGAAGGTAGTGGTGACCGGAGGCGCGGGTTTCATCGGCGCCAACCTGGTCCGGGCGCTGTGCGAGGTCCCGCAGGTGACCGAGGTGGTGGCGGTCGACGACCTCTCCACCGGGGCGGTGGAGAACCTGCTCGACGTGCCGGTCCGGCTCGCGCGGGGCACCATCCTCGACCCGGACCTGCTCGACGGGGCCCTCGTCGGCGCGCAGAGCGTGGTGCACCTGGGCGCGCTGGGCTCGGTGCCCCGCTCCATCGACCGGCCGCTGCCCAGCCACCACGCGAACGCCACCGGCACCCTGATGGTGCTGGAGGCGGCCAGGCGGCACGGGGTGCCCCAGGTCGTCCTCGCGTCGTCCTCCTCGGTGTACGGGGCGAATCCCGTCCTGCCCCGGCGGGAGACGCTGCGGCCGATGCCGGTCAGCCCGTACGCCGTGTCCAAGCTGGCCGCCGAGGCGTACGCGCTGTCCTACGCGTCCTGCTACGGGCTGTCCGTGCTGCCGTTCCGCTTCTTCAACGTGTTCGGCCCCCGGCAGGCGGCGCACCACGCGTACGCCGCCGTGGTGCCCCGGTTCGTCGTGGCCGCGCTCGCCGGCCGGCCGCTGCGGGTGCACGGCGACGGCCGGCAGACCCGCGACTTCACCTACGTGGGCAGCGTGACGGCGGTGATCGTGGAGGCGGTGCTGCGCCGGGTGGCGGCGCCCGACGCGGTCAACCTGGCCTTCGGAGCCCGGGTGTCGCTGCTCGACCTCGTCGCCGAGCTGGAGGACGTGCTCGGCCGCCGGCTGCCGGTGATACACGAGCCGCCCCGCCCCGGCGACGTGCGCGACTCGCAGGCCGACTGCGGCCGGCTGCGGGAGCTGTTCCCCACGGCCCGCCCGGTGCCGCTGCGCGTCGGTCTGGAGGAGACCGTGGCCTGGATGTCCGGCCACGTGCTCGCCGGACACTAGTGCCGAACGCCCCGGCCGGACTCGTCGAGCGGGAGAAACCCCCGCCCGGGGCCCACCGGCGGGCGCCCGACCGTACCCGCCGGCTCGTCACTGGCGTCTGCACCGCCGTGCTCGGCCGGCTGGCCGGGTTCGTGGTCCCGATCGTGCTGGTCCCGGTGACGCTGCCCTACCTCGGCACCGACCTGTACGGCCTCTGGATGGCCGTGGCCGCGCTCGCCGGGATGGCCGCCTTCGCCGACCTCGGCCTGGGCAGCGGCCTGATGACCAAGCTGGCGCCCTGCCAGGCGGCCGGCGACCACGAGCTGGCCCGCCGCTACGTCTCCAGCGCCTACCTGACGCTGTCCCTGCTGGCGGTCGCCCTCTGCGGCGTCCTCTGGCTGCTCGCCGACGCGGTGCCCTGGGCGTCGGTGTTCAACACCACCGGCCAGATCGGGCCCGGGCAGGCGCGGACGATCGCCCTGACCTGCCTCACCGCGTTCGTGCTCAACGTGCCGCTCTCGCTGATCGTCCGGGTCCAGTACGCCTGCCAGCAGGTCGGCCGGAGCAACCTCTGGCAGGCCGGGGCGGGCCTGGTCGGGCTGGTGGTGGTGCTCGGCATCGTCCGGGCCGGGCTGCCACCGGTGGCGATCATCGTGGCCTCGGCGGTCGCGCCGCTGGTGGTCAACCTGCTCAACAGCCTCTGGTTCTTCTGGCGCGACGGCTCCCGGATCCGGCCCCGGCTGCGCTGCGTCGACCCGCGCGCCGCCCGCGAGCTGCTGAGCCTCAGCGGGCTGTTCTTCGTGGTGACCGTGGTGACGTCGGTCGCGACCAGCGTGGACACGCTGATCGTCGCCCACGCCCTCGGCCTGTCCGCCGTCGCCGCCTACGTGGTGCCGGCGAAGCTGCTCGCCCAGCTCGGCCAGCTCGTGGTGCTGGTGAACGTGCCGCTCTGGCCGGCCAACGGGGACGCCCTGGCCCGGGGCCAACTGGACTGGGTGCGGCGGATCACCCGCCGGATGACCGTCGTCTCGGTGCTGGCCACCCTGCTGCCCACGGTCGTCCTGGCGCTCGCCGGTCAGCGGCTCCTCGACGCCTGGCTGCCGGTGCCGATCGGGGCCGACCCGTGGCTGCTGGCCGGGCTGGGCGGCTGGTGGGTGGTGCAGGCGGCGCTCTCGCCGCGCTTCATGGTGCAGAACGCCGCCGGCGTGGTCACCCCGCAACTGGTCGGCTGGGCGGTGTTCGCCGTCCTGTCGCTGGTCGGCAAGTGGTACGGAGCTTCCTGGTTCGGGCTCTGGGCGGTCCCCTGGGTCGCGGTGGCCGGGTTCGCGCTCACCGTCGTCCCCGCCGCCCTGTACGGCTACCGCAAGGCGCTGCGCCGGGCCGGGCGTCCGGCGCCGGAATGGAGATCCGATGGACAACTGGTCGGCTGAGGAGCATCCCCGGGTGCTGGTCGTCGGCGCGGCGGGGTTCGGCCGAGCCTCGGGCACCGGGATCACCCTGTCCAACCTCTTCGCCGGTTGGCCGCGACAGCGGCTGGCCCAGCTCTACGCCGAGGACCTGGAACCCGACACGGACGTGTGCCAGCGGTTCCTGCGGCTCGACCCGCGCTCCGCGCCCGTGGAGTACCACCTGTTCCGCTGGCGGGCCCGGACCACCCGGGGGACGTCGCCGGGCGCGCGGAACGGCTCGGCCGTCACCGGGGTCGGCGGAGTCTCAGCCGGCGGGGCTGGGGCCGGCGGGGCGGGTGTCGAGCCGGGGCCGCTGCGGGCCCGGATGCGGGCCGAGCTGCGGGCGTTCGTCGACCTCAGCCCGCTGCGGGTGCCCGCCGACGCGCGCCGGTGGCTGCGGGAGCAGCGACCGCAGGTGGTCTACGCGACGCTGGGCAGCATCCGGCAGATGCGGCTGGCCGTGCTGGCGGCCCGGGAGTGCGGGGTGCCGCTGGTGCCGCACTTCATGGACGACTGGCCCAGCACCCTGTACGCCGACCGGCAGACGCTCGGCGTCGCCCGGCGCGCGGTGCTCGCCGGGGTCCGGGAGGTGGTCCGGCACTCGTCGTACGGCCTGGGGATCAGCGATCCGATGGCGCGGGAGTACCAGCGCCGCTACGGGCTGCCCTTCGCGGCCTTCGGCAACTGCGTCGACCCGACGGACTTCGCCGACCGGCCGGGCCCCGCCCGGCCCGCCGCCGACGGGGCGGTGCTGGACCTCGTCTACGTGGGCGGGTTGCATCTGGACCGCTGGCGGTCACTGCGCCGGGTCGGCGAGGCTGTCGGCCGGCTCGCCGCCGACGGCCTGCGGGCCCGGCTGACCGTGCACGCGCCCCCGCAGGACCTGGCCCGGTACGGCGAGCGGCTCGGGCTGCCCGGCGTCCGGCTGGGCGGGTCGGTGGCCAGTGACGAGGTCGCCGCGGTGCTGCGCCGCGCCGACGTCCTGGTGCACGTCGAGTCGTTCGCCGAGGAGCACCGCCACTACACCCGGTACTCGCTGTCCACCAAGATCCCCCAGTATCTCGCCGCCGGCCGCCCGGTGCTCGGCTTCGGCCCGGCGGAACTGGCCTCGATGGCCCACCTGGACGCGGCCGGGGCCGGTGCGGTGGTCGGCGTGGACGATCCCGCCCGGCTGGCCCGGGAGGTCGCCCGGCTCTGCGGGGATCCCGCGCTGCGCGAGCGGCTGGGCCGGCAGGGGCTGGACTTCGCCGTCCGCCACCACCGGGCGGACCAGGTGGCCGCCCGGTTCGCCGAGACCCTGGCGCGGGCCGCCCGCCGGCCGGTCGGCCCCACACCGGAGCCCCGCCACACTCCGGCCGGGGCCAGGGTCGGCCCGGGCTGAGGGTCGGCCCGGGGTGAGGATGGGCCGGGGTGAGGATGGGCCGGGGTGAGGGTGAGCCCGGGCCGGGGAGCGGCCAAGGCGGGTCGGTTCCGGTCAAGACCGACTGAGCGGGGCCCGAGGGGCGGTTCAGCCCTGGCTCACCCGGTGGCCGGGACCTCGGCTGCCGGCCGCAGGCAACGCGCTCGGTGCTGCGGTGTCGCCGGGGCGCGGAGCGTGGGCAGCACGGTCAGCATGGCCAGGGCCAGCCAGGCGGCCGGTGACGCCTCCCACTGGCCGGTGAGCCAGATCGGCAGCATCAGCGCGGTGAAGCCGCAGGCCAGCAGTCGGCCGACCGGCGTCGCCCGGGCGGTCGCGACCAGGGCGGCGGCGAGCGTGCCGAAGTAGAGCAGCACGCCGATCAGCCCCAGGTCGTTGCCGACGGTCAACAGCAGGTTGTGCGGGCCGACGCCGTACGGGTTGGTCGCGATGAGCACCCCCGGCCCGGAGCCGGTGAGCAGGTGCTCCGACCAGGTGGTGACGGCGTAGGGCCAGAGCCACAGCCGCCCGGAGATGTCGCCGGTGGCCCGGCCGTACATGCCGTCGAGCCAGGTCATCGTCCAGCTCGGGGTCCTGCCGAGCGGCACCAGGAAGAGCAGCGCGGGCCCGAGCACGCCGAGGAAGGGCACCGTCAGCCGGGGCCAGAACCGGGCCGCCAGCAGGGCGATCACGCCGAGCAGCACCCCGATCGCGGCGCCCCGGGACCCGGTGAGCAGCACGGCCCAGAGCAGCAGCGCCCCGGCGGCCGGCGGCACGAGCCGCCACCGCCGGTGACGTGCCACGGCCGTGGTCAGGATCGCGGCGACCACGATCCCGGCGACCAGCGTGTAGGCGGTGAGATTCACCTCCCGGCCCTCGATGCCGAACCGGTGGGCCACGTCGAGCACCTGCCCCCGCGAGCGGAGGTCCTCGGCGGCGCCGGTGAGCACCTCCTGGGCGACGACCACGCACCCGGCGAGGAACGTCCCGGCCACCAGCAGCAGGTCCCGCCGGGTGCGCAGCACGTGCCGGCAGGCCACGAAGAGCAGGCAGACCGTCGCGTACCGGTAGGCGCCCGCCGCCGTGAGGTCCGGCCGGTCCGACCAGAAGCTGGTGTTGTACGCCCAGCCCGCGGTCGCTGCCGCCAGGGCGTCGGCCCAGCGCGGCCGGGGCAGCCGGCCGCTGAGCAGCAGTGCCAGCACGGCCATCGGGGCCAGCCAGTTGAACGACCACCACGGCGGGCGGGCCGCCCAGAACGCGATCCAGCAGAGCAGGACGACGCTGGGCAGGCCGGTCGGCCACGCGCGGAGCAGCCACCCGGCGGGCTCGCCCGCCCGACGACGCCGCCCCGGTCCCGGTCCCGGTCCCGCCGGACGGTCGGCTCCCCGCGACTGCCGCGCCCCGGCGGAGGTACGCGGGCCGAGTCGAGGTGGCGAGGTGGTCATCGGAGCGTGCACCGCCCGGGGGCGGCCACGGTCGGGCTCGCGCCGGCCGGGCGGCACCGGGCCGGGTGCGGTGGTCGAACTGGCGGCATGGTGCTCCTTCGCTGACGGACCGCGCCGCCGCCCCGGTCGACCACTCTGCTGTGGAGCGTGACGGAACCGGCCGGGACCGCATGGTCCGCGCCCTTTGTACCAGTTGTGACGTGCCGAGGTGAGGGAATCGGCGCGAACCGCCGTCGGTTGGCCGACCCACGGCAGGCCCGCCAACGGGGGCCGGGAGGGTAGTTCCCTCCGTCTTATCCGCTTGAGAGTATTTCGAGGATATGGCCCGAAACGCGTATCTGCGCGTGTGGGGCCGTCGTTGACCCGGGTGCCGCACCGGAGCCAGGTCAGGTCCGGGCGGTCGCCCGCGCGGCCGGCGGATCGCCGCAGCACGGGCGGGCGGAACGGGGAAAGCCGTCCGCCGGCCGTGACGAACGGGAGAGGCTATGGCTTTCACGACCTCGGGCCGCCGGGTGCTCATCACCGGCGGCACCGGTTCCTTCGGACAGACCATGACGCGCCGCCTGCTGTCCCAGGACGTGGGCGAGGTGCGCATCCTCAGCCGCGACGAGGCCAAACAGGACGCGATGCGCCGAGCACTGGGCGACGAGCGGGTCCGCTACCACGTCGGCGACGTCCGGGACCGGGACACGGTCGAACGGGCGACCCGCGAGGTCGACTTCGTCTTCCACGCGGCGGCGCTGAAACAGGTGCCGTCCTGTGAGTTCTTCCCGCTGGAGGCGGTGCGCACCAACGTCCTCGGCAGCGCCAACGTGGTCGAGGCCGCCGCGCGCAACGGGGTCGGCTCCGTGGTGGTGCTCAGCACCGACAAGGCGGTCTACCCGGTCAACGCGATGGGCATGAGCAAGGCCCTGATGGAGAAGGTGGCCCAGGCCCACGCCCGCAACGACCCGCGCAGCGCCACCACGGTCTCCTGCGTGCGGTACGGCAACGTGATGTACTCGCGCGGCTCGGTCATCCCGCTCTTCGTCGAGCAGGTCAAGGCCGGCCGGCCGCTGACCGTCACCGACCCGACGATGACCCGGTTCCTGATGTCGCTGACCGACTCGGTCGACCTGGTCGAGCACGCCTTCCACCACGCGCAGCCCGGCGACGTCTTCATCCGCAAGGCGGCCGCCGGGACCATCGCGGACCTCGCCGAGGCCGTCTGCCGGCTGTTCGACGTGCCGTGCAAACTCGACGTCATCGGCGTGCGGCACAGCGAGAAGTGGCACGAGACGCTGGCCAGCCGGGAGGAGCTGGCCCAGGCCGACGACTTCGGGGAGTTCTTCCGGGTGCCGATCGACGGGCGGGACCTGAACTACGCGCTGTACGTCTCCGAGGGCGAGCTGGGCGAGGTTCCCCGGGAGGACTTCAACTCGGCCAACGCGCCCCGGCTCGGCGTACCGGAGATCATGGAGCTGCTGCGCGGCCTGCCGGAGATCCGCGCGGAGCTGGCCCTGCGGGAGCCGGTGCCGGCGTGTTGAGGCTGGCCGTCACCGGCGCCGGTGGCTTCCTCGGCTGGCACGTCCGGACGCTGCTGCGCGCGCTGGGCCGACCGGAGCCCGTCGTCGTCACCCGGGCGGACCTGACCGACCCGGACGCCGTCGCCACGAAGCTCTCCGGGGTCGACCGGGTGCTGCACCTGGCCGGCGTGAACCGGGGCGACCCCGCCCAGGTGGCTGCCGGTAACGTTCAGCTCGCCGCGCAGCTCGCGCACGGGCTGCGGCGCTGCACCGTTCCGCCGGAGGTGGTCTTCGCCAACTCGGTCCAGGCCGGCAACGGCACCCCGTACGGCGACGCGAAGGCCACCGCGGCGGGGATCCTGGCCGGCGCCGGCGCCGCCCTCGACGACGTGCTGCTGCCCAACCTGTACGGCGAGCACGGCCGGCCCCTCTACAACTCCGTGGTCGCCACCTTCTGCCGGCTGCTCGCCTCCGGCGACACGCCGCAGGTGCAGCTCGACCGGGACATGGAGCTGGTGCACGTCACCGATGCCGCCGCCCGGCTCGTCGGCGTGCCGGCCGGCGGGTCCTGGGACCCGGACATGCCGGCGCTACGGATCGGGGTGGGCGAGCTGGCGCACCGGCTGACCGGCTTCGCCGACGCCTACCGCCGGGCGGAGGTCCCGCCGCTGCGCGACCGGCACGATGTGCGGCTGTTCAACACCTACCGCTCGCACGTCTTCCCGTCCGGCGTGCCGATGCCGCTGCCCCGGCGCTCGGACGCCCGGGGCGAGCTGGTGGAGACGGTCAAGGTGCACGACGGCGGCGGCCAGACCTTCTGCTCGGGCACCCACCCCGGGGTGACCCGGGGGGAGCACTTCCACCTCGCCAAGATCGAGCGCTTCGTCGTGCTGCGCGGCTCGGCGGAGATCGCCCTGCGCCGGATCGGCCACGACGACGTCGTCCGGTTCGCGGTCGCCGGGGACGAGCCGGTCGCCGTGGACATGCCGACGATGTGGGCGCACCGGATCACCAACACCGGGCCCGGTGAGCTGGTCACCCTGTTCTGGACCAACGAGATCTTCGACCCGGCCCGACCCGACACGTACCCGGAGCCGGTCGACCTGCCGGCCCTGGTGCCGAGCGCGGTGGTCGCCGGATGAGGATCGGCCTGGTCAGCCAGTGGTACCCGCCGGAGGGCGCCTTCATCCAGGACAATCTCGCCGCGGAACTCGTCGCGCGCGGGCACGAGGTCAAGGTGCTCACCTCCTTCCCGAGCTACCCGTACGGCCAGGTCTACCCCGGCTACCGGCAGCGGTGGTACGACTGCGTCCGCACGGGCGGGCTGACCGTGCGCCGGGTGCCGTCGTACCCCAGCCACGACCGGTCGCCGGTGCGCCGGGCGGCCAGCTACCTGTCCTTCGCGGCGACGAGCGCGGTCGCCGCGGCGCGCTACCTCGCCGACGTCGACGTGACGTACGTCTACCATCCTCCGCCGACGTCCGTCGCCGCGGCCGTCGTCGGCCGGCTGCTGCGCGGCACGCCGGCCGTGCTGCACGTGCAGGACCCGTGGCCGGAGTCGGTGCTGCACTCCGGGATGGCGCCGCAGGGGCACGCGGGTCGGCTGCTCGACGGGGCGATCGCCGGGGCCATGCGCCGGATCTACCGGTCGGTCACGGCCATCGCGGTGATCTCGCCGGCGATGGCCGAACTGGTCATCGAGCGGGGCGCGGACCCGGACCAGGTGCGGGTGGTCTGGAACTGGACCGACGACCGGCTGTTCCGTCCGGTGCCCGCCACCGACGCGGCCCGCGCCGCCATCGGCCACACCGGACGCTGCACGATCATGTTCGCCGGGAACCTGGGTCTGCTCCAGGGGATCGAGACGGCGGTCCGGGCCGCCGCCGCGACCCGCGACCTCGTCGACCTGGTGCTGGTCGGCTCGGGGGTGCAGGAGGAGAGCGCCCGCCGGCTCGCCGCCGACCTCGGCGCCCACAACGTCCGGTTCCTCGACCGCCGCCCGCCGGAGCGGATGGCCGAGCTGTACGCCGTGGCCGAGTACCAGCTCATCTGCCTGCGGGACGCGGCCGGCCTGCGGGGGACCGTCCCGTCGAAGCTCCAGGCGGCGCTGGCCTGCGGCCGTTCGGTGATCGTCTCGGCGGGCGGCGACGCCGCCCGGCTGGTCCGCTCGGCCCGGGTCGGACTCACCTGCCCGCCGGAGGACTGGCGGGCGCTCGCCGACCGGTTCGCCACCGCGGCGGCCCAGCCCGCCGCCGAGCGGCGGGCGACGGGCGATCGCGCCCGCCAGGTGTACCTGGACCGCATGTCGCTGCGGGTGGGAGTCGACCAGTTGGAGGACATCATGATCAAGGCTGCGGACCGGGGGAGGCGTCGATGACGCGCGTCATGACGGTGGTCGGGACCCGACCCGAGATCATCCGGCTGTCCCGGGTCATCGCCCGGCTCGACCGGACGGTCGACCACGTGCTGGTGCACACCGGGCAGAACTGGGACCCGACCCTGTCCGACGTCTTCTTCACCGAGCTGCGGCTGCGCCAGCCCGACCGCTACCTCGGGGTGGACACCACCTCGCTGGGCAGCGTGCTCGGCGGCGTGCTGACCGGGGTGGAACGGGCGATCGAGGACCTGCGGCCGGACGCCCTGCTGGTGCTCGGCGACACGAACAGCTGCATCGCCGCGCTGATCGCCCGGCGGATGCGGGTGCCCGTCTACCACATGGAGGCCGGGAACCGCTGCTTCGACCTCAACGTGCCGGAGGAGACGAACCGGCGGGTGGTCGACCACGTGGCCGACTTCAACCTGGTCTACACCGAGCACGCCCGACGCAACCTGCTGGCCGAGGGGCTGCACCCCCGGCGGATCCTGCACACCGGGTCGCCGATGCGGGAGGTGCTGGAGCACTACCGTGCCGAGATCGACAAGTCCGGCGTCCTGGAGCAGCTCGGGCTGGCCCCCGGCGGCTACTTCCTGGTCAGCGCCCACCGGGAGGAGAACGTCGACGACGCCCCCCGGCTGGCCCGGCTCCTGGACTGCCTGCGGGCGGTCCGGGAGCACTGGGACCTGCCGGTGCTCGTCTCCACCCACCCCCGCACCCGCAAGCGGCTGGCCGCCCTGGCGCCCGACCCGGCCGACCTGGCCGGCATCACGTTCCACGAGCCGTTCGGCCTGTTCGACTACGTACGCCTCCAGGCGCAGGCCCGCTGCACCCTGTCCGACAGCGGCACGATCAGCGAGGAGGCGGCGATCGTCGGCTTCCCCGCGGTGACGCTGCGCAACTCGATCGAACGCCCGGAGGCCCTGGACAGCGGCGGCATCCTGCTGACCGAGCTCGACCCGGACGCGGTCCGCGAGGCGGTGACGGTCGCCATCTCCCAGGTGGCGTCCGCAGGAGTGCCCTGCCCGGCGGACTACCAGGTCACCGACACCTCCCGCCGGGTCGTCAGCTTCATCCTCTCCACGGTGCGGCTGCACCACGGTTGGGCCGGCATCCGGCGCTGACCGGCCCGACCGCGCCGGCGCCGGGCCGGGGGCGGGGGCGGGGGCGGGTCAGCGCCCGCCGGCCCGGTAGGCGGGGAAGAACCCGCCGTCGCGCAGGTCGGTGACCGGGCAGCCCAGGCGCTGGGCGCGGGCGGCGGTCAGCGCCGCGTACCGGTCCCGGTCGAGCACCACCGCGCCCGTCCACCAGGGGACGAGGGCGCCGCCGAACGACGTCTTGAAGCGGAGCAGCCCGTCGTCGCCGCGCACCCCGCCGCCGAGGTGCACCCGACTGCAGCCGGTCTCGGCGGCCCACTCCAGGATGCGCCAGACCAGCAGGTTGTTGGCGCCGTCGCGGGCGGCGGCCGGCTCCGAGCCGGCGAGGTGGTAGTGCGCCCGGTCCCGGTGCCGCAGCACGAGCGCCGCCGCGACGACCTCCCCGTCGGCGTCGCGGACGGAGACGAGCAGCAGGTCCTTGTCCAGCCCCGACGACAGCAGCCGGTAGTACCTGTCGGGGAACAGGTAGTGCTCGGCGCTGCCGATGCGGCGCATGGTCCGCTCGTACACCCGCCGGAACGGCGCGGCGGCGGTGAGGTCGAGGGCCGTGGCCGGCCGCAGCTCGGCGGTCAGCCCGACGTTTCCCGCCTTGCGGACGGCGGTGCGGGCCCGGCCCGCCATCGCCTCCCACACCCGGCGCGGGCCCGCGTCCACGGCGACGGCCACGGTCTCGCCGTGCTGCGCCAGCCGCACCGCCCCGAGTGCCCGGACGGCCGCCACCGGCGCGGGGTCCAGCGGCGAGAAGCGGAGGAAGAGGCTCACCATGCCCTGGTCGCGCCAGCCGGCCACGGCCCGGGCCCAGAACCGGGCCAGGTCGCTGGGCGGGCAGCCGGGTTCGACGTGCAGGCCGCAGTAGCCGTACGGGCTGACCCCGTCGGTCGCCCCGTCGGCGACGGCCCGCAGCACGTACGGGAGTTGGATCCGCCGCCCCAGCCGGGCGCTGTGCCAGGCGCCGCCCTGCGCCGCCGCGTCCGCCGTCCCGTAGCCGGCGGTGAAGTAGACGTCGGGACAGTCGGCGTCGAGCCGGCCGGCCTGCGGGCCCGGCCCGGTCAGGGCGAAGTCGCCCGTCACCGGCGGTCCAGGAACCGTTCGACCGCCCCGCACACGCGGTCGATCTGCCGCTCGTCGAGCGCGGACCCGCTGGGCAGGATGAGACCGGTGTCGAAGAGGCGCTCGGCTGTGCCGGTGACCGACGCGGGCGCGTCGGCGTAGACCGGTTGCAGGTGCATCGGCTTGAACACCGGCCGGGTCTCGATCTCGTCGAGGGCGAGCGCGGCGGCGAGGTCCGCCGCCCGCCAGCCCGCCCGGGCGGGGTCCACGACCACCGTGGACATCCAGCAGTTGCCGCCGCCGTCGTCGTCGCCGAGCAGGCGTACGCCGGGCACCGTGGCGAACAGCTTCGCGTACCGCTCCCGCAGCAGCCGCCGCCGGACCAGCATGCCGTCCAGGCGGTGCAGCTGGCCGCGACCGATCGCGGCGAGCAGGTTGCTGGGGCGGTAGTTGTACCCGACCTCGGTGTGTTCGTAGTGCACCACCGGCTGGCGGGCCTGCGCGGCCAGGTATCGGCAGCGCGCGACGAACGCCTCGTCGTCGGAGAGCAGCATCCCGCCGCTCGACGTGGTCATGATCTTGTTGTGCTGGAAGGAGAGGACGGCGGCGCGGCCGAACGAGCCGGCCGGGCGGCCCCGGTGGGTCGCGCCCAGGGACTCGGCCGCGTCCTCGATCACGGGCACCCCGGCGGCGGCGCACACCGGCAGCAGCGAGGTGTAGTCCGCGCAGGTGCCGAAGAGGTCCACGGACATGACCGCCCCGACCGGCGTCCCCGCCGCCCGCAGCCGGGCCAGCAGCGCGGCCAGCAGCGGCACGTCGAGGTTCCCGGTCTCCTCGTCGCAGTCCACGAACACCGGCCGGGCGCCGGTGTACGCGACGGCGTTCGCGGTGGCCGCGAAGGTCAGCGTCGGGACGATCACCACCTGCCCGGGGCCGACGCCGAGGCCGAGCATGGCCAGGTGCAGGGCGGCCGTTCCGGAGCTGGTCGCCAGCGCGGCCCGGGTGCCGACCCGCTCGGCGGTCGCGTGTTCGAGCGCGGTGATGTCCGGGCCGAACGGACCGACCTGCCGCGCCCGGAACGCGGCGAGCAGGTAGGCCTCCTCCACCGGCCCGAGGTCGGGCGGGGAGAGGTAGACCGGGTCGGCGGTCATGACGCCACGGCCCCGGCCGTGCTGGGCGGAAGGTCGGTACTGCCCTGCGGAATACGGGAGGAATCCACGTTTTCTCCGTCTCTCGCCTGGACCACGTCACATCGGTCAGAACCGTTCTACCAAACGGCAGACCGGCGACCGTCGCTTTCACGTATCGGGCGTGGTCGCGCGGGTCGGGCCCGGCGGGCCGGAGGTGTGTCGGCGGACGGTGGAGTGCTGCCGGCTGCGCGGGGCCAAGCGCGCGGGTACGTCTGCCAGAGCCGTTGGACGTCAGCGCTGGTGACCGTGTCTCATGCACCCTGATCACGGAAAAGCCCTTGGTAGATATTCTTTCCTGGACAGGAAGAACATCTACCAAGGGCTGTTTCCATGATCGATCGGGCCCGGAGTGGGGGCGGCGCTCCTCGTCAAACCGAGTCGGGGTTGATTCCTCTTGCGCTGCGTCAGACGCCGCAGGCCAGCGTCGTCGTTGACGTCTTGGACGCGCCGGTGGCGGCGTTGTAGATCGCGCCCTTGAAAGTCTGGCTGCCCGTGCCGGAGCACGTGTGGCTGGTGGAGCGGCTCGTGTTGCCGCTGAAGCTGACGTAGTTCAGTAACTGCCAGCTCGCCCCGTTCCAGACGTAGAGCTGCGTCTCCCAGCCGGACGAAGCGCCGCAGCCTGCGGTGGTGCCCGTGGTGACCGCCTTGCCGCCGCTCTTGACCGGCGTCGAGATGGTCCAACTGCACGCTGCCTGAGCGGCCTGGACAAAGGCTGTCGACGCCCCGGCCCCCAGCGCGCACGCCGTCGCTACCACGGCCCCCCGGTACCACAATCCGCGTATCATGATCGATTTCCTTCCGACAGATGTTCCAGTCTTCGGACGACGTCTGAACAGGGGTGCGACGCATGAGCACAAGACTCATTCGGCCGGAGTCCTACGAGCGTGCCCGCCGGCGTCACCTCCGCGGAGGGTGAAACTAGTTGTTGTTACGCCACCAGGACGACCAGCCGGAACAGCCCCAAGCGCCGCATGCCCGGAACCGCACCCGGCTGCCCTTGTCGCCGAACTTGTGGGTCGTGCCGTCCTCATAGAAGTCGTAGTTGCACACGCCCCATTCGCCCTCGCCCTCGAGGTTCTGGCAGTCGTCGCTGCGGTAGGCGTGCCAGGCCCCGCCGTAGTAGAGCTGGTTCTCCCACATTCCGATGGCGGCATAGGGGGTGTCGAAGTCATAAACCCAGATCTGGTCCCCGTAGGCGCGGAAACAAGCTTGAGCCGGGGGCGGCGAATTCGAGTAGGGGCCCGGTGCGTACAAGCAGTCCGTCACATCAGGCGGCGATCCGGCCGGATCCGCGATAGTCGCTGCTGCCGGCGTACCGGCAAGCAACACGAAGAGGGCCACTAGAGCCACAACGAAAGCGGGGCGCTTTGCTTTTACTGACATGAGGCGAGTCAAGCAATCCCGCCCGCCCCGAACAAGGCATCACGGCGTACGAGACTGTACGGAACCGTCCCGAACAGCCGTAGACGCTCACGGATGCAGCGGCCACCACGGCGGCCAGTTCGGCTCAGCGTCGTCGTCCCGGTCGGCCAGGCGGGCAGCGCCGAGGCTGGCCGCGACGGTGGCAGCGACTGCTCCGGTGGGCGGCAACCGTCGGTTCGGTCGCCGGAAGCCGGCGGCGGCACCTCGTCGTTCCCGCCCGTCGGCTCCGGTTCTCGTACCCGATGCCACCGGCTCGCCGCTGGTCTGCCGACCGGGCAGCGACCGGTCACCAGTCGTCGCCGGCCGCCAGCCGCCGGGTGAGCAGGTCGCGCAGCGGGAACGACTCGCCGTCCCGGCCGCCCTCGCCGACGATCAGGGGCGCGGGGACGGGCGGCGGGTCGGCACCGAGGAGCCGGGCCCGCAGGCCCGCCGGGACGGTCAGCAGGTACCACCGCCCGGCGGTGTCCACCGCGCGAGAACGGGCCCGGTCGACGTACCAGCCGGTGAGCCGGGTGCGGTACCGGCCCTGGCCCGTGTACGGCACGGCGGCCAGTCGGGTGGTGCGCAGCCCGCGCCGGGTCGCCTCGGCCGTGAACCAGGCCACGATCTGTGCCGCCTCGGCGCGTTCGGCCGCCCGTCGCCGCTCGTCCGCCTCGGCGTGCGCGCGCACCGCCCGCCGCTGCCGCTCCCGCCACTGGACGTCGTCGTCGCCACCCATGCCGGCGACGGTACGCGCCGCGCCCGCCGCCCGCGCGGGCGGCGGGCACCGGGACGGACCCCGCTGCGACCGGTCAGGCCAGGCCGGCCCGGCGCAGCGCGTCGGCCATCGGCCCGTCGGCGGGCGGGGGAGTGCCGCCGCCCCGGCCCGGCCGCTGCTGCGAGCCGCCGCGCCCCTGGCCGTCCCCACGGGGACCGCCCCGCCCCTGGCCGCCCCCGGACTGCTTCCCCTGGCCGTCGCCGGACTGCCTGCCCTGGCCGTCGCCGGACTGCCCGCCCCGGCGACCCCCGGACTGCCCGCCTCGGCCGCCGCCGGACTGCTCCCCCCGACCGCCGCCGGAGGGCTCGCCCCGGCCGCCGCCGCGCTCGCGTCGCCCGTCGTCCGGGCCGCGCCGGCCCGCCTCGGTCTCGTCCTCCAGCCGCAGCGTCAGCGAGATCCGCTTGCGCGGCACGTCGACGTCGAGCACCTTGACCCGGACCACGTCGCCCGACTTCACCACGTCGCGCGGGTCCTTGACGAAGGTCCGGGACATCGCCGACACGTGCACCAGGCCGTCCTGGTGCACGCCGACGTCGACGAACGCGCCGAACGCCGCCACGTTGGTGACCACGCCCTCCAGCAGCATGCCGGGGGTCAGGTCGCCGATCTTCTCCACGCCCTCGACGAACGTCGCGGTCCGGAACTCCGGCCGTGGGTCCCGCCCGGGCTTCTCCAGCTCGGCCAGGATGTCGGTGACGGTGGGCAGGCCGAACGTGTCGTCGACGAAGTCGGTGGCCCGCAGGCCGCGCAGGATGCCGCTCTGCCCGATCAGCGAGCGCAGGTCCTGGCCCGTGCTGGTGAGGATCCGCCGCACCACCGGGTACGCCTCCGGGTGCACGCTGGAGGAGTCCAGCGGGTCGTCGCCACCGGGGATGCGCAGGAAGCCGGCGCACTGCTCGAACGCCTTGGGGCCGAGCCGGGCCACCTTCTTCAGCGCCGCCCGGGAGCGGAACGGGCCGTTGGCGTCCCGGTGCAGCACGATGTTCTCCGCCAGCCCCGCGCCGATGCCGGAGACCCGGGTCAGCAGCGGCGCGGAGGCGGTGTTGACGTCCACGCCGACGGCGTTCACGCAGTCCTCGACCACGGCGTCCAGCGACCGGGAGAGCTTCACCTCGGACAGGTCGTGCTGGTACTGCCCGACGCCGATCGAGCGCGGGTCGATCTTGACCAGCTCGGCGAGCGGGTCCTGGAGCCGGCGGGCGATGGAGACCGCGCCGCGCAGCGAGACGTCCAGCTCGGGCAGCTCCTGCGAGGCGTACGCGGAGGCGGAGTAGACCGAAGCGCCGGCCTCGGAGACCACCACCTTGGTCAGCGTCAGCTCCGGGTGCCGCTTGATCAGGTCACCGGCGAGCTTGTCGGTCTCCCGGCTGGCGGTGCCGTTGCCGATGGCGATCAGCTCGACGCCGTGCGCCCCGGCCAGCCGGGCCAGGGTGCCGATCGAGGCGTCCCACTGCCGGCGCGGCTCGTGCGGGTAGATCGTGTCGGTGGCCACCACCTTGCCGGTGGCGTCGACCACCGCGACCTTGACCCCGGTGCGCAGGCCCGGGTCCAGGCCCATGGTCGGCCGGGTGCCGGCGGGGGCGGCGAGCAGCAGGTCGCGCAGGTTGATGGCGAAGACCCGCACGGCCTCCTCCTCGGCCGCCTGCCACAGCCGCATCCGCAGGTCGGCGCCGAGGTGGATGAGGATCCGGGTGCGCCAGGCCCAGCGCACCGTGTCGGCCAGCCACCGGTCGGCGGGCCGGCCGTGGTCGGTGACCCCGAACCGGCCGGCGATCGCCGCCTCGTACCGGCTCGGGCCGGTCGGCGCGGCGTCGGGGTCGCCCTCGGTCTCCGGGGCCATCGTCAGGTCGAGCACGCCCTCCTTCTCGCCCCGGAGCATCGCCAGGATCCGGTGCGAGGGCAGCTTCGGGTACGGCTCGGCGAAGTCGAAGTAGTCGGCGAACTTCGCCCCGGCCGGCTCCTGGCCGTCGCGTACCCGGGAGACCAGCCGCCCCCGTGACCACATCTGCTCGCGCAGCGTGCCGATCAGGTCGGCGTCCTCGGCGAAGCGCTCGATGAGGATGGCCCGCGCGCCGTCCAGCGCGGCGGCGGCGTCGGCCACCCCCCGCTCGGCGTCGACGAACCCGGCGGCCCGCTCCCGAGGCTCCTGCCCCGGATCGGCCAGCAGCGCCTCGGCCAGGGGCTCCAACCCGGCCTCGCGGGCGATCTGCGCCCGGGTCCGCCGCTTCGGCTTGTACGGCAGGTAGATGTCCTCCAGCCGGGACTTCGAGTCGGCCGCCATGATCTGCGCTTCCAGGGCCTCGTCGAGCTTGCCCTGGCCACGGATGGACTCCAGCACCGCGGCGCGGCGCTCGTCCAGCTCACGCAGGTAGCGCAGCCGCTCCTCCAGGGTGCGCAGCTGGACGTCGTCGAGCAGGCCGGTGGCCTCCTTGCGGTAGCGGGCGATGAACGGCACGGTGGAGCCGCCGTCGAGCAGCTCCACGGCCGCCCGTACCTGTCGTTCGGCGACGCCGAGCTCGTCGGCTATCCGCTGGTGCACAGACTGGGTCACGATCTGATCCGCCTTCTGGGTGGGTTCCGCCCTGCATTGTGCCGGCAGCCCCTGACGGGACGCGCCGCACCCGCCGGTCGGCCCGCCGCACGCTGGTCACCGCGCTGGTCACCGCGCCGGTCACCGCGCCGGTCACCGGGATGACCCGAGCCGCCGGCTGCGCTAGCGTGGCGATCATGGAACCTCCCGCTGACCCGCGAGCGCGTCGGCTCTTCGGCGGCAGCGCCCGGGCCCTCGGCGACCTCGCCGGCAGCCCGTTCCGGGCCGACCGGGACCGGATCGTGGCCTCGCCCTTCTTCACCCGGCTGGGCGGGGTCACCCAGGTGATCAGCCCCGGCGGTTCCGGGCTGCTCGTGCACAACCGGCTCACCCACAGCCTCAAGGTGGCCCAGGTGGCCCGGGCGATCGCCGAGCGGCTCACCGCCGACGACCGCTGGCGGGGCCTGCTGGAGAAGCTGGGCGGCTGCGACCCGGACGTGGTGGAGGCCGCCGCGCTCGCCCACGACCTCGGCCACCCGCCGTTCGGGCACCTCGGGGAGCGGGTGCTCGACCGGCTGGCCCGGCACCGGCTCGGCCTGGCCGACGGGTTCGAGGGCAACGCGCAGTCGTACCGGATCGTCACCAGCACCGAGATCCGGGGCGCGGCGACCACCGGCCTCGACCTGACCGCGGCGGTCCGGGCGGCCCTGCTGAAGTACCCGTGGACCCGGCTGGACCACCCGGACCCGCACCCCCGGCACCTCGCCCCGCCGCCCCGGGGCGCCGCCGCCCCGCCCGACGACCCGGACAGCGGCTCGGCCAAGTTCGGCGCGTACCGCACGGAGCTGGTCGACCTGCGGCAGGCCCGGGAGCCGTTCGCCGGGCGGATCGCCGACTGGCAGCAGACCGTGGAGGCGTCGGTGATGGACACCGCCGACGACATCGCGTACGCCATCCACGACGTGGAGGACTTCTACCGGGTCGGGGTGCTCCAGCAGGGTGCCGTGGCCGCCGAGCTGACGGCCTGGCAGCGGGAGAACGGGCACTTCCGGGCGGTCACCGAGCCGGCCCTGGCCGGGGCGGCCCGGCGGCCCGGGGCGGCGATCGAGCGGCTGCGCCGGCAACTGCACCGCAAGGACGCCTGGATCGCCGACGACGAGGCGTTCGCCGCCGCCGTCGAGCACGTACGCGAGGAACTGGTCGAGGGGCTGCTGACCATGCCGTTCGACGGCTCGATCGAGGCGGAGCAGTACGTGGCGCGGTTCTCCGCCCGGTGGACCACCCGGTTCGTCGACGCCATCACCGTGACCGAGGCCCCGTCGGTGCGCTCCGGGCACGTGCTGCTCGCCCCGGCGCAGTGGCACGAGGTGCAGGTGCTCAAGTTCGTCCACCACCGGTTCGTGCTGGCGAGGCCGGACCTCGCCCTGCACCAGCGCGGCCAGGCCCGGCTGCTGGGCACCCTCGTCGAGGCGCTGTGGGAGTGGCTGCTCGACCCGGAGGAGGAGTCCCGGCTGCCGCGCCGGCTGCACGACCTGGTCGAGCTGGCCGAGGCGGAGCTGCACCCGCGCACCCCGGACCGGGTCGGCCGGGCCCGGGGGCGGGCGATCATCGACTTCGTCGCGCAGCTCACCGACGGCCAGGCGGTGGCGATGCTGGACGCCCTCTCCGGCCGCTCCGGAGCGCTGTGGACGGACGCCTTCGTGCTGTGACGACGGCCCGGACGGTGCGGCGCGGACGGTGCGAGGCAGCGCGGCGTGGACGGGGCGGCCTGGGTGTTCAGGCGATCGACTGCCACCAGCCGTCGACCGCGGGCGGGTCGTCGACCACCACCCGCTCGCCGGGGCGGGGCACGGCCAGCCGCACGTCGCGGGCCTTCGCCTCGGCCCAGATCCGGTCCACCGGCTCCGACCAGTCGTGCAAAGCCAGGTTGAACGTCGCCCAGTGCACCGGGACGAGCAGCCCGCCGCGCAGGTCGAGGTGGGCCGACACGGCCTCCTCCGGGAACATGTGGATGCCCGGCCACGCCCGGTCGTACGCGCCGATCTGCATCAGCGTGACGTCGAACGGGCCGTGCTCGGCGCCGATCTCGGCGTACCCGTCGAAGTAGCCGGAGTCGCCGGTGTAGAAGAGGCGGCGGTGCGCGCCGGCCACCACCCACGAGCTCCACAGCGTGCCGTCGCGGCGCAGCCCCCGGCCGGAGAAGTGCTGGGCGGCGGTGGCGGTGATCGTCAGCGGCCCCACCCGGTGGCTCTCCGACCAGTCCAGCTCGACGATCCGGTGCTCCGGCACGCCCCAGCGGTCCAGGTGGGCGCCGACGCCCAGCGGCACCAGGAACGGCGCCGACTGCCCGGCCAGCAGCGCCCGCACGGTGGCCATGTCGAGGTGGTCGTAGTGGTCGTGGGAGATCAGGATCGCGTCCACGGCGGGCAGCTCGTCGAGGCCGACCGGTGGCTCGTGCAGCCGCCGCGGCCCGACCACCGCCGACGGCGAGCACCGGTCGCTCCACACCGGGTCGATCAGCACCCGGTGCCCCTCGATCTCGATCAGCGCCGAGGGGTGGCCGTACCCGACGACGTTGAGCTCGCGCTCGGTCGCGGCGGGCGCGGCGGCCGGCCGCCGCAGCGGGACGGCGGCGGCCGGCCGCCGCTTCTGCTTGCCGAAGATCAGCTCGCGGACCAGGTTGCGGTCGGACGCGCCGGACATCGTGCGGGTGCTCGGCCGGTTGTGGAAGGTGCCGTCGCGGAACTGCGGCGACCGGGCCGCCCGTGCGGCGCGCGCCCCGGTCAGCCGCCCGCCCAGCGCCGCCGGAACGTCCCGCGCCACCCAGGCCAGGCCGGCGAGCGCGGCCAGCCCGGCCGCGCCGCGCAGCCGCCGCCCGAGCGCCCGCGCAACGGCCCGTTCCGCTGGTTCCCCCATTGTCGTGCGCCCCCTCCGCCGGTGTCCCGCCAGTACACGGTAGTCCGCCGCCGTGCCCGCGCGCCAAGCGCCGGTCGGCTCGGCCGCGCGGGTGCTCGGGGCCTGGTCAGCCGCCGTTGCTCGGCCGCCGCACGCTCGGCCGGTGGATGGTGCCGACGCCGGTCAGCCCGTCGATGGTGGTCAGGAAGCTGCGCCCCATCCGGGCCCGGGCCTGCACCGCCGGGTGGGTCGCGCCGAAGTTGCCCGCGTCGGCCTGCCCGTCGGCGAACAGGGCGTACGTCAGCACCGCCGCGCCGGCGGCGTCGAAGATCACCCCGGCCTCGTGCCGGGCGTCGTCGAACCAGCCCGCCTTGGTGGCGATCCGGGCCCGCTGCGCGGAGGACATCTCCCGCCGGATGCCGTCGGTGAACGCGACGGGGGAGCGCAGCAGCCCGAGCAGGAACGCCGTCGAGGACGCCGACAGCAGCGTGCCGGCGACCAGCGCCCGCAGCAGGTTGTGCGTCTCCCGGGGGGTGCTGGTGCCGAGGAAGAACCGGTTCGGGTTGGCCACCGGCTGCACCTGCGTGTTCGGGAAGCCCTTCGTCACCAGGATCTGGTTCAGCTCGGCCGCCGGGCAGACCAGGCCGCAGAGCCGGACGGCGGTGTCGTCGGAGACGGTGAGCAGGTTCGCCAGCACGTGCCCCAGGGTGACGCTGCTCGGGTACGCGCCGTCCAGGCTGAAGATCCCGTCCCCGCCGGGCACCACGATCGACGCCGTCACGTCGACCTGCTGGGCGAGCGTGAGCAGCCCCCGGTCGACCTTGTCCAGCACCGCCGTGGCCACCGCGATCTTGTTAACGCTGTAGGCCTCGATCTGGGTGTCGGCCTCGTCGGCGACGGCCACCAGCGGGGCGGCGGACGAGTTGGCGACGGTCACGTACGCCTGCCAGTTGCCACCGGCCAGGGTCGACTCCAGGGCGTACCGGGCAGCCACCCAGCTCGCGGCCTCGGTCGGGTTGGCCGCCGACCGGGGGCGCATGGCGGCGGCGGAGGCCGGCGTGCCGGCGCCGAGCACCGTGCCGGCGGTGGCCACCGTGCCGAGCCCCAGCGCAGCCCTGCGGTTCACCCTGATCGTCATTCGTCTCCCCCGTCGGCGGTTGTGGATCATCCGTTCCACCGCCACCCTAGGGGAAGAGATCGATTCCGGTGGCCCCGGAAACCGGTCATCGGGGCCGGCGACCGACGACGCCGTGGCCACCGCCGTACGGGTCACGGCGCGAGCACGACCTTGACGCAGCCGTCCTCCTTCTTCTGGAACATCTCGTACGCCTGCGCCGCCTGCGCCAGCGGCACCCGGTGGGTCCGCAGGTCCGCCACGCCCAGCGGATCGCCGTCGCCGGAGAGCAGCGGCATGATCTCGTCGGTCCACCGGCGCACGTGGCACTGACCCATCCGCACCTGGACGCCCCGGTCGAACATCTCCATCAGCGGCATCGGGTCGACCTCCCCGCCGTACACCCCGGAGATCGACACCGTTCCGCCCCGGCGGACCGCCCGCAGCGCGGCGTGCAGCACGGTCAGCCGGTCCACGCCCGCCCGGTCGGTCATGGTCCGGGCCAGCTTGTCCGGCAGTATCCCGGCTGCGGCCTGGGCCACCTTGCCCGAGGTGGAGCCGTGCGCCTCCATGCCGACCGCGTCGATCACCGCGTCCGGTCCGCGTCCGTCGACCAGGTCGATCAGCGCGTCGGGCACGTTGTCGAGCCGGCTGACGTCGAGCGTCTCGATGCCGTGCCGGCGGGCCATCTCCAGCCGCTCCGGCACCAGGTCCAGCCCGATCACCCGGTCGGCGCCGAGGTGCCGGCCGATCCGGGCGCAGAGCTGCCCCACCGGGCCCAGCCCGAACACCGCGAGGGTGCCGCCGGGCGGGGTGTCGGCGTACTTCACCGCCTGCCAGGCGGTGGGCAGGATGTCGGACAGGTACAGCCAGCGCTCGTCCGGGCCGGTCGCCGGGACCTTGATCGGCCCGAACTGGGCGTGCGGCACCCGCAGGTACTCGGCCTGCCCGCCGGGCACCGAGCCGTACAGCGAGGTGTAGCCGAACAGGGCGGCGCCCTTGCCTTCCGAGGTCACCTGGGTGGTCTCGCACTGGGCGTAGAGCTGCCGGTCGCACATCCAGCAGGAGCCGCAGGAGATGTTGAACGGGACCACCACCCGGTCGCCCGGCTTGAGTCGGGTCACCCCGGACCCGACCTCCTCGACGATCCCCATCGGCTCGTGGCCCAGCACGTCGCCGGGCTTCAGGTACGGCCCGAGCACCTCGTACAGGTGCAGGTCGGAGCCGCAGATGGCGGTGGAGGTGATCCGGACGATCGCGTC
Organism: Micromonospora rubida; assembly: GCF_009908295.1. Lineage (GTDB taxonomy): Bacteria > Actinomycetota > Actinomycetes > Mycobacteriales > Micromonosporaceae > Micromonospora > Micromonospora rubida. Next base: position 62,015 of record NZ_JAAALO010000008.1, read on the forward strand.
GGTCGGCTCCTCGATGCGCGGGTCCGGCACCTCCTCGACCCGGACGTCCCGTTTGCCCTGCCAGGTCAGTGCCTTCATGTCGTCATCGTCTCCTCGTCGGTGCCGCCCCTACGGAACTGCTACCCGCGTCGGGGCCGTTGAACCGGAGGCATGGGCGCCGGTGGCTCGCGCCCAGACCCCCATCCCCACCCCCACCCCACCTCCCCTGCGCGCACTTTCACGGAATGTGTGGCATCGACGCGCGCTATGGCCCCGCATTCCGTGAAAGTGCGCGCACCGGGACCACGCGGGGAGGGGGAGGTCCGTCGGCCGACCGCCGGCCCTCGGTGGGGCGCGGCGGTCGGGTGCGGTGCTGCGGGTCAGGAGCCCGGGGTGCCGCCGCCCTTGGCGGTCGCCGTGAGGTAGTCGCGGTTGAGTCGGCCGATGGTGTTCAGCGGGATGCCCTTCGGGCAGACCACCGTGCACTCGCCGGCGTTGGTGCAGCCGCCGAAGCCGGCCTCGTCGTGCGCGTCCACCATCCCGATCACCCGGGTGTACCGCTCGGGCTGGCCCTGCGGCAACAGCGAGAGCTGGGTGAGCTTGGCGGCGGTGAAGAGCATGCCGGAGCCGTTCGGGCAGGCCGCCACGCAGGCCCCGCAGCCGATGCAGGCGGCGGACTCGAAGGCGGCGTCCGCGTCGGCCTTGGCCACGGGCGTGGCGTGCGCGTCGGGGGCGCTGCCGGTCGGCGCGGTGATGTACCCGCCGGCGGCGATGATCTTGTCGAAGGCGCCCCGGTTGACCACCAGGTCCTTGATGACCGGGAAGGCGCGGGCCCGCCACGGCTCGATGTCGATCGTCTCGCCGTCGGAGAACTGCCGCATGTGCAGCTGGCACGCGGTGGTGCCGCGCTGCGGCCCGTGCGCGTCGCCGTTGATCATCAGGCCGCACATGCCGCAGATGCCCTCGCGGCAGTCGTGGTCGAACGCCACCGGCTCCTCGCCGGAGAGGGTCAGCCGCTCGTTGAGCACGTCGAGCATCTCCAGGAACGACATGTCGGGGGAGACGTCGTCGACCTGGTAGGTGACCATCCGACCCTTGTCCTCGGGGCCGGGCTGGCGCCAGATGCGCAGGGTCAGGTTCACTTGTAGCTCCGCTGCGTCGGGTGCACGTATTCGAACTTCAGGTCTTCCTTGTGCAGCACGGCCGGCTCACCGGTGCCGGTGTACTCCCAGGCCGCCACGTAGGCGAACCGGTCGTCGTCGCGCTGCGCCTCGCCGTCCGGGGTCTGGTGCTCGGCCCGGAAGTGACCGCCGCAGGACTCCTCGCGGTGCAGGGCGTCGACGCACATCAGCTCGGCCAGCTCGAAGAAGTCGGCCACCCGGCCGGCCTTCTCCAGTGACTGGTTGAGCCCCTCGCCGTCGCCGGGCACCCGGACCCGCTGCCAGAACTGCTCGCGTAGCGCCCGGATCTCGTCGATCGCCTTGCGCAGCCCGGCCTCGCTGCGCTCCATCCCGCAGTGCTCCCACATGAGCTGGCCCAGCTCGCGGTGGAACGAGTCGACCGTCCGGTCGCCGTCGACCGCCAGCAGCCGCCGGATCCGGTCCTCCACGTCGGCGCGGGCCTCGACCGCCGCCGGGTGGCTCGCGTCGACCTTCTCCAGCGGCCCGGACGCCAGGTAGTTGGCGATCGTGCTGGGCAGCACGAAGTAGCCGTCGGCCAGGCCCTGCATCAGCGCCGAGGCGCCGAGCCGGTTCGCGCCGTGGTCGGAGAAGTTCGCCTCGCCGATCACGAACAGCCCGGGGATGGTCGACTGGAGGTCGTAGTCGACCCAGAGGCCGCCCATCGTGTAGTGCACGGCGGGGTAGATCCGCATCGGGACCTGGTACGGGTCCTCGCCGGTGATCCGCTCGTACATCTCGAAGAGGTTGCCGTACTTGGCCTCGATGGCCTTGCGGCCGAGTCGGTCGATCGCGTCGGCGAAGTCGAGGTAGACGCCGAGCTTGGTCGGCCCGACGCCCCGGCCGGAGTCGCAGACGTTCTTCGCGGCCCGGGAGGCGATGTCCCGGGGCACCAGGTTGCCGAAGGCGGGGTAGATCCGCTCCAGGTAGTAGTCCCGCTCGTCCTCGGGGATGTCCCGGGGCGCGCGGTCGTCGCCGGTGGCCTTCGGCACCCACACCCGACCGTCGTTGCGCAGCGACTCGCTCATCAGCGTCAGCTTCGACTGGTGGTCGCCGGAGACGGGGATGCAGGTCGGGTGGATCTGGGTGTAGCAGGGGTTGGCGAAGTAGGCGCCCTTGCGGTGCGCCCGCCAGGTCGCGGTGACGTTGCAGCCCTTGGCGTTGGTGGAGAGGAAGAAGACGTTGCCGTACCCGCCGGAGGCGAGCACCACCGCGTCGGCCATCTCGGTGCTGATCTCGCCGGTGACCAGGTCCCGGACCACAATGCCCCGGGCCCGGCCGTCGACGACGACCAGCTCCAGCATCTCGTGCCGGGCGTTCATCTCGACGTTGCCCAAGCCGATCTGCCGCTCCAGCGCCTGGTACGCACCGAGCAGCAGCTGCTGGCCCGTCTGGCCCCGGGCGTAGAAGGTGCGCTGCACCTGCGCGCCGCCGAACGACCGGGTGTCGAGCAGGCCGCCGTACTCGCGGGCGAACGGCACGCCCTGGGCGACGCACTGGTCGATGATGTTGACCGACACCTCGGCCAGCCGGTGCACGTTCGACTCCCGGGAGCGGAAGTCGCCGCCCTTCACGGTGTCGTAGAACAGCCGGTGCACCGAGTCGCCGTCGTTGCGGTAGTTCTTGGCGGCGTTGATTCCGCCCTGCGCGGCGATCGAGTGGGCCCGGCGCGGGCTGTCCTGGTAGCAGTACGACCTGACCCGGTAGCCCTGCTCGGCCAGCGTGGCGGCGGCCGACCCGCCGGCCAGGCCGGTGCCCACCACGATCACCGTCATCTTGCGGCGGTTGGCCGGGTTGACCAGCTTGGCCTCGAACCGGCGGGTGTCCCAGCGGGCCTCGACCGGCCCGCTGGGAGCCTTTGTGTCGGCGATCGGGTCGCCCTCGGTGAACAGATCCATGGTCAGGCCACCAATCCGGTGAGTACGGCGAACGGGACCGCCAGGTAGCCGGCGCAGAGCGCGACGGCGAAGACGAGTGCGGCGGCACGCGCCCGGCGCTCGCCTCTCGGCGTCTGCTGGCCGAGGCTGCGGAACGCGCTGAACGCGCCGTGGCGCAGGTGGAAGCCGAGCGCCACGATCGCCAGGGTGTAGAAGAGCGTGACGTACCAGCGCTCCGGCGCGAAGTCGGCGACCACGTTGCCGTACGGGTTGCTGGAATCGCCCTGGGGGTTCAGGTGACCGGTGGTCAGGTCCAGGATGTGGTAGATCACGAAGAGCAGGATGATCACCCCACCCCAGCGCATGGTGCGGGCCGCGTAGCTGCCCCGGACCGGCTTGCGGTGGGCGTACCGCACCGGGCGGGCGGCGCGGGCGCGCAGGGCGAGCACCGTGGCGGCGGCGATGTGGCCCAGCACGGCCACCAGCAGCGCTATGCGCTGGATCCACAGGAACCAGGTCGACGGGAGCAGGGGCGTGCCGACGTCGCGCAGCCAGTGCCCGTAGTGGTCGAACGCGGTCTCGCCGGTGAAGATCTTCAGGTTGCCGAGCATGTGGGCGATCAGGAACAGCATGAGGAGGATGCCCGTCACCGCCATGACGGCCTTCAGGCCGACGTTGGAGCGGATGGGCGACCGAGATTTCGTGATTACCACTCGACCGACGCTAGGAGCACATCGATCAGTCGTCCAATGCATGGACCTCGCAGTCTTGATAGCCATAGGCTATGCAGATGCAGCTCCATCAGCTCCGCTACTTCGTCGCAGTCGCGGAAGTGCGACATTTCACCCAGGCGGCCGATGTCGTCGGCATAACCCAGCCCTCGTTGAGTAAGCAAATTCACGCCCTGGAGACCTCCCTCGGGGCGCCGCTGTTCGAGCGGGTGCGGGGCAACATCGCCCTCACCGCCGCCGGCGAGGTGCTGCTCCCGCTGGCCAGGCGCATCCTCGCCGACGTCGAGACAGCCACCCGAGAGGTCCAGGAACTGGTCGGGCTGCGGCGCGGCCGGGTCCGCCTCGGCGCCACCCCGAGCCTGGCCACCGCGCTCGCCCCGCCGGTGCTGCGCCGGTTCCGCGACGCCCACCCCGCCGTCGACCTGCGGGTGGAGGAGGGCGGCTCGCAGAACCTGGTCCGCGACCTGCTCCGCGGCGACCTCGACCTGGCATTGATCATCATGCCCGCCCACGGCGCGGATCCGGGGCTGCGCACCGAGGAGATCCTCCGGGAGAGCCTGGTGGTGGCCTCGCTGGACGAGGTCCCCGGCACCTCTGCGGCCGGCGAACTGCGCATCACCGACCTGCGCGGCCAGCCGCTGGTCATGTTCCGCGAGGGCTACGACCTGCGCGACGCCACCCTCCAGGCGTGCCGGGAGGCCGGCTTCGAGCCGACCCTCTCCGTCGACGGCGGCGAGATGGACGCCGTGCTCAGCTTCGTCGAGGCCGGGCTCGGGGTGGCGCTGGTGCCCGGCATCGTGGTGGCCCGCCGCCCCGCCATCCGGGTCACCCGGCTGGCCCCGCCGGGGGTGCGCCGGACCATCGCCGTGGCCCGCCGCCGCGACGTCGTGCCCACCCACGCCGGGCGCGAGCTGCGCCGCATCCTGATGGACTACGTGCACACCGCGATCGAGTCGGACGGCCTCCCGCCCGGGGTGGAGCCGCGGTGAGGGACCCGGTCGAGGGAACGGTGCGCGTATGTCGCCCCTTGTGCCGCGCTTGAGTTAAATAGTCCTTAAGGGCGTTGTATCAGCCGCGTTGCTCCTGTTGGTCCCCTATGGTGAAGCCTTGCACAGGCACGACGCCCCGTCGGCCTGTCGAAGGCGAAGTCGACACGCGGGCTCGCGTGGCAGGGAGGCCACCACATGAGGATCCTGGTTACCGGCGGTGCCGGCTTCATCGGCTCACACTTCGTCCGGAGCCTGCTCAACGGGCGGTACGTCGGCTTCGAGGACTGCCACGTGACGGTCCTGGACAAGCTGACCTACGCGAGCGACCGGAACAACCTGCCCGCCAACCACCCCCGACTGGCCTTCGTCCGCGGCGACATCTGCGACCGGCCGCTGCTCGCCGACCTGGTCCCCGGGCACGACGCGGTGGTGCACTTCGCCGCCGAGTCGCACGTGGACCGGTCCATCGACGACCCGGCCCCGTTCTTCGAGACGAACGTGATGGGCTCGCACCGCCTGATGGCCGCCTGCGCCCGCGCCGGGGTGGGCCGGGTGGTGCACGTCTCCACCGACGAGGTGTACGGGTCGATCACCGACGGCGCGTGGACCGAGCGCTGCGTGCTGGAGCCCAACTCGCCGTACGCGGCGTCGAAGGCGGCCAGCGACCACGTCGTACGGTCGTACTGGCGCACCTTCGACGTCGACGTGTCGATCACCCGGTGCGCCAACAACTACGGGCCCTACCAGCACGTGGAGAAGGTCATCCCGCGCTTCGTCACCAGCCTGCTCACCGGTGGGGACATCACCCTGCACGGCGACGGCGGCGCGGTCCGCGAGTGGCTGCACGTCGACGACCACTGCCGGGCCATCGCGCTGGTGCTGGGCAAGGGCCGCGCCGGGGAGGTCTACAACATCGGCGGCGACGTCGAGCTGACCAACAAGGCGTTGGCCGAGAAGATCCTGCTGCTCGCCGGGGCCGGCTGGGATCGGGTGCGGCACGTCGCCGACCGCAAGGTCCAGGACCAGCGGTACTCGCTCGACTACACCAAGATCCAGGACGAGCTCGGCTTCGAGCCGCGGATCCGGTTCGCCGAGGGGCTGTCCGAGGTCTTCCACTGGTACCGGGAGAACCGGGCCTGGTGGGCGCACGCGTACCCGGAGGCCCGCCCCGCCGGCCTGACCAACTCCGTGCGGGGGTTCCCGGCCGGCCGGGCGGTGCCCGCCCCGGTGCACTGACCCACCCCGGGTGGCTCAGCGGCCCTCGGCGTCGTCCATCGCCCGGTAGATCCGCTGCTCGGAGACCGGGTACGGGGTGCCGAGCGCCTGGGCGAACACGTTCACCCGCAGCTCCTCGATCATCCAGCGGATCTGCCGTACCGCCGCCGACTGTCGTCGGCTCGGCGGCAGCGCGGCGAGCAGGTCGGCGTACTCCTTCTGCACCACCGCGATCCGGTCCTGCTGCTGGCGGTCCCGCTGCGGGTTGCCCGGCAGCCGGTCCAGCCGCCGTTCGATCGCGGTCAGGTAGCGCAGCAGGTCGGGCAGGCGGGCGTACCCGGCCTCGGTGATGAAGCCGGCGTGCACCAGGCCGGAGAGCTGGACCCGGATGTCGGCCAGGGCGGCCACCACGGCCAGGTTCTGGGTCTTGCCGAGCCGCTGCTCGACGGCGTACCCGGCGGCGAGCACCTGCCGCACCCGCCCCATCACCTCGACCACGGTGTCCACCAGGTCGGCGCGGACCCGCTCGCGCAGCGCGGCGAAGCCCTCGGCGTCCCACGCGGGGCCGCCGGCCTCGGCGATCAGCCTGTCGATCGCCGCCCCGGCCGCGTCGGAGATGAGCTGCTGCACGCCGCCGTGCGGGTTGCGGCTCAACGCCAGCTTCGCCTCGTTGGACAGCCGCCCCTGGAGGAACTTCGCCGGGGACGGCACGGTCAGCCGCAGCAGCCGCCGGGTGCCGGCCCAGTGCGCGGCGGCCTGCTCGGCCTCGGAGTCGAAGACCTTCACCCCGACCGTCGACCCCTCGTCGACCAGCGCCGGGTACGCGGTCACCGCGTACCCCGCGCGGACCTGCTCGATGGTGCGCGGCAGGGCGCCGACTCCCCACTCCGTCAGCCCGGTGCGGGCCACCTCCGGCGCGGCGGCGGCCACCACCTGGCGCACCTCCTGGCGGAGCTGGCGTTGCAGGGCCGGCAGGTCCTTGCCCTCGGCGACGGGCTTGTTCTCCTCGTCGAGCACCCGGAAGCTGACCCGCAGGTGGGCGGGGAGTTTCGCCGGCTCCCAGGCGTCCCGGGGCACGGTCACCCCGGTCATCCGGCGTAGCTGCCGGGTCAGCGCGTCCAGCAGCGGCTCCTCGCCCGGGGTGATCGCGGCGAGCGCCGCCCGGGCGTAGTCGGGGACCGGGACGAAGTTACGCCGGACCGGCTTGGGCAGCGACCGGATCAGCGCGATCACCATCTCCTCGCGCAGGCCGGGGACCTGCCAGTCGAAGCTCTCCACCGGCACCTGGTTGAGCAGCGGCAGCGGGATGTCCACGGTCACCCCGTCGGTCGAGGTGCCCGGATCGAAGGTGTACGTCAGCGGGAAAGTCACCCCCTCCGTCCGCCACTCGTCCGGGTAGTCGTCCTCGGCGACCCCGCCCCGGCCGGCGTTGACCAGCAGCTCCCGGGTGAACATGAGCAGGTCCGGCTGCTCCCGGCGGGTCTGCTTCCACCAGGCGTCGAAGTGTCGCCCGGACACCACGTCGGCCGGGATCCGCTCGTCGTAGAACTGGAAGATCGTCTCGTCGTCGACCAGGATGTCCCGCCGCCGGGCCCGGTTCTCCAGTTCCGCGATCTCGGTGAGCAGCCGCTGGTTGTCCTGCCAGAACTGGTGGTGGGTCTGCCAGTCGCCCTCGACCAGGGCGTGCCGGATGAACAGCTCCCGGGACAGCACCGGGTCGATCCGGCCGAAGTTCACCTTTCGGGCGGTGACCAGCGGCACGCCGTACAGGGTGACCTTCTCGTACGCCAGCACCGCCGCCTGCTTCTTCTCCCAGTGCGGCTCGCTGTAGCTGCGCTTGACCAGGTGCTGGGCCAGCGGCTCGACCCACTCCGGCTCGACCCGGCCGGCCACCCGCCCCCACAGCCGGGAGGTCTCCACCAGCTCGGCGGCCATCACCCAGCGCGGCGGCTTCTTGAACAGCGCCGACCCGGGGAACAGGGCGAACTTCGCCCCCCGCGCGCCCAGGTACTCGTGCTTCTGCGGGTCCTTGAGCCCGACGTGGGACAGCAGGCCGGCCAGCAGCGACTGGTGCACCTTCGGGGTGTCGATCTCCTCCGGCAGGTCCGCGGCGGGGCCGCGCCGGCCGCCGTCCGCCCCGGCCTCCTTCGCGCCGCGCCCGCCGCCGCCCTGATCGGGGGTACGCAGCACCTGGCGGAGCTGGCTGACGATGTCCTGCCACTCGCGTACCCGCAGGTAGTTGAGGTACTCCGCCTTGCACATCCGGCGGAATGCGCTCGACGACAGCTCCCGCTGCTGCTCCCGCAGGTACCGCCACAGGTTCAGCAGCGCGACGAAGTCGGATTCCCGGTCGGCGAACCGGGCGTGCGCCTGGTCGGCCTGGGCCTGCCGCTCCGCCGGCCGCTCGCGCGGATCCTGGAGGGACAGCGCGGCGGCGATCACCATCACCTCGGTGGCGCAGCCGTTGCGCTCGCCTTCGAGGACCATCCGGGCCAGCCGGGGGTCGACCGGGAGCTGGGCCAGTCGCCGGCCCAGCGGGGTGAGCCGCTTGTCCGGGTCGGTCTCGGCCGGGTCGAGCGCGCCCAGCTCGTACAGCAGGTTCACCCCGTCGGCGACGTTGCGCCGGTCCGGCGGGTCGATGAACGGGAACGCCGCGACGTCACCCAGCCCGATCGAGGTCATCTGGAGGATGACCGAGGCCAGGTTGGTGCGCAGGATCTCCGGGTCGGTGAACTCCGGGCGGGACAGGAAGTCCGGCTCGTCGTAGAGGCGGATGCAGATGCCGTCCGAGGTACGCCCGCAGCGGCCCTTGCGCTGGTTGGCCGACGCCTGGGACACCGGCTCGATCGGCAGCCGCTGCACCTTCAGCCGGCTGGAGTACCGGGAGATCCGGGCGGTGCCCGGGTCCACCACGTACTTGATGCCGGGCACGGTCAGCGAGGTTTCCGCGACGTTGGTGGCGAGCACCACCCGGCGCCCGGGGTGCGGGGCGAACACCCGGTGCTGCTCGGCGGACGACAGCCGGGCGTACAGCGGCAGGATCTCGGTGCCGAGCAACGACCGCTTCTTCTCCACCAGCCTGGCCAGCGCGTCGGCCGTGTCCCGGATCTCCCGCTCGCCGGAGAGGAAGACCAGGATGTCGCCCGGCCCCTCGGCGGCCAGCTCCTCCACCGCGTCGCCGATCGCCTGGATCTGGTCGCGGACGTTCTCCTCGTCGTCGGCCTCGTCGGCCTCGGCCTCGGTGACCTCGACCAGCGGCCGGTACCGCAGCTCCACCGGGTACGTCCGCCCGGACACCTCGACCACCGGCGCCGGCCTGCCCTCGGGGTCCGCGAAGTGTTTCGCGAACCGGTCCGTCTCGATGGTCGCCGAGGTGATGATCACCTTGAGGTCGGGCCGGCGGGGGAGGAGCTGCCGCAGGTACCCCAGGATGAAGTCGATGTTGAGGGAGCGCTCGTGCGCCTCGTCGATGATCAACGTGTCGTACTGGCGCAGCATCCGGTCGGTCTGCAACTCGGCCAGCAGGATGCCGTCGGTCATCAGCTTGACCAGGCTGCGGTCGCCGACCTGGTCGTGGAAGCGCACCTTGTAGCCCACCACGTCGCCCAGCTCGGTGCCCAGCTCCTCGGCGATCCGGTCGGCCACCGTCCGGGCGGCCAGCCGGCGCGGCTGGGTGTGCCCGATCAACCCGTGCACCCCGCGCCCCAGCTCCAGGCAGATCTTCGGTAGCTGGGTGGTCTTGCCGGAACCGGTCTCGCCGGCCACGATCACCACCTGGTGGTCGCGGATCGCGGCGGCGATGTCGTCCCGGCGGTCGCTGACCGGCAGCCCGGCCGGGTAGGTGATCACGGGCACGGCCGCCCGGCGGTCGGCGAGCCGCTGCTCGGCCCGGGCCACGTCGGCGATGATCTCGGTCAGGGCAGCCTCGCGCCGCTGCGGGTCGCGCAGCCGCCGGACGCCGTCGAGGCGCCGCTGTAGCCGGCGCTGGTCGCGGAACATCAGGGCGGGCAGGCGGCGGTGCAGCTCGCGGACGGTGTCGGGCGCGGCGGGTGCGGCGGGTGCGGCTGGATTCTGCATGTCGTCGCCAAGGATAGGCAGCCCGAGTGCGGACCGCCCCCTGGTTACCGCCGTCTAGAGTTGACCATCGACCGACACCGACCGCGGGGGCGCCGAGAATGACCATGCGAGACACCGACCGGGCGCTGGTGCAGGCCGCCACGGCGGTCGCCAAGCTGCGCTGCCGAAGCGACAACCACACCGTCGCCGCCGCCGCCCGCACCGCCGACGGGCGGGTCTTCACCGGGGTGAACGTGTACCACTTCACCGGTGGGCCGTGCGCCGAGGTGGTCGCGATCGGCGCCGCCGCCACCCAGGGCGTGGTCGGGCTGGAGACGATCGTGGCGGTGGGCGACCGGGGGCGGGGCGTCATCCCGCCGTGCGGCCGGTGCCGGCAGGTGCTGCTGGACTACTTCCCGTCGATCCGGGTCATCGTCGGGCCGGCGGACGCGCTGCGCGCCGTGCCGGTCGCCGAGCTGCTGCCCACGGAGTACGTCTGGGCCGACCACCAGATCGACGCGGGCGCCGGGGTGCCGACCCCCCGCGAGGGCACCGCGGGCTGACCACCCCGGGGGTCCCGTGGCCCGTGCCGGCTCAGTCGCCCGCCGCCATCTCCAGCATCGACCGGGGGATCGGCACGCCGCCGAACCGGACGTTGCCCTGCGGCACCAGCCAGCTCATCACCCGTACGACGAGCCGGCCGGCCCGGACCGCCGGGTCGTTGCCGTACAGCTCGCGGGCCGCCGCCCGATCGACCGCGAGCACCGCGAAGCCGCGCAGCCGGTCGTCGTCGGGGTCGAGGAAGGGACCTACCGCCAGGACGAGGCCCTGCTCCACCAGCCCCGCCTGGTGGGCCAGGTGGGCGTCGCGCAACCGGTCCGCCGCGTCCCGGGGCAGCTCCGGGGCGTCCTCGGGCCAGGACAGGAGCACGACGGTGTGCTGGTCGAATTCCATGCGACCAGCGTATGGGGGTGAATGGTGCCGCCATCGCCTGAACGGGGGTTTCCGAGGAGATCGCGGCTTTTGCCACTTCAAACGAAATTTCTTCCCTCTAGCCTCGGTCTCGGGACGACGACGCGGGGAGGTGCGGGGGAATGGTCTCCAGGAGAGGTCTGCTCATCGCGGGGGCGGCGGGCGGCGCGGCCGCGCTGGCGCCGGCCGGATGGGCCGTCGCCGGGTCGCGTCCGGCCCCGCCGCTGGACCCGCGTGGCATCCCGAAGTACGTCACCCCGCTCCCCGTCCCCAGGACCATGCCCCGGGACCTCGGGGGCCCCGACGCCGACGAGTACGCGGTCGCGGTGCGGCAGTTCCGCCAGCAGGTCCTGCCCCGGTCGCTGCCGCCCACCACCGTCTGGGGCTTCGGCTCGGCGGCCCACCCCGGCAGCTTCCGGTACCCGGGCCCCACCATCGAGGCCCGGGCCGACCGGCCGGTCCGGGTCACCTGGGTCAACCAGCTCCTCGACCGGCGCGGCCGGTACCTGCCGCACCTGCTCCCGGTGGACCCGACCCTGCACTGGGCCAACCCGGCCGGCGGCGACGAGGGGCGGGACCACGCCGGCCACTTCCGCCGCACGCCGGGCCCCTACCGGGGGCCGGTGCCGCTCGTCGTGCACCTGCACGGCGGGCACAACCGGCAGGAGAGCGACGGCCACCCGGAGGCCTGGTACCTGCCGAGCTGCCGCGACCTCCCGGCCGGGTACGCGCGGTACGGCAGCTCGTACCGCGAGTTCGGCGACCGGTACGCCGACTACCGCGGGACCCGGTGGTCGCCCGGCGCGGCGACCGTCGAGTACGCCAACGACCAGCGCGCCACCGCCCTCTGGTACCACGACCACGCCCTTGGCCTGACCCGGTTGACCATGTACGCCGGCCCGATCGGCCTGTACCTGCTGCGCGGCGGCGACGCCGACCTGCCGCCCGGGGTGCTCCCCGGCCCGGCGACCGGCCCGGCCGGTGGTTCCGCCCGCGGCCACCACGAGATCCCGCTGGTGATCCAGGACCGCAGCTTCTTCGCCGACGGCTCGCTGCGCTACCCCGCCAGCCGGGCCGAGTTCGACGGCCGTCCCGGCCGGTACGCGCCGGAGACGGACGTGCCCCCGATGTGGCACCCGGCCGTCTTCGCCGACACCATCGTGGTCAACGGCCGCACCTGGCCGGTGCTGGAGGTGGAACGCCGGCGCTACCGGTTCCGCCTGCTCAACGGCTGCAACTCGCGGTTCCTGCTGCTGTCGGTGGCGGCGCACCCCACGGCCCGGCCGGCCCGGCCGGCGGTGCCGTTCTGGCAGATCGGCAGCGACGGCGGCTTCCTGCCGGCGCCGGTGCGACTGGGCAAGCTGCCGCTGGGCGGCGGCTCCCGGGTCGACGCGCTGGTCGACTTCTCCGACGTGCCGGCGGGGACCGAGCTGTACCTGGTCAACGAGGGCCCGGACGGGCTGGCCGGCCGGCCGGGGGCGGACGTCGAGCCGGCCGACCCGCACACCACCGGCCAGGTGCTGAAGCTCGTCGTCACCGAGGCGACCGGCCCGGACCGCAGCGTCCCGCCGGACCAGCTCGACCTGCCGTCGTCGCGACCGCTGGGCCCGGCCGAACGGGTCCGCCGGCTGTCGCTGAACGAGACGATGTCGACGTCGCCCGGCGCCGGCCCGGTGGCCGCCCTGCTGGGCACCGTCGACCGGGACGGTGGGGCGGTGCCGCTGCGCTGGAACGCGCCGGTCACCGAGACGCCACGGCTGCACGGCACGGAGGTCTGGGAGTTCCACAACTTCACCCCGGCCGCCCACCCGATCCACCTGCACCAGGTGCAGTTCGAGCTGGTCGGGCGGGGGCCGACCGGCCAGCAGCCGCCGAGCCCGGCCGAGCGCGGGTGGCTGGACACGGTGGCCGTGCTCCCCGGGGAGGTGACCCGGATCAAGGCCCGGTTCGACCTGCCGGGCCGGTTCGTGTGGCACTGCCACCTGCTGGAGCACGAGGACAACGAGATGATGCGGCCGTACGACGTCGTGCCCTCCGGCGGGGCGGCGACCGGCGACGGCGGGCTCCGCGCGGCGGGCTCCTCCGGGCTCGGCCTGGCCGGCGTGGCGGCCCTCGGGGCCGCCGCCCTGGGCGCGGGAATGCTGCACGGCGCACGCGATCCCGGATCGACATCCGCTGGTTAGGCGAGTCCGAGCAGCTCAGCTAAGGTAAGGCGAGCCTAAGCTGAGGGAGTTTCGTGACCACCGTCGCCGCGCGGCCGATCCGGGCCGCCAACCGGCCCGCCCGCGGGTCGGGCCGACGGGTGGCCGTCACCGTGGGGGCGGCGGCGGTGCTGGCGCTCGCCGTGCTCGCCAGCTTCGCCCTCGGCAGCCGGCCGCTCGCGCCCGACGACGTGTGGCACGCGCTGGTCGCCCCCGACGGCGGGGACGCCACCACCATCGTCCGCGAGCTGCGGATGCCGCGCACCACCCTGGGCATCGTCGTCGGTCTCGCCCTCGCCGTCGCCGGGGTGCTGTTCCAGGCCCTGACCCGCAACCCGCTGGCCGAGCCGCGCATCCTCGGCATCAGCGCCGGCGCGTCGTGCGGCGTGGTGCTGGCCATCGCCGTCTTCGGCGTCGGCAGCCTCGCCGGGTACGTCTGGTTCGGCGTCGCCGGGGCGCTCCTGGCCGGCCTGGCCGTGTTCGCCGTCGCCAACCGGACCCGCGAGGGCGCCTCGCCGGTCACCCTCGCGCTGACCGGCGCCGCGCTCGACGCCAGTCTCGGCGCCGTCGTGTACGCGCTGCTCAGCATCGACGCCCGCACCTTCGAGGAGTACCGGTTCTGGGTGGTCGGCGGGCTGACCGGCCGGGACGTCGGCGTGACCGGTCAGGTGCTGCCGCTCGTCCTCGCCGGGCTCGTACTGGCCGCCCTCGTCGCCCGGGGCCTGGACGCACTCGCCCTCGGCGACGACGTGGCCCGAGGGCTGGGCCACCGCATCGGCCTGGTCCGCCTCGGCGGCGGCGCGGCCGGGGTACTGCTCACCGGGGCGGCCGTGGCGGCGGCCGGGCCGATCGCGTTCGTCGGGCTCGCCGTGCCGCACCTGGCCCGCGCCCTGGTCGGCGCGGACCACCGGTGGACCCTCGCCGTCGCCGCCCTGCTCGGACCCGCCCTGCTGCTCGGCGCCGACGTCGTCGGCCGGCTCGTCGCCCCGCCCGGCGAGGTGCCCGCCGGGGTGGTCACCGCGCTGATCGGCGCCCCGCTGCTGGCCTTCCTCGTCCGCCGAGCCCGGGTGGTGACCGCGTGAGCGCCCTCGCCACCGGGACCCGCGCCCGGTCCGCCCCGCCCGGCCGGACCCTGCTGCGCCTCGGCCCACTGCGGGTGCCGGTACGCCGCCGGCCGGTGCTGGTCGCCGCCGCGCTGACCGGGCTGCTCGTCGCCGCCGGGGTGCTCAGCCTCTCCCTCGGCACCCCGTACGTCGCCCCGACCGACGTGCTGCGCGCCCTCTCCGGCGCCGGCACCCCGTACGACCTGGTGGTGCTCGACCTGCGGCTGCCCCGACTCGTGCTCGCGGCCGTGGCCGGCGCGGCGTTCGGCATCGCCGGCACGCTGATCCAGAGCGTGGCCCGCAACCCGCTGGCCAGCCCGGACGTCATCGGCATCACCCAGGGCGCCGGGCTGGCCGCCACCATCGCCCTGACCGGCGGAGCCGCCGCCGTCCTGGTCGCACCGGCGGCGCTGCTCGGCGGGCTGGCCGCGGCGGCACTGGTGCTCGCCCTCGGCGCCCGGCACGGGCTGGCCGCCCAGCGGTTCGTCCTCGCCGGGGTCGCGGTGGCCTTCGCGCTGCGGGCGCTGATCGAGGTGGTCCTGATGACCGCCGACCCGATCGACGGGATGCGCGCCCAGATCTGGCTGGTCGGCACCCTCGCCGGAAAGGGCTGGACCGAGGCGGCGTGGATCGCGGTCACCCTGCTGGCGCTGCTGCCCGTGCTGCTCTGGGCCGGCTGGGCACTGAACAGCACCGCCCTGGACGACGACACCGCCCGCGGGATCGGCGTCCGCCCGGTCGCCCGCCGGATCGGCCTGGCCGGCACCGGGGTCCTCGCCGCCGCGATGGTCACCGCGCAGGTCGGCGCCGTCGACTTCGTCTCCCTGGTCGCGCCCCAGCTCGCCCGCCGGCTGGTCCGGGCCGAGCGCCCCCCGCTGCTCTGCTCCGCCCTGCTCGGCGCGCTGCTGCTGGTCCTCGCCGACCTCGCCGGCCGCCGGCTGCTCGCCCCCACCCAGCTCCCGGCGGGCGTGTTGACCGCCGCGATCGGCGGGCCGTACCTGATCTTCCTGCTGCTGCGCGGACGCCGGAGGCCGTCCTGATGCCCCCGCCCGCCCCCGCCTCCCCGCCGGTCGGGTCTGGCGATGTCCCCGTGTCCCCTTCCGTCGTCCCCTCCCGAGGAGCCGTGATGCTCTCCACCCGCGACCTGGTCGTCGGCTACGACGAGCGGACCGTCCTGGACGGCCTCGACCTCGAGCTGCCCGCCGACGCCTTCACGGTCGTCGTCGGCCCGAACGCCTGCGGCAAGTCGACGCTGCTGCGCACCATGGCCCGGCTGCTCACCCCCAGCCGGGGCGCGGTGCTGCTCGACGGCACCGCGATCCGGGACCTGCCGACCCGGGAGGTCGCCCAACGTCTCGGCGTGCTGCCGCAGAGCCCGCTGGTGCCCGAGGGGGTAACGGTCGCCGACCTGGTCGGCCGGGGCCGGCAGCCGTACCAGCGGTGGTGGCGGCAGTGGTCGGAGCGGGACAGCGCAGCCGTCGACGAGGCGATGGAGCTCGCCGACGTGGCCGGCCTCGCCGACCGGCCGGTGGACACCCTCTCCGGCGGGCAGCGGCAGCGGGTCTGGATCGCGATGACCCTGGCCCAGGACACCGAGGCGCTGCTGCTGGACGAGCCGACCACCTTCCTCGACCTGGCCCACCAGGTGGAGGTGCTGGACCTGCTGCACCGGCTGCGCGCCGAGCGGGGCCGGACCGTGGTCGCCGTGCTGCACGACCTCAACCAGGCCGCCCGGTACGCCGACCACCTGATCGCCATGCGCTCCGGCCGGGTGGTGGCCGCCGGCCCGCCCCGGGAGATCCTCACCGTGGAGCTGGTCCGCGACGTCTTCGGGCTCGACTGCGTCGTCGTGCCCTGCCCGGTGACCGGCGCGCCCCTGGTCGTACCGGCCCTCACCAGCCCCTCCCTGGCCGCCTCCTCCGTCACCTCCTCCCTGGCCGCCCCCGCGCGGGCCGCCTCCTCCATCACCTCCTCCGCAGGCCCACCGGCCAACGGAACCCTCTGAAAGGAACATCGATGCGTCGTCTCGCCGCCGTGCTCACCGCGGCCGTCGCCCTCAGCGTCGGACTCACCGCCTGCGGAGAGAGCGACCCCGTCGCCGACACCGCCGCCGGGGACACCCGGGAGATCACCCACGCCATGGGCACCACCAAGGTCCCGGCCGACCCCAAGCGGGTCGTGGTCCTCGACACAGACAAGATCGACACAACGCTCTCGCTGGGCATCACACCGGTCGGTGCGGCCACCGCGGGCGAGGCGAAGGGCTGGCCGACCTACTTCGGCGAGGAGAAGCTGGCCGGGATCAAGTCGGTCGGGGTGCTCACCGAGCCCGACCTGGAGGCGATCAACGCCCTCAAGCCCGACCTGATCCTGGGCAGCAAGTTCCGCCAGGAAAAGTTCTACGACGAGCTGGCCGCCATCGCCCCGACGGTGTTCACCGAGCAGGTGGGCATCACCTGGAAGGAGAACCTTCTCCTCGACGGCAAGGCGCTCGGCAAGGAGGCGCAGGCCCGTGAGCTGCTCACCACGTACGAGAAGCGGGCCGCGGACTTCGGCGCGAAGCTCGGCGACGCCGCCCAGCGGAAGATCTCCATCGTGCGCTTCATGCCCGGCGCGATCCGGGTCTACGGCCCGGCCTCCTTCTCCGGCATCGTGATCGGTGACACCGGGCTGGGCCGCCCCGAGCGGCAGCAGCTCGCCAACAAGGAGGACAAGCGCTTCGACGCGGTCAGCCCCGAGCGGGTCAACGAGGTCGACGCCGACGTCATCTTCGTGACCGCGTACGGCGAGAAGGCGACCGCCGAGCAGGCCACAGTCTCCGGCGGCACGCTGTGGAAGGGCCTGTCCGCGGTCAAGGCCGGCAAGGCGTACCCGGTCTCCGACGAGGTCTGGATGACCGGCATCGGCGTCGGCGCCGCCAACAAGATCATCGACGACCTCGAAAAGCACCTCTCCTAACCCCCCCCCCCCCCCCCGGGGGGGGGGGGGGGGGGGGGGAGCGCAAATTCCCGGAAAGAGTGGCTGTTCCGCCGGGAACAGCCACTCTTTCTCTGTAAGAGCAGGGGGTCAATGGGAGGAGCGGCGGGAGTGGAGGGCGGAACGGATTTCCGTCAGCACGCCGTCGAAGTCTTCCTTCATTCGTTTGCTCGTCACGTGCAGGACTATCCAGCCGTCGCCGAGCAGGTGGTTCAGACGTTGCCGGTCGCGGTGGAACTGCTCAGGGTCGTGGTGCCAGAGGCCGTCGTACTCGACGGCCACCTTGAGGTCCGGCCAGGCGAGGTCGACCCGCGCCACGAATCGGCCGTTCCGGGTGACCACGTGTTGGGTCACGGGACGGGGCAGCCCGGCGCGGACGAGTCGCACTCGCAGCCGCGACTCGGGCAGGGACTCCGCGCCCGCGTCGACCAGGCTCAGTGTCTCGGTGAACCTCCGGGCACCCCGCTGGCCCCGCCGCCGGGCCAGGTACGCCGTGAGGTCGGCGGAGTGGACGACTCGGTTGTGCAGCAGAGTGTCGATCAACGCCACTGCTTCGACGGTGTCCAGCCAGCAGGCGAGGTCCCAGCAGGTGCGGACGCCCGTGGTGACAGGCATGCCATCGATCCGTTGCACCTCGCCCTCGCGCCAACAGGCAACGTGGATGAGCAGGCCGGCCAGGGGGCCGAAGCGGGAGGTCGGGTGGACGAGCACCTCGACCGGCTCGTGTGGCCCCGGTGTCGGCCCGCCGAGCAGGGCGACGGCCGATCTGCCCGCGACGGCGCATCCGGGTGGGAAGAGCCACGACGCCGCGGCCCGGCACCGGGTCAGGTGCGTTATCTCGACACGGGCGTCGGCATAGACATTGTGGAGAACCTGTTGCCATGCGCTGCTGCGTAGGTCGTTTTTGTTGAGCAGGCCGCGGCGAACCGCGTCCCGCGCGAAGAACACCTGTCCGACCAGCTCGGCCGGCCGACGAGGAATGCGAGCCACCCCCCAACCCTGACGTACCCGCCCCCTCCCCGAAACCCCCTGTGGATAACCCGCCCCTCCCACGCCCTCCCACGCCCTCCCACGCCTGCACTTACACGGAATGAGTGGCTATTCGACGGGGAATAGCCACTCATTCCGTGACTTTGCGCCACGGTCGCGCCGCGGAGCGGCGAGGTGGGGTGGGGGTGGGGGGGGGGGGGGCGGGGGGGGTGGGGGGGGGGGGGGGGGGGGGGGGGGGGGGGGGGGGGGGGGCGCCCGGGGGGGGGGGGGGGGGGGGTTAGGCGGCGGTGGACCAGATGGCGCGGAAGGCGGCGGCCTCGCCGGCCAGCCATTGTTCGACCTGTTGGGGCTTGACGGTGTTCGGCATTCGGTATGCCTCGCCTCGGCGGACGTCTACCAGGACCGGGGTGGCGTGGGGGAGGACGGCGTCCATGTGCCGGGCCATCAGGTGCAGGGTGGCCAGGGCCGCCTCCTCGCTGGGCGGGGCCTCGTCGAAGTGCAGGCGGACGGCCTCGGCGCGGCCGTCGTCGGCGTACCGGATGCCGAAGTGGGGGTTGATCTTGACGGGGAGGTCGCCGAGCATGGCCAGGGCGTCGCGGGTCTGGGCCAGGTCCACGGCGGTCGGCTCGCCGAGGGAACGCAGCCAGGCCGTCGCGCCCGGCACGAGCGCCTGGTAGAGCGGGCGCCAGCGCGGCTTGACCACGTCGGCGACCTGCGCCAGGTGGGTGCCGCCGGTGTGGAAGGCGACGTCGGCCTTGAGTGCCTTGACGAACTGGCCGTGCGGGTTGAAGCCGTGCCGGCTCGCCCGCTGCTTGCGCAGGCCCCCGACGAAGGTTGCCTTGGTGGGCCCGGTGCGGTCGACGTACCGGGTGAAGCCGAGGAGGGTGGCGTAGGGCGGGAGGGTGCTGGAGGTGGGCGCGGTCACGGAAGTCCTCCCAGGTCAGGACTTGGTTTAGTACACACATTCTAATCGACGGGTCTGACATTGCCCAGCGAAAACGAGGGGTCGTGCGGGCCCTCGACGGCCCGTCCCGGCGGCCGGGTGGCGACCTGGGACTTGACGCGCTCGGCTAATCCGACTAGCTTTTAGCTAACGACATTAGCTGAACCTGGAGGCAGTCATGACCGAGTACCTCTCCGTCGACGGCGGGCGCATCGCCTACGAGGTGACCGGCGAGGGCCCGCTCGTGGTCCTCGCCCACGGGATGGGCGACAGCCGCGACGCGTACCGTTTCGTTGTCCCGCGCCTGGTCGCCGACGGCTACCGGGTTGCCGCAGCCGACCTGCGCGGCGCCGGCGAGTCCGATACCAGCTTCACCGGCTACACCCGTACCGATCTCGCGGGCGACCTGGTCGCGCTGATCCGCCACCTCGGTGGGCCGGCCGTCCTGGTCGGCCACTCGATCTCCGGCGGGGCGGTCACCATCGCCGCAGCCACCGCTCCCGAGCTGGTCAGCGCGATCGTCGAGCTGGCGCCGTTCACCCGCAAGCAGTCGATCGGGCTCGCCGACCTGCGGGTCCGGCGCTTCCGGCAGGGCATGACCCGGCTGCTCGGCGCCGGCCTGTTCGGCAGCGTCCCGCTGTGGCTCAGCTACCTCGACGTCGCCTATCCCGGTTCGCGGCCGGCCGACTGGACCGCCCAGCTGGCCCGGATCGAGGCCAAGCTGCGCGAGCCCGGCCGGATGAAGGTGCTCCAGAAGATGGGCGGCTCCACCCCGGCCGACGCCGGCGCCCACCTCGGCGGGGTGCGCTGCCCGGCGCTGATCGTCGAAGGCACGCTCGACCCGGACTGGGCCGACCCGCAGGCCGAGGGCGAGGCCATCGTGGCCGCGATGCCCGACGGGCTGGCCACCCTGGCGCTCGTCGAAGGTGCCGGACACTATCCGCACACCCAGTTCCCCGATCAGGTGGTGGCGCTCATGCTCCCGTTCCTCGCGGCGGCCGTCCGTGCCTAGGGCAGGCCTCGACCGGGCCGCCGTGATCGCCGCAGCCGCCGAGGTCGCCGACGAGCGGGGCTTCGGCCAGCTCACCATGGGCCTGGTCGCCGAGCGGCTCGGCGTCCGCACCCCGTCGCTGTACAAGCACGTGGAGAGCCTCGCCGCGCTGCGCCAGGGTCTCGCCGCGCTGGCGATGACCGAGCTCGGCGACGCGCTGCGCGACGCCACCCAGGGGTACGCCGGGCGGGATGCGCTGGCCGCGGCCGCCCGGGCCATGCGGTCCTACCTGACCGAGCACCCGGGCCGGTACGCCGTTACGGTCGGCGCGGTCGTCGACCCGGAACTCGACGCGGCCGGCGCCCGGGTGGTCGAGTCGCTCGCCGCGGTGCTGCGCGGCTATCGGATCGACCCGGCCGAGCAGACCCACGCGCTGCGGACGCTGCGCAGCACCCTGCACGGGTTCGCCACCCTCCAGACCGCGCACGGCTTCCAGTGGAACGCGGACACCGACCAGAGCTTCGAGTGGCTGATCGACTTCCTCGACCGTGGGCTGCGCCGCCCATGATCGAGCTTCCCTCGACAGGATGCGCCGATGTCACCGACCTGGTGTCGACGCGCGAGCGCGGTGACTTTCGACGGGATCGCCGGCCTAGAGCTGACCCACGTCCGTGATCCGGACGACGGCGGCGCCCACCTCGTCGGAGGCGGCCAGGTCGATCTCGGCGCTGATGCCCCAGTCGTGGTCCTCGTCCGGGTCGTCGAGGATCTGCCGGACCGTCCACCGTTCCCGGCCCTGCTCGATCATCAGCAGCGCCGGGCCGCGGGCGTCCGGGCCGACCCCGATCGAGTCGTACGACTCGAAGTACGGCTCCAGCGCCTCGGCCCACGCGTCGGCGTCCCAGCCGTCCCCGCCGTCCAGCTCCCCGAGGTCGTACCAGCGGCGCAGGGCCGCCAGCTCGACCCGGCGGAACAGCGCGTTGCGCACCAGCACCCGGAACGCCCGGGTGTTGCGGGTGACGGCCGGCGGCCGGTCGTCGAGATTCGCGTACGCCTCGGCGGCCTCGGCCACGTCGGACGGGTTCTTCAGCCGCTCCCACTCGTCGATGAGGCTGGAGTCGACCTGGCGGACCAGCTCGCCCAGCCACTCGATGAGGTCGACCAGCTCCTCGGTCTTGGCGTCCTCGGGGACGGTCTGGCGCAGCGTCTTGTACGCGTCGGCGAGGTACCGCAGGACGAGGCCCTCGGAGCGGGTGAGGGAGTAGAACTGCACGTAATCGGTGAAGGTCATCGCCCGCTCGTACATGTCGCGGACGACCGACTTGGGGGAGAGCTGGTGGTCGGCGACCCAGGGGTGCCCCTGCCGGTACATCTCGTACGCGGCCTCCAGCAGCTCCGCGAGGGGCTTCGGGTGGGTCACCTCGTCGAGCAGTTCGAGGCGGGCCTCGTACTCGATGCCCTCGGCCTTCATCGCGGCGACCGCCTCGCCGCGGGCCTTGAACTGCTGCGCGGAGAGGATCTGCCGGGGGTCGTCGAGGATCGACTCGATCACCGAGAGCACGTCGAGGGCGTACGACGGGGACTCGGCGTCCAGCAGCTCGATGGTGGCCAGGGCGAGCGGCGACAGCGGCTGGTTGAGCGCGAAGTCGAGCTGGAGGTCGACGGTGAGCCGCACCCGGCGGCCGGTCTCGTCCGGCTCGGGCAGCTCCTCGACCACCCCGCCGGCCCGCAGCGCCCGGTAGATGGCGATGGCGCGGCGGATGTGCCGGCGCTGGGCGGCCCGCTCCTCGTGGTTGTCGGTGAGCAGGTGGCGCATCGCGGCGAACGCGTCGCCGGGGCGGCCGATGACGTTGAGCAGCATCGAGTGGCTGACCTGGAAGCTGGAGGTCAGCGGCTCCGGCTCGGCGTCGACGAGGCGGTCGAAGGTGGGCCGGCCCCAGCCGATCGAGCCCTCCGGCGGCTTCTTGCGGACCACCTTGCGCCGCTTCTTCGGGTCGTCGCCGGCCTTGGCGAGGGCCTTCTCGTTGTCGATGACGTGCTCGGGGGCCTGCACGACGACCCGGCCGATGGTGTCGAAGCCGGCCCGGCCGGCCCGGCCGGCGATCTGGTGGAACTCGCGGTTCTTGAGCAGCCGGGTGCGGACGCCGTCGTACTTGCTCAGGCCGGTGAACAGCACGGTGCGGATGGGCACGTTGATGCCGACGCCGAGGGTGTCGGTGCCGCAGATGACCTTGAGCAGCCCGGCCTGGGCCAGGGTCTCGACGAGCCGGCGGTACTTCGGCAGCATGCCGGCGTGGTGCACGCCGATGCCGTGCCGGACCAGCCGGGACAGGGTCTTGCCGAAGCCGGAGGTGAACCGGAACCGGCCGATCGCCTCGGCGATCATGTCCTTCTCGGCGCGGGTGGCGACGTTGACGCTCATCAGCGCCTGGGCGCGCTCCAGCGCGGCGGCCTGGGTGAAGTGCACGACGTACACCGGGGCCTGCTTGGTCTCCAGCAGCTCCTCGAGGGTCTCGTGCAACGGCGTCATCGCGTACGAGAAGATGAGCGGGACCGGCCGCTCGGCCGAGCGCACGACGGCGGTCGGCCGGCCGGTGCGCCGGGTGAGATCGTCGACGAAGCGGGTGGTGTCGCCGAGGGTGGCCGACATCAGCACGAACTGCGCCTGGGGCAGCTCGACGATCGGCACCTGCCAGGCCCAGCCCCGGTCGGGCTCGGCGTAGAAGTGGAACTCGTCCATGATCACCTGGCCGACGTCGGCCCGCGTCCCCTCGCGCAGCGCGAGGTTGGCCAGGATCTCGGCCGTGCAGCAGATGATCGGGGCGTCGGCGTTCACGCTGGCGTCGCCGGTGAGCATGCCGACGTTGTCGGCGCCGAAGACCTCGCAGAGGGCGAAGAACTTCTCCGACACCAGGGCCTTGATCGGGGCGGTGTAGAAGGTCGTGCGGCTGTCGGCCAGGGCGGCGAAGTGCGCGGCGATCGCCACCAGGCTCTTGCCCGAGCCGGTCGGCGTATTCATGATCACGTTCGCGCCGGAGACGATCTCGATGACCGCCTCCTCCTGGTGGGAGTAGAGGTCGAGGCCGCGCTCCTTCGCCCAACTGGCGAACGCGTCGAAGAGGGCGTCGGGGTCGGCGGTTGTCGGCAGCGCGGCGGTGAGCGTCATAACCCGTCCATCGTGCCTGCCGCAGGCCCTCCCGCGCCAACCGGCCCGGCCGCCCTGGGTGAAAGGAAGGGCACCTTATTAACGCATTGCGTTAATAAGGTGCCCTTCCTTCACGTGGATGAGGTCGAAGATCGGGCGGCCGGCGGTCAGCGCCCGGCGCTCGAACTTGGTGACCGGCCGGTGCGCGGGGCGCGGCGCGTACCCGCCGTGCACGTCGAGCAGCCCCGGGTCGGCGGTCAGCGTCCCGCGCATCGACTCGGCGTACTCGGCCCAGTCCGTGGCGCAGTGCAGCGTCCCGCCGACTGCCAGCCGGGAGCGCAGCAGCGCCACGTGCGCCGGCGCGATGATCCGCCGCTTGTGGTGCCGCGACTTCGGCCACGGGTCGGGGAAGAAGACGTGCACGGCGTCCAGCGACCCCTCCGGCAGCGCCTCGACCAGTTCCAGGGCGTCGCCCTGGCCGATCCGGACGTTGCCCAGGCCACGGCGCTCCACCAGGCCCAGCAGGTTGGCGATTCCGGGCGTGTGCACCTCTACGGCCAGATAGTCTCGGTTCGGGTCGGCGGCGGCCATCTCGGCCGTGGCGTCCCCCATCCCGGAGCCGATCTCCAGCACCGCGGGGGCCCGGCGGCCGAAGAGCGCCGCCAGGTCGACGGGGGCGGCGAGGTCGTCGGTGATCGTCAGGCCGTACGCGGACCAGAGCCGGTCCAGGTCGTCGACCTGACGCTCGCTCATCCGGCCGCGCCGGGGGTGGAAGGTGCGGATCCGGGCCGGGTGCGGCGCCGGCACGGTCGCGGCGGGGTTCGGGTCGATGGAGGTCACAGCGACCCGAGCGTACGCGACGGCCGCGCCGGATCGGATGTGAGATGCGACCGGGGATGACGTGATTCATCCCGTACGGCAGGCCGGGCGGCCGCTGCCCGGGGGAGCGCTACCGCGCCGGGAGGGGTCATGGGGTCAGCCGCACGCCTCGGCACCGCGCTGGCGGTCGCCGTGGCCGCGCTCGCCGGCCCGCTCGCCGGGGTCGCCGCTGCCGCCGGTGCGCCCGCGCTCGTGCCCGCCCCCGTGCCGTCGGGTCCCGTGCCGTCGGGTCCCGAGCTGTCGAACCCGGTGCCTTTGGATCCCTGGCCGCTGGAGCCCGAGCGGCCGGCCCCCGTGCCGCTGGACCCCGAGCCGTTGGACCCGCAGTCGGTGGACCCGCAGCCGCTTGCCGGTGCCCCGGGCGCTGAACAGCCCGGCGGCGGTCCGTCGTCCGGCTGGCGGGTCTTCGTCGAGGTCAGCCCCGGCACGGTGCAGCCCGGCTACCTCGTCGGCATCCGGGCCAGCTGCCGCGACAACTCGGTGCCGGCCATCGTAGTCTCCGACGCCTTCGGTCGGGTCGCCGTGCGACCGTACGAGGGGCTGCTCATCGCGTCCCCGATGGTCCGCGAGCGGGTCTGGCCGGGCAACTACCCGGTGAAGCTGGAGTGTCGGGACGGGGAGACCGCGGCCACGATGCTCCAGGTGGTGAAGAAGGTGCCCTCGCCCTCGCCCACCCGCAAGCCGACGCACCAGCCGGCCCCGCACCAGCCGCGCCCCACGATCCAGCATCCGAGCCGGGGACCGAACACCGGCTTCGGCGGTACGGCCGGGAGCGGCACCGACGGGCTGCTGCTCCCCGGGGGCGTGGCCCTGGCCGTGGCCGGGGTGACGATCGGCCTGGCCACGCGTCGCCGGCCCCGAGCCGGGTCCCGCCGCTGAGGCCGGCTGTGACGTCCGCGCGCCCGATCCCGTCGCCGGTGGCGTCCGCGCACGCCATCCCGTCGGCCGTGACGTCCGCGCGGGTGACCCCGTCGGCCGGTCCGGGTCGGCGGTCCTGGTCGGTACCGGTGGCCGTGGTCATGGTGCTGGTCGGGGTCTTCGTCACCGGCGCGGGGCTGGGCCGCACGGGCGGGCCGCTCGAGTGGGTCGCCGGGACCGCCGACCGGCCGACCTCGCAGGTTGCCGACGGGTCGGGGCTGGCGGCCAGTCGCCCCGTCCGGCTGCGCGCGCCGGCGATCGGGGTGGCCGCGTCGGTGGAGCCGGTCGGGGAGGCCGCCGACGGGTCGATCGACGTGCCACCGCTGGAGCGGGCGGACGAGACCGGGTGGTACGACCGTGGTCCGACGCCGGGAGAGTCGGGCCGGGCCGTGATCGTCGGGCACGTGGACACGAAGAACGGCCCGGCGGTCTTCTACGAGTTGGGGAAACTGAAGGTCGGCGACCGGATCGAGGTGACCCGGGACGACCGCACGGTGGTGGTCTTCGCGGTGGACGCGGTCGAGCACTTCGGTAAGGACGAGTTGCCCGCCGACCGGGTGTATGGCGACAACGGCCCGCCGGAGCTGCGGTTGATCACCTGCGGCGGCGCGTGGGTGGGCGGCCGGACGGGTTACGCCGACAACGTGATCGCGTTCGCCTCGTTGGTCGACACTCGCCGCCCCTGACGGGGTGGCGGGGCGGCCTGGCAGCAGGCACCGGCGTCGGTGGCAACGAGGGGCGCAGGGCAGGCGCATCGCGTCCTGGCCGTCCCCTTTGCCCCTCTGGGTGATCCTCGGCGCAGGAGGTGTCGCCGATTGGTGGGGTTCCCACGCCACCTTTGTGTCGGCCGTGTGACGCAAAGAGGGATATTGACCCCTCCCTTTTTGGATTGGGCGTCGACCATTCTTCGCGTCCCTTTCGTGACGGCTCGTGCGCGCTCCGTGTTTTCGGTGCTCAGCAGTTCCAGAGTTCGGGATGCCCAAACGGGAGTTTGCCGGTCGTCAACGCTCATGTAACACTGCTCGGGCGTATCGAAATATCGTTATGCCCCGTATGGCTTGATGGTGGGGAAGGAAAAAAGTGAGGGTTGGAAGAATCAAACGAGTCATTGCCCGGTTGGCAGTGGTAATCGTGGCGATCGGTGCCCCGGCGATGGTCGTGGCGACGCCCGCCCAGGCGCAGTATGTTTCGGTCACCGCCTGGGGGCGGCTGTTTGTTGATGCGTTCGCACAGTCCATGGCCGTGTCAAGCACTTCCGGTAAAGTTTACATGAACAACGAATCGCAACAGTGGTTCATTAAGGACAACGCGCCCAACGGGCATACTATTCTGCACGCCCGGGGCTGCCTGGACAGCAACGCCGCCGGCGCTGTCTACATCTTGGGTTGCAACAACGGCGATTATCAACGGTGGCACTTCAATTTGTTGTCGAGCGACTCCACTGGAAGGCGCTACGAGATCGTGAACAAGGCGACCGGCCTTTGCCTGTCCGCATTGTCCGTGGGATTGGTAAGTACCTATTCGTGCGGCCGTAGTTCCTACGAGGTGTGGAAAATCCGTAGCTGATCTGGAGTCCTCGATAGATGTCGGTTACGCGCCTGGTGCTCGCGAGGTGCTAGGCGCGTAACCGCGATGAAAGCCGCTGTGTGGCCCGCGCCGACTCGCCACCGGGTCAGGGTCGGGAGCGGCAGCTGCGCGACCACGAAACCGATTGGGAGGCATTCCCCGTGTCACTCCTGTTCGGAGTGTTCATATTTCGGGACGTCCATAGCGAAAGTTTGCCACTCATCAGCATCTGTGCAAGACCGAACCTGGCGGCGTGGAAGGTGCGCCGCGGTGCGGTCAAGCGACGCCGTCAGCGCCTCACGCCGCGTCCCTTTGCTGAAGCCGGCAGTGGCGTCCGCACGCGTAATCCGGGTGCGGCTTGAACGGCGTTCACCACTGTTCCGGGCCCCTTGTCAACGAAGGCCCTCGCCTCCGCGATGGTTGGCGCGTCCCTGATGCCGTGGATGCGGGCGGCGGTGGATGGTCTACCTGTTGGTCGCGCAAATCTTTCCGTCATGACGGCGTCGAGTCGTTGTCCTGTGCCGCAAAGTGTCGGCAGGCCTTGCCCGCGCCGCCCCCTACCTCACACATCGGATGCCGCTGCCTGCCCGAATCTTGTTGGGATCACGTCAGTGGGCGACGTGCGCGTCGACTGACAGGGTTGTCGACGTCCCCTATTTGGGTGACGGCCGCTGTCCCTGGCGGGCTTTCTGCCTTACCAATTGACGGCATGCTGTGTCGCTTGTATGCGGGGTGCTATGGGAGGACTTGTGCACTCTTGACGGGCATGCGAAGCTCTGCCCGTAACGTGGCTGTCTCGCCCGCTTACAAGAACAAGGAGAAGTTGTGAAGGTTGGAAGGCTCAAACGAGTCATTGCCAGGTTGGCAGTGGTAATGGTGGCGATCGGTGCCCCGGTGATGGTCACGGCGACGCCCGCCCAGGCGCAGTACGTCTCGGTCAACTACTTCGGAACACTCTACAATTTCGCCACTGGTGGGATTAACGTGGTGAACGGCGACGTCCAGATGAGCACTAGCGTCCATGCCCGGTTCTGGGTGTCGGATAACCCTCCCAACGGGCATCAGATCGCGACGGGGGACGGCAATGTGTGCCTGGACAGCAACTTTGCCGGCGGCGTCTACGTGATGAGATGCAACAACGGTAAGTACCAGCGGTGGCACTTCAACGCCATTGGTTTGAGGTACGTCCCCATCTACGGAGGGATGAGGCAGACCTACCAGGTCATCAACGTGGCAACCGGCCGTTGTCTGGATGGCAACTCGTCCGATGCGTACACCCTCCCCTGTAACAACGGGGATCACCAGCGGTGGAGTTACATCGCCTGATCGGGTGAGGCCTCGGTAGTTGTCGGTTCGCGCCTGGCGCCCTTCGGTGCCAGGCCCGTAATCGAGGCAGGCGGATGAGGGCCTACCACCCGTGCCGACTCGCTGATCCGGATCAGCGCCGGGGCGACACCTGCAGGACCACGTCGAACTCCAGCAGGCTCGCGCCGGAGGCCACCGGCCGCCGCTGCTCGCCACCCTCGCCGCCGCCGGCGTGGGCGGCCCGGGACGGCCCGGCCGCCCACGCCTGGTAAGCCTCTTCGTTCTCCCATTTTGTGTAGACGAAGTAGCGCGTGTCGCCGGCCACCGGGCGCAGCAGCTCGAAGCCGAGGAAACCGGGGGAGCCCTCCACCGCGCCGGCCCGGGCGGCGAACCGCTTCTCCAGCTCCTCGCCCGCGCCGTCCGGAACATCGATTGCGTTGATCTTCACGACTGCCATGGCCCCACCCTAACCGCCGCCGCGCGAAGCGGCGGGGGTCAGCGCGGCGGAGCGACCGGGACCAGGTCGGCATCCACCACGATCGGGGCGTGGTCCGAGGGGCCCTTGCCCTTGCGGGCCTCCCGGTCCACGTAGGCGGCGTGGACCGCGTCGGCGAACGGCGCGGACGCGTACACCAGGTCGATTCTCATGCCCTTGTTCTGGTGGAACATCCCGGCGCGGTAGTCCCAGTACGTGTAGGGGTGCGGGCCCTTCATCGCCGTCGGCACCACGTCGCGCAGCCCGAGGTCGCGCAGCGCCGCGAGGGCGGCCCGCTCGGCCGGGGTGACGTGGGTGGAGGCCGCGAAGAGCGCCGGGTCCCAGACGTCGGCGTCGGTGGGGGCCACGTTGAAGTCGCCGCAGACCGCCAGCGGCAGCCCGCCGGCCAGCTCCCGCTCCAGCGCGTCGCGCAACCCGGCGAACCAGGCCAGCTTGTACGCGTAGTGCGGGTCGTCGACGGCGCGGCCGTTGGGCACGTACACCGACCAGACCCGCAGCCCGGCGCAGGTGGCCGAGATGGCGCGGGCCTCCGGTGCGGGGAAGCCCGGCTCGTCGGGGAAGCCGACGGTCACGTCGGCCAGCCCGACCCGGGACAGGATCGCCACCCCGTTCCACCGGCCGTCGCTGTGGCTGGCCACCGTGTAGCCCAGCTCGCCGACCTCGGCCACCGGGAACGCCCCGTCGGGGCACTTGGTCTCCTGGAGGCAGACGATGTCGGGGCCGGTGGCGGCCAGCCAGTCCAGCAGCCGGGGCAGGCGGGCCTTCACCGAGTTCACGTTCCAGGTCGCCAGGCGCATGCCACCAGCCTGCCCCATCCCCGCCCCGGCCGCCGGGTCAGCTCCCCGGGGTGTCGCCCGGTCGGCCCTGCTCGGCCAGGAACCGCTCCAGCTCCGCGCCGAGCTCGTCGGCGGTGGGCAGGGGACCGACCTCGGCGGCCAGCAGGTTCTTCTCGCCCCGGCCCCGGGCGAACGCGTCGTACTGCTCCTCCAGGGCCGAGACGAGGGCGGCGGCGTCCTCGGTCTGCGCGACCTGCCGGTCGATCTCCACTCGGACCACCTCGGCGGCCGAGCGCAGCCCGTCGCGGGGCAGCAGCAGCCCGGTGCTGCGGGACACGGAGGCGAGCAGCACCTCGGCGGCGGCCGGGTACTCGGTCTGGGCGACGTAGTGCGGCACGTGGGCGGAGAAGCCGAGCGCGTCGCGGCCCTGCTCGCCGAGGCGGAACTCCAGCAGGTGCCCGACGCTGCCGGGGACCTGGACGCGTTGCAGCCACGGCTCGTACCCGGAGATCAGCTCGGGTCTCGTGGCGTGCGCGGTGACCCCGGTCGGCCGGGTGTGCGGCACCGCCATCGGGATCGAGTTGAGACCGACGGTGAGCCGGACGTCCAGCCGGGCCGCCAGCCCTCCGACGGCGGCGGCGAACCGCTCCCACTGCAGGTCCGGCTCCGGGCCGGTGAGCAGCAGGAACGGCGTCTCGTCGTCGTCGTGCAGCAGGTGCACCTCCAGCGTCGGCGCGTCGTACTCCGCCCAGTGGTCCTCGACGAAGGTCATCGGCGGGCGCCGGGACCGGTAGTCGTAGAGCTGGTCGACGTCGAAGCGGGCGACCGGGCGCGCGTCGAGGGAGGTGAGCAGCTGCTCCCGGGCCAGCCGGGTGGCGCTGCCGGCGTCGACGAAGCCGGTGAGGGCCTGGATGAGGACCGGCTGCCCGAGGTCGGGCAGCTCGTCGGAGAGTTCGTAGAGCTCGTGTGGGTCGAGCACCGGTGCGGACCTCCCTGGAATGTGCCAACGGGGTGCCGTGCCGCGCACAGCTCCCGGTTCGGGGAACGTACCCGCCATCCTCGTGCATTCCTGCGTCGACGGTCTCTCGGGAAGGTTCATGATCACAATTAGGTGAACACCCCGCTCCGGCGGCTTCGCCCGTCCCTCCCGGGGCCGGACGGCCGATCGGGCGTCGGCCGAACGGGGGAGGGGGCGGTCTTCCCGGTCTTCGTGGGCGTTGGCTGCCCGGCTCGGCGTGCCTCCACCGGTCCCGGAGGTTCGTCCGGTCCGCCCGGCTCCTGCCGGGGTGGCCCGCCGACTGCCGAGTTGCCCAGCGCGTCGGGCGGAAGTGTGACGATGGCCACCCGCTGGCCCCGAGTCATCCTGATTTGCCCCGCCTAGTGTCGGCGGATGCGTGACGACGGCACCCTCGACGACCAGCAGAACCCGGGCGTGGCGGCTGGCCGTTCGGACGTTACCACCTCGTCCGAACGGCCAGCTACTACCACCGCCACCGACGGCACCCGCCCCGAGTACCACCGGATTCCTTCCCCTGGCGGTACGACTACCCGCTCCGGTCGGTTGCGTAACCTGCTCGCCCTCGGCCGTTTCGCGGCCGGTCCCGCCGCCCCCGGCGGCCCGTCGCGTCGGCCCGGCCGGACCGCGGTCGCCCTGGCCGCCGGCGTGACCTGCTGCCTCGGCCTTGCCGCCCTGGCCCAGGCCCGGCAGGAGACGGGGGCGGACACCGCTGCCCGGGCGGCCGTCGCCGACGCCGACCTGGAGCGGCGTGCCGCCGCCGACGCCGCCGACGCCGCCTCCCGGTCGCTGGACCGGGTGTCCGCGACGACCCCGTCCGCGACCGTCAGCCCGTCCGCCACCACCGCCGATCCGGACACCACCCGCGCGCCGGCCCCCCGCAAGCAGCCCGCGCGCCCGGCCGATCCCGCCCCGGTCGCCGGGCTGACCAAGGTGCAGATGGCCAACGCGAAGGTGATCGTGCGCACCGGCCGGGCGATGGGGGTGCCCCGCAGAGGGCTGGTCATCGCCGTGGCGACCGCGATGCAGGAGAGCAACCTCTACAACGTGGCCAGCGGCGTGCTGCCCGAGTCGCAGGAGTACCCGCACCAGGGGGTCGGCTGGGACCACGACTCGGTCGGGCTGTTCCAGCAGCGGGCCAGCAGCGGCTGGGGCGAGGTGGGCCAGCTCATGGACCCGGCGTTCGCCACCCGGCAGTTCCTCGCCGCGCTCCAGCAGATCCCCGGCTGGCGGGACCTGCCGCTGACCGTGGCGGCCCAGGCCGTGCAGATCTCGGCGTATCCGGACCTGTACGCCCAGCACGAGTGGCGGGCGGCCAAAGTGGTCGACGCCCACCTGGCCGCCGTGAAGTGATCCCCGGGCGCCGCAACGACCACAGTGGACGCATGTAAGTTGCCCCCACGGGGTACACATGGTGGAGGCGACCTATAGGAGGACGACATGTCAGCACTGGTTCAGCGGATCAGCCGGTTCCTCCGTTCCCCGCAAGGGCAGAAGATCGTCGATCGGGGCCGCCGCGAGATGGCGAAGCCGGAGACGCAGCGCAAGCTGAAGCAGTTGGCCTCCCGCCTGTCCACCCGGCGCTGAGCGCCGGCGCCGTCGTACCCGCACGTCACCGACCCCCGGGAGCCTCCGTGACCGACCCCGCCCCCGTCGACGGCCAGCCCAGCGCCCCCGCCCCGGAGCCGGCCGCGCCGCGCCCACCGGTGTTGGCCCCGACCGCCGCCCAGGACGCCCCGGAGGCGCCGCCGGCCCGGCTCTGGGACCGGATGCGGGAGGACCCGCAGTACGCCCCGGAGCACCTCGCCCTGGAGGCGGTGCGCCGGCTCGGGCCCGAGGCGTCCCGGTGGGCGGCGCGGGCGCGGGCGGAGCGGCCGGGCGTGCCGGCCGAGGAACTGGCCGACCAGGCGGTCCGCAAGTTCGTCAACCGGGCCCGGCTCTCCGGCGCGGTCTCGGGCGCGGCCGGGCTGCCCGGCGCGGTGCTCGACGTCGGGGTGCTGGCCTGGACGCAGGCCCGGATGGTGCTGCACATCGCGGCGGCCCACGGGGTCGACCCGACCCACCCCGAGCGGGCCACCGACCTGCTGGTGCTGCAGAAGGTGCACAAGGTCGCCGAGAGCGCCCGGCTGGCGCTGGGGGTGGCCGCCGGGCGGGAACGGGCCGGGGCGCTGTTCGGCTCCGGAGGGCAGAACGCGCTGGGCAAGACGATGATGCGGCTGGGCGTGCGGCTGGCCCAGATGGCCGGGGTGCGGGCGGCGAAGCGGGTCTTCGCCAAGGTGATCCCGGGCGCGGCGATCATCCTCGGCACGTGGGCCAACTCGTCGGCCACCAAGGACCTCGCCGAGCGCTCCCGGCAGCTCTACCGCAGCAGGGGCATCACCGGCTCGGGTGCGGGCTCGGGCTCGGGCTCGGCGTGATCGTCTGACGGGAACCGGCGCGACGCGTTGGGCGGGGTGCCGGTGAAGGTCAGACGATCGTGGCCCGGGCCCCGGGGCTCAGTAAGACGTGCGCCCGGGCTCAGTCGAAGCCGGCGGCCCGCCAGGTCGCGTCCGCCAGCCGGCCCTGCCCGGCGACGTTGGGGTGGAACCAGTCCAGCGCGTTCACCAGGTCGAGGGTGAAGCGCACCCGGTGCACCGCGCCGCCGTCGTACCGGCAGCGCGAACCGTGCGCCCGGCAGGCCGCCTTCAACTGCGCGTTGTAGGCGTCGATCCGGTCCCGCACCCTGGCCCGGCGGGCCACGGCGGCGGGCGCGGTCGAGGTCGCGTCGGCCAGCAGCGCCGGGCAGATGCCGTGCCGCCAGGCCCGCACCGCCCGGGAGTCCGTGTGCCCGACCTCCCACAGCCGGTAGAGGTCGGGGATGCTGACCACCAGCACCCGCGCCTTCGGGCGACCCTTGCGCAGCACCCGCAGGGCCCGGTCCACCTCACTGCGGAAGGTGGCCACCGGGGTCATCGCGTCGACGTCGTCGCGGCACACGTCGTTCGCGCCGATCAGCACCGTGACGTAGTCGGCGCGGTCGCGTACCGCCGCCTCGGCCTGCCCGGCCAGCGCCGCGGCCCGGGCGCCGGGCGTGGCGTGGTTGTACGCCTTCCCGCGCAGCTTCGGGTTCCGGTCGACCAGCCGCTGGTAGTGGCTGTCCACCCGCAGCCCGTCCCCGGTCGACCAGGAGTTGCGCTCGCACGAGTTGAGCATCAGGCAGGAGCCGAAGCCGGCGCTGATCGAGTCACCGAGGGCGGCCATCGCGGCCGGCGTGCCGGGCGCGGGCGACCCGCCCGGCGGCCGGGGCTGGGCGCTGCCCCCGTCCTCGCAGGCGAGCGCGACCAGGGCCGCCAGGCAGGCGACGGCGGCGACCCAGCGTCGAGGCATGATTCCCCAGTCCCGCGGCGGAGTGCGACAGCGCGGTAACCCTATGCGGGACACCGGGTCGGGAGGTGGCCTCCTGTCGGCTTTCCGGCAGTCTGCCCCGTCGTCGCCCAGCGAGTGGTAAAGGGCATGCGGTGCGGCCGGGTCGGTTAACCGCGCCCAACGGGGGTAGCCCGCAGGGATGACGAGATCGCAACCCCGACGTGCCCGCGGGACGGTGGGTCACGCGTACAGCGCGCTCAACCTTCGCCTCGCGCTCGCCGGCTTCGGGCTGGTGACCATGGTGGTCTTCGCCGGGTTGGCGTTCTGGGCCGACCTGGTGTGGCTGGGCGTGGTCTGCGCGGTCTTCGGCGCCGTCGCCGTGGTCGACCTCTTCGTCATCCAGCGCCGTCGGGCCGCGCGCCGCCGGGAGCAGCCGGGCGCGCGGCACTCGCTGTTCGAGTGACAGGAGTACGAGAATGCCCATCGCCACCACCAACCCCGCCACCGGGCAGGTGCTCAAGTCGTACGACCCGATGTCGACCGAGCAGATCGACGCGGCCATCGAGCGGGCCGACCTGGCCTTTCGGGACCTGCACCGGACCACCGTCGCGCAGCGGGGACGGTGGCTGAGTGCCGCCGCCGACCTGCTCGACGCCGAACGCGACGACACCGCCCGGCTGATGACC
Source organism: Micromonospora rubida (assembly GCF_009908295.1). Lineage (GTDB taxonomy): Bacteria > Actinomycetota > Actinomycetes > Mycobacteriales > Micromonosporaceae > Micromonospora > Micromonospora rubida. The sequence continues at coordinate 96,347 of NZ_JAAALO010000008.1, forward strand.
ACCGAGATGGGCAAGACGTACGCCGCCGCGCAGGCCGAGGTGACCAAGTGCGCGTCGGCCTGCCGGTTCTACGCCGCGCACGCCGAGCGGATGCTCGCCGACGAGCCGGCCGACGCCCGCGCCGTCAACGCCATCCGCGCGTTCGTCCGGTACCAGCCGATCGGGCCGGTGCTGGCGGTGATGCCGTGGAACTTCCCGCTCTGGCAGGTCATGCGGTTCGCCGCCCCGGCGCTGATGGCCGGCAACACCGGCCTGCTCAAGCACGCCTCGAACGTGCCGCAGACCGCCCTGTACCTGGAGGGCCTGTTCCGCCGGGCCGGCTTCGCGGAGGGCGCGTTCACCACCCTGCTCGTCGGCTCGGACGCGGTGGACCGGATCCTCAGCGACCCGAGGGTGCGCGCCGCCACCCTCACCGGCAGCGAGCGCGCCGGCCGGTCGATCGCCCAGATCGCCGGCCGGGAGCTGAAGAAGACCGTGCTGGAACTGGGCGGCAGCGACCCCTTCGTGGTGATGCCCTCGGCCGACCTGGACCGGGCCGCCGAGGTCGCCACCACCGCCCGCTGCCAGAACAACGGCCAGTCCTGCATCGCCGCGAAGCGGTTCATCGTGCACACCGACGTCTTCGACGCGTTCGCCGAGAAGTTCGCCGCGAACATGGCCGCGCTGCGGGTCGGCGACCCGATGGACGCCGGCACCGACGTGGGGCCGCTGGCCAGCCCCGGCGGCCGGGACGAGGTCCACGCCCAGGTGCGGGACGCCGCCGACCACGGCGCCACGGTGCTGTGCGGCGGCGAGAAGCCGGCCGGGGACGGCTGGTTCTACCCGCCGACCGTGGTCACCGACCTGACCCCGCAGATGCGGATGTGGACCGAGGAGGTGTTCGGGCCGGTCGCCGGGCTGTACCGGGTCTCCTCGTACGCCGAGGCCATCGAGGTGGCCAACGGCACCGCGTTCGGCCTCGGCTCCAACGCCTGGACCACCGACCCGGACGAGCAGGAGCGCTTCGCCACCGACCTGGACGCCGGCAGCGTCTTCGTCAACGGGATGACCACCTCGTACCCGGAACTGCCCTTCGGTGGGGTGAAGAACTCCGGGTACGGCCGGGAGCTGTCCGCGCTGGGCATGCGCGAGTTCTGCAACACCAAGACCGTCTGGGTGGGCCGGGGCGAGGCGTCGGCCGGCGCCGGGGCGCACGCCGAGTAGCGATTGGCCGGACCCCGTCATGGGTAGGAGGTGCGTTCATGACGGTGTTCGGCTTCCACGCGTCCCACGAGCAGATCCACCCGGCCAAGCTGCTGGAGGCGGTGATCCACGCCGAGCGGGCGGGCTTCGACGCCGCCATGTCCTCGGACCACTTCTCCCCGTGGAGCGCCCGGCAGGGCGAGTCCGGGTTCGCCTGGTCCTGGCTCGGCGCCGCCCTCCAGGCCACGAACCTGCCCTTCGGCGTGGTCAACGCGCCCGGCCAGCGGTACCACCCGGCGATCATCGCGCAGGCGATCGGCACCCTCGGGGCGATGTACCCGGGCCGGTTCTGGGCGGCCCTGGGCACCGGCGAGGCCAGCAACGAGCACATCACCGGGGACGCCTGGCCGCGCAAGGACGTCCGCACCGCCCGGCTGCGCGAGTGCGTCGACGTGATCCGGGCGCTGCTGGCCGGCGAGGAGGTCAGCCACGACGGCCTGGTGACCGTCGACCGGGCGAGGCTGTGGACCCGGCCCGAGGAGCCGCCCGCGCTGATCGGCGCGGCCGTCAGCGTGGCCACCGCCCGCTGGTGCGCCGAGTGGGCCGACGGCCTGATCACCGTGAACGCCCCCACGGATCACCTGCGACAGATGATCGACGCCTACCGGGACGCGGGCGGCCGGGGGCCGCTGCACCTCCAGGTGCACGTGAGCTGGGCGCCCGACCAGGCCGAGGCCGAGGCCCTCGCGTACGACCAGTGGCGCAGCAACGTGTTCGCCCCGCCGATCTGCTGGGACCTGGAGACGGCCGAGCACTTCGACGCCGTCTCCGCCGACGTGCCGATGGCGAAGGTCACCTCGACGGTCAACGTCTCGGCCGACCCGGGCCGGCACGTCGGCTGGCTGGAGGAGTACCTGGAGCTGGGCTTCGACCAGATCGCCCTGCACCACGTCGGGCAGGAGCAGCGGGCCTTCATCGACACCTTCGGCGCCGAGGTGCTGCCGAAGGTGCGGGCGGTGTGATGCGGGTCGGGCTCTAGGCTCGTACCCCATGGAGTCACTGTTCGAGGTCGTCGTCTTCCTCGCGATCGCGACGCTCGGCGCGGCGCTGGCCCGCAAGCTGGGCCTGCTCGCGCCGATCGTGCTGGTGGTGGTCGGCCTCGTGCTCTCCTTCGTGCCCGGCTTCCCCCACGTCCGGCTCGACCCGGACCTGGTGCTGGTGGGCATCCTGCCGCCGCTGCTGTACGTGGCGGCCCTGGAGACGTCGGTGCCGGCGTTCCGGCTGAACCTGCGGCCGATCCTGCTGCTCGCCGTCGGGCTGGTGATCTTCACGGCGTTCGCCGTCGGCGTCGTCGTGCACGCGCTGCTGCCGGCGGTGCCGTTCGCGGTCTGCCTGGCCCTCGGCGCGGTGGTGGCCCCGCCGGACGCGGTGGCCGCCACCGCGATCGCCCGGCGGATCGGGCTGCCCCGCCGGGTGGTGACCATCCTCGAGGGCGAGAGCCTGATCAACGACGCCACCGCGCTGGTGCTGCTGCGGGTGGCCACGATGGCGACGATCGGCACCTCGGTCGGGGTCGGCGACGTGGCCTGGGAGGTGGTGGCCGCCACCGGCGGCGGCATCCTGGTCGGGCTGGCCGGCGTGGTGGTCTTCGGGTTCCTGCACAAGCGGATCAGCGACGCCGTGCTGGACAACGCACTGTCGCTGATCGTGCCGTTCGCGGTGGTCTTCGCCGCCGAGGCGATCCACGCCTCCGGGGTGGTCGCGGTGGTGGTGACCGGGCTCGGGATCGGGCACAAGATGCCGCTGCTGATGTCGGCGGCCTCCCGCCTCCAGATCGGCGCGTTCTGGCGACTGACCCGGTTCCTGCTGGAAGGGCTGGTCTTCCTCCTCGTCGGCCTGCAACTGCGCGAGGTGGTGCGGGACCTCGACGAGCCGTTCGGCTTCCTGATCGCGATCACCGCGGCGGTGCTGGCGACCGTCATCGTGGCCCGGTTCGTCTGGCTCTTCCCGGCCACGTACCTGGCCCGGCTGGTGCCCCGGGTCCGGCAGCGCGAGACGGGGGCGTCGGTGAAGTTCCCGATCGTCATCGGCTGGGCCGGGATGCGCGGCGTGGTGACCCTGGCCGCCGCGCTGGCCCTGCCGCTCACCCTCGCGCAGGACCGCCCCTACCCCCGGGAGCTGTTCATCTGGCTGGCCTTCGCCGTGATCGTGGTGACGTTGGTCGCCCAGGGCGCCACCCTGCCGGCGGTGGCCCGCCGGCTCAGGCTGCCGCCGGACGACCCGATGCAGGACGCGCTCTCCGCGGCCGGCGTCCAGCAGCAGGCCAGCCGGGCCGCCCGGGAGCGGCTCGACGCGCTGGCGGACAGCGCGCCGAAGGCCGTCGTGGACCGGCTGCGCCGAGGGCTGGAGGAGCGCACCAACCTGGCCTGGGAGCGGCTGGGTGGCGTCGATCGGGAAACCCCGTCCCTGGCGTACGGTCGGCTGCGGCAGGAGATGATCGACGCGGAGCGGGAGGTGTTCCGGGCCGCCCGCGACGCCGGCCGGATTCCCGAGGAGGTGCTGGTGCGGGCCTACCGTGACCTGGACCTGGAGGAGTCGTTGCTGCGACAGGAGACCGATTGATGAGCTGTCAGCATCTCACCGAGGCGGGTGCCGTCGAGCCGCTGACCACGGCGGAGTGCCCCGACTGCGTTGCCGTCGGCAACGACGACTGGGTGCACCTGCGGGCCTGCCTGGCCTGCGGGCAGGTCGGCTGCTGCGACTCCTCGCCGTACCAGCACGCGACGAAGCACTTCGAGGCCACCGGGCACCCGGTGATGCGCTCGATCCAGCCGGGGGAGACGTGGCGCTGGTGCTTCGTCGACGAGGAGATCGGCTGACGGCTCTCGCGCCCCGTGGTCGGCTGACGCCTCTCGCCGTGCGTGGTCGCCTGGCGTTTTCGATGATCGTCTGATGTCTACCGACACTCCGCCCGGCGTGTCGTCTCCGTAACCGTCAGACGATCATGGTTTCCGACACGGCTCGTATGACGCAACCGTTATGCGGCGGATCGACCGAGGCCGATCTATTGTCGACGCACATCGATGGAGGCGGCAGCGCCGCCGTGATCCAGAGGAGTGCGCGTGATCCGACGACACCTGCTGCGCACGGTGGGAGCCGTGGCCGCGGTGGTCCTGTCCGCGGCCGGCATGCTGGCCGCCACCGGCACCAGCGCGTCCGCCGTCCGCACCGTCTACTACGACGCCAGCCGAACCGGCGAGTTCCGCACCAACTTCGACCAGGCCGCCCAGATCTGGAACAGCAAGGTCAGCACCGTCCGGCTGCTGCCCGCCACCCCGGGCAACATCACCATCTACGTCGACAACGGCTGGCCCCGGGCGCAGACGACGTCGCTCGGCAACGGCCGGGTGTGGATGGGCTGGGAGGCGGTCAACCAGGGCTACAACCGGACCCGGATCGCCACCCACGAGATCGGCCACATCCTCGGCCTGCCCGACAAGCGCACCGGGCTCTGCACCGACCTGATGTCGGGCAGCAGCGCGCCGGTGTCCTGCACCAACGCGAACCCCAGCGCCGCCGAGGCGTCCCGGGTCAACTCGCTGTTCGCCGGCAGCCTCGCCGCCGCGTCGATCGCCGAGAAGACGTACGTCTGGAACGGCGAGGAGGCCGACGGGGACATCACGCCGAACATCGTCGGCGGCGTCACCGCCTCGGAGAACTACTCCTTCCTGGTGTACAGCTCCGGCTGCACCGCCTCGCTGATCAAGGCCAACTGGGTGGTCACCGCGAAGCACTGCCCGACGCCGGCCTCGGTGCGGGTGGGCAGCACCAACCGCACCAGCGGCGGCACCGTCGCCTCGGTGAGCCGGGCGGTCAGCCACCCGTCGATCGACGTCAAGCTGTTCCAGCTCGCCAGCTCGGTCAGCCACGCGCCGGCCACGATCCCGACCACCTCGGGAGCGGTGGGCACCGCCACCCGGATCATCGGCTGGGGCCAGACCTGCCCGACGTCCGGCTGCGGCTCCGCGCCGACCGTGGCCCGGGAACTGGACACCTCGATCGTGGCCGACAGCCGGTGCAGCGGCATCAACGCCACGTACGAGATCTGCACCAACAACACCGGCGGCGTCGCCGGCGCCTGCTACGGCGACTCCGGCGGCCCTCAGGTGCGCAAGGTCAGCGGCGTGTGGAACCTGATCGGCGCGACCAGTCGGGCCGGCAACAACAACTCCACCTGCGCCACCGGCCCGTCCATCTACGGTGACCTCCCGTCGATCCGCTCGTGGATCAACACCCAGGTCGGCGGCCTCCCCGCCTGATCCTGGCGGGTCACCGTGTTGCAGCGTCACCGGGTAACCCGCGTCACCGGGTAACCCGCGTCACCGCGTCACCCGGCGTCACCGCGTCACCGGGGCGCCCGCTCCTCCCGTAAGTCGAGGGGAGCGGGCGCCCCGGCCCCGTGCAGGGCAAAGCCGGTTGTTGCCCGGGTGGCCACTTGGTGGGGTGTCGGGCATGGAACCGGTACGGGTGCGAGCCGCGACGGTGGGGAACTTGTTGCGCTTCAGCGGATCGAGGTGGACTCGGGGGAACCGTTCCGCGAGATCGGGATGGCGGAGATTGCCGACATGCCACCGCTGCCCCTGGCCGCCCTCGCCGCGTACCGGCATGCCGGCCGTGTCTGGGTGGCTGCCACCCCGGCAGCGGATCTGTCCGCCGTCCCGGCCGTTGCCCGGGCTGGTGAGCCGGGCGGCGGTCCGGGCGCTGACCCGGCGGGCGACCCGGTCGCCTTCGTGGTGGTCGATCTGGTCGACGGTGCCGCCAATGTGCAGCAGCTCAGCGTGCACCCGGACCTCGCCCGACGTCGCATCGGAGCCGTCCTGCTCGACCACGTCTCCGCCTGGGCCGCCGGGCGAGGGCTGCCGGCGCTCACGCTCACCACCTTCCGCGCCGTGCCGTGCCGTGGAACGCGCCGTACTACGCCCGTTACGGCTTCCGGAAACTGGAACCGGACGAGCTGACGCCGGGCCTCGCCGCGATGCTGGCCGCCGAGGCGGCACTGGGGCTCGACCCGGCAGCCCGGCTGGCGATGCGCCGCCCGGCGCCCTGACCCCGCCCCGCCCCGCCCTGACCCCGCCCCGCCCCCGCCCCGCCCGCCGCTTCCAAGACCCGTCGCGGCGAATGACTCGTGCAAATACACGGAATTCGTGGCTCTGCAGCGCGGAAAGGCCACTAATTCCGTGAATTTGCGCGGGCGGGGCGGGGCGGGCGCGGTGGGCGCGGGCGGGGCGGGGCGGGGTGAGCTTGCCGTCTGGGGTGGGGTGGGGTGGGGTGGGGGGTTAGGAGAGGGTGCAGGGGGAGTTGTTGATCGTGATCAGGGTGGGGGCGGGGTTGGCGCCGCCGGCGGTGGTCGCGTTGAAGCCGAAGGTGGCGGTGGCGCCCGGGGCGATTCGGGCGTTGTACGACTCGTTCCTGGCCGTCACCGTGGCCCCGGACTGGGTCACCTTCGCCATCCATGCCTCCCGCACCCGCTGGTCACCGGTGAACGCGAACCGGGCGGTCCAGCCGTTCACCGTGGCGGGGCCCGTGTTGCGGATGGTCACCTGGGCGGTGAACCCGGTCCCGCCCTGCCAGGTGCCGTAGTTGGTGTACGTCACGGCGCAGGTCGGGGCGGGGACGGCCGCTGCGTCGTCCTGGTCGGCGAGGAACGAGGCCAGCCAGGCCAGCGCCGAGTTCCAGTTGATCGCCACCTCGTTGGTCGAGTACGAGTTGATGTCGTCGATGTAGCAGAACTGCGGCTCGCAGCCGGCCAGCAGGTTCGCCGAGAACGGGTCCTGGAGGGCGGCGTTCGCGCCACCGGCGAGTGAGCCGACCGGCGGGTTCGGCAGGGTCGGGTCGAACTGGTTGCCGTACATGCGGCTGTGCTGGTTCCGCGCGGCGTGCTCGCCCCAGCCGGTGACGTACGAGATGTTGAGCGCGTTGCGGCCGAACAGGTAGTCCGCCGCCTGCACCGCCCCGTCCCGGTATTTCGCGTCCCGGGTCAGGTCGAAGGCGGTGCCCAGCACGGCCGCGTTGTTGGCGATGTTGCCGTTGGCGCCCCAGAAGTAGCTGGCGGCGTCGCCGGGCATCGGCAGCCCGTACGCCTGGCCGCGCAGGATCTCCAGGTAGCGGTCGGCGGCGGCGGTCACCGAGGCGCGTGCTCGGTTCCGGTCGACGGTGGGCAGGCCGCTGGGCACGGTGGCCAGGTCGAGCCGGCCCAGCGCGGCGACGCCCTGCCAGCCGAAGCCCTGGTCGCCGAAGACCGCGCCGGTGTGGTGCCTCGAAGCGGTCACGTCGGTCAGGTACGCCGGCTGACCGGTGGTCAGGTACAGCTCCGCCGCGGCCCAGTAGAACTCGTCGCTGACGTCGGTGTCGTCGTACGCGCCGCCGCCGGTGGAGTCGGCCGGGCTGGCGTACACCGCAGGGTGGGCCTTGGCCGCCGCGTACGCGGTCTTCGCGGCGGTGCCGCAGCGGGTGGCGAACGCCGTGTCGTACGGGGCGAACAGCCGGGCGCACTGGGCGGCGACGGCGGCCAGGTTGAGGGTGGCGGCGGTGGACGGCGGGTGCAGCTCGCGCGGCTGCGGGTCGGCGGCCGGGTCGAGCGGCAGGCCGGTCCAGTTCCTGTCGTGGATCTTGTGGTGGGCCATCCCGGCCAGCGGCTTGCCGGCCGGCACCTGCATGCGCAGCAGGAACTCCAACTCCCAGCGAGCCTCGTCGAGGACGTCCGGCACGCCGTTGCCGCGCTCGGGCACCCGCAGCGAGCCGTCGGCCAGGCCCGCGCCGCCGTCGGCGGTGGCCGCCGTCTTGGTCCGCTCGAAGGCGTTCAGCAGTTGGTAGGTGGCGATGCCGCCGTTGACCACGTACTTGCCGTGGTCGCCCGCGTCGTACCAGCCGCCGCGCACGTCGAGGGAGTAGTCGCAGACCCCCGGCTGGCAGGGCACGCTGGTGTCGCCCTGGTTGGGGGCGACGCCGAGGTGGCCGGCGGGGCGGGCGTACTCGTCGCCGACCAGGGCGCCGTCGATGGCGATGCCGCTGCGCTGGATGTAGAAGAACTGGAGGGCGTCGGCGCGCAGCTTGTCGTAGAGCGTGCCGGAGATGTCGAACGGGTGGCTGGTCTCGCCGTCGGCGACCAGGGTGTAGCCGGTGCCCGGGGTGCGGTACGCGGAGAAGTCGACGGTCTGCACGTTCTGGCCGGATGCCCCGTCGACCCCGCGCGGGGTGCTCCGCCCGCCGGCCACCACGACGCCGGCGGCGGAGCGGAGCTGCCAGTCGAGGGGGTCGGTGGCCTCGGTGACCACGGTGGCGTTCTTGGGGCCGCCGGGCAGGTAGCCGACCTGGTTCACCCGCACCCGGGGGCCGGTGTCCGGCTCGTACGGCTGGGGCGGCTCGCCGCCGCGTAGCGAGACGTTGTCCAGGCAGATCGTCTGCTCGGCGGCGGCACCGCCGACCTGGAAGATGAGCTGCGCGCCGGGGTTGTCCTCGCCGGCGGTGAAGGTCTTGGCGAAGTGCTGGCTGCCGCTGGTGGCGGCGGCGTCCACACTGGCGTACTGCGTGTAGGGGGCGGCCCCGAGCTGGAGGACGGCCCTGACGTTCGCCCCGGGGGTGGCGGAGAGGTCGAAGGCCAGCTCGTACTCGGCGCCGGCTTTCAGCGGCACGGCGTCCTGGCCGATGCCGGCGTCCCAGGGGTTGGCGAGCCCGCCGGGGACGGTGGCGCAGAGCCGGCCGTCGGTGACGCCGAGCGGGCCGGTGCCGTAGGAGAACCAGGGGGCGACGCCGGCGCCGAAGTCGCCGTTCTTCAGCTGCTCGGGGGCGTCCGGTGGGACCTCGGCGTGGGCCATGCCGGCGGTGGTGCCGGTGAGGGCCAGGGTGGTCGCCGCGGCGAGCGCCGCGAGGCGGCGTCGACGGCGTCGGGATGGCGTCACGGGGGTTCCTTCCGGGGGACGGGTCGCACCGATTCTGGGAGCGCTCCCAATATCGCTCCGATATTTCCAGCGGGTGTCCGCCGTGTCAATCGAGGAGGCTGGATTTATCGGGCCGGATTCACCGTCGGCCCGGCCCGCCCACGTGAGATTCGCCGCGCCACGCGACGTCGTGGCGATCTCCTAGAGACAACTGCGCCCTCCAACTGGCAGGCTGCGTCCCATGACCCTGAAGCTGCGTTCCGTGGGGGTGAGTGACCGCGGGCTGATTCGCAGCGGCAACCAGGACGCCATGCACCCCGGCGCCTGGCTCGTCGCCGTCGCCGACGGCATGGGCGGGATGGCAGCCGGCGACCTGGCCAGCCGGATCGCGATCGACGCGGTCGGGCCGCTGGACCTGGCGACCCCGGAGGACGCCCTGGTCGCCGCCCTGCAGCGCGGGATCGAGGTGGCGACCGCGGGGATCCGCGAGGCGGTGCGGGAGGACCCGGAGCGGCAGGGCATGGGCACCACCCTGACCGCACTGCTCTTCGCCCGGACCGGAAGCTGCCTCGCCCTCGCCCACGTCGGCGACTCCCGCGCCTACCTCTACCGGGAGGGGGTGCTCAAGCAGATCACCCGGGACGACACCTTCGTGCAGATGCTCGTCGACCAGGGTGTGATCACCGTCGACCAGGCCGCGAGCCACCCCCGCCGGGCCGTGGTCACCCAGGCGTTGCAGGGCGAGGAGGTCTCCCCGTCGTACGCGACGATGGTGCCCCGGGCCGGCGACCGGTGGCTGCTGTGCAGCGACGGCCTGTCCAACGTGGTCCGTTCGGACACCCTTACCGAGGTGCTCGGCGCCCACCCGGACCGGGACGAGTGCGCCCGGCGGCTGATCGACCTGGCGCTGCGCGCCGGCGGCCCCGACAACATCACCGTCGTCGTCGCCGACGTGGTCGCCGAGGACTGACCAGCCCCTGCGCACCGCCCGGCCAGGGCCGGCCAGGCCAGAACCGGTCAGATCCGGCCCCGCGTGGCCGGTGGGTGCGGCGGCGCGGCGGGTGGGTGCGGCGGGTCAGTGGCGGTGCGGCAGGTCAGTGGCGGTGCGGCGGGTCAGCGACGGCGCGGCCGGTGGGTGCGGTGGGTCAGCGGCGGCGCGGGGCGGCCCGGCGGGTGGGCTCGGCCGTGGTCGGGTCCTCCGGCCAGGGGTGCCGGGGGTAGCGCCCGCGCAGCTCGGCGCGGACCTGTGGGTAGCCGGTGCGCCAGAACGAGGCCAGGTCGGCGGTGACCGCCACCGGGCGGCCGGCGGGGGAGAGTAGGTGCAGCAGCACCGGCACCCGCCCGCCGGCGATCCGGGGCGCCTCGGCCCAGCCGAAGGTCTCCTGAAGCTTTACCGCCAGGACCGGGGCGGCCGGGTCGGCGTAGTCCACCCGGACGCGGGAGCCGCTGGGCACGGTGAGCCGCTCCGGGGCCAGCTCGTCGAGCCGGGCGGCCTGCTGCCAGGGCAGCAGCCGGCGCAGCGCGGCGGTGACGTCGACCCGGGCCAGGTCGGCCCGGCGTCGGGCGGCGGCCAGCTCCGGGCCGAGCCAGGCGTCCACCCCGGCGAGCAGCGCCTCGTCGCCCACGTCCGGCCAGTCCGGGCCGAGGGCGTGCCGGCAGAACTCCATCCGCTCGCGCAGCGCCCGCGCGGCCGGGGTCCAGGTCAGCAGCGTCAGGCCGGCGCGGCGCAGCCCGTCGCGCAGCGCCTCGGCCACCAGCGCCGGCTCCGGCCGGACCAGCGCCCGGGCGACCAGCTCGATCGCGCCGAGCCGGACCACCTCCCGGGCCACCACGTCGCCGCCGGACCAGGTCACCTCCCGCGCGGAACGTAGCAGCGGGCCGCCGGCCTCGCGGGCCGTCGCCTCGTCCAGGCCCGTGGCCAGCCGGATCCGGGCGGTCGGCGCGCCGGGGGAGCGGTCGGCCACCGCGATGGCCAGCCACGTCACGCCGGTCAGCCCCGAGCCCGGTGCCAGCTCCGCCTCGGTTCCGCCTGCCATCAGGTACGCCGACCCGCCGGCCCGGCGCACCCGGGCCAGCCGCTCCGGGTACGCCAACCCGACCAGCAGCCCGGCGGCGAGATCGTCGGGCAGCCGGCCCTCCCCGCGTTCCCGACCGGGCGCACGGCCGTCCGGGTCGCGGGAGGCGTCGCGGGAGGTACGGCCGTCCGGGTCGCGGGGCGGGCGGGACGGGTCGAGGGCCGGGCCGGCGGAACCGTGCGGTCCCCCCGACCGGCCGGTGTGCTCCGCGGGCCGGCGGTCGTCCGCCCCGGGGGGCAGGGCGGCGCGGAGCCGGCGCACCTCGGCACGCCAGCGGGCAGTGGTGCCCGGGTCGGCGCCCGAGCGCAGCCGGCGCCACCCGGTGGTCAGGTCGTCGCCCGGCCCGACGACGGTGTCCTCGGCGAGCAGCGCCACCACCTCGGCGGCCCGGTCGGCGCCGACCACCGGCGCCCCGTCCAGCAGGGCCCGGGCCAGCCGGGGATGCGCCCCCGCGCCGGCGATCGCCCGTCCCCGGGCGGTGATCCGGCCGGCCGCGTCCAGCGCGCCGAGGGTGGTCAGGGTCTCCCGGGCCACCGTCATCGCGGCGGCCGGCGGGGGGTCGGGCAGGGCCAGCCCGCTGCCGTCCGGCTCGCCCCAGGCGGCCAGCTCCAGGGCGAACCCGGTGAGGTCGGCGGTGGCGATCTCCGGCTCCGGCTGCGCGGCGAGCCGGGCATGGGTGGCCTCCGACCAGCACCGGTACACGTGCCCGGGGGCCTCCCGGCCGGCCCGGCCGGCCCGCTGGGTGGCGGCGGCCCGGGACACCTGCACCGTGACCAGCGCGCCCAGGCCCCGGGCCAGATCCATCCGGGGCACCCGGGCGAGCCCGGCGTCGACCACCACCCGGACCCCGGGCACGGTGAGGCTGCTCTCCGCCACGGCGGTGGCCAGCACCACCCGCCGCCGGTCGGCGGGGCGCAGCGCGGCGTCCTGCTCCGCCCCGCGCAGCCGGCCGTGCAGCGGCAGCAGGGCGACGGAGCCCCGCAGGTCGGCCAGCCGGCGGGTCACGGCCGCGATCTCGCCCACCCCGGGCAGGAAGACCAGCACGTCCCCGTCCCGCTCGGCCAGGGCCCGGCGTACGGTGGCCGCGACGTGGTCCAGCAGCGCCGGGTCGACGCGGCCGGCCCCGGAAGGGGTGACCGGCCGGGGCGGCGGGGCCCAGACCCGGGTCACCGGGTGCAGGGCCGAGGCGGCCTGGATCACCGGGGCCGGCGTGCCGTCGGCGCCGAGCAGCGCGGCGAATCGGCCCGCGTCCGGGGTGGCCGACATGGCCGCCAGCCACAGGTCGGGGCGCAGCGTCGCCCGCGCCTGGACGGTGAACGCCAGCGCCAGGTCGGCGTCGAGCTGCCGCTCGTGGCACTCGTCCAGCAGCACCGCGTCGACCCCGGGCAGCTCCGGGTCGTGGTGCAGCCGGCGTACCAGCAGGCCGGTGGTGACCACCTCGACCCGGGTGGCGGGGCTGACCCGGCGCTCGCCGCGCACCGCGTACCCGATCCGGTCGCCCACCCGCTCGCCGAGCAGGGCGGCCATCCGGTGCGCCGCCGCGCGGGCGGCCACCCGGCGGGGCTGGGCGATCACCACCCGGCCGGCGACCGCCCCGGCCACGGCCAGCGGGGCGAGGGTGGTCTTCCCGGTGCCCGGGGGCGCCACGAGGACCGCGCCGCCGGCCGTGCGCAGCGCGTCGAGCAGCGCCGGCAGCACGGGCCGGATCGGCAGGTCGAGGGACACGTCGGCGAGCACGTCTCCTACTGTCGCACCGGCGGCGGCGGCGTCAGCAGGCGCGTACCGCGTCGAGGCCAGAGGTTGCCCGTGGACATGCCGGGCCGGCGGGTGGCTGCATCGAGGGTCATCCCTGGGTGTTCGCGCAGCTGGCCGAAGTTTCCGGGCGGTGCGGCGGCGGCGGACGGTCGGGCCTGCGGTCACCCTCCGAGTCCGTCGCGACAAGATCCGCAGGTCGCATGTGTACGGAGTGCAACTGCCAGGACGGGGAGTTGCGTTGCAAACAGAGGGCGTGCATCCTTTCACCCGGCGTCGATCTGTTGTGGACAATCCGTTCAGGAGGCTCGTTTGCTCACCGCCGACGAGTTCTATCTGATCGCCCACAACGACAGCCGGGGCCGGGCGAAGCTGCATCCCAGCGCGGCGGGCATCTGCCTGGCAGCCGGGCTCCTCGGCGAGTTGGTCCTGTCCGGCCGGATCTCCGTCAGCGCCGGCAACGTGACGGTGGTGGACCGCCGCCCGCCGGACGACGCCCTGGCGCACACCGTGCTGGACCAGCTGATCGGCGAGTCCCAGCACCAGTTGGTCCGCACCTGGCTGAGCTTCCTCGGGCAGTCTGCGGCAACGTCGGTGGCGGAGCGGCTGGCCCGGGCCGGGGTGCTGCACCGGCAGGAGAGCCGCCGGCTGCTGCGCACCACCATCGGCTACGTGCCGATCGACCTGAACGCGGTGGCCTGGCCGGCCACCCGGCTGCGGGCCCTGCTGGACCGGCCGGAGCCGCCGGCCGTGCCGGACGCGCTGCTCTTCGGCCTGGTCTCCGCCGCCGGGCTCACCCGCGAGGTGCTGTGGAACGCCGGCCCCCGCGCCCACCAGCGGCTCGGCGTCCTCATCCCCGCGTTGCCCCCGCCGCTGAAGGAACTCGTCGCGCACGCCGAGGCCGCCGTGGGCGCGTCGGTGCTGCGCGGCACGCCCTGACCGGCCGGGCCCTCACCCCTCCCTGGAACCGGAGACCCCCATGTCCCCAACAGCGACCGTCCAACGACCGAGCAACGTCTCCGACGCGTTGGCCCGCGGTCGGCTCGGTGTGCCATCGGTGATCTTCTTCGTGCTGTCCGCGGCCGCCCCGCTGACCGTGGTGGCCGGCGTGGTCACCACCGGGTACGCCGTCACCGGCGTCATCGGCCTGCCGCTGGCCTTCCTCGTGGTCGGTGCGGTGCTCGCCCTGTTCTCCGTCGGCTACGTGGCGATGGCCCGCCGGGTGGAGAACGCCGGCGCCTTCTACGCGTACGTCTCCCGAGGGCTGGGCCGGCCGGCCGGCGTCAGCGCGGCCTGGGTCGCCATGATGTCGTACAACGCGCTCCAGGTCGGGTTGTACGGCGCGATCGGAGCGGCGGCCTCCCCGGTGCTGCAACGGCTCTTCGGCGTCGACTCGGCCTGGTGGGTGGTGGCGCTGGTGGCCTGGGCCATGGTCGCCGTGCTCGGCCTGCTCCGGGTCGACATCAACGGCATGGTGCTCGCGGTGCTGCTGGTCGCCGAGATCGTGGTGATCCTCGTGTTCGACCTGGGGCAGCTCAGCCACCCGGCCAACGGCTCGGCCAGCTTCGCCGCGCTCACCCCGGACAGCCTGCTCGTCCCGGGCGCGGGCGCGCTGCTGGTGATCGCCGCGACTGGCTTCGTCGGCTTCGAGTCCGCGGTGGTGTTCAGCGAGGAGAGCCGGGACCCGAAGCGCACCGTCCCGCTGGCCACCTACCTGTCGGTGGCCATCATCGCCGGGATCTACGCCCTGTCCTCCTGGACGATGACCGTGGCCACCGGCCCGGATCAGGTCTCCGCGCAGGCCGGCGAGCAGAGCGTCGAGCTGATCTTCAACCTGGCCGGGGCGCACCTCGGCGACACCGCCGTCACCATCGGCCAGGCGCTGTTCATGACCTCCGTGCTGGCCGCGATGATCTCTTTCCACAACACCACCGCCCGGTACATCTTCGCGCTCGGCCGGGAGCGGGTGCTGCCGGCGGCGTTCGGGCGGACCTCGCCGCGCACCGGGTCGCCCCGGGTCGCCTCGCTCGCGCAGAGCGTCCTCGGCCTGCTGGTGATCCTGCTGTACGCGACCAACGGCTGGGACCCGGTGCTCCAGCTCTTCTACTTCACCGGCGTCGGCGGCAGCTTCGGCGTGCTGCTGCTGCTCGCCACCACCTCCATCGCGGTGATGGCGTACTTCGCCCGCACCCGGGTCGAGGAGAGCCTGTGGCGGCGGTTGGTCGCCCCCGGGCTGGCCGCCGTGGCGCTGGTCGCCATCATCATCGTGGCGTTGGACAACTTCGCCATCCTGCTCGGCGTGGCCCCCGACTCCCCGCTGCGCTGGGCCGTTCCGGCGGCGTACCCGGTGGTGGCGCTGCTCGGCCTGCACTGGGCGCTGGTGCTGCGCGGCAGACAGCCGGACGCCTACACCCGGATCGGACTGGGCGCGGAGAGCGCGACCATGCCGGTCCCGCCGGGTCCCGCCGGCGAGCAGCCCCCGGTGGGGACGGGGGGCCGGCGGTGAGCGACGTGCGCGTCGAGCGCCTCGGCGCGGCTGAGACCCGGCTGGTGGCCGAGCGGATCGCCCGGGCGTTCCTGGTGCTCCCGGCGACCCACTGGCTGGTGCCCGACGGCTCCGAGCGGGAGGCCGTGCTGGCCGACAACTTCGAGATCCTGGTCGGGCACGCGATGGCGCACGGCCACGTGCACGCCACCGAGGACCGGGCGGCGGTGGCCGTGTGGTTCCCGCAGGTCGGCGACGAGGTCCCGCCGCCGGCGGACTACGACGGCCGGCTGGCCGCCGCCTGCGGGGAGTGGGTCGAGCGGTTCCGGCACCTCGACGCGCTGTTCGCCGCCTGCCACCCGCACGCCGGCCACCACCACCTGGCGTTCCTCGCCGTCGCGCCCGACCGGCAGGGGCAGGGGCTCGGCTCCGCGCTGCTGCGGCACCACCACGCCAGGCTGGACGCCGACGGGGTGCCCGGTTACCTGGAGGCGAGCAGCGAGATCGGCCGGGACCTGTACGCCCGGCACGGCTACCGGGCGCGGGAGGTCTTCCGGCTGCCGGACGGCACCCCGTTCTACCCGATGTGGCGGGAGCCGGCGGAAGCCTGACTCGGCGCGGGGAGGCCCGGAGCGGGAGGGCTCGGAGCGGGAAGCGGCCCGGAGCGGGAAGCGGCACGGCGAAGGGGCCCGGTCGGCGCATCGCCGACCGGGCCCCTTCAGGCGTACAGGTGGTCGGGTCCGCCGACCGGACCACCCGCGGTGCCCCTAGTACGTGCCGTCGAGCTGCCCGCGCAGCTTGGTCAGCGCCCGGGCCAGCAGCCGGGACACGTGCATCTGCGAGACGCCGATCTGGTCGGCGATCTGCGACTGGGTCAGGTTGCCGTAGAAGCGCAGGGTGAGGATCTTCTGCTCACGCTCGTCCAGGGTGGCGAGCGCCGGGCCCAGGGCCACCCGCAGCTCGGCCAGCTCGAACTCGCCGTCCTCGCCGCCGAGCATGTCGCCCAGCTCGGTGGCCCGGTCGCCGTCGCCGGTCGGGGTGGACAGCGACACCGCGTTGTACGCGCGGGCGCCCTCCAGGCCCTCCAGGACCTCTTCCTCGGTGACCTTGAGGTGGGCGGCGATGTCGGCGACCGTCGGGGAGCGGCCCAGCGTCTGCAGCAGCGAGCTGTTGGCGTCGGAGATGGCCAGCCGCAGCTCCTGGAGGCGACGCGGCACCCGGATGTCCCAGGTGCGGTCGCGGAAGTGGCGCTTGAGCTCGCCGATGATGGTGGGAATGGCGTAGCCGGCGAAGTCGACGCCGCGGGACGGGTCGAACTTGTCGATGGCCTTGATCAGGCCGATGGCGGCCGTCTGCGCGAGGTCGTCGGTGGGCTCCCCCCGGCCGCTGTAGCGGTGGGCGAGGTGGTTGGCGAGCGGCAGCCAGGCTTCGATCGCCCTGTCCCGCAGTGCGGGGCGCGACGGGTGGTTGGCGGGCAGCGCTGCCATCGCGTTGAGGATGTCGGCCGCGCTGTCGGTGAGCGCGCGCGGGTCCAGCTTCTTGGTGGCGACGGCCGGCGCTGGCTTCGTCTGCTCGCTGATCGTTGGCGCGGTCATGTGGTGGTCCTCCCTGCACCTCGTCCGCGGATAAAAGACGTGACGCTGTGGTTTAGCTTCGGATCGTCCGTTCGGGACTCACCTTAACCTGATCGGCTCCCCGAAATCTAGCCGAAAGTACGATGTACTTAAGGTATTTTCAGGAACAACTCTCTCGAAAGGTGCGTAGAGACCGGAAGATGTGATCGCGATTACTGGTTCGCTGGCCGATCGGCCGGTCTGGCGCGGGCCGAATGGGTAACGGCGGGTCGCCGTCCGGCGGTCACCGTCACCCCTCTGGCGAGGCCCGGCGGGAGGCTGGGGTTGGCGCGTGGTCGTCCAGTCGGCCACGGTGCCCGATCGGCCGATGATCGAGGGCGGCGTCAAGACGAAAGCCGACAGAAGGCCCCGCCTGTCGGCTTTCCGTCCTTGTCCCGCCCGCTGGGCCGCCCGTAGCGTCGCGGGGAAATCCCCCTGGCCCGGAGGCAGCGTGCTCGATCCCGCCGATCCGCACCTCGTCGTGCACAGCCGGATGATCTATCTGAGCTGGCTGCCGGCGGACCCGGACGCGATCACCGCCCTGCTGCCCGCAGGCCTGCGCGCCGGGGAGCACCGCCGGGTGTTCATGAACCAGTACGTGGTCGACGACGAGACCCAGACCTCCGGGCTCGGCGCGTACTCGCTGACCTATCTCGGCGTGTCACTCGCCGGCCCCGACACCCCGGACCGCCCCCTGCCGGGCGGCTGGTGGACGCACTACCTGTGCTCCAGCGCTCGGATGCGCGGTTACGCCGCCGCGCGCGGCGCCCCGGTCGCCGCCGGCCGCACCTGGCTGGAGCAGCGGGGCGACACGCTGGTGGCGCAGACCGAGGTCGACGGGGTGCCCCTGATCCGCACCCGGGCCCGGGTCGGCGACACCGGGCACGTCATCCGCAGCGGCCACCACCGCTACCTCACGGGCCGGGGCGACGCCCTGGCCAGCGGCGTCTACCCGTACCTGGCCGAGCCGGTGGCCCCGTTCGAGGTCGAGTCGGTGGACTTCTTCGACCCGGGCCACCCGGTCTACCCGCTGCGCCCGGCCAACCCGCTGGTCATCGTCGGCGGCTTCTACTCACCGCGCGCGTCGTTCGCGTACCCCGGTGGGGAGAGCCTGCTCGCCAGCAGCCCGGCGGCGGCGGTCGGCCGGGCCGATCACCAGGTGCCGGCCAGCCGGGCCCGCAGCGGCCTGCCGTCCGGGTCGTAGACCAGCCGGTACGCGGGCAGCGCCCACGCCCGGGTGTACCAGGGCAGCCGCTCCGGCCGGTGCGGGCGCAGCCGGCCCGGCGGCCGGGGCCCGACCCGGCCCGAGTCGTGCCAGCGTTGCAGCGCGTCGGCAGACGAGGTGATCGTCTCGACCGCCGACGCCGGGTCCAGCAGGCCGTCGTCCGCGCCGCCGCCCGGGTCCCGGTCCAGGTGCTCGCGCCACAACCGCAGTCGCAACTCCCGGGCGAACAGCCGGGCCCCGTCGCCGAGGCCGCCCGGGTCGAGCGGGGCCCGCTCGTCCCGGGTGTCGTCGAGCACCACGCAGGACAGCTCGCTGTCGTGGGTCCACGAGCGGCGGTTGAAGTTGTCGCTGCCCACGCTGGCCCACACGTCGTCGACCACGCACACCTTGGCGTGCACGTACACCGGGTCGCCCGCGTGGTTCTCCACGTCGAAGACGTGCACCCGGCCCGGGGCGGCCCTGCCGCACAGCGCCAGCGCCTGCTCCCGGCCGACCATGTTCGGCGGCAGCGCGAACCGGCCGTCCACGTCGGGGTACCGGGGGACGACGGCCACCAGGTGCAGGTCGGGGTTGTCGCGCAGCGCCCGGGCGAAGAGGTCTGCCACCTCGGTCGACCAGAGGTACTGGTCCTCCAGGTAGATCAGCCGGCGGGCCCGGCGTACGGCCTTGGTGTAGCCGCGTGCCACCGTGCGCTCGCCGTCCGGGGCGAAGGAGTAGCGCGGGCGCACCGCCGGGTAGGTGCGCAGCACCTGGATGCGGTGCGGCCCGCATGGCGGGGGCTCGGCCGGCTGGTCGGGCAGTGGGTCCGGGCGCAGGTCCGAGCCGCGCAGCCGGTCCCGCAGGTACGCCAGCGGGTTCTCCGAGTCCAGCGGCATCGGGTCGGTCCACCGCTCGCGGAAGACCGTGTCCAGCGCGCCGACCACCGGCCCGCGAAGGGCGAGCTGCACGTCGTGCCAGGGCGGGGTGTCGCCGTACCGGGGGGACATCCCGACCGCCTGCGGGTCGCCGTGGTGCTCGGCGTCGTCCCGGCGGCTGTGGCACAGGTCGATCCCGCCGGCGAAGGCGACGTCCCGCTCGGGGGCGGCGGGATGGCGCAGCACCACCAGCTTCTGGTGGTGCGAGCCGCCGCGGCGGACCCGCTGGTCGAGCAGCACCTCGCCGCCGGCCGCGCAGATCGTCTCGCTGAGGCTGCGGTTCTCGGCCTCGCTGAACGACAGCGAGTCGAGGTGCGAGCGCCAGAGCAGGCCCTTGACCACCACGCCGCGCTGGGCGGCGCGGCTGAAGAGCTGGGCCACGGTCGGCCCGTCCGGGCGCATCCGCTCGTCGGGGTCGCCGCGCCAGTCCGTGAAGAAGAGGTGGTCGCCCTCCTGAAGCGCCTCCACCTCGCTGACCAGCCGGTCGAAGTACGCCGCGCCGTGAATCAGCGGCTCGGCGAGGTTTCCGGTCGTCCAGACGGGTAACTCGGAGGCTGGGTTGGCGCGTTCCTGCGCGGTGAGGAACCAGTCCCGCATCGGCACGTTCCAGCCTCCAGAGGTCGACAACGTCCTCACCGTAGGGCCCCCGCGCCGGGCCCGCACGCCGTCCGGCACCCCCGGTGACCTGGCCGACGTTTCCGCGCTACACCCGACGACCCTGACGCGAGACACCGAGGAGGCCACACGATGCCCGACGAGACGACCGACGCCGTGACCGAGGACCGCGAACAGCCGGTGGAGAGCGAGCGCGGGGCCCTGGTGGCCGTGTTGGTGATGGTGCTGCTGGGGGTGGCGGGGATCTTCGCGGTCTCCTGAGCCCGCCGGCGGGCGCCACCGGGGGGCACCCGGTGACGCCCGTCACGTCCGGTGGTCAGGGGCGGTCGCCCTGGCCGCCGGTGTGCGGCAGCCGCTCGGTCGGGACCACCCCGAGCCGGCCGGCCTGGAAGTCCTCGAACGCCTGGATCAGCTCGTCCCGGGTGTTCATCACGAACGGGCCGTAGTGCGCCACGGGCTCCCGGATCGGCTGCCCGCCCATCACGTAGAGCTCCAGGGCGGGGGTGTTCGAGTCCTGCTGCGCGTCGGCGGTGACCCGCAGCGCGTCGCCCGGCCCGTGGGTGGCGAGCTGGCCGGTGTGGAACGGCCGGCGGTCGGTGCCCACCGTGCCGCGCCCGGCGAGCACGTAGACCAGCGCGTTGAAGTCCGGCTGCCAGGGCAGACTCAGCTCGGCGCCGGGCTGCACCGTGATGTGGGCGATGCTGATCGGGGTGTGGGTCGAGCCCGGCCCCCGGTGCCCGGCCACCTCGCCCGCGATGACCCGGATCAGCGCGCCGCCGTCCGGCGTGGTGAGCAGCACCGACTCCCGGCCGCGGATGTCCTGGTACCGCGGCGGCATCATCTTCGCCACCTTCGGCAGGTTCACCCAGAGCTGGAGGCCGTGGAAGAGGCCACCGCTGGCCACCAGGTGCTCCGGCGGCGCCTCGATGTGCAGCAGGCCGCTGCCGGCCGTCATCCACTGGGTGTCGCCGTCGGTGATGGTGCCGCCGCCGCCCTGCGAGTCCTGGTGGTCCATGATTCCGTCGATCATGTAGGTCACCGTCTCGAAGCCGCGGTGCGGGTGCCACGAGGTGCCCTTCGGCTCGCCCGGCGCGTAGTCCACCTCGCCCATCTGGTCGAGGTGGAGGAACGGGTCCAGCTCGTGCATCGGCACCCCGGCGAAGGCCCGGCGGACGGGGAAGCCCTCGCCCTCGTGCCCGCTGGGGGCGGTGGTCAGCCGGCGGACCGGCCGGTAGCCGGTGGTCTCGTCGAGCCGGGGCAGGCGGGGCAGGACGAGGACGTCGTCGACGGTGATGGCGGGCATCTCGAACTCCTTATTCGCTGAGGGTGGACGAGGCGTCGCAGTCGGCGCGCAGGCGCCGGCCGAGGCGGTCGAAGACCCGGTTCAGGCAGGCGATCTCGGCGTCGTCGAGGTCGTCCATCAGGTGGGTGCGCGCGGAGCGCAGGTGGTGCGGCGCGGCCTCGCGCAGCGTCAGCAGCCCGGTGGCGGTGAGCACCGCCTCGCTGCCGCGCCGGTCCGCGGGACAGGACTCCCTGGCCACCAGGCCGCGCTTCTGCATCGAGGAGATCTGGTACGTCAGCCGGCTGGGTGAGAAGACCAGCCGGCCGGCCAGCTCGCCCATCCGCAGCCGCTGCCCCGGCGCCTCGGAGAGCAGCACGAGCACGTGGTAGTCGGCGAAGCTCAGCTCGCTGTCGGCCCGAAGGTCGTCCTCGAGCTGGGTGAACAGCCGCTGGCTCGCCTCGATGTAGGCACGCCAGCAGGCCATCCGCTCGTCGTCCAGGCTCTCCGTCATGCCGAAACAGTAGCACTCTTTCAAAATTTAACAACTTCCCCTTGGCTGCTTCCGTGGGTGCCGCAGGCAGATGTGGATGGGAAGCTTCGGATTTGAAGGGAAGTGGCCGGGACTGCCTCCGCGCAACCGGGCCGACGGCGTGTCAGACTGCCCCGTGGAACACGTCGTACTCGCTGCCCCCGGCCTGCTGCTGCGCCCCTGGCGGGCGGCCGACGCCTCCGCCGTGCTGGCCGCCCTGGGTGACCCGGAGGTGGCGACGTGGAACCCGCAGGGCGACATGGACGAGGCGCGGGCGCGCGACTGGGTGCGCCGGCGGGCGGACTGGTCGAGCGGCGAGCACGTGTCCCTCGCGGTGGCCGACCCGGGCGACGCCGAGCTGCTCGGGGCGGTGTCGCTGCACCGGATCGGCGGCGGGAACGCCAGCGTCGGCTACTGGACGGTCCCCGCCGCCCGGGGACGGGGCGTCGCCACGGGCGCGGTCCGGCGGCTCACCACGTGGGGTTTCGCGGCGCTGGGCCTGCACCGCATCGAGCTCTGCCACGCCGTGGCGAACGTGCCGTCCTGCCGGGTGGCCGAGCGGGCGGGCTACCTCGCCGAGGGCACGCTGCGCCAGTCCTACCGCTACGGCGACGGCCGCCGCCACGACGAACACCTGCACGCGCGCCTCGCCACCGACCCGGGCTAGAGCCTGTGTCGAAGTCGGCCTGCCTCGGTTCGGCGCTGTCGGCTCGGTGCTGGATCCCGCTGGT
Source organism: Micromonospora rubida (assembly GCF_009908295.1). Taxonomy (GTDB): domain Bacteria; phylum Actinomycetota; class Actinomycetes; order Mycobacteriales; family Micromonosporaceae; genus Micromonospora; species Micromonospora rubida. The sequence continues at coordinate 118,687 of NZ_JAAALO010000008.1, forward strand.
TCAGGGAACAAGGTCGTGCTTGGCCGATCAACGGCGGTTCCCGGGGTGGCCGCCCGGCCCCGGAACACTCCGGAACTGGTGGATCTCCGCTCATCGTCAGGGCAGCGGTCGGTGACGGTTGCTGGCCTGGCGTACGAGGCGGAGCCGGCGGGTCAGCGCTGACCCCGCCTCGTACGGCCGAGCCCGTCGGGACGGACGGCGCGTGCCTCAGCCGGAGCGTGCCGGCGTCGGGTGTTGCGCCGTCCCGGTCGGCGTGGCCTGCTGCGCCGCGTTGGCCCGCTGCTCCCCGAGCGTCAGCGCGACCACGGCCCCGAGCAGCACGACCGAGCCGACGGTGGCGGTCACCGTGAGCCGCTCGTCGAGCAGCAGCACCGCGATGACAGTGGCGGTGACCGGCTCCATCAGCGCAATGACCGACGCGGTGGTCGCCCGGACCGTGGCCAGCCCGGCGAAGAACAGGCTGTACGCCAGCGCGGTCGGGGCGAACCCGAGGTAGGCGACCAGGCCCAGCACCTGGCCGGCGTCGCCCGAGGTGGGTAGGAGCCCTTCGAGCAGGGCCAGGGGGAGCAGGCACGCCATCCCGACGGCGAACCCGCCCAAGGCCGTCGTCTGCGGGCTGCCGCTGGTGCCGTCACGGCCCATCTTCCGGTTGAGTAGGGTGACGCCGGCATACCCGCAGGCGGACAGCAGGGCGTAGGCCAACCCCAGCGCCGGTGCCGAGGCTCTGCCGGCGCTCCCGCCCCCCACCAGGAGGACCAGCCCGACCAGCGCCAGCGTGACCGTCACGGCGCCGGCCCTGCCGATCCGTTCCCCCATCAGGACGCGGGACCCGAGGGCGATGAGGATCGGCCCGGATCCCAGCGTCACCACCGTCGCGACGGCCAGCCCCGCGTAGCCCACGGCGGCGAAGTAGGCGGTCTGGTAGACGGCCAGCCCCACCCCGGTCGTCACCACGTGCCGCCACCGGCCGCGCGCCGGTGCGCCCGCCGGGGCTGCCGTGCGACGTCGGACCACCAGGTGACCGGCGGCGAGGAGCAGGACCCCGCCGGCGAACCGCCAGAAGGATACGGCCACCGGTCCCATGCCGCTGGTGTCGTAGAGGACGGCCGCCGCTGCGCCGCCGGTTCCCCAGGCGACAGCCGCCACGCAGATGTAGAAGATTCCTCGCCCCACGGAAGAGGGCGCGCTTGTGTTCACACAATTCTCCGTTGTCATCGCCGCCCGGGCACCAAAGAACGCACCCGGGCTCAGGAAGGTGAGAGCCGGGTCGGTGGAGGTGTCGTTACCGGGTCGGCGGTGGCGGCGAGACAACGAGGAAAGTCACCAGCACACCGTACCAAACGTCCAGGGTGTATTTGTCGCGGAACCGCAGTCTTTGATCTTGGGGGATCGCCCGTCGCCCGCTCCCGGTGGTGGTTCGGGCGGGTGGTTCAGGTGGGGGCGGGCGGGTGGCTCGGGCGGAGCGACGGCCCCGGAGCCCGGCCCCGGGACCGTCCGTCGGCGTCGGCCTCAGCGGGCCGTCGCGCCCGCCGGCGTCTGGTGCATCCGGCCGAGCAGCTGCCGGGCCTGGTCGGCCTGGTCGGCGTCGACGGTGACCGCGTACTGGCCGGCGCGCAGGGAGCTGGCGGACGTGAAGTCCCGCTGCCCACCGGTCATCGCGTGCGCGACCGCGCCGAACACCGCGCCCCAGATCGCGCCGATCACCAGGCCGACCAGGATCACCGCCACCCAGTTACCGGTGGTGAAGATGCCGAAGAGCAGCCCGATGAACAGGCCGAACCAGGCCCCGGTGCCCGCGCCGAGCAGGGCCGACCGGCCCGTGGTCATCCGGCCCAGCACTGTCTCGACCAGGGTGAGGTTCGTCCCCACGATCGCGGTGCGCTCCACCGGGAACCGGTTGTCGGCCAGGTAGTCCACCACCCGCTGTGCGGACGGATAGTCCGGGTACGACCCGATCGTCACGGTCGGGGTCCCGGCCGGCGGGCCGTGACCGTCGCCGCCGGGTGGGGCGGGACGGCCCGCCGGGCCGGACGGGAGGTCGTTTCCGCCCGATGTTCCGGGTTGCCAGGTCGCGGTGGGGTTCGAGGGTCTGAGCATGAGCATCCTCCTTCGTCGACCTCCCGCCTTCCCCCGGGCGGCGGGCGGTAACGCGCCGCCTCCCCCTGGTCCAGGGGTCCCCGTCCCGATCCGGATGCCCGACGCGCCGGACCGGTCTCCGGTCGCCGAGCCCCCGACCGGGAGGGACGACGCGCGGGACCTGTCCGGCCGCATCCGGCGGTGCCCCGACGAATGCTGGTCGGCGCCGCCGGGTAGGCACGGCCGTGGACAGCGGACGGATCAGCGAACACGGGTTCCTGGCCGACGGCCGCAGCGCGGCGCTGGTCGACCGGGCCGGCTCGGTCAACTGGTGGTGCCCGGCCCGGATCGACGCCCCGTCGGTGTTCGGGCGGCTGCTCGGCGACGACGCGGGCCACTGGTCGATCCGGCCCGACGGCGACTTCACCACCGACCGTTCCTACCTGGAGGACACGCTGGTGCTGCGGACCGTCTTCACCACCCGGGACGGGGCGGTGGCAGTGACCGACGCGCTGGCGCTGGAGAGCGGCGCGCGCGGCCACGACATCGGGCTGCGCTCGCCCCGGGTGCTGGCCCGGCTGGTGGAGGGCGTCTCCGGCGCGGTGCCGGTGCGGCTGCGCTACCGCCCCCGGTTCGAGTACGGCCGGGTCGTCCCGTATCTGGTGCCCACCGGCGACGGGGTGGAGGCGACCGTCGGCGCGGCCCGCCTGCGACTGCGCGGCGACGTGCCCATGCGGTGCGACGAGGGCGGGGCCGCCGCGACGTTCACCGTCCGGGCCGGCGAGTCGTACGGCTTCACGCTGGGGTACGCGCCGACCTACGACGTCGGCCCGCCCATGACCCCCGCCGCCGCCCCGACGGTTGCCGAGGCGGCGGCGGGCTGGCGGTCCTGGGCCGATCTGCACCCGTACCACGGCCGGTTCGCGGAGCAGGTGCGCCGCAGCGCGCTGGTCGTGCAGGGCATGACCTACCAGCCCAGCGGCGCGATCGTCGCCGCGGCGACCACCTCGCTGCCCGAGCAGCTCGGCGGGGACCGCAACTACGACTACCGCTTCGTCTGGGTCCGCGACTTCAGCCTCACCCTCCAGGCGCTCTGGCTGGCGGCCTGCCCCGACGAGGCCAACCGGCAGTTCGCCTGGGTGGCCCGCGCGATGGGCCGCATCGGGAACCAGCCGGTGCCCATCATGTACGGCGTGGAGGGCGAGCGGGACCTCACCGAGCACCGCCTCGACGGCCTCGCCGGGTACGCCGACAGCCAACCCGTCTTCGTCGGCAACGACGCCTGGAAACAGCGGCAGACCGACGTGCTCGGGGAGGTCCTCGACGCGGCGTGGCTGATGCGCCACTACCTCGATCCGATGGACCCCGAGGTGCACCAGCTCCTGCGCGCCCTCGCCGACCAGGCGGTCGCCGACTGGCACCGCCCGGACGCCGGCATGTGGGAGGCCCGGGACGCGGAGCGGCACTACGTCTCGTCCAAGGTGCAGTGCTGGACCGCGCTCGACCGGGCGGTGCGCTTCGGCCCCCGCCTCGGCGACACCGCCGACCTGGCCCGCTGGGCCGCCGCCCGCGACGAGGTCCGCGCGGCCGTGCTGGACCAGGGCTGGAACGACCGGCTCGGCGCGTACACCGGGGCGTTCGGCTCGGACGAGCTGGACGCCTCGGTGCTGATCATGCCGCTGGTGGGGTTCCTGCCCGCCGACGACGACCGGATGCGCTCCACCATGGACGTCATCGAGGCCCGGCTGTCCCGCGACGGCCTGCTGCGCCGCTGGGACGGCGATCCGGCCGGCTTCGTCATCTGCTCGTTCTGGCTGGCGAGCTGCCTGGCGCTGGCCGGCGAGCTGGACCGGGCCGAGCGGATGTTCACGTCGCTCGCCAGCCGGACGAACGACCTGGGCCTGTTCGCCGAGCAGATCGACCAGGCCACCGGGGAGCAGCTCGGCAACTTCCCGCAGGCCTTCTCGCACATCGGCCTGATCAACGCCGCCGGCTGGCTGACCGAGGCCGACGAGCGGCGACGCCAGGGCGCGGACGGCCCGCGCCGGACCGTGCCGACAGGCGCGGGACGAACGGAGGGAGCACGCTGATGACCGGACGGCTCGACGGAAGGACCGCCCTGATCACCGGCTCGGACTCGGGCATCGGCCAGGCCACGGCGATCGAGTTCGCCCGCGAGGGCGCCGACGTGGTGGTGCACTACCTGCACGACCACGCCGGGGCCAACCACACCCGGGACAAGGTGGCGCAGGCCGGCCGGCGGGCGGTGGTGGTGCAGTGCGACATCTCCGACGAGGCCCAGGTCGAGGCGATGTTCGACGAGGCCCTGGCGGAGTTCGGGGCGCTCGACGTGCTGATGAACGACGCCGGGGTGGACGCCTCGGGCATCGCGGTGGCCGACCTGGACACCGAGACCTGGGACCGGGCCATCCGGACCAACGTCTACGGGGCGTTCTTCTGCTCCCGCCGGTTCGTTCGACACCGCCGGGACCAGGGCGGCCACGGGAAGATCATCAACATCACCTCGGTCCACCAGGAGGTGGCCCGGGCCGGCGGCTCCGACTACGACGCCAGCAAGGGCGCGCTGCTGGAGTTCGCCAAGAGCCTGGCCCTGGAGGTGGCGCCGATGCACCTCAACGTCAACAACATCGGGCCGGGGATGGTGCTCACCCCGTTCAACCAGAAGGCCATCGACGACCCGGCGTACCTCCAGGAGCAGGTGCAGAGCATCCCGTGGAAGCGGGCCGCCCAGCCGGAGGAGATCGGCAAGCTGGCGGTCTTCCTGGCCAGCGACGACGCCGACTACGTGACCGGTTCGACGTACTTCATGGACGGCGGGCTGATGCAGAACCAGGGCCAGGGCGCCTGATCGCGTCCCCTCGATCGCCGGCGCGGGCCGGGTGACCCGTGGGCGCTCCCCGGTCAACCGTCGCCGCCACGGACCGGCGGGGCCCGGGGTACGGGCCCCGCCGTCCGGCCGCCGGGGACACGCAGTTCCTCGACAACGGTGGGGGTGGCGCGCGTCGGCGTCGTCGTGGCGGGGTCAGGAGCAGGCAACCCCGTTGAGGGTGAAGCCGACCGGGGTGGGCAGCGTGCCGCCGGAGTAGGTGCCCTGGAAGCCGACGCTCAGCGTGCCGCCGGCCGGCAGGCTGCCGTTCCAGGCCGCGTTGCGCACGGTGATCTGCTCGCCGCTCTGGCTCCACTCGCCGTTCCAGCCGCCGGTGAGCCGTACGCCGGAACCGGCGGTGAAGGCCACCGTCCACGAGCTGAGTGCCCCGCCCCGGTTGGTCACCCGCAGTTCGGCGGTGAACCCGCCGGTCCAGGTGTTCGGGGTGAAGGTGACCGCGCAGCCCCGGGCCGGCGTGGTGGGCGGCGCGGTGGTGGGCGGTGCGGTGGTGGGCGGCGCGGTCGTCGGAGGCGCGGTGGTCGGGACCGGCCCGGCGGCGACCGCCAGGTCGTACGCCCGCTGCGGGACGAACTGGCCGGCCCCGGCGAGGCAGCCGTCGGCCTCGCCGGGCAGCTTCACCCAGAGGTACGCGTCGATCGCGCCGTCCCCGGTGGCGGTGGTGCTCGGCGTGCCGATCGCCCGCCCCGGCGGGTCGCACCACTCCGAGCCGGCCGGGCCGTTGCCGTTGCGGCTGGTGTCGATCACGGCCTTCAGCCGGGACACGCCGGTGGCGGCGATGACCTGCTTGGCGTACCCGACGGACTCGGCGGTGGTCCGGTAGTTCGAGACGTTGAGCGAGATGCCGTCGGCGCTGTTGGCGATGTCCGCGCCGGTCAGCCGGGCGGCGATGTCGGCGGGGGAGAGCCACGCCGAGTGCCCGGCGTCGAAGTAGACCTTCGCCTGCGCCGAGCCGGCCTTGAGCTTCTTGCCGGCGTACGCCATGGACGCCCTGGTCTCGGCCTGCTGGGCGGCGCTCTGGCAGCTCGTCATCAGCGGGAGCACGTCCGGCTCCAGCACGATCGAGGCGGGCCGGCCGGCCAGCCCGGCGGCCACCTGGTCGACCCACTGCCGGTAGCTGGCGTGGTCCGGCGCGCCGCCGCCGCTGGCGCCGCCGCAGTCCCGGTTCGGGATGTTGTAGACCACCAGGATCGGGATTTTCCCCGCCGCGGCGGCGGCCCCGACGAACTGGTCCACCTCGTTCCGTACGGTGGAGGTGTTGGTCCGGGTGTACCAGCGGGCCTGCGGGACGGCGGCGATCCGGTCCCGGATCACGGCGGCGCGCTGGTCGCCCGGATTGGCGGCCACCCACTGGGCGGCGTTGGTCTGCGGGTCGACGTAGAACACGGAGTCGGCGGCCACGGCCGGCGCGGTTCCGACGAGGCCGACCGCGACGGTGGCGGCGGCGGCGAGTGTGGTCGCGCCGGCGGCCAGGGCCGCGAGCGCCGGTCTGCTTCGCATGGGGCGTCCTCCACGTATCGATGAGAGTGCGTGGAAGCGCTCCCACGCGTTCCCGTCAAGGTACGCGCTCGTTGCCGGTGTGTGAAGACCCCGTGACGCCCCCCGCCGGGCCTCGGGGGGCGAGAATTGCGGCATGCGCCTGGTGATCACGGCCGACACCCACGTGCCGAAGCGGGCCCGCGACCTGCCCGCGCCGCTCTGGGCGGCGATCGACGCCGCCGACGTGGTGCTGCACGCCGGGGACTGGGTGGACGTCGCGCTGCTCGACGCCGTCGAGGCCCGGGCCCGCCGCCTGATCGGCGTGTACGGCAACAACGACGGGCCCGAGCTGCGGGCCCGGCTGCCCGAGGTGGCCCGCGTCGAGCTGGACGGCCTGCGGGTCGCCGTGGTGCACGAGACCGGCCCGCGGGCCCGCCGCGAGGAGCGTTGCTCCGCCGCGTACGGCGACGCGGACCTGCTCGTCTTCGGCCACTCGCACATCCCGTGGGACACCGTCGCCCCGGGCGGGCTGCGGCTGCTCAACCCTGGCTCGCCGACCGACCGGCGCAGCCAGCCGTACGCCACCTACCTGACGGCGCGGGTGGCGGCGGGACGGCTCGACCGGGTCGAGCTGCACCGCCTGCCACCGCGCTGACCTACCGCGACCGGCGCGCTTTCTTCAAGATCAACAGGCATGGCCCCGGACCCACCGCAGGGGTCAGCGCTCGTCGGGCCGCTCCGGCGGGTGCTGCGCCTTCGGCCGGGCGCGCAGGTGGGCGCGCTCTCCCTGCCTGCCGAAGAGGCTGAGGAACTCGACCGGCTCGTCGTCGGCGGCCCCGAACCAGTGCGGCACCCGGGTGTCGAACTCGGCGGCCTCGCCGGGGGTCAGCTCCATGTCCCGCTCGCCGAGGACGAGCCGGAGCCGGCCGTTGAGCACGTAGAGCCACTCGTAGCCCTCGTGGATCTGCGGGTCCGGTTCCCGCCGGCGGCTGCCCGCCGGGATCACCAGCTTGTACGCCTGGATGCCGCCGGCCCGGCGGGTCAGCGGGAGCATGGTCATGTTGTGCCGGCTGACCGGGCGCAGGTGGACGCGCGGGTCGCCGGTGGGCGGGGCGTCCACCAGGTCGTCGAGCGTCACGCCGTGCGCCCGGGCCAGTGGGAGCAGCTGCTCCAGGGTCGGCCGGCGAGTGCCGGACTCCAGCCGGGACAGGGTGCTCACCGAGATCCCGGTCGCCGCCGACAGGTCGGCCAGGGTGGTCTCGCGCTGCCGGCGCAGCGCGCGGAGCCGGGGCCCCACCCCGGCGAGCGCGCGGTCGAGGTCGTCGCCCATGCCACCAGTTTGCCAGACCGGCAACGGAGCTTGCGGTCTCCACGCGGCGGGCCAGGCGCGGGTGGCCGGGGAGGGGCGCGCCCGCGCGTGCCGGGGCGCGGCTGTGCGTGCCGGGCGTGGGCCTGGCCGGGCGCGCCCTACCATCACCGGATGGATGCGGACCGGAAACGGGTCGTGGTGGTCGGGGCGGGGATCGCCGGGGTGGCGTGCGCCGCCGAGTTGGTCCGGGCGGGCGTCCCGGTGCAGATCCGCGAGCGCGCCCGGGTGGCGGGTGGCCGGATGGCCAGCAAGCGGTTCGACGGGCGCCCGGCGGACATCGGCGCGGCGTACTTCACCGTCAGCGACCCGGACTTCGCCGAGGTGGTGCGCGGCTGGGCGACCGCCGGGCTGGCCCGGGAGTGGACCGACACCTTCGTGGCGTACTCCGCGCAGGGCCGGCACGAGGTCCCCGGGCCGATGCGCTGGGCGGCCCCGCGCGGGCTGCGGTCGCTGGTCGAGCATCTGGCCGCCGACCTGCCGGTGATGGTCGACCGGCTGGTGCTCGGCGTCGACGCCGGGCCGGCCGTCGACGGCTCGCCCTGCGCAGCGGTGGCGCTGGCCGTGCCCGGCCCGCAGGCGGCCCTGCTGCTCGACCCGGAGCTCGCGGCGGCCACCGCCGCCGTGCAGGCGCAGCGGTGGTCGCCGATGCTGAGCGCGGTGCTGCGCTTCCCAACCCGGCCCTGGCCCGACTTCCGCGGCGCGTTCGTCAACGACCATCCCCTGCTCAGGCTCGTCTGCGACGACGGAGACCGGCGCGGCGACGACGCCCCGGTGCTGGTCGCGCACACCACGCCCACGTTCGCCGCCGGTCACCTCGCCCAGCCGACCGGGGCCGGCAGGGCCATCGAACAGGCCGTCCGCGACCTGCTCGGACTGCCCGAGCCCGCCGCGCTCGTGCAGGTGCACCGCTGGACGTACGCCACGCCGACGGTGCCCGGCGAGGCCGGTACGTACCACCTGGACGCCGACGGCATCGGGCTGGCCGGTGACGCGTTCGGCAAGCCCCGGGTGCAGACCGCCTGGCGCTCGGGCCGCGACCTCGGCCGCGCCCTGGCCACCCGCCTAGCCCCCACCTGACCCTTTACCCGGTGACCAGCAGTTGGCGTCGGCCCAGCCCGACCTCTCTGGATCCCCGGTGAGCGGGGTCGATCCCGGCCACGTGATGCCCCACCCCGGCCGACCCCGCCCCCACTGCCATGGATCTTGCACTTGCGGCCCCCGTTCTGCGGCCTTCGCCCGTGATGCCCGGGCCGTAAGTGCAAGATCGCGGGCGGGGTGGGGGTGGGGTGGGGTGGGGGTTAGGCGGGGGCGGGGGTGGGGGTGGGTTCGGAGGGGGCCTTGGTGCGTTCGCCCGCGCGGTCGAGGAGCTGCATGACCGGGGTTGCGGCGACGCCGTGCACGACCACCGAGACGATCACCACCAGCCCGACCGTGGCCCAGACCAGGTCGGCCTGCGGGAATTCCGCCTTCGTCGTCGCGTACGCCAGGTAGTAGAGCGAGCCGACGCCCCGGATGCCGAACAGCGAGATCACCCAGTGTTCCGCCGGCCGACCTGGCGCGCCGCGCAGCGACAGCCACCCGGCCAGCGGCCGGACCACGAGGACCAGCGCCAGCCCGACCAGCGCCGCCGGCCAGGTCAGCGGGGCGAGCAGACCGCCGACCACCGCGCCCCCGAAGAGCAGCAGCAGCAGTACGGTCAGCAGCCGCTCGATCTGCTCGGCGAAGGCGTGCAGCACCGAGTGGAACTTGTGGGTCCGCTCGGCCGCCCGGATCGCTCGGGCCGCCACGAAGACGGCCAGGAAGCCGTAGCCGCCGACCACCTCCACCAGCCCGTACGCGAGGAAGGTGGCGGCCAGCGCGAGGAAGCCCTCGGCATGCCGGGCGAGCCGCAGCTCGCTCGGGGCCCGGAAGAACAGCTTGCCGAGCAGCCAGCCGACCAGCAGCCCGCCGCCGATGCCGACGGCCAGCTTGTACAGCACGTCCACGGTGAACCAGTCGGCGAACCAGTCCGCCGGGGCGAGGCTGGTGCTGGCGATCGCGATGGCCGCGTACACGAAGGGGAAGGCCAGGCCGTCGTTGAGGCCGGCCTCCGAGGTCAGCGCGAAGCGCACCTCGTCCTCGGAGTCCTCCACGTCGGTCGGCTCGCCGACCTGCACATCGGCGGCGAGCACCGGGTCGGTCGGGGCCAGCGCCGCGCCCAGCAGCAGCGCTGTGGCCGGCACCAGGCCCGCCCACCACCAGCCGAGCAGCGCCACGGCCGCGATGCAGATCGGCATCGCGATCGCCAGCAGCCGCCAGGTGGACGACCACCTGGCCCAGCTCAACGGACGGTCGATCTTGAGGCCCGCCCCCATCAGCGCGACGATCACGCCGATCTCGGTGAGGTGGGTGGCGACCTCGGGGTGCGCCAGCGGGTCCGGGCTGGTCAGCCCGGTGGGCAGGATGAAGATCAGCATGCCCAGCCCGAGGAACGCGATCGGCATCGACAGCGGCTGGCGCTCCAGCAGCCGGGGGAGGATCCCGGCGAGCAGGGCGCCCAGCCCCACCACCGCGAACGCGATGTCTACCGGCTCCACGGGACCACCCTTCCGCCGCCCGCGCGGCGCGGGCAGACGGTGACGGACCTTGCCCCGTCGACCGTCGCGGTATGCGTGCTGTGCGAAAAGGCATTCCGACCCGCCGCCACGCCCGATCGCCGGATGGCCCGCCCCGGTCAGCGCTGGGCCACCGGGCCGGCAGCCGATACCCGCCCGCCGCCCCTGTCTGAACAGGACGATCGGGTGGATCAACCCGTGCGCGTCAGCCAAGCCGGGCGATCGGCGGGTCCGCCAGCGCGCCCAGGTCGTCGTACACGGCCACCGCGCCCGCACCGGCCAGCTCGCCCCGGCTGGTGCCGCCGCAGGCGAGGCCCACGCAGGGAATGCTCAGCTTGCCGGCTACCCGGACGGGACGAGGATCTCGAACCAGACCGTCGAACCGCGCACCGTCGGGTCGGTGCCCCAGGCGTCGCTGAGCTGCTCGATCAGGCCGAGCCCGCGGCCCCGACTGCTCAACGTGTCGGTGCGGGCCCGGGTCACCGTGCCCCGGGTGCCGGAGTCGGCCACCGACACCAGCAGCCGCTCCGGGCTGAGGTCGATCTCGACCCGGGCGGCGGTGCCGGCGTGCAGCAGCGCGTTGGTGGTCAGCTCGCTGGTGCACAGCACGGCGGCCCCGATGACCGCCTCGGGCACCTGCCAGTCGGCCAGCTGGGCCGTCAACCAGTGCCGCACCCGGCTCGGCGCGGTCGGCTCCGCAGGCACCTCCATGCTCGCCGAGCGGCTCGGCATCAGCGCGTGCTCCACCGCCAGCACCGCGACGTCGTCCTCGGTGGCGCCGGCCACGGCGGCGGTCGCCACCGCGCACAGCGCCCGGGGGTCGCCGCTGGCGGCGTCGGCCACGGCGGCGGCCAGGTCGTCCAGCCCGGCGGTGAGGCTCTGCCACCGCCGCTCCACCACCCCGTCGCTGAACAGCAGCACGGTGTCCCCGGGGGCGAACGGGATCGTGGTGGTGCGCGGAGCGCAACCCAGCCCGAGCGGGGCCCCGGGCGGCACGTCCAGGTACTGCGCCACCGGCCGGCCGTCGGGGCCGGCGCGGCGCACCAGCGGCGCGGGGTGCCCGGCGCTGGCCAGGGTGAGCAGCCCCCGCTGCGTGTCGACCACCCCGAACACCACGGTCACGAACAGCTCGTACGTGCCGGTCTCGGTGCCGAGGCTGCCCACCAGGCGGTCCAGCCCGGCGAGCACGGCGTCCGGCCGGGGATCGGCCAGCGCCAGCGCGCGCAACGCCGCCCGGACCTGGCCCATCCGCGCCGCCGCCTGCACGTCGTGCCCGGCCACGTCGCCGAGCACGATGCCCAGCTCGCCGGTGGGCAGCAAAAACGCGTCGTAGAAGTCCCCACCGGCGGCGTTGCCGTCGACGCCGGGGTCGTACCGGGCGGCGATCCGCAGCCGGGGCAGGTCCGGCAGGCGCTCGGGCAGCATGCTGCGTTGCAGGAGCTGGGCGGTGCCGTGCTGGGTCTCGAACCGGCGGGCGCGCTCGGCGGCCTGGCCGATCAGCTCGGCCGAGGCTGCCAGCAGGGCGCGTTCGGCGGCCGGCCACGGGCGGGCCTCGTGGTAGCCGACGGTCAGGCCGCCGCGCAGGACCGACGTCCGCAGCGGCTGGGCGGCCATCGCCCGGACCTTCTGGTCGTGCCGGTCCACCGCGGTGTCCCGTAGCGGCTGCCCGTCGCCGACGAACTGGGGCACGCCGCTGCGGGCGGCCACGATCAGCGGCCCGGGGGAGTCGGCGGGCGAGCGCCGCCAGAGCGGGGGCAGCCGCTCGTCGGCCTCGTCCAGCAGCTCGCCGCGCACCCGCCGGACCGTGCGCCAACCCGCGCCGTCGTCCACGCCGAAGGTGACCCGGTCGGCGTCGAACGCGGTCAGCAGGTAGCGCAGGGCGACCCGGGCGACGTCGTCCAGGGTGAGCGTGCCGGCCAGTGCGGCGGCCACGTCGCTGAGGCTCTGCAACTGCTCGGTGACCTGGCTGGTCTCGGCGGCGACGGTCAGCACCCCGACGATCCGTCCGGTGCTGTCCCGTACCGGGGAGTGGCCCCGGGTGAACACGGCCTGCTCGCGGGAGCCGGGGCGGTGCCGGTCGAACGGGAGCGCCGCCTCCTTCTCCAGGAACGACTCGCCCTGCCGGTAGGCGCGGTCGATCACGTCGCCGACGCCGGGCTCGGCCCACACGTCGGCGAACACCTCGGCCGCCGGCCGGCCCACCGCGCCGGGGTGGCGGTCGCCGATCAGCGCCGCGTACCCGTCGTTGTAGAGCAGCAGGAGGTCGTCGCCGTACGTGAACGCCATCGGCACCGGCGAGGCGAGGACCAGGTCCACCACCCCGCGTAGCCCCGGGTCCCAGCCCTGGGGTGGGCCCAGCGCCGTGCCGGCCCAGGGATGGCCGAGAACGACGTTCGCCGCCCCGGAGGCATCCGTCTCCGACGCGGCGCGCGTCGCTGGCGTGGGCACTCGCCCGACCGTGCCTGGCATGCCCGCAGCCTAGCCGGAGCGCCCGGACGCCGGCCCAATCGCGTGCCGGGGTGGCGGCGCGTGGCCCGCCGCCGTCCGCTCCTGGTACGCATCAGTGCAGGCCAGGGCAGTTCTGAACGGAGATGTCGGGAAATTCGTTGCCCGTCGCGCGGCGTGCTGCCAGGCGGACCGGGTATGCGCGCGCCGAAGTCCATGCGACAGGAGGGACACCATGCAGAAAGCCCTCGCGGTCGGGCAGGTAAACATCGGGGACGCCCTGACCGATATGTGGAGGTCCGTGCTGCTCTTCATCCCGAGGGCGGTCGCGTTCATCGTGATCCTCGTGGTGGGGTGGCTCGTCGCCAGAGCGGTTCTCAAGATCGTGGACACCGTGCTGGAACGGGTGGGGTTCGACCGCGCGGTCGACCGGGGTGGCATCCGGCGCGCCCTGGAACGCACCAAGTACGACGCCAGCGACATCCTGGCGAAGCTCGCGTACTACGCCGTCCTGTTGTTCACCCTGCAGTTCGCCTTCGGGGTGTGGGGGCCGAACGCGATCAGCGACCTGATCCGGGGCGTGGTCGCCTGGCTGCCGAGGGCGTTCGTCGCGATCATCGTCGTGGTGGTGGCCGCCGCGATCGCCAATGCGGTGCGCGACCTGGTCACCGGCTTCCTGGGCGGGCTGTCGTACGGCCGGGTGCTGGCCGACCTGACGGCGATCTTCATCCTGGCGCTCGGCATCATCGCCGCGCTGAACCAGGTGGGCATCGCCACCACCGTCACCACCCCGGTGCTGATCGCGGTGCTCGCTACGGTGTCCGGCATCCTGATCATCGGCGTCGGCGGCGGTCTGGTGCGGCCGATGCAGAACCGCTGGGAGGGCTGGCTCGACCGGGCCGCCGAGGAGTCCCGGTCGCTGCGGGAGCACCGCCAGGCCCAGGCCGCCGGCCGGGGCGACACGGAGCGGCAGATGGCCGACCGGGCGGGTGCCCCGCGCACCCAGGCCGCGCCGCAGACCGCCGGCGCTCGCGGCGGGCAGCAGGGCACGTACCGCTCCGGCGGCACGCCGGGCGACGAGACCCAGCAGTTCGGCCGCCCGGGTAGCTGACGGGAGGAGCACGGGGGAGGGGGTCCCGCGCGGGCCCCCTCCCCGCTCGCGTACGTCAGAGGGTGGGCAGCGGCGCCGGGCCGGTCTCCAGTGCGCGGGCCAGGGCGCAGACCGCCAGCAGGCGGGCCAGCGGCCAGTCGGGCTCCGACCAGTCCGTCGACCGGGTGGGCGGCTGCCAGCCGTGCTCCCGCGCCGCGTCCCGGACGCCCTCGGCGTACCCGGCGAGCGCGGCCGGGCTCAGCGGCCGGCGGTCGCCGCCGAGGCTGTCCCGGACGGCCGCGGCGTGCTGGTCGATCTCGGCGAGCAGCCCGGGCCGGGCCACCGCCGCGGCGAGCCCGGCGGTGCCGATCACGACGGTCAGCCTGGCGAGGACGGTGTTGGCGGAGTCCGCTGCGGAACGGCTGACCACCTGCTTCGACGGCACACGCATGAGAAACGAGGTTAACCGGCCGGTAACCCGGGCGGGGTCGGCCGCTCGGCCGGTACCGGGTCCCCCGCCCATCGGCCGGCACCTGACCGTGTGGATTGACCCGGTCGCGACGGGGCAGAGGGGAGGCTGCGCGCACGCCGCGCGGCCGACACCGTGGAGGGGCAGATGGGACACCAGGACGGGCCCGACGAGCAGCACCGCCGCCCGCCGGGGGTGAGCGACACCACGGTGGCGGCGCTGGGCAGGCTCAGCGAGGCGCTGGAGACCGTGGAGCGGGCGCGCGGGCACCTCTACTCGATGCACCAGCTCATCGGCCACGCCGACCTGATGCTCGACGATGCCGTGGCGAAGTTCCGCGCCGCCGGGCACGACGCGATCGCCGAGCGGATCGCCACCGACCTGCTGGGCCGCAACGTGATTGCCGGCCGGTGGACCTTCCAGATCGTCGAGGACTTCGACGACGGGTACCACGCGCTGTTCCGGGACCTCGACCGCCGGGCGCGCGAGGAGCTGGTCGGCGGCCGGCGACACCTGTACGAGGCGGAGATGAAGGAGCGGCGGCGCACCCAGGGCCGGGCCGGGCACGAGGCGCGGCCGGGCGGCGGGAACTGACCCCGTGCCCTGACCGGGGCGCCGGGCCGGCCGGGGGCTAGTCGGCGGAGGGCGCGCCGGCGGGGCGGCGCCGCGAGGCGTCGTCCGCGATGATCACCGTGGCGACCATCAGGGCGACACAGAGGCTGAACAGCCAGGAGTCGTCGGTGGCGAACTTGGCGGCCACCGGCGCCTGGACGGCGGCGAGGAGGAAGCCGAGCCAGGCGAGACGGCGTTGACGAACGGTAAGGAACCCGGAGCCCTGCTGCATTCCGAAATTCTTACGCGGCGACCGCCGATCGCCGTCACCCAAACGGTCGATTCTGGATGACCTGTCCGCCTTCACGGCCACCCGTACCGCGCTTTTTGTCGTTTCGGGGGTAGCGGTCGCGGCTGGTTCTTGTTCCCGAAGGACGTGGTCGGGCCGGCCGTGGCGGGGTGGGGCAGGATGGTCGGCCGTGTCCACCCCCGCCCCGCCCCGCGCCTCGCTGCTCCTGCTCGCCTACCTCGCGTTCGTCAGTCTCGGCCTGCCCGACGGGCTGATCGGGGTCGGCTGGCCGTCCATCCGGGCGGACTTCGACGTGCCCACCGAGGCGGTCGGCCTGGTGCTCACGGCCGGCACCATGGGCTACCTCACCTCCAGCGTGCTGGCCGGGTTCACCCTGGCCCGCCTCGGCGTCGGTTGGCTGCTGGCCGGCAGCACCCTGCTGGCCAGCCTGGCCCTCACCGGCTACGCCACCAGCCCCGTCCTGGCTGTCATGACGGGCTGCGCGCTGGTGCTCGGGCTCGGCTCCGGGGCGATCGATTCCGGGCTCAACGCGTACGCGGCCGGAGCGTTCGGGCCGCGCCACATGAACTGGATGCACGCGTTCTTCGGCCTCGGTGTGGCCATCGGCCCGTTGATCATGACCGGGGCGCTCGCCGCCGGCCTCTCCTGGCGCTGGGGGTACGGCATGGCCGCCGCCGCCCAGCTCGCCCTCGCCGCCGCGTTCGCCCTCGCCGTGCGGGCGTGGCGGGACCGAGGGGCGGCGGGTGCGGGCGGCCCGGGATCACCAGACCCCGGGCCGCAGGAGGCCGCCGCCCCGGTCCGGGTACGCGAGACCCTGCGACTGCCGGCCGTCTGGCTGGGCTCGCTCGCCTTCGCGGTGTACGTCGCGATCGAGGCCGCGGCCGGGCTCTGGGCGTTCCTGCTGCTCACCGAGGGGCGAGGGCTGACCGCCGAGGTGGCCGGCGTCTGCGTCTCGGGCTACTGGGGAAGTTTGTTCGTGGGGCGGGTGGTCCAGGGCATCGGGTCCGAACGGCTCGGCGCCGCGAAGGTGCTGCGCGGGAGCCTGCTCGGCATGGCCGCGGGTGCCGCGCTGATCGCCCTGCCCGCCCCGGCCTGGGTGGCGGTGGCCGGCCTGCTGGTGCTGGGCTTCGCCGCCGCGCCGGTGTTTCCGCTGCTCATGCTCACCACAGCCGAGCGGGTCGGCGCCGCCCACGCCGACCGGACCATCGGGGTGCAGGTCGCCGCCGCCGGGCTGGGCGGCGCGCTGGTGCCCACCGGGATCGGCGTGCTGGTCGGCAACACCTCGGTCCAGGCCCTCGGGCCCGCGCTGACGGTCCTCGCCGTGGCGCTGTTCGCCCTGCACGCCGCCATCTCCCGGCGACGCTGAGCCGCCGCCACCTTTCGCGGCGGCGCTGGCCCGCCGGGCCCGTCCGGCACGGTGGCGCTGGCCCGCCGGGCCCGTCCGGCACGGTGGCGCTGGCCCGCCGGGCCCGTCCGGCACGGTGGCGCTGGCCCGCCCGCCAGCGCTGACCCGCCCTGCCCGCCCGTCGGGCCGCGGGTGGGCAGGGCGGGCATCACCCGTTGTCCGGGCCGGTCCGTCCCATGGTCGACGCCCGGTACGCCCGGTCGGCGTCCGTGAGCTCGCGCTCCCGCTCGGCGGGCGTCGCGTCGCGGTCCACCGCCTCCGGGCCGTGCCCGAACGTGGCCTCCTCGCCCGCGTCGTTGGCCGTCACGTCGTCGGACTGCCCGTCGAGCGTCGACCGGGCGATCGCCCGGTCCAGTTCCTCCAGCGGGAGCCGTTCCTCGTCGCGCCACACGTGGCTGTCGTTGTCGGTCATGCTGTCGCGGTACCCGGGGCCGGTGATCGCAAACGGCCGGCCGCCGCCGTACCCGGCAACGACGACGACCGCCGGAAGTCGGCGGCCCTCGTCGACGCGTCCCGGTGGATCAGGGCTGGGGGCGGTCGACGGCACCCCGCCAGGCGCCGGTCTCCTGACCGCGCCGCTCGATGAACTGCTTGAACCGCTCCAGGTCGCCCTTGGCGCGGCGGTTGACGACGCCGAGCTTGTCGCCGGCCTGCTCCGCCACACCGTGCGGCTCGAAATCGAGCTGGAGGGTGACCCGGGTCCTGCCCTCGTCCAGGCGGTGGAAGGTCACCACGCCGGCCTGCTGGGTGCCGCCGGTGGACCGCCAGGCGACCCGCTCGTCCGGCAGCTGCTCGGTGATCTCGGCGTCGAACTCGCGCTTGACCCCGGCGATCTCCACCGTCCAGTGGGTCTTCGTGTCGGAGATTTGGCGGACCTCCTGCACCCCCTCCATGAAGTGCGGGAACTCCTCGAACTGGGTCCACTGGTCGTACGCGGTCCGGATCGGGACGGACACGTCAATGTGTTCGGTGATGTCACTCATCGACAAGCCTCCTCAGTGGGCCGGTGTGTTTGTCGGATCTCGTGGGCCGATTCGGTCACCAGCGCGTCGTCTCGTTTCGGTTGCCGAGCGCGGCCCACACCTCGGAAATCGTCTGGTAACGGGTGCCCGGCGGCAGGCCCTCCAGGGCGGCGACGATGTCGTCGGGCGCGTCGTTGCCGCGCGCGTTCGCGACCAACGCGTCCCGGTCGCCGGGCAGGGCGGTCATCGTGATGAACCGCCCGAGCCTGCTGCGCGCCTCCACGTCGGTGGAACTCATCCCCTGCGGGGAGCCGGTGCGCAGCTCGCCGGCCGGCGCCGTGGTCGGCTCCGGCTGGTCCTCGCCCGCGGGCTCGGGCTGCCGGGACTCGTCGACCCGCGAGCCACCGGTCCCCGGGCCCTGCACCAGGCCGTTGACCTCCTGGCTCATCTGCTCGTCGACCCTCGGGCTGTGCTTGCTGCTGCCACGTTCCATGTCTCCTGCGCTACCCGAGGGGGCCGCCGGTAAACCGAAGGGGACGCCTGGAAAGCGGCAAACAGTCACTAATCGGCCGGTGACCGGGGCGGCAGAATCGGCTCGCCCGGGTCGGGGTCGCCGGCCTGGATCTGCCGGCCCCGTTGCAGCTCGGCGTTGATCTGCACGCCCAGCATCAGCGCGCAGTTGGACAGGTAGAGCCAGACCAGGAACGCGATCACCGCGCCGAGGCTGCCGTAGGTGACGTCGTACGAGCCGAAGTTCGCCACGTACAGGCCGAAGCCGAAGGAGGCCAGCGCCCAGGAGACCAGGGCCACCGCTCCACCCGGGGTGAGCCAGCGGAACCGCGGCTGGCGCACGTTCGGGGCGATCCAGAACAGCAGCGACAGCAGCGACATCACCACCATGGCCAGCACCGGCCACTTCACGACGCTCCACACCGTCCGGGCCAGCCCGCCGGCGTTGACCAGGTCGCCCACCGCGTCGGTGACCGGGCCGCTGACGATCAGGCCGGTGGCCACCACGGCCAGCAGCACCAGCGTCACGGCGGCCAGGCCGATCTGCAACGGGCGCAGCCTCCAGATCGGCCGCCCCTCCTGCACCCCGTAGATGGCGTTGGAGGCCCGGGTGAACGCCCCGATGAACCCCGACGCCGACCAGAGCGCGCCGAGCAGACCGAAACTGAGCAGCACCTTCGCCCCGCTCTGCTGGTCCACCACGCCCCGCACGACGCTGACGAAGCTGTCGTTGCCGACCACCGACCCGGCCCCCACCTCGCGGGCCAGGTCGATCACGGTGTCCACCGTCCGCTCGCCGTCGGAGACGAGCCCGACCAGGGCGACCACCACGATGGTGGACGGGAACAGCGCGAGCACCCCGTAGTAGGTGAGCGCGGCGGCCCAGTCCGCGCAGTTGTCCTTCACGAAGTTCCGACCGCTGCGCACCAGCACCCCGCGCCAGGTGTGCCAGCTCAGCTGGCGTACCCGCCGGGGCAGCCGCAGCGGCCCGCCGGAAGGAGCCGTGCCCGGTTCCGTCGTCGCTGTCATGACCGCCCCCTGCGCCCAGGCGGCCCGAGTGTCGGCCACCCCGTCGCTCGCCTGGCCCCGCCGGTACCCAACCCCAAAACTCGCCAAACCCGCCCCTCCCGCCCCTCCCGCCCCTCCCGCTCTTCCCGGTGCGCGCACTTTCACGGAATGTGTGGCTATGGCGCGCGCCGATGCCACACATTCCGTGAAAGTGCGCGCAGGGAGGTGGGGTGGGAGGGGGTGGGGTGGGGTGGGGTGGAGGAACGGTCCGTGGGTAGTCCGTGGGTAAGGAGTCGAGGCGGAGGAGGAATCACATGCCCGGACGCGAGGTACTGCCCAGCACGCTGCGGCGCTCCCCGGAGAAGGCGCAGCGCACCTGGGAGAAGACGCACGACTCGGCGGTGGAGACATACGGCGAGGGGGAGCGGGCGCACCGCACCGCGTTCGCCTCCGTGAAGCACGAGTTCGAGAAGGTGGGCGACCACTGGGAGCCCAAGGGCCGCAAGGGGCCCAGCGACCGCCAGGCGGCCGGCGGCGGCCCGGAGCGGCGGGCCCCCACGGCGGGCGGGGTGGACGCCAACGCCACCAAGGACCATCTGATGGGGGTGGCCCGCAAGCTGGACGTCCCCGGCCGTTCCCGAATGACCAAGCCCGAACTGGTCAAGGCCATCGAGAAGGCCAACGACCGCCAGACCCGCCGGGCCCGCGGGGGCTGACCCCGCCCGACCCGCACCGCCACCGCCCCCGGCCGGGGCGCTCACTCACCAGTGTCCGCCGCCGGGGGCCTGCAGGTGGACGGCCTTGGTGGCGGTGAACTCGTCGAGGAGTTCCGGGCCGAAACCGAACCCCTGACCGCTGGCGCGGCGCGGTTGGGCTGCGCCGCCCGGAGCCCCGCCGAAGACGGCGTTGACCTTGACCGTGCCGACCGGGAGTTCCCGCCAGGCCCGATGGGCGTGGCTCATCGACCCGGTGAGCACCGTGGCGGCCAGCCCGTACGGCGAGTCGGCGGCGCACCGCAGCGCCTCGCTGAACGAGTCCACCACGACCACCGGGGCGACCGGGCCGAACGTCTCCTCGCGGACCAGGGACATGTCGTGCCGGCAGTCGGTGACCACGGTCGCCGGGTAGAACGCCCCAGGCCCGTCCGGCAGCGCGCCGCCGGTGCGCACCCGCGCCCCGTCGGCCACCGCCGCCGTCACCTGCCCGTGCACGTGGTCCCGGTGCCGCCGGTCGACCAGCGGCCCGAGCTCGGTCCCCGGGTCCCGCCCGGGGCCCGTCCGCAGCGCCTCGGCCCGCCGCACCAGGGCGTCGGCGAAGTCCTCGGCGACATCGCGGTGCACGTAGATCCGCTCCACCGCGACGCAGATCTGCCCGGCGTTGGCGAACGACCCCAGCGCCGCCTGCTCCGCCGCCCAGACCGGGTCGATGCCGGCGTCGACGACCAGCGGGTCGCTGCCGCCGTTCTCCAACAGCACCTTCGCCCCGGTCCGGGCCGCCGCCGCGGCGATCGACCGGCCGCTGGCGGTGGAGCCGACGTGCGCCACCACGTCCACGTCGCTGGCGGCCAGCGCCGCGCCGACGTCGCCGCCCCCGGTGAGCAGCGACAGCACCCCGGGCGGCAGCGCGCCGTCCAGCGCCCGGGCCAGCAGCCATCCGGTCGCCGGG
Source organism: Micromonospora rubida (assembly GCF_009908295.1). Lineage (GTDB taxonomy): Bacteria > Actinomycetota > Actinomycetes > Mycobacteriales > Micromonosporaceae > Micromonospora > Micromonospora rubida. The sequence continues at coordinate 139,526 of NZ_JAAALO010000008.1, forward strand.
GTCCGCTCGCTCGGCTTGTGCAGCACCACGTTGCCGGTCACCAGGGCCGCGCCGAGCAGCCCGCAGGCGACCGCCACGGGGTCGTTCCACGGGGTGAGCGCGGCGACCACCCCGCGCGGCTGCGGGGTCATGAAGTCGATGGCGTCCGCGCCGCCGAGCAGGGTCCGCCCGCCGCGCAGCGGGGCCAGCTCCGCGTACTGTCGCAGGGTCCCGACCCCCGCCTCGACGCCGCCCCGGGCGTCCGCCAGGGGCTTGCCCATCTCGGCGGTGACCGCCGCGGCCAGCTCCTCCGTCGTGGCCTCGACCGCGTCCGCGGCCCGGTGCAGGGCAGCCGCCCGCTCGGCCGGGGCGGTCGCCGCCCAGTCGGCCGCCACGCCCCGCGCGGCCTCCACCGCCTTGCCGACCTCGTCCGCCGTCGCCACCGGCACGGTGCTGACCGGTGAGCCGTCGGCCGGGTCGCGGACGACCAGTTCGCCGCCCGTGCCGCCCGCGCCCCACACTCCACCTATGAGCTGCGAAACCGTGTACATGCGGCGGTGGATGCCCCGGTCCCCCCGACGCAAACGCGTTTCACCCGGTAACCGGCCGGGTAGCCGGATCGGATGATCTCGACCGGGGTGCAGACGGCGGACGCCGTGGTCGTCGGCGCGGGCCACAACGGCCTGGTGGCCGCCAACCTGCTGGCCGACGCGGGCTGGGACGTGCTGGTGCTGGAGGCGACCGGCGCTCCCGGTGGGGCGGTGCGCTCGGCCGAGGTGACGGCCCCCGGCTACCTGAGCGACCTGTACAGCTCCTTCTACCCCCTCGGGTACGCCTCCCCGGTGCTGGCCGACCTGGAGCTTGACCGGCACGGCCTGAGCTGGACCCACGCCCCTGACGTGCTGGCCCACCTGCTGCCCGACGGCCGGGCGGCGGTGCTGAACCGGGACCTCGACGCCACGGCGGCCTCGCTGGAGGCGTTCGCGCCGGCCGACGGCGAGCGGTGGCGCCGCTCGTACGCTGATTGGCTGGACGTGGCCGGGCCGATGCTGGCGGCCATCACCACCCCGTTCCCGCCCGTGCGCGGCGGGCTCGGCCTGCTGCGCCGGCTGAGGGTGGGCGGGTCGCTGCGGCTGGCCCGCCGCCTCGTCGTGCCGGTGCGCAAGCTCGGCGACGAGATGTTCGACGGCGAGGGCGGCACCCTGCTGCTGGCCGGCTGCGCCCTGCACACCGACCTGTCGCCGGACGAGGCCGGCTCCGGCGTGTACGGCTGGCTGCTGGCCATGCTCGGCCAGCAGGTCGGCTGGCCGGTGCCGGTCGGCGGGGCGCAGCGGATCACCGACGCGCTGGTGGACCGGCTCACCGCCCGGGGCGGCCGGATCCTCTACGACGCCCGGGTGGACCGGGTGCTCACCGCCCGGGGCCGGGCGATGGGGGTACGCACCGTCGGCGGCACCGCCTGGCGGGCCCGGCGCGCGGTGCTGGCCGACGTCCCCGCCCCCGCGCTCTACCTGGACCTGGTCGGCCCGGCGGCGCTGCCGCCCCGGCTGGTGGAGGACCTCGCGCACTTCCGGTGGGACGGCTCCACCCTGAAGGTCGACTGGGCGCTGTCCGGGCCGGTGCCGTGGGCCAACCCGACGGTGGCCACCGCCGGCACCGTGCACCTCGGCGCCGACCTCAACGGCCTGACCGGCTACGCCGCCGAACTGGCCCGGGGCGAGGTCCCCCGCGACCCGTTCCTGCTGCTCGGGCAGATGAGCGTCGCCGACCCGAGCCACTCGCCGGCCGGGACCGAGTCGCTCTGGTCGTACACCCACCTGCCGTTCCGGCGGAACTGGCGGGCCGAGGACATCGCCGCGCACGTGGACCGGATGGAGGAGGTGCTGGAGGCGGCGGCCCCCGGCTTCCGGGCCCGGATCGTCGGGCGGCACGTCGCCGGCCCGGCGGACCTGGAGCGGGGCGACCCGAGCCTGGTCGGCGGGGCGTTGGGCGGCGGCACCGCCGCGGCGTACCAGCAGCTCTTTCTGCGGCCGATCCCCGGCCTGGGCCGCGCGGACACCCCGGTGGACCGGCTGTACCTGGCCAGTTCGTCGGCGCACCCGGGCGGCGGGGTGCACGGCGCGCCGGGCGCGAACGCGGCCCGGGCGGCACTGGCCCGCGACCGGGCGGTCACCGGCGGGCTCTACGCCGGGGTGATCGGCGCGGCCAACCGGGCGGTCTACCGCTGAACTCGCCGGCGTAGCGCCGCCGGCCGATCGCCGAGCCCGCCGGCCGGTCACCGTGCCCGCCGGCCGGTCACCGTGCCCGCCGGCCGGTCACCGTGCCCGCCGGCCCATCGACGGACGCCGGATCGTCACCGAGGGCGGCCGACCGGTGACGGGATGGCGGGGTGGCGGCGGGGTGGCGGGCACGGGCGCTTCGGGCACCCGGGCGCAGGGCCGTCAGCGCTCGATGTTGCGGTGCCGGGTGCGCAGCTTGAACGGCATCAGCGCGCTCTCGATCTTGGTGGCGGTGGTCATCTTCGAGTCGCCGTCGCGGCGCTCCTCGAAGCGGATCGGCACCTCCAGGATGGTGTGGCCGAGCTTCGTGGCCAGGTAGTGCATCTCCACCTGGAAGCTGTAGCCGTTCGACTGCACCCGGTCCAGACCGATGTCGCGCAGCGCGTCGGCCTGCCAGATCTTGAAGCCCGCCGTGAGGTCGCGGATGCGCACCCGCAGCAGCGTGTGCACGTAGAGGTTGGCCCAGCCGCTGAGCGCGCGGCGGTACAGGGGCCACGCCTCGTCGAGCTGGCCGCCGGGGACGTAGCGGGAGCCGATGACCACCCCCGCCCGGGTGGACAGCAGCGCACCGAGCATGCCGGGCAGCGCCTCCGGCGGGTGGGACAGGTCGGCATCCATCTGCGCCACGTACTCGGCGCCGCCGTCGAGCGCCCGGGTGATCCCGTCGACGTACGCCCGGCCGAGGCCCTCCTTGCCGGCCCGGTGCACCACCTGCACGCGGTCGGGGTGTTCGAGGGCCAGCTTGTCGGCCACATCGCCGGTGCCGTCCGGCGAGTTGTCGTCGGCGACCAGCACCGTCAGGCCCGGCAGCGGCAGCGCGAGGAGCCGCTCGACCAGCACCGGCAGGTTGCCCGCCTCGTTGTAGGTGGGGACCACGACGGTCAGGCGCGCGTCACGCCACGGCTCGGGCAACAGCACGGGTTCGATCATGACGGACATCCTCGGTTTGCCGACAGGTTCACCAAGAGGGTAGCCAGTTGCCCGTTCCTTGTTGTAAAGGCTCCCCGTCCGGCACGCGTGACGTGGTGTGTTCCCCGGTCGGGCGGCCTTCCTCGGCGACCTGACGGAGAGGCGGCGGGCCAGGCCGGTCACCGATCCGCCTTCTGCCGGGTCGAGATGTCGGCGAGCCGGCGCAGCGTCTCCTTGTTGCGCTGGTGCAGCACCAGGTTGTTGAGCTTGTTCCGGACCCAGCGCAGCGGGCCGGCGGCGAAGTCCTCGCCGATGCGGACCCGGGTGGCGTGCTCGCCGACCGGTTCCAGGGTGAACACCACGATCGCCTCGCCGGCCGGCCACAGCCCGGCCCTGAGCACCAGCTTGCGCGGCGGCTCATGGACCAGCACGGTGGAGACGTCCTGGAGGGAGAACGGCCACGGTCCGGCCTTGTGGTGCAGTCGGGCGCCGACCTGGGGCCAGGCGTCGTCGACGCCGCGCACGTGCACCGTGCCGACCACCCAGTCGCTGTACGTCCAGCCGTCCGCGAGGACGTCGAAGACCCGCTGTGGGGGTGCTTCGATCACTTTCTCCACAATCGCCACTGCGCTCCCATACCCGGCTCCGGGCGGGGCTAACGACGCCGGTGGGTTAGCTTCTCCGGTGCGGCGGGTATCGCCGCACCGGAGAAGACGCGCGACCCACCCGCTCCCGGTCCGCCCGCCGTGACGCGGTCCCGCGACAGGAGCCGGCCCGGCGGGCCGGCCACCCGGGACAGGAGCCGGCCCGGCGGGCGGGGCGGCGGTACCGCGCCGAGGCCGACGTTTACTCCTCGGGGCGCAGGGAACCCGCCGCCCGTGCGACGGGACCAGTTGGAGCCGGATCGGCGCAGGTCAGCCCGGGTGGACCCGGGTGCTGACCGCGCTCGGTCCGGCGGTGTCCTGTTCGACGCGGTGCTGTTGGACCGGGACGGGACGTTGATCGAGGACGTGCCGTACAACGGGGAGCCGGAGAAGGTGCGGCCGATGCCGGGCGCGCGGGAGGCCCTCGACCGGTTGCGGGCGGCGGGGCTGCGACTGGGGGTGGTGACGAACCAGTCGGGCCTGGCGCGGGGGTGTTTCACCGCCGGGCAGCTGGAGCGGGTGCACGCGCGGATCGAGGAGCTGCTGGGGCCGTTCGACACGTGGCGGGTGTGCCCGCACGACGCCGGGGCGGGGTGCGGGTGCCGTAAGCCCGCGCCGGGGCTGGTACGCGCCGCAGCCGCCGATCTGGGCACCACGCCGGGGCGGTGCGTGATGGTGGGGGACATCGGTCGGGACATGACCGCCGCCCTCGCGGCGGGCGCGTCCGGGGTGATGGTGCCGACGCCGGTGACCCGGGCCGAGGAGGTCGCCGCCGCCCCGTACACCGCCCCGACGCTGCCGGCCGCGGTGGAGGAGATCCTGCGCCGGCAGGCCGCCGTCGTTCCCGCCGAGCGGCGTACGGCGGGGACGGTGTTGGTGGTGCGGTCGGACTCGGCGGGGGACGTGCTGGTGACCGGGCCGGGGGTCCGGGCGGTGGCGGCGCACGCGCGGCGGGTGGTGCTGTTGTGCGGGCCCCGGGGGCGGGCGGCGGCGGGACTGCTGCCGGGGGTGGACGAGATCGTCGAGTGGCCCCTGGAGTGGATCGACCCGAACCCGGCCTCGGTCGACCCGCAGCGGATCGGCCGGCTGGTGCGGCGGCTGGCGGCGGTGGGGGCGGACGAGGCGGTGATCTTCACCAGCTTCCACCAGTCGCCGCTGCCGCTGGCCCTGCTGCTGCGCCTGGCCGGGGTGCCCCGGATCGCCGCGATCAGCGACGACTACCCGGGGAGCCTGCTGGACGTGCGCCACCGCGTCCCGGCGGGGGTGCCGGAACCGGAGCGGGCCCTGTCGCTGGCCGCCGCCGCCGGTCACGCCCTGCCCGCCGACGACGAACCCCGACTGCGCCTGCGCCGGGACGCGGTGCCGGCCGCGCCGTCGCAGCTCGGCCCACCCGGGTACGTGGTCGTGCACCCCGGCTCGTCGGCCTCGGCCCGGGCCTGCCCGCCGGAGCTGGCCGCCCGGATCGTCCGGGTGCTCGCCGACGCCGGCCACCGGGTGGTGGTCACCGGCGGAGCCGGCGAGCGGGAACTGACCGCCCTGGTCGCCGCCGCCGGGGGCACGGACCTCGGCGGACGCACCGGACTCGCCGAACTGGCCGGGATCATCGCCGACGCCGGTGCTCTCGTCGTGGGCAACACCGGCCCGGCCCACCTCGCCGCCGCGCTCGGCACCCCCGTGGTCAGCCTGTTCGCCCCCACCGTCCCGTTCGGGCAGTGGGGGCCCTACCGGGTGCCGACCGTCCGGCTCGGCGACGCCGACGCGCCCTGCCGCGACACCCGCTCGGCGGGCTGCCCGGTCGCCGGGCACCCCTGCCTCGCCGGGGTCGACCCGGCAGCGGTCCTCGACGCGGTCCGGCTCCTCGACTTGCCCACGGCGAGGGCCGCCGCGCCACCGTCGGACGAGCAGGAACGCTCAGCCGACGCCACGGCCGGAGCCGGCGGGGTGGCCGGCGCCGACGCCACGGCGGGCGGGTCGCCGGCGGTCGCCGTGCCGGCCGGTGGCGGGAGCGGCCGATGAACGTCCTGGTCTGGCACGTGCACGGCTCCTGGGCCACGTCCTTCGTGCACGGCAGGCACCGCTACCTGGTGCCGGTCACCCCCGACCGGGGCCCCTACGGCCTCGGCCGGGCCCGCACCTACCCGTGGCCCGACGGCGCCGTCGAGGTCACCCCGGCCGAGCTGCGCCGGGCCGAGGTGGACGTGGTGATCCTCCAGCGCCCCGAGGAGTTCGACCTGGCCTCCGAGTGGCTCGGCCGCCAGGTCGGCCGGGACGTGCCGGCGGTCTACGTCGAGCACAACACCCCCAAGGGGGACGTGCCCAACACCCGTCACCCGATGGCCGACCGCGACGACCTGCTGCTCGTCCACGTCACCGGATTCAACCAGCTCTTCTGGGACAACGGCGGCACCCGCAGCACCGTCGTCGAACACGGCATCGTCGCCCCGAACGTCGAGTGGACCGGCGAACTCGACCGGCTCGCCGTCGTCATCAACGAGCCGGTGCGCCGCTGGCGGGTCACCGGCACCGACCTGCTGCCCCGGTTCGCCGCCCTCGCCCCGCTGGACGTCTTCGGCATGGGGGTCGCCGGGCTGGCCGACCGGCTGGGGCTGCCCGCCGACCGGGTCACCAGCCACGACGACGTGCCGCAGGACCGGATGCACGCCGAGCTGGCCCGGCGGCGGGCGTACCTGCACCTGTGCCGGTGGACCTCGCTCGGGCTCAGCCTGATCGAGGCGATGGCCATCGGCATGCCGGTCGTCGCGCTGGCCAGCACCGAGGCGGTGGTGGCGGTGCCGCCGGAGGCCGGCGCGCTCTCCACCCGGGTCGACGACCTGCTGGCGGCGACCCGCCGGTTCCTCGACGACCCGCCGGCCGCCCGCCGGGCGGGCGCGGCGGCCCGGCGGGCCGCCCGGGACCGCTACGGCCTGGACCGTTTCCTCGCTGACTGGGACCGGCTGCTGGAGGAGGAAGTATGCGCATCGCGATGATCTCGGAGCATGCCAGCCCGCTCGCCGTCCTCGGCGGCGAGGACGCCGGCGGCCAGAACACGCATGTCGCGGAGCTCTCCGCCGCGCTCGCGGCCGCCGGTCACGACGTGCGGGTGTACACCCGTCGGGACGCGGTGGACCTGCCGGTGACGGTCCGCAGCCCGGACGGGTACGACGTGGTGCACGTGCCGGCGGGGCCGGCCGAGCCGGTCGCCAAGGACGCGCTGCTGCCGCACATGCGGGCGTTCGGCCGCCGGCTGGTCGACTGGTGGTGCACCGGGGACTGGACGCCCGAGGTGATCCACGCCCACTTCTGGATGAGCGGCCTGGCCGCGCTGGCCGCCGGCCGGCAGACCGGGGTGCCGGTGGTGCAGACGTACCACGCCCTCGGCACGGTGAAGCGCCGCCACCAGGGCGCCCAGGACACCAGCCCGCCCCGCCGGATCGCCCACGAGCGGGAGCTGGGCCGGGCCGTCGACCGGGTGGTCGCCCAGTGCCAGGACGAGGTCGGCGAGCTGGTCCGGCTCGGGGTGCCCCGGTCCCGGATCACCGTCGTCCCGTCCGGGGTCAACCTCGGCACGTTCACGCCGCTCGGCCCGGCCGCCGAGCGGGCCCCGGGGCGGGCCCGCCTGCTCACCGTGGGCCGCCTGGTGGAGCGCAAGGGCTTCCAGGACGTGATCCGCGCGATGCCGCTGGTGCCGGACGCCGAGTGCGTGGTGGTGGGCGGCCCGCCGGAGGGGCTGCTGGAGACCGACCCGCACGCCCGGCGGCTGCGGGCGCTCGCCGAGTCCAGCGGGGTGGCCGACCGGGTGACGCTGGTCGGGGCGGTGCCCCGCGAGGAGATGGGCCGCTGGTACCGCTCCGCCGACGTGCTGGTCGCCGCCCCCTGGTACGAGCCGTTCGGGCTGACCCCGCTGGAGGCGATGGCGTGCGGGGTGCCCGTGGTCGGCACGGCCGTCGGCGGGCTGACCGACACCGTGCTCGACGGCGTGACCGGCGACCTGGTGCCGGCCCGGGACCCGCGCGCGCTGGGCGCCACGATCCGGCGCCTGCTCGACGACCGGATCCGCCGGTTCTCCTACGCCGGGGCGGCCCGCGACCGGGCCCGGCGCAGCTACTCCTGGGCCGCCACGGCCGAGCGGCTCACCGACGTGTACGGCCAGGTGGCGGCGGTGCACCGGCCCGCCCGGGTGGTCGCCTGATGGCCGCCGGCCAGCCCGGTCCCGCCGGCCCGGCCGCCGGCCAGCCCGGTTCCGCCGGCCCGGCCGCCGCACCGGCCGGTCCCGCCGGCCCGGCAATTTCGTCGTCGGTGCTCGACGGGCACCTGGCCAACCTGGCCGCGGCCCTGCTGCCGTACCGCAGGTCGGAGGAACTGCTGGCCCGGTGGGGCGGGGAGCTGGCGCACCGGCTCGCCGCCGGCGGCCGGTTGCTGGTGGCCGGCAACGGCGGCAGCGCCGCCGAGGCCCAACACCTCACCGCCGAACTCGTCGGCAAGCTCCGCGACGACCGGCAACCCCTCTCCGCCATCGCCCTGCACGCCGAGACCTCCGCCCTCACCGCCATCGCCAACGACTACGGCTACGACCACACCTTCGCCCGTCAGGTCCGCGCCCACGGCCGGCGGGACGACATCCTCCTGCTCATGTCCACCAGCGGCACCAGCACCAACCTCCTCACAGCGGCCCGCGCCGCCCGTGAGGTCGGCCTGCGCTGCTGGGCCCTCACCGGTCCCACCCCCAACCCCCTCGCCGACGCCTGCCACGACGCCCTCGCCATCGACTCGCCGGACAGCCAGGTGGTCCAGGAACTGCACCTGGTCTCCGTCCACGTGCTCTGCGAGCACGTCGACCGGGTGCTCCCCGCCGCCCTCGCGGCGGCGGGCGAGCGCGGCCCGGACGGCGCGGCGCCGGCGGTTGGCGCGGCCGGCGGCCCGGAGCGGCCGGTGCGCGCCGGGGTCGAGGTGGTGCTGGACGGCGAGGCCGCCCGGCAGGTCGAGGCGGGCTGAGGAGGCGAGCTGATGGCGGGACCCGTGGTGGTGGTCGGTGACATCCTGCTCGACCGGGACGTCGAGGGGGTGGTGAACCGGCTCTGTCCGGACTCCCCGGTGCCGGTGCTCGACGAGTCGGCGGCCGTGGACCGGCCCGGCGGCGCCGGCCTGGCGGCGGTCTTCGCCGCCGCGCTGGGCGCCGAGGTGGCCCTGGTGACCGCCCTCGCCGACGACGAGGGCGGGGCCCGACTGAGCACGCTGCTCGCGGCCGCCGGGGTGCAGGTGTACGCGCTGCCGCTGCGCGGCGCCACCCCGGAGAAGGTCCGGCTGCACGCCCGGGGTCGGGTGCTGCTGCGGCACGACCGGGGCGGACCGGCCGGGGAGCCCGGCGAGCCGAGCGAGGTCACCCTGCGGCTGCTCGCCTCCGCGTCCGCCGTGCTGGTCAGCGACTACGGCCGGGGAGTGGCCCGGCAGCCGGCCCTGCGCGGCGCGCTCGCGGCGACCCGTGCGCCCGTGGTGTGGGACCCGCACCCCCGGGGCCCGGCGGCGGTGCCGGGGGTGCACCTGGCCACCCCGAACGAGTCGGAGGTGCGCGAGCTGGTGAAGACCGGGCCGGGCGCGTCCCGGCTGGCCACCGCGTCGAGGGGCGCGCAGGAGCTGCGCCGGCGCTGGCGGGCCGGCGCGGTCACCGTCACCCTGGGCGGCGACGGGGCGCTGCTCTGCCACGCCGGGTCGACGCCGCTGGTGGTGCCCGCCCCGGCCAGCGCCGAGGGGGACACCTGCGGTGCGGGCGACCGGTTCGCCGCGACCGCCTGCATCGCCCTCTCCCGGGGCGCGCTGGTCTCCGAGGCGGTGCAGGCGGCGGTCACCGAGGCGTCGGCGTACGTCGCGGCCGGGGGAGTGGCCGCAGCCCTGCCGCCGCCGGCCCGGACGGTCCCGGTGACCGGGTCCCGCACCGGCGGCGGCGACCGGGTCGGGGTGGGTGCCGCCGCCGCGGTGGTCGCGGCGGTCCGCGCGGCCGGCGGCACGGTCGTCGCCACCGGCGGGTGCTTCGACCTGCTGCACGCCGGGCACGTGGCCACCCTGGAGGCGGCCCGCCGGCTCGGGGACTGCCTGGTCGTCTGCCTCAACTCCGACGCCGGCGTGGCGGGGCTGAAGGGGCCGGACCGGCCGGTGGTGCCGCAGGCCGACCGTGGCCGGCTGCTGGCGGCGCTGGGCTGCGTCGACGCGGTGCTGGTCTTCGACGAGCCCACCCCGCAGGCGGCCCTGACCTGGCTGCGCCCCGACGTCTGGGTCAAGGGCGGCGACTACGCCACCGGCGGCGGCGAGCCAGGGCTGCCCGAGGCGGAACTGCTGAGCCGTTGGGGCGGGCACACGGTGGTCGTCCCGTACCTCGACGGGCGCTCCACCACCGACATGATCGCCGCCGCCCGTGCCGGCGGCGGGACGACCGGGCCCGGCGACCGGGTGCCCGGGCCGCCGCCGGGCGTGGCGGTGGGCGTGGACGGCGCGACGGCGAAGGGGGCACGATGACCGGCAACGCTGCGGGGACGGGGCAGACCGTCCTGGTCACGGGCGGTTCGAGCGGCTTGGGGGCGGCCGTGGTGACGGCCGTGGCCCGGGCCGGCGGTCGGCCGCTGGTGCTGGACCGCCACGCCCCGGCCGACGGGGTGCCGTGGATCGAGTGCGACCTGGCCGACACCCGGGCCGCCGAGGCGGCCACCCGGCGGCTCGCCGAACGCTCCGGCGGCCTCGACGCCGTCGTCACCGCCGCCGGCATCGACGTGCCCGGCCGGCTCGCCGACGTGCCCGGGGCGACCTGGGACCGGATCGTCGCCGTCGACCTGCTCGCCACCGCCGCGGTGATCCGGGCCGCCCTGCCCTGGCTGGAGGAGTCGCGGGGCAACGTCGTCACGGTCGCCTCCACCCTCGGCGTGAAGGCCGTCAGCGACGCCACCGCGTACTGCGCCGCGAAGTTCGGCGTGGTCGGCTTCACCCGCGCCCTCGCCGCCGAGCTGGCCGGGGCGGTCGGCGTCACCCTGCTCGTCCCCGGCGGGATGCGCACCGCCTTCTTCGACGAACGGGACGCGCAGTACCGGCCCGGCCCGGACGCCAACCTCAACGACCCCGCCGACACCGCCGCCGCCGTCATGTTCGCCCTGTCCCAACCACCCGGCAGCGCCGTACGCGAACTGGTCGTCTGCGCCGAGCGCGAGTCTTCGTACCCGTGATCCTCGTGCTCCGGGCGCTCGGCGTCGGCGACCTCGCCACCGGGGTGCCGGCGCTGCGCGCCCTGCGCGCCGCGTACCCCGGCCGGGAGCTGGCCCTGGCCGCCCCGCGCTGGCTGGCCCCCCTGGTCGACCTGGTCGGCGGCGTCGACCGCCTGGTGCCGGCGGACGGCCTGGGGAACCTGGCGTGGCCCGGCCCGCCGCCGGAGCTGGCGGTCAACCTGCACGGTCGCGGCCCCCGGTCGCACCGCGTGCTGGCCGCCACCCGCCCCGGCCGGCTGTTCGCCTTCGCCAGTCCAGCCGCCGACCACGCCGACGGCCCCGACTGGCGGGCCGACGAGCACGAGGTCGACCGGTGGTGCCGCCTGCTCGGCTGGTACGGCCTCCGCGCCGACCGCGCCGACCTGGCCCTGCGCCGTCCCGCGCCCGGCGGCGTGCCGACCGGGGCGACGGTGGTGCACCCCGGCAGCAAGGTCGCGGCCAAGCGCTGGCCGGCCCGGCGGTTCGCGGCGCTGGCCCGGGAGCTGGCCGGCCGGGGGCACCGGGTGGTGGTCACCGGTTCGGCGGGCGAGCGGGAACTGGCCGGGTGGGTGGCGTACCACGGGGGGCTGGCGCCGGACGCGGTGCTCGCCGGCCGCACGGACCTCGGCGACCTCGCCGCCCTCGTCGCCCACGCCCGCCTGGTGGTCAGCGGGGACACCGGCGTCGCACACCTCGCCACCGGGTACGGCACCGCGTCGGTGGTGCTCTTCGGCCCCGTCGCGCCGGCGCGGTGGGGGCCGCCGCCGGACCGCCCGTGGCACCGGGTGCTCTGGCACGGCGACGGTGGCCCGCGCGATCGGCCCGCCGCCGGGTCGCCCGGATCGCGGGGTGGTTGGCCCGGGCTCGATGGGGTAGCAACCGATCCGGCATTGGCGGCCGTCGGCCTCGACGAGGTGCTGGCGGCCGTGGACGACGCGGAACGGGCGGTGCGGGTCTCCGGTGCGGTTACGGCGTAGCGATCCGGCCAGGCCGGGGTACGGCCGCCGGCGAAGCGGCAGGGGATGGACGTTCCTCGACCCGAGGGGCGAGCCGGTCCGCACCCCCGGCGAACTGCCCCGGCTGCGGGAGCTGGTGATCCCGCCGGCCTGGCGGGACGTGTGGATCTCGCCGCACCACAACGGGCACATCCAGGCCACCGGGATGGACGCCGCCGGCCGCAAGCAGTACCTCTACCACCCGCAGTGGCGGCGCAACCGGGACGAGGCGAAGTTCGACCACGTGCTGGAGGTCGCCCACCGGCTCCCGGCGCTGCGCGAGCGGGTGGAGCACGACCTGTCCGTCCGGGGGCTGAACCGGGACCGGGTGCTCGCCACGGTCGCCCGCCTGCTCGACATGGGGATGTTCCGGGTCGGCAGCGACCAGTACGCGGTCGGCGACGACGCCACCTTCGGCGTCTCCACGCTGCGCCCCGAGCACGCCCGCAGCCGGCGGGGCTGCGTGGTGTTCGAGTTCCCCGCCAAGGGCGGCGTCGACCAGGTGCGGCGGATCGAGGACCCGGAGCTGTGCCGGGTGCTGACCGACCTGCGCCGCCGACGCCGCCGGGCCGAGCGGCTGTTCGGCTACTGGGACGGCCGGGACTGGCGGGACGTGCGCAGCGACGAGGTCAACGAGTACCTGCGGGCCGCCAGCGGCGGTGAGATGACCGCGAAGGACTTCCGCACCTGGCACGCCACCGTGCTGGCGGCCACCGAGCTGGCCACCCACGGGCCGGCCCGGTCCGCGACGGCCCGCAAGCGGGCGGTGGCGGCGGTGATGCGCGAGGTCGCCGAGCTGCTCGGCAACACCGCGAACGTGGCCCGGGCCTCCTACGTGGACCCCCGGGTGGTCGACCTGTTCCACGACGGGGTGGTGGCCCCGGTGGAATCGGGCATGCCCCGGGCGGAGGCGGAGCGGCGGGTGCTGGAACTGCTGAAGGACGCCTGACCGGCCCCGTCGACGGTCCTGGGGGGAGAGCGACGGGGCCGGAGCCGGCAGCCGGTGACCGAGCACGGGACGTCACGTCGCGCGGCTGGGGGCGCGGACGGACGGCACCGGGCGGCCGCCCGCGACGGTCGGTCGCGGGCGCCTCGCCACGGCCCCCGTTACGTGTGGGCCGCCGGGGCGGTGGTCCCGCTCGCCGGCCCGCCCAAGTATCGCCGGGCGGCGGCGGAACCGGGTTGACGGTGGACGCCGGGTGGTTGACGATCCGTGCCGTTGCGGGCGGTGCGTCCGGGTAAGCGCCCCGCCGGGTGGTACGGGTCACTCCTGCGTGCGGATCAGGCCGTGGGCCGGTCGGGCCGACCCGCCTCCTGCCACCGGCCCTCCCGGAAGGCGCGCGGGCTGGTGCCGTACGCGGCGCGGAAGGCGCGGCTGAAGTGGGTCTTGTCGCGGAAGCCCCAGCGCGCGCCGATGGCCTGGACGGTCTGGTCGCGCAGGAGCGGGTCGGCGAGGTCGCGACGGCAGCGTTCGAGGCGGCGTCGGCGGATGACGCCGCTGACGGACTCGTCCTGGTCGGCGAAGAGGCGGTGCAGGGTACGCAGGGCGACGTGGTGGGCGTCGGCGACGGACTGGGGGGACAGGTCGGGGTCGCCGAGGTTGCGCTCGACGAAGTCGCGTACCTGGGTGAGCAGGGCCTGCTGGCGCATCTCGGCGGGGAGGGCGGCCTCGGCTTCGAGGTGGCGGGCGAGCAGCAGGGAGACCAGGGTGAGGGTGACGTCGGCGAGGTACGGGGCGTCGGTGGCGCGGAACTGCTCGGGATTCCGGGTGATCCGGTGCAGGTGCTGGGCGAGCAGCGCGCCGGGCCCCTGCGCGCCCGAGATCCGCACCGCCGAGAGCCGGTCGACCTTGTCGGTGTCCAGCGGCAGCAGCGCCCGGGGGATGACCACGGTGGCCGAGGCGGCGTCCTCCCGGCCGTGTTGCCGGCTGGCGTGCATGATGTCGTGTGGCCGACCCCAGTCGATGAGCGCGAAGTCACCGCTGCCCATCGCGGTGTCCCGGCGCCGGGCGCTGATCGCGCTGGTGCCTGCGACCGTCAGCGGGATCTGGTAGACCTCCGGGTCGGCCTGGCGGATCAGCCGGGGGGTCCGCCGCCCGACCAGGGACTGGTAGCGGAACCGGGTCAGCTGGATTCCGCCGCCCAGGTCGACCAGCCGGGCGCGGCCCCGGAAGTCGGCCGCGTGGTCGCTGGCGAACGCGATGGGTGCGGAGACCCGGGCCGACATGTCGACCCAGAAGGGCCACCGCTCCGCCGGCGGCAGTCTCGCCGTGTCCACCGTCTCGGCCCGTAGTGTGCCCATCACCGACCTCCCCGTGTGGTGCCCCTGCCGGGTCGACGACGCGGCAGGCCGTCACCCATCGCCGGTCGGCGCGTCCATCGCCCACGTTCCCGTCCGTGACATGACTCCATTGTCGACGCTGGGAGTGGCCGAGCCGCCACCGGAGCCCTACCACGGTTCGTTCCGGTTGCGCGCGAGTGGCCCGGTCGCCGTGCCTCGCTGCTGAACTTCAACCCCGTCGCTGGTCCGTCGGATGGTCGCGAGGAAGTGTTGTGCGGTGGTCGCCGCCGGGCAGTGCGGGAGTCGGCACACCGGGCAGCGTCCGTCCCTGCCGGGCCGGTGCTGGCGCAGGATCGTCCGGGCCGTCAGGGTGAGCCGGTTGCGGATCTGGGCCAGGGAGAGGAACGGGGCGGTCACCGGGCCGGACCGCCCAGGGCGGCCAGGCGTACCACGTCGGCCGGTGCCGGGCCGCCGCGCGCCACCTGGGCGATCACCGTACGCGCCACCGGCCGGCACCGGACCTCAGCAGGCGCGATCCGGTCCGCGTCGACCAGGGCACGGCCCGCCCGCAACAGGTCACCGACCTGCAGGTACGCCCGCGCGGCGTCGATCAGGTGCGCGGCCCGGTGCTCGACCGGCAACCGCCCCCACCCGCTGAGGCCGATCGCCTTCTCATGCCAGGCCACCGCCTCACCACCGTCACCCAACTCCACCGCCACCACCACCCGCGCCGCCTCGACCACCGCAGGCCCGAAGCTGACTCCGCCGTGATGGTCCCGGCCCTCACCGACCCGCTCGGCGACCTCGGCCGCCTGGCCGATCAGCTTCCCCACACCACACACGTCACCGCACACCGCCGCAGCGAGTGCAGCCTCCACCAGCAGCGTCCCGCACAACGACAACTCCTCCGGCGGGCCGTCGTGGGGCACGGGTGGTGAGATCCGGTGCGCGGCGGCGACCGTGGCGGCCATCGCCAGCCGGCCCCGCCCCGCCGTGCGCAGCGCCTGCCCGAGCGGGATCGCCGCGACCGCCCCCAACAGCGGATCATTGGCGGCCACCGCCAACGCCCGGTCGGCCGCCAGCCACGCCAGGTCCGCCTCGCCCAGCTTCACCAGCACCGACGCCACAATCCGGTAGACCTGCACCAGCAGGCCCACCACCTCGCCCGCCGCGCTCGCGGCGTGGGCGTGTTGGGCGTCGCTGAGCAGACCCGGCAGCATCCGCGCCAACTGCGGATAGTCCGCATGCTCGTACGTCAACCAGGCATGCTCCACCCGCCGGCCCAACTCACCGGCCGGCAGAACCGGCCGGGAATCCGGCCCGCCCAGGAGGGCGGGGTAACGCGCGAGCGCAGCCCGCACTCCGTCCACGCCCTCAACGGCGACGGTGGTCGACGACGGCCGGGCATCTCCGCCCACCAACACCGTCGGATCCACCCGAAGCGCCTCCGCGACGTCCCGGACTGCCGAAAACCGGTCCAATGTGCGGACACCGCGCTCGACCTTGTCGACCCAGCTCTTCGACTTGCCGAGCCGGTCGGCCAGCATCTGCTGCGTCAACCTGCGTCGAGTCCGCCACTGGGCCACCCGACGGCCTATCGGCAGATCATTACTGTCCACGACGCCACCGCCGATCCGGCACCGCCCGCGTGGTCTCCTCCACCGGAATCCGATCCGCCTCAGCCTGCGCCAGAATCCGCCGCCTCGCGGCCTCCCGCTCAGCCTGCTCGGCCTGCTCACCACGGCTCGACGTGGCTTCGTCATCGTTACTGGGTTCCATGCCGATCATTCCCCCTCTCTGGTAGGGCGCGGCGGCGTGCTCTTGGAAGGACCGAAGCCGCCGCGCCCAGTTCATGGGTGCCGTTGATTGGGACGCGACGCCGGGCACGACAGGGCAGGTCGGCCCCACACCCACAGATCCGCCGCCACCTCCGCCAAGACCACACCGGCCGATGCCTTCGGGCCAGCGCCAGCGCGGCGGAGACCAGATACTCCTCGAACGAGACACGCCGCACTGGCCCTCCCCTGTCGGGGATGAGGCACTTCGCCTCATCCCCGGGAACTGAGAGAGATGCGGCGACCATGCCAGACTCCACACCGCCCACCGCATCCCGTGAGGGGAAACCTACGGAGCGTTGCGGCGCGGAATGGGTAAGGTTCGTACCCCTAGATCAGGAGACGAGGCCGACCTTCAGCGCGAGATCCCGCACGCCACTGCGCGCGGACCGGGGCCCGTCAAGTAGATCCAGGGTGATCTGACGGGCGTAGCCGTTGAAGCGAATCGTCTCCGGCGCCGAGTCATACGCCTGCCGAAGAGATGCCACCGTGGACTCGGTGTCGCCCTTGCCGAAGTGACCGCGAGCCACCTCGATCAGGTGCCGGGCACGTCGCGGCCTCGATGGAATGGCAGCCGGGTCGAGGCGACCAGCCTGCCGCACCGCCTCACCGGGCTTCTGCAACTCGACGGCAAGGGTCACCGCATGGGCGGCCATAATGACCCGCGAGAACGACGTCTGTGGCTGATAGAAGCCCTGCGGCAGCCGCTGCGCCACCCGGTCCGCGCGGTCCCAGTACCGCCAGGCCCGGCCCTCCTCCCCCGCCCGAGCGGCGACGTAGGCAGCCTCGAAGTTCAGGGCACCCCACAGGGCGAGCAGGTTCGCGTTCGCGTCGGCCGTTCGCGCTTCAAGCGCCGAGATGAGATCGAGCGTCACCGTTGTGGCGGTGTCCCAGTCCCCGGAGTCCCGGTGGACCTGACACAAGAACCAGCCCGCGCGAGCCAGCGCCTCCGGATCACCGGACTCCTGCGCCGCCATCATCGACCGGTCGGCGACGCGCCAGATCAACTCGGCGGTAGGCTGGTAGGCAAGGTACATCTGAGCCAGCCCAAGCACCTCGGCCAGTAGCGCATGTGCCCGACGACGGTCGTCTCCCCTGTACATCAGCGTGGCGCGCTGAGCATCCCGGACCAGGTCCGGCAGCACAGCTCCCAACACCGTCCGGTGGTCCGACGACTCATGGCGTGCCCGCCAGGCTGCGGCAAGACGCCCCTTGATCTGCTCCAACGGCTGAGCGGTCGCATCACCGGGCAACACGAAACGGTTGACGGCGTCGCGGACCGAGGCGAGCGCAGGATGCTCCGGCCCGTTGACGACGGCGGACCGATCGCTCAACTCCCCGACCAGGGCGGAAACATCGACCTTGAGCGCACGAGCAATACGATCCAGCATGTGGACACGCGGCGGCAGAATACGATCGGTCTCCACCGCCTTCACCCACTCGGCACTACGGCCCACCAGCCCGCCCAGCACCGCCCGGGTCTTGCCCGAACGCTCACGGTAGAGCTTCAACCGCTGCCCGAAAGTCAGCCCCGGCATGGAGTCCATCCCGACCTCCTCCTAGCACCACGCGCCGCCGGCCCCCGGGCCGCCGCCGATCCCACGGTACTCACGAGCCTCGAAACTCGTAACCCTCCACGCCGCCGACCAGCGGAGGTCAGCCTCGATCGCCCGACACAGGCGCAAGCATCCACTCCACGCAGCACCGGGAGCCGCAGCGGCTCGTGTTTTCGGCTATCCGTTCGTGGGCTCACATTGGCATTTCGGGACGTTCCCCGGGACGCCTGAAGTTGACACCACCGCCCTGGTCCGGCCTGCCGAGCCGGTGGGCATCCGGGCCGGACGGCTTCACCGCCGAGCTACTGGTCGTGGACCACTTCGCTACGTGCAGCTCGCCGCGCCGGGCGAGCTGCTGACCGCGTGGCCGGCCCGGGTGCAATTGGCCGGCAGTGGCGGCCCACCTTCGGCGACGCCTCGCCCGGCGAGATGGTGGTCCACGTGGACTCCGCTTGCCTGGTCGCGACGGCAGTGAACGGCGGCCGGGCCGTCAACGTGCTCCTGGTCGAGCCGGGCGACATGGTGGCCGTCGTACGGGTGGCCGGCGGACCCGGAGGATGCGCAGACGGCGACGCGCTGCCGGCGGCGTGCGGCGGCCCAACCCGGCCGCCCCCGATCCGGGGACGGCCGGCGTGACGCTCGGGATCAGTCGTTGAGAACCTGGGAGAGCCGGTCGCGGAACCGCCGCTCGGAGTCGCTCACCTGGTCGCCGCCGAGGCCGAGGATGCCGCCGCTGGACGCCGCACCCACCACATTCTCGGCGACCTTCGTGAGCCAGTGCTTGTAGGCGCCGGCCTCGCCCTCGTCGACCTTTGCGGCCAGCAACCGGGCCGCCGTGGCCGCCCGGTTCAGCACGTCCTCGATCATCGCCCGCGGGTCGGCCGGCACGATCACCGGCAGCTCCTCGCCGGCCTCCGGGTCGCCCACCCGGGACACGATCTCGCCGGCCACGGCGGCGACCAGGGGACTGGCCGACTCCCGGCCGGTGGCGATGGTCTCCAGGCCTGCGGCGTTCTCGGCCATGGTGCGACGGGCGCTGTCGTGCTCGGCGACGCTCGCCGCGGTGAGCACCGCCTGCGGCAGGCCGACCAGCAGCCCCCACTCCTCGTCGGAGAAACCGAACCCGGTGTACGCCGGCTGCTCGATCACGTCCGCGCTCCTCTCATCCTGGTCTCACTCGGCTCGATTGCCACCGCACCCCGGTCGCCGGGGCCCGGCTCAGGCTAGTCGAGGGTCAACAGACCCTGTTCGGACACCACGCGCACCGACAGCGTCTTGTAGCCGACCTCGTCGAAGAGCACCGTCATCCGGTCGTCCTCGTAACTGAGCACCATGCCCGGGCCCCACTCCGGGTGCCGCACCTGGCTGTGCACCGGGAACGGCCCGCTGGCGCCGTCGTCGGCGACGCTCGTGCCGGCGAGGCAGTTGTCGCAGTGCCCGCACACCTTCGTCATCTGCTCGCCGAAGTACGCCAGCAGCGCCTGTCCCCGGCAGCCGGTGGTCTCGGCGAAGGCCCGCATCATGTCGGTCCGGGACCGGCTCACGGTCTGCTGGCGTTCCGCCTCGGCCCGCGCGGCCTCGCCGGCCTCGGCCGGCGTGGGGGAGTATCGGGGCACGCCGATCCGCTGCTTCGACCGCGGTTCGGCGGCGCCGATCTGCTCCAGCAGGGCGAGGTACTGCCCGAGCTTGCGCGGCCCCAGGCCGGTCAGCTCCCGCAGCTCCTTCTTCGTGGCCGGCTTCTTGCGCAGCAGGGCGGCTAGGTCGCGCAGCTCGGTGGCGTCCGGCAGGCCGCCGGTGAAGAAGCGTTGCAGGCCGACGTCCTCGGCCTGCCAGAGCAGCACCACCCGGGCCGGCTCCCCGTCGCGTCCGGCCCGGCCGATCTCCTGGAAGTAGCTGTCCGGCGAGTCGGGCAGGGCCATGTGCGCCACCCAGGCGATGTTGGGCTTGTCGATCCCCATGCCGAACGCGGAGGTGGCCACCATGATCGGCACCTGGTCGGCGAGGAACGCCGTGTGCAGCTCGCCGCGCGCCGCGGCGGGCATGCCGCCGTGGTAGTACTGCGACGGGTAGCCGGCGTCGGTGAGTCGGCCGGCCAGCTCCTCGGCCGCGCGCCGGGTCGGCACGTAGATGATCCCGGGCCGCCTGTCCTCGCGCAGCAGCGCGAGCAGCCGCCGCCACCGGTAGTCCTCGGTGGGGCAGTGCGCCACCTCGAGGAAGAGGTTCGGCCGGTCTAGCCCGGAGACCACCACCTCGGCGTCACGCAGCCGCAGCCGGGCGATGATGTCGTCGCGGACCGGCGGCGACGCGGTGGCGGTCAGTGCGACCACCGGGGGGCGGCCGATGCCCTCGATGAGGTGCCCGAGCGCCAGGTAGTCGGGGCGGAAGTCGTGCCCCCACGCCGAGATGCAGTGCGCCTCGTCGATGGCGACGAGGGCCGGCTTGAGCGACTTCACCTCCGCCATCCGGTCCGGGTTGGCGAGCTGTTCCGGGGTGATGAACAGGAACTCCGCCCGGCCCTCGCGGATCTCGGTGATGGCCTCCGCCTGCTGGGCGGCGGTCTCGTCCGAGCTGATCCGCACCGCCCGCAGCTCCGGTCGTCGGCGCTCGTTGAGCGCCGCGATCTGGTCCTGCTGGAGGGCGAGCAGCGGGGAGATCACCACGGTCGGGCCGGGGATCAGGCTGGCCGGGATCTGGTAGATCGCCGACTTGCCGGCACCGGTGGGCAGCACCACCAGGGCGTCGCGTCGTTTCATCACCGCGCGCATGGCGGCGAGCTGGTTGGGCCGCAGGGCGGTCCAACCGAACAGGCTGCGCGCCGCGCGGCGCAGCGTCATCGAGTGCGTGGACAGTTTCATCGAGGGCCGGAGGTACCCGTCGCGATCAGCGGCGAAACCCCACGGCGGGAGCGCGCCGGCCCGCCGCTTCCCGGCCCGTCCGGGGTCGTCGTTCATCGCGGCCGGGCTGCTCGCGCCGGTGCCGGTCGGACAGCCCCGGCGTGGTGCGGGGCCGGCGATCGTGGGGGTCAGCGCCGGCGGAACATCGCCCGGATGGCGGCGAGCAGGAGCAGGCCGCCGACGACCAGGCCGAGCAGCCGAACACCGGGTACGTCGGCCGCGCTGGTCGCGTCGGCGAGGGGCGGCAGTGGCATGTGGGAACTCTCCCACGTCGGGCCGCGCCGCGCCACGGACTAACAGTAAGGTTTATTGACTATTAGCGGACCCGGTGTGACCATGGCAAGCACCGCCGCGGCCCGCGGCCGGGTCCGAAACGGGAAAGACGGGGGTACGGCAGCCGCATGAGCAGCACACCGACGGGAAAACTGGCGAGCCTGGCGGCCGCCGTCCTGCAACCGGGATTCGTCGGCACCACCCCACCGCCCTGGGTCCGCCGGTGGCTCGGCGAAGGGCTCGGCTCGGTGGTCCTCTTCGCCCGCAACATCGTCGACCTCGACCAGGTCGCCGCGCTCACCGCGGCCCTGCGCGCGGAGCGGCCCGACGTGGTGGTCGGCATCGACGAGGAGGCCGGCGACGTCACCCGGATCGAGTCCGGGCAGGGCAGCTCCCGCCCCGGCAACTTCGCCCTCGGCGCGGTCGACGACCCGGAGCTGACCCACGAGGTGGCCCGCGACCTCGGCCGCGAGCTGGCCTCGGCCGGCGTCACCCTCAACTACGCCCCGGACGCCGACGTCAACTCCAACCCGGCCAACCCGGTCATCGGGGTCCGTGCCTTCGGGGCCGATCCGGCCCTGGTCGCCCGGCACACCTCCGCCTGGGTCCGGGGGTTGCAGTCCAGCGGGGTGGCCGCCTGCGCCAAGCACTTCCCCGGCCACGGCGACACCCGCGTCGACTCGCACCACGACCTGCCCCGCATCGGGGGCACCCGGCAACAGCTCGACGCCGCCGAGCTGGTCCCGTTCCGAGCCGCCGTGGCGGCCGGGGTGCAGGCGGTGATGACCGGCCACCTGCTCGTCCCGGCGCTGGACCCGGAGCTGCCGGCCACGCTCAGCCCGCGCATCCTCGGCGGCCTGCTCCGCGACGAGCTCGGCTTCACCGGCGTGGTGGTCACCGACGCGGTGGAGATGAGAGCGGTCGCCGACCGGTACGGCTTCGCCGGGTCGGCCGTGCGCGCCCTCGCCGCCGGCGCGGACGCGATCTGCGTCGGCGGGGAGCGGGCCGACGAGGACTCCGCCCGCGAGCTGCGCGACGCCATCGTCGCCGCCGTCGTGGCCGGCGAGCTGCCCGAGGAGCGGCTGGCCGAGGCGGCCCAGCGGGTCGGCCGGCTGGCGAGCTGGACGACGGCGGCCCAGGCCGCCGTCCCGGCCCGCCCCGGCGTCGCGGTCGACGGCTCCCTGGTCGGGCTGGCCGCCGCCCGCCGGGCGGTCCGGGTGACCGCGCGCACCGGCGCCGAGGCGGCGCTGCCCCTGGTCACCGCCCCGCACGTGGTCGAGTTCGAGCCGCCGCGCAACATGGCGATCGGCCAGGAGACCCCGTGGGGGGTCGCCGCCCCCCTCGCCGGCCTGCTCACCGGCACCACCTCGGTACGCCTCGGCGAGGCCGACCTGCCCGCCGACCCGACCGCCGGGGCGGCCGGCCGCCCGCTGGTGCTGGTCGTCCGCGACCTGCACCGGCACGACTGGATGCGCACCGCCGTGCGGCGGGCCATCGCCGCCCGCCCCGACGCGGTGGTGGTCGAACTGGGCGTGCCCGCACTGGTCGCCGGGGTGGTGCACGTGGCCACCCACGGCGCCACCCGGGCAGCCGCCCGCGCCGCCGCCGAACTGCTCGCCGGCACCCTCGCCCCGCCGCTGGCCGGCCTCGGCAAGCCCGTCGCCGGCTGACGGCCCGTTGCCCGGTCGCCCGTTGCCCGGTCGCCCGTTGCCCGGTCGCCCGTCGGCCGGTCGCCCGTCGGCCGGTGCTCGTCGGCTGGTGCTCGTCGGCTGGTGGGTGGCCCGTCCGCCCGGCGGCCGGCGGGCAATGCGCCGTGAGGCCGGTCGGGCGGGCGTGCCCGCCGGTTCAGGCGGAGATGACCAGGTCCGCGTACTCCGGGTGGCGCTCGATGAACGCGGCCATGAACGGGCACCTGGGCACCACCCGTCCGCCGCGCTCGCGGACCTGGTCCAGGGTGGCCCGCATCAGCGCGGATCCGACCCCCATGTTCTGGAACCCTGGGTCGACCTCGGTGTGGGTGAAGACCAACGCCTCGCCCCGGGGCAGGTACGCGGTGAACCCGGCCAGCGCGTTGTCGACCAGGATCTCGAAGCGACGGCGGGCGGGGTTGTCCTCGACCAGGAAGCTCACCCGGCCATTCTGCCCCGGGCCCCGGGGCAACTCGTCCGGATCGGCCGGCAACCGGCCCACCTCGTCGGCCGGCAACCGGGGTGCGAAGGGCGTTGAGCAGGGGCGGTTGCGTGCGGGCGGGCGTTCGCGCGGGTCTCGTACCCTTGATCGGGTGACGAACCGACCCGGTACCTCCCCGTCCACCCCCATCCGCCGGGCCGTCGGCCTGCTGGCCGGCCTGGCGCTCGGCGTCACCCTGCTGGCCGGCTGCAGCAGCGAGGGCGCCTCCACAGACTGTGGCCTGGACGCCTGCACGGTCACCTTCGACCGTGGCGTCGAGGCCAGCGCCACCATCCTCGGCGTCGAGGCCAAGCTGGTCGGCGCCCAGGGCGACCAGGTGACCGTCGAGGTGGCCGGCGAGCAGCTGTCGCTGACCGTCGGCCAGCAGGCCACCGAGGTCGGCGGCTTCGCCGTCACGCTGGACAGCGTCACCGACCAGGAGGTCAAGATCCGCGTTTCGCGCAATCCCAGCAGCTAGCGTCGCCGCGGCGGCGGTGGCCGACGTTTGGGGATCTCCGCAATCGGAGATTGTGGCGCCATGTCACTCACCCGGAACGCTGAAGCCACCGCCTCGCAGGCCGCGAACAGCCGGTGGCTCGAACTACTCGCCCGGGCCGGCTTCATCGGCTACGGCGTCGTGCACCTGCTGATCGCCTGGCTCGCCCTGCAGATCGCCTTCGGCGGCTCGGGCGGCAAGAGCGGCGACCAGGGCGGTGCGCTGAGCACCCTGGCCGAGAAGCCGATGGGCAAGTTCCTCTGCGTCGCGATCGCCGTCGGCATGCTCGCCATGGCGATCTGGCAGGCCCTGGAGGCGGCCGTCGGCCACCAGGCCGAGCGCGACAAGGAGCGGATCTTCGAGCGCATCGCCTCGGTCGCCCGCACCCTGGTCTACCTCTACTTCGCCTGGACCGCCTGGAAGGTCTTCTCCGACGCCGGCTCCAGCAACGCCGACCAGTCGGAGGCGCTGACCGGCAAGCTGATGACCTCCACCGGCGGCCGCTGGCTGGTCGGGCTGGCCGGGCTGGTGCTCGCCGCCATCGGCATCGGCCTGGTGATCTACGGGTGGAAGAAGAAGTTCGAGAAGCGCCTGAAGACCGGCGAGATGAACGCCCACACCCGCACCCTGGCCCGCCGGCTCGGCATGGCCGGCTACATCGCCAAGGGCGTCGCGTACGGGATCGCCGGCCTGCTGGTCGTGTTGGCCGCCGTCAACTACGACCCGGAGAAGGCCCGGGGCCTCGACGCCGCGCTGCGCACGCTGCGCGACCAGTCGTACGGCCCCGTGTTGCTCGTCCTGGTCGCCCTCGGGATCGCCTGCTACGGCGTCTACTGCTTCCTCCAGTCCCGGTACCGCAAGGTCTGATCTGGTCGGATCGGGAAACAGCGGGCACCATTGGGCCTTTGCCCGGATCCCGGGTGCCCGCTGGAGGGAGAGAGATACCTGTGCAGAGCTACCTCACGACGATCGTCGCCGCGCTCGCCGCGGCGGCGATCGCCCTTTTCCTGGTCGAGGTGGTGCACCGCGCGACCCAGCGGCTCGGCCGGCGCTCGCTGCTGATGACCGAGCTGACCGATCACACGCACCGCTCGTTCCAGGTCGCCGCGACCGTCCTCGCCGTGCAGTTCGCCGTCCGGCTCTCCACCGGCTACGCCGTCGGCACGCAGTGGCGGCAGGTGGTGCTGCACCTGCTGGTGCTCGCCGTCATCGCCGCCGCGGCCTGGCTGGTCGCCTCGCTGCTGGTGGCGGCCGAGGACGTGGCGCTGGCCCGGTTCCGGGTCGACGTGCCGAACAACCGGCACGCCCGCCGGGTGCGTACCCAGGTGGTGATGCTTCGCCGGCTCACCATCGCGGTGATCGTGATCCTGACCGTCGGCGTGATGCTGATGACCTTCCCCGCCGTCCGGGGCGTCGGGGCCGGCGTGCTGACCTCCGCCGGCGTGGCCGGCGTGGTCGCCGCGTTGGCCGCGCAGAGCCTGCTCGGGAACGTCTTCGCCGGGCTCCAGCTCGCCTTCAGCGACGCGGTGCGTCTGGACGACGTGGTGGTCGTCGAGGGGGAGTGGGGCCGGATCGAGGAGCTGACCCTCAGCTACGTGGTCGTGCAGATCTGGGACGACCGCCGGCTGATCCTGCCCACCTCGTACTTCACCAGCAAGCCTTTCCAGAACTGGACCCGGACCGAGGCGGCGGTGCTGGGCACCGCCGAGTTCGACGTCGACTGGTCGGTCAACGTGCAGGCGATGCGCGAGGAGCTGCGCCGGCTGGCGGAGAGCAGCGACCTGTGGGACGGCCGGGTCTGCGTACTCCAGGTGACCGACGCCACCGGCGGCCTGGTCAAGGTCCGTGCCCTGGTCAGCGCGGCGGACGCCGGCAGCCTGTGGGACCTGCGCTGCCTGGTGCGCGAGCACCTGGTCGGTTGGGTCCGTGACCACCGCCCGACCGCCCTGCCCCGGATGCGCGCAGAGGTCGGCGACTCCTCCGGTGCACTGCCCTGGCAGTCGGTGCAGCCCCGGCGCCCGGTGCGCCGGCCGGCCGACACCGACGTCCCCGACGACGCCCGCGTCTTCGGCGGCAGCGACGACGGCGCGGCCCGCAGCGAAGCCTTCATCGGCCCCGACGACACCCTCACCCTCACCCCAACCCACCCCGCCCCCCGCTGAATGCGGCGATCAAGAGGGTTTGCGTCGCTCGGATCGCAGATCCCGACGCAAACCCTCTTGATCATCCGGGCCGGGCGTGGCCGGGTGGGGGGTTTGGGTGGGGGTTTTTCGGGGACTGGTGCGCGGGCGGTCAGTGTTTCTGGCTGCACCGCGCAGGATTGACGGGCGGCTACTCCGGGCATACAGCGCGGTGATGGTGAAAGGAGGACAGCATGGCTGACGTCGCGAATCACCGCACGTCTCGGACCGGGAGCGAGCCGTCTACCGCGGAACTGGTGCAGCGGGCCACGGAGCAGGTCTCGCGCCTCGTCCGGGACGAGCTCGCGCTGGCCCGGGCGGAACTGACCCAGAAGGGCAAGCACGCCGGCATCGGGATCGGCCTGTTCGGCGGCGGTGGGGCCCTGGCGCTCTACGGGCTCGGCGCCCTGGTCGCCGCCGTGATCCTGCTGCTGGCGCTGGTCATGCCCGCGTGGCTGGGCGCGCTGATTGTGGCGGTGGCGCTCTTCCTGGTGGCGGGGATCCTTGCCCTGATCGGCAAGAAGCAGGTCAGCCAGGCGGTCCCGCCCGTTCCGGTGGCGACGGTACGGAGCGTCCGGGCGGACGTGGACACCGTCACCGCCGCGGTGAGGGACAGGGGACGGGCATGACGGGCAACGGGGCCGGCGACACCGAGGCGCTCCGCGAGGAGATCCGGCGGACCAGGGTGGAGCTGGGCGAGACGATGGAGGCGCTGGCCGCCAAGGCCGACGTCAAGGCCCGTCTGAGGTCCTCCGCCGAGCAGGCGAAGGGCCGGATGCGGGAGCAGGCCGCGCAGACGGTGGCCCGGGTGCGGGAGCAGGCGGCGCAGGGCGCCGGGGTGGCCCGGGAGGGGGCGTCCACCGCCGGTGCGGGGCTGCGCGGCCCGGTGCCGTGGGCGGCCGTCGCCGCCGGCGCGGTGGCTACGATGATCGTGTTGTTGATCGTTCAGGGGAGGCGCAGGTGAGCAGGGGCATCGGCAAGGCCGCGTACAAGCCGGTCGGGGTGCTGCTCGGCGTCGCCGCCGGCACGGTCGCGGGCGCGATCTTCCGGCAGGTCTGGAAGGCGACCGCCGGCGACGGCGAGGCCCCGAGCGCCACCGACGAGGACCGTGGCTGGGGCGAGATCCTGGCCGCTGCGGCCCTCCAGGGCGCGATTTTCGCGGTGGTCCGGGCGGCCGTGGACCGGGGCGGGGCGGCCGGCGTGCGCCGGCTGACCGGCCGCTGGCCCGACTGACCGTCCGCACCATGCGAAAGGGCCCTTTCCGGTACGCGGGAAAGGGCCCTTTCGCTCGGCGGCGCGGCCCATCCGGACCGGAATTCGAGCGCCCTTCGGGTCACCTCTCAGAGGATCTTTTCGGGTACGCTGTGCAGAGTTTTCGCTACGTGGTTTGCTGGCCCACGCTGTTGCGAGATGGCGTGGGTTGAGAGAAAGTCTCCTGCACAGGGGGCCGCCTCAGGCGCCGCTGCTCGAAAACGGCCAAACGGCCGCACGGCGTGCTCGGCCGCCAGTTTTAGAAGGAGATTCACATGGCGCAGGGAACCGTGAAGTGGTTCAACGCAGACAAGGGCTTCGGCTTCATCACCGTCGACGGCGGGGGTGCTGACGTCTTCGTCCACTTCTCGGCGATCCAGTCCAGCGGCTACCGTTCGCTGGAGGAGAACCAGCGGGTGGAGTTCGAGATCGCCCAGGGTCAGAAGGGCCCGCAGGCTGAGCAGGTCCGCCCGATCTGAGCAGCCGTGGCCGGCGTGCCGGCCGAGGCCGGGTGATCCGCCCGGATCACAGTGAAACCCCGCGTCCTTGTTCGGGATGCGGGGTTTTCCGTTGCCCGGCCAGGACGTCAGGGTCGGCGGCGGCTGCGCAGGCCGCGCCAGATCGTCACGAGTCCGATCAGGACCAGCAGCGGGCCGGTCAGCGCCCAGATCCACTGGTCGGTCATGATGCTGCCGCCGACGTAGCCGAGGCCCTGCACCGTCCAGACGGCGCCCATGACCATGGCGAGCAGGCCGAGGGTGAGCGGGAGCCACCCCTTCATCGCGTTCCTCCTTCGCCGAGCGGCCGGGCCCGTCCAGCATGCGTGTCGACCACCCCGACGTGCCGCCCGAGTCGGGGGAGGGTGCGCTGCTGCATGCCCCGAGCCTAGTGATCGGCTTGCCCGGTCGTCCGGCGGGCCGCACGGCGCAACAAGACGGGCGTACGGTTTGGGAGGCGGCGATGTGGGACCCGGCGGCGTACCTGCGCTACGACGACGAGCGGGGGCGGCCCTTCCACGACCTGGCCGCCCGGGTCCCGGCCGGGCGCCCCCGGGTCGTCGTCGACCTCGGCTGCGGCCCCGGCACGCTCACCGCCAACCTAACCGCCCGCTGGCCGGGCGCCCGGATCAACGGCCTCGACTCGTCGGCCGAGATGATCGACCGGGCCACCGCCCTGGGCCCACCGGTCGACTTCGCGGTCGGCTGCGCCGCGCTGCTGACCGGTGCCGGCTGCGCGGTCGACGCCTGGGAGACTACCTACGTGCACCTGCTGCCGGCCCTCGCCGACGCCGACCACCCGGTTCTGACCCGGATGGAGGGCACCGCGCTGCGCCCCGCCCGGGCGGCGCTGGACGACGCGCGGTGGGCCGACTTCCGCACCGGGCCGGGGGCGCGCCTCGCGGCGGCGTACCCGGTCCGGAGTGGCCTGGTGTCCTTCCCGTTCCGCCGGGTCTTCATCGTCGCCCGAACCGGCGCCCGCGCAGAGGAGAACTCGTGATCGATCTGTCCACCTTCATCGCCGGACTGCCCAAGGTGGAGCTGCACGTGCACCACGTCGGCTCGGCGTCGCCGCGGATCGTGGCCGAGCTGGCCGCCCGGCACGCCGGCCGCAGCCCGGTGCCGGCGGACCCGGACGCCCTCGCCGACTACTTCGCGTTCCGGGACTTCGCCCACTTCATCGAGGTCTACCTCAGCGTCGTGGACCTGATCCGTGACCCCGAGGACGTCTGGATCCTCACCCACGAGGTCGCCCGCGAGCTGGCCCGCCAGCAGGTCCGGTACGCCGAACTGACCGTCACCCCGTACTCGCACGTGAGCCGGGGCATCCCCGCGCCCGCGTTCTGCGAGGCGATCGAGGACGCCCGCAAGCGGGCCGAGGCCGACTTCGGTATCGCGCTGCGCTGGTGCTTCGACATCCCCGGCGAGGCGGGGCTGCCGGCAGCCGAGGAGACCCTGCGGATCTGCCTGGAGGAACGCCCCGACGGGCTGATCAGCTTCGGCCTGGGCGGCCCCGAGATCGGGGTGCCCCGACCGCAGTTCAAGCCGTACTTCGACCGGGCCCGGGCGGCCGGGCTGCGCTCGGTCCCGCACGCCGGGGAGACAACCGGCCCGCAGACCGTCTGGGACGCGCTGCGCGACCTCGGCGCGGAGCGGATCGGCCACGGCATCTCCGCCGCCGAGGATCCGGAGCTGCTCGCCCACCTCGCGGAGCGGCAGATCGCCCTGGAGGTCTGCCCGACCTCCAACCTGCGCACCCGGGCGGTCGCCTCCCTCGACGAACACCCGCTGCCCCGGCTCGTCGAGGCGGGCGTGCTGGTCACCATCAACTCCGACGACCCGCCGATGTTCGGCACCACCCTCGACGACGAGTACGCGGTGGCCGCCCGGCTGCTCGGGATCGGCCCCGAGGGAGTGGCCGCGCTGGCCAACGCCGCGGTGACCGCCGCGTTCCTGGAACCGGGGGAGAAGTCGCGGCTCACCGCCGAGATCGACGGCTACCTGGCTGCGGCGACCCGCTGACCCACCGCCGCCTGCCGGTGGGAGCCGGTTGTGGTGTCGGCGCGCGCGGCGGGAGCCGGTTGTGGGGAAACCGGGCTCCCGCCGCGTGCACGGACTCCACCGGCCAGGGGGTGGATCCGGGAGCGGCCGGTGGAACTGGTGGGTTCGCTCCTCGATCCTGTCAGGCCGCGCCCGGCCCACCGGTGCCGTTAATCCGAATCTAAGAAAGACTTGCGTCTGCCCACAGGCGGGAAGGCGGTCAGCCGTCCGTGGGGCGCTGCCGGGGCCAGCGGCGGCCCCCGCTCTTCTGCTCCCGCGCCTCCCTGGCCATCCGGCCGACCAGGCCGAACCGGCTGACCTGCCTCGGGGTGGCCTCCGGGTCGGCCAGCAGCATCACCACGCTGGCCCCGCCGAGCCGGGCCCGGTCGATGCTCACCGACCCGTTGGCCTGCAAGGCCACCCGCTTGGCGATGTCCAGGCCCAGCCCCGTGGAGCCCTGGTCGCTGGCCCCCCGGCGCAGCGCCCGGTCCGGGTCGGCGATACCCGGGCCGGCGTCGTCGATGCGGATCGCCACGTACCCGTCCCGGCGGGAGACCGCGAGCTCGAACGCGGTGCCCTGCGGGGTGTAGCGGAACACGTTGCCGATCACCGCGTCGAGGGCGGCGGCCAGCTCGGCCCGGGGCACGGGCGCCGGGATGCGCAGCTGCGCCCCGCTGACCCGGTGTGGCCGGTTCTGGTCCCCCGCGAGGGCCGACCAGAACACCATCCGGTCCCGGACCAGCTCGCTGACGTCACACATCGCCGGGCCGGCCTCGTGGGCGACCGTCTTGCGGGTCGTCTTGATCAGCACGTCGATCTCGCCCTCAAGGGTCACGATGGCCTGCCGGATCCGCCGGATGGTGCGCCGCCGGTCCAGCTCCGCCTCCGTGAACGAGCCCACGCTGGTGTCGTCGGAGTCCAGCCCCTCGGCGTCCAGCCGCAGCACCGTCAGTGGCGTACGCAGCCGGTGCGACAGGTCCGCCACCAGTTCCCGCTCGGCGGTGTGCGCCGCCGCCATCCGGTCGGCCATCCGGTTGAACGCGTAGCCGGCCTCGGCCAGCTCGCGCGGGCCGCTCGGCTCGACGCGTACCCCGAGGTCGCCGTCGCCCACCGCGAGAGCGGCCTTCACCAGCCCCCGGGTCGAGTCGACCGCGCGGGCGGCGACCCGGTCCACCACCAGCACGGCTGCCCCGGCCAGGGCCACCGCCACCGCGGCCAGCAGCAGCCAGCGGCCCCCGGAACCCTCGTCGAGCGCGGAGTCCGGCACGAAGACCTCGACCACGGCCACCGTGTCGCCGAGCACCACCGGATCCAGCCGCAGCGCCCCGCCGGGCACGTCGACGACCATCGAGCGCCGGCCCTCGGTGGCCCTGGCCAGCGCCGCCGCGTCGGCCCGGCCGGCCGGCGCGGCACCGCCCAGCCCGTGCACCACCGGCCGGGTCGCCGGGTCCGCGCCGCTGGCCTCCACCGCGCGGCGCACCACCGCCGGCTCGGTGCTGACCGCGAGCGCGCCGGTGACCAGCGCGCCGCGCCGGGCGGCGTCGGCGAGGGCCTCCTGACGGGTCTGCTCGCTCAGGCTGATGCCGAGGGGGACCAGGAACGCCAGCGCGACGAGCGCGCACATGCCGGCCGTGAGCCAGGCCAGCGCGACCCTCAGTCCGGGGCCACCAACCGGAAGCCGACCCCCCGCACGGTGCGCAGGTAGCGCGGCTTCGCCGCGGACTCGCCCATTTTGCGGCGCAGCCAGTACAGGTGAACGTCGATGGTCTGGTCCTCGCCGACCGACGGCTGGCGCCATACCTCCTCCAAGAGTTCCCGGCGGGAAACCACCCGCCCCGGTCGGGCGGCGAGATACGCCAGCAGGTCGAATTCCTTGCGGGTCAGCACGAGCGCCATCCCGTCGAGCTGGGCGCTGCGCTCGCCGACGTCCACCCGCAGGCCGCCGACGGTGTGCACGGCCGGCTGCACCGTCCGGCTGGCCCGGCCGGCCCGGCGCAGCACCGTGGTGATCCGGGCGTCCAGGTGCGCGCCGGTGAACGGCTTGACCATGTAGTCGTCCGCGCCCGCCCGCAGCAGGCGCACCACCGACTGCTCGTCGTCGCGGGCGGTGGCGATGATGATCGGCACGTCGGTGATGCCGCGCAGCATCCGCAGCGCGTCCGAGCCGTCCAGGTCCGGCAGGCCGAGGTCGAGCACCACCAGGTCGGGGGTCTCCGCGGCCACCCGGCGCAGCGCGTCCAGCGCCGTTCCGACGGCGTGCACGGCGTGCCCCCGGTCGGCGAGGGACCGCAGCATAGCGCCGCGTACGACGTGGTCGTCTTCGACCAGGAGCACCGTGGCCACGTCAGCACCGTACTCGGCAGGGCAAGCTGACACGTTGCGGCGCACCCGCGAACCGGGCAAGCTGGTACGACCATGTCCTTCACGCTCTTCCCGGACACCCGACTGGCGCTCGCCCGGGACAGCCTCGCCGGGCTCTCCGTCGGCGACGCCCTCGGCTCCCAGTTCTTCGTGCCGGGGCACCGGCCCGCTGACCTCGCCGCCGGCCGGCTCCCCGCGCCGCCCTGGCAGTGGACCGACGACACCGAGATGGCGTGCTCCGTGCTGGCCGAACTGGCCGGCGCCGGGGAGGTCGACCGGGACCGGCTGGCGCTGGCGTTCGCGCACCGGTGCGAGCCGTACCGCGGCTACGGCCCCGGGGCGGTGACCATCCTGCGCCTGATCCGCACCGGCACGCCGTGGCCCGTCGCCGCGGCCTCCGCGTTCGACGGGCAGGGCTCGTGCGGCAACGGCGCGGCGATGCGGGTCGGGCCGCTCGGGGCGTGGTTCGCCGACTCGACGCGGCGGGCGGCGGCCCAGGCCCGGGCGTCCGCCGAGGTCACCCACGCCCACCCGGAGGGGATCGCCGGCGCGGTGGCGGTGGCGGTGGCCGCCGCCCTGGCCGCCCGGGCCCGCCTCGACGGGGACCGCCCGCCGCCGTCGCGGCTGCTCGCCGCGGTGGCCGCCGCCCTCGATCCGGGCGGTCAGGTGCACCAGGGGGTCCTCCGGGCCGCCGGCCTGCTGGGCCGCCCGGTGGCGGTCGCGGCCGACGCGCTCGGCAACGGCTCCCGGGTGACGGCGCAGGACACCGTCCCGTTCACGCTCTGGGTCGCCGCCACGCGCCTCGACGACTACCCGGCCGCGGTCCGGGCGTGCGTCGAGGCGGGCGGGGACGTGGACACCACGGCGGCGATCGCCGGCGCGGTGGTGGCCGCCCACACCGGCGTCGGCTCGCCGGGCGGGGTGCCCGCCGACTGGCTCGCCGCCCGCGAGCCGCTGCCCGACTGGGCGGGCTGACCCCCCCGCGCCTTCACCGAATGCGACAAGAAGGGGCCCCTCGCTGCCCGCTAGCATCAGCGGGGGCGGTCGTTCGGCCGCGTCCGTCGTCAGCTGAAGGAGTCACCGTGTCCGCACCCCGTACCCCCGTCGTGGCCGACCCCGTCGTCGTCGCCGCCGGGACGACGGCGGCCGACGCGGTGGCCGCGGCCGGCCTGCCGGCCAGCGGCCCCAAGGCGGTCGTCGTGGTCCGCGACCCGCAGGGCCAGCTCCGCGACCTGGACTGGTCGCCGGCCGAGGACGTCACCGTCGAGCCGGTCGCCCTCGACTCGCCGGACGGGCTGAACGTGCTGCGCCACTCGACCGCGCACGTGCTCGCCCAGGCCGTGCAGGACCTCTTCCCCGAGGCGAAGCTCGGCATCGGCCCGCCGATCGAGAACGGCTTCTACTACGACTTCGCCGTGGCCACGCCGTTCCAGCCCGACGACCTGGCGAAGCTCGAGAAGCGGATGCAGGAGATCGTCAAGTCCGGGCAGCGGTTCCGGCGGCGGCGCTTCGACAGCCTGGACGAGGCGAAGGCCGAGCTGGCCGCCGAGCCGTTCAAGCTGGAGCTGATCGAGGTCAAGGGCGAGGGGCTGGACTCGGCCGAGGTGATGGAGGTGGGCGCCGGCGAGCTGACCATCTACGACAACCTCGCCGCCAAGGAGGACAAGGTCTGCTGGTCGGACCTGTGCCGGGGCCCGCACCTGCCCAACACCCGGCTGATCGGGGCGTTCAAGCTGATGCGCTCGGCCGCCGCGTACTGGCGGGGATCGGAGAAGAACCCGCAGCTCCAGCGGGTGTACGGCACCGCGTGGCCGACCCGCGACGAGCTGAAGGCGTACCTGAAGCTGTTGGAGGAGGCCGCCCGGCGCGACCACCGCAAGCTCGGCGCGGACCTGGACCTGTTCAGCTTCCCCGACGAGATCGGCTCCGGCCTGGCGGTCTTCCACCCCAAGGGCGGCATCATCCGCCGGGAGATGGAGAACTACTCGCGCCGCCGGCACGAGGACGCGGGGTACGAGTTCGTCAACACCCCGCACATCACCAAGGCGCAGCTCTTCGAGACCTCCGGCCACCTGCCGTACTACGCCGACACCATGTTCCCGCCCATGCAGTTCGAGGGCGTGGACTACATGCTCAAGGCGATGAACTGCCCGATGCACAACCTGATCTTCAGGTCGCGCGGGCGGTCCTACCGGGAGCTGCCGCTGCGGCTGTTCGAGTTCGGCACGGTGTACCGGTACGAGAAGTCCGGCGTGGTGCACGGCCTGACCCGGGTGCGGGGGCTGACCCAGGACGACTCGCACATCTACTGCACCCGGGAGCAGATGCCCGGCGAGCTCTCCGACCTGCTCACCTTCGTGCTGGACCTGCTGCGCGACTACGGCCTGGACGACTTCTACCTGGAGCTCTCCACCCGGGACGACTCGCCGAAGTTCATCGGCGACGACGCCGACTGGGAGGAGGCGACCGAGGCGCTGCGCAGCACCGCCGAGGCGTCCGGGCTGGAGCTGGTGCCCGACCCGGGCGGCGCGGCCTTCTACGGCCCGAAGATCTCGGTGCAGGCCCGGGACGCGATCGGCCGGACCTGGCAGATGTCGACGATCCAGCTCGATCTCAACCAGCCGGCCCGGTTCGGGCTGGAGTACCAGGCCGCCGACGGCACCCGTAAGCAGCCGGTCATGATCCACCGGGCGCTCTTCGGCTCGATCGAGCGGTTCTTCGGGGTGCTCACCGAGCACTACGCCGGGGCGTTCCCGGCGTGGCTGGCCCCGGTGCAGGTGGTGGGCATCCCGATCCGCGAGGACCACACCGACTACCTGCACGGGTTCGTCGCGGCGCTGCGCGCCGAGGGCATCCGCGCCCAGGTGGACGCGGGCGACGACCGGATGCAGAAGAAGATCCGCACCGCGCAGCAGCAGAAGATCCCGTTCATGGTGATCGCCGGCGACGACGACGTGGCCGCCGGGACCGTGTCGTTCCGGTACCGGGACGGCTCGCAGCGCAACGGGGTGCCGATCGCCGACGCGGTGACCCACGTGCTCGACGTGGTCACCTCCCGCAGCAACACCGGGCCCTCCGCAGCCGAGGGCTGACCGGCCCGGCGCACGGCACGGCGGGGCGTCCCTGAGCCGGGACGTCCCGCCGTGCCGTCTACGTGCGGGTGATCAGGTTCAGATGCCGCAGCTCGACGCCGACCAGCCCCCGACGGCCCCGACGTGCGTGTGGGTGCTGTGGCCCGGGTAGCCGGGGCCGAGGATGTTCCCGAAACCGTGGTAGCGGGCCTGCTGGGCCATCCGGCAGAACGACGGGGAACCGACCAGGTCCACCCCGTCGCCGTACATGTGCCGGCTGTTGGACGCCCCGCCGACCGCGTTGTTGCAGGCGACGCTGCGGAAGCCGCTGCTGATTTGGATGGACACGTCCCCGAGGGCGTGCCGCATGGCCTGGAGCTTCCACATCGAGACGAGCGCGTTGAACTTGGCGGTGCTCGCCGCGACCGCCCCGCCGGCCCAGGTGCTGTTGCACCGGTTCAGCTCGGCGTAGGTGAAGTTGATCGGCGTGCAGTCGTCGTCCTGGAGGGCGTACAGCTTGCTGAAGGTCTGCGCGCCGGCGATGCCGTCGGCGGCCAGACCGTACGCCTGCTGGAAGCGGATCACCGCCGCGTGTGTCGCCGCGCCGAACACGCCGTCGAGGCCGAGCACCGAGTTGTAGCCGGGGTAGCCGGCGAGCCGGATCTGGAGCTGGCGGACGTCCTCGCCGGTCGAGCCCTGGGCGAGCCCCCGGCCCCAGGTGTAGCAGCCGTCGGCGTGCGCGGCACCGGTGGTCACGGTCAGGCCCACCAGGGTGGTGGCGGCGGCGAGCACGCAGGCGGCGAGAACTCTGCCGATCCGGCGGAATGCGGTCTTCACAGGTTGGCTCCCATCGATGGTTATCAGGGTCGATTGAAATGGAAGTTTCATTTACCGCCGTCTCTGCGTCAAGAATTTTCACCCCCTATTCGTCCCGGTGACGCCCCGTCTCAAACCGACGGCCACCCCTGGCGGGTCCCGTACTCCGGCGCTGGGGCGGAGCCGGGCGGGAACGTAGGATCGGTGGCGTGACAGGGGAGGAACGGCTCAGGGACAGCGGCATGGCCGACGGGTTGGAGCGGCTCTGGACTCCGCACCGGATGGCCTACGTCTCCGGTGGGGACCGGCCCGAGGGCGGGTACGAAAAGCCCGCCGGCTGCCCGTTCTGCCGGGCGCCGGGGCTGCCGCCGGAGGAGAGCCTGGTGGTGGCCCGGGGTGAGCACGTGTTCGCGGTGCTCAACCTCTACCCCTACAACCCGGGGCACCTGCTGGTCTGCCCCTACCGGCACGTGGCCGACTACACCGACCTGGCCCTGCCGGAGACCGCCGAGCTGGCGGCGTTCACCCAGATTGCGATGCGGGTGGTGCGCAAGGTCAGCAGCGCGCACGGATTCAACCTGGGCATGAACCAGGGCGGGGTGGCCGGCGCCGGGATCGCCGAGCACCTGCACCAGCACGTGGTGCCCCGCTGGGGCGGCGACGCCAACTTCATGCCGGTGATCGGGCGGACCAAGGTCCTGCCGCAGTTGCTCACCGACACCCGCGAGCTGTTCACCCGCGCCTGGCCGGGCTGACCCTACGTAGTCACCCGAATCCTTTCGGCCAACCCGCTGCCCTCGGTCGCCCCCGGGATGGCACGATCGGGCGATGGCAGTGACGACACGGACATTGGGTCGCAGCGGCATCGAGGTCAGCGCCCTCGGCATGGGGTGCTGGGCGATCGGCGGCCCCTGGGCCGAGGGCATCCAGCCGCTCGGCTGGGGTGCGGTCGACGACGACGAGTCCGTCCGCGCCGTGCGCCGCGCGCTCGATCTCGGGGTCACCCTCTTCGACACCGCCGACACGTACGGGGCCGGGCACGGCGAGCGGGTCCTCGGCCGGGCCCTCGCTGGCCGGCGCGACGAGGCCGTGATCGCCACCAAGTGGGGCTACACGTTCGACGAGGGCGCCCGCCAGGCCACCGGGGAGGACCACTCGCCGGAGTACCTGCGCCGGGCGGTTACCGACTCCCTGCGCCGGCTGGACACCGACCGCATCGACCTCTACCAGCTGCACCTGGGTGACCTGCCGGTGCCGAGGGTCGAGGCGCTGCTCGGCGTCTGCGAGGACCTCGTCGCCGACGGCCTGGTCCGGGCGTACGGGTGGAGCACCGACCGGGTCGACCGGGCCACCTGGTTCGGGCAGGGCGCCCGGCACGCCACCGCCGTGCAGCACACCCTGTCGGTGCTGCGCGACGCCCCCGACCTGCTCGCCGTCTGCGACAAGTACGACCTGGCCAGCGTCAACCGCAGTCCGCTGGGGATGGGCCTGCTCACCGGCAAGTACGGGGCCGGCTCCACGCTGCCCCGCGACGATGTGCGGGGGGCCACGGCGAACTGGCTGGAGTGGTTCCGCAGCGGCCGACCCGCCCCGGAGTGGCTGCGCCGGGTCGGCGCGGTCCGGGGGGCGCTCACCGCCGACGGGCGCACCCTGGCCCAGGGCGCGCTGGGCTGGATCTGGGCGCGCAGCGACCGTACGGTCCCGATCCCCGGCTGCCGCACCGTCGCCCAGGTCGAGGAGAACGCCGCCGCCCTGGCCCTCGGCCCGCTCGCCCCCGACCAGTTCGCCGAGGTGGAACGTCAACTGGCGGCCATCCGCGCAGCCGCCATCCGCTTTGCCGACCGCCCCCACTGGCCCATGCCCCCCACCCCCTCGGCCCGCCCCTGACCCCCACCCCGGCCCACCCACCCCGGCCCCCCACCCCGGCCCGTCGATCTTGCAGTTGCGGCCCTCGGAACGAGGCTTTTGCGCCCTTTGCCGAGGCCCCAACTGCGTGATCGACGCGGGGGGTGTGGGGCCGGGGTGGAGGGAGGGAGGCAGGGGTCAGGGGGTGGGGGGGTGGTCGTTGCGGGTCTGGTCGGACAGGTGGGTGGGCATCGGGTCGTGGCGGGTGAAGTGGCGGCGGAAGGTGCCGGTGCCGGAGGTCAGGGCGCGTAGCTCGATCGAGTACCGGAGCAGCTCGACGGCCGGGACCTCGGCGCGGACCACGGTCCGGCCGTCGGCGTCCGGGTCCGGCTCGGTGCCGAGCACCCGGCCGCGCCGGCCGGAGAGGTCGCCCAGCACCGCGCCGACGGTGTGGTCCGGCACCCGGACGGCCACCTCGTCCACCGGCTCCAACAGGGTCGGCTGGCCCTTCTCGGCGGCGTCGCGCAGCGCCAGCGCCCCGGCGGTCTGGAACGCCGCGTCGGAGGAGTCGACGCTGTGCGCCTTGCCGTCGACGAGGGTCACCCGCAGGTCCACCACCGGGTGCCCGGCGACCAGGCCGCGTTCCAGCTGGGCCCGCACGCCCTTCTCCACCGACGGGACGTAGTTGTGCGGCACGGCGCCGCCGACCACCCGGTCGACGAACTCGAAGCCGGCCCCCCGGGGCAGCGGCTCCACCTCGATGTCGCAGACGGCGTACTGGCCGTGGCCGCCGGACTGCTTGACGTGCCGGCCGTGCCCGGTGGCCGGGGCGGCGAGGGTCTCCCGCAGCGCCACCCGTACCGGCTCGGTGTCCAGCTCGACGCCGCCACCGCGCAGCCGGTCGAGCGCCACGTCGGCGTGCGCCTCGCCCATGCACCACAGGACGAGCTGGTGGGTTTCCGGATTGCGTTCCAGCCGCAGCGTCGGGTCCCCGGCGACCAGCCGGGCCAGGTTGCGGGAGAGGGTGTCCTCGTCGGCCCGGCTGCGCGCGGCGACCGCCACCGGCAGCAGCGGCTCGGGCATCTCCCACGGGGCCACCAGCAGCGGGTCGTCCTTGGCGGAGATCGTGTCGCCGGTCTCCGCGCTGCCCGACTTGGTGATCGCGCAGATGTCGCCGGCCACGCAGGCCGGCACCTCGCGCAGGGTCGCCCCCAGCGGCGTGTGGAGGTGCCCGACCCGCTCGTCCGCGTCGTGGTCGGGGTGCCCCCGCTCGGCCAGGCCGTGGCCGGCTACGTGCATCGTCCGGTCTGGGCGCAGGGTGCCGGAGAAGACCCGGACCAGGGAGACCCGGCCGACGTGCCGGTCCACCGTGGTGCGGACCACCTCGGCGACGAGCGGGCCGTCCGGGTCGCAGGTCAGCGGCGGCCGGGGGGAGCCGTCCACGCCGGTGACGGCGGGCAGCTCGTGCTCCAGCGGCGAGGGGAACGCCGACACGAGGCCGTCGAGCAGCACGTCCAGCCCGACGCCGGTCGCCGCGCAGACCGGCACCACCGGGTGGAAGTGCCCCCGGGCGACCGCCTTCTCCAGGTCGGCCACCAGCACCTGCGGGTCGATCTCCTCGCCGGCCAGGTAGCGGTCCATCAGGGACTCGTCCTCGCTCTCGGCGATGATCCCCTCGATCAGCTCGTTGCGGGACTCGGCGATCGCCGGCAGGTGCTCCAGGTCGGGCTCGCGCACCTGGGCCGGCAGCCCGGCGGTGTAGTCGAAGACCCGGCGGGTGACCAGGCCGAGCAGTCCGACGACGGACTCGCCGTCGTCGCCGAGCATCGTCAGGTGCAGGGGGACCACGTTGTCGCCGAAGACCCGCTGGCACAGCGCCACGGCCTCGTCGAAGTCCGCGCGGGGGTGGTCCAGCCGGGTCACCGCGACCGCCCGGGGCATGCCCACCGCGGCGCACTCCTCCCAGAGTGCGGCGGTGGCGGCGTCCATCCCGTCGACGGCGGAGACCACGAACAGCGCGGCGTCGGCGGCCCGCAGGCCGGCGCGCAGCTCGCCGACGAAGTCGGCGTAGCCCGGGGTGTCCAACAGGTTGATCTTGACGCCGTCGTGCACCAGCGGGGCGCAGGCCAGGCTCACCGAGCGCTGTTGGCGCACGGCGGCCGGGTCGTGGTCGCAGACCGTGGTGCCGTCGGTGACCGTGCCGGCCCGCCCGATCGTGCCGGTCGCCGCGAGCAGTGCCTCGACCAGGGTCGTCTTGCCCGCCCCGGAGTGCCCGACGAGCACCACGTTGCGAATCCTGGCGGGCTCGGTCACCACCGGCACGCCGCCGGTGACCCCCTTGTCCTGATTCCTCTGCGCCATGGGGCGCACCTCCCTCAGCCGGTGGTTGGTGGCGACCGCCGCGCGCGACGGGGAAGCGGCCCGGTGCGGAAGCTCCGCGGCGCCATCCTCCGGTGATCTGCGGTGCGGCGGGTACGGGACGGTCGGTCGGGTGAGCTGGCTCACCCTCAGGCTCGATCTCACACCCGTCGGGGGGCCAGCACAAGACTTCCCCGGGCGGGTCGGCGACCGGGGCGTGCCGTCGCCGGGGGTCGGCCGTTATCGTGGGACCGCCATGGCGAAGATCTTCCAAGTGTCGGTCCGGGCGGGGATGACCCGCGTCGTTGAGCCGATCGCGCGCGGCCTGCTCCGGGTAGGCGTGTCCCCCAATGCCGTCACCGTCACCGGCACCCTCGGGGTGCTGGCCGGGGCGCTCGGCTTCGGTGCCCGCGGCCATCTGGTCGCCGGTGCCCTCATCGTGACGTTCTTCGCGCTGACCGACCTGCTCGACGGGACGATGGCCCGGATGAGCGGCGGCTCGACGAGATTCGGGGCGTTCCTCGACTCAAGCATGGACCGGGTCGCCGACAGCGCCGTCTTCGGCGCGGTCGCGTACTGGCTGGCCACCGAGGGCGACCACGCCGGGGTCGCCGCCGCGCTGCTCTGCCTGGCCGCCGGCGGCCTGGTCTCCTACGTCAAGGCCCGCGCCGAGGGGCTCGGGATGACCTGCAACGTGGGCATCGCCGAGCGCACCGAGCGGCTGCTCATCGTCGGCGTGGGCGGAATCCTCACCGGCGTCGGCGTCCCGCACGCCCTGCAGGTCGCGCTCTGGCTGCTGGCCGCCGTCTCGATCTTCACCGTGGGCCAGCGGATCGCCCACGTGTACCGGCAGGCCCGCGAGACCGCCCCGGACGGATCGTAGGGGTGAACCTCACCGAGCTCGGCTACATCGCCGGCTGGCGGCTGGTCCGCGCGTTGCCCCGGCCCGTGGTGGCCGCGGCCTTCCAGGCGGGCGCCGACCGCGCCCACCGCTCCGGCGGCGGGGGTACGGCCCGACTGCGCGCCAACCTGCGCCGGGTGGTCGGCCCCGAGCTGCCCGAGGCCGAGCTGGACGACCTGCTCCGGCGCGGCCTGCGCTCGTACGCCCGGTACTGGATGGAGGCGTTCCGGCTGCCGGCGCTGAGCCGCGACCAGCTCCTCGCCGGTTTCCGGCTCGCCCCCGAGGGGGTCGACCTGCTCGCCGCCGACGTGGCCGCCGGCCGGGGCGCGGTGGTGGCGCTGCCGCACTCCGGCAACTGGGACGCCGCCGGGGCCTGGGTGGCGGCCACCGGCTGGCCGATCACCACGGTCGCCGAGCGGCTCAAGCCCGAGGCCGTCTACCAGCGCTTCCTCGCCTTCCGGCGAGGGCTGGGCATGGAGATCCTGCCCACCCACGGCGGCGATCGGCCCGCGTTCGACGTGCTGGTGGACCGGCTGCGCGCCGGCGCGGTGGTGCCGCTGCTGGCCGACCGGGACCTCTCCGCCCGGGGGATCGAGGTCGACTTCTTCGGCGCGCGGACCCGGATGCCGGCCGGTCCGGCGCTGCTGGCGCTGCGCACCGGGGCACCGCTCTACGTCGCCTCATTGTGGTACGAAACGGACGCGGCGTGCGCCTCGATCGAGCCGCTGCCCGTGCCCTCGGAGGACAGCGGGCCGCTGGACCAGCGGGTCCGGGCGCTGACCCAGCGGATCGCCGACGAGCTGGCGGCGGGCATCGCCCGGCATCCGGAAGACTGGCACATGTTGCAACGGATGTGGCTGGACCAGCGCGGCGCCGGCGCCGGCGAGCCCCGGTCCGTGTCCACGCCGCCGACCGTCGCCGGACCGGTCTGAGGCGGAGGGCGCTCACATGCGGATCGGCATCGTGTGCCCGTACTCCTTCGACGTGCCCGGCGGGGTGCAGAACCACGTGATGGACCTGGCCGAGGCGCTGATCCGGCTCGGGCACGAGGTGAGCGTCCTGGCCCCCGCCGACGAGGACTCCCCACTCCCGCCGTACGTGGTGTCGGCGGGCCGGGCCGTGCCGCTGCCGTACAACGGGTCGGTGGCCCGGATCGCGTTCGGCCCGGTCTCCACCACCCGGGTCCGGCGGTGGATCGCCCGGGGCGAGTTCGACGTGCTGCACGTGCACGAGCCGCTGACGCTGAGCCTGTCGATGCTCGCCGTGCTCTCGGCGCGGGGGCCGGTGGTGGCGACCTTCCACACCGCGATGACGCGCTCCCGGGTGCTCGCCGCCGCGCAGGGCCTGCTGCAGATCGTGCTGGAGCGGATCACCGCCCGGATCGCGGTCAGCGCCCTGGCCCGCAAGGTGCAGGTCGAGCACATGGACGGCGGCGCGGTGGAGATCCCCAACGGGGTCACCGTGGCCAAGTTCAGCCACGCGACACCGCTGCCCGGCTGGCCGGGGGAGGGTGACCTCGGGGAGGGCGGCACGCTCGGCTTCCTCGGCCGGTTCACCGAGGCCCGCAAGGGCTTCCCGATCCTGCGCGACGCGTTCGTCGAGCTGGCCCGCTCCCGCCCGGGCCTGCGGCTGCTGGTGGCCGGGCCGGGCGACCCGGACGACCTGTTCGACCAGTTCCCCGCCGAGCTGCGCGACCGGGTCACCTTCCTCGGCCTGGTCTCCGAGGAGGACAAGGCGCGCATGCTGCGCAGCGTCCACCTCTACGTGGCCCCGAACACCGGCGGGGAGTCGTTCGGGATGATCCTCACCGAGGCCCTCGCCGCCGGCACCACGGTGGTGGCCAGCGACCTGGACGCGTTCCGCCGGGTGCTCGACGGCGGCCGGGCCGGGCTGCTCTTCCCCACCGGCGACGCGGTGGGTCTGCGGGCGGCCCTGGTCGGGCTGCTGGACGACCCGGCGCGGCGGGCCGAGCTGACCGCGTGCGGTGACCAGGTGGTGGCGCACTTCGACTGGCCGGTGGTCGCCCGCCGGGTGCTGGAGGTGTACGCGGCGGCGATCGAGGCGACCGACGGGCGGGTGATCGACCAGGAGTGGGCGGGGCTGGGCTGACGGCCGTGACCGGGGGTGCCGGTGGGACGCAGGTGCCGGGGCGGGTCGCGCCCCGGCCGGAGGCGAACGGAGCAGCACTACGATGCCGGGCATGTGGTGGTGGGTGGGCGCGAGTCTCGTCGTGGGGCTGCTCGCGGCGTACCTGACCTGGACCGTCGGCCGGGTCGAGCGGCTGCGCCTGCGCGCGGAGGCGGCGGCCCGGGCCCTGGAGGCGCACCTGCTGCGCCGGGCCGCCGCCGCCGCGGTGCTGGCCGAGCGGCGCTACGGCGTGGAGTTGTACGCGGCGGCCCGGATCGCGCTGGACGCCGAGCCGGAGGAGCGCGAGGCCGCGGAGAACGACCTCACCCGGCAGCTGCGGGCGGTGCGGCTGGACCCGGCCGACCCGGACTGCGAGACGGTGATCGCCGCGAGTCGGCGGCTCGCGCTGGCCCGCCAGGTGCACACCGACCTGGTCCGGGACGCCCGCGCGGCGCGGGGACGGCGGCTGGTGCGGCTGTTGCGGATGGGCAGCCGGCACCCGTGGCCGCGCTACTTCGACATCGACGATCCGACCCTCGCGCTCCCCGCCGACGTGCCCGCCTGAGCGGTGCCCGCCGCAGCCCGGGCCCGTCGGCCGGCGGCCGGGCCGGGGTGATGACGGCCACAGAGCAGGCCACCCGGGGTCTGATTGGCTGTCGGACCGGCGTTGACCCCGTCGTAGCATTCAGCTGAGCCACCCCCCGAGCACGCCGAGGAGCGATAACCCGTGCCCGAAACCACTTCCCCGAACGCCAGCGCCACCCCCGTCGTCGGCACCGCCCGCGTCAAGCGCGGCATGGCCGAGATGCTCAAGGGCGGCGTGATCATGGACGTGGTCACCGCCGAGCAGGCCAAGATCGCCGAGGACGCCGGAGCCGTCGCGGTGATGGCCCTGGAGCGCGTGCCCGCCGACATCCGCGCCCAGGGCGGGGTGTCCCGGATGAGCGACCCCGACATGATCGACAGCATCATCAACGCCGTCTCGATCCCCGTGATGGCCAAGGCCCGGATCGGCCACTTCGTCGAGGCCCGGATCCTCCAGTCGCTCGGCGTGGACTACGTCGACGAGTCCGAGGTGCTCACCCCGGCCGACTACGCCAACCACATCGACAAGTGGGCGTTCACCGTCCCCTTCGTGTGTGGGGCGACCAACCTGGGCGAGGCGCTGCGCCGGATCACCGAGGGCGCGGCCATGATCCGCTCCAAGGGTGAGGCCGGCACGGGCGACGTCTCCAACGCCACC
This sequence comes from Micromonospora rubida, assembly GCF_009908295.1. Classification (GTDB taxonomy): domain Bacteria; phylum Actinomycetota; class Actinomycetes; order Mycobacteriales; family Micromonosporaceae; genus Micromonospora; species Micromonospora rubida. The sequence goes on from NZ_JAAALO010000008.1 coordinate 183,748, forward strand.
ATGCACATGCGCAAGATCCGTCAGGAGATCGCGCGGCTCAGCTCGCTGCCGGCCGACGAGCTGTTCGTCGCGGCCAAGGAGCTCCAGGCCCCGTACGACCTGGTCAAGGAGGTCGCCGAGACCGGCAAGCTCCCGGTGGTGCTGTTCACCGCCGGTGGCATCGCCACGCCGGCCGACGCCGCGATGATGATGCAGCTCGGCGCCGAGGGCGTCTTCGTCGGTTCCGGCATCTTCAAGTCCGGTAACCCGGCCCAGCGGGCCGCCGCGATCGTCAAGGCCACCACCTTCCACGACGACCCGGACGTGCTGGCCAAGGTCTCCCGGGGCCTCGGCGAGGCGATGGTCGGCATCAGCGTCGACGAGATCCCGCAGCCGCACCGCCTGGCCGAGCGCGGCTGGTGATGTGAGAGGAGGCCCCTGCTCGCCGCCTCAGGCGGAGCGGGGGCCTCTTTCTGACACCCGAGAGGAGTGAACGTGACGGCACCGGTCATCGGTGTGCTCGCCCTGCAGGGTGACGTCCGCGAGCACGTGGGCGCGCTGGCCGGGGCCGGGGCGGACGCCCGCCCGATCCGCCGCCCGGGCGAACTGGACGCGGTCGACGGGCTGGTCATCCCCGGGGGCGAGTCCACCACGATCAGCAAGCTCGTCGACATCTTCGAGATGCGGGAGCCGATCGACAAGCGGATCGCCGCCGGGATGCCGGTCTACGGCTCCTGCGCCGGCATGATCATGCTGGCCACGGAGGTGCTCGACGGCCGCCCCGACCAGCGCGGCTTCGCCGGCATCGAGATGACCGTGCGGCGCAACGCGTTCGGTCGGCAGGTCGACTCGTTCGAGGCGTCGGTGGAGATCGCCGGGGTGCAGGGCGCGGCGTTCCACGCGGTCTTCATCCGGGCGCCCTGGGTCGAGCGGGTCGGCCCGGGCGTCGAGGTGCTGGGTCGGGTCACCGACAGGCCCGTCGGGGACCGGATCGTCGCGGTCCGGCAGGGCAACCTGCTGGCGACCTCCTTCCATCCGGAGCTGACCGGCGACCTGCGCCTGCACCGCTACTTCGTGGACCTGGTCCGCGCCGCCTGAGCCGCCGCCGAGGGGCCCCTCCCGTGCCGGGGGCGGGCCCCTCGGCGTGCCGGCTGCCGGGCCCGCCGGTGCCGGGTGTGACACCGACCCGCCCCGCCTCGGTAGGATTGCCGCGGTTCGGCAGGGTCCAGCGCCCGCCGCGGCCATCCACGCAGAGCCGACCGGCCCCGTCCTGGGCCGGTGGAGAAGTGGAGTTGGCGCGGGCCGTCGACGCAGGCGTGATCAACAGACGGAGGTAGCAGATGTCCGGCCACTCAAAGTGGGCGACCACCAAGCACAAGAAGGCCGTGATCGACGCCAAGCGCGGCAAGATGTTCGCCAAGCTGATCAAAAACGTCGAGGTCGCGGCCCGCATCGGCGGCGGCGACCCGGCTGGCAACCCCACCCTCTACGACGCCATCCAGAAGGCGAAGAAGAACTCCGTACCCAACGACAACATCGACCGGGCGGTCAAGCGCGGCTCCGGCCTGGAGGCCGGCGGCGCCGACTGGCAGACGATCATGTACGAGGGGTACGGCCCGAACGGCGTGGCGATGCTCATCGAGTGCCTCACGGACAACCGCAACCGGGCCGCGACCGAGGTGCGCACCGCGTTGACCCGCAACGGCGGATCGCTCGCCGACGCAGGCTCGGTGTCCTACATGTTCTCCCGCAAGGGCATGGTGATCGTGCCCAAGGCCGGGACCACCGAGGACGACGTGATGATGGCGGTCCTCGACGCCGGGGCGGAGGAGGTCAACGACCTCGGCGAGGCGTACGAGGTGGTCTCCGAGCCGACCGACCTGATCGCCGTGCGCACGGCCCTGCAGGACGCGGGCATCGAGTACGAGTCGGCCGAGTCCTCCCTCATCCCCAGCATGAACGTGCCGCTGGAGGAGGAGGGAGCCCGCAAGATCTTCAAGCTGATCGATGTCCTGGAGGACTGCGACGACGTGCAGAACGTCTACGCGAACTTCGACGTCTCCGACGAGATACTTGCACAACTCCCCTGAGGGGGTGTCTAGCCTGCCGGTCATGACTGGTAGGAGTGCTCTGCGGGCGAGTCTGTACGTCCGCCTGTCCAAAGCCGCTGATGAGCGCAGCCTGTCCATGCAGGGCATGGTTGATGATCTTCGGCGGCTTTGTGCTGCTCACGGGTTCGCTGAGGCGGCGTTGCGTATCGATGACGGCAGTTCGGGAGGCATTCGCAATCGTCCAGCGTTCCGAGAATGGCTCGCTGACGCCACTGAGGGCAACGCTGACGTGCTGGTGGCCTGGCACGTAGACCGGCTGTCCCGTGAAGGGCTGAACGTGGCAGCGACCATCTTGGACGTGATTGAGGGCAAAGATCCTGAGACAGGCCGTGTGGTCCGCCCTCCGGTGGGGCTGATCGGCTACGACGACCGGCTTGACTCCGCAGACGGGGAAGGCTTCCGGCTGAACTTCCTCGTCAAGGCCGAGATTGCCCGCGCTGAGCTTCAACGGATGAAGTCACGTAGCCAGGGCTTGGCTACCGCCAACGGTGCCGAGAGCGAGAAGCCAGCAGCGCCGATCAGCATGGCGACCGGAAACTCGATGCTCTTGGCGGCACGTCGGTTGCTGCGGATGGTCAGCAGGGAGGCGATCGGCACAAGCTCGGAGATGCAGGCGTTTGCCCATCCGAACCAATCAGGCGTGCCGATAGGGCTGTTGCTCATCGTCCAGTCGTGAACGTGGGTGAAGCTGGCTGCTCCCGCCGCCAGGCCTACGACAGCCACGATGGCTAGCCCCCGGCCTGGCCGGTGCCGACGCTGCCCGCGGGGTGGGACACCGTTCCCTGCTGACCCCGGCCGCGCGGCCCGCCTGCCTACCGGTACTCTTCATCCTTGTTTAACCTGTTCGTGGGGGTTCGTGCCCAGTGTTCGGATAGGGTCTGCGACCGTCCGGTCACCGGAGCATCTCGGAGTAACAGTGCGCAGGAACGCCGCCGCCGTCGTCGTCGCGGCAGTGCTGCCCATCGTGGCAGCGCTCGCCCCGGTCCACGCCCTGGCCCAGTCGGCCCGCGCCGTCCTCGCCCCGCTGGGCGTGGGCGTGCTGGCCGACGCCATGCCGGACCGGCCGTCCCGGGCCGCCGCCCGTCCGCGCCGAGGGCCGGGGGAACTGCCGGCGACGATCTACGGCGGCGCCTGGCCGACCTCGCACGTGCAGGGCATCGCGGTCGACCAGCGCCGCGGGTCGGTCTACTGGTCCTTCACCGAGGTGCTGGTCAGGACGGACCTTGGTGGCCGGGTGCTCGGCACGGTCACCGGGATCACCGGGCACCTGGGCGACCTCGATCTCGATCGGCGCGACGGCCGGGTGTACGCCTCGCTGGAGTACCGCGACGCCGGCGCGTTCTACGTGGCGATCTTCGACGGCGCCCGGATCGACCGGGTCGGCATCGACGCCCAGACCGGCGGGGTGCTGACCACCGTGCACCTGCGCGACGTGGCCAGGGACTTCGCCGCCGGGGCGGACGGGGACGGCGGGTCGGCCGGCGGCACGCCACGACGGCACCGCTACGGCGCCAGCGGCGTGGACGGCATCTCGTTCGGGCCGCCGCTGGGCGACCCGGACGGCCCGGACGTGTTGATGGTGGCGTACGGCGTCTACCCCGACCTCCGTCGCCGCGACAACGACCACCAGGTGCTGCTCGCCTACGACGTGCGCGACTGGCAGCGCTTCGCCCGGCCGCTGGACGAGCGGCACCCGCACCGCAGCGGGCCCCAGGCGGCCGACGACAAGGTCTTCGTCCGCACCGGCAACACCGCCTACGGCGTGCAGACCCTGGAGTACGACCGGCACACCGGCCGGTGGCTGATGGCCGTGTACCCCGGCGGCAAGCAGGGCTGGCCGAACTACTCGCTCTATGCCGTCGACGGGGCGACCCCGCCGAGGCGGGGCGTGGTGCGCGGGCAGCCGGCGGGGGAGACCGGCCGGCTCGCCACCCTCGCCCCGGCCGGCCTGTCCGACCGGCGCACCGGGGTCCGGGGCTGGATGTCCCCCGGCAGTCGGGGCCTGGAGTCGCTCGGTGACGGCAGCTTCTACCTGGTGACCGGCGGGTGGATCATGGTGGACGGGCAGCGCCGCCAGGACGCGACGGCGACGCTGCACCGGTGGACCGGCGACACCCCGATGCCGTTCGACCGGGTGTCGACGGCGAAGGCCCGCCCGTCGTACCCGCTCTGATCCGTCGCGGCGGCCCGGCCCGCCGGTGACGACGTGCCGGGCCGGGGCGGCGGGGGCGGTCAGCCCGCGCGTCGGGCCTTGACCCCGGAGTCGATCAGGTCCCAGACCAGGATCACCACCGTGGTGATGATCGTGATCACGGTGATCGACCGTAGGTTGCCCTCGTCCTGGAGCCAGGAAAAGCGCTCGATCAGGTCCGGGTTGAGCAGCCGGTCGTTCGCCAGCAGCCAGACCACGGGCACCGAGAACGCCAGGTCCAGCACGGCCTTCACCGCGACCAGCGGCCAGGTCCAGCGCCCGACGCGGTACTTGACCAGCTCGAAGACCACGCCGGCCAGCAGCACGGCCATCAGCACCGGCAGCCACGACCGCCACAGCACCGGGTCGAGCAGCGGGATGCGCTCGCCGTCGACCTGCCGCGCCCACGACCAGAAGTGCTGCCAGGGCAGGAAGGCCGCGGCGAACAGCAGGAAGGCGGCGGACGCGGCGATGTCGGTCAGGGTCATGTCCTGCTTCTCGGACACCTCGGGCAGTTGGTCGACCGTCCACGCCGGCAGCTTCAGCGCCGGGTCGGCGCGCTCGATGATCGCGAAGGTCAGGGTCACCCAGAACGTGACCTGGATCGCGACCTCGAAGGCGGTGCCGAACCCGGAGGTGATCGCGGCGGCCGGGCCGTCTCCGGTGGCCGCCCCGGCCACCCCGACCAGCGTGCCCACCAGCGCCGGGACGAAGGTGAGCAGCAGCCGCAGCAGTCGCTGCCAGTGCAGGTAGTAGGTGGGGCCGATGAGTTGCAACCGGCGGTCGGCGTACCGGGCGGCGAGGCGGTCGGGGTTGCCGAGCTCGTTGAGCACCTCGCGCTCGGCGGTGGCGGCGTCCTGCCCGGCTCCCGTCCGGCCCTCGATCATGTCCTCGATCGAGCCGCGCAGCTCGGTGGCGATCTCCTCCCGCCGGGGGGCGGGCACCGCGCGCAGGGTGGCGGAGAGGTAGCGGTCGGTCAGCGAACTCATCGATCCAGTCCTTCGATCAGGCCGGTAAGGGATTTCTGCACGGCGGAGAGGTCGGTCAGCAGCAGACGCAGCACCGTCTCGCCGTCGTCGCTGGTCTGGTAGAACTTCCGCGGCCGGCGCTCCTCGGTGTTCCACTCGCTGGTCAGCAGCCCCTGCTCCTCCAGTCGGCGGAGCAGGGGGTAGAGCGTGTTGGCGTCCACCGGGAAGCCGTGGTCGGCGAGCCGCTGGAGCAGCGCGTAGCCGTAGCCCGGCTGGCGCAGCGCGACCAGGCTCGCCACCACCACCGTCCCCCGGCGCAGCTCCTGTAGATGGGTCCGCAGGATGTCGTCGCTCACCATGCCTCACACCATACTGTATGCCACACACTATTGTCATCTGGCACATCGTTGTTCCCGGCCGACCACGTTCGGGTGGCCCGTGGAGACGCGGGCCACCACCCCCGGCGCGGACGGTGGAGCCGGCCCGGTCGCCTCGGTAGGGTGGTGCCCGGCCAGTCCGGCCGACCCATGATTCGACCCGGGGGGGCGCTCTGCATGGGCGATTCGTTCGCGCATCTGCACGTGCACACCGAGTACTCGATGCTCGACGGTGCGGCCAGGCTCAAGGACCTGTTCGCCGAGGCCAGCCGGCTCGGCATGTCGGCGGTCGCGATGACCGACCACGGCAACATGCACGGCGCGAACGACTTCTACAAGCAGGCGATGGCCGCCGGGATCACCCCGATCCTGGGCGTCGAGGCGTACGTCGCGCCGGAGTCGCGCTACCACAAGGCGCGGGTCAAGTGGGGCCGGCCGGAGCAGAAGAGCGACGACATCTCCGGCAACGGCGCGATCACCCACAAGACGATGTGGGCGGCCAACAAGACGGGCCTGCACAACCTGTTCACGCTCAACTCGCGCGCCTCCATGGAGGGTCACTACGTCAAGTGGCCCCGGATGGACATGGAGCTGATCTCCGAGCACGCCGAGGGGATCATGGCCACCACCGGCTGCCCCTCCGGCGCGGTGCAGACCCGGCTGCGGCTCGGCCAGTTCGACGAGGCCCTCAAGGTCGCCTCCGCGTACCAGGACATCTTCGGCAAGGAGAACTACTTCCTGGAGCTGATGGACCACGGGCTGAGCATCGAGCATCGGGTCCGTGAGGGGCTCACCGAGATCGGGAAGAAGCTCGGCATCCCGCCGGTGGTCACCAACGACTCGCACTACACCCACGAGGCCCAGGCCGAGGCGCACGACGTCCTGCTCTGCGTGCAGACCGGCAGCAACATCGCCGACCCGAACCGGTTCCGCTTCGAGGGCGGCGGCTACTTCATCAAGTCCGCCGACCAGATGCGCGCCGTGGACTCCTCGGAACTGTGGTTGGAGGGCTGCCGCAACACCCTGCTGGTCGCCGAGAAGGTCGACCCGACCGGGATGTTCGAGTTCCACAACCTGATGCCCCGCTTCCCCGTGCCGGAGGGGGAGACCGAGGAGTCCTGGTTCCGCAAGGAGACCTTCGTCGGCCTGGCCCGCCGCTACCCCGGCGGCATCCCCGAGGGCCACCTCGTCCAGGCCGAGTACGAGCTGGGCGTCATCAACCAGATGGGCTTCCCGTCGTACTTCCTCGTGGTCGCCGACTTCATCCAGTGGGCGAAGAACCAGGGCATCGCGGTCGGTCCGGGCCGTGGCTCGGCCGCCGGCTCCCTCGTCGCGTACGCGCTGGGCATCACCGACCTGGACCCGATCCTGCACGGGCTGATCTTCGAGCGGTTCCTCAACCCCGAGCGCGTCTCGATGCCCGACGTCGACATCGACTTCGACGAGCGCCGGCGCGGCGAGGTGATCAAGTACGTCACCGACAAGTGGGGCGAGGACAAGGTCGCCCAGATCGCCACCTTCGGCACGATCAAGGCGAAGGCCGCGATCAAGGACTCGGCCCGGGTGCTCGGCTTCCCGTACGCCGTCGGCGACCGGATCACCAAGGCCATGCCCCCGGCGGTGATGGGCAAGGACATCCCGCTCACCGGCATCTTCGACCCGAAGCACCCCCGCTACGCCGAGGCCGGCGAGATCCGTGGCCTGTACGAGTCGGACCCGGACGTGCGCAAGGTCATCGACACGGCGAAGGGCATCGAGGGGCTGATCCGGCAGACCGGCGTGCACGCCGCCGGCGTGATCATGTCCGCCGAGCCGATCATCGAGCACATCCCGCTGACCCGCCGGGACGCCGACGGGGCCATCATCACCCAGTTCGACTACCCGACGTGCGAGTCGCTCGGGCTGTTGAAGATGGACTTCCTCGGCCTGCGCAACCTGACGATCATCGACGACGCGGTCAAGAACATCCAGCTCAACCACGGCCTGGAACTGGACCTGTTGGCGTTGCCGCTCGACGACAAGGCCGCCTACGAGCTGCTGGCCCGGGGCGACACCCTGGGGGTTTTCCAGCTCGACGGCGGGCCGATGCGGTCGCTGCTGCGGCTGATGAAGCCGGACAACTTCGAGGACATCTCCGCCGTCCTGGCGCTCTACCGGCCCGGCCCGATGGGCGTCGACTCGCACACCAACTACGCGCTGCGCAAGAACGGCCTCCAGGAGATCACCCCGATCCACCCGGAGCTGGAGGAGCCGCTGCGGGAGATCCTCGCCCCCACCCACGGCCTGATCGTCTACCAGGAGCAGGTGCAGCGCGCCGCGCAGATCCTCGCCGGCTACACCCTCGGCCAGGCCGACCTGCTGCGCCGGGCGATGGGCAAGAAGAAGAAGGAGATCCTCGACAAGGAGTTCGTGCCGTTCCGCGACGGCTGCCGCGAGCGCGGCTACTCCGACGAGGCCATCCAGGCCGTGTGGGACGTGCTGGTCCCGTTCGCCGGGTACGCCTTCAACAAGGCCCACTCCGCCGCCTACGGGCTGGTCTCCTACTGGACGGCGTACCTCAAGGCGCACTACCCGGCCGAGTACATGGGCGGGCTGCTCACCTCCGTCGGCGACGACAAGGACAAGATGGCGCTCTACCTGTCGGAGTGCCGGCGGATGGGCATCCAGGTCCTCCCGCCCGACGTGAACACCTCGGCCGGGCCGTTCACCCCGGTCGGCAAGGACATCCGGTTCGGCCTCGCCGCGATCCGCAACGTCGGCGCGAACGTCGTCGCCGCGATCATGCGCTGCCGCCAGGAGAAGGGCGAGTACGCCGACTTCTACGACTTCCTGTCCAAGGTCGACGCGGTGGTCTGCAACAAGAAGACCATCGAATCGCTGATCAAGGCCGGCGCGTTCGACGTCATGAACCACCCCCGCAAGGGCCTGCTCTCCGTGCACGCCGACGCCATCGACGCGTACGCCGACGTCAAGCGCAAGGAGGCCGTCGGCCAGTACGACCTGTTCGGCGCCGGCTTCGGCGACACCGAGGCGGCCGGCAGCACCACGGTCATGCCGACCATCGGCGAGGCCGAGTGGGACAAGCGTGACAAGCTCGCCTTCGAGCGCGAGATGCTCGGCCTGTACGTCTCCGACCACCCGCTGTTCGGCCTGGAACACGTGCTCGGCGCGGCGGCGGACTGCACCATCGCCTCCCTGTCCGAGGAGGGCACCGTCCCCGACGGCGCGGTGGTCACCCTCGCCGGCATCCTCTCCGGCGTGCAGCGGCGGGTCACCAAGCAGGGCCGGGCCTGGGCGTCGGCCACCCTGGAGGACCTGGCCGGCGGCGTGGAGGCGCTGTTCTTCCCGAACACGTACGAGGTGATCGGCCAGTACATCGCCGAGGACGCGATCGTGGTCGTCAAGGGGCGGGTGGACCGCCGCGACGACACCCCGCGCATCATGGCGATGGACATGCAGCTTCCGGACGTCAGCAGCACCCCGGGCAGCAAACCGGTCACCCTCACCATCCCGGTGCACCGGTGCACGCCGCCACTGGTGAAGCAGATCAAGGAGACCCTGGTGCTGCACCCCGGCGACACCGAGGTGCACGTCAAGCTGCTCAACGGCGGCAAGACCACCACGCTGCGGCTCGGCCCGTTCCGGGTCGCCGCCACCACGGCGCTGATGGGGGACCTGAAGAGCGTCCTCGGCCCCGCCAACGTCACCTGACGCCACGGCCCCGCGTCCCCAGCATGGGGACGATTCCCTGCGCCCCGGCCCGGCGACACCCACGGCCCTCGCGGTGCCCGGCCCGCGCGAGGGTCGCCGGGAGCCGCCGGGCGGGGCGCGGGTGGGCTCCCACCGCGCCAGGGGACGACCGGTGCGGAGGCCGCGAGCGCGGGATTGGCCGTCCCGGTACGCGGCGCGGGTGACTAGCGTCGGCAGGGTGGAGATCGCACAGGCGCAGACGTTGTGGCAGCCGCAGCCGGGCTGGCTGAACACCGCGAGTTACGGGCTGCCGCCCGAGCCGGCGTGGGACGCGGTGCAGGAGGCGCTGGCCGACTGGCGGGCGGGGCGTACCTCGTGGGAGGGCTGGGGGCAGGCCACCGAGCGGTCCCGGGTCGCCTTCGCCGGTCTGGTCGGGGTGCCGGTCGCCGACGTCGCGGTCGGCAGCACGGTCTCCCAACTGCTGGCCCCGGTCGCCGCCGCCCTGCCCGTCGGCGCGACCGTCGTGGTGCCGGAGGTCGAGTTCACCTCCAACCTCTTCCCGTGGCTGGTGCAGGCCGAGCGGGGTGTCCGGGTGCGCACCGTGCCGCTGGCGGGGCTGGTCGACGCGATCGACGCCGACACCGACCTGGTCGCGTTCAGTCTGGTGCAGTCGGCCGACGGCGCGATCGCCCCGTACGACGAGATCGTCGCGGCGGCCCGGGCGCACGGCGCGCTCGTCGCCGTCGACGCCACCCAGGCGTGCGGCTGGCTGCCGTTCGACGCGGGCCTCGCCGACGTGGTCGTGGTGGGGGCGTACAAGTGGCTGATGGCTCCGCGCGGCTCGGCGTTCGCCTACCTCGCGCCCGCGCTGCGCGAGCGGCTACGCCCCGACGCCGCCAACTGGTACGCGGGGGAGGACCCGCACGCCTCCTACTACGGCCCGCCGCTGCGCCTGGCCGACGACGCCCGCCGGTTCGACATCTCGCCGGCCTGGTTCAGCTGGGTCGGTACGACCCCCGCCCTGGAACTGGTCGCCGAGATCGGCGTGCCGGCCGTGCAGGCGTACGACGTCGCGCTGGCCAACCGGTTCCTCACCGGGCTGGGCCGGCCGCCGGGGGAGAGCGCGATCGTCACCGTGGAGGTGCCCGGCGCGGCGGAGCGGCTGGAGCGGGCCGGCATCCGGGCGGCGGTCCGCGCCGGCCGGGTCAGGGCGTCCTTCCACGTCTACTCGACCGAGGACGACGTCGACCTCGCCCTGGACGCGCTCACCGGCTGAACCGGGGCGCGTCCGGGCGGGGTCAGCTCCGGTCGGCCGTCACTTGGCGCCGGTGATGATCCCGGGATTGATGCAGAGGCCGGGGTTGCTGCCGTTGCGCTCGGCGATCTCCAGGCACCGCGACACCTTGTCGACCTTCGCGTTCGTCTCGGTGATCTGCTTCTGGATGGCGGCGTTCTTCCGGTCCTGCTCCAGGTTCCGGGTCTGGGCGAGCTTGTCCTGGAAGGCCTTGATGTTGCCCTCGGTCTTGTCGTCGTGGTTGACCCGGGTGATCGTGACCGACAGGATGTCGACGTCAGTGGAGAGCCGCGCCTCCGCGCTGGTCTTGATGCTCTCCGCGAAGGGCTTCAGCTCCACGTTCAGGTTGCCCGTGTTGGCGTCGATCCGCTCCAGCGGGTTGTAGCTGGCGAAGGCGTCGTTGACGGCGCTGTCGAGCTGGACGCCCACCCGCTGGCCCCGGAAGCTGTCGAAGTCGCCCTTGTAGTCCATGAACTGCTTCGGCGCGTTCTCCGGCTTGACCTGCCACTCGATGAGCACCTCGACGCAGGCGTCGGCGAGCGTGCCGGTGCGGACCCGGACGCAGTGGTCGCCGCCGATGTGGTCGTACTTCTGCCGACCGGCGTCCCATTCGCCGACCTTCTGCCAGGGGGCGACCCACTTCAGGCCGGAGCCGGTGACCTTCCCCGTCGGCTTGCCGAAGCTGGTGACGATCCCGACCGAGCGGATCGGCACGGAGTGGGCGCTGGAGCCGACGACGAACACCACCGCGCCGACGAGGCAACCGAGTGCCACCAGGGTGGCGGTCCGCTTCGTCGACCTGCTCGGGGCGGCGAGCGCGAGCAGGCCGGAGATCGCCAGGGCGACGACAAAGATGATCGTGACGGTGAAGCCGAAGGGCATTCGTCCGGCTCCTTTCGAGGGGAGTGGGCCATCACCTTAGGGGCACCTGTCAAGGCGGAGCGCAGGCGGGTCCGAGCGGTCGTCTCGGCGCGCACGGTGAAGGTGACAACCATGCCCGAGGCTAGACGGCCACCCGCTCCACCAACTCCCCGAACACCGGCCTGCGCCGCAACCTCGCCTGCGACTGCGGGTGCAACTCCAGGGCGCGCTGCTGTGCGCCCTCGGCCTTGGGCCTCGGCAGTCGTGAGAGTCTCCGGCTTGGCAGGTCCCAGGGGATACGCGCGCTACCGACGCTATCGGCTCCTGTCGGGTCGGCTCCTGTCGGGTCGGCTCCTGTCGGGTCGGCTCCTGTCGGGTCGGCCCTTGTCGGGTCGGCCCTTGTCGGGTCGGCCCCTGTCGGGTCGGCCCTTGTCGGGTCGGTCCGCCCTCCGTCGGCCCCTTTGGAGCTGCCCCGTTTGTGCTACCGATGAAGCGGGCGCGTAAACGGGGCAGCTCCAAAGGGGCCGACAGGCAGGTCCCCGACCGGTCGCGAGGGGCAGCCGTCCGGCCGCCACCCGACTCTCCGATGCGCGTGGCGGCATAAGCGGCGTGGCGGCGACCTCCCGGAGCATTCGCGGGAGCGGAAACAGCGACGGCACAGGAGATCGAGACCGAGGCTCCGGCCATGGATCCCACGCCCTTGCCCGGACCGCACTGAGTTTTTGGCGTAACGACTTGTGGCGGTGGGTGATCACGTTGTGCGGCCGGCACCCGTGTCGGGGTGCCGGCCGCTGGTGTGGATGTGGATGTGCCGCTGGCCGGCACCGAGTCGTCGGTGCCGGCCAGCGATTCCCCTTGTGGTGGAAGGTTCGGGTCAGCTGTTCCAGTGCTGGGTGACGAGGTCGGCGGCCTGCTGTTCCCACTGGGCGTACGCGTCGGGGTAGGCCGACACCTGGACGGTCTGTGCGGCGTCGGTCAGGGGCATGTCCTGCCAGCCGTCGACCTGCTTCAGGCCCTTCAGGAACGCCAGGGTCGAGTGCTCGGGGTCGGTGATCTGCTCCGGGGTGCCCCAACCAGACGTCGGGCGCTGCTGGAACAGGCCCAGCGAGTCGTGGTCGTTGCGGTCACCGAGGTGGCCCAGGTTCTCCAGCTTCGACTCCTGCAGGGACGTGCCGATGGAGATCACGGCGGCCCGCTCGTCCAGGCCGGCCTTCTTCGTGGCGGCGATGATCGCCTTCACGTTGGCGGTCTCCTCGTCACCGAGGTCGATGCGGGACTGCTCACCCTGCACACCGTGCGGGATCAGCTTGCCCTTGTCCACGCCGGGCTTGTCGGCCTGCACGGCCACAGCGGTCGTCGGGGTCGCCGACTCGGGGGTGGGGGTGGCGTGGGCGGTGGCCGGGCCGGCGAACACGCCACCGGCGAAGGCCAGACCAGCGATACCGAGAACGCTCTTACGCATGATCGTGTTCATGGGGGTGACTCCAATCGGGGGTCGACACACACACCACCCCAGGGGAAGGGGCGGGGGTGTGAGCACCACGTCGAGGCGCCCAAAAGATCAAAAAGGGGGAAAGCCATCCGGACTGCTCACCGCACCGGGGGGTGCTCGTGGCGCCGGGACCATGTGTAACGACCGGCCACCGACCCGCATTCCCTGGGTCCGGGGGGTCAGTAGCGGTGTGCGCTACTCGATCGTCTGCCAGGTGTAACGACCCGGGGCCGGCCGATGTTCCGCCGACCGGATGCCACCGGCCAACACCCCACCCTCCCCAAACCCCCCACCCCGCCCGCGCCCCACACCTGCGCCCGCCTCACGCGTTGATCGTCGGATTCGGGGCCGCCGTCCCAACACGAACTTCTTGATCATCGCGGAGGTCCGTGGGGTGGGGCGAAAGTGTGAGGTGGGGCACAGGCGATACGAGGCGGTTCCGTATCGAAAAAGGTTCGCTTAGGATCGCTCAGGTTACGAGTACGTCCCGTTTCGTAATTGCGTCGCGGGCGGATCCGGGGGAGAGCTAGCCAAATGCAACTTCACGAAAACACCGGACACCCGAGGAGGTGGGCGATCCTCGGGGTGCTGGTGATCAGTCTCCTCGTCGTCGTCCTCGACAACACCATCCTCAACGTCGCCCTGCGTACCCTCGCCGACCCGGTGCACGGCCTCGGTGCCAGCCAGGGCGAGCTGGAGTGGTCCATCAACTCCTACACGCTCGTCTTCGCCGGTCTGCTGTTCACCTTCGGCGTGCTCGGCGACCGCGCCGGGCGCAAGCGGTTCCTGGTGGCCGGCCTGGTGTTCTTCGGCCTCGCCTCGCTGCTGTCCGCGTACGCGCAGAACCCGGCCCAGCTGATCGGGACCCGCGCGCTGATGGGCCTGGGCGGCGCGGCGATCATGCCGGCGACCCTGTCGATCATCTCCAACGTCTTCGACCCCCGGGAACGAGGCCGGGCGATCGGCATCTGGGCCGGCGCGGTCGGCCTGGCCGTGGCGATCGGCCCGATCCTCGGCGGCGCGCTGCTGGAGCACTTCTGGTGGGGCTCGGTCTTCCTGATCAACGTGCCGGTCGTCGCGCTCGGCGTGGTCCTGGTCGCCCTGCTGGTCCCCGAGTCGCGCGACCCCGACCCGGGCCGGGTCGACGTCCCCGGCGTGCTGCTGTCGGTGGTGGGCCTGGTCGCGCTGACCTACGGCATCATCGACGGCGGCGAGCACGGCTTCGACCGGCCCCTGGTCTGGGCGTCGATCGTCGGCGGCCTGGCCGTGCTGGCCTGCTTCGTGGTGCTGGAGCTGCGCAGCGACCACCCGTCGCTGGACGTCCGGCTGTTCCGGCTGCCGCGGTTCGCCGCGCCGGTGGCACTGGTCGGGCTGATCTTCTTCGCCGCCATGGGCGTGATGTTCTTCGGCTCGTTCTATCTTCAGCTGGTCCGCGGGTACAGCCCGTTGGAGACCGGCCTGCTCTTCCTTCCCTTCGCCGCTGCCCAGCTCATCTTCGCCCCGCGCAGCGCGGCGATGGTCCGCAGGTACGGGGGCAGGGCGGTCGCGATCGTCGGCCTGGCGCTGACCGTGGTGTCGCTGGGGGCGTTCGCGTTCATCGACACGGACACGCCGATCTGGGCGGTCCTGGTGTGCTTCTTCCTCCAGGGCGCGGGGATGGCGAACGTCATGCCGCCGGCCACCGAGTCGATCATGTCCGCGCTGCCGAGGCAGAAGGCGGGGGTCGGCTCGGCGGTCAGCAACACGGTTCGGCAGGTCGCCGGCGCGCTCGGCGTGGCCGTGCTCGGCTCGGTCCTGTCCGCGCTGTACCGCCAGGACGTCTCCCCGGCCCTGCGGGACCTGCCGGCGGCGGCGCACGAGGCGGCCGGTGAGTCGATCTCCGGTGCGTACGCTGCGGCCGGGCAGCTCGGCCCGGCCGGGCCGGCGCTGGTCACGGCGGCCAACCATGCCTTCGTCTCGGCGATGCACTGGGCGGCGGCCCTCTCGGCGGCGGTCGCCGCGCTCGGCATCGTGGTCGCGCTGCGCTGGATGCCCGGCCGGGATCACGGGCAGCCGCCGGTCGCGACGCCGGCGGCCGGGACACCGGAGTTGGCCGGAACCGCATAGGTAAGGGAAGAATGTCGGACATGACTTCCAACGCCGACGCTCCGCGGTCGCCCGGCAGGCCGCGGAGCGTCCGCGCGGACGAGGCGATCGTGGAGGCCGTTCTCGATCTGCTCGCCGAGGGCAGCACGATCGATGCGTTGTCCATCGAGGGCATCGCCGCCCGGGCCGGGGTGGGCAAGGCCACCATCTACCGGCGCTGGTCGGGCAAGGACGCGCTGATGCTCGACGCACTGCGCCGACTCAAGGGAATCCTGCCGCAGCCGGCCGGGCACTCCCTCCGGGAGGACCTGGTGCTGCTGGTCGGCGCGATCGGGCACAACGTCGACCCTCGGGCCGCGAAGATCATGCCCTGCCTCGTGCCGGAGGTGAACCGCAGCCCGGACCACTTCCGGGTCTACCAGAACATCATCGAGCCCCGCCGGCAGCTCATGCGCGGGGTGCTCCGCTGGGGGATGCGCAGCGGCGAGCTGCGCGCCGACCTCGACATCGAGGTGGTGCTGGCGCTGCTCTCCGGGCCGATGCTGGTGCAGCGGATGCTGCGCTGGAACCCCGAGCTGGACGACGACTCCCTGCCCGGCAGGATCGTCGACAGCGTCCTGGACGGCATCCGGGCCCGCTGACCCCTCCGGACCCGGCCCCCGGCCCGGCCCCCGACGCCCCGGCCCGGCCGCCGGCGTGTCCCCGGCGGAGGGTGTCCGGGGCGACCAGTAGGGTGTCGAACACACGTACTGCTGGCGGCTGGGGGAGGAGGCGGCGTGCGCGTGCTCGGCGTCGACCCGGGGCTGACCCGGTGCGGGGTGGGCGTGGTCGAGGGCGTGCCGGGCCGGCCCTGCACCCTGATCGCCTACCACGTCGTGCGCACCGACCCCGACGACGACCTGCCGCTGCGCCTGCTGCACCTGGACCGCTCGCTCGCCGACCTGGTCGCCGAGCACCAGCCGGACGCCGTCGCCGTGGAGCGGGTGTTCAGCCAGCACAACGTCCGCACCGTGATGGGCACCGCCCAGGCCAGCGGGATCGCCGTGCTGGCCGGCGCGCGGGCCGGGCTGCCCGTGCGCACCTACACCCCGAGCGAGGTCAAGGCCGCCGTCACCGGCTCCGGCACGGCCGACAAGGCGCAGATCACGGCCATGGTCACCCGGCTGTTGCGGCTGGCCGAGCCACCGAAGCCGGCCGACGCGGCCGACGCCCTCGCGCTGGCCATCTGCCACGTCTGGCGCGGCGGCACCCGCTCGAAGCTGGCCGAGGCGGCCGACCGGGCACGACGAGGAGGAGCACGATGATCGCCAGTGTGCGCGGCACGGTGACCGCGACGGGCCCCGATCACGCCGTGGTCGAGGTCGGCGGGGTGGGCCTGGCGGTGTACTGCGCCCCCGGCACGCTCGCCGACCTGCGGGTCGGCCAGCCCGCCCGGCTGGCCACCAGCCTGGTGGTCCGGGAGGACTCACTCACCCTCTACGGCTTCGCCGACGACGACGCCAAGCAGCTGTTCGAGCTGCTCCAGACCGCCAGCGGGGTGGGCCCCCGGTTGGCCCAGGCGGTGCTCGCCGTGCACACCCCGGACTCGGTGCGCAAGGCGGTCGCCAATGCCGACACGGCGGCGCTGACCCGGGTCCCGGGCATCGGCAAGAAGGGTGCCGAGCGCCTGGTGCTGGAGCTGCGCGACCGGATCGGCCCGGTGCCGGTGGGCACCGACGGCGCGGCCGGGGTGACCAGGGGCGCCTGGCCCGATCAGGTCCGCCAGGCCCTGGTCGGGCTCGGCTGGACGGCCGGCCAGGCCGACCAGGCGGTTGCCGCCGTGGCGGAGACCGTCGACGGGCCGCCCCCGCCCGTGCCGGTGCTGCTCAAGCAGGCCATCCGTCTCCTCGGCCGGACCCGATGACGGGCCCCGACGGCGGTGGCGACCTGGTCTCGGCGTACGCCACCGACGCCGAGCGGGACGCCGAGGCCAGCGTCCGGCCGAAGCGGCTGGAGGAGTTCATCGCCCAGCACCGGGTCCGCGACCAGCTCGACCTGCTGCTCCAGGGCGCGATGCGGCGCGGCTCCCCGCCCGACCACATCCTGCTGTCGGGCCCGCCCGGCCTGGGCAAGCCCGTCTCCGTCGACGCTCTGGTGCTGCTGGAGGACGGCTCCCGACGCCGGCTCGGCGACGTCGTGGTGGGCGACCGGGTCATCACTCGCACGGGCGCCGGTGCGACGGTGACGGCGGTGCACGAGCAGGGCGAGTTGGATTCCGTCCGCATCCGTACGACCAGCGGTCGCGCGGTGATCGCCGCACCCGACCACCCGTTCTGGACGCCCGACGGGTGGCTGAAGGCCGGCGACCTCACCGAACGGGACTTCCTGGCCAACGTGCTGTGCCCCGACCTGATCGCGGACGGCACCGCGGCCCTGGACGAGTACAAGCTCGCCGGATACCTGATCGGTGACGGGTGCACGAGCAACCACGTCACCTTCACCGGCGGCGATGAGAGCGTCCTGGCCGACTTCCGGTCGGTCTGCGACCGACTGGGCCATCCGCACAACACCCGGCCGAACAGCCCTCGCAGCTCCCTGATCAGGGTCTCCGGGCTCCGGCCGTGGCTTGCCGAGCACGGGCTGTTGGACAAGACCGCCTGGCTGAAGCGGGTGCCCGAGTTCGTCCACCGTGGCGA
The DNA here is from genome assembly GCF_009908295.1 of Micromonospora rubida. Taxonomy (GTDB): domain Bacteria; phylum Actinomycetota; class Actinomycetes; order Mycobacteriales; family Micromonosporaceae; genus Micromonospora; species Micromonospora rubida. Next base: position 201,471 of record NZ_JAAALO010000008.1, read on the forward strand.
CGCCTGGCAGGTCGGGGCCTTCCTCGGCGCGTACTTCGCCTGCGACGGCACGGTCAGCCGGCGGGGTCAGGGCCGGTACGACCTAATCGTCGAGTACTACAGCGTGTCCCGGGAGCTGCTGGCCGACGTGCAGCACCTCCTGCTCCGGCTCGGCATCCAGTCCCATCTCAAGCTCAAGCGTGGTCGCTACCAGGGCAGACCGCACGAGTCGTGGCGGCTCAGCGTCACCAGCCAGGACGATGTGGCGCGGTTCGTCGAGCGGATCACCGTGGTCGGCGAACGGGGCGCGCGGCTCGCCGAGTGGGCCCCGCGCCGGGACCGCTTCGAAGAGCGCCTCGCCGTCGACCGGGTCGCCTCGGTGGAGCCCGTCGGCCTGCACGAGTGCCGCTGCCTGACGGTCGACGGCGACCACACGTTCACGGTCAACGACCTGGTCGTCCACAACACCACCCTGGCCAACATCGTGGCGGCCGAGTTGGGCGCGGGCCTGCGGGTGACCAGCGGGCCGGTGATCGAGCGCTCCGGTGACCTCGCGGCGATCCTGACCAGCCTCGCCGAGGGCGACGTGCTGTTCATCGACGAGATTCACCGGATCGCCAAGCCGGCCGAGGAGCTGCTCTACAGCGCGATGGAGGACTTCCGGGTCGACGTGATCGTCGGCAAGGGGCCGGGGGCCACCGCCATCCCGCTGGACGTGGAGCCGTTCACCCTGGTCGGCGCGACGACCCGGTCCGGCCTGCTGACCGGGCCGATGCGGGACCGGTTCGGCTTCGTCGCACACCTGGACTTCTACTCCCCGGCCGACCTGGAGGTGCTGCTGCGCCGCTCGGCGCGGATCCTGGGCGTGCCGATCACCGACGACGGCGCCGTCGAGATCGCCGGCCGGTCCCGGGGCACCCCCCGGATCGCCAACCGGCTGCTGCGCCGGGTGCGGGACTTCGCCGAGGTCCGCGCCGACGGCGTGGTCACCCTGGAGACCGCCCGGGCCGCCCTCACGGTGTACGACGTCGACGCGCTCGGGCTGGACCGACTGGACCGGGCCGTGCTCACCGCGCTGGTCGATTCGTTCCGGGGCGGGCCCGTCGGGTTGTCCACCCTGGCGGTGGCGGTGGGGGAGCAGCCGGACACGGTCGAGGAGGTCTGCGAACCGTTCCTGGTCCGGGCGGGGCTGCTCGCCCGCACGCCGCGAGGCCGGGTGGCGACGGAGGCGGCCTGGCGGCACCTGGGCCGAACCCCACCGAATGGTACATTTGGCACCGATGTTCCTGTCGCGCCCGATCTGTTCTCCGCCACGCCCGATCAGCCGTGATCCGAACGTGATCTGTGCCGCATTCGGCGTTCCCAGGTGCAGGGACTAGACTTCGCCGCGGTTTGTACAGGACGTGAGACTCCGCCTCCGCTCCGGTGCCTGTCGCGCCGAGCCGGAGGCCAATCGGAAGGTCAGTAACAGTGCTCTACGCAGCAGGGGGCGGAGGGGGAGCCGGCGGTCTTACGCCGATCCTCATGATCGCCCTGCTCTTCGGCGTCATGTACTTCATGATGATCCGTCCTCAGCAGAAGCGCCGCCGCGAGGCGGAGCAGATGCAGTCCGCCCTTGGCGCCGGCGACGAGGTGGTCACCATCGGCGGTCTCTACGGCACGGTCACCGACGTGGACGACGACACCGTCCTGCTCGAGGTCGCACCCGGCGTGCAGACCCGGTACGCCCGCCCGGCCATCGCCAAGGTGGTCAACCGGGCCGAGCGGGTCGAGTCGACCGAGCTGGTCAGCGAGGAAGCCGAGACCGTCAAGGAGTGACCGCCTCCCCGACGGGGCAGCGGAGACGCCGTTAAAACTGGATAGTTGGGTCGACACCTGACGCCGACACCCGCAGGTTGCCGGTCGACGCCCCCGCGTCGGCCTTGGTCAGCCGTGTCGGCGTCGGGTCGCCGGCCCCGGACAGCCGTCGCCGGGACCCCCGGCCCGACATTCGCGCCGCCGTGTCGGCGGCGCGACCCTAACAGGGAGACAGACAGCCGTGGCACCACCTCAGGGACAGATGCGGCCCGGACGGCAACTCGCCGTGCTCGGCCTCATCTTCGTCGTCCTCTATCTCATGGTGTTCTTCTCGGGCGGCGCCAGTGGTGGCTTGAAGGATCGGCTCGAGCCCCGGCTCGGCCTGGACCTGATCGGCGGCACCCGGCTGACGCTCGAGGCGACGAACAGCATCGACGGCAAGCCCCCGACGGCGGAGAACCTCGAAGAGGCCCGCCAGATCATCGAAAACCGGGTCAACGCGTACGGCGTGGCCGAGGCCGAGGTGGTCACCGAGGGCAACCGGAACATCGTCATCTCCCTGCCCGGCGAGAACCGCGACCTCACCGACGTCGGCAGCGCCGCCGAGCTGCGCTTCCGCAAGGTGCTGAAGGCCGGCGACGGCACCGGCGCGGTGGCCCCCCCGGCGGCCACGCCGACCCCAGCCCCGTCCGGCAGCGTCTCCCCGGCCCCGTCGGGCAGCGCCAGCCCCAAGCCGGCGGTCAGCTCGCCGGCCGGGGCGAAGGCGACCGCGTCGCCGAGCGCCAGCGGTCAGGGCGGCGGGGCCGCGGCCCCGAGCGCCAGCGCCACCCCGCCGGCCTCGCCGAGCGCCGCCGCGCCGTCGCCGAGCGCCAGCGCCGAGCCGGTGCCGCAGAGCGTCGAGGATCAGCGCAAGGCCGTCCAGCAGAAGGTCGGGGCCGCTGCCTGGCAGGCCGCCAGCGGCCTGCAGGCCCCGGCCGACCTGACCACCGACCCGTCGCTGGGCGCGACCCTCAAGCCGTTCGGCACGCTCTCCCCGGCCGAGGTCGCGGTGCTGCCGGCCGAGATGCAGTTCAACGTCCCGACGATCGGCTGCGCCCAGCTCGACAAGCGCCCGGCGGCGTCGATCAAGGACGAGAAGCAGAAGGCGGTCGCCTGCGAGGACGGCGTCCAGAAGTACCTGCTCGACGTGGCGAAGGTGCTCGGCACCGACGTCGGCGACGCCAACGCGGTGCTCGACCAGACCAGCTCCTGGGTGGTCAGCCTCGACTTCAAGGGCAAGGGCCAGGAGAAGTGGACCGCCCTGACCCGGGAGGCGTTCACCAACGAGGGCCAGGCGTGCGACCAGACCGCGTTGGGCCAGGACGGCAAGTGTCGGGTCGCCGTCGTCCTCGACAACAAGGTGGTCTCCTCGCCGGAGATCCAGGGCGTGCTCACCGGTGACTCGCAGATCACCGGAAGCTTCGACAACAAGACGGCCAGCGCCCTGGCCAGCCAGCTGCGCTACGGCGCCCTGCCGGTGACCTTCGAGCCGCAGGAGCAGCAGAACGTCACCGCGACCCTCGGCGCCAGCCACCTGCGCGCGGGCCTGCTCGCCGCCGGCATCGGCATGCTGCTGGTCATCATCTACTCGTTCTTCTACTACCGGCTGCTCGGCTCGGTCATCTTCCTGAGCCTGGTGCTGTCGGCGCTGCTGGTCTTCGGCGCGCTGGTGGTGCTCGGCCGGCAGATCGGCTTCACGCTCACCCTCGCCGGCATCGCCGGCATGATCGTCTCGCTCGGTGTGGCGGCGGACTCGTTCGTCATCTACTTCGAGCGGCTCAAGGACGAGATCCGCGAGGGACGCAGCCCGCGCAGCGCGGTGCCGCGGGCCTGGATCCGGGCCCGCCGGACGATCATCTCGGCCAACGCGATCACCCTCATGTCGGCCGTGGTGCTCTACGTCGTCTCGGTCGGCGCGGTGAAGGGCTTCGCCTTCGCGCTCGGCCTGGCCACGGTGCTCGACCTGGTCGTGGTCTTCCTCTTCCGTCACCCGATCATGACGATGTTCGCCCGTACCAAGGCGTTCCTTTCCCCTCGGGTCAGCGGTCTCGGCCGGGCCCTTCCCGCTCGGACCACCGAGCAGGCCACCCGCACCTCGCGCGTCAAGGAGGCCTGAGATGGCTAAGACTGGATTGGCGAGCCGCCTCTACCGGGGCGAGGCCGGCGTCGACGTCATCGGCAAGCGCAAGCTGTGGTTCACCGTCGCCGGGGTGCTGATCCTGATCTCGGTGCTCAGCTTCGCCGTGCGCGGCTTCAGCCTGGGCATCGAGTTCGCCGGCGGCAACTCGTTCCAGGTGCCGGCCAGCGTCGGGACGCTGGAGCAGGCCGAGGAGAAGGTCGACGCGGCGCTGGCGAGCACCGCGGGCGGCGCCGAGGTGGTCACCGCGCAGAAGGTCGGCGGCACCGGCGGCGACTACTACGAGCTGCGCACCTCGCAGCTCACCGCCGAGCAGGCCAACGCGGCCAAGGCGGAGATGGCCCGGGAGTTCGGCATCCAGCCGGACCAGATCAGCGGCAACCAGGTCAGCGAGGCGTGGGGCAGCCAGGTCACCTCCCGCGCGCTGCTCGGCCTGGTGATCTTCGTCGCGCTGGTGATGGTCTACCTGATCCTGCGCTTCGAGTGGCGGATGGCGGTGGCGGCCGTCTCCTCGCTGTTCATGAACCTGATCCTCACCGCCGGCATCTACTCGCTGGTCGGCTTCGAGGTGACCCCGTCGACGATCATCGGGTTCCTCACCATCCTGGGCTTCGCGCTCTACGACGTGGTGGTGGTCTTCGACAAGGTCCAGGAGAACACCCGGGGCATCACGGCGAACAACAACCAGACGTACGGCGAGGCGGCCAACCTGGCGATCAACCAGAGCCTCATGCGGTCGCTGAACACGTCGGTGGTCGCCCTGCTTCCCGTCGGCGGTCTGCTCTTCATCGGCGCGGGCCTGCTGGGCGCGGGCACCCTGAAGGACCTCGGCCTGGTGCTCTTCGTCGGTATGGCGATCGCGTTCCTGACCTCGATCCTGCTGGCCACCCCGCTGCTGGTGCTGCTGAAGAGCTACGAGCCGCGGATCCAGGCCCACAACAAGCGGGTGCTGGCCCGACGGGGCGCCCTGGCCCGGGGCGAGATCACCCCGAAGGGCGCGCCGCGCCCGGCCGGGGAGGACGACGAGCCCATCGACCCGGAGGAGGCGGCCCTGGCCGGGGCCGCGCCGAAGGTGGGCAGCCGGCCCGCCGGCAAGCGTCCGAGCGGCGCCCGGGGCGGTCGCCCCGCCGGCGGCGGCGGTAACCGGCCGGGCGGCGCGAAGCGCCGCTGACGCGACCGGGTAGACACCCGCCGGAGACGGTGACGACGGCGTCCTTCATGCTGTGCGAGCGGCGTGGAGGACGCCGTCGTCGTACGAAGGGAGACGGGCCGCCGTGACGGAGACGCGCAGCGCCGGGGTACGGGGAGACAGCGGCCCACAGGTCGCCGAGCTGGTCGCCAGCCGTGTGCTGGACGTGCCGGACTTCCCGAAGCCAGGCGTCATGTTCAAGGACCTGATGCCGCTGTTCGCCGACGGAGCGGTGTTCCGCCAGGTGGTCGACGGGATCGTGGCCTACCACGGGCGGGACTCGTTCGACGCCGTGGTCGGGATCGAGGCCCGGGGCTTCGTGATCGCGGCGGCCGTCGCGTACGCCACCGGGGTCGGCGTGGTGCCGGTGCGCAAGGCCGGCAAGCTGCCCCGCCCCGCCTACTCGGCCTCGTACGCGCTGGAGTACGGCGAGGCGACGCTGGAGCTGCACGAGGATGCGTTCACCGCCGGGCACCGGGTGCTGGTGGTCGACGACGTGCTCGCCACCGGGGGGACCGCCGAGGCCACCCTCGACCTGGTGGAGCGGGCCGGCGGCACGATCGCCGGCTTCACCGTGCTGCTGGAGCTCGGTTTCCTCGGTGGCCGCGAGCGGCTCGCCCCGCGCCCGGTGCACGCCCTGCTGGAGGTCTGAGCGCCCCAGCAGCGGCCGGCGGCCCCGTCCAGGCGGCCCGGTGGCCCCGCCCAGCGGCCTCGTTCATGCGGCCCGGTGGGCCCGGCCGGTGGCCCCCGTCCAGGCGGCCCGCAGCGGGGCGGCGCCCGGTCCGTGCCCTGCTGACCGATTGGTCGCGATGGCCGCCGGGCGGACCCCGGTGCGGTCCGTCCGGCCGAGCGGCGGGGCACGGTGCGTACGGGTAGCATTGCCCTTTGCTGACCGGCCGGGAGACCGCCGGGCGGCGGAAGACCAGGCCGGCCGGCGCACGGTCGGCGTACCCCGGCGAGCGGTGAGGAGGCCGGTGTCCCACGATGTCGTCCCTCCGGTGGAGGGCATGGAGGGCACGGTGCACCCGACAGGCGACGCTGACGGTCCGGTGACCGACAAGGGAGCCGACCTGCGGGCCGCGGCCCTCGTGGGCGAGGCGGCTTCCGCCCATGTCGACGGCGACACCCCGGCGGGCGGCGTCCTGGAGCCGCTGTCGGCCGACGACTCCGGCGACCCGTCGCCGAGCGGCGGCTTCGCCCTCTCCAACGCGCCCACCGGCCGGCGGGTGCGGGCCCGGCTGGCCCGGTTCAACGCTCCCTGGCAGACCTCGCAGGTCAGCGAGGTGCTGGAGCCGCTGATCTCCTCCCACCGGGTGAACCACCCCAAGGCCGACGCCCGGCTGCTCCAGCGGGCGTTCGACACGGCGGCCCGGTGGCACTCGGGCCAGTACCGCAAGTCCGGCGACCCGTACATCACCCACCCCCTGGCGGTGGCCACCATCCTGGCGAACCTGGGGATGGACACCACCACCCTGGTCGCCGCGCTGCTGCACGACACGATCGAGGACACCGAGTACACCCTCGACCAGATGAAGGTGGACTTCGGCGGCGAGGTCGCGCTGCTCGTCGACGGGGTGACGAAGCTCGACAAGGTCAAGCTTGGCGACGCGGCAAAGGCGGAGACGATCCGCAAGATGGTCGTGGCGATGGCGAAGGACCCGCGGGTCCTGGTGATCAAGCTGGCCGACCGGCTGCACAACATGCGCACCCTGACCTTCCTGCCCCGCCCGAAGCAGGAGCAGAAGGCGAAGGAGACGCTGGAGATCCTGGCCCCCCTGGCCCACCGGCTGGGCATGAACACGATCAAGTGGGAGCTGGAGGACCTCTCGTTCGGCACGCTGTTCCCGAAGCGGTACGAGGAGATCCTTCGCCTGATCGGGGAGCACCAGCCGCAGCGGGAGGCGCTGCTGCGACAGGTCACCCAGAAGGTGCAGACCGACCTGAAGGCCGCCAAGATCAAGGCGGAGACGACGGGCCGGCCGAAGCACCTCTACTCGATCTACCAGAAGATGATCGTGCGTGGCCGCGAGTTCAACGACATCTACGACCTGGTGGGCGTGCGGATCCTGGTCGACACGGTGCGGGACTGCTACGCGGCGCTGGGCGTGATCCACGCCAACTGGCAGCCGGTGCCGGGTCGGTTCAAGGACTACATCGCGATGCCCAAGTTCAACATGTACCAATCGCTGCACACGACGGTGATCGGGCCCACCGGCAAGCCGGTGGAGATGCAGATCCGCACGTTCGCGATGCACCGCACCGCCGAGTTCGGCATCGCCGCGCACTGGAAGTACAAGGAGCACAAGGGCACCCAGGTCGTCGGCCCGCCGGCACACATCGACGAGATGACCTGGCTGCGGCAGCTGCTGGACTGGCAGCGGGAGGCGGCGGACCCGAGCGAGTTCCTGGACGCGCTGCGCTTCGACCTGTCCAGCCAGGAGGTGTACGTCTTCACGCCGAAGGGCGACGTCATCCCCCTGCCGACGGGGTCGACGCCGGTGGACTTCGCGTACGCGGTGCACACCGAGGTGGGGCACAAGTGCATCGGGGCGCGGGTCAACGGCAAGCTGGTGCCCCTGGAATCGACGCTGTCCAACGGCGACGTGATCGAGATCTTCACGTCGAAGTCCGAGACGGCGGGGCCGACGCAGGACTGGCTGGGCTTCGTGAAGAGCCCCCGGGCGCGCACGAAGATCCGGCAGTACTTCAACAAGGAGCGGCGCGAGGAGGCGATCGAGGCCGGCAAGGACTCGATCGTCAAGGCGATGCGCAAGCAGGGCATGCCGTTGCAGCGGATGCTCACCTCGGACGCGTTGATGACGATCGCCCGGGACCTGCACCTGGCCGACGTGGCGTCGCTGTACGCGGCGGTCGGCGACAGTCAGGTCTCCGCCCAGTCGGTGGTGCAGAAGCTGATGGCCGCGTACGGCGGCGAGGAGGGCGCGGCGGAGGATATCGCCGAGACCGCCGTCGCCACCCGGCCACCGCGCAGCCGGCAGAGCAGCTCCGACCCGGGCGTGGTGGTGCGCGGCGTCAGCGACGTCTGGATCAAGCTGGCCCGGTGCTGCACGCCGGTGCCGCCGGACGCGGTCTTCGGGTTCGTCACCCGCTCCGGCGGGGTCAGCGTGCACCGGGACGACTGCGCCAACGCCGAGGACCTGCGTGCCCAGGACGAGCGGGTGGTCGAGGTCAGCTGGAAGCTCACCTCCGCCTCGACGTTCCTGGTGGCCATCCAGGTGGAGGCACTGGACCGGCACAAGCTGCTGGCGGACGTGACCCGGGTGCTCTCCGAGGAGCGGGTCAACATCCTGTCCGCCACGGTCACCACCACCCGGGACCGGGTGGCGGTCAGCCGGTTCAGCTTCGAGATGGCCGACCCGAAGCACCTGGGCCACCTGCTGGCCGCCGTCCGCAAGGTCGACGGCGTCTTCGACGCGTACCGGGTCACCTCGGGGTCCTGATCCGCACACGACAGCGCCCGCCGGCTCAGCCGGCGGGCGCTTCGTCGTGGTGGAGGGCTCAGCCCTGCGGCTCGCTCATCGTCAGCTTCTTGATGACGATTTCCTTCTTGGGGTGGCCGCCGCCGGCCTGCTGGGCGAACGCCTTGTCGTCGCCGGCCTTGGCGACGGCCTCGACGATGTCCATCCCGCCGGTGATCGTGCCCAGGACGGTGTAGTTCGGGTCGAGCTGCGAGTCGCCGTAGACGATGAAGAACTGGCTGCCGGTGCTGCCGGGCTGCCCCGAGTTGGCCATCGCGATGACCCCCTTCGGGTAGGCGGGGCGCTTGTCGGTGGGCAGGTTCTCCTCGGTCATCTTGTACGCCGGGCCACCGGTGCCGTCGGTGTCCCGCCAGCCCTTGCCGGTCGCGCTCGGGTCACCGCACTGGAGCACCTGGATTCCCTCGGTGACCAGGCGGTGGCACTTGCTGTTGTCGAAGAAGTTCTTGCTCGCCAGGTGGGTGAAGCTGGCCGCGGTGCACGGCGAGGCGGCCCGGTCGACCTTGGCGGTGATCGGGCCCAGGCTGGTGTCCATCGTCAGGGTCTGGACGCCGGTGCTCGCCTGCTGGTTCTGCGGCAGCCCGACGTCCTTGATCTCCTTGGTCCGGCTCTCCTTGGGGATCTCGGTGAACGCGCACTGCACGAGACCGCTCGCAGCGCCGGCTTTCTGCTTGTCGTCGTCGTCACCGACGACGGTGGTGGCCAGCCACACGGTGCCGGCGACCACGAGCAACAGGGCCGCTCCGGCGCCGACGACCGCCTGCGTCTGCCGGCGCTTGCGTGCCCTGGTCGCCTGCGCGGCCATGTTCCGCTGAAGTCGGGCCTTCGCCGCCGCGCGCTGCCGCTCTTTCGTGGACGTCACGGTCGATCCTCCTGGACTGTGTCTCTGGCGCGGTCGGTGCCGCAGTGTGTGGGGCGGGGCCGGTCAGCCGGCGTTCGGGCTGGCCGCCGGAGCGCCCGACGCCGGGGCGGTCGCGGCCGGCGCCGTCGTCGGCTCGCCGACGGTGAGACTCTGGATCACCACGTCGGTCTTCGGCTTGACCTTTGCTCCGCTCCCATTGTCCACGGTCGGGAGGGCGCCGATCTTCGTGATCACGTCGAGCCCGCCGGTGACCTTGCCGATCACCGGGTACACCGGCTTGGCGGGATTGAAGTCCTTGAAGAAGACGAGGAACTGGCCGCCGTTGGCGCCCGGCGGGTTGGCCATCATCGCGACCGTGCCCTTCGGGTACGCCGGGGGCTGGCCGGGGGCGGGGCTGGCCGACGGGCTCGCCTCGGGCTGCACGGGGACGTTCTCGTCGTAGAACGAGTAGGTCGGGCCGCCCAGGCCGGTGCCGCTCGGGTCACCGCAGCGCAACGCGCCCTCGGCGGTGATCTCGTGGCACGTGGCGTTGTCGTAGAAGCCCCGGCTGGCCAGGTGGGCGATGCTCGCCCCGGCGCAGGGGGCCGAGGCGAGGTCGAGCTCCGCGGTGATCGGCGCGCCCTGGTTGGTGGTGACGGTCATCGCCCGGGTGCCGGTGGTCGGCAGGCCGGTGGTGGCCGGGGTGCCGACGTCCTTGAGGTTGGTGTTCGCGGTGGCGTCCTGCGGGGTCCAGATGCAGACGTCCTCGGCGGCCGTGTTCTTCTCCGGGCCTTCGTCGAAGGCGCCCAGCGCCCACGCGGAGCCGGCCACGATCAGCGCGAGCACCACGGCGGCGCCGACGCCGGCCTGGATCTGCCGACGGCGCCTGGTCCGGGAGGCCCGTCGGGCCAACTGTCGATCGAGCTTGGCCCGCGCCAGTTTGCGCTGCCGGTCCCTGCTGGAAGCCACCCGTGCTCCCCCTCCTCTACCCTGACGGTCACCGGCGGGTCGGGCGTCGCACCCTGTCTGGTGGCACGTGCGCCACGCCACACGCCCGCCAGAGTGTACGGGTACGGACTGGGAATGTGGTGTACCAGGTCCTCGCGGGGTTTATCGGGGGGTGTCACTGTGCCCGGCGGGGCCCGCGGGGCGGGTGGGCCGACGGAATTCGCGTGCCGTTGCCGCTAGGCTGCCAGTGCAGGGACGACAGCTCGACGGAAGGGGAGCGGACGTGCTCGTGGCCGGCTTTCCCGCGGATGCCTTCGGCACCAACTGTTACGTGGTGGCGACCGCGCCGGGGGAGCAGTGCGTGGTGGTCGACCCGGGCATCGGGGTGCTCGACCGGCTTGACGCCGTGCTCGCCGAGCACCGCCTGCACCCGGCCGCCGTGCTGCTCACCCACGGCCACCTCGACCACACCTTCTCCGTCGCGCCGGTCTGCGGCGCCCGGGGCATCACCGCGTACGTCCACCCCGACGACCGGGAGTTGCTGGCCGATCCGGGCAAGGCGCTGTCGATGGACCTCACCCAGCTCTTCGGTGGCCGGCTGCCCTATACCGAGCCCGACGACGTCGCCGAGCTGACCGACGGGGCCACCCTCGCCCTGGCCGGCCTGGAGATCACCGTCGACCACGCCCCGGGCCATACCGGCGGGTCGGTGCTGTTCCGGCTGCCCGGCGCCGGTTCGCCCTGGGAGGCCGAGCAGGTCTGCCTCTCCGGCGACGTGCTCTTCGCCGGCTCGATCGGCCGCACCGATCTGTGGGGCGGCAGCATGCCCCGGATGCTCGCCAGCCTGCGAGACAAGATCCTCCCGCTGGCCGACGACACGGTGGTGCTGCCCGGCCACGGCCCCGCGACCACCATCGGCCGCGAGCGCGCGAGCAACCCGTACCTCGTCGAGGTGGCGGGCTCCGGCGGCGCGCGCCCCGCCGCGCCCGTCCGCGGCCTCTAGATCCTCTGCCCGCGTCGCGCGGGCCACGACCTCACCGCGCCCGGCGGCGCGGAGCTGCAAGGAGTACGCCATGAGCAAGCCCACGCCCCTCTCCGGTTTCCCCGAGTGGACGCCGGCGCAGCGGATGATCGAGCAGTTCGTCCTCGACCGGATCCGCGCCACCTTCGAGCTGTACGGCTTCGCCCCCCTGGAGACCCGCTCGGTGGAGCCGCTGGACCAGCTCCTGCGCAAGGGGGAGACCTCGAAGGAGGTCTACCTGCTGCGCCGGCTCCAGGCCGACGCCGAGGGCCCGGCCGGGGACGACGCCCTCGGCCTGCACTTCGACCTGACCGTCCCGTTCGCCCGCTACGTGCTGGAGAACGCCGGCAAGCTCCAGTTCCCGTTCCGCCGCTACCAGATCCAGAAGGTGTGGCGGGGCGAGCGCCCGCAGGAGGGCCGCTACCGGGAGTTCCTCCAGGCCGACATCGACATCGTCGACCGGGACACCCTGCCCGCCCACTTCGAGGCCGAGATGCCGCTGGTCATCGGCGACGCGCTGCGGTCGCTGCCGATCCCGCCGGTGCGGATCCAGGTCAACAACCGCAAGATCTGTGAGGGCTTCTACCTGGGCATCGGGCTGACCGATCCGGAGGCCGCCCTGCGCGCCGTCGACAAGCTCGACAAGATCGGCCCGGCGAAGGTGGCCGAGGTGCTGGCCGAGACGGCCGGGGCGAGCGAGGCGCAGGCCAGGGCGTGCCTGTCCCTGGCCGAGATCTCCGCCCCGGACGCCTCCTTCGCCGACGCGGTGCGCGCCCTCGGGGTGAGCCACCCGTTGCTGGACGAGGGCGTCGCCGAGCTGGTCGCGGTGGTGGAGACCGCCGCCGCGCACTCGCCGGGACTGTGTGTGGCAGACCTGCGCATCGCCCGTGGCCTGGACTACTACACCGGCACGGTCTACGAGACGCAGCTCGTGGGCTACGAGCGGTTCGGCTCGATCTGCTCCGGCGGCCGGTACGACAACCTGGCCAGCTCGGGGGCCGCCCGGTTCCCCGGGGTGGGCATCTCGATCGGGGTGACCCGGCTGCTCGGCCTGCTCTTCGGCGCCGACGCGCTGTCGGTGTCCCGCAGCGTGCCGACCTGCGTGCTGGTGGCGGTCACCGCCGAGGAGCAGCGGGCGGCCAGCAACGCCGTCGCCGACGCGCTGCGCAGCCGGGGCGTGCCCACCGAGGTGTCGCCGAGCGCGGCGAAGTTCGGCAAGCAGATTCGCTACGCCGAGCGGCGCGGCATCCCGTACGTGTGGTTCCCGGGGGCCGAGGGCGCGGCGGACGAGGTGAAGGACATCCGCTCCGGCGAGCAGGTGGCCGCGTCGGCGGGGGAGTGGACCCCGCCCCGGGCGGACCTGCGGCCGCTGGTCGGCGAGGGCTGAGGACCCGCCGGCAACGCCTACGAGCTGGGCGTTACTGGCGCGTACGTCGGCGAGGACCTACGGTGGCGTAAGTTACGCCACCGTAGGTAGGGAGATCGTCGTGACCGCACTGAGCCAGACCGCCCTGCTCGTCGAGCTCGAGCCCGTCGTGGAGAAGAACCTCGACCGGCACCTCTCGATGGCCAAGGAGTGGTTCCCGCACGAGTACGTGCCGTGGGGCGAGGGTCGCACCTTCGACGGCCCGCTCGGCGGCGAGGCGTGGTCGGCGTCGGACTCGACGATCCCCGAGGTGGCGCGCACCGCGCTGATCGTGAACCTGCTCACCGAGGACAACCTCCCCTCGTACCACCACCAGATCGCCACCCTCTTCGGCCCCGACGGGGCGTGGGGGACCTGGGTGGGCCGGTGGACGGCGGAGGAGGGGCGGCACGGCACCGCAATCCGGGACTACCTGACCGTGACCCGGGCGGTCGACCCGGTGGCCCTGGAGCGGGCCCGGATGGTGCACATGACGGCCGGGTACTCCAACTCCCACGACGACTCGATGCTGCGCTCGCTGGCGTACGTGTCGTTCCAGGAGCTGGCCACTCGGATCTCGCACCGCAACACCGGCCGGGTGACCGGCGACCCGGCCTGCGAGGCGCTGCTGGCCCGCGTCGCGGCCGACGAGAACCTGCACATGGTCTTCTACCGCAATCTGCTCGCCGCCGCCCTGGACCTCGACCCGAGCCAGACGATGCGGGCGATCGCCGAGGTGCTGGCGGACTTCCAGATGCCCGGCGTGGGCATCGAGGGCTTCGCCCGCAAGTCGGTGGCGATCGCCCTCGCCGGCATCTACGACCTGCGCCAGCACCGCGACGAGGTGGTCGTCCCGGTGCTGCGTCAGTGGGACGTGTTCAACGTCTCGGGCCTGGACGCCGACGGCGAGGCGGCCCGCGACCAGATCGCCGCCCACCTCGACACCCTGGAGACCCACGCGTCCCGCTTCGAGGAGAAGCGCGACGCCCGAGCCGCCCGCCTAGCCGCCACCCGCTAACCCCACCCCACCCCACCCCACCCCACCCCGGCCCCCGCCCCACCCCCGCGATCTTGCGGTTGGGGCCCCGGCAAAGGCCGCGTAACGCCCAGCTCGCGGGCCCCAAGTGCAAGATCGCCGGGGGTTGGTGTGCTGCCCCGGCGCCGGCCGCCGGGAGGGCTGACGGTCCCGGGCGTGCGCATCCGCTGGGCGGTGGTCAGGCGTGACATCAGGTGGGGCGAGCGCGTCCATCGCCGGGGGCGGGTGTGTCGGGACCTGTGGTCACTAGCCGAGGCCGGCGTGGGCGCTGCCGCTGTCCTCGCTGCCCGTGGCCACAATGTTGCTGGTCCGCGTCGTGCGCGGCTCGGCGGGGCAGGCGGTGCGGGGTCTTGCTAGTGATCTTAAATATGTGAATACTTCACTACCAGGTCGGTTCCCCCCAGATCCGGTCGTCTGGTCCTCGGGTCCGTCACCCTCGGCGCGACCCGTCACCCCCCTCCGGGAGGTTGTTACATGCGACCCACGAGGTCATCGCTCCTCCGCGCCGCGTCCGTAGCCGCAGCCGGAACCCTGGTCGCCGGCGCGCTGATCGGCGCGCCCGCCCAGGCCGCACCCTCGCCCGCTTCGCCCGACGCCGCGGCCACCCTGGCCGAGCGGCTCGGTGACCGCTCCGCCGGCACGTACGCCGACGCCAGCGGCAAGATGGTCGTCACCGTGACCGACGAGGCCGCCGCCCGTCAGGTCCGCGCCTCCGGCGCGACCGCGAAGATCGTGAAGCGGGGCGCCGTGGAGCTCAACCGGGCCACCGCCGAGCTGGAGCGCTCGGCGAAGATCCCGGGCACCGCCTGGTGGACCGACGCGGTCACCAACCAGGTCGTCGTCTCCGTCGACAGCACCGTGACCGGCGCCAAGCTGGAGCAGGTCAAGGCCGCCGCCGCCCGCACCGGCGGCGCGGTCCGCGTCGAGGCCGAGGCCGGCGTGCTGAGCACCCGGATCTCCGGCGGCCAGGCGATCTACGCCGCCGGCGGCGGTCGCTGCTCGCTCGGCTTCAACGTCCGCAACAGCGCCGGCACGACCTTCTTCCTGACCGCCGGGCACTGCACCAACATCGCCTCGACCTGGTACTCCAACTCGGGCCAGACCAGCGTCCTGGGCACCCGCGCCGGCAGCAGCTTCCCGGGCAACGACTACGGCATCGTGCGGCACAGCAACTCCGGCAACGCCACGGGCAACGTATCCCTCTACAACGGCGTCTACCGGGACGTCACCGGTGCCGCCAACGCGTACGTCGGCCAGAGCGTGCAGCGTTCCGGCAGCACCACCGGCCTGAAGGGCGGCTCGGTGACCGCCACCAACGCCACGGTCAACTACGCCGAGGGCAGCGTCTCCGGCCTGATCCGCACCACCGTCTGCGCCGAGCCGGGCGACAGCGGCGGCTCGCTGTTCAGCGCCGGCAGCGCCGTCGGCCTCACCTCCGGCGGCAGCGGCAACTGCACCTCCGGCGGCACCACGTACTTCCAGCCGGTGACCGAGCCGATGAGCGTCTACGGCGTCAGCATCATCTGATCCACCGCACCGTCCGCGAAGCGGGTCGCCGGCCTCCCGGTGGCCCGCTTCGCGCGTGCCGGGAGGGGCGGCGACCGGCGGGACGGGCCCGAGGAGCGCGCCCGGGTGCCGGCCGAGGGCCGGTCACGGTGAATCACCTGCCGGCCGACGGCCAGCGCCGAGGGCCAGCACCGCCAGCAGCGGGCAGAGCGCCTCGGCCCCGGCCACCACCCGCTCGGCCAGGCCGAGCCAGGCGCCGCCGCCGACCAGCTCCACGACCAGCCAGCCCGCCAGGACCAGCAGCAGCGCCGTAGCGACCAAACCGTGGGACGCCGGCACCGCGGCGGCGTCGCCGGGCGGGCGGCGCGTGGGCGCGGCGAGGGCCGGCCAGAGCGCCAGCGTGCCGAAGGAGACCACGGCGGCGGCGCGGTGCGGGGCGGAGGCACCGCTCATGGCCGGCAGCGGGAGGGCCGCGACGGCCAGCGTGGCCACCCCACCGAGGGCGAGCAGCAGGCGGCCGGCGGGCCGTGCCGACCGGAGCCCGGCCGCGGTCAGGCAGTGACACAGCCCCAGGCCGAGCAGCCCGATGGTCATGATCCACCGATCCGCGGCGTCGACCGCCGCGAGCGCGCTGATCGTGTCGCCCACCTGGTCGAAGCCGCCCGGCTGCCGGCTCGCCGCGAGCGTCCAGCCGCCGATTAGGAACACCGGGGCGGCGGCGGAGGAGAGCAGGGCCCAGCGGGGTACGGCGCGCATCGCCACACGGTACGTGGGCGAGCCTCGCGACCGCTGCCGGCGGCGCGGGACGGGGCCCGGCCCGGCGGGTGCCGGGCTCGCCCGGTGGCGGCGCCGTCCGGGTGCCGTCGGCCGCCCGGTGGCGGCGGGGGGCGGGGCGCCCTGACAGAATGCGGGGGCAGACCGACCGCAGATGAGGGAGACGCAAGCCGTGATCCGTACCCATGACGCCGGCAGCCTGCGCGCGACGGACGCCGGCACCACGGTGACGCTCGCCGGGTGGGTGGCCCGCCGGCGCGACCACGGCGGTGTCATCTTCGTCGACCTGCGCGACGGCTCCGGCATCGTCCAGGTGGTCTTCCGCGAGGAGGACGCCCACGCGCTGCGCAACGAGTTCTGCGTGAAGGTGACCGGCGAGGTGACCCGCCGCCCCGAGGGCAACGAGAACCCGGAGCTGCCCACCGGCGAGGTCGAGGTGACCGCCAGCGAGCTGGAGGTGCTCTCGGAGGCCGCGCCGCTGCCGCTGCCCGTCGACGACCAGATCGAGGCCGGCGACGACATCCGGCTCAAGTACCGCTACCTCGACCTGCGCCGGGGCGGCCCGGCGAAGGCGATGCGGCTGCGCTCGCGGGCCAACCAGCTCGCCCGGGGCGTGCTGCACGACCGGGACTTCCTGGAGATCGAGACCCCGACGCTGACCCGGTCCACCCCGGAGGGCGCCCGCGACTTCCTGGTCCCGGTCCGCCTCCAGCCCGGCAGCTGGTACGCCCTGCCGCAGTCCCCGCAGCTGTTCAAGCAGCTGCTGATGGTCGGCGGCATGGAGCGGTACTACCAGATCGCCCGCTGCTACCGGGACGAGGACTTCCGCGCCGACCGGCAGCCGGAGTTCACCCAGCTCGACATCGAGATGTCCTTCGTCACCGAGGACGACGTGATCGACCTCGGCGAGGCGATCGTCTCGGCGCTGTGGAAGGACCTCGCCGACCACGAGATCTCCCGGCCGATCCCGCGGATCACCTGGCACGACGCCATGGCCCGGTACGGCTCCGACAAGCCCGACCTGCGCTACGGCGTCGAGCTGACCGAGCTGACCGACTACCTGCGCGGCACCGCGTTCCGGGTCTTCGCCGGCGCGATCGACGCGGGCGGGTACGTCGGCGCGGTCGTCATGCCGGGCGGGGCCGGCCAGAGCCGCAAGGAGCTGGACGGCTGGCAGGACTGGGCCAAGGCGCGCGGCGCGAAGGGTCTGGCTTACGTGGTGCTCGACGCCGAGACCGGCGAGGCGCGCGGCCCGGTGGCGAAGAACCTCTCCGCCGAGCACCTGGCCGGGCTGGCCGACGCGGTCGGCGCGAAGCCGGGCGACGCGGTCTTCTTCGCCGCCAGCACGGTCACCCGGGAGGCGCAGGAGCTGCTCGGCGCGGCCCGGATCGAGATCGCCAAGCGGGCCAAGCTGATCGACGAGTCCGCCTGGGCGTTCTGCTGGGTCGTCGACGCGCCCATGTTCGAGAAGACGGACGAGGGTGGCTGGACGGCCGTGCACCACCCGTTCACCTCCCCGAACACCGAGTGGGTCGACCGGTTCGAGGAGGCCCCGGACCGGGCCCTGGCCTACGCGTACGACATCGTCTGCAACGGCAACGAGATCGGTGGCGGGTCTATCCGTATCCACCGGGGGGACGTGCAGAAGCGGGTGTTCGACCTGCTCGGCATCACCCCCGAGGAGGCGCAGGACAAGTTCGGCTTCCTGCTGGAGGCGTTCAAGTACGGCGCCCCGCCGCACGGCGGCATCGCGTTCGGCTGGGACCGGGTCTGCATGCTGCTGGCCGGCGCGGACTCGATCCGCGAGGTCATCGCGTTCCCGAAGACCCGGGGCGGGTTCGACCCGCTGACCGGCGCGCCGACCCCGATCACCGGGCAGCAGCGTGCCGAGGCGGGCATCGACGCCAAGCCGAAGCCGGCCGCCGCCGCGCACACCGGCACCGCCGGCCCGGCCGCCCCGGTGGCCGACCCGGTCTGAGTCGGTCTTTCGCAGGGTTCGGCGGGGCGTCACCGAGGTGGCGCCCCGCCGCCTTGGAGGGGGAGTCGCGTGACGCTGCTCGTGGTGGGTGCCAGCGGGCACCTCGGCGCCGAGGTGTGCCGGCAGGCCGTCGCGGCCCGACGGCGGGTGGTCGGCACGTACCATGCGAACCCCGTCGAGCTGGCCGGGGTCGAGGCGCGTCGGGTCGACGTGACCGACCGGGCCGCCGTGCGCGCGCTGGTCGCGGCGGTGCGGCCGGCCGCCGTGGTGAGCACCCCCTACCGGTACGACGACTGGACGGTCACCGCCGACGGCGCGGCCCACGTCGCGTACGCCGCCGCCGAGGCGGGGGCCCGGCTGGTGCACCTGTCCAGCGACGCGCTGCACGCCGGCCGGCCCGAGCCGTACGCCGACGACGAGGTGCCCACCCCGGTCTTCGCGTACGGGGCGGCGAAGGCGGCGGCGGAGACCGCCGTGCGGGCGATCGACCCGGGGGCGGCGCTGGTGCGTACCTCGCTGATCGTGGGCGACGAGCGGAGCAAGCAGATCCGGCTCTGCCTGGACGCCCTGGCCGGCCGGGCGAGCCTGTTCACCGACGAGGTCCGCTGCCCGGTCGACGTGGCCGACCTGGCCGCCGCCGTGCTGGAGCTGGTGGAGGGCGACCACGCCGGCCTGCTCAACGTGGCCGGGCCGGAGGCGGTCAGCCGCGCCGAGCTGGGGCTGCTGGTGGCCCGCCGGTTCGGCATCGACCCGGCCGGCCTGAGGACCGCCACCAGCGCCGCGTCGGGCCTGGTCCGCCCCATCGAGGTACGCCTCGACAGCTCCCGCGCCACCGGCCTGCTGCGTGTTCGCCTGCGCGGGGTCAGCGAGATTCTCGCCCCCTGACTGTCCCCACCGCCACTGTCGGATCACGCACACTTTCCATGCATGACTATTGTGCACAGAAAGTGTGCAGAGATATTGTGCAGGCATGGACAGCGAAATCTCGCCAGGAGCGCCCAGTGTCGTCCGGCTGGACCATCGACAGGTGCGGGTGCTGGCGCATCCGCTGCGGCTGCGGCTGCTCGGCGCGCTGCGGGCCGACGGCCCGGCGACCGCCACGGCCCTCGCCGGGAAGCTCGACACCAACACCGGCGCCACCAGCTACCACCTGCGGCAGCTCGCCGAGGTGGGGCTGGTCGTGGAGGACCCGGATCGGGCCACGGGCCGGCAGCGCTGGTGGCGCGCCGCGCACGACGTCAGCGACTGGGAGCCGACGGACTTCGACGACGACCCGGACGCCCGGGCCGCGAGCGAGTGGATCCAGGGAGACCAGGTGCGGCTGCTCGTCGAGCGGGCGGAGCGGTGGTTCGCCGCCCGCCCCGAATGGTCGCCCGCGTGGCGGGACGCCGCCGGCCTGAGCGACGCCCTGCTCCACCTGGGACCGGGCCGGCTCCAGGCGCTCGAAGCGGAGGTGTGGCAGGTCCTCATGCGCTACCGCGAGGAGTCCGTCCCCGACGAGCCGGACGCCCAGCCGGTGCACGTCTTCCTGGCCGGGTACCCGATGATCGGTAAGGCCCGGTGAGCGCCCTCACCGTGCGCCAGGTCCGGTTCCGCTACCTCGCCCTCTACGGCCTGCGCTGGCTGCCCACCGGCCTGCTGATCCCGGTCATGATCCTGCTGATGCAGGAGCGCGGCCTGACGCTGTCCCAGATCGGCCTGGCCGTCACCGCGCAGGGCCTGGTGGTGCTGGCGCTGGAGCTGCCCACCGGCGGGGTCGCCGACGCGCTGGGCCGCAAGCCGGTGCTGGTCACCGCCGGGGTGCTCAACCTGGTCTCCCTGGCGCTCTTCGCGGTGGCCGACTCCGTCGCCCTGTTCTTCCTGGTCTTTGCGGTGCAGGGGGCCTACCGGGCGCTCGACAGCGGCCCTCTGGAGTCCTGGTACGTCGACGCCACCCTCGCGGCCGACCCCGACGCCGAGTACGAGCGCGGCCTCGGCCACGCCGGCACGGTCGCCGGTGTCGCCATCGCCGGCGGCGCGCTGCTCAGCGGTGGCCTCATCGCGCTCGGCCCGGTCGGCCCGGTGAGCGCGCTGACCGGGCCGGTGCTGGTCGCCATCGCGTTGCAGGCCGTGGCGCTGGCCGCGCTGATGACGCTGCTGGTCGAGGTCCGGCCCGGCCGGGGGTCCGGGGCGCTGCGCACGTCGGTCGCCGAGGCGCCCCGGATGGTCGGGCAGGCGTTCGGCCTGCTGCGCCGCTCCCGGGTGCTGCTCGCCCTGGTCGCGGTGGAGCTGTTCTGGGGCTTCGGCATGGTCACCTTCGAGTCGCTGCTGCCGGTCCGGCTCGCCGAGGTGGTCGGCGACCCCGACCGGGCCGCCGCGCTGCTGGGCCCCGCGAGCTCCGCCGCCTGGCTCGCCTCGGCGGCCGGGGCCGCGCTGACCCCGCTGCTGCTGCGCTGGCCGGGGGCGGCACCCGGCGCCGCGCTGCTGCGGGTCCTCCAGGGCGCGACCGTGGTCGGGATGGGGCTGCTCGCCGGCCCCGTCGGGGTGCTGGTGGCGTACCTGGCCTGCTACACCGTGCACGGCGCGTCGAACCCGCTGCACCTGGGGCTGCTGCACCGGCAGGTCGACGGCCCGTACCGGACCAGCGTGCTCTCGCTGAACTCGATGATGGGCCAGCCGGCCGGCGCCCTGGGCGCGGTGGCACTGACCGTGCTGGCCGACCGCACCAACGTCAGCACGGCGATGCTGGTCGGCGCGGTGGTGCTCGCCCTGGCCGCGCCGCTCTACCTGCCGGCCTGGCGGGCCGCCCGTCGCGCGACCCCGGCCCCCGCCGCCGCGCCGCCGGCCGGTTCCGCCGTTGCTCCCGACGCGGGCCCTGTCGTCGCGCCGCCGGCCGGTTCCTCCGTCGACCCGACGGCTGGTTCCTCCGTCGACCCGTCGGCCGGTTCCTCCGTCGACCCGACGGCCGGGTCCGCTCCCGGGTCCGGCGGCGTTCCCGCCGGGGCGGTCGTCGGGTCCGCCGACCCCGGCCGGTAGCGCGGTTGCTCCGCCGCCGGGCGTCGGGAAGATCCCCTGTGGACCGCCTCAGGCCAGGTGCACCGAGCTGCGGGCCAGGCTGTCGCGGAAGCCGAGGCGCCGGTAGAGCCGTGCCGCCCCCACGTTGTGCGTGTAGACGCCGAGCGCGACCTGGTCGTACCGGGCGGACAGCGCCCGGGTCATCCCGGCGGTGAGGGCCGCGCCGAGGCCCCGGCCCCGGGCGGCGGGGGCGACGGTCAGCCCGGACAGGAAGCCGATGTCGCCCCGGCTGCGGTCCGCGCCGCAGGCGACCAGCCGGTCGCCGTCGCGGATGCCGTACCAGTCGACGACGCGCGGGTCGCCCGGGCGGGAGGTCGTGGTCGGGAAGGCCTCCTCGATCAGCTCCGCCAGCGCCGGGTGGTCCGCGCCGGTGAGCCGGACCACCCGCTCCTCGCCGGGCTGCGGGGGCGGGGGAGCGGCGGTCCACCGGAAGTCCCAGTGGTCGATCCGGGTCGCGGCCAGCCGGCCGGACAGCTCTGCGGCGTCGAGACGGGGCAGGTGCAGCAACTGGTCGGGCCGGACCTCCCCGGCGGCGACCAGCTCGGCGAAGAGGTCCACCGCAGGCCCCGCGCCGCCGAGCGCGCCGCCGGCCGCGCCCTGGCCCGGCGGGAGCAGCCACGCCACGGCGTCGGCCAGTCGCCAGCCGCGCGGCTCGTCGCCGCGCCACAGCGAGTGCCGGGCGTACGGATGCTGGCCGGCGGCGTCGAGAATGGCGGCCCGCCCCTCCAGGGCCTGGTCGGCGGTGATCATGTCGCCAGCCTAGAACCCGTCCGGGCCCGGCCGGCGACTGACCTGCGCGGACGGCCCATCCACGGTGGAGATTGGCGAACGGGCCGGTGGGGTACATCACGCTCCGACCTACTGTGAACCCCCCACCGGAGGACCGACATGCTCGCCATTCTCGCGGCCATCGTCTTCGGCTTCGCCCTGTTGATCGACCTGCTCGACACCAACTTCGGCGCGCCGGACCTGTTCAACGTGCACACCCTGCTGATGCTCGGTCTGCTGCTGCTCTCCCTCTACCTGGCCGGCGTCGGCAGCGGCCCGCGCGGCGGTGGCGGCGGTGGCGGCGGTGGCCGCGGCCGCTGGTACCGGGGCCGGCGCCCCGGCCGGGGCTGACCGGAATTGATCACTCCGGGTCGGGCCCGCGCCGCAGTTCCGGCGGCGCGGACCCGGCCCGGTAGTGTCTTTCTGATGGAGTCCGACGCCCTCTTCTCCCTCGGTGCGCCCGCCGGTGCGCCCAGCGCCCCCACGGGCTCCGTCGGCGTCGACGGCTTCACCCCGGTGTCGGCCGACTCGCCCCTGCCCGTCCGGATGCGTCCGGCCGGCATCGACGAGCTCGTCGGGCAGGACCACCTCCTCGCCCCGGGGGCCCCGCTACGCCAGCTCGTCGGCGGCGTCACCCCGATGTCGGTGATCCTCTGGGGCCCGCCGGGCAGCGGCAAGACCACCATCGCCCACCTGGTGGCCCGGGCCACCGACCGCCGCTTCGTGGCGATGTCGGCGCTCTCCGCCGGGGTGAAGGACGTCCGCGCGGTCATCGACACCGCCCGCCGGCAGCGCCGCTCGGGCGGCCCGCCGACCGTGCTGTTCATCGACGAGGTGCACCGGTTCAGCAAGACCCAGCAGGACTCGCTGCTCGCCGCCGTCGAGGACCGCACGGTCACCCTGCTCGCGGCGACCACCGAGAACCCGTACTTCTCGGTCATCTCGCCGCTGCTGTCCCGGTGCGTGCTGCTCACCCTCCAGCCGCTGGACGACGCCGCCGTGCGCGGCCTGCTGCGCCGCGCGGTCACCGACCCCCGCGGCCTCGCCGGCGCGCTCACCCTGGAGACCGAGGCCGAGGACCACCTGGTCCGCCTCGCCGGCGGCGACGTGCGCAAGGCGCTGACCGCGCTGGAGGCGGCCGCCGCCTCGGCCACCGCGCTGGGCGCCGAGCGGATCGAGCTGGCCACCGCCGAACAGGCGGTGGACGTCGCCGCGGTGCGCTACGACCGGGCCGGCGACGCCCACTACGACGTCACCAGCGCCCTGATCAAGAGCATGCGCGGCTCCGACGTGGACGCCGCGCTGCACTGGCTGGCCCGGATGCTGGTGGCCGGTGAGGACGCCCGGTTCATCGTCCGCCGCCTGGTCATCTTCGCCAGCGAGGACGTCGGGATGGCCGACCCGACCGCGTTGGGCGTGGCCACCGCCGCCGCCCACGCGGTCGAGTTCGTCGGCCTGCCCGAGGCCCAGCTCAACCTCGCCCAGGCGGTGATCCACCTGGCCACCGCGCCGAAGTCCAACTCGGCGACCAGCGCGATCGGGGCCGCCATGGCCGACGTCCGCGCCGGGCGGGGCGGGCCGGTGCCCCGCAACCTGCGCGACGCCCACTACTCCGGGGCCCGGGGGCTCGGCCACGGCGTGGGCTACCGGTACCCGCACGACGACCCCCGAGGTGTCGTCACCCAGCAGTACGCTCCGGACGACCTTGTCGGGGCCGACTACTACCGTCCCAGCGGACACGGTGCCGAGCGAACGGTGGCCAACCGGCTGCCGTTGCTGCGCGGGATCGTCCGGGGACTGCCCGCCCCGGCACGTCCGGACGCGCCGGTCCCCGCCGGGAACGGCCGCCACCCGTCGGGCAACGGGCACGCCACCGTGGCGGACGAGGACGGCGCAGACGCCGTCGGGGAGGGTCAGCAGTGAGATCCCGTGGTTCGGAGCGACCGGAGGACGGCCCCGACGACCGGCGCGAACAGCGCGCCAAGGGGCGCCGGTGGGGCCGGGGCCGACCCGACAGTGAGCCCGAGGAGCCGGTAAGCGGCGAGGAGTTCGGCTGGATCGACGACCTGCGGTCCGCCAAGCAGCAGCGCGCCGAGCTGGGCCCGGACGGCCTCCCGCCCGGCGCGGTGCCGCCGCCGGGCCGCCCCGACCCGGAGGCCCGGCGCGGCCCGGCCGGCCCGCCGGCCACGCCCCCGGTGCGCGGCGGTGAACCCGGTCCCGCCCGGCCCCGCCCGGTCGACGGGCCGTGGCCCGGTTCGCCGGAGCCTGGCCGCCGCCCCGCCTCGGCCGAGCCGCCCCGCCCGCCGCGCGGCACGCCCCCGCCATCGGCGGCCCCGCCGGTCCGCCCGGCTCAGGGCCCGACCCCGCCCTCCACACCACCGACCGATCCGGCCCGCCCGCCGTACCCTGCGGCGCAGCCGGCCCGGCCGCCGTACCCGGCAGACGCCGCGCCCCGGCCTCCGCAGGTCGGCCCGGAGCCGGCCCGCGACCAGTCTCGTCCGGCCGGCCCCGGCGGGCCGCCGGGGGACCAGCCCCGCCCGCAGGGAGCGACGCCGGTGGCCGGTGCCCCCGGGCACCCCCCTCGCCCACCGGGCCCGCCGGCAGCTCCGGCCGTAAGCGGGGGCCAGCCACCGACCGGCGGCTGGCCGGTCGGCCCGGGTGGGCCGCCGCCCGCCGGCCGGGCCACCGCAGCCGCGCGCCGCCCCACCCCGGAGTCGGCCCCGCCGCCCAGCCGCGCCACGCAGGCGCACCCCCCCGTCGTCGGTGCGCCCCACCCGGCCCCGGCCGACTCGCCTCGGCACGAGCCGGGGGAGCGCCCCGGCCGGGTGCCCGGCGGGCCCGTCGTGGCCGGGCCGGACGAGCCGACCGGCCGTGGCATTGCCGGGCCGGTCCCGCCCGTCGCCCGCCCGACCGGTCGCCGGCGTGCCACCGAGGACTCGCCGCCGGTCGTCCCGCTCAGCGGCAACGCCCCCCCGGTGCCCGGGCTGCCCGCCGGTCCGCCGCCGACCGCGGCCCAGGGCGAGGGCGGGCCGTGGCGGGGCCGGCCCGAACCGGGCCCGGACGAGACCGCCGCTCGTCGCCGGGTCACCCCCGCCGGACCGGCAGACGAGGGCCCCGACGAGCGGGGCGCGGCGACGCCGGGCCGGGCCGACCGTCCGCAGCGCCCGGCGGAGTGGCTTCGCCAGGCCGGCCGGGGCAGCCACACCGACCCCGCCATGCCGATGGTCAACCGTGCCGCCGTTCCGCCTGCGCCGCTGACCGCCGTGCCCCCGGCCGCCGTGCCCCCGGTCGGGGAACCGACCGGTGCCCGCCGGGTCGTCGGCGACGCCGGGCGGGCGTCCGTCGGCCGGGGCCGGCCGGGTGCCGCGCCCGCCACCGGGGCGGGAGACACCGGCCCGCCCACCACCGCCCGGGCCGCCGCCCCGCCCCGCCCGCTGGCGGCTCCCCGCCCCGGCGAGGTCGGGCCGCCCCGGGATCCGGGTACAGGCGAGATCCGGCCGCCGCACGAACGCGTCGCCGGTGAGGCCCGGCCGCCCCGGGAACGGGCCCCGGGCGAGCCGGGCACCGGCGAGGTCAGTGGGCCCCGCGACCCCGGGACCGGCCAGCTCCGGCCGTCGGGTCCGGCGCGGGGGGCCGCCCGTCCCGGCGTGCCCGCCGACGTACCGCACCCGGGCCGGGCGGCCGTCCCCGAGGATCGCCGGTCGTCGGCCGGCCCGACCGGGCTTGTCCCACGCCCGGGCGCGGCCCTTCCCCCGGGTGCGGCCCCCGGCGCCCTGCCGGGTGCCCGGCCCGGCGCCGCAGGTCCGCGCCCGGGCGCCGAGTCCGCCCCCGGAGCCCCGCCGGAGGCCGGGGTCCGCCCCGGTGCCCCCGCAGGTCGGGCGACTCCGCCCGACGCGCCCGCAGGTCGGGCGACTCCGCCCGGTGCCCCCGCAGGTCGGGCGACTCCGCCCGACGCGCCCGCCGGCCCCGCCGGCCGTCCCCCCAAAGCCCGGGTGGCGGCCCCCGACGGCCGGCCCGACGGCGGGCCGGAGGACCGGGTGGCCGGTCGGGCCGCCCCGCCACAGCATGAGCCCGGTCGCGGCGAGCCCGCCGCCGGCCTGTCCCCGGCCCGGCCCGAGCAGCCACCCGCCGTGGCCCGGGCCAGCGTGGCGGTGACCCCCGCCCCGGCCCTCGCCGGTCGACCCGGGCCGGGGCCCGACGACCAGACCTCGGGCCGGGTGACGCTGCGGCCCGACGGCCCTGACGCCCCCGACGGCCCTGACGACCTCACCGGGGACGCCACCGCCGGCCCCGGTGGCCTGCGGGGTGCCCGCTCGGAGCTGCGTCGGCGGATGCGGGAGCGCCGCCGGCTCCGGATGGGCGTGCTCGCTCTGGTCAGCCTGGTGCTGCTCGGCGCGATCCCGCTCTACTTCGGTCTCCGGGCGCTGAGCCACGACCCGGTCTTCGACACCCTGGACGAGCTGGACGTGCCCGGCTGGGCGGCCACGGAGAGCGTCGACAACGTCAGCGGCAGCCGCTGGTGCCTGGCGGAGTGCCGGGTGCGTGAGCGCACCGTCGAGTCCGAGCGGCCGGTGAAGGAGACCACGCAGGCGTACGAGCGTGCCCTGGCCGGGGGCGGCTGGCGGCCGTGGAAGGTGAGCCGCTGCCCGGAGCAGCAGCCAAAGGGCGTGTACACGTGCTGGCGGCGCGACGAGTTGACCCTCGACCTGTGGGTGCGCGAGCCGACCTGCGTCCCGCCGCCGGTCGACGGCGCGCCCGCGCCGACGCCACAGGCCTCGCCCGCAGCGCCGGAGTGCGCCGGCTCGTTGGTGTCGGTGAAGGTCCGCAACGCGATCGACGACGAGCGGACCCGGCCGCAGCCGAGCACCGACCCGTCACTCACCGGCGAGGACCCCTTCCCGACTTTGAGCGAGGATCCGCTCGGCGAGTCGACACCCTCACCGTCGTGAGCCGGGTTTCATAACTGACGGTAGGGTCTGGGGCTGGCAAGCCCGCCTGGTCCCGCTGACCCGCTGAGGGTCGTCGAGCGCCGGTGGGGGTATGACGGTCGCGCGTTCCGGGACGTCGGGTCCCGGAACACTGCTTGAGGAGGACATGCGTGGATGGTGGACAGATCGCTGCGCTGATCGCGGCCGGCGCGTTCCTGATGCTGGTGCTCGTGCTGGCGGTGCCGATCCTGCGCCTGCGGCACACCGTGGACGCCACGACCCGGATGATCAACGACCTCAACGACCGCACCGCGCCGCTGCTCGGTGACGTCAACACCACGGTGAAGAACGTGAACACCGCGCTGGAGCAGGTGCAGACCTCGCTGGACGGGGTGAACCTCCAACTGGCCAAGGTGGACACCATGACCACCCACGCCCAGAACGTGACGGCGAACGTGGCGAACCTGGCCACCGTGGTCTCCGCCGCCGCGGCGAACCCGCTGGTGAAGGTGGCCGCGTTCGGCTACGGCGTGCGGCGGGCCGCCTCCGCCCGGCGCAACGCCGAGACCGAGCGTGACGTGCGCGACACCATCAAGCAGCAGCGTCGCGCGGCCAAGCGCGGCAACGGCTGAGCCGGCCGGCGACGGAGGGGATGAGATCATGAAACGCCTGTTCTGGCTGGGCATCGGATTGGCGGTCGGCGTGGTGGTGGTCCGCAAGGCCACCCGTACCGCGCAGGCGTACACGCCGGCCGGCATCGCCGGAGGCCTGTCACAATCCGCTGGCGGTCTGGTGGATTCGCTGCGTAGCTTCGTGGAGGACGTCCGGATCGGGATGGCCGAGCGGGAGCAGGAGATCCACGAGGCCTTCGCCCGGGGCGAGGCGTTCGACGACCAGTTCGCCGAGCTGCGGGAGGACCCGAGCATCGGCGACCGAGAGATCTTTCCGGAGGATCACCAGCGATGAAGACGGCGGAGATCAAGCGGCGGTACCTCGCGCACTTCGAGGCGAACGGCCATGCCGTGGTGCCGTCCGCTCCGCTGCCCGCCATCAGCGACCCGAACCTGCTGTTCGTCAACGCCGGCATGGTGCAGTTCGTCCCCTATTTCCTCGGGCAGCAGGCCCCGCCCTATTCCCGGGCGGTCAGCGTGCAGAAGTGCATTCGCACCCCGGACATCGACGAGGTCGGCAAGACCAGCCGGCACGGCACGTTCTTCCAGATGAACGGCAACTTCTCCTTCGGTGACTACTTCAAGGACGGGGCGATTCCGCTCGCCTGGGACCTGGTCACCAAGCCGGTCGCGCAGGGCGGCTTCGGGCTGGACCCGGAGCGCGTCTGGCCGACGGTCTACCTCGACGACGACGAGGCGTTCCGGATCTGGCGCTCCGTGGGCGTGCCGGCCGAGCGGATCGTCCGCCGGGGCCGGAAGGACAACTTCTGGTCGATGGGCATCCCCGGTCCGGCCGGGCCGTGCTCCGAGCTGTTCTACGACCGGGGCCCGGAGTACGGGCGCGCGGGCGGGCCGGAGGTCGACGAGGACCGGTACATGGAGTTCTGGAACCTCGTCTTCATGCAGTACGAGATCGCCGACGTCACCAGCAAGGAGCACTTCCGGATCGTCGGTGAGCTGCCGGCGAAGAACATCGACACCGGCATGGGCCTGGAGCGGATGGCCTCCATCCTCCAGGGCGTCGACAACCTCTACGAGATCGACGAGGTCCGGCCGATCCTGGACCGGGCCGCCGAGCTGACCGGCAAGCGGTACGGTGCGCACTCCGGCCAGGTGGCCAGCGAGTCGCACCCCGACGACGTGCGGCTGCGGGTGATCGCCGACCACGTCCGCACCGCGCTGATGCTGATCGGCGACGGGGTCACCCCGAGCAACGAGGGGCGCGGCTACGTGCTGCGCCGGATCATGCGCCGCGCGATCCGGTCGGTGCGCCTGCTCGGCTACCAGGATCGGGCGCTGCCCGAACTGCTGCCGGTGGCCCTGGACTGCATGGCCCCGTCGTACCCGGAGCTGGCGGCCGAGTTCGACCGGATCTCCCAGTACGCGTACGCCGAGGAGGACGCCTTCCTCTCCACGCTGCGCGCCGGCACCACGATCCTGGACACGGCGATCGCCGAGACCAGGTCGGCGGGGAAGGCGGCGCTGACGGGCGACAAGGCGTTCCAGCTGCACGACACCTACGGCTTCCCGATCGACCTGACCCTGGAGATCGCGGCCGAGCAGGGCCTGACGGTGGACGCCGAGGGCTTCCGCCGGCTGATGGCCGACCAGCGCAACCGGGCCAAGGCCGACGCGCGGGCCCGCAAGACCGGGCACACCGACGTGTCGGCGTACCGGTCGGTGCTGGACGCGGGCGGGCCGGTGGAGTTCACCGGGTACACCGAGCTGAACCGGGAGTCCCGGGTCCGCGCGGTGCTGGCCGGCGGTGGCGAGGTCGGCGCGGCGGTCGAGGGCGACACGGTCGAGCTGGTGCTCGACACCACCCCGTTCTACGCCGAGGGCGGCGGCCAGCAGCCCGACCAGGGCCTGATCACCGTCGGCGGCGGGCAGGTCGAGGTCTTCGACGTGCAGCAGCCGGTGCCGGGCCTGATCGTGCACCGGGCCCGGGTGGTCCGGGGCGAGGTGCGTGCCGGCGAGACCGGGTACGCCGAGATCGACGTGACCCGGCGGCGGGCGATCTCCCGCTCGCACACCGCTACCCACCTGGTGCACCAGACGATGCGCAACTTCCTCGGCGAGTCGGCCACCCAGGCCGGTTCGCTGAACGCCCCGGGCCGGCTGCGGTTCGACTTCAACACCCCGACCGGGGTGTCGCCCAGCGTGCTGCACGACGTGGAGCAGCAGGTCAACGAGGTGCTGTTGGCCGACCTGGAGGTGCACGCCTTCATCACCAGCCAGGAGGAGGCCCGCCGGATCGGCGCGATGGCGCTGTTCGGTGAGAAGTACGGCGAGCGGGTCCGGGTCGTCGAGGTCGGCGACTACGCCCGCGAGCTGTGCGGCGGCACCCACGTGGCCCGCTCGGCGCAGCTCGGCCTCGTGAAGATCCTCTCCGAGGCGTCGGTCGGCTCCGGGGTGCGGCGGATCGAGGCCCTGGTGGGCATGGACGCCTTCGGCTTCCTGGCCCGCGAGCACCTGCTGGTCTCCCGGCTCGCCGAGATGTTCCGGGTGCCCGGCGACCAGGTCGCCGACCGGGTGGAGCAGACCGTCACCCAGCTCCGCGACGCGGAGAAGGAGTTGGAGAAGCTGCGCGCCCAGCTCGTGCTCGGCGGCGCGGCGGCCCTGGCCGGGCAGGCGAAGGACGTCCGCGGGGTGGCGTACGTCGGCACCGAGGCGCCCGAGGGCGCGGCCGGCAACGACGTGCGGACCCTGGCCCAGGAGATCCGAGGCAAGATCGACCCGGCGCGGCCGGCTGTGGTGGCCGTGGCGGCCCGTTCGAACGGCAAGGCGTCCCTGGTGGTGGCCGTGAACGCCGCCGCCCGGAGCCGGGGGCTGGCCGCGAAGGACCTGGTCAAGGCCGCCTTCTCCGGTCGGGGTGGCGGCAGCGACGAGCTCGCCCAGGGCGGTGGCCTGCCGGCCGCCGAGGCACCGAAGCTGCTCGCCACCGTTGAGAAGGCGATCGCCGACGCGTGAGCGCATCGCACGTCGAGTCAGGGCGGACCATCCCGGTTCGCCCTGACTCGTGCCAGGACAGGGTGAAGGAATGTTGACCGAATCGTGGCACGGAGTCCGACTGGGGGTGGACGTCGGGCAGGTCCGGGTCGGGGTGGCCCGCTCGGACCCGCACGGGGTGCTGGCCACCCCGCTGGTCACCCTCGCCCGGGACCTGACCGCCGCCCCCGACGCCGTCCCGAGCGACATGGCCGAGGTGGCCGCGCTGATCGCAGAGCACGAGTGCGTCGAGGTCGTCGTCGGCCTTCCGGTCAATCTCGCCGGCCAACTCGGCCCGGCGGCGCGGAACGTGAAGGCGTACGCTGACCGGTTGGCTGATGTAATTGCGCCCGTTCCGGTAACGCTCACCGACGAGAGGATGTCGACCGTGGTTGCTTCTCGTAGGCTGGCCGAGCGTGGCGTCCGGGGAAAGCGCCAACGCGCGGTGGTAGACCAGGCTGCTGCGGTCGAGATCCTGCAGAGCTGGCTGGAAGCACAGCGGAGGCGGACGCGATGATCGACGATCTGGACCTCGGGTTCGACGAGTCGGATCGGGGCGGTGACAAGGGCAAGCACCGGAGCAGCTATGTGCGCAAGCGCAACGGCGAGTCGGGCGGCGGCCGCGGCAAGACCGTCCTCGCTCTGCTCATGGCCTTCGTGCTGCTCGGGGTCATCGGCGGCGGGGCCTTCTACGGCTTCGACCGGATCCAGGGCTACTTCGTCACCCCCGACTACGACGGGTCCGGCACCGGCGAGGTGACGGTGGAGATCAAGCAGGGCGCGCTGATCGCCGACATGGCCGACGCGCTCTACACCGCCGGGGTGATCAAGAGCTCCAAGGCGTTCATCGAGGCCGCCGAGGCGAACTCGCGCAGCAAGAACATCCAGCCCGGCACCTACAAGGTGCGCAAGCAGATGAGCGGCGAGCGGGCCCTGGTCATGCTGCTGGACCTGAAGAACAAGGTCACCAACGGGCTCACCATCCCCGAGGGCACCACGGCCAAGCGCGTCTACAAGCTGCTGTCGGAGAAGACCGGGATCCCGGTCAAGGAGTTCGAGGCCGCCGCGAAGGACCCGAAGGCGCTCGGCGTGCCGGACTTCTGGTTCAAGCGCACCGACGGCAAGCCGGTCAAGAAGTCGATCGAGGGGTTCCTCTACCCGGACACCTATGAGATCCCGCCGAAGGCCACCGCCGAGAGCATCCTCACCCTGATGGTGGAGAACTTCGTCGCCGCCACCGGCGAGATGAAGTTCGCCGACCAGGTTCAGAAGGAGCGCGGCGGCATCAGCCCGTACGAGGCGCTGATCGTCGCGTCGTTGGCCCAGGCCGAGGCGGGGAACAAGGACGACCTCGGGAAGGTCGCCCGGGTCGCCTACAACCGGGTGTACGGCGAGTTCTTCTGCAACTGCCTGGAGATGGACGTCACGGTCAACTACTACTTCGAGTCGATCGGCCAGGAGGGCAAGCGGTCGAAGGACATGACCGCGGCCGAGCTGGACGACAAGAAGAACCCGTACAACCGCAAGCTGTCCGGGATGATCCCCACCCCGATCAACAACCCCGGCAAGGAAGCCCTCCAGGGGGCGATGGACCCGCCACCCGGCAAGTGGCTCTACTTCGTGGCGATCGACAAGCAGGGGCACTCGGCCTTCGCCGAGACCTTCGAGGGCCATGAGAGGAACATGGCGAAGGCCAAGGAGGCCGGGATCATCTGATGACGACGCCTCGGCGGGCGGCGGTGGTCGGCAAGCCGATCAGCCACTCCCTCTCCCCGGTGATCCACAACGCCGGCTACGCCGCGGCCGGCCTCGCCGGGTGGTCGTACACGACGATCGAGTGCGCGG
Source organism: Micromonospora rubida (assembly GCF_009908295.1). Classification (GTDB taxonomy): domain Bacteria; phylum Actinomycetota; class Actinomycetes; order Mycobacteriales; family Micromonosporaceae; genus Micromonospora; species Micromonospora rubida. The sequence continues at coordinate 233,872 of NZ_JAAALO010000008.1, forward strand.
AGGCGGAGCTGCCGGCCATGGTCGCCGGCCTCGGCCCCGAGTGGGCCGGGCTGTCGGTGACCATGCCGTGCAAGGAGGCGACCCTCGCCCTCGCGGCCGAGGTGTCGCCGGTCGCCGCCGCGATGGGCGCGGCGAACACCCTGGTCCACCGGCCCGACGGCTCCTGGTACGCGGACAACACCGACGCCGCCGGGATGGCCGAGCTGCTCACGGCGGCGGACGTCCGGCCCGGGGCCCGGGTGACGGTGCTCGGCGCGGGCGGCACCGGCCGGGCCGCCCTGGCCGCCGCCGCCCGCCTCGGCTCGGGCACCGTGACCGTGGTGGCCCGGCGAGCCTCGGCGATCGACGAGCTGCGCCCGGCCGCCGACGCGCTCGGCCTGCGGCTGGCCGGCGCTGACTGGGCCGACGCCCTGCGCCACACCGACGCCGACGTGGTGGTCTCCACCGTGCCGAAGGGCGTCACCGACCAACTCGCCGCCGAGGCGCGGTGGCGGCCCGGCGCGGTCTACTTCGACGCGCTCTACGACCCGTGGCCCACCCCGCTCGCCGCCTCGGCCGAGGCAGCCGGGTGCCGGGTCGTCTCCGGGCTGGACCTGCTGGTCGCCCAGGCAGTCGGCCAGTTCGAGCACTTCACCGGCGTCCGCGCCCCGGTCCCGGCGATGGCTGCCGCGCTGTCGGCCGAGGTCGGCATCGATATCCGCCCGGTCCGGTAGCCCGGTCTCGCCGGCCCGGTCGAGCCGACGCTCGGCGACCAGCAAGATCATCTGTTGTGCATCCGCGGTCGGTGCCACGCCGGGAGCGGGCCTGGCACCGCGGCTCTCAGGACGAGGTCGACATGTCTTCCAGGCCATCGGCCGCCCCCGCTGAGCAGCGGGTCACCTCCGGCGAGCAGGCGTCGTCAGTGCTCGGAATGGGACTCAAGCGCAGGCTGGCGGTCGCAGCTGACCCCGAAGCGTCGCACGTCGTGGTCGAGGTGTTGATGGCTGATCCGGCACCGGCGGTACGTCGGCGGGTCGGGGGCCGTTTCGGGGTCCCGGAGGCTGTCCTGCGCCGCCTCGCTGCCGACCCGGACGACAAGGTGCGCCAGGCGGTGGCGGAGAACCCGGGCTGTCCGCCGGAACTGCTCGTAGTGCTGGTTGACGACCCGAACTTCCACGTCCGGTTCGCGGTCCTTGACCATCCCCGCGTCGACCGTCGAGTGCACGAGGCCGTCTGCCGATCCTCTGACGAGGACCTTCGTCGCGTCCTCGCTGAGTCGGGCTCGTTCGACGACGACATCGGCGTCGAACTGCTTGCCGATCCGTCGGCGGCTGTCCGGGCCGGTCTGGCCGCCAACACCACGGCGGCGCACACTCTCGCCGTTCTGCTACGGGATTCCGAGCCGAAGGTGCGGGCAGGCGCGGCCCTCAACCCCCGGACGACCGCCGAGGACCGTCGTGGTCTCGCCCGGGACAAAGCGGCGGCCGTGCGCATGGCGCTGGTGCAGTCCGTCGAGTTGGCGGAGGAGGACCTTCAGGCTCTCGCGGCTGACCGTTCCACCAACGTCCGGTGGTGGCTGGCGACCGTACCGTGGACACCTCGGGTGATCCTGCGCGTCTTGGCCGACGACAGGTCATCGGAAGTCAGCACGCAGGCGCGGATACGACTCGGACTCGCGGAGGGCTGAGCGCAACGGCGGGCGCGGCGTCCGCAGGGCGGGACACGGCGGGCGGTGCGGTGGGACGTAACCCGGTCGTGACAGACTTGCCGACGTGTTGCGCTGGCTGACTGCAGGTGAATCGCACGGTCCCGCCCTCGTCGCGATGATGGAGGGCGTGCCCGCCGGGATCGGGGTGACCACCGGCGAGATCGCCGGTGAGCTGGCTCGCCGCCGGCTCGGCTACGGCCGGGGCGCCCGGATGGCGTTCGAGCGGGACGAGATCGAGGTGATCGGCGGGCTCCGGCACGGTGTCACCCTGGGCAGCCCGGTGGCCATCCGGGTCGGCAACTCCGAGTGGCCCAAGTGGCAGACGGTGATGGCCGCCGATCCGGTGGACCCCGACGAGCTGGCCCAGCAGGCCCGCAACGCCCCGCTGACCCGCCCGCGCCCGGGCCACGCCGACCTGGCCGGCATGCAGAAGTACGGTCACACCGACGCCCGGCCGATCCTGGAGCGGGCCAGCGCGCGGGAGACCGCCGCCCGGGTCGCCGTCGGCACCGTGGCGAAGGCGCTGATCAAGCAGGCCCTCGGCATCGAGATCGTCTCGCACGTGGTGGAGCTGGGCCCGGTCGCGGTCAAGCCGGGGCTGCGCCCGACGCCGCAGGACGCCGAGCGGATCGACGCCGACCCGCTGCGCTGCCTCGACCCGGAGGCCAGCGCCCGGATGGTCGCCGAGGTCGACGCCGCGAAGAAGGCCGCCGACACCCTCGGCGGCGTGGTCGAGGTGCTGGCGTACGGGGTGCCGCCGGGCCTGGGCAGTCACGTGCAGTGGGACCGCAAGCTCGACGCCCGGCTCGCCACGGCGCTGATGTCCATCCAGGCGATCAAGGGCGTGGAGATCGGCGACGGCTGGCAGCAGGCCCGCTCGCGCGGCTCCGAGGCGCACGACGAGATCATCCCCACCACGACCGGGGTGCGCCGGGTCACCGACCGGGCCGGTGGCCTGGAGGGCGGCATCACCACCGGCGAGCCGCTGCGGGTGAAGGCGGCCATGAAGCCGATCTCCTCGTTGAACCGGGCCCTGGCCACCGTCGACGTGACCACGGGGGAGGCGGCGACGGCGATCAACCAGCGTTCCGACGTCTGCGCCGTGCCGGCCGCCGCAGTGGTCGCCGAGGCGATGGTGGCCCTGGTGCTCGCGGAGGCCGCCACGGAGAAGTTCGGCGGCGACTCGGTGGCCGAGATCCGCCGGAACCTGGCCGGCTACCTCGACTCTCTGGTGATCCGGTGAACCAGACGCGACCGGTGGTCGTCCTCGTCGGGTCGCCGGGGTCCGGCAAGACCACCGTCGGGACGGCGCTCGCCGCGCTGCTCGGGGTGGAGTTCCGGGACACCGACGCCGACATCGAGCGGCTGGCCGGCAAGCCGATCCCGGAGATCTTCGTCGACGAGGGGGAGGCGCACTTCCGTACCCTCGAACGGGCCGCCACCGCCGCGGCGCTGGCCTCCTGCGCGGGGGTGCTCGCCCTCGGCGGCGGCGCGGTGCTCGCGGAGGAGAACCGGGCCGCCCTGATCGGGCACACCGTGGTGCACCTGAGCGTCGAGCTGCCCGACGCGGTGAAGCGGGTCGGGCTGGGCGCCGGCCGGCCGCTGCTGGCGATCAACCCGCGGGCGACGCTGAAGTACCTGATGGACCAGCGCCGCCCGCTCTACGCCGAGGTGGCGACCGCGACCGTGGTCACCGACGGGCACGGCCCGGAGGAGATTGCCGCCGAGATCGCGGCCCTGCTCAAGCCCTGACCCCGCCCAGCCCCGGGATGAGGGGGTCAGGAACGGGCCGCCACCGGTCGCGCCGGCCGCGCCGGCCTCGGGCCCTTCCGCACCGGTCGCCAGGTGGCGAGCAGCGCCAGGGCGAGCGCGATCTCGGCGAGGTCGCCCCCGTAGTACATGACCGTCGCCCCGGCCCGGAGCTGGTCGGGCGGTCCCGGCACGTCCACGGCGAGCCCGGCGTACAGGAGTTGGGCGAGGGCGGCGTGGGCGGCGACGGCGACGCCGAGCACCACTAGCCGGGCCGGCACCCGGGGCCGGTGCGGGCCCGGGTCGGGGCCGGCGACCGACCAGGTGAACAGGCAGCCGGCGAGCAGGAAGTGCAGGTGCACCAGGTGGTGCAGCGGCGGCGACGTCAGGGTGGCCCGGTACAGCGGCGTCAGGTACAGCAGGTACAGCCCGCCGGCGGTCAGCGCCAGCCCGGTGACCGGGTGGGCGAGCGCGCCCAGCGCCGGCCGGCGCAGCAGCCGGACCAGCGCCCGGCCGCGCCGCCGGTCCACGGTGCGCAGCAGCAGGGTGCCCGGCGCGCCGAGCACCAGCCCCAGCGGCGCCAGCATGCCGATCAGCAGGTGCTGCCACGCGTGCCCGGCGAAGCCGCCCGCTGGCAGGCCGAGCCCGACCGCGAGCAGGCCCGCGCCGGCGCCGAAGGCCGCCGTCCGCCGGTGCGGCCACCCGCCGCCGCCCGGGCCCCGCTGCCGCAGCGCGGCGGCGAGGTAGACCCAGAACAGCGCCAGGGGTACGAGCAGCGCCGGCCCCGGGGCGAACCCGTCGTGGCCGGCGTGGGCCGGGGTCACCGCCGGTCGGCGCAGACGTCCACGGCCGTGCCGCGCCGCTGCACCAGCCAGCCGCCGGCGACCAGCGCCGCCCCGAACGCCAGGAACCCGAGGTCCCACCAGGTCTGGTATTCGCCGCCGCGCACGTGGTGGATGCCGAGCAGGTGGTGGTCGACGACCCCCTCGACGAGGTTGAACAGCCCCCAGCCGACCAGCGCCCAGCCCCACAGCACGGGGGAGCGCCACAGCCGGCCCCGGGACCGGGTCACCCGGGAGTAGAGCAGGGCCAGCCCGGCCAGCACCGCCACCCAGGTCACCACGTGGAAGATCCCGTCCCACAGGGTGTTGATCTCCAGCCCGGGCACCGTGTCCACCGGGTACGCCCGCACCCCGACGTTGTCGCTTCCGGTGCTGCTGAGCATGTGGTGCCACTGGAGCACCTGATGCAGCACGATGCCGTCGGCGAAGCCGCCGAGGCCGACGCCGAGGATGATGGCGGGCAACCGGATGTCGGCGCCGAGGACGGTGGCGGACCCCCGGATTTCGGTGCCGCTGGTCGTGGGTGTGCTCATCGGGGGAACCTCCGCCTCGTCGACTGGTCCGTGCTGCAACGCTGCCCCCGTTCTGCCCAGCTCAACGCCGACGGGTGCCCGCCGGTCACGCCCGGCGGCCACGGAGTGGACAGTCGCCGCCGGGCCCCCGCCGGCTGGACTAGGCTGCCGGGCGATGGACGAGGTGACCCGTATTCCGGTCGGCGGCGAGCGGCCGTACGACGTGCTGGTGGGACGCGACCTGCTCGACGCGCTACCGGCGTTGCTGCCCGACGCGACCCGGGTGGCGGTGCTGCACGCGCCGCCGCTGAAAGGGCTGGCCGACGCGCTCGGCGCCCGCCTGGCCGCCGTCGGGATGACACCGCTGACCGTGGAGGTGCCGGACGCCGAGGCGGGCAAGGCCGTCGAGGTGGCCGCCGCGTGCTGGGACCGGCTCGGCGAGGCGGGCTTCACCCGTACCGATGCGGTGGTCGGGGTGGGCGGCGGCGCGGTCACCGACCTGGCCGGCTTCGTCGCGGCCTGCTGGCTGCGCGGGGTGCGCTGGGTGGCGGTGGCGACCTCGCTGCTCGGCATGGTCGACGCCGCCGTCGGCGGCAAGACCGGGATCAACACCGCGGCCGGCAAGAACCTGGTCGGCGGCTTCCACCCGCCGGTCGGGGTGCTGTGCGACCTCACGGTGCTCGACAGCCTTCCGCCGGCCGACCTGGCCGCCGGCCTGGCCGAGGTGGTCAAGTGCGGGTTCATCGTCGACCCGGTGATCCTCGACCTGGTCGAGCGGGAACGGGCCGCGGCCACCGACCCGACCTCGCCGGTGGTGCGGGAGCTGGTCGAGCGGGCGATCCGGGTCAAGGCCGACGTGGTCTCCGGCGACCTGCGCGAGTCCGGGATACGCGAGGTGCTCAACTACGGCCACACCCTGGCCCACGCGATCGAGAAGGTGGAGGGGTACCGCTGGCGGCACGGGCACGCCGTCGCCGTCGGCCTGGTCTACGCGGCCGAGCTGGCCCGGCTGGCCGGCCGGCTGGACTCCGCGACCGCGGCCCGGCACCGCACGGTGCTCACGGCGCTCGGGCTGCCGACGGGCTACCGGGCCGACGCGTGGCCGCAGCTGCTGGCCGCGATGCGGGTGGACAAGAAGGCCCGGGGCTCGCGGCTGCGGTTCGTGGTGCTCGACGGCCTGGCCCGCCCGACGATCCTGGAGGGCCCGGACGACGAGCTGCTGCACGCCGCCTACGAGGAGATCACCTCATGAGGGTGTACGTGCTGAACGGGCCGAACCTGGGCCGGCTGGGCACCCGCCAGGTCGACGTGTACGGGGCGACCAGCTACGCCGACCTGGTGACGCTGTGCGTGCGGACCGGCCGGGAACTGGGGCTGGACGTGGTGGTCCGGCAGACCGACGCCGAGCACGAGCTGGTCGGCTGGCTGCACGAGGCGGCCGACGAGGGCGCGGCGGTGGTGCTCAACCCGGCCGCCTGGTCGCACTACTCGATCGCGGTCCGGGACGCCTGCGCGATGCTGCGGGCCCCCCTCGTCGAGGTGCACATCTCCAACATCCACGCCCGGGAGGAGTTCCGCCGGCACTCGGTGGTCTCCGCCGTGGCGACCGGGGTGATCTGTGGCCTGGGTCTCGACGGCTACCGCCTCGCCCTGCACCACCTGGCGGCCCGCCCGGGCGCGGCGGCGGCCGGCGGTTGACGGCGGGGACGGCCGGCGGCGGCAGGCAGTAGACTTGCCAGGTCTGTCCGCCAATTGATGATCAAGGCAGGAAATGGCCTCCACCAACGACCTGAAGAACGGCCTGGTACTCAACCTCGACGGAGAGCTCTGGTCCGTCGTCGAGTTCCAGCACGTCAAGCCCGGTAAGGGTGGCGCGTTCGTGCGCACCACCCTGAAGAACGTGCTGTCCGGCAAGGTGGTCGACAAGACCTTCAACGCGGGCACCAAGGTCGTAACCGCGACCGTGGACAAGCGCACCATGCAGTACCTCTACGCCGACGGCGAGGACTACGTCTTCATGGATCTGGAGACGTTCGACCAGATCACCGTCCCCGACGGCACCGTGGGGGAGGCGGCCAACTACCTCCTCCCCGAGGCCGAGGCGACCGTCGCCACCCACGAGGGCGTGCCGCTGTACATCGAGCTGCCGACCTCCGTCGTGTTGGAGGTCACCTACACCGAGCCGGGCCTGCAGGGCGATCGCTCCACCGGCGGCAACAAGCCGGCGACCGTCGAGACCGGCGCGACCGTGCCCGTCCCGCTGTTCATCACCACCGGCGAGAAGATCAAGGTCGACACCCGCGACGGCCGTTACCTCGGCCGCGCCTGATGGCCGAGGGCGCCAAGCAGCAGATGCCGGCACGCCGGAAGGCGCGCAAGCGGGCGCTGGACGTGCTCTACGAGGCCGACCTGCGTAACCAGCCTCCGGTGGAGGTGCTCGCCGGCTACCTCGAGCGGATCGAGAAGCCCCACCCGGAGCACCTCGGGTACGCGGTCGGCCTCGTCGAGGGGGTGGCCGCGCACCTGGACCGGATCGACGAGCTGATCGCCAGCTACGCCGAGGGCTGGACGCTGGACCGGATGCCGGTCGTCGACCGCAACCTGGCCCGGATCGCGGTGTACGAGCTGCTCTACGTCGACGAGCTCGACGACCCGGTGGCGATCAGCGAGGCCGTCGAGCTGGCCCGGCAGATGTCGACCGACGACTCGCCGCGCTTCCTCAACGGGGTGCTCGGCCGGATCGCCGAGTACGCCACCCGCTGAGCCGGCGGCGTCGCCACACCCGTACGACGATGGAAGGGCCCGTGCCGGACGGCACGGGCCCTTCCATCTGTCGACCGGGGTCAGGACGCGAAGAACGCCCGCGGGTCGGCGACGAGCACGCCGTGCTCGGTGAGGCGCTCGATCAGCCCGGACGGCGAGGCGTCGTAGACGATCGCCAGGGCGCGCAGGTCGTCGGCGCGGATGGAGAGCACCCGGCCGTTGTAGTCGCCGCGCTGCTGCTGGATGGCGCGGGCGTACCGGGCGACGTAGGCCAGCTCCTCGGAGGCCTCGTCGTAGAGCCGCTCCAGGTCCAGCACGATCTTGCTGGTGGGCTCGTGACGCACCCCGCTGCCGTCGGGCAGCAGCTCAGAGACGGGCACCCGGTAGAAGTCGGCCAGCTCGGCCAGGCGGGACACCGTGACGGCGCGGTCACCGCGCTCGTACGAGCCGACCACCACGGCCTTCCACCGCCCGCTCGACTTCTCCTCCACCCCCTGCAGGGACAAGCCCTGCTGCTGGCGGATGGAGCGCAGGCGGGCGCCCAGCGACTTGGCGTATTCAGAGGGCATTCGGACACTCCCAGTGCTGCTCGGGGTTCTCCCAGCGATCGCTACGGAGCGTGACGGTACGGGGATTGCGACACCTGGTCAAGTGGTCGTGACCCTACCGTTGAGGAGCGCAGGGTGAGTTATCCCGATTCGCCACCCTGATCCAGGGGTCAGTGCCGGCGGCGGAAGGCCCCGTGACCGCTGGTAACGTGGCGTGAGCCCCGGCCAGGCCGTTCGCGGTCCGCCGGAGGTGCCAGACATCCTTTAACGACCCGTCCCGTGAGGCGGGGAAGGAGGTCCGCCGTGGCCTACCCATCGGCTGCCCATCCGTCGCCACCGCGACAACCCTCGGTGAAGGTGATCCTCACCGCAGCGGACGTCTCGCGCGTGGTGGACCGCATCGCCCACCAGATCCTCGAAAAGACCCAGGGCGCCGCCGACACCGTGCTGCTCGGCATCCCCACCCGGGGCGCGCCGCTGGCGAGGCGGCTCGCCGCCCGGATCAGCACCTTCGAGGACGTCGCCGTCCCGGTGGGTGTGCTCGACATCACCCTCTACCGCGACGACCTGCGCCGCAACGCCACCCGCGCGGTCGGCCCGACCCAGCTTCCGCCCGGCGGGATCGACGGCAAGCGGGTCGTCCTCGTCGACGACGTGCTGTTCTCCGGCCGCACGGTCCGGGCCGCCCTCGACGCGCTCGGCGACGTCGGCCGCCCCGCCTCGGTGCAGCTCGCCGTGCTGGTCGACCGGGGCCACCGGCAGTTGCCCATCCGCGCCGACTACGTCGGCAAGAACATCCCGACCGCGCTGGCCGAGAGCGTGCGGGTCACCCTCGCCGAGACCGACGGCGCGGACGAGGTCCGGCTGTACGGAGAGGCGCTCCCCTCATGATCCGTCACCTGCTCTCCGCCGCCGACCTGGACGCCGCCACCGCCACCCAGATCCTGGACACCGCGGCCGAGATGGCCACCGTCGCCGGGCGCGAGGTCAAGAAGCTGCCCGCGCTGCGCGGCCGGACCGTGGTGAACCTGTTCTACGAGGACTCCACCCGGACCCGGATCTCCTTCGAGGCGGCGGCGAAGCGACTCAGCGCCGACGTGATCAACTTCTCGGCCAAGGGCTCCAGCGTGACCAAGGGCGAGAGCCTGAAGGACACCGCGCTCACCCTCCAGGCGATGGGGGCCGACGCGGTGGTCGTCCGGCACCCCGCCTCCGGCGCGCCGCACCGGCTGGCCGACTGGGTGGACGGGTCGGTGGTCAACGCCGGCGACGGCACCCACGAGCACCCCACCCAGGCGCTGCTCGACGCGTACACGATGCGCTCCCGGCTGGGCCGGCTCGCCGGCCTGCACGTCGCGGTGGTCGGGGACGTGCTGCACTCCCGGGTGGCCCGCTCCAACGTGCTGCTGCTGTCCACCCTCGGCGCGAAGGTCACCCTGGTCGGCCCGCCCACCCTCATCCCCGTCGACATCGCGGCGGCCCTCGCCCCCGGCACCGACGTCTCCTACGACCTCGACGTCGTTCTCCCCGACGTGGACGTGGTGATGATGCTGCGGGTGCAGCGGGAACGGATGAAGGACTCCTACTTCCCCTCCGCCCGCGAGTACGCCCGCCGCTACGGGCTCGACGGGCCGCGGATGCGCCGGCTGCCCGAGCACGCGATCGTCATGCACCCCGGGCCGATGAACCGGGGCATGGAGATCACGCCCGAGGTCGCCGACTCGCCCCGCTCCACCATCGTCGAACAGGTCGCCAACGGGGTCTCCGTGCGGATGGCCGTCCTCTATCTCCTGCTCGGGGGGAACAAGCTGTGACCGCGTACCTGATCACCAACGTGAGCGTCGTCGGCGCCGCGCCGACCGACCTGCTGATCCGCGACGGCGTCGTCGCCGCCACCGGCGCGGGGCTGAGCGCGCCGGACGCCACGGTGGTCGACGGCACCGGGCTGGTCGCCCTGCCCGGCCTGGTCGACCTGCACACCCACCTGCGCGAGCCGGGCCGCGAGGACGCCGAGACCGTCGAGTCCGGCTCCCGGGCGGCGGCGCTGGGCGGGTACACGGCGGTCTGCGCGATGGCCAACACCTCCCCGGTCGCCGACACCGCCGGGGTGGTCGAGCAGGTCTGGCGGCTCGGCCGGGAGGCCGGCCTGGTCGACGTGCAGCCGATCGGCGCGGTCACCGTCGGCCTGGCCGGCGAGCGCCTCGCCGAGCTGGGCGCGATGGCCGACTCGGCGGCCCAGGTGCGGATCTTCTCCGACGACGGGCACTGCGTCGCCGACCCGTTGCTGATGCGCCGGGCCCTGGAGTACGTCAAGGCGTTCGACGGGATCATCGCCCAGCACGCCGAGGAGCCCCGGCTCACCGAGGGCGCGCAGATGCACGAGGGCGAGGTCTCCACCCGGCTCGGGCTGACCGGCTGGCCGGCGGTCGCCGAGGAGGCGATCATCGCCCGGGACGTGCTGCTCGCCGAGCACGTCGGCAGCCGGCTGCACGTCTGCCACGTCTCCACGGCCGGCAGCGTCGAGGTGCTGCGCCAGGCCAAGGCACGCGGCGTCCGGGTCACCGCCGAGGTCACCCCGCACCACCTGCTGCTGACCGACGTCAAGGCGACCACCTACGACCCGGTGTACAAGGTCAACCCGCCGCTGCGCACCGCCACCGACGTCGCCGCGCTGCGCGTCGCGCTCGCCGAGGGCGTGATCGACATCATCGCCACCGACCACGCCCCGCACGCCGTGGAGGACAAGGAGTGCGAATGGGCGTACGCCCGGCCGGGCATGCTCGGGCTGGAGACGGCGCTGTCGATCGCCCTGGACGTGCTCGGCCCGCAGTGGGAGCTGATCGCCGAGCGGATGTCCCGCGCCCCGGCCCGGATCGCCGGGCTCGACTCCCACGGCCTCGACCCGGCCCCCGGCGTGCCGGCCAACCTCACCCTGGTCGACCCGGCCGCCCGGTGGGTCGTCGAGCCCGCCGAGCTGGCCAGCCACAGTCGCAACACCCCGTACGCCCGCATGACGCTGCCAGGTCGCATCGTGGCGACCTTCCTGCGCGGCGAGCCGACGGTCCTGGACGGAAAGGCTGTCAAGTGATTCGAGCGAGGAGTGCAGCGGAGCGGAGCCCCGCAGTCCGGACCGAAGGAAGTGCGGCATGAGAAGGCGTCCCGCGATTCTCGTCCTTGAGGACGGGCGCACGTTCCACGGCGAGGCGTACGGCAGCGTCGGGGAGACCTTCGGCGAGGCGGTCTTCAACACCGGCATGACCGGCTACCAGGAGACCCTGACCGACCCGTCCTACCACCGGCAGGTCGTGGTGCAGACCGCGCCGCACATCGGCAACACCGGCGTCAACGGCGAGGACGACGAGTCCGGCCGGATCTGGGTCGCCGGGTACGTGGTCCGTGACCCGGCCCGGATCGGCTCGAACTGGCGGGCCACCGGCGGGCTGGAGGACCGGCTCGCCGCCGAGGGCGTCGTCGGCATCGGCGGGGTGGACACCCGGGCGCTGACCCGGCACCTGCGCGAGCGCGGCGCGATGCGGGTCGGCATCTCCAGCGTCGACGACGACCCGCGCGCCCTGCTGGCCCGGGTCCGCCAGGCGCCGCAGATGGTCGGCGCGGACCTGTCCGCCGAGGTGAGCACGGCGCAGCCGTACGTGGTCGAGGCCGAGGGCGAGCACCGGTTCACCGTGGCCGCGCTGGACCTCGGCATCAAGCGCAACGTGCCGCGCCGGCTCGCCGCGCGCGGGGTCACCACCCACGTCCTGCCCGCCTCGTCGGGCATCGACGACCTGCTCGCCACGGGCGCGGACGCGGTGTTCATCTCGCCCGGCCCGGGTGACCCGGCCACCGCCGACGGCCCGGTCGGGCTCGCCCGGGAGGTGCTGCGCCGGCGAATCCCGCTGTTCGGCATCTGCTTCGGCAGCCAGATCCTCGGCCGGGCGCTGGGCTTCGGCACGTACAAGCTCGGCTACGGCCACCGCGGCATCAACCAGCCGGTGCTCGACCGGGTCACCGGCAAGGTCGAGGTGACCAGCCACAACCACGGCTTCGCGGTCGCCTGGCCGGGCCGCGACCAGGAGCCCGGCGCCGTGCAGGTCCCGGGCGTGGTCGTCCCCGACCAGGTGATCGAGACCGAGTTCGGCGGCGTCCAGGTGTCGCACGTCTGCCTCAATGACAACGTGGTCGAGGGGCTGCGGGCGAAGGACGTGCCCGCCTTCACCGTCCAGTACCACCCGGAGGCGGCGGCCGGCCCGCACGACGCGGACTACCTCTTCGACCGCTTCGCCGAGCTCATCGAGGGCCGGACCCACACCGAGGGGCGCACGAATGCCTAAGCGGACCGATCTCAAGCACATCCTGGTGATCGGCTCCGGGCCGATCGTCATCGGGCAGGCCTGCGAGTTCGACTACTCCGGCACGCAGGCGTGTCAGGTGCTGCGCAGCGAGGGGATCCGGGTCAGCCTGGTCAACTCCAACCCGGCGACCATCATGACCGACCCGGAGTTCGCCGACGCCACATACGTCGAGCCGATCACCCCGGAGTTCGTCGAGCTGGTCATCGCCAAGGAACGCCCCGACGCCCTGCTGCCCACCCTCGGCGGGCAGACCGCGCTGAACACCGCGGTCGCCCTGCACTCCGCGGGCATCCTGGAGAAGTACGGCGTGGAGCTGATCGGCGCGAACATCGACGCCATCAACCGGGGCGAGGACCGGCAGCTCTTCAAGGACGTCGTGGCGAAGGCCGGCGCCCGGATCGGCATCGCCGACCCGACCGGCCTGGTGCCGCGCTCCCGGGTCTGCCACTCCATGGCCGAGGTCGAGGCGACCGTCGCCGAGCTGGGCCTGCCGGTGGTGATCCGGCCGTCGTTCACCATGGGCGGCCTGGGCTCCGGCATGGCGCACACGGATGCCGACCTGGCGCGGATCGCCGGGGCGGGCCTGGCCGCCAGCCCGGTGCACGAGGTGCTCATCGAGGAGAGCGTGCTCGGCTGGAAGGAGTACGAGCTCGAACTCATGCGTGACCGCAACGACAACGTGGTGGTGGTCTGCTCGATCGAGAACATCGACCCGATGGGCGTGCACACCGGCGACAGCGTCACCGTGGCCCCGGCCATGACGCTGACCGACCGGGAGTACCAGGGCCTGCGCGACCTGGGCATCGCCGTGCTGCGCGAGGTCGGGGTGGACACCGGCGGCTGCAACATCCAGTTCGCGGTGAACCCGGCCGACGGCCGGATCGTCGTGATCGAGATGAACCCCCGGGTGTCCCGCTCCTCGGCGCTGGCGTCGAAGGCGACCGGCTTCCCGATCGCGAAGATCGCCGCGAAGCTGGCCATCGGATACACCCTCGACGAGATCCCCAACGACATCACGCGCAAGACCCCGGCGGCGTTCGAGCCGACCCTGGACTACGTGGTGGTGAAGATTCCCCGGTTCGCGTTCGAGAAGTTCCCCGGCGCGGACCCGGAGCTGACCACCACCATGAAGTCGGTGGGCGAGGCGATGAGCCTCGGCCGCAACTTCACCGAGGCGCTGAACAAGGCGATGCGCTCGATGGAAACCAAATCATCGGGTTTCTGGACCACCCCGGACCCGACGGGGGCAAGCCGGGAGGACACCCTCGCCGCGCTGCGCGTCCCGCACGACGGCCGGCTGTACACCGTCGAGCGGGCGCTGCGCCTCGGCGCGTCGATCGCCGAGGTCACCGCCGCGTCCGGCGGGATGGACCCGTGGTTCCTGGACCAGATCGCCGCGCTGGTGGAGCTGCGGGCGGAGATCGTGGACGCCCCGGTCCTCGACGGCGACCTGCTGCGCCGGGCCAAGCGGGCCGGCCTGTCCGACCGGCAGCTCGCCGCGCTCCGGCCGGAGCTGGCCGCCGAGGACGGGGTACGCACGCTGCGCCACCGCCTCGACATCCGGCCCGTCTACAAGACGGTGGACACCTGCGCCGCCGAGTTCGAGGCGACCACCCCTTACCACTACTCGACGTACGACTCCGAGACCGAGGTCGCGCCGTCGGACCGGCCCAAGGTGCTCATCCTGGGCTCCGGGCCGAACCGGATCGGCCAGGGCATCGAGTTCGACTACTCGTGCGTGCACGCCGTGATGGCGCTCAGGGCGGTCGGCTACGAGACGGTGATGGTCAACTGCAATCCGGAGACCGTCTCCACCGACTACGACACCGCCGACCGGCTCTACTTCGAGCCGCTGACCTTCGAGGACGTGCTGGAGGTCTGGCACGCCGAGGACTCGTCCGGCCGGGCGGCCGGCGGGCCGGGCGTGGTCGGGGTGATCGTGCAGCTCGGCGGGCAGACCCCGCTGGGCCTGGCACAGCGGCTGAAGAACGCGGGCGTGCCGGTGGTGGGCACCTCGCCGGAGTCGATCCACCTGGCCGAGGAGCGCGGCGCCTTCGGGTCGGTGCTGGCCCGGGCCGGGCTGCGCGCCCCCGCGCACGGCATGGCCACCTCGTACGAGGAGGCCAAGGCGATCGCCGAGGAGATCGGCTACCCGGTGCTGGTCCGCCCGTCGTACGTGCTGGGCGGGCGGGGCATGGAGATCGTCTACGACGACCCGACACTGCGCGACTACATCGGCCGGGCCACCGAGATCTCCCCGGACCGCCCGGTGCTGGTCGACCGGTTCCTCGACGACGCCATCGAGATCGACGTGGACGCGCTGTGCGACGCCGACGGTGAGGTGTACCTCGGCGGGGTGATGGAGCACATCGAGGAGGCCGGCATCCACTCCGGCGACTCGTCCTGCGCGCTGCCGCCGATCACCCTGGCCGGCTCGCACCTGGCGGAGGTGCGCCGGTACACCGAGGCGATCGCCCGGGGCGTGGGGGTGCGCGGCCTGCTCAACGTCCAGTACGCGCTCAAGGACGACGTGCTGTACGTGTTGGAGGCGAACCCGCGGGCATCCCGGACGGTCCCGTTCGTGTCCAAGGCCACGGCGGTGCCGCTGGCCAAGGCGGCGGCCCGGATCGCCCTCGGCGCCACCATCGCCGAGCTGCGCGCCGAGGGGCTGCTCCCGCCGACCGGCGACGGCGGCACGATGCCGGCCGACGCGCCGATCGCGGTGAAGGAGGCGGTGCTGCCGTTCAAGCGGTTCCGCACCCCGTCGGGCAAGGGCATCGACTCGCTGCTCGGCCCGGAGATGAAGTCCACCGGCGAGGTGATGGGCATCGACACGAACTTCGGTCACGCCTTCGCCAAGAGCCAGGCCGCCGCGTACGGGTCGCTGCCGACCGCCGGGCGGATCTTCGTCTCGGTGGCCAACCGGGACAAGCGCGGCATGATCTTCCCGATCAAGCGCCTGGCCGACCTCGGCTTCGAGATCGTCGCCACCACCGGCACCGCGGAGGTGCTGCGCCGGCACGGCATCGCCTGCGAGCAGATCCGCAAGCACTACGAGTCGGGCGCGGGCGAGGACGCGGTCTCGATGATCCTCGGGGGCGACGTGGCGCTGGTGGTCAACACCCCGCAGGGCTCCGGGGCGAGCGCCCGCTCCGACGGCTACGAGATCCGCAGCGCCGCCGTGACGGCCGACATCCCGTGCATCACCACCGTCCCGGGCGCGGCGGCGGCGGTGATGGGCATCGAGGCCCACATCCGCGGCGACATGCAGGTCCGCCCCCTCCAGGACCTGCACGCCACCCTCCGAGCCACCCGATGACCCCACCCGGATCGACGCGGCGGTGTGACCCGGGGAGGGTGTGGGCGTGGTGATGTTTGAGAAGGTCGTGCGGTCCGGGTTGTTCCGGGTGGGGGGCGGGGACGCCGAGGCGGCGCATGAGTGGACGCTGCGGCGGCTGGCCGCCGTGTCCCGGTCGCCCGTGGCGCTCGCCGGGCTGCGGGCCCGGTACGCCGTGCGGGCACCCCGGACGGTGTTCGGGGTGGAGTTCCCGAACCCGGTGGGGCTGGCCGCCGGGATGGACAAGGACGGCGCGGCGCTGCCGGCGTGGCCGGCGCTCGGCTTCGGCTTCGTCGAGGTCGGCACGGTCACCGCGCACGCCCAGCCGGGCAACCCCCGGCCCCGGCTGTTCCGGCTGCGCGACAGCGAGGCCGTGGTGAACCGGATGGGCTTCAACAACGCCGGCGCGGTGGCGCTGGCGGGCCGGCTGGCCGCGCTGCCCCGCCCGATCGGGGTGCCGCTGGGGATCTCGCTGGGCAAGTCCAAGGTGACCCCGCTGGACGAGGCGGTGCAGGACTACCTCGCCTCCTACCGGGCGTTGCGTGGGCACGGCGACTACTTCGCGGTCAACGTCTCCTCGCCGAACACCCCGGGCCTGCGCGCGTTGCAGGACCGGTCGCACCTGGACGCGCTCCTGGCGGCCCTGGTGGGGGAGAAGCCGGTGCTGGTGAAGATCGCCCCGGACCTGACCGACCAGGCGATCGCCGAGCTGCTGGAGGTCTGCCTGGCCCGGGGCGCGGCCGGGGTGATCGCCACCAACACCACCCTGGCCCGCGACGGGCTCGCCCCGGCCGACCGGGCGCGGGGCGCGGAGCAGGGTGGCCTGTCCGGCCGCCCGCTGGCCGCCCGCGCCCGGGAGGTGGTCTCCTTCGTCCATCGGGAGACCGGGGGGCGGCTCCCGGTGGTCGGGGTGGGCGGCATCGTCGACCCCGACGACGCAGCCCGGATGTTCGACGCGGGCGCGTCCCTGGTCCAGCTCTACACCGGGTTCATCTATCGGGGCCCTGCCCTGGTCCGGGCGGTGGCCCGCACGGCCGGCAGGGCGACAACACCGGCCGACACCCGGTGAACGGGGACCCGGCGACATCGTCCCCCCGCCCCCTTTGCTCTGCTGCCGCGGGCGCAACGGCTGCCGTCCCGCGGCCGGGCAGCGAGTGTTGCGTCCGTGGCAGCAGCGCAAAGGGGGGCGTGGGGGTCGGGGCCGGTCCGCGCGACACGCCCGCGAGGACACGGAGGAGGGCCCTGTGACGCCCGAGGAGATCCTCGCCGCCGACCGCGAGCACGTGTGGCACCCGTACGCGGCGCTGCCGCCGGCCACGGCGCCCTACGTGGTGGAGAGCGCCCAGGGGGTGCGGCTGCGGCTGGCCGACGGCCGGGAGCTGGTGGACGGGATGTCGTCCTGGTGGGCGGCCATCCACGGCTACCGGCACCCGGCGCTGGACGCGGCGGTCACCGACCAGCTCGGCCGGATGAGCCACGTGATGTTCGGCGGGCTGACCCACGAGCCGGCGGTGCGGCTGGCCGGCACGCTGGTCGAGCTGGCCCCGGAAGGGCTGGAACGGGTCTTCCTGTGCGACTCCGGCTCGGTGAGCGTCGAGGTCGCGGTGAAGATGTGCCTGCAGTACCAGCGGGCCGTCGGGCGGCCGGAGCGGCGCCGGTTGGGCACCTGGCGGGGCGGCTATCACGGCGACACGTTCCACCCGATGAGCGTCTGCGACCCCGAGGGCGGCATGCACCACCTCTGGGGCGACGTGCTGCCCCGGCAGGTGTTCGCGCCCGTGCCGCCGGGCGGCTTCGACTCGCCCCCCGATCCGGCGTACGTGACGGCGCTGACGGACGCCGTGCGGCGGCACGCCGACGAGCTGGCCGCCGTGATCGTCGAGCCGGTGGTGCAGGGCGCCGGCGGGATGCGCTTCCACCATCCGGAGTACCTGCGGGTGCTGCGCGAGGTGACCCGGGCCCACGGCGTGCTGCTGGTCTTCGACGAGATCGCCACCGGCTTCGGCCGCACCGGGACGATGTTCGCCGCCGAGCACGCCGGGGTGAGTCCCGACGTGCTCTGCGTCGGCAAGGCGCTCACCGGCGGGTACCTGACGCTGGCCGCCGCGCTGTGCACGGCGGAGGTGGCGTGGGGCATCTCCCGCGACGGGGTGCTGGCGCACGGGCCGACGTTCATGGGCAATCCGCTCGCCTGCGCGGTCGCCAACGCCTCCATCGGGCTGCTGCGGGCCGGAGACTGGGCCGCCGAGGTGTCGAGGGTGGGCGCGGGCCTGCGGGCCGGTCTGGAGCCGCTGCGGGGCGCGCCGGGGGTGGCCGACGTGCGGGTGCTCGGCGCGATCGGCGTGGTCCAGCTCGACCATGAGGTGGACCTCACGAAGGCCACCGCCGCCGCGGTGGAGCAGGGGGTCTGGCTGCGGCCGTTCCGCGACCTGGTCTACACGATGCCCCCGTACGTCACCGGCGACGCCGACGTCGCCCGGATCGCGGCCGGGATCGCCGCCGCGGTGGCGGTCGGCTGACCCGCGTCGCGGATCCACCGGTCCGGCGTGGCATGTCCCGGATCGGTCAGCCGCGCCGGTTACGGCGCGCATCGGGGTGCGGCGGGTGCCGCGCCCCGGGGAGAGATCGAGAGAGGGAGATGTCGGATGGAGAGCTTCGGTGGCCGGTTGCACCGGGCGGTGGCGGAGCGTGGGCCGCTGTGCGTGGGCATCGACCCGCATCCGGGGTTGCTGGCCCGGTGGGGCCTGTCGGACGACGTCAACGGGCTGGAGCGCTTCTGCCGCACCGTGGTGGAGGCGCTCGGCGAGCGGGTTGCGGTCGTCAAGCCACAGTCCGCGTTCTTCGAGCGCTTCGGCTCCCGCGGCGTGTCCGTTCTGGAGTCAACTATCCGACAGTTGCGGGATTCCGGCTCGCTCGTTCTGCTTGACGTCAAGCGTGGGGACATCGGCTCGACCGTCGCGGCGTACGCCTCCGCGTACCTCGATCCATCCAGCTCGCTGTATGTCGACGCGCTCACGGCGAGCCCCTACCTGGGAGTAGGGTCGCTGGCCCCGATGTTCGAGCTCGCCGCCACGCACGGCGGCGGGGTCTTCGTCCTGGCGCTGACGTCCAACCCGGAGGGGGCCGCCGTGCAGCGCGCCCGCGCCGCCGACGGGCGCACCGTCGCGCAGACGGTGATCGACGAGATTGCGCAGCTCAACCGGGGTGCCGAGCCGCTCGGCAGCTTCGGCCTGGTGGTCGGCGCGACCATCGGTGACACGGGTCACGACCTCTCCGCCGTGCACGGTCCGCTGCTCGCCCCGGGGCTCGGCGCGCAGGGCGCCACGGCGGCCGATCTGCGTACGGTCTTCGGTTCCAGCCTGCCGTCGGTGCTCCCGTCGTACTCCCGCGAGGTGCTGCACGCCGGGCCCGACGTGGCCGCGCTGCGGGCCGCCGCGGACCGGGTCCTGACTGAGTGTCGGGCGGCCCTCGGCGGGGCCTGACTGAGTGAAGGCTCGGTCACTTTGCCGTGGTCGCCGCGCGCCCACGTTGCCGAATGCGCCCGCGACCGCTAGTTTTCCCCGCGCTGGGAACCATGGACCCCTTTGGTTTCCGGCGACTTCACGTTTCACAGCTGCGGCGTGGCGTCCCGCCCGTCGCTATAGGGACCTGAGGAGAACTGGTGCCCCTCCCGTCACTGACCCCCGAGCAACGCGCAGCCGCGCTCGAAAAGGCTGCGGAGATCCGCAAGGCCCGTGCTGAGCTGAAGGAGCAGCTCAAGCAGGGCAAGACCACTCTCGCCTCCGTCCTCGCGCGGGCCGAGGGCGACGATGTCGTCGGCAAGCTCAAGGTTTCGGCCGTCCTGCAGGCGATGCCGGGCATCGGCAAGATCCGGGCCACCCAGATCATGGAGAAGCTCAAGATCGCCGACAGCCGCCGGCTGCGGGGCCTGGGCGAGCAGCAGCGTAAGGCGCTGCTCGGCGAGTTCGCCGCCAACTGAGCACGACGGGTTCGCCGTCACCTGACCACGGCAGCGTGTAGAAACGAGCCGTGAGCACGGATGACGAGGCGCGCCCGGCGGCCCGGCTCACCGTCCTGACCGGTCCCTCCGGGGCCGGCGTGGGCAGTGTCGTCGAGCTGTTCCGGGCGCGTTCTCCGTCGGTGTGGACGCCGGTGCCGGCCACCACCCGCCCTCGCCGGGCGGGTGAGCGGGACGGCGTCGACCGGCTGTTCCTCGACCCGGCGGAGTTCGACCGGCTGGTCGCCGCCGGCCGGCTGCTGGAGTGGGCCCGGGTCGGGCCGCACGCCTGCGGCACCCCGGCCGGGCCGGTCCTCGCGCGGCTCGCCGCCGGCCAGCCGGTGCTGCTCCCGCTCGACCTACGCGGCGCGCTCGCCGTCCGCGCGGCGCACCCGGACGCCCGACTGGTCCTGCTCGCCCCGCCCGGCTGGCGGCCGGAGCCGGCCGTCGCGGCCGTCGCCGAGCACGTCGTGGCGCACGACCTGACCGGGCGGGTGGTGGACGGACTGGTAGGCTTGCTCGGTTCTTCTTTCCCGGCTCCGGCTCAACCGCGTCTGCGTGGTTGAGCGACCCACCGCGTCCGCGCGGTAACAGAGACGCAGAGGTTATTTCGTGGGATCCATCGCCAACCCCGAAGGCATCACCAACCCGCCGATCGACGAGCTCCTTGAGAAGACGACGTCGAAGTACGCCCTGGTGATCTTCGCCGCCAAGCGGGCCCGCCAGGTCAACGCCTACTACAGCCAGCTCGGCGAGGGCCTGCTGGAGTACGTCGGCCCCCTCGTGGAGACCACCCCCCAGGAGAAGCCCCTCTCCATCGCCATGCGCGAGATCAACGGGGGCCTGCTCACCGCCGAGCCCACCGACCAGCCGTAGTCTCGCCGCGCGTCGATGTCCGCCGAGATCGTCCTCGGGGTGGGCGGCGGCGTCGCCGCCTACAAGGCGTGTGAGCTGCTGCGGTTGTTCACCGAGTCGGGGCACCGGGTCCGCGTCGTGCCGACCGCGTCGGCGCTCCGCTTCGTCGGGGCGCCGACCTGGGCCGCCCTGTCCGGCCAGCCGGTCGCCGACGACGTCTGGTCCGACGTGCACGAGGTGCCGCACGTCCGGCTCGGGCAGCGGGCCGACCTGGTCGTGGTCGCCCCCGCCACCGCCGACCTGCTCGCCCGCGCCGCCCACGGGCTCGCCGACGACCTGCTCACCAACACGCTGCTCACGGCCCGTTGCCCGGTGCTGCTCGCCCCGGCGATGCACACCGAGATGTGGGAGAACGCGGCCACCGTGGCCAACGTCGCCACGCTGCGCTCCCGGGGCGTCCGGGTCATCGAGCCCGCCGTCGGCCGGCTCACCGGCGCCGACAGCGGCAAGGGGCGGCTGCCGGACCCGGCCGAGATCTTCGCCGTCGCCCGGCGGGCGCTGGCCCGCGGCGTCGACTCCCCGGCAGACCTGGCCGGCCGCCACGTGGTGGTGACCGCCGGCGGCACCCGGGAGCCGCTCGACCCGGTCCGGTTCCTGGGCAACCGCTCGTCCGGCAAGCAGGGGTACGCCTTCGCCCGCGCCGCGGTCGCCCGCGGCGCCCGGGTCACCCTGGTCTCCGCCAACGTGACGCTCGCCGACCCGGCCGGCGTCGACCTGGTCCGGGTCGGCACCACCGAGGAGCTGCGCGAGGCCACCCTGAAGGCCGCCGCGGCGGCCGATGCGGTGGTGATGGCGGCGGCGCCCGCCGACTTCCGGCCCGCCACCTATTCACCGGGCAAAATCAAGAAATCGGATGCCGGGCCACCTACGATCGAACTCGTCACGAACCCGGATATCGCCGCCGAGTTGGGCCGGCGCCGCCGACCGGAACAGGTGCTGGTGGTGTTCGCGGCCGAGACCGGCGACGCGGAGGCCAACGGCCGGGCCAAGCTCGCCCGCAAACGGGCGGACCTCGTCGTCGTCAACGAGGTCGGCCCGGACAAGGTCTTCGGTGCCGAGACCAACGCGGCGACCGTCATCGGCGCGGACGGCGCGGTGCACACCCTGCCCGAACAGTCCAAGGAGGACCTCGCCGACGGCGTCTGGGACCTCGTGGTGACGCGGCTGGTCGGAGTGTCCGCATAGTGATGGCGACCTGACCGATCGATTGCTGTGCGAGTGTGGGTGACTACACTCCACAGAACGACCTTTCACATACTTAGGAGTGCCGTGACACGCCGCCTCTTCACGTCCGAATCGGTCACGGAAGGCCACCCGGACAAGATCGCCGACCAGATCAGCGACGGCATTCTCGACGCACTGCTCGCCCAAGACGCGCACAGTCGCGTAGCCGTCGAGACCCTGATCACCACCGGCCAGGTGCACGTGGCCGGCGAGGTGACGACCAAGGCGTACGCCGACATCCCCACCATCGTCCGGGAGACGATCCTGGATATCGGCTACGACTCCTCGAAGAAGGGCTTCGACGGCGCCTCCTGCGGCGTGAGCGTGTCCATCGGGGCCCAGTCCCCGGACATCGCGCAGGGCGTGGACAACGCGATGGAGCTGCGCACCGGCTCGTCGGAGAGCGCCCTGGACGCCCAGGGCGCCGGCGACCAGGGCATGATGTTCGGCTTCGCCTGCTCGGAGACTCCCGAGCTGATGCCGCTGCCGATCGCCCTGGCGCACCGGCTGGCCCGCCGGCTGACCGCCGTGCGCAAGGACGGCACGATCCCGTACCTGCGGCCGGACGGCAAGACCCAGGTCACCATCGAGTACGAGGGGCTGCGCCCGGTCCGGCTCAACACGGTCGTCGTGTCCAGCCAGCACGCGGCCGACATCTCGCTGGACAGCCTGCTCACCCCGGACGTGCGCGACCACGTCATCGCCCCGGAGCTGGACAGCCTCGGCCTCGACACCGACGACTACCGGCTGCTGGTCAACCCGACCGGGCGGTTCGAGATCGGCGGCCCGATGGGCGACGCCGGCCTGACCGGCCGGAAGATCATCGTCGACACCTACGGCGGGTACGCCCGGCACGGTGGCGGCGCGTTCTCCGGCAAGGACCCGTCGAAGGTGGACCGCTCGGCGGCGTACGCGATGCGCTGGGTGGCCAAGAACGTGGTGGCCGCCGGCCTCGCCGAGCGCTGCGAGGCGCAGGTCGCGTACGCGATCGGCAAGGCCCACCCGGTGAGCCTGTTCATCGAGACGTTCGGCACCGAGACGGTGGCGGTCGCCGCGATCGAGAAGGCCGTGTCCGAGGTCTTCGACCTGCGCCCGGCCGCCATCATCCGGGACCTGAACCTGCTCCGCCCGATCTACCGGCAGACCGCGGCGTACGGCCACTTCGGCCGGGAACTGCCCGACCTGACCTGGGAGAGCACCGACCGGGCCGCCGACCTCAAGTCGGCCGCGGGAGCCTGACCGGCACCAGGCGCAGCGACCGGCGACCCGCGGACGGGTCGCCGGTCGCTCGTGTCTGCGTGGACGTCCCGCTGGCCCACCTCGACCGCCCCTTCGACTACCTGGTCCCCGCCGAGCTGGACGAGGCTGCGGCCCCCGGGACGCGGGTGAAGGTGCGCTTCGCCGGCCAGCTCGTCGACGGCTGGCTGCTTGAGCGGGCCGACGACTCCGGGCACACCGGCAAGCTGGCGTACCTGGAGAAGGTCGTCTCGCCGGAGCCCGTGCTGGCCCCCGAGGTCGCCCGGCTGGCCCGGGCCGTCGCCGACCGGTACGCCGGCAGCCTCGCCGACGTGCTCCGGCTGGCCGTGCCGCCCCGGCACGCCCGGGTGGAGAAGGAGCCACACACCCCGCCCGAGCCCCCGGCCCCGCTGGATCCCCCCGAGGCGGACGGCTGGCGGGCGTACCCGGCCGGGCCGGCGTTCCTGCGCGCCCTGACCGAGGGCCGGCCCGCCCGCGCGGTCTGGTCCGCCCTGCCCGGGGAGGACTGGCCCGCCCGGTACGCCGAGGCGGTCGCCGCCACCGTGGCCGGCGGCCGGGGCGCCGTCGTCGTGGTTCCCGACGCCCGGGACCTCGACCGCCTCGACGCGGCGCTGACCGTCGCCCTGGGTGACGGCCGGCACGTCGCCCTGGCCGCCGCCGCCGGCCCGGCCCGCCGTTACCGCGCGTTCCTGGCGGCCCGGCGCGGGGACGTGTCCGTGGTGATCGGCACCCGGGCCGCCATGTTCGCCCCGGTGGCCCGGCTCGGCCTGGTCGCCGTCATCGACGACGGCGACGACCTGCACGCCGAGCCGCGTGCGCCCTACCCGCACGCCCGCGAGGTGCTGCTCACCCGCGCCCAGCTCGCCGACGCGGCGGCCCTGGTCGGCGGGTACGCGCGCAGCGCCGAGGCGCAACTGCTGGTGGAGACCGGCTGGGCCCGGGAGGTGGTCGCCGACCGGGCGACCGTGCGGGCGCGTACCCCCGCCATCGCCCCGACCGGCGACGACCCGCAACTGGCCCGCGACCCCGGCGCGGCCACGGCCCGGCTGCCCAGCCTGGCCTGGACCGCCGCCCGCGACGCGGTCCGTGCCGACGCGCCGGTGCTGGTCCAGGTGCCCCGCCGCGGCTACCTGCCCTCGATCTCCTGCGCCGAGTGCCGGACCCCGGCCCGCTGCCCGCACTGCGCCGGCCCGCTCGCCCTGCCGTCGGCCGACGGCCCGCCCACCTGCCGCTGGTGCGGCCGGATCGCCGCCGCATATGCCTGCCCGGAGTGTGGGGGGCGGCGGCTGCGGGCCTCCGTCACCGGCGCCCGGCGCACCGCCGAGGAGCTGGGCCGGGCCTTCCCCGGCGTGCCCGTGCGCACCTCCGGGCGGGAGGAGGTGCTCACCACGGTGCCCGGCGGGGCCGGCCTGGTGGTGGCCACCCCCGGCGCCGAGCCGGTCGCCGAGGGCGGCTACGGCGCGGTGCTGCTGCTCGACTCGTGGGCCCTGCTCACCCGGGCCGACCTGCGGGCCGGCGAGGAGGCGCTGCGCCGCTGGCTGGCCGCCGCCGCGCTGGCCCGCCCCGCCGGGGCCGGCGGCCGGGTGGTGGTGGTCGCCGACGGCGCCCTCGTCCCGGTGCAGGCACTGCTGCGCTGGGACGCCGCCTGGTTCGCCGCCCGGGAACTGGCCGAGCGCCGCGAGCTGGGCTTCCCCCCGGCGGTGCGGATGGCCAGCGTCACCGGCTCGGCCGACGCGGTGGCCGACCTGCTGGCCGAGGCCCGGCTGCCCGAGGAGGCGGAGCTGCTCGGCCCGGTCCCCGCCGACGGCGACCGGGAACGGATGCTGGTCCGGGTGCCCCGGGCCCGGGCGGCGGCCCTGGCCGGGGCGCTGCACTCGGCCGCCGGGGTCCGCGCCGCCCGCAAGGCGGCCGACCCGGTGCGCCTCCAGGTCGACCCACTGACCATGTTCTGAGCGCCGCCGTCCGGGCCCGCCGCCGCCTACGTGCGCCATCGCCCGGGCACGCCGCCGCTCGCGTGCCGGTTACGCCCCGCGTGCCGCAAAGGGCCCGCCGTCGCCCCCGGCCCGGCCGGGCGGGCGGGCGGTGGAGGCTCGGGTGACGGCGACCGGTTCCGAGCGCCGTCACGGTCCGTGCTGGTGCCTGCGTGATAGCATCGCCCGTCATGCCTGGGCGCACGGATCGCGCGACGATGGCGGAAGCGCGTCGGTAGGACGCCATGTCGATGATGTCAATCAGCCGGTGATCAGGGGTGGATCAGTCGTGACCGTTCGTCAATCGATCGTCTTCAACGGTGACCTCGGCAGCGGCAAGAGCACCGTTTCCGTCGAGATCGCCAAGCGGCTGGAGTTGCGCCGGGTGAGCGTCGGCGACCTCTACCGCCAGATGGCGCAGGAGCGGGACATGACCGCGCTCCAGCTCAACCTGCACGCCGAGCTGGACCAGGCCGTCGACGGCTACGTCGACCAGCTCCAGCAGGACATCGCCGCCTCCGGCGAGAGCCTGGTGATGGACTCCCGGCTGGCCTGGCACTTCTTCACCGACGCGCTCAAGGTGCACATGATCACCGAGCCGACCGAGGCCGCCCGCCGGGTGCTGGCCCGCCCCTCCGGCCCGGCCGAGAGCTACGCCTCCCTGGAGGAGGCGAAGGCCAAGCTGCGCGAGCGCAGCGAGAGCGAGCGGGGCCGGTTCGTCGTCCGCTACGGCGTCGACAAGGCCCGGCTGCGCAACTACGACCTGATCTGCGACTCCACCCGGGCCAACCCGGAGCAGGTGATCAAGCACATCATCGACGTGTACGAGGGTCGGATCGGCGCCGACGTGCTCCGCGACGCCCCGCCGCTGCTGCTGCTCGACCCGGCCCGGGTCTACCCGACGGAGGACATCGGCACGCTGCGCGGGCTGTGGGACGCCGGGTTCGTCGGTGAGGTCGCCCACGGCGGTGACGAGTCGCTGGAGCCGCTGACCATCGGCTTCACCGGGGAGTACTTCTTCGTCGTCGACGGCCACCGCCGGCTCAGCGCCGCCCTGCAGAACGGGTTCCCGCTGGTCCCCGCGCGGCTGGTCGCCGAGGTGGAGGAGCCGGTGGTCGGCGGGATGAGCGCGGTGGACTACTTCGCCGCCCAGGTCCGCCCCGGCCTCGTGTACGACTGGGAGGCGGCCCACAAGATCCAGCTCCCGCTTCCGGAGCACTGCCTGCGCGCCGGGGACACCGTGCTCGCCGGCGACCCGGCCTCGATCGCCTGAGGGCCGGCCCCGCGAGCCGGCTCCCGGGGCTGACGCGGGCCGGCGTGCGAGCGCCGGGCCCGGCTGACCCCGCTCGGCTACGCCACTCTGCCAGTCACCCTGCGCGACGAGTCCCCGGCTACCGATCGCGGTACGCCGGCCGGCGTCACCGAGCGCACTCCGTAGACTGGTACGGCACGACCATCGTCCGACCGAAGGAGCACCCCCGAGTGACCGTCCAGCCCATCCGTCTGTTCGGGGACCCGGTGCTGCGCACACCGGCCGATCCGGTGGTCGACTTCGACGTCGAGCTGCGCAAGCTCGTCGCCGACCTGACCGACACGATGCGTGAGCAGAACGGCGCCGGCCTGGCCGCGCCGCAGCTCGGCGTGGGCCTGCGGGTGTTCGCCTTCGACGTCGACGACGTGCTCGGCCACCTGGTCAACCCGGTGCTGGAGTTCCCCGACGCCGAGGAGCAGGACGGCCCGGAGGGCTGCCTGTCCATCCCCGGGCTCTACTTCGACACCAAGCGCCGGCAGAACGTGATCGCCAAGGGCTTCAACGGCTACGGCGACCCGGTGCAGATCGTCGGCGCCGGCCTGATGGCCCGCTGCGTCCAGCACGAGACCGACCACCTCGACGGCGTGCTCTTCGTCGACCGGCTGGACCCGGAAGGCCGCAAGGAGGCGATGAAGGCGATCCGCCAGGCGGACTGGTACGACCCGACCACCCCGCCGACGGTCAAGCTCAACCCGCACGCCGCCGGCAGCCCCTTCGGTCTGGGTCGGTGACGCCGATGCGCCTCGTCTTCGCCGGTACCCCGGCCGTCGCCGTCCCCGCACTGGCCGCCGTCGCGGCCTCCGACCACGAGCTGGTCGCCGTCGTCACCCGTCCCGACGCCCCCGCCGGCCGTGGCCGGGGCCTGGTCCGCTCGCCCGTCGGCGCGTGGGCCGACGAGCACGGCGTCGAGGTGCTCACGCCGGCCCGTCCGCGCGAGCCGGAGTTCCTCGACCGGCTGCGCGAGCTGGCCCCCGACTGCGCCCCGGTGGTCGCGTACGGCGCGCTGGTGCCCCCGGCCGCGCTGGAGATCCCCCGGCACGGCTGGGTCAACCTGCACTTCTCGCTGCTGCCCGCGTGGCGCGGCGCGGCCCCGGTCCAGCACGCCGTGCTGCACGGCGACGAGCTGACCGGCGCCAGCGTCTTCGAGCTGGAGGAGGGGCTGGACACCGGCCCGGTCTACGGCACCCTCACCGACGAGGTCCGCCCCACCGACACCTCCGGGGACCTGCTGGAGCGCCTCGCCCACTCCGGCGCCGGCCTGCTGGTGGCCGTCCTCGACGCGATCGCGGCGGGCACCGGCCGGGCCGAGCCGCAGCCGGCCGACGGGGTGTCGCTCGCGCCGAAGCTGACCGTCGAGGACGCACGGGTGCGCTGGGGCGACCCCGCGTTCGCGGTGGACCGGCGGGTCCGCGCGTGCACCCCGGCCCCCGGCCCGTGGACCACGTTCCGGGGCGAGCGGGTCAAGCTCGGCCCGGTCGTCCCGGTGCCGGACGGCCCCGAGCTGAAGGCGGGCGAGCTGTTGGTGGAGAAGTCCCGGGTGCTGGCCGGTACGGGCACCGTCCCGGTGACCCTCGGCGAGGTGCGGGCGGCTGGCAAGAAGGCCATGCCGGCGAGCGACTGGGCGCGCGGCGTCCGGGTCTCCGCCGGGGAGGAGCTCGCATGACCGGGCCGACGGAACGGCCGGCGCGCCGGTACGACGAGCAGCGCGACCCGCGCCCCGAGCGGTCGTCGGGCGGCCCGCGAGGTGACCGGCCCGGCTACGGTGACCGGTCGGCCCGGGGCGGTCGGGGCGGCGAGGACCGGCAGGGCGGCCGGCGGCCGGTGCGGCCCGCCGTGGACCTGCCCCGGCACGTCGCGTACCAGGCCGTCGCGGCGGTGCACCGGGACGACGCGTACGCCAACCTGGTGCTGCCGGCGATGCTGCGCGAGGAGGGGCTGACCGGCCGGGACGCCGCCTTCGCCACCGAGCTCACCTACGGCTCGCTGCGGCACACCGGCACCCTCGACGCGATCCTCACCGACGCCGCAGGCCGGGACGTGGCCCGGATCGACCCGCCGGTGCGCGACGCGTTGCGGCTGGGCGCGTACCAGCTCCTGCACACCCGGGTGCCGGCGCACGCGGCGGTCTCCTCGACGGTCGACCTGGTCCGCACGGTCGCCATCAGCGCCACCGGCTTCGCCAACGCGGTGATGCGCGAGGTGTCCAGCCGGGATGCCGACGCCTGGGTGGCGAAGCTCGCCCCGGCGTTCGAGACCGACCCGATCGGGCACCTGGCCCTGGCCTACAGCCACCCGCAGTGGATCGTGCGGTCGTTCGCCGAGGCGCTCGGCGGCGACCTGGGCGAGACCACCCGCCTGCTGATCGAGAACAACGAGCGCCCACCGGTGCACCTGTGCGCCCGGCCGGGCCGGGCCGATCCGGTCGAGCTGGCCGACGAGGCCGGGGGCGCCCCCGGGGCGTTCTCCCCGTACGCGGTCTACCTCGGTGGCGGTGCCCCCGGCGACCTGCCGGCGGTGGTCGAGGGCCGGGCGCACGTCCAGGACGAGGGCTCCCAGCTGGTGGCCACCGCCCTGGCGGTCGCCCCGTTGGACGGCCCGGACGGCCACTGGCTGGACCTGTGCGCCGGGCCCGGTGGGAAGGCCGCGCTGCTCGGGGCGCTCGCCGCCCAGCGCGGTGCCCGGCTTACCGCCGTCGAGGTCTCCGAGCACCGGGCCCGGCTGGTCAGCCAGGCCACCCGGGGGCTGCCGGTCGACGTGCTGCACACCGACGGGCGCACCGTCGGCGCCGACTCGGAGCTGCCGGAGGCGCACTTCGACCGGGTGCTGGTCGACGCGCCGTGCACCGGGCTGGGCGCGCTGCGCCGCCGGCCGGAGGCCCGTTGGCGCAAGCAGCCGTCGGACCTGCCGCCGCTGACCCGGTTGCAGCGGGAGCTGTTGGTGGCGGCGCTGCGGGCGGTCCGCCCGGGCGGCCTGGTGGCCTACGTGACCTGCTCCCCGCACACCGTGGAGACGCACGTGACGGTGACCGAGGCGGCCCGGCGTGCCGGGGTGCCGGCGGACTTCGTCGACGCCCGGCCGCTGCTGCCGGCCGGGATGCCGGGGTTGGGTGACGGGCCGTCGGTGCAGTTGTGGCCGCACCGGCACGGCACGGACGCCATGTTCCTCGCCGTGCTGCGCCGGGGCTGAGCGACACGTGAAGGAGGGGGCGGCCCGCTGGCCGCCCCCTCCTTCTGCGTCAGTTCCCGCCGCCCCCGGCGGGTCGGGTCACTGGACCGGCAGGACCTTGGCCCCGGCGCCCTTCGCCGAGCGGGTGAGGTTGCGGTCGACCCAGAGGAAGCACTGGACCCCCCGGACGCCGTCCTTCCACTCCTCTTCGCTGGGGTGGTAGAAGATCGTCCCCGCCCGGTACTGCAGGTCGCCGTTGTTGGGCACCTTGGCGTACGAGGCGATCAGGGAACGGCACCCCCGGTGGATGCGCAGCCGGTTCTTGTCGAGCTGGTTGTAGGCCACGTCCGGGGCCTTGTAGACCCCGACGAACTCGGCCCGGTGCTTGCTGGTGCACGGGGTGGGGGCCATCGACTTGATGTCGTCCTTGACGATCTTCGGGTTGAAGCAGCGGTAGACCAGGGTGGAGCTCCCGGTCAGCGCGCCCTTGAGGCTGCCGCTGCGGGGCACGACGCTGGAGTCGTCGACGCTCTCCAACTCGTTGAGGTCGCAGCGGAACCACCGCGCCCCGCCCTCCCACGCCTGCCGGGACGGGAAGACCACGGACAGGAACAGCCGGCCCCCGCGCCACTCGGCGCCGACGGCCTTGTTGACCTCCCGGTCGCACTCGCCACGGGTGGTCTTCATCCCGGCCGACCCGGCGGGCGGGGAAGCGCTCAGCTCGGCGACCGCGCCGGTCAGCGTGCCGACGTGGATGGTCTCCACCCGGTGGGTCGTGCCGCAGTCCACCGGGTTGTAGCCGCTGAGGTAACCGACGTCGGAGAACGTGGTGTGGCAGGTCCCGGCGGCCGGCACGAACTGCGTCGGCGCGGCCATCGCCCGCCAGTCGTCGGCGAGGTCACCGTCCACCCCGGCGGGTGTGCCGCAGCCGGCCAGCGCCACCACCGCGCCCGCACCCACGGCCACCGCCGTCCACCATCGCCGCATCCGTCCGACCTCCCCGTCGCCGATGGTCGCGGAACATCGGTCTCCGTCGCCGATCGCGCCACGGTGCGGGAGCATACGGCACCAGCGCCCAACTCGCGGGTAGTCCCTGCGGCCCGGCACCCCGCGCCGAACGGCTGAGTTTGCGGTCGTCGCTCCAGGGCGGACAGCGCACGCCCCGGTCGCCATTTTTCCCATTCCCGCCCTGCCGGCGGGTAGCAGATGGGCCCCGCCCGCGTGCGGCTCAGGTGACCGTCCTGCTTGGACGCTCACCACGTTCCGGGCGATCGGCGGGGGGCTGCCGGGCCGCCCGGGATCTTCCGCCGGGCCCGGATGGTTCCCCACCAGCGGTCACGACCGGATCACAACGCGTCCCGCATGGTGCCGTGCTGCTGGCGGCGGACGACCGCATTCGTACACTGGCCCGGTGACCGTACCGCCGCTGATCGTCGCGCCCAGCATCCTCGCCGCCGATTTCGCCCGTCTGGCCGAGGAGGTTCGCGCCGTCGAGGGGGCGGCGGACTGGCTGCACGTCGATGTCATGGACAACCACTTCGTGCCGAACCTGACCATCGGGCTGCCCGTGGTGCAGAGCCTGCGGGCGGCGACCGAGCTGCCGTTCGACGTGCACCTGATGATCACCGACCCGCACCGCTGGGCCCCCGGGTACGCCGACGCGGGGGCGTACAACGTCACGTTCCACGCCGAGGCGTGCGACAACCCGGTGGCGCTGGCGAAGGACCTGCGGGCCGCCGGGGCGAAGGCCGGGCTGGCCATCGACCGGGACACCCCGATCGAGCCGTACCTGGAGCTGCTGCCCAGCTTCGACACGCTGCTGATCATGACGATCAAGGCTGGGTTCGGTGGGCAACGGTTCCTCCCGGAGCTGCTGGACAAGGTGAGCGCCGCCCGGCGGCACGTCGACGCGGGCCACCTGGAGCTGCGCATCGAGGTCGACGGCGGGATCGCCGCGGACACCATCGAGCAGGCCGCCGCCGCCGGGGCGGACGCCTTCGTCGCCGGCACCGCGGTCTACGGCGCCGACGACCCCGCCGAGGCGGTCCGCCGCCTGCGGGGCCTGGCGGAGCGCGCGGCCTCCGGGGTCTGAGGTGGAGCCGGCCGAGGAACGACCCGACGTCATCCTCGTCGTCGACGACGACGCCGACATCGCCCGGTTCGTCGAGTTCAACCTGCGGCTGCACGGCTTCGAGGTGATCCACGCCGGCGACGGCCAGGAGGCACTCGAGGTGATCGAGCGGCAGCGGCCGGACCTGGCGGTGGTCGACCTGATGATGCCGCGCATCGACGGGCTGGAGCTGACCCGGCGGCTGCGCGCCGACCCGATGACCTCAGCCCTGCCGGTGATCATGCTGACCGCCAAGGGGATGACCGTGGACAAGGTCCACGGGCTCAGCGCCGGCGCGGACGACTACCTGGTCAAGCCCTTCGACACCGCCGAGCTGGTGGCCCGGGTCAGCTCCACCCTGCGGCGCAACAAGGAGTTCCGCGAGGTCTCCCCGCTGACCGGCCTGCCCGGCAACTCCCGGATCCGGCGGGAGATCACCGACCGGGTGCGCAGCGGCGTCGACTACGCGGTCGGCTACGTCGACATCGACCGGTTCAAGAGCGTCAACGACCGGTACGGCTTCGTCCGGGGCGACGAGTTCATCTCGGCGCTGGCCCGCAGCCTGCACCGGGCGGTCGTCGCGATCGGGCTGCCACCGGCCTTCCTCGGTCACGTCGGCGGCGACGACTTCGTCATCGTCTGCACCCCCGAGCAGGTCCGGCCGCTGACCTCCCGGGCGGTGGTGGACTTCGAGACCGCCGCCGACCGGCTCTACGACCCGTCCGACGCCGAGCGCGGCTACGTCGAGCTGAAGGACCGCCGGGGCAACATCCAGCGCGCGGCGCTGGTCACCCTGTCGATCGGGGTGTCCGTGTCCGACGCGGGCAAGCGGCTGATCAACCCGTTGGAGGCGATCGCGGCCGCCTCCGAGATGAAGTCCGTGGCCAAGAGCCAGCCGGGTTCGTACGTGGCGGTCGACCGGCGACGCAGTCTTTCTTGAATATTGCCTACCTGTGTGAGGTAGCTCCCCCGAGGGCAGACGCGTGACGCGTACCGTGCCACACTTCTGGGGTACCCACCACGCGCTGGCGGGACTCGGTGTAATTCCGAACCGGCGGTGATCCACGGTGTGACCGTGGTAAGCCCGCGACCCGGACGGCGACTGCCGCCCGGTGGACCTGGTGAGATTCCGGGGCCGACGGTTGGGGGCGGGTCAACCCACCCCCAGAAAGTCCGGATGGGAGACAGCGCGCGGGACGGGGCGGGCCCTGCCGGCCGCTGACCTCAGCGCTGTCCGGGCTTCCCCCGGGTCGGCTTCGCCGTCCCCGGACTCCGCCACCGCCTGCCCGTGCCCTCCCGACCCGCCCGCGCGCGGACCGGCGAGCGAGAGGGTGAGGGCGATGGCCAGCGGCTCCGTGGACGAGGCGATGCGTCGGGCGATCGCGCTCGCGGCCCGCGGGCTCGGCACCGCCAGCCCCAATCCCGTGGTCGGCTGCGTGCTGCTCGATCCGGACGGCGAGGTCGTCGGGGAGGGATTCCACGCGTACGCGGGCGGACCGCACGCCGAGATCGTCGCGCTCGCCCAGGCCGGCCGGCGGGCCCGGGGCGGCACCGCCGTGGTCACCCTCGAACCCTGCGATCACACCGGCCGCACCGGCCCGTGCAGCCACGCCCTCATCACCGCAGGCGTCGCCCGGGTGGTCGTCGCCGTGCCCGACCCCGACCCGGTCGCGGCCGGCGGCGCCGCCACCCTGCGTGCCGCCGGCGTGCGGGTCGAGTTCGGGGTGCGCGCCGCCGAGGCCGAGGCCGGGAACGTCGCCTGGCTCACCTCGGTGCGCCGGGGCTGGCCGTACGTGGTGTGGAAGTTCGCCGCCACCCTCGACGGGCGCTCCGCCGCCGCCGACGGCACCAGCATGTGGATCACCTCGGAGGACGCCCGGGCGGACGTGCACGCGCTGCGCGGCACGGTCGACGCGGTTGTCGCCGGGGTGGGCACCGTCCTCGCCGACGACCCCCGGCTCACCGTGCGCAACCTGCGCGACGGCACCCTGGCCATCCGCCAGCCGCTGCGGGTGGTGGTGGACAGCCTCGGGCGTACCCCCGCCGGGGCCCGGGTCCGCGACGGCGCCGCCGAGACGTGGATCGCGACCGCCGCGCAGGTCGGCGCCGACCCGGACGGCCGGGTCGACCTGCCGGCGCTGCTGGCGGAGCTGCACCGCCGGGGGGTGCGGGCCGCGCTGCTGGAGGGCGGCCCGACCCTGGCCGGCGCGTTCCTCGCCGCCGGCCTGGTCGACCGGGTCGTCGGGTACGTCGCACCGAGGTTGCTCGGCGCCGGGCCGACCGCATTGGCCGGCGCCGGGGTGACGACCATCGCCGACGCCATCGATCTGGAGATCACCGACGTTACGCAGATCGGTCCCGACCTGCGGATCACCGCGCTGCCCCGGAAGAGGGAGGGCTGACATGTTCACCGGCATCGTCGAGGAGCTGGGCGAGGTCGTCGCAGTGACCGAGACCGGGGGTGACTCGGCGCTGGTCGCCGTCCGCGGCCCGCTGGTCACCGCCGACGCCCGGCACGGCGACTCCATCGCGGTCAACGGAGTCTGTCTCACCGTGGTCGACGTCGACGCCGGCGTCTTCACCGCCGACGTGATGGGGGAGACGCTGCGCCGCTCCGCCCTCGGCGGGCTGCGCCCCGGCGCCCCGGTCAACCTGGAACGCGCCGCCGCGCTGAACAGCCGGCTCGGCGGGCACATCGTGCAGGGCCACGTCGACGGGGTCGGCGAGGTGCTGTCCCGGGAGCCGGCCGAGCAGTGGGAGACGGTCCGCTTCCGCCTGCCCGCCACCCTCGCCCGGTACGTGGTGGAGAAGGGCTCGATCACCATCGACGGGGTGTCGCTGACCGTGGCCGACGTCGGGCCGGACTGGTTCGCCGTCGGGCTGATCCCCACCACCCTCAAGCTGACCACCCTCGGCGCCCGCGCCGTCGGCGACCCGGTCAACCTGGAGGTGGACGTGCTGGCCAAGTACGTCGAGCGGCTGCTCGGCGACCGGGTCGCCGGTGGGGGCCAGCGGTGACGGAGCCGGTCGGCTGGCTGCTCGACGCCCAGCTGCACGTCGCCGGCTCGCCGGTGCTGGTGCGGGAGATCGTCGGCAACGTCTTCGGCCTGGCCTCGGCGCTGCTCGGCCTGCGCCGCGTGGTCTGGGCCTGGCCGGTCGGCATGGTCGGCAACGCGCTGCTGCTGACCGTGTTCCTCGGCGGGGTGTTCGTCACCCCGCAGGCGCACGACCTCTACGGCCAGGCCGGCCGGCAGGTGTTCTTCTTCGCCGTCAGCCTCTACGGCTGGTGGCGCTGGTCGCGCAACCGCCGTCTCGACGCCGACGGCGACCACGCCGCGGTTTCGCCGCGCTGGGCCACCGGCCGGGAACGACTCGGCCTGCTGGTGGCCGGCGCCGTCGGCGTCGCCGTCGCGTACCCGGTGCTGGCCGCGCTCGGCTCGTGGGGGCCGCTGCCGGACGCCTGGATCCTCACCGGCAGCCTGCTGGCCAGCTACGGCATGGCCCGCGGCTGGGTGGAGTTCTGGCTGATCTGGATCGCGGTGGACGCCGTCGGCGTGCCGCTGCTGCTGCGCGGCGGGTTCTACCCGTCCGCCGTCATGTACCTCGTCTACGGCGCCTTCTGCGCCTGGGGCTTCGCCGCCTGGTGGCGTGCCTCACGTGCCGTCCGCCCGGCCCGCGTCCCGCTCCCGCCCAGCTACTCGGAGGCCGTCGCATGAGCACTTTCGCCAGCATCGAGCAGGCGGTGGCGGACATCGCCGCCGGCCGGCCCGTCGTCGTGGTCGACGACGCGGACCGGGAGAACGAGGGTGACCTGATCTTCGCGGCCGAACTGGCCACCCCGGAGCTGGTCGCGTTCATGGTCCGCTACACCTCGGGCTACATCTGCGTGCCGCTGACCGAGGGCGAGTGCGACCGGCTGGACCTGCCGCCGATGCACCACACCAACCAGGACCGGCGGGGCACCGCGTACACGGTGACCGTGGACGCCCGGGAGGGCATCAGCACGGGCATCTCGGCGGCCGACCGGGCGCACACCATCCGGCTGCTGGCCGACGCGTCCACCGACCCGACCGACCTGGCCCGGCCCGGGCACGTGGTGCCGCTGCGGGCCCGCGAGGGCGGGGTGCTGCGCCGGGCCGGGCACACCGAGGCGGCGATCGACCTGACCCGGCTGGCCGGGCTGCGTCCCGCCGGCGTGCTCTGTGAGCTGGTCAACGACGACGGCACCATGATGCGGGTGCCCGACCTGGAGAAGTTCTGCGCCGAGCACGGCCTGACCCTGGTGACGATCGCCGACCTGGTGGCCCACCGACGGCGCACCGAGAAGCAGGTGGAGCAGGTCGCGGCGGCCCGGATGCCCACCCCGTACGGGGTGTTCCGGGCGCTCGGCTACCGCGCCGAGCACGACCCGGCCGAGCACATCGCCCTCGTCATCGGGGAGCTCGGCGACGGGGAGGACGTGCTGGTCCGGGTGCACTCGGAGTGCCTCACCGGCGACGTGTTCGGCTCGCTGCGCTGCGACTGCGGCCCGCAGTTGCAGGCCGCGCTGGCCCGGGTCGCCCAGGAGGGCCGCGGGGTGGTGCTCTACGTGCGCGGGCACGAGGGGCGCGGGATCGGCCTGCTGCACAAGCTTCAGGCGTACCAGTTGCAGGACCTGGGCCGGGACACCGTCGACGCGAACCTCGACCTGGGGCTGCCGGCGGACGCCCGAGACTACGGCACGGGCGCGCAGATCCTCTACGACCTGGGCGTGCGTTCGATGCGGCTGCTGACCAACAACCCGGCCAAGCGGGCCGGGCTGGAGGGGTACGGCCTGACCGTCACCGGCCGGGAGGGGCTGCCGGTGCAGCCGCAACCGGAGAACGTCCGCTACCTGCGCACGAAGCGTGACCGGATGGGCCACCTGTTGGACGAGTTGGACGAGGTGACGGAGGCCCCGATGGGCCGCCCGGTCGCCGGCGACGAGATCGGAGCATAACCATGGCGGGATTCGGTGAGCCCGGGGTGACGGCGGTGGACGCCGCCGGGATGACGGTGGGGGTCGTCGCCGCGCGCTGGCACGGCGAGCTGACCGACCACATGGCCGACCGGGCGGTCGCCGCAGCCGAGGCGTGCGGCGCCCGCGCCGTGGTGGCCCGGGTGGCCGGCTCGGTGGAGCTGCCGGTGGTCGCCCAGGCGATGGCCCGCCGCTTCGACGTGGTGGTCGCCCTCGGCGTGGTGGTGCGCGGTGCCACCGCCCACTTCGACTACGTCTGCCGCTCGGTCACCGACGGGCTGACCCGGGTCGCCCTCGACGAGGGCAAGCCGGTCGCGCACGGGGTGCTCACGGTGGACAGCATCGAGCAGGCCCGGGACCGGGCCGGGCTTCCCGGCTCGGCGGAGGACAAGGGCTGGTCGGCCACGGTGGCGGCGCTGGACGCCGCGCTGGCCGTGCGCGGCCTGGCCGCCGCCGCCCACCGCGTCGGCTTCGCCCGCTGACCCCGCCCGCGCTGCCGCGCGAACCCATCGGGGCAAATTCACGGAAAGAGTGGCTAATCGGCGTGGATTAGCCACTCTTTCCGTGAAAGCGGGGCTCGGCGGTGCGTTCGGGTCAGGCCCTGGGTGGGGTGGGGAGAAGGAGGGGCGGACAGGCAGCGTCAGAGGCGGCCGGCCTCGATGATCCGGTGTAGGAACTGGCGGGTGCGCGGCTCGGTCGGCTCGCCGAGCACCCGTTCCGGTGGCCCGGTTTCGATCACCCGTCCGCCGTCGAGGAAGCAGACCTGGTCGGCGACCTCGCGGGCGAAGCTCATCTCGTGGGTGGCCAGCACCATGGTCATCCCGTCGGCCTTCAGGTCGCGGATCAGGGCCAGCACCTCGCCGACCAGCTCCGGGTCCAGCGCCGAGGTGACCTCGTCCAGCAGCATCAGCCGGGGCGAGTTGGCCAGCGCCCGGACGATCGCCACCCGCTGCTGCTGCCCGCCGGAGAGCCGGTCGGGGTAGGCGTCGGCCTTCTCACCGAGCCCCACCCGGTCCAGCAGTTCCCGGGCCTGCGCCTGCGCCTCGGCGCGGGCCCGCCCGTGCACCCGCACCGGGGCCAGGGTGACGTTCTCCAGCACGCTCAGGTGCGGGAAGAGGTTGTACGACTGGAAGACCATCCCGATCCGCCGACGCACCCGATCGGGGTCGACGCGGGGGTCGGAGATGTCCTCCCCGTCCAGCTCGATGGTGCCGTCGTCGAGCTCCTCCAGCAGGTTCACGCAGCGCAGCAGCGTCGACTTGCCCGACCCGGACGCCCCGATCAGCGCCACCACCCGGTGCTCGTCCACGGTCAGGTCCAGCCCGTCGAGCACGACGTGGCCGCCGTACGTCTTGCGCAGCCCCCGGCACCGCAGCAGCGACATCGTCAGCTCCTTCCCTGGCGGCGGGCCGCCCGCAGCGTCACCGCGTCGGTGATCGCGATCAGCGGGATCGCCAGCAGCACGAACAGCACCCCGGCCACCACGTACGGCGTGTAGTTGAACGTCTCGGCCGTGGCGATCTGCGCGGCGCGGACCGCGTCGATCGGCCCGGCGAGGGAGACCAGCCCGACGTCCTTCTGCATCGCCACCACGTCGTTGAGCAGCGGCGGGGCGACCCGGCGGACGGCCTGCGGCAGCACCACGTGCCGCATCGTCTGCCGGTAGGTCAGCCCGAGCGAGCGGGCCGCCGCGAGCTGGCTCGGGTGGACGGACTCGATGCCGGCCCGGAACACCTCGGCCAGGTACCCGCCGTAGGTGAGCACCAGCGCCAGCCCGCCGAGCACCAGCACGGACGGCATGCCCCCCAATCGCAGGCCGGGCACGCCGAGGGTGAGCACGTACAGCACGATGATCAGCGGCAGGCCCCGGAAGGTGTACGTGTACCCGGCGGCGAGCGCCCGGACCGGGAAGAAGACCGGGCCGCGCAGCGTGCGCAGGAGTGCGACGAGCAGCCCGAGCAGCAGCGCGCCGGCCGCGCAGCAGACCAGCAGCCGGACGTTGAGCCACAGGCCGGTGAGCACCGCCGGCAGCGCGTCCCGGGCGATCGCCGGGTCGGCGAAGGACTCCCGGACCCGGTCCCAGCCGGGTGCGCCGGTCACGGCGACGACCAGCAGCGTGCCGAGCGCCGCTGTGGACGCGGCGGCGACCAGCACGCTGGTGACGGTCTGCCGACGGCGGTACGCGGCCCGCCGCCGCTGCGCCTCGGAGGGGAGGTGGGGTGCCAGGGTCACGTGAGCTCGGCCGCCCCCGCGACCTGGGCCAGCCACTTCTGCTCCAACTGCTTGAGCGTGCCGTCGGCGGTGAGCTGGCCGACCGCCCCGCTGACGCAGGGGGTGAGCGGGGAGTTGCGGTCCAGCAGCAGCCCGAACGCCTCGGGGGTGCCGACCTGGGGAAGCTGCCCGACGATCTTCGTATCGGTGAGTTCCGCGCCGGTGATGTAGAAGGCGGTCGGCAGGTCCACCACGAGGCCGTCGATCTGCCCGTTCTGCAGGGCCTTCTTGGCGTCGTCGTTGCTGTTGTAGACCTGCGGCTCGGCCGTCGGCCTGATGACCTGGGTGATCGCCTGGTAGCTGGTGGTGCCGACCTGGGCGCCGAGCTTCGCGTCGCGCAGGTCGGCCAGGGACGTCCGCCCGGCGATCTTCGCGGACTTCCGGGCGACCACGGCCTGCCGGACCAGGTAGTACGGGCCGGAGAAGTCGACCGCCCTCTTGCGCTCCTCGGTGATGGAGAACTGGTTGATGTCGAAGTCGAACTCCTTCGGGCCGGGGGCGATGGCGGTGTCGAACTTCACCCGGGCCCAGGTGACGTCGGTCCTGGCGTACCCGAGCCTCTCCGCCACGGCGTACGCCACGGCGGCCTCGAAGCCCTCGCCGTTGGCTGGCTTGTTCCCGGTGAACCACGGCGCGTACGCCGGCTCGTCGGTGGCCACGGTGAGCTTGCCCGGCGTACGGGTCGGCAGGTTGTCCCTGGTGCAGGCCGGCCCTGCGGTGGCGGCGGGGGTGACGGTGGCGGTGGGGGCGTCGTCCTGGGGCGCACAGGCGGCGACCGCGACGAGGACGGTGCCGGCGGCGGTGAGCGCGAGGGCGCGGGGGCTGCTGGGCATGGCGGACAGCGTAGGGCTATCGATGGGCGTCGTGCAGCACTGTTCCACCGTTGCGGTAGGGAATTCCGGCCGGCGGCCCGCCGCCGCCGTGTCAACAGCCGGACCGGCGGGGACCCGCCGCGCGCCCCGGCGGGCCGGTGCTGGAAGAATCGCACCCCGTGAAGACGTTCGAGGAGTTGTTCGCCGAGCTGCAGGCCAAGGCCGCCGCCGGCACCCCCGGCTCGGGCACGGTGGCCGCGCTGGAGAAGGGGGTGCACTTCATCGGCAAGAAGGTCGTCGAGGAGGCGGCCGAGTCGTGGATGGCGGCCGAGCACGAGGGCCCGGAGCGGGCGGCCGAGGAGATCTCCCAGCTGCTCTACCAGGCGCAGGTGCTGATGCTGGCCACCGGTCTCGAACTCAAGGACGTCTACCGACATCTGTGAGTGCCCCGTCCGCTGATCTTCTCCACCGATCGAGGGAGCACTCCGCCATGCTGCGTGTCGCCATTCCGAACAAGGGCACCCTGGCCGAGCCGGCCGCCGGGATGCTGCGCGAGGCCGGTTACCGGCAGCGCCGCGACCCCAAGGACCTGGTCTGCCGGGACGAGGCCAACGACGTCGAGTTCTTCTACCTGCGTCCCCGCGACATCGCCACCTACGTCGGCTCCGGCGACCTGGACCTCGGCATCACCGGCCGGGACCTGCTGGTCGACTCCGGCGCCCCGGCCGAGGAGGTGGTGGACCTCGCCTTCGGCGGGGCCACCTTCCGGTTCGCCGCCCGCCCCGACACCATCGCCTCGCCGAAGGAGCTGGGCGGGCACCGGATCGCCACCGCGTACCCGGGGGTGGTCCGCCGCTACCTCGACGACCACGGGCTGGCCGCCGACGTGATCCGGCTCGACGGCGCGGTGGAGAACGCCGTCCGCCTCGGCGTGGCCGACGTGGTGGCCGACGTGGTCTCCACCGGGGCGACCCTGCGCCAGGCCGGCCTGGAGATCGTCGGCGAC
Organism: Micromonospora rubida; assembly: GCF_009908295.1. GTDB lineage: Bacteria > Actinomycetota > Actinomycetes > Mycobacteriales > Micromonosporaceae > Micromonospora > Micromonospora rubida. The sequence continues at coordinate 274,697 of NZ_JAAALO010000008.1, forward strand.
CCGCTGCTGGTCTCCTCGGCGGTGCTGGTCCGTCGGGCGGAGGCCCCCGAGCACGCCCAGGAGGCGCAGCTCCTGCGCCGGCTGCACGGGGTGCTGGTGGCCCGCCGCTACGTGATGCTCGCGTACGACGTGCCGGCCGGGCTGCTCGACCGGGCCAGCTCGCTCACCCCCGGCATCGAGTCGCCCACCGTCTCGCCGCTGCACCGCGAGGGCTGGGTCGCGGTGCAGGCGATGGTGCGGAGCGACGACGTGCACCGGATCATGGACGAGCTGTACGAGCTGGGCGCCCGCGCCATCCTGGTCACCAACATCCACGCCTGCCGGCTGTGAGACCGCCGCCCCCGGCGGTCGCCCTCGCCCTGGTGGTGCTCGGCGGGGCGGCGTCCGCGGCGCAGGGGGCGGGCAACGCCACGCTGGGGGAACGGGCCGGCGATCCGGTGCTCGGCGCGCTGGTCAACAACATCGGCGGGTGCCTGGTGGTCCTCGTTGGCCTGCTCGGCCTGCCGTCCACCCGGGCCGGGCTCGCCGCGCTGCGCCGGGCCCGGCTGCCGTGGTGGTCGTACCTCGGTGGGCTGGGCGGGGCGGTGATCGTGACGGCCGCCACGTACGTCGTCCCGGTGCTCGGGATCGCGGTGTTCACCATCGCCCAGGTGGCCGGGGGCAGCCTCGGCGGGCTCGCGGCGGACCGGGCCGGGCTGGCCCCGCTCGGGCGGCTGCGGCTGACCGGCCCCAGGGTCGCCGGGGCGCTGCTCGGCGTGCTCGCCGTCGCCCTGGCCCAGGTCGGCCGGCCGGTCGCCGGCGTCGCCGTCGGCGGGGTCCTGCTCGCCGTCGTGGGCGGGGCGGCGGTCGCCCTCCAGTCCGCGCTCAACGGCCGGGTCGCCGCCGCCGGCACCACCACGGCCGGCATCGCGATCAACTTCGCCGTGGGCACCCCGGTCATCGTGGCGGTGGCCGCGCTCGCCGGGGTCTTCACCGGCCCCGAGCCGACCTGGCCGGGCGACTGGTACCTGTATCTCGGCGGCCTGTACGGCGTCGGCATCGTGCTGGCCCTGATGCTCGGGGTCCGGGCGGTCGGGGTGCTGCGCACCGGGCTGGCCCTGGTCGCCGGCCAGCTCGGCGGCGCCCTGCTGCTGGACGTCGCACTGCCGGGCGGGGCGGGGCCCCGGTGGCCGGTGCTGGTCGGTGCGCTGCTCACCCTGCTGGCGGTGGTGGTCGCCGGCCGCGGCACCCGCCCACCGACGCCGGCCGGTCCGGTCGTCCCGGCGCCCCGGACGGGCCCCGCATTCCCGGCGGGTCCAGCGGCCCCGGTGCGCCCGGGGGATTCCCGGGGCCGGGGCCGTTCCGACGCCGTGGATCGTCGGCGCGCCGGGCCTGCCGGCCGCCCGGGTCCACCTCCTGAATCCCGGTGACCCGGTGACCCGGGCCGGAGGCGCGGGCAGGTGGTCGCGTGTGGCGGTGGGTGGGCCGGCGGTCCCGGATGGCAGACTGGTGGGGTGAGCGATACCGAACCGGTGATCCTGCGGCCCCGCCGGATCCGGCTGGTCTGCTGGGTGTCGGCCGCCGTCCTGTTGGTGGTGTTCGGCCTGGTGGCCACCTCGTTGACCGGCGGGACCGGCAACGGCTACGGCACCTTCCAGCGCGGCGACCAGCTTGCCATGATCGGCCTCGGCGTCTTCGGCGCGCTCGGCATTCTGCTGTTCACCCGCCCCCGGGTGGAGGCGGACGCGCGCGGCGTGCGGGTGCGCAACGTCATCGGCTCGCACGAGCTGCCCTGGGAGGTCGTCCGGGGGGTGCGCTTCGACCGGGGCGCGCCGTGGGCGAGCCTGGAGCTGCACGACGACGACCTGCTGCCGATGGTGGCCCTCCAGGCGGCCGACAAGGAGCTGGCGGTCGAGGGGGTCCGCGCCCTGCGCCGGCTGCACCAGGCCCATCTCGCGTCCCTCGCCGCCCGCTGAGCCGTCCCGGGCAGCGTCCCGCGCAGCCCGCCGCGCCGTCCCGCGCCGCCGCTGAGCCTTCCCGGGCAGCTGGTTGAGCCGTTCCGGGCAGCCTCCGGGCCGCATGGGTGGCCGACCCGAGGGCTGATCTGCGCGCCCGGTTTGGGGTCGGATCGGGGGGAGGTGTAGTCTTGCTGAGTCGACCAGACTGCCCCCGTGTCCCACGTGCGGGTGGTCTTGAAGCGGAGCGCCTGCTCCCACCCGAGTTGCCCCAGTCGGTGGCCGGGTCCGGTCACCGGTTCCGGGCACACCCCGGTTCCGGATGCGCGATCATGTGATCGTGCCGACCGGTCGAGCGGGCCCTGGCATATGCCGGGGCCTTCTGCTTTCCGGATCGGCCCCCACCACGGGGGCCGCGGAGTCGGCCACGCAGGAGAGATTTCGACTCGAGGAGGCCCCATCAGCGTCGAACCACGCGTGAACGAGCAGATCCGGGCACGTGAGGTCCGACTGGTCGGCCCCGAGGGTGAGCAGGTGGGCATCGTCCCGCTGGAGCGCGCCCTTCAGCTGGCCGCGGACGTCGACCTGGACCTGGTCGAGGTTGCGCCGATGGCGCGCCCGCCGGTGTGCAAGCTCATGGACTTCGGCAAGTTCAAGTACGAGAGCGCACTCAAGGCGCGCGAAGCGCGGCGTAACCAGCAGCAGACCGTCATCAAGGAGATGAAGCTCCGGCCGAAGATCGACCCGCACGACTACGAGACCAAAAAGGGTCACGTGGTGCGGTTCCTCAAGGCCGGCGACAAGGTCAAGGTGACGATCATGTTCCGCGGTCGCGAGCAGAGCCGCCCGGAGCTGGGCTACCGGCTCCTGCGTCGGCTCGAATCCGAGATCACGGAGCTGGGATACGTCGAGGCCGCTCCGAAGCAGGACGGTCGAAACATGATCATGGTTCTCGCTCCGCACCGGGCCGTCAAGGCCTCCGCGGTCGCCGCGACGGCGTCCCGCGGTGCACCCCGGGACAGGGCCGCGGACGAGTCCGCCGCTCCGGAAGCCGGTGAGACCGTGGCGGTCGGCGAGACCGCACCAGCCGGTGAGACCGGCGCAGTCGCCGACAACAGCGGCGAGTAACAGGGGAGAAGACGTTTCAATGCCGAAGATGAAGAGCCACACGGGCATGGGCAAGCGGGTCAAGGTGACCGGCAGGGGCAAGATCGTTGCCCAGCAGGCCGGCCTCCGCCACAACCTGGAGAAGAAGCCCTCCACCCAGACCCGGCGGCTGACCGGCACGGTCGAGCTGGCCAAGGCTGACGTCAAGCGAATCAAGAAGCTGCTCGGCCGCTGACGCGCGCCACCTTCACGGATACAAGGAGTTGAGATGGCACGCGTCAAGCGGGCTGTAAACGCCCAAAAGAAGCGTCGTACCCTGCTGGAGTCCGCAAGCGGCTACCGCGGTCAGCGCTCCCGGCTGTACCGCAAGGCCAAGGAGCAGGTGCTGCACTCGATGCAGTACGCCTACCGGGACCGTCGCGACCGCAAGGGCGACTTCCGGCAGCTGTGGATCACCCGGATCAACGCGGGAGCCCGCGCCAACGGGATGACCTACAACCGGCTGATCCAGGGCCTGCGCCTGGCCGGCGTCGAGGTCGACCGGAAGATCCTGGCCGACATGGCCGTCAACGACGCCGCCTCGTTCGCCGCGATCGTCGAGATCGCCCGCGTCGCCGTGGCGGCCGAGGGCACCGGCGGCGCGGCGGCCCAGGCCGCCTGATCCGCCAGCATCCTGCCGAGGCGCCCCCCGTGTCGTCCACGACGCACGGCGGGCGCCTCGGTCGCGCTGTGGAGCCGAACACCATGCCCTTCACCCCACGTACCCCCAGGGTCGTCGCCGCCCGTCGGCTGCACCGGCGCCGCGACCGCGACGCCGCCGGCCGGTTCCTCGCCGAGGGGCCGCAGGCCGTCCGGGAGGCCCTCGCCCGCCCCGACACCGTCGTCGAGCTGTTCGGCACCCCGGCAGCCCTCGACCGGTACGCCGACCTGGCCGCCCGCGCCGCCCACGCCGACGTGCCGGTCTCCGAGGTCACCGACGACGCCCTCGCCGCGCTCGCCGAGACCGTCGCCCCGCAGGGACTGGTCGCCGTCTGCCGGCACCTGGACGTGCCGCTGGACGACGCGCTCGCCGCCGGCCCCCGCCTCGTCGCGGTGCTCGCCGAGATCCGCGACCCGGGCAACGCCGGCACCGTGCTGCGCACCGCCGACGCCGCCGGGGCCGGTGCCGTGGTCTTCGCCGGCGACGCGGTCGACCCGTACAACGGCAAGTGCGTGCGGGCCTCGGCCGGCAGCCTCTTCCACGTCGACGTGGTCCGCGCGCCGGACCCCCTCACCGTGGTCGAAGCGCTGCGTGCCGCCGGGCTCTCGATCTTCGCCACCACCGGGTACGGCGACAGCGACCTCGACGACCTCGCCGACGCCGGCCGGCTGGCCGCCCCTACCGCCTGGTTGTTCGGCTCGGAGGCGCACGGGCTGCCGGAGGACTTGGCCGCCGCCGCCGACGCCCGGGTGCGGGTGCCGCTGCACGGGCGCGCCGAGAGCCTGAACCTGGCTGCGGCTGCCGCCGTGTGCCTGTACGCTTCAGCGAGAGCACTGCGCTGACGCCCGAGCGCGCCCGCACCCGATGTCGGGTGCCCGGCCGGCGGCGCGGTCCCACCACAGGGGAGTCGACCACATGATGAACGCGCCACGGCGTTCGTTTAGCCAGCCCGCCGGTGTCGGCGGGCGGCGGGCCTGACCCTTCCCCCTGCGCGATCTCCCACCGGCGGGCTGCGGCACAGCCGCGCGTCCGTAGACTCGCTTCGCCGCCCGTGCAGGGCCGGTGCCGCCGTGAGGGAGTGCCCGTACGCCATGACCTATCGCAACGATCCGTACGACCCGAAGCAGGTCGCCCTGCTCGCCCCGGACGCCCTGGACGGGGCCGTGGCCGACGCCGAGCAGGCGTTCGCCGCCGCCGCCGACCCGGACGCGCTGACCGCGCTGCGTCCCGCGCACCTCGGTGACCGGTCCCCGGTCTCGCTGGCCCGCCGGGAGATCGGCGCGCTGCCCCCGGCCGCGAAGTCCGACGCCGGCAAGCGGGTCAACGAGGCCCGCCGGGCGATCGAGGCCGCCTACGCCGCCCGCGCCGAGGTCCTCGAACGCGAGCAGGCCGAGCGGGTGCTGGTCACCGAGCGGGTCGACGTCACGCTGCCCTACGACCGCCGGCCGCGCGGTGCCCGGCACCCGCTGAGCGTGCTGATGGAGCAGATCAGCGACCTGTTCGTCGGAATGGGCTACGAGGTGGCCGAGGGGCCCGAGGTCGAGCTGGAGTGGACCAACTTCGACGCCCTCAACATCCCCGCCGACCACCCGGCGCGCGGCCTGATGGACACCTTCCACATCGCACCGCCGCCGGGCGCGGAGAGTTCCGGGCTGGTGCTGCGCACCCACACCTCACCGGTGCAGGCGCGCACCATGCTGACCCGTAAGCCGCCGATCTACGTGGTGGTGCCCGGCCGGGTGTACCGCACCGACGAGCTGGACGCCACCCACGCCCCCGTGTTCCACCAGGTCGAGGGCCTGGTGGTGGACCGGGGGATCACCATGGCGCACCTGCGCGGCACCCTCGACCACTTCGCCCGGGCCATGTTCGGCGAGGGCGCGAAGACCCGCTGGCGGCCGCACTACTTCCCGTTCACGGAGCCGTCCGCCGAGTTCGACGTGTGGTTCCCGGAGCACCGCGACGGGCCGCGCTGGGTCGAGTGGGGCGGCTGCGGGATGGTCAACCCCCGGGTGCTGCGCGCCTGCGGGATCGACCCGGAGACCTATTCCGGCTTCGCCTTCGGCATGGGCATCGACCGGACCGTGATGTTCCGCCACGGGGTCAGCGACATGCGGGACATGGCCGAGGGCGACGTGCGGTTCACCCGCGCGTTCGGGGCCGGGGCGTAGACGGTGCGGGCACGAGTAACGGAAACGGTGATCTGAGTCATGCGAGTTTCTGTCAGCTGGCTGCGGGAGTGCGTCGACCTCCCGGCCGACCTGCCCGTCGAGGACCTGGAGCAGGCGCTTGTCGACCTCGGCATCGAGGTCGAGTCGATCGTGGACCTGCGGGCCACGGTCACCGGCGCACTGGTCGTCGGCAAGGTCCTGGAGATCGAGGAGCTCACCGGCTTCAAGAAGCCGATCCGGTTCTGCCGGGTCGACGTCGGCGCGGCCAACGGCACCGGTGAGCCGCAGGAGATCGTCTGCGGGGCGCGCAACTTCGCCCCCGGCGACCGGGTGGTGGTGATCCTCCCCGGCGGCGTGCTGCCCGGCGGCTTCGCCATCGGCGCGCGCAAGACGTACGGGCGCAACTCCCACGGCATGATCTGCTCCGCGAAGGAGCTGGGCCTGGGCGACGACCACTCGGGCATCATCGTGCTGCCCGGGGACGTCAAGGCGCTGCCCGGCGACGACGCCCGCCCGGTGGTCGGGCTCGACGACGTGGTCGTCGAGGTGGAGATCACCCCGGACCGGGGGTACGCCCTGAGCGTCCGCGGCATCGCCCGGGAGCTGGCGCACGCCCTCGGCGTGCCGTTCCGCGACCCGGGCCTGGTGCCCGCCCCGGCCGGGACGGCCGAGCCGGCGTACCCGGTCGAGGTGCGGGACACCGTCGGCTGCGACCGGTTCGCCGCCCGGATGGTGCGCGGGATCGACCCGACGGTGTCGACCCCGGGCTGGATGCGGCAGCGGCTCACCGTGGCCGGCGTGCGCAGCATCTCGCTGCCGGTCGACGTCACCAACTACGTGATGCTCGAACTGGGCCAGCCGATGCACGCCTTCGACGCCGACCGGATCTCCGGGCCGCTGGTGGTGCGCCGGGCCGAGGCGGGGGAGAAGCTGACCACCCTCGACGGGGTGGCCCGCACCCTGACCGCCGAGGACATGGTGATCTGCGACGACAGCGGGCCCATCTCGCTCGCCGCGGTGATGGGCGGCGAGACCAGCGAGGTCCTCGCCTCCACCACCGACGTGCTGTTCGAGGCCGCGCACTGGGACCCGGTGATGGTCGGGCGTACCGCCCGCCGGCACAAGCTGTTCAGCGAGGCGGCGAAGCGCTGGGAGCGGGGCGTCGACCCGGCCCTGGCGCTGGTCGCCGTCGAGCGGGCGGTCCGGCTGCTCACCGAGCACGCCGGTGGCACCGCCGGGGCGGAGATCCTCGACCTGGACCACGTCCGGCCGCGTACCCCGGTCACCCTGCCGGCGGGCCTGCCGAGCCGGCGGGTCGGGGTCGCCTACTCCCCGGAGCGGGTGGTGTCCCTGCTGGAGCAGGTCGGCTGCCACGTGACCCGGGGCGCCGACCGGCTGGGCGAGGACCCGGGCGTCGCCGGGGTCCCGGCCGCCGGGGGTGCCGACGTGCTCACCGTCGTCCCGCCGACCTGGCGTCCGGACCTCACCGACCCGGCCGACCTGGTCGAGGAGGTGGTCCGCCTCGACGGGTACGACCGGGTCCCGTCGGTGCTGCCCACCGCGCCGCCCGGCCGGGGCCTGACCTGGCAGCAGCGCCGCCGCCGGGCCGTGGCCCGCTCGCTCGCCGAGCGCGGGTACGTCGAGGTGCTCGCCCACCCGTTCGTCGCCGGTGAACTGGCCGACCTGCTCGGCCTGCCCGCCGACGACCCGCGCCGGCCGGCGGTGCGGGTGGCCAACCCGCTGTCGGAGGAGGAGCCGCTGCTGCGCACCGCGCTGCTCGGCCCGCTGCTCGGCATCCTCAAGCGCAACCTCGGCCGGGGACACCGTGACGTCGCCGTCTACGAGATCGGGGCGGTCTTCCACCCGCGCCCCGGCGTCGGCGCCCCGCCCGCGATGGGCGTGGACCGGCAGCCCACGGCCGCCGAGTTCGCCGCCGCCGACGCGGTCGTGCCCGACCAGCCCCGGCACGTCGCCGTGGCGCTGACCGGTGACATCGACCCGGCCGGCTGGTGGGGCGCCGGCCGGCCGGCCGGTTGGGCCGACGCGGTCGAGGCCGCCCGGGCGGTGCTCGCCGCCGCCGACATCCCCGCCGACCGGGTCGAGGTGCGGGCCGCCGAGTACGCGCCCTGGCACCCGGGCCGCTGCGCCGAGCTGCTGGTCGACGGGGCGGTCGTCGGCCACGCCGGTGAGCTGCACCCGGCGGTGCTGGCCGCGCTGGAACTGCCCCGGCGCACCAGCGCCATGGAGCTGAACCTGGACGCGCTGCCGCCCGCCCCGGTCGCCCCGGCCCCGATGATCTCCGGCTTCCCGCCGGCGCTGATCGACGTGGCGCTGGTGGTGGACGAGGGGGTGCCCGCCGCCGAGGTGCAGCGGGCCCTCGTCGAGGGTGCCGGCGAGTTGCTGGAGGGCGTCCGGCTGTTCGACGTGTACGCCTCCGAGCAGCTCGGCGCGGGGCGCCGGTCGCTGGCGTACAAGCTGACCTTCCGCGCCCCCGACCGGACGCTGACGGTCGAGGAGGCGGTGGCGGCCCGCGACGCGGCGGTCGCCCGCGCCGGGGAGCGCTTCGGCGCGACGCTGCGCGGCGCCTGAGCGTGTCGCCGTGGGGATGGTTGGTGGTGGCCGGCGTGCTCGCGTCGGCCACCGCCGGCCTGCTCTGGGCCCGCCGACACCTGTTGCTGGTCTCCGTCGTGGGCCGCAGCATGGAGCCGACGCTGCGCCCGGGTGACCGGGTGTGGGCCCGTCGGGTGCCGCTGGCCGGGGTCCGCCCCGGCGACGTGGTCGTGGTGGTGGCCCCGGCGGCGATGACCGCCGGCCGTCCCGCCGAGCCCGGCGACACCGGCCCGGGCCTGCTGATCAAGCGGGTGTTCGCGGTGCCGGGGGAGCCGGTGCCGGTCGACCGGGTGCCGCTGCTGCGGCAGCGAGGGGAGCGTCTCGTGCCGCCCGGGCAACTGGTGGTGCTCGGCGACAATCCGCCGTTCAGCTACGACTCCCGCGAGTGCGGCTACATCCCCGAGTCGGACCTGCTCGGAGTGGTGGTCCGGCCGAGACCCCGCACGGGGTGACCTTCGGGGCGTCCGGAGGGTGGAGTGCCGCGCGGCACCGGGCCGCGCGGCACGCCGGTGCCGGAAATCAGCACAGGGTGGTCATCGTGCTCGCTCCCGCAGTGCAGTAGTACCCGCAGGAGCCGCAGTTCACCTTGCAGCCAAGGCTGTAGGTGCACCGCTGGAGGTGGCACACGCCACACGACGCACACCACGGGTCCGGTGGACAGCCGGCCGCAGCCGTCACCTTGGGGACGAACACGCCGAGCATCCGCTCGCCGAGGCGCTCCATTCGACGGAACATTTGTTCACCTCCTTTCGACAGGGATCGACAGATGTCGGCACGCTAAGGCCGCCCGGTACACCGGACCTACAGCCGATGCGGCCCCGGGCGCGCGCCGGTGTATCCGCGATGTATCCGTCGCTCCTAGCGTGGGCCCTCCCGGAACGAGGAGGTGCCGACGGATGCGAGCGGTGGAACTGGCTGCGCGGATCTTGCTGGCCCTGGTGTTTCTCGCCGCGGTCTTCGGCAAGCTGCGGACCCGGGCGGGCTTCGCCGGGTTCGTGGGGTCGGTCGGGCAGTTCGGCGTGCCGGCGCGGTGGACCGCTCCGGCCGCCCGGATCGCGGTCGCCACCGAGGCGGCCGTGGTCGTGCTGCTCGCCGTGCCGTCCACCAGCGGAGTCGGGCTGGTCCTCGCCGTCGGGCTGCTCGGGGTACTCACCGCCGCGATCGCCGGCGCGTTACGTCGCGGCGCCCGCCCGGCCTGCCGCTGCTTCGGCGCCGCGGACGCCCCGATCGGCCCGCGGCACGTGGTGCGCAACCTGCTCCTCGTCGCGGTGGCGCTGCTCGGCCTGCTCGGCGGGGCCACCGCCGGTGCCTCGCCGTCGCCGGCCGCCACGCTGCTCGCCGTCGGGGCGGCCGTCCCGCTGGCCGCCGTGGTGGTCCGCCTCGACGACCTGGTCGCCCTCTTCGCCCCCACCACGTCCCGGGCATCCCGCCCGGCCGGCCGCCCCTGACTTCCCTGGAACCCGAAGGAGCTCCCCGTGGCGTTGTTGACCGTCGCCGTCGTCCTCGTCGCCGTGCTCGGACTGCTCAACCTGGTGCTGCTGTTCGGCGTGGTCCGCCGGCTGCGTGAGCACACCGAGCTGCTCGGCGACAGGCAGTCCGAGCCGCCCGAGGTGATGCTGGAGGCGGGCTCCGTCCCGGGCGACTTCGTCTCCACCACCGTCGACGGCGAGGTGCGCACCCGCGCCGACCTGCCGCCGATGACGCTGGTGGCATTCCTGACGCCGAGCTGCGAGCACTGCGCCGAGCAGCTTCCGCTGCTGATGGACCGGGCGCGGACGATGCCCGGCGGGGCGGAGCATGTCTGGGTCGTGGTGGTCGGCAAGGGCGGGGAGACCGAGTCGTACGCGGCCCAGTTCGCCGGACTCGCGACGGTCTTCATCGAGCTGGGCAGCGGTGCGTTGCCGCTCGCGTTCGGGATCAAGGGCTACCCGGCGTTCGGGCTGCTCGACGAGCACGGGAAGGTCGCCTCGGCCGCGTTCGGCATCGCCCGGTTGGACCTGCCGGTAGCGCGGTGACCGGGCCCCGACTGGCGCCCCGCCGGGCCGTCCGGCACGCCCGGGCGGCCCTGGGGATCACCTGGCGGGCCGCGCCCGGGGGCACCGCCGCCGACCTGCTGCTGGCGATCCTCGCCGGGGTGACGCCGGTGCTCGTCGCCGCGCTGACCAAGCTCGTCCTGGACCGCCTGACCGGTGGCCGTCCCGCGAACGCGTCGCTGGCCCTGCTCGGCGTCGGGCTCGCGGTCACCGCCGCGGCGGGCGTCGTCCTGCCCCACCTGCGCGCGTACGTCGAGAAGGAGCGCATCCGGGCGGTGTCCCGGCTGGTGCGCCGGAGGTTGCACGACGCGGTGCTGCGCCTGGTCGGCCTGGTCCGGCTGGAGGACCCGGAGTTCCAGGACCGGTTGCAGGCCGCCCAGCAGACCGGCCACCTGGGGCCGACCCAGCTCACCGGGAACGCGTTCGGGGCGGTGCAGAGCCTGCTCGCCGTCACCGGCTTCCTCGGCGTGCTGCTGGTGCTCAGCCCGCTGATCGGCCTGCTGGTGTTGGCGGCGGCGCTGCCCACGCTCTGGATGCAGCTGCGCCTCAACCGGGCTCGCGTGGCGATGGTGCTGCATCTGGAGCACTTCCAGCGGCGTGACTTCTTCTTCGGCCAGTTGCTGGTAGGCGTGCCGGCCGCCAAGGAGGTCCGGCTCTTCGGCCTCGGCCGGTTCTTCGGCGACCGGATGCTCGGCGAGCTGCACGGCATGCACCGGGTGGAGCAGCGGCTGGACCGTCGCGAGCTGCGGGCCCAGGGCCTGCTCGGCCTGCTCGGCGCCGGGGTGGCGGGGGCGGGGGTGGTCTACACCATCGTGGCCGCCGCCGGTGGTCGGCTCACCGCCGGCGACGTGGTGCTCTACCTGGCGGCCGTGCCCGGGGTCCAGGGCGCGCTGGGTGGGCTGGTCGGCCAGCTCGGCGCTATCCACCAGGCACTGCTCCTGTTCGACCACTACGACCAGGTGATCCGGGTCGAGCCCGACCTGCCGGTGCCGGCCACCGCCCGGCCGGTGCCGCCGCTGCGGGACGGCATCGAGCTGCGCGACGTCTGGTTCCGGTACTCGCCGCAGCACCCGTGGGTGCTGCGCGGGGCCGACCTGTTCCTGCCGGCCGGCGGGACCACCGCGCTGGTCGGGCTGAACGGCGCCGGGAAGAGCACGCTGGTCAAGCTGCTCTGCCGGTTCTACGACCCGGAGCGCGGCACGATCCGGTGGGACGGCACCGACCTGCGCGAGTTCGACCCGGCGGAGCTGCGGGAACGGCTGGGTGCGGTGTTCCAGGACTTCATGCCCTACGACCTCTCCGCCGCGGAGAACATCGCCGTCGGCGACCTCGACGCCCGCGACGACCCGGACCGGCTGCGGGCCGCCGCGCGGCAGGCCGGCATCGACGAGGCGCTGACCGCGCTGCCCCGGGGTTACGACACCCTGCTCACCCGGATCTTCTTCGACGGCCCCGACCGGGACGACCCGCAGGCCGGGGTGGTGCTGTCCGGCGGCCAGTGGCAGCGGATGGCGCTGGCGCGCGGCTTCCTGCGCGCCGACCGCGATCTACTCGTCCTCGACGAGCCCAGCTCCGGGCTGGACGCCGAGGCCGAACACGACCTGCACACCCGGCTGCGCGAGCTGCGTCGCGGGCGCACCAGCCTGCTCATCTCGCATCGGCTCAACGCCGTCCGGGACGCGGACACCATCGTGGTGCTGGCCGACGGCCGGATCGCCGAGTGCGGCCGGCACGACGAGCTGCTCGCCGCCGGCGGCGGGTACGCCCGACTCTTCACCCTCCAGGCCCGTGGTTACCGGGAGGACTCTCCCGCGCCGGTCTGACCGGGTGGCAGCTCGACGGCGGCCAGTTCGGCGGCGTAGAGGCGGACCAGCTCGCCGATGCGGTAACGGCCCGGCCCGGCCGGCTCGGCGAGCTGCGCCGTCACCAGCCGGTCGAGCGCCCGCACGGTGTCCTCCGGCGGCAGGCCGGTCAGCGCGGCGGCCCTCTCGGCGGTGATCGGCCCGGTCCGGGCCCCGCCGAGCTGACGGAACAGCGGCGCGGCCGGGCCGAGTCGGCGGTAGCTCGCGGTCAGCCGGGGGCGCAGCCCGGTCTCCGCGAGCCGGTGGCGCTCGTCACGCAGCAGCCGGGCCAGCCGCGCCATCGACCAGTGCGGCCCCTCGGCGAGCCGACGGGCCACGCTGCGCAGCGCCAGCGGCAGCCCCTCGCAGAGCGCGACGACCGCCGAGGCCGCCTCCACTTCCTCGTCCACCCGGCGGTCCCCGGCGGCGGCCCGCAGCAGGTCCAGCCCGTCGCCGGGCGGCAACGGGTCCACCCGCAGCGGCCGGGCGTCCCCGTCGAGCATCGGGCAGCGGCTGGTGACCAGCAGCGCGCAGCCGCCCCGCGCCGGTAGTAGGCCGTCGACCTGCGCCGGGTCGGCGGCGTTGTCGAGCACCAACAGCACCCGCCGGCCGAACAGCAGCGACCGTACCCGGGCCCGTGCCTCGGCGAGCCCGATCGGCTCCGGCTCGCCCGCGGTGTCCCGGAACGACCGGAGCACCCGGGCCGCCACCTCGATCGGCGGGAGCGGGGTGCCGGCCACCGACCCGCCCAGGTCGAGGTGGAGCTGGCCGTCGGGAAAGGACTCCAGCACCGCGACCGCCGCGCGCAGCCCGAGCGCCGACTTGCCGACGCCGGCCATGCCGTACGCGGTCACGGTCACCGGGTGCTCCCGAGCGGCGGTCAGCGCGGTGCGCAGCCGGGTCAGCTCGGCGTGCCGGCCGACGAACGGCGCGGCGGCGCAGGGGAGTTCGTGCGGCACCAGCACGGGCCGGACCTCGACGGCCCGGCCCCGGGCGCGCACGGCCGGTCGGCCCGCGAACGACGGCGGGCGGGGATCGTGTCGCAGGAGGGCGCGGTACAACCCGGTCAGCTCGGGGCCCGGGGTGATCCCCAACTCCCCGGCGAGGACTCGGCAGGCGGCCCGGTACGTCTCCAGGGCGGCGGCCTGGTCGCCGGCTCGGCACTGGGCGGTCATCAGCAGCGCCCAGGCGGGTTCCCGCAGGGGGTTCTCCGCCAGGTGCCCGTGCAACAGTGAGAGCAGCGCCGGGCTGCCCCGGTCGCCGAGGTCGAGCTGGCAGGCGGCGTACGCCTCCCGGGCGGCGCTGCGGCGCTGGCGCAGCCGGTCGAGCGCGGTGGCGGTCGCCGGCCCGTACGCCGGTGGCGGATCCGCCGCCGACCAGAGCACCAGGGCCCGTTCCAGCAGCGGCGCCGCGACGTCCGGCTGACCGGCGGCCCGGGCCGCTTGCCCCTCGGCGGCCAGCCGCTCGAACTCGGCCGCGTCCAGTTCGCCGGGGCCCACCCGGAGCCGGTAGCCGCCGTGCTGGGCGTGCAGCCGGGCCGGCTCGTCGGGCGCGGCGAGCAGGTGGCGCAGCTGGCTGGCGTGGCTGCGCAGGTTCGCCACCGCCGACGTGGGGGCGGGCCCGGCCCAGAGCTCCTCGCACAGGCGCTCGACCGGCACGGCGACGCCGGCGTGCAGCAGCAGGGTGACCAGCATGGCGGTGGGGCGGCCGGCGGGCAGGCACAGCGGGCGATCGTCGCGGCAGGCCCGGACCGGGCCGAGGATCTGGAACGTCAGCGCCAACGCGACCTCCGCTGTGTGCCCCCGCAGGCCGGTCGCCGGCCCCACGCCACCGCGCGGCCAATTATGTCAGTCGATGGGATCCCGTAGGGGTCAGGTGGCATTGCCACTTCGTGCAATTCGCTCGGTGAGGAATATGTGACGGTGGGTGCCTGCTTGGGCGGGCGGCGATCTTTGCGGTGATCGGGGTCACGCTTCATTTCCATGCAGCCGACCGCATGAACTTGCAGAGAGGGATCTTCGCTTGTTAGCCTCGTCTGCATAGTCATGCGGAGGTGGGAATGGGTATCCGAGTTGCGGTCGCCGGGGCGAGCGGTTACGCCGGGGGCGAGCTGATCCGCCTGGTCGCCGGGCACCCGGAGTTCGACCTGGTCACCGCCACCGCGCACAGCCGGGCCGGGCACCGGCTCGACGTCGTACACCCGCAACTGGCCGGCCTGGACATGGTCCTCGGCGAGACCGACGCGGCGACGCTGGCCGACGCGGACCTGGTCTTCCTGGCCCTGCCGCACGGCCAGTCGGCGGCCCTGGCGGCCCAGCTCTCGCCCGAGGCCCTCGTGGTCGACCTCGGCGCCGACCACCGCCTCGCCGACCCCCACGCCTGGGCCAACTACTACGGCGGCGCGCACGCCGGGCCGTGGACCTACGGCCTGCCCGAACTGCCCGGCCAGCGCGCGTTGATCGCCGCCGCCACCCGGGTCGCCAACACCGGCTGCTACGCGGTGGCCATCACGCTCGCGCTCGCCCCGCTGGTCGCGGCCGGCGCGGTCGACCCCGCCGACGTGGTGGTCGTCGCCGCCTCCGGCACCTCCGGCGCCGGCAAGGCGGCCAAACCGCACCTGCTCGGCAGCGAGGTGATGGGAGACCTGTCGCCGTACAAGGTCGGGGCCCACCAGCACGTGCCGGAGATCAAGCAGGCCACCGGCGCGACCAGCCTTTCGCTCACGCCGGTGCTCGCGCCGATGCCCCGGGGGATCCTCGCCACCGTGACCGCCGTGCCGGCCCGGGGCGTCGACCCGCGGGCGGTGCTCGCCGAGGCGTACGCGGACGCGCCGTTCGTGCACGTCCTGCCCGAGGGGGCCTGGCCGCACACCGCCGCCACCCTCGGCTCGAACTCCTGCCACCTCCAGGCGGGTGTCGACGTCGACTCCGGCCGGGTGATCGTGGTCAGCGCGATCGACAACCTCGGCAAGGGCGCCGCCGGCCAGGCCGTGCAGAACGCCAACCTCATGTATGGCCTGCCGGAGACGACGGGCCTGTCCGTCTGGGGGATCGCACCATGAGTGTCACCACACCGAAGGGGTTCCGGGCCGCCGGGGTCGCCGCCGGGCTCAAGGCCGGCGGCGCGAGCGACGTCGCCCTGGTCGTCAACGACGGCCCGGACGCCGGGGTCGCCGGCGTGTTCACCGCCAACCGGGTCAAGGCCGCGCCGGTGCTGTGGACCCAGCAGGTGGTCCGCGGCGGCGTGGCCCGCGCCGTGGTGCTGAACTCCGGGGGCGCGAACGCCTGCACCGGCCCGGCCGGCTTCCAGGACACCCACGCCACCGCCGAGCACACCGCCGCCGCGCTGACCTCGGCCAGCCCCCGGCTGCGGCTCGGCGCCGCCGACGTCGCGGTCTGCTCCACCGGCCTGATCGGCGAGCGGCTGCCGATGCCGAAGCTGCTGCCCGGCGTGCGGGCGGCGATCCGGGGCCTGTCCCGCGGCGGCGGCGCCGCCGCGGCCGAGGCGATCATGACCACCGACACCCGGCCGAAGACCACCGTGGCCGCCGGCAGCGGCTGGACCGTCGGCGGCATGGCCAAGGGCGCCGGCATGCTCGCCCCGGCCATGGCGACGATGCTCTGCGTGCTGACCACCGACGCGGTGGCCGGGCCGGCGGCGCTCGACGCCGCGCTGCGCGCCGCCTGCCGGGTCACCTTCGACCGGATCGACTCCGACGGCTGCATGTCCACCAACGACACCGTGCTGCTGCTGTCCAGCGGCTCGTCCGGCATCGAGCCGACGCAGGCGGAGCTGACCGCCGCCGTCACCGCCGCCTGTCACGACCTGGCCCAGCAGCTCATCGCCGACGCCGAGGGCGCCACCAAGCAGATCACCATCGACGTGGTCGGCGCCGCGAGCGAGGACGACGCGGTCGAGGTGGGCCGGTCGGTGGCCCGCAACAACCTGGTCAAGACGGCGCTGTTCGGCAACGACCCGAACTGGGGTCGGATCCTCGCGGCCGTCGGCACCACCGCCGCCGCGTTCGAGCCGGACGCCGTCGACGTCGCCGTGAACGGGATCTGGGTGTGCCGCTCCGGCGCCGCCGCCGAGGACCGCTCCAAGGTCGACCTCGCCGGGCGGGACGTGACGATCCGGATCGACCTGCACGCCGGCGACGCGGAGGCCACCGTGTGGACCAACGACCTGTCGCACGCGTACGTGCACGAGAACTCGGCGTACTCGTCATGAGCCTCACCGCGGATCTCACCCGGGCCCAGGCGAAGGCCGAGACCCTGATCGAGGCGCTGCCCTGGCTGGCCCGCCTCGCCGGGGCCACCGTCGTGGTCAAGTACGGCGGCAACGCGATGGTCGACCCCGACCTCCAGCGCGCCTTCGCCGCCGACATGGTGTTCCTGCGCTACGCCGGCCTCAAGCCGGTCGTCGTGCACGGCGGCGGGCCGCAGATCTCCGCCATGCTCGGCCGGCTCGGCATCGACAGCGAGTTCAAGGGCGGCCTGCGGGTCACCACCCCCGAGGCGATGGACGTCGTCCGGATGGTGCTGGTCGGCCAGGTCGGCCGGGAGCTGGTCGGGCTGATCAACGCGCACGGCCCGTACGCCGTCGGCCTCTCCGGCGAGGACGCCGGCCTGTTCACCGCAGTGCGCCGCCCGGCGTACGTCGACGGGGAGCCGGTGGACGTCGGCCAGGTCGGCGACGTCGAGTCCGTCGACCCGTCGGCGGTGACCGACCTGATCGCGGCCGGCCGCATCCCGGTGATCTCCACCGTCGCGCCGGACGCCGACGGGGTGCTGCACAACCTCAACGCCGACACGGCCGCCGCCGCGCTCGCGATCGCGCTGGGGGCCCGCAAGCTGGTCGTCCTCACCGACGTCCCCGGCCTCTACGCGAACTGGCCCGACACCGACAGCCTGGTCAGCGAGATCACCACCGACGACCTGGCGGTGCTGCTGCCGTCCCTGGAATCGGGGATGGTCCCGAAGATGGAGGCCTGCCTGCGGGCGGTGCGCCACGGAGTGCCCGCCGCGCACGTCGTCGACGGCCGGGTCGCCCACTCCACGCTGCTTGAGGTCTTCACCTCGGAAGGGTTCGGAACGATGGTGATCAGCTCATGAGCACGCTGGTGGATCGCTGGCGGCAGTCGTTGATGGACAACTACGGCACCCCGCCGCTCGCGCTGGTGTCCGGCTCCGGCGCGGTCGTGGTCGACGAGGCCGGCCGGGAGTACGTCGACCTGCTCGGCGGCATCGCGGTCAACGCCCTCGGCCACGCCCACCCGGCCGTGGTGGCCGCCGTGTCCCGGCAGGTCGCCACCCTCGGGCACGTGTCGAACCTGTTCGTCGCCGAGCCGCCGGTGGCCCTGGCCGAGCTGCTGCTGGCCCTCGCGGGCCGGCGCGGCCGGGTCTTCTTCGCCAACTCCGGCGCCGAGGCCAACGAGGCCGCGTTCAAGCTGTCCCGGCTCACCGGGCGCACCCACGTCGTTGCCACCGTCGGTGGCTTCCACGGCCGGACCATGGGCGCGCTCGCGCTCACCGGCCAGCCCGCCAAGGCCGACCCGTTCCGCCCGCTGCCCGGCGACGTCACCCACGTCCCGTACGGCGACGCGGCGGCCCTCGCCGAGGCGGTGACCGACGCGACCGCCATGGTCATCCTGGAGCCGATCCAGGGCGAGAACGGCGTCGTCGTCCCGCCCCCCGGCTACCTCGCCGAGGCCCGGCGGATCACCGCCCGGCACGGCGCCCTGCTGGTCCTCGACGAGGTGCAGACCGGCGTCGGCCGCACCGGGCACTGGTTCGCCCACCAGGCCGAGGGCGTCGAACCCGACATCGTCACCCTCGCCAAGGGCCTCGGCGGCGGCCTGCCCATCGGCGCCTGCCTGGCCTTCGGCCCGGCCGCCGACCTGCTCAGGGCCGGCTCCCACGGCACCACCTTCGGCGGCAACCCGGTGAGCTGCGCCGCCGCCCTCGCGGTGGTGTCGACCATCGCCAGCGAAGGGCTGCTCGACCACGTCAAGCGGGTCGGCGAGCGGCTGCGCCGGGGCGTCGAGGCGCTCGGCCACCCCCTCGTGGCCGAGGTGCGCGGCGCGGGCCTGCTGCTCGGGATCGTGCTCACCGCCGACGTGTCCGGCCCGCTGGCGACCGCGCTGCGCGACGCCGGGTTCCTGGCCAACCCGGTGCAGCCCGGCGTGGTCCGGCTCGCCCCGCCGCTGATCCTGACCACCGACCAGGTCGACGCCTTCCTGGCCGCCCTGCCCGCCGCCCTCGACGCCGCCACCCCGGAGGCCACCGCATGACCCGCCACCTGCTGCGCGACGACGACCTCTCGCCGGCCGAGCAGTCGGCCGTGCTGGACCTGGCCGCCCGGATGAAGGCCGAGCGGTACACCCACAAGCCGCTGGCCGGCCCGCGATCGGTGGCGGTGCTGTTCGACAAGCAGAGCCTGCGCACCCGGATCTCGTTCGACGCCGGTATCGCCGAGCTGGGCGGCCACCCGCTCGTGGTGGACACCCAGGTCACCCACTTCGGCCGGGGCGAGGCCCTCGCCGACGCCGGCCGGGTGCTGTCCCGGTACGTGTCCGCGATCGTGCTGCGCACCCACGGCGACGACCGGATCGCCGAGGTCGCCGCCGGGGCGAGCGTGCCGGTGATCAACGCCCTCACCGACGGCTTCCACCCCTGCCAGCTCCTGGCCGACCTGCTCACCGTCCGCGAGCGGTTCGGCGACACCCGGGGCCGCACCCTGGCGTACGTCGGGGACGCGGCGAACAACATGGCGCACTCGTACCTGCTGGCCGGGGCGACCGCCGGGATGCACGTGCGGGTCGCCGGGCCGGACGGGTTCGACCCCGACCCCGAGGTGGTCGCCCGGGCGGCGGAGATCGCCGCCGGCACCGGCGGGTCGGCGCGGGTGCTGCGCGACCCGGTGGAGGCGGTCCGGGACGCCGACGTGCTGGCCACCGACACCTGGACCTCGATGGGGCAGGAGTCCGACGGGCTGGACCGGACCACCCCGTTCCTGCCGTACCAGCTCAACAAGGAGCTGCTCAGGCACGCCGCGCCGGGCGCGATCGTGCTGCACTGTCTGCCCGCGCACCGGGGCGAGGAGATCACCGACGAGGTGCTCGACGGCCCGCAGAGCGCGGTGTTCGACCAGGCGGAGAACCGGCTGCACGTCCAGAAGGCGCTGCTGGCGTACCTGCTGGAGAGCCCGGAATGACCGCCCCGCTGACCCGGGCCGCCCGGCACGCCCGCATCGTCGAGCTGATCCGCGACAAGGCGGTCCGCTCGCAGACGGAGCTGGCCGACCTGCTCGCCGGTGACGGCGTGGGAGTCACCCAGGCCACCCTGTCGCGGGACCTCAAGGAGCTGGGCGCGGTCACCGCCCGGGGCGGCGACGGGCGCCCCGTGTACGTCATCCCCGAGGACGGCCACCGGCCGCTGCGCGACGCCGAGGCCGCCCCGGCCCGGCTGATCCGGCTGCTGCGGGAGCTGCTCAACGAGGTCGACTCCAGCGGCAACATCGCCGTACTGCGCACCCCGCCGGGCGCAGCCCAATACCTGGCCAGCGCGTTGGACCGAGCGGGCCTGCCCGAGGTCGTCGGCACCATCGCCGGCGACGACACCATCCTCGTCGTGGCCCGCGAGGCCGTCGGCGGTGCCGCGTTGGGCGAGAAACTCGCCGCGTGGTCCCGCCGGGAAGAGAACGTTGAAGGGAGCAACACACCATGACCGAGCGGGTCGTCCTTGCGTACTCAGGAGGGTTGGACACCTCCGTCGCGATTCCGTACCTGGCCGAGCAGACCGGCGCCGAGATCATCGCGGTGGCGGTGGACGTCGGGCAGGGCGGCGAGGACCTCGACGCCATCCGGCAGCGCGCCCTGGACTGCGGGGCCGTCGAGTCCGAGGTGGTGGACGCGCGCGACGAGTTCGCCGCCGAGTACTGCCTGCCGGCGATGCGGGCCAACGCCCTCTACATGGACCGGTATCCGCTGGTCTCCGCGCTGTCCCGGCCGCTGATCGTCAAGCACCTGGTGGCCGCGGCCCGCAAGCACGGCGGCACCATCGTGTCGCACGGCTGCACCGGCAAGGGCAACGACCAGGTCCGCTTCGAGGTCGGCCTGGCCGCGCTCGCCTCCGACCTGAAGATCATCGCCCCGGCCCGGGACTTCGCCTGGACCCGGGACAAGGCGATCGCCTTCGCCGAGGAGAAGGGCCTGCCGATCGACGTGTCGGCCAAGTCGCCGTACTCGATCGACCAGAACCTGTGGGGCCGGGCCGTGGAGACGGGCTTCCTCGAGGACATCTGGAACGCCCCCATCGAGGACCTGTACTCGTACACGTCCGACCCGGCGCAGGAGCGCGACGCCGACGAGGTGGTCATCACCTTCGACGCCGGCGTGCCGGTCGCGATCGACGGCGAGACCGTCACCCCGTACCAGGCGATCCTGGAGCTGAACCGGCGGGCGGGCGCGCAGGGCGTCGGCCGGCTCGACATGGTCGAGGACCGCCTGGTCGGCATCAAGAGCCGCGAGGTGTACGAGGCGCCGGGCGCGATCGCGCTGATCGCCGCCCACCAGGAGCTGGAGGCGGTCACCGTCGAGCGGGACCTGGCCCGGTTCAAGAAGGGCATCGACCAGCGCTGGGGCGAGCTGGTGTACGACGGCCTCTGGTTCTCGCCGCTGAAGAAGGCCCTGGACGCGTTCATCGACGACGCCCAGCAGCAGGTCTCCGGCGAGGTGCGGCTCACCCTGCACGGCGGCCGGGCCACCGTCACCGGCCGGCGCTCCGAGGCCAGCCTGTACGACTTCGGCATGGCCACCTACGACACCGGCGACACGTTCGACCAGTCCCTGGCCAAGGGCTTCGTGCAGTTGTGGGGCCTGCCCAGCAAGATGGCCGCCGCGCGGGACGCCCGGTTGGCCGGCTCCTGAGCATGGGCACCACAATGGGCGGCGTGGACGACAAGAGCCTCACCGAGAACAGCGCCGCGACGAACCGTACGAGCCTGTGGGGTGGCCGGTTCGCCGGCGGCCCCTCCGAGGCCCTGGCCCGGCTGTCGGTCAGCGTGCAGTTCGACTGGCGCCTCGCCCCGTACGACATCGCCGGGTCCCGGGCGCACGCCCGGGTCCTGGCGGGCGCGGGCCTGCTCGACCCGGAGGAGCTGGGCCGCATCCTCGCCGCCCTGGACGACCTGGAGGCCGCCTGCGCCTCCGGGTCGTTCCGCCCCACCGTGGACGACGAGGACGTGCACACCGCCCTGGAACGCGGGTTGCTGGAGCGCCTCGGCGGCCTCGGCGGCAAGCTGCGTGCCGGCCGGTCCCGCAACGACCAGGTCGCCACCGACCTGCGGCTCTACCTGCGCGACCACGCCCGGGGCGTGGCCGCCCGGCTGGTCGAGCTGGCCGAGGCCCTCGCCGAGCAGGCTGAGCGGCACGTCGACACGGCCGCGCCGGGGATGACCCACCTTCAGCACGCCCAGCCGGTCACCTTCGGCCACTGGCTGCTGGCCCACGTGCAGCCGCTGCTGCGCGACCTGGACCGGCTGCGGGACTGGGACCACCGGGCCTCGGTCAGCCCGCTCGGGGCGGGTGCGCTCGCCGGCTCCGGCCTGCCGCTGGACCCGGTGGCGGTCTCGAAGGAGCTGGGCTTCCGCACGTCCTTCGCCAACTCGATGGACGCCGTGGCCGACCGGGACTTCGTCGCCGAGTTCCTCTTCATCACCGCGATGATCGGGGTGCACCTGTCCCGCCTCGGCGAGGAGGTGGTGCTGTGGACGTCGCACGAGTTCGGCTGGGTCGAGCTGGACGATGCCTTCGCCACCGGCTCGTCGATCATGCCGCAGAAGAAGAACGCGGACATCGCCGAGCTGGCCCGGGGCAAGTCCGGCCGGCTCATCGGCGGCCTGGTGAGCGTGCTGACCATGCTCAAGGGCCTGCCGATGGCGTACGACCGGGACATGCAGGAGGACAAGGAGCCGGCCTTCGACGCGGTCGACACCCTGGAGCTGCTGCTGCCGGCCCTCGCCGGGATGATCTCCACGATGACCGTCCGCGTCGACCGCCTGGTGGCCGCCGCCCCCGTCGGCTTCTCCCTGGCCACCGAGGTCGCCGACTGGCTGGTCCGCCGCAACGTGCCGTTCCGGGACGCGCACGAGATCACCGGCAGGCTGGTCGCGCTCTGCGCGGTCCGCGACTGCGCCCTCGACGAGGTCTCCGACGCCGATCTGGCGACGGTCAGCGAGCACCTCGACCCGTCGGTGCGCGACGTGCTCTCGGTCCGCTCGGCGCTGGCCGCGCGGATCACCCCCGGCTCCACCGGCCCCGGCCCGGTCGCCGACCAGCTCGTCGCCGCCGCCGACCAGCTCGCGGGCTGGCGGGAGTGGGCGGCCGAGCAGGTCGTGCCCCGCTGACGATGCCGTCCTGACGCGGCGCGCGGTAACCTTCCGCGCGCCGCGTCGGTGGTTGCGCCGCGCGTCCGGGGCCGCTCAGCCGGCCGTCGGGCGGTCCCGGCTCAGCCCGCCGCCGGGCGGTCCCGCTTCGGTAGCTTCGCCACCACCGCCTCGTACGAGGCGTCCACCGCCTCGCGCAGCTCGTCGCCGTCGATCGCGCCGGCCAGCCGCAGGCTGTTCCACCCCGACCGGCCGAGGTAGGGGGAGGGGACCGCGTCGTCGGGGAAGCGGTGCAGCCACTCGTCGGCCACGTCCCGGTTGGGGCCGCACTTGACGCCCACCCGCTCGCCCGACCCGGGGCCGAGGAAGGCGAAGATCCGCCCGCCCACCTTCACCACCTCGCCGTCGTCCCAGGGCCGGTCCAGCCACGCCCCCGGCTTCGCCAGGCAGTACGCCAGCAACTCCGCGCGCTCCGTCACCTTCCCCGCCCGTCGCCGTGGCCGCTGCTGTCGCCCTCGCTGCGGCCCCGCCCGTCGCTGCGGCCCCGCCCGTCGCTGCGGCCCCGCCCGTCGCTGTGCTCGCCGTGGTGGCCGTCGCTGTCGCCCTGCCCGTTGGTCTCGGCCGGGGTGTCGCTCTGGCCCCGGGTGTCGCTCCCGGTCTCGGCGCCGATCCGGCCGGTGAGCCGCTCGTAGCGCTGCCGGGCGGCCTGGGGCGTGCCGAGGCCCAACCCGAAGGCGATCGACTGCCAGGTCAAGCCCCGGTCGCGGGCGAGCCGGAGCAGCCCGGCCTCCAGCGCGTCCAGCTCCGCCCGCACGTGCGGCACGAGGGTGAGCGCGGCCACCAGGTCGGCGGAGTCGACCGGCTCCTCG
Source organism: Micromonospora rubida (assembly GCF_009908295.1). Classification (GTDB taxonomy): domain Bacteria; phylum Actinomycetota; class Actinomycetes; order Mycobacteriales; family Micromonosporaceae; genus Micromonospora; species Micromonospora rubida. The sequence continues at coordinate 298,348 of NZ_JAAALO010000008.1, forward strand.
TCGGCGGCCAGTTCGGCCCCGCCGGCAGCCAGCGCGGTCACCAGGGCCACCGCCTCGTACGGATCCGGCACGTACGGGTTGGTGTGGCGTCGGCGGCGCGCGTCGTCGGGTGCGTGCCGCTCGGCGATCCGGGTCAGCGCGGCATAGGTGCGGTGCGCCCGGGCGTGCGCCGGATCGGGCGCGGTGAACAGGTCCTGCTCCGCTGCGGTCATGCCGTCGAGTCCAGCATGCAAACGAATCCTTGTCAACGAAGCGTTCAAGCGGCTTGTGTTCATGGCAAAGTCGCGGAGTGTCCGGTGCCGCGCAGATCGGAGCCGCGTGCGTGGATGCCGCCGGTGCGGCGATCACCGCGCAACTCGGCTACTTGTCCCGCCGCCGGCACCACCCCGCCGAAGCCCGTCCTGCTGCGCTGTTCCCCGCCCCCGCCCCCGCCCCCGCCCCCGCCGAACCTGCCCACGGCCGTCCATTCAACGGGACTTACGTTCCACTGCTCGGGATGGCTGAAGATCTTGGAGGGAAATGGCCCCCTGGGGGGCCACATTCTTCCAAGATCTTCCATGGGGTCAGCCGTGGTCCGGGTGGGCGTCGGAATGGCGCTCGTAGGCGTGACGCGCGGCATGAGGGGCTGGGGTCTCGGTTCGAGAACTCGGACGATCTTCTGAAACGGCTCTGCCTGTGCTGCTCCCGCCAGCAAGGGCGTGTCTCCGCCAGCCACTCCAGGCCGGATGAGCCGCCCGACTTTGCCGAGGCCCTGCCCGGTCGGGGGACCTACCCTTCGGCCCCTACGGAGCTGACCCCACCGGAGTGGGACAGCCGAGGGCGTTCCGCGAACGACTTTGGAAAGAAAAGGGCACCTATCCGTTGCGGAGGGTGCCCTTTTCGTCGTACAGGTGGATGAAGATGGGCTTGGTCGCCGAAGTTCTCGGTGCGGGGGAAAGGGCATACCTGTGATCAGAGTGGCTGTGACCAGCGTCTTCGTCGACGACCAGGAGAAGGCGCTGCGCTTCTACACGGACGTGCTGGGCTTCGCGGTCGGGCACGACGTCCCGCTCGGCGGTGACGCCCGGTGGCTCACCGTCGTCTCGCCGGCCGACCCCGACGGCGTCCACCTGCTGCTGGAGCCGAACGGCTCGCCGGTGGCGCAGGCGTACCAGCAGGGAGTGCGCGCGGCGGGACTTCCGGTGATCATTTTCGCCGTGGACGACCTGGCGAAGGAGCACGAGCGGCTCACCGGCCTCGGCGTCACGTTCACCGCCCCGCCGGCCCCGACCGGGCCGGTCCTCTCGGCGGTCCTCGACGACACCTGCGGCAACCTGGTCATGCTCCAGCAGCCGCTCGGCTGAACAACCGGGCCGCGAAGGCTGGTCGTGCGAGGTCGCCCCTCGACCGCCAAGAACGTACGTATCCCAGCGGAATGACCTGCCTCCTGTTCCAGCGAGAGAGCATTCCCCGTGTAGGTGGGCGGCGGCCAGCACCGCTCCCGGTCAAATTGCGAGCCACGGCCACCTGGCGTCGGTATGGTCATGGGCGTGCCACGGGACCGTTCACGCGTTGTCTTTGCCGTCGCCGCTGACGAACTGCCCTGAGCGAGGAGACCGTGTCCGAGACAACCCTTGTCCCCGAGAGCAGTCCCACGCCGGCGCCCGCACACTGGAAACGCAACGTGGCGCTCTTCCTGTCCGGCCAGACCGTATCGCTGTTCGGTTCAATGATCGTCCAGTACGTGGTCATGTGGTACGTCACGCTGGAGACCAAGTCCGGCCTGGCGATCGCGCTCTACGCCGTCTGCGCGTTCGTCCCCCAGGGCGTCGTGTCGATCTTCGGCGGGGTGCTGGCCGACCGGATGAACCGCAAGATGCTGGCGATCGCCGCCGACGCGGGCATTGCGGCGGCGACCCTGGTCCTGGCCCTGTTGATGTTGAACGGCATCACGGACCTGTGGGTGATCCTGCTGGCGGTCGCGGTCCGCTCCTTCGGGGCCGGGGTGCAGACACCGACGGTGCAGGCGATCATCCCGCAGATCGTGCCGGCCGAGCAGCTGATGCGGGTCAACGGCATGTTCCAGACCGCCAGCTCCGCGATGGCGTTGTTGGCTCCGGCGGTGGCTGCCGCCATCTACGCCGGTTTCGGAGTGGTGCCGGTCTTCTTCCTGGACGTGATCACCGCCGTGATCGGCATCGGGCTGCTGGCCCTGGTCGCGGTGCCCACCCTGGATCGGGCGACCGAGACCACGACCACCTACCGACAGGACCTGGTCGAGGGCATGCAGTACATCTGGACCCACCGGATCGTCCGCTGGCTACTGCTGGTCTTCGCGATCATCTTCATGCTCGCCGTCGCGCCGTCGTTCGTCACGCCGCTGATGGTGGCCCGCACCTTCGGTAGCGAAAAGTGGATGCTGGCCGTACTGGAGATCGCGTTCAGCGTGGGAATGTTGCTCGGCGGAGCGTTGATCGCCACCTGGCTGGCCAAGCGCAGCCGGATCGGACTGATCCTGATCTCCACCTTCAGTTTCGCGATCCTCACCGTGGCGCTGGGCCTCAGCACCAACCTGTGGGTTTTCTACGGCTTCATGTTCTTGTTCGGGCTCGCGGCCCCACTGTTCTCCACCCCGTTCATGACCTTGATCCAGGAGACGGTGGAGCCGGAGAAGCATGGCCGGGTGTTCAGCTACGTCGGCATCGTGATGGCCCTGGCCACCCCGATCGGCATGATGGTGTTCGGCCCGCTGGCCGACGTGATCAGCGTTCAGACCCTGCTGATCGTGGCTGGCCTGGTCACGGTCGCCGTGATGATCGTGGCGATCATGGTGCCGTCCGGGCAGGCTGCGATCGCCGCCGCCCGAGCCACGTCGCCGCCGGTAGCCGAGGGCCCAGCCGCCGAGGAGCCGCTGGTCGCCCTCTGAGCCGCCCGACGGCCGGACCCTCGGGAGCCCGACGCCACGGACGACGCGGTCGCCGGGTGCGTCGGTCCGGCCCCGGATAGGCTCGGGCCATGGTGTCGTCCCCCACCGCGTCGGCGTACGACGCCGACCTCGCCGCGCTGGCCGAGCTGCTGGCCGGGCCGGTCGTGCCCGCCGCCCGGGGCCTGCTCGGTTGCCGGCTGTCGGCCGACGGGATCACCGTCCGGATCACCGAGGTCGAGGCGTACGCCGGCACGGCCGGCGACCCGGCCTCACACGCGCACCGGGGTCGCACCCCGCGTAACGCCGTGATGTTCGGCCCGGCCGGGCACGCCTACGTCTATTTCACCTACGGCATGCACTGGTGCATGAACGTGGTGACCGGGCCCGACGGCGAGGCGTCGGCGGTGCTGCTGCGGGCCGGCGAGGTGGTCGAGGGCGTCGAGGCGGCCCGGGCCCGGCGCACCGCCGTACGCCGGGACGTGGACCTGGCGCGCGGCCCGGCCCGGCTCTGCGCCGCCCTCGGCATCGACAAGGCGGTGTACGGGTGCCACCTGCTCGGCGACGGGCCCGTGCGGCTGCGCCCGGCGGCCGAGCCGGTGCCCGACGCGGCGGTCGCGGCCGGCCCCCGGGTCGGGGTGACCGGCGCGCACGACGTGCCGTGGCGGTTCTGGATCGCCGGCGACCCGACGGTGAGCGGGTACCGCCGGCACGTGCCCCGCTCCCGCCGCTGAGCCGGCGGTGACCGTCCCGGTGCGTCTGCCGGGATTCTGTCGGGCCCAGTGGCCATAATCACGCCACCCGTCCCGGCTGACCGGAGGAACGCCCATGACGACCCTGCTCGCGATTGGCACCGGCAAGGGGCTCTTCCTCGCCACCAGCACCGACGGCCGTCGAAGCTGGCAGATCAGCGGCCCGCACTTCCCGATGACCGGCGTCTACGCGGTGGCGGTGGACTCCCGGCGTGCCGTTCCCCGCCTGCTCGCCGGGACGTCCAGCTCGCACTTCGGGCCCAGCCTGGCGACCAGCGACGATCTGGGGTCGTCCTGGCAGGAGCCCGAGCACGCCCCGGTCGCCTTCCCGGCCGACGCCGCAGCGAGTCTCGGTCGGGTCTGGCAGCTCACCCCCGGCGGGCCGGCGGAGCCGGACGTGGTCTGGGCCGGCACCGAGCCGTCGGCGCTGTTCCGTTCCGCCGACGGCGGCCGCACCTTCGAGCTGGTCCGCGCGCTCTGGGACCATCCCCACCGCACGCAGTGGGGCGCGGGCTTCGGCGGGCAGGCGGTGCACAGCGTCCTGCCGCACCCGCGCGACCCGGCCCGGCTCGTGGTGGCCATGTCGACCGGTGGGGTCTACCGGTCCGACGACGCGGGGGCGAGCTGGGCGCCGGGCAACACCGGCATCCACGCCCGCTACCTGCCCGACGAGTGGCCCGAGTTCGGCCAGTGCGTCCACAAGATCGCCCGGGACGCCGGCGACCCCGAGCGGCTCTACGCCCAGAACCACCACGGGGTCTACCGCTCCGACGACGGGGGTCGCACCTGGGCCTCGATCGCCGCCGGCCTGCCGAGCGACTTCGGCTTCCCGATGGTGGCCCATCCCACCCGCCCCGGCATGATCTGGTCGTTCCCCCTCGTCGCCGACTGGCAGCGCTTCCCGGCGGACCACCGCTGTCGGGTCTACCGTTCCGCCGACGCCGGTGGGACGTGGGAGCCGCTCTCCGCCGGCCTGCCCGACGGCCCGTTCTACCCGGCGGTGCTGCGCGACGCGATGTGCGCCGACGACGCCGACCCGGCCGGGGTCTACTTCGGCACCCGCTCCGGCGAGGTCTACGCCAGCCGCGACGAGGGCGACTCCTGGTCCCTGGTCGCCGCCCACCTGCCCGACGTGCTCTGCGTCCGGGCCGCGGAGGTCTGAGTGGTCACCGTCCTGGTGCCCGGTCCGCTGCGCGGCGAGGTCGGCGGCGCGGCGCGGCTCACCGTCCGGGCCCACGGCACGCTGCGGGACGTCCTCGACGAGCTGGCCGACGGCTGGCCCCGGCTGTCCCGCCGGCTCCGCGACGAGCGCGGTGACCTGCGCCGGTACGTCAACGTCTACGTCGACGGGGAGGACTGCCGGCAGGCCGGCGGCCTGGCCGCGCCGGTCCGCCCCGGTGCCGAGGTGCGGGTGCTTCCCTCGGTGGCCGGCGGCTGACTCCGACCGGGCCCCGCCCGTCGGAATAGTTGACTCGTCAAATATGTTGTGCGCTGCGTCCGGGGGTCGGGAACGGCCCCGGTAGTCAGCGAGGAGCGGATCATGCAGTTCGGGATCTTCACCGTCGGAGACGTCACCGCCGACCCGACCAACGGGCGGGAACCGTCCGAGCACGAGCGGATCAAGGCGATGGTGACGATCGCCCGCAAGGTGGAGGAGGTCGGCCTCGACGTCTTCGCGACCGGCGAGCACCACAACCCGCCGTTCGTGCCGTCGTCGCCCACCACCATGCTGGGCTGGATCGCGGCCCGCACCGAGCGGCTGCTGCTCTCCACCGCGACCACGCTGATCACCACCAACGACCCGGTGAAGATCGCCGAGGACTTCGCGATGCTCCAGCACCTGGCCGACGGCCGGGTCGACCTGATGCTCGGCCGGGGCAACACCGGCCCGGTCTACCCGTGGTTCGGGCAGGACATCCGCAACGGCATCCCGCTGGCAATCGAGAACTACGACCTGCTGCGCCGGCTGTGGCGCGAGGACGTCGTGGACTGGTCCGGCAAGTTCCGCACCCCGTTGCAGTCGTTCACGTCGACCCCGCGCCCCCTGGACGGGGTGCCGCCGTTTGTCTGGCACGGCTCGATCCGCAGCCCCGAGATCGCCGAGCAGGCCGCGTACTACGGCGACGGCTACTTCGCCAACCACATCTTCTGGCCCAAGGAGCACACCCAGCGGATGGTCGGCCTGTACCGGGAGCGCTTCGCCCACTACGGGCACGGCTCGCCGGACCAGGCGATCGTGGGGCTCGGCGGCCAGGTGTTCATGCGGCGCAACTCGCAGGACGCGGTCCGGGAGTTCCGCCCGTACTTCGACAACGCCCCCGTCTACGGCCACGGGCCGTCGCTGGAGGAGTTCACCGAGCAGACCCCGCTGACCGTGGGCAGCCCGCAGCAGGTCATCGACCGGACCCTCGGCTTCCGCGACTACGTCGGCGACTACCAGCGCCAGCTCTTCCTGATCGACCACGCGGGCCTGCCGCTGAAGACCGTGCTGGAGCAGCTCGACCTCCTCGGCGAGGAGGTGGTGCCGGTGCTGCGCCGGGAGTTCGACGCGCTGCGTCCCGCGCACGTGCCCGAGGCACCCACCCACGCCTCGCTCGTCACCGCCCGGGCCACGGAGTCAGCCGCCGCTGGGCACGCCGCCGAGCCGGCCGCCGCCGGTACGGGGACGGAGGGCGGCCGATGAGCCGCCGAACCCTGGCCGTGGTGTCCGCCGGGCTCTCCCAGCCCTCGTCCACCCGGCTGCTCGCCGACCAGCTCGCCGCGGCCAGCCGCGACGAGCTGGCCCGGGCGGGCGTCGAGGTCGAGCTGCGCCCGGTCGACCTGCGCGACCACGCCCACGACGTGGTGAACAACCTGCTCACCGGCTTTCCGTCGCCGTCGCTGCGGCAGGCCCTCGACGCGGTCGCCGGGGCCGACGGCATCGTCGCGGTCACGCCGATCTTCAACGGGTCGTACAACGGGCTGTTCAAGTCGTTCTTCGACGTGCTCGACTCCGGATCGCTGGTGGACCGGCCGGTGCTGATCGCCGCCACAGCGGGCACGGCCCGGCATTCCCTGGCCCTGGAGCACGCCCTCCGGCCGATGTTCGCGTACCTGCGGGCGGTGGTCGTGCCCACGGCGGTCTTCGCCGCGCCGGAGGACTGGTCCGGTGGGACCGCCGATGGCGTCCTGCGGGCCCGCATCGTCCGCGCGGGCGCAGAGCTGGCCGACCAGGTGCGGCGGCGGCCCGCCGCCGCCCCGCCCGACCCGTTCGCGCTCACCACCAGCTTCGACGACCTGCTCGCCGGCCGCGACCAGCCCTGACCGGCACCGGCCCGTAACCCGCCGGCCGAGCCGGCCCCAGCCGACGTGACCAGGGCCGACGTGACCAGGGCTGGGGTGGCGCCGGTCGCTCAGTCGGCGTCGGTCGGGCACGGGTGGGCGACCAGCACCGGGCAGTGCGCGTGCTGCACCAGCGTCTGGCTGACCGAGCCGAGCAGCAGCCCGGCGAAGCCGCCGCGCCCACGGGAGCCGACCACCACCAGGGTCGCGTCCCCGCTCGCCTCGATCAGCGCCCGCTCGGGCTTGGCCGCCCGCAGCGACCGTCGCTCGACGGTCAGGCCCGGGTGCGCCGCCTCCACCTCGGCGGCGGCCCCGGCGAGCAGGTCCGTCGAGTCGGCCCGGGCCGCCGCCACCGACTCCGCGACCTCGTCGGGCACCGGGCGGGCGTCGTCGGCCGGCGCGACGTGCGCCAGCACCAGGCCGGTGTCCCGGTAAGCCGCCTCGGCGGCGGCGAGGGCGACGGCGAGCCGCCCCGGCTCCGACCCGTCCACCCCGGCGACCACCGGGCCGTCGACCGGGATCGGCTGCTCCTCCGGGCGGACGACCAGCACCGGGCAGTGCCCGTGCCCGGCCACCTGGGCGCTGACCGAGCCGACCAGCAGGCCGGCGAAGCCGCCCAGCCCCCGGCTGCCGACCACCACCAGTTCCGCCCGGCGGGACTCCTCGACCAGGCTCGCCGCAGGGCCGCCGGCCACCTGACGCACCTCGACGTCCACGCCGGGCCAGCGCCCGCGCAGCTCGGACGCCAGCCGGTCGAGCATCCGCCGGGACTCGTCGGTCGGCGCGGGCACCCCGAGGTCGTACGGGTTGACCGGCACGCCGTAGCCGAGCGGGTGCAGGTAGCCGTGCACCAGCAGCAGGGGCCGGGACCGCCACGCGGCCTCCTGCGCCGCGTGCTCGGCGGCGACCAGGCTCGACGGCGATCCGTCCACGCCCACCACGACAGGTCGGTTCATCAGCTCTCCCGGACTCGATCAGAGGCCATTGTCGACGGCCCCGCCGCCGATCACCGGCATTTGCCCGGACACGCCGCCGGTCATGCATCGAGGGGAGGTGCGCCGGAGGCGGCACCGGACGGCGTCGCACCCCGCCCGATACCGCCACCCGGACGCCCGCCGTGCCCGTCCCGGGCGGGGGAGCGGCCGGGACGGGCACGACGTCGGGCGGACACGGGGTCAGCCGTGGTCGGCGTCCCGGGGGTGCCGCACGATCGCCAGCGGGGAACGGGCGTGGTGCAGCACGGCGTGGCTGACCGAGCCGAGGAACAGCCCGCCCCACGCGCCCCGGCCGTGCGCGCCGACCACGGTCAGCTGGGCGGATGCGGACTCCTCGACCAGCATCCGGGCCGCCGCGCCCTGGGCCAGGCGCCGCCGCACCCGCACCTGCGGGTACCGCTGCGACCAGCCGGCGACTGCCTCGGCGAGCGCCCGCTCCTCCTCCTCGACCAGCGCGTCGACGTCGTACGCCGGGGGCAGGACCTCGCCGGGGCCGACCGGCGTGGGGTAGAGCCAGCTGTGCACCGCCACCAGGTCGGTGTTGCGCAGCGCCGCCTCCTCGAAGGCGAAGCCGATGGCCTCGGTGGACAGCGCCGAGCCGTCGACGCCCACCACCACCGGCCCGTCGGCGCGGGCCTCGCCGCGCACCACGAGCACCGGGCAGTCGGCCCGCGCCGACACCTGGACCGCCGACGAGCCGACCAGCAGCTCGGCGAAGCCGCCGAGGCCGCGGGAGCCGAGCACCAGCAGCGCCGCGTGGCGGGACTCCCGCAGCAGCACCGGGGTGGGGGAGCCCTCGACGACTTCGCCGACCACGTCGACCTCGGCGGAGACCTTCCTCGCCTCGTCGACCGCCTCGGCGACGACGTCCTGCGCGTGGCTGCGCGGCCCCGCCTCGGGCGGGCTGCCAGCCAACGCTCCGAGCGCGGCGCCGAGCAGCGGCCAGCTGAGGGCGTGCACCACCCGCAGCGGGCGGTTGCGCGCCGTGGCCTCGCGGCTCGCCACCCGGACCGCGTCGAGGGCCGAGGCTGAGCCGTCCACAGCCACCACGACCGGGGCACCGGACCTGCTTGTCATCGCATCCTCCTTCGTCCGGCTCCAGCCTGCTCCGGCGCGGGATCGCCGGTCAGGGCCGCCGGGCCCGAACCCTGGGCCGTTGGTCCCGAGTCCCCGTCGCCGGCGGGGTCGGGCACCGCGTCGGCAGGGCCGGGATCCTTGTGGGGCACCGCCGAGGTGGGGCCCGGTCCGGTGCGGGCGCCGCCGAGGCGCGGGCGCAGCAGGCGCAGCGTCAGCCCCGGCAGCACGGCGACCGCCGCGCACGCCGCCAGCTCGGTCGCCCCGAGCGGGTCGGTGCCGAGCAGCATCCGCAGCGGCTCGACCAGCACCCCGCCGACCTGGAGCAGCGCCGAGCCGGCCACCGCGACCAGCAGTGCCGGATTGCCCGCCCGCACGCCCGCCGGCCGGGGCGCCCGGACCGCCAGCGCCACCCCGAGCTGCGCCAGGCCCAGGACCACGAACACCACCGACTGCCAGGGGCGGTCCCAGCGGGCGGCGGCCACCCCGGCGCCGAGCACCACGGCCGCGATCAGACCGCCGGTGAGCAGGACGTCCCGGCCCAGGCCGGCGCCCAGCACCGACTCCTGCGGCGAGCGCGGCGCACGGCGCAGCGTCCCCGGCTCGGCCGGCTCCGCCCCGAGCGCCACGCCCGGCACCCCGTGGGTGAGCAGGTTGATCCAGAGGATCTGCGCCGGCAGCAGCGGCACGGGCAGCCCGAACAGCGGGCCAAGCAGCATCACCGCGATCTCGGCGACCCCGCCGGACAGGGCGTAGCGCAGGAACCGGCGGATGTTGTCGTAGATGCGCCGGCCCTCGCCGATCGCGGCGGCGACGGTGGACAGCTCGTCGTCGACCAGCACCAGGTCGGCGGCCTGCCGGGCCACCTCCGTGCCCCCGCCCATCGCCACCCCGATGTCGGCGCGGCGCAGCGCCGGGGCGTCGTTGACCCCGTCGCCGGTCATCGCCACCACGTGCCCCCGGGACTGCAACCCGGCGATGATGTCGAGCTTCTGCTCCGGCTGGGTGCGCGCGTACACCCGGGCCGCCGGGTGCGCGTCGGCCAGCTCGCCGTCGTCGCCCCGGACCAGCGGGTCGCCGTCGCGCCAGAGCCCGAGCTGACCGCCGATCGCGGCGGCCGTCGCGGGGTGGTCCCCGGTGATCAGCAGCAACCGGACCCCGGCCGCGTCGAAGCTCGCCGCGAGGTCGGCGGCGCCGGCCCGCAGCGGATCGCCGACAGCGACCAGCCCCGCGGGGCGCAGCCCGGTCGGCGCGGCCGGGTCGGGCCGGGTCTCCACCAGCGCCGTCGCGACTGCGAGCACCCGCAGCCCCGCGCCGGCCAGCTCGTGCGCCCGGGCGGTCAGCGCGGCGACCTCCGCGTCGTCCGCGTCGAGCAGCGGCGCGGTGAGGACGTTCTCCGGGGCGCCCTTGCACACCACCAGCCAGCGGCCGTCGCAGGACCGGTGCACCGTGGTCATCCGGCGGTTCGCCTGGTCGAACGGGTGCTCGGCGACCCGTGGCCAGGCGGCCCGGGTGGTCGCCGGGTCCAGTCCGCACCGGGCGGCGAAGGCCACCAGCGCCGCCTCCAGCGGGTCGCCCACCGCGTCCCAGCCCGGCCGCTCGTCCGTCGGTGGGGAGAGCGCGGCGTCGTTGCAGAGCAGCCCGGCCCGCGCCAGGCGGCGCAGCCCGTCCGGTACGGCCACCGTGGCGCCGTCGCGTCGCACCGTCCCGCGCGGCTCGTAGCCCATGCCGGCGACGTCGTACGCGGCCCCGTCGACGGTCACCGCCCGCTGCACCGCCATCCGGCCCTCGGTCAGGGTGCCCGTCTTGTCGGACGCGATCACGGTCACCGAGCCCAGCGTCTCCACGGCGTGCAGCCGCCGGGGGATGGCCCGCACCGTGGCCATCCGACCGGCCCCGAGCGCCAGGGCCAGGGTCACCACGGCCGGCAGCGACTCCGGCACCGCCGCGACGACGAGGCTGACGGCGGTGACCGCCATCTCCACCACCGGCCGCCCGCCGAGGACGCCGATGCCGAACACGAGCCCGGACAGCGCCACCGCGACCAACCCGAGCATCCGGCCCAGGCCGGCGAGCCGGCGCTGCAACGGGGTGGCCCCCGGCCGGGTGGCGGAGACCAGGGCGCTGATCCGGCCCAGCGCGCTTGCCGTCCCGGTACGGACCACCGTGCCCACCGCCCGGCCGACGGTCACCACCGTGCCGGCGGACACCTCGTCGCCGACGTCCCGGCCGACCGGCACCGACTCGCCGGTCAGCGCCGACTCGTCCAGGCGCAACCGGCTCGCCTCGACCAGCCGCAGGTCCGCCGGGACGACGTCGCCGGCCTCGACGCGTACCAGGTCGTCGCGGACCACCTCGGCGGCCGGCACGACCAGGTCCTGACCGTCGCGGACCACCCGGGCGGTCGGGGCCGCGAGCTGGTCCAGCGCGGCGATCGCCCGGTCCGCCCGGACCTCCTGCACCACGCCGATCGCGGTGTTCACCAGCACGACCAGGACGATGACCGCGGTGTCCGGCCAGTCGCCGAGCGCGGCGGTGACCACGGCCGCAGCCAGCAGCAGGGCCACCAGCGGGTCGGTGAGCTGGTGCAGGACGCGGGCGGCCAGGTGCCGGCGGGCCGGCGGGGCGACGCTGTTCGGGCCGTCGGCGCGCAGCCGGGCGGCGGCCTCGGCCGAACCCAGCCCGCCCGGTTCGCCCAGCCCATCCGGTTCGCCCAACCCGCCCGGTTCGCTTAACCCGCCCGGGCGGGTCCTGGTGTCAGTGCGCATCCGTCCGCTCCCGTCCGACCGGTCCCGCCACCGCCGGCCCCCTGTTGCCCCCGCGACGCGTCACCGGGCACGCCATCCCCTCCACCGTCGTCCTCGCGGGCCGCCGGCGGCAGGGGGGTGGCGCCCGACCGGCCCGGGACCAACGGCCCTGCCGCCGGCGGCCCGCGAGGAGTCGGATGGGAGTGGACGATCGACAGGAGGTCGAGGCTGTCCACCGTTGCGGGGTTCGGGGGTGCGCCGGGCCTTGCGCCGAGGCGAGAAGAGGCGCCATGACCCCGCTGGACATGCTCCGCGACCACCCGTTCCTGGCCGACGTCCCCGAGCCCTGGCTGACCCGGCTGACCGGGTACGCCCGCCCCGTCGTCTGGCACCCCGGCCACCGGCTGTTCCGGGCCGGTCAGCCCGCCGAGCGGTTCTGGCTGGTCCGGGGCGGGGAGGTGGCCCTGGACTTTCCGGTGCCCGGACGCGGCGACGTGGGGATCGAGTCGATCGGCCCGGGCGGGGTGCTCGGCTGGTCCTGGCTCTTCCCGCCGTACCGCTGGCAGTTCGGGGCGGTGGCCGTGCGGCGCAGCACCGCCGTCGAGTTCACCGCAGTCGGGGTGCGCCGGCTGATGGAGTCCGACGACGCGTTCGGCCGGCAGCTCACCGCCCGGTTCATGAGCGTGGTGGTGGACCGTCTCCAGGCGGCCCGGGTACGCCTGCTGGACCTGTACGGCTACCCCGCAACCCTCCCCCCAACGACCTGACCACCCGCCCACCCCCACCCATCCTCCGGTGATCAAGGGGTTTGCGTCAGATTCCGGGCTTGGCGTGACGCAAAGCTCTTGATCAACCCGTTGGTGGGGGAGGGCGCCCGGGTGGCCCGGCGGGCGGTAGCCTGCGCCGGTGACTGCCGAGGAGCTGCGCCTGCGACCGGTGCGCGACGACGACCTGCCCCACATCTTCGCCTTCGAGCAGGACCCGGAGGCCAACCGGGTGGCCGCCTTCGGCCCCGCCGACCCGGCCGACCGGGCGGCGTTCGACGCGCACTGGCGGCGCATCCGCGCCGACCCGGCCATCGTCACCCGCGCCGTCACCGTCGACGGCGCGGTCGTGGGTCACGTGGCCGCCTTCCCCGTCGAGGCCCAGACCGAGGTCAGCTACTGGATCGACCGGGCCCGCTGGGGTCGCGGGTACGCCACCCGGGCCCTCGCCGCGCTGCTGGCCGAGCTGCCGCAGCGACCGGTGCACGCCCGCGCCGCCAAGGACAACGCCGCCTCCCTCGCCGTGCTGCGCAAGTGCGGCTTCGTCGTCCGCGGCGAGGACCGGGGGTACGCCAACGGTCGCGGCGCCGAGGTCGAGGAATGGGTCCTGGAACTCGCCGGCTGACCCGGGGGGCCGGCGGACAGGCAGGCGGGCTGAGCTGGATTGCCACTAGTCTCGCGGGGTGAACTGGCTGGACTTGATCGGCTGGATCGGCTCCGCGCTGCTGGTCTGGTCGCTGCTGCAGGCGCGCGTCCTCCGGCTGCGCGCGCTCAACCTCGTCGGCTGCCTCGTGCTGATCGGCTACAACGCCGCCCTCGCCGTCTGGCCGATGGTCGGGCTCAACGTGGTGCTCACCGTGATCAACGTGTGGTACCTGCGGAAGATGCTCGCCACCCGGCACGACGAGCAGACGTACCAGGTGGTGGAGGTCGGGGTCGACGACCAGTTCCTGGCCCACACCCTGCGGGTGCACGCCGCCGACATCGCCCGGTTCAACCCCGGCTTCCGCTGGGGCGGGCACGCCGCCCGGCGTTCGGCGTTCCTGGTGGTCCGGGCCGACGAGGTGGTCGGGGTGGTGCTGTCGCACGCCGAGGGCGACGACGTCGCCCAGGTCGACCTGGACTACGTCACCCAGCGGTTCCGCGACTTCACCCCCGGGGAGTTCGTCTACCGGCGCAGCAGCCTCTTCACGGACCGGGGATTCCGCCGGGTGGTCAGCCCGCCCGGCATGGTCGCCCCCTACTACCCCCGGCTCGGCTTCCGCCCCGTGGGCGGCTCGTACGTGCTCGACCTGCCGGCCCCGCCCGTCGCCGACCGGGTCTGACGCATCGCGCGCGGGGCCCTGACCAGCCACTCGGCCCGGACTGACCGGCCCGTTCGCGGAGGCAGGGTTCGCGGGCCCGCACACGGGGCACAGACAGCTCTACGTCGGCCGAGTCGTCGGGCGGCGCCGCCGGTCCTACCCGACCGGGCCGTCCTCGTGAGGGAGAGAACCGGGCGTGCAGAGCTACTGGAGCCAACTGGCCCTGGTCGGAGTCCTGGTCGTCCTCAACGCGATCTTCGCCGGCAGTGAGATGGCGCTGGTCTCGCTGCGGGACAGCCAGATCCAGCGGCTGGAGCGCACCAGCCGGGCCGGGCGGGTGCTGGCCCGCCTCGCCAAGGACCCCAACCGCTTCCTCGCCACGATCCAGATCGGCATCACCCTGGCCGGCTTCCTGGCGTCGGCCGCCGCGGCCGTCTCCCTGGCGAAGCCGCTCGTGCCGCTGCTCGGGGTGTTCGGCGGCGCCGCCGAGACCGTCGCCATCGTGGTGGTCACCCTGGCCCTGACCTTCGTCACCCTGGTCTTCGGCGAGCTGGCCCCCAAGCGGATCGCCATGCAGGCCGCCGAGCGCTGGGCGCTGCTGGTCGCCCGCCCGCTGGACCTGCTGGCCACCCTCACCCGGCCGGCCGTCTGGGTGCTCGGCGCCACCAGCGACCTGGTGGTCCGCCTCGTCGGGTTGAACCCGAAGCACGAGCCGGACGAGATCGGCCCCGACGAGCTGCGCGACATCGTCGCCGGCAACCACGGCTTCACCAAGGAGCAGCGGACCATCATCGCCGGCGCGGTGGAGATCGCCGACCGGCGGCTGCGCGCGGTGCTCGTACCCCGGTTGCAGGTTTTCACGCTCGACAGCGGGACCACCGCGGAGGCCGCGCGGCTGGTGCTGGCCGCCACCGGGCACTCCCGCGCGCCGGTGGTGCGCCACGGCGGCCTCGACGACGCGGTCGGCGTCATCCACCTGCGCGACCTGGTCGGCGTGCCCGACGACCGCCCCGTCGACGAGTGCGCCCGCCCACCGATGCTGCTGCCCGACTCGCTGTCGGTGGTCGACGCGTTGCGGCAGTTCAAGGCCGAACGCCAGCACATCGCCCTGGTCGTCGACGAGCGCGGCGCGGCCGACGGGATCGTCACCCTGGAGGACATCCTGGAGGAGATCGTCGGCGAGATCTACGACGAGACCGACCGGGACGTGCACGGCGTCCGCACCGAGGCCGACGGCGCGATGCTGCTGCCCGGCACCTTCCCGGTGCACGACCTGCCCGACATCGGCGTCGACCTGCCCGGCCGGCCGGCCGGCGACTACACCACGGTCGCCGGACTGGTGCTCACCCTGCTGGGGCACATCCCCACCGTCGCCGGCGAGGACGTCACCAGCGACGGCTGGGAGCTGGAGGTCGCCGACATCGACCACCGGGCCATCACCGCGGTACGGCTGCGCCGGGCCGCCGCACCGGCCGAGCTGGACGCCGACGGGACCCCGGATGCCGAACCCGCCCTCGACCCGGCGCGCGGCTGACCCGACGCCCCGGCGTGCCGGCCGGACCCGACGCCCCGGCGTGCCGGCCCGGCCGCACCTCCGGGGCTCAGGGCGGGTCCCCGAACGGGAAGCCGGGCACCGGCGGGACCAACCGGATCATGTCGGCCGGCACCTGTTGGCTGTTCCGGCCGAGCAGCCGGGCCACCCAGCGGCTCAGCCACGGCCCCGACGGGTGCCGCTCGGGGCCGATCAACCGGCCGACCACCCGGGTGTACCAGCGCCTCGCGACGACCACGTCGGTCAGCCGCAGCCGCCCGTCCGGGCCGCCCCCGCGCACCACCACGTCCACCACCCGACCCAACCGCCGCCCGCGCAGGTCGTACGCGGTCCGGCCGAGCAGCTCACCCGCTCGCACGGTGCGATCCCGGGATCCGGTCGATCAGGTGCCGCCGCAGCCACTGCTCCGTCGGGGAGCCGGGCAGCTCGTCGAGGCCGACCCGCAGCCGGACCGCGCTGTCCACCCGCTCCACCAGCCGGTACGGGACGCGCAGCGGTGTCACCGGCGGGTCGTCGACCAGTCGGTCCGCCACCGCGAGGAGGAGCCGCCCGGCCCGGCCGCCGATCCGCTGCGCGAGCGCCTCATGCCCGCTCAGCAGGGCGGCCACGTACGGCACCCCGTCGGTGTCGACCCCGAACTCCACGTCGTCGACCTTGCCGACCAGCCGCCCGTCCCGGTCGACGATCTGCCGGTCGAGCAACTGCCGGCCGAGCTGCATCCTCATCGCCCGTCCTCACCGGCCCATCGTCGTCATCACCGCCAGCGGGATCGCCGCCACCGACGCGGCGACGATGAGCAGCAGGAACACCGCCCCCAGCAGGTTCAACACCGGCCCGTTCACCCGGTCACCCAGGTACGTCCGGTCGTTCGCGACGATCAGGATCGGCAGGTACGTCAGCGGCAGCGCCACCGCAGTGATGATCAACATGTACTCGGTCAGCGTCACCGGGTCGACCGTGGTCAGCAGCACCAGCACCCCGAGCAGCACGCTGACCAGCAGCACGCTGTGGAACCGGGCCGCCTCCCGTGGGCTCACCCGCTTGCCCCACTGCCACCCGAAGTACTGCGCGGCGGCGTACGCGGCGCCCAGCCCGGTCTCCAGCGCGGCGCCGAAGGTCACCGCGAAGAACGCCAGCACCGCCACCGCCAGCCCCACGCCCCCGAACGCCAGCACCACCGGCTGCGCCACCTGGTCGAGGGAGCCCAGCGAGGCCCCGCTCGGGTGGTACACCACCGTCGCCGTGGCGATCAGCGACAGCGCGAGGAACCCGCCGACCGGGAAGCCGATCAGCACGCTGGTCCGGGCGTCGGCCAGGTCCGCGGCGCTCCAGTTCTCCTCCACCCCGCCCGACGAGAAGAAGAACACCTCGTACGGGCTGACCGTCGAGGCGAAGAGGGCCACGGCCACGAACCAGTACGCCCCCCAGCCGTGCCCCGCCGCCCCGCCGTGCAGCGCGCCCCGGCCGAGCGCCGCCCAGTCGGTGGGCAGCCAGAACAGCGCCACCGCGAACACCACCAGGGTCAGCCCGGCCAGCCCGAACACCCGCTCCATCAGCTGGAACCGCATGCGCCACAGCACCAGCCAGACGGCCAGGGCGGCGACCGGCACCCAGATCAGGTAGCTCACCCCGGAGGCCAGTTGCAGGGCCAGCGCCACGCCGCCCAGTTCGGCGGCGAGGGTCAGCACGGTCACCAGGTAGGAGGCCACCAGGTTGAGCAGCGCCACCCGCGGCCCCAGCCGCTCCCGGACCAGGTCGAACACCGCCCGACCGCTGACCGCCGCGATCCGTCCGGCCATCTCCGCGTACGCGCAGATGCCGACCACCCCGAGCAGCAGCACCCAGGCGTGCGCCATGCCGAAGCGCGCCCCCGCCTGGCTCGCCGCCACCAGGTCGCCGATGTCCACGAACCCGCCGACGGCGGAGAGCACGCCGAGCGTGGCGGCGAGAAGCTTCTTCACCTCGGGTACGGGTCAGCGGGTGCCATCGCCGCGACGATAACCGGGCGTACCGCCTCTCATGCCCCGAACCGGGCATCCGGCGGGTGGCTCAGTCCACGGTCAGGTTCTGCAACCGGACCTGTCCCCGGGAAACCAGCCGCCCGGCGTCGTCGGAGATCTCCACCTGCCAGAGCTGCTGGCTGCGGCCCCGGTGCACCGGCGTGCCGACGGCCGTCAGCTCGCCGTCGCGTACCGCCCGGAGGAAGTCCGTCTGGTTCGACACACCGACCACCCGGCCCCGCTCGCCCAGCCACAGCGAGCCACCGATGCTCGCCGCCGTCTCCACCACCGCGCAGTACACCCCGCCGTGCTGGATGCCGTGGGGCTGGTGCAGCTCGGGGCGGACCCGCCACCGGATGACCACCCGGTCCCCGCTCGCCTCGTCGAACTCCAGGCCGAGCAGGGCCACAAAGCCCCCGGTCGGGTCGGGCATCTCCACGACGGCTCCTCCTCGCGTACGGAAGGGGCCAGCCTAGCCAACCGTGATCAGAGCCAAACCCGGTACGGCTCGACCCCGGGGATGGGGGAGAATCGGTGACCGTGACCGACAGCAGCCCCCCGCCGACCGTGCGGAACTCCCTGACCGAAGACCTGCAGTGGCGAGGCCTCATCCAGGACTCGACCGGCCCCGACGAGCTGCGCGCGCTGCTCGACGGCGGGGAGGCCACCTTCTATGTGGGCTTCGACCCGACGGCGGCGAGCCTGCACGTCGGCCACCTCATGCAGGTCGCCACGGCCCGCCGGCTCCAGCTCGCCGGGCACCGGCCGCTGCTGCTCGTCGGCGGGGCCACCGGCCAGATCGGCGACCCCAAGGAGAACGCCGAGCGGACGTTGAACTCGCCGGAGGTGGTCGCCGGCTGGGTGGGCCGCATCCGCGACCAGCTCTCGCCCTTTGTGTCGTACACGGGGGAGAACGCGGCGCGACTGGTCAACAACCTGGACTGGACCGCCGAGATGTCGGTGGTCGAGTTCCTGCGGGACGTCGGCAAGCACTTCCCGGTAAACAAGATGCTGGCCCGGGAGGTGGTCAAGGCCCGGCTGGAGAGCGGCATCAGCTTCACCGAGTTCAGTTACCAACTGCTCCAGGCCAACGACTTCTACGAGCTGCACCGCCGGCACGGCTGCCAGCTCCAGTTCGGCGGCTCCGACCAGTGGGGCAACATCACCGCCGGCGTGGACTACGTCCGGCGCCGGGGGGCGGGGCCGGTGCAGGCCTTCGTCACCCCGCTGGTGACCAAGGCCGACGGTACGAAGTTCGGCAAGACCGAGGGCGGCGCCGTCTGGCTCGACCCGGAGCTGACCAGCCCGTACGCGTTCTACCAGTTCTGGCTCAACGCCGACGACCGGGACGTCATCCGCTACCTGCGCTACTTCAGTTTCCGCCCGCGCGAGGAGATCGAGCAGCTGGAGAAGGAGACGGCGGAGCGGCCGGCGGCCCGGCTCGCCCAGCGGGCCCTCGCCGAGGAGTTGACCACCCTGGTGCACGGCGAGCGGGAGATGGCCCAGGCGGTCGCCGCCAGCCAGGCGCTGTTCGGCCGGGGGTCGCTGGACGAGCTGACCCCGGAGACGCTGCGGGCGGCGCTGACCGAGGCCGGGCTCGTCCACGTCGCCGAGCTGCCCGACGTCGCCGGCCTGCTCAAGGAATCGGGCCTGGTGCCGAGCATGAAGGAGGCCCGGCGGGTGATTGCCGAGGGCGGCGCGTACGTCAACAACAACCGGATCACCGAGGTCGACGCCGGGGTCTCTCCGACGGACCTGCTGCACGGCCGGTACCTGGTGCTGCGCCGGGGCAAAAAATCCTTCGCCGGCGTCGAGCTGCTCGACCAACCGAGTACGTCGAGAGTGTGACGCGGGACGCCCCCGGCGGATTTGACGAGCAATCGGCCGGGGGCGTAACTTTCTCTCTGTCAGCGCGGAACGGACGAAACGGGCGGAAGCCCGCTAGGCCGGAGCGCGGGAATGAGCTTCGGGCGGCGAGGGTGGTAATCCTCGGAGCCCGGGCCGGGCGGGGCCCCGGATCTGCCGCAGGGCGGATTTGGCGAGGCGAGACCGACCGGGTATGGTTCATCGCCGGTAGGGCACCGGGCGAGCTAGCGGTCATCCGCAGCGGCCGGCCTGCCGGAAATCACGAACGAGGCGGCGCAAGCCGGCGAATGCGTGGTGCCCGTAAATTGGGTGGAAGCAGGTCGGATCGGGTTACACCGGTTTGACACGGCGGAAATCGGCGGGTAACGTAGTAAAAGTGCCCGGCGCGAGAGCGGCGGGTGCGGGACGAACGAAATGCCCCGGATGGGGCCCTCCTGGTGGGGGTGCTCGGATGGT
>NZ_JAAALO010000009.1 GCF_009908295.1 Micromonospora rubida
CGTCCTGCGGTCACACTCACGACCTCGGACATCGAATGACAACCCGTATTCAGAAGCCCAGTTCAAAACGATGAAATACGTGCCGGACTTCCCGGAACGGTTCGGATCACTGGCCGACGCCCGATCCTTCTGCGACGCTTTCTTCACCGCCTACAACCACGAACACCGCCACTCCGGCATCGGAATGCACACCCCAGCGTCGGTCCACTACGGCACCGCCGCACAGATCCGCGAGCAACGGCAGGCCACCCTCGACGCGGCCTACACCACGCACCCGCACCGGTTCGCCCGCCGCCCACGACCACCAAGACTGCCGGAGACTGCCTGGATCAACCAGCCCGCCCAGCAGACACAACCCGTCTCAGTTTGACTTGACAACTACCGCGGCGACGAGGCGTCTGACGACGACCACCAGCGGGTCGAGTACGCCGAGCTTGCACAGGCGGTAGCGACGGTCGATCCGACCGCTCTGAACGTCATCAACAAGTTCATCGCCTACGCGCATGCAGAAGATCTAAAGTGGATGCGTGAACGCCTCGTCGATCCGGACACGCCCGAGGAAGAGGCCGAGGCTCAGATTCAGGAGCGCGCTGACCGCTACAAGCATCGCTGGCTGTCTGCAATTGGCGCTGGTGCTCTGCCGCCCCAGCTGCGCACCGAGTTGGCCAAGTTGGATGCGCGCAACGGCACGGTCGAGGGAGCACTCACTCCCTCGGGCATGATCACCGGCTGGACTGGGCCAAACCCGTACAGCACCCAAGATGAGATGGCGGCAATGAGTCCTACCGAGCTTGTCGCTCATCTTGCGAGTTGGCAGGACACGGGGGACGGCTGGGGACCTGAGCCCTCTCATGAAGGTCAAGGACGCGAGCTCGCCGCGCTCTTGACCACGAACCCGCACGCCATAGCCGGAGTCACGGATCTCATCGAGCAGCTCCGGCCGACCTACCTGCGTGCCATCCTTCGGGGATGGGAGGCAGCCCTCAAGGCGGACATTGAACTCGATTGGCCACAGGTCGCCGCGTTGATTCGCGACGTGCTAGCGCACAAGGACGAGTCGCCCTTCCCTGTCGAGGGCGGAACGATGGATGACGACAAAGACTTCCGTTGGGCGAAGAGCGCCGCGGTTGGGCTTATGGAGGAACTCGTCAAGAAGCGCGATGGCGTGACGATTCCAGACCACTCAATGGCTCAGTTTGCGAAATTGCTGATCGAGGACGCCGAGGACGAGGAAGCTTGGGCGGAGTACGATGCGTATGAGGTGGGCGAGAACAGCTGGGACCCACTCACCATGTCGCTCAACTGGCAGTGGCCTAACCGACTGCGGGCGTTGATCTACCTGGCTACCCGCGCCGAGCAAGCGCCCTGGAAGCCGGGCGCGATGGCGGCGATCGAACGAGAGCTCGCGCGAGATGACAGGCATGGTGCTGGCCGTGCAGTGCTCGGCGGAGGCATGAGTCGCTTCCTTGTTGATTCGCCGGAGTGGCTGAAGGGCCACCTCGAAGAGTTCTTCGGCTCTGAACATGGCCTATCCTTTCAGCAGCAGATTGTCTTGACCACGGCTCTTGCCATGCACTACTACCACCGCGATTTGTTCGACCTACTAAGCGGTCCGATGATTGCTGCGATTGACGTCGGCGATGCGCTCGTCCGTGGATGGAGTAGTGAGTCCAATCCTGTCCAGCGCGTTGGCGAATGGGTCGTCAATGCACTGATATGCGGCCATAAGACGGCCGACGATCCGGTTGTCAAATCGTTCTTCACGACGGCCGATGCGAAGATCCGTGGCGAGGCACTCGGCGCTATCGCTTGGTCGTTCTTCCGTGCTAGCCATGTTGATGATGAGATCCGCGATCGGTTCGGAGACCTCTGGGACGAGCGCTTCCAGCACGTCAAAGATTATCCGGAGGACCATGAAGAGTTGATGGGCTTCTATTGGATAGCCAAGGGTGACAAGTTTCCGGTCCAATGGTGGTTGCCAAGGCTGAGGAAGGCATTGGAGCTAGAGCCCGCGATTGCGACGGAGCGGTACATGATCGGTAAGGAGCTGGCACAAGCCTCTACGGTCGACCCGGCGACTGCTTTCGCCGTGCTCAAACTTCTCCTAGACGGGCGTGACGAGGGCGGCATGGCTTCCCACGACCTTACACGGAATGCGGTGCCAGTGGTGATTGCGAACGCCATGACGGCTGGAGACACTGCCCTGAAGTCGGCTGCGGAGGCGTATATGAACGACCTCGGCGCGAAGGGGAACCTCCAACTGGAAGCGGAGGTCAAAGCCGTACTCGATGGGGCGGTGACCATCGCGGATATCGATGACTGAGCCTTTCACACCTGATCTTGCAGAGTAGACGTGTATGTGCGGCCCAGGGATCGATGAGAGTGAGGTTCCAGGTAAGACAGCAGATCGACCAAAACCCGATGCTCCCGCCCCGGGGTGCCTCGCTCGTGCTGTCCTGCCCGTCCACGATTCCATGAATCCCTTTCAACCTGGCATCGAGCCCGATGGCACCGAGCCATCGAGCCGTGAACGAGGGTAGCCACCGTCGATCATGGGCGGATGTGTGGACTGACCATGACGCGGCGGTGGCTGCGGGATACAGGGTAGACGCTCGCCGGTGGCGGGTGTTGTTCGACGATCTGATGGTGACTGTGGGTGGACGTTTCCGCAGGCCGGAGCCCCATCGTCGGGTGCGTGACTTCGTCCGGGGGCTGCTGGCGCAAGCCACTCGCCTCGATCAATGGGCTCAGCCGCCCCTGTTGGTGGGGTCTGCTCGACGTCGATACCGTTCACCGCGCCGTGAATCGCGACGTCATTTTTATGGATGTTCAGGGCCACTTGCGCGTCTGCACGGAAGTCGCTCTCCGGAGAGGCTGCGCGTACTGGCTCGTCGCCATGCTGGCGGCGGCATCATGACGATCCGTCCTTCTCGAAGTCACCGACGTCGCCATCGATCCAGATCAGCTCTGCGCCGTGGATGAATGCACAACTGGCGGCTCTGCTGCAGACGGCGACCGCCTGGCCTTCGATGTTCAGCGAGACGGCGGAACCGTCCGGCAGTTCCATACCCCAGGCGATGACCACCCGGGTGTCATCGTCGTCGGGGTAGCGCACCAGAGCGAACCGACGTGGGACCGTTGAGTGCTGGCTGGTCATGAGCGGCTCCTGTAGGGGGTCGGGTGTAGTTGCGGGTGGGCTGTGGCCCCTGGATATGGCTGCGTGCGGAGTGGTCCGTGGTGGCGTGCCGGCGCACGATGGCACCGGCACGCCACCACGGTCCGGCGATCCGGCCCGGGATGACGCGGGGGACGGTGATCCCGAGCAGCACGGACCTCCGGTGTGCGCGGGCGGGAGGGCTGCCGACGTCTCGGGTCAACGCCTGCGTGCTCTCCGGCCGCGCATTGGTCCGGGGCGAGCGGGCCTCCTGCACAGCACCCACCCCGAACCCGTCCAGCCCAGCCTCGTGACGGCCGTCATCACCCGCCGGGGTTGGCACCGGAGCCCGATCCGCTCCGGTCGTCGGGCCCTCAGCGAGAACTCGGAGGTCGCGACGGTGTCTGACTGGCATGGCAACGACCTTGACCGATGCCGACTGTCACCAGCTAGCCATCGGTGAGCGCCCCACGGTGGGGCTCTCACCGTGAGATGGCGGGCCGCAGGACGTGTGGGAGGGCGGACATCCTGCGTGGGGCCGATTACTGTGCGCAGTGTCTGCAGCCGGAGGGAGTGACATCCATGCAGCGGGTCGTCAGGGCGCAATGGTGGCACGAGGGCATCTATCGTGGCGTCGCCATGCGCGCACACCTCGCGCGTCACGACGTCGGAGCGGTCTTCGGTTTCCTCAAGGAACGCGGCTTCAGCTGGTCCGCGATCGCGACCGTAACCGGCCTGGGCGCCAGCCGGGTCTCGGAAATCGCCGCCGGCCGGCGCGTCGTGACCGACTACTCCGTGCTGGAGCGCATCGCCGAAGGGCTGTGCATCCCGCGCCACTACATGGGGCTTGCACTCGACGAACGCGCTCATCACTACCGGCAGAGGACGTTCGTCGAGCCGGTCGGAGTCGTTGCACCACTCGATCCTCGCGAGTTGCTCGGCGTCGTCGCGAGCATCGCGGTAGGCGCTATGCCGCCCGGCGTAGAGCGGTATCTGCCCAACTCTCAGGAGGTCGCCGTCCCCGCCGCCGTCGGCCAAGACGAGGTAGCCACCGTTCGAGCCGTGACCGACTTCCACCGCCGGCTCGACGCGGCCGCCGGGGGAGGCCGCTGCCTGCAATCCGCACGTGGTTACGTGGCATGGGCGACGCAGCTCCTGCAGGTGAGGTGCACCGAGATTGTTGCTGCCGACCTGCAGGATGCTCTCGCCGAGCTGCACAACCTCGTCGGCTGGGTGGCGCACGATCTCGACGATCACGACATGGCGCGCCGGCATCTCACCCAGAGCCTCGTCCTGGCCCGACAGACCGACTCGCTGCCGCTGCTGGCCAACACGCTGTATCGCCTCGGGCGGGTCAGTCTTCACCAGGAGCAGCCGGCCGAAGCGCTTCAACTTTTCGGCCTCGGGCAGCTCGCGGCGCAGCAAGCCGCCTGTCATGCCAGCGTCGCGATACTGCACGCCAACACCGCGTGGGCCTACGCGCTTCTCGGCGCCGACCACCAGGTCGTCGACAGTCTGACCCGCGCACGACGCGAGCTCGATCAGGCCGACCTGGACACCGCGCCGGCCTGGACCCACTTCGCGCTGACCGAGGCCGACGTGCACGGAATATCCGCCGTTGTCTATTCCGCCCTGGCCCGTCACCCGGAGCACGTACGTTACGTCGACCGCGCTACCGAGCACTCGCACCAGGCAGTGCGGCTGCGCCGCCCGCAGGATCGTCGATCGTTCATCTTCGACACGATTTCGGTCGCCACGGCGAGCACTCTGGCCGGTGATCTCGCTGCCGCTGGCGAGTACGGGATGAAGGCGGTGGGGATGGTGGCGGACGGGATGCGATCGGCTCGCGTCAACGATCGGCTGGACGCGCTGTGGGAGCTTGCCGCCCCGCAGGCCGAGCGGGAGCCGGCGCTCGCTGCTCTCGGCAGCCGGATCGCGGAGCTTCAGGCGGTCCGATGACCACCGTACTCAGCGACGCTGTCGCCTCGGAGCTTCGTGTTCATCTGGGCGAGGTCTGCGCGCAGATCGGCGTTGACCCGGACGGTGCCAGTCTCGTCAAGTACACGATGAACGCGGTGTTCGTGGCGCCGCCGTTCGTGATCAGGCTTGCTTCCGGTTCCCAGGCTGCGACACTCGCCCGCCGGGTGGTGTCGGTCGCAGCGTGTCTGGAGCAGGCCGGCACGCCCACCGTCCGGCTGGCCTCCGGCGTGGCGTCTCAGCCGATCTTCAGTGGGGAGTGGGTCGCCACCGCATGGCAGTACGTCCCGACCGTCAGCGACGAGCCCAAGCCCGTCGACCTCGCCGCGCCACTGCGTGCCCTGCACAGCCTGGAACGGCTCGATGTGGCGCTGCCGCTCTGGTCGCCGGTCGAGAAGTTTCGTCGACGCCTTCACGCTGCCGCAGCGCTACCACCCGAGGAAGCCGCCGAGCTGGAGCGATGGTCGAGGATGGAGCTCGGGATTCGGGCCGCCGACCTGCTGCGCGATCTTCACCTGCGCTGCGACAAGGTGGAAGAGGATGTCGATCGGGTCGCGTGGCGGCTGCCGTCGGGCGTCATCCACGGGGACGCGCACACCGGGAACATCCTCCTGCCGGCACCAGGTGACGGTGCGATCGCCCGCTCGGAGCCCCTGCTCTGCGATTTGGACGGATTGTGCATCGGCCCGCAGGAGTGGGATCTTGTCCCGACTGCCCACGGCGCCACCCGCTTCGGCCGCTCACCTGCCGACTACCAGGGTTTCGTCGATGCCTACGGATTCGACATCACGGCCTGGACGGGCTGGTCCGTCTTGCGGCGGATCCGGGAACTGCAACTGGTCACCAGCACCATTGACGCTCTCGCCGGCCGGCCGGCCGTCGCCAATGAGCTGGCGAACCGCCTGCGATCACTGCTCGCCGACGATGTGAGCGCCACGTGGACGCGCTACCGCTGAAGACTTCGCGCCTACGGCGCAGCTCAGCAGCCAGCTGGACCCGACGTCGCGTACCGGCCGGGGCATTCACGGAGACTGCCGCTTCGGTCAGCGGGCCGGGGTGGCCGCCAGGGCCGTCGAGATGGCACGCAGCACCGCGGCCTGCTGGTCGGCGAGGAAGAAGTGGCCGCCGGGGTAGACCTTCAGGTCGAACGGGCCGGTGGTGTGGGTCGACCAGGCGCGGGCCTCGTCGACCGTGGTCTTCGGGTCGTTGTCGCCGGTGAAGACGGTGATCGGGCAGCTCAGCGGCGGCCCGGGCCGGTAGGCGTACGTCTCGGCGGCCCGGTAGTCGCTGCGGATCGCCGGCAGCGCGGCGCGCAGCAGCTCCTGGTCGCCGAGGATGGCGGCGTTGGTGCCGCTCAGCTTGCGCACGTCCGCCAGCAGGCCCTCGTCGTCCAGCAGGTGCACCGTCTCGTCCCGGGGGCAGGACGGCGCGCGGCGGCCGGAGGCGAACAGGTGGGCGGGCGAACCGCCGTCCTGCTCGATCAGCCGGGACAACTCGAAGCCGACGCTCGCACCCATGCTGTGACCGAAGATCGCCACCGGCTCGTCGAGCCACGGCCGCAGCACGGAGTGAACCGCCCGGGCCAGCTCGTGGATGTCGTCGATGCACTTCTCCTGCCGCCGGTCCTGCCGCCCCGGATACTGGATCGCCAGCACCTCCAGGCCGGGGGAGAGGCTGCGGGACACGGGGAAGTAGAAACTGGCCGAGCCGCCGGCGTGGGGCAGGCACACCAGCCGCCTGGTGCCGCTCGGCGCCGGGTGGAAGCGTCGCACCCACAGGCCGTTGTCGGTTTCTGGCGTGGTCATCCGTCTGCGGTCCTTCCGGCGGTGAAATCGCTGACCCGATCGGCACGGACCCGGTCGAGGCGACGCTAGTGCGGTGGACCGGGGCCGGACACCCCTAGCTGCGGCTACGCACGGTTAGGGGTTGTCCCACCTTACGCGCACCCAATAACTTCTCCCCGCAGATGGGGATCCTCGTGGCTCTCGGCCGAGCGAGCCGAACGACAGATACAGGTGTCGCCTGAGAACTATTGCGCATTCGTACCGTCGCCTACGTCGAGGCTCCGCCGCGCATCGCGATGGGCTGGGTTGATGGACACCGAAGACAAGCTCCGGGAGTACCTGAAGAGAGTCACCGCCGATCTGCGGCGAACCCGGCAACGCCTGCGCGACGTCGAGGCCGAGGCGCAGCAGCCGATCGCCATCGTCGGCATCGGCTGCCGGTTCCCCGGCGGGGTGCGCTCGGCCGAGCAGCTCTGGGACCTCGTCGCCGCAGACGGCGACGCGATCACCTCGTTCCCGTCCGACCGGGGCTGGGACCTCGGGACGCTGTACGACCCCGAACGCTCCCGGCAGGGCACCTCCTCCGTACGCGAGGGGGGCTTCCTTCCCGACGCCGCCGACTTCGACGCCCGGCTGTTCGGGGTGTCGCCCCGCGAGGCCCTCGCGATGGACCCGCAGCAGCGGCTGCTGCTGGAGACGTCCTGGGAGGCCGTCGAGTCGGCGGGCATCGACCCCACCAGCCTCAAGGGCGGCCGGGTCGGCGTCTTCGCCGGCATGACCCACAGCGGGTACGCCCAGCCGCCCGACGCGCCGCCCGCCGGGGTGGTGGACTACCTCGGCCTCGGGAACGTGGGCAGCATCGCCTCCGGCCGGGTGGCGTACACGTTCGGCTTCGAGGGGCCGGCGGTGACGCTCGACACCGCCTGCTCGTCCTCCCTCGTCGCGCTGCACCTCGCGGTGCGGGCGCTGCGCTCCGGGGAGTGCGACCTGGCGCTCGCCGGCGGCGTGACCGTCATGCCGACCCCGGCGGTGTTCGTCGACTTCTCCCGGCAGGGCAACCTCTCCCCGGTGGCCCGGTGCCGGGCCTTCGCCGAGGCCGCCGACGGCACGGCGCTCGCCGAGGGCGTCGGTGTGCTGCTGGTGCAGCGGCTGTCGGACGCGCGGCGGGACGGTCGTCGGGTCCTGGCGGTGGTGCGGGCCACGGCGGTGAACTCCGACGGCGCGTCGAACGGGCTCACCGCGCCGAATGGCCCGTCGCAGCAACGGGTGATCCGGCAGGCGCTCGACAGCGCAGGGCTGTCCCCGGGGGACGTGGACGTGGTGGAGGCGCACGGCACGGGCACCACGCTGGGTGACCCGATCGAGGCGCAGGCGCTGCTGGCGACGTACGGGCAGGGTCGGGATGTGCCGTTGTTGTTGGGTTCGGTGAAGTCGAACATCGGTCACACGCAGGCGGCGGCGGGCGTCGCGGGGATCATCAAGATGGTCCTGGCCATGCGGCACGGGGTGGTGCCGTCCACCCTGCACGTGGACGAGCCGTCGTCGCACGTGGACTGGTCGTCGGGTGCGGTGGAGCTGGCGACGCGGGCGAGGCCGTGGCCGGGGGTGGACCGGCCGCGCCGGGCGGGGGTGTCGTCGTTCGGCATCTCCGGCACCAACGCGCACGTGATCCTCGAACAGCCCGAGGACGAGCCCGAGCCCGTGGAGGAGCAGGTCCCGCAGGCGCGGGCGGTTCCCGGGCTGCCGGTGCCGTGGGTGGTGTCGGGTCGCTCCGAGCGGGCGCTGGCGGGTCAGGCGGCGCGGCTGGCGGCGTTCGCGCGGGGCCGCTCCGACTTGGCGGCGGCGGACGTTTCGTGGTCGTTGGTGTCGGGCCGGGCGGCGTTGGAGCACCGGGCCGTGGTGTGGGGCTCGGACGTGGGCGAGCTGGTGGCGGGCCTGGACGCGGTGGCGGCCGGCGTGGGCGAGGCGGTGGCGTCGGGCCAGGTGGCGGCCGGTGGATCGGCGGCGTCGGGCGTGGTGTCGTCGGGTCGCCGGGCGGTGCTGTTCACCGGCCAGGGGTCGCAGCGGGCCGGCATGGGCCGGGAGCTGTACGACCGGTTCCCGGTGTTCGCGGAGTCCTTCGACCGGGTGTGCGGGCTGATCGACGCCGAGCTGCCCGGCTCGCTGCGGGACGTGGTGTGGTCCGGCGGGCCGTCGGCCGCGCTCGACCGGACGGTGTTCGCCCAGGCGGGGCTGTTCGCCGTCGAGGTGGCGTCGTGGGAGCTGCTGCGGTCGTGGGGGGTGCGGGTCGACTTCCTCGCCGGTCACTCGGTCGGTGAGGTGACGGCGGCGTACGCGGCGGGGATGCTGTCGTTGGAGGACGCGTGTGTGCTGGTGGCGGCGCGGGGCCGGCTGATGCAGGCCCTCCCGGCCGGCGGGGGAATGCTCGCGGTGGGCGCCCCCGAGGAACGGGTGCGCGGGCTGATCGACGAGCTGGGCGCGGCCGTCGACGTGGCGGCGGTGAACGGCCCGGCGGCGGTGGTGGTGTCCGGCGCGCTCGACGAGGTCGAGACGGTGGCCGCGGCCTGCCGGGACCGGGAGTGGCGCACCAAGCCCCTCACCGTGTCGCACGCGTTCCACTCCCGGCTGATGGAGCCGATGCTCGACGGGTTCGCCGCCGTGCTGGCCGGGCTGACCTGGCGGCCACCGGCCGTGCCGATCGTGTCGAACCTGACCGGCGCGGTGGCGGACCCGGCGGAGATCGCCGACCCCGGCTACTGGGTGCGCCACGTCCGGCAGCCGGTGCGGTTCGCCGACGCGGTCCGCTGCCTGCGGGAACAGGACGTCGCGCTGTTCCTGGAGGTCGGCCCCGACGCCGTGCTCACCGCGATGGCGCGGGACTGCGTCGAGGCGACGGACGACGTCCGGTTCGTCCCCACCATGCGGGCCGGGCGATCCGAGGTCGACACGCTGCTCGCCGCGCTGGCCGACCTGCACGTCGCGGGCGCACCCGTCGACTGGGCCGCGTACCTGACCGGGACGGGGGCCCGCCCCCGGCGGGCCGAGCTGCCCACGTACGCCTTCGACCACCAGCGGTACTGGCTCAACACCACCGACCCCGCCGACGTCGGGGCGCCCGGTCTCGGCGTGCGCGCCGTGGACCACCCGCTGCTCGGCGCCGCCGTCACGGTGGCCGCCGACGACGCCCGGATCTTCGGCACGGAACTGTCCGTCCAGACCCACCCGTGGCTCACCGAACACGTCGTCTGGGACTCCGTGGTGGTCCCCGGCGCCGCCCTGGTCGAGCTGACCATGCACGCCGGCACCCGGGCCGGCTGCGACGCGCTGGACGAGCTGACCCTCGAAGCGCCGCTGGTCCTGCCCGAGCAGGGCGCCCGGGCCGTCCAGGTGCACCTCGGCCCCGCCGACGACGAGGGTCGCCGGCCGGTCAGCGTCCACTCCCGGGCCGCCGAGGACCCCGACGCGCAGTGGACCCGGCACGCCACCGGCTTCGTCGCCCCCGCATCGTCGCCGGACCGGGCCGACGACCCGTCGCCCTGGCCGCCGGCCGACGCCACCGGCGTCCCCGTCGACTCCGTGTACGCCGAGCTGTCCCGGCTCGGCGTCGAGTACGGCCCCCTGTTCCGGGGCCTCCGGTCGGTCCGGCGCGCGGCCGACGAGGTGTACGCCGAGGTGGCGTTGCCCGACGGCACGGAGGTCACCGGATTCGGCGTACACCCGGCGCTGCTGGACGCCGCGCTGCACGTCGTCGGCCTGCTCGACGACGACCCCGACGCGACCGGGGTCCGGCTGCCGTTCGCCTGGACCGGCGTCACCCTCTCGGCGGTCGGCGCGACGGCCCTGCGGGTCCGCGCCCGCCGCAGCGGCGGCGGGGTGACCCTGACCCTGACCGATCCGTCCGGCGCCCCGGTCGCCCACATCGCCTCGCTGGTGTCCCGCCCGGTCACCGCCGACCAGGTCCGCGCCGCCGGCCCGACCACCGACGCGCTGTTCGACCTCGCCTGGCGGGACGTCCCGCCGGCCGACGCCGCGCCGCACCGGGCGGTGCTGCTCGGCGAGGGCCCCACCGGCCCCGCCAACCTGCCTCGGTACGGCCTCGCCAAACTGCCCCGGTACGGCCTCGGCGAACTGGCCGAGGCGGTGGCCGACGGCCGGCTCGACCCGGACCTGGTGCTGCTGCCGGCGTACCGGGACGACGCGCCCGACCCGGTCCCGGCCGCCACCCGGACCCTGCTGGCCGAGGTGCTGGCCGCCGTGCAGGGCTGGCTCGCCGACGACCGCCTCGCCGACCGGCGGCTGGTCGTGCTGACCCGGGGCGCCGTCCCCGCCGGCGAACCCGGCCGGGTGACCGACCTCGCCGGCTCGGCGGTGTGGGGCCTGCTCCGTTCGGCTCAGGCCGAACACCCCGACCGCTTCGTCCTCGTCGACGCCGACGCCGGCCTCCCGGTCGACGTGCTGGCCCGCGCCGTGGCCACCGGCGAACCCCAGCTCGCCGCGCGGGGCGACCGGGTGCTGGTGCCCCGGCTCGCGCCCGCCGAGCTCGACCCGGCGCTGGGCGCCGAACTCCACCCCGACGGAACGGTCCTGGTCACCGGCGCGACCGGCGCCCTGGGCGGCCTGCTGGCCCGCCACCTCGTCACCACCCACAAGGCACGCCACCTGCTGCTGGTCGGCCGGCGGGGCCCCGCCGCGCCCGGCGCGGCGGAGCTGCTCGCCGACCTGGCCGGGATGGGCGCGCAGGCCCGGCTGGTGGCCGGCGACGTGGCCGACCGGGACACCCTCGCCGCGCTGCTCGCCGCCGTGCCCGCCGAGCACCCGCTCACCGGGGTGGTGCACGCCGCCGGGGTGCTCGACGACGCGGTGGTGTCCGCGCTGACCGCCGACCGGATCGCGACCGTGCTGTCCGCGAAGGCCGACGCCGCCTGGCACCTGCACGAGCTGACCCGGCACCTGGACCTGCCGGTGTTCGTGCTGTTCTCCTCGGTCGCCGGCACCCTCGGCGGCCCGGGGCAGGGCAACTACGCCGCCGCGAACGCGTTCCTCGACGGCCTCGCCCACCACCGGCGGGGCGCGGGTCTCGCCGCGACCTCCCTGGCCTGGGGGCTCTGGGCCGAGGCCGGCGGGATGACCGGGAGCCTCGACGCCGCCCAGCGTCAGCGGCTCAGCCGCAACGGCCTCAACCCCCTCGGCACCGACCAGGCGCTCGCCCTGTTCGACGCCGGCCTGCGCGGCGGCCGACCCCACCTGGTGCCCGCGCTGCTCGACGTCGCCGCGCTGCGCCGCCAGTCCGACGCCGGCAACCTGCCCGCGCCGCTGCGAGGGCTGGTCCGCGTTTCCCGCCGGGCGTCCGGCGGCACCGGCTCCGGCGGCACCGGGCCGTCCTTCGCCGAGCGGCTCGCCGGCACGCCCGACGCCGACCGTGGCCGGCTCGTCGAGGACCTGGTCAAGGGGCAGGTCATCGAGGTACTCGGCTACCCGTCGTCGACCGTCGTCCCGTCCGGGCAGACGTTCACCGGCCTCGGCTTCGACTCGCTCACCGCCGTCGAGCTGCGCAACCGGCTCACCGCCGCCACCGGCGTCCGGCTGCCCGCCAGCCTGATCTTCGACTGCCCCACCCCGGCGGCCCTGGCGGAATTCCTGCTCGCCGACGTCGCGCCGGCCGGCCCGGCGTCGACCCTGCTGGCCGAACTGGACCGGCTGGAGGCCGCGTTCGCCGCCGCCGGACCCGACGACCTGGAACGGCTCGCCGCCGACGAGGAGACCCGCGCCGCCGTCGCGACCCGCCTCAAGGCCCTCGCCACCCGCTGGAGCGACGCCACCGGGGGACCCGGCGACGTCACCCAGGCCATCGACGACGCCTCGGACGACGAACTGTTCGACCTCATCGACCAGAAGTTCGGGCGCTCCTGACCACGAATCCGCCGCTTGCCCATTAGCGACAGGTGATCTACCGATGGCGAACGAAGCCAAGCTCCGCGAGTACCTCAAGCGCGTCACCGCTGACCTGCACGAGACCAGCGAGCGCCTGAGGGCCGCCGACGAGCAGAACCACGAGCCCATCGCGATCGTGGGAATGGCCTGTCGCTACCCGGGCGGGGTGCACAGCCCCGAGGCGCTGTGGCGGCTGGTCGAGGCCGGCGGGGACGCGGTGACGCCGTTCCCCGCCGACCGGGGCTGGGACGTGGAGAACCTCTACGACCCCGACCCGGAGGCGCACGGCAAGTCGTACACCCGCGAGGGCGGCTTCCTGCTCGACGCCGGCGAGTTCGACGCCGGCTTCTTCGGCATCTCGCCCCGCGAGG
This sequence comes from Micromonospora rubida, assembly GCF_009908295.1. Classification (GTDB taxonomy): domain Bacteria; phylum Actinomycetota; class Actinomycetes; order Mycobacteriales; family Micromonosporaceae; genus Micromonospora; species Micromonospora rubida. The sequence continues at coordinate 13,218 of NZ_JAAALO010000009.1, forward strand.
CCCTGGCGATGGACCCGCAGCAGCGGCTGCTGCTTGAGGTCGCCTGGGAGGCCGTCGAGCGGGCCGGCATCGCCGCCGAGTCCCTGAAGGGCAGCCGGACCGGCGTCTTCACCGGCGTCATGTACCACGACTACGTGTCCCGCCTCAACGGCGTGCCCGACGAGGTCGAGGCGTTCGTCGGCACCGGCAACCACGGCAGCGTCGTGTCCGGCCGGATCGCCTACACCTTCGGCTTCGAGGGCCCGGCCGTCACCGTGGACACCGCCTGCTCGTCGTCCCTGGTCGCCCTGCACCTCGCCGCGCAGGCGCTGCGCTCCGGCGAGTGCACCCTCGCCCTGGCCGGGGGCGTCACCGTGATGTCCAGCCCGGACACGTTCGTCGGCTTCAGCCGGCAGCGGGGCCTGTCCCCCGACGGCCGGTGCAAGTCCTTCTCCGCCACCGCCGACGGCACCGGCTGGAGCGAGGGCGCCGGCCTGCTCCTGCTCGAACGGCTCTCCGAGGCCCGGCGCAACGGCCACCCCGTGCTCGCCGTGGTCCGCGGCACCGCCGTCAACCAGGACGGGGCCAGCAACGGACTCACCGCCCCGCACGGCCCCTCCCAGCAGCGGGTGATCCGCCAGGCCCTCGCGAACGCCCGGCTCACCCCCGCCGACGTGGACGCCGTCGAGGCGCACGGCACCGGCACCCGGCTCGGCGACCCGATCGAGGCGCAGGCGGTCATCGCCACGTACGGCCGCGAGCGGCCCGCCGACCGGCCCCTGTGGCTCGGCTCGATCAAGTCCAACCTCGGGCACACCCAGGCCGCCGCCGGGGTCGCCGGCGTGATCAAGATGGTCATGGCGATGCGGCACGGCGTCCTGCCCCGCAGCCTGCACCTCGACGAGCCGTCCCCGCACGTCGACTGGACGGCCGGCGCGGTCAGCCTGCTCCGCGAGGCCCAACCCTGGCCGACCGCCGCCCGCCCGGCCCGGGCCGGCGTCTCCTCCTTCGGGGTGAGCGGCACCAACGCCCACGTCATCGTCGAGGCCGCCCCCGTGGCGGAGCCACCGGCCGGCCCTGTGGCGGAGCCCTCGGCCGCTCCTGTGGTGGAGCCCTTGGCCGGTTCCGAGGTCGAGCCGCCGGCCGGAGCAGTCACCGGCCCCGACCCGCTGCCCTGGGTGCTCTCCGCCCGCAGCGCCGCCGCGCTGACCGCCCAGGCGCGGCGGCTGCGGTCCTGGCTCGCCGAGCACCCCGACGTCCCGCCGGCCACGCTGGGCCGGGCCCTCGCCGCCGGCCGGTCCGCCCTCGAACACCGGGCCGTGCTGCTCGGTGAGCACCCAGACGACCTCCTCGCCGGGCTGTCCGCGCTGGCCGACGCCGTCCCCGCCGCCACCGTGCGGCGCGGCATCGCCAGCCCCACCCGCCTCGCCGTGCTCTGCACCGGCCAGGGCGCCCAGCGCGTCGGCATGGGCCGCCGGCTGTACGCCGCGTTCCCCGCCTACGCCGCCGCCTTCGACGCCGCCCGCACCGAACTGGACCGGCACCTCGACCGGCCCCTCGACGCCGTCCTCGACGGCCCCGCCGAGCTGCTCGACCGCACCGGGTACGCGCAGGCGGCCCTCTTCGCCGTCGAGGTGGCCGCCTACCGGCTCGTCGAGTCCTGGGGCGTCGTCCCGGACTTCCTCGCCGGCCACTCCGTCGGCGAGGTCACCGCCGCGCACCTGGCCGGCGTGCTGTCCCTGCCGGACGCCGCCCGGCTGGTCGCCGCCCGGGGCGCCCTCATGCAGGCGCTGCCCTCCGGCGGCGCCATGGTGTCCGTCCGGGCCGGCGAGGCGGAGGTGCGCACCCACCTGGCCGACGCGCCCGGGGCGGAACTGGCCGCCGTGAACGGCCCCGACTCCGTCGTCGTCTCCGGCGCCGAGGACGCGGTGCTCGCCGTCGCCGAACACTTCGCCGCCCTGGGCCGGTCAACCCGACGACTGCGGGTCAGCCACGCGTTCCACTCCGCCCGGATGGACCCGATGCGCGACGCGTTCGCGGCCGTGCTCGGGCAGCTCACCTTCGCCGCGCCCCGGATCCCGGTGGTCTCCACCGTCACCGGCACGGTGCTCACCCCGGAGGAGATCTGCTCCCCGGCGTACTGGCTGCGCAACGTCCGCGACACCGTCCGGTTCGACGCCGCCGTGGCCACCCTGCGCGAGCACGGCGTCGGCGCGTTCGTGGAGGTCGGCCCCGGCGGCGTGCTGTCCGCGCTGGCCCAGGAGATCACCGGCGACGACCAGGCCGCGTACGCGCCGGTGCTGCGCGCCGACCAGGACGAGGCCGCCACCGCCCTCGCCGCCGCCGCGACCCTGTGGACCCGTGGCGTGCCGGTGCGGTGGACCGCCCTGTTCGCCGGCCCGGCCGCGCCGGTGGACCTGCCCACGTACGCGTTCCAGCGGGACCGCTACTGGCTGCTGCCGCTGCCGCAGCCCGCCGACGTGACCGCCGCCGGGCTGACCCCCACCGGTCACCCGCTGCTCGGCGCGGTGTTCCGCTCGGCCGACGGCGACGAGGTCACCCTCACCGGCCGGCTGTCCGTCGAGACGAGCCCCTGGCTGGCCGAGCACGCGGTGCGCGGCGCCGTGCTGTTCCCCGGCACCGGCCTCGTCGAGCTGGCGCTGCGCGCCGGCGCGGAGGTCGACGCCGACGTGCTCACCGAGCTGACCCTCCAAACCCCGCTCATCCTCCCCGACACCGGTGGCGTCGACGTGCAGGTCGCCGTCGAACGCGCCGGCGACTCCGGCGACGCGTGGCAGGTCACCGTGCACGGCCGCCGGTCCGGCACCGACGACCTGTGGGTCCGGCACGCCACCGGACTGCTCGCCCCGGCCGCCACCGGCCTGCTCGCCCCGGTCGGCGGTGCGGAGGCCGCCACCGGCCTGCTCGCCCCGGTCGGCGGTGCGGAGGCCGCCACCGGCCTGCTCGCCCCGGTCGGCGGTGCGGAGGCCGGCCAGGGACTGGCCGACTGGCCGCCATCCGGCGCGACACCCCTGGACGTGGCCGAGCCGGCCGCGCGGGCCGCCGAGGCCGGCTTCGCCTACGGCCCGGCGTTCCAGGGCCTGCGCGCCGCCTGGCGCGTCGGCGCAGACGTGTACGCCGAGGTGGCGCTCCCCGAGCCGGCCGCCGCCGAGGCCGACGCGTACGGACTGCACCCCGCCCTGCTCGACGCCGCCGTGCAGGCCGTCGGGCTGGGACTCGTCGAGGCCGGCGAGGCCCGGCTGCCGTTCGCCTGGTCCGACGTCACGGTGTACGCCCACGGCGCGGACACCCTGCGGGTCCGGCTCACCCCGACCGCCCCGGACACCGTCACCATGCTGGTCGCGGACGCCGCCGGCGCACCCGTCGCGCGGGTCGGCTCGCTGGCCCTGCGGCCCCTGCCGGCCGGCGACCTGACCCCCGCCGGGTCGCCGTGGCGCAACTCCCTGTTCCGCCTCGACTGGCCCCGGCACCCGCAGACCGGCGGCCCCGCCGACAGCCCCGCCTGGGCGGTGCTCGGCGACCGCCCCGCGCCGCTGCCGGCCGGCACCGTCGCCACCCGCCACGCCGACCTGGGCGCGCTCCTCGACGCCGGGGTGCCGGACGTCGTCCTGCTCCCGGTGACCGGCCCCGCCGACGCCGACCCGGCCGGGACGCACGAACTGCTCGCCGACACCCTCGCCGTCCTCCAGGGCTGGCTGGCCGGGGACCGGCACACCGACGGCTCCCGGCTGGTGGTCCTGACCAGCGGGGCCGTCGCCGTGGACCACGACGGGGACGTCGCCGACCCGGCCGCCGCCGCCGTGTGGGGCCTGGTGCGCTCCGCGCAGGCCGAACACCCCGGCCGGTTCCTGCTCGTCGACGTCGACGACGACGAGCGCTCCGCGTCCGCCCTCGCCGGCCTGCTCGGCGGCGACGAGCCGCAGGCGGCGGTGCGCGCCGGGGAGGTCCGGGTGCCCCGCCTCGTGGCCGCCGACCCGGAACCGGCGGCACCCGCGCCGGCGCTCGACCCGGCCGGCACCGTCCTCGTCACCGGCGGCACCGGCGCGTTGGGCGCGCTGCTCGCCCGTCACCTGGTCACCCGGCACGGTGCCCGGCACCTGCTGCTCACCGGCCGGCGCGGCGCCGGCGCCGCCGGCGTCGCGGAGCTGCTCGCCGACCTGGCCGACCTGGGCGCGACGGCCCGGGTCGAGGCGTGCGACGCGGCCGACCGCGACGCCCTCGCCGCGCTCCTGGACGGGATCGACCCCGCCCACCCGCTGACCGGCGTCGTGCACACCGCCGGGGTGCTGGCCGACCGCACCCTCACCTCGCTCACCCCCGACACCCTGGCGCAGGTGCTGCGGCCGAAGGTGGACGCCGTCCGGCACCTGCACGAGCTGACCGCCGGCAGCGACCTCGCCCTGTTCGTCACGTACTCCTCGGCCGCCGGCGTGACCGGCAGCCCCGGGCAGGCCAACTACGCCGCCGCCAACGCCTTCCTCGACGCCCTCGCCCACCGCCGGCGGGCCGCCGGCCTGCCCGCCCTCTCCCTGGCCTGGGGGCCGTGGGCCGAGTCGGGCGGCGGCATGACCGCCGCCCTCGGCCGCGCCGACACCGACCGGCTCGCCCGCTCCGGCGCCCGCCCCATCGCCCCGGCCGACGGCCTCGCCCTCTTCGACGCCGCCCTGCGCACCGGCCTGCCGGTCGCGGTCCCCGTGGCGTTGAACGGCCCGGCGCTGCGCTCCCAGGCCGAGGCCGGCACCCTGCCCGCGGTGCTGCGCGGCCTGGTCCGACCGTCCCGGCGGCGGGCCGCCCGGTCCGGCCCCGCCGAGCCCCTCACCCTGGCCGGGCGGCTGGCCGGGCTGGACCGCGCCGAGCGCGCCGCCGCCCTGTTGCGGCTCGTCCTGGACCAGGTGGCGGCGGTCCTCGGGTACGCCGACACGGCCGCCATCGAGGCCGGCCGCCCGTTCACCGAACTGGGGTTCGACTCGCTGACCGCCGTCGAGCTGCGCAACCGGCTCGGCGCGGAGACCGGGCTGCGGCTCCCCGCGACCCTCGTGTTCGATTACCCCACCCCGCTCCGGCTCGCCGACCACCTGGACGCCGAGACCGGGGGCGGCGCCGACCCGCTGCCGGCGCTGCCCGGCACCGCCGCAGCCCTCGACGACCCGATCGCGATCATCGGCCTGAGCTGCCGGTTCCCCGGCGGAGTGCGCTCGCCGGAACAACTGTGGGACCTCCTCACCGCAGGCGGGGACGGCATCACCGGCTTCCCGACCGACCGTGGCTGGGACCTCGGCGACCTCTACGACCCGTCCGGCGCCCGCCGGGGCAGCAGCTACGCCCGGGAGGGCGGCTTCCTGGTCGACGCCGGCGACTTCGACGCCGACCTGTTCAAGATCTCCCCGCACGAGGCCCTGGCCATGGACCCGCAGCAGCGGCTGCTGCTGGAGACGTCCTGGGAGGCGATCGAGGACGCCCGGATCGACCCGCTCGCCCTGCGCGGTCGCCCGGTCGGGGTGTTCGCCGGCATGATGTACCACCACCACTCCGCAAGCCTGGTCGACGTTCCCGAGGCCCTCGACGGCCACCTCGGCGTCGGCACCGCCAGCAGCGTGCTGTCGGGTCGGGTGGCGTACTCGTTCGGGTTCGAGGGCCCGGCGGTGACGGTGGACACGGCGTGCTCGTCGTCGTTGGTCGCGTTGCACCTGGCGGTGCAGGCGCTGCGCTCCGGCGAGTGCGACCTGGCGCTGGCCGGCGGCGTGACCGTGATGGCCACCCCCGACACCTTCATCGACTTCTCCCGCCAGCGCGGCATGGCCCCCGATGGGCGGTGCAAGTCCTTCGCCGAGGCGGCGGACGGGACGGGCTGGTCCGAGGGCGTCGGCGTGCTGCTCGTGCAGCGGTTGTCGGATGCGCGGCGGGATGGTCGTCGGGTTCTGGCGGTGGTGCGGGGTTCGGCGGTGAATCAGGACGGTGCGTCGAATGGGTTGACGGCGCCGAATGGTCCGTCGCAGCAGCGGGTGATCCGGCAGGCGCTGGCCAGCGCTGGGTTGTCGGCGGTGGATGTGGATGTGGTGGAGGCGCACGGTACGGGTACGACGTTGGGTGATCCGATCGAGGCGCAAGCTTTGCTGGCGACGTACGGGCAGGGTCGGGATGTGCCGTTGTTGTTGGGGTCGGTGAAGTCGAACATCGGTCATACGCAGGCGGCGGCGGGTGTCGCGGGGATCATCAAGATGGTCCTGGCGATGCGGCATGGGGTGGTGCCGGCGACCCTGCACGTGGACGAGCCGTCGTCGCACGTGGACTGGTCGGCGGGGACGGTCGAGTTGGCGACCGAGGCGCGGGGGTGGCCCGAGGTGGGTCGTCCGCGTCGGGCGGCGGTGTCGTCGTTCGGCATCTCCGGCACCAACGCGCACGTCGTCCTCGAACAGGGCGACAACGAGCCGGCCCCCGCGACCGCCGACGACGACGAGCCCGTCGGGTTGCCGGTGCCGTGGGTGGTGTCGGCTCGTTCGGAGCGGGCGTTGGTGGGTCAGGTGGGGCGGTTGGCGTCGTTCGCGCGGGGCCGGTCTGACCTGTCGGTGGTGGACGTCTCGTGGTCGTTGGTGTCGTCGCGGGCGGCGTTGGAGCACCGTGCGGTGGTGTGGGGTTCGGGTGTGGGTGAGTTGGTGGCGGGTCTGGACGCGGTGGCGGCCGGCGGTGCGGTGTCGGCGGGTGTGGTGTCGTCGGGTCGTCGGGCGGTGCTGTTCACGGGTCAGGGGTCGCAGCGGGCCGGGATGGGTCGGGAGTTGTATGACCGGTTCCCGGTGTTCGCGGAGTGCTTCGATCGGGTGTGTGGGCTGATCGAAGCCGAGTTCGGTGGCGATCTCCCGCCGTTGCGGGAGGTGGTGTTGGCGCCCTCCGCCGAGGCTGGGCTGTTGGACCGGACGGTGTTCGCGCAGGCGGGGTTGTTCGCGGTGGAGGTGGCGTTGTGGGAGCTGTTGCGGTCGTGGGGGGTGCGGGTCGACTTCTTCGCCGGTCACTCGGTTGGTGAGGTGACGGCGGCGTACGCGGCGGGGATGTTGTCGCTGGAGGACGCGTGTGTCCTCGTGGCGGCGCGGGGCCGGCTGATGCAGGCCCTGCCGGCCGGTGGGGGCATGTTGGCGGTGGCCGCGTCCGAGGCCGAGGTGCTGGCCGTCCTGGAAGGGCTGGCCGACCGGGTCGGGATCGCCGCCGTCAACGGGCCGGCGGCCGTCGTCGTTTCCGGCGCGGTCGAGGCGTTGGACGAGGTGGAGCGAACCTGGCGGGAGCGGGGCGTGCGCGCTCGACGGCTCGCGGTGAGCCACGCGTTCCACAGTCCGCTGATGGAGCCGATGCTCGACGAGTTCGCCGCCGCGGTGGCCGGGCTGTCGTGGCGGGCCCCGACCGTGTCGGTGGTGTCGAACGTGACCGGTGCGGTGGCGGCCCCCTTGGAGCTGGTTGATCCGGCGTACTGGGTGCGTCATGTGCGGCAGCCGGTGCGGTTCGCCGACGGGGTCACCGCTCTGCGTGACGCCGGGGTGGATGTGTTCCTGGAGGTGGGGCCGGACGCGGTCCTCACCGCGATGGTCGCTGAGGTCGCCGCCGGTGACGGGGTGCGTCGGGTGGCGACGCTGCGTCGGGACCGTCCGGAGGTGGAGTCGCTGCTGGCGGCGGTGGGTCAGTTGCACGCGGCGGGTGTGTCGGTGGACTGGGCCGCGTACCTCGCGCAGGCCGGGGCGCGACCGAGGGTTCTCGACCTGCCCAGCTACGCCTTCGACCACCAGCGCTACTGGCTCAACGCGGCCACCCGGTCCCACCGCCCCGCAGGCACCCGGCGCACCGCCGAGGACGACGCCTTCTGGCGTGCCATCGACGCGGAGGACGTGGCGGCCCTCGCCGAGAGCCTGGCCGTCGACGCGGACACCCCGCTCGCCGAGGTGCTCCCAGCGCTGTCCACCTGGCGGCGTCGCCGGGAGGTCGAGGCGACACTCGACTCCTGGCGGTACCGGGTGGCCTGGCAGCCGGTCGTGGACGACCCCACCCGGCCCGAGGCCACGGACTTCCTGCTGGTCGTACCCGCCGACGCCGACCCGTCCGTGGCCGACTGGGTGGCCGCGCTCGACCCCGGCCGGACGCGCACCGTTCGGGTCGAGGCCGGCTGCGACCGCAAGCGCCTCGCCCGGGACCTGACCGACGCCGTGGCGGACCGGGACCGCGTCGGCACCGCCGTCCTGTCCCTCCTCGCGCTCGACGACCGGCCGTACGGGGAGACCGGGACCGTGCCCGCCGGCCTCGCCGGCACGATCGTGCTCGCGCAGGCCCTCGGCGACGCCGGGCTGGCCGCCCGGCTCTGGATCGCCACCCGGGGCGCGGTCTCCGTCGGCTCCCGAGACCGGCACGTCGACCCCGCCCAGGCGATAACGTGGGGCTTCGGCGGCGTGCTGCGCGCCGAGCACCCGCACCGCTGGGGCGGACTGGTGGACCTGCCCGAACGCCCCGACCGGGGCGCCGTCCGGACCCTCCGCACGCTCCTCGCCGGCCCCGGCGCGGAGGATCAGGTTGCCCTGCGCGCCAACGGCTGCCACGCCCGCCGGCTCGTCCGGGCCGCCTACGGCGACGGCCGCCCCCGCGACCCGTGGACGCCGCGCGGCACCGTGCTGATCACCGGAGGCACCGGCGCACTCGGCGGACACGTGGCCCGCGCCCTCGCCGCCGCCGGCGCCGAACACCTCCTGCTCGCCAGCCGCCGGGGCCCGCAGGCGTCGGGCGTCGGGGCGCTCGTCGACGAGCTGACCGATCTCGGCAGCCGGGTCACCGTGGCGTCCTGCGACGTGGCCGACCGCGCCGCGCTCGCCGACCTGCTGCGGTCGGTCCCCGACAATCTCCCCCTGACCGCCGTCGTGCACACCGCCGCCGCGCTCGACGACAACGTGATCGACGCGGTGACCGTCGACCAGATGGCCGCCGCGCTCCGGGCCAAGGTGACCGCCGCCACCAACCTCGACGAGCTGACCCGCGGCGCGGACCTGTCGGCTTTCGTGCTCTTCTCCTCCCTCGCCGGCATCATGGGCGGGGCCGGCCAGGCCACCTACGCGCCGGGCAACGCCTTCCTCGACGCGCTGGCCCAGCGGCGCCGCGCCGAGGGGCTCCCGGCGACCTCGCTCGCCTGGGGCCTCTGGGCCGACGGCGGGGTGAGCGCCGGTGAGTTCGAACAGCGCCTGGCCCGGGACGGATTCGGGGCCATGGCACCCCGGACCGCCGTCGAGGCCCTGCCAGCGGCGCTCGGGCGCGACGAGACGTACCTCGTGGTGGCCGACGTCGACTGGGCCCGGGTGGCGGCCGTCGCCGGCACGTGCCCCGACCCGCTCACCCGGGACCTGGTGGCCGAGGCAGCGCCGGCCGCGCCCGCCGTCGCCGGCCCGGCGCCGACGTCCGCGCTGCTCGCCCGGCTCGCGGCGATGTCCGGCACGGAGCAGGTGCGCGCACTGCGTGACCTCGTACGCGGCGAGGTCGCCGCCGTGCTCGGCCACGACTCCGCGGACCGGGTGGCACCCGACCGGGCGTTCCAGGACCTCGGTTTCACCTCCCTGGCCGCCGTGGAACTACGCAACCGGCTGGACGCGGCCACCGGCCTCACGCTGCCCAGCACCCTCGCGTTCGACTACCCGAACCCGACCGTCCTCGCCGGTCACATCCACGCCGAACTGCTCGGCGGGTGGGCCCTGCCCGCACCGACCGTGGTCGGCGGCCCGGTCGTCGCCGACGACCCGATCGTCATCGTCGGCATGGGCTGCCGCTTCCCGGCCGGCGCCGGGTCCCCGGCCGAGCTGTGGGACCTGCTCGTCGGCGGCGTCGACGCGATGTCGGAGTTCCCGACCAACCGGCACTGGGACCTGGCGTCCCTGCGTGACTCCGCCGAGTCGTCGTACGTCAGCCGGGGGGCGTTCCTGCACGAGGCGGGCGCGTTCGACGCCGAGTTCTTCGGCATCTCGCCGCGCGAGGCCCTCGCCATGGACCCGCAGCAGCGGCTGCTGCTGGAGACGTCGTGGGAGGCGTTCGAGGACGCCCGGATCGACCCCCTCGCCCTGCGCGGGGCCCGCGTCGGGGTGTTCGCCGGCACCAACGGCCAGGACTACGGGACCGTGGTGCGCCAGGCCGGTGAGGCGCTGACCGGGTACGGGGCCACGGGCGCCTCCGCCAGCGTGCTGTCGGGTCGGGTGGCGTACTCGTTCGGGTTCGAGGGCCCGGCGGTGACGGTCGACACCGCGTGCTCGTCGTCGCTGGTCACGTTGCACCTGGCGGCCCAGGCGCTGCGGTCCGGCGAGTGCGACCTCGCGCTGGCCGGCGGCGTCACCGTCATGGCCACCCCGGGCGCGTTCATCGAGTTCTCCCGGCAGGGCGGGCTGTCGGCCGACGGGCGGTGCAAGGCGTTCGCCGAGGCTGCCGACGGCACCGCGTGGGGCGAGGGCGTCGGTGTCATCGTGGTGCAGCGGTTGTCGGATGCGCGGCGGGATGGTCGTCGGGTTCTGGCGGTGGTGCGGGGTTCGGCGGTGAATCAGGACGGTGCGTCGAATGGGTTGACGGCGCCGAATGGTCCGTCGCAGCAGCGGGTGATCCGGCAGGCGCTGGCCAGCGCTGGGTTGTCGGCGGTGGATGTGGATGTGGTGGAGGCGCACGGTACGGGTACGACGTTGGGTGATCCGATCGAGGCGCAAGCTTTGCTGGCGACGTACGGGCAGGGTCGGGATGTGCCGTTGTTGTTGGGGTCGGTGAAGTCGAACATCGGTCATACGCAGGCGGCGGCGGGTGTCGCGGGGATCATCAAGATGGTCCTGGCGATGCGGCATGGGGTGGTGCCGGCGACCCTGCACGTGGACGAGCCGTCGTCGCACGTGGACTGGGCGGCGGGGACGGTCGAGTTGGCGACTGAGGCGCGGGGGTGGCCCGAGGTGGGCCGGCCGCGCCGGGCGGGGGTGTCGTCGTTCGGCATCTCCGGCACCAACGCGCACGTGATCCTGGAGCAGCCGGAACCGGAGCCGGAGTCGGTTCCGGAGCCGGAGTCGGTTCCGGGGGTGGAGTCTGTTCCGGGGTTGCCGGTGCCGTGGGTGGTGTCGGGGCGCTCGGGGCGGGCGTTGGTGGGTCAGGCGGCGCGGTTGGCGTCGTTCGCGCGGGGAAGCTCCGGCCTGGCGGCGGTGGACGTGGCGTGGTCGTTGGTGTCGGGCCGGGCGGCGTTGGAGCACCGGGCGGTGGTGTGGGGCTCGGGCGTGGACGAGCTGGTGGCGGGCCTGGACGCGGTGGCGTCGGGTGGTGTGGTGTCGGCGGGTGCGGCGGCGTCGGGCGTGGTGTCGTCCGGTCGTCGGGCGGTGCTGTTTACGGGTCAGGGTGCGCAGCGGGCCGGGATGGGTCGGGAGTTGTGCGACCGGTTCCCGGTGTTCGCGGAGTCTTTCGATCGGGTGTGCGGTTTGATCGATGCCGAGTTCGACGGCGATCTTCCGCAGTTGCGGGAGGTGGTTTTCGGGGCTTCCGCTGAGGTGGGTCTGTTGGATCGGACGGTGTTCGCGCAGGCGGGGTTGTTCGCGGTGGAGGTGGCGTTGTGGGAGTTGTTGCGGTCGTGGGGGGTGCGGGCTGATTTCTTCGCCGGGCATTCGTTGGGTGAGGTGACGGCGGCGTATGCGGCGGGGATGTTGTCGTTGGAGGACGCGTGTGTGTTGGTGGCGGCGCGGGGTCGGTTGATGCAGGCGTTGCCGGCCGGCGGGGGGATGTTGGCGGTGGCGGCGTCCGAGGCGGAGGTGTTGGCCGTCCTGGAAGGGCTGGCCGGTCGGGTGGGGATCGCGGCGGTCAACGGGCCGGCGGCCGTCGTCGTGTCGGGCGCGGTCGGGGCGTTGGACGAGGTGGAGCGAACCTGGCGGGAGCGGGGTGTGCGTACTCGCCGGTTGGCGGTGAGTCACGCGTTCCACAGTCCGTTGATGGAGCCGATGCTCGACGAGTTCGCCGCCGTGGTGGCCGGGCTGTCGTGGCGGGCCCCGGCGGTGCCGGTGGTGTCGAACGTGACCGGTGCGGTGGCGGACCCCCTGGAGTTGGTTGATCCGGCGTATTGGGTGCGTCACGTGCGGCAGCCGGTGCGTTTTGCCGACGGGATAGGCGCGTTGCGGGCGGCCGGGGTGGATGTGTTCCTGGAGGTGGGGCCGGACGCGGTGTTGACGGCGATGGTCGCCGAGGTCGCCTCCGGTGGCGGGGTGCGTCGGGTGGCGACGCTGCGGCGGGACCGTCCGGAGGTCGAGTCGCTGTTGGCGGCGGTGGGTCAGCTGCACACGGCCGGCATGCCGGTGGACTGGTCGGCCTACCTGGCGCAGGCGGGCGTCCGGCCGGGGGCCGTGGACCTGCCCAGCTACGCCTTCGATCGTGCCTGGTACTGGGCCGAGCCGTCGGCGTCGACCGACCTCGCCACCCGCGAAGACGCCCTCGACGGGCGGTTCTGGGCGGCGGTGGAATCCGGCGACCCGGCCCTGCTCGGCGACGAGGTGGGCGTGGGCGCGGACGAGCCGTTCGGCGCGGTGCTGCCGAAGCTCGCCCGGTGGCGCCGGGACGCGCAGCGCCGGTCGACGGTCGACTCGTGGCGGTACCACATCGTGTGGCGGTCGCACACGGTCGACGGTCGTGCCGCCCTGACGGGCACGTGGCTGGTGCCGATGCTGCCCGGCCAGGAGGACCACCCGGCCGTCGCCGCGCTGGCGGCCCGGGGCGCCCGGGTCGTACCCGTGGTGATCGACAGCATGGACCGGGACCGGATCGCGCGGCAGCTCGCCGACGCGGTGCGGGCGGGCGAACCGGTCGCCGGTCTGCTCTGCGTGATGTCCCTCGCCGGTGCCGGGGTGGCCGAGGCACTGACCGTGGTCCAGGCGCTGACCGATGCGGGCGCAGCCGGTCGCCTGTGGTGGCTGACCAGCGGCGCGGTCTCGGTGGACGGCTCCGACGACACGGCGCTCGACGCCACGGCCAGCGCCATCTGGGGACTGGGCCGGGTGGTGGCGTTGGAGGAGCCGGGCCGGTGGGGTGGCCTGGTGGATGTGCCGGGTGCGGCGGACGGGTGGGTGTGGGACCGGCTGTGCGGGGTGTTGGCGGGTGGCGGTGAGGACCAGGTGGCGGTGCGGTCGTCGGGTGTGTTCGTGCGGCGGTTGGTGCGCGCGGGTGCGGGTGCTGGTGCTGGTGCACGGTTGTCGGGGACGGTCCTGGTGACGGGTGGCACCGGTGCGCTGGGGCTGCGGGTGGCGCGGTGGGCGGTCGGCGCCGGTGCCGAGCACGTGGTGTTGGTGTCTCGGCGGGGCGACGGTGCGCCGGGCGTCGCGGGTGCGGTGGAGGAGCTGCGAGGGCTGGGCGCGCGGGTGTCGGTGGCGGCCTGTGACGTGGCCGATCGGGATGCGGTGGCCGGGTTGCTCGACGGTCTGACGGGGTCTGGTGATCCGGTTCGGGCGGTGGTGCACGCGGCGGGGGTGGCGCAGATGACCCCGTTGGGCGAGGTGGGTGCGGCGGAGTTGGGGGAGGTGCTGCGGGCGAAGGTCGGCGGCGCGGTGGTGCTGGACGAGTTGTTGTCCGGCGTGGAGTTGGACGCGTTCGTGGTCTTCTCGTCGATCGCCGGCGTGTGGGGTTCGGCTGGTCAGGTGGGGTATGCGGCGGCGAATGCGTTCGTGGACGCCGTGGTGGCGTCCCGGCGGGCGCGTGGGCTGACGGGCACGTCGGTGGCGTGGGGTCCGTGGGGCGACGCCGGTATGGCGGTGGGCGAGGCTGGGGAGCAGCTGAGCCGGCGGGGTCTGGTGGCGATGGCGCCGGAGTTGGCGGTGGTGGGGTTGGAGCGGGCGTTGGGGGTGGGTGACGTGTCGGTGGTGGTGGCGGATGTGCGGTGGGACAGGTTCGCGTCGTCGTTCACCGCGCTGCGGCCGAGCCCGCTGCTCGCCGAGATCCCCGAGGCCCAGGCGGCGCTCGCGGCGGCCACCCCGACCGTTGGCGGCCCCACCGACCAGGCGTCCGCGCTGCGCGAGCGGCTCGCGGCCCTGCCGGCCGCCGACGCCGAGGCCTTCCTGCTCGATCTCGTACGTTCCCAGGTCGCCTCGGTGCTCGGCCACGCCGGCGTGGAGTCCGTCCCGGCGGACCGGGCGTTCCAGCGCCTCGGGTTCGACTCGCTCACCGCGGTCGAGCTGCGTAACCGGCTGATCGCCGAGACCGGCCTGGCGCTGCCCAGCACCCTCGTCTTCGACCACCCGACTCCGGCGGCCCTGGTCGCCCTCCTCCGCGACACCCTGGTCGGTGCGTCGGCCGACTCGCCGGCCGAGATCCGCCCCGCCGCGCTGGACGACGACCCGATCGTCATCGTCGGCATGGGCTGCCGCCTCCCCGGTGGCGTCGGCACGCCCGACGAGCTGTGGCAACTGCTCGCCGACGGCCGCGACGGCATCTCCGAGTTCCCGCTCGACCGGGGCTGGGACAACGTCCTGGGCAGCGGCATGTCCGACACGTCGTTCGCCCGAAGGGGCGGCTTCGTCCACGACGCGGGTGAGTTCGACGCCGAGTTCTTCGGCATCTCCCCGCGCGAGGCCCTCGCCATGGACCCGCAGCAGCGGCTGCTGCTGGAGACGTCCTGGGAGGCGATCGAGTCGGCGGGCATCGACCCGACCAGCCTCAAGGGCGGCGCCGTCGGCGTCTTCGCCGGAGCCAGCTTCCAGGGGTACGCGAACGGCTCAGTCGGCCGCGCCAAGGAGGTCGGCGGTCACCTGCTCACCGGCAACGCGACCAGCGTGCTGTCGGGTCGGGTGGCGTACTCGTTCGGGTTCGAGGGGCCGGCGGTGACGGTGGACACGGCGTGCTCGTCGTCGTTGGTCGCGTTGCACCTGGCGGCCCAGGCGCTGCGGTCCGGCGAGTGCGATCTCGCGCTGGCCGGGGGCGTCTGCGTGATGGCCTCCCCGGCCACCTTCGCCGAGTTCTCGATCCAGGGCGGCCTCTCGGCCGACGGGCGGTGCAGGTCCTTCGCCGAGGCGGCGGACGGGACGGGCTGGTCCGAGGGCGTCGGCGTGCTGCTCGTGCAGCGGCTGTCGGACGCGCGGCGGGAGGGCCGTCGGGTTCTGGCGGTGGTGCGGGGTTCGGCGGTGAATCAGGACGGCGCGTCGAACGGTCTCACCGCGCCGAACGGCCCTTCCCAGCAGCGGGTGATCCGGCAGGCTCTGGCCAGCGCAGGGCTGTCGGCGGCTGATGTGGACGTGGTGGAGGCGCACGGCACGGGCACCACGCTGGGCGATCCGATCGAGGCGCAGGCGCTGCTGGCGACGTACGGCCAGGGTCGGGATGTGCCGTTGTTGTTGGGGTCGGTGAAGTCGAACATCGGGCACACCCAGGCGGCGGCCGGGGCGGCCGGAATCATCAAGATGATCATGGCAATGCGGCACGGGGTCGTGCCGGCGTCGTTGCACGTCGACGAGCCGTCGTCGCACGTGGACTGGGCGTCGGGCGCGGTGACCCTGGTGACGGAGTCGCGGGGGTGGCCCGAGGTGGGTCGTCCGCGTCGGGCAGCCGTGTCGTCGTTCGGCATCTCGGGGACGAACGCGCACGTGATCCTGGAGCAGCCGGAATCAGAGCCGGAGCCGCAGTCGGCATCAACTCGGGGGGCGGAGTCGGCTCCGGGGTTGCCGGTGCCGTGGGTGGTGTCGGGGCGCTCGGAGCGGGCGCTGGCGGGTCAGGCGGCGCGGCTGGCGTCGTTCGCGCGCGGCCGGTCCGGCCTGGCGGTGGCGGATGTGGCGGGGTCGTTGGTGTCGGGGCGGGCGGCGCTGGAGCACCGTGCCGTGGTGTGGGGCTCCGGGGTGAACGAGCTGGTGGCGGGCCTCGACGCGGTGGCGTCCGGTGGTTCGTCGGCGGACGGTGTGGTGTCGTCGGGTCGCCGGGCGGTGCTGTTCACGGGTCAGGGCTCGCAGCGGGTGGGGATGGGTCGGGAGCTGCACGACCGGTTCCCGGTGTTCGCGGCTGCGCTCGACGAGGTGTGCGGGCACCTGGACGGGTTGTTGCCGCAGCCCCTGACATCGGTGATGTTCGCCGAGCCGGGGTCCGCCGAGGCGGGTCTGTTGGATCGGACGGTGTTCGCGCAGGCCGGGTTGTTCGCGGTGGAGGTGGCGTTGTGGGAGTTGCTGCGGTCGTGGGGGGTGCGGGCTGACTTCTTCGCCGGGCATTCGTTGGGTGAGGTGACGGCGGCGTACGCGGCGGGGATGTTGTCGCTGGAGGACGCGTGCACGCTGGTGGCGGCGCGGGGTCGGCTGATGCAGGGTTTGCCGGCCGGCGGGGTGATGGCAGCGGTCGCGGCGTCCGAGGCCGACGTGCGTCTGGTCATCGACGTGACCGGCGCGGCGGTGGACGTCGCGGCGGTGAACGGCCCGGCGGCGGTGGTGCTCTCCGGCGCGGCCGACGAGGTCGAACTCGTGGCGGACACCTGCCGGGCCCGGGGCTGGCGGACCAAGCCCCTCACCGTGTCGCACGCGTTCCACTCCCGGCTGATGGAGCCGATGTTGGACGGGTTCCGTTCGGTGGTCGCCGGGTTGGA
This sequence comes from Micromonospora rubida, assembly GCF_009908295.1. Classification (GTDB taxonomy): domain Bacteria; phylum Actinomycetota; class Actinomycetes; order Mycobacteriales; family Micromonosporaceae; genus Micromonospora; species Micromonospora rubida. The sequence continues at coordinate 29,779 of NZ_JAAALO010000009.1, forward strand.
CTGGCGGGTGCCGTCGGCGGCGATCGTGTCGAACGTGTCGGGTGTGCTGGCGGATCCGTTGGAGATCGCTGACCCGGAGTACTGGGTGCGTCATGTGCGGCGGCCGGTGCGGTTCGCCGACGGGGTGACCGCCCTGCGTGATGCCGGGGTGGACGTGTTCCTGGAGGTGGGCCCGGACGCGGTGCTGACGGCGATGGTCGCCGACGTCGCCGGGGGCGAGGCGCGTCGGGTGGCGACTCTGCGCCGGGATCGGCCGGAGGTGGAGTCTCTGCTGGCGGCGGTGGGCCAGTTGTACGCGGCCGGAACGTCGGTGGACTGGTCGGCCTACCTGGCGCAGGCGGGCGTCCGGCCGAGGGTCGTGGACCTGCCCACCTACGCCTTCGACCACCAGCGCTACTGGCTGGAGGACCCGGCGCCGGCACCCGCCTCCGGCACCGCGAGCGGCCCGGAGGACGAGCGGTTCTGGGCGGCGGTCGAGTCCGGTGACCTCGGCATGCTGGGCGAGGAACTCGCGGCCGACGCGGGCGAGTCGTCAACGGCGCTGCTGCCGAAGCTCGCCCGGTGGCGGCGGGACGCGCAGCGGCGGTCGACGGTCGACTCGTGGCGGTACCGCGTCGAGTGGCGTACGGCTGCCGTGCCGGCCACCGGCACGCTCACCGGAACCTGGCTGGTGCTGACCGCGCCGGGGCAGGAGGACCACCCGGCCCTCGCCGCCCTGGCGGCCCGGGGGGCCCGGGTCGCCCCCGTCCTGGTCGACGGCGCGGGCCGGGACGCGGTGGCGGGGCGGCTGAGCGATGCGGCCGGGCCCGGCGGCCGGGTCGCCGGCGTGCTGTCCCTGCTGTCGCTGGCCGCCCCGGCCGGGCCGGATGATCTTCCGGCCGTCGCCGCCCTGTCGACGGCGCTGACGGCGGTCCAGGCGCTGGCCGACTCCGGGATCGAGGGTCGGCTGTGGTGGCTGACCAGCGGGGCGGTGTCGGTGGGCGGGTCGGACGTGCTCGACAACGTCGAGGGCGCGGCGCTGTGGGGCCTTGGCCGGGTCGCGGGGCTGGAGCTGCCGGGGTCGTGGGGCGGCCTGGTGGATGTGCCGGGCGCGGCGGACGGGTGGGTGTGGGATCGGCTGTCCGGGGTCTTGTCGGCTGGCGTGGAGGACCAGGTGGCGGTGCGGTCGTCGGGGGTGTTCGGCCGGCGGTTGGCACGGGCGGCTGTCGGCTCGGCTCCGAGCGGTGGGGTGCGGTTGTCGGGGACCGTGCTGGTGACGGGCGGCACGGGCGCGTTGGGTCTGCGGGTGGCGCGGTGGGCGGTGGGCGCGGGAGCGGAGCACGTGGTGTTGCTGTCGCGTAGCGGCGAGAGCGGGTTGGGTTCGGAAGGCGCGGACGTGGTGGCGGGGCTGCGGGCGTCGGGCGCGCGGGCGTCGGTGGTGGCCTGCGACGTGGCCGACCGGGTGGCGGTGGCCGGGTTGCTGGCGGGCCTCGCGGAGTCCGGTGATCCGGTTCGGGCGGTGGTGCACGCGGCGGGGGTGGCGCAGATGACCCCGTTGGGCGAGGTGGGTGCGGCGGAGTTGGGGGAGGTGCTGCGGGCGAAGGTCGGCGGCGCGGTGGTGCTGGACGAGTTGCTGTCCGGCGTGGAGCTGGACGCGTTTGTGGTCTTCTCGTCGATCGCGGGGGTGTGGGGTTCGGCTGGCCAGGTGGGGTATGCGGCGGGGAATGCGTTCGTGGAGGGGCTGGTGGTTTCCCGGCGGGCGCGGGGGCTGGTGGGTACGTCGGTGGCGTGGGGTCCGTGGGGCGAGGCGGGGATGGCGGTGGGTGAGGCTGGGGAGCAGTTGTCTCGGCGGGGTCTGGTGGCGATGGCGCCGGAGTTGGCGGTGGTGGGGTTGGAGTGGGCGTTGGGGGTGGGTGACGTGTCGGTGGTGGTGGCGGATGTGCGGTGGGACAGGTTCGCGTCGTCGTTCACCGCGCTGCGGCCGAGCCCGCTGCTCGCCGAGATCCCCGAGGCGCAGCCCGCCCCGCAGGAGACGCCGTCCGCCGACGCCGACGGCGCCCCCTCGGCCCTGCGGGGGCGGCTGGCCGCCGCCTCGGCGTCCGAGCGCGACCGCATCCTGCTCGACCTGGTACGCGGCACCGCCGCGACGGTGCTCGGGCACGCCACGCCCGCCGCGATCAGGCCGGGTCGCGGCTTCCTCGAGCTGGGCTTCGACTCCCTCACGGCGGTCGAGCTGCGCAACCGGCTGACCGCCGAGACCGGTCTCGGCCTGCCCGCGACCCTGATCTTCGACCACCCCACCCCCGGCGCCCTCGCCGAACACCTGCGTGCCGGGCTGGCGCCGGAGCAGCCGGCGCTGCCGATCGCCGCCGAGGTCGAACGGCTCGACCAGCTCCTCGGCGAGGCGCCCGCCGACCAGGTCGACGAGGCGGTCATCGGCCGCCTGGAGAGCATGCTGGCCAGGTGGCGGGCCCGCCGGCCCGCCTCCGCCGCCGTCCCCGCGCCGACGGCGGAGACCGCGGAGGCACTCGACACGGCCAGCCGGGAGGAGCTGTTCGACATCATCCAGCGCGAGTTCGGCAAGTCCTGAGACCCGGCCCCCGTTCCAGAGGACCCGGCCCCCGTTCCAGAGGACCCGGGCCACGGACCAGAGCCGCCCGGGACGGCGGCGCGACCGGTCCGGCACGCCAGGCCGGTCCGGCGCCGCCCCCGGCCAGCCCTAGGGGTCCCGACCTGCCGTCTAGGGGTGTGCCTGGCCGGGTCGGGCTTCGTAGGGTCGGAGCCCGTCAGGCCGTCTCGTCCTGCCTTGTCGGCGGCCGATCGGCACGAGTGGTGGGTGCGCGCGGTACCCGGAATGGACGGAGGTCCGGGTGGTCGGATCGGGCCTGCCTCAGTTGCTCGGCATCAGCGACCTGCACGTGGTCTACAAGGAGAACCGGGCCGTCGTCGAGGGGATGCGGCCGGAGTCCGACGACGACTGGCTGATCGTGGCCGGCGACGTCGGCGAGTTCGTCAGCGACATCGAGTGGGCGCTGGGCCTGCTCAGCCGCCGCTTCGCCAAGGTGATCTGGGTGCCGGGCAACCACGAGCTGTGGACGCCCCGCGACGACCCGAACCAGCTCCGGGGCGAGGCCCGCTACCGGCACCTGGTGGAGCTGTGTCGGGGCCTCGGCGTCGTCACCCCGGAGGATCCCTACCCGATCTGGGATCCGCAGGGCGATCCGGTGCTCGTCGCCCCGCTCTTCGTGCTGTACGACTACACCTTCCGGCCGCCCGGGACGTACACCAAGGAGCAGGCCCTCGAACGGGCCCACGAGGTCGGCGTGGTCTGCACCGACGAGATCCTGCTGCACCCCGACCCGTACCCGACGCGGGACGCGTGGTGCCGGGCCCGGCTGACCCACACCGAGCGGCGGCTCACCGAGGAGCGGAACGGGCTGCCCACCATTCTGGTCAACCACTTTCCCCTCGTCCGGGAACCCACCCGGATTCTGCGGTATCCGGAGTTCGCGCAATGGTGCGGCACCGAGGCCACGGCCGACTGGCACGTGCGCTTCGACGCCCGGGTGGCGGTGTACGGACACCTGCACATCCCGCGGACCACCTGGTACGACGGGGTCCGCTTCGAGGAGGTCTCGGTCGGCTATCCACGGGAGTGGCGGCGCCGCGCCACGCCGCCCGGACGGCTCCGCCAGATTCTTCCGCAGACCGTCCAGCACCGCGTCTGACCGGCCCCGTCAGCGGCGATCGTCCCGCTGCGACGACCACCGCGACGGCCCTTCGGGACCGTCCGATCAGGGGTCCGTTAGGGGTTGGGGGTGAGGTCGGCGCTCAGTACCGTCCACTCACGGTGGCGGGCATGGGTCGGCAGGGTGGTCGGCACGGTGTCGCGGCGGGCGCTTGAACAGGTACGGAAACAGAAACTGAAATTGAAGTAGGAATTGCGTCCATGCGCCGAATGGTCATGTCTCCACCGAAGTGTGCGCGGAGTCGGGCCGCCGGTGGTGGTGTGGTCAGCGAATCGGCAGATTCTGATCGATAGCAAGCTCTGGGCGGGTGGGTCATGGCGGACGAAGACAAGCTCCTCGAACACCTGAAGTGGGTGACCTCCGAGCTCCGCCTGGCGCGTCGGCGCCTGAGCGAGCTGGAGAACGAGGACTCGGAGCCGATCGCGATCGTCGGCATGGCCTGCCGGTTCCCCGGCGGGGTCGCCTCGCCCGAGGACCTGTGGGACCTGGTCGCCGGGGGCGTGGACGCCACCGGCACGTTCCCCACCGACCGGGGCTGGGACCTGGACCGGCTGTACGACCCGGACCCGGACCACCGGGGCACCACCTACAGCAACCGGGGCGGCTTCCTGGCCGACGCCGGGCTGTTCGACCCGTCCCTGTTCGGGATCTCGCCGCGCGAGGCGCTGGCCATGGACCCGCAGCAGCGCCTCCTGCTGGAGGTGACCTGGGAGGTCTTCGAGCGGGCCGGCATCGACACCGCGTCGCTGCGGGGCAGCCGCACCGGCGTCTTCGTCGGCACGGCCGGCCAGGACTACACCACCGTCCTGCGGCAGCTGCCCGAGGGCACCGAGGGGTACGTCCTCACCGGCACCGCGGCGAGCGTCATGTCGGGCCGGCTGGCGTACTCCTTCGGACTGGAGGGGCCGGCCGTCACGATCGACACCGCCTGCTCGTCCTCGCTGGTGGCCCTGCACCTGGCCGGCCAGGCGCTGCGCGACGGCGAGTGCTCCCTCGCGGTGGCCGGCGGCGTGACCGTGCTGGCCACCCCCGGCGCCTTCGTCGAGTTCTCCCGGCAGCGCGGGCTCGCCTCCGACGGCCGGTGCAAGGCGTTCTCGGCCGAGGCCGACGGCACCGGCTGGTCCGAGGGCGTCGCCATGCTGCTCGTCGAGCGGCTCTCCGACGCCCGGCGCAACGGCCACCCCGTCCTCGCGGTGATCCGCGGCAGCGCCGTCAACCAGGACGGGGCCAGCAGTGGGCTGACCGCCCCGAACGGCCCCGCCCAGCAGCGGGTCATCCGGCAGGCGCTGGAGAACGCCCGGCTGACGCCGGCCGACATCGACGTCGTGGAGGCGCACGGCACCGGCACCCGGCTCGGCGACCCGATCGAGGCGCAGGCGCTGCTGGCCACGTACGGCCAGGGCCGGACGGCCGACCGGCCCCTGTGGCTGGGGTCCCTGAAGTCGAACATCGGCCACCCCCAGGCCGCCGCCGGCGCGGGCGGCGTCATCAAGATGGTGATGGCGATGCGACACGGCGTGCTGCCGCCGACCCTGCACGTGGCGCAGCCGTCCCCGCACATCGACTGGTCGACGGGGGCGGTGTCCCTGCTCGACACGGCCCGCCCGTGGGCCGGCGGCGAACACGTCCGGCGGGCGGCCGTCTCGTCCTTCGGCATGAGCGGCACCAACGCCCACCTCGTCCTGGAGCAGGCCCCGGCCCCCGAGACGCCGGAGGACGTCCCCGCGCCGTCCCGCCGGCTCCCGGTCGCGCCGGTGTTGCTCTCCGCCGCGCACCCCGCCGCGCTCGCCGGCCAGGCCGGCCGCTGGGCCGACTGGCTGGCCGGCGCCGAGGACCTGCGCGCCGAGGACGTCGCCTGGTCGTCGGTCGCGTCCCGGTCGGCCCTGGACAGCCGGGCCGTGCTGGCCGCCACCGACCGCGACGACCTGCTGGCCGGGCTGCGTGCCCTGGCAGCGGGTGAGCCTTCGGGTGCGGTGGTCACCGGCTCCGCCGTGGACCGGGGTCCGTTGGCGGTGCTGTTCTCGGGTCAGGGCGCGCAGCGGGCCGGGATGGGCCGGGCGTTGTACGCCGGGTTCCCCGTGTTCGCGTCGGCGTTGGACGAGGTGTGTGCCGAGTTGGACGGGCTGTTGCCGCAGCCGTTGAAGTCGGTGTTGTTCGCCGGGCCGGGCACGCCCGACGCCGAGCTGTTGCACGAGACTGTGTTCACGCAGGCGGGTTTGTTCGCGGTCGAGGTGGCGTTGTTCCGCCTCGTCGAGTCGTTCGGTGTGGTGCCGGACTTCGTGGGTGGGCATTCGGTCGGTGAGGTCACGGCCGCGCATGTGGCGGGGGTGTTGTCGCTGGCGGATGCGTGTGCCCTTGTGGCGGCGCGGGGTCGGTTGATGCAGGCGTTGCCGGCCGGTGGCGGGATGTTGGCGGTCAACGCGTCCGAGGCGGGCGTGGCGGAGAGCCTGGGCGGGCTCATCGACCGGGTTGGTGTGGCGGCGGTGAACGGGCCGGCGTCGGTGGTGGTGTCCGGTGCGGTGGACGCCCTCGACGAGGTCGAGCGGGTGTGGCGGGACCGGGGTGTGCGGACGCGCCGGTTGGCGGTGAGTCACGCGTTCCACAGTCCGTTGATGGAGCCGATGCTGGCGGAGTTCCGGTCGGTGTTGGCGGGGCTGACGTTCGCGGCGCCCCGGTTGCCGGTGGTGTCGAACGTTTCCGGTGCGTTGGCCGGCGGCGAGGAGTTGCGTACTCCGGACTATTGGGTGCGGCATGTGCGGGAGGCGGTGCGGTTCGCCGATGGGGTCACCGCGTTGCGCGCCGCCGGGGTGGACACGTTCCTGGAGGTGGGGCCGCAGAGTGTCCTGACGGCGTTGGCGGCCGACGTGCTGCCGGCTGGTGGGGACGTGTTGGCGGTGGCGGTGCAGCGTCGGGACCGGTCGGAGGCGCAGGCGCTGCTGGCGGCCCTGGGTGAGCTGCACGTCCACGGTGTGCCGGTGGCCTGGCAGCCGTGGTTCGCCGACGCCGGTGCGACCCGGGTCGACCTGCCGACGTACGCGTTCCAGCGGGAGCGGTACTGGCCCGAGGCGGTGTCGTGGCAGGTCGGCGACGTGTCCGGCGCCGGGCTGGGCGTCGCCGGTCACCCGCTGCTCGGCGCGGCGGTGCGCCTCGCCGGGGACGACGAGGTGCTGTTGACCGGGCGGCTCTCCGCCGCCACCCACCCGTGGTTGGCGGAGCATGTGGTTGCTGGTTCGGTGGTGGTGCCGGGGACGGCGTTGGTGGAGTTGGCGGTGCGGGCGGGTGATGAGGTTGGTGTGTCCCGGGTGCGGGAGCTGACTGTTTTGACGCCGTTGGCGTTGCCGGCGTCGGCGGGGGTGCGGGTGCAGGTGCGCGTCGGCGCGGCCGACCCGTCCGGCGCCCGGTCGGTGACCGTGCACTCGCAGCCGGACGAGGAGGCCGACGGGGCCTGGGTCCGGCACGCCGAGGGCGCGTTGGAGCCGGTGTCGGCCGACGAGCCGGTGTTGGGGGAGTGGCCGCCGGCCGGTGCGGCCGAGGTGGACCTGACCGGTTGGTATGCGGGGCTGGCGGGGCAGGGTCTGGCGTACGGGCCGGTGTTCCAGGGCCTGCGTCGGGTGTGGGCGGCGGCTGGTGAGGCGTACGCGGAGGTGGTCCTGCCGGAGCAGGCGGCGGGCGACGCGGCGCGGTTCGGGGTGCACCCGGCGTTGCTCGACGCGGCGTTGCATCCGGTGGCGTCGCTGCTGGCCGGTGAGGGTGGCGGGGCGCGGGTGCCGTTCGCGTTCGAGGGCGTGCAGGTGCACGCCTCGGGTGCGCGGAGGCTGCGGGTCCGGCTGACCCGTGCGGGCTCCGGCGTGCGCGTGGTGGCGGTGGACGAGTCCGGCGCGGCCGTGGTGTCCGTGGACTCGCTGGTGCTGCGGGAGATGACGGCGGTGGCCGCCCCGGGCGCGGCGGCGCGGTCGCTGTTCGAGGTGACGTGGCTGCCGGAGGAGATCACCCCGGTCGACGACCTGTCCGGCTGGGCGCTGCTCGGGCCGTCGATCGCCGGGCTCGACCTGCCGGGCTTCCCCGACGTCGACGCGCTCGCCACGGCGGTCGCCGACGGGCGGGCCGAGTCCCCCCGGGCATTGCTGTGGACGCCCGGCGCGGCCTCCGGCGTCGACGTGTCCGGCGCGGTGCCCGGCGTCGACGCGCCCGGCGTCAACGTGCCCGGCGCGGTGCCCGGCGTCGACGTGCCCGGCGTGGTGCGCGCGACCGCGAACGGCGCCCTGGCCGTGGTGCGGTCCTGGCTCGCCGCCGACGCCCTCGCCGATGCGAAGCTCGTCGTGGTCACCCGGGGTGTCGTCGTCGCCCGGGACGAGGACCAGGTGACCGACCTGGCGGGCGCGGCCGTGTGGGGCCTGCTGCGTTCGGCGCAGTCGGAGCACCCCGACCGGATCGTCCTCGCCGACGTCGAGGGCCCGCTCGACCCGGCGACCCTCGCGGTGCTGGCCGGCGTCGTCGCCGACCCGACGGCGACCGGCGGCCAGCTCGCCGTCCGCGCCGATGGGACGTTCGTGCCCCGGCTGGTCCGGCCCACGGCCGACGAGCTGACCCCGCCGCCGTCCGGGGCGTGGCACCTGGCAGCCGTCGCCCCCGGCACCCTCGACGGGGTCGCGCTGGTGCCGGCCACTCCCGCCCCCCTCGACGCGGGGCAGGTGCGGGTCGCGGTGCGGGCGGCGGGGGTGAACTTCCGGGATGTGTTGATCGCGTTGGGGATGTATCCGGATCCGTCGGCGGTGATGGGCAGCGAGGGTGCGGGTGTGGTGGTGGAGGTCGGTCCGGGCGTGACCGACCTGAAGCCCGGCGACCGGGTGATGGGCATGTTCGAGATGGGCTTCGGCCCGCTCGCGGTCGCCCCCCGGGAGCGCCTCGCCCGGATGCCCGCCGGCTGGTCGTTCGCGCAGGCGGCCTCCGTGCCCCTGGTCTTCCTGACGGCGTGGTACGCGTTGCGGGATCTGGCGGGGTTGCGGGCGGGTGAGTCGGTGCTGGTCCACTCGGGTGCGGGTGGGGTGGGTATGGCGGCGATCCAGTTGGCGCGGCATTTCGGTGCGACGGTGTTTGCGACGGCGAGTCCTGGTAAGTGGGGTGTGTTGCGGGGGTTGGGGGTGGATGCGGGGCGGATCGCGTCGTCGCGGACCACGGAGTTCGAGCGGGTGTTCGGTTCGGTGTCGGGTGGTGCCGGGGTGGATGTGGTGCTCGATGCGCTGGCGGGTGAGTTCGTGGACGCGTCGTTGCGGTTGCTGCCGCGTGGTGGCCGGTTCGTCGAGATGGGCAAGGCAGACGTCCGCGACCCGGAGGCGGTGGCGGCCGAGCACCCGGGCGTCGCGTACCGGTCGTTCGACCTGAACGAGGCCGGCAGCGCCCGGATCGGCGAGATGCTGACGGAGTTGTTGGCGCTGTTCGAGCAGGGTGTGTTGCGTCCGTTGCCGGTGCGGGTGTGGGACGTGCAGCACGCTCGGCGGGCGCTGCGGCACATGAGTCAGGCCCGGCACGTGGGCAAGGTGGTGCTGCGGATCCCCGCCCCGGTGGACCCGGACGGCACCACGCTGATCACCGGAGCGGGCGGGACGCTGGCCGGCGTGGTGGCCCGGCACCTCGTGGCCACCGGCCGGTCCCGGCACCTGCTGCTCGCCTCCCGCCGGCACCCCGACGACGCGGGCCGGGACGACTACGCCGCCCTGGTCCGCGAGCTGACCGACGCGGGCGCGCGGGTGTCCGCCGTCGCGGTCGACGTCAGCGACCCCGCCCAGGTCAGGGAGCTGATCGGCCGGGTCGACCCGGCGCATCCGCTGACCGCGGTGGTGCATGCCGCCGGGGTGCTCGCCGACGCCACCGTCGCCTCCCTCGACGAGCGGGCCATCGCCACGGTGATGGCCCCGAAGGTCGACGCCGGGTGGGCGCTGCACGAGGCCACGGCCGACCTGGACCTCGCCGCGTTCGTGACGTTCTCCTCCCTCGCGGCCACCCTCGGCTCGCCCGGGCAGGGCAACTACGCGGCGGCGAACGCGTTCCTCGACGCCCTGGCCGGGCACCGCCGGCAGCGGGGCCTGGCCGCGACCAGCGTCGCCTGGGGCCTGTGGGCCACCACCAGCGGGATGACCGCCCACCTCGACGGCGACGACCAGCAGCGGCAGCGGCGGGTCGGGATGACCGGCCTCTCCGCGACCGAGGGCACCGAGCTGTTCGACGCGGCCCTGCCCGCGGTGTCGCCGGTGGTCGTGGCGGCCCGGTTGCAGGTCACCGGCGACGCGTCGCAGGTGCCGCCACTGCTGCGGCAGCTCGTCCGCGCCGGCGGCCGGCGGCGGGCCGGCGGTGCCCCCACGGCGGGGGCCTCCTGGCGGGACCGGCTCGTCGGCCTGCCCGAGGCGGACGCCCGGCGGCTGCTGGTGGAGCTGGTCTGCGGGCAGGCCGCCGCCGTGCTGGGTCACGCCTCCGCGCAGGCCGTGCCGGCCGCCCGCGCGTTCAAGGAACTGGGCTTCGACTCACTCACCTCGGTGGAGCTGCGCAACCGGCTGGGCTCGGCGACCGGGCTGCGGCTGCCCGCCACGCTCGCCTTCGACCATCCCACCCCGGCCCGGCTCGCCGAGTACCTGTTCGGGCAGCTCGGCCTCGCCGCGACCGACGCCGCCACGGCCGTGCGTGCCGTCGGCGCCGGCGCGACCGACGAGCCGGTGGCGATCATCGGAATGGCCTGCCGCTACCCGGGCGGGGTGGCCACCCCGGAGCAGCTCTGGCAGCTCGTCACCTCCGGCGCCGACGCGATCGGCGGGTTCCCCACGGACCGGGGCTGGGACCTGGACCGCCTGTACGACACCGGCAGCACCGTCACCGACCAGGGCGGCTTCCTCTACGACGCCGCCGACTTCGACGCCAATTTCTTCAACATCAGCCCCCGCGAGGCCCTCGCCATGGACCCGCAGCAGCGGCTGCTGCTGGAGACCGCCTGGGAGGCATTCGAGTACGCCGGTGTCGACCCCGACGGCGTGACCGGCACCGCCACCGGCGTCTTCATCGGCGCCGCGTCCTCCGGCTACGCCACGGGCGGGCACGAGGACCTGGCGGGCCTCGAGGGGCACCTGCTGACCGGCACGGCCGGCAGCGTCGCCTCCGGCCGGGTCTCCTACACCTTCGGGCTCGAGGGCCCCGCCGTCACCATCGACACGGCCTGCTCGTCGTCCCTGGTCGCCCTGCACCTCGCTGCCCAGGCCCTGCGCGGCGGCGAGTGCGACCTGGCGCTGGCCGGCGGCGTCGCCCTGATGGCGCTGCCCGGCATGTTCTCGGAGTTCTCCCGCCAGGGCGGCCTGGCCCCCGACGGCCGGTGCAAGGCGTTCGCCGCGTCGGCCGACGGCACGGGCTGGTCCGAGGGCGTGGGCATACTGCTCGTGGAGCGGCTGTCGGACGCCCGGCGCAACGGGCACCGGGTGCTGGCGGTGGTGCGCGGCAGCGCCGTCAACCAGGACGGCGCGTCCAACGGCCTCACCGCGCCGAACGGGCCGTCGCAGCAGCGGGTGATCCGGCAGGCCCTGACCAACGCCCGGCTCGACGCCTCCGACGTGGACGCCGTCGAGGCGCACGGGACCGGCACCATGCTGGGCGACCCGATCGAGGCGCAGGCGCTGCTGGCCACGTACGGGCAGGACCGGCCGGCGGACCGGCCGCTGTTCCTCGGGTCGATCAAGTCGAACATCGGGCACTCGCAGGCCGCCGCCGGGGTGGCCGGCGTGATCAAGATGATCATGGCGATCCGGCACGGCCTGCTGCCGTCCACCCTGCACGTGGACCAGCCGTCCCCGCACGTCGACTGGGACTCCGGCGCGGTGGCGCTGCTCACCGAGCCGCGGCCGTGGCCCGCCGTCGACCGGCCCCGCCGCGCCGCCGTGTCCTCGTTCGGGATCAGCGGCACCAACGTGCACACCATCATCGAGCAGGCGCCCGACGACAGCGTCCCCGCCGCCCGGCCGACCACCGCCCCCGAGCAGCCCGGCCTGGCCGGCCCGGCCGGCGTGCCCCTGACGGTGTCCGGGCGCAGCCCGCAGGCCCTGCGGGCGCAGGCCGCCCGGATCCGTGGACAGCTCGCCGAGGACGCCGACCTGGCCCTCGCCGACCTGGGGCTCTCCCTCGCCACCCGGCGGGCCCACCACCCGTACCGGGCGGTCGTGGTCGCCGGCGACCGGGAGACCGCCCTCGCCGAGCTGGCCGCCCTCGCCGACGCCGAGGCCGCCCCGACCCCCGTCGACGGCACGCCGAAGGTCGCCTACGTCTTCCCCGGCCAGGGATCGCAGTGGGTCGGGATGGCACTGGACCTGCTGGAGTCGTCCCCGGCCTTCCGGGAGCGGATGCGGCAGTGCGCCGAGGAGCTGTCCCGGCTGGTGGACTGGACGCTGGAGGCCGTGCTGCGGCAGGCGCCCGGCGCTCCGACGCTGGACCGGGTCGACGTGGTCCAGCCCGCCCTGTTCTCCGTCATGGTGTCCCTCGCGCGGCTCTGGGAGGCGTGCGGGATTGCCCCGGACGCCATCGTCGGCCACTCGCAGGGCGAGATCGCCGCCGCGTGCGCCGCCGGAGCCCTCACCCTCCCGGACGCGATGCGGCTGGTCGTGGCGCGCAGCCGCGGCCTGCTGGCGATCTCGGGCCGGGGCGGCATGCTCTCCGTGCCCCTGTCGGCCGCCGACACCGAGCAGCTCATCGCGCCGTGGGCGGACACCCTGTCGATCGCCGCCCTCAACGGCGCCGCCGTGACCGTCGTCTCCGGCGCCGCCGAGTCCGTCGACGCGCTGTTCGCGCACTGCGCCGAGCGCGACCTCCGGGCCCGGCGGATCGCCGTCGGCTACGCCTCGCACAGCGCGCACGTCGAGGCGGTCCGCGACGACCTGACGGCCGCGTTCGGCGCCGTCGACGCCGGGCCGACCACCGTGTCCTTCTACTCGACGGTCACCGGCGACCTCATCGACACCGCCCAGCTCGACGCCGACTACTGGTATCGAAACCTGCGCGAACCGGTCCGGCTCGCGCCGGTGGTCGACCGGCTGATCGCCGAGGGCTTCCGGGTCTTCGTCGAGGTCAGCCCCCACCCGGTGCTCAAGGTGGTGGTCCAGGACGCGCTCGACCGGGCCGCCGACCCGGCCAACCCCGGCGTGGTGGTGGGCTCGCTGCGCCGCGACGAGAGCGGCCCCGCGCAGCTGCTGTCCGGCCTTGGGGAGCTGCACGTCGCGGGCGTCGGCGTGGACTGGGCGAGGGTGTACGCCGGCTCCGGCGCCGCCCCGGTCGACCTGCCCACGTACGCGTTCCAGCGGGAACGGTTCTGGCCGGCGGTGGACCGCTCGTTCGGCGGTGACGTCTCCGGCGCGGGTCTCGGCGCGGCCGGCCACGGCCTGCTCGGCGCGGCGGTGCGCCTCGCCGGCGGCGACGAGGTGTTGTTGACGGGGCGGTTGTCGGCTGGCAGTCATCCGTGGTTGGCGGAGCATGTGGTTGCTGGTTCGGTGGTGGTGCCGGGGACGGCGTTGGTGGAGTTGGCGGTGCGGGCGGGTGATGAGGTTGGTGTGTCCCGGGTGCGGGAGCTGACTGTTTTGACGCCGTTGGCGTTGCCGGCGTCGGCGGGGGTGCGGGTGCAGGTGCGCGTCGGTGCGGCCGGTGCGTCCGGTGCCCGGCTGGTGACCGTGCACTCGCAGCCGGAGGAGGACGACGACGCGGTTTGGGTCCGGCACGCGGAGGGCGTCCTGGAGGCGGCCTCCTCGGAGGAGCCGGTGTTGGGGGAGTGGCCGCCGGTCGGCGTGGCCGAGGTGGACCTGACCGGTTGGTATGCGGGGCTGGCGGGGCATGGTCTGGCGTACGGGCCGGTGTTCCAGGGCCTGCGTCGGGTGTGGGCGGCGGCTGGTGAGGCGTACGCGGAGGTGGTCCTGCCGGAGCAGGCGGCGGGCGACGCGGCGGCGTTCGGGGTGCACCCGGCGCTGCTCGACGCCGCCCTGCACCCGATCGGCCTGCTGCTGACCGAGGGTTCCGGTGGGCCACGGGTGCCGTTCGCGTTCGAGGGCGTGCAGGTGCACGCGTCGGGAGCCTCGGTGCTGCGGGTCCGGCTGACCCGGGTGGGCAGCGGTGTGCGGCTGGTCGCGGTCGACGGCACGGGTGCCCCGGTCGTGTCGGTGGACTCGCTCGTGCTGCGGGAGCTGGCCGGGGTCGCCGCCTCGGGTGCGGCGGTCCGGGCGCTGTTCGAGGTGAGCTGGCAGGCCGAGGACGTCACCCCCGCCACTGACCCCACCGGCCGGGTGCTGCTGGGCGACGCGGCCGGGGCCACCGGGCCGGGAGTGGCCGGGTACCCCACCGTGGCCGACCTGGCCGCGGCCGTGGCCGCCGGAACGGCCGGCCGGCCGCGCGTGCTGCTCCTGCCGGTGACGATCCCGCAGCCGGCGGACGCCGACGTGCCGGCGGCCGTGCGGGCGGTCACGGCGCACGTGCTCGGCGTGCTCCAGTCCTGGCTGGCCGCCGGGGAACTGGCGGACACCCGGCTCGTCGTGGTGACCCGGGGCGCCGTGACGGCCGTTCCGGCCGACGAGCTGCGCGACCCGGTGGGTGCTGCCGTGTGGGGCCTGCTGCGCTCGGCGCAGTCGGAGCACCCCGACCGGATCGTCCTCGCCGACGTCGACCGGGACCTCTCACCCGAGCTGTGGGACCTGCTGGCCGGCGTCGCCGAGGACCCGTCGACCACGGGCGGGCAGGTCGCGGTGCGCGGCGGCGAGATCCGCTCCCCGCGCCTGACCCGCACCGGCGCCTCGGCCGGAGACGCCCTGACCCCGCCGGAAGGGCTGTGGCACCTCGCCGCGATCGCCCCCGGCACCCTCGACGGGGTCGCGTTGGTGCCGGCCGTCCCGGGTCCGCTCGAGGCGGGGCAGGTGCGGGTCGCGGTGCGGGCGGCGGGGGTGAACTTCCGGGATGTGTTGATCGCGTTGGGGATGTATCCGGATCCGTCGGCGGTGATGGGCAGTGAGGGTGCGGGTGTGGTGGTGGAGGTCGGTCCGGGCGTGACCGACCTGGCCCCCGGCGACCGGGTGCTGGGCATGTTCGAACCCGCGTTCGGCCCCCAGGTCACCGCCACGCGGGAACTGGTCGCCAGGATCCCGGCCGGCTGGACCTTCGCCGAGGCCGCGACCGTGCCGGTGGTCTTCCTCACCGCGTGGTACGCGTTGCGGGATCTGGCGGGGTTGCGGGCGGGTGAGTCGGTGCTGGTCCACTCGGGTGCGGGTGGGGTGGGTATGGCGGCGATCCAGTTGGCGCGGCATTTCGGTGCGACGGTGTTTGCGACGGCGAGTCCTGGTAAGTGGGGTGTGTTGCGGGGGTTGGGGGTGGATGCGGGGCGGATCGCGTCGTCGCGGACCACGGAGTTCGAGCGGGTGTTCGGTTCGGTGTCGGGTGGTGCCGGGGTGGATGTGGTGCTCGATGCGCTGGCGGGTGAGTTCGTGGACGCGTCGTTGCGGTTGCTGCCGCGTGGTGGCCGGTTCGTCGAGATGGGCAAGACCGACATCCGCGACCCCCACCAGGTCGCCGAGCGTCACCCCGGCGTGACGTACCGGTCGTTCGACCTCAACGAGGCCGGGCACGCCCGGATCGGCGAGATGCTGACGGAGTTGTTGGCGCTGTTCGAGCAGGGCGCGCTGCGCCCGCTGCCGGTGCGGGTGTGGGACGTCCAGCATGCTCGGCGGGCGCTGCGGCACATGAGTCAGGCCCGGCACGTGGGCAAGGTGGTGCTGCGGATCCCCGCCCCGGTGGACCCGGACGGCACCACGCTGATCACCGGCGCGAGCGGTGCCCTGGCCGGGGTGTTCGCCCGGCACCTCGTGACCACCGGCCAGTCCCGGCACCTGCTGCTCGCCTCCCGCCGTGGCCCCGAGTCCTACCGCGACCTGGTGGCGGAGCTGACCCGCCACGGCGCCCACGTCACCACCGCCACCGCCGATGTCGCCGACCCCGACCAGGTCGCCGGCCTGCTGGCGCGGGTGGACCCGGCGCACCCGCTGACCGCCGTGGTGCACACCGCCGGGGTGATCGCCGACGCCACCATCGGCTCCCTCGACGAGCCGGCCCTAGACGCGGTGCTGACCCCGAAGGTCGACGCCGGCTGGGCGCTGCACCGGGCCACCCGCGACGCCGACCTGGCCAGCTTCGCGGTGTTCTCCTCGGTGGCGGCCACCCTCGGCTCCCCCGGGCAGGGCAACTACGCGGCGGCGAACGCGTTCCTCGACGCCCTCGCCCGCCTCCGCCAGCAGCAGGGGCTGCCCGCCACGAGCCTCGCCTGGGGACTCTGGGACACCGCCAGCGCGATGACCGCCCACCTCGGCGGCAACGCCCACCGCCGGGCCATCCGGGCCACCAGCGCCCCGCTGACCGAGGTCGAGGGCACCGCCCTGTTCGACCTGGCCCACCAGTACGGCGGCGTGCACCTCGTACTCATGAACCTGCCGCCGGCCACGGCGCGGCCGGCGGCCGGCGCGGTGCCCAGCATGCTGCGCGAACTGATCCGCCCCGCCGGACCCGTCCGGCGGACCGCCGGGCAGGGGCCCGCCGACACCGCCTCGGAACGCGGGCGGCTGGCCACGCTCAGCTCCGCGCAGCGACGCAACCACCTGCTCGACCTGGTCGCCGCGAGCGTGGCCGCCGTGCTGGGGCACCGCTCCGCCGACAGCGTCGACGCCCAACGCGGCTTCAAGGAGCTGGGCTTCGACTCGCTGACCTCGGTGGAACTGCGCAACCGGCTGGCCACCGCCACCGGGCTGCGACTGCCCGCCACCGTGGCCTTCGACTACCCCACCCCGGTCGTCCTCGCCGACTTCCTCGACCGGGAACTCGGCGGCGTCGAGGCGCCCGCCGCCAGCACGGCCGCCGGCGCGGCCACCGCCCCCGACGAGCCCATCGCGATCATCGGCATGGCCTGCCGGTTCCCCGGCGACGTGCAGACCCCCGAGCAGCTCTGGGACCTGGTCACTGCCGGGACCGACGTCATCGCGCCGTTCCCCACCGACCGTGGCTGGGACCCGGACGACCTGCGGATCGGCGACGACGGCAGCGGCCCCCGGCAGGGCGGCTTCCTGCACGACGCGGCCGAGTTCGACGCCGGCTTCTTCGGGATCTCCCCCCGGGAGGCGCTGGCCATGGACCCGCAGCAGCGGCTGCTGCTGGAGACCTCCTGGGAGGCGTTCGAGCGGGCGGGCATCGACCCCCACACGGCCCGGGGCAGCAGCACCGGCGTCTACGTCGGGCTCATCTACCACGACTACGCGTCCCAGGCCGCCGACACCACCGACGAGCTGGACGGCTACGTCGGCAACGGCAGCGCCGGCAGCGTCGCGTCGGGCCGGATCTCGTACCTGTTCGGCCTGGAGGGACCCGCCGTCACCGTCGACACCGCCTGCTCCTCCTCGCTGGTCGCCCTGCACCTGGCCACCCAGGCGCTGCGCCAGGGAGAGTGCCGGCTCGCGCTCGCCGGCGGCGTCAGCGTGATGTCCACCCCCGGCATGCTCACCGAGTTCTCCCGGCAGCGCGGCCTCTCGCCCGACGGGCGGTGCAAGGCCTTCGGCGCGGGCGCCGACGGCACCGGCTTCGCCGAGGGCATCGGCATGCTGCTGCTGGAACGCCTCTCCGACGCGCAACGCAACGGGCACCGCGTCCTCGCCGTGGTGCGGGGCAGCGCGGTCAACCAGGACGGCGCGAGCAGCGGCCTGACCGCCCCCAACGGCCCCGCCCAGCAGCGGGTGATCCGGCAGGCCCTGGCCAACGCCCGCCTCACGGCGGCGGACGTGGACGCCGTCGAGGCACACGGCACCGGAACCCCCCTCGGCGACCCGATCGAGGCGCAGGCGCTGCTGGCCACGTACGGGCAGGACCGGCCCGCCGACCGGCCGCTGCTGCTCGGCTCGATCAAGTCCAACATCGGCCACACCCAGGCCGCAGCCGGTGTCGCCGGGGTGATCAAGATGGTGCTGGCGATGCGGCACGGGCTGCTGCCGCCGACCCTGCACGCCGACGAGCCGTCCCCGCACATCGACTGGGACGCCGGGGCGGTGGAGCTGCTCACCGAGCCCCGCCGCTGGCCGGCCCTGGACCGGCCCCGCCGCGCCGCCGTGTCCTCCTTCGGGATCAGCGGAACCAACGCGCACACCATCATCGAACAGGCTCCCGCGACCACCCCGGCGGTGGCCCGTGAGGTCACCGGTGGCCTCGTACCCTGCGTCCTGTCGGCGCGCGACGACGCCGCCCTGCGCGGGCAGGCCCGACGGCTGCACGGCCTGGCGGCCGACCGGCCGGACCTGACCGTCGCCGGGATCGGGCGCGCGCTGGCCACCGGCCGGTCCGTCTTCGAACACCGGGCCGTCCTGCTGGCGCCCGACCGGGGCGGCCTGCTGTCCGCCCTGGACGCGCTCGCCGACGGGCAGCCCTCGCCCGCCGTCGTCCGGGGCACCGCCCGGGGCGGGCGCACCGCCGTCGTCTTCTCCGGCCAGGGCGCGCAGCGCGCCGGCATGGGCCGGGAGCTGTACGCCGCGTACCCCGTCTTCGCCGCCGCGCTGGACGAGGCGTGCGCGCACCTCGACCCGCACCTGCCCCGCCCACTGCGGGACGCGCTGAACGCCTCGGCGGGCTCGGCCGACGCCGAACTGCTGGACCAGACCGCCTTCACCCAGGCCGGCCTGTTCGCCGTCGAGGTGGCCCTGTTCCGCCTCGCCGAGTCGTACGGGATCGTGCCGGACTTCGTCGCCGGCCACTCGATCGGCGAGGTGACCGCCGCGTACGTGGCCGGGGTGCTCTCCCTCGACGACGCGTGCGCCCTGGTGGGCGCGCGGGGCCGGCTGATGCAGGCCCTGCCGGCCGGCGGCGGGATGCTCGCCGTCGCCGCCGACGAGGCGGCGGTCACCGAGGCGCTGGCCGGCCTGACCGACCGCGTCGGGATCGCGGCCGTCAACGGGCCGGCGGCGGTGGTGGTCTCCGGGGCGCTCGACGCGCTGGACGCCCTGGAACGGGCCTGGTCCGCCCGGGGGACGCGCACCCGCCGGCTGCGGGTCAGCCACGCCTTCCACAGCCCCCTGATGGAACCGATGCTGGCCGAGTTCCGGACGGTCCTCGACGGGCTCACCTTCCACCCGCCGCTGCTGCCGGTGGTCTCCAACCTCACCGGCGGGATCGCCGACGCCGAGGAGATCGGCACCCCCGACTACTGGGTGCGGCACGTCCGGGACGCCGTCCGCTTCGCCGACGGCGTCGCCTGCCTGCGGCAACGCAACGTCGGCACCTTCCTCGAACTCGGCCCGGACGCGGTCCTCGCCGGCATGGTCCGCACCTGCCTGCCGGACGACGACCCGGCCACGTCCCCGGTCGCGGTCGTCGCGGCGCTGCGCCCCGGCCGGCCGGAACCCGTCTCGCTGCTGCACGCGCTGGCGGAACTGCACGTCCACGGCGTGCCCGTGACCTGGTCCGCCCTGCTGCCGGACGCGGGCGCGAACCCCGTCGACCTGCCGACGTACGCGTTCCAGCGGCAGCGGTACTGGCCCAACGTCGGCCGGCTGCGCGCCGGTGACGTGGCCGGCGCCGGCCTCGGCGCGGCCGGGCACGGGCTGCTCGGCGCCGCCGTCGACCTGGCCGGCGACGGCGAGGTCGTGCTGACCGGCCGGCTGGCGCTCGCCACCCGGCCGTGGCTCGCCGACCACGCGGTGTCGGGCGCGGTGCTGCTGCCGGGCACCGCGCTGGTGGAACTCGCGGTGCGGGCCGGCGACGAGGTGGGCGCGTCCCGGGTGCGGGAGCTGACCATCGCCGCGCCGCTGGTGCTCCCGCCCTCCGGCGGCGTGCGCGTCCAGGTCCGGGTGTCGGCGCCGGGGTACGCGCCGCAGCGCACCGTCACCATCCACTCCCGACCCGACGACGCCCCCGACGGGGGCTGGACCCGGCACGCCGACGGGGTGCTCGAACCGGCGTCCGCCGACGAGCCGGGCGTCGGCCCGTGGCCGCCCGTGGCCGCCGACGAGGTCGACCTGACCGGCTGGTACGACGCGTTCGCCGAGCGTGGCCTGGCGTACGGGCCGGCGTTCCAGGGGCTGCGCCGGGTCTGGACGGGCGGCGGTGAGGTCTTCGCCGAGGTGGCCCTGCCCGACGACGCGGCCGGCGACGCCGCGCGGTTCGGCGTGCACCCGGCGCTGCTGGACGCCGCCCTGCACCCCGTCGCCCTGCTGTTCGAGGAGTCCGCCGCGCCTCGGGTGCCGTTCGCGTTCTCCGGTGTGCAGGTGCACGCCTCGGGCGCGCGGGTGCTGCGGGTGCGGCTGACCCGCGAGGGCACCGGCGTTCGGCTGGTCGCCGGCGGCGAGGCCGGCACGCCGGTGGTGTCCGTGGACTCGCTGACCCTGCGTGAGCTGACCGGCCGGGCCGCCCCGGACGCGGCGGCCCGGTCGCTGTTCGAGGTCGCCTGGCGGGCCGCCGAGGTCGTCCCGGCCGACGTGCCGGGGTGGGTGACCCTCGGCGGGCTGCGGGACCCCGGCCAGGTGGGCGGCACCGCAGGCGCGCCCGGTGACGTCGCCACCGGTCGCGCCCACCGCACCGTCGCCGACCTGCTCGCCGCGCTCGACGGCGGCGCCGAGGCGCCGGCCCTGCTGCTGCTCCCGGCCACCGCCCCGCAGGACGGCGCGGTGCCCGACGCGGTCGGCGCCCTCGCCTCGGCGGTGCTGGCGGAGCTGCGGTCGTGGTTGGCAACCCCCGCCCTGGCGGACTCGAAGCTGGTGGTGGTGACCCGGGGCGCGGTGGCGGCCCGGGACGGCGACACGGTTACCGATCTGGCGGGTGCGGCGGTGTGGGGCCTGCTGCGGTCGGCGCAGGCGGAGCATCCCGGCCGGATCGTGCTGGCCGACGTCGACGTCGACGTCGACCGGGGCCTGGTGGCCGTCCTGGCCCGGGTCGCCGAGGACGCCGTGGGTGCCCAGGTGGCCGTTCGGGCGGGTCGGGTGTTCGTGCCGCGGCTGGTGCGCGTGTCGGCTCCGTCGATGCACGCCCCGCTCGCGGCGGACGCCGGCACCGTCCTGGTGACCGGCGGCACCGGCGCGCTGGGCGCCCTCGTCGCGGAGCACCTCGTCCGGGCGCACGGGCTCCGGGCGCTGGTGCTGGCGTCCCGGCGGGGCCCGGCGGCCGCCGGCGCCGACGAACTGGTCGAACGGCTGGCCGGGCTGGGCGCGTCCGCTCAGGTGGTGGCGTGCGACGTCACCGACCGGGAGCAGGTGGCCGGGCTGGTCGCGGGCGTCACCTCGACGGGCCGGCTGGCGGGCGTCGTCCACCTGGCCGGTGTGCTCGACGACGGCCTCGTCGAGGGGCTGACGGCCGACCAGCTCGCGGGCGTGCTGGCGCCGAAGGTGTCGGCGGGTTGGTGGTTGCACGAGGCGACGGCCGACCTGGACCTGGACCTGTTCGTGCTGTTCTCCTCGATCGCGGGGGTGCTCGGCTCGCCGGGCCAGGCGGCGTACGCGGCGGGCAACGCGTTCCTGGACGCCCTGGCGGCGCACCGGCGGCAGGCCGGCCTGCCGGCGGTCAGCCTCGCGTGGGGGATGTGGGACACGGCCGGGATGGCGGCGTCCCTCGGCGGCGTCGACCGGGCCCGGTCGGGGCGGGCCGGCCTGACCGCGATGGGCGCCGACACCGGCTTGGCGCTGTTCGACGCGGCGATGGCCGTGGACCGGCCGACCCTGGTGCCGGCGGCGATCGACGTGCCCGCGCTGCGGGCCGCCGCCGCCGGCGTGGTGCCGCCGATGCTGCGGGCGCTGGTCGGCACGACCACGACGCGCCGCCAGGCGGGACAGGGCGGCGACAGCCTGGCCGACCGGCTCGCCCGGCTCACCGAGGACGAGAGCCGCGCACAGGTCACCCTGCTCGTCCGGGACCTGGCCGCGCAGGTGCTGGGGCACGACGGCGTGGAGGCGGTGCCGGCGGACCGGGCGTTCCGGGACCTCGGCTTCGACTCGCTGAGCGCGGTCGAGCTGCGCAACCGGGTCAACACCGCGACGGGGCTGCGCCTCGGCTCGACCCTGGTCTTCGACTACCCCACTCCGCAGGCGCTGGCCGAGCACGTGCACGCCGACCTGCTGGGCACCCGCGTCGCCGAGGTCGAGCCGGAATCGCAGGCGCCGGTCGGCGGCGACGAGCCGATCGCGATCGTGGGCATGGCGTGCCGGTACCCGGGTGGGGTGGAGACGCCGGAGCAGTTGTGGGCGTTGCTGGCCGGAGGCGGGGAGGGGATCGGGGAGTTCCCGGCGGACCGGGGCTGGGACCTGGAGTCGTTGTTCGACGCGGACCAGGATCGGCCGGGCACCTCGTACACGCGGCACGGTGGTTTCCTGTACGGGGCGGCCGAGTTCGACCCGGCCTTCTTCGGCATCAGCCCCCGCGAGGCCCTGGCGATGGACCCGCAGCAGCGGCTGTTGCTGGAGGCGTCGTGGGAGACGTTCGAGTCCGCCGGAATGGATCCGCAGTGGTTGCGGGGCAGCCGGACCGGCGTGTTCGCGGGAGCGATCTACCACGACTACGCGACGCGTCTGATGGAGATGCCGGGCGAGACCGAGGGGTACATCGGCACCGGTAACTCCGGCAGCGTGTTGTCGGGTCGGGTGGCGTACACGTTCGGCCTGGAGGGGCCGGCGGTGACGGTGGATACGGCGTGTTCGTCGTCGTTGGTGGCGTTGCATTTGGCGGTGCAGGCGTTGCGGTCGGGTGAGTGTGATCTGGCGCTTGCTGGTGGTGTGACGGTGATGGCGACGCCGGGGACGTTCATCGAGTTCTCGCGTCAGCGTGGTCTGTCGCAGGACGGGCGGTGCAAGTCGTTCGCCGGGTCGGCCGACGGTACGGGCTGGTCGGAGGGTGTGGGGGTGCTGCTGGTGCAGCGGCTCTCCGACGCGCAGCGGGAGGGTCGGCGGATTCTGGCGGTGGTGCGGGGCACGGCCGTGAACCAGGACGGCGCGTCGAACGGTCTCACCGCGCCGAACGGCCCCGCCCAGCAGCGGGTGATCCGGCAGGCCCTGGCCAACGCCCGGCTCAGCTCGCAGCAGGTCGACGTGGTGGAGGCGCACGGCACGGGCACCACGCTGGGTGACCCGATCGAGGCGCAGGCCGTGCTGGCCACCTACGGTCAGGACCGGCCGGCGGACCAGCCGCTGCTGCTCGGGTCGGTCAAGTCGAACATCGGGCACACGCAGGCCGCGGCCGGGGTAGCCGGCGTGATCAAGATGATCATGGCGATGCGGCACGGGGTGGTGCCGGCGACGTTGCACGTGGACGAGCCGTCCCCGCACATCGACTGGGCCTCCGGCGCGGTGGCGCTCGCCGCCGAGGCCACCCCGTGGCCCGCGGCCAACCGGCCCCGCCGGGCCGCCGTCTCCTCGTTCGGGATCTCGGGCACCAACGCGCACGTCATCATCGAGCAGCCGCCCGCCGAGGTGGTCGAGGGCGGGACGGTCGGCGACGCCACGCCTCCGCTGGTGCCGGTGCTGCTGTCGGCGCGCACCGACGTGGCGCTGGCCGCGCAGGCGGACCGGTGGACCCGGTGGCTCTCCGCCGACCAGGGCCTCGGGGCCGTCGAGGTCGGCTGGTCCTCGGTCACCACCCGACCGGCCCTGGCCCGCCGGGCCGTCGTCGTCGCGGCGCACCGCGACGACCTGCTGGCGGGGCTGGCCGCCCTCGCCGCCGGCGAACCGTCCGGCGCGGTGGTCACCGGCTCCGCCGTGGAACGCGGACCGCTGGCGGTGCTCTTCTCGGGTCAGGGGGCGCAGCGTGCCGGGATGGGCCGGGAGTTGTACGCCGGGTTCCCCGTCTTCGCGTCGGCTTTGGACGAGGTGTGCGCCGAGCTGGACGGGTTGCTGCCGGGTCCGTTGAGGCCGGTGCTGTTCGCCGGGCCGGGCACGTCGGACGCCGATCTCCTCGATCAGACCGTGTTCACGCAGGCGGGTCTGTTCGCGGTCGAGGTGGCGTTGTTCCGCCTCGTCGAGTCGTTCGGTGTGGTGCCGGACTTCGTGGCCGGTCACTCGGTCGGTGAGATCACGGCCGCGCACGTCGCCGGGGTGTTGTCGCTGGCGGACGCCTGCGCCCTGGTGGCGGCGCGTGGTCGGTTGATGCAGGCGTTGCCGGCCGGCGGCGGGATGCTGGCGGTGGGCGCGTCCGAGGCGGACGTGCTGACCAGCCTGGGCGGTCTTGTCGACCGGGTCGGGATCGCGGCGGTGAACGGGCCGGCGTCGGTGGTGGTCTCGGGCGAGGTCGCCGCCTTGGATGAGGTGGAGGAGTTCTGGCGGGGCCGGGGCATCCGAACCCGCCGGTTGACGGTGAGTCACGCGTTCCACAGCCCGTTGATGGAGCCGATGCTGGCGGAGTTCGGTGCTGTGTTGGCGGGGCTCAGGTTTGCCGCACCTCGGTTGCCGGTGGTGTCGAACGTGACCGGTGCGCTGGCCGGTGGCGACGAGTTGCGTACCCCGCAGTACTGGGTGCGGCATGTGCGGGAGGCGGTGCGGTTCGCCGACGGGGTCACCGCGTTGCGTGATGTCGGGGTGGACACGTTCCTGGAGGTCGGCCCGCAGAGTGTGTTGACGGCGTTGGCGGCGGAGGTGCTGCCTGCTGACGGGGACGTGGTGGCGGTGGCGGTGCAGCGTCGGGACCGGTCGGAGGGGCAGGCGCTGCTGGCGGCCCTGGGTGAGCTGCACGTCCACGGTGTGCCCGTTACGTGGCGGCCGTGGTTCGCCGACGCCGGTGCGACCCGGGTCGACCTGCCGACGTACGCGTTCCAGCGGGAGCGGTACTGGCCCGAGCCCGCCACCCCGGCCCGCCGGCCGGTCGGTGACGGCGGCGACGCCGACTTCTGGACGGCCGTGGAGAGCGGCGACCTCACCGCCCTCGCGACCCAGTTCGGCGACGGCGGCGACCTCGACGCCCTCGCCCCGGCCCTGCCGATGCTGTCGACGTGGCACCGGGCCCGCCGGCAACGCGTCCTCGTCGACGGCTGGTCGTACCGGGTCATGTGGAAGCGGACCGACCTCGCCGCCATCCCGGCGGGCACCTGGCTGCTGGTGTCGCCGCAGGACGACGACCCGGTCACCGGCGCGCGGACGGAGGAGGCCGCCAAGGCCCTGGCCTCGGCCGGCGCCGACGTGCTCCGGCTGACCGTCGACCCCGTCCGCACCGACCGGGACGACCTCGCCCGGCGGCTCGCCGAGACGCTGGCCGACCGGCCGGTCACCGGCGTGCTCTCCCTGCTCGGCCTCCGCGACCAGCCGCACCCGGACAGCCCGGCCGTGCCCGCCGGCACGGCGGCCACCCTGCTGCTGCTCCAGGGGCTGCACGACACCGGGACGACGACCAGGCTGTGGTGCCTGACCCAGGGCGCGGTCGGCACCGGGGACGGCGACGCGGTCCGCCGGGTCGCCCAGAGCGGGCTGTGGGGCCTCGGACTGGTCGCCGGCCTGGAACACCCGAACCTGTGGGGCGGCCTCGTGGACCTGCCCGACGACGTCGACTCCGCCGTCTGGGACCGGCTGGTCCGGGTGGTCGCCGGAGCCGGCGACGAGGACCAGATCGCCGTACGGCCCACCGGCGTGTTCGTCCGGCGGCTCGTGCGGGCGACCGCCGCCGCCCCGGCCGCCCGGGAGCGCTGGCAGCCGTCGGGCACGGTGCTGATCACCGGCGGGACGGGGGCGTTGGGCGCCCACGTCGCCCGCTGGGCGGTCACCAACGGCGCCGCGCACGTGGTGCTGACCAGCCGCCGAGGCGAGCGGGCCACGGGAGCCGGGGAGCTGCGGGAGGAGCTGGCCGCGCACGGCGCCAGGGTCTCGATCGTGGCGTGCGACGTCGCCGAGCGGGACCAGGTCGCGGCCCTGCTGGCGACCCTGGACGAGGACCCGGCGCCGCTGACGGCGGTGGTGCACGCCGCCGGGGCGGGCGACGTCGGCCTGTTGGCCGAGACCGACCTCGCCGGCTTCGCCGCCGTCCTCGCCGGCAAGGTGGCCGGCGCGGTGCACCTGGACGAGCTGCTGGGCGACCGGCCGCTGGACGCGTTCGTGCTGTTCTCCTCGATCGCCGGGGTGTGGGGCAGCGGCGGGCAGGGCGCCTACGCGGCGGGCAACGCGTTCCTCGACGCGCTGGCCGACCAGCGGCGGGGCCGGGGCCTCGCGGCGACGTCGGTGGCGTGGGGGCCGTGGGCCGACGGGGGCATGGCCGGCGGCGAGGCCCAGCAGGCGCTGGCCCGGCGCGGCCTCGGCGCGATGGCGCCGGACGACGCCGTGCACGCCATGCGGTACGCCGTCGGCCAGCCCCGACCCGCCCTGACCGTGGCCGACGTCGACTGGGCGGTGTTCGCCCCCGCGTACGCCTCGGCCCGCCCCCGGCCGCTGCTCGACGACCTCGCCGAGGCCCGGGACGCGCTGCGCGCCCCCGCCGACGAGCAGCCGGGCGGCGCCGCCGACGGGCTCCGGGAGCACCTGCGCGCCCTGCCCCGCACCGAGCAGGTACGGCACCTGGTCGACCTGGTCCGCACCCACGCCTCGGCGGTGCTCGGTCACCCGGGCACGGACCGGGTCAAGCCCCGGCTGGCGTTCAAGGAGCTCGGCTTCGACTCGCTGACCGCGGTGGAGCTGCGCAACCGGCTCACCGCGGCGAGCGGGCTGCCGCTGCCGGCGACCCTGGTCTTCGACTACCCGAACCCGACCACCCTCGCGGAGCACCTGCTCGACGGGCTGCTCCCCGAGGCGCGGCGGTCGGACGGCGCGGACCCGTCGGAGTCGACGGTCCGGCAGGCCCTCGCGACCATCCCGCTGGCCCGGCTCCGGGACGCGGGCCTGCTGGAGCTGCTGCTGAACCTCACCGACACCGAGACCGACGCCGCCGAGTCCACCGCCGAGGGCATCGACCTCATCGACGAGATGGACGCCGACACCCTCGTCAAGTTGGCGCTTGACGGATCCGATTCCTGACCGTTGTCCCCAGTACGGAGCTTGTGATGTCTACGTCCGCAGACAAGGTCGTCGAGGCGCTCCGCGCCTCGCTCAAGGAGACGGGCCGCCTCCGTCAGCTCAACCAGCAGCTCACCGCCGCCGCGCGCGAACCGATCGCGATCGTGGCGATGTCCTGCCGCTACCCCGGTGGCGTGTCCACCCCGGAGCAGCTGTGGGACCTGGTCGCGTCGGGCGGCGACGCCGTCGGCGGCTTCCCCACCGACCGGGGCTGGGACCTGGACAACCTGTACGACGCCGACGCCGACCGGGCGGGCCGCTCCACCACCCGCGAGGGCGGCTTCCTCTACGACGCGGCCGAGTTCGACGCCGGCTTCTTCGGCATCTCGCCCCGCGAGGCGGTCGCCATGGACCCCCAGCAGCGGCTGCTGCTGGAGACGTCGTGGGAGGCGTTCGAGTACGCGGGGATCGCGCCCGCGTCCATGCGCGGCCAGAAGGTCGGCGTCTTCGTCGGCACCGCCGCCAACGGGTACGGGATGGGCCCGCAGACCGAGATGGAGGGCACCGACGAGGGCTACCTGCTGACCGGCACGGCCACGAGTGTCGTCTCCGGCCGGATCGCGTACGCCCTCGGGCTGGAGGGGCCGGCGGTGACCGTCGACACCGCCTGCTCGTCGTCGCTGGTGGCCCTGCACCTCGCCGCCCAGGCCCTGCGCCAGGGCGACTTCGACCTCGCCCTGGCCGGCGGCGTGTGCGTCATGGCCACCCCCGGCCCGTTCGTCGGCTTCTCCCGGCAGCGCGGCCTGGCCCCGGACGGCCGGTGCAAGTCCTTCGCCGCCGCCGCCGACGGCACCGGCTGGGCGGAGGGCGTCGGCCTCCTGCTGGTGGAGCGGCTGTCGGACGCCCAGCGCAAGGGGCACCGCGTGCTGGCCGTCATCCGGGGCAGCGCGGTCAACCAGGACGGCGCGTCGAACGGGCTGACCGCCCCGAACGGCCCCGCCCAGCAGCGGGTGATCCGGCAGGCCCTGGCCAACGCCCGGCTCACCACCGCCGACGTGGACGCCGTCGAGGCGCACGGCACCGGCACCGTCCTGGGCGACCCGATCGAGGCGCAGGCCGTGCTGGCCACGTACGGGCAGGACCGGCCCGCCGACCGGCCGCTGCTGCTCGGCTCGATCAAGTCGAACTTCGGGCACAGCCAGTCGGCGGCGGGCGTCGCCGGGATCATCAAGATGGTGATGGCGATGCGGCACGGCGTCGTCCCGTCGACCCTGCACGTGGACTCCCCGACGCCGAAGGTCGACTGGTCGGCGGGCGCCGTGTCGCTGGTGACCGAGGCGCGGCCCTGGCCGGCGACCGGGCGGCCCCGGCGGGCCGCCGTCTCGTCGTTCGGCATCTCCGGGACCAACGCGCACACCATCATCGAGGAACCCCCCGCCCCGGAGGCCGACGCCGACGCCCCCGAACCGGCCGTCGCCCTCCCGGTGGTGCCGGTGCTGCTGTCCGCCCGCTCCGACGCGGCGCTCGCCGGCCAGGCCGGCCGCTGGGCCAGGTGGCTGGCCGCCGACGAGGACCTGCGTCCCCTGGACGTCGGCTGGTCGTCGGCGGTGTCGCGGTCGGCACTGGACAGCCGGGCCGTGCTGGCCGCGACCGACCGCGACGACCTGCTGGCCGGGCTGCGTGCCCTGGCGGCGGGTGGGTCGTCGGGTGCGGTGGTGGCGGGTCGGGCGGCGGACCGGGGTCCGCTGGCGGTGTTGTTCTCGGGTCAGGGCGCGCAGCGCGCCGGGATGGGCCGCGAGTTGTACGGGGAGTTCCCGGTCTTCGCCGCCGCACTCGACGAGGTGTGTGGGCTGCTGGATGGGCTGTTGCCGCAGCCGTTGAGGCCGGTGCTGTTCGCGGCGGAGGGCACGGCCGAGTCGGGCCTGCTGGACCGGACCGTGTTCACGCAGGCGGGTCTGTTCGCCGTCGAGGTGGCGTTGTTCCGCCTCGTCGAGTCGTTCGGTGTGGTGCCGGACTTCGTGGGTGGGCATTCGATCGGCGAGATCACGGCCGCACATGTGGCGGGGGTGTTGTCGCTGGCGGACGCGTGTGCTCTCGTCGCGGCGCGGGGTCGGTTGATGCAGGCGCTGCCGGCCGGTGGAGGGATGCTGGCGGTGGGTGCCTCCGAGGCGGACGTGCTGCCCAGCCTGGACGGTCTCGCCGACCGGGTCGGGATCGCGGCGGTGAACGGCCCGTCGTCCGTGGTGGTCTCCGGCGTGGTGGACGCCCTCGACGAGATCGAGCAAACCTGGCGGGGCCGGGGCGTCCGGACCCGCCGGTTGACGGTGAGTCACGCGTTCCACAGCCCGCTGATGGAGCCGATGCTCGACGAGTTCCGGTCGGTGCTGGCCGGGCTCACGTTCGCCGCACCCCGGTTGCCGGTGGTGTCGAACGTGACCGGCGCGCTGGCCGGCGGCGACGAGTTGCGTACCCCGGGGTACTGGGTGCGGCACGTCCGGGAGGCGGTGCGGTTCGCCGACGGGATCACCGCGCTCAGGGCCGTCGGGGTGGACACGTTCCTGGAGATCGGGCCCCGCAGCGTCCTCACCGCGATGACCCAGGACGTCCTCGGCCCGCAGCCGGCCACCGCCGATGCGACCCCGATCGACCCGGCCGCCGACGGCGCGACCCCGGTCGTCGCGGTGCCCGCGCTGCGCGCCGACCGCCCCGAGCCCCGGGCGCTGCTGGCCGCCCTCGCCGAACTGCACGTCAACGGCGCGGCCGTCGACTGGCCCCGCATGTTCGCGGACACCGGCGCGACCACGGTCGGCCTGCCCACGTACGCGTTCCAGCGGCAAGCGCTACTGGCCGGAGCAGCTCCCGGCGACCGGCACCGGCCCGGTCAGCCCCGACGTCATCGACGTCGAGTTCTGGTCCGCCGTGGAACGCTCCGACGTGGCGGCGCTGGCCGCGCAGCTCGGCGACGACGGCGCGGACGTCCTCGCCCCGGCGCTGCCGGTCCTGTCGTCCTGGCGCCGGGCGCGGCTGCGCGACGCCGTCGTCGACGGCTGGTCGTACCGGGTGGTGTGGAAGCGCGCGGCGACGCCCGCCGCCGCCGCGCCGATCGGCGACTGGCTGCTGCTCGAACCGGCCGGCGACCCGGCGGTGGCGCAGTGGGCCGACGCGCTGACGGCGGCGCTCGGCACCGCCGGCGGGACGGTCCACCGCCTGCCGGTGGACCCGCTGACCGCCCGGGACGAGCTGGCGGCCCGGCTGGCCGAGCTGCCGGCGGACCGCCGGTTCGCGGCGGCGGTCTCCCTGCTCGGCCTGCTGGACCGGCCGCACCCCGGCCACCCGGCGGTGTCGACCGGCACCGCCGCGACGGCGACCCTGATCCAAGCCCTGCACGACGCCGACGTCGCGCTGCCGGTGTGGACCCTCACCCGGGGCGCGGTCGGCACCGGCGACGCCGAGGGCGTCCGCAGCGTCGCCCAGGGCGGCCTGTGGGGCCTGGCCCGGGTCGCCGGGCTGGAACACCCCCAGCTCTGGGGCGGCCTGGCCGACCTGCCGGAGCGTCCCGACGCGGCCGGCTGGGACCGGCTCGTGGGCGTGCTGGCCGGTGCCGGCGACGAGGACCAGATCGCCGTACGCCCGTCCGGCGTCTTCGTGCGCCGGCTGGTCCGCGCCGACCCCGCCGGCGTGGGAACCGTCGAACGCTGGCAGCCCTCGGGGACGGTGCTGATCACCGGCGGCACCGGGGCGCTCGGCGCCCACGTGGCCCGCTGGGTGGCGGCCGGCGGCGCCGCGCACGTCGTGCTGACCAGCCGCCGTGGCGAGCGTGCGCCGGGCGCGGCGGAGCTGCGGGACGAGCTGGCCGGGCTCGGCGCGCGGGTGTCGCTGGTCGCCTGCGACGCGGCCGACCGGGCGCAGGTCGAGGCGGTGCTGCGCGACATCGACGCGGACGACGCCCCGCTGACGGCGGTCGTGCACGCCGCCGGGGTGGGTCAGCTCGCCAGGCTGGTGGACACCGACCTGGCCGCGCTCGCCGCCGTCCTCGACGGCAAGATCGCCGGCGCGGTCCACCTGGACGAGCTGCTGGGCGACCGGCCGCTGGACGCGTTTGTGCTGTTCTCCTCGATCGCCGGGATCTGGGGCAGCGGCGGCCAGGCTGCCTACGCCGCCGGCAACGCCTTCCTGGACGCGCTCGCGGAGCGGCGCCGCGCCCGGGGTCTCGCCGCCACGGCGGTCGCCTGGGGCCCCTGGGCCGACGGCGGCATGGCCAGCGGGGAGGGCCAGGAACTGCTGGCCCGGCGCGGCCTCACCGCGATGTCCCCGGCCCAGGCCGTGTACGCCCTGCGCAGCGCCGTCGGCCGATCCGCGCCGTCGCTGACCGTGGCGGACGTCGACTGGTCCCTGTTCACCCCGGCGTTCGCCGCCGCGCGGCCCCGGCCGCTGCTCGACGACATCGCCGAGGCCCGGGACGCCCTGCGGACCGCCGACGAGGAACCGGCCGGCGGGGCCGACGGCGGCCTGCGGCAGCAACTGCTGACCCTGCCCCGCGCCGAGCAGGACCGGCACCTCACCGACCTGGTCCGCACCGTCGCCGCCACCGTCCTCGGGCACACCGGCCCCGAGCTGGTCAAGGCGAGCCGGGCGTTCAAGGAGCTGGGCTTCGACTCGCTGACCGCGGTGGAGCTGCGCAACCGGCTCAGCGCCGCCACCGGCCTCTCCCTGCCCACCACCCTCGTCTTCGACTACCCGAACCCGGCCGCCCTCGCCGACCACCTGTCGTCCGCGCTGCGCCTGCACGAGGTCGACACCGTGAGCACCTGGGGCCCCGCCGGGCCGGTCGACGACGACCCGATCGTCATCGTGGGCATGAGCTGCCGGTATCCCGGCGGCGTGAGCAGCCCCGGCGAGCTGTGGGACCTCGTCGCCACCGGCCGCGACGGCATCGGCGGCTTCCCCGAGGACCGCGACTGGGACATCGCCCGGCTGCTGGCCGCCGACGCCGAGGGCCGGCCGGTGTCGCACACCCGCGAGGGCGGCTTCGTCCCCGGTGCCACGGGCTTCGACCCGGGCTTCTTCGGCATCTCGCCGCGCGAGGCCCTGGCCATGGACCCGCAGCAGCGGCTGCTGCTGGAGGCGTCCTGGGAGGCCCTGGAGCAGGCGGGCGTCGACCCGGACCGGCTGCGAGGCAGCCGCACCGGCGTCTTCGTCGGCGCCTCCCCGTCGGGCTACGGCAGCACCGACGCCCCGGAGGAGCTGGCCGGCTACCAGCTCACCGGGGGAGCGCACAGCGTCATCTCCGGCCGGGTCTCCTACACCCTCGGGCTGGAGGGCCCCGCGGTCACCGTCGACACCGCCTGCTCGTCGTCGCTCGTGGCGGTGCACCTCGCCGCCCAGGCGCTGCGCGGCGGGGAGTGCGACCTGGCCCTGGCCGGCGGCGTGACCGTCATGGTCACCCCCGGCGCGTTCGTCGAGTTCTCCCGGCAGGGCGGCCTCGCCCCCGACGGGCGGTGCAAGTCGTTCGCCGCGTCCGCCGACGGCACCGGCTGGTCCGAGGGCGTCGGCGTGCTGCTGGTCCAGCGCCTGTCCGACGCGCGGCGGCAGGGCCGGCAGGTGCTCGCCGTGCTCGCCGGCAGCGCCGTGAACTCCGACGGCGCGTCCAACGGCCTCACCGCGCCGAACGGCCCCGCGCAGCAGCGGGTCATCCGGGCCGCCCTGGCCAACGCCCGGCTCACCGTCGCCGACGTGGACGCCGTCGAGGCGCACGGCACGGGCACCGTCCTGGGCGACCCGATCGAGGCGCAGGCCGTGCTGGCCACGTACGGGCAGGACCGGCCGGCGGACCGGCCGCTGTTCCTCGGGTCGATCAAGTCGAACATCGGGCACGCGCAGGCCGCCGCCGGGGTCGCCGGCATCATCAAGATGATCATGGCGATGCGGCACGGGCTGCTCCCGTCGACCCTGCACCTCGACGAGCCCACCCCCCACGTGGACTGGTCGGCCGGAGCCGTCTCGCTGCTGACCGAGGCGCGCCCCTGGCCAGAGGTGGACCGCCCCCGCCGGGCCGCCGTGTCCTCCTTCGGCATCAGCGGCACCAACGTCCACCTGATCCTCGAACAGCCCCCCGCCCCGCCGGCCGGGGACGAGGCGGACGCGCAGGAGTCGACTCCCACCGCCACGCGGTCGCTGGCCCCGGTGCTCCTGTCCGCCCGCGACGGCGCGGCCCTGGCGGCCCAGGCGGACCGCTGGGCGGCCTGGCTCACGGCCGACGAGGACCTCCGCCCGCTCGACGTGGCCCTCTCCTCGGTGGTGTCCCGCGCGACGCTGGACGAGCGCGCGGTCATCGCCGCGACCGACCGGGACGACCTGCTCGCGGCGCTGACCGCCCTCGCCGCCGGGGACCCCTCCGGCGTGGTGGTCACCGGTGCAGCGGGCTCGCGGGGCCAGCTCGCGCTGTTGTTCTCCGGTCAGGGCGCGCAGCGCGCCGGCATGGGTCGGCATCTGTACGCCGAATTCCCCGTTTTCGCCGCCGCGTTGGACGAGGTGTGCGGGCATGTGGACCCGTTGCTGCCCCGGCCGCTTCGTGAGGTGCTGTTCGCCGCCGAGGGTTCGGTGGAGGCCGACCTCCTCGATCAGACCGTGTTCACCCAGGCGGGTTTGTTCGCCGTAGAGGTGGCGTTGTTCCGTCTGGTGGAGTCGTTCGGGGTCGTGCCGGACTTTGTGGCCGGTCACTCGGTCGGCGAGATTACGGCCGCGCACGTGGCGGGGGTGTTGTCGCTGGCGGACGCGTGTGTCCTGGTGGCGGCGCGGGGCCGGTTGATGCAGGCGTTGCCTGCGGGTGGCGGGATGTTGGCGGTGGCCGCGTCGGAGGCGGATGTGTTGCCGTCGTTGGACGGGTTGACCGACCGGGTTGGTGTCGCGGCCGTGAACGGTCCGTCGGCCGTCGTGGTGTCCGGTGCGGTCGATGTCCTCGATGAGGTGGAGCGGGTCTGGCGGGGTCGGGGTGTGCGGACGCGCCGGTTGGCGGTGAGTCATGCGTTTCACAGTCCGTTGATGGAGCCGGTGCTCGACGAGTTCCGTGCGGTGTTGGCGGGGTTGACGTTCGCCGCCCCGTTGCTGCCGGTGGTGTCGAACCTGACCGGTGCGCTGGCCGAGGGTGATGAGTTGCGTACCCCGGAGTACTGGGTGCGGCATGTGCGGGAGGCGGTGCGGTTCGCCGACGGGGTCACGGCCCTACGCAGTGCCGGGGTGGACACGTTCCTGGAGATCGGCCCGCAGAGCGTGCTCACCGCGATGGCCGGCGACGTCCTGCCGGCCGGCGACGGCGTACTCACCGTCGCCGCCCAGCGCAAGGACCGGCCCGAGGCCCACTCGCTGGTCGCCGCCCTGGCGGAGCTGCACGTGCACGGGGTGCCGGTGACCTGGGCGCAGTGGTTCGCCGACAGCGGAGCGCAGCGCGTCGACCTGCCCACGTACGCGTTCCAGCACCAGCGGTACTGGCTGTCGCCCGTCGGGCAGGCCGCCGACGTGTCCGGCGCCGGCCTCGGCGTGGCCCGCCACCCGCTGCTCGGCGCGACGGTGTCGGTGGCCGGCGAGGACATGGTGGTGCTGACCGGCCGGCTGTCGCTGTCGTCCCACCCGTGGTTGGCAGACCACGTCGTCTCCGGCGCCGTGGTGGTGCCGGGCACCGCCCTGCTCGACCTCGTCGTCCGGGCCGGCGACGAGGTGGGCGCGTCCCGCGTCCGCGACCTCACCGTGCTCGCCCCGCTGGTGCTGCCCGCAGGCGGCGGCGGAATGCGGGTGCAGGTCCGGGTCGGCCCGGTCGACGCGACGGGCGCCCGGCCGGTCACCGTGCACTCCCAGTCCGAGGAGGACCCGGAGGCCGGCTGGACCCGGCACGCCGACGGCGTCGTCGGTCTCCCCACCGCCGAGGAGCCCACCGTGGGCACCTGGCCCCCGGTCGGCGCGGCCGAGGTGGACCTCACCGGCTGGTACCCGGCCGTCGCCGGGCACGGGCTCGCCTACGGGCCGGTCTTCCAGGGCCTGCGGCGCGCGTGGACCGCCGACGGCACGGTGTACGCCGAGGTGGCCCTCCCCGACACGGTGGTCGGGGACCCGGCCGGATACGGCGTGCACCCGGCGCTGCTGGACGCCGCGCTGCACCCCGTCGGGCTGCTGCCCGCCGAGGCCGCCGGCGACGGCCCCCGGGTGCCGTTCTCCTTCGAGGGCGTGCAGGTCCACACGATCGGCGCGCGGACCCTCCGGGTGCGCCTGACCGCGAGCGGGTCCTCGGTGCGGCTGGTCGCCGTCGACGAGGCCGACACGCCGGTGGTGTCGGTGGACTCTCTGACGCTGCGGGAGATGACCACGGCGGGCACGCCGAACCAGGCGAACCGCTCGCTGTTCGAGGTGTCGTGGCAGCCCGAGCAGGTCGCCCCGGCCGAGGCCGGTTACGGCTGGGCGGTGCTCGGCGGCGCCGCCACCGACGGCGCGGCGCTGACGTCGGCGTACCCGGACGTGGCGGCCGTGGTCGAGGCCGTGACGGGCGCGACGGCCCCGGCCCCGGCGGCGCTGCTGCTGCCCGTGCCCACGGCGACAGAGGCCGCCATGCCCGACGCCGCCAGGCCCGACGCCGCCAGGCCCGACGTCGCCAGGCCCGACGTCGCCAGGCCCGACGCCGCCAGGCCCGACGCCGCCAAGCCCGACGGCGTGCCCGACGCGGTGGCCGCCGCGACCGTGGCCGTGCTGCGCGAGGCGCAGGGCTGGCTGGCCGCCGACGCCCTCGCGGACAGCCGCCTGGTCGTCGTCACCCGTGGGGCGGTCGCCGCCCACCCCGACGACCGGGTCACCGACCTGGCGGGGGCGGCCGTCTGGGGCCTGCTGCGGTCCGCGCAGTCGGAGCACCCCGGCCGGATCGTGCTGGCCGACCTCGAACCCGACGCCGACCTCGGCCCGGAGCTGCTGGCCCTGCTGGCCGGGTTCGCCGCCGACCCGGGCGCGGGCGGGCAGCTCGCGGTGCGCGCCGGCACGGCGTACGTCCCACGGCTGGCCCGCGCGGCCGGTGGCGCGCAGGCCGCGCCGGTGGTCGGCGCGGGCACCGTCCTGGTGACCGGCGGGACCGGCTCGCTGGGCGCACTGGTGGCCGAGCACCTCGTCACGGCGTACGGGGTGCGGTCGCTGGTGCTGGCCTCCCGCCAGGGCCCGGCGGCCCGGGGCGCGGCCGACCTGGTGGAGCGGCTGACCGGCCTCGGCGCCGCCGTCGAGATCGCCACGGCCGACGTGACCGACCGGACGCAGGTCGACGCGCTGGTCCGCCGGATCACCGCCGACGGGCGGCTGGCCGGCGTGGTGCACACCGCCGGCGTCCTCGACGACGGCATCGTCACCGGGATCACCGCCGACGGGCTGGCAAACGTGCTGGCACCCAAGGTCACCGCGGGCTGGTGGCTGCACGAGGCGACGGCGGAGCTGGATCTCGACCTGTTCGTGCTGTTCTCGTCCATCGCCGGCGTGCTCGGTTCCCCCGGCCAGGCCGCGTACGCCGCCGGCAACGCCTTCCTGGACGCCCTCGCCCAGCTCCGCGCCCAGCGGGGCCTGCCGGCGGTGAGCCTCGCGTGGGGCATGTGGGACACCGACGGCATGGCCGGCTCGATCAACGACACCGACCGGGCCCGGGTCAGCCGGGCCGGCCTCACCCCGATGGCCGCCCCCGTCGGCCTCGGGCTGTGGGACGCCGCGCTGGCCCACGGCGGCGCCGCGCTGGTGCCGGCCGTGGTCGACCTGCCGGCCATGCGGGCGCAGACCACCGCCGGCCGGGTGCCGCCGATGCTGCGGACCCTGATCGGCTCGACCGCCGGCCGCAGGCGGCCCGCCGCCGGAGGCTGGGCCGACCGGCTCGCCGGCCTCGACCCGCAGGAGGCGCGCGCCCAGGTCGCCCTGTTGGTCCGGGGCCTGATCGCGCAGGTCCTCGGGCACAGCGGCGCCGACCAGGTGCCCGCCGACCGGGCGTTCCGGGAGCTGGGCTTCGACTCGCTGACCGCCGTGGAGCTGCGGAACCGGATCAACACCGCGACCGGGCTGCGGCTGACCTCCACCCTCGTCTTCGACTACCCGACCCCCGGCGCGCTGTCGGACCACCTCTACGAGCAGCTCTCCGGGCAGGTCGCCGAGCAGCGCGACGCCGTGGCGAACGCGAACGTCGACGAGCCGATCGCGATCGTGGGCATGGCGTGCCGGTACCCGGGCGGCGTGACGAGCCCGGAGCAGCTCTGGCAGTTGGTCGCCACCGGCGCCGACGGGATCGGGGAGTTCCCGGTCGACCGGGGCTGGGACCTCGACCGGATCTTCCACCCCGACCCGGACAACCCCGGGACGTCGTACACCCGGCATGGCGGATTCCTGTACGGGGCGGCCGAGTTCGACCCCGCCTTCTTCGGCATCAGCCCCCGCGAGGCGGTCGCGATGGATCCGCAGCAGCGGCTGCTGCTGGAGGCGTCGTGGGAGACGTTCGAGTCGGCGGGGCTGGACCCGGTGCGGTTGCGGGGCAGCCGGACGGGCGTGTTCGCCGGCCTGATGTACCACGACTACGCCTCGCAGGTGCAGGAGCTGCCCGAGGGGGTGGGCGGCTACATCGGCACCGGCACGTCGGGCAGTGTGTTGTCGGGTCGGGTGGCGTACACGTTCGGCCTGGAGGGGCCGGCCGTCACCGTGGACACCGCCTGCTCGTCGTCGCTGGTGGCGTTGCATTTGGCGGTGCAGGCGTTGCGGTCGGGTGAGTGTGATCTGGCGCTTGCTGGTGGTGTGACGGTGATGGCTACGCCGGGGACGTTCATTGAGTTCTCGCGTCAGCGTGGTCTGTCGCAGGACGGGCGGTGTAGGTCTTTCGCTGGGTCGGCCGATGGTACGGGTTGGTCGGAGGGTGTGGGGGTGCTGCTGGTGCAGCGGCTCTCGGACGCCCGCCGGGAGGGCCGGCGGGTTCTGGCCGTTGTCAGGGGCACGGCGGTGAATCAGGATGGTGCGTCGAATGGGTTGACGGCGCCGAATGGTCCGTCGCAGCAGCGGGTGATCCGGCAGGCCCTGGCCAACGCCCGCCTGACCACGGCCGATGTGGACGCCGTCGAGGCGCATGGCACGGGTACGACGTTGGGTGATCCGATCGAGGCGCAGGCGCTGCTGGCCACCTACGGGCAGGACCGTCCGGCGGGCAGTCCGCTCTGGTTGGGGTCGATCAAGTCGAACATCGGGCACACCCAGGCCGCCGCCGGGGTGGCCGGCGTGATCAAGATGATCATGGCGATGCGGCACGGGACGATGCCGCGCACCCTGCACGTGGACGAGCCGTCGCCGCACATCGACTGGTCGGCGGGCGCGGTCGAGCTGCTCACCGAGGCCCGCGAGTGGCCCGCCCCGGGCCGCCCGCGCCGCGCCGCCGTCTCCTCCTTCGGGGTCAGCGGCACGAACGCCCACGTGATCATCGAGCAGCCGCCCGCCGAGACCCGGACGGCACCGGCGGACGACGACGCCGTACCGCCGCTGGTGCCGGTGCTGCTCTCGGCCCGGACCGAGGCCGCCGTGGCGGCCCAGGCCGACCGGTGGGCCCACTGGCTCGCCGCCGACGAGACCCCGCGCCCGGCGGACGTCGCCTGGTCCTCGCTGGTCAGCCGGTCGACGCTGGAACACCGCGCGGTCGTCACGGCCACCGACAGGGACGAGCTGCTGGCCGGGCTGCGCGCCCTCGCCGCCGGCTCGCCGACCGGTGCGGTCGTCACCGGTACGGGTGCGGCGCGCGGCCCCCTCGCCGTGCTGTTCTCCGGCCAGGGCGCGCAGCGCGCCGGCATGGGCCGGGAACTGGCGGAGGCGTTCCCCGCGTTCGCCGCCGCGTTGGACGAGGTGTGCGGGCACCTGGACCCGCTGCTTCCCCGGCCGCTTCGTGAGGCGCTGAACGCCCCCGAGGGTTCGGCTGATGCGGAGCTGCTCGACCAGACCGTGTTCACCCAGGCCGGGCTGTTCGCCGTCGAGGTGGCGCTGTTCCGGCTGGTCGAGTCGTTCGGGATCGTGCCGGACTTCGTGGCCGGTCACTCCGTCGGCGAGATCACGGCCGCGTACGTGGCCGGGGTGCTGTCCCTGGCGGACGCGTGCGCCCTGGTGGCGGCGCGCGGTCGGTTGATGCAGGCGCTGCCGGCCGGCGGCGGGATGCTGGCCGTCAACGCGTCGGAGGCCGAGGTTCTGCCGACGCTGGACGGGCTGACCGACCGGGTCGGCGTCGCCGCCGTGAACGGCCCGTCGGCCGTCGTCGTCTCCGGTGCCGTCGACGCCCTCGACGAGCTGGAGCAGGTCTGGACGGGCCGAGGCGTACGCACCCGCCGGCTCACGGTCAGCCATGCGTTCCACAGCCCGCTGATGGAACCGATGCTCGACGACTTCCGGGCGGTCCTGGAGGCGCTGACGTTCCGCGCGCCGCTGCTGCCGGTGGTGTCGAACCTGACCGGGACGGTCGCCGACCCGCAGGAGATCACCCGCCCCGACTACTGGGTGCGGCACGTCCGCGCAACCGTCCGGTACGCCGACGGGATCACCGCGCTGCGCGACGCCGGGGTGGACACGTTCCTGGAGGTCGGCCCGCAGAGCGTGCTGACCGCCCTGAACGCCGACCTGCTGGCCGAGGGAACGCTGACGCTCGCAACCCAGCGGCGGGACCGCCCCGCCCCGCAGGCGCTGCTGCACGCGCTGGCGGAGCTGCACGTCAACGGCGTGCCGGTGACCTGGCAGCAGTGGTACGCCGGGGCCCGCCCGACGCTGGTCGACCTGCCCACGTACGCCTTCCAGCACGAGCGGTACTGGCTCGGCGCCGGGCGCCCGCGCGCCGGGGACGTCTCCGGGGCAGGGCTGGGCGTCGCCGGGCACCCGCTGCTCGGCGCGGCCGTGTCGGTGGCCGGCGAGGACGTGGTGGTGTTGACCGGTCGGCTGTCGGTGTCGACGCACGCGTGGCTGGCCGATCATGTGGTTGCCGGTTCCGTGGTGGTGCCGGGGACGGCGTTGGTGGAGTTGGCGGTGCGGGCCGGTGACGAGGTGGGCGCGTCGCGGGTGCGGGAGTTGACGGTGGCGGCGCCGCTGGTGCTGCCCGCCTCGGGTGGGGTGCGGGTGCAGGCGCGGGTCGGCGCGGCCGACGCCTCCGGCTCCCGGGCCGTGACGGTGCACTCCCAGACCGAGGGCGACCCGGAGTCGGAGTGGGTCCGGCACGCCGAGGGCGTGCTCGAAGCGCCCGGCGCGGCGGAGCCGGGCATCGGTGCCTGGCCGCCGGCCGGCGCCGACGAGGTGGACCTGACCGACTGGTACGGCGTGCTCGGCACGCACGGCCTGGCGTACGGGCCGGTGTTCCAGGGGTTGCGGCGTGCCTGGGCCTCCGGCGGTGAGGTGTTCGCCGAGGTGGCGTTGCCGGACGACGCGGCGGGGGAGGCGGCGGCGTTCGGGGTGCACCCGGCGCTGCTGGACGCGGCCCTGCACCCGGTCGGGTTGCTGCTGGCGGGTGAGGCCGGTGGTCCCCGGGTGCCGTGGGTGTTCGAGGGTGTGCAGGTGCACGCCTCGGGGGCGTCGGTGCTGCGGGTGCGGCTGACCCGCGAGGGTTCCGGGGTGCGGCTGGTCGCGGTGGACTCCTCGGGCGCGGCCGTGGTGTCGGTGGACTCGGTGGTGCTGCGGGAGATGACCGGGGTCGTTGCCCCGGGTGCGGCAGCGCGGTCGCTGTTCGAGGTGGCGTGGCGGGCGGAGGAGGTCGTTTCCGCTGGCGACGCGGCGGGGTGGGCGCTGCTGGTAGCGCAGCCGGGGCAGCTCCACAGTGCCGGCGACGAGGGTGCCGGCGACGAGGGTGTCGCCGGGTTGGCCGGCGAGTTGGCGGCCTGGGGTGGGCTGGTCTCGTACCCGGGTGTGGCTGCGGTGACGGAGGCGGTTGCGTCGGGTGCGGCGGTGCCGCCCGCGCTGGTGTTGCCGGTGTCGGCCGTTCCCGGCGTGGCGGTCCCGTCGGCGTTGGTGCCGCCGGTGTCGGGTGTTCCCGGTGTGGCGGTCTCGTCGGCGTTGGTGCCGCCGGTGTCGGCCGTCTCCGGTGTGGCGGTGCCGGAGTCGGTGCGTGAGGTGACGTCGGGTGTGTTGTCGGTTGTGCGGTCGTGGCTGGCCGCCGACGCCCTCGCGGGTTCGAGGCTGGTGGTGGTGACCCGGGGTGCGGTGGTGGCCCGGGACGGCGACGCGGTTGCCGATTTGGCGGGTGCGGCGGTGTGGGGTCTGCTGCGGTCGGCGCAGTCGGAGCACCCCGGCCGGATCGTCCTCGCGGATGTCGACGGTGAGGTGGACGCGGGGGTGGTGGCGGTCCTGGCGCGGGTCGCCGAGGATGCCGTGGGTGCCCAGGTGGCCGTTCGGGGGGGTCGGGTGTTCGTGCCGCGTCTGGTGCGGGCGTCGTCGTCGGGTTCCTCGCTCGTGGTGGGCGAGGGTTCGGTGCTGGTGACCGGCGGCACCGGCTCGCTGGGCGCGCTGGTGGCGGAGCATCTGGT
This sequence comes from Micromonospora rubida, assembly GCF_009908295.1. Classification (GTDB taxonomy): domain Bacteria; phylum Actinomycetota; class Actinomycetes; order Mycobacteriales; family Micromonosporaceae; genus Micromonospora; species Micromonospora rubida. The sequence continues at coordinate 71,002 of NZ_JAAALO010000009.1, forward strand.
GGTGTCGCACGGGGTGCGGTCGTTGGTGCTGGTGTCGCGGCGTGGCCCTGACGCTGCGGGCGCGGCCGAGCTGGTGGGGCGGTTGGCGGGGCTGGGTGCGTCGGCGCGGGTGGTGGCGTGCGACGTCACCGACCGGGAGCAGGTCACCGGGCTGGTCGCGGAAATCGCGTCGGCGGGTCGGCTGGCGGGTGTGGTGCACACGGCGGGTGTGTTGGACGACGGTGTCGTTTCGGGGATCAGTGCGGAGCGGTTGGCGGGGGTGTTGGCGCCGAAGGTGTCGGCGGGTTGGTGGTTGCACGAGGCGACGGCCGGGCTGGACCTGGATCTGTTCGTGCTGTTCTCGTCGGTGGCTGGGGTGTTGGGTTCGCCTGGTCAGGCGGCGTATGCGGCGGGTAATGCGTTCCTGGATGCGTTGGCGGTGTGGCGGCGGCAGGTGGGTCTGTCGGCGGTCAGCCTGGCGTGGGGGATGTGGGACACGGCGGGTATGGGGGCGTCGATCGGTGAGGTGGATCGGGTGCGTTCGGTGCGGTCGGGGCTGCCGCCGATGAGTGCTGAGATTGGTCTTGAGTTGTTCGATGCGGCGGTGGTGGCGGGGCGTTCGGTGTTGGTGCCGGTGGTGGTGGATGTGCCGGCGTTGCGGGCTGCGGTGTCGGGTGGTGTGGTGCCGCCGATGCTGCGGGCGCTGGTCGGCCAGGCGGTGACGCGCCGCCAGGCGGGACAGGGTGGCGACTGGGCCAACCAGTTGGCGAGTCTGACCCCCGAGGAGGCCCGCACCCAGATCGACGTGCTGATCAGGGGCTTGGTTGCCCAGGTGCTCGGTCATGGTGGGGCGGAGTCGGTGCCGGCGGATCGGGCGTTTCGGGAGCTCGGGTTCGACTCGTTGACGGCGGTGGACCTGCGGAACCGGTTGAACGCGGCGACGGGGCTGCGGTTGGCCTCGACGCTGGTGTTCGACTACCCGACCCCGGCCGTGCTCGCCGACCACCTCTACGAACTGGTCTCCGGTCAGATCACCGCCCGGCGGTCGGCGGTGGTGACCGCGGGCACCGACGAGCCGATCGCGATCGTGGGCATGGCCTGCCGGTACCCGGGTGGGGTGGAGACGCCGGAGCAGCTGTGGACCCTGCTGTCCGCCGGAGGCGACGGCATCTCCGAGTTTCCGACCGACCGTGGCTGGGACCTCGACGGCCTCTTCGACCCGGACCCGGACCGCAGCGGCACCTCGTACACCCGGCACGGCGGGTTCCTGCACGGCGCGGCGGACTTCGACCCGGCCTTCTTCGGGATCAGCCCCCGCGAGGCGATCGCCATGGACCCGCAGCAGCGGTTGCTGCTGGAGGCGTCGTGGGAGTCGTTCGAGTCGGCGGGGGTGGATCCGCAGTGGTTGCGGGGCAGCCGGACGGGTGTGTTCGCGGGCGTCATGTACCACGACTACGCCTCCCGGTTGGAGGACCTTCCGCAGGACGCCGAGGGATACGTGGGGACCGGCACGTCGGGCAGTGTGCTGTCGGGTCGGGTGGCGTACACGTTCGGGCTGGAGGGCCCGGCGGTGACGGTGGATACGGCGTGTTCGTCGTCGTTGGTGGCGTTGCATTTGGCGGCGCAGGCGCTGCGGTCGGGTGAGTGTGATCTGGCGTTGGCTGGTGGTGTGACGGTGATGGCGACGCCGGGGACGTTCATCGAGTTCTCGCGTCAGCGTGGTCTGTCGCAGGACGGCCGGTGCAAGTCTTTCGCCGGGTCGGCCGACGGCACGGGCTGGTCGGAGGGTGTGGGGGTGCTGCTGGTGCAGCGGCTCTCGGACGCCCGCCGGGAGGGCCGGCGGGTCTTGGCGGTGGTGCGGGGCACGGCGGTGAACCAGGACGGCGCGTCGAACGGGCTCACCGCGCCGAATGGTCCGTCGCAGCAGCGGGTGATCCGGCAGGCCCTCGCCAACGCCCGCCTCACGCCGGCCGACGTGGACGCGGTGGAGGCGCACGGCACGGGCACGACGCTGGGTGACCCGATCGAGGCGCAGGCGCTGCTCGCCACCTACGGGCAGGACCGTCAGGCGGATCGGCCGCTGCTCCTTGGGTCGATCAAGTCGAACATCGGGCACACCCAGGCCGCCGCAGGGGTGGCGGGCATCATCAAGATGGTCATGGCGATGCGGCACGGGGTGGTGCCGGCGACGTTGCACGTGGACGAGCCGTCGCCGCACATCGACTGGACGGCGGGTGCGGTCGCCCTGGCCACGGAGGCGACGCCGTGGCCGGTCGTGAACCGGCCGCGTCGGGCGGCGGTGTCGTCGTTCGGGATTTCGGGCACGAATGCGCATGTGATCATCGAGCAGCCGGCGGCTGCGGTGATCGAGGGTGTGGTTGTTGGTTCGGTGGTGCCGGTGGTGGTGCCGGTGGTGTTGTCGGGTCGTACGGATGGTGCGTTGGCGGCGCAGGCGGGCCGGTGGGCGCGCTGGCTGTCGGCCGGTGAGGCCCTGCGTCCGGTGGACGTGGGCTGGTCGTCGATCACCACCCGACCCGCCCTGGAGCACCGTGCCGTGGTCACGGCCACCGGACGCGAAGACCTGCTCGCGGCGCTGACCGCCCTCGCCGCCGGGGACCCCTCCGGCGCGGTGGTCACCGGCGCCGCCGGCCAGCGGGGTCAGCTGGCCCTGTTGTTCTCCGGTCAGGGCGCACAGCGTGCCGGCATGGGTCGGGAGTTGGCGGAGGCGTTCCCCGTGTTCGCCGCCGCGTTGGACGAGGTGTGCGGGCATGTGGACCCGCTGCTGCCCCGGCCGCTTCGTGAGGTGCTGTTCGCCGCCGAGGGTTCGGTGGAGGCTGGGCTGCTGGATCAGACTGTGTTCACCCAGGCGGGTTTGTTCGCCGTAGAGGTGGCGTTGTTCCGTCTGGTGGAGTCGTTCGGGGTCGTGCCGGACTTTGTGGCCGGTCACTCGGTCGGCGAGATTACGGCCGCGCACGTCGCCGGTGTGTTGTCGCTGGCGGACGCGGCTGCTCTCGTCGCCGCCCGTGGTCGCCTGATGCAGGCGTTGCCGGCGGGCGGCGGGATGCTGGCGGTGGCCGCGTCGGAGGCGGATGTGTTGCCGTCGTTGGACGGGTTGACCGACCGGGTTGGTGTCGCGGCCGTGAACGGTCCGTCGGCCGTCGTGGTGTCCGGTGCGGTCGACGCCCTCGACGAGGTGGAGCGAACCTGGCGGGGCCAGGGCGTCCGGACGCGCCGGTTGGCGGTGAGTCATGCGTTTCACAGTCCGTTGATGGAGCCGGTGCTCGACGAGTTCCGTGCGGTGTTGGCGGGGTTGACGTTCGCCGCCCCGTTGCTGCCGGTGGTGTCGAACCTGACCGGTGCGCTGGCCGAGGGTGATGAGTTGCGTACCCCGGAGTACTGGGTGCGGCATGTGCGGGAGGCGGTGCGGTTCGCCGACGGGGTCACGGCCCTACGCAGTGCCGGGGTGGACACGTTCCTGGAGATCGGCCCGCAGAGTGTGCTGACCGCGATGGCCGCCGACGTCCTGCCGGCGGGCGAGGGTGTGTTGGCTGTCGCCGCCCAGCGTCGGGACCGGCCCGAGGCTCACGGGCTGGTCGCGGCCCTGGCGGAGCTGCACGTGCACGGGGTGCCGGTGACCTGGGCGCAGTGGTTTGCCGACACCGGAGCGACCCGGGTCGACCTGCCCACGTACGCGTTCCAGCGGGAGCGGTACTGGCCGGCGGCCGGCCGCCCGAGGTCCGGTGACGTCTCCCGGGCCGGCCTGGGCGACGCCGAACACCCGATGCTGGGCGCGGCGGTGGACCTGGCCGGCGACGACGAGATCGTGCTGACCGGCCGGCTGTCGCTGGCCACCCACCCGTGGCTGGCGGACCACGCGGTCTCCGGCGTGACGCTCGTCCCCGGGGCAGCCCTCGTCGAACTTGCGGTACGCGCCGGCGACGAGGTCGGCCTCTCCCGGCTGCGGGAGCTGACCGTGGCCGCCCCGCTGATGGTTCCCGCCTCCGGCGGCGTGCGGATCCAGGTCCGGGTCGACGGGTCCGCCGGCTCCCCGGAGCGCGCCGTGGCCATCTACTCGCGCCGCGACGACGATGCCGAGGCGGGCTGGACCCGGCACGCGGACGGCGTGCTCGAAGCCTCCTACCCGGAGGAGCCGGGCATCGGTGCCTGGCCGCCGGCAGGCGCGTCCGAGGTGGACCTGACCGACTGGTACGCCGCCTTGGCTGGGCACGGACTGGCGTACGGGCCGGTGTTCCGGGGCCTGCGACGCGCCTGGACGGCCGACGGTGCGGCGTACGCCGAGGTGGCGTTGCCGGACGACGCGGCGGGCGACGCGGCGCGGTTCGGCGTCCACCCGGCGCTGCTGGACGCCGCCCTGCACCCGATCGGGCTGCTTTCCGGCGCGGAGTCGGACGGCCCCCGGGTGCCGTTCGCGTTCGAGGGCGTGCAGGTGCACGCCACTGGGGCGTCGGTGCTGCGGGTGCGGCTCACGCCGGTCGGCTCCGGGGTGCGGCTGGTCGCGGTGGACTCCTCGGGCGCCGCCGTGGTGTCGGTGGACTCGCTCGTGCTGCGGGAGATGACCGGGGTCGTTGCCCCGGGTGCGGCAGCGCGGTCGCTTTTCGAGGTGGCGTGGCGGGCGGAGGAAACCGTTTCCGCCGGCGACGTGTCCGGTTGGGCGCTGCTGGTAGCGCAGACGGGGCAGCTCCGTAGTGCCGGCGAAGAGGGTGCCGGCGAAGAGGGTGTCGGCGAAGAGGGTGTCGGCGACGAGGGCGTCGCCGGGCTGGCCGGCGAGCTGACGACCCGGGGCGGGCTGGCGTCGTACCCGGATGTGGCTGCGGTGGTGGACGCGGTCGCGGCGGGCGTGGCGGCACCCTCGGCGCTGGTGTTGCCGGTGTCGGCCGTTCCCGGCGTGGCGGTCCCGTCGGCGTTGGTGCCGCCGGTGTCGGGTGTTCCCGGTGTGGCGGTCTCGTCGGCGTTGGTGCCGCCGGTGTCGGCCGTCTCCGGTGTGGCGGTGCCGGAGTCGGTGCGTGAGGTGACGTCGGGTGTGTTGTCGGTTGTGCGGTCGTGGCTGGCCGCCGACGCCCTCGCGGGTTCGAGGCTGGTGGTGGTGACCCGGGGTGCGGTGGTGGCCCGGGACGGCGACGCGGTTGCCGATTTGGCGGGTGCGGCGGTGTGGGGTCTGCTGCGGTCGGCGCAGTCGGAGCACCCCGGCCGGATCGTCCTCGCTGACCTGGAAGCCGGCGGCGTGGAACCCGAGCTGCTCACCGTGCTCGCCGGTGCCACGGGCGCGGGCGGTCAGGTGGCCGTTCGGGCGGGTCGGGTGTTCGTGCCGCGTCTGGTGCGGGCGTCGTCGTCGGGTTCCTCGCTTGTGGTGGGTGAGGGTTCGGTGCTGGTGACGGGCGGTACGGGTGCACTGGGTGCCCTCGTCGCGGAGCACCTCGTCCGGGCGCACGGGGTGCGGTCGTTGGTGTTGGTGTCGCGGCGGGGTGCGAATGCTGCGGGTGCGGCCGGGCTGGTGGAGCGGTTGGCCGGCTTGGGCGCAGCCGCTCGGGTGGTGGCGTGTGACGTGACGGACCGGGAGCAGGTGTTGGGGCTGGTCGCCGACGTCGTCGCGGGGGGTCGGTTGGCGGGTGTGGTGCACACGGCGGGTGTGTTGGACGACGGTGTGGTGGAAGGGCTGTCGGCGGAGCGGTTGGCGGGGGTGTTGGCGCCGAAGGTGTCGGCGGGTTGGTTCCTGCATGAGGCGACGGCGGGTCTGGATCTGGATCTGTTTGTGGTGTTCTCGTCGGTGGCGGGGGTGTTGGGTTCGCCTGGTCAGGCGGCGTATGCGGCGGGTAACGCGTTCTTGGACGCGTTGGCGGTGTGGCGGCGGCAGGTGGGTCTGTCGGCGGTCAGCCTGGCGTGGGGGATGTGGGACACGGCGGGTATGGGGGCGTCGATCGGTGAGGTGGATCGGGTGCGTTCGGTGCGGTCGGGTCTGCCGCCGATGAGCGTCGAGACTGGGCTTGAGCTGTTCGACGCGGCGATGGCCGCATACCGGCCGACCCTGGTGCCGGTGGTGGTCGACGTGTCGGCCTTGCGGGCTGCTGCCACCGGTGGTGTGGTGCCGCCGATGTTGCGGGCGCTGGTCGGCACGTCCACGACGCGCCGCCAGGCGGGACAGGGCGGAGACGGTTGGGCCGGACGGCTCGCCGGGCTCACCGAGGACGAGGGCCGGGCGCAGGTCGCCCTGCTCGTCCGGGGCTTGGTTGCCCAGGTGCTCGGGCATGGTGGGGCGGAGTCGGTGCCGGCGGACCGGGCGTTCCGGGAGTTGGGCTTCGACTCGTTGACGGCGGTGGACCTGCGGAACCGGTTGAACGCTGCGACGGGGCTGCGGTTGGCCTCGACGCTGGTGTTCGACTACCCGACCCCGGCCGTGCTCGCCGAGCACCTGTGGTCCGAGCTGGCCGGCGTACGCCGGTCAACGGCGCAGCCGACCGCCAGCGCGGTCGCCGGCCTCGACGAGCCGATCGCGATCGTGGGCATGGCCTGCCGGTACCCGGGCGGGGTCGACAGCCCTGACCAACTGTGGGAGCTGCTGGCCGGCGGCGGAGACGGCATCTCGGAGTTCCCGGCGGACCGGGGCTGGGACCTGGAGTCGCTGTTCGATCCGGATCCGAGCAGCAGTGGCACGTCGTACACCCGGCACGGTGGATTCCTGTACGGGGCGGCGGACTTCGATCCGGCCTTCTTCGGGATCTCGCCGCGTGAGGCTCTGGCGATGGATCCGCAGCAGCGGTTGTTGCTGGAGGCGTCGTGGGAGTCGTTCGAGTCGGCGGGGGTGGATCCGCAGTGGTTGCGGGGCAGCCGAACGGGTGTGTTCGCGGGCGTGATGTACCACGACTACGCGTCGCGGCTGATGGACGTGCCGGGCGAGGTCGAGGGATACGTGGGGACCGGCACGTCGGGCAGTGTGCTGTCGGGTCGGGTGGCGTACACGTTCGGCCTGGAAGGGCCGGCCGTCACCGTGGACACCGCCTGTTCGTCCTCGTTGGTGGCGTTGCATCTGGCGGCGCAGGCGTTGCGCTCCGGTGAGTGTGATCTGGCTCTTGCCGGTGGTGTGACGGTGATGGCCACGCCGGGGACGTTCATCGAGTTCTCGCGTCAGCGTGGCCTGTCGCAGGACGGGCGGTGCAAGTCGTTCGCCGCCGCCGCCGACGGCACGGGCTGGTCCGAGGGTGTCGGGGTCCTTCTCGTGCAGCGGCTGTCGGATGCGCAGCGTGAGGGGCGGAACATCCTGGCCGTGGTGCGGGGTACGGCCGTGAACCAGGATGGTGCGTCGAACGGTCTTACCGCGCCGAATGGTCCGTCGCAGCAGCGGGTGATCCGGCAGGCTTTGGCGAATGCCCGTCTGACCACGACCGACGTGGACGCCGTCGAGGCGCACGGCACGGGCACCACCTTGGGTGACCCGATCGAGGCGCAGGCCCTACTCGCGACGTACGGGCAGGACCGTCAGGCGGACCGGCCGCTGCTCCTTGGGTCGGTCAAGTCGAACATCGGTCATACGCAGGCGGCGGCTGGTGTGGCGGGCATCATCAAGATGATCATGGCGATGCGGCATGGTGTGGTGCCGGCGACCCTGCACGTGGACGAGCCGTCCCCGCACATCGACTGGACGGCCGGTGCGGTCACTCTGGCCACCGAGGCGACGCCGTGGCCAGCCGTGAACCGGCCGCGTCGGGCGGCGGTGTCGTCGTTCGGGATTTCGGGCACGAATGCCCATGTGATCATCGAGCAGCCTGCGGTGGTTGAGGGTGTGGTTGTCGGTCGGGTGGTGCCTTCGGTGGTGCCGGTGGTGTTGTCGGGGCGTGATGGTGCGTTGGTGGCGCAGGCGGGCCGGTGGGCGCGCTGGCTGTCGGCCGACGAGGCCCTGCGTCCGGTGGACGTGGCCTGGTCGTCGATCACCACCCGACCCGCCCTAGAACAGCGGGCGGTGCTCCTGGCGACCGACCGGGACGGCCTGCTGTCCGCCCTTCGAGCCCTCGACGCGGGCGAGCCCTCCGGCGCGGCCGTCACGGGCGCCGCCACCGAGCGGGGCCGGCTCGCGCTGCTGTTCTCCGGTCAGGGCGCACAGCGTGCCGGCATGGGCCGGGACCTGGCGGAGGCGTTCCCCGTGTTCGCCGCCGCGCTCGACGAGGTGTGCGCCGAACTGGACGGCCGGCTGCCGCGCCCCCTCCGGGAGGCGCTGTTCGCCGCACCGGGGTCCGAGGCGGCGGGCCTGCTCGACCAGACCGTGTTCACCCAGGCGGGTTTGTTCGCCGTAGAGGTGGCGTTGTTCCGTCTGGTGGAGTCGTTCGGGATCGTGCCGGACTTCGTGGCCGGTCACTCGGTCGGCGAGATCACGGCCGCGCACGTCGCCGGGGTGCTGTCCCTGGCCGACGCCTGCGCCCTGGTGGCGGCACGCGGTCGGTTGATGCAGGCGCTGCCGGCCGGCGGCGGGATGCTCGCCGTCGCCGCAGCCGAGGCGGATGTCCTGTCCAGCCTGGACGGATTCGCCGGCCGGGTGGGGATCGCGGCCGTCAACGGCCCGACGTCCGTGGTGGTGTCCGGGGCGGTCGACGCCCTCGACGAGGTCGAGCAGGCGTGGCGGGGCCGGGGCGTGCGAACCCGCCGGTTGACCGTCAGCCACGCGTTCCACAGCCCGCTGATGGAGCCGATGCTCGACGAGTTCCGCGCCGTGCTGGCCGGGTTGACGTTCGCCGCTCCGCTCCTGCCGGTGGTGTCGAACCTGACCGGTGCGCTGGCCGACGGCGATGAGCTGCGTACCCCGGAGTACTGGGTGCGGCATGTGCGGGAGGCGGTTCGGTTCGCCGACGGGGTCACCGCCCTGAAGACCGCCGGGGTGGACACGTTCCTGGAGATCGGCCCGCAGAGCGTGCTGACCGCGATGGCCGGCGACATTTTGCCGGCCGGCGATGGCGTACTCACCGTCGCCGCCCAGCGCAAGGACCGGCCCGAGGCCCACTCGCTGGTCGCCGCCCTGGCGGAGCTGCATGTGCACGGGGTGCCGGTGACCTGGGCGCAGTGGTTCGCCGACAGCGGAGCGCAGCGCGTCGACCTGCCCACGTACGCGTTCCAGCACCAGCGGTACTGGCCCGAGGCCGCGCCCCGGCCGCTGACCGTCGAGGACGGACGCGACGCCGACTTCTGGGCCGCCGTCGAGCGCGGCGACCTCACCGCCCTCGCCAGCCAACTCGGCGACGACGCCGCCGTGGACGCCCTCACCCCGGCCCTGCCCGTGCTGTCGCAGTGGCGCCGGGCCCGGACCCGGGACACCGCGCTGGACGGGTGGTCGTACCGGGTCGGCTGGGAGCCGGTCCGGCCGGCCCCGGCGACCGGACTGCCCGGGCGGTGGCTGGTCGTCACCGTCGGCAGCGGCGCCGACGCGGGCGTGGCGAAGACGCTGGCCGAGGCCGGCGCCCGCGTCGACACCCTGACCGTGCAGCCGGCCCAGACCAGGGCCGAGCTGGCCGGGCGGCTGCGCCGGATCGGCGACGAGGGCTGGGCGGGGGTGCTGTGCGTCCTGCCCCGGCAGGACCGGCCGCTCCCCAACGCGCCCGGGGTCCCCGCCGGCACGGCGGCGCTGCTCATCCTCACCCAGGCGCTGACCGACACGGGCCTGCCCGGCCGGGTGTGGGCGCTCAGCCGGGCCGCCCTGCCGGTCTCGGCGGCGGAGCGGGCCGGCGACGTCTGGGCGGCGCTCGCCTGGGGCCTCGGCCGGTCCGTCGCCCTGGAACAGCCGGACCGCTGGGGCGGGCTGGTGGACCTGCCCGCCCGCGCCGATCGTGGCACCCGCGCCGCCCTCGTCGCGGTGCTCGCCGACGGCGCCCTCGACCAGGTGGCGGTGCGCCGCACCGGCGTCTTCGCCCGTCGCCTCGTGCCCGCCGCCCCGCCCGTCGGGCCGGGTTGGCGGCCGTCGGGCACGGTGCTGGTCACCGGCGGTACCGGTGCGCTGGGTCGGCACACCGCCCGGTGGCTGCTGGCCAACGGGGCCGCCGAGGTGGTCCTCGCCTCCCGGCGGGGCCCCGACGCCCCCGGCGCCGCCGAGATGGTGGGCGACCTCGCCGACCTCGGCACGGTGCGGGTCGTCGCCTGCGACGTCACCGACGCCGAGGCCGTGGCCGCGCTGGTCGCCGGCCTGCCGGACCTGACCGCCGTCGTGCACACCGCCGGCGCGTCCGGCGGCACCACCCCGGCGTACGGGCTGACCGACGGCGAGCTGTCGGAGACCCTGGCCGGCAAGGTGCTCGGGGCCGTACACCTGGACACCGCCTGCTGGGGCCGGGACCTCGACGCGTTCGTCGTGTTCTCCTCCGTCGCCGGTGTCTGGGGCGGCGGCGGCCAGGCCGGGTACGCGGCCGGCAACGCCCTGCTCGACGTGCTCGTCGCCGCCCGCCGGGCCGCCGGCCTGCCCGCCACCGCCCTCGCGTACGGGCCGTGGGCGTCCGACGGCATGGCCGCCGGGGAGACCGCCGACGGTCTGCGCCGCCGCGGGTTCGCCCCGCTCGCGCCCGAGGCCGCCGTGGCGGCGCTGGGCCGGTGGGTCAACGCCCCGGAGGCGGCGCCGGTGATCGCGGACGTGGACTGGTCCCGGTTCCTCGCCGCGTTTACCGCGGCGCGGCCGAGCGGCCTGTTCGACCGGGTCGCCCCGGTCGGCGTCGAACAGCCGGAGCCGCAGCCCGAGGAGACCGACGTCACCGCCGCCCTGCGATCCCGGCTCGCCGGGCTGCCGGCGACCGGCCAGGAGACGCTGCTGGTCGACCTCGTCCGGGCGGAGGCGGCGGCGGTCCTCGGTCACGGCTCCACCGACCAGGTGCCGGCCGGTCGTGCCTTCCGGGAGCTGGGCTTCGACTCCCTCGCGGCCGTGCAGCTACGGGACCGGCTCGGCCGGGTCACCGGGCTGACCCTGCCGTCGACCGTGGTCTTCGACCACCCGTCGGCGCTGGAGCTGGCCCGCTTCCTGCGTACCGGACTGGTGGCCGGCGCGGCCGACGGCCCGGCGGCCGGCGGCACCGTGGTCCGGCCGGCGGCCGACGAGCCGATCGCGATCGTGTCGATGGCCTGCCGCTTCCCCGGCAGGGTGTCGTCCCCGCAGGAGCTGTGGCGGCTGCTGGCCGAGGGGACGGACGCGGTGACGCCGATGCCCACCGACCGGGGCTGGGACCTGGGCTCCCTGTTCGACAGCGACCCGGATCGGGTCGGCACCAGCTACACCCGCAGCGGCGGCTTCCTGACCGACGTGGCCGGGTTCGACGCCGCGTTCTTCGGCATCAACCCGCGCGAGGCCCTGGCCATGGACCCGCAGCAGCGGCTGCTGCTGCACGCCACCTGGGAGGTGTTCGAGTCCGCCGGCATCGACCCGCAGCGGGTACGCGGCACCGCCACCGGCGTGTTCATGGGCACCAACGGCCAGGACTACGCCACCCTGCTGCTCGGCGCCCGGTCCCAGGTGGAGGGCTACCAGGCCACCGGCAACGGCGCCTCCGTCGTTTCCGGCCGGCTGGCGTACTCGTTCGGCCTGCACGGGCCGGCGGTCACCGTCGACACGGCCTGCTCGTCGGCGCTGGTCGCCCTGCACCTGGCCGCCCAGGCGCTGCGCTCCGGCGAGTGCGACATGGCCCTGGCCGGCGGCGTGACGGTGATGTCGACGCCGGGGGCGTTCCTGGAGTTCTCCCGGCAGCGCGGCCTCGCCGAGGACGGCCGGGTCAAGGCGTTCGCCGCCGGCGCGGACGGCACCGGCTGGGGTGAGGGCGTCGGCATCCTGCTGCTGCAACGGCTCTCCGACGCGCAGCGCGACGGCAACCGGATCCTCGCTGTGGTGCGCGGCAGCGCGGTCAACCAGGACGGCGCCAGCAACGGCCTGACCGCCCCGAACGGGCCGGCGCAGCAGCGGGTGATCCGGCAGGCGCTGGACGTCGCCGGACTGACGCCCGGTGACGTCGACGCCGTCGAGGCGCACGGCACCGGCACCACCCTCGGCGACCCGATCGAGGCACAGGCGCTGCTGGCCACGTACGGGCACCAGCGGCCGGCGGACCGGCCGCTGTGGCTGGGCTCGGTCAAGTCGAACATCGGGCACACCCAGGCCGCGGCGGGTGCCGCCAGCCTGATCAAGATGGTGCTCGCCCTCCAGCACGAGCTGCTGCCGGCGACGCTGCACGTCGACGCGCCGACCCCGCACGTGGACTGGTCGTCGGGCGCGCTGGCGCTGCTCACCGAGGCCCGGCCGTGGACCGGGACGGACCGCCCCCGCCGGGCCGGCGTCTCCTCGTTCGGGATCAGCGGCACCAACGCCCACGTCATCATCGAGGAGGCCCCCGCGCCGCAGCCGGCCGTCGAACCGGACCGGGGGACCGACCACGCCGCGCCGGACGGGCACCGGGTCGACCCGAACCGGGGGACCGCGCCGGCCGTGCCGGACGGGCACCGGGTCGACCCGAACCCGGCCGCCGGCCGGTCGGCGGACCCGACGCCCCTGCTCTCCGGGGCGGACCCGGCCGGGCTGCGCGACCAGGCTGGCCGGTCGGCGGACCCGACGCCCCTGCCGTGGCTGCTCTCCGGGGCGGACCCGGCCGGGCTGCGCGGCCAGGCGGGCCGGCTGGCCGGCCTGGTGGCGACCGGTGCGGGCGACCCCGGCCGGATCGCCTGGGGCCTCGCGGCGGGACGGGCCCACCTCGGCCACCGCGCGGTCGTCGTCGCGGCCGACGGGCCGACCCGGTCGGCGGCGCTGCGGGCGCTGGCCGCCGGTGAGCCGCATCCCGCGCTCACCACGGCCCGCCGCCGCTCCGGCGGCCTCGCCGTCCTCTTCTCCGGCCAGGGCGCCCAGCTCGCCGGCATGGGCCGGGAGCTGTACGCCGCGTTCGGGGTGTTCGCGGCGGCGCTGGACGAGGTGTGCGCCGGGCTGGACCCGCTGTTGCCGCAGCCGCTGAAGCCGGTGCTGTTCGCCGAGGAGGGCACCGCCGAGGCGGGCCTGCTGGACCGGACCGTGTTCACCCAGGCCGGTCTGTTCGCCGTCGAGGTGGCGCTGTTCCGGCTGGTCGAGTCGTTCGGGGTCGCGCCGGACCTGGTCGGCGGCCACTCGATCGGCGAGATCACGGCCGCGCACGTGGCCGGCGTGCTGTCCCTGGCCGACGCGTGCGCCCTGGTGGCGGCGCGGGGCAGGCTGATGCAGGCGCTGCCGGCCGGCGGCGGAATGCTGGCCGTCAACGCGTCGGAAGTGGATGTCCTGTCCAGCCTGGACGGCTTCACCGAGCGGGTGGGGATCGCGGCCGTCAACGGCCCGTTGGCCGTCGTCGTGTCCGGTGCGGTGGACGTCCTCGACCAGATCGAGATGGCGTGGCAGGGCCGGGGCGTTCGCACCCGCCGGTTGACGGTGAGTCACGCGTTCCACAGTCCGCTGATGGAGCCGATGCTCACCGAGTTCCGTACCGTGTTGGCGGGGTTGACCTTCTCCGCCCCGCTCCTGCCGGTGGTGTCGAACCTGACCGGCGCGGTCGCCGAGGGCGACGAGCTGCGCACGCCGGACTATTGGGTGCGGCACGTCCGGGAGGCCGTCCGGTTCGCCGACGGGGTCACGGCCCTGCGGGCGGCCGGGGTGGACACGTTCCTGGAGCTCGGGCCGCAGGGCGTGCTGACCGCGCTCACCGCCGGCCTGCTGCCCACCGACTCCGACGGGGCGGCCGTGGCGGCCCTGCGGGCCGGCGCGGCCGAGCCGGCCGCACTGCTCGCCGCCCTCGCCGCCCTGCACGCCGGCGGGCGGGACGTGGACTGGGCGGCGGTGCTCGGCGCGCTGGCCGGCCCCCGCCCGGCCCCCCGCGACCTGCCCGACCTGCCCACGTACGCGTTCCAGCCGCAGCGCTACTGGCCGACGCTGACTGTGGCCCCGGCCACGGCCGCCGACCCGGTCGACGACGAGTTCTGGCGGGCGGTCACCGACGGCGACCTCGGCCGGCTGGGCATCGACCCGGACCAGCCGATCCGCCAGGTGCTGCCGGAACTCGACTCGTGGCGGCGACGCCAGCACCGGGACGGCACCCTCGACGGGTGGCGGTACCGGGTCACCTGGCGGCGGCGGCCGATGACCGTCGGCGACCCGGGCACCTGGCTGGTGGTGACCCCGAGGCAGCAGGACCCGGGCGGGATCGTGGCCGCGCTCACCGCCGCCGGGGCGACCGTGCACGTGCTGCCGGTCGACCCGGCCACCGTCACCCGCGAGGCCCTCGCCGCCGACCTCGACCGGCTCGGCGCGGAGCACCTGCCGACGGGGCTGCTGTCCCTGCTGGCGCTGGACGACGCCCCGCACCCCGGGCAGACCGCCCTGCCGACCGGCCTCGCGGCGAACCTGCTGCTGGTGCAGGCGCACACCCTGCGGCCCGGCCCGGCCGTGCCGCTGTGGCTGGCCACCACCGGCGCAGTCGCCGTCGACGACGAGCCGGTCGCGCGCCCCACGCAGGCGACCACCTGGGGTCTCGGCCTGGTCGCGGCGCTGGAACACCCGAGGCACCTCGGGGGCGTCGTGGACCTGCCCGGCCGCCCCGACGAGGCGGCGTACGCCGCGCTGGTCACCGCGCTCACCAACGTCGAGGGGGAGGACCAGCTCGCAATCCGGGGTGCTGAGGTGCACACCCGACGCCTCGTGCGGGACACCGCCCGGCCGGCGGACACCGGCCGGGCGTACACGCCGCATGGGACCGTCGTGCTCACCGGCGGGGCGGGCGAACTGGCCCGGCACACCGGCGCGTGGCTGGCCCGGCAGGGCGCCGAGGTGCTGCCGCTGGAGGAGCCGGCGGCGGGCAAGCTCACCGACCTGATGGAGCAGCTCGCCGCCGAGAGCCGGCCGGTCACCGGGCTGGTGCACGTCCCGGCGGAGACCGGGTCGGTGCCACTGGCCGAGCTCACCGTCGCGGCCCTGGCCGCGGACCTCGTCGCGACCGTGGGTGACATCCCCCGGTACGCCGACGAGCTGGCCCACCGGCGGGTCGACGCCTTCGTGCTGTGCACCTCCATCTCGGGGGTGTGGGGCGCGGGTGGTCGGGCAGGTCAGGCGGCCGGCGACGCGCTGCTGCACGCGCTGGCTGCGAACCGCCGGCACGCCGGGCTGCCGGCCACCGACGTGGCGTGGGGGCCGTGGCAGGACGACCCGGCGTCGCCGGAGCTGGAGCAGCTTCGCCGGCGCGGGCTGCCGGCCCTGCCCCCGGAGCTGGCCGTCGAGGCGCTCGCCCGGGCGGTCCGCGACGAGGCGACCGTCGTCGTGGCGGACGTGCGCTGGGAACGGTTCGTGCCGACGTTCGCCGCCATGCGCCCGTGCCCGCTGCTGACCGAGATCCCCGAGGCGCGCGAGGCGCTGCCCGCCGACGACGCCCGCCAGCCGGCGGACGACGAGGCGGTTGCCGCACTGCGGGAGCGGCTGCGCCCACTCGGTACGGGGGAGCGCGAGGTGATCCTCGTCGACCTGGTGTGCGCGCAGGCGTCCAGCGTGCTGGGCCACGCCGACGGCGGGGGGCTGGAACCCGACCGCGCGTTCCGGGAGGTCGGGTTCGACTCGATGACGGCCGTGGAGCTGCGCAACCGGCTCCGCGCCGCCAGCGGCGTGCAACTGCCCCCCAGCGTGGTGTTCGACTACCCGACGCCGGTGGCGCTGGCCCGGCACCTGCGCGACCAGCTCGTCGACGACGGCACCGCGACGTCCGCGCCGCTGCTGGCCGAGCTGGAGCGCATGGACGCCGCCTTCGCGGCCGACGCGCCGGACCGGCTGACCCGGCAGAAGCTGCTGGTCCAGTTGCAGGCGTTCGTCGCCCGGTGGGGCGACGACCGCGCGCCGGCCGAGGAGAAACCGGTCACCCAGACCCTCGACGACGCGACGGACGCCGAGATCTTCGACTTCATCCGGCGCGAACTCGGCGGCCCCGGCGGTGAGGTGCCTTTCGGGGAGACGCCCTGAGCACGGAGAGCAGTCTGCGGCGGGAAACGGACAGCGCGACTCGCGTGTACTCGGCGGCGCTGGCGTGCGCGCCGGTCTCGGGCGATGTAGGCAGGCCCGCGAGGTCGGCCATGGCGATGAGCAGTTCGTGCCGAGCCGGCGGCGAGCGTGCCGGATCGGGCGTCGTCCGAGGCGTTCCGGCCTGTTGGGGCCTGTGTCGAAGTCGGCCTACCTCGGCTCGGCGCGCGGGGTTCGCCGGGCCCGCCCGCTGCGGGCTGTCAGGTCTGCTCCCTGGGCGGAGGAGCCCCGGCGAACCCCTGACATGTTCCTGGTCCGCACAGCGACCACGATCGAACGGCTTCGCGCGCCCACCCAAACCGGCACCGGTCCCCGGGAGGCCGACCGACCCCGGAATCGGTAGATCTTGGAAGCAAACGGCCCCTCCAGGGGCCAAAATCTTCCAAGATCTCCCCGATCGGTGCGTTGCACGTCGGTCAGTGGTTGCGGCAGCAGGTTGATCGCCTGCGGGTAGCGGGCGCGCTGGAAGGTGGTCCACGCGTGCGTGACCTCGCGGGCGAGCCGTTCGGCCGGCGGGACGGGGACAACGCTTACGTCCCACCTTGATGTGCGACATGATCCTCAAGCGGTGTCGCGGAGGCCCTCACGGTCTGGGACACGCCCACCACGGCAGGCGAGTGCAGGCCTTGTCTCGTCGTAATCGGTTCGCTGCGGACCAGGCCAGAGCGGGACGATGTATGGATGGCAGGATTGCGCGATGGGGCGCTGCAGGACGAGGTCCACTGGTTCTCTGTCCGATGCGTTTTCCGACTGGGAGTTGACCCGACGAGCCAGTTGTACGAGGACCGGCTGACACTATGGCGAGCCCAGGGTTTCGACCAAGCGATTGCCCTGGCGGAGGACGAAGCGCTCAGGTACGCGGCCGAGCAACCCGGCATTGACTTTGTGGGACTTGCCCAGGCGTATTGGCTGTTCGATGAGCCGGGGCACGGGGCGGAGGTCTTCTCATTGGTTCGGGCGAGCGAGCTGGAGCCGCCGGCCTACCTGACAAGGTTCTTCGACACCGGCGAGGAGAGACAGAGCAACATCGTTCCCGGTGCGTGACGGGCGGCAAACCAGCCCGAGCACGATCGCGCCATTCTCGCCCGGTCAGCGGCATGAGCGTGCACCCCGTTCAGATGCGAGCTCCTTCCACGGCGGAGTTCCGATCCGGCGCCTGACGCCCCATGCCGCCTCGTGCATCGGGCAGTCCGGGTGGCGGCCGGCCGATTGCCCCCGCATCCGGTCGGGGACCTGCCTGTCGGCCCCTTTGGAGCTGCCCCGTTTACGCGCCCGCTCCGCCGGTAGCACAAACGGGGCAGCTCCAAAGGATCGACGGAGGGTGGACCGACCCGGCGGCGCGCACGCCGGCCGCGCATACGCCGGCCGCGCATACGCCGGCCGCGCATACGCCGGCCGCGCATACGCCGGCCGCGCATACGCCGGCCGCGCATACGCCGGCCGCGCATACGCCGGCCGCGCATACGCCGGCCGCGCACCCCGGCCGCGCCCACCCCCGGCCGCACACCCCGGCCGCGCACGCCACCCTCGACCGGCTCGCCGCCGCCGGGGCCGACCCGGCGAAGGCCGACCCGGCGAAGGCCGACCCGGCAGGGGCCGGCGATGTCGGTAGCGCACGTATCCCCCCGGACCTGCCAAGCCGGAGGCCCTCAAGACTGTGCCGAGGCTCTGGGTCGGGCCCGGCTGCTCCCAGCCGAGCACGTTCGTCGCCGCTTTCCGGCGAGTGATCAAGATGACTCCCGGGCTGCCCGCTGCCCTTGTATCGCGCTTGATGTCCGGAATCCGGATGGCCTGTCCTGGGTGCAAGATTGCCGACACCCCGAACATCACCTAGCCTCCGTTAGGCAAGGCAACCCTAACCTTGCCTGCCTCGACCCGGGCATGCTGCGCCTGCCACCCCCGTGATTCGGAGCCGATCGATGCCCGTGACCATTGCGCCCCTCGCCGCTCGGCGAGGGGCCGCCAGCTCGGCGGCGGGGGCCGTCCTGCGTGGTGAACAGCTGGTGCTGCGCTACGGAAAGACGGCGGTGGTCCACGGCGTCTCGGTGGTGCTGGCGCCCGGTCGCGTGACGGCGCTGGTCGGGCCGAACGGCAGCGGGAAGTCGACGCTGCTGCGAGCCCTTGCCCGGTTGCATCGCGTGGATGGCGGCGAGGTGCTGCTCGGCAGCCGTGACGGGCAGCCGGAGCGCCCGGTGTCGCTGCTCAGCGTGCGTCAGTTCGCGCGGGAGGTCACGCTGTTCGCGCAGTCGCGTCAGGCCCCCCACGGGCTCACGGTGCACGAGGTCGTCTCGTTCGGGCGTCATCCGCACCGGCGCCGCTTCGCCGGCCCGTGCGTGGCGGACCGGGAGGCGGTCGGGCGCGCGATGAAGGTCACCGGCGTGCAGGACATGGCCGAGCGGCCGGTCGGCGAGCTGTCCGGTGGCGAGATGCAGCGCGTGTGGCTGGCTGCCTGCCTGGCGCAGGAGACCGGCGTCGTGCTCCTCGACGAGCCGACGAACCATCTTGACCTGCGCTACCAGATCGAGACGCTCGACCTGGTCCGGGATCTCGTCGACGAGCACGGCGTCGCCGTCGGCGTCGTGCTGCACGATCTCGACCACGCCGCACGCGTCGCGGACACGCTGGTCCTCATGCACGCCGGGCGCATTCACGCCGCAGGCGACCCGATCGAGGTGCTCACCGCCGAGCACATCGGCGAGGTCTACCAGCTGCGCGTGGAGGTCGAGGTCGACCCCCGCACCGGCCGCCTTCGCATCGACCCGGTCGGGCGGCACCCCGCCCGGAACCGGAACGTCAACTCAGGAGAAGAACTCGCATGATCCTTGCCACCCGCCTCGCGGCCACCGCCGCGACGCTCACCGCGATCGCCGTGACGGTCACGGCCTGCGGCACCACGAAGGTCGACGAACCCGCCGCCACCCCGACCGCCCCCTCGTCGCAGACCTGCGCCGACGACAAGACGACAACATCGACCGGCCCGGTGTCGATGACCGACGGCGTCGGCCGCAAGGTCGAGCTGGCCAAGCCCGCCCAGCGGGTCGCGGTGCTGGAATGGCAGCAGACCGAGGACCTGCTCACGCTCTGCCTCACTCCGGTCGCGGCGGCCGACACGAAGGGGTACGGAACCTATGTGAAGGCGGAGCCGCTCCCGTCGAGCGTCGTCAACACCGGCGAGCGCGGCGAGCCTGACCTCGACGCGCTGTACGCCACGAACCCCGATTTGATCATCGTGGAGGCGTTCAAGGCCGACGATGAGCAGATCGCCAAGCTCGAGAAGCGCGGTGTCCCCGTGCTCGCCACGGTCGGGGCCGACGCCTCGGGCCAGATCGAGAACATGAAGAAGGTGTTCTCGATGATCGGTCAGGCCACCGGCCGCACCGAGCGCGCCGATCTGGTGTTGCGGCAGTTCGACGAACACCTCGCCGAAGCCAAGAAGGCGGCCGAGGCCGCGAACGTCAAGTCCAAGGACTTCCTGTTCTTCGACGGCTGGATCGAAGGCGGCAACGTCGTCATCCGCCCGTACGGCAAGGGTGCCCTCTTCACGGAGCTCGGCGAGCAGCTCGGCCTGGTTCCGGCCTGGACCGACAAGATCAACGCGGCATACGGCAGCGGCGGCGTCGACCCCTCGTACGGTCTCGCGCAGACCGACATCGAGGGACTCACCGCCGTCGGGAGCGCGACCCTGTTCTACTCCGACGACGACACCCCGGACAGCTACGTCAAGGAACTGCGCAAGAGCTCGATCTGGACCGCGCTCCCGGCCGTCAAGGAGGGCCGGGCGTACGCCTTCCCCGCAGGCGTCTGGGGAGCCGGCGGCCCGAAGTCGAACGAGGAAGCGATCGACGCCTACGTGAAGATCCTGACCGGGAAGTGAGCGACACCCCCGCGCCACGGCCGATGCCCCGCGTCGGGCTCGGTCGCGGCGCGAGCGGGGCGGCCGTACTGGCCGTCCTGCTCGTCGTGGTCGTCGTGGCCGGGCTGTGGCACATGACGCAGGGCACCTCCGGGGTGGGCTTCTGGGACCTGCTGCGCTATCTCTTCGGGGCGCGCGAGGATGTCGGCGGCGTACCGGTCACCGACGTACTGACCGGGTCCCGCCTGCCTCGGATGCTCGCCGGGATCGCGGTCGGCGTGGCGCTCGGCGCGGCCGGGGCGCTGCTCCAGTCGGTCACCCGGAACGCGCTGGCGGCTCCGGACACGCTCGCCGTCACCGCCGGGTCCTACTTCGCGCTGTGCGCAGTCGCCGCGTTCGGCCTCGCGGTGCCGTTGTGGGCCTCGGGGGCCGTGGCCTTCGCCGGTGGTCTGCTCGCCGCGGGACTCGTGCTCGGCCTCGTCGGCACCGCCTCGGGCGCCGGGTCGACGCGGCTGATCCTGGCCGGCTCGGCGGTCGCGATGGCTCTCGACGCGGCCACCGCCATGCTGCTGATCCTGTTCAAGGAGAGCACCACCGGCCTGTACGCCTGGGGCAGCGGCTCTCTCGCCCAGCTGAACATAGACGCCGCCATGCGTGCCGTCCCGGTCATCGTCGTCGTGCTCACCGTCGCCGTGCTGCTGGCCCGGCGACTCGACGTGCTCGGCCTCGGCGACGACACGGCCGCTTCGCTCGGCGTGCCGATCCGCTCGACCCGGGTCGTCGCGGTGCTCTGCGCCGTCCTGCTGACGAGCCTCTCGGTGACGCTGGCCGGTCCCATCGCCTTCGTCGGCCTCGCCGCGCCGGTCGTGGTGCGCCTCGTGGCCAGCCGCATCGGTGTGCTGAGCCGGCACGTCTTCCTGGTCCCGGCCTGCGGACTGGTCGGGGCACTTCTGGTGCTCCTCGCGGACGACGTGCTCCGGGCGGTTCTCGGCGCCCAGGCGGCCGCCTCGATTCCCACCGGAATCCCGACCTCGTTGCTCGGTGCCATCGTCATCGTGATCCTGGCGCTCCGGCTGCGCGATTCGGGAGCGGCGCGGAATGCGCCCCGGGCCCTCGTCGCCATCCGCTCGCGCCGCCGCTTCCGTACCGTCGTGGTCGTCGCGGCCGGTCTGCTCGTCGCGGCGGTGCTGGTCGGCCTGCTGGCCGGCAGCCTGTGGCTCCGCGCCGGCGACATCGCGCTCTGGCTCCAGGGCTCCGCGCCGGACCTGATCGGCCGGGCACTCGACGACCGCGCCCCGAGGGTCGCGGCGGCCGTCGTCGCCGGTGCGGCGCTCGCGCTGGCCGGAACCGTCGTGCAGGGAACGGTACGCAATCCGCTGGCCGAGCCGGGCGTGCTCGGTATCACCGCCGGTGCCGGCCTCGGCGCGGTGATCGTGGTGACCTCGGGCGTGGCCGGCGGACGTCCCGCGCTCATCGTCACGGCCGTCGCGATGGGACTCGGCACCTTCGCGCTCATCGCCCTGCTGGCGTGGCGCGGAGGGCTGCTCCCCGACCGCTTCCTGCTCATCGGCATCGGCTGCGGCTACGCGCTCAGCGACATCAGCACCTTCCTGCTCCTGCGCGCCGATCCGTGGGACACGCCGAGGATCCTCACCTGGCTCTCGGGCACGACCTACGGCCGGTCCTTCGCCGACGTGCTGCCGGTCGCGCTCGTGCTGCTCCTCGCGACCCCCGCGGTGCTGGGCATGCGCCGCCAACTCGACCTCCTGGCGATCGACGAGGACACCCCCCGGATCTTCGGCGTCCGCCGGGAAGGCGCGCGACTCACCCTGCTGACGATCGCGGCGGTCGTGGCGGCGGTGAGCGTGATCGCGGTCGGCGTGGTCGGCTTCGTCGGGCTCGTCGCCCCCCACATCGCCCGCAGCCTCGTCGGCGTTCGGCACGGGCGCATCGTCCCGGTCGCCATGCTGCTCGGCGGCCTGCTCGTCTGCGTCGCCGACGCCCTCGGCCGTACGCTCATCGCCCCCTCGCAGATCCCCGCCGGGCTCATGATGGCCCTCGTCGGAGCGCCCTACTTCGTCTGGCTGCTGCGTCGCTCACGCGGTTGACCGGCGGCCTGCCGCACGAAGGCACGGATGAGCGCGCCGACCAGCTCGGGGCGTTCGGC
This sequence comes from Micromonospora rubida, assembly GCF_009908295.1. Taxonomy (GTDB): domain Bacteria; phylum Actinomycetota; class Actinomycetes; order Mycobacteriales; family Micromonosporaceae; genus Micromonospora; species Micromonospora rubida. The sequence goes on from NZ_JAAALO010000009.1 coordinate 93,037, forward strand.
GAGGAGGCCATGCGTGGTGCCCGGCACGATGCACAACTGCGCGCCGGGAATCGACGCGGCGATGAGCAGGCTGTGGCCGGGCGGGATCGTGTCGCGGTCGCCCGACATCACGAGCACCGGCGCCGCGATCCGGGCGAGTTCGGCCGGGTCGATGTGCGGCTCGCTCCTCCAGAGGCGGAACAGCTTGGCGAGTACGACGTCCGTGTGCTCCGGCCCGTCCGGCGACAGGCGTTCGTAGTGCATCCGCTCGACGTCCGGTCCCTGTTCGCGTTCGAGCGCATCGAGGACGGGGGAGGCCGAATCCGTGAACGCCGACGGGTCGAGGTTCGCGCTGATGGCGGTCAGCGAGCGCACCCGCCCCGGGTGGTCGAGGGCGAGCAGCAGCCCGATGATCGCGCCGTCGCTGTAGCCGACGACGTGCGCCGATTCGAGGCCGACGGCATCGAGGTAGGCCAGGGTGTCGGCGACCCCGCGCGCGTAGTCGTACTCCCCGTCGATGTCGGCCGACCGACCGTGCCCGGGACGCTCGAAGGCGAACACCCGGTGTTCCGGCACGAGCGCGTCGGACTGCGCCCGCATCGACTCAAGGGAGCAGAAGCCACCGTGCAGCAGCAGGACGGGATCGCCCTCGCCGGCGACCTCCGAATACAGGTCGACATCGCCGATCCGGAGGTAGCCCATCTGCGCCCGTCACCATTTTCCGAGTTCTGAATTCGGCACAACTCGGCGCCCACGCGGCACCGCGCTCAGCGGCGTAGGCCAGGTGGAGTGGCGGCCGGGCGCGGTGAACGCCTGGTCAGAGTACGCCTCCCGTGCGGTGTTGCCCGGCGGCCGGGCCGGTGGCGACGCATCCGAGGCCTGCGGTGAGCAGTTCGTTCACTGATTCTGGCCAGGGCCTCGGTCTCACGGGTCCTCAGCCATGTCCCCTCTCCCGCGTATGCCCCGAGAGGTCGCCGCCCCATGCCGCCCCGTACACCGGGCAGTCGGGCGGCGGCCTGGCGAATACGCCCCGCACCCGGTCAGGGCCGGCCCGGCGAAGGCCGGCCCGGCAGGGGCCGATGATGTCGGCAGCGCGCATCCCGAAGCCCCTGCACCTACTGGGTTACATCTTCACGGGCACAGGGAAACATCGAGGAATCCCGAGGTGTTACTGACCCACCCCTTCACCCCGGTCGCCCTGTTGGTGCCGTAGGCCCAGCTCAACGCCGGGTTGTTGAACTTGTCGATGTCGAACCACTGCCCCTTGTAGCCAAGGCCGAGGACCGTGCTGGTGGTGTTCGCAGCGGCGCGGATACGCACGCCGTCCACGATGAACTTGGTGCTGCAGAACAGCTGCGGACTGATGTCGGCCTCCGTCGCGCCGCTCAGCCGCTCGGCCGTGCCGGCGGATGGCGCCGCCGAGACCGGGGACGCGACGGCGACCCCGAGCGCACCCGTGATCGCCACAGCCGTGATCCAACGTGGTAACCGCATGATTGTTCCCTCCCGCTGATTGTGGAACCGTCCCGAACAATATTCGTGATCATGAATTTACTGTAGCGAAGAGTCGCCTTTGCGACACGGTCCGCGAGGCCGGCGGCCGGGAGTCCGGCACTAAGCGTTGAGCGGGGAGGGCGGCCGGGATGGTGATCGGGTCCATGCCTCCGCTGGTGCCCTTTCGGGGTAGGGCGTTGGCCGGGCCGTATGCGGGACCAGGCGTCCTCGGCCTCAGTGATAGCGGCCTTGGCCTGCTCGGCATTGTCGAGGGCGGCGTAGGCGCGGGCGGCGCTGGCGGGCAGTCAGACGGCGGAAGGTCAGCTCACCGGTGGTGGTGTTGCGGGGCGTGCCGGGGGCGGCCCGACGTCGGTGCCGGGGCCGACGGATGTGGTTCCCGGACGGCCGGTTCCCGCCCGGTGTGGTTTCGCGTGAGCGTGGGTGTGGGTCCGGCCGAGGCGACAACTCGTGAAGGGACAGTGCACCCCTATCGACCCCTATTCATGAGTAAGATTCCCCTTTGCGGAGCGTTATCCTCTGACGACGTCGCTGACCTCCGACGGCAAGTTCGTCTGACGGAGACGATCGCCATGTCATTGCCCACCATCTCCCCGGCGCTGAGCGTGGTGATGCCGACCCGCCACGCCCGGATCCACCCGCAAGAGACGGAAAAACGAGTATCATGCGCGTACTGCTGTCGACTCTCGGGTCGCGTGGCGACGTCCAACCACTGGTGGCGCTCGCGTTGCGGTTGAAGGCCCTCGGCCTTGAGGTCCGCCTCTGCGCCCCGCCCGACTTCGCCCGCTGGGTGGCCACCTTCAGGATTCCCTTCGTACCCATCGGCCCGCCCTGGCGCAGGTCGGCGGAGCCCAGGTCGCGGGCCGCCGTACCCAAACCCTCGCCCGCCCAGGTCCGCCAGCTGGCCGAGTCCTCCATCGGCATCCAGTTCGAGGTGCTGTCGGCCGCCGCCCGGGACTGTGACGTCCTCGTCGCGTCGACCGGCCTCCAGATCGCCGCCCGCACCGTGGCGGAGAAGCGCGGCATCCCGTACGTCTTCGTGGCGCTCTGCCCGGCGGTCCTGCCCTCACCGCACCACCCCCCGCTGCCGCTGCCGATGCTCGGGGAGGTGCCGGCGCCCGCGTCGGCCGACAACCGCGACCTGTGGGCCGCCAACCTGCGGCACGTCAACGACACCTTCGCCGCGCCGCTCAACGCGCTGCGGTCGGCGGTGGGGCTGGACACTGTGGATGACGTCACCGACCACATCCACACCGACCAGCCGTGGCTGGCCACCGACCCGACCCTGGCACCCTGGCCGGACGCCGCCGATTCGACCGTCTACCAGCCGGGCGCCTGGCTCCTGCCGGATGAGCGGGCCCTGCCCGCCGAGTTGACGACCTTCCTGGAGGCCGACGGGCCGTGCGTCTACGTCGGATTCGGCAGTGTCGTCGCGCCCCCGGGCCTGCTGGAGACGGCCGTGCAGGCCGTGCGCGCGGTCGGCTGCCGGCTGGTCGTCTCGCGAGGCTGGGCACCGCTCTCGTCGCGAGACCGGACACCCGACTGCCTGGTGGTCGGCGAGGTGAACCAGCAGTCGCTGTTCAAAGAGGTGGCCGTGGTGGTCCACCATGGCGGCTCGGGCACCACGACCACGGCCGCGCGGGCGGGGACGCCGCAGGTTGTCATACCGCAGGTGTACGACCAGCACTACTTCGCGCGCCGGGTGTCCACGCTCGGCATCGGCACCGTGCATTCCGGCACGGTGCCGGCCGTCGAGTCGCTGACCGAGGCTCTCGGCACCGCGCTGCGGCCGGAGGTGGCCGCCAGGGCCCGCGAGTTCGCCAGCGTCGTACGCACCGACGCGGCGCAGGTCGCCGCGGAGCGGTTGACCGTGGCTCTGGGGGCCTGAGCGGGGCGGCTACCGGCCACCGCGTGGCAGCGCCGCAGCGCCGGAGCCGGGTCGAAAGGGCCACGTTTCTGTAGGTCGTGTAGGTCCTCTCAGAGTCGGCGCGAGATTGCTGACTGCGGGTGGCGATCAACTGGCGGCAGGGCTCCACTCGGGGGCGAGGGCGGAGTAGAGCAGGGAGTCGCGCCAGGCGCCGTTGGTGTGGACGTGGTCGCGTAGCCGACCCTCGTACTGCATGCCGAGCCGCTCGGCGACGGCGACGGAGGCGGCGTTGTCGGGGCCGATGGCCGCGGTGATGCGGTGGAGCTTCAGCACGTTGAAGCCGTAGTCGATGATCGTGCGCGCGGCGTCGGTGGCGTAGCCGTGGCCCCAGTGGTCCGCGCCGATGGCGTACCCGAGCTTGGCGGCTTGGTGGCCGGTGAGGCCGAGCCGCGCGAACCCGATCATCCGGTCTGCGGCGTTAGCGACGGCTAGGTAGTACTCGGTGCGGGGGATGAGTTGGGCGCGTTGGATCGTGCCTTCGACCATGGCGACGGCGGCGGCCTGGTCCCGGCTGTCGAAGGAGAGCCATTGGGTGACGCGGTCGTCTCCGACGATTGCCCACGCGCCGGCCGCGTCATCGGGGCGCATGTCGCGCAGGGTGATGACGCGGCCGGGGATGGTGATCGGGTCCATGTCCCCGATGGTGCCCTATCGGGTGAGGGCGTTGGCCGGGGTGTGGGTGAAGTGTTCGATGCTATCGATGAGTTCGTGGGCGTCGTTCGTACGGATAGCTCTCGACGGCCAGCCGACTTGATCAGCAATCACGCGAGCATCACGCACGGATGGTGCACAGCTTTCCCGTCGGCGATGCGTCTTGTGATCAGGTGCCAACGCCGGCATCCTGGCGTGGCATTCCGGCGAACCGGACCGTCAGGTGAACCCGTTCAGCGAGACGAAGACCAAGTTCCAGCAGACCGGGGGTAAGGGTGGCGAAGATCTTTGCGGGCTGCCCAAGAGGACTACCAGAGAGTCTCGAAGGGCGGCGATGGGATGGCTCCAAAGCCCGGGCGGTCGGATGGCCCCAACACCCTGCTCAGTGACGCCCGTCGCCGACTTCTGTCCTCAAGTGGTTCAGGCCGACGGATGTCCCGGCAGGAAGTCGCCGAGGCGGTCAACACCTATCTGTGGGAGACCTACGGCACGAGAACCAGCCTGGATGCCAACCACGTCGGGAAGCTTGAACGAGGGGAACACCGCTGGCCCAAGCCCGCGACCCGGGAGGCATTCCGTGCGGTGTTGAAGGCCTCTCGCGACGCTGACCTAGGCTTCTACATCACCCGTGGCCAACGCCATACTGACCCCGTTTTGCACTGGATGCCACCGGGTCAGCCGCTCACCGCTGGTGATGATCACGGCGGCGGGTGGCTGACCGGCAGGCAGATCACGGACACTGGCGACATGAACCGCCGCGAGTTGCTACGCCTGCTGAGCCTGACAGGGGCGCTCCTGGCCGCGCCTGTCCCGGGCGGCCAGCTCGACTGGGCGCGCATCGAATCCTCCAGCGATGGGGACAAGCGACTAGACCCAGCCACCCTCGACGAGTACGAGGGTCTCAACCTCCAGTTGTGGGCAACGTTCGGCGCGGCCGAGTCCAAGATGGCCGTGTCGCCGCTGGTCAACCGTCAGCTCACTACGCTCACGGCCAACCTACGCCGCTCCCACACGACATCTGTACACCGCAGGCTCTGCGGGATCACCGCCGACCTGCTCCAGCTCGCCGGCGAGGTCGCCTTCGACGCGAACGCGTACAGCGAGGCCGCACACTGCTACGTCCTGGCAGCAACAGCCGCGCGAGAAGCCGCAGCCTATGACCTCTGGGCGTGCGCGATGATTCGCCACGCCTTCATCAGCGTCTACGAGCGTGACTTCCGGCAGGCCGCACCGATGCTTGAAGTTGCCGCTGGCCTGGCCAGCAACGGGAACAGCGCGCTGTCGACCCGGCACTGGGCGCATACCGTGCGGGCGCAGGCCCTCGCGGGCCTCGGTGACCTCGGCGGATGCCGGCGGGCGCTCGACCAGGCCGAAGAGGTCAACCGCCTGCCCGGACGGGTCCACAACGGTGGATGGTTGCGCTTTGACGGTTCCCGGATCGCCGAGGAACGCGGAGCCTGCTACGTCGAGTTGGGGCGCCCAGATTTGGCCGAGCCGGTACTGTCCGGCGCCTTGTCGCAAAGCCTCTCCGTGCGTCGACGCGGAGCCGTCCTGACAGATCTCGCCATGGTCGGAGTTCAGCGTAGCGAAGCACACCAGATCGTGCTCTACGGTGGCGCCGCTCTTGATACTGCCCGTCAGAGCGGCTCGGGTGTGGTCGGTGCCAAGCTAAACCGACTACAGCACCACCTGCAGCCGTTCCTTGCTGACACGCACGTGCAGCATCTCAACAGCCAGATCAATGCCCTGATGAGGGCAAGGGATTGATGTGACCACAGGGAGGGCGAGCGTGCAGGTCGAAGAACCGGGACGTGTGTTCCGCGAGGCGTGGATCGCCGGAGTCCGTAAGTACTATCCCGGCGAACCGAAGCCGGGCTATGTCACGCCCTGGGAAGCCACGCCCGAATGGGAACGGATAAGCGCCGCCGCAGTGTATGAGCAGGTCCACCAGTTCATCGAGGTGGCCGAGGGCGCGACCGCAAAGCTGACTCGTGAACAGAAAGGTCGCTTCGTCGCCTTGTGCTGGATTGCACAGATATTCAGACACTTTCCAAACCCGAAGGCTTCCTACGTAGCCGACTGGTCGAACATGCCGGAGTGGCAACAAGAGACGGACTCGGACATCTTCGAGCATATCGAGCAGACGCTCATCTCGATGCGCTGAACAGGGGTGCGAGCCGGCAGTACCTACAGCGTTTCACTCGATGCCCGCCTCGCCTCCGGCTCCTCTCGGAGTCGGCGCGAGATTGGCGGGAAGGGGGCGGGCACTCCGCCGGCCAGCTTGAAGACCTGCGTTTGTAAACGGTGATACTTAAGTCGGCGGGGGCGGCGTGGCGTGCCCGGGGATCCCGGGCACGCCGACGAGGCGGCAGTTCAGTACGCGTCAAACTCGCCGTCTCAGATGCCGCCGATGAACGCCGTTAACTCCTCCGAAGGTGAACTCCAGCACTGGTCCGGCCCTTCGAGTCCCACATTCCTATGGTGCTGACGAGCGCGAAGGCGACTTCGACGTAGTTGTCGCCCTCCGGCGTGAAACGTGAATGGACCGGCGATCCATCCTGCCTGGACCCCGGCGACGAGAGCGTAACCCTTGTTCCGTCGATCACGGCCAGTCCCGATCTTGCCACCTGCGCGCGCAGAAACATCAGGTCAGGCGCGCGGCAACCGTTAAGTCTCCCCGCAACTCTCCCCCTAGGTCGGTGTTCCCGGGCTATGCAAGAACCGCGATCGTGGAAGCAGCACAAGCTACGTGTCTACGACTTGGAGTGGGGTCACCGGCGACAGGTTCGCGGCGGACTTCGACGATCCGAGTTGCGGGAGGAGCGACATGGACGCCACGAGCGCAACGCTTATTGCCATCATCAGCCGCGCCGTTCGTGCCGTCCGTTCTGGCGGCTGGCGTACTGCTGGGCGGAGGCGATTCAGCCCCAGGGCCCCGGCAAAGTCGGGCGGGTCTCCGGCCTGGGGTGGTTGGCGGAGACGCGCCCTTGCTGGCGGGAGCAGCGCAGGCAGAGCGGTTTCAGCAGATCGTCGAAGTTCTCGAACCGAGACCCCGGCCCCTCATGCCGTGCGTCACGCCTATGAGCGCCATTTCCGACACGGCTGACCGCATGGAAGATCTTGGAGGGAAGTGGCCCCTCCAGGGGCCACTTCCCTCCAAGATCTTCAGTCATCCCAAGCAGCGGAACGTAAGTCCCGTTACATGGACGGCTGCGGGCAGGTTCGGCGGGGGCGGGGAACAGCGCGGCAGGACGGCTTCGGTGGGGTGGTGCCGGCGACGGGACTAAGTAGCCGAATTGCGCGATGATCGCCGCACCGGCGGCATCCACGTACGCGGCTCCGATCTGCGCGGTACCGGACACTCCGCGACTTTGCCGGGACCCTGGATTCAGCCCGCCGGCTTGGCCGTGACGTAGACGCCCTCGCCTTGGCGGCCCTCGACCAGGCTCTCGGCCTTGAGTACCAGCATGGCTCCACGGATCGAGCCGTAGGACACGTCGTGCTGGGTCTGTAGCGCGCTGATCGAGGGCAGTTTGTCCCCAACGGACAGCCTGCCCGTACGGATCTGCTCGCGGATGCCCTCTGCCACCCGCACGTACTTCGCGGTCATCTGCAACTCCTCGGGTTGCACCCCGAGGAGATCACCTGCAAAAGGCCACATTAACTGTCTGCCCGCTTGTTCTCCGTTGCCCAGTCGCAGCAGGAACCGGACCCGATCAACCCACCCGCCACCCCGACCCGGGTCGTTTCAGCGGCCGGGCCGCGAAGCGATCTCGACAGCGCAGGACGGAGGCACATGGAGCCCAGCACAGACGAACCCGCCGAGCCGGTTGGGGGCGGGCCTGCTATCGGCGTCGGCGGCACCCCTGGGGGCGGCGCGGTCTACCAGTCCCGCCGAAACCTGCTGACGCCGGCCGACGTCCGGTGGCAGGACTTCCCGCTGACCAGGTTCGGTCGGCGGGGCCTCGACCCGGAGGCAGTCGGCAGGTTCCTCCGCCGGGTAGAGGCCGACCTGGACACGCTTTACCAGGAGATCGTCGCCGCTCGGGACGAGGCCCGCCACCACCGCGACGCCGCGACCGAGCTGCGAGCGGAGCGCTGGCGTCCTCGCGAGGCGTGGGCGCAGCGGCCCCGCGGTGAGTACCGGCGTCCGCCCATGTGGCCGTCGTACTCCCCTCGCCAACAGGGCTGCCACCGTCAGCCGGGAAACGGGGGCGGCGATGGCTGATTACCCGGCGATCCACGGCCCGTCCAGACCGGACTGGAACTGCCTCGCCTGCGGGGACCCCTGGCCCTGCCCCACCCGCAAACGCCAGCTCAAGGAGCTGTGCCAGTGCAACATTCGCACGCTCGCCCGCTACCTGACCGCGTACCTGCCGGACGCCCAGGCCGAAATCACCGGCATGAGCACCGCTGACATCACCGAACGCATCGTCGGATGGTGCGGCCGACCGTTGGAGATGTGGGCGGCCCAGGAGCACGCGCCTACTCGGGAGATCAAGACCGGCACCGACGTTACCTACCCAATCGAAAGGCAGGCAGACATGGGCGACACGGACAACAGCCCGGCGCAGAGCCGCAGTGAGCAGGCCGAGGCCGCCGAACGGGAGGCCGCGAGGCAACGCCTGCTCCAGCAGGCCGAGGCGGACCGGATACCGGCGGACGACACGACCAGGGCGGTGCCCGACCGGCGGTGGCGTCGTGACCACCCATGACCTGCCGGTAGGACGCCGGATCGCCCGGCTACGGGCCCGACGGCGGATGACCCAACAGATGCTCGCCGACCGGCTCGGCAAGTCGAAGAGCTGGGTCGACAAGGTCGAGCGAGGTGTCCGCGCCCTCGACCGGTTCACCGTCATCCAGGACCTCGCCGACGTGCTGCGCGTCGACCCGGTGGCGCTGCTCGGCCGCGGTGCCCCACCGTCGCAGGCCGCCCGCGCCGCCGTGCGCGGCGTCGACGGGGTACGGGCCGCCCTCGCCCGCTACGACACCGCCCTGAACGTGCCCGGCAACCCCCCGGCGGCACCGCCGGCCGGCGAGCTGAGCCGGCGGGCACGGCACGCCTGGCTCACATACCAGCACGCCGACTACCCCCAACTACTACGGACGCTGCCAGAACTACTCGCCGACGCCCAACACGCCCACGCCACCCACGCCAACGGCGGCGGCGGGGACGGGGACGGCGCGGCGGAGCTGCTGGTGCAGGCGTACCGGATCACGTCTTCGGTGTTGGTGAAGCTCGGCGAGGGTGACCTCGGCTGGTTCGCCGCCGACCGGGCCATGTCCGTGGCCATCGGCGATCCGCTGCTGACGGCGGCGGCCACCGTGCCGCTGGGGCAGGCACTGCGCGCCCTCGACCGCCCCCGGCCGGCCCTGACCGTCACGATCGCCGCCGCGTACCGCATCGTCCCCCGGGTGTGGCGCGACGGCCCGCCAGCGGACCTGGCGCTACACGGAACGCTGCTGATTCAGGCCGCCCTGGCTGCCGCCGGGTTCGGCGACGAGCGCAGTGCACGGGAACTGCTCGACCGGGCGGCCGGGATCGCCGACGAGATCGGCGAGGGCCACGACCGGCACTGGACCAGTTTCGGGCCCACTGCGGTGGAGTTGGCCCGGGTGGCTGCCGCCGTCGCGCTGGGTGCCGGTGGCGAGGCGGTGGTGCTGCACGAGCGGGTCGTCGGCGCGGACGACTGGCGACGATTACCGGCCGAGCATCGGGCGGCGTACCTGCTCGACGCCACCCGCGCGTACCTCCGGGTCGGCGATCCGCTCGCGGCCGGGCGCGCGCTGGTCGACGCGGACCGGACCGCACCGGCCGAGGTCCGGTTGCGGCCGGTGGCCCGTACGCTGCTCACCGACCTGGCCCGCCACGGACCGGTCCCGGCGGACGTAGCCGGGCTCGCCACGGCCCTCGGCATCGGATAATGACCGCCTGGCCCCCTCCTCCACCCGCCGGACCGGACAGTGGTGGTCTGTGAGAGGAACAACTCCGTAGCGGAGTTGCTCACTGCGCGACGTCACGCATCGTTGCGCGGAATGGTGCAATGTGCCGCAGTGGAAAAGGCCGGCGGGCGCGTGGTGTCGACGGGGTCGGCGAAGCCGGCCGGGGCGGGTGTCGCACCCGCCCGGCGGCCGGTCGACGGGCACCGGCCGGTGCCCGTCCGAGGGGCGCTCCGTCCCAGCCTGCGGCCCTGCTCCTAGGGGCAGTGCTAGGGGCCTGCTAGGGGTTGGCAGCGCCGTCCGGGGCCAAATACCTTCCTCCGGTAAGTAGGACCTGGTTTGCGCTGCAGCGCTGTTTGTCTGGCAATTTCTGGTCGGCTTAATGGGCTCTGGTTTTCGCGGCTTGAGGCGTCTGTGGACGGTATTGGGTCGACTGGTCGTTCCGGCCCGAAGAGGTGGCGGCAATGGCGAATGAAGATACGCTTCGGGAGTACCTGAAATGGGTGACCGCCGACCTCCACCAGACCAGGAGGAAGCTCGGCGAGCTTGAGGCCGCCAGCCGGGAGCCGATCGCGATCGTCGGCATGTCCTGCCGCTTCCCCGGCGGGGTGCGCTCCCCGGAGGACCTGTGGGAGCTCGTCGCCTCGGGCGAGGACGCCATCTCCGGGTTCCCCGCCGACCGGGGCTGGGACCTGACCCGGCTGTTCCACCCCGACCCCGACCACCCCGGCACGTCGTACGCCTCCGAGGGCGGCTTCCTCGACTCGGCCACCGACTTCGACGCAGGCTTCTTCGGCATCTCGCCGCGCGAAGCGCTCGCCATGGACCCCCAGCAGCGCCTGCTGCTGGAGACGTCGTGGGAGGCGTTCGAGCACGCCGGCATCGACCCGTCCGCGCTGCGCGGCCACCAGGTCGGCGTCTTCGCCAGCACCACCGGCCAGGACTACGTGTCGCTGCTCCAGCCGCCGCCGCCCGGCACCGAGGGATACATCCTCACCGGCACGGCGGCGAGCGTGGTGTCCGGCCGGATCTCGTACGCCCTCGGCATCGAGGGCCCCGCCGTCACCGTCGACACCGCCTGCTCCTCGTCGCTGGTCGCCCTGCACCTCGCCTGCCAGGCCCTGCGCCAGGGGGAGTGCACCCTGGCGCTGGCCGGCGGCGCCACCGTCATGTCCACCCCGTCCGCCTTCATCGGCTTCAGCCGGCAGCGTGGCCTCTCCGCCGACGGGCGGGTCAAGTCGTTCGCCGCCGCCGCCGACGGCACCGGCTGGGGGGAGGGCGTCGGCCTGCTGCTCGTCGAGCGGCTCTCCGACGCCCGCCGGCACGGGCACCCCGTGCTGGCCGTGGTCCGGGGCAGCGCCGTCAACCAGGATGGCGCGTCCAACGGGCTCACCGCCCCCAACGGCCCGTCCCAGCAGCGCGTCGTCCTCCAGGCCCTGGCCAGCGCCCGCCTCTCGCCCGAGCAGGTCGACGTGGTGGAGGCGCACGGGACCGGCACCACCCTCGGCGACCCGATCGAGGCGCAGGCGCTGCTCGCCACGTACGGGCAGGGCCGGCCGGCGGACCGGCCGCTGTGGCTCGGCTCGGTGAAGTCGAACATCGGTCACACCCAGGCCGCCGCCGGCGTCGCCGGGGTGATCAAGATGGTGATGGCGTTGCGGCACGAGACGGTGCCGGCGACGCTGCACGTCGACGAGCCGACCCCCAACGTGGACTGGACGGCCGGCGCGGTGTCGCTGGTGACCCGGGCCCAGCCGTGGGCGGCCGGGGAGCAGCCGCGCCGGGCCGGCGTGTCGTCGTTCGGGATGAGCGGCACCAACGCCCACGTGATCATCGAGGAGGCGCCGGCCGAGGCCGCCCCCGGGCCGGCGGAGCCCGGCGCGGACGGCGACGCCGGTCGCACTGCGGCCACCACGGCTGCGGCCACCACGGCCGGGGCCACTACCGCCGGTGCCACCACCGCCGGGGCCGGTGCGGCTACGTCGGCCGGCGACGGGTCCGCGCCGGTCGTCGGGGCCGGCCTCGTGCCGGTGCTGCTCTCCGCCCGCGACGCGGCGGCCCTCGCCGGGCAGGCCACCCGCTGGGCCGACCTGTTCGACGCCCGCCCCGAACTCCGGCTGACCGACGTGGGCTGGTCGTCGGCCACCACCCGGGCCCGGCTGGAGCACCGGGCCGTACTGTTCGCCGCCGACCACGCCGAACTGCTCGCCGGGCTGCGCGCGCTCGCCGCCGGGGACGACGCGCCCGGGCTGGTCACCGGGGGCGGGCCGCGCGGCGGCCAGCTCGCGTTCCTCTTCTCCGGGCAGGGCGCGCAGCGCTGCGGCATGGGCCGCGACCTGGCCGACGCCTTCCCGGTGTTCGCCCGCGCGCTGGCCGAGGTCTGCGCCGAGCTGGACCGCCACCTGCCCCGGCCGCTGGCCCCGGTGATCTTCGCGCCCGAGGGCGGCGAGGCCGCCGCGCTGCTCAACCAGACCCTGTTCACCCAGGCCGGGCTCTTCGCCGTCGAGGTGGCGCTGTTCCGGCTCCTGGAGAGCTGGGGGGTCGTCCCGGACGTCCTGCTCGGCCACTCGATCGGCGAGCTGGCGGCGGCCCACGTCGCGAGCGTGCTGACCCTGCCGGACGCCGCCGCCGTCGTCGCCGCCCGGGGCCGGCTGATGCAGGCCCTGCCGGCCGGCGGGGCGATGCTGTCGGTCCAGCTCCCCGCCGAGGCGGTCCGGGCCGCCCTGGCCGGGCTCGAAGACCGGATCGCCGTCGCCGCCGTGAACGGCCCCGCCTCGGTGGTGGTCTCCGGTGCCGCCGACGCCGTGGAGGAACTCGAACGCCGCTGGGCCGACCAGGGGGTGCGGACCCGCCCGCTGCGGGTCAGCCATGCCTTCCACAGCCCGCTGATGGAACCGATGCTCGACGAGTTCGCCGCCGTGCTGCGCGGGGTCGAGCTGCGCCCGCCGACGCTGCCGATCGTGTCGAACCTGACCGGCGAGGTCGCCGACCCCGACGCCCTGCGCACCCCCGAATACTGGGTACGGCACGTGCGGGAGGCCGTCCGGTTCGCCGACGGCGTGGACCGGCTGTGCGCCATGGGCGTGCGTACCTTCCTGGAGGTGGGCCCGAGCGGGGTGCTCACCGCGCTCACCCGCGACATCCTCGCCGCCACCGGCCGGGACGAGGGCCGGGCCGCGACCGCCCTGCTGCGCCGCGACCGCGCCGAACCCGGCTCCGCGTTCGCCGCCCTCGCCGAGCTGCACGGCGGCGGGGTCGACGTGGACTGGGCCGCCCTGTTCGCGGGCGCCGACATCGCGCGGGTGCCACTGCCCGGGTACGCGTTCCACCGCCAGCGGTTCTGGCCCGAGCCGCCGCCCGCCGCCGCCACGGCCACCGCCTCGGGCGGCGACGACGGGTTCTGGGCTGCCCTGGAGGGCGCCGACGCCGAGACGCTGGGCGGCGAGCTGGGCGTCGACCCCGACGACGACGCCGTGCGTACCCTGCTGCCGGCCCTGCCGGTGCTCAGCTCGCTGCGCCGGTCGCGCCGGGAGCGGACGCTGGCCGACGAGTGGTCGTACCAGGTGACCTGGAAGCCGGTGCCGGTCGCCGACCGGGACGCACCCACCGGCCGCTGGCTGGTCGTGCTGCCCGCCGCCGACGCCCCCGCCTGGGCCGACGGGCTGGCCGGCCTGCTGCCCGACGCCGAACCGCTCACCGTCGGCGGGGCCGACCTGGACCGGGCGGCGCTGGCCGCCCGGCTGCGGGAGGCCACCGACGAACGGCCCGTCGACGGCGTGCTGCTCGTCGTCGCCGGCCAGGACCGGCTGCTGCCGGAGCACCCGGGCGTCACGCTCGCCGCCGCCACCGCCCTCGCGCTGGTCCAGGCCCTGACCGACCTCGACCTGGTGGCGCCGCTGTGGTGCGTCACCAGCGGCGCGGTCGCCGCCGCCCCCGCCGACCAGGTCGAGCACCCGTTGCAGAACCAGGTCTGGGGCCTCGGCCGCGCCGCCGCCGTCGAGCAGCCGCACCGGTGGGGCGGCCTCGTCGACCTGCCGCCCACCGTGGACGACGCCGTCGCCCGCCGACTCGCCGCCGTGCTCGCCGACGGCGGCGAGGACCAGGTGGCCGTCCGCTCGGGCGGCGTCTGGGCCCGCCGGCTCGTGCCGGCCCCCGCCGCCGTGGACGACGCGCGCGCCGTCGACTGGAGCGGCGGCACCGTCCTGGTCACCGGCGGCACCGGTGGGCTCGGCGGCCACGTCACCCGCTGGCTGCTGGACCGGGGCGCCCGGCAGGTGGTGCTGGCCAGCCGCCGGGGCGCCGCCGCCCCCGCCGTGGCCGACCTGCTCGAACGGTACGGCGCCGACGGGCGGGTCACCGCCGCCACCTGCGACGTGACCGACCGGTCGTCGGTGGCCGCGCTGCTGGACGCGCTGCCCGGGCTGACCGCCGTCGTGCACGCCGCCGGCACCGACCAGCTCACCCCGCTGACCGGGACCACCCTCGACGAGTTCTCCCACGTCGTCGCCGGCAAAGTGCTCGGCGCACTGCACCTCGATGAGTGCCTCGCCGACCGCCCCCTCGCCGCGTTCGTGCTCTTCTCCTCCATCTCCGGGGTGTGGGGCAGCGCCGGCCAGTGCGCGTACGGGGCCGGAAACTCGCTGCTGGACGCCCTCGCGGTCAACCGGCGCGGCCGGGGACTGCCGGCCACCGCCGTGTCCTGGACCGCCTGGGGCGGGGAGGGCGGGATGGCCGCCGAGAACGTGGCCACCGCGCAGCTCAACCGGATGGGCCTGCCCCCGATCGACCCGGAACGGGCGCTCGTCGCGCTGGACCGGGCGACCCGCCGGCCCACCGGATGCGTCACCGTCGCCGACGTCGACTGGGCCCGGTTCCACCCGGCGTTCACCGTGGCCCGGCCCAGCCCGCTGCTCGGCGACCTGCCCCAGGTGCGGGCCCTGCTCGACGCCGAGGAGTCCGCCGCGCCCGCGCCGGGCGCCGTCGCCGAACCGCTGCGCCACCTGGCCGGCCTTTCCGCCGCCGACCAGGAACGCGACCTGCTGCGGCTGGTCAACGAGCAGACCGCCGCCGTCCTCGGCCACGCCACCCCCGACGAGCTGCGCGGACGACCGTTCAAGGACCTCGGCTTCGACTCGCTGACCGCCGTCGACTTCCGGGGCCGGATGAACACCGCCACCGGCCTGCGCCTGCCCACCACCGTCGTCTTCGACTATCCCACCCCCGCCGAGCTGGCCGCGCACCTGCGCGAGCTGGTCTTCGGGGGCGACGCGGCCGACGCGGGGGAGACGCTCGTCGTGCACGCCGACGAGCCCGTGGCGATCGTCGGCATGGCCTGCCGGTACCCGGGCGGCGTCGGCGGGCCGGAGGAGTTGTGGCGGCTCGTCGCCGACGGCGTCGACGCCGTGTCGGCGTTCCCCACCGACCGGGGCTGGGAGATCCCCGAGGGCCCCGACGGCGCATCGGCCCCGGCCGGCGGCTTCCTCTACGACGTGCCCGACTTCGACCCCGCGTTCTTCGAGATCTCGCCCCGCGAGGCGCTGGCCATGGACCCGCAGCAGCGGCTCACCCTGGAGGCGTCCTGGGAGGCGCTGGAGGGGGCCGGGGTCGACCCCGCCGCGCTGCGCGGCACCCGCACCGGCGTCTTCGTCGGCGCGTCCACCTCCGGGTACGGCACCGGGCTGACCGAGGTCCCCGAGGGCGTCGAGGGGTACCTGATGACCGGGGCCGCGCACAGCGTGATCTCCGGCCGGGTCGCGTACGCCCTCGGGCTGGAGGGGCCGGCCGTCACCGTCGACACCGCCTGCTCGTCGTCGCTGGTGGCGCTGCACCTGGCCGGGGCGGCGCTGCGCCGGGGCGAGTGCGACCTGGCCCTGGCCGGCGGCGTGGCCGTGATGGCCACCCCCACCGCCTTCCAGGAGTTCTCCCGGCAGGGCGGGCTGGCCTCCGACGGGCGGTGCAAGTCGTTCGCCGCGTCCGCCGACGGGACCGGCTGGTCCGAGGGCGTCGGCATGCTGTTGGTGCAGCGCCTCTCCGACGCCCGGCGCGAGGGCCGGCGCATCCTTGCCGTGGTCCGGGGCTCGGCGGTCAACTCCGACGGCGCGTCCAACGGGCTGACCGCCCCGAACGGGCCGTCCCAGCAGCGGGTGATCCGGCAGGCCCTGGCCAGCGCCCGGCTCACCACCGCCGACGTGGACGTCGTCGAGGCGCACGGCACCGGCACCGTCCTGGGCGACCCGATCGAGGCGCAGGCCCTGCTGGCCACGTACGGGCAGGGCCGCGACGGCGGCGAGCCGCTGCTGCTGGGCTCGGTGAAGTCGAACATCGGGCACTCCCAGGCCGCCGCCGGGGTGGCCGGCGTGATCAAGATGGTGCTGGCGATGCGGGAGGGACTCGTCCCGGCGTCCCTGCACGCCGACGAGCCGTCGCCGCACATCGACTGGTCGTCCGGGGCGGTGGAGCTGGTCACCCGGGCCCGCCCCTGGCCGGCCGTGGACCGGCCGCGCCGGGCCGCGGTGTCCTCGTTCGGGATCTCCGGCACCAACGCCCACGTGGTCGTCGAGCTGCCCGCCGCCGCCGACGACGCCGACGCGGCCCCCGCGTCCGCGCCCGACCCCTGCCTGCTCGCCGCCGACACGGTGGTGTGGCCGCTGTCGGCGCGCTCCCCGGCCGCCCTGGCCGCGCAGGCCGCCCGGCTGGCCCGGCACGTGCGGGAACACCCCGGGCTCGACCCGGCGGCGGTGGCCTGGTCGCTGGCCACCACCCGGTCGGCGTTTGACCGGCGGGCGGCGGTGCTCGGCGCGGGCACCCCGGAGCTGCTGGCCGGCCTGGACGCGCTCGCCGCCGGCACCCCGGCCGGCAACCTGCTCACCGGCGCCGTCGCCGGCCACGGGTCGGGCCCCGTGTTCGTCCTTCCGGACGCCCGCGCCGCCCTCGACGCGGTGGCCGGGCTGGTCGGCCGGTGCGCGGTCCTCGACGACGCGCTCGCCGACTGCCGTCCCGCCCTCGCCCCCTGGCTGGACGTCGACCCGGCCGCCCTGCTGACCGGCGCGGACCGGTCCTGGATGGACCGGCCGGAGCTGGCCCAGCCCGTCGCCTTCGCCGTCGGCGTCGCCCTGGCCGCCGTGTGGCGGCACGCCGGGGTCACCCCCGCCGCCGTGCTCGGCCACGCCGACGGGGAGGTCACCGCCGCCTGCGTGGCCGGCGTGCTGTCCCTGCCCGACGCGGCCCGCGTGGTCGCCCTGCGGGCCCGGGCCGTCGCGGGCCCGGCCGCCAACGACGACCGGACCGACGCCGCCGACCGGACCGCCGCCGCCGACCCGGCCGATGCCGTCGCCGACCGCCTCCGTGCTGAGTTGACCGGCTTTGCCCCGCAGCCGGGCACCGCCCGCCTGCTGTCGGCCGTGACCGGAGACTGGGTCGACCCGGCGTCCCTGGACGCCGGCCACTGGGCCGACGGGGTCCGCCGGCCGGGCTCCCTCGACGCCGCCCTGCGGACCGCCGTCGCCGCCGGCCACGTCACCTTCGTGGCGCTGTCGCCGGACCCGGCGTCGACCGCCGAGCTGATCGGGGCGCTCGCCGCAGCCGGCGTCGCCGGTCAGGTGCTGGACACCCTGCGCGGGGACGGCGACGCGCCGACCCGGCTGCTGGCCGCCCTCGCCGCCGCCCACGCCGTCGGGCTGCCGGTCGACCACCGCCGGATCCTCGCCGGGGCCGACCCGGTGGCCCTGCCCACGTACGCGTTCGAGCGGCACCGGTTCTGGCTGGAGCGCACCGGCGCCCACCGGGCCGTCCTGCCCGCCGTCGGCCTCGACGTCGTCGACCACCCGCTGCTCAGCGCCGTCGCCGAGCTGCCCGGCGACGAGGGGCTGCTGTTCACCGGCCGGATCTCCCTGACCGCCCAGCCGTGGCTGGCCGACCACGCCGTGCTGGGCACCGTGCTGCTGCCCGGCACCGCGCTGGTCGAGCTGGCGTCCTGGGCGGGCCGGCACGCCGACGCCGCGTCGGTGGCCGAACTGAACCTGGAAGCGCCCCTGGCGATCCCCGCCGAGGGCGGCGTCGACCTGCGGGTCCGGGTCGGCCCGGCCGACGACACCGGGCACCGCCCGGTCTCCGTGCACACCCGGCCCGACGACGCCACCGACGGGTCCCGGCAGTGGCAGCGGCACGCCTCCGGCCTGCTCACCGCCACCGAGGACCCGGCCGACGCCCCGGCGGCGGTGTGGCCGCCCGCCGACGCCGAGCCGATCGCCCTCGACGGGCTCTACACCCGCCTCGCTGAGCAGGGCTACCACTACGGCCCGGTGTTCCGATCCCTGCGCGCCGCGTGGCGCTCCGGCACCGACATCCTCGCCGAGGTGGCCCTGGACGCCGACGCGGCGACCGACACCACCGCCTTCTCGGTGCACCCCGCGCTGCTGGACGCGGCGCTGCACGCCATCGGCGCCAGCGTCGCCGGAGCCGATGCCGGAGCTGGCGCTGGCGCCGGTGCCGGTGCCGGTGCCGGTGCCGGAGCCCAAGCCGGCGCCAAAACCGGAGCAGGCCCCGACGGCGGTGCAGCCCCGCCGCCCGCGACGGGTGGCCCCGAGATCCGGCCCGGCCTGCCGTTCACCTGGACCGGCGTGACGATCCGGCCCACCCGCGCCCGGGAGCTGCGGATCCGGCTCACCGCCACCGGTTCCGGGGCGGTCGCGCTGACGGTCACCGACACCGGCGCGACGCCGGTCGCCTCCGTCACCGGCCTCGTCCTGCGGCCCATCTCCGGCGAGCAGCTCAGCGCGGCCCGCCGCGCCGCCACCCGGTCCCTGCACCGCCTCGACTGGGTCACCCCCGACGCGGCCCGCGCCGCCGGCCCGTACCGGCTGGTCGCCCTGGGCGACGACCGGCCCGCCGCCGACCGGTCCCCGGACCTCGCCGCCCTGGGCGACGACTGGCCCGCCGCCGACCGGTTCCCGGGCCTCGCCGCCCTGGTCGCCGGGGTGCGCGCCGGGGCCGCCGTCCCCGACGCGGTGGTCGTCACCTGCGGCGGGCCGGACCCGGACGAGCCGGACCCGGCCCGGCTGGCCCACCGGGTCAGCCACCGCACCCTCGCGCTCGCCCAGCAGTGGCTCGCCGAGGACACCCTCGCCACCGCCCGGCTGGTGGTGGTCACCCGAGGCGCCGTCCGGGTCGACGCGGGCGACCGGATCGCCGACCTGCCCGCCGCCACCGCGTGGGGGCTGCTGCGCAGCGCCCAGTCGGAGAACCCCGACCGGATCGTGCTCGTCGACGTCGACGACGACCGGGCCGCCGCCGACCTGCTGCCGGCGGCGCTCGCCACCGGCGAGCCGCAGCTCGCGGTGCGCGCCGGCCAGCTCCGGGTCCCCCGGCTGACCCGGCTCGGCCCGCCGCCCGCCGACCGGCCCGAGCCCGACCTGGCCGCCGGCACCGTCCTGGTGACCGGCGCGACCGGCGCGCTGGGCCGGCTGGTCGCCCGCCGGCTGGCCGACCGGCACGGGGTACGCCACCTGCTGCTGGTCAGCCGCACCGGCGGGGACGCCCCCGGCGTGGCGGCCCTCGTCGACGAACTCGCCGAGCTGGGCACGACCGCCCGGGTGGCCGCCTGCGACGTCACCGACCGCGACGCGCTGGCCCTGCTGATCGACCAGATCCCCGCCGACCGGCCGCTCACCGGCGTGGTGCACGCGGCCGGCGTGCTCGACGACGGCATCCTCGGCGCCCTCACCCCGGACCGGTTCGACGCTGTGCTCCGGCCCAAGGTCGACGCCGCCTGGCACCTGCACGAGCTGACCGAGAAGCTGGACCTGGCCGCGTTCGTGCTGTTCTCCTCCGCCGCCGGCCTGTTCGGCGGCCCCGGGCAGGCCAACCACGCCGCCGCCAACTGCTTCCTCGACGCGCTCGCCCAGCACCGGCACGACCGGGGGCTGCCCGCCACGTCCATGGCCTGGGGGCCGTGGGCCAACGACACCGGCGACGGGCAGCCGGGGCACGTCGACGAGGACCGGATGAACCGGGGCGGCTTCGTCCCGCTCGCCGCCGAGGAGGGCATGGACCTCTTCGGCGAGGCGCTGCGGTTCGCCGATCCCGTCGTCGTACCGGTGAACCTCGACCTCGCCCTGATCGGCCGGCACGGGCCCGCCGCCGTGCCGCCGGTGCTGCGGTCGCTGGTCCGCCCGGCGACCACGGGCGCGGCCCGGGCCGCCGAGCGCGACCCGGCGGCGGCGCTGCGCGACACCCTCGCCGCCACCGCCGAGGCCGACCGCGACCAGGTGCTCTCCGACCTGGTCCGCACCCACGCCGCCGCCGTCCTCGGGTACGCCTCGATCCGGTCCATCGACGTCGAGCGCGGCTTCGTCGAACTCGGCTTCGACTCGCTCACCGCCGTCGAGTTCCGCAACCGCCTCAACGCGGCCACCGGCCTGCGCCTGCCGTCCACGCTGATCTACGACCGGCCCACCACGGCGGCCCTCGTCGAGCACCTGCGGGGCGAGCTGCTGGCCGAGCGGAGCACGTCCGCGCTGACGGTGCTCGGCGAGCTGAACAAGCTGGAACACGTCATGCGGACCGTGGCCGACGGCGACGCCGACCGGGTCGCCGTCGGCGACCGGCTGCGCGAACTGCTCTCCCTGTGGACCTACACCGGCTCCGGTGCCCACGACGCCGGCGACGACGGCGGGAGCCTGTCCTCGGCGTCCGCCGAGGAGATCTTCAGCTTCCTGGACGAAGAACTCGGCTCGGCCTGACCGGCATGTTCCGCACCCCGATCCCCGATACGGAGTAGCCCCGATGCCCACTGAGGCTGAGTTCCTCGACTACCTCCGACGCGCCACCGCCGACCTGCGCGACGCGCGCCGGCGGGTGCGTGAGGTGGAGGCCAAGGACCGCGAGCCGATGGCCGTCATCGGGATGGCGTGCCGGTTCCCGGGCGGGGTGTCCAGCCCGGCGGAGCTGTGGGACCTCGTCGACTCCGGCGGCGACGGGGTCGGTGACTTCCCCACCGACCGGGGCTGGGACCTGGAGCGGCTGTTCCACGTCGACCCGGACAACCCGGGCACCTCGTACACCAGCCAGGGTGGGTTCCTCTACGACGCGGCGCAGTTCGACCCGGGCTTCTTCGGCATCAGCCCCCGCGAGGCGCTGGCCATGGACCCGCACCAGCGGCTGCTGCTGGAGACGTCCTGGGAGGCGATCGAGCACGCCGACCTCGACCCGCAGCGGCTGCGCGGCAGCCGCACCGGCGTCTTCGCCGGGGTGATGTACCACGACTACGCGTCCCGGGTGCTGGACCTGCCCGACGGCGTCGAGGGGTACATCGGCACCGGCAACTCCGGCAGCGTCGTCTCCGGGCGGGTGGCGTACACCTTCGGGTGGGAGGGACCGGCGGTCACCGTCGACACCGCGTGCTCGTCGTCGCTGGTGGCCGTGCACCTCGCCGTGCAGGCGCTGCGCCAGCGCGACTGCGACTACGCGCTGGCCGGCGGCGTGACCGTGATGTCCACCCCGGGCACCTTCGCCGACTTCTCCCGGCAGCGCGGCCTCGCCTCGGACGGGCGGTGCAAGTCGTTCGCGGCGTCCGCCGACGGCACCGGGTGGTCCGAGGGCGTCGGCGTGCTGCTGCTCCAGCGGCTCTCCGACGCCCGCCGTGACGGCCGCCGGATCCTCGCCGTCGTGCGCGGCAGCGCCGTGAACCAGGACGGCGCCAGCAGCGGCCTCACCGCCCCCAACGGCCCCTCCCAGGAGCGGGTGATCCGGCAGGCCCTGGCCAACGCCCGGCTCTCCCCGGCGGACGTGGACGTGGTCGAGGCGCACGGCACCGGCACCACCCTCGGCGACCCGATCGAGGCGCAGGCGCTGCTCGCCACGTACGGGCAGGACCGGGGCGAGGGCGGGCCGCTGTGGCTCGGCTCGATCAAGTCGAACCTCGGGCACACCCAGGCGGCGGCGGGCGCCGCCGGGCTGATCAAGATGATCGAGGCGATCCGGCACGGGTCGATGCCGCGCACCCTGCACGTCGACGAGCCGTCCCCGCACATCGACTGGACCGCCGGCCAGGTCTCGCTGCTGACCGAGGCCCGCCCGTGGCCGGCGTCCGACCGGCCGCGCCGGGCCGCCGTGTCGTCCTTCGGCATCAGCGGTACGAACGCCCACGTCATCCTGGAGCAGGCCCCGGCCGACGCCCCGCCCGTCGCGGCTCCGCCCGCCGACGCCCCGCGCGTCGCCGTTCCGTCCGCCGCCGCCCCGCCCGCCGACGCCGCTCGGGCAGGCGGACCGGTGGTGCTTCCGCCGGCCCCGGTGCTGCTCTCCGCCCGCACCGCCGAGGCGCTCGCCGGGCAGGCGGCCCGGTGGGTCGACCACCTCGCCGCCGCCGACGACGCCCCCCGACCGGTGGACGTCGCCGTCTCCTCGATCAGCCGCTCCGGCCTCGAACACCGGGCCGTCGTCCTGGCCGAGAACTCCGACGACCTGCTCGCCGGGCTGCGGGCCCTCGCCGACGGCGAGCCGAACGGCACGGTCACCACCGGGGCGGCATCCCCGCGCGGCCGGGTGGCCTTCCTCTTCTCCGGCCAGGGCGCGCAGCGCGCCGGGATGGGCCGGGAACTGTCGGAGGCGTTCCCCGTCTTCGCCGCCGCGCTCGACGAGGCGTGCGCGCAGTTCGATCCGCTGCTGCCGGGCCCGCTGCGCGAGGTCATGTTCGCCGAGCCGGGAACGCCCGACGCGGAGCTGCTGGACCAGACCGTGTTCACCCAGGCGGGGCTCTTCGCCGTCGAGGTGGCGCTGTTCCGGCTCGTGGAGTCGTTCGGCATCAACCCGGACCTCGTCGCCGGGCACTCGATCGGGGAGATAACCGCCGCGCACGTGGCCGGGGTGTTCTCCCTGGCCGACGCGTGCGCCCTCGTCGCCGCGCGGGGCCGGCTGATGCAGGCGCTGCCCGCAGGCGGTGGGATGCTCGCGATCGCCGCCGACGAGGCATCGGTCACCGCGTCCCTGACCGGGCTGGCCGACCGGCTCGACGTGGCCGCCGTGAACGGCCCCACCGCTGTGGTGGTCGCCGGGGACGTCGACGCCCTGGACGAGCTCCAGCAGACCTGGTCCGAGCAGGGAGTCCCCACCCGCCGCCTGCGGGTCAGCCACGCCTTCCACAGCGTCCGCATGGAGCCGATGCTGGCGGAGTTCGCGACCGTCGCCGAGGGGCTGACCTACCACGCGCCGACCATCCCGGTCGTGTCCAACCTGACCGGCCGGGTCGCCGAGCCGGGGCAGCTCCGCGACCCCCGCTACTGGGTGCGGCACGTCCGTGGCACGGTGCGCTTCGCCGACGCCGTCGCCTCCCTCCACGCGGAGGAGGTCGGCACGTACCTGGAGCTGGGTCCGAGCGGCGTGCTCACCGCGATGGCGCAGGGCTGCCTCGCCGACCTGCCGGGGGACGAGCCCGCGCCCCTGCTGGTCGCGGCGGGACGCCGCGACCGGCCCGAGCCGCAGGCCGTCCTGGAGGCCCTCGCCCAACTGCACGTCCACGGCCTGGCCGTCGACTGGGCGGGTCTGCTCGCGGGCGGCCGGCGGGTCGACCTGCCGACGTACGCGTTCCAGCACCAGCGGTACTGGCTGGAGCCGGCCGGCCGGTGGATGGACGTCTCCGGGGCGGGCCTCGGCGCGGCCGGGCACCCGCTGCTCGGCGCCGCCGTGTCGGTGGCCGGCGAGGACATGGTCGTGCTGACCGGCCGGCTGTCGGTGTCGACGCACGCGTGGCTTGCCGATCATGTGGTCGGTGGTGTGGTGGTGGTGCCGGGGACGGCGTTGGTGGAGTTGGCGGTGCGGGCCGGTGACGAGGTGGGCGCGTCGCGGGTGCGGGAGTTGACGGTGGCCGCGCCGCTGGTGCTGCCCGCCTCGGGTGGGGTGCGGGTGCAGGTGCGCGTCGGCGCGGCCGACGCCTCCGGCGTGCGGTCGGTGACGGTGCACTCGCAGCCGGAGGAGGACGCCGACCCCGAGTGGGTCCGGCACGCCGAGGGCACGCTGGAGCCGGTGTCGGCCGAGGAGCCGGTGCTGGGGGAGTGGCCGCCGGCCGGCGCGTCCGAGGTGGACCTCGCCGGCTGGTACCCGGCGGTCGCGGACCGTGGCCTGGTGTACGGGCCGGTGTTCCAGGGACTGCGGCGGGCGTGGGCTTCCGGTGGTGAGGTGTTCGCCGAGGTGGCGTTGCCGGACGAGGTGGCGGGGGAGGCGGCGGCGTTCGGGGTGCATCCGGCGCTGCTGGACGCCGCCCTGCACCCGATCGGGCTGCTGCTTTCCGGCGCGGAGTCGGACGGCCCCCGGGTGCCGTTCGCGTTCGAGGGTGTGCAGGTGTACGCGTCGGGGGCGCGGGTGTTGCGGGTGCG
The DNA here is from genome assembly GCF_009908295.1 of Micromonospora rubida. Classification (GTDB taxonomy): domain Bacteria; phylum Actinomycetota; class Actinomycetes; order Mycobacteriales; family Micromonosporaceae; genus Micromonospora; species Micromonospora rubida. The sequence goes on from NZ_JAAALO010000009.1 coordinate 117,412, forward strand.
GCTGACCCGCGAGGGCTCCGGGGTGCGGCTGGTCGCGGTGGACTCCTCGGGTGCGGCTGTGGTGTCGGTGGACTCGCTGGTGCTGCGGGAGATGGCCGGGGTCGTTGCGCCGGGTGCGGCAGCGCGGTCGCTGTTCGAGGTGGTGTGGCAGTCGGAGGAGGCTGTCTCCGCTGGCGACGCGGCCGGTTGGGCGCTGCTGGTAGCACAGACGGGGCAGCTCCATAGTGTCGGCGGCGAGGGTGTCGCCGGGCTGGCCGGGGAGCTGACGACCAACAGCGGGCTGGCGTCGTATCCGGATGTGGTCGCGGTGGTGGACGCGGTCGCGGCGGGCGCGGCGGTGCCGCCCGCGCTGGTGCTGCCGGTCTCCGCCGTCGCCTTCGGGGCGGCGGTGCCGGACTCGGTGCGCGACGTGACGTCCGCCGTGCTGGCGACCGTGCGGTCCTGGTTGGCCGCCGAGACCCTGACGGAGTCGAGGCTCGTCGTGGTGACCCGGGGCGCGGTGGCGGCCCGGGACGGTGACGAGGTGACCGACCTGGCGGGTGCGGCGGCGTGGGGTCTGCTGCGGTCGGCGCAGTCGGAGCATCCGGGCCGCATCGTCCTCGCGGACGTCGACGGCGACGCCGACCTGGCGACGCTGGACCTGCTGGCCGGGGTGGCGGACGAGCCGCTCCCCTCGGGCGGCCAGGTCGCGGTGCGGGCCGGCGCCGTGTACGCGCCACGTCTGGTGCGCGCGTCGATGTCGGCGTCGACGCCGGATCCCGCTCCGGTGGTGGGCGAGGGCTCGGTGCTGGTGACCGGCGGCACGGGCGCGTTGGGCGCGCTGCTGGCGGAGCATCTGGTGGTCGCGCACGGGGTGCGGTCGCTGGTGCTGGTGTCGCGGCGGGGCCCCGGGGCGGCCGGAGCGGACGCGCTGGTGGAGCGGCTGGCGGGGTTGGGCGCGTCGGCGCGGGTGGTGGCGTGTGACGTCACCGACCGGGAGCAGGTCACCGGGCTGGTCGCGGAGATCACGTCGGCGGGTCGACTGGCGGGTGTGGTGCACACGGCCGGCGTGTTGGACGACGGCGTCGTGGAGAGTTTGTCGGCGGAGCGGTTGGCGGGTGTGCTGGCGCCGAAGGTGTCGGCCGGCTGGTTCCTGCACGAGGCCACGGCCGACCTCGACCTGGACCTGTTCGTGCTGTTCTCGTCCATCGCCGGGGTGCTGGGATCGCCGGGTCAGGCGGCGTACGCGGCGGGCAACGCGTTCCTGGACGCGCTGGCGGCGCACCGCCGGCAGGCGGGCCTGCCGGCGGTCAGTCTCGCCTGGGGCATGTGGGACACCGACGGGATGGGGGCGTCCCTCGGCGAGGCCGAGCGGACCCGGTCGGCCCGGGGCGGCGTCGCCGCGATGAGCGCCGAGACCGGGCTGGCGCTGTTCGACGCGGCGGTCGCCGCAGACCGGCCGGCGCTGGTGCCGGCCGTGATCGACGTGGCCGCCCTGCGCGCCTCGGCCGGCTCCGGCATGGTGCCGCCGATGCTGCGGACCCTGGTCGGGGCGACCACGGGCCGCCGCCAGGCGGGACAGGGGGTCACCTGGGCCACCCGCATCGCCGGCCTCGCCGCCGGAGAGGCCCGCGCCCAGATCGACGCGCTGGTCCGGGGGCTCGTCGCCCAGGTCCTCGGTCACGGCGGCGCGGAGGCGGTGCCGGCGGACCGGGCGTTCCGGGAACTGGGCTTCGACTCGCTGACGGCGGTGGACCTGCGCAACCGGGTCAACGCGGCCACCGGCCTGCGGCTGCCGTCGACGCTGGTGTTCGACTACCCGACGCCGCAGGTGCTGGCCGCCCACGTGCACGACGAACTCGCGGGGGCCGACGGCGCCGCCGTGGCCGCGTCGGGCACGCGCACCAGCACCGGCCCCGACGAGCCGATCGCCATCGTCGGCATGGCGTGCCGCTACCCGGGCGGGGTGGAGACGCCGGAGCAGCTGTGGACCCTGTTGGCCGCCGGTGGCGAGGGCATCGGGGAGTTCCCGGCGGACCGGGGCTGGGACCTGGAGTCGTTGTTCGACCCGGATCCGAACAGCAGCGGCAGCTCGTACACCCGGCACGGCGGCTTCCTGTACGACGCGGCCGAGTTCGACCCGGCCTTCTTCGGGATCTCGCCGCGTGAGGCCCTGGCGATGGACCCGCAGCAGCGGTTGCTGCTGGAGGCGTCGTGGGAGTCGTTCGAGTCAGCCGGCGTGGATCCGCAGCGGTTGCGGGGCAGCCGAACGGGCGTGTTCGCGGGCGTCATGTACCACGACTACGCCTCCCGACTCATGGAGGTCTCCGACGAGGTCGAGGGGTACATCGGGACCGGCAACTCGGGCAGCGTCCTCTCCGGGCGCGTCGCCTACACGTTCGGCCTGGAAGGGCCGGCGGTCACCGTCGACACGGCCTGCTCCTCGTCGCTGGTCGCCCTGCACCTGGCCGCGCAGGCGCTGCGGTCCGGCGAGTGCGACCTCGCGCTGGCCGGCGGCGTCACCGTGATGGCCACGCCGGGGACGTTCATCGAGTTCTCCCGGCAGCGGGGACTGTCGCGGGACGGGCGGTGCAAGTCCTTCGCCGCCGCCGCCGACGGCACCGGCTGGTCCGAGGGCGTCGGCATGCTGCTCGTGCAGCGCCTCTCCGACGCCCAGCGCGAGGGCCGCCGGATCTACGCGGTCGTGCGGGGCACCGCCGTGAACTCCGACGGCGCGTCGAACGGGCTGACCGCGCCCAATGGCCCCTCGCAGCAGCGGGTGATCCGACAGGCCCTCGCCAACGCCGGGCTGTCCACGGCGGACGTGGACGTGGTGGAGGCGCACGGCACGGGCACGACGCTGGGCGACCCGATCGAGGCGCAGGCGTTGCTGGCCACGTACGGGCAGGACCGGGCCGCCGACCGGCCGCTGCTGCTCGGCTCGATCAAGTCGAACATCGGCCACACCCAGGCCGCCGCCGGGGTCGCCGGGGTGATCAAGATCGTGCAGGCCATCCGGTACGGGATCGTGCCCGCCACCCTGCACGTCGACGAGCCGTCCCCGCACATCGACTGGACCGCCGGCGCGGTCGCCCTGACGACCGGGTCGGCCCCCTGGCCGGCCGTGGACCGGCCCCGCCGCGCGGCCGTCTCCTCGTTCGGCATCTCCGGCACCAACGCGCACGTCGTCCTGGAACAGGCCCCCGAGCCGGTCGTCGCGGCGGACGCCCAGCCCGGTGCCGCCGCCGACGCCGGGCTCGTCCCGCTGGTGCTCTCCGCCGTGGACCGTCCCGCCCTGCGGGAGCAGGCCTTCCGGCTGCGCGCACACCTGGCCGCCCACCCGGAGCTCGAGCCCGCCGGGGTGGCGTACGCCCTGACCACCACCCGGGCGGCGTTCCCGCAGCGGGCCGTCGTCCTCGGCCAGGACCAGTTCGAGCTGACCCAGGGCCTGACCGCGCTGATCGACGGCGAGTCGACGGCCACCGTGGTGACCGGTGCGGCGCTGCGCAACACCGCCCCCGTCTTCGTCTTCTCCGGGCAGGGCTCGCAATGGCCCGGGATGGCGCTCGACCTGCTGGACTCCTCCCCGGTCTTCGCCGCGTCGATCGCCGAGTGCGAGGCCGTCCTCACGCCCTGGGTGGACTGGTCGCTGACCGACGTGCTGCGCGGCGCCGAGGGCGCCCCGCCACTGGTCGCCTCGGGCGTGGTGCAGCCCGCCCTCTGGGCGGTGATGGTCTCCCTGGCCCGGCTGTGGCGCTCGCTGGGCGTACGCCTGGGCGGGGTGGTCGGGCACTCGCAGGGCGAGATCGCCGCCGCCTGCGTCGCCGGCGCCCTCTCCCTGGAGGACGCCGCCAGGATCGTCACCATGCGCAGCCAGGTGCTCGTCGACATCGCCGGCAAGGGCGGCATGGTCTCGGTCGCCCTGCCCGCCGACCGGGCCCGCGAGATGCTGAAGCGGTGGCCGGGCCGGCTCGCCGTCGCCGTGATCAACGGACCCGGGTCGGTGGTGGTGGCCGGCGACCTGGACGCCCTCGCCGAACTCGTCGCAAGCTGCGCGGCCGACGACGTGCGGACCCGCCCCCTCGACGTCGACTACGCCTCTCACTCGCCACAGGTCGAGGCGGTCGCCGACCGGCTCCTGGCCAGCCTGGACGGGATCACCGCCCGCCCCACCGAGCTGCCGTTCTACTCCGCGCTCACCGGCGAGCTGATCGACACCACCGCCCTCGACTCCGGCTACTGGTATCGCAACCTGCGGGAGACCGTGAACTTCGAGCGGGCCATGCGCAGCATGCTCGCCGACGGCCACCAGGTCTTCCTGGAGGTCGGCCCGCACCCGGTGCTCAGCTTCGGCATGCAGGAGACGATCGACGCCGGCGACCACGACGCGGCCGTGGTGTCCACCCTGCGCCGGGGGGCCGGCGGCTGGGCCCGGATGCTCACCGCCCTCGCCGAGCTGCACGTGCGCGGTGTCGAGGCGGACTGGAACGCGGTCTGCGGCGTCCGCACCGGCCCGGCGGTGCCGCTGCCCACGTACGCCTTCCACCGGCAGCGGTACTGGCCGCAGGCGCCGGTGCGGACCGGCCCGGCCGCAGCCGTCGAGGACCAGGTCGACCGCCAGTTCTGGGACGCCGTGGAGCGGGCCGACGCCGAGGCCCTCGCCGCCGCGATGCGGATCGACGAGACCGAGGCCCGGACGCTCGACGGGGCGCTGCCGCTGCTTTCCTCCTGGCGGCAGCGGCGGCGCGACGAGTCCACCGTGGACGCCTGGCGCTACCGGGTGCGGTGGACGCCGCTCACCGTCGCCCCCTCCACCACGACCCTCGGCGGGACCTGGCTGCTCGTCGCGCCGGCCGCGTACGCCGGCCACCCGCTGGTCGGGCAGGCCGTCGCGGCCCTCGGCGAGGCCGGGGCCGACGTGGTCCCGGTGACCGTCGCCGACCCCGACCGGGCGGCGCTGGCCGGGCAACTCGCCGCCGTCGACACCGCCGCCGTCGCCGGGGTGCTCTCCCTGCTCTCCCTCGACGAGTCCGCCCACCCGGACCGGCCCGTCGTTCCCGTCGGCCTCGCCGGCACCCTCGCCCTCGTGCAGGCCCTCGGCGACGCCGGGATTCCCGCCCCGCTGTGGTGCGCCAGCAGCGGCGCGGTCTCCACCGGGCGTGCCGACCCGCTCGGCCACCCCCGGCAGGCCCTCGTCTGGGGCCTCGGCCGGGTCGTCGCCCTGGAGCACGCCGACCGGTGGGGCGGCCTGGTCGATCTGCCGGTCGAGTTGGACCGGCGGGCGCGCGGCCGGCTCGCCGCCGTCCTCGCCGGCGTCGACCACGAGGACCAGATCGCCGTCCGCCCCTCCGGCCTGTTCGCCCGCAGGCTTGCCCCCGCCGGTACGGACAGCGTGCCGGCGGACACCGGCTGGCGACCCGCCGGCACCGCCCTGGTCACCGGCGGCCTCGGCTCGATCGGCGCGCACGTGGCCCGTTGGCTGGCCCGCGAGGGCGCGTCCCACCTGGTGCTGACCAGCAGGCAGGGCGCGGCGGCGCCGGGCGCGGCCGAGCTGGAGGCGGAGCTGACCGGGCTCGGCGCGACGGTGACCGTGGCCGCCTGCGACGTGGCCGACCCCGACTCGCTGCGCGGCCTCGTCGACCGGCTCGCCGGCGAGGGCGTCACGGTCGACGCCGTGTTCCACGCCGCCGGGGTGGCCCACGCCGGTCTGCTCGCCGGCACCGACCTGGCCGAGCTGGCCGACAGCCTGCACGCCAAGGTCGCCGGCGCGGTCAACCTCGACGAGACCTTCGGCGGCGAGGTCGACGCGTTCGTGCTCTTCTCCTCCGGCGCGGGCGTCTGGGGCGGCGGCCTCCAGGGCGGCTACGCCGCCGGCAACGCGTTCCTCGACGCCCTCGCGGAGGACCGGCGCCGCCGCGGCCTCGCCGCCACCGCCGTCGCCTGGGGCGCGTGGGAGGGCAGCGGCATGGTCGAGTCCGAGGGCGCCGCCGACCAGATGTTCCGCGCCGGCGTCCGCCCGATGCGCCCCGACCTGGCCGTCTCCGTGCTGGCCCAGGCCCTCGCCCAGGACGAGACCACCCTCACGGTGGCCGACATCGCCTGGGACCGGTTCCACCAGACCTTCGCGATGACCCGCCCCCGGCCGCTGATCGAGGACATCCCCGAGGTGGCCCGGATCCTCGCCGCCGCCAGGGCCCGGGACGACGACGAGTCGGCCGAGGAGTCCCCGCTGCGCGGCCGGCTGGTCGGCCTGGCCGAGCCGGAGCGCCGCCGTACCCTGCTGGAGCTGGTCCGGGTGCACGCGGCGGCGGTGCTCGGGCACGCCTCCGTTGAGGCGATCAGCGCGGACCGGCCGTTTCGGGAGATCGGCTTCGACTCGCTCAGCGCCGTGGAGATGCGCAACCGGCTCGGCGAGGCCGCCGGGCTGCGACTGCCCGCCACGCTGGTCTTCGACCGGCCCACCCCGGAGCTGCTCGCCGGCTGGCTGGCCGACCGCATCCTCGGCGTCACCGAGCAGGCCGCCGAGCCCACCCAGGCGGTCGCCGCCCTCGACGAGCCGATCGCCATCGTCGCGATGAGCTGCCGCTACCCCGGCGGGGTGGCCAGCCCCGAGGACCTGTGGCGGCTGGTCGCCGAGGGCCGCGACGCGATCGCCGGGTTCCCCGCCGACCGGGGCTGGGACCTCGACGCCCTCTACGACCCGGATCCCGACACCCCCGGCACCTCATACGTGCTCCAGGGCGGCTTCGTCGCCGACGTCGGCGGGTTCGACGCCGGGCTGTTCGGCATCTCCCCGCGCGAGGCGCTGGTGATGGACCCGCAGCAGCGGCTGCTGCTGGAGACCGGGTGGGAGCTGTTCGAACGGGCCGGCATCGCCCCCGTCGACATGCGGGACAGCAGCACCGGCGTCTTCGTCGGCACGAACGGCCAGGACTACGCCACCCTGCTCATGGCCGCACGGGCCGAGACCGAGGGCTACCAGGCCACCGGTAACGCCGCGGCGGTGGTCTCCGGCCGGCTCTCCTACACCTTCGGCCTCCAGGGCCCGGCGGTCACCGTCGACACCGCCTGCTCGTCGTCGCTGGTCGCGCTGCACCTGGCCGTGCAGTCGCTGCGGGCCGGCGAGTGCGAGCTGGCCCTCGCCGGCGGCGTGACCGTGATGGCCACCCCCGGCCCGTTCCTGGAGTTCGCCCGGCAGCGCGGCCTCGCCGCCGACGGCCGGTGCAAGTCGTTCGCCGGTGCCGCCGACGGCACCGGCTGGGGCGAGGGCGCCGGCCTGCTGCTCCTCCAGCGGCTCTCCGACGCGCGGCGGGACGGCCGGCGCGTCCTTGCCGTGGTCCGTGGCTCCGCCACCAACTCCGACGGCGCATCCAACGGGCTCACCGCCCCCAACGGCCCCGCCCAGCAGCGGGTCATCCGGCAGGCCCTGGCCAACGCCCGGCTGACCACCGCCGACGTCGACGTCGTCGACGGGCACGGCACCGGCACCCGGCTCGGCGACCCGATCGAGGCCCAGGCCCTGCTGGCCACGTACGGGCAGGACCGGGCCGCCGACCGGCCGCTGCTGCTCGGCTCCGTCAAGTCCAACATCGGCCACACCCAGGCCGCCGCCGGGGTCTCCGGCGTGATCAAGATGGTGATGGCGCTCCAGCACGACCTGCTCCCGCCCACCCTGCACGTGGACGAGCCCACCCCGCACGTCGACTGGTCCTCGGGAGCCGTCGCGCTGCTCGCCGAGCCCACGCCGTGGCCCGAGGAGGACCGGCCGCGCCGGGCGGCGGTGTCGGCGTTCGGGGTGAGCGGCACCAACGCCCACGTCATCCTCGAACAGGCACCCCCGGCCGACGCCGAGGACCCGGAGACCACCGGGCCGCAGCCCGCGCCGCCGCTGCTGCCCTGGGTGATCTCCGGCAACGACGACGGCGGGCTGCGCGCCCAGGCCACCCGGCTCGCCGACTGGGCCGCCGCCGAGCCCGCCGCCGTCGCCGCCGTCGCCCGGGCGCTGGCCACCAGCCGGTCCCACCTGCGGCACCGGGCCGTGCTGCTCGCCGCCGACCGGGACGGGTACCTGGCCGGGCTGCGGGCGCTCGCCGCCGGGCAGAGCCACCCGGCCCTCACCCAGGACGTGGCCGAGCCGGGCGGCACCCTCGCCGTGCTCTTCTCCGGCCAGGGCGCCCAGCACGCCGGGATGGGCCGGGAGCTGTACCACACGTTCCCCGCCTTCGCCGAGGCCCTCGACGAGGTCTGCCAGCATCTCGACGTCCACCTGCCCCAACCGCTGAAGGCGGTGCTGTTCGCCGCCGAGGGCAGCGCCGAGGCCGACCTGCTGGACCAGACCGTCTTCACCCAGGCCGGGCTCTTCGCCGTCGAGGTGGCGCTGCACCGGCTCCTGGAGACCTGGGGGATCCGGCCCGACCTGGTGGCCGGGCACTCCGTCGGCGAGATCGCCGCCGCCCACGTCGCCGGGGTGTTCGGCCTCGCCGACGCCTGCGCCCTGGTCGGCAACCGGGGCCGGCTCATGCAGGCCCTCCCGGCCGGCGGCGGGATGCTCGCCGTCGCGGCAGGCGAGGCCGAGGTCACCGGCACGCTCGCCCCGTACGCCGACCGGGTCGCCGTCGCCGCCGTCAACGGCCCGGCCGCCGTGGTGGTCTCCGGCGACGGCGACACGCTCGCCGAGCTGGCCGAGCACTTCACCGCCCTCGGGGTACGCACCAAGCGGCTGAACGTCAGCCACGCGTTCCACAGCCCGCTGATGGAGCCGATGCTCGCCGAGTTCGCCGCGGTCGCCGCCACCCTCGACTACGCCCCGCCGGCCGTCCCGCTGGTGTCCAACCTGACGGGCCGGCTCGTCGACCCCGAACTGGTCGGCACCCCCGAGTACTGGGTGCGGCACGCCCGGGAGGCCGTCCGGTTCGCCGACACCGTCACCCACCTGCACTCCCTCGGGGTGGCCACCCTGCTGGAGGTCGGCCCCGACACCGTGCTCACCGCCCTCGCCACCGAGGCGCTGCCCGACGAGGGGCGCACCCTGGTCACCGGCACGTCCCGCCGTGGCCGGGGCGAGACGGCCGCCCTGCTCGGCGCGCTGGCCCGGCTGCACTGCCACGGCGTACGGGTCGACTGGGCGGCGCTGCTGCCCGCCGTCGGCCCGGTCGTCCCGCCCACGTACGCGTTCCGGCACCAGCGGTTCTGGCCGGTCGGCGACGGCGACGTGGTCAGCACGGCCGAGCCGGCCGCCCCGGTGGCCGTCGCCGCCGACGAGGCGTTCTGGCAGGCCGTGGCCGACGACGACGGCGACGGGCTGGCCGCCCGCTTCGGCGTCGACCCGGACCGGCCGCTGCGCGCCCAGCTACCCACCCTCGCCCGCTGGCACCGGCAGCGGCAGACCGACGCGCTGGTCGACGGCTGGCGCTACCGGATCACCTGGCCGCAGCGGCAGCTCACCGCCGGCCCGGCCACCGGGGACTGGCTGCTGGTCGTCCCCGCCGGGGCCGCGACGGAGACCGCCGAGCGGATCGCCGAGCTGGTCGGCGACCACGGCGGCACCGTGCACACCCTCGCGGTCGACGCGGCCACGGCCACCCGGGCCGGGCTGGCCGAGCGGCTGGCCGTCGGCCCGGCCGCCCGGATCGTCTCGCTGCTCGCCCTGGACGAGCGGCCCCACCCCGACCACCCGGCGGTGCCCGCCGGCCTCACCGGCAACCTCGCCCTGATCCAGGCCGTCACCGACGCCGCCCCGGCCGGGCCGCTCTGGCTGCTCACCCGGCAGGCCGTCAGCACCGGCCCCGGCGACCCGATCGCCCACCCCGCCCAGGCCACCACCTGGGGTCTCGGCCTGGTCACCGCGTTGGAGCACCCCGCGCACCGGGGCGGCCTGCTCGACCTGCCGGCGGAGCTGGACCCGGCCGCCGCCGAGCACCTGCTGCGGGCGCTGACCAACACCGAAGCCGAGGACCAGCTCGCCGTGCGTCCCCTCGGGACGCACCTGCGGCGGCTCGCCCGGGCCGCCCGCGCCGAACTGCCCGACGACCCGGCCTGGCAGCCGCCCGGCACCGTGCTCATCACCGGCGGCACCGGCGCCATCGGCCGGTACGCCGCCGGTTGGCTGGCCCGGCACGGTGCGGAACGGCTGATCCTGGTCAGCCGGCGCGGCCCCGACGCCCCCGGTGTCGCCGACACCCTGGCCGAGCTGGCCGGACTCGGCGCGCAGGCTCGGGCGGTCGCCTGCGACCTGGCCGACCGGGACGCCGTCGCCGCCCTCGTGGCCGGGCTGCGCCGCGACGGCGAGACCGTGCACGCCGTCGTGCACGCCGCCGGCGTCGGCCGGCTCAACCCGGTCAGCGTCGTCGACACCGCCGAACTCGCCGACGTGGTCGCGGGCAAGACCGCCGGGGCCCGCCACCTCGACGAGTTCCTCGACCACGACGACCTGGAGCTGGTGGTCTACTTCTCGTCCATCGCCGCCGCGTGGGGCGTCGGCGACCACGGCGCGTACGCCGCAGGAAACGCCTTCCTCGACGCGTGGGCGCAGTCCCGGCCCGCCGGCCGGGCTCGGGTGCTCTCGGTCAACTGGGGCCCGTGGGCCGGCGGCGGCATGGTCAGCGACGAGCACGCCGTGGCGATGAGCCGGCGCGGCGTCTCCCTGCTCGATCGGGAACCGGCGATGGCCGCCCTGCGCGCCGCGATCTCCGGCGACGGCACCGTGCTCACGGTCGCCGACGTGGACTGGGCTCGCTTCGCCCCCGTCTTCGCCTCCGCCCGGCCCCGGCCCCTGATCAGCGACCTGCCCGAGGTGGCGGCCCTGCGCGCCGGCCCCGACCCGGCCGTCGACGGCGACGAGGCCCTGACCGGGCTGCGCAAGAGGCTCGCCGACCTCACCGCCGCCGAGCAGAACCGGCTGCTGGTCGACCTGATCCGCACCGCCGCCGCCGAGGTCATCGGCCATGACAGTCCGTACGCCCTGGAGGCCGACCGGCCGTTCCGGGACCTCGGCTTCGACTCGCTGACCGCGGTGGAGCTGCGCGGCCGGCTCGCGAAGAGCACCGGCCTCAACCCGGCCAGCTCGGTGGTGTTCGACTATCCCACCCCGCAGGCCCTCGCCGAGCACCTGCGCGCCGAGCTGGTCAGCGAGGCGTCGGTGGAGGCGTTGCCGACCATCGACGAGCTGGACCAGTTGGAGGCCGCCCTCGCCGGGCGCGAGCAGGACGACCTCGGCCGGGTGCGGGTCACCGTGCGGCTGCATCGGCTGCTGGAGCGCCTCGGCGCCGCGGAGCGGCCCGACGATGCCGCCGACGTGGCCGACCGGCTGCGGGTGGCCAGCAACCAGGAGCTTTTCGATCTTGTCGACAGGGACCTCGGGCTTTCCTGAGTCACGCGTCACGTACCGGTGGAACACGAGGGAGCGAGATCAACCATGGCGGACGAAGAGAGGCTGCGCGAGTACCTGACGCGGGTCATCGCCGAGCTGCACCAGACCCGCCAGCGGCTCCGCGAGGTCACCGCCGAGGAGTCCGAGCCGGTGGCCATCGTCGCGATGAGCTGCCGCTACCCCGGCGGCATCGCCTCACCCGAGGACCTCTGGTCGTTCGTCTCCGCCGGTGGCGACGCCATCGGCGGGTTCCCCACCGACAGGGGCTGGGACCTCGACCGGCTGCACCACCCCGACCCCGACCGGCCCGGCACCTCGACCACCAGCTCCGGCGGGTTCCTGCACGACGCGGGGAGGTTCGACGCCGCCCTGTTCGGCATCTCCCCCCGCGAGGCGGTCGCCATGGACCCGCAGCAGCGGCTGCTGCTGGAGGTCACCTGGGAGCTGTTCGAAAGGGCCGGTATCGCCCCGCTGTCGCTGCGCGGCAGCCGCTCCGGCGTCTTCGTCGGCACCTCCGGGCAGGACTACGCGGCCGTGCTGCACCGCGCCCCCGGCGTCGAGGGGTACGTGCTCACCGGCACCGCCGCCAGCGTCGTCTCCGGCCGGCTCGCCTACACGTTCGGGCTGGAGGGCCCCACGGCCACCGTGGACACCGCCTGCTCGTCGTCGTCCGTCGCCGTCCACCTCGCCTGCCAGGCCCTGCGCGAGCGCGAGTGCGGCCTCGCCCTCGCCGGCGGCGCGACCGTGCTGGCCACCCCCGGACCGTTCGTCGAGTTCTCCCGGCAGCGCGGCCTCGCCGCCGACGGCCGGTGCAAGTCGTTCGCCGCCGCCGCCGACGGCACCGGCTGGTCCGAGGGCGCCGGCATGCTGCTGCTCGAACGCCTCAGCGACGCCCGCCGCAACGGCCACCCCGTCCTCGGGATCATCCGCAGCTCCGCCGTGAACTCCGACGGCGCGTCCAACGGCCTCACCGCCCCCAACGGCCCCTCCCAGCAGCGGGTCATCCGGCAGGCCCTGGCCGGCGCGAAGCTCACCCCCGATCTGGTCGACGTGGTGGAGGCGCACGGCACCGGCACCACCCTCGGCGACCCCATCGAGGCCCAGGCGCTGCTCGCCACCTACGGCCAGGACCGGGGCGACGCCGCGCCGCTGCTGCTCGGCTCGATCAAGTCGAACATCGGCCATACCCAGGCCGCCTCCGGCGTCGCTGGGATCATCAAGATGATCATGGCGATGCGGCACGGCACCGTGCCCGCCACCCTGCACGTCGACCAGCCCACCCCGCACGTCGACTGGGCCGCCGGCGCGGTCACCCTGGTCACCGAACCGACCCCCTGGCCGGCCGTGGACCGGCCCCGCCGGGCCGCCGTCTCCTCGTTCGGGATGAGCGGCACCAACACCCACCTGGTCCTCGAACAGCCCGAGGACACCCCCGCCGAGACGGACCGGCCGGACCTGCCCACGCCCGCGCCGGTGCTGCTCACCGGCCGCACCCGCGCCGCGCTGCGCCGCCAGGCCGAGCAGTGGTCCGGGCACGTCGCCGCCGCCGACCCGTGCCTCGCCGACGTGGCCTGGTCCTCGGCCGTCTCCCGGACCCCCCTGGAGCACCGGGCCGTCGTCCTCGCCGACGACCGGGACACCCTGCTCACCGCCCTGACCGCCCTCGCCGACGACCGGCCCGCCCCCGGCCTGGTCACCGGCGCCGCCGCCGAACGCGGCGCGGTCGCCTTCCTCTTCTCCGGCCAGGGCGCCCAGCGCGCCGGCATGGGCCGCGAGCTGTCGCAGGCGTACCCCGTTTTCGCGCAGGCCCTCGACGAGGTCTGCGCCCACCTCGACCACCGGCTGCCCAGGCCGCTGCGTGCGGTGATGTTCGCCGAGCCCGGCACCGACGACGCGGCGCTGCTCGACCAGACCGTCTTCACCCAGGCCGGGCTCTTCGCCGTCGAGGTGGCCCTGCACCGGCTCCTCGGCTCCTGGGGGATCACCCCCGACATGGTCGCCGGGCACTCCATCGGCGAGGTCACCGCCGCCCACGTGGCCGGCGTGCTCACCCTCGACGACGCGTGCGCCCTGGTCGCCGCCCGGGGCCGGCTCATGCAGGCCCTCCCGGCCGGCGGGGCGATGCTCGCCGTCGCCGCGACCGAGGCCGACGTCGCCGCCACCCTGGAGGGGCTGACCGACCGGGTCGCCGTCGCCGCCGTCAACGGGCCCGCCTCCGTCGTCGTCTCCGGCGCCGGCGCGACCGTCGACGAGCTGGCCGAACTCTGGGCCGGGCGGGGCGCGAAGGTGCGGCGGCTGCGGGTCAGCCACGCCTTCCACAGCCCCCTCATGGAGCCGATGCTCGCCGAGTTCGCCGCCGTCGTCGCCGGCCTCGACCTGCGCGCCCCGATCCTGCCCGTCGTGTCCAACCTGACCGGCGAACTGGCCGACCCGGCGGAGCTGCGCACCCCCGGGTACTGGGCGCGGCACGTCCGGGAGGCCGTCCGCTTCGCCGCCGGCGTGCGCACCCTGCGCGCCCACGGCGTCGGCACGTTCGTCGAGGTCGGCCCGGACGCCGTCCTCGCCGCCAGCGCCGAGGAGACCCTCGCCACCGTCGAGGCGGCCACCGACGTCGCCCCCGCCGTGGTCGTGCCGGTGCTGCGCCGCGACCGCCCGGAACGCCGCACCCTGCTCGGCGCGCTCGCCCGGCTGCACGTCGCCGGCACGCCGGTGGCCTGGGCGGATCTGTTCGCCGACCGGCCCGGCCGCCTCGTCGGCCTGCCCACCTACCCGTTCGAGCGGCAGCACTACTGGGTGCCGGCCGAGGAACCGGCCGACCCGGCCACCGCCGCGACCGGGCTGCTCGACCGGCGCTTCTGGGACGCCGTCGAACGGGCCGACCTCGACGCCCTGCGCGACACCCTGGCCGTCGACGACGAGGCCGCCGCCGAGTCCCTGCGCACCCTGCTGCCCGTCCTCGCCGACTGGCGGCGGCAGCGGCAGGAGCACTCCGTCCTCGACGGCTGGCGCTACCGGGCCGACTGGCAGGCCACCGCCGAACCCGCCCCCGGCCGCCTCGCCGGCACCTGGCTGCTCGCCGTGCCCGCCGGCGCGGACGACGACCCGGCCGTCCGGGCCGTCCGGGCCGCGCTCACCGTCGCCGGGGCCGAACCGCTGCCGCTGACCGTCGACCCCGACGCCGACCGGGCCGCCCTCGCCGCCGCCGTGACCGAGGCCGCCGCCGACGTCGCCGGGGTGGTCTCCCTGCTCGCCTGGGAACCCTCCGCCGACCGGGCCGCCCTGCCCGGCCTGCCCGCCACCCTCGCCCTGGTCCAGGCGCTCGGCGACGCCGGCCTCGACGCCCCCCTGTGGCTGGTCACCCGGGGCGCCGTGGCCGCCGCCTCCTACGACCGGCTCGCCGACCCCGCGCAGGCCGCGATCTGGGGCCTCGGCCGGGTCGTCGGCGTCGAGGCCCCGCACCGCTGGGGCGGCCTGGTCGACCTGCCGACCCACCCCGACGACCGCGCCGCCGGCCGGCTCGCCGCGATCCTCACCGGCCCCGGCGGCGAGGACCAGCTCGCCGTACGCGGCCCCGGCGTCTTCGCCCGCCGCCTGGTCCGCGCCGCCGTCGGCGACCGCCCCCCGGTACGCCGGTTCACGCCCACCGGCACCGCGCTGATCACCGGCGGCACCGGCGGCCTCGGCGCCCGCGCCGCCCGCTGGCTCGCCGCCACCGGCGTCGAACACCTCGTGCTGGTGAGCCGGCGCGGACCCGCCGCCCCCGGCGCCGCCGAGCTGGAGGCCGAGCTGACCGCCCTCGGCACCCGGGTCACCGTGGCCGCCTGCGACATCGCCGACCGCGCCGCCCTCGCCGCCCTGCTCGACCGCGTCGAGGCCGACGGCCCACCCGTCCGCGTCGTCGTGCACAGCGCCGGCATCGCCCAGACCACCCCGCTCATGGCGGTCACCGCCGCCGAACTGGCCGAGGTCACCGCCGGCAAGACTGCCGGCGCCACCCACCTCGCCGACCTGCTCGCCGGCCGGGAATTGGACGCCTTCCTCGTCTACTCCTCCATCGCCGCCACCTGGGGCAGCGCCGGCCAGGTCGGGTACGCCGCCGGCAACGCCTACCTCGACGCGCTCGTGCAGCAGCGTCGGGCCGACGGGTACGCCGGCACCGCCATCGCCTGGGGCCCCTGGGCCGACGGCGGCATGCACGGGGCCGCCTCCGACCAGGGGCTGCGCCGCCGGGGCCTGCCCGCCATGGACCCCGCCGTCGCCATGGGCGCGTTGCAGCAGGCCCTCGACCACGACGACGTCACCCTCACCGTCGCCGACGTCGACTGGTCCCGCTTCGCCCCCGCGTACGCGTCGGCGCGGCGGCGACCGCTGCTCGACGGCGTACCGGAGGCGAAGGCCGCCCTCGACGGCGGCGCACCCGTCGACGACGGCGACGAGGGCCCCGCGGCGACCCTGCGCCGCAGGCTGACCGGGCTGACCGCCGCCCGGCGCGAGGAGACCGTCGCCGACCTGGTCCGGGAACTGGCCGCCGACGTGCTCGGCCACGACGGCGGGGCCGCCGCCGTCCCGCCCGGCACGGCGTTCCGGGACCTCGGCTTCGACTCGCTGACCGCCGTGGAGCTGCGCAACCGGCTCGTCGCCGCCACCGGGCAGGCGCTGCCCACCACCCTCGTCTTCGACCACCCCACCCCGGTCGTGCTGGCCCGCCGCCTGCTCACCGGCCTCTTCGGCGCCGCCGACGCGCCGGCCCCGACCGCCGCCCCGACCACCGTGGACGACGACGAGCCGATCGCCATCGTCGCCATGTCCTGCCGCTACCCGGGCGGCGCCGACGACCCGGACCGGCTGTGGCGGCTCGTCGCCGACGGCGTCGACGCCATCGGCGACTTCCCCACCAACCGGGGCTGGGACCTCGACCGCCTCTACGACCCCGACCCGGCGCACCCAGGCACCACGTACTCCGACCAGGGCGGATTCCTGTACGACGCGGCGGACTTCGATGCCGGGTTCTTCGGCATCTCGCCCCGGGAGGCCTCCGCGATGGATCCGCAGCAGCGGTTGTTGTTGGAGGCGTCGTGGGAGGTGGTGGAGCGGGCAGGGGTTGATCCGGGGGGGTTGCGGGGTTCGCGAACAGGGGTGTTCGTGGGGACGAATGGTCAGGACTATGGGGCCCTGTTGATGGTGTCTGCGGATGAGGTGGAGGGGTTCGCGGGGACGGGGAATGCGGCGAGTGTGGTGTCGGGTCGGGTGGCGTACGCGTTGGGGTTGGAGGGGCCGGCGGTGTCGGTGGACACGGCGTGTTCGTCGTCCCTTGTGGCGTTGCATCTGGCGGTGCAGTCGCTGCGGCGCGGCGAATGTGACCTCGCCCTGGCCGGCGGCGTCACCGTGATGACCACCCCCGGCACGTTCGCCGAGTTCTCCCGCCAGCGGGCCCTCGCCGCCGACGGCCGCTGCAAGCCGTTCGCGGAGGCGGCGGACGGCACGGGCTGGGGTGAGGGCGTCGGCGTGCTGCTGGTCGAGCGGCTGTCCGACGCTCGCCGCAACGGGCATCACGTGCTGGCGGTCGTGCGGGGGAGCGCGGTCAACTCCGACGGCGCGTCCAACGGCCTCACCGCGCCGAACGGCCCGTCGCAGCAGCGGGTGGTCCGGCAGGCCCTCGCCTCGGCCCGGCTGTCCACGGCGGACGTGGACGTGGTGGAGGCGCACGGCACGGGCACGACGCTGGGCGACCCGATCGAGGCGCAGGCGCTGCTGGCCACGTACGGGCAGGACCGGGGCGACGCCGCGCCGCTGCTGCTCGGGTCGATCAAGTCGAACATCGGCCACACCCAGGCGGCGGCCGGCGTCGCCGGAATCATCAAGATGGTGCAGGCGATGCGCCACGGGACCGTACCCGCGACGCTGCACGTCGACGCGCCGTCCTCACACATCGACTGGACGGCCGGGGCGGTCGCCCTCGTCACCGAGGCCACGCCGTGGCCGGAGACGGGCCGGGCGCGGCGGGCGGCGGTGTCGTCGTTCGGCATGTCCGGCACCAACGCGCACATCATCATCGAGCAGGCCGACGAGCCCGCCGATCCGGACGTCGTCGCCGTGGCCCCGGGCCTGGTCGGCGCGGGCGTGACGGTGTGGCCGGTGTCGGCCCGGTCCAGGGCGGCCCTCGCCGGCCAGGCCGCCCGCCTCGCCGCCCACCTCCGGGGACGCGGTGACCTCGACTCCGCCGCCGTGGCGTGGTCCCTGGCGACGACCCGGTCGGCGTTCGACCACCGGGCGTCGGTCGTCGGGTCGAGTGTCGAGGAGTTGCTGGCGGGCCTGGACGCCCTGGGTGCGGGTGCGCCTGCGGGGACGGCCGTCACGGGCGTGGTCGCGTCCCACGGTGCGGGTCCGGTGTTCGTGTTCCCGGGTCAGGGTGCGCAGTCGGCGCGGATGGCGGCGGGTCTGGTGGGTCGGACGCCGGTGTTCGACGCGCGGCTGGCGGAGTGTCAGCGGGCTTTGGCCCCGTTCCTGGACGTGGATCTGGTCGCGGTGTTGACGGGTGGCGACGAGTCGTGGTTGGACCGGGTCGAGGTGGTGCAGCCGGTGTTGTGGGCCGTCGGGGTCGCCCTGGCGGCGGTGTGGCGGCACGCGGGGGTGGTGCCGCAGGCGGTCGTCGGGCATTCGCAGGGCGAGATCGGTGCGGCGTGCGTGGCGGGGATCCTGTCGCTGGACGACGCGGCGAAGACGGTGGCGTTGCGCTCCCGTGCCCTGGCCGCGCTGCGGGGCACCGGGGCGATGGCGTCGGTGGACCTGTCCGCCGACGCGGTGACCGAGCGGCTGCCGGGCTTCCCGGGTGTCGGGGTGGCGGCGGTGAACGGCCCGGCCACGGTGGTGGTGTCCGGCCCGCCGCAGCCCGTGGCGGATCTGGTGCAGGCGTGCACCGATGAGGGGCTGCGGGCCCGGTTGATTCCGGTGGACTACGCGTCGCATTCGGTGTCGGTGCAGGAGGTCGCGGAGCGGTTGCGGGCGGATCTGGCCGGCGTGACCCCGCAGGCCGGTCACACCCGGTTGGTGTCGACGTTGACCGGGGACTGGGTGGACCCGGCCTCCATGGGCGCGCAGTACTGGTACGACAACCTGCGGCAGACGGTGCAGTTCGACGCGGCGGTCCGGGTGGCGGTCGCGGCGGGGCATTCCACGTTTGTGGAGATCAGCCCGCATCCGGTGTTGACGATGCCGGTGACGGCGATCCTCGACGATGCCGGCACGACCGGGCACACGTTGGGCAGCCTGCGTCGGGGTGACGACGACGCGACCCGGTTGTTGACGAACCTGGCGACCGCGCACGCCATCGGCCTGCCCGTCGACCTGACGAAGGTCCTCGCCGCCACGGCGACCGTCGACCTGCCCACCTACGCCTTCGACCGGGGCCGGTACTGGCTGGACGCGCCCGCCCACCGGGTCCGGGACGTCGGCTCCGCCGGCCTCCAGGACGCCGGCCACCCGCTGCTCAGCGCGGCGATCCCCGTCGCCGACGACCAGACGGTGGTGCTCACCGGCCGGCTGTCGGTGCGTACCCACCCGTGGCTGGCCGATCACGCCGTCGGCGGCGCGGTGATCGTCCCCGGCACCGGCGTCGTCGACATGGTGGTCCGGGCCGGCGACGAGGTCGACGCCGGACACGTGGGCGACCTGACGCTGATCAGCCCCCTCGTGCTCCCGCCCGGCGGCGCCGTGCAGGTGCAGGTGCTCGTCGGCGCGCCGAGCGACGCCGGCGAGCGGGCCGTCACCGTGCACTCCCGGCCCGAGGAGGACGGCTCCGGCGAGTGGACCCGGCACGCCGAGGGCCTGCTGCTCCCGCAGCTTCCCGCCCCGGTGGTCGTCGCCGGCCAGTGGCCGCCGGCCGACGCGGTCGAGGTCGACGCCGACCTCGACGCCTGGTACGCGGGGATGGCCGAGGGAGGTCTCGGCTACGGCCCGGCCTTCCGGGGCCTGCGCCGGGTGTGGCGCGGCGCCGACGAGGTCTACGCCGAGGTGGCGCTGCCCGACTCCGCCGCCGCCGAGGCGCCCCGGTTCGGGCTGCACCCGGCCCTGTTCGACGCGGCCCTCCAGGCCAGCGGGCTCACCGACCTGCTGGGCGAGGACGCCGCCGCCGGCACCGGCTGGATGCCGTTCGCCTTCCGGGCGGTCGACCTGCACGCCCACGGCGCGACCCGGCTGCGGGTGCGGATGCGGTCGCTGGGCCCGGACACCGTCACGGTCACCCTCGCCGACACCGCCGGCCAGCCGGTCGCCACCGTCGAGTCGCTGACCTTCCGCCCGGTCGCCGCCGGCCGCGCCGACGAGGCCGCCACGCTGCGCCGCACCGCCCTGTTCCACCTGGACTGGACGCCGCTGCCGCCGGCCGACGCGGCGGCGGGGACGACCCGCTGGGCGCTGCTCGGCGACGACACCCCCGGCCTCGGCGACGCGCTGACCGCCGCCGGGCACCCCGTCGACGGCCACGCCGACCTGGCGGCCCTGGTCGCCGCGATCGAGCGCTCCGGGGACGTACCCGACGTGGTGGTGGACCTGGGGGCCGACGCGGACCCGGCGCGGGCGGCCGAGGCCGCGCACGACGCCGCCCGGGACGCCCTCGCCCTCGTGCAGGCGTGGCTCGGCGAGCCCCGGCTGGAGCGGGCCCGGCTGGTCCTGCACACCGCCGGCGCGGTCGGCGCGGCCCCCGGCGAGGCCCCCCGCGACCTGGCCGGCGCCGCCGTGTGGGGGCTGGTCCGGTCGGCCCAGTCCGAGCACCCGGGCCGGTTCACGCTGCTCGACACCGACGGCGCCGCCGCCTCGCTCGCGGCCGTCCCGGCGGCCGTCGCCTCCGGCGTGCCGCAGCTCGCGGTCCGCGACGGCGCGCCGCTGACGCCCCGGCTGGTCCGGGCCCGCGACGCCGGGGCGCTGCCGCTGCCCGCCGACGACGCGCCGTGGCGGCTCGACGTCACCGAGAAGGGGACGCTGGAGAACCTCGCCCTGCTGCCCGCCCCGGCGCAGGGCGACCTGCCGGCCGGCCACGTCCTCGTCGCGCTGCGCGCCTCCGGCCTGAACTTCCGCGACGTGGTGCTGGCCCTCGGCATGGTGCCCGACCAGGAGGTGCTGGGCAACGAGGGGGCCGGCGTGGTGCTCGACGTCGGGCCGGGGGTCACCGACCTCGCCCCGGGCGACCGGGTGACGGGCATCTTCTCCGGCTCGTTCTCCTCCGTCGCGGCCACCGACCGTCGCCTGCTCACCCGCATCCCCGACGACTGGTCGTACGCCGAGGCCGCCGCCGTGCCGGTGGTGTTCCTGACCGCCTGGTACGGCCTGGCCGAGCTGGGCCGGCTGACGGCGGGGGAGTCCGTGCTGGTGCACGCGGCGGCCGGCGGCGTCGGGATGGCCGCCGTGCAGATCGCCCGCCACCTCGGCGCGGAGGTCTACGGCACGGCCAGCCCCGGCAAGTGGCCGGCGCTGCGCGCCACCGGCTTCGACGACGCGCACCTCGCCTCCTCCCGCACCCTCGACTTCGTCGACACCTTCCGCGACCGCACCGGCGGGCGGGGCGTCGACGTGGTGCTCAACGCGCTCAGCGGCGATTACGTCGACGCGTCCCTGCGGCTGCTCGCCCCCGGCGGCCGGTTCGTCGAGATGGGCAAGACCGACAAGCGCGATCCCGAGAAGGTGGCCGAGGCCCACCCCGGCGTCGGCTACCAGGTTTTCGACCTCATCGAGGCCGGGCCGGCCGAGATCGGTCGGATGCTCGGCGAGCTGATGGCGCTGTTCGCCACCGGCGCGCTGCGCCCGCTGCCCCGGCGCACCTGGGACGTGCGGCGGGCCCCGGAGGCGTTCCGCTTCCTCAGCCAGGCCCGGCACGTCGGCAAGCTCGCCCTGAGCATCCCGCAGCCGCCCCGGCTCGACGGCACCGTCCTGGTCTCCGGCGCCACCGGCACCCTCGGCGCGCTGCTCTGCCGGCACCTGGTCACCGCGCACGACGCCCGGCAGCTCCTCCTGGTCAGCCGGCGCGGCCCCGACGCCGAGGGCGCCGACGAGCTGCTGGCCGACCTCAAGGCGCTCGGCGCGGACGTGTCGATCGTCGCCGCCGACCTGGCCGACCCGGACGCCGTCGCCGACGTGCTGTCCATGGTGGACGCCCGGCAGCCGCTGCGGGCCGTCGTGCACGCCGCCGGGGTCCTCGACGACGCCACCGTCTCCTCGCTCACCCCCGACCGGCTCGACGCGGTGCTGCGGCCGAAGGTCGACGCGGCCTGGAACCTGCACCGGGCCACCCTCGGCCACGAGCTGACCGCGTTCGTGCTGTTCTCCGCCGCCGCCGGCGTGTTCGGCGGCCCCGGGCAGGGCAACTACGCCGCCGGCAACGCGTTCCTCGACGCCCTCGCCGAGCACCGCCGGGCCCTCGGCCTGCCGGCGGTCGCCCTCGCCTGGGGCCGGTGGGCGCAGGCCAGCGGCATGACCGGGCACCTCGACGCCGCCGACATCCGCCGGCTCGACCGGGGCGGCATGGCCGCCCTGTCCAACGACGAGGCCCTCGCCCTGTTCGACGCCGGCTGGCGGTCCGAACGCCCCGTCCTCATGCCGGCGAGGATCAGCACCGGGATGGCGGCGCCGGGCGTGCCCGTCCATCCGCTGCTGGCCGGCCTGGTCCGCGCCGCCGGCCGCCGGGCCGCCGCCGGTGAGGCCGCCGACGGGCAGGCGCTCGCCGCGACCCTGGCCGGCCTCTCCGACGACAAGCGGGTACGCGCCCTGCGCGACCTGGTGCTGTCGCACGTGGCCGTCGTCCTCGGCCACGGCGACCCGGCCGGCATCGAACCGACCCGCGCGTTCCGGGAACTCGGCTTCGACTCGCTCACCGCGGTCGAGCTGCGCAACCGGCTCGGCGCGGCCACCGGGCTGCGGCTGCCCGCGACGCTGGTCTTCGACAACCCGACGCCGGCGGCACTCGCCGCGCACCTCGCCGGGCAGTTCGCCCCCGCCGGCGCGGCGGACACCTCGGCGGTGGCCGGGCGGGAACTCGACCGCCTCGAGGCGGCGCTCTCCGGCCTCGACCCGGCCGACGACGAGTTCCGCCGGATCACCGACCGGCTGCACGGCCTGCTGGACCGGCTGGCCGAGCGGCAGTCGGAGGCGGACGGCGACGACGACCTGGAGTCGGCCACCGCCGAGAACATCTTCGACCTGATCGACCGCGAGCTGGAGACGTCGTGACCAGCCGCAACGACCACGGCATGCCGAGTGAGGTGGGTCCACGGTGAGCAACGAGGACGAGAAGTACGTCGAGTACCTGAAGCGTACGACCTCGGAGCTGCGGCGCACCCGGCGGCGGCTGCGCGAGCTGGAGGACCGGGCGCAGGAGCCCATCGCCATCGTGGCGATGAGCTGCCGCTACCCCGGCGGCGTCTCCTCACCGGAGCAGCTCTGGGACCTCGTCCGCGACGGCGGGGACGGCATCGGCCCGTTCCCCGTCGACCGGGGCTGGGACCTCGACCGGCTGTTCCACCCCGACCCCGACCACCCGGGCACCAGCTACGTGTCCGAGGGCGGCTTCGTCTACGACGCCGCCGACTTCGACGCCGACGTGTTCGGCATCTCGCCCCGCGAGGCCGCCGCCATGGACCCGCAGCAGCGGCTGCTGCTGGAGACGTCCTGGGAGGCGTTCGAGCGGGCCGGGCTGCCGCTGCCGGCGGTGCGGGGCAGCCGCACCGGCGTGTTCGTCGGCGCCGCGTCGCACGGCTACGACGCGATGATGGCCCAGGCCCAGGCCGAGAACGGCGAGGGGCACCTGCTCACCGGCAACGCCACCAGTGTCATCTCCGGCCGGGTCGCGTACACCCTCGGTCTCGAAGGGCCGGCGGTCACCGTCGACACCGCCTGCTCGTCGTCGCTGGTCGCCGTGCACCTCGCCGCGCAGGCGCTGCGCAACGGCGACTGCGAGCTGGCCCTGGCCGGCGGCGTGACGGTCATGCCCACCCCGGCGGTCTTCGTCGGCTTCTCCCGGCAGCGCGGCCTCGCCGCCGACGGCAGGTGCAAGGCGTTCGCCGCCGGGGCCGACGGCACCTCCTGGTCCGAGGGCATCGGCATGCTGCTGCTCGCCCGCCTCACCGACGCCCAGCGCCACGGGTACCCCGTCCTCGCCGTGGTGCGGGGCAGCGCCGTCAACTCCGACGGCGCGTCCAACGGGCTGAGCGCCCCGCACGGCCCCTCCCAGGTGCGGGTCATCCGGCAGGCCCTGGCCAACGCCCGGCTCACCCCCGAGCAGGTCGACGTGGTCGAGGCGCACGGCACCGGCACCCGGCTCGGCGACCCGATCGAGGCGCAGGCGCTGCTGGCCACGTACGGGCAGGATCGGGGCGACGCCGCGCCGCTGCTGCTCGGCTCGGTCAAGTCGAACATCGGCCACACCCAGGCCGCCGCAGGTGTCGCCGGGCTGATCAAGATGGTGCTGGCCATCCGGCACGGCGTGGTCCCGCCGACCCTGCACGTCGACCAGCCGTCCCCGCACATCGACTGGACCGCCGGGGCCGTCAGCCTCGTCACCGAGGCGACCCCGTGGCCCGCCGTGGACCGGCCCCGCCGGGCGGCCGTGTCGTCGTTCGGGGTGTCCGGCACCAACGCGCACACCATCGTCGAGCAGGCCCCCGCCACGGAGGTGGGCGAGGACGCCCCGACGGCCGGCCGTCCGGTCGTACCGGTGCTGCTGTCGGCCCGGTCGGAGGCCGCGCTCGCCGCGCAGGCCGGCCGCTGGGCCGGGTGGCTGGACGCCGACGCAGGCCTGCGTCCCCTCGACGTCGCCCACTCGTCGGTCGCCTCCCGGTCCCCCCTGGACACCCGCGCTGTCGTCGTCGCCACCGGCCGGGACGACCTGCTGGCCGGGCTGCGGGCCCTCGCCGCCGGCTCGCCGGCCGGCACCGTGCTCACCGGCACGGGCTCGACCCGCGGCCAGCTCGCGGTCCTCTTCTCCGGCCAGGGCGCGCAGCGCGCCGGCATGGGCCGGGAGCTGTACGAGACCTTCCCCGTGTTCGCCGCCGCCCTCGACGAGGCGTGCGGGCACCTGGACCGGACCCTGCCGCGCCCCCTGCGGGAGGCGCTGTTCGCCGCCGACGGCACCCCCGAGGCTGCTCTGCTGGACCAGACCGTGTTCACCCAGGCCGGCCTGTTCGCCGTCGAGGTGGCCCTGTTCCGGCTGGTCGAGTCGTTCGGGATCGCGCCGGACTTCGTGGGCGGCCACTCGATCGGCGAGATCACGGCAGCCCACGTGGCCGGGGTGCTCTCCCTCGAACACGCCTGCGCGCTGGTCGCCGCCCGGGGCCGGCTGATGCAGGCCCTGCCGGCCGGCGGCGGGATGCTCGCCGTCGCCGCGCCGGAGGCCGACGTCGTGGCAACGCTGGACGGGCTGACCGACCGGGTCGGGATCGCCGCCGTCAACGGGCCGACGGCCGTCGTCGTGTCCGGCGACGCCGACGCCCTCGACGAGGTCGAGCGGGCCTGGCGGGACCGGGGCACCCGCACCCGCCGGCTCGCCGTCAGCCACGCCTTCCACAGCCCGCTCATGGAGCCGATGCTGGCCCGGTTCCGGGCGGTGCTCGACAGGCTGACGTTCGCCGCCCCGCTGCTGCCGGTGGTGTCGAACCTGACCGGCGCGCTCGCCGACCCCGACGAGATCCGCACGGCCGAGTACTGGGTGCGGCACGTCCGGGAGGCCGTCCGGTACGCCGACGGGGTGACCGCGCTGCGCGCCGCCGGCGTCGACACGTTCCTGGAGATCGGGCCGCGCAGCGTGCTCACCGCACTGACCGCCGACGCGCTGCCTGTCGACGCGCTGCCTGTCGACGCGCTGCCTGTCGACGCGCTGCCCGGTGGCGCGCTGCTCGGTGACGCCGGTGTCCTCGCCGTCGCCGCCCAGCGCGCCGACCGGCCCGAGGCCGCCGCCCTGCTCGCCGCCCTCGCCGAGCTGCACGTCCACGGCGTCCCCGTCACGTGGCAGCCGTGGTTCGCCGACACCGGGGCGACCCGGGTCGACCTGCCCACGTACGCGTTCCAGCACCAGCGCTACTGGCCCGAGTTCGCCCCCGCCGCCGAGCCGACGGGGCGGGCCGACGTCGCCGAGGGCGACTTCTGGGCGGCCGTGGAACGCGGGGACCTGCCCGCAGTGGCGTCCCACCTCGCCGTGCAGGACGACCCGGCCGCCGTAGAGGCCCTCGCCCCGGCCGTGCCGGTCCTGTCGTCCTGGCGCAAGGCCCGCCTCCGCGACGCCGCCCTCGACGCCTGGTCGTACCGCGTCGACTGGGAACCCGTCCGCCCCACCCCCACCCCGTCCCTTACGTCCCGCTGGCTCCTCATCACCCCCACCCCCACCCCCACCCCCACCGATCTTGCAGTTGGGGCCCCCGATACGGGCGTTACGCGGCCTTCGTCGGGGCCCGAAGTGCAAGATCGCGTGGAGCGGGCGGGGGTCGCGGGCGTGCTGGGGGGTGCGGGGGCGCGCGTTGATCGGCTCGTCGTGCCCGCCGGGGTTGGTCGTGGGGAGTTGGGCGAGGCGCTGCGGCAGTGCGGCGAGTCGGGCTGGGCCGGGGTGGTGTGCGTGCTGCCCGAGAGGGACCCGGGCCTGCCGGACGCCCCCGCCGTGCCGGCCGGCACCGCGCTGCTGCTTGCCCTCGTCCAGGCCCTCGCCGACACCGGCCTGCCTGGCCGGCTCTGGTGCGTCACCCGGGGCGCGGTGTCCGTCGGCGGAGGCGAGAGCGTCACCGACCCGGCGTCGGCGGCGGCCTGGGGTCTCGGCCGGGTCGTCGCCCTGGAACACCCCGACCGCTGGGGCGGCCTGATCGACCTGCCCGCCCTTCCAGTCGGCGCCGCGATGCCCGCCCTGTCAGTCGGCACCGCCCTGCCCGCCCACACCGACCGGCTTGCCGACGGCACCGGGCCCGGTGCCGCCACCCCGACGGGCGGGACCGCCGACCGCCTGGACCGCCTCGACCGGGCCACCGGGGACGCGCTGCTCGCCGTCCTCGCCGACGCCGGCCACGACCAGGTGGCCATCCGCCCGCAGGGCACCTTCGCCCGCAGGCTCGTCCCGGCCGCCCCGCCCGTCGGGCCGGGTTGGCGGCCGTCGGGCACGGTGCTGGTCACCGGCGGCACCGGCGCGCTGGGTCGGCACACCGCCCGGTGGCTGCTGGCCAACGGGGCCGCCGAGGTGGTCCTCGCCTCCCGGCGGGGCCCCGACGCCCCCGGCGCCGCCGAGCTGGTGGGCGACCTCGCCGACCTCGGCACGGTGCGGGTCGTCGCCTGCGACGTCACCGACGCCGAGGCCGTCGCCGCGCTGGTCGCCGGCCTGCCGGACCTGACCGCCGTCGTACACACCGCCGGGGTCGTCGACGACGGCGTCCTCGACGGCCTCGACCCGGCCCGGATGCAGACCGTCCTCGACGGCAAGGTCCGCGCCGCCCGGGTGCTGCACGAGGCCACCGCCGGCCGGAACCTCGACGCGTTCGTGCTCTTCTCGTCCCTCGCCGGGGTCGTCGGCAGCGCCGGCCAGGGCAACTACGCGGCGGCCAACGCGTACCTCGACGCGTTCGCGGCCTGGCGGCGCGGCCAGGGGTTGCCCGCGACCGCGCTCGCCTGGGGCGCCTGGGCCTCCGACGGGATGGCCGCGACCACCGCCGCGCTGACCGCCCGGCTCACCCGGGGCGGCATCAACCCGCTGCCCGCCGCCGAGGCGGTCACCGCGCTCGGCCGCCTCGTCAACGCCGCCGAGCCGGCCCTCACCGTCGCCGACGTCGACTGGGGACGCCTTGCCGCCGCCTGGGGCCGGCCCACCCCGCTGATCGCCGCCCTGGCCGGGGTGCCCGCCGCGCCCGCCGGCCCCGTCCGCGCCGTGGTCGTCGGCCGGTCCCTGCCGCAGCTCACCGAGCTGGTCCGCACCCAGGCCGCCGTGGTACTCGGCTACCCGGCCGGCCAGCCCCTGCCCGACCGGACCTTCCGCGACCTCGGCTTCGACTCGCTCACCGCCGTCGAGCTGCGCAACCGGCTCACCGCCGAGACGGGCATGACCCTGCCCGCCACCCTCGTCTTCGACCACCCCACCGTCGCCGAGCTGGCCGCCCACCTGCACGACCGCACCGCCGGCCAGGCACCCGGCGAGGTGGTCGCCGACGGCACCGACCTGCACCGCGAGCCGATCGCCATCGTCGCGATGAGCTGCCGCTTCCCCGGCGGGGTGTCCTCGCCCGAGCAGCTGTGGGACCTGGTCTCCGGCGGCACCGACGCGATGACCCTGATGCCCGGCGAGCGCGGCTGGAACGTCGCCGAGCTGTACCACCCCGACCCCGAACACCTCGGCACCAGCTACGTCCGGGAGGGCGGCTTCGTCGCCGGGGCCGGCGAGTTCGACCCCGCCTTCTTCGGCATCAGCCCCCGCGAGGCCCTGGCCATGGACCCCCAGCAGCGGCTGCTGCTGGAGACCACCTGGGAGGCGTTCGAGCGGGCCCGGATCGACCCGACCGCGCTGCGCGGCAGCCGCACCGGCGTGTACGTCGGCACCAACGGCCAGGACTACGGCTCGCTGCTGATGGCCGCCGGGGGCGTCGACGAGAACTACCTCGCCACCGGCACCTCCGCCAGCGTCATCTCCGGCCGGCTGGCGTACACGTTCGGGCTGCACGGCCCCGCCGTCACCGTCGACACCGCCTGCTCGTCGTCGCTGGTCGCCATGCACCTCGCCGCGCAGGCCCTCCAGGCGGGGGAGTGTGACCTGGCCCTGGCCGGCGGCGCCACCGTGATGGCCACCCCCGGGATCTTCGTCGGCTTCTCCCGGCAGCGCGGGCTGGCCGCCGACGGCCGGTGCAAGCCGTTCGCCGGGGCCGCCGACGGCACCGGCTGGGGCGAGGGAGTCGGCCTGCTGGTCCTCCAGCGGCTCTCCGACGCCCGCCGCGACGGCAACCCGGTCCTCGCGATCGTGCGGGGCAGCGCCGTCAACCAGGACGGCGCGTCGAACGGGCTCACCGCCCCCAACGGCCCCGCCCAGCAGCGGGTCATCCGGCAGGCCCTGGCCAACGCCCGGCTCACCGCCGACCAGGTCGACGCCGTCGAGGCGCACGGCACCGGCACCACCCTCGGCGACCCGATCGAGGCGCAGGCGCTCATCGCCACGTACGGCCACGACCGCCCCGCCGGCCGGCCGCTGTGGCTCGGCTCGATCAAGTCGAACATCGGCCACACCCAGGCAGCAGCCGGCGTCGCCGGGGTGATCAAGATGGTGCTCGCCATGCGGCACGGGGTGTTGCCCCCGACCCTGCACGTCGACGAGCCCACCCCGCACGTCGACTGGTCCGCAGGCAGCGTCGAGCTGCTCACCGCCGCCCGCCCCTGGGAGCCGGCCGACGGCGTCCGCCGCGCCGGGATCTCCTCGTTCGGCATCAGCGGCACCAACGTGCACACCATCCTGGAACAGGCCCCCGCCGAGGAGCCCGCCCCGACCGCCGGCGGGCCGACCGGGGAGCTGCCCTGGGTGCTGTCCGGGCGTACCGCCGCCGCCCTGGCCGCCCGCGCCCGCGACCTGACCGACCACCTCGCCACCCTCGCCGAGGGCGGGCCTGCCGACGCCGCGCTCGCCGACGTCGGCTGGTCCCTGGTGGCCACCCGGGCCGCACAGGACCACCGGGCCGTCGTCTTCGCCGCCGACCGGGACGGCCTGGCCGCCGCGCTGGGCGCGCTCGCCGACGGACGGCCCACCCCGGAGACCGTCACCCGGGGAGCCGGTACGCCGGGCGAGGTCGCCTTCGTCTTCCCCGGCCAGGGCTCCCAGTGGGTCGGCATGGCCGCCGAGCTGCTCGACACCGCCGGAGTCTTCGCCGAGAAGTTCGCCGCCTGCGCCGAGGCGCTGCGCCCGTACGTCGACTGGTCGCCGGCCGACGTGGTGCGCGGCGCACCCGACGCACCCTCCCTGGACCGGGTCGACGTCGTCCAGCCCACCCTGTTCGCGGTCGGCGTCTCCCTCGCCGCGCTCTGGGAGTCGTACGGCGTCCGCCCGACCGCCGTCGTCGGCCACTCGCAGGGCGAGATCGCCGCCGCGCACGTCGCCGGCGCCCTCACCCTCGACGACGCGGCGGCCGTGGTCGCCCTGCGCAGCCGGATCATCGCCGGCATCGCCGGGGGCGGCGGGATGGTCTCCGTCGCCACCACCGCCGACGAGGCCGCCGGCACCGTCGCCCGGTGGGACGGCCGGGTCGCCCTCGCCGCCGTCAACGGCCCCACCTCCGTCGTCGTGTCCGGCGACGGCGCCGCCCTCGACGAGTTGGTTGCCCACTACGAGGCCCGCGAGGTGCGGGTTCGCCGGATCCCCGTCGACTACGCCTCGCACTCCGCCCACGTCGAGCCGCTGCGCGACCAGCTCCGGGAACTCCTCGCCGGGCTGACCCCGCGCACCAGCGAGATCCGGTTCCGGTCCACCGTCACCGGCGACTGGCTCGACACCGCCGGCCTCGACGCCGACTACTGGTACCGCAACCTGCGGCAGACCGTCCGCTTCGACGACGCCGTGCGCAGCCTCGTCGCCGCCGGCTACCACACCTTCGTCGAGGTCAGCGCCCACCCGGTGCTCACCATGGCCGTGCAGGAGAGCGTCGAGCTGGCCGCCGCCGACCCGGGCGCGGTCACCGTCACCGGCACGCTGCGCCGTAACGAGGGCGGCCTCGGCCGGTTCCTCCGCGCCGTGGCCGAGGTCTACGCCGGGGGTACGCCCGTCGACTGGCGGCCCGCGTTCGCCGGGCTCGCCGCGCACCGCCGCGACCTGCCCACGTACCCCTTCCAGCGGCAGCTCTACTGGCCGCAGCCGGCCCCGGCGTCCGCCCCGGCCGCCTCCGCCGGCCCGGTCGAGGGCGACGAGGTCGACGCCCGGTTCTGGGCCGCCGTCGAGGCCGAGGACCTGACCGCCCTCACCGCCGAACTCGCCGCCGACGCGACCGACGCGCTGCCCGAGGCGGCCGTCGCCGGCGTGCTGCCCGCCCTCGCCGCGTGGCGCCGCCGGCACCGCGACCAGGCCACCGTGGACTCCTGGCGGTACCGCGACGCCTGGCTGCCCGTCGCCGCCGACGGGCCCGGCGAACCCACCGCCGCCGGCACCTGGTGGCTGGTCACCGGGCCCGACGACACCGACACCGCGCAGGCCGCGTTCTGCCGGGACGCCCTCGACCGGCGCGGCGGCACCGTCGTACCCCTGGCCCTGGACGCCGAGCGGACGGACCGCGCCGCCCTCGCCGACCGGCTGCGCGACCTCGCCGCGGCGGGACCGGTCGCCGGGATCGTGTCGCTGCTCGCGCTCGACGAGACGCCCGCCCCGGCACACCCGTCCGCGCCGGTCGGCTTCGCCGGCACGGTCACCCTGACCCAGGCCCTCGGCGACGCCGGCGTCCGCGCCCCGCTGTGGACGCTGACCTGCGGAGCCGTCTCCACCGACCCCGCCGACCCGCTGCCGCACCCCGTGCAGCAGCTCGCCTGGGGCTTCGGCCGGGTCGCCGCCCTGGAACACCCCGACCGCTGGGGCGGCCTCGTCGACCTCCCCGACGAGCTGGACGCCGCCGCCGGCCGGCGGCTGGTCCGCGTCCTCACCGGCGTCGACGGCGAGGACCAGGTGGCCCTGCGCCGGGCCGGCGCGTTCGGCCGCCGGCTGCTGCGCGCCCCGCTCGGCGACGCCCCCGCCAGCCGGGCCTGGCGGCCCTCCGGCACCGCCCTGGTCACCGGCGGCACCGGCGCCCTCGGCGGGCACATGGCCCGCTGGCTCGCCACCAACGGCGCGTCCCACCTGGTGCTGCTCAGCCGGCGCGGCCGGCAGGCCGAGGGGATCGCCGAGCTGGAGGCCGAGCTGGCCGGCCTGGGCGCCCGGGTCACCGTGGCCGCCTGCGACGCCGCCGACCGTGACGCGCTCGCCGCCGTCATCGCCGACGTGCCCGCCGAGCACCCGCTGACCGCCGTCGTGCACACCGCCGCCGTCCTCGACGACTCCGTGATCAACTCGCTCACCCTGGAACAGGTCGGCTACGCGCTGAGCGCCAAGGTCAACGCCGCGCTCAACCTGCACGAGCTGACCCGTGACCTCGACCTCGACGCGTTCATCCTGTTCTCCTCGATGGCCGGCACCGTCGGCAGCTCCGGCGTCGGCAACTACGCCCCCGGCAACGCGTTCCTCAACGCCCTCGCCGAGCACCGGCGCGGCCTCGGCCTGCCCGCCACCTCCATCGGCTGGGGCGCGTGGGGCGGCGGCGGCATGGCCGAGGGCGACTTCGGCCGGATGCTGCACCGCCACGGCGCGCCCGAGATGCATCCCCGGCTCGCCGTCGCCGCGCTGCACCAGGCCGTCGAGCACGACGAGACCTTCCTGACCATCTCCAACATCGCGTGGGACCGGTTCTACGTCGCGTTCACCGCCACCCGGCCCGGGCCGCTGATCGCCGAGATCCCCGAGGCGCAGCGCCTGGCGGCCACCAAGGGCCTCGTCGAGGCGAAGGAGGCGGAGGAGGCCGGCCCGGCCGGGGCGTTCACCCGGATGAGCGCCGCCGAGCGTCAGCAGGCGCTGCTCGACCTGGTCCGCGACCAGGCCGCCACCGTCCTCAAGTACGACGGCGGCCAGGCCATCGACCCGCACCACGCGTTCCGGGACCTCGGCTTCGACTCGGTGACCGCCGTGGAGCTGCGCAACCGGCTCGCCACCGCCACCGGGCTGCGCCTGCCGGTGACCCTGGTCTTCGACTACCCCACCGCCACCGCGCTCGCCCGGCACCTGCACGAGGAACTGGGCGGCGGGGCCGACGCCCCGGTGGAGACCGCGCGTGTGACGCTCAGCGACGACGAGCCGGTGGCGATCGTCGCCATGTCCTGCCGGTTCCCCGGCGGCGCAGGCGACCCGGAGCGGTTCTGGCAGATGCTGCACGCCGGTCGGGACGCCGTCTCCGACCTGCCCGGCGACCGGGGCTGGGACGTCGAGCGCCTGTACGACCCCGACCCCTATTCCACCGGCACCTCCTACGTACGCAACGGCGCCTTCCTGTACGAGGCGGCGGACTTCGATGCGGGCTTCTTCGGGATCTCGCCGCGTGAGGCGCTGGCGATGGATCCGCAGCAGCGGTTGTTGTTGGAGGCGTCGTGGGAGGTGGTGGAGCGGGCAGGGGTTGATCCGGGGGGGTTGCGGGGTTCGCGAACAGGGGTGTTCGTGGGGACGAATGGTCAGGACTATGGGGCCCTGTTGATGGTGTCTGCGGATGAGGTGGAGGGGTTCGCGGGGACGGGGAATGCGGCGAGTGTGGTGTCGGGTCGGGTGGCGTACGCGTTGGGTTTGGAGGGGCCGGCGGTGTCGGTGGACACGGCGTGTTCGTCGTCCCTTGTGGCGTTGCATCTGGCGGTGCAGTCGCTGCGGCGCGGCGAGTGCGACCTGGCGCTCGCGGGCGGCGTGACGGTGATGGCCACGCCCGGGTTGTTCGTGGAGTTCTCGCGGCAGCGGGGATTGGCCGCCGACGGGCGGTGCAAGGCGTTCGCGGCGGGCGCGGACGGCACGGGCTGGGGTGAGGGCGTCGGCGTGCTGCTGGTGGAGCGGCTTGCCGACGCGCGGCGGAACGGGCACCGGGTCCTGGCGATCGTGCGGGGGAGCGCGGTCAACCAGGACGGTGCCAGCAACGGTCTGACGGCGCCGAACGGCCCGTCCCAGCAGCGGGTGATCCGGCAGGCCCTCGCCTCGGCGCGACTGACCACGGCGGACGTGGACGTGGTGGAGGCGCACGGCACGGGCACGACGCTGGGCGACCCGATCGAGGCGCAGGCGCTGCTGGCCACGTACGGGCAGGGCCGGGACGAGCCGCTGCTGCTGGGCTCGGTGAAGTCGAACATCGGCCACACCCAGGCGGCGGCCGGCGTCGCCGGAATCATCAAGATGGTGCTCGCCATGCAGGAGGGCGTCGTACCGGCGACCCTGCACGTCGACGGGCCCTCGCCGCACATCGACTGGGCGTCGGGCGCTGTCTCGCTGGTCACGGAGGCCACCCCGTGGCCGGCCGTGGGCCGGGCGCGTCGGGCGGCGGTGTCGTCGTTCGGCATCTCCGGCACCAACGCGCATGTGATCATCGAGCAGGCCGACGACGAGCCGGCGGAGCCGGTCGCCGTTCCCGCCACGGGCCCGGGGCTGGTCGCCTCGGGCGTGACGGTGTGGCCGGTGTCGGCCCGGTCCAGGGGTGCCCTGGCCGGCCAGGCCGCCCGCCTGGCCCGGTACGTGCGTGAGCACGACGGCGTCGCGCCCGCTGCGGTGGCGTGGTCCCTGGCGACGACCCGGTCGGCGTTCGACCACCGGGCGTCGGTCGTCGGGTCGAGTGTCGAGGAGTTGCTGGCGGGCCTGGACGCCCTGGGTGCGGGTGCGCCTGCGGGGACGGCCGTCACGGGCGTGGTCGCGTCCCACGGTGCGGGTCCGGTGTTCGTGTTCCCGGGTCAGGGTGCGCAGTCGGCGCGGATGGCGGCGGGTCTGATCGGTCGGACGCCGGTGTTCGACGCGCGGCTGGCGGAGTGCCAGCAGGCTTTGGCCCCGTACCTGGACGTGGATCTGGTCGCGGTGCTCACCGGTGATGACGAGTCGTGGTTGGACCGGGTCGAGGTGGTGCAGCCGGTGCTGTGGGCCGTCGGCATCGCCCTGGCGGCCGTCTGGCGGCACGCGGGCGTGGTGCCGCAGGCGGTCGTCGGGCATTCGCAGGGTGAGATCGGTGCGGCGTGTGTCGCCGGGATCCTGTCCCTGGACGACGCGGCGAAGACGGTGGCGTTGCGTTCGCGTGCCCTGGCCGCGTTGCGGGGTACGGGGGCGATGGCGTCGGTGGACCTGTCCGCCGACGCGGTGTCCGAGCGGCTGCCGGGCTTCCCGGGTGTCGGGGTGGCGGCGGTGAACGGCCCGGCGACGGTGGTGGTGTCGGGGCCGCCGCAGCCGGTGGCGGATCTGGTGCAGGCGTGCACGGACGAGGGCCTGCGGGCCCGGTTGATTCCGGTGGACTACGCGTCGCATTCGGTGTCGGTGCAGGAGGTCGCGGAGCGGTTGCGGGCGGATCTGGCCGGCGTGACCCCGCAGGTCGGTCACGTCCGGTTGGTGTCGACGTTGACCGGGGACTGGGTGGACCCGGCCTCCATGGGCGCGCAGTACTGGTACGACAACCTGCGGCAGACCGTGCAGTTCGACGCGGCGGTCCGGGTGGCGGTCGCGGCGGGGCATTCCACGTTTGTGGAGATCAGTCCGCATCCGGTGTTGACGATGCCGGTGACGGCGATCCTCGACGACGCCGGTACGACCGGGCACACGTTGGGCAGCCTGCGTCGGGGTGACGACGACCCGACCCGGTTGTTGACGAACCTGGCGACCGCGCACGCGATCGGCCTGCCCGTCGACCTGACGAACGTGCTCGCGGAGACCGACGTGGTGCCGCTGCCCACGTACGCCTTCGACCGGGACCGGTTCTGGCCGACCGCGATTGCCGGGCAGCCCGGTCAGGACGACGCGCCCACCGGCGTCGACTCCGCGTTCTGGGCCGCCGTCGAGCGGGAGGACCTCCCCGCGCTGGCGGAACTCACCGCGCAGAGCGCCGCCGAATCCCTCGAACGGCTGGGCGCGGCCCTGCCGGTGCTCGCCTCCTGGCGGCGGCAGCAGCGGGAACGCTCCACCCTCGACGACTGGCGCTACCGCAGCGTCTGGCAGCCGTACACCGGGACGCCCGTCAGCTTCATCCCCGGCGCCTGGTGGGTCCTCGCCGACGAGCGGCACGCGGCCGACGGCGAGACGGCGGTCGCCGAGCTGACCCGCCGGGGCGCCGACGCCCGGCTGGTGCTGCTGCCCGAACGGCTTGCCGACCGGGCCGCCGTCGCCGAGCACCTGGCCGCCGCCACCCGCACCGCCGACGGGGACACCGCCCCGGCGGACGGCGTCCTGTCGCTGCTCGCCCTCGCCGACGGCGCGGTCGACGACACCCAGCCGGTGCCGCCGTTCCTCGCCCGCTCGCTGGCCCTGATCCAGGCCCTCGGCGACCTCGACGTGTCCGCGCCGCTGTGGTGCGTCACCCGGGGCGCCGCCGGCACCACCCGGGGCGGGACCGTCGACCGGCCGGAGCAGTCGCTGCTCTGGGGCCTCGGCCGGGTCGTCGCCCTGGAACACCCCGAGCGCTGGGGCGGCCTGGTCGACGTGCCGGCCACCCTCGACGACCACGGCTGGGACCTGCTCTGCGCCGCCCTCGCCGGCCTCGACGGCGAGGACCAGCTCGCGGTCGACGGGGCCACCGTCCTCGTCCGCCGGCTGGTCCGGGCTCCCGCCGGGCCCCCCGCCGCCGACGCGCCCGACCACCCGGGCACCACGCTGGTCACCGGCGGCACCGGCGCGCTCGGCGCGGAGGTGGCCCGCTGGCTGGCCGCCCGGGGCGCCGAGCACCTGCTGCTGGTCAGCCGCCGGGGTGCGGACGCGCCGGGCGCCGCCGAGCTGGCCCGGGAGCTGACCGACGCGGGCAGCCGGGTCACCGTCGCGGCCTGCGACGTGGCCGACCGGGCGGCGCTGGCGAAGCTGCTCGACGACGTGCCCGCCGACGCGCCGCTGACCGGTGTCGTGCACGCGGCGGGCGTCCTCGACGACGGGGTCCTGGACGGCCTCACCGCCGACCGGATCGCCACCGTGCTGCGGCCCAAGGTGCTCGGCGCGCTGCACCTGCACGAGCTGACCGTCGGCCGGGACCTGCGCACGTTCGTGCTGTTCTCCGCGATGGCGGGCCAGCTCGGCGCGGCCGGCCAGGGCAGCTACGCCGCCGCGAACGCGTACCTCGACGCCCTCGCCGAGCAGCGGCACCGGCAGGGGCTGCCGGCCACCTCGATCGCCTGGGGTCCCTGGGCGGCCGGCGGGATGGCCACCACCGACCCGGCCGTGGAGGAGCGTCGCCGCCGCACGGGCGTGGCCCGCCTCGACACCGCGCCCGCCCTCGCCGCGCTGGAGCGGTGCGTGGCGCGGCGCGAACCGGCCACGCTGGTCGCCGCGATCGACTGGGCCCGGTACGTGCCGGGGTTCGTCGCCGTCCGCCCCAGCCCACTGCTCACGGGCGTCGCCGAGGCGCAGCGGGCCGTCGCCGAGCGGGCCGACGACTCCGGGGCGTCCCCCGAGTCGCTGGCCGCCCTGCTCGCCGGGCAGACCGACGCCGAGCGGCGCAAGACGCTGCTGGAACTGGTACGCGGCCAGGCCGCCGCCGTGCTCGGGCACGCCTCGATGGACGCCGTCGAGCCGGACCGGGCCTTCCGGGAGCTGGGCTTCGACTCGCTGACCGCGGTGGAGCTGCGCAACCGGCTGTCCGCGACGACCGGCGTCCGGCTGCCCGCCACGGTGGTCTTCGACTATCCGACCGCCGCCGGCCTCGCCGAGTACGTCCGGGCGGCGATCGTCGACGGCGGGGTGGTCGGTGTCGCGCCGGTCTTCGGCGAGCTGGACAGGTTGGAAGCGGCGCTCACCGGCTCGGCGCCGGACCGCAGCGCCCGGATTCGGATCACCGAGCGGCTGCGGGCGCTGCTCGCCTCCCTGAACGAGGACGACGCCCCGGGCGGCGGCGGGGACACCGTCGCCGAGAAGCTCCAGGACGCCACGCCGGACGAGGTCTTCGACTTCATCGACCGGGAGCTGGGGGTGTCCTGACGTGATCGCTGCTGAGTCGACGGGTCAACACAAGGAGTGGGCGGTCCATGGCTGACGAGGCGAAGCTTCTCGACTACCTCAAGCGGGTCACCGCCGACCTGCACCAGGTGCGGCAACGCCTGCGCGAGGTGGAGGCCGGCGAGCAGGAACCGGTCGCCATCGTCTCCATGAGCTGCCGCTTCCCGGGCGGCGTGCGGACGCCGGAGGACCTGTGGGACGTCGTCGCGTCCGGCCGGGACGTGATCAGCGACTTCCCGGACGACCGGGGCTGGGACCTCGGCTCGCTGTACGACGCCGACCCCGGGCGGTCGGGCACCTCGTACACCCGGCAGGGCGGCTTCGTGCCCGAGCTGGCCGACTTCGACCCGGGCTTCTTCGCCATCTCCCCCCGGGAGGCCCTGGCGATGGACCCGCAGCAGCGGTGGCTGCTGGAGGCGTCCTGGGAGGTCCTGGAGCGGGCCGGCATCGACCCGCACTCGCTGCGCGGCAGCCGCACCGGGGTCTTCGCCGGCAGCACCGGCCAGGACTACGGCGGCGTGCTGATGGGCGCCGCGCAGGGCCTCGAAGGCCACCTGATGACCGGCAACGCCGGCAGCGTCGTCTCCGGCCGGATCTCCTACACCTTCGGGCTGGAGGGCCCGGCGGTCACCATCGACACCGCCTGTTCGTCGTCCCTGGTCGCGCTGCACCTCGCCGGTCAGGCGCTACGCCAGCGGGAGTGCACCCTGGCCATCGTCGCCGGGGTCACCGCCATGTGCACGCCGGCCGCCTTCGTCGAGTTCTCCCGGCAGGGCGGCCTCGCCGAGGACGGCCGGTGCAAGGCGTTCGCCGCCGCCGCCGACGGCACCTCCTGGTCCGAGGGCGTCGGCGTGCTGCTGCTGGAGCGGCTGTCGGACGCCCAGCGCAACGGCCACCCGATTCTCGCCGTGGTGCGGGGCAGCGCCGTCAACCAGGACGGCGCGTCCAACGGCCTGAGCGCCCCGAACGGGCCGTCCCAGCAGCGGGTGATCCAGCAGGCCCTGGCCAACGCCGGCCTCGCCGCCGGCGGCGTGGACGTGGTGGAGGCGCACGGCACCGGCACCCGGCTCGGCGACCCGATCGAGGCGCAGGCGCTGCTGGCCACGTACGGGCAGGACCGGGGCGACTCGGGCCCGCTGCTGCTCGGCTCGGTGAAGTCGAACCTCGGGCACACCCAGGCCGCCGCCGGCGTCGCCGGGGTGATCAAGATGGTGCTGGCGATGCGGCACGGCGTCGTCCCGCCCACCCTGCACGTGGACGCCCCGACCCCCGAGGTGGACTGGGACGCCGGCGCCGTCGAGCTGGTCACCGAGGTCACGCCGTGGCCGGCGGTGGACCGGCCGCGCCGCTCCGCGGTGTCGTCGTTCGGGGTGTCCGGCACCAACGCGCACATCATCGTCGAGCAGGCCCCCGCCGCCGAGGCCGCGCCGGCCGACGCCGCGCCGACCGTCGAACGGCCGGTCGTGCCGGTGCCGGTGTCGGCCCGGGACGCCGCCGCGCTCGCCGCGCAGGCCGGCCGGTGGGCCGCGTGGCTGGACGCCGACCCCGACCTGAGCCCGCTCGACGTGGCCTTCTCGTCGGTCACCTCGCGATCCGCCCTGGACAGCCGCGCCGTGGTGCCGGCGACCGGCCGCGACGACCTGATCGCCGGGCTGCGGGCGCTGGCGGCCGGGGACCCGTCGGGCACGGTGGTCGCGGGCCAGGCGGCCGACCGGGGGGCGCTCGCGGTGCTCTTCTCCGGCCAGG
The DNA here is from genome assembly GCF_009908295.1 of Micromonospora rubida. Classification (GTDB taxonomy): domain Bacteria; phylum Actinomycetota; class Actinomycetes; order Mycobacteriales; family Micromonosporaceae; genus Micromonospora; species Micromonospora rubida. Next base: position 156,201 of record NZ_JAAALO010000009.1, read on the forward strand.
GCGCGCAACGCGCCGGCATGGGCCGGGAGTTGTACGGGTACTTCCCAGGGTTCGCCACCGTGCTGGACGAGGTGTGCGCCGGGCTGGACCCGCTGTTGCCGCAGCCGCTGAAGCCGGTGTTGTTCGCCGAGGAGGGCACCGCCGAGGCGGGCCTGCTGGACCGGACCGTGTTCACCCAGGCGGGCCTGTTCGCCGTCGAGGTGGCGCTGTTCCGGCTGGTCGAGTCGTTCGGGGTCGCGCCGGACCTGGTCGGCGGCCACTCGATCGGCGAGATCACGGCCGCCCACGTGGCCGGCGTGCTGTCCCTGGCCGACGCGTGTGTTCTGGTGGCGGCGCGGGGCAGGCTGATGCAGGCGCTGCCGGCCGGCGGCGGGATGCTGGCGGTGGCCGCGCCGGAGGCGGACGTGGCGGCCAGCCTGGACGGGCTGACCGACCGGGTCGGCATCGCGGCCGTGAACGGCCCGTCGGCCGTCGTCGTGTCCGGGGCGGTCGACACCCTCGACGAGCTGGAGCAGGCGTGGCGGGACCGGGGCGCCCGGACCCGCCGGTTGACCGTGAGCCACGCGTTCCACAGCCCGCTGATGGAGCCGATGCTCGACGAGTTCCGGGCCGTCCTGGGCACCCTGAGCTTCGCCGCGCCGACGCTGCCGGTGGTGTCGAACCTGACCGGCGCGCTCGCCGACGCCGAGGAGATCCGCACCCCCGAGTACTGGGTGCGGCACGTCCGGGAGGCCGTCCGGTTCGCCGACGGGGTCACCGCCCTGCGGGCGGCCGGCGCGGGCACGTTCCTGGAGGTCGGCCCGCAGAGCGTGCTCACCGCGATGGCCGCCGACGTCCTGCCCGGCGACGACGGCGTGCTGGCCGTCGCCGCCCAGCGCAGGGACCGGCCCGAGACCCACGCCCTGCTCGCCGCCCTGGCCGAGCTGCACGTCCACGGCGTCCCCGTCACCTGGCAGCCGTGGTTCGCCGAGACCGGCGCGCGGCGGGTCGACCTGCCGACGTACGCGTTCCAGCACCAGCGGTACTGGCCCGAGGCCGGGGCCGGGTGGACCGGCGACATCACCGCCGTCGGCCTGCGCCCCGCCCAGCACCCCCTGCTCGGCGCCGCCGTCGGCGTCGCGCACGCCGAGGGCTTCCTGTTCACCGGGCGGCTGGCCCGGCGCACCCACCCGTGGATCTCCGACCACGTCGTCTTCGACACCGTGCTGCTGCCCGGCACCGGCTTCGTGGAGCTGGCCCTCCAGGCCGGCGCGCACGTCGGCGCCGACCACGTCCGCGAGCTGACCCTGGAGTCGCCGCTGATCCTGCCGGAGACCGGCGGCGTCGACATCCAGCTCTGGATCGGCCCGGCCGACGAGACCGGCTGCCGGACCGTCTCCCTGCACTCCGCCGCCGACGGCGAGCCCGCCGAGGGCACCGGCGAGCGACCCTGGACCCGCAACGCCAGCGGCGTGCTGGCCGGCGGCCCGGCGACCCCGGGCGGCCCGCAGGGCTGGTCCGACCTGACCGCCTGGCCGCCCCCCGGTGCCACCGAGGTCGGCACCGACGACCTGTACCTGAACCTCGCCGCCCAGGGCTACGACTACGGCCCGTCCTTCATCGCGCTGCGCTCCGCCTGGCGGCGCGGCGACGACCTGTTCGCCGAGCTGGCCCTGCCCGAGTCCCCGGCCGCCGAAGCCGGCGGGTACGGCCTGCACCCGGCCCTGCTCGACGCGGCCCTGCACACCCTCGGCCTCACCACGCCCGCCGGCGAGCCGTCCGGCGCGGACATGCCCCCCGGGTACGGCCGGCTGCCGTTCTCCTGGAACGACGTCGCCCTGCACGCGGCCGGCGCGGCGGCGGCCCGGGTCCGCGTCTCGCACACCGGCGCCGACAGCGTCTCGCTGCTGCTCGCCGATGTCACCGGCGCCCCGATCATCTCCGTCGGCTCCCTCGTGCTGCGGCCCGTCTCCGCCGACCAGCTCCGGGTCGCCGGGGGCGGCGGCACCGAGTCGCTGTTCCGGATCGAGTGGGCCCCGCTCGCCCTCCCGGCCGGCCCGTCCACCGCCGGCTGGGCGGTCGTCGGCGACGCCGCCGGCCTCGCCGACGCCGTCGCCGCCACCGGTACGGCCGTCGCGGCGTACCCCGACCTGACCGCCCTGGCCGCCGCGCTCGACGAGGGGGCGGACGCGCCCGGCGTGCTGCTCGTGCCGTTCCTCGACCCGCCTGCGGCCGACGTGCCCCGGGCCGTCGCCGAGGTCACCCACCGGGCCCTCGCCGTGCTCCAGGGGTTCCTCGCCGACGACCGGTACGCCGACTCCCGGCTCGTCGTGCTCACCCGGGGCGCAGTCGCCGTCGCCACCGCCAATACCGCCACCGCCGCTGCCACCACCACCGCCGCCGCCGCCGACGTGACCGACCTGGCCGGCGCCGCCGTCATCGGGCTGCTCCGCTCCGCCCAGTCGGAGAACCCCGACCGGTTCGTGCTGGTCGATGTCGACGACGTGGCCGGCTCCGCCGCCGCCCTGGTCCCGGCCGTGGGCACCGACGAGCCGCAGGTCGTGATCCGCTCCGGCGTCGCCGCCGGGTCCCGGCTCACCCGCGTCCCGGCCCTCGCGGAGCCGCCCGCCGCCCCGTTCGACGGCGACGGGACCGTGCTGATCACCGGCGCCACCGGCACCCTCGGCCAGCTCATGAGCCGGCACCTGGTGACCGTGCACGGCGTCCGGCACCTGATCCTCACCAGCCGGCGCGGCCGGGCCGCCGAAGGCGTCGCCGAGCTCTGCGCCGAGCTGGAGGCGTTGGGCGCGACCGTCACCGTCGCCGCCTGCGACGTCGCCGACCGGGACGCGGTCGCGGAGCTGCTCGCCGGCATCCCGGCGGAGCACCCGCTCACCGCCGTCATCCACGCCGCCGGGGTACGCGACGACGGCGTCATCTCCTCGCTCACCCCCGAGCGGATGGACGGCGTGCTGCGGCCCAAGGTCGACGCCGCCTGGAACCTGCACGAGCTGACCGCCGGCCACGACCTGAAGGCGTTCGTCTCGTACTCGTCGCTCGCGGCCACCGCCGGCGGCCCCGGCCAGGGCAACTACGCCGCCGCCAACGCCTTCCTCGACGGGCTGGCCCACCACCGCAAGGCGCGCGGCCTCGCCGCCCTCACCCTCGCCTGGGGCCTCTGGGCCGACCGCAGCGGCATGACCACCGAGCTGGACGACGTCCACCTCAACCGGATCTCCCGCTCCGGCGTCGCCGCCATGGAGGCCGAGGAGGGCCTCGCCCTCTTCGACGCCGCCTGCCGCACCCCCGACGCCGCGCTCGTCCCCGCCCACCTCGACCTCGCCGCGATAAAGGCGCAGTTCGCGGGCGGCAGCGTGCCGCCGCTGTACCGGGCGCTGATCCGCACCCCCGCCCGCGCCGCCGCCGTGAGCACGGGCGCGTCCCTGGTCCAGCAGCTCGCCGCGCTCGGCGACGCCGACCGGGTCGCCGCGCTCGTGGAGATCGTCCGGGGCCAGGCCGCCGCCGTGCTCGGCTACCCCGACCCGGCCGCGATCGAGCCGCGCCGGGCGTTCAGCGAGTTCGGCTTCGACTCGCTCACCGCCGTGGAGATGCGCAACCGGCTCAACAACGCGTTCGGCATGCGGCTGCCGGCCACCCTCGTCTTCGACTACCCGACCCCGCACGACCTGGCCGTCCACCTCGGCACGGAGATCGCCGGTGCCCCCGTGCCGGTCCGGCCCACGACCACCGCCGTGGCCGTCGGCGACGACGAGCCCCTCGCCATCATCGGCATGGCCTGCCGACTGCCCGGCGGGGTGTGGTCGCCCGAGGACCTGTGGCGGCTCGTCGCCGACGGCGTCGACGCGATCAGCGACCTGCCCACCGACCGGGGCTGGGACCTCGACACCCTCTACAGCCCCGACCCGGACGCCAGCGGCACCTTCTACGCCCGGGGCGGCGGCTTCCTGGGCGGCGTCGACCGGTTCGACCCCGGCTTCTTCGGAATCAGCCCCCGCGAGGCGCTGGCCATGGACCCGCAGCAGCGGCTGCTGCTGGAGACCACCTGGGAGTCCTTCGAGTCCGCCGGGATCGACCCGGCCACCGTGCGGGGCAGCAGCACCGGCGTGTTCGTCGGCACCAGCGGCCAGGACTACGGTTCGCTGCTGGCGTACTCGCCGGAGGCCGCCGAGGGCTACATGCTGACCGGGATGACCAGCAGCGTCATCTCCGGCCGGGTGGCGTACACGTTCGGCCTGGAGGGGCCGGCCGTCTCCCTCGACACCGCCTGCTCGTCGTCCCTGGTCGCCCTGCACTGGGCCGGCCAGGCGCTGCGGCGCGGCGAGTGCGACATGGCCCTCGCGGGCGGCGTGATGGTGATGGCCACCCCGACGGCGTTCGTCGAGTTCTCCCGGCAGCGCGGCCTCGCCACCGACGGCCGGTGCAAGTCGTTCGCCGCGTCGGCGGACGGGACCGGCTGGTCCGAGGGCGTCGGCATGCTCCTCGTGCAGCGGCTCTCCGACGCCCGCCGCCAGGGCCGCCAGGTCCTCGCCGTGGTCCGCTCCTCCGCCGTCAACTCCGACGGCGCGTCGAACGGGCTGACCGCCCCCAACGGCCCGTCGCAGCAGCGGGTGATCCGGCAGGCCCTCGCCACCGCCGGGCTCGCCACGGCCGACGTGGACGTGGTCGAGGCGCACGGCACCGGCACCACGCTGGGCGACCCGATCGAGGCGCAGGCGCTGCTGGCCACGTACGGGCAGGACCGGCCCGCCGACCGGCCGCTGCTGCTCGGCTCGATCAAGTCCAACATCGGGCACGCGCAGGCCGCCGCCGGTGTCGCGGGGGTGATCAAGATGGTGCAGGCGATCCGGCGCGGGATCGTGCCCGCCACCCTGCACGTCGACGAGCCGTCCCCGCACATCGACTGGGCTGCGGGCGCCGTCTCGCTGGTCACGGAGGCCACCCCGTGGCCGGCCGTGGACCGGCCGCGGCGGGCGGCGGTGTCGTCGTTCGGCATCTCCGGCACCAACGCGCATGTGATCATCGAGCAGGCCGACGACGAGCCGGCGGAGCCGGTCGCCGTTCCCGCCACGGGCCCGGGGCTGGTCGCCTCGGGCGTGACGGTGTGGCCGGTGTCGGCCCGGTCCAGGGCGGCCCTGGCCGGCCAGGCCGCCCGCCTGGCGTCGTACGTGCGCGCCCACGAGGGCCTCGACGCGGCGGCGGTGGGCTGGTCCCTGACGGCCACCCGCGCGGTCTTCGACCAGCGGGCCGCCGTGGTCGGCTCGACGGTCGAGGAGTTGCTGTCCGGCCTGGACGCCCTCGCGGCGGGCACGCCGGCCGGCAACGCGGTCACGGGCGTGGCCGCGTCCCACGGCGCGGGTCCGGTGTTCGTGTTCCCGGGTCAGGGTGCGCAGTCGGCGCGGATGGCGGCGGGTCTGATCGGTCGGACGCCGGTGTTCGACGCGCGGCTGGCGGAGTGCCAGCGTGCCCTGGCCCCGTACCTGGACGTCGATCTCGTCGCGGTCCTGACGGGTGACGACGAGTCGTGGTTGGACCGGGTCGAGGTCGTGCAGCCGGTGCTGTGGGCCGTCGGCGTCGCCTTGGCCGCTCTCTGGCGGCACGCGGGCGTCACCCCGCAGGCGGTGATCGGGCACTCGCAGGGCGAGATCGGTGCCGCGTGCGTGGCGGGCATCCTGTCCCTGGACGACGCGGCGAAGACCGTCGCCCTGCGCTCGCGGGCCCTCGCCGTGCTGCGCGGCACCGGGGCGATGGCGTCGGTGGACCTGTCCGCCGACGCGGTGACCGAGCGGCTGGGCGCGTTCCCCGGGGTGGGTGTCGCGGCGGTGAACGGTCCGGCCACGGTGGTGGTGTCGGGTCCGCCGCAGCCGGTGGCGGATCTGGTGCAGGCGTGCCAGGCCGAGGGCCTTCGGGCCCGGTTGATTCCGGTGGACTACGCGTCGCATTCGGTGTCGGTGCAGGAGGTCGCCGAGCAGCTTCGGGCGGACCTGGCCGGCGTGACCCCGCAGGCCGGTCACACCCGGTTGGTGTCGACGTTGACCGGGGACTGGGTAGATCCGGCGAGCATGACGGCCGACTACTGGTTCGACAACCTGCGGCAGACGGTGCAGTTCGACGCGGCGATCCGGGTGGCGGTCGCGGCGGGGCATTCCACGTTCGTGGAGATCAGCCCGCATCCGGTGTTGACGATGCCGGTGACGGCGATCCTCGACGACGCCGGCACGACCGGGCACACGTTGGGCAGCCTGCGTCGGGGTGACGACGACCCGACCCGGTTGTTGACGAACCTGGCGACCGCGCACGCCATCGGCCTGCCCGTCGACCTGACGCACGTGCTCGCGGAGACCGACGTGGTGCCGCTGCCCACGTACGCCTTCGAGCACCAGCGGTTCTGGGTGGACCCGCCCGTGCACCGGGCGCAGGACGTCGCCTCCGCCGGCCTCCAGGACGCCGGGCACCCGCTGCTCAGCGCCACCCTCACCTTCCCCGACAGCGAGCGGATGGTGTTCACCGGGCGGCTGTCGGTGCGTACCCACCCGTGGCTCGGCGAGCACCGGGTGATGAACAACATCCTGCTGCCCGGCACCGCGTTCGTGGAGCTGGCGACGTACGCCGGCGAGCAGTCCGGCTGCCCGACGGTGGAGGAGCTGACCCTGCTCGCCCCGCTGGTCCTGCCCGAGCTGGGCTCCCTCCAGGTGCAGCTCTCGGTCGGCGAGCGCGACGACGACGGCCGGCGGGGCGTGCAGCTGTACTCCCGGCCGTACCGGGACGGATCGGACGAGATCCTCGCCGACGTGGCCTGGACCTGCCACGCCACCGGCCTGCTCGCCCCGCAGCCGGCCGACGCGCCCGCCTTCGACCTGGGGGTGTGGCCGCCGCCCGGCGCGACCCGCGTCGAGTCCGACGACTTCTACGCCGGCATCGAGGCGACCGTCTTCGGGTACGGCCCGGCGTTCCGCGGCCTGCGCGCCGCGTGGACCCGGGGCGACGAGGTCTTCGCCGAGGTGGAACTGCCCGCCGACCACCACGCCGAGGCGGGCCGGTTCGGGGTGCACCCGGCGCTGCTCGACGGCGCGTTGCAGGCCATGTCGATCGGCGGCTTCCTCGGCCGGATGGGCGACGGCGCCGACGCCACCGCCCCCCGGCTGCCGTTCGCCTGGACCGGGGTCTCCCTGCTCGCCGCCGGGGCCACCGCCCTGCGGGTGCGGGTCGCTGCGGCCGGCGAGGTCGGGGTGGCCTTCCAGGTGGCCGACGCCACCGGCGCGCCGGTGCTGCACGTCGACTCGCTGATCATGCGGCGGGTCTCCGGTGACTCGCTCGGTGCGGCCCGCTCCGGCCGGCACGAGTCGCTGTTCCAGGTGGACTGGCCGGTGCTGCCGGTGCCCACCGGCCCGGTCCCGGCGGCCACCCGCTGGGTGGTGCTCGGCGGCGACGACCTCGCCCTCAGCGCCGCCTGCGAGTCGGCGGGGACGCGGGTGCGCGCCGACGTCGACCTGGACTCCCTCGGTGACCTGCTCGCCGGGGGCGAGCCCGCGCCGGAGGCGGTCGTCGTCCCGGTCGGCGGCGGCGCCGACGACGACGCGGACCCGGCCCTCGCCGCGCGGGCGCGGGCCACGACGCACCGTACCCTCGCGGCGTTGCGGACCTGGCTCGCCGACGACCGGTTCGCCGGGTCCCGGCTCGTGCTGGTCACCCGCGACGCGGTCGCGGCGGGGGAGCAGTCGGCGGTCAACCTGCGCCAGGCCCCCGTGTGGGGCCTGCTGCGCACCGCCCAGCTCGAACACCCCGGCCGGTTGCAACTCGTCGACCTCGACGACGAGCCGGGCAGCGCCGGCGTGCTGGCCGCCGCGATCGCCTCCGGCGAGCCGCAGCTCGCCGTGCGGGCCGGACAGGTCCGCACCCCGCGCCTCGGCCGGGTCCCGGCCGGCGTGGAGCCGTTGCCGGGTGGCATCGACCCCGACGGCACCGTGCTGATCACCGGCGGCACCGGCGTGCTCGGCCGGATCCTGGCCCGTCACCTCGCCACCACCCACGGCGCGCGGCACCTGCTGCTCGCCGGCCGGCGAGGGGCGGCGGCCGAGGGGATCGCCGACCTGGTCGCCGAACTCGCCGACCACGGTACGGAGGTGACCGTCGCCGCCTGCGACGCCGCCGACCCGGACGCCCTGGCGGCGCTGCTCGCCGGGGTCCCCGCCGCGCACCCGCTGACCGCCGTGGTGCACGCCGCCGGCGTCCTCGACGACGGGGTGCTGGAGTCGATGACCCCCGACCGCGTCGACGCGGTGGCCGTGCCGAAGATCGACGCGGCCTGGCACCTGCACCGGCTCACCGAAGGGCTGGGCCTCGCGGCGTTCGTGCTGTTCTCCTCGGCGGCGGCCACGCTGGGCAGCGCCGGCCAGTCCAACTACGCGGCGGCCAACGCCTTCCTCGACGCCCTCGCCGCGTACCGCCGGGCCTGCGGGCTCGCCGGCATCTCCCTCGCGTGGGGCCTGTGGGAGCAGGCCAGCGGCATGACCGGCCACCTCGCCGACGCCGACGTGCGGCGCATCACCGAGCAGGGCGCCGCCGGCCTGGCCACCGCGCAGGCGCTGGACCTGTTCGACGCCGCCTGGCGGCTGGACGCGGCGGCCGTCGTACCGATGCGGCTCGACGTCGGGACGCTGCGGGGTCAGGCGGAGTCCGGTGCCCTCGCGCCGCTGCTCCGCGCCCTGGTCCGGGTGCCGCTGCGCCGCTCCGTCGACGCCACCGGCGCCCGCTCCGGCGGGGTGTCGCTCGGCCAGCGGCTCGCCGGGCTGGCCGGCCCGGAGCGGCTGAAGGTGGTGCTCGACGTGGTCCGGGCGAACATCGCCGCCGTCCTCGGCCACGCCGGCGCCGACGCGGTCGACCCCGGCCGGCTCTTCACCGACCTGGGCTTCGACTCGCTCACCGCCGTGGACCTGCGCAACCGGCTCAACGCCCTGTCCGGGCTGCGGCTGCCGGCGACGCTGGTCTTCGACTACCCGACGCCGACCGCCCTCGCCGAGAAGCTGACCAGCGAGATCGCCGCCGACTCCGCGCCCTCCACCCAGCCCCTCTTCCAGGGCATCGACACCGTGGAGAGCCTGCTCAACTCCATCCCGCTCGACCCGGTGGCCCGGGACCGGTTCACCGCCCGGATGCAGGACCTGCTCGCCAAGGCGTCCGACCTGGCCGCCGGGCCCGCCGCCGAGGACCGGCCCGATCTCGACTCGGCCAGCGACGACGAGATCTTCGACTTCATCAGCAAAGAGTTTGGAATCTCCTGAGATGACCGAATTCCTGATCGAGGCAGGTGTGACCCGATGAGCGACGACAAGCTCCGGTACTTCCTCAAGCGGGTCACCGCCGACCTGCACGACACCAGGCGCAAGCTGCAGACCGTCGAGGCGCGCGACCAGGAGCCCCTGGCCATCGTCTCGATGAGCTGCCGCTTCCCCGGTGGCGTCCGGTCGCCGGAGGACCTGTGGGACCTCGTCGCCGACGGCCGGGACGCCCTCACCGAGTTCCCGGGCGACCGGGGCTGGGACCTGGACGCGCTCTACGACCCGGACCCGAACAAGCCGGGCAAGAGCTACACCCGGGTCGGCGGGTTCCTCGACGGCGCCGGTGACTTCGACCCGACCCTGTTCGGCATCTCGCCGCGCGAGGCCCTGGCCATGGACCCGCAGCAGCGGCTGCTGCTGGAGACGTCCTGGGAGGCCGTCGAGCGGGCCGGCATCGACCCGCTGTCGCTGCGCGGCAGCTCCACGGGCGTCTTCGTCGGGCTGAGCACCTCCAACTACGGCATCGGGCTGCCGAACGTGCCCGAGGGCGTCGACATGTACCTCGGCACCGGCAACACCACCAGCGTCGCGTCCGGCCGGATCTCGTTCACCCTCGGCCTCAACGGCCCGGCCGTCACGGTGGACACCGCCTGCTCGTCGTCGCTGGTCGCCCTGCACCTCGCCGTGAACGCGCTGCGCCGGGGCGAGTGCGACCTCGCCATCGCCGGCGGCGTCACCGTGATGGCCACCCCCGGAGTCTTCGTCGTCTTCTCCCGGCAGCGCGGCATGTCCGTCGACGGCCGGTGCAAGGCGTTCGCGGACGGTGCCGACGGCACCGGGTGGGGCGAGGGCGGCGGCGTGCTCGTCGTGGAGCGGCTCGCCGACGCCGAGCGCAACGGCCACCCGGTCCTCGCCGTGATCCGGGGCAGCGCCCTCAACCAGGACGGCGCGTCCAACGGGCTCACCGCCCCGAACGGCCCCTCCCAGCAGCGGGTCATCCGGCAGGCCCTCGCCAACGCCCGGCTCGGCACCGCCGACGTCGACATGGTGGAGGCGCACGGCACCGGCACCACCCTCGGCGACCCGATCGAGGCGCAGGCGCTCATCGCCACGTACGGGCAGGACCGCCCCGCCGACCGGCCGCTGTGGCTCGGCTCGGTGAAGTCGAACATCGGCCACACGCAGAGCGCCGCCGGCGTCGCCGGGCTGGTCAAGATGGTGATGGCGCTGCGCAACGGCGTCATGCCGGAGACCTTGCACGTCGACGAGCCGTCCCAGCACGTGGACTGGACCGCCGGGGCGGTGTCGCTGCTCACCGAGCGCAAGCCGTGGCCTGAGCTGGATCGCCCCCGCCGTGGCGGCGTCTCCTCGTTCGGGGTGAGCGGCACCAACGCCCACGTGATCCTGGAGGAGTACCGGCCCCGCGTCGCCGGCCCGGGCACCGTCGACGGGGAGGAGGCCGCCGAGGCCACCGCCGTCGAGGCCGCGCACCGGCCCGGCCTGGTCGCCTCCGACGTGACGATCTGGCCGGTGTCGGCCCGGTCGAAGGCCGCCCTCGCCGGTCAGGCCGCCCGGCTCGCGCGGCACGTGCGCGGCCACGGCGACCTCGCCCCGGCGGCGGTCGGCTGGTCCCTGGCCACCGCCCGGTCCACGTTCGACCACCGCGCCGCCGTGGTCGGCGCGGGCGCCGAGGAGTTGCTGGCCGGGCTGGACGCCCTGGCCGCCGGTCAGCCGGCCGGCAACCTCGTCACCGGCACGGTAACCGGCTCCGGCGCTGGTCCCGTGTTCGTCTTCCCCGGCCAGGGCGCCCAGTCGGCGCGGATGGCCGCCGGCCTCGTCGGCCGGGCCCCCGCATTCGACGCGAGGCTTGCCGAGTGTCAGCGGGCCCTCGCCCCGCACCTCGACGTGGACCTCGTCGCGGTGCTCACCGCAGACGACGAGTCGTGGTTGGACCGGGTCGAGGTCGTCCAGCCGGTGCTGTGGGCCGTCGGCGTCGCCCTCGCCGCCGTCTGGCGCGCGGCCGGCGTCGTCCCGGACGCCGTCGTCGGCCACTCGCAGGGCGAGATCGGCGCGGCGTGCGTGGCGGGGATCCTGTCCCTGGACGACGCGGCGATGATCGTGGCGTTGCGCTCGCGTGCCCTGGCCGCGCTGCGGGGCACGGGGACGATGGCGTCGGTGGACCTGTCCGCCGACGCGGTCACCGCCCGCCTCGCGCAGTTCCCCGGGGTGGGTGTCGCGGCGGTGAACGGCCCGGCCACGGTGGTCGTGTCCGGCCCGCCGCAGCCCGTCGCGGACCTGGTGCAGGCGTGCACCGATGAGGGGCTGCGGGCCCGGTTGATTCCGGTGGACTACGCGTCGCATTCGGTGTCGGTGCAGGAGGTCGCGGAGCGGTTGCGGGCGGATCTGGCCGGCGTGACCCCGCAGGCCGGTCACGTCCGGTTGGTGTCGACGTTGACCGGGGACTGGGTGGATCCGGCGAGCATGACGGCCGACTACTGGTACGACAACCTGCGGCAGACGGTGCAGTTCGACGCGGCGGTCCGGGTGGCGGTCGCGGCGGGGCATTCCACGTTTGTGGAGATCAGTCCGCATCCGGTGTTGACGATGCCGGTGACGGCGATCCTGGACGATGCCGGGGTCACCGGGCACACGCTGGGCAGTCTGCGTCGGGGTGACGACGACCCGACCCGGTTGTTGACGAACCTGGCGACCGCGCACGCCATCGGCCTGCCCGTCGACCTGACGCACGTGCTCGCGGAGACCGACGTGGTGCCGCTGCCCACGTACGCCTTCGACCACCAGCGGTTCTGGCTGGACGGCAGCGGCGGCCCCGACCTGGAGAGCCTGCTCCAGCAGGCGGCCGACCCGAGCGACGCCAGCTTCTGGGCCGCCGTGGAACGCGGCGACCTCACCGCCCTCGCCGAGACCATCGCCACCGAGGACACCCCGGCGGACCAGGCCCTCGACGCGCTGCTCCCGGCCCTGCCGCTGCTCACCTCGTGGCGCCGGCAGCGACGCCGGCAGTCCGACATCGACAGCTGGCGCTACCAGGACACCTGGAAGCCGCTGCCCGGCGTCGCCAATCGGGGCATGACCGGCACCTGGGTCGTCGTCATGCCGACCGGCGACATCGTCGAGCCCTGGCAGGACGCCTGCGTCGAGGCGCTCACCGCGGCCGGCGCGACCCTCGTCCCGGTGCCCGTCTCCACCCCCGACGTCGACCGCGACCTGCTCGGCAAGCTGCTGCGGGAGGCGCTCGTCGCCGCGCCGGGCGGCGACGGCGAGGCCGTCGAGGTGGCCGGCGTGGTCTCGCTGCTCGCCTTCGACGAGCTGGTCCACCCGCTGTACCCGTCCGTGCCGGGCGGCTTCGCCGCCACCGTCGCGCTGTTCCAGGCCCTCGGCGACATCGGCCTGCGCGCCCCGATGTGGAGCATCACCTCCGGCGCCGCGTCCGTCGGCCGGGCCGACCTGCTGCGCTCCCCGGTGCAGTCGCTGGTCTGGGGCTTCGGCCGGGTCGCCGCGCTGGAGCACCCGCAGCGCTGGGGCGGCCTCGTGGACCTGCCCGAGGCCGTCGACGAGCGCTCCGCCGGCCTGCTGGTCGCGGCCCTCACCACCGCCGGGGAGGAGGACCAGATCGCGGTACGCCCCGGCAGTGTCCTCGCCCGCCGACTCACCCGGGTCCCGCTCGGCGACAGCCAGCCCGCGAACCCGTGGCAGCCGTTCGGCACGGCGCTGGTCACCGGCGGCACCGGCGCGCTCGGCGGGCACGCTGCCCGCTGGCTGGCCCGCAGCGGCGTGGAGAACATCCTCGTCATCAGCCGGCGGGGCCCGGCCGCGCCGGGCGCGCAGCAGCTCGTCGACGACCTCACCGAGCTGGGCGCCCAGGCCGCCGTGGTCGAGTGCGACGCCGCCGACCGGGACGCGCTGGCCGACCTGATCGACGCGATCCCCGCCGACTACCCGCTCACCACGGTCGTGCACGCCTCCGCCGTGCTGGACGACGCGATGATCAACGACATCCGGCCGGAGCAGATCGAGCGGGTGCTCCAGGCCAAGGTCGACGTCGCGTACAACCTGCACGAGCTGACCCTCGACCTGGACCTGTCGGCGTTCATCATGTTCTCGTCGTTCGCGGGCAGCGTGGCCAGTTCCGGCGTCGGCAACTACGCCCCGAGCAACGCGTTCCTCGACGCGCTCGCCCAGCACCGGCGCGGCCTCGGCCTGCCCGCCACCTCCGTCGCCTGGGGCGCCTGGGCCGGCGGCGGCATGGCCGACGGGCCGCTCGGCGAGCTGCTGCACCGGCACGGCGTACCCGAGATGACCCCCGAGGCGGCCATCGCCGCGCTGCACCAGGCCGTGGACCACGGCGAGGCGTTCCTCACCATTGCCGACATCGCCTGGGAGCGGTTCGCCGTCGCGTTCACCGCCACCCGGCCGGGCCTGCTGATCGGCGACCTGCCGGACGTCCGCCGGCTCGCCACGGCCAAGACGGTGGCCGGCGTGGAGGCCGGCGACGGCCCGGAAACGTTGCAGGACCGGCTCGCCGGGCTGCCCGCCGCCGAGCGGCTCGCCGTGCTGCTCGGCCTGGTGCGCAGCCAGGTCGCCGCCGTGCTCAACTACGCGTCCGCCGAGTCGGTGGACGAGCACCGGGCGTTCCGGGAGCTGGGCTTCGACTCCGTCACCGCCGTCGAGCTGCGCAACCGCCTCGGCTCGGCCACCGGGGTGGCCCTGCCGGTCACCCTGGTCTTCGACTACCCGACCCCGACGACGCTGGCGGAGTACCTCTTCGCCGAGGTCGCCCACGGCGACGTGGTCACCCCGACCGCCCTCCTCGACGACCTCGACCGGATCGCCGACAGCCTCGACGTGGTGGCGCGCGACGAGGCGGCGCGGGTGCGGGCCACCGTACGGCTCCAGGCGATGCTGTCCCGGCTCGGCCAGGACGGCGGCGGCACCATCGGCCGACACCTCGACGACGCCACCGACGACGAACTGTTCGCGATGGTGGACAAGGACCTCGGCATTTCCTGACCCGCCCCGGCTCTCTCCCGTCCCTCCCGAGGAAGCGGCACCCCGATGGCCAATGAAGACAAGCTCCGCGACTACCTCAAGCGGGTCATGGCTGATCTCCACGACACCCGCCGCCGACTCAGCGAGGTCCAGTCCCAGGAACTGGAGCCGGTGGCGATCGTGGCGATGAGCTGCCGGCTGCCCGGCGGGGTGCGCAACCCCGACGAGCTGTGGGAGCTGCTGCGGGACGGCCGGGACGCCATCGCGCCCTTCCCCACCGACCGGGGCTGGGACCCGGAGCGGCTCTACCACCCCGACCCCGACCACCCGGGCACCTCGTACGCCCGGGAGGGCGGGTTCATCGACGGGGCCGGGGACTTCGACGCCAGCTTCTTCGGCATCTCGCCCCGCGAGGCGCTCGCCATGGACCCGCAGCAGCGGCTGCTGCTGGAGACGTCCTGGGAGGCGGTCGAGGCCGCCGGGATCGACCCGGCCACCCTGCGCGGCAGCCGGACCGGGGTGTTCGTCGGCACCAACGGGCAGGACTACGGCACCCTGCTGATGATGTCGCCCGACGGCGACGAGGGGCACTCGATGACGGGGGGCGCAGCGGCCGTCGCGTCCGGCCGGGTGTCGTACACCCTCGGGCTGGAGGGTCCGGCGGTCTCCATCGACACGGCCTGCTCGTCGTCGCTGGTGGCGCTGCACCTCGCGGTGCAGGCGCTGCGGGCGGGGGAGTGCGACCTGGCCCTGGCCGGCGGGGTGACCGTGATGGCCACCCCCGGCCTCTTCATCGGCTCCAGCCGACAGCGCGCCCTCTCCCCGGACGGGCGGTGCCGGTCCTTCGCCGCCGCCGCCGACGGCGCCGGGTTCTCCGAGGGCATCGGCTGGCTGATGGTCGAGCGGCTGTCGGACGCCCGCCGCAACGGCCACCCCGTCCTCGCGGTGGTCCGGGGATCCGCCGTCAACCAGGACGGCGCGTCCAACGGCCTGACCGCGCCGAACGGGCCGGCGCAGCAGCGGGTGATCAGCCAGGCCCTCGCCTCGGCCCGGCTGTCCACGGCCGACGTGGACGTGGTGGAGGCGCACGGCACGGGCACGACGCTGGGCGACCCGATCGAGGCGCAGGCGCTCCTGGCCACCTACGGGCAGGACCGGGGCGACGCCGCGCCGCTGCTGCTCGGGTCGATCAAGTCCAACATCGGCCACACCCAGGCGGCGGCCGGCGTCGCCGGAATCATCAAGATGGTGCTGGCCCTGCGGCACGGGATCGTGCCCGCCACCCTGCACGTCGACGCGCCGTCCCCGCACATCGACTGGACGGCCGGCGCGGTGGAGCTGACCACCGAGGCGCGGCCGTGGCCCGAGACGGGCCGGGCCCGGCGGGCCGCCGTCTCCTCGTTCGGCATCTCCGGCACCAACGCGCACGTGATCATCGAGCAGGCCGACGACGAGCCGGCCGAGCCGGTCGCCGTTCCCGCCACGGGTCCGGGGCTGGTCGCCTCGGGCGTGTCGGTGTGGCCGGTGTCGGCCCGGTCCAGGGCCGCCCTGGCCGGCCAGGCCGCCCGCCTGGCGTCGTACGTGCGCGCCCACGAGGGCCTCGACGCGGCAGCGGTGGGCTGGTCCCTGACGGCCACCCGGTCGACGTTCGAGCAGCGGGCCGCCGTGCTCGGCTCGACCGTCGACGAGCTGCTGGCCGGCCTGGACGCCCTCGGCGCGGGTACGCCGGCCGGGAACGTGGTCTCCGGGGCGGCGGCGGGTCCGGGCGCGGGTCCGGTGTTCGTGTTCCCGGGTCAGGGTGCGCAGTCGGCGCGGATGGCGGCGGGTCTGATCGGTCGGACGCCGGTGTTCGACGCGCGGCTGGCGGAGTGTCAGCGGGCTTTGGCCCCGTACCTGGACGTGGATCTGGTCGCGGTGTTGACGGGTGGCGACGAGTCGTGGTTGGACCGGGTCGAGGTGGTGCAGCCGGTGTTGTGGGCCGTCGGGGTCGCCCTGGCGGCGGTGTGGCGGCACGCGGGTGTGGTGCCGCAGGCGGTCGTCGGGCATTCGCAGGGTGAGATCGGCGCGGCGTGTGTCGCCGGGATCCTGTCCCTGGACGACGCGGCGAAGACGGTGGCGTTGCGCTCCCGTGCCCTGGCCGCGCTGCGGGGTACGGGGGCGATGGCGTCGGTGGACCTGTCCGCGCAGGCGGTCGCCGAGCGGCTGCCGGGCTTCCCAGGTGTGGGCGTGGCGGCGGTGAACGGTCCGGCCACGGTGGTGGTGTCGGGGCCGCCGCAGCCGGTGGCGGACCTCGTCCAGGCGTGCATCGATGGCGGTATCCGGGCCCGGTTGATTCCGGTGGACTACGCGTCGCATTCGGTGTCGGTGCAGGAGGTCGCGGAGCGGTTGCGGGCGGATCTGGCCGGCGTGACCCCGCAGGCCGGTCACGTCCGGTTGGTGTCGACGTTGACCGGGGACTGGGTGGATCCGGCCTCCATGGGCGCGCAGTACTGGTACGACAACCTGCGGCAGACGGTGCAGTTCGACGCGGCGATCCGGGTGGCGGTCGCGGCGGGGCATTCCACGTTCGTGGAGATCAGCCCGCATCCGGTGTTGACGATGCCGGTGACGGCGATCCTGGACGATGCCGGTACGACCGGGCACACGTTGGGCAGTCTGCGTCGGGGTGACGACGACGCGACCCGGCTGTTGACGAACCTGGCGACCGCGCACGCCATCGGCCTGCCTGTCGACCTGACGAAGGTCCTCGCCGCCACGGCGACCGTCGACCTGCCCACGTATGCCTTCGACCACCACCGGTACTGGCCCGCGCCGCCGCTCTTCCTCGCCCGTGCAGACGACGAGCCGGACATCGACCGGTGGCGCTACCGGGTCACCTGGGACGCCCTGCCCGACCTGCCACTGGACCGGCTCGCCGGCACCTGGCTGGTCCCGGTTCCCGCCGGGCTGGGCGAGGACCCGCTGGTCCGGGACGTGCTCTCCGCGCTCGGCAGCGTCGGCGTGGACGCCGTACCCGTCGAGGTGGACACCACCACCACCGACGCGGCGGCGCTGGCCGACCTGCTGAGCGCCGCGCTGCCCGACGGCCCCGCCTCGGTGCTGTCGCTGCTCGGGCTCGACGAGCGGGCGCACCCCGAACACCCCGCCACCACGCTGGGCGTAACCGGGACGGTCCTGCTCGTGCGGGCGCTCGGATCGCTCGACGTCGAGGCGCCGCTGTGGTGCGCCACCCGGCGGGCCGTCGCCGTCGACGCCGGAGACCCGGCGCCGAGCCCGGCCGCCGCCGCCGTCTGGGGCCTCGGCCGCGCGGTCGCCCTCGAACACCCCGGCCGCTGGGCCGGCCTGGTCGACCTGCCGGACGTCCTCGACCCCGGGACCGGGGTGCGGCTCTGCGCGGCGCTCGGCGACAACGGCGGCGAGGACCAGCTCGCCGTCCGCGACACCGGGGTCTTCGCCCGCCGGCTCACCCGGATCACCGGTCCCGAGCCGACCGCGTCCGGCGAGCCGGCGGACGACGGCTGGCGGATGCGCGACACCGTGCTGATCACCGGTGGCACCGGCGGCCTGGGCGGGCACCTGGCCCGCTGGGCGGCCCGTTCCGGCGCCGCGCACGTCCTGCTTGCCAGCCGGCGCGGCCCGGACGCCCCGGGCGCCGCCGAGCTGGAGGCGGAGCTGACCGACCTCGGCGTACGGGTCACCGTCGCGGCCTGCGACGTGACCGACCGGGCGCAGCTCGCCGACCTGCTGGCCACCGTCGACGGGGACGCCCCGGTGAGCGCCGTGCTGCACACCGCCGCCGTCCTCGACGACGGCATCGTGGACACCACCACCCCGCAGCGCCTGCACACCGTCGCCGCCCCCAAGTGCGCTGCCGCGGCGCACCTGGACGAGCTGACCCGCGACCTGGGCCTGGACGCCTTCGTGCTGTTCTCCTCGGTCGCCGGCACCACGGGCAACGCCGGGCAGGGCGCGTACGGGGCCGCGAACGCCTTCCTCGACGCCCTCGCCGAGCGCCGCCGGGCTGAGGGCCTGCCCGCCCTCTCGGTGGCCTGGGGGGCGTGGAGCGGCGCCGGCCTGCCCGCCGACAACGAGCGCGCCCAGCAGCGGCTGCGCCGGGGCGGCATGGTCGGCATGGATCCCGACCTGGCCGTCGAGGCCCTGGCCCGGGCGCTGCGCCGGGGCGAGACCAGCACGCTGATCGCCGACATCGACTGGGGCCGGTTCGCCCCCGCGTTCACCCTGGTCCGGCCCAGCCCGCTGATCGGCGACCTCGCCGAGGTGCGCGAGGCGGCCCGGGAGGCCACGCCGCAGGCCACCGAGGAGGAGTCGGCCGCCCCGTCCGGGGCGCTGGCCCGCCGGCTCGCCGGGCTCACCCCGGCGGAACGCGCCGAGGCGCTGCTGGAACTGGTCCGCCAGTGCGCGGCGACCGCGCTGGGCTACGGCGCGGCCGACGACATCCCGACCACCCGGCCCTTCCGGGACCTTGGCCTGGACTCGCTGACCGCCGTGGACATGCGCAACTTCCTGGCGACCGCCACCGACCTGCGGCTGCCCGCGACACTCGCCTTCGACTACCCGAACCCGACGGTGCTCGCCGCGCACCTGGACGAGCTGCTCACCGGGGTCGCCCAGGCCGTGACCGCCCCCGCCCCGGCCGCCCCGGCGGTGGACGACGACCCGATCGCCATCGTGGCGATGAGCTGCCGCCTCCCCGGCGGCGCGGACGACCCGGAGCGGCTGTGGCAGCTCCTCGCCGCCGGCGGCGACGCGATCGGCGAGTTCCCCACCGACCGGGGCTGGGACCTCGACCGGCTGTTCGACTCCGACCCGGAGAACGAGGGCACCAGCTACGCCCGGGAGGGCGGCTTCGTCGCCGGGGCCGCCGACTTCGACGCCGGCTTCTTCGGCATCAGCCCCCGCGAGGCCCTGGCCATGGACCCGCAGCAGCGGCTGCTGCTGGAGGCGTCCTGGGAGGCGATCGAGCGGGCCGGGATCGACCCGCAGGCGCTGCGCGGCAGCCCCACCGGCGTCTTCGTCGGCACCAACTACCAGGACTACCGGAACCTGATGTACAGCGCCGAGGGCGCCGAGGGCCACCTGATGACCGGCAACGCCGGCAGCGTGCTGTCGGGCCGGGTGTCGTACACCCTCGGGCTGGAGGGGCCCGCCGTCTCGGTGGACACCGCCTGCTCCTCGTCGCTGGTCGCGCTGCACTGGGCCTGCCAGGCGCTGCGCCAGGCGGAGTGCTCCCTCGCCCTCGTCAGTGGCGTCACCGTGATGTCCACCCCCGGGGTGTTCGTCGGCTTCAGCCGGCAGCGGGGCCTGGCCCCGGACAGCCGGGTCAAGGCGTTCGCCTCCGCCGCCGACGGCACGAGCTGGGGCGAGGGCCTCGGCGTGCTGCTGGTCGAGCGGCTCTCCGACGCCCAGCGCAACGGCCACCCCGTGCTCGCGGTGATCCGGGGCAGCGCCGTCAACCAGGACGGCGCGTCCAACGGCCTCACCGCCCCGAACGGGCCCTCGCAGCAGCGGGTGATCCGGCAGGCCCTGGCCAACGCCGGCCTCACCCCGGCCGAGGTGGACGCCGTCGAGGCGCACGGCACCGGCACCCGGCTCGGCGACCCGATCGAGGCGCAGGCCCTGCTCGCCACGTACGGGCGGGAGCGGCCGGCCGACCAGCCGCTCTGGCTCGGCTCGATCAAGTCCAACATCGGGCACACCCAGGCCGCCGCCGGGGTCGCCGGCATCATCAAGATGGTCCTGGCCCTGCGGTACGGCTACCTGCCGCAGACCCTGCACGTCGACGAGCCGACCGACCAGGTCGACTGGAGCGTCGGCGCGGTCGAGCTGCTCGACGAGGGGCGGACCTGGCCGGTGACCGGCCGCCCCCGGCGGGCCGCCGTCTCCTCCTTCGGGATCAGCGGCACCAACGCGCACACCATCCTGGAGCAGGCCCCCGAGCTGCCCGTGCCGGCCGAGCCGGTCGGGGACCCGGACCGGCTGCCGGTGGTGCCGGTGCTGCTGTCGGCGCGCACCGCGTCCGCGCTGGCCGCCCAGGCCGGCCCGTGGGCCGACCTGGTGACCGGGCCGGAGGCGCCGCCGATGGTCGACGTCGGCTGGTCGTCCGTGGTGTCCCGGGCCGCGCTGGAGCACCGGGCCGTCGTCCTCGCCACCGACCGGATCGCGCTGCGCACCGGGCTGCGTGCCCTCGGCTCCGGCGAGGAGTCCCCGCTGGTGGTCACCGGGGCGGTCGCGCCCCGGCCGAAGGTGGCGTACCTGTTCTCCGGGCAGGGCGCGCAGCGGGCCGGGATGGGCCGCGAGCTGGCCGCCGCGTTCCCGGCCTTCGCCGCCGCCCTCGACGAGGTCTGCGCCGCCCTCGACCCGCACCTGCCGGGGCCGCTGCGGCCGGCGCTGTTCGCCTCGCCCGGCACCGCCGACGCGGAGCTGCTGGACCGCACCGAGTACACCCAGCCGGCCCTGTTCGCCGTCGAGGTGGCGCTGTTCCGGCTGCTGCTGGCGTGGGGCATCCGCCCCGACGCGGTCGCCGGGCACTCCATCGGCGAGTTCGCCGCCGCCCACGCCGCCGGGATGCTCAGCCTGACCGAGGCCGCCGAGCTGGTCGCCGCCCGGGGCCGGCTCATGCAGGCGCTGCCGGACGGCGGGGCGATGCTCGCGGTCGCCGCCGCCGAGGCCGACGTGCTGGCCTCGCTCGGCGACCGCGCCGACCGGGTCTCCGTCGCCGCCGTCAACGGCCCCGCCGCCGTGGTGCTGTCCGGGGCCGGCGACGCCGTCGAGGAGCTGGCCGCCGAGTGGTCGGCCCGGGGCGTACGCGTCCGGCGGCTGACCGTCAGCCACGCCTTCCATAGCCCGCTGATGGACCCGGTGCTCGACGACCTCGCCGCCGTCGCCGCCCGGCTGGAGCAGCGGACCCCGACCGTGCCGATGGTCTCCACGGTCACCGGCGCGGTGGTCGACGCGGCGGAGGTGGCCAGCCCGGCGTACTGGGTGCGGCACGCCCGTGACGCCGTGCGCTTCGCCGACGCCGTCACGGCCCTGCGGGTCCAGGGCTGCACCGGGTACGTCGAGATCGGCCCGGACGGGGTGCTCACCGCCCTCGCCCAGGCAGTCCTCGCCGAGGGCGCCCCGGCCGGCGGCCGGGCCCCGCTGGTCGTGCCGACGCTGCGCCGGGACCGGCCGGAGCCGGCCGCCCTGCTGCGGGCCGTCGCCGCGCTGCACACCCACGGCGTCTCCCCGGACTGGTCCGCCCTGTACGAGGGCACCGGCGCCCAACCGATGGACCTGCCCACGTACGTGTTCGACCGGCAGCGCTACTGGCCGGAGCCGCCGGACTGGGCCGCCCTCGCCCGCGTCGAGGACGACAGCACCGAGGTCGAACGCCGGTTCTGGGCTGCGGTCGAGGCCGAGGACCTCGATTCGCTGACCCGCGAGCTGGACGTGAACCGCGACCAGCCGTTCGGGGCGGTGCTGCCGGCCCTGTCCGCGTGGCGGCGGCGCGGACGGGAACGTTCCCTCGTGGACGGCGCCCGGTACCGGGCGGTCTGGGAGCCGCTGGCCGGCACGCCGACGGAGCAGGATCCCGGCCCCTGGCTGGTGCTGCTGCCCGCCGAGCGGGTCGACGACCCGGACCTGAACGCCTGCACCTGGACCCTCGGCAGCGACGTGACCATCGTGCCCGTCGACACCGACGCCGACCCCGACGAGCTGGGCGGCCAGCTCGCCGAGGTGCTCGGCGAGGCGCTCGCCGCGGCCGACGGGACGCTGTCGATCCTGTCCTTCCTCGGCCTGGACGAGGCCCCGCACGCCGAGCACCCGGTGCTGCCCCGCGGCCTCGCCGCGACCGTGCAGCTCCTCCAGGAACTCGCCGACACCGACGCGGCGGCCCGGCTGTGGTGCGTCACCCAGGGCGCGGTCGGCGTCGGCGACGTGCCGGTCAACCCCCGCCAGGCGATGCTGTGGGGGCTGGGCCGGGTGGCCGCGCTGGAACAGCCCGCCCGCTGGGCCGGGCTGGTCGACCTGCCCGCCACCCTGGGGAGCTGGACGGCGATGCGGCTCGGCGGCATCCTCACCGGCGACGTCGGGGAGGACCAGCTCGCCGTCCGCGACTCCGGGGTGCTGGTCCGCCGGCTCGCCCCGGCCGTCACCGCCGGGGAGCCCGCGCCGTGGCAACCCCGGGGCACCATGCTGATCACCGGCGGGACCGGGGCGCTCGGCGGGCACGTGGCCCGCTGGGCGGCCGGCGCCGGCGCGGAGCGGGTGGTGCTGACCAGCCGGCGCGGCGTCGACACCCCCGGCACGGCCGAGCTGCTCGCCGAGCTGGAGGCCCTCGGCGTATCCGCCCGGGTGGCCCGGTGCGACGCCGCCGACCGGGACGCCATGACCGACCTCGTCGCCGAGCTGCGGCGGGAGGGCCCGCCGCTGCGCGCGGTGGTGCACGCCGCCGGGGTCAGCGAGGTGGTGCCGCTGGCCGACACCACCCTGGAGGACCTCGCGTACGTCATCGCCCCGAAGCTGGCGGGCGCGGAGCTGCTCGACGAGTTGCTCGACGGCGTCGAGCTGGACGCGTTCGTGTTCTTCTCGTCGATCGCGGCGGTGTGGGGCAGCGGCGGGCAGGGCGCGTACGCCGCCGGCAACGCGTACCTGGACGCGCTGGCCGAGCAGCGGCGCGGCCGGGGCCTGCCGGCCACCTCGGTGGCGTGGGGGCCGTGGACCGAGTCGGGCATGTTCGCCCACGACGCGCCGGAGCAGCTGCGCCGCCGGGGCCTGCGGCTGATGCCGCCGGGGGTGGCGATGGCCGGGCTGCGGCACGCCCTCGCCGCCGGGGACGTCTGCGTCACCGTCGCCGACGTGGACTGGTCCACCTTCCAGCCGCTGCTCACCTCGCTGCGGCCCAGCCCGCTGCTGGCCGACCTGCCGGCCGTGCGGGCCCTGACGGAGACCGCCACCGACGGCCCCGCCCCGGCCGCGCCGGCGACCCGGGACCTGCTCGCCGGGCTGCGCGCGCTGCCCGGCGAGGAGCGTCGGGCGGCGCTGCTGGAGATGGTGCGGGTGGACGCGGCGAAGGTGCTCGGCCACTCCTCCGGCGACGTGATCGAGACCGACCGGGGCTTCCTCGACCTCGGCTTCGACTCGCTGACCGCCGTGGAACTGCGCAACCTGCTCACCGCGGCGACCGGGCACGAGCTGCCCACCACGGTCGTCTTCGACTACCCGACCGCGGCCGGCCTGGCCGACCACCTCTACGAGGAGCTCTTCCCCGACGCGGGCGCGGCGGCCGGCGGCGACGGCGACGAGGAGTCCATCCGCCGGGTGCTGGCCGCGATCCCGCTGGACCAGCTACGCCAGGCCGGGCTGCTCGACCAACTGCTCCAGTTGGCCCGCGCGGCCGGACCGGTCGCGGACGCGCCGGTGGCCGCCCCGGCCGCGCCGGAGGCCGAGATCCGCGAACTGGACGTCGCCGGTCTGGTCCGGATGGCACTGGAAGGCTCCGACTCGTGACCCTGCTGGCCGCAAGGAGCCCCCGATGAGCGTCTCACTGGACGAGGTCGTCAGCGCGTTGCGCGCGTCCCTGCTCGACAACCAGAAGCTCAGGCAGCAGAACCAGCAGCTCGCCGCCACGCTCACCGAACCGGTGGCGATCATCGGGATGAGCTGCCGGTTCCCCGGCGGCGTGCGCTCGCCGGAGCAGCTCTGGGACCTGGTCGCCGCCGGGGCCGACGCGATGGCGCCGTTCCCCGACGACCGGGGGTGGAACCTCGACGCCCTGTACGACACCGACCCGGACAGCCGGGGCACCTCGTACGTGCGGGAGGGCGGGTTCCTCTACTCCGCCGGCGACTTCGACCCCGCGTTCTTCGGCATCAGCCCCCGCGAGGCGCTGGCCATGGACCCGCAGCAGCGGCTGCTGCTGGAGGCCGCGTGGGAGGCGTTCGAGCGGGCCGGGATCGACCCGACCACGCTGCGCGGCGCACCCACCGGCGTGTACGCGGCGACCAGCAGCCAGGGCGACTACGCGGCCCTGCTGTCCGGGGTCGGCGGCGGCGTCGAGGGGTACCTCGGCACCGGCAGCGCCGCCGCCGTGGCCAGCGGCCGGATCTCGTACGCCCTCGGGCTGGAGGGCCCGGCGGTCACCGTGGACACCGCCTGTTCGTCGTCGCTGGTCGCGCTGCACCTGGCCTGCCAGGCGCTGCGGCTGGGCGAGTGCACCCTGGCGCTGGCCGGCGGGGTGTCGGTGATGGCCACCCCGACGGTCTTCGTGGAGTTCTCCCGCCAGCGTGGCCTGTCCACCGACGGGCGGTGCAAGTCGTTCGCCGCCGCCGCCGACGGCACCGGCTGGTCCGAGGGGGTCGGCATGCTGCTCGTCGAGCGGCTCTCCGACGCCCGCCGCAACGGCCACCGGGTCCTCGCCGTGGTGCGCGGCAGCGCGGTCAACCAGGACGGGGCCAGCAGCGGGCTCACCGCCCCCAACGGCCCCTCCCAGCGTCGGGTGATCAAGCAGGCGCTGGCCAACGCCGGGTTGACCGCCGACCAGGTCGACGTGGTGGAGGCGCACGGCACCGGCACCACCCTCGGCGACCCGATCGAGGCGCAGGCGCTGCTCGCCACGTACGGGCGGGACCGGCCGGCGGACCGGCCGCTGCTGCTCGGCTCGGTGAAGTCGAACATCGGCCACACCCAGGCCGCCGCCGGGGTCGCCGGCATCATCAAGATGGTCCACGCCATGCGGCACGGGACGCTGCCGTCCACCCTGCACGTCGACCGGCCCACCCCGCACGTCGACTGGTCCGCCGGGGCGGTGTCCCTGCTCACCGAGGCGATGCCGTGGCCGGAAACCGGGCAGCCGCGCCGCGCCGGGGTGTCCGCGTTCGGGGTCAGCGGCACCAACGCGCACACCATCATCGAGCAGCCCGACCCCGCCGACGTGCCGCCTCACCGCCCCGCCGGGACGCCCGCCCCGCCTGCGCCGTGGATCGTCTCCGCCCGCTCCGCGCCGGCGCTCGCGGGGCAGGCCCGCCGACTGCTGGACCACCTGACCGCCCACCCCGACCTGACCCCGGCCGACGTGGCGTACTCGCTGGCCACCACCCGGGCGGCCCTGCCGCACCGGGCGGCCGTGACGGGCGCGGACGGCGACGCGCTGCGCGCCGGCCTACGGGCCGTAGCCGAGGACCACCCGGCCCCCGGCGTGGTACGCGGGGTGGCCCGCCCGGCCGGCAAGCTCGCCTTCCTCTTCACCGGTCAGGGCGCGCAGCGCCCCGGGATGGGTGCCGAGCTGCACCGCCGGTTCCCGGTGTTCGCCGCCGCCTTCGACGAGGTGGCCGCCGAACTCGACCGGCACCTGGCCCGCCCGCTGCGCGAGGTCGTCTTCGCCGACCCGGGCTCGCCCGAGGCGGCCCTGCTGGACCGCACCGAGTTCACCCAGCCGGCGCTGTTCGCGTACGAGGTGGCCGCCTACCGGCTGGTCACCGCGTGGGGGCTGCGCCCGCAGCAGCTGCTCGGGCACTCCGTCGGCGAGCTGGCCGCGGCGCACGTCGCCGGGGTGCTGTCGCTGGCCGACGCGGCGACCCTGGTGGCCGCCCGGGGCCGGCTGATGCAGGCCCTGCCCGACGGCGGGGCGATGCTGGCGGTCCGGGCGTCCGAGGCCGAGGTGGCGCCGCAGCTCGGCGACCGGGTCGCCCTGGCCGCCGTGAACGGCCCCGCGTCGGTGGTGCTCTCCGGCGACGCCGACGCCGTGCTCGCGGCCGGCGAGCGCCTCGCCGCGCAGGGCCGGCGGACCCGCCGACTGCGGGTCAGCCACGCGTTCCACTCCGCCCGGATGGACGCCATGCTCGCCGACTTCCGGGTGGTCGCCGAGAAGGTCACCTGGCATCCGCCGAGGCTGCCGGTCGTCTCCGACCGCACCGGCGACGTGCTCACCGCCGAGCAGGCCACCGACCCCGGCTACTGGGTCGAGCACGTGCGGGACACGGTGCGCTTCCACGCCGGCGTCGCCACCCTGGCCGCCGCCGGGGTGGGCACCTTCCTGGAGCTGGGCCCGGACGGCGCGCTCACCGCGCTGGGCCGGGAGTGCCTGCCCGACGCCGACGCGACGGCCTTCGTGCCGGTGGCCCGCCGGGACCAGCCGGAGGCGGCCGGGCTGCTCGCCGCCCTCGCCGCCGTGGACCTGCGGGGCGCCGCCGTGGACTGGCCCGCCCTGTTCACCGGCACCGACGCCGCCCGCGTCGACCTGCCCACCTACGCCTTCCACCACGAGCGGTACTGGCCGGAGCCGCCCGGGTTCCACTTCGTGCCGCCCCCGGCGGCGGACCCCGTGGACGGGGACTTCTGGGCCGCCGTCGAGGCCGACGAGCCCGCCGCGCTGGCCGCCGTCCTCGGCCTCGACGGCGACCGGCGGGACGCCCTGGCCGAGCTGCTGCCCGTCCTGGGGGCGTACCGGGGTCGGCAGCGTCGACGTACGGAGCTGGACGGCCTGCGGTACCGGGCCGGCTGGACGCGGATCGCCCCGCCGACCGCCGCCGCCCCGCCGACCGGCCCCTGCCTGGTGGTCGCCCCGACCGGCGCGGACGCTGACCCCGTGTTGGCCGCGCTGCGCGCCGAGGGCCTGTCGCCGGTGCTGGTGCCCGTGGGCGACGAC
Organism: Micromonospora rubida; assembly: GCF_009908295.1. GTDB lineage: Bacteria > Actinomycetota > Actinomycetes > Mycobacteriales > Micromonosporaceae > Micromonospora > Micromonospora rubida. Next base: position 183,135 of record NZ_JAAALO010000009.1, read on the forward strand.
CCCGGCGACCTCGTCCTGCCCGCCGGGGACGCCCCGTCGGCCGTGGTGTCGCTGCTGGCGGCGGGCGCCTCGACCGGCACCGGCGCGCTGGCGGCGGGCGCCTCGGCGGGCACCGGCGCGCTGGCCGGCACCGGCGCGCTGGCCGGCACCGCCGCGCTGGTGCGGGCCCTGGGCGCGGCCGACGGCGGCGCGCCGGTGTGGTGCGTGACCAGGGGAGCCGTCGCCGTCGACCAGGACGACCCCGCGCCGGGCGTCGCCGGGGCGTACGTCTGGGGTCTGGGCCGGGTGCTCGCCCTGGAGATGCCGCGGCTGTGGGGCGGCCTGGTCGACCTGCCGGCGGAGCCGGACGACGCCGCCCTCGCGGCGCTGGCCCGGCTCGTCGCGGCCGGGGGCGACGAGGACCAGCTCGCGGTCCGGCCCACCGGGGTGTACGCGCGGCGGCTGGAACCCGCCCCGACCGGCCCCGCCGCCGACGACGAGGACTGGCGTCCCAGGGGAGCGGTGCTGGTCGACGGCGCGGCCGGAGCGCGGGGCCCGCACGTGCTGCGCTGGCTCGCCGACCGGGGCGCGGCGCACCTGCTCCTCACCGGGTCGGCCCTGCCCGCCGGGGCGGTGGCCGAGCTGACCGGGCGGGGCGTCGAGGTCACCGGTGCCGGCGATCCCGCCGCGCTGCCCGACCTGCTGGACCGGCTCGCCGCCGACGGCCACCCGGTCCGCACGGTCGTCCACGTCGCCGACGCCGGCGGGGCGGGTGAGCCGGTCGCCGGCCTGGACCCGGCGGAGCTGGCCGCCGCCGTCGCCGCCCGGGTCGCCGCCGTGGAGCAGCTCGACTCCGCCTGCGCCGGCCGGCCCGTCGACGAGTTCGTGGTCTTCACCTCCACCGCCGCCACCTGGGGTGGTGGCGGCGCGGCGGTCACGGCCGCCGTCGGCGCGGGCCTGGAGGCGCTGGCGGCCCGCCGCCGGGCCGCCGGCCGGCCGGCCACCGTGCTGGCCTGGGTGCCGTGGGCCGACGAGGTTGCCGAGCCGGGGCAGCTGCTCCGCCGGGGTGTCCGACCGCTCGACGCCGGGCTGGCCCTCGCCGCGTTGCAGCAGGCCGTGGGCCGGGGCGACGACCAGCTCGCCGTCGCCGACATCGACTGGCCCGCGTTCGTGCCGGCCTTCACCGCGGTACGGCCCAGCCCGCTGCTGCGCGGCGTTCCCGAGGCGACGGCCGCCGCCGCGGCGGACGGGTCGGCCGGGGGCGACGCCGGCGACCCGGCCCGGGCGCTGCTGACCCGGCTGACCGGCAGCACCGCCGCGGACCGACAGCGGATCCTGCTGGACCTGATCCGGGCGCGGGTGGCCACGGTGCTCGGGCACGCCTCGCCCGGGGCGATCGAGGCCGACCGGGACTTCCTGGAGCTCGGCTTCGACTCGCTGACCGCCCTGGAGCTGCGCGACGCGCTGCGCCAGGAGACCGGGGCGGAGCTGTCCGCGACCCTGCTGTTCGACCATCCCACCCCGACGGCGCTGGCCCGGCACCTGCTCGGCCAGCTCCTCGGCGCGGCCGGCGACGCGGCGACCGGAGCAGGGGACGGCGGCGGGGCGGGCGGCGGCGGGCTGCTCGGCGGGCTGTTCAACCAGCCCAAGGCCCGCGAGGACGCCGCCGGGTACGCCGAGCTGCTGGTCAAGCTCGCCCAGTTCCGGCCGTCCTTCACCGACCCCGGGCAGCTCTCCCGGCCGGCCGGGATCCTCCGGCTGGCCGAGGGCGGCGGCGGCGCGTCGCTGGTCTTCTGCTGCACCATGTCGTTGCTCTCCGGCGCGCACGAGTACGCCCGGCTCGCGTCCGGCTTCCGTGGCCTGCGCGACGTCTGGGCGCTGCCCAACCCCGGCTTCGGGGCGGGCGAGGAGCTGCCCGCCGACCTGGACGCCCTGCTTCGGGTGCACGCCGACACGGTGCTGCGCGCCGTCGGCGACGGCCCGTACGTGCTGGGCGGGCACTCCGGCGGCGCGATGGTCGCCAACGTGCTGGCCCGTGAGCTGGACCGCCAGGGCCGGCCGCCGGCCGCCGTGGTGCTGATGGACACCTACCCGGCCGACAGCGAGGTGCTCGGCGGCTGGGTGCCGGAGCTGCTCGACGGGATGACCGAGCGGGACAGCGCGTACACCCCGATGGACGACTGGCGGACCACCGCGTGGGCCGGGTACCTGCCGTTGTTCCTGGACTGGCAGCCCGCCCCGATGACGTCGGCGACCCTGCTGGTGCGGGCCAGTGAGCCGCTGGGGCAGTGGACGGGGGAGGCCGACGGCTGGCGGTCCCGGTGGCCGTACCCGCACGAGACGGTGGACGCGGCCGGCGACCACTTCAGCATGGTCGCCGACCGGGGCCCGGAGCTGGCCGCGAGCCTACAGGGGTGGCTGGCCGGGCACGGCCTGTGAGGGCCCGCGCCCCTGCGGTTCCCCCTAACGCCCCCTATTCAAAGATCCGTATCTGTCCCATAGATGACCTGGACGGGAGCATGACGACGTGGACGAGGCAGTGGTGGTCACGGAGCTGGTCAAGCAGTACCAGCCCAGCATGCCACCGGCGGTGGACGGACTGAGTTTCACCGTCACCGCTGGTGAGGTCTTCGGTCTGCTCGGGCCGAACGGCGCGGGCAAGACGACGACGATCGGGGTTTTGACCACGCGGGTGCGAGCCACCTCGGGGCGGGCCACCGTCTGTGGCGCGGACGTGATCGGCGCGCCGGCCGTGGCCCGGCAGTTGCTGGCGGTCGTGCCGCAGCGGGTGAACCTGGACCGGGCGTTGACCGTCCGGCAGAACCTGGTGTTCCACGCGGCGTACCACCGCGTGCCCCGGGCCGAGCGCAACCGGCGGGCGGACGAGCTGCTGGAGCAGATGGGTCTCACGGAGTTCGCCAAGCTCCGCACCGACTTCCTCTCCGGCGGCCTGGCGCAGCGCACGATGATCGCGCGGGCGCTGATGCACTCGCCCCGGGTGCTCTTCCTCGACGAGCCCTCCAGCGGCCTCGATCCGCAGTCGCGGCTGTTCGTGCACGACCGGATCGCCGAGCTGAAGCGGGACGGCGTGACCGTGGTGGTCACGACCCACGACATGGACGAGGCGGAGAAGCTCTGCGACCGGGTCGGCATCATCGACCACGGCAAGCTGCTCACCCTGGACACCCCCGCCGCGCTGACCCGCACCCTGCCGGGCAGCAGCACGCTGACCCTGGTGGTCGGCGCCGGCGCGCCGGCCGAGGAGGTGCAGGCCGCGCTCGGCAACATCGCGGACGTGGAGCGGGTGGAGCAGTTGCGCGGTGGGGCGGGCGGCGGCATGCCGGCGTTCCCCGGGATGCCGCCCATGCCCGTGCCCGCCGCGCCGGCCGACCCGGACGCCACCCTGTCCTTCCGGGTCTACACCGGCACCCAGCCGGCCCACGCCGTGCCGATGGCGCTGAAAATCCTCAGCGACCTGGGCTGCGAGGTCCGCGACCTCAGCATCGGCCAGCCCAGCCTGGAAGACGTCTTCATCCACCTGACCGGAAGGGAACTTCGGTGAGCGTCACCGCCCCCGCCGCCCCGTCCGCGCCGACGCGGGCGTTCACGGCGCCTCGTTCCGTGCGCTGGCTGGACCAGCTCGCCACGTTCCGCGCGGTGCTCACGCGGGACCTGTTCGTCACCGGCCGCGAGCTGGGTGCGTTCCTGGCCCAGGTCTTCATCCAGCCGCTGTTCATGTTGCTGATCTTCGGCAAGGTGCTCGGCGAGCTGGGGTACGCCAGCAACGACTTCGCCAACGTCCTGCTGCCCGGCGTCATCGCGCTGAACGCCTTCCTGATCGGCCTGGAGAACACCGCCCTGCCGCTGGTGATGGACTTCTCCTTCACCAGGGAGATCGAGGACCGGCTGCTCTCCCCGTTGGCGATCCCCCTGGTCGCCTTCGAGAAGATCATCTTCGGGGCCATCCGCGGCACGATCGCCGGCCTGGTGCTGATCCCGATCGGCATGCTCATGCTGGGGGTCACCTGGCCCGTGCTGACGGCGCTCAAGGTGATCGTGGTGCTGGCGGCCGGCGCGCTGGTCGGCGCGGCCCTGGGCCTCACGTTCGGCACCCTGGTCCCGCCGCACCGGATCCAGATCATGTTCACCGTGATCATGACGCCGCTGATGTTCACCGGCGCCACCCAGTTCCCGCTGCGGGCCCTGGACTCCCTGCCCTGGTTCCAGGTGATCTGCGCGGTGAACCCGCTGACCTACGTCAGCGAGGCCACCCGGTCGCTGGTCGCCCCGCCCGGCGTCGAGTCGGTGCCGCTCTGGCTGGACCTGGTCGTCCTCGCCGGCGTGTTCGTCGTCGCCACCGCGATCGGGACCCGCGGCTTCCTGCGCAGATCCATGGACTAGCCGTACGCGTACGCGAGAGGGGCGCCGGGTGGGAGACCACCCGGCGCCCCTCTCGCCGTCCGGTCAGGACGCCGCGCCCTGCGCCTCCTCGGCCAGCGGCTCCGCGAACGCGATGAGCCGGGCCGGCAGGTCGGTGCGTCGCTTGACGTCCAGCTTCCGGTAGACCCGGGTCAGGTGCTGCTCGACGGTGCTCACCGTGATGAACAGCTTGCTGGAGATCTGCCGGTTGGTGTGTCCCTGGGCGGCCAGGGCGGCCACCCGCCGCTCGGCCTCGCTCAGGCCGTCGTCCGGTTCCTGCGGCTCGGTGCTCGCCTGGTACGCCGGCAGCCCGCCGCCCGGCTCCCGCCGGATCAACCGTTGGGCCAGCACCGACGCCCCGCAGTCCTGGGCCAGCTGGTACGCCCGGCGGACCAGCAGCCGGGCCCGGGCGGAGTCGCCGGCCCGTTGCAGCGTCTGGCCGGTGTCGCCGAGGGCCCGGACGAGCTCCAGCCGGTCCCCGCAGGACTGCAGCAGGTTCACCGCCTCGGAGAGCAGCTTGCGCCGGTGGTCCGGGGCGGCGGTCGTGGCGAGCAGCCGCAGCGACCGCCCCCGGGTCCGGTCGTCGACCCCGTGGGCGCCCCGCAGTTGCTCCTGCAACAGCTGGGTGGCCTGCGTCTTGTTGCCGACGCTGAGCTGCACCCGGGCCAGCTCCAGTCGCCACGGCACCAGCCCGGCGACGTCGACGCCCCAGGCGCGCACCAGCTCGCCGCACCGGCGCAGGTCGGTGGTCGCCGCGTGCGGCCGGCCCATGGCCAGGTGGTGCCGGCCCCGGGCGGCCAGGTAGTGCACACCCAGCGGGGTGCGGAGCATGCCGGCCGGCACCGGGTGGGCCAGCCACCGGTCGGCCTCGGCGAACCGGCCCGCCTCGGTCGCGCAGCCGATCAGCGTGGCCAGCGGGCCGGCGATCGCCACCCCCCACGCCGGGGCGGGCAGGTCCGCCAGCGCCGTCCGGGCCTGGTGCTCCGCGCCCGGCAGGTCACCCAGGCGCAGCGCCGCCTCGGCCCGCACCGCCCGCACGATCGCCCGCCACACCGGGGCGTGCCGGGCCGCCGGCCGGTTGAGCAGCACGTCCCCCCAGACCGTCACCCGGTCGGCCCGGCCCGCCCAGAGCAGCGCCAGCAGGGGGGCGGTGAGCAGGCCCAGCGCCCCGTCGTCGGTGTGGTGCCGTTGCAGCAGCTGCTCGGCGGTGGCCACGGTGTCGTTCTCGGCGGTCGGCATCAGCGCCGTGCCGAGCACGGTCACCGCCTGCAACTGCGGGCTGATCGTCGTCGGCGCGGTCGCCGCCCGGCTCCAGGTGCTCGGGGTCTCCCGGACGGTGGCCAGATGATCGGGGTGGGAGAGGGAGACCAGCAGCTGCATCGCCCGCAGCCGGCTGGCGGCCCCGGTGGCGGCGCCGTGGTCGTCGTCGGGGGAGAAGCCGCTGACCGCCTCGGTGGCCTCGTCCACCCGGCCCTGCCAGAGCAGGTACGGCACGGCGGACAGGGCCGCGGTGGTGGACCACCCGGCAGCCCGCGCGGTCTGCACCAGCTCGGCCAGGTGCCCGTTGGCGGTCAGCGGGTTGACCTGCCAGCGGGCGTTGACCAGCATCGCGGTGGTGGTGCTGCGCTGTTGCTCGTCCACCTCGGCGCGGCCGACCAGGCGCAGGCAGGCGGCGGCGAGGTCCGGGCGGCCCGAGGCCAGCGCCTGCCCGGCGGCGTCGGAGAGCACCGGCACCACCCAGGCGCCGTCCGCCCAACCGGCGGCGACCAGGTGTTCGGCGATCACCCCCGGCTCGGCGCCGTGCTCGTGCAACACCTCGGCGGCGCGCTGGTGCAGGGCCCGACGCTCCTCGGGGGACATGTCGGCCAGGATCGAGCGCAGGATGCGCGGGTGCCGTAGCTGGTCGGTCTCCATCAGCCCGGACGCGCGCAGCACCCGCACCGCCGGCACGGCGGACTCGGGCACCACGTCGAGGAGGTGACCGAGCAGCTCCGGCGGGGCCGGGCGGTTCAGCACCGCCAACGCCTGGGCGACCCGGCGCACCCCCGGCTCGTGCCGGTAGAGGCAGCCGAGCACGGCCTGGTCGAACCCGTCGCCGGCGGTCGGGTCGGGGGTGGCGCCGTCGGCCGACTCGACCCGGCCCCGCTCGTCGATCAGGGCCCGGGTGAGCAGCGGGTTGCCGCCGGTCATGCTGAGCAGGCTCTCGGCCGTCTCGCGGGCCTGCGCGGCCTCGGTGCCGCCGCCGATCAGCCGGGCGACGGCGTCGACGGTCAGCGGCGGCAGGCTGATCCGGGAGAAGTACGGCTGGCTGAGCAGCTCCGCCCGGAACAGCGGGTGCGACGGGCGCAGCGTCGACGCCTCGGCGAGCACGATCATGATCCGTGCGTGCCGCAGCCGACGGGTGACGTAGAGCAGGCAGTGCAGCGAGGCCGGGTCCGCGTGGTGCATGTCGTCGACGGTGAGGACCAGCGGCCCGGACCTGGTCAGGTCGAGCAACGCGGTGAACAGGCCGTGCAGCAGGGGCGCCCAGACCTGCTCCCCGGAGGCGACCCCCTCACCGCCGGGCTCCGGCAGCGGTACGGCGAAGGCGGCGTCCCGCATCAGCTTCTCGACCCGGTCGGCCGCCTCCTGGTCCAACCGCGCGCTGTGGAACAGCTGCTCCAACACCCCCAGGCGGAGTCCGCGTTCCGCCCGCGAACCGGCCGCGTTGAGCACCCGCCCCCCGGCGGCCACCACCCACTCGTCGAGCGTCTCCAGCAGACTCGTCTTGCCGCTTCCCACCGCGCCCGTCACCAGCGCCACGTGTCCGCGTTGCTGCTCCTCGCAGGCGCGGAACGCCCTCCGGAGCAAGGCGATCTGTTCGTCCCGCTGCACCAGCACCACTCGGTCGGCCTTTCTCATACGCGGCGCCGAACCGGGTTACCGGTGCTGACCGACACCGCCCCTCCCGAGCCGCGCGGCAGCCCCCTCACCGCCCCCAGCCGGCGCGCCGGATAGGGGTGCGGCGCACCGGGCAGCCGTGCCGGGTGGACCTGTAAGTTCCCTTCCGGACCGCGCTCCCCAGCGAGCGGACCGGAATGCTCAGGCGAGTCTGGCACCGGGTCGGGTGTGCGACAACGTCCTTGAGACCCCACCGTTCCCGCCTCAAACCTACGGATCCCTTTGGCCGGTAGGGGTTGCGGAACGACAGTCAGGGGAGTGTCCGACCAGGACTGGGGCGATCGAAGACATAATGGACAGTCCGTGGCGCCACTGTGACTTGGCGTTGTCGAAACGCTGTCGCCGACGCCTGTCGGGTGTGCCCACGGCGAGCGACAGGGGGCGGCCCGACGACGGGGAAAAGGAAGCGAGCGGGGGTCCGGCGAGCGGGGGAGGGCTAGCGCTCCGGGTCGCCCGGGGTCGACGGCGCGTCGCCGTGCCCCGTCGGGGCCGGGCCGGGGCGGCCCAGGCGCAGCCGGACGGCGAGGTCGCTGCGGGAGTTGACGTCGAGCTTGCGGTAGATCCGGGTCAGTCGCTGCTCGATGGTGCTGACCGTGAGGAAGAGCCTCTCGGCGATCTCCCGGTTGGTGTGGCCCCGGGCGGCCAGCGTGGCCACCCGCGACTCCGCGTCGCTGAGGCCGTCGACCACCACCGCCACGTCGGAGGAGACCTCGCCGGGCCCGGCGGCCCCGGTGGCGAGGCTGGGCCGCAGCAGCGGGATGCCGCACTCCTGGGCCAGGGTGCGGGCCGCGCGGATGGCGTTGCGCGCCTGCCGCAGGTCGCCGACCTCCTGGTAGACGTGGCCGAGGTCGATGAGGCTGTGGGCGAGTTCCGCCCGGTCCCCGCTCTGGCGCAGCAGCCGGACGGCGGCGCGCAGGTGCTGGATCCGGTCCGGCCCTTCCCCCGTCGCGGCCAGGATCCGCAGCGCGAACCCCCGGTACCGCAGGTGCGTGGGTCGCAGCCGGGTCAGCTCCTCGCGGACCAGCTTCTCGGCCCGTTCGCGGCGGCCCATCCGCAGTAGCACCCGGGCGGACTCGGTCCGCCAGGGGACGAGGGCGGGCAGGTCCAGCCGCCAGGACGTCATCAGCTGACCGCAGAGCTGGAAGTCGGCGAGGGCGGCCTCCGGGCTCCCCGTGGCCAGGGCGTACAGGCCGCGCGCGTGCAGGTAGTGCAGCCCGAACGGCGTCTCGAACATCGCCTGCGGCACCGGGACCTGGAGGCAGCCGGCCGCATCGTCGAGCTCCCCCATGAGGGTGAGGACCCGCAGCCGGACGGCGAGCGGCACCCCGATCGCCACGCCCCAGCCCTTGTGGGTGAGCTGGGTCAGCGCGGTGTCGGCCAGGTCCCGGGCCCGGCTCAGGTCGCCGAGGCGCTCGGCGACCACCGCCTTCACGGCGGCGATCATCGCCGCCGGGGTGGGCTGCCGGTGTGCCGCCGGGGTGTCGCCCAGCTTCTCGGACCAGTCGCCGGCCAGCTCCAGCCGGTCGGCGTAGACCGTCGCGACGAGCGCACAGACGGCGGTCCACATGTTGCGCTCGTCGTCGAGGCCGATGGTGGTCAGCACCCGTTCGGCGTCCTCGACCACGCCGGTGTCGCCCCGTTCGAGCACGGAGGTCAGCATGGTCACGCCGTGGAGCCGCCGCTTGACCTTGGCCAGGGTCAGTGGGTCCCGGACGGCCGGCGAGGGCATCGGCCGGTTGGCCGTCACCCCGGGATAGAGGGTGGCCATCCACCCCTTGGTGATCACCAATGCCGCGGCGGAGTTCGGGTCGGCGCTGTCGGCACGTCTGCCGAGGTGGTGGACGAGCTCGACGGCCTTGTCGATCTGGCCGTGCCAGAGCAGGAACTGGATGGGGCCGGAGGCCTGCCGGCTGCTCAGGTGTCCCGCCCGCACCGCGGAGGCGACGCCGAGCAGGTGGGGCACCGCGGCCTGCGGGTCCAGCCGCCACTCGGCCCGGGCGAGGGCCGAGCGGATGCAGGCCCGCAGGCGGGCGTCGGTGCAGTCGCGGTTGGCCCGCCGCAGGTAGCGCAGCGCGGTGCCGGGCTCGCCGTCGATCAGCGCCTGCTCTCCGGCGTCCAGCAGGGTCTGGGCCATCCACGGCTCGCCCAGTTCCTCGGTCCTGACCAGATGGCGCGCGATGCGCTCCGGCGCGGTGCCGTCCTCGTGCAGCAGGCAGGCGGCCTTCCGGTGCAGCCGGGCGCGTTCCTCGGACGTCATTCCGTCGAGCACGGCCTGGACCACCGTCGGATGTCGCAGCCCGTCCTCGGTGACCAGGCCGCCGCTGGTCGACCCGTCGATCGCCCGCAGCGCCGAGTCGGCGCGGACGTCGGCGAGGTGGGGCAGCAGGCTCCCGTGCAGCGGCTCCCCGGTCACCGCGAGCGCCCGGGCGGCCTTGAGCACCAGGTGCTCGCAGCGGTACAGGCAGCTCAGCACGGCCTCCCGGAACGCCTCACCCACGATTGGCCGGTCCGGGCGTTGCCCGGTGGCGGCCAGGTGGTCGTCGCTGAGCGCCCGCACCAGCAGCGGGTTGCCGGCGGTGATCTCGTGGCACTCGTCGGCGATGCGGCGGGCGGCGGGCGCGCCGAGCCGGGTGGCGAGGAGTTGGTACGTCCCGTCGGCGGTGAGCAGGGGCAGCCGGACGCGGTGCAGCCGCGTGGGTTGCAGCAGCTCGGCGTACACCTCGGGATACCACGGCCGGGTGCGGGGCGACTCGGTGAGCACGATCAGCACGGGGAGGCCGGCGATCCGCCTCGCGGCGTAGTCCAGACAGCGTAGTGAGGGTATGTCGGCGTGGTGGGCGTCGTCGATCGCGATGACCAGGGGTGCTCGGCCGGCCAGCTCCACCAGCGCGCTGCCGAGCGCGGCGGTGGTCAGGGCGGTGCCCTCCAGGTTCCCGTCGTCGGCGTCGCCCCAGGTGAGGGCGCCCCGGTCGATCAGCCGGCCGAGGCGGTCACGGTCGCCGTCGCTCAGCGGCGCGGCCCGGACGAGTTGACGGATGACCTCCAGCGGGACGGTGCGCTCGGCGCGGGACGCACCGGCGGCGAGGAAGCGGACGCCGGATCCGGCGACCTGCCGGGCGAACGCCTGTAGCAGCGTGGTCTTGCCCCCGCCGACCGGGCCCGTCAGGACGGTCAACGGCCGGTCGTCGATGGGCCGGCCGGCCGGCCGGAGCAGGTCGGCGAGCCGGTGCTCCAGGAAGGCGAGCTGGCTGCGCCGTTCGGTCAACTCCATGGTCGTGGCCTCGGAACGAGCGCGATGTCCGCCGGCGCCGGGTGCGCCATCTTCCCAGGGCTGCCGAAGGGCCTGACGAAATCGGAGACCGGCAATTTTCGACCCATTCCCATATTGGCGAATATAGACGACCGTCTCATTGTGGAGGCGTGCCATCGATTAACTTGACTGCATGGCGCCTCCGAATCGCGGCCCCACCAGTGCCATCGACAATTTCCGCCCCCTCGGGGCTCACCCCCCGCTATCGATCGCCGTGCATGGTGGAGTATGTCAGTCCCGGAATTGGGCGGCAAGCGGGAAGTTGTAAAGGATAGGCAAACATCGGTTCGGCACCGACGGGGTGTCGCCCCCCGTCGCAACGGAAAGTCGTCGGCCGAATTCGCAACGTGATGCGGGCTGCTCATGGGCGCTTTCGACGCTTGCCGGGAATTGGTGGGAGAGGTGTCGCGGCGTTCGGCGTCGGTGCCCGCGTCGCCGTCGCGGGTCCTCGGGCGGCGGCCCCGGCGTCCCGCCCGTCGGCTTCGTGGCGGGCGCCGGCGGCCCGCGCGAGCGGCGGCCCGGAATCCGCGTTCGATGCCCGGGGTGGCCGGTCGCGGCCCGGGCCCAGCCGGTGCCGGAGTCGTCGCCGTGTGTGAAGAAGGTGCAGCTCAAGAGCCCCGATCGGGTGGCCCGGTGCCGGCGGGCCGGGTTGCCGGCCGGTGCGCGCCGGGCGGGTGTGCCCCGCCGGCGGACTCGGGCCCCCGGCCCCCGGGTGGGTGGGGTCGGCGGCGGGTCGGCGGCGCGCCCAGGGCCGGGGCTCCCGGTGCGCCTTCCGGTTGCCGAGCGGTCGGTGCCCCATCGACAAAAGGTTAAAAGAATTCGCCTTCCGCCACTGTCGCGCCCGCCCTGTGGGTGTGCGCCAGCCGCCGGTCGGCCCGTGTTCGAGGACGTCGTTAACGGTGGATGAAACGGGAGGATCCGCAGTGGCGACATCGCCACACTCTTGCCCGATTCGAACCTTTAACGGCCGATAGGCGAGATAGACGTCAATTAAGACATATGCGGCCTCAGTGGATGTTCGTGTGCCGCGTTCGCGCGATTGCCGCAGTGGCGCACGATGCATTCGACCAGACGCCCGGCATCAATATCACGAAATCCGGCCGGAATCTGATTCGTACTCTACTGCAATGGTCGTCGCCAATTAGGTCCCACCCGGCCCGGACCGGGTTTTCCCGGCTGTGCGTCGCGGGCGGAATACGCCGCACCGGCCCGCTCGCCCCGCTGCCGCCCCGCCGTCGTCAGGGCCCGGCCCCGGCCTCGGCCCCGCCCCCGCGTCGCCCGCCGAGCCGGCGCGGATCGCGTCCTACCTGGCCCGTCGGCCCGTCACGCCCCGGCAGCCCGCCCGCCGGCAGCGCCCCGGCCCGCGCGGCTAGGGGTTGTGCCAAGCGAATGGGCAGCCTAATTTCGGAGCACCCGCGCGGACGGCGGGGAAGGCCGGATATGGGCTGCACTCACCCATGACGCGAAGGGTTCTGTGGCCGTGATGTCCCAGCCACTGCCGAGACTCCACCACGTCCCCGACAGGGGTTAACGGAGATGACACTGCTGCCGGCACTGTGCGGTCACGGCACCGACCGGGCCGACGCGGTCAGGGTCGCCGGGCGGATCCTCTCCAGCGAAGCGCTGCTCGGCTGCGTGAACGCGGTCGCCGACCGGATCCGGGGTGCCGGCGCGGTCGCCGTCGAGGCGACCCCCAGCCTGGAGGCGGTGGTCGGGATGGTCGGCGCCGTTCACGCGGGCGTGCCGCTGGTGCCCGTGCCGCCGGCCGCCGACGAGCGGGAGCGCAGCCGCATCCTGCGCGAGGCCGGGGTGACCGTGGTCCTCGGCCGGGACCGCCCCGGCACCCTCGGCCTGCCGGCCGTCCCGGTCGACCTGCGGCAGCGATCCTGGACCCGGCAGCCCGAGCCGGAGCCGGGCGCCGACGCGGTGATCCTCTACACCGGAGGCACCAGCGGGCCGCCGCGCGGCGTGCGCATCTCCCGCCGGGCCATCGCCGTCGGCCTGGACCTGCTGGCCGACGCGTGGCGGTGGACCGGGGACGACGTCCTGGTCCAGGGCGCCCCGCTGTTCCGGGCGTACGGTCTGGTGGTCGGGCTGCTCGGCGCGCTGCGGGTGGGCAGCCGCTTCGTCCACCTCGACCGGGAGGCCGCCGCCGGCCCGGCCGGCACCCTGTACCTGGCGGTGCCCGGGCAGTGGGCGAGGATCGCCCGGGACCGTCCCTGGGCGCGCACCCTCGCCGGCGCCCGACTCCTGGTCTCCGGGGACGCCCCGCTCGCGCCCGCCGTGTCCGAACGTGTCCGGCTGCTCACCTCGCACTCGCTCATCCAGGGCTACGGCACCACCGAGACCCTCATCGCGCTGGCCGGGCGGGTGGACGCCCCACCGGCCGTCGGCGCGGTCGGCGCGCCCCTGCCCGGGGTGGAGGCCCGGGTCCTGGGCCGGGACGACCTGCCGGTGCCCGCCGACGGCGAGGCGGTCGGCGAGCTGAGCATCCGGGGGCCGACGCTGTTCAGCGGGTACGTCGACCGGCGCGGGCAGCGCACCGGCGCCGACGGGTGGCACGCCACCGGCGACCTCGCGACCGTGGCGGCGGACGGGTCACACCGGATCATCGGACGCCGCACGGACGTGGTGCACGGTTCCGTCCGCGTGCACGCCGGCCAGGTCGAGGAGGTGCTGCTGAGTCACCCGGGGGTCCACGACGCCGCTGTGGTCGGTATTCCGCACCGGGTCCTCGGCGAGCAGGTCACCGCGTACGTCGTCGCCGCCGAGGGGCTCACCGCCCAGGCGCTCATCGACCACGTCGGGCGGTATCTGTCGGCCTGCCAGCGGCCCCGTCGGGTGCACTTCGTCGACGAGCTGCCGCGCAGTGTGCAGGGCCGGATCAGGAAGTCGCTGCTGATCGCCGCAGGCTGAACGCGCCCGCGCCCCGGCCGGTGCGACGGAGCGTCAGCCCTCCACCCAGCCGTGCCGCCGGGCCAGCGCCAGCACCCGGGCGCGGATCGCCACGATCTGCGCACCCGTCAGGTCCGGCACGGCGGTCAGCAGGGCCTCCGTGGTCTCCGCGGAGAGGGCCCGCTCGGAGAGCACGTCGCACAGGCCCTCCTCGTCCACCGCTCCCGCCGGGACCTCCCGGGCGCGCACGGCACCGGCCGTGGCGCTCCGCTCGGCGGCGGGGGCGCCGCCGATCACCCGCACCGTGAGCGCCTTCGGGCCGCGGTCGCTCTCCACCGCCTCGTATTCCACCGGCACGCCGGGCACCATCGTCCACTTGTCGCCATCGACGGTGTTCGCGTGGACGAACACGTCGTCACCGCCGTCGTCCGGGGCGATGAACCCGTAACCCCGCACCTCGTCGAACCGCACCACTTTGCCTCTGAGCATCGCTTTCCCGCATCCGTCCGACCACTCCGCACGCCTCGGCCACCTGGGCCGGCATCCCACAGACTGGCAGGCGGCCCGGGCGGCGGGCACCCGTACCTTACCCCTATCGACCACCCAGGGGGCGGCGCGGCGACCCGGCGCACCTACCATCGGCGGGTGATCGAGCAGATCCTCCCCCCCTCCGTGGCCGTGTCCGAGTCCTTCGAGGATCCCGCCGGACTGACCCTGTTCCCCGAGGAGGAGGCGCTCGTCGCGAACTCGGTGCAGAAGCGGCGCCGGGAGTTCACCACCGTGCGGCACTGCGCCCGCCGGGCGCTCGGTGAGCTGGGCGTCGCGCCGGTGCCGATCCTCTCCGGCGCGCGCGGCGCCCCGATCTGGCCGGCCGAGATCGTCGGCAGCATGACCCACTGCGACGGCTACCGGGCGGCGGTCCTCGGCCGGGCGGCGGCGTACGCCACCATCGGGGTGGACGCGGAGCCGCACGCGCCGTTGCCCGAGGGGGTGCTCGACGCGATCGCCCTGCCGGCCGAGCGGATCCGCACGGCCGGGCTGGCCGCAGCCCGTCCCACGGTCTGCTGGGACCGCCTGCTGTTCAGCGCCAAGGAGTCGGTGTACAAGGCGTGGTTCCCGCTCACCGGCCGGTGGCTGGACTTCGCCGAGGCGGACATCGTCGTCGACCCGGCCGGGACCTTCGTGGCCGAGTTGCTGGTGCCCGGCCCGGTGCTGGGCGGCGTGCCGGTGACCGCCTTCACCGGCCGGTTCCTGGTGGGCCGGGGCCTGGTGCTCACCGCGATCAGCGTCCCGGTGCCCGCAGCCTGAGCACCGCCGCCGGCCCCGGCCGGTCAGTCGGCCGTCAGCCTCGTCTTCTGCACCTTGCCGAGGGCGTTGCGGGGCAGCGCGTCGACGAACCGCACCTCGCGGGGGCGCTTGTGTGCGGACAGCTGGCGGGCCACGAAGTCGATCAGCCCCGGCCCGTCCACCCCGTCACCCACCACGTACGCCGTGACCTGCTGGCCCAGGTCCGGGTGCGGGGTGCCGACCACGGCGGCCTCCCGGACGCCGGGGTGCGCCAGCAGGGCGTCCTCCACCTCGCCCGCACCGATCCGGTAGCCGCCGCTCTTGATCAGGTCGGTGGCGGCCCGGCCGACGATCCGGTGCCAGCCGTCCGGGTCGACGGTGGCCACGTCCCCGGTGCGGAACCAGCCGTCCGGGGTGCGGGTCGCCGCGTCGGCGTCCGGCCGGTTGAGGTATCCGTCGAAGAGGGTGGACCCGCACACCTGGAGCTCGCCCATCGCCACGCCGTCGGCGGGCAGCGCCGCGCCGTGCTCGTCGACCACCCGGGTTCGCACGCCGGGCAGCGGCACGCCGACCGTGCCCGACCGGCGGGGCCCGTCCGCGCGGGCGCTCACCGTGATCAGCGTTTCGGTCATCCCGTACCGCTCGACCACCCGGTGGCCGGCGAGCGTGGCGAGGTCGGCGAAGACCGCCGCCGGCAGGGCCGCGCTGCCCGAGACGAGCAGCCGCGCCGGGCGCAGCGCCCGCGCCGCGTCGGGGTCGGCGGCGATCCGGGACCACACGGTGGGCACACCGAAGTAGACGGAGCCGGCCGCGGCGGCGTACCGGTCGGGTCGGGGGCGGCCCACGTGGTGCAGCCGGCTGCCCAGCCGCAGCGGCCCCAGCACGCCGAGCACGAGCCCGTGCACGTGGAACAGCGGCAGGCCGTGCACCAGCAGGTCGTCCGGGGTCCAGGACCAGGCGTCGGCGAGGCCGTCCAGGCAGGCGGCGACCGCCCCCCGGGAGATCACCGCGCCCTTCGGGGCCCCGGTCGTGCCGCTGGTGTAGAGGATCAGCGCGGTGTCGGCCGGGTCCGGCTCCGGGTGGACGGTGTCCGACCCGCGGGTCGGGTCGACCGGGACCACCGGCGGGCCGGCGCCGCCGACCGGCTGCGGACCGTTCGCCGGGACGAGCAGCGCCGCCGCGCCCGAGTCGCGCAGGATGTGCTCGCGCTCCATCGGGCCCGCGTCGGGCGGCACGGGTACGACCGCCGCGCCGGCGGTCAACGCGCCCACCACCGCCACCACCGTCTCCAGGGTGGCGGTGGCCTCGACGGCCACCCGGTCGACGCCGCGCAGCTCGTCGGCGACCGCCGAGGCCCGGCGGCGCAGCTCCACCCAGGACACCACCCGGTCGTCGACCCGGACCGCGCCCGGGCGCTCGTCGTCGGACTCTGCCAGCCAACGCAGCAACGTCATGCCCTGCGCCCCTCTCCAGCGGCTCGGATCCGGCGCCGACGCCCCGCCGGGCCGACGCCACGCCGGACCTTTGCGGTCCGCCGGCCCGGCCGGGTCGCCGGTAGGGTTCGCGTGGGCGCCGGCGCGGTGCGCGTCGTCGCCGGGGGCCCGGCACGGCGGGTCCCGGGACGACCCGACCGTAGTCGGGGTTCCCCCGGCCCGGCCACCCCTACCGGCCGTCGCCGGCCGTGTCGTCGACGTCGCTCAGGAGGTGCCGCCGGTGACCGGTGAGGCGAAAGGCCGGCGGGACGCGTCCGGCCAGGTCCGGGCGGTCGTGTTCGACCTCGACGGCGTGCTGGTGGACAGCCTGGCCGTGGCCCGGGAGGCGTTCGCCCTCGCGTACGCCGAGGTGGTCGGCGAGGGGGTGGCGCCGGTCGAGGAATACTGCCGGCACCCGGGCCGCTACCTGCCCGCCACCGGGCCCCGGGACGCCCCCCGGCCGGGCCGGCGCGGCGACGGACCCGCGCGGTGCGCGGCGGGCACCCCTGTCGGGCCGGTCGGCCCCGGATGACACCCCGGTTCGTCAGTCGATGGGTTGATTCGTGACTCAGACCACCGGATGATGTCCGGCGTCGGTCGTCGCCGCGCGACCGATTCCGCGTACCGCAAGACAAGCCGCGATTCCAGGGTTCGCCCTCCCGACGGCAACCCGCACGTGACGGAGGACGACGCCCATGCCGGTCATCGAGGTGGAGCACCTGCACAAGCGGTACGGGGAGAAGGTGGCCGTCGACGATGTGTCCTTCACCGTCGAGCAGGGCGAGATCTTCGGCGTGCTCGGGCCGAACGGGGCGGGCAAGACGACCACCGTCGAGTGCGTGCAGGGGCTGCGCCGCGCCGACGGCGGCTCCGTGCGGGTGCTCGGCCTGGACCCGATCCGGGACCGCACCGAGGTGCGCCAGCGCGTCGGCGCCCAGTTGCAGGAGAGCCAGCTCCCCGACAAGCTGCGGGTCCGCGAGGCGCTGGACCTCTACCGCTCCTTCTACCGCCAGCGGGCCGACATCGACGAGCTGCTCGCCGACCTGGGCCTGACCGAGCAGCGCAACACCGCCTTCCACAAGCTCTCCGGTGGGCAGAAGCAGCGGCTCTCGGTGGCCCTGGCGCTGGTCGGGTGCCCCGAGGTGGCCATCCTCGACGAGCTGACCACCGGCTTGGACCCGCAGGGCCGGCGGGACACCTGGGACCTGGTCGAGCGGATCCGGGACCGGGGCGTCACCGTCGTGCTGGTCACCCACTTCATGGAGGAGGCGGAGCGGCTCTGCGACCGGCTGGCCATCATCGACGCCGGCCGCATCGTCGCCATCGACACCCCCTCCGGCATCCTCGCCCGCGTCGGCACCGAGCACCGGGTGCACTTCCGCCCGCTCGACGAGCTGGACGACTCGCTGCTCGCCGCCCTGCCGGAGGTGACCGGGGTCAGCCGTGGCGGCGACGAGGTGACCGTGACCGGCCCGGAGCAGGTGCTCCAGTCGGTGCTCGCGGCGCTGGCGGAGCACAAGGTCCGGTACGCCGGCCTCCGGGTCGAGCAGCCCACCCTGGACGACGCCTTCGTCTCGCTCACCGGTCGCCACGCCGGCCGGGCCGCCGCCACCCAGCCGCCGACCGACAAGAGGTCCTCGTGAACGCCCTGACCAAGCTCATCGCCGTCGAGATGAAGCTGTTCGTACGCGAACCGGTGTCGCTGTTCTTCGTCTTCGTGCTGCCGATCGGCCTGATGCTCGTCTTCGGGCTGCCCCAGCGGGGATCGTCAGCTCAGGGCGCCGGGCAGCACGGCGAGCTGACCTTCCTGCCGGCCCTGGCCCTGGCCCTCACGATCGGCATGCTGGCGCTGTTCACCCTGCCGATGGCGCTGGGCGTCTACCGCGAGCGGCGGGTGCTGCGCCGGCTCGCCACCACCCCGGTCCACCCGGGGCTGCTGCTGGTCGCGCAGGTCGTGGTGAACCTGGTGATGGGGGTGGCCGGCGCGGTGGTCACCGCAATCGGCGTTCGGTACCTGCTGGACCAGTCGTCCCCGGCGAACATGCCCGGCTTCGTGCTGGCCTTCCTGCTCGGCGTGGCGTGCCTGTTCGCCATCGGTCTGCTCATCGCCGCGCTCGCGCCGTCGGCCCGGGCGGCGCAGTCCATCGGCCCGGCGCTGTTCTTCCCGCTGCTCTTCCTCGCCGGGGCCTGGCTGCCCCGCGACCAGATGCCGACCGTGCTGGCCCGGATCGGCGACTACTCGCCGCTGGGCGCCACGGTGGACACCATCGCCGCCTCGTGGGCCGGCGACAGCCCGGCGCTGTCGCAGCTCCTCGTCCTGGCGGCCACCGCGGTGCTCGGATCCGTGCTGGCCACCCGCTTCTTCCGCTGGGAGTGACGAGCGGGATGCGAGGGCCCTTCCCGCCCGGGTGGCGGGGAGGGCCCGTCCCGTCTGCGCCTGTCGTGGCGTGATCGTTTGCAGATTTGTGAGACGACACGCCGGGCGGGAACGTGGACGCTGACGTCGTCGCCGACCGGCGGGCAACCCCGCAGCGCCGCCTTTGCTCTGCTGCCCCCGGTGCAACGCTCGCGGAGCGTTACGGTTCTGCCGACTCTCGTGCCGACACCCGACGCCAAGCGGCTGCGCGACGCTGGTACTGGTACTGGTGCTGGGCTGGGGCCGCGCGGCGGTGCTGGTCGTTGCACGGCGGTGCTGGTGTTGCGGTGGCGGCAGCAGAGCAAAGGGGGCGAGGTGGCACTACCCGCCCGGCACCCCAGCCGCTCGGACGGACGGCCGGACGGCCGGCCGGCCGGCCCCCTGTCCCACCTCACCCGCCGACCCACGTCGGCCAGGGCCCAAAACATGGTCAGGGTTCTCGGCGCGATCGATCGATCAAGCCGCAGCTACCGCACTTACCCCCCATGACGGTGGATGCCGCTACGGGGGCCCTGGCTAGGGGTCGTTAAGGGTGTCCGGTGAGTGTGACCTGGATTACTTTCTACCTAGACGAGGCTGGTCACCAGGGCGGGGGGTGGCGCCCCCGCTGGATACCCGCTCCGCACCGACGTCTCACGCGTCCGGGGCGGAGCGACAAGCGACGGAGGTCGTGCGATGACAGATTCTTCCGATTCCGCCACCGGTGTCCGAACGGCGGGCCGCATCGTCAACGATGACGACCTGAGCGCCTGGTCCGCGCGGGCGCCCATCGGCGGGGACGCCGCCAGCATCATCGACGTGGTGCTGGAGGGCGGCCCGAACAACTTCCCCGCCGAGCAGCGCAGCCACCGGATCTCCCCGGTGGAGGACAAGATCAAGGTAAGCCACTACGGCGGGTACGAGCACTTCGAACGGGACTCCGTCCACGTCGCCGACGAGCTGCCCGTGGTCTACCGCTGGACCGGCCGCACCAGGATCGCCGAGTAGCGGAAGGCAGCGCCGGGCGGTCGTCGGCGACCCGCTGAACCGGGTGGCGGCCCGGCGCGGTCGGCCACCGAACCGGCCGGGGCCCGGCTCAGGGCCGGTCGGGGGAGAGCCGGTGGGTGAGGGCGGTGTGCCGCCGGCCGGTGCCCGCGGTACGCACCGCGATGGCGAGCGCCTTGCGCGACCCGGCCAGCACCACCAACTTCCGGGCCCGGGTGACCGCGGTGTAGAGCAGATTCCGTTGCAACATCGTGTACGCGCTCATGGTCACCGGCACCACCACGGCGGGATACTCGCTGCCCTGCGACCGGTGCACCGTGATGGCGTACGCGTGTTGCAACTCGTCGAGCTCGTGGAACTCGTAGCCCACGTCCTCGTCCTCGTCGGTGCGTACGGTCAGCGTCTGGTCGTCCAGGTCCAGGGCGGTGACCACCCCCACCGTGCCGTTGAACACCCCGGCGGTGCCCTTGTCGTAGTTGTTGCGGACCTGGATCACCTTGTCGCCGATCCGGAACACCCGGCCGCCGTGCCGCCGCTCCGGGGCGCCCTCGCGGTGCGGGGCGATCGCCTGCTGCAACAGGGTGTTCAGGTTGCCGGCGCCGGCCGGGCCACGCAGCATCGGGGTGAGCACCTGCACGTCGCGGGGGCGCAGGCCGAACCGGCGCGGGATCCGCCGGGCCACGATGTCGACCACCTGCTCGGCGGTGACCTCCGGTTCGTCGCTGGGGAACAGGAAGAAGTCGGGGTGCTCGCCGAACACCGGGGCCCGGCCGGCGTTGATCCGGTGCGCGTTGACCACCACCCCGGACTCCTGCGCCTGCCGGAAGATGCGGGTGAGGCGGACCCGGGGCACGGTGTCGGCGGCCAGCACGTCGCGCAGCACCTCGCCCGCGCCGACCGAGGGCAACTGGTCGACGTCGCCGACGAGCAGCAGGTGCGCGCCGGGCGGGACCGCCTTGACCAGCTTGTTGGCGAGGATCAGGTCGAGCATGGACGCCTCGTCGACCACCATCAGGTCGGCGTCGACCGGGTTGTCCCGGTCGAAGGTGGCGTCCCCGCCGGGGCGGAGCTGGAGCAGCCGGTGCACGGTGGTGGCCGGGTGGCCGGTCAGCTCGGTGAGCCGCTTCGCCGCCCGGCCGGTGGGCGCGGCCAGCACGATCTTCGCCTTCTTCGCGGCGGCCAGCTCGATGATCGACCGTACGGTGAACGACTTGCCGCAGCCGGGACCGCCGGTCAGCACGGCCACCCGGGAGGTCAGCGCCAGCCGTACGGCCTGCTCCTGCTCCGCCGCCAGCTCGGCCCCCGTGCGGGCCCGCAGCCAGACCAGCGCCCTGGGCCAGTCCACGTCGGCGAAGGCCGGCATCCGGTCCACCGGGTCGCGCAGCAGCCGGACCAGGCTCGCCGCGAGCGCCGACTCGGCCCGGTGGAACGGCATCAGGTAGACCGCCGGGATGACGGCGCCCTCGCTGCTCGGGTTCGGCACCGCCTCGCGGACCACGCCGTCCTCGGTGGACACCAGGTCGGCCAGGCCGGCGGCGACCAGCTCCGCCGGCACCTCCAGGATCGCGGCGGCGTCGGCGACCAGGTTCGGCTCGGGCAGGTAGCAGTGCCCGCCGTCGGCGGCCTCGGAGAGGGTGTAGCGGATGCCGGCGCGCACCCGCTGGGGGCTGTCGTGC
The DNA here is from genome assembly GCF_009908295.1 of Micromonospora rubida. Classification (GTDB taxonomy): domain Bacteria; phylum Actinomycetota; class Actinomycetes; order Mycobacteriales; family Micromonosporaceae; genus Micromonospora; species Micromonospora rubida. The sequence goes on from NZ_JAAALO010000009.1 coordinate 204,513, forward strand.
GGGATGCCCACGGCCTTGGCGATGCTGTCGGCCGTCCGGAACCCGATGCCCCACACGTCGGCGGCCAGCCGGTACGGGTCGTCGCGCACCACCGCGATCGACGAGTCGCCGTACTGCTTGAAGATGCGCACGGCGTGCGAGGTGGACACGCCGACGCCCTGGAGGAAGATCATCACCTCCTTGATGGCCTTCTGCTCCTGCCACGCCGCGCCGATCGCCGCGGTGCGCTTCCTGCCGAGGCCGTGCACCTCGGCCAGCCGGCCGGGTTCCTCCTCGATGACCCGCAGGGTGTCCACGCCGAAGGCGGCCACGATCCGGGCCGCCATCTTCGGGCCGATTCCCTTGATCAGTCCCGAGCCCAGGTAGCGTTCGATGCCCTGCACCGTCGCGGGCAGCACGGTGGTGCAGTGCTGCACCTCGAACTGCCGCCCGTAGCGCGGGTGCGACCCCCATCGGCCGACCAGCCGCAGCCGCTCCCCGGGCTGCGCGCCGGGCAGCGGGCCGACGACGGTGAGCAGGTCGTCGCCGGAGCGGTCGGTGGCGACCCGGGCGATGGTGTACCCGGTCTCCTCGTTGGCGTAGGTGACGCGTTCCAGCACCGCTTCGAGCACGCTGCCCCGCACCGGGGCGCCTGCGGTGTCGGCGGTCGGCGCGGACGGGTTGGCGGGCATCGTGACGATGATGGCAGACCCTCCGTGCCGGTCAGGGCAGCGGTCGGCAGATGCCCCGGGCGTGGTCGGTGACCGCCGCGCCGACCACGGTGGCCTCCAGCGGCAGCACCTCCAGGCAGCGCCGCACCGCGGCGGCCAGCAGGGCGTTGGGCACCCGCATGGACAGCGTGCAGTGCGGCACCCAGTGCCCCGGCCGGTAGTGCTCGGCCAGCCCGACGCCGGCCTCGGCGAGCCGGCCGTGCACGAGCGCGTGGTGGGCCAGCAGCTCGGCGGTGGGGGTCGGCCCGAGCCACAGCACCCGCCCGACGAACTGCCCGGCGTGCTGGAACGTCAGCCGCAGCGGCGCCGCCACCACCGTGTCGGCGAGGGCGGCGACGACCAGCTCCGGGTCCAGCCGGGGGGCCACCGCCAGCGACAGGTGCGGCCGGTGCCGCTGCTCCAGCAGGGAGCGCATGCTCTGCACCCCCTCGGACTCCAGGGCGTCCCACAGCACCCGGATGCGCCGGGTTGCGTCGGTGTCCAGATACAGCTCCAGTGCCGCGACCACGCCGATCACCCTAGGGCCCGAGGTTTGGCGGCCCGCTGACGCGGTACTGCGCCGGGAAAGCCCAACGTCGAGGAGGACCGGGTGGACGTGAGTGATGTGCTGACCGAGGCATACGGCCGGCTGCCCGGGCTGGTCCGCGGCGCCGTCGACGGACTGTCGCCGGAGCAGCTGCGCCGGGCACCGGCGCCCGGCGCGAACCCGGTGGGGTGGCTGGTGTGGCACCTGACGAGGGTCCAGGACCACCACGTCGCCGACCTGCTCGACGCGGAGCAGGTGTGGGTCGGCGGGGACTGGGCCGGCCGGTTCGGGCTGCCCCCCGACCCGGACGACATCGGCTTCGGGCACACCCCGGAGCAGGTCGCCACCGTCCGGCCGGACAACGCCCAGGCGCTGCTCGACTACTTCGACGCGGTCGCCGAGCGGACCCGGGGGCTCCTCGCCGGGCTGCGGCCGAAGGACCTGGACCGGGTGGTCGACGAGGCGTGGGACCCGCCGGTGACCCTCGGGGTCCGGCTGGTCAGCGTCGTCGAGGACGACCTGCAACACGTCGGCCAGGCCGCGTACGTGCGAGGCCTGCTCGGGGCGGACTGACTGACCGGTCGGGGCCGCGCGTCGTGGGCGGGCCCCCACCGCCGGTCACGGCACGACGACTGCGCGGCCCTCCAGGGACCCGTCCCGCATCTGCCGGTACGCGTCGACCGCGTCGTCCAGCCCGAAGGTGGTGACCTTCGGCTTGATCAGCCCGCGGGCGCCGAGGTCGAGCACCTCGATCAGCTCGGGCCGGCTGCCCCAGTACGTGCTCTGGATGCTGACCTCGTAGGGCACGGAGAAGAACGAGACCGGCAGCGTGCCGCCGCCGATCCCGACGATGGTGAGGTCCCCGACGGTGCGGGCGGCGGCCGCGCCGAGCGCCAGCGTGGCGTCCGCGCCGACGAAGTCCAGGACCACGTCGGCGCCCCGGCCGCCGGGGGTGGCCTTCCTGATCTCCTCGGCGGTCTGGTCGCCGGATCGCAGCGTCAGGTCGGCCCCGTACTCCTCGGCGAGCTTCAGCGCGTCGGCGCGGGTGTCCACCGCGATCACCCGGGCCGCCGTGGTGGCCTTGAGGATCTGCACGCCGACGTGCCCGAGACCGCCGACGCCGATCACCACGGCGGTGCTGTCCGGCGGCAGCTTGTGCCACGACCGCCGGATGGCGTGGTACGGGGTGAGGCCGGCGTCCGTCAGCGGCGCAGCATCCACCGGGTCGAGACCCTCGGGCAGCGGCACGACGTGCCGGGCGTCCGGGACCAGCTCGTACTCGGCCATCCCGCCGTCGAGGCCGAGCCCGCCGCCCCCGCCCGGCACGGGCGCCCCGGCCGGGTTCTCGCAGTACGGATCCACGCCGACCCGGCAGCGGGCGCAGGTGCCGCAGCCCCACGGGCCGTAGACGGCCACCGGCTGGCCGACCTCCAGGCCGGTCACCCCGGCGCCGAGGGCGTGCACCCAGCCCGCGTTCTCGTGGCCGAGGGTGAACGGCGGGTTCCAGGGGACCGAGCCGGCCTCGAAATCGTCCATCAGGTGCAGGTCGGAGTGGCAGGCGCCGGCACCGCCGATCTTCACCACCACCTGGCCCGGGCCCGGCGTGGGCTCGGGCACCTCGACCACCTCGGGTTCGGACTTCCATGCCGGCAACCGCAGCGCGCGCATCCGTGTCTCCCGTTTCTCCGCGTCGGGCATTGCCCCTGTGACCTGCCCCTTCACCGCCCGAACAAACGGGCGGGCGGCCATGGGCGCCACCCGTCCGGCCGGGTCGGCATCCTTACAGTCCGCCGCCTCCCCTTCCCTCCCTCAGGCAACGTCGGTGAAGGAGAGGCCGACACCCCCGCCGGCCGCCTCGGCCACCACGCCGAGCGGTTCGGGTTGGTCGAGGTGGACACGTCGTCCTACGCGGTGCCGACGCCGGAGACGACCGCCGGTTGGGTGGCCGCCACCCCGCCCGGGTTCACCTTCGACGTCAAGGCGTTCAGCCTCTTCACCGGCCACCCCACCCCGGTCGCGGCGCTGCCCCGGGACCTGCGGCCGGCCGGCGGCCCGTCCCGGATCCGGTGGCGGGACCTGCCCGCCGGGGCGTACGACGAGCTGTGGGGCCGGTTCCGGGCGGCGCTGGAGCCGATCGCGGCGGCCGACCGGCTCCGCGCGGTGCTGCTCCAGTTCCCGCCATGGCTGGCCCGCAGCGCCGCGGCCGAGCGACGCATCCTGGCCCTGGCCGAGCGGCTGCGGCCGTGGCGGGTGAGCGTGGAGCTGCGGCACGGCTCGTGGTTCACCGAGGACGCCGTCCTGCGCACGCTGGCCCTGCTGCGCGAGCACGACCTCTCCTATGTCTGCGTGGACATGCCGCAGGGGTTCGTCTCGTCGGTGCCGCCGATCCTGGTCACCACCGCCGACCCGGCCGTGGTCCGCTTCCACGGCCACAGCGCCGCCTGGGCCGGCGGCGACAAGCAGGACAAGTACCGGTCAGCCGCGCCGGTTGATCCCCTCCGGGTGCATCCCCGTCGCCTCTTCGAGCGCGTTGTCCGGCAGGTCCCCGCCGGCGCTGTCGTTCGGGAACACTCGCCGCGACGGCGCCGGGTCGGGCGGTGCCCCCGGACCGGCCTCGGCGACCGGCCTTTCCTCGACGTTGCCGAACCCGTGTCGCCCCGCCGGCGGGGTGGGTTCGGCGGGTGCGCCGGCCCGCCGGTCGCCGAGGCTCCCCTCCGGGACGGCGGTCTCCTCGCTGCCCTCGTCCATCGGGGAGTCCTCACCGGCGCCCCACGGCGGGCCGGCGTCGAACCCGTCGCTGGTGCCGAACGGGGCGGCGGACCCCGGTCCGCGCTCCTCCCCGCCGGTCGTCGATCCGTCCCTGCTCGTCATGGCCACCTCGCTGGTCGGGTCGGTGCTACGGGCGCTGATTGCCCGCCTGCGCGCCGCTCATGCCCCACCGGTCCGGTCGGGCACGGGCGGCGCGGCGGTCAGCGGCCGGACATGGCCATGTGCCGCCTGGCCGCGCCCATGGCGGCCACCTTCCCCAGCGCCCTGGGCGCGCTGGCCAGCCCGCCCGCGCGCCCGAGCAGGCCCCGGAGGACCTGCCCCGGCTTCTGCTGCTCACCCATGTACGCCGTGACCACCACCATCGCGCCGGTGATCGCCGGGACGGCCCACTGGAGCAGCTTCAGTTGCCGCTGGTAGGAGGCCACGTCGGTCGGCGTCTGCGGGTTCGGCTCGGTCGTCCCCTCGACGGACGGGCCGCCCGCCTTCTGCAACCGCATCCCGAGCAGCCGGCTGTACCCGGTGACCGCGAGCGCGCCGACCGTCAGGGCCGTCTTCACCGTGCTCATCCGGGCCACCCCGGACTGGGCGAGCACCCGGGGGCTCTCGGTCACCAGTTCGCCGACGCCGCCGATGAGGTGCGCGCCGATCGCCGCCGCGTTGACCGGGGTCCACCTGGCCCACCCGGCCGAGGCCACCGGAAGTCGCTGGGTCGAGTCGCTGATCTGTGCCGCCGCGCCGTTGACGCCGAGCGCCCCCATCAGGGAGCCGCCGAACCAGGCCGCCAGGCCCAGGTCGTGCATCGAACGCAGTGCGGTGTGCCGTTCGGACATCTGATCCCCTTTCACCGTACGGGCGGTGCGGCATACCCGCCGATCCCGCATGTACGCGCCGTGGCCGGGTCGATCCTCGGGCGGGGTCAGTCCCGGTGGGGGAGCCCGGCGGCGAAGGCGGCCACCCGGGCGGCCACCGGTGCGCTGGCGCGTACCCAGACGAAGTGGTCGAGTGGGGTGCCGGCCTGCGCGGTCGTGTAGCGCTCGCGCGCGACGGTGGCCGCGGCGAGCTTGTCGCAGAGGTGGTCCACGGTGGCGTGCGGGGTGTACTGGTCGTCGTCCACGCTCACCGCGAGGACCGGGATGTCCAGCGAGCGCAGCGCCGCCTCGGCGTCCACCCCGTCGAGCGCGGGGAAGCGGCCGGTGCGGGCGGTGTGCGCCCAGTCCCGGATCACCCCGCGTGCCTGCCGGCCGCCGAAACCCCAGCCCGGCCAGACGCCGAGCAGCCGGGCGGTCGCGGCGATCCCCTGGGTGTACGGCAACACCCCGTACCGGCGGGGACCCGGATACCCGCGCCAGTACGGCACGCCGACGGCGACCAGGGCCAGCCCGTCCACGGCGTCCGTGCCGTGCAGGGCCAGGTGCAGCAGGGCGGCCTGGCCGCCGAGGGAGTGCCCGAGCAGGATCGTGGGCCGCCCGTCCAGCCTCGGCTTCAGCGCCGCGAGCACCGCGCCGACGTCGGCGGCCAGTTCCACGTAGCCGTACCGGCAGGCCCGGCTCGGGGGTGGGGTGCTCGCGCCGGTGCCGCGCAGGTCGGCGACGACCACGGCGAGACCGGCTGCCCGCAGCTCGGCGGCGAACGGCCGGTAGTAGCGGGCCCGCACCCCCATCGCGGGCCAGATCACCACCACCGGGGCGTCCGCCGTGCCGTCGGGCTCGGGATACACCTGCACCCCGAGTCGGGCGCCGTCGACGTCGACGAACTCCTGCGTGTACTCCTCGGTCGCGCTCACCGGACCAGCCTACGGCCGTAAGCTACCGGCGGGTAGTAAGGGGTGGGCGGTGAGCGGGCCGCCGGTCGTCAGGCCGCCGCCGTGGCCGGCCGGGCGACGGTGGCAACCGCCTCGTACACGAGGTTGAGCTGCTCGGCGCAGCGCCGCCACGAGTACCGGCTGCGGATCCGGTCCAGCGCCGCCGTGGCGTACGCGAAGCGCCGCACGTTGTCGCCGAGCAGACGGCGGATCGCGGTGCCCAGCGCCCGGGAGTCGCGCGGCGGCACCAGGTCGCCGGTGAGCCCGTCGATGACGGTGTCGGCGATGCCGCCCACGTCGGTGCCGACCACCGGGACGCCGCAGGCCATGCCCTCCAGGGCGGTCAGGCCGAACGGCTCGTGCCAGGGGGCGGCGACCAGCAGGTCGGCCGAGCGGTACCAGCTGGCCAGCTCCTCGCGCGGCACCCCGCCGACCAGCTTGACCCGGTCGGCCACCCCGCAGGACCGGGCGAGCGCGGTCAGGCGCCGGGCGGAGCCGTCGGTGGGCAGCTTCTCGGCCGGCGGGCCGCCGACGATCACGCACTCGGCCTCCGGCACCGCGGGCATGGCCCGGACGACCTCCTCGAAACCCATGCTCTCCGTCAGCCGCCCCACGGTCAGCACCCGGGGACGGGCCGGGTCACGCGGGGCGACCGGGCCGTCCGGGCGGAAGATCCGCTCGTTGACCCCGGCGGGCACCAGGGACATCCGGGACCGGGGCACCCCGAGGCGGACCAGCTCACCGATTTCGTCCTGAGACTGCACGACCACCCGGTCGGCAGCCCGGCCGAGCGCGCGCTCGTAGCCGGTCCGGCCCGGTGGGCCGATGTCCCGGGTGCCCCGCTGCGCCGTGCCGAGGGCGTGGTAGGTCAGCACCACCGGCACCCCGGTGCGCCGCCCGGCGTGCACGGCGGCGAGCCCGCTGCGCCAGAAGTGGGCGTGCGCGACGTCGGGCAGCCAGGCGTCGCGCCAGTGCCCGGCCAGCCACCGGCCGAACTCGCCGGTGTGCGGCAGCAGCTCGTCGCCGGGCAGCAGGCGCGGCGGTCCGGCCGGCACGTGCAGCACCTCGTAGCCGTCCGGGGTGGCCACCGTCTCGGGCAGGGTGGGGGCGTCGCGGCGGGTGTAGACGTGCACCTCGTGGCCCCGGTCGACCAGGGCCGCCGCCAGCTCCGCCACGTGCGTGTCCTGCCCGCCGCTGCTCTCCCCGCGCAGGACGGCGAGCGGGCTGGCGTGCTCCGAGATCATCGCGATCCGCATTCTTCCTCCTCCATCCGCCCGTCCCGGTCGGCGGGGACCTGTCGAGCCGGCCGGGTCCGTGGACGCGCACGACAGGTCCCTACCCTCGGCTTCGCCCCCTAACCTCCTCGGGTCGACCCGCCGTCGCGCCCCGACCGGTCGACGAGCAGGTCACCGGAGCCGGGGAGGCCGCGCCGCCGCCGTCCACAGTGGCGACGCCGGAGTGTCAGTGCGGGTGGGGGACGGCCAGGCCGACGACTGATTCACCGGAAGGCTGACGAGGCCCGGGTGTAGCGGGCGGCACCCGCCCTCGGCCCTCTCCGTTTGCGGGCGGCCACGAGGGATCGGTCGTCAGCCCTGCTCTTCTTCGTCCGCCGGCGGCCGGGGTGGGCGGTTGTGTCGGGCCCACTCGTCGACCTCGTCCGCGTCCCAGACGTTCATCCCGACCAGGCGGGCGAGGGGTTCCGGGAAGCCGGGCCGACGAGTGATCTGTAGGACCCGCTGCCGGGACACGCCGAACAGGGCGACCAGCTCGCCAGGCCCGTACAGACGTGGTCGCTTCACAGCCTGAACGTAGGCACGACACACTGTTTACGTTTGCCACTTACAGATTGACAAGATGGTAGCAGGCGGTGTCTGATCGATCACGCGGTACCCCCGCCCTGGTGGAGCTGGGCTCGGTGGGGCGGGGTGCCGCAGTGGACCGCACTCGGCAGGCCTGAGGGAGGCACAAATGAGGTTGCGAGACGCCCGGCACCTCGAACTCGTGAAGCCGCACCAGGACTTTCGGTGGGACTCCTGTGTCGTCTGGCTCTGGAGGGACAAGGGTCGACTCGACTCCGCCCGTGCGGCGGGCGCATTCGGTGCCGCCGGATCGGTCGCGCGCCGGGGCCGGGCGAGGGCAAGGTGAGTGCACGTCGGCTGCCCCTGTCGATCTTGGCCGCCTGGCGCACGCTCGAATGGCACCGACACCGCCGCTGTTCCGCCTGTAGCCCGAGCGGCTGGTGTCCTCTCGTCCAGGCGGCCAGGGCCCGGATCACGGCATGGCGACGGCTCAGTTCCCGTCGATGATCGGACTCAGGGCCGGCGACGTCCTCCAGGTAACTCGCGTCTGTAGCGTTCAGTTCATCCGACCGATCTTCTTCCGGCTGATCAAGGTTCGGACCGACCTGATCACCTACGAGGGTTGGGTCTGGTTGGACGGCTACCAGCTGGATGAGAAGGGCGACGCGCTCGCCCGGCGCGAGCTGTTCGTCATCCGTGAGGGCATCCGGAGGGTGAACCGCCCGATCGGCCCCACCCCCGCCCAGCCTCGCCGCCGGCCCGTTGACCAGCGCCCCGGCTGAGGCACCACCCCTGCCGGCACCGCCGGTGCGCGGGCGGTGCCGGCGGTGGGTCAGGCCCCGTCGCGGAGCATGCCGGGGCCGAAGACCTCGTAGGCGATCCGGTCGCTGGGGACGCCGCGGCGCAGCAGGGTGCTGCGGACCAGGTTCATGAAGGGCAGCGGGCCGCACAGGTGGATGTGGGCGTCGGGGGTGAGCGGGATCAGCTCCGGGTCGACGCGCCCCGGGCTGACCCGCACCGGCAGTTCGGCGAACGGCCCGTCGGAGGCGTCGGTGTTCTCGTACCAGAGCGCGGTGGACAGGTTGGGCAGGGCCTGGTGCAGCCGGGGCAGCTCGTCGCGGAGCACGTGCGCGGTGCCGGCCCGGTCGGCGTGCACCAGCGTCACCGGCCGCTGCGGCGCGGTGGCCGCGAGGTGCTCCAGCGCGGACATCGCGGGGGTGAGCCCGATGCCGGCGCTGACCAGCACCAGCGGCCCGTCCCCGGCCACGGCGCTCACCTCGCCGAACGGCGGGCTGAGTCGCAGCGTGTCGCCGACGGCCACCCGCTCGTGCAGGAACGTGGAGACCATGCCGTCGGGCGCGTCGGCGGTGCCGCGTACCCGCTTCACGGTGATCCGCCACCGCGCCGCGCCGGGCCGGCCGGAGAGGCTGTACTGCCGGATCTGCTGCCCCCGGCCGCCGTCGAGGTCGACCGCGACGGAGACGTACTGGCCGGGGACGAACTCCGGCACCGGGCCGCCGTCGGCCGGCTCCAGGCCGAACGACACGACGTCGGCGGTCTCCCGGACCCGCTCGGCAACCCGCCAGGCCCGCCAGACCGGCTGCCCCTCGGCCACTCCGGCGCCCTGGTAGAGCCGGGCTTCCCGGGCGATCAGTTCGCAGGCCAGCAGCCAGTACGTCTCGTCCCAGGCCGCGGCGACCTCCGGGGTTACCGCGTCGCCGAGCACCTCGCCGACGGCGGCGAGCAGGTGCCGGCCCACGACGGTGTACTGCGCCGGGGTGATGCCGAGCGAGACGTGCTTGTGGGCGATCCGGTCCAGGATCGGCCCCCACGGCGCGTCGCTGGCGCCGACCAGGTGCTCCGCGTACGCGACGACGGCGGCGGCCAGCGCGGCCTTCTGCTGCCCGGTGGCCTGGTTGCCCCGGTTGAACAGGTCCAGCAGTTCCGGATGGGCGTCGAACATCCGCCGGTAGAACCGGCCGGTGATCGCCTCGCCGTGTGCCTGCACGGCGGGCAGGGTCGCCCGCACCACCGCCGCTGATGACTCCGTGAGCATGACATGTCCTCCTGCGGTCGTCCGGTGTCGCCCGCCTTCGTCGACGACGTGCCCAATAAACAGGAATCTCAAATACCTCTTCAGGGTCGAAAGTCCCGGTTGCGTAGTCGCCCGGATCACACCGGGGGCGGGTCGTCCGGCCCGGGGCACGGCGCGTCCGCGGTGGCTAGGGTCGGTGCGTGAAGCTCAACCGGTCCACCGACATGGCCCTGCGGATCGCCATGCTGACCGCCGCCTCCCAGGCCCGTACGACGGTGGACGAGCTGGCCGAACAGCTCGCGCTGCCGCGCAGCCACGTCGCCAAGGTGGTGCAGCGGCTGCAGAGGATCGGGGTGCTGGTGACCATCCGGGGCCGCTCCGGCGGGGTGGCCATCGCCGAGGCGGCCGGCGAGCTCACCGTCGGCGCGGTCGTGCGGGCCTTCGAGGGCGACGACGAGGTGGTCTCCTGCGAGCAGCCCGCCTGCCCCCTGGTCGCCGGCTGCCGGCTGCGTGGCCAGCTGCGCCGCGCGCAGGAGGCGTTCCTCGCCGTCCTCGACGAGACGCGGCTCGGTGACCTGGTCGACGGCCCGACCGGCCCCCTCCTGCTCACCCTCGGCCGGAGCTGACGAAGGGGCCCCCGGCAACGAGGGCCCCTTCTCGCCGGCGGCGGGCGGTCAGCCGACGCTGATCGTCCCGTCCCCGGCGCGGACGCAGGCCACCGCGCGGGCGGTGGTGGAGGCGGCCCCGGCCAGGCAGCGGCCCAGCACCTGGTGCCCGGCCACGTTGGGGTGCCACGACTCCTGGCACGTCTGGAAGTAGCTCACGCAGGTGTTGGCGATCCGCTGGATGGCGATCTTGTCCTTGCCGGCGAGACTCGTGACGAAGGTGCCGGTCGCGCCGTCCTGGAGCCGGATCGGCGTGGCGAGCGAGCCGGACGGGCTGGTCGGCTGCTCGCAGAGCCGGGCGCCGTCGAACGCCCGCTGCACGTTGAGGTAGACCAGGTCGGCGGCGGGGAACTCGCTGGCCAGCGTGGTCCGCACCGAGCTGACCAGGGTGCCCAGCCCGGCGGAGAAGTTGTGCCCGGGCCGCAGGCTGGCCCGGTGGATCGGGCAGCCGGCCGCGTACCGCTCGGCGCCGAGGTCCCGGAACTTGTCCCGGTCGTCCTGGCGGCCGTCCTCCTCCCAGTAGTTCGAGGCGAGGTCGAACGGCAGCGGGTTGGTGTAGTCCTGGAACACGATCCGGTGCTGGCCGTCGGCGTCGATCTGGTCGAGGGTGGTGAGGATCTGTCGTACGGCGGCCGTGGTCTCCGCGGTCGCGGCGCTCAGCTGCGCCGCGGTGGCCAGGTCGGCGTCGCTGCACGGCTCCTGCGGCACCGGCCCGCCGAGGTACGCCCAGAACTCCCACCAGCCGGTCCACGCGTCGGCGATGAACCGGTTGGCGCACTTCTCCGCCACGCTGCCGAAGGTGAACGAGCTGTTGTTCGAGCCCAGGCCCACCAGCACCAGGTCGATGTCGTGGGTCTGGCCCACCGCGCGGAGCTGGTCGAGCTGGGAGGCGACCGAGCGCCCCTTGGTCCGGTTGACCGACGCGTTGCCGATGTCGTACGGCTGCCCGCCCGAGCAGGCCAGGTTGAACCGGTCCTGGATGCCCGGCAGGTTGGCCTGGAACAGCGAGGCGTTGGGGGACCGGTGGCAGAAGTAGGCGTTGCTGTTCGGCGCGGTCCAGCCGGGGAAGCCCTGGCTGAGGCCGTTGACGTCGACGACCGGGGAGTAGGCCCCGGCCCCCTCGCCGCTGATGAAGCTGTCGCCGAGCGCCACGGCGGCGGTGGGGAGGGCGGCCACCGCCGGGGCGGGCGGCGCGACGGCGGCCGACAGCGCCGCCGCCGCGACGGTCAGCACCACCGCGAGCGCGGTACGACGGAACACGGACATACGCGTCCTCCATCAATCCATGGAAATATGAAAGTTTCTATGAGGCGGTGATCACATCACGGGCGAGTGACGACCGTCAACGTCCGGGGCGTCCCCGCAGGGATTCGGGCCGGGGTGTCCGGCACCGCCGGGTGGGGGCCGGGTTGTGGCGCGGGTGTGTCGTCGGGGGTGGCCGCCCGGGATGAATTCCGGGATCGGTGGCGTTGCCGCAGAGGTGGGCGTTCTCCGGGCCGCCCGGTTGGCAGGGCGACCGCAGGCGGCGGGGAGACCCGCACACTGCGGGGTGCCTACGTCCTGTCCCACCTCCCGGTTAGGCTCGCTGCGGCGCGCCGCGCGATGTGATCGAGCCGGTGAGCGGCACCACACCGCCGAGACCTGGGAGTACGACCAAGTTGACCGCACAGCCTGAGATGCTCTACGGGGCCGACGACCTGACACACCTGGAGGGCCTGGACGCCGTCCGCAAACGCCCCGGCATGTACATCGGCTCCACCGACAGCCGTGGCGTGGGTCACCTCGTCAACGAGATCCTCGACAACTCCACCGACGAGGGCGTCGCGGGTCATGCCACCCGCGTCGAGGTGATCCTGCACGCCGACGGCTCGGTGCAGGTCGACGACGACGGCCGGGGCATTCCCACCGACGTGCACGCCAAGTCCGGCATCTCGGGCGTCGAGCTGGTGCTCACCCGGCTGCACGCCGGCGGCAAGTTCGGCGGCTCCGGCTACAAGACCTCCGGCGGCCTGCACGGCGTCGGCGCCTCCGCCGTCAACGCCCTGTCCCGGCGCTTCGACGTCACGGTCCGCCGCGACGGCAAGGTGCACAGCATGTCGTTCCGGCACGGCGTGCCGGGGGCCTTCGACGGCCCCGGCCCCGACGCCACGTTCACCGCCGGCCCGGGCCTCCAGGTCGCCGGCGCGATGAAGCGCGGCGCGCGGACCGGCACCTCGATCCGCTACTGGCACGACGCCCGATACTTCGAGACCGGCGCCACGCTGGACGCCGAGGCGGTCCGGCTCAAGCTGCGCAACACCGCGTTCCTCGTCCCCGGCGTGACTTACCTGCTGCGCGACCTCACCCGTGAGGAGCCGGTCGAGGAGACGTTCCACTTCCCCGCCGGCCTGACCGACATGGTGGAGTTCCTCGCCCCGGCCGGCGACCGGCCGGTCTCCGGGACCCTGCTGGTCACCGGCGAGGGCACCTACCGGGAGAACGCGGCCGACGCCAACGGCGTCATGCAGTCCAACGTGCAGCGACGCGCCGAGGTCGAGGTGGCGTTCCGCTGGGGCACCGGCTACGAACGCACCGTCGAGTGCTTCACCAACACCATCCGCAACGCCCACGGCGGCACCCACCGCAAGGGCTTCGAGCGCGCCATGGCCCGCACCCTCGCCGACGCGGCCCGCAGCGCCCGGGGCCTGCTCAGGCCCAAGGAGGACGCGCCCACCCTGGACGACGTCCTGGAGGGGATGACGGCCGTGGTGCACGTGCGGATCCCCGAGCCGCAGTTCACCTCGCAGACCAAGGACGAGCTGTCCACCGCCGGCATCACCAAGGTGCTCCAGGGGCTGATCGAGGCGCACCTGAAGGCGTGGCTGGAGGACCGCCGCAACAAGGCCGAGGCCCGCACGGTGCTCCAGAAGATCGTGGACGCGGCCCGGGTCCGGCTGACCCAGAAGCAGCAGAAGGACGCCGCCCGCCGCAAGACCGCCCTGGAGGGCGCGTCCATGCCCCCGAAGCTGGTCGACTGCCGCGCGACAGGCATCGACAGAAGTGAATTGTTCATCGTGGAGGGGGACAGCGCCCTCGGAACAGGCCGGCTCGCCCGATCCGCCGAGTACCAGGCGCTTCTTCCGATCCGCGGCAAGATCCTCAACGTGCAGAAGGCCAACCTCCAGCAGGTCCTCGACAACGTCGAGTGCGCGGCGATCGTCCAGGTGCTCGGCGCCGGCTCCGGCCGCACCTTCGACCTGTCCACGCTGCGGTACGGCCGGGTGCTGATCATGGCCGATGCCGACGTGGACGGCGCGCACATCCGCACCCTGCTGATCACGCTCTTCGCCCGGTACATGCGCCCGCTGATCGAGGCCGGCCGGCTCTACGCCGCGATGCCGCCACTGCACAAGATCACCACAAAGGGGCGCAACCCGCAGACTACCTACACCTACACCCAGGCGGAGATGGAGGCGTTGGTCCGCAAGCTGGAGAAGGCCGGCAAGCAGATCGTCACCCCGATCCCCCGGTTCAAGGGCCTCGGCGAGATGAACGCCGACGAGCTGTGGGACACCACGATGAACCCGGCCACCCGGGCGGTCCGCCGGATCACCCTCGACGACGTCGACGCCGCCGAGCGGATCCTGGAGCTGCTGATGGGGGAGAAGGTCGAGCCGCGCCGCAACTGGCTGATCGAGTCCGCCGACCGGGTCGACCGCGACGCGATCGACGCATGAGGGCCGCCCGCCGCCAGACCGTTGCCCCCCGGGGGCAGCGCCGCCCGACCGTGGCCCGCCGAGGAGAGAGCTGAACCATGGCACGCCGTAAGAACACCGGTCCCCGGGCCGACCTTGCCGCCTTCGATCAGGCCGGCGCGCGGGTCTTCGACAATCCGCTGGTCACCGAGGTCTCCGACTCCTACCTGGAGTACGCCTTCTCGGTGATCCACTCCCGCGCCCTGCCGGACGCCCGGGACGGCCTCAAGCCCGTGCACCGGCGCATCCTCTACTCGATGCACGAGGCGGGTCACCGCCCCGACCGGGCGCACGTGAAGTCGGCCCGGGTGGTCGGCGACGTGATGGGCCGGTACCACCCGCACGGCGACACCGCGATCTACGACGCGATGGTCCGGCTGGCCCAGGACTTCTCGCTCAACGCCCCGCTCATCGACGGGCACGGCAACTTCGGATCTCCCGACGACGGCCCGGCCGCCGCGCGCTACTGCGTCACGGGCGAGACCCGGATTCGTCTGCCGGACGGATCGAGCCCTCAGATCGCCGATCTCGTCGACCTTGCGCCGGACAGCGAGGCGGACGTCGACTTCGAGGTCCTCGACAAGGACGGGAAAGCCGTCCAGGTGACCAAGGTCTTCAATTCCGGTGTGCACTCCACCATTCGCATCGGTACCGATTCGGGCTTCTCGCTGCGCGGAAGCGAGAATCATCTGGTGCTCTGTCTCGAGGCTCCGCTTGGCGTGCCGCTGTTCCAGTGGCGGCGACTCGAGGAGATCACCCCCGGCGCGGTCGTTTGTATCGCGCGGAACGCCTGGTCGCAGGTGGTTCCCACGGCGAGGGAGTACATGCTCGGTGTGCTCGGTGGCGCCTGGGCGTCAGAGGGGTGGGCGAGCGATTCCAGGGCTGGTTTCAACAACACCGACGAGCACTTCTTCGACGAGGTGCTGCACGCCTACGACCAGATCGTGGGCGGCCAGCGTTACGTGAGTGAACGGCACACCCGCCGCGACCGCAAGCGCATCTGGGAGTTGGATGTCCAGGAGCACGCCGGGGGGATGGATGCCTTCCGGGCGGGTCCACTGGGCGAGTTCATCGGCCACCAGGCACGGGACAAGTTCGTCCCGCAATTCGTCTGGACCGGCGGATGGGGCGTGAAGCGGGCCTTCCTCATGGCTCTCTTCGAGGGCGACGGCGGTGTCCGGGTGGCGAATGAGAGCTTCACCATCCAATACACCAGCTACAGCGAGCGACTCGTGCGGGAAGTGCAGGAACTGCTGGCGGAGTTCGGTGTCATCGCCTGCCGGCGCAAGTACACCCGTTCGAGCGGTTCCATCGAGCACCGACTGGTTGTCTCGGGTCTGCGGAACATCAGGGCGTTCGCGCATCGGGTCGGCTTCCTTCGCACCAAGCAGGCGAAGCTGGAGAAGCTGCTGGTCCACTCGCCGTTGCGTCCGCACCGCCTCAGCAAGGACCACGTCCCGTTCGTCGGCGACTATGTTCGCGGCGCGCTGGACTTCGATCGGCGGGGCAGCGGCCGGAAGTGGCTGACCAAGCACAACTTCGATCGGGTCGAGCGCTGGGAGACCGAACGTCTGCGCATCATCGACCGGATCAAGCAGACAGAGGTCCTCACGACGATCCTGCCGATCATGGACTCGGGTTATCGCTTCGAGAGAGTCACCGAGGTGGTGAGCTGCGAGCCGGCCGAAGTCTACTCGGTCCGGGTCGACACGGCCGATCACTCGTTCCTCGCCGGCGGCTTCGTCAACCACAACACCGAAGCCCGGATGTCCCGGGAGGCGATGCTGCTCGTCGGCGAGCTGGGCGAGGACACGGTCGACGTCGAGCCGAACTACGACGGTTCGCTCACCCAACCGACCGTGCTGCCGGCCGCGTTCCCGAACCTGCTGGTCAACGGGGCGTCCGGGATCGCGGTCGGGATGGCCACCAACATGATCCCGCACAACCTGGGCGAGGTCGTCTCCGCCGCCCGGTGGCTGATCAACCACCCGGACGCCGACCTCGACAAGCTGATGGAGTTCGTCCCCGGGCCGGATCTGCCGACCGGCGGCGTGCTGCTTGGCCTGGACGAGGTGCGCCGGGCGTACGAGACCGGGCGCGGCGTGGTCCGGATGCGCGGCCGGGTGGAGATCGGCCCCCTGGAGGGCAGCCGGGGCCGGCAGGCGATCACCGTTGTCGAGCTGCCCTACGGCGTGGGCGCGGAGAAGGTCATCGCCGCGATCACCAACGAGGTCAACAAGACCAAGCGGCTGACCGGCATCGCCGACGTCAAGGACCTCACCGACCGGGAGAACGGCACCCGGCTCGTGATCGAGTGCAAGGTCGGGGTGAATCCGCAGGCGCTGCTGGCCGATCTCTACCGGCTCACCCCGCTGGAGCAGTCCTTCGGCGTCAACAACCTGGTGCTGGTGGACGGCCAGCCGCGGACCCTCGGGCTGAAGGCGCTGCTGGAGGTCTTCCTTCGGCACCGCTACGAGGTGGTGACGCGGCGCAGCGCGTACCGCCGGCGCAAGCGCGAGGAGCGGCTGCACCTGGTCGACGGCCTGCTCATCGCGCTGCTGGACATCGACAAGGTGGTCCGGCTGATCCGGGGCAGCGACGACGCCCAGGCCGCCAAGGACGGCCTGATGCGCCAGTTCAAGCTCTCCGAGATCCAGGCTGGCTACATCCTGGACACCCCGCTGCGCCGGCTGACGAAGTTCGACCGGATCGAGCTGGAGGCCGAGCAGGAGCAGCTCCGCAAGGAGATCGCCCAGCTCTCCACCATCCTCGACGACGAGAAGGTGCTGCGGAAGGTCGTCTCCGACGAGCTGGCCGCCGTGGTGAAGCAGTTCGGCGCCGATCGGCGCACCACCCTGGTCGACGGCGACCTCAAGGAGGTGCTGGCCGCGTCCGCGCCGGCCGGTCCTCTCGAGGTGGCCGACGACCCGTGCCAGGTGATCCTCTCCGCCGCCGGGCTGGTCGCCCGGACCGCGGCCGAGTCGGAGGAGGCATCCGAGGGGCGCCGGCGCAGCGGCCGGGTCAAGCACGACGCGGTACGCGCGGTCGTGCACTCCACGGCCCGGGGCCGGGTGCTGCTGGTGACCAGCGCGGGCCGGGCGTTCAAGGTCGACGTGCTGCCGCTGCCGGTGCTCCCCGAGCAGGCGGGCACGGTGTCGCTGCGCGGCGGCATGTCCGCCGCCGAGCTGGTGCCGCTGGAGCCCGGCGAGACGGTGGTCGGCCTGGCCCCGCTCGGTGCGCCGGCCGAGGGGTCGCCGGGGCTGGCGTTGGGCACCCGGCAGGGCGTGGTGAAGGTGTGCTCGCCGGACTGGCCGGTCCGCTCGGACGAGTTTGAGGTGATCGGCCTGCGCGAGGGCGACGAGGTGGTCGGGGCTAGCTGGCTCGCCGACGGCACCGAGACCCTCGCCTTCGTCTCCTCCGAGGCGTCGCTGCTGCGCTTCGCCGCGTCGCTGGTCCGCCCGCAGGGGCCCAAGGGTGGCGGAATGGCCGGTATCAACCTGCCGGCGGAGGCCAGGGTGGTCTTCTTCGGGGCGATCCACACCGACGACCCGGGGCACGGCGAGCCGATGGTGGTCACCTCCACGGGCGCGACGGTGAAGGTGACGCCGTTCGGGGCGTACCCGGCCAAGGGGCGGGCGACCGGCGGGGTGCGCGCGCAGCGGTTCCTCAGGGGCGAGACGGACCTGGTGGTGGCCTGGATCGGCCCGCGCCCGGTCGGGGCGACGGCGACCGGCGACCCGGTCGACCTGCCCCCGTCCGACCCCCGCCGCGACGGCAGCGGCTTCGCCGTCATGCTCGGCCCCTCAACAATCGGCCACCAGATCGAACGCGACTAGTCCCACCCCCTCCACTCCCGCAAGTCCGCGTCGATCAAGAGGTTTGCGTCAGCCCAAGCTCCTCGGGCGACGCAAACCTCTTGATCAACCTGGCAGGGGGAGGGGCGGGCGGGGTGGGGTCAGAGTTCGGGTTCGGGGGTTTGGTGGGGCTTCGGGGTGGTGCCTCGGAGGTGGGCGATCAGGCGCATGCCGTGGTAGATGACCAGGGCGGCAGCGGTGCCGAGGGCGATGCCGTTGAACGACAGGTCGCCGGCGGTGAGGGTGTAGTTCGCCGCCCCGACGATGAGGGCCACGGCGGCGGTCATCAGGTTGACCGGGTTGTGGAAGTCGACCCGGCTCTCGATCCAGATCCGGGCGCCGAGCACGGCGATCAGGCCGTACAGGACGGTGGTCGCGCCGCCGAGCACCCCCGCCGGCACGGTGAGGATCAGCGCGCCGAACTTGGGGCTGAGCCCGAGCAGCACCGCCGCCACCCCGGCCACCCAGTACGCGGCGGTCGAGTACACCCGGGTCGCCGCCATCACGCCGATGTTCTCCGCGTACGTGGTGGTGCCGGAGCCGCCGCCGGAGCCGGCGAGCATGGTGGCCAGGCCGTCGCCGAGGAACGCCCGGCCCATGTCCCGGTCCAGGTTGCGGCCGGTCATCGCGGCGACCGCCTTGACGTGCCCGGCGTTCTCCGCGATCAGCACCAGGATCACCGGGATCACCAGCACGACCGCGCGCAGGCTGAACTGCGGTGCGTGGAAGTCGGGCAGGCCGACCCAGGCCGCCTCGCGCAGCCCGTCGACGGCCTTCGGGTCCAACTCGCCGAGGACGGCGGCCAGCAGCCAGCCGACCACCACGCCGAGCAGGATGGACAGCCGGGCCAGGAAGCCCCGGAACGCCACCGTGGCGAGCAGGATCACCGCCAGGGTGATCACCGCGATCAGCGGCTGTGCCTTGACTCCGGTGCCGCTGCCGTCGCCGTCCCAGGCGACCGGGGCGAGGTTCAGCCCGATCAGGGCGACGATCGCGCCGGTGACCACCGGAGGCATCAGCGCGTCGATCCAGCGCGCCCCGGCCAGTTGCACGACCACGCCGACCACGGCCAGCGCGACGCCGGCCACCACGATCCCGCCGAGCGCGGGGCCGATGTCCCCGCCGGCCTTCGCGGCCAGCACCGGGGCGATGAACGCGAACGACGACCCCAGGTACGACGGCAGCCGGTTGCCGGTGAGCAGCAGGAAGAGCAGGGTGCCGATGCCGGAGAAGAAGATCGTGGTGCTCGGCGGGAAGCCGGTGATCAGCGGCACGGTGAAGGTGGCGCCGAACATCGCCACCACGTGCTGCACGCCGATCCCGAGGGTGCGCGGCCAGGAGAGCCGCTCGTCGGGGTGGACCACGTCGCCGGGGCGGACGGACCGGCCGTCGCCGTGCAGGGACCACGGGGACCAGCGGGAGCGCGGCTCGGTGGGGGTTTGGGTCATGGTGCGCCCTTCGCGTCGAGGTGCTGACGGGGGCGTGGACGACCCTGGGAGTTGTTTCTAGCAGGCCGGCCTCCGGCGGCGGCACGCTGCCCCCGCCGCCGGAGGCCGGCCCGGGATCGGCTACCCGGCGAGCACCGAGTCCGTCGCGGCGTCGTGCTGGTCGGAGCTGCCGGTGGCGGGCAGCTCCGGCTCCCGGCGGGGCTGCCGCACCACGGCCGGCGTCGGATGCGTCGGGCGGAGCGTGAGCAGGCTGCCGACCAGCCCGGAGAAGAGCACCACCACGCCGAGCGCGATGGCGGTGGCCGACGGCAGCACCACCCGGAGGGTCGCGAGCGGGTTCAGGTCGCCGAACCCGTCGAGCCCCCAGTACCAGACGGCCGCGCCGGTGCCGGCCCCGCCCGCGGCGAGCAGCAGCAGGCCGACGGTGGCGCTGGTCTCCAGCCGCAGCAGGCGGATCCACCGGTCCGAGGCGCGCGGCGGGGCCAGCCCCTCCTGCCGTCCGTAGATCTCGGCGAGGCCGCCGAAGAGCATGAGCTGAGCCCCGACCAGCACCATCAGGCACGCGTAGACCAGAGAGGCGACGTCGAGCCTGATCGGGCCGAGAGCCAGCGGGCCGGGCGTGAGCGCCCCCACCCCGACCAGCCCGAGCAGGGCCAGCGCGCCACCCGGCCGGACCAGGGTCTTGCGCGGGGCGAACACCAGCAGGAAGCGCAGGTGCCGCCACCCGTCCCGCCAGGTGCGCAGGTGCGGCGGGCGGGACCGGCCGTCGGGGGACAGGGTGGTCGGCACCTCGACGATGTCGTAGCCGGCCAGCGACGCGCGGACCACCAGCTCGGAGGCGAACTCCATGCCCGGCATGCAGAGGCCGAGGGCGCGGATCCGCTCGGCGTCGAAGCCGCGCATGCCGCAGTGGAAGTCCCGTACGCCGGACAGCCCGAACAGCATCCGCCCGAGCCAGCTCAGCGCCGGGTTGCCCAGCCAGCGGTGCAGGGGCGGCATGGCGCCGGGGGCGATCCCACCCCGGAACCGGTTGCCCATCACCACGTCGTGCCCGGCGCGTAGCTTCTCGATGAAGGGGCCGAGATCCGACAGCGCGTACGAGTCGTCGCCATCGGCCATGATGATGTAGCGCCCACGGGCCTGGTCGATGCCGTTGAGCAGGGCACCCCCGTAGCCCCGGATGGGGGCGTGCACCACCCGGGCGCCGGCCCGCTCGGCGAGTTCCTGAGAGCCGTCGGTGGAGCCGTTGTCGGAGACCAGTACCTCGCCGACGACGCCGCATTCGGCCAGCGAACGCAGCGTCTAGCGTGGTCGGGCGTCCAACGAGTACGTAGAGCTCCAGAGCAATGCGGAGAGTGACGGTCGCGGCCAAGCTAGCACGGCCCTGGAAGTCCGTGGTTACCCGAAAGTGGACGACCACGTTACGTTTTCGGTCCGCCCCGCCGATCCGTGCGCCCGCAGGATCGTCTCCGGCCGCACGGTCCTGCGGGCCCTGGCCCGAACGGCCGTCGCGGTGGAACCGACCGGGTTGTCTCCGCTTCCCGCTCGGCCGGTGGACCCGGGCGGAGTGGGCACCGGCGGAACGGTGCCGGCGGAACGGTGTCGGGCGCCCCGGCGGGTCAGGCGACGCCGGCGGGACGGAACTGGACGCTGACCCGGGGCCCGACGGGCCGGCTGGTCTTCGGGATCGCGTGTTCCCAGGTGCGCTGGCAGGACCCGCCCATCACCACCAGGTCGCCGTGCCCGAGCGGGAAGCGCAGGCCCGCGCCGCCCCCGCGCGGGCGTAGCAGCAGCGGCCGGGGCGAGCCGAACGAGACGATGGCCACCATCGTGTCGGTGTGCGCGGAGCGGCCCTGGGTGTCGCCGTGCCAGGCGACGCTGTCCCGCCCGTCCCGGTAGAGGCACATTCCGGCCGTCACGAACGGCTCGCCCAGCTCGGGCGCGTAGTGCGCGGTCAGGGCGGCCCGTGCGGCGGTGAGCACCGGGTGGGGGAGTGGCCGGTGGGCGGCGTACCAGCAGAGCAGCCGGGGCACGGCGACCTCGGCGTCGTACATCGTGCGGCGCTCGGCCCGCCACGGCACCTCGGCGAGCAGGGTGTCCAGCACCCGGTCGGAGCCGAGGACCCAGCCGGGCAGGTGGTCCACCCACGCGCCCCGGTCGAGCCGGTGCCGGCGCAGCCGACCGGCGAGCCGGCCGAGCACGGGCCCGTCGGTGGTGAGGTCGAGCATCGACGGCTGGTAGGCGGCACCGTACATGCGCCCATCCTAACGCCGCTTTCGTACGCCTGTACGAGCGGGAGGGTCAGCGGTTGAGCATCCTGCGCATCCGACCGCCCACCGCCGCCCGCACCCGGGTCCGCAGCCGCTGGGCGTTCAGCTCCTCGACGCTCTCCCCGAGTTCCTGGTTCCGGTCGCGCAGCCACTGGATCCGGGCGATCAGCTCGCCGGGGTCGGTGGCCGTCTGGGCGCGGACCGCCGGGGGGAAGCTCGTCTCGGCGACCTGCCGGTCGAAGCGAGCCGCGCTGTCGCCGTCGGCGAAGGTGTGGCCGAGGTCGTGCCGCGCCAGGAACGACATCATCGTGTCGAATCGGGCCTTGTGCCCGTTGTTCAGCGCGGTGTAGTCCGCCTCGTCGTAGAGCGCGACGGCGTCCACGTCGGCCGGCACGTCCGTCATGATCCGGTGCGGGATGTCGAAGTACCGGGCCAGCTCCAGCGTGCGCGAGTCGTGCGCGAACAGGTAGCCCGGGGTGCCGGCGATCAGCGCGGTGATGGTGCCGTGGATGCGGGTGCCGAAGTTGAAGTCGAACCCGGACAGGTAGTCCATCCAGGTCCACGGGTCGACGAACATCCGCACCTTGTCCTCGACGAAGAGCGGGTGCGAGGTGTGGATCGGGATGGCGGCCGTCTTGCCGCGCTCCTCGGGCAGGTCGCCGTAGAGCAGGGTGCCGAGGGTCTTGAGGTCCTGCGGGAGGTAGCGCAGGTTCGGGTAGCGCTGGTGGTGCGAGCTGATCACCTTCGCCATCGACTTGACGTACGGCGAGACGGTCAGCGCCACCCGGTCCTCGACGGTGAGCGTCGCCTTCCGCTTCTCCACCCGCAGACTGTCGCCGTGCAGGAACATCGACGGGCAGCCGATCACGTCGACCGCGGAGAAGCCGAGGGTACGCAGATACCCCTCGGTGATCTCGCCGCGAACGCCGATGCTGTGCGACCGGTCGAGCACCGCCTTCACGAACGCCTTCACCGGTTCGTCGATCGGTCGCAGGTACTCCCGGTCGCCCTTGACGTCGGTCTGCACGCCGACGCCCAGCACCACCACCGGGATCTTCAGCCGCTCGATGAGCCGGGTCAGGGTGCCCAGCCGGGCGGCGTAGCTGCGCCGGAACGCGTTCGCCAGCGGCACCACGAAGACGTCGTACCGCTCGCTGATCTCGTCCGCCTCGCGCGGGTTGGCCCGGAACTCCGACGGGGTGATCTGCGCTGTCGAGGTCTGGAGGATCTTGTGCGCCGAGTGGCTGAACACGAGGTTGCCGGTGTTGTCGCCGATCCAGTTGCGCTCGAATGTCTCCTCCGGCGAGTAGACGTCGAACGGGCCCTTCTTGGCCCGGAGCAGGATCCGCTGGTGCATCGGTGCCGTCCTTCTCGTCGTGTCAGCCCCGTCAGGGGTGCGCCGGTGGGCGCCGACCCGGCGTGGCCCGACGAGGCCGGGGCACGCCGGTTGGTTCCGAGACCGCGATGGTAGGCCATCGGAGGCCCGCTCCTGGCATTCGCGTCCCCCGGCGACCGCCGATGCGGGGGCCGGGCGGCCCCAGCGGGTAGGGTGCCCGGCGGGCGGCACCCGCCGGCCTGTCACGACGAAGCGGCGCGGCCGCCCGAGGCGACACGAGGCGAGGAGGCGCGGTGCTGGTGACCCTGCGGACGGACGGGCCGCCGGCATGACCAGCGCACCGACCGTCGTACGATCCGAGCCGCCGGCCCGCCCGGCGAGCCGGCTGCCCTCGCTGACCGGGCTGCGCTGGATCGCCGCCCTGCTGGTCTTCGGGTACCACGTCGGCACCATGCGGATCGTCGCCGAGCCCGACTACCAGGCCGTCATCGACCGGCTGTTCACCCTGGGCCTGTCCGGGGTGGAGTTCTTCTTCATCCTCAGCGGCTTCGTGTTGGTCTGGTCGGCCCGCGACGGGGACCGCCGACGCGACTTCTGGCGCCGCCGGCTCGCCAAGATCTACCCCAACCACCTGCTGATGTGGGGTGTGGTGCTGCTGACCGGCGTGTGGGTCTTCGCCGACCCGGTCAACCCCCGCGCCGCGGTGGAGAACCTCCTGCTGCTCCAGGCCTGGGACCCGACCCCCGGCTACTTCTACAGCGTCAACTCGGTGAGCTGGTCGCTCTCCTGCGAACTGTTCTTCTACTTCTGCCTGCCGTTCGCGCTGCCGTTGGTCCGCCGGGCGCGGCCCGGGGCGCTGTGGGCGGTGGTGATCGCGGTGCCGCTGCTGATCGTGGCGCTCTGGCCCGGTCAGCGCCTGGTGCCGCAGGAGAGCACCTGGTGGTTCACCCAGGTCTTCCCCGTCGTACGGTCCCTGGAGTTCTGGATGGGCGTCGCCGCCGCCGAGTTGCTGCGCCGAGGGCGCTGGCGGGGTCCCGGCCTCACCGCGGCCAGCGTGATCTTCGTGGCGACCTGGGTCGTCGCCTCGCAGTGGATCCGCGCCGAGCTGTGGACGGCCCTGCTCGCGGCGGCGTACCTGCTGGTCATCGCCGCCGCCGCCGACGCGGACGTGCGCGGCGCGCGGACGCCGTGGCGGTCCCGGCCGATGGTCTGGCTCGGCGAGGTCTCCTTCGCCTTCTACCTGGTGCACGTCTTCGTCATGGTCACCGTGCTGCGGCTGGCCGACCGGCTCGGCGTGGGGCTGCCCGGCTGGTGGGGGCCGCTGGCCGTGGTCGGCTTCCTGCTGGTGAACCTGGGGCTGGCCGCGCTGCTGCACCGGTGGGTCGAGATGCCGCTGACCCGCCGGCTCGGGCCGCCCCGCCGACCCCGCCCGCCGGCTCCCGGCCGCGGGACCGTCCCCGGCGACCCGCCGGGGCCGCCCACGCCGGCGACGACGGCCGCTCCCGGGCCGGAGCGCCCCCGCGAGTACGTCGCCGTGCCCGAGCGGCGCTGACCGGCCGTCCCCGCGCCGCCCGCCGGGGTGCCGCCAACGGGCCCGCGACGGGCGGGCCGGTGGGCCGGGGAGAGCCGGACGATCGGGACGTCGCGACACGCCCCGCCAGCGATGCGCCCCGCCGCCGGCTTCGGTAGCGTGAGCGGGTGCTCTCCGTCGCGCCGGTCTGTCCCCTGTGGTGGGTCGCGCGCTGGACCGCCCGGATGCTCACGAGCCTGGCCGTCGCGGTCGCCTTCTCGCTGGGCGCCGGATCGCTGTCGTTCGACCCGGCGCCGCCCGCCGACGCCCCGGGCGGCCACGCCCCGGCCTGGTCCCTGACCGGCAGCCTGCCCGTCATCGGGGCCCCCGACGCCGGCCCCGTGCCAGCCTGGTCCCTGGTCGGCAGCACGTCCGCCATCGGGGCGTCCGACCACTGCCCCGTTCTGGCAGCCGGGGTGTGTGCGGCGGGCCCCGACCGGGCCGCCGCCAGCACCCTGTCCGCCGCCACCGGCACCCTGTCCGTCGCCGCCG
This sequence comes from Micromonospora rubida, assembly GCF_009908295.1. Lineage (GTDB taxonomy): Bacteria > Actinomycetota > Actinomycetes > Mycobacteriales > Micromonosporaceae > Micromonospora > Micromonospora rubida. Next base: position 229,522 of record NZ_JAAALO010000009.1, read on the forward strand.
GCATCCCGGCCGCCCCCGCGTACTCCGGCGCGGTCCCGGCCGGCCCGGCGGGCCGGTCCGTGGTCGACCCGGCCCCGGCGTACCGGATGCCCGTCGGCCCCGCCCCGACGACCGCCGGGTCCCGCGCGCCGCCGCGCGGCTGACCCGCCCGCGACACCGCCCCCTCGCGAACCTCACCACCGCACCCGTCCGCCCGGCCCGGTGGCGCCCCCGCGCCCCGCCCGGTGGCGCGCGGAGCCCGCTTCCCGCATCCGCCCTCCGTGAGGTGCCGACCATGGACATCGTTCTCTACCAGTTCCTCGTCGAGGTGCCGCTGGCCGCCGCCATCTGGTCGGTGCTGCTCGTGGTGGCACTCGGCGTGCTCACCGCCCTGGTCGCCCGCCCGCAGCGGGACCGGCCGGCGGTCGACCCCGCCCCGCCCGCCGTCGACCCGGTCATCGACGAGGCCACCGACCTGCGTCGGTACGCCGAGGAGGTGGGGGTGGCCGCCGCTGGCGCCGCCCGGACCGCCCGCCGGCGGCGCGAGGCGTGGCTGACCGCCCAGGCCGCCCTCGATCGGGCCTGGCAGGCGTACGACGAGGCGGAGACCGCCGCGCGGCGCTTCTCCGGCGCGGGGTCCCTGCCGGCTCCGCGCACCCCCCGAACCCCCGCCGAGTACGCCGCCCGGGAGCGCTGGCTGCACCACGCCGCGACGGCCGCCCACCTGCGCGGCGAGCTGTCCATCCGGCAGCTCTGCGACGTCTTCGCGCACCGGGGCGGCTGGGACCCCCGGCTGCACCCGGTCCAGCAGGAGGTCGTGCTGGCCCGGGCGGTGCGGGACGGGAGGCGGGCCGGCCACCGGGCGGCGGCGGCCCGGGAGCGGGCTGCCTGGCGCGACGCCGAGCTGGCCGCCGAGGCCGCCCGGGCGCTGGCCGTCGAGGCGTACGCCGCCGCGGAGCGGGCCCGCCCCGTCCGGTCGCCCGCGCCCCGGGCCGCGACGGCGGCGGCGGGCCGCCGCATCGTCCCCGCCGCCCGCTGGCGCCCGGCCCGGGCCGGCTGACCCGACCCGACCCGACCCCGGGCGGCAGGGCCCCGGCAAAGTCGCGGGGCGTCCGATCCCGCCCGAAGTTCATCCAGCCTCCGGGACTCCTGTTCCGCTGCTTGAGGATGATCCGAGATCCTGGCCAGGGCCAGGGCCAGGGCCAGGGCCTTGGTCACGGTCTCGCCGGTCCTGCGCTGTCTCTGTCTCCGCTCCCGCGAATGCCCCGGGAGGTCGCCGCCACGCCGCCCCATGCCGCCCCGCGCATCGGGCAGGCCGGGTGGCGGCCGGACGATTGCCCCCCGCCGCATCCGGTCGGGGACCTGTCTGTCGGCTCCCTTTGGAGCTGCCCCGTTTACGCGCCCGCTCCATCGGTAGCACAAACGGGGCAGCTCCAAAGGGGCGACGGAGGGTGGACCGACCCGACGGAGGGTGGACCGACCCGATGGCGCACACCCTGGCCGCGCACGCCGGCCGTGCACGCCATCCTCGACCGGCTCGCCGACGGGGCCGACCCGGCGAAGACCGACCCGGCAGGGGGCCGACGATGTCGGTAGCGCACGCATCCCCTGGGACCTGCCAAGCCGGAGACCCTCAAGACTTTGCCGAGGCCCCTGACTCGGCATCACCTGACGACTTCGCCGGACCCCTGCCCCGGGCGGTCGCGTGGCCGCTCCCGGAATTCTTCGTGATGCCGGTCACGGCACCCGGCAAACGGGCAGTCGACCCATCGGGGCGGATCGACCGACACAACTCGCCGACGATCACGACCAATCGTCCGGTTGTCGCCCAACGGCACCCCGAGGACCCGCAGTCCCATTGAGTTACGTCAGTTCCCAATGTGCTGCAAGGAAGTTGGTCGGGGAGGGTTTAGCCAGGTGGGATGGGGTTGGCAGGGCTTCGGCTGGCCAGTAATGTCGGCCCGTCCGGTGCGGTACCCGATCGCAAGAGGCGACGCCGCGCCGACCCGCTCAATCGTGAACATCACGAACCGGGGACCCAGTGCAGTGTGGGGTGAATCCGCGGGCCACGGCTCGCGGTAGGGCGATCTTCCCGCCCGAATCCGTCAGCTAACCCGGTAGGCGGTGTCGGAAGGAGTGCCATCTTCGTGCAGCGCGACCCCATCCCCCGGTTGTTCCTCCACTGCGGCGCAGTGGTGCCCGCGTCCGTCGCCCCTGGGCTGACGAGCTGACCCGCGCACCCGCCCGTACGCCCGGCTGACCGGGCGTCTTCCCAGAGCGGTCCCCAGCGGCCGTGGACGTCTCGTCCGCGCCGCCGTGCGACGACGCATGCCCGGGTGCCCCGCTCTCCGCCCCACCCCCCGTGGAGGAACACGTGAACGACCACCTCAAGCGGCAGTTGCGGCGTCTCGCCACCGAGCGCCCGTACCAGGTTGTCGTCGGCTCGGCCGCAGCGCTCCTGCTGGCCTCCGGCACCGGTGTGCTGCTGGCCGGCGCCGACGACACCCCCGCCCCGCGGCAGACCACCAACGCCGCCGTGGCCGAGATCGCACCCCGCCTCGACGGCGTGGCCAGCCGCGCCCAGGCCCGGGTCGGCGCGACCGCGTCGCCGAGCGCCACCACGGCTGCGCCGAACCCCGACCTGACCACCAAGGCGGCCCCGAAGCAGACCACGGCGAAGGCAGCCTCCCCGAAGCCGCCGTCGTCGAAGTCCCTCGACTACGACTACCAGGCGCAGACCACCTACTTCTACTGCGGCCCCGCGGCGGTTCGCAACGCGCTCTCCGCCACCGGCGTCGAAGGCACCCAGGACGGGCTGGCCAGCCGCCTCGGCACCACCGAGATGGGCACCAACTCGGCCGAGGACACCACCCGGGTGCTCAACGAGATGGTCAAGGGCGACCCGTACCGGACCCGGATGATCGCGGGCGGCTCCGCCACCCGGGCCCAGATCGACCGGCTCCAGGCCGACGTGGTGACGGCGGTCGGTGCCGGGCGCGGCGTCGTGGTGAACATCGCCGGCGACGCCACCGACGTCGACGGCGACTGGCACTCCTTCCCCGGCGGCCACTACATCGCCGTCGTCGGCTACCGCAACGACGGCAGCACCGTGCGGATCGCCGACTCGGCCAACCCGGCCGCCCCGGCGTACTGGATCAGCACCACCGCCCTGGCGCACTGGGCGGCGACCAGGGGCTACTCGGCCTGATCACCTTCCCCCCACCGGCCCCGGCTCTCCCTGTGAGCCGGGGCCGGTGCCGTCTCACCCCGGCCGGGCACCGCGGCCGTCCTAAGGCGCGGAACGGAGTTCCCGGAAGATGGACGAACGTCGGGCGGGATCGACAGGGGCGGAGGCGGCGACCAGCGCGGCGGGACGGGGCTTCGGACGGGAGGCCGCGTTGATCAAGAGGTTCCGGTCAGCTCCGGTCTCAACCCTGACGCGAACCCCTTGGTCAATGCGGGAAGCGGGAGGGCGTGGGGGAGGACGGGGTGGGGCGGGGGGTGGGGGGAGTCCAGGTCGGGTTCAGTTCGTGGCGGGCTGCCGTGAGGAATGCCTCGGCGTACTGCTGGGTGGGGAAGTCGCCCAGGTAGCGGGAGCGGGTGGCCCAGCGGGCCGTTGCCTGCGGGTCGGTGTCGAGCAGCTGGTCGAGCACCTCGTCGAGGTTGGCCGCGTCGCGCCGCAGCACGTAGCCCGAGCCGGCCAGGGGGAACAGCTCGACGAACCGGTCGCCGTCGCCGCCCATGTCCGTGACCGCGTACGGCTTGCCGGAGTAGAGGTAGTCGGAGATCACCCCGGAGACGTCCGAGAGCAGCGCGTCGGAGCGGTTCACGCAGTCGACCAGGGACATCTCCCGGCTGGCCGCAGCGCCCCAGACGTGCTGCCGGCCGGTGCGGGCCCGGTCCGCGGTGAGCAGCTCCGCGAGCCGGGCGAGCTGCCGCGCCGACGCCGGGTTCTGCCCGGTGTACGGGTGGGCGCGCAGGATCACCGTCGCGCCCCGGGCCAGCAACCCCCGGACGATGGTCTCGCCCACCGGCAGGGAGCAGTAGTTCGCGTCGGCGTGGTGCCCGGTCCAGGTCGGGGTGTAGAGCACCGTCGGGTTCGCCAGGCCGGGGGTCGGCTCCCGGCGTACCTCGATCGACTCGACCTGCGGACGGCCGACCACGACGAACTTCTCCGCCGGGATGTCCACCCCGGCGCGGGCATACCGGTCGATCGCGGCCGGGCCGGCCACGAAGATCCGGTCGAAGATCGCCGAGACCGGGTTGGCGCTGGGCGCCTTGTCGCTGTCGCCGTGGTGGATCTGCACGTGGGTGAGCTGGGTGAACCGGATGCAGTGGCTGTTCTTCGCCCCGTGGTTGACGTAGAACGCCACCTTGAGACTCGGCACCAGCGCCTCGTCCATTGCCTTCAGGGTGGGGCAGTACACCACCGGGGCCGTGGTGGCCGCGGCGATCGGGGCGAGGAACTCCGGCTCCCGCACCATCACGAGGAACGGCCGGCCGATCCGCTCCAGGTAGGGCAGCCACATGGTGACCTGGTACTCCGATCCCGGCGGGGCGGAGAAGTGCAGCAGGAACTCCGGCTGGTGCGCCCGCAGCGCCCGGGTCACCGCCCCGCCCCCGGTCCCCGGCCGGAACCGCCGGCGGGCCAGGTCCAGGGCCACCGCCCCGACGCCCGCGCCGACGCCCAGCGCCAGCAGCAGGGCGACGAACGCCGGCAGCGCCAGCGCGGCGGCCAGCGCCACCGCGGCGAGCAGCACCAGCAGGGCGTCGCCCAGCCGGCCGGCGACCAGCGGGGCCCACGACCGGGCCGGGAGGTTGGCGGCCCGGATCTCCAGGTCCCCGGCCTGCCGCAGCGGGCCCACCAGCAGCACCAGCCCCAGCAGCACCAGGGCCGTGGCGGCCAGCGCCGGGTCGAAGCCGGCGTCGAGCCGGCGGGCGTACCCGACCAGGATGCCGGCCGCGAGCAGCACCGACTCGGCGGTGCTGTCGGCGGCCGGCCGGATCCGGCGCTCCCAGCCGGCGGCGGCCAGGGCCGCCACCGCGAGCGCCAGCCCCCAGCCGGTCGCCCCGGTCAGCGCGAGGACGAGGAACGCCAGCACGGCGAGGCCGGTGGTCGCCACCCGGGCGGTCAGCTTCCTGACCAGGTCACCACGCATGTCGCTCCCGCTTCTTCCGCCGTGTTGCGGTGGCCGTCGTCGCTCAGCCGGCCGTGGCCGGGGTCGCCGCCGGGCCGCCCTGGGCGGGAACGTTCGCGGCGGGGCCCTCGCCCGGAGCCCGCCGGACGTCGATGACCTGCCCGGTCAGCTCGGAGACCAGCACGTCCAGCGAGGACTGGGCGACGGTCTCCGCGGCGAGCAGGGTGTGCTCCGGCTCCTCGCCGAACGCCTTGGTGCGCATCGGGGTGGCGGTGCGCTCCGGGTTGATGCAGTTGACCCGTACGCCGAACTCGGCCCACTCGTCGGACAGCGCCTGGGTCAGGTTGACCAGCGCGGCCTTCGTGGCCGAGTAGAGCGCGTAGCGGGCCCGGCCCCGGGTGTACGAGCTGGAGGTGTAGAGCAGGAGCTGGCCCTTGGTCTGCTGCAGGTACGGCAGGGACTGCCGGGCGATGGTGACGGGGCCGACGAAGTTGACCTGTAGGACCCGGTCCATGGTCTCCTGGTCCATCTCCGCCAGCTCGCCCTTCTCCAGGATGCCGGCGGTGACCACCACGTGGTCGATGCGGCCGGTGGCCTCGAAGGCGGTCTTCAGCGCGGCCTCGACGTCGGCGGCCCGCTCGACGTGGGTGCCGGTGCTGGAGCGGCTGAACGGGAAGACCTGGGCGCCGTAGCGGCGGGCCAGCTCGGTCAGCTCGTGGCCGATGCCGTAGCTGCCGCCGAAGACGACGATGGTCCGGCCGGTCAGCTCCTCGGTGTAGCTGCGGTGGTCGGTCAGCCGGGGGGCCTGCGCGGCGGCGAGCTGGAAGAGCTTGTCCGCGAGGTGCACGTCGACCGGGTGGGTGACCTTGATGTTCTCGTCCGAGCCGTCGATCACCTTGATCGGGGTGCCGGGCAGGTAGCGCAGCACCACGCCGCAGTCGTCGGTGGCGGCGAAGTTCGCGTCACCCCCGGCGATCCGGTACGCCTCCCGGATGGTGCCCGAGCGGAACGCCTGCGGGGTCTGGCCCCGGCGCAGGGTGGAGCGGACCGGGATGTCGGTGATGCACTCGTTCTCGTCGACCTGGATGATCGTGTCGGCCGAGGGGATCGCCACGTCGACCGCCGTGTAGGTCCAGAGCGCGTTCACGCACTCCCGGACGATCCGGCCGCTGAGCAGCGGGCGCACCGCGTCGTGGAAGAGGATGTTGACGTCGCCCTCGCCGACGGCGTCCAGGGCGATCCGGGTGGTCGCGTTGCGGGTGTCGCCGCCCTCGATGACCTTGCTGACCTTGCGGAAGCCGGCCTTGTCGACGATCTGCTGGGCGTCGGGGACGTGCCCGGCGGCCATCAGCACGATGATCTCGTCGATCTCGGGGGCCGCCTCGAAGACCGCCAGGGTGTGCTCGATGATCGGCTTGCCGGCGATCTTCAGGAGCTGCTTCGGGATGCCCAGGCCCAATCGGGTCCCGGTGCCACCGGCCAGCACCACCGCCACCGTCCGCGAGGGCCGCCACGGCGCCGGGGTCTCCGGTGTGGCGTCCGGGCCAGTGGTGTGGTCCTGCGTCATTGCCGATCCTCACTCTCAGGGAATGCCAGAACGATGGGTGACGGCCGTGTGGCGGCCCGGTGAACCATAACGCGTCCACCGCGTCGCCCCCCAGGGACGACGCGGTGGACCGACACCCGCACGACGCCGTACGGATGCCGGAACTTATTTACCGTTGGAGAAGTCCTCGTACGCGCGCAGCACCTCGTCGGTCGGCCCGTCCATCCGCAGCTCGCCCGATTCCAGCCAGATCGTCCGCTCGCACGTGTCCCGGACCGAGGAGAGCTGGTGGCTGACCAGGAACACCGTGCCGGCGCCCTCCCGCAGCTCCCGGACCCGCTGCTCGCTGCGCTTGCGGAACCCCTTGTCGCCGGTGGCGAGGGCCTCGTCGATCAGCAGCACGTCGTGCTTCTTCGCCGCCGCGATGGAGAACCGCAGCCGGGCCGACATGCCGGAGGAGTACGTCCGCATCGGCAGCGAGGCGAAGTCGCCGCGCTGGTTGATCCCGGAGAACTCGATGATGTCCGGGGCCAGCCGCTGCACGTCGTCGGGGTGCATGCCCATGGCGAGGCAGCCCAGCGTGACGTTCCGTTCGCCGGACAGGTCGTTGAGCAGGGCGGCGTTGACGCCCAGCAGGGACGGCTGACCCTGGGTGTAGACCGCGCCCCGGTTCACCGGCAGCAGGCCGGCGATGGCCCGCAGCAGGGTGGACTTGCCGGAGCCGTTGCTGCCGATCAGCCCGACCGCCTCGCCCCGGTACGCGGTGAAGCTGACCCCCTTGACCGCGTGCACCTCGCGGATGTTCGGCGCCGAGGTGCGGGACGCGATCCGCTTCAGCGCGGCCACTGGGCTGGTGCCGCCGCTGGCGCCCTTGTGCACCCGGTAGATCACGTGCGCGTCGTCGACCACCACGGTCGGGATGCGCTCGGTGATCGTGGGCAGCGCCACGGTGACGTCGTTGGACGTCTCGATGTGCTCAGCCACGGCCGTACTCCTGTTCGCCCCGCCAGAAGTAGATGAAACCACCCACACCCATCACGACCGCCCAGCCCACCGCGTACAGCCAGAGCTGGAGCATCGAGGAGTTGAGCAGCGGCGCACCCTCCAGCAGCGCGTGCCGGGCCAGCTCGATGTAGACCAGCATCGGGTTCGCCTCGACCAGCCTGGTCGCCCAGCCGGGCAGGTTCTCCTCGAACAACGCCACGTTGTAGAGGACGCCGGAGCCGTACATCCAGGTGCGCAGCAGGAACGGCATGACCTGCTTGAGGTCGGCGATCTTCGACCCCGCCCGGGCCACCGCCATGGTGAGCCCGGCGTTGAACAACGCCTGGAGCAGCACCACCGGCACCAGCAGCAGCCACTCGACGGTGAGCGGCTCGCCGGTCACCAGCACGATGCCGACGAGCACCACCAGCGAGGCCAGCAGCTGCTGGAACTGGGTGAGCATGACGGCCAGCGGCAGGCAGGCCCGGGGGAAGTGCAGCGCCCGGATCAGCCCCAGGTTGCCGGTGATCGACTGGGTGCCGTTCTGCACCGCGGTCTGGGTGAAGTTGAAGATGAACAGCCCGGCCGTGAGGTACGCGATGAAGTTCGGGATGCTGTTCTGCTTCAGCACCAGGCCGAAGATCAGGTAGTAGACCGCCGCGTTGGTCAGCGGGGTGAGTACCTGCCAGAGCTGGCCGAGCCGGGCGTTGCTGAACGAGGCGACCAGCTTGGCGTTGGAGTACGCGGCGATGAAGTGCCGGTACGTCCACAGGCGGCGGGTGTAGTCCGCCAGGGACGGCCGTTCGCCGGCGACCCGCAGCCCGTACCGGGCGGCCAGCTGCGCCTGGGTCAGGCCGGCGTCGGGGTCGGCCAGCGCGGTGTTGGCCATGGGATGGGCGCTCCGATCTTTTCGTACCAACGGGATGCGCGCGACGACGGATTCGAACGGGTCGAGCGTGGCCGGTGCGTGGAGCGCCGCCTCGTCGCTGCGTGGAAGGTAGTCCATAAACACGTCGGGACGCAACCGTACCGTCGTTGCGGTACATTGTCCCACGTGACAGCCGAGAAGAGCCTCCCGTGACGCCCGAGAAAGAGTCTGTCGTGACCACCGAGAAGAGGCGGGCGCCGGCCGGCGCGGCGGTGCTCCGGGGCGACATCACCAGGGCCATCCGCCGCGCGCTGATGCAGGAGCTCGCCGCGGTCGGCTACGGCCGGCTCTCCATCGAGGCGGTCGCCCGGCGGGCCGGGGTCAGCAAGACGGCGATATACCGGCGGTGGAGCTCGAAGCTGGAACTGGTCCTGGAGGTCGTCGTCGCGGCGGCCGGCAGCAAGCTGCCGGCGCTGGACACCGGCACCGTGCGCGGCGACCTCGCCCTGCTGTTCAAGCTGGTCACCCACGCCCTGAGTCACCCGCTGGCCTCGCAGATCATCCCCGACCTGCTGGCCGAGGCGGCCCGCAACCCCGAGATCGACGAGGCCCTCCAGGTGGTGCTGCGGGCCAAGCAGCAGGAGATCGGCGGGTCGCTGGTCGCCCGGGCCGTCCAGCGCGGCGAGCTGCCCACCGGCACCGACCCCGGCGCGGCCGTGGACCTCGTCGTCGGGCCGCTCTACTGGCGGCTGGCGATCGCCCGGTCCACCCCGGCCCAGGCGTACCTCGACGCGCTGGTCGAGGCCGTGGCGGTCGGCCTCGGCGCGGCCCCGGCCGTGCCCCGGCAGCGGGACGCGACCCCGCCGGCGGCCTCCGCCTGAACCGCCCCGCCCTCTCACCGCCCCGCTCCGCCGCCGGCAGCCCGGGCGTCGTCAGCGCCCGGCTTCGGTCGGGAGCCGGGACACGATGTGCCGGGCGATCTCCAGCGAACTGGTCGCGGCGGGGGAGGGCGCGTTGAGCACGTGCACCTGCCGGTCCGCCTCGACGATCAGGAAGTCGTCGACCAGGCCGCCGTCGGGCAGGATCGCCTGGGCGCGCACCCCGGCGCCGGCCGGGACGATGTCCGCCGGGGTCAGCTCCGGCACCAGCCGGGCCAGGCTCGCGGCGAACTTCTTCCTCGACAGCGACCGGGCCACCTCGGTCAGGCCGTACCGGTAGTGCCGGCGGGCCAGCGCCCACAGCCCGCGGTAGGACAGCTCGTCCCAGACGTCGCGCGGGCTGACCCGGCCCCACGAGTAGCCCTCCCGGGCGGTGGCCAGCACGGCGTTCGGCCCGGCGTGCACGCTGCCGTCGATCATCTTGGTCAGGTGCACCCCGAGGAACGGGAACTGCGGGTCCGGCACCGGGTAGATCAGCCCCCGCACCAGGTCGCGCCGCTGCGGGGTCAGCTCGTAGTACTCGCCCCGGAACGGCACGATCCGCACGGGCGTGGGCACCCCGGCCAGCCGGGAGATCCGGTCGGCGTGCAGCCCCGCGCAGTTGATCAGCACGTCGCCGAGCACCTCGCCCGTGGTGGTGGTGACCACCACGCCGTCGGGCCGGTTGGTCACCCCGGTCACCTCGGTGCGGGTGCGCAGGTCCGCCCCGGCGGCGGCGAGCAGCTCAGCCAGTTTCCGGCAGACCGCGCCGAAGTCGACGATGCCCGTCGAGGCGATGTGCAGCGCGGCGACGGCCGCCACGTGCGGCTCGTACTCGGCGACCTCGGCCGCCTCGATCAGCCGCGCCGGCAGCCCGTTGGCGCTCGCCCGCTCGTGCAGGGCGTGCAGCCGGGGCAGCTCCGCCGGGTCGGTGGCGACGATCAGCTTGCCGCAGATCTCGTACGACAGCCCGTGCGCGTCGCAGAACTCGACCATCGACGCGCTGCCGGCCTTGCACATGGTGGCCTTCAGGCTGCCCGGCTTGTAGTAGACGCCGGCGTGGATGACCCCTGAGTTGTGGCCGGTCTGGTGCGTCGCCCAGCCGGCCTCCTTCTCCAGCACGGTCACCGAGTCGCCGGGGCGGTCGGTCACCAGCCGGTGCGCCACCGCCAGGCCGACGATGCCGCCACCCACGACCACGAACCTAGTCATCTCATCTCCCCTGCCGGCGCCGCCACAGATGGTAACGAAGTCGCCCGGCGCGTCCGATTCGCGTCCGACCCGCACGGGTGGCCTACACTGCTGCGGGTCCAATTTCTCGGGGAGTCACATGTCTGAGGTCATCGCGCTCGGTCAACCCACGGTCGGCGAGGCCGAACTCGCCGCAATCGCCGAGGTCTTCGCCTCCGGCTGGCTCGCGGGCTCCGGTCCCACCAGCCTCCGGTTCGAGGAGCGCTTCGCCGCCGCCGTCGGCACCCGGCACGCGCTCGCCACCAGCAACTGCGGTTCGGCGCTGCACCTGGCGCTGCTCACCCTCGGGGTCAAGCCCGGCGACGAGGTGGTCGTGGCCGACTACACGTTCCCGGCCACCGGCCACTCGGTGATGTGGGCCGGCGCGAAGCCGGTCTTCGCCGACGTCCGGCCGGACACCTGGACGGTCGACCCGGCCGCGGTCGAGGCGGCGATCACCCCGCGCACCGTCGGGATCATCGCCGTCGACGCCTTCGGCCAGCCCGCCGACTACGACGAGCTGCGCGCCGTCGCCGACAAGCACGGGCTGTTCCTGGTCGAGGACGCCGCCTGCGCGGCCGGCGCGACCTACAAGGGGCGCCCCGCCGGCAGCCTGGCCGACGTGGCGACCTTCAGCTTCCACGGCCGCAAGGGGATCACCGCCGGCGAGGGCGGGGCGTACGTCACCGACCGCGAGGACCTCGCCGCGCACGCCCGCAAGCTGCGCACCTATGGGGTGGAGGGCGCGCTCGCCCGCGCCGAGCTGTCCCACCTGCCCATCCCGGTCTTCACCGAGCTGGGCTACAACTACCGGCTCTCCGACGTGGCCGCGGCGATCATGATCGCCCAGCTCGACCGGCTGCCGGACCTGCTGGCCGCGAAGCGGCGCTCCGCGGCCCGCTACGGCGAGCTGCTCAAGGACCACGAGCTGATCACCACCCCGTACGAGGCCCCGGACCGCGAGCACCCGTGGCAGTCGTACGTGGTCACCCTCGACCCCTCGGTGGACCGGGGCGCGGTCGCCCTCCAGTTGCGCCAGCGCGGCGTGCAGTGCACCTTCGGCACGTACGCCTCGCACGTGCAGCCGCTCTACGGGCAGACCGACCCGTGCCCGGTGTCGGCGGACCTGTTCGCCCGGCACCTGGCCATCCCGATGCACGCCAACCTCACCGACGCCCAGGTCGAGACCGTCGCCGCCACCCTGGTCGACGTCGTCGCCAGCGCGGCCTCCGGCCGCTGATCCCCCCAGGAAGGACACTGTCCCCCATGTCGAAGCAGACCGTCTTCATCACCGGAGGCGCGGGCTTCATTGGCCTGCACGTGGTGCCGTTGTTGCTGGAGAAGGGCTACCGGGTCCGCATCTTCGACAACATGTTCCGGGGCGACCGGGGCCGCGTCGCGGAGCTGGTGGCCACCGGCGACGTCGAGCTGATCGACCAGGACGTCCGCTACGGTGGCGCCGTGCACGCGGCCATGAAGGGCTGCGAGTACGTCATCCACCTGGCCGCCGTCTCGATCAACAAGAGCCAGGCCGACCCGCACGAGTCGATCGACATCAACATGGTCGGCAACCACAACGTCTTCGCCGCCGCCGCCGACCACGGCGTGAAGCGGCTCGTGTTCGCCTCCTCCGCCTCGGTGTACGGCGACCCGCAGAAGCTGCCGATGCACGAGGACGACCGGCTCGACCCGCTCACCCCGTACTGCATCTCGAAGCGGGCCGGTGAGGACCTGCTCGCCTTCTACCAGCGCAGCAAGGGCCTCAACTGGATCGCCCTGCGCTTCTTCAACGTCTACGGCCCCGGCCAGAAGCCGACCGCGTACTACACCTCGGTGATCAACCACTTCGTGAAGCGGCTCAAGAACGGCGAGCCGCCGGTCATCGACGGCAAGGGTGAGCAGTCGATGGACTTCATCCACGTCCACGACATCGCCCGTTCGGTGGTCGCGGCGATGGAGGCCGAGCAGGGCAACGTGCCGGTCAACATCGGCACCGGCATCGACACCTCGGTCGCCACCCTCGCCGAGATCCTGATCAAGGCCGTCGGGGTGGACGTGGAGCCGCAGTTCAACCCGCGCGAGGTGCTGGTCAGCCGCCGGGCGGCGGACATCACCCGGGCCCGCGAGGTGCTCGGCTGGGAGCCGAGCATCGCCGTCGGCGACGGAATGACCGACCTGATCAAGACCGAGGTGGCGTGACCCAGCCGCCGTCCGCCGGGGGCCCGTCGTCGCACGGGCTCCCGGCGAACCCGTACAACCCGCACGCCTGGGTGATCGGCGAGCCGGAGGTCGGCGCGGGGACGTGGATCGGCGCGTTCACCGTCATCGACGGCTCGGGCGGGCTGACCATCGGCGCGGGCTGCGACATCAGTTGCGGCGCGCAGATCTACACCCATTCCACCGCCCGGCGTTGCGTGTCGGGCCGGGCCCATGCTTCCGTGGACCGTGCGCCGGTGCGGATCGGCGACCGCGTCTTCATCGGGGCGAACGCGACCGTGATGATGGGCGTCACCGTCGGCGACGGTGCGGTCATCGGCGCGGGCGCGGTGGTCACCAGGGATGTCCCACCCGGTGCGGTTGTGGCGGGGGTGCCTGCCAGGGTGGTCTCCACAGTCGAGCTGGACGGGCCCGATGTCCGGTTCGTTCCGGTTACGGATAGCTAGGAGCTCCGGTCCGTGCGTATCGCAGTGGTCAACAACTTCTTCCCGCCCCGGCCGGGAGGCAGCTCCCACCTGTCCGAGTCGCTGGCCATCGGCTACGCGGCGGCCGGGCACGAGGTGCTGGTGCTGACAGCCGCCTACCAGGACGCGCCGGCCGAGGAACACCGCGACGGCCTGCGCATCGTCCGGCTGCCCGCCTGGATGCTGCCGCAGACCAGGCTCGCGGTGAGCTTCGACATCTCGTTCACCAGCCGCCCCACCATCCTGCGCCGGGTGCGTCAGATCCTTGACGAGTTCCGCCCCGACGTGATTCACCAGCACGGGCAGTTCTTCGACCTGACCTGGGCCAGCGCGATGTACTCCCGCAAGCGGCGGGTGCCGGCGCTGCTGTCCATCCACACCCGGCTGGAGAACCCGCAGGCCCGCTACGCCAAGGTGTTCCGCGGCCTGGACGCCACCCTGGTCAAGCCGTTCATGCGCCGGTCGAAGCCGCGGCTGGTGGTGATGGACGTGCTCATGCAGGAGTACATCGAGCAGCGCTACCGGGGTGCCCACTCCGGGCTGGTGCCGATCCCCGTCGGCGTGGACCCGGGCTGGGTGCTCGGCGGCAACGGCCAGCGGGTCCGGGAGAAGCACGGCCTGGGCAACGCCCCGGTGATCCTGTCGGTGGGCCACGTCATCCCGCTGCGCGACCGGATCGCCCTGGTCGAGACGCTGCCGAAGGTGCTGGCGGCGGTCCCGGACGCGAAGCTCGTCGTCGCCGGGCACGTCTACTACGGGATGTTCCAGGAGCGGGCGAAGGAGCTCGGCGTCGACCACGCGGTCGTCGCCGTCGGCAAGGTCGCCAAGAACGAGATCCCGGACTACCTGGCCGCCGCGACCGTGGAGTCCCATGAGCAGGGGATCGGCCTCGGCACCGCCACCCTGGAGGCGATGGCCGCCGGGGTGCCGGTGGTGGCGCCGGCCCGGGAGGACAACTTCCCCGGCATCGCGCTGCGGGACGGGGAGAACGTACTGCTCTGCCGCCCCGGCGACGTCGAGGGCCTGGCCGACCGGCTGGTGGCCGCGCTCACCGACCCCGCGCTGGCCAAGCAGATCGGCGTCAACGGGCAGGCGCTGATCCGGGACCGGTTCAGCCTGGACCGGGTGCTCCAGCGGCACCTCGACGTGCTCACCGAGATGGCGGCGACCCGCCGCCGCTGACCGCGTACGAGAAGGGGCCCGCCGGTTTCCCGGCGGGCCCCTTCTTCGTCGGTCTGTGCGGCCGTGGACGGCTCAGCGGGGGGCGGGGTCGCCGGCCTGCTGCTCCTGGCTGCCGGCGCGGGGAGCGGGGGCGACGGGCGTGGCATACGGGGCCCGCCCGGCGGTGGCCGCGGCCGGCCCGGGGACGCTCGGCGCGGCCTTGGCGTCCGCCTCGCCGGTGACCCGGCGGACCTGGCGCATCCCGGAGAGCGCGGCGATGCCCGCGGCGAGCAGGTCGGCGACGGTGAAGATCAGCCGGGAGGCCAGCGCGATGCCGGTGGCGGCGCCGATCCCGCCCGCCGAGGTCAGGAACGGCGCCATCGTGGCGACGAGGACGGCCTCGCGCACGCCGAGCCCGGACGGGGAGAGGAACGCGAACATCCCGACCGTCATGGCGATGGCGAACGACCCGATGCTGCGCAGCAGGCCGCCGACGCCGGGCGCCGCCTGCGCGTTGGCCAGCAGCCACAGGTGGACGCCGAACAGGGTGTAGCCGAGGGCGCTCCAGCCGACCACCCGCAGCACCCCGGGCAGGGTGAGCTTGTGGTGCAGCGGTTCCCGGCGCAGGACCTTGAGGACGAGCTGGATGAGCCGGGTCAGCACCGCCGGGATCGCGCAGATCAGAGCGATCGGGAAGAGGATGGCGACGATCCAGAGCGCGACCCGGACCGGCTCGGCGTACTCCGAGTCGGTCGCCGTGGTCGCGTCGAGCAGGGCGGGGAGGCTGAGCAGGCCGACGCCGAGCGCGGCGACGACGCCGAGGCCGAGGGCCACCAGGGTGGCCAGGAAGGCCCGCGCCCGGGGCAGCCCGGCCCGCCGGCCCAGCTCCATCTGGAGCACGTACGCCCAGACGCTGCCGGGGATGTACTTGCCGAGCTGGCCCACCATGCAGATCCGCAGCGCGGCCGGGACGGAGACCTTGTGCTCCAGGTCCCCGGCGGCGGCCCGCCAGGCCATCGAGTTGGCGAACATGCCGGCCAGCACCGCGAGCACGGCCAGCAGCACCGACGACCAGGCGAGGCCCAGCCAGGTCTCCCGGACGTCGGGCCACTGGTTGACGACGCTCCAGATCATGCCGGCCGCGATGGCGGCGATCACCACGACCCGGACGCCCAGTGACAGCCACCGGGACGCGCCCTTGGCCGGGGCGGCCTGCTCGGCCGGGGGGCCTGCGCCTTCTACCTGCGTCGCGGTCTCTGCCACGGCGTTCCTGCCTCCGCGTCGCGTCCGCCCGCACGGGCGGTAATGGGGACAACAATCGGCCGAGACTAGCGCAGGAGCGGAATCGCCACGAACCCGGTCGCCCGGTGAGTCGGGGACGCTACGGTCCGGTGTCCCGAGTGGCGGGATTCTCCACGCCTCGGTCCTGATGTGCCCAGGATCTCCCACGCTGCTACGGTCGGATCGCCATCCCATACCTCAAGGAGAGCTCCTGTGATCCCGATTTCCGTCGTCAAGCTCGACGAGGCGGCCGAACGGCTGGTGGTCGAGGTGATCCGTTCGGGCATCATCGCGCAGGGGCCGATGGTGGCCCGCCTGGAACGCGAGTTCGCCGACCTGGTCGGCGTCGAGCACGCGGTCGCGGTCAACAACGGCACGACCGCCCTGGTCGCCGCGCTCCAGGTGCTCGACCTCGAGCCGGGCGACGAGGTCGTCACCAGTCCGTTCACCTTCGTAGCGACGCTCAACGCGATCCTTGAGGCGGGAGCCACCGCGCGCTTCGCCGACATTCGCGAGGACGATTTCTGCGTGGACCCGGAGGCGCTGGCCGCCGCTGTCGGCCCGCGCACGAAGGTGCTCATGCCGGTGCACCTGTACGGCCAGCCGGCCGACATGGACGCGATCCTCCCGCTCGCCCAGCGGCACGGCCTCGGCCTCGTCGAGGACACCGCGCAGTCGCTGGGCGCCACCGTCGCCGGTCGCGGCGCGGGCAGCTTCGGGCTCGGCACCTTCTCGCTCTACGCCACCAAGAACCTCACCACCGGTGAGGGCGGCATGATCACCACCAACGACGCCAACCTCGCCGACCGGCTGCGGGTGCTGCGCAACCAGGGCATGCGGCAGCGCTACCAGTACGAGGTCGCCGGCCACAACTACCGGCTCACCGACCTCCAGGCGGCGCTGGGCATCCCGCAGCTCGCCGTGTACGGCGACAACGTCAAGCGGCGCAAGGACAACGCGGCCCGGCTCACGGCCGGCCTCGCCGACGTCCCCGGCCTGCGGCTGCCCACCGAGTTGCCCGGCCGGTCGCACGTCTGGCACCAGTACACGGTGCTGGTCACCGACGAGGCCCCGGTGACCCGCGACGAGGTGATCGCCCGGCTGACCGAGCGCGGCATCGGCTGCGGCGTCTACTACCCGAAGACGGTCTACGACTACGACTGCTACCGGGAACATCCCCGGGTGGTCGCCGACCCGGCCCCCGTGACCGACCGGGTGGTCCGGCAGTGCGTCTCCCTCCCGGTGCACCAGCACCTGTCCGACAGCGACCTCGACCAGGTCGTCGAGGGCGTCCGCGCGGCGGTGGGCGCGTGACCGCCCCGCTGCGCCTGGCCCTCGTCGGCACCGGGGTGATGGGCTCGCTGCACGCCCGCGTGATCGCCCAGTCCGAGCGCTGCGAACTCGCCCGGGTGATCGAGCCCCGCCGCTCGGTCGGCCGGCAGGTCGCCGAGCGGTACGGCGCCGACTGGGCCCCGGATGTCGACGACCTCACCGGGATCGACGCGGTCGTCATCGCGGCCCCCACCGAGTTCCACCACGGTCTGGCCGGGCGGGTGCTGGCGGCGGACAAGCCGCTGCTGATCGAGAAGCCGGTCTGCGGCAGCCTCAGCGAGACCGAGGACATCGTCGCCACCTCTGACAAGCGCGGCGTCCCGCTGCTCTGCGGCCTGCTGGAGCGGTTCAACCCGGCCGTGCAGACCGCGCTCGCGCTGGTGGACCGTCCGGTGCACCTGACCGCCACCCGGCACTCCCCGTACGCGCCGCGGATCCGCACCGGGGTGGCGTGGGACCTGCTGATCCACGACGTGGACCTGGCCATCCAGGCGTTCGGCGGCGAGGAGCCGGTGGCCGTGCAGGGCACCTTGGGCCACTTCCACCCGGACTCGCTGGCCGAGGCCGAGGACGTGGCGGAGACGGTGCTCAACTTCGGCAGCGGCGCGCTGGCCAACGTCTCGGCCAGCCGGATCGGCCAGCGCAAGCTCCGCACGCTGGTGATCAGCGAGGTCGACCGGCTGATCGAGGCCGACCTGATCCGCAAGGACGTGACGATCTACCGGCACGTCTCCTCGGACGCGGCGACGCCGGACGGTCGCGGCTACCGGCAGCAGAGCATCATCGAGGTGCCCGAGCTGATCACCAACCGGGAGCCGCTCGCCGCCCAACTCGACCACTTCCTGGACATCCTCGCCGGCACCGCCGACGCCGACGTGGAGCGGCAGCGGATCCTCCCGGCGCACCGGGTGGTCGGCCGGCTCTTCGCCGACAACGGGCGCTGACCAGCGCCACCCGCACGACGAACGGGTGGGGCGAGCCTCGGCTCGCCCCACCCGTTCCGTGTCATCCGGTGCCGGTGGTCAGCTCGCGGTGGGGCAGGCCCGGCCGGCGTCGGTGACCCGGTAGATCCGGATTGCGCCGAACTCCTGAGCCAGGGCCAACTTGCCGCTGGCCGCCATCCGATCGCGATCGTAGTGCCTCGCCCAGGTGCCGGGGACCCGCCGGGAGCCGACGACCACATAGCCGACGTCGAACCGGCGCACCTCGCAGCCGGCCGGGTCGGCTTCCTTGTTGTCCACCAGCCAGTTCCAGGCAGCCCAACGTTGGTCGTAGTTCTCCTTCGGCAGGCCGGGCAGCGGTGGGATGCCGAACAGCAGCGGCACCCCGTAGTCGGCGTACGACCAGCTCATGAACTCGGCGTGCCGGTCGTAGGCGACCGTGGCGCCGGGCGGGGTGTTCTCGGCCAGCCACTCGAACGTCTGTACGTAGGACTCGCCCACCGGGGCCCGACTCTTGAACGCCCCCCGCACCGGATGCCAGCTCGACGGTGCCGCGCCGAGCCCGAGCAGCGCCAGCACCAGCACGGACGCGGCGACGGCCGCCGGCACACCGGACCCGCGCAGCGCGGCGGCCCGGGAGACCAGCCGACTCGCCAGCCACTGCACGGCGAGCCCGATGACCACCGCGCCGGCGACGGCGAGCAGCCCGTAGACCGGGAAGATCATCGAGCGGACCCGCTCGCGGACGCCGTACCAGAGGCTGGACAGGGCCATGGCGCTCCCGGAGTCCGAGGCGGCGGTCCAGATCCCGATCGCGGTGAACACCAGCCCCGCCATCAGCCATGGCCGGGCCCAGCGCAGCGGTCGAATCACCAGGCAGAGCACGGACAGCAGCAGGCAGGGGATGGTGAGCCAGAGCCCGACCTGCATCGTCGGCACGTCGATATGGAGGTCCCGGCCGCCGACGGCGGGATAGCCGAACAGCACGTACCGCTGCGGGTCACTGACCCAGTACTCGAACGAATCGCCCCACCTGCCGAGCAGCGCCGGCCGGTTGGACAGCCGCTCACCGTTGGCGCCGACCAGCACGTTGAGCAGCGGGACCAGCGGTACCAGACCGGCAACCACCATCGCGCCGGCCGCCGCCGCAGCGTGCTTCAGCCGCAGCCGGCCGCGCAGCCACACCAGCATGCCGAGGGCGAGCACCCCGATGAACAGCACGTCGTACGTGTGCGTCATGACGATGCCGGCGCCGGCCAGGCCGGCCAGCAGCCCCAGCCGCACCGGGTGCGCGCCGCGCACCGCGAGGGCGACCAGCAGCGCGATCCCGCCGGCCAGACAGGGGGCGGTCTGCTCGGTGATCCGGCCGGTGATCACCGACATCCACATCGGGCCGAGCACCGCCGGGGCGGCCGCCGCGCAGGCCGCCACCACCGGCCGACCACCGAGCGCCCGAACGGCGGCGTACACGCCGGCGACCAGCGCCAACGGGCCGACCAGGATCGACCAGGCGGTCAGCACGGTGCTCAGCTTCCCGCCGGACAGTTCGGCGGCCTGAGCCCAGGAGACGTTCGCCGCGAGCGGGTAGAACGAGCAGGACAGGTCGACGTCGGTCGCGCCGGTGGTGCAGGCGGAGGAGATCAACACGCTGCCGCTGTCCATGATCCGCCGGGTCAGGAACCCGTGGTTCATCGAGTCCCAGCCGGGCGGCGCGATCAGGCGGCCGAGCAGCAGCCACCCGAACGACGCGCTGATCACCGCCGGCACCCCGACGCCCACCAGGTCGTGCCAGTGCGGCCACACCGGTGAGAGCCGCAGGCGGGCCCGCAGCGGCGGCCGGCGCCCCTCGTCGTCGGCGTCGACCAGGCCGCGGGGGACCAGCCGGGAGACCAGGACGGCCAGGCCGGCGAGGACCACCTCGGCGACCAGCACCGCCAGGGCGCTGTCCGGTAGGCCGAGCTTCGGTAGCCAGGTCATGGCCAGGGTGGTGAGCCCGAGGGTGAGGGCCGGTGCGGTGGCCCACACCGCCCATCGGTATCGGCCCGGTGGCAACGCGAAGCCGAGCAGCGCGCCGGGCACGGCGACGACTGCGAAGGCGATCAGGGTGGTCAAACCGTCGATCCTTTCGAGGAGCCAGGGCTCGCGGCGGTCAACCTGCCGTCGCGGGGGACGTGCGACGAGGCTCCGGCGTGAGCGGCCGGACCAGTATAGGAAGGCAGGGGTGGGACCGTGGCCCGCGCCGCGACCGGCGCGTCGGCGCGTCCGGGCCGGCGACCGTGTCGGTGCGGGAGCAGGGCCCGGACGCGCACGGATACGTCAATCGGATGAGCGCGGACACTCGGGAAGAAACCGTCCCGGGGCGGTGGCACCCGAGCGATACCGGCGCGTTCCCTCGCGTTAAGGTCACACTCAACGCGGGACGGGACGCCACAGGTGGCGCTGGCGTCACCGGTGGGTGGCGTCCGGGCACGGCATGAGGCCGACCGATCCGCCTGCCGCGTCCCCGGCAGGATCAGAGGAGCACCCCGGCGGTCCGCCGCAGTCGGCCGTCCCATCCGGCACGATTGGTGTCCGTGCCGGCAGCCGCCGGTGGAGCCAGTTGTCGATCTTTGTAGGGAGCGTACTCGTTGTTCGGCAAGTTGATGGGACCGGCGGGAACCGCCGCCCGAGGCGCGCTGCTACTCCTGTTCTATCTGGCCATGCTCGGGGCCGCGGTGTTCGGCCAGACAGTGGTGTTCGCGGTTGTGGGCCTCGTCGCGGTGCTCGGCGAGTACGCCGTCGCCCGCTGGGGGACGTCCACCGACATCCTGCTGGAGAAGGTCGGCCTCGGCCTCAGCTACCGGCAGTTGGCCCGGGACCTGTCTGTCGTGCTGCTGGTGGCCGCCACGGTTGACCTCACCGGGGCGCAGCTCACCCTGATCCTGCTGCTCCCGGCGGTGGTCTGGGTGATCTCGGTCTTCGCCGGGGCCCTGAACACGATGATCGACCGGCGCAACCCGATGTCGGCGCTGGTGCGCAACATCGACCTCGGCCCCATGCGTTCGGCCCCGAGCCCGCCGGACTGGGCGGCCGGGGTCGCCGGTGAGCGGCTCGCGGTGGTGAACGTGCTGCTGGTGCCGGCGGCCGTGCTCTCGGCGGCGTGGGGGGACGCCGCACCGATGTTGGCCGGCGGCGCCGCCGCCGTGCTCGTCGCGGCGGTGGCCGGCGGGATCGTCGCACTGACCTGGCTGCGCGGCCGGGGCACCGGCCAGAGCCCGCTGCTGCCCGCCGTGCAGCGGTGGCTGGACACCCACCGTCCGGAGGTGGCCCTCTACTTCGCGGGCCCCGCCAAGGACGTCTACCAGGCCAACATGTGGCTCGCCCCGATCGAGGCCCTCGAGCGGCCGGCGGTGGTGCTGATGCGCAGCCGGGAGGCGTTCGCAGAGCTGGCCGACACCCGGCTGCCGGTGATCTGCGTGCCGGCCGGCGTCGACTTCATGAACCTGGAGCCGACCAGCGTCCGGGCGGTGCTGTACGCGGCCAACGTCGGTGCCAACATCCACATGCTCCGCGACCCGGGCATGAAGCACGTCTTCGTCGGGCACGGCGACAGCGACAAGCAGGCCAGCGTCAACCCGTACAGCAAGGTGTACGACGAGGTGTGGGTGGCCGGCCTCGCCGGGCGGGAGCGGTACGCCCGGGCCGGCGTCGGGGTGCTCGACGCCGACATCGTGGAGGTCGGCCGGCCCCAGCTCGCCGGCGTGCACACCTTCGGCGCGGAGTCGGTCGACCGTCCGTTCACCGTGCTCTACGCCCCGACCTGGGAGGGGTGGCTCGACGACGACCCGTACCACACCTCGCTGGTGCTGATGGGGGAGCGGATCGTCAAGGGGCTGCTGGCGGCCCGGCCGGCGGTGCGGCTGATCTACAAGCCGCACCCGCTGACCGGCACCCGGGCCAAGGAGGCCCGCGCCGTGCACGAGCGGGTGGTGGAGGCGATCCGCGCCGCGGGCGGCGACGTCGACGCGACCTCGCTGGGCGGCACCGCCCACCTCGTGGTCACCGGCCGCACCCCGGCGCTGTTCGACTGCTTCAACCAGACTGACCTGTTGATCAGCGACATCTCCAGCGTCGTATCGGACTTCGTGCAGAGCCAGCGCCCGTACGTGGTGGCGAACCCGAGCGGGCTGCCCGAGGACGAGTTCCGGCGCGACTTCCCCACCTCGCGGGGGGCGTACCTGCTCTCGAAGGACTGCGGCGAGCTGGAGAAGATCGTCGCCCTGACCCGGGACGGCGGCGACCCGATGACCGAGGCCCGCCGCGAGCTGAAGATCTACCTGCTCGGCCCGGACGAGCCGAACTCGATGGAGCGGTTCCGGCAGGAGATCGGCCGGCTCTGCGGCTGACCCGCCCGCGCGGCAGAAAAGGGGGACGGCTTCCGCCGCCCCCCTTTTCCGTGCCGACCGTCAGGCGCGGTGCGGCGGGTTGTCCACGTCGCGGGAGACGACCTCGCCCTTGGCGTCCACCCACCCCTTCGGGCGGGCGGGATTGCCGGCGACCAGCTGGTACGGCGCGACGTCCCGGGTGACCACCGAACCGGCGGCGACCATCGCGTACTCGCCGACCTCGATCCCGCAGACCAGGGTGGCGTTCGCACCGATGGACGCGCCCCGGCGCACGAGCGTCGGGGTGATGGTCCAGTCCGGGTTCTGCGCCCGAGGGCGGAAGTCGTTGGTGAACACGGCGCACGGGCCGACGAAGACCTCGTCCTCGATGGTCACGCCCTGGTAGACCGAGACGTTGTTCTGGATCTTCACGAGGTCGCCGACGGTGACGCCGGCGTCGACGTACACGTTGCGACCGATCACGCAGCCGGCGCCGACCCGGGCGCTCGACCGGATGTGGGCCAGGTGCCAGACCTTGGTGCCGTCGCCCACCTGGGCACCCTCCTCCACGTCGGCGCTCGGGTGGACGAAGACGTCGGGTCGGTCGGTGGTGTCAGTCATCGCTGCTCGCATCGCTCGGGGCGCCGTCGCGCCGGCGGGTGGACGCGTCGGGACGGCGGTGGGTGCCGGCCGCCCGCGCGGATCGGACTGCCGCAGCCCGCCGGCGGGCTGTGGTCACCCCGGCCGGCGCGCGGACTCGGGTGAGCATAGCGATCCCTCAGTCGAGCAGTCGCGCCACCGCGTCGGCGGCCGGGACGTCCGCCGGCAGCGGGTGGGCCGCGGCTACGGCGGCCACCGGCAGCGCCCCGTACAGGTGCGGGAACGGCACCCCGCCCCGGGACGGCTCCCAGCGCAGCGCCGCGCCGAGCGCCGCCGGGTCCACCGCGAGCAGGGTGAGCCCGGTGGCGTCGGCGAAGTGCCGCCGGGCCGTCTCGACGAGCTGGTCGGCGGCGGAGAGGTGGATGAACCCGTCCTGGCGGTCCACCGCCGAGCCGGCGAAGCGCCCGGCGTCCCGGGCGGCGTCCCACTCGGTCGTGGCCAGCAGCTTGTAGATCACCCCGGCAGCCTACGGCGACCGTCGGCCCCGCGGCCCGGGACCCGCCCCGGCGGGGCGTTGGCCGGGGAAGGGTCTGACCGGCCGGCCCTCCCGTCCTGGCGGCGCTTCTGCGACCATTCGACGGTCGAGCAACGGGGAACGAGGAACGGAGGTCCGGGTTGCGCATCCTGCTGGTCGAGGACGACCGACGGGTGGCCGCCGCCCTGTCGTCCGCCCTGACCCGCCGCGGCTACGAGGTGGAGCACGCCGCCACCGTCGCCGCCGCGCTGTCCGCCGCGCCCTGCGACCTCGTGCTGCTCGACCTGACCCTGCCCGACGGCGACGGCACCGACCTGTGTCGGGCGCTGCGCCGGCGCAGCGCCCAGCTCGGCATCATCGCGGTCACCGCCCGTGGCGAGGAACGCGACCGCGTCCTCGGCCTGCGGCTGGGCGCCGACGACTACGTGGTGAAGCCGTTCTCGATGGTCGAGCTCCAGGCCCGGATCGAGGCGGTGCTGCGCCGGGCCGCGCAAGCCGCCCCGGAGCGGGACGTGATCCAGGCCGGCCCGGTCCGCATCGACGTCGCCGGGCGGACGGTCACCGTGGACGGCCGGGAGGCGACCCTCACCCGCAAGGAGTTCGACATCCTGCTCTCGCTGGCCCGGCAGCTCGGGGTGGTGGTGCCCCGGGACCGGATCCTGCTCGACGTGTGGGGCACCACCTGGGCGGACCGGCACACCGTCGAGGTGCACATCGGGTCGCTGCGCGGCAAGCTGGGCGACGCCCGGCTGGTGGAGACGGTCCGCGGGGTCGGCTACCGGCTGCGCGGGGAGTGAGGGCCGGTGCGTCGTCGGCTGGTCATCAGCTACCTGCTGCTGATGGTGCTGGTGCTCATCGCGCTGGAGACGCCGCTCGCCACCACCCTGGCCACCCGGGAGACCGACGAGGTGCGCGCCGACCGGCTGGCCGACGCGACCCGGTTCGCCTCGCTGGCCGGGCCGGCGCTGCGCGGCGGCGTCCCCGGCCCGATCGGGGGCGAGCTGAGCAGCTACGACGAGCTGTACGGCATCGGCGCGGCAGTGGTGGACCGGGACCGCCGAACGGTGGTGGCCTCGCGCGGCTGGCGGGTCGGGCCGGGCACCGAGGCGGCGCTGAACAATGCGCTGTCCGGGCAGCAGTTCAGCGACCCGGAGTCGGTGTGGCCGTGGACCGCCGGGCCGATCGTGGTGGCGGTGCCGATCAACGACGGCGGTGAGGTGCTCGGGGCGGTGGTGATCGCCACCTCGGCGGACGGCGTCCGGCGCACCGTCACCGCGTGGTGGCTGCTGCTCGCCGCGATCGGCATCTTCGCCGTGCTGGCCTGCGTGCTGACCGCGTTCGGGCTGGCCGGCTGGGTGCTGCGCCCGGTGACCGAGCTGGACGCGGTCACCCACGAGATCGCGGAGGGGGACCGGGGGGCCCGGGTGCAGCACCGGCTGGGCCCGCCGGAGCTGCGCCGGCTGGCGGCGAGCTTCAACAACATGGCCGACGCGGTGTCGGACGTGATGGACCGGCAACGGGCCTTCGTCGCGCACGCGAGCCACCAGCTGCGCAACCCGCTGACCGCGCTGCGGCTGCGGGTGGAGGAGCTGGGGCCGAGCCTGACCGACGAGCCGGGGCGGGTCGAGCACCGGCTGGCGCTGGAGGAGACCGACCGGCTGGCCCTGCTGCTGGACGCCCTGCTCACCCTGGCCCGCGCCGAGCGCGAGGAGAACGAACGGGTCACTGTGGACGCTGCGGCGGTCGCGGCGTCCCGGGTGGCCGCCTGGCAGCCGCTGGCCCGGCACCGGTCGGTCGCCCTGCGACTGGCCCCGGTCGCCGATCCGGTGTACGCCCGGACCGTGCCGACCGCCGTGGACCAGGCGCTCGACGCGCTGATCGACAACGCGGTCAAGTTCAGCGGCGCGGGTGGGGAGGTGACCGTGGACGTCCGGCCGGCCGACGACGGGGTCACGCTGGAGGTCCGCGACACCGGCCCCGGCATGACCCTCGATCAGCTCGACCAGGCCACCGAGCGGTTCTGGCGGGCCCCCGAGGTGCAGAACGTCGACGGCGCCGGGCTCGGGCTGACCATCGTCGCGGTCCTGGTCGACGCCTCGGACGGCCGGCTCACCATGCGCCTGGCGCAGCCCTGCGGCCTGGTGGCCGGCCTCTGGTTCCCGGCCCCGGCCGGCTGACGGGTCAGGGCTTGTTCGACCGGTACCAGTCGGCGGCGCCGGGATGCAGCGGCAGCGGGGCGGTGGCGATGGCCGAGCGGGGGCTCATCCGGCCCGCCGCGGGGTGCGCCGCGGCCAGCTCGGCCCGGCGTTCCATCAGCAGCCGGGTCACCTCCCGGACCAGCGGGTCCGGCAGGTCGGCCCGGACGACCAGGTAGTTCGGGTTCGCCACGGTGGTCACCGGCTCGACCCCGTACACCGAGCGGGGAATGTCCCGGGACACGTAGACCTCCCGGTAGCTGCGCCGCAGGGGCTCCGTCCAGTCGCCCAGGTCGACGATCCGGGTGGCGCCGTCGGCGGTCAGCTCCTCGACGCCGCGCACCGGGAGCCCACCGGAGAAGAAGAAGGCGTCGATCTGCCCGGCGCGCAGCGCGGCGGCCGAGGCGTCCAGCCCCAGCCGCTCCCGGCGGACCGCGGCACCGCCCAGCTGGGCGACCTCCAACAGCCGGGTGGCGGTCACCTCGGTGCCGGAGCCGGGCGCCCCCACGGAGACCCGCCGGCCACGCAGGTCGGCCACCGAGTGGACCGAGCCGTCGGCCCGGGTGACCAGGTGCAGCAGGTCGTCGTAGACCCGGGCCACGGCCAGCACGCTCGGGCGGCCCTCCCGGCCGGTGGGGAGCACGTCGGCCTGGGTGAAGCCCAGCTCGGCGTCCCCCGCGCCGAGCAGCCGCATGTTCTCCGCCGACGCGGCGGTGACCACCACGCTGGCCTGCACCCCGGGCAGCTCCCGGTTCAGGACGGCGGCCAGCGACTGGCCGAACGCGTGGTAGACGGCGGTGGGGCTGCCGGTGGCGATCCGGAGCTGGATCGGCTCGCTCGGCGAGTCCCGGCAGCCGGCGAGCCCGGGCGCAGCCACCAGCACCAGCAGCAGCACGGCCACGCCGGCGGCGCGCGGTGGCACAGACCAGCTACGGCTCACCGGTGCACTCTGCGCGTGCGACGCTCCCGGCGCAAGCCCGTCGGCCGGCCGCGCTCAGCTCTCGCCGGCCGGTGAGAGCTCAGGCGACCGCGGCCACCCCCGGCCCGGTCGCCGGGTCCAGGATCACGCTGTGCAGGATGCGGTCCCGGTCCGAGCCGTCGGCCACGCTCACCACGTAGCAGCCCGCGCCGGGCCGCAGCAGCGCCGGCACCTCCAGCAGGGCGGCGCCCCGGACCAGCACGGCGGCCAGCTCCCGGTCGGTCAGCCGGATCCCGAGGATGTGCCGCCGGACGTGCCGGCCGCCCGCCAGCAGCGCCGCCCGCCAGGCCGCGGCGGCCAGCCGGGGACGCCACACCCGGCGGGCCGTGGACGCGCCCGGGACGGGCCCACCGAGCAGCTCCCGGCGGCCCTGCCGCCAGCCGATCTCCACCAGAGTCGCGTACGTCGCCCGGTGCTCGCGGGGCACCTGGAGCCGGTGCAGCTCGAAGCGGCGGCGCAGGCCGCCGGTGGTCACCTCGTGCCCGACGGGGATCTCCAGCCGGGCGAGGAGCTGGCGCATCCGGTGCGCCGCGTCCTCCCGGTTGAACTCGGCGGCCGGGCCGATGTGGGCGGGGGCCGGGGGCCGGCGACCCGCCCCGGCCTGGGCGGCCGGCGGGGAGGCGCAGCGCAGCAGGCAGGCGACCTCGAACGCGTCGGCGAGGGTCAGCCAGTCCAGCGGGGGTGGGGTCGAGGGAAGATGAGGCCGGTCGAGCAGCGTGGGTTCGGGGGCCACCACAGTCTCCTTGTCGGCGTCAGGTTCCCCTTACCGTGGACTCCCGCGCCGCCCGGTGGTAGCCGTGGCCGCGAGCCTTGAGGAAATCTTGCGACAGTCGCCGTCGGTGACGCCCGCCCGTGCGCGACCCGTCACAACTGGGTCACCACGACATCCACCGCCCGGGGCCGTCCGGCGGTCACCGGCTGTTCCAGGACGGTGTACTTCAGGTCCCGCAGCGCGGTCACCAGCTCGCCGGCGCGGCGCGGGCGGGCACCCTCGGTGAGCAGGTCGCGCACCAGCCGCCCCTTGGTCGCCTTGTTGAAGTGGCTGACCACCGACCGGACCGGCCCGTCGGGGGTGTTCCGCTCGTGCAGCACCCGCACCGTCACCGTCCGCCCGGCCAGCTCGCCGCTCGGCGTCCAGGTCGTCGCGTACGCGCCCGAGCGCAGGTCCAGCACCGCGCCGCCGCCGGCCGCCGCCGTCATCGCCGGGGCCAGCTCCCGCCGCCAGTACGCCGACAGCGCCCCCACCCCGGGCAGTCGCGCCCCGATCGGGCAGCGGTACGGCGGGATGCGGTCGGTGAGCCGCACCGCCCCCCACAGTCCGGAGCTGACCAGCACCGACCGGCGGGCCGCCCGCTGCGCCGCAGGGGGCAGCGTCGCCAGGTCGAGGGCCTCGTAGAGCACGCCGGTGTAGATCCGGCCCGCCGGGGCGGTGGCCGCCCGCTCCAGCCGGGCGTTGCGGCGCAGCTCGCCGGCCAGCCCCGGGGTCAGCCCCAGCGCGTCCAGGGCCGCCGCCTCGTCCGGCCCGGCGCAGAGGCCGACCAGTGCCGCGAGCACCTCCGCGCGGGCCGGGGCCAGCTCGGGCAGGGACAGCCGGGCCGGGTCCAGCCGCCGGCCCGTGCCGGCGTCGGCCTTCCCCTCCGAGGGCGGCAGCAGGATGAGCATCTCGGTCGACTCCTCGGTGCGGCGGCACGCCGGCGCGTGCCGGTCCGGCCAGCGTACGGCCCGCCGGTCAGCGCCACGGTCGCACG
This sequence comes from Micromonospora rubida, assembly GCF_009908295.1. GTDB lineage: Bacteria > Actinomycetota > Actinomycetes > Mycobacteriales > Micromonosporaceae > Micromonospora > Micromonospora rubida. The sequence goes on from NZ_JAAALO010000009.1 coordinate 258,001, forward strand.
GCCGTCTCCGGGTGGTACACGCGATAGCCGCCGGCCTCGGCGAGCAGGGCGGAGTCGGCTCCCGCCCCGAGCAGCTCCCGCAGCCGCCGGTCGGCGGGGCCGCCGGAGGCCAGCACGTACCCGGGGCGGTCGGCCCGCCCCACCTGCTGCCAGTACGGCCAGTACCGGTTCTGCCCAGGGGACAGGTCCCTGTCGAGCACCCCGCAGACCACCGCCTCGGCGGTGTTGAAGACCAGCCGGTTACAGGTCCAGTACTCGGCGTACACCGTGCGTAGCCCGGCCCGGCGGACCGTGTCGGCCATCTCCCGCGCCCCCCGCTCCTCCGTCCGCAGCCCGTCGGCGCCGGCCACGAACAGGCCGGTTGCGACCAGCGCGGTGGCGGTCAGCCCGGCCAGCGCGGCGGTGGCGGACGCGCCGGCCAGCCGCCCGACGGCCCCCGTCGTGCCCCGCCAGACGCCCACCGCCGCCAACCACAGCGGCCACAGCGCCACCGGCAGCGAGAGCTGGAGCACCGACAGGTAGCGGGCGTTGCCCAGCGGATCGGTGGCGGCCAGCGGGCTGCGGACGTACGCCACCAGGGTGAGGCCGGCGCCCGCGACCAGGGCGAGCTGCGTGGCCGGCCCGACCCGGTCGGCGGCCGGCCGGCCGGCGGCCCGCCGGTACGCGACCAGCGCGAGGACCGCGGCGCTCGCCAGCAGCACCGGGTAGAGCAGGCCGAACCACTGCTGCCAGCGGGCGCAGCCGTCGACCGGGCACAGGCCGGTGGACAGCGGCACCCCCTCCAGCAGCCCGCCGCGCAGCCGGTCGGCCAGCGGCGGTGCCGGTCCGGCGGAGGTGCTGATCCGGCGCAGCACCGACAGCGAGTCCTGCCCGGGCGGTGCGCGCAGGTTGTCGACGATCAGCGGCGCCGCCCCGACGACGAACCCGGCCACCAGCAGCGCCCCCGCCCAGCCCGCCAGCTCCCGGCGGAGCACCCAGGCCAGCAGCAGGCCGGCCACCGCCAGGTACGGCACGATCAGCCAGTCCGACCAGACGGCCACCCCGGCGAGCAGGCCGGCAGCCCCGGCCGCCAGCCGCCGGGCCCCGATCCGCCGGTCGGCCAGCCCCAGCGCGATCAGCAGCATCAGCGCCACGGCCGGTTTCACCTCGGGCCGGCCGCCCACCACGGTCAACTGGTCCCGCACCACCCGCTCGGGGCCGAGCGCGAGCAGCCCCACCACCAGCACGGCGCACCACGGCGAGCAGATCCGGCGGGTCAGCCGGTACATCAGCCACGCGAAGATCGCCCAGAGCGCCAGCATCGGCAGCCGCAGCACCGGCCAGCTCGGCCCGGCGACGGCGACCAGCGGCGCCGCCAGGTACGCCTCCAGCGTGCCCATGTAACGCTGCCCGTACAGGAAGATCGGGTGCTCCCGGCCGGCGGCGACGTGCAGGGCGGTCAGGCCGAAGGTCGCCTCGTCGCTGTTCGAGCCGGGCAGGGTGAGTAGCGTCAGCGCCAGCCGGTAGCCGAACCCGGCCAGCCCGAGCAGCAGCGCCACCAGCGCCGGCCGGTCGGTCGGGCGCCACCGCCCGGGGTGCTGCACACGTGTCGACACGACCAACGCCTCCGTCGCCGTCCCGACCGGAGTCTGTCACGCACCCGGCCCGGACCGGGGCCGATCGGGGGAGAACCGCCTCGCGTGGCCGTCTTCGTCGGCGTGTGGCAGGGTTGCAGCGTGCCACCCACACCCGCGGGCGAACTTGCCATTCCGAACCTGCACCGGGCCGCGCGGATCGAGGACGCCGTGCACAACCTGGTGGAACGCCGGCTGCGGCGCACCGGGTGGCAGACCAACATCATCGCGTACGCCGGGTACGGCGCCCCGGGCTGGGCGCGGGTGCTGTGCCGGGTGCTGCTCGGTCGCCCCGACAACCGGTCCGGGCAGCGGCTGGACAAGGTGCGCGGCTGGCGCAGCTTCGCCACCCTGCCCGCGAAGCACGTGACGGTCACCATCGAGGCCGGCGGGGTGAAGCACGAGGCGAAGGCCGACCGAAGCGGCTTCGTCGACACCGTGGTCGAGGCCCACCTGACGCCCGGCTGGTCGTCGGTGCGGCTGAGCGTCGCCGACGCCGAGCCGGTGGAGGCGCTGATCCGCGTCCTGGACCCGAACGTCCGCTTCGGCATCCTGTCCGACATCGACGACACGGTCATGGTGACGACGCTGCCCCGGCCGCTGCTCGCCGCGTGGAACACCTTCGTGCTCGACGAGCACGCCCGTACCGCGGTGCCCGGCATGGCGGTGCTCTACGAGCGGCTGGTCACCGCCCACCCGGGGGCCCCGGTGTTCTACCTGTCCACCGGCGCGTGGAACGTCGCGCCGACCCTGACCCGGTTCCTGTCCCGGCACCTCTACCCGGCGGGGCCGCTGCTGCTCACCGACTGGGGGCCGACGGCCGACCGGTGGTTCCGCAGTGGCCGGGAGCACAAGCGGGCCACCCTGGCCCGGCTGTCCCGCGAGTTCCCCGACGTGCGCTGGCTGCTGATCGGCGACGACGGCCAGCACGACCCGGAGATCTACCGGGAGTTCGCCGCCGGCCACCCGGACAACGTGGCCGGGGTGGCGATCCGCCGCCTCTCGCCCACCCAGTCGGTGCTGGCCGGCAGCCTGCCCACCCCGTCCGGCAGCTCGTCGTCCGGGCCGGTGGGGCAGAAGTGGCTCTCCGCCCCGGACGGCGCGGGGCTGTGGAAGCTGCTGCGCAAGGCCGACCTGGTCTAACCCCCCACCCCACCCCCACCCCCCACACAGTGTTGATCAAGGGGAAAACGTCAATTTTGATCTTCAGGGAGACGCAAACCTCTTGATCGACAGTGGGCCTGACCCGGGCGGCGGTGGACGTGCCGCCGGTGAGCCGGTCGACTCCGCAAGCGTGCCGCGTGCCGGCGCTGTCGGTTGTTGGCGACAGCGCCGGCATGCGGCGTCCTGGGGCTGTCAGACGCCGTTGGTGGTCAGGGTCCGGGCCGGGTCGGCGGTGAGGGTGCCGCTGCCCGGGGTGCCGGCGGTGAGGTTGGTGACCCGCCAGAGGACGGTGCTGCCACCGGCGCCGACGGTCCACAGGTCGGGCGTGCCGTTGTTGTCGGCGTCGGCGGCGCGCAGGGTGAGGTTCGCGCCGGTGTTCCAGGACGTGGACAGCGCGTAGGGGGTGTAGCTGAGCGCGCCGGTGTCGGGGTCGACCGTGAGGTTGGTCCACAGGTGCAGGGCGCCGGTGGTGCGGTTCCACAGGAACATGGCGGTTCCGCCGGTGAGCTGGGCGGTGGCGATGGTCCAGTTGTTCCAGTCTGTGCCGCCGGTGGGGGTGGCGGCGGTGGTGTGAAAGACGTCGATGTAGCCACCGGGCATGCCGAGGTTGGGGTAGTAGGTCAGGTGGTAGCCGGTGGTGGCGTTGCCGCTGGTGCCGATCAGATCGGGGTACGGGGCGTCGATGCGGCGGGTGTCGCCGGCGTTGGCGAGCTGGAGTGGTTGGTTGCCGTCGGGGTCGAGGAACTGCTGGGGGTAGATGTTGAACTGGTTGCCGCTGAGGTGGCTCTGAAGAACTGAGCCGTCGCCGTTGGCGCCCAGAATGCTGGCGCCGCCCGGGTTGTTGCCGGTGGGGTAGTAGACGAGGACGTCCTGGACACCGTTGCCGGTGAATCGGCCGGTGACGACCTGGGCCCCGTCGAAGTCGGCAGAGGTGTTGTTCCCGTTGCCCATGACACCGATGTCGGTCGCGGGAAGGGAGGAGCCGGCGGTGTTGCCGGCGGCGAGCCAGAGCCCGGAGGGCAGGCCGTGCGCCGCGCCCACGGTGAGCAGGTCGGCGGTGCCGTCGCCGGTCATGTCACCGTCGACGGCGGGGGCGGCGGGGTTCGAGTTGAACGTGACGTTGGTGGACTCGCCGAAGCTTCCGCCGGCGACACCGGTCACGGTCAGAGTGTTGGTGAACCGGGTGGGCGCGATCACGATGGTGGCGTTGCCCTGGCTGTCCGCCGCCACGTTGGCCGGCGGGCCGGCATTGAGCTGGTAGACGTACTGGGCCGGGGTGTCACCGGTGGCGCCCTTGGCGACGGTGAAGGTCGCCGGCACGTGCACGGTCGTGGTCAGGTTCCCCGGGTGGGAGACGATGGGTGCCCCGGGCGGGGTGGAGTCGAGGTTGACGGCGAGGGCCGAGGGCGTCGCCGCCATTGCCGACCTGGCGGGAAGTGACGTGGCCCCGCCGGCCGCGACGAGGCCGATGCCGATGACGGCCGCGATGACCCTGATCCTGGACGTTCTCCCCCGAGGGATGCTTGCGGGCACGAAGGTTCCTCCCCATGTGTGCGCCGAGTGACGCGTTGACCTCGTTCAGTGGCCGCTCCAGTGAACCACTCCGGGGGTGTCCGGATGCGTCCTCGGCGACGAGCGTTGTCCTTTTGGGACTGTCTGGGGTGGTTGGATCTGTGTGACATTCGTCTATCCCTGTCGATTCCTGAGCTGTGACCGCAGGGACGTCCAGCACGGCGAGCCGCTTCCGCGCCTGTCGCCGGAGACGGCGCACCCTGGGTCGCTGCGGTCCGGGCAGGGTGGTGCGGCAGGGTGCCGGAGTGACCCCGGTCAGTGAAAGTCGTGAAGGATACTTGCGCGACAGCCCGGCAACATCGAACATTCTTTTCGTGCGTAGAGACTATGGTCGATTCCTTTCCGGCGCGGCGCTGACGGTGGCGCTGGCGCTCGGCGTGGCCGCCCCCACGGGTGCCACCGCCTCCCCACCCAGCACGCCCGAGGCCGCGCCGATCGCCGCCCAGGCGGCGGCGGCCTGCGTGACCGATCCGGCCACCCCGAAACGGCAGTTCCGGGGCATGTGGATCGCCAGCGTTGCCAACATCGACTGGCCCAGCCGCACCGGGCTGACCCCCGCCGCCCAGCAGGCCGAGTACCGGGGCTGGCTCGACCTGGCCCAGCAGCGGCGGATGAACGCCGTCGTCGTGCAGATCCGGCCCACCGCCGACGCCTTCTGGCCGTCGACCTACGAGCCCTGGTCGCACTGGCTCACCGGCACCCAGGGCGGCAACCCCGGCTACGACCCGCTGGCCTTCATGGTGGCCGAGGCGCACGCCCGCAACCTGGAGTTCCACGCCTGGTTCAACCCGTACCGGGTCGCCAACCACACCGACCTCACCAGGCTGGTGGCGAGCCACCCGGCCCGCAAGAACCCGGGCTGGGCCGTCGCCTACAACGGTCAGCTCTACTACAACCCCGGCATCCCCGCCGTCCGCGCCTTCGTGCAGGACGCCATGATGGACGCCGTCCGCCGCTACGACCTCGACGCGGTGCACTGGGACGACTACTTCTACCCGTACCCGGGCAGTGGGGGTGGCTTCCCCGACCAGGCGACCTTTGCCCAGTACGGGGCCGGCTTCAGCAACATCGCCGACTGGCGGCGCAACAACGTCAACCTGCTGGTCCAGGAGATGCACAACCGGATCCAGGCGATCAAGCCGTGGGTGAAGCTCGGGGTGAGCCCGTTCGGCATCTGGCGCAACGCCGGCACGGACCCGCTCGGCTCGCGCACCACCGGCCTCCAGTCGTACGACGCGATCTACGCCGACACCCGCCGCTGGGTGAAGCAGGGCTGGATCGACTACATCTCCCCGCAGATCTACTGGCACATCGGCCACCCCTCGGCCGACTACGCGGAGCTGGTCCGCTGGTGGTCGGAGACCGTGACCGGCACCAACGTGCAGCTGCTCGTCGGGCAGGCCACCTACCGCGCCGGCGCATCCGGGCAGGACGCGGCCTGGCAGGACCCGGCCGAGCTGACCGACCACCTCACGCTCAACCGCGCCTATCCCCGGGTCACCGGCGACATCCACTTCAGCGCCAAGGACGTCCGCGCCGACCGGATCGGCGCCGTCTCCCGGGTGGCGGCCGACCACTACCGCCGGCCGGCGCTGGCACCCGCCGGGGTCGGCGGCACCGCGCCCGCCGCGCCGAGCCTCACCTCGGCGGTACGCGGCACCGGCGGCGTGACGTTGAACTGGCAGCGCGGCGCCACCGGCAGCACCGCCGAGTACGCGGTGTACCGGCTGCCCGGTGACGGCGCGGTCGACCCCTGCGACCTGGCCGACGCCCGTAACCTGATCGGCACGGTCCGCGCCTCGGGCAGCACCGGCACGTTCACCGACGCCACCGCCGCGCCCGGCTCGACGTACCGCTACCTGGTGACCGGCCTGGACCGGCTGCACCACGAGAGCCCGGCCAGCAACGCGCGGGTGGTCACCGGCACCGGCGGCACGTTCAGCGTGATCGTGGACAACGCCACCGCCGACGGCTTCACCGCCGCCGCCACCTGGGGCACGTCGGCGTACCTCGCCACCCGGTACGGCGCCGACTACCGGTTCGCCGAGCCGCAGGCGGTCAGCGACCCGGCCTGGTTCACCGCGACGCTGCCCGCCGCCGGCTCGTACCGGGTCGAGGTCTGGTACCCGTCCAACTCCGGCTACAACAGCGCCGCGCCACACCTGGTGGCGACGGCGAACGGGACCGTGACGACCAAGGTCGACCAGCGCACCGGCGGCGGACAGTGGCAGGTGCTCGGCACCTACGACTTCGCCGCCGGCACGCGCCAGGTCGTCGGGGTCAGCCGCTGGACCAGCACGACGGGGTACGTCGTCGCCGACGCCGTACGGATCACCCGCCTCTGAGCCGCCCCCCGGTGGGGGTGACTTCCCGGACGGTCGATGTCGTACCCGCGTCGGCGGTCCGGGTGGCCGCAGGTGCCCTTCTGGGTGCCTGCGGCCACCGGCGGCGCAGTCTCAGGGTTTCCCCGACCGGACCACCGCATGGTCGTACGCGTCGACGAATTCGCGGGTCGCGGCCGTCGACCGTTGCGGCTGCCCCAGGCTCGACCGGACCTGCGCGAGGTGACGGCTCACCCGCCCGGAGTTCACCTGGCCGACGGCGGGCAGCACGCTCAAGCCGATGCGCGCCGCCTCGTTCACGTCGCCCTGCCTGTATGTCGCCTCCGCGAGCCGGACCGTGTAGTAGAGCTGGTTACGGCGGTGCGAGTGGGAGAGATCTGTCGTCATCGCACGGAACGACTGGGCTGCGCGTGCAGAATCGCCCAGGACGAGGTGGGATGTCCCTTGGACGCCGATCATCTCGCGGTCGGTCACGAAGCCGAGGAGTGGCAGATCGTCCTGATGGGTGCCGCGCTCGAACTCGCGACGCGCCTTCGTCATCTCCCGGGTGAACCCGCTGGTATCGGCAAGGACCGAGTAGGCGCGGGCTCGCCGCAGATGCAGGAGCGTGGTCAGCCGGGGCGTGGCCCAGCCGGAGGAGACCCGCAGGGCTGCTTCGGCGCATTGCAGCGACTCTCGCGGCCGGTCGTCCCGAAGCAGTCGGGCAAGGCCGTCCAATGCGCTCACCTCGCTCCGCGGGTCGTCGGCGATGCGGGCCCGGCTGATCGCCTCGTTGAGGTACGGCCTCGACTCCGACCGCCGCTCGGCGTCGATCGTGAGCCAGGCGGTCTCGATGGCGAGGTCCGCCAGGGCGGTTTGCAGGGCGTCGCCGACTTCTCGGCTGTAGGTGGCGTTGGTGGCCCAGGACGACAGGTGGGCGTGGACTCGGATGGCGATGTCGCAGAGCTGGTCGGCTCCGACGGCGGCGTCGGCGCGGCGGAACTCGTCGACGAGGGAGGTGGCGAATCGCACCTGCTCCATGCCGATGATTCTGGGTGCGTCGGTGGGTGTGGCGAGCAGGTCGAGGGAGCCGGGTCACGTCCGCGCTGGTGGTGTAGGAGACGGCCATCGCGGGATCCGGTTTGATGCTATGCGGCGATCGGGGCCGGGGCGGTGTGCTCGACGTCGTGTTGGTCTGGTTCGACGATGACGAGGCGGGC